>LIQB01000001.1 GCA_001411745.2 Psychrobacter glacincola
ACTAGATACGAAAAATTGGCTCGTAATTATAAGTCTATGCTGTATCTAGCTTGTACTATGATTCATTGCAAACTGAATTAGGGACACGCCCTAGCATTTTGCAGAAACTAAAGCCCATTAAAAAAGGCAAATAACGTCAAGCGCTATTTGCCTTTTAGAATACTGCTAATATGAATCAGCTTTTATTAATCAACCTGTATTAATACATTAAAACTAACCTTCATAATCGCGAACTTGGTTACGCAGCTGTTGCTTATATTCAGGGGTGATTGGTTCGTTCTCTTCATCGAGCATAATGGCGTCCAAATCACTTGCCATCATATAAGCAATACTCATCATACTATCGAAGCTACGCAGCGCTTGTGGATGCGGCAGCGATAAGAATACTACCACGCCATTATAAGTATTGGTCGCCACGCTATGCGGATCAAAAGGCGCGATACCACTATCGGTGATACCCATCATGCTAAACCACAGCATGCCGGTGCCGTCTTTTTGCTCATAACGATGGAACATATTCATCGCGCCATAGCGCAGACCATACTTATCAATTAACGCCAATAAATCACGACCACGGATAATCGCGGCTGGACGGTCGCGATATTGATGCGGCAAAATGGTGATATTAATATTGTCTTTGGCATTGATGAGTGGACCGTTTTGCGCTTCATCTACTGGCTCTGAGAGATGCTGATCGAGTATCGGACTGTTATTATCGAAGCTTGGCTCGTCTGCGGTATCAATAGAGGGCATCAAGCTGTCAGTTGCAGACATCAAGCTTGAAAACGCATCCTGCTCTTGCTCGATATGCATTTGCTCAGCGGCTTCTGCAAACTCGCTGTTGTCAGCACGCTGCTGCTCTGCTTGCCAGCGCACATAGTCAGCATCATCTATTGTGCCAGTATCGGTGTCAGTATCGCTGTCATTAACATCCGCATGCCCAGCTGTCAGCTGCGTATCAACATGGGTATGAGGTTGGGTCAAAGGCTCGTCTTCGACCACCGCATTTAGATAACTGCGATCAGGGGCGATACTTGTTTCGCCAGCGACTGTATCATCCAAGTTTGGCTGATCGACGATATTACGTTCATGACGCGGTATGATAGGAATACCGTTTTTATCATAATTGACCGCTACCGCTTCAGCATTGCTGCGGCGCTTAAAGCTACGAATGACCATAAATAGCCCTGCAAGCATGATAAATGCGGCAATGGCAATCAATATAAACTGAATAGCGGTCATAAGAGATACATCCTAATATATGACAAAAGGGAATACATAAGAGGGAATAAATGGCAATAGTCTAGCATGGCTAATGAATATCGTCACCATATAGTCATCGTTTACCGTGAGGCTGACACACTTGCGTGACGTTGTAATATTGGCACATCATTTCTAACTATACCACTGACAACTGCTGCCAGTTATCAATTATTTTTGCTATTCAACGCTGCTCTTAATCAGAAAGGTAACGTGCCGCCTCATCAAGTGAGACGCTGACTAAGGTAGAAATGCCCGCGCTTGGCATAGTCACGCCTTTTAACTCATCGGCAATCTGCATCGTTAATTTATTATGGCTGATAAAGATAAACTGCAAATCGTCTGCTAATTCATGAATGAGACTGGTAAAGCGGGCGACGTTGGCATCATCAAGTGGTGCATCGACTTCATCCAGCACACAAAATGGCGCAGGATGCTGCTTAAATATGGCAAAAATCAAACTCAGTGCAGTAAGCGTCTTCTCGCCGCCTGAAAGCACAGCGAGGCGGCTATTACGTTTGCCTTTTGGCTGTGCCATCAAGGTTAGCCCTGCCCGCCACTGTTCTGATTTTGGCGCATTAACGGGCATATCATCCGTATTGAGCGTTAAACTGGCTTGCCCGCCACCAAACACTTTGGCAAATAAATTGGCAAGCTCAATATTGACGGCATCGAGCGTCTGCATAAATAGCGTCTTGGTCGTTTCATCAATCGAAGCAATCGCCTCCGTTAACGTCTGCATACTGGCAGCAATATCTGCGGTCTGCTGCGCGAGTGGCTCTAAGCGTTCATTGACCTCTGCCAACTCTGCCACGGCTGCCAAGTTGACTGCGCCAATTTTACTTAGTTGCTGCTCAATCTTACTATGCTCAGCCTCAAGCTCAGCGATTTTATCTGGGCGCACACGGCGATCATGCGCAATAAAATCTGCCAATAAGTTTGAGACGCTCATCACTTGTTGCTGATGTTGTGGATGCTGCGCTATGTCTGATTGTGCTTTATATTTATGACTCACCTTATAATAAGCATCTAGCGCTTCTTGCGTATGGCTACTAGCATCCTCTAATTTTGCAGCGCTTAATGCCAACTCGGTCGAGTGATTAGCAAGCGCATTTTGCTGGGTTTGCAGTGTGTTTTGCAAGCTATCTAGCTCTACTTGCTGCTGATTGTATTCTTGCTTGAGCGCCGTTAACGCGGTTTCTCGCCCTGTTAATACAGCCTGCTGCGCATCGCACGCTGTTTGTGCCGTCTGCAATTCGGCTTGCAGTGCTGGCAGTGTATTTTGCTGCTGCTCATGACGCGTCTTTAGATTTTGCTCGCTTTGTAGCGACTTTTCAAATTGCGCACTTGCCCGAGCAAGACTACTGACACTATGTTCTAAACGCATCTCGCTTTGTTGAATACGAAGTTGCAAGGCTTGCCAAGCGTCATCATCTGCTTGACGATTACGACTTAGCTCACTGCGCTCCGCTTGTAGTTGCTGAGTTGCCGTACGAGCATCGGCAATTTGTGGCGTTAGCGCTACTATTTTGCTTTGGAGATCCTGCTGCTCATGATTGAGCGATTGTTGCTCTTGCACCAGCTCTTGTTGCTCTTGCTCAAGGGTAGATTTATCAGTCATGAGACGTTGGCTGTCCGCTTGCAAACGTTCAGCGTTGGCGCGCTGAGTAGTCAGTTGCTGCTGATATTGGTATTTATCACGGGTCAATTGCTCCGCTTGCGCGCGCGTTTCTTCTAAGCTGACCGTCAGAGCATCATAGTTACGCTGGTTATTAGCAATCGCCTTTTGCTGGTCTTGTATCTTGGTTTCAAAACCATCGAGCAAACTCTCTAACGCTTGCAGACGGCTGCGCTGCTGTAAACGCTGGGTTAAAAATTGACTGTTGCTGTTATTGCTACCATTTTGTCCATCTTGCGCACCAGCAAATTTACTGAGATTAATGGTACCCTGCTGACTAATAAGCCAGCCGTCAGTCGTGAGTAAAATAGCTGACGATGGCAATACTTTTAAAATCTCAGCAAGCGCTTCTAACGTTTGCCTATTATCTGTCTCAGGCTGTGTAATATATAAATAGCACTGCCGCCAAAGCGCTAAGTTCGGTGCGCTAATCAGCTGTGATAAAGGCTGTACTTTATCAATCAAACTCTCAGGCAATTCGCTAATCAATGGCTTTGTATTTACCTCATTTTTCTTAGCGCATAGCCACAAACTATGACCCGTTTCTATTTTGATTGATGACTTGTCCACTGTATTGGTTTGCGCATTTTGATAAACAAATAAATCTTTTAACTCATGCTCAAGCACCTGCCATAAGCTATGTACTTTCTCCGAGTCATCGCTCACGTTATCAACATTTGGTTGATAAGTTTGGTTAGAAACCAGCACATGGCTATCTAGCCACAATGCCAACACACTATCAAGTAGCTCTGCATGCTGCTGACCTTTCGCGCTTAACTCAATCTGATCACGCAAGGTGGTAATGGTCAATTGGCTATAGTCGCTAGCTATTTCATTTTCTAAATCACTTTTAACATCAGCAGTTTTTACATGAACAAGCGGTTGCGATTTTGGTGTCGGCTTAGGATGCAATATTTGATGCAGGGTATCGTACTCACCTGCCAATACCGCGTGACGTTTTTCATTCTCGCTCAACTCGCGCTGCTGCGTATGCAATTGCTGTTGTAAATCCTGCGCTTGCGGTTGTAGCCCAAACAGTCGCTCATCGACGCTGTCTTGTTGGCGTTCAATCTGCTGCAATTGTTTGTTTAGCTCAGCAACTTGCGCCGCTAATGTCTGCTGCAAATTATTCGTATCAGAATTATCTTGCAAACCAGCACTTGCAACTGGTGATAGCGACTGTTGTAGTTGCTGCCATAAATCCTGCCAGTTTTGTTGGCGACGCTGCCACTTATCATGGTTTTGCTGATAACGTTTTTGTGCTTGGCTATTAATCTCTTGCTGTTGTTCAAGCATGCGCGCATTATCTTGCAAGCGTGATAGCTGATTTTGCGCGTCATGGTAGGCGCGCTGTAATGGTTGCTCGTTGCGTTTATGCGCTTCACGTTTATTTGTTAATTCAATAAGCTTCGGACGCAATGCTTCTAGCACAGTATGCTGCTCGGTTTGCTCAGCCTTTAAGCGATTTATCTCATCGACTGCTTGCTGACGCTGCTGCTCTAAACTGGCAAGCTGTTGCTCAATAGCGGTCAGCTGTGACTTGGCATCGCTCAGCTGGTGTTCAGCTTGTTGATAGCTTAATTGATGCTGATAATGGCTGCTTTGAGCATCGTCTTTGAGCCACTGCTCTTGATTGATATGAGCAGCAAGTTTATCTTGCTTGGCTTTTAGGGTGTCATAGTTGGCTTGTAAAGTTGATACTTCAGTGGCGCTACGCTCATGCGCTATTTTTTGCTGCTGCTGAGTATGCTTGGCTTGATAGAGCTGCTGAATGGCAAGCTGCTGCTTGATATCAGCTAGTGTTAGCGCTAATTCCTCATAACGCTCAGCACTGGCGGCTTGCTTAGACAGACGCTTTTGTTGGCTGACCAGCTCGCTTTGCATATCATGCAGGCGTGCTAAATTATCTTTAGTTTTCTCGAGCTTCTTTTGCGTTTCTTCACGGCGAGCTTGATAGCGCGACACCCCTGCCGCCTCTTCGATAAATTCACGCAGCTGCATCGGGCTAGACTCAACGATACGCCCAATCATGCCTTGCTCAATCACCGCATAGCTACGTGCGCCAAGTCCCGTACCCAAAAATACATCGACGACATCACGGCGACGACAGCGCGTGCCATTGATAAAATAATCTGAGCGACCTTCCTTATTTACCTGACGACGAACGGACAGCTCTTGATAGAGATTAAATTCATGGCGAATACCGTTTTGCTCATCTTGCGTATGCTCGAAGGTGAGCTCAACGCTAGCGACACTTTTGGCGGCTTTATCTTGCGTACCCGCAAAGATGACATCACTCATCGCCCCGCCACGCAGCTGCTTGGCAGAGGTTTCACCCAGCACCCAACGAATGGCATCAATGACGTTAGATTTGCCACAGCCGTTCGGCCCGACAATGGCGGTGATACCATGACGAAAGGTAAAAGTCGTAGGATTGGCAAAGGATTTAAAGCCTGCCAGCTTGAGAGATTTTAGGCGCATGAAGGATCAGTAAATATGGCGAAAACAGGCGGCTATTCTACCTGAAATTGTGACGGATTTTTAGGGTTTGTGAAGGATGCTATAATAGGGCTGAAAATAATAATCATTCGTCTAAGTATCAAAAAATAAGAGTATAAAAATGCCTAACTATAATCCGCAAGAACTACAGCAAAAATACGAGCAATGGTGCAAACTGCATCGCCAGCAACTCGAAGCGCAGCAGCAGTTTTTGCAAGCTGAAGCATTGCAAAATGAGTTGAAAGATTATTATCTCAATCCGCAATGGATGACAGATCGTGAAACGGATCTGCCAATTGAACATTCAGGTGATGAATACTCTATCTTTAGTGAAGATGCTCTATGGAGTATGCTCAGCGACCATGATGAGCTAGCAAGAAAATGGATGCGTTTGGGGCTTGATGCGATTGATAGGAAATAGACAGCTATTTTATCTAAAGTCGTATTGAGCTTTAGAATTAGAGTCATAAGTGCATAAACGATTTTGAGTGAAGGCTTTGATTGAAACCCTTCAATAGTTTTTGCTCGACTTGGCAAATCTCATTTTCATTCAAATAATGATTATTAAACTCAATCAGTGACTGCCAAGAGATATTCGCAACTTCTAAATGGGCAACTACTTCCAATAACTCAGGCTGTAATAAATGTTGGTACTTTGCTGGCTTGCTCTGACACATAGCTATTTCTTGATTAATTAGGCTTTGCTTATCCTCTTTTATAATACTGCCGCCTATAAACAGTAGTAAAAACTTTGCACCTTTATCAATGAAGCCTATTTCTAATAAATACTTGTACATTAAGCAGTACTTTAATATTTGGTCAGCGTTTTTCTTGCCATTAAGCTTTAATTCATTGGCAATCAATATATTTGCCTCATGGTTATAAGATAAATTGTCCATGAACATAGCTTTTAGTTCGGTACTAAATTCAAAGATGCCGCTATTGCCGTGTGTTGACCACGAACCACATTGTTCAAATTTAATGAATTGCCCATAAAATAGGTTTAGATAAATGTCACTACATAAACTCAGAAAAATATCGAACTCTTTATTTAGATAATCCTCAGAAAAGAACTTTACGCGGCGGACCGCTTCCCTAGCATTGCAGATACCTATCGTTTGAGTTGAATAAGTTTCTAATTGCTCAGACTCACTCATTTTTTGATTCAAGTTTTTACTAACAGCTTGCTCGATTTCTTGTAAGCTCTTATCTTTCAGCTCTGGAACCGTTGCCCATTCAATAATCTGTCTTACATATTGCTTTTTGCTAATACCAAGAACACGCTGCGGCTCCCATACTAAAAACTCTACCATATTGGATAGACCAGTCGTCCATGGTATCTGGTCTTTTAAATGACTGATTGAACCAAAAACACGGCGATACTTTTCTGCTGCTTTCACTCTATTAGTATTCCCAAATTACAGCTCTAATTCTTATTAAAAGAATAGACACTTAAATCACCCCAATCCCACTTAACAACAACTGCCCGCCTGCGACCAATAACAACACCCCAAAGGCACGCTTAAGCGTTAGCGCAGGCAACTGGTGCGCAAGCTTGGCACCGACTTTTGCCATTGCAAAGCTAGCGACGGAGATACATAAAAATCCCGTGATATGCACAAATCCTATCGTACCCTCAGGCAGATTGACCACGTCTTGCCCGAACCATGCAAACCCTGCCGCGCCAGCCAATGCAATCGGTAAGCCACAAGCGGCAGACGTGCCGACCGACTGCTTCATCGGTAACCCCGCCCAATTCAAAAACGGCACGGTTAAGCTGCCACCGCCAATACCAAAAATAGACGACGCCATGCCAATCCCTGTACCCGCGCCGAACTGTACACCAGCTGACGGTAGCGGTTTACCCAGCTGCTCTTTATTGGACAAAAACAGCATTTTTAAAGCAACCAATAACGCGCCGACACCGATGATGGCTTGCAATACTTTACCGTCAATCATATCGGCAATACCAGCTCCCACCAAACTACCGATGACCAAGCCGAGTGCCATTTTGCGCCATACTTCCCAACGCACGCCGCCACGCTTATTGTGCGCAGTCATTGAGCTGATCGAGGTCACAACGATGGTCGCCAGTGATGTACCAATCGCCAAATGGGTCACCACTTCTGGTGAAAAATCATAAGCGGTAAAAATCCATACCAATGCTGGTACGATAATCATGCCGCCGCCAACGCCAAATAGACCGGCACTGACACCCGCAAACGCGCCTGCAATCACAAACCATACATATAACATCATCGAATCAGCCTTTTATCACACTTATTTTTATAAAAATTCTTTAGTTTTATAATCACTTGCCTATCGCATTTGCTAAATCATAATCCGACCTTTATGCTGTTTATTTGATACTGTCTAATCGCGACAATCTCATGACAATCGCCCAGTATAACAAAGATTATCCACGCTATATTAACCACATCGACGAAACTTATGCCGCCATTTTCCAGTTTTTCTGACGACTCATTAGAGCTTCATCATTTACCACAGCTGAACCATCGCCACCTTGTCAGCAGTGCCTCTACCAATAGCGAGCTGATAGCAGATGTACAACATGGCACGTTAAATGCTGCGCAGATGCATCTACTGACCGCTGAAACCCAAAGCGCTGGTCGTGGTCAGCACGAGCGCTCATGGCAATCACCGCGCGGCAATGTCTATCTGTCGTTATATCATCCTGTTCATCTGCCGATTAGCGGTTTACTGTCGCTGATTATCGGCGTTGAACTGGCAAAAATGCCCGTTATTCAAATATTAAATGAGCAATTACGCGCGCAAGGATTGACGCCAATTGGGGTAAAATGGGCAAATGATTTGGGCTTTTATCAACCGCCATCTGACTCAGTGTTAAATGAGCCTAAACTGGCAGCACAGACCCTACCTTTTAATAAACTTGCGGGTATTTTAATAGAACCTGTTACCCAAGCTGGCAAATTGGTCGGCGTGGTGATGGGCGTAGGACTTAATGTACAGGCAACGCCCAATCTCACTGCAAAGACCTGCGAAGGCATGAGTTATCAAGCGATTAGCCTACAGGATATTTATGAGAGGCTAAAACCAGAGACAGATATTGAGAGTCTGCCAAGCCTAAAAATACTTTACCAACAAATGAGTAAAGCCCTGCTAGCCGCGATGACACGCTTTGAGCACTTAGGATTAGAGAAGCCCACTGGTCAAAGCTATAATTTGGACAGCTTTTTAAAACAGTTTGAGTCGATGGATGCACTGGCAGGATTACGCTTGCACGTTACTCAAGAGCATAACGGTAAAACAGATAGCATCACAGGTTATGCTTGTGGTCTTGATACACATGGATGTTTGCAATTGCGTCAAGATAGCGGTAAGATTTCTGCGCTTTTTACCGGACGCATCGACGTTATTGATAAGGCTTAAATCAAAGACCCAATGGGCACGATATAAAGGGATTTTTATGCTCTGGTTAGATCTTGGCAACACCCGCCTAAAATACTGGCTCACCGATGATATCGGACAAATAGTCGCGCATGATGCCAAGCAACATTTGCAAGCGCCTGCCGAACTATTGATGGGTTTGACCGATCGCTTCGAGCGTTATGCGCCTGATTTTATTGGTATCTCATCGGTACTTGGCGACGATTTGAATGTTAAAGTGTCAGAGACGTTAGGTCGTCTGAATATTCCGTTTGAGTTTGTCCATGTCGATGCAGCGCATGCTTTGATGAAGAGTGCTTATAATGACGAACAGCTCGGCTGTGATCGTTGGCTACAGATGCTGGGCGCCGTGGATAAGAAAAAACGTCAATGCGTGATTGGCTGTGGCACAGCAGTGACCATTGACTTGATTGATCATGCTGAGCATTTGGGCGGTTATATTTTCCCCAGTATTTATCTGCAACGTGAATCACTATTTTCAGGCACTAAGCAAATCACCATATCCAATGGCACCTTTGATAGTGTGGGTCAAGGCATGACCACACAAGATGCGGTACATCGCGGCATACTATTATCAATCGTCGGTGCCATCAATGAGATTAGCCATCGCCATCCCAACTTTGAAGTTATCATGACGGGTGGTGATGCATCTATTATCTCGCAGCACGTCAACCGTCCAGTACGCTTGCGTGATGATTTATTGTTGAATGGTCTGGCACGATATTTTGATCATACCAAACAGTCGTAATACTCAATAGATACTTTTACATTGAAAACAAAAAAAGCAGTACGTGTGAGGCGTACTGCTTTTTTATTATTGTTTAAGCTTTATTAATACTCAAAGACTATTGGGATGGTGACATTACCTACTACTGTCTTACTATCTTTTCTAAATGGTTTAAAAAGAGAACGACGTAGTTCTTTTTCAAATCCACTATCAATTCTATCAGAGCCGCTACTCTTTAATACGGTAATATTGGCGACTTTGCCTTCTTGATTTACCCTTAATAAGAATTCCATTTGAACACGCTTCTTTTTGCAAGGTTCTTCCGGATCACAATTACCCTCTAAGTTGCGAATGTGACGACTATCGAACCTTGGTTGATGTACCCACTTCGCATCAGAAGTTGAAAACTGAATGACGGGTTGCGATGGTGACATGTCTACTAACTCAGCATTTGCTGAGTGTACCGCAAATACACTCAGTAGAAATAGCGCTTTTGTCAGCACAGAAATAATAGTTAATCGCAGATTTATCTTGAAGCGTGTTTTAGGTGTGGTAATAGTCAGCAGCATAGACGGTATCTTATAAATATGGCGAATAAAAAAGGCTAAGAAGCAACTCTATTAATCGATTATTGTCAATCAAAAAATAAAATATACCTTAGCACAATTGTTCGTTATTAACCAGCCGTTGTCCTAAGCTAGTCTGGTTATGCCAAATTTAGAAAGTCGCTGATGATAGTATTATATTTTTATACTATTTAGTCTCATTAAATAGCTCACGACCAACCAGCATACGGCGGATTTCACTGGTACCTGCGCCAATTTCATATAGTTTAGCATCGCGCCAGTAGCGACCAAGTGGATACTCATTGGTGTAGCCATTACCGCCAAATATTTGAATGCCCTCGCCTGCCATCCAAGTGGCTTTTTCGGCACACCATAAAATCACACTAGCACAATCTTTACGTACTTCGCGACTATGACCAGCACCGCGCGCGTCCAACATATCGAGATTTTTTCCAACGGTATATAAGAAACTGCGACCTGCTTGCAGTATCGTATACATGTCTGCGACTTTGCCTTGGATAAGCTGAAACTCTCCAATCGCTTGACCAAACTGCTTACGATCATGGATATAAGGCACGACATTGTCCATCACGGCTTGCATGATGCCGATAGGACCTGCAGCTAATACTGCACGCTCGTAATCCAGCCCGCTCATCAATACCTTAACGCCTTCATTGAGACCACCCAAGATATTTTCACTTGGCACGGTCACATTATTAAAGGTCATCTCACCCGTATGACTACCACGCATGCCAAGCTTATCGAGCTTTTGTGCCGTACCAAAACCTTCCATGCCTTTTTCAACGATAAAGGCAGTCATACCTTTCGCGCCTAGCTCTGGATTAGTCTTAGCATAAACCACCATCACGTCAGCATCAGGGCCATTAGTGATCCACATTTTGCTACCGTTTAACACATAGCTGCCGTCTTTCTCTTCGGCTCTGAGCTTCATGCTAACGACGTCTGAGCCAGCACCAGTCTCACTCATTGCCAGTGCACCGATGAACTCACCGCTAACCAGCTTTGGCAAATACTTTTGTTTTTGTGCCTCAGAGCCATTGCGTTTTATTTGGTTGATACATAGGTTTGAGTGTGCGCCATAGCTAAGCGCTACCGATGCTGAAGCGCGGCTAATCTCTTCCATTGCGACCATATGTGCGACGTAGCCCATATTAGAGCCACCGTATTCTTCAGGAACAGTAATACCATGCAAGCCAATATCACCCATCTTTTGCCACAGATCCATGGGAAACTCATCACTACTGTCAATCTCGGCAGCACGTGGGGCGATTTCATTGGTTGCAAACTGCTGTACCATATCGCGTAATGCATCAATATCTTCGCCAAGCTGAAAATTCAATCCAGGTAAACTCATAACTATTCCTTGTGTTTTGATATTCTGATATTTTTAACGTTTAAGTTCTAATTTGTTTTTTAAAGCTATATTATTTTTAATGTGATAGTCAATTCAATGTGAAAGTATGATAAGGCAACCGAGTGTCGATGTATATTGAATACCTCACGCGAGGTTAACACTGTCATACTTTTATAGTGGATTGACGATACTCATTAAGACTGGCGTTTATTGATAATGGCACGTGCCACATTTGAACCATTTGGACGCTTCAAGAACGCACTGATACGCTCGCCTGCCACGACTAATTTATCCAAGTCAATACCCGTGCTGATACCCATGCCATGTAGCATATATACGACATCTTCGGTCGCCACGTTACCCGTTGCGCCTTTGGCATAAGGACAGCCACCTAGCCCAGCCACCGAGGTATCAAATTCGCTGACACCTATTTGTAGTGCGGCTAGCGTATTGCTCAATGCTTGACCATAAGTATCATGAAAATGACCCGATAGCATAGAGATATCAGCATATTCTAATGCAGCTTGTAACGCGCGCTGCACTTTGAGCGGCGTACCAATACCAATGGTATCAGCAATGCCAATCTGCTCTGAACCAATCTCAACCAGACGCTTGGTCACATACGCTACCTGGCTTGGGTCAATGTCGCCTTCATAAGGACAGCCAACCGTACAAGAGATAACGCCGCGTACTTTGATACCCTGCGCTTTTGCCGCAGCAGCCACTGGTGCAAAACGCTCAATACTATCGTCAATACTACAATTGATATTTTTCTGACTAAAGGTTTCACTTGCTGAACCAAAAATAACGATTTCATCAGGACGATGAATGATGGCGTTTTCAAAACCGCGCATATTGGGTACCAGTACCGAGTAGCAAATATCTGTCTGACGTGTAGGCGCTAGCGCATCGAGTAGTGCGCTATTATCGCCCATTTGTGGCACCCACTTTGGTGAAACAAAGCTGGTCGCTTCTAGCTTTTTGACACCTGCCGCAATCAAATCATTGATAAGCGTTTGCTTAACCTCAGTCGGTACTGTCGTTGACTCATTTTGTAGTCCATCACGCGGACTGACATCAACGATTCTGACATGCTTTGGATACGAATGGCTCATGCTTGTCGTCCTTATTGTTACTTACCTATTATTAAGCTATGCCAGCTATTCGCTCTCAGTATTTTCACCAGCATCAATGCGCAATAGCTCATCACCATCAGCGACCAAGTCACCTGCTGCAAATAGCAATTCTGCCACCACGCCATCTGTCGGCGCAGTAATGGTATGCTCAATTTTCATGGCTTCGATTACAGCTAATGGCTCGCCTTTTTTCACAGTATCGCCAACAGCTACTTTGAATGCAACCACTTGTCCTGGCATTGGTGACTTCAAGCTACCAACCGCGGCAGACTCTTCGCCCACGTGCGCCATAATATCAATAAGCATAATCTCATCACGTCCACTATCGGTGAACACATAGACCGTCTCATTATTCACCCAGCTTTGTGCACTGATACGTGCACCCTCTAACCATAGCGTATGATTGTGCTCGTCGCTACTGGCATAGCTCACTTGACCTTCATAAACCGTTTCGGTCTGAGCAGCGACATTGATATTGCTATTATCCTGCGTATTCACGACTTCTTTTTCGATAACGAGTGTAAAGCTGCTTAAGTTATCGCTACCCTTTTTGCTGTCTGAACAATTTGCATTGTGCCAGTTACTCATGCGGGCCGTGTAAGCATGCTCATCATAAACTAAGCTGAATGAGCGAGTGTAATCGTTATAAGCACGGAAGCCGGTAGGTTTACTAAATGGATCGATATCTGATTCTTGCGTCACCATCTCGCTCGCAAGCTGACGAGTAATGGCGGTCACAACCAGCGTCGATAATGCCAAAGGCTGCTGGTTAAAAATCGCATCACGCTCGTGCTCAATCAATGCCGTATCGAGATTGGCTTGGCTAAAAGACGCCGTATTCAAAATATAGCGCAAAAATGCCGCGTTATTCGGCAAACCGACGATACGTGTTTGCGCAAGTGCTCGATCGAGCTTGGCTAATGCTTGCTCTCGCGTTGGCGCATGCACGATCAGCTTGGCAATCATAGAGTCATAAAATGGGCTAATTACATCACCTTCGCGCACGCCATCATCGATACGAACGCCAGTACCGTCTTTATCAATTATAAAGGTGCTATGTTCAGGTTTTTGATACGTAAACAACGTACCGGTCGCGGGCAAGAAGCTATTGTCAGGATTTTCAGCACAGATGCGCGCTTCAATTGCATGACCGTTGATAGTCAGATCGGCTTGGGTTTTTGGCAATGGCTGACCTGCCGCTACTAAGAGCTGCCACTCGACCAAATCGACACCCGTAATCGCTTCACTGACTGGGTGCTCAACCTGCAGGCGTGTATTCATTTCCATGAAATAAAAATTCATAGAATCTTCACGCTGCTCAACGATGAACTCAACCGTACCTGCGCCAACATAATCGACCGCACGAGCCGCTTCGATGGCAGCAGTGCCCATCGCCTCACGCATCGCAATATCAACACCCGGTGCAGGCGCTTCTTCTAATACTTTTTGGTGGCGGCGCTGTACGGAACAATCACGCTCAAACAAATGCACATAGTTGCCATGTGTGTCACCAAATACTTGGATTTCGATATGGCGCGGTTTTAATGCGTATTTTTCAACCAACACTTTATCATCACCAAAGCTGGTAATGGCTTCACGGCGACATGAGTCTAATAAATCCACAAAGTCGCGGCTTTGCTCCACGATACGCATGCCTTTACCGCCGCCACCTGCACTGGCTTTGATCAATACTGGATAGCCAATACTGTCGGCTTGCTGCTGCAAAAATTCTGCATCTTGATTGTCACCATGATAGCCCGGTATCAGTGGTACGCCTGCTATCTCCATCAACCGCTTGGATTCAGATTTGCCACCCATGGCACGGATAGCATCAGCCGATGGACCGATAAAGACCAGTCCTGCATCCTGACAGGCTTGCGCAAAGTCAGCATTTTCGCTTAAAAATCCATAACCCGGATGAATCGCTTGAGCGCCAGTCTCAAGCGCTATCGCGATAATCGCATCACCTTTTAGATAGCTGTCCTTTGGTGCCGAACCGCCCAAATAGATGGCTTCATCACAGACAGCCACATGTTTGGCTTCACGATCCGCATCAGAATAAACAGCAACAGTACTGACGCCAAGACGCTTGGCAGTCGCGGCTACTCGGCAGGCAATTTCACCACGGTTGGCAATTAGAATTTTAGAAAACATAACTATCCCTGTGTGTTATCGTTTTATTTGAGGTCTTGTCTATTGACTCATTTATCTCTCGTGCATTATCAATCTGCCGTCAACCAATTGGGCTTACGTTTTTGCAAAAAGGCTTGCACGCCCTCTTTGCCCATCACTGATGAGCGGATATCAGCGATGCCTTTTACCGTATCAGCAATCAGCTCATCAGTGATGGGCGCACCAGCGACATCGTGTAATAGCTGCTTGCAAGTTTTGACTGCATCAGGGCTATTTTTGACGATTTTGCTACAAAATATAGCGACCTCATCAGCCAGCCACTCTTCGCTAACACGCTCATGAATAAAACCCAGCTGCCGTGCCTTTTTTGCATCAAATACCTCAGCACTTAAGAAATAACGCTGCGACGCTCTAGCACCCAGTGCTCTGATGACATAAGGGCTGATAGTCGCAGGGGCTAAGCCCAAACGTACTTCACTGAGGCAGAAGTTAGCAATTTTAACGGCGATGGCCACATCACAAGCAGCGACCAGACCCATGCCACCAGCATAAACATCACCTTGAATAGCAGCAACTGTTGGCTTAGGGCATTCATAAATAGTTTTGAGCATTTGCGCCAATTTATCGGCGTCTGCTAGATTCTCTTCATAGCTATAATCTGCCATGGCACGCATCCAATTTAAATCAGCACCCGCACAGAATGCCTTACCAGCAGCGGCTAGCACAATGACACGTACCTCATCATCAGCGCCAAGCGTATTGAATGCATCGGTCAGCTCAGCAATCATTTCATCGTTAAAGGCATTACGTATCTCAGGACGATTTAACGTCACCGTAGCAACGTGTTGTTCCACTTTAACTAGTAAGCTTTTATAATTTTTATCACTGTCTTTTTGCATAACTTTCTCTATATTTTTATGTAAATATTTAAACAAACGCTCGGGCAATCCATAATAATGTTAATACAAGGAAGCCGAATGTAGATGTACAAATCGTACTTCAAATGAGGTTGACGCAGTAGTCGCTTATTATGGGAAGGCCTGAAAATGATTACATTCTAAAAACACCAAACGTCGTCTCTTCGATCGGCGCGTTATAGGCGGCGCTCAACCCTAATGCCAATACATGACGCGTATCAGCAGGGTCAATTACACCATCGTCCCATAGACGTGCGGTGGCATAATATGGGTGACCTTGCTTTTCATACATATCGAGAATCGGCGCTTTAAATGCTGCTTCGTCCTCATCACTCCATGCCTCGCCTTTACGGTCAAAGTTATCACGCTTGACCGTTGCCAATACTGATGCTGCTTGCTCTCCGCCCATCACCGAGATACGCGCATTTGGCCACATCCATAAGAATCGCGGACTATAAGCACGACCACACATGCCATAGTTACCGGCACCGAATGAGCCACCGACAATGACCGTGAATTTTGGCACTTTTGCATTGGCGACTGCCATGACCATTTTAGCACCATGACGGGCAATACCTTCGTTCTCATACTTACGACCGACCATAAAGCCGGTGATGTTTTGCAGGAATATCAATGGAATTTTGCGCTTGCAACATAGCTCAATAAAGTGCGTGCCTTTTTGCGCTGACTCACTAAACAAGATACCATTGTTGGCAATAATACCGACTGGCATCCCTTCGATATGAGCGAATCCGCAAACCAGCGTCGTGCCAAAGCGTGATTTAAATTCGTCAAAAGCACTGTCATCGACGATACGAGCAATGATTTCTTTGATATCAAATGGCTTGCGCTTATCCGTTGGAATGACGCCATATAGCTCTTTGGCATCATAGCGTGGTGGACGTGGTTTGATTTGATTCGGCACTTGCTTGGCAGGACGATTTAGATGGCTAACGATGTTGCGCGCAATCGACAACGCATGGGTATCGCTTTGTGCTAAGTGATCGACAACCCCTGACAGACGGGTATGCACATCGCCGCCGCCCAAGTCTTCCGCCGTGACCTCTTCACCTGTCGCCGCTTTTACCAGTGGTGGACCACCCAAAAAGATGGTGCCTTGGTCTTTGACAATAATAGACTCATCACTCATCGCTGGCACATAAGCCCCGCCAGCTGTACAGCTGCCCATGACCACGGCAATCTGTGGAATACCGGCGGCACTCATATTGGCCTGATTAAAGAAGATGCGACCAAAGTGTTCTTTATCGGGAAATACGTCATCTTGATTGGGTAAGTTAGCACCGCCTGAATCGACCAAATAGACACAAGGCAAGTTATTCTCTTGCGCGATTTCTTGCGCACGTAGATGTTTTTTGACCGTGATTGGGTAGTAAGTGCCGCCCTTTACCGTGGCATCATTACAGACGATCATACACTCAATACCATTGATACGACCGATACCCGCAATCACGCCTGCCGCTGGAATCTCTTCGCCATACATATCGTGCGCTGCCATCGGTGCCACTTCTAAAAATGGCGTACCCACATCGAGCAAATGCTCGACACGCTCACGAGGCAAGAGTTTGCCACGGGCTAAATGCTTGGCACGGGCACGCTCTGAACCGCCTTGCACGACTTTACGTAAGTGACCATATAAGTCATCGACCACCGCTTGCATGGCGGCACTGTTTTGCTGAAATTCAGCGGCGTTTGGACTCAGTTTACTGGTTATGATAGCGCTCATGACATCCCTTTTTCTTTAATTCGTAGATACGTAAATGCGAGTGGCTTTTTTCTTTTAGTATTGACTCATAATAATAATTTTCGATATAACAGATCTGAAATAGTTTTTAGTATTACAGATTAAGTCATCATCTGACTACAAACCTAGCTCTTCTTTCATTTGTTCAATGATTTTATATTTCTGAATTTTTCCAGTGATGGTCATTGGATATTCAGTCACGAAACGATAATAAGTCGGTACTTTATAGTGGGCAATATGCTCGCTACAGAACTGGCGAACTTCCTCTTCAGTTAAGCTGTCTGCTTCTTTAGGAATAATCCATGCCGCGAGTACTTCGCCATATTTTTTATCAGGAATACCGACGATTTGTACATCACGAATCTTAGGATGACGATAGAGATAATTCTCAATTTCGACCGGATAGATATTCTCGCCGCCGCGAATCACCATGTCTTTACTACGACCAACGATTTTGACATAACCGTCCTCATCCATCGTAGCCAAATCGCCTGTATGCATCCAACCATCTTGGATAGCTGCACGGGTTTTAAAGCGACTGCCCCAATAGCCTTTCATCACTGAATAACCGCGTGTCAGCAACTCACCGGTCTCGCCCAATGCGACAGTCTCACCCGTCGCCGTATTGATGACTTTGACCTCAAGCGCAGGCTGCACTAAACCAACGGTCGATACTTGCTTATCAAGTGGCGTATGTTCATTGGTCTGGCAAGATACTGGACTGGTCTCTGTCATGCCGTAAGCGATCGTCACTTCACTCATGTGCATCTCGTCGATGACACGGCGCATGACTTCAATCGGACAACTAGAGCCTGCCATGATGCCAGTACGCAAAGTCGATAAATCAAAGTTTTTAAACTCCGGATGGTCAAGCTCAGCGATAAACATCGTTGGTACGCCATGTAGACCCGTACACTTCTCTTCTTCGACAGCTTGTAATACGGTCAATGGCTCAAAACCATCGTTCGGATAGACGATACAACCGCCATGCGTCAGAATCGCCAAGTTACCAAGCACCATACCAAAGCAATGGTAGAGTGGCACTGGAATACACAGTTTATCTTCTTCTGTGAGATTCATAGCCTCACCAATAAAATAGCCGTTGTTAAGGATATTGCGATGGCTTAAGGTCGCTCCTTTTGGCGTACCGGTCGTGCCACTGGTAAACTGTACATTGATAGCGTCAGTATTTTTGAGCTGGGCTTGGCGCTCTGCAACACGTGGATCGTTGGCATCGCCTTCCGCCATCCATGCAGAGAACTTCTGCATAAAGCCAAAGGTTTCTTCAGATGCTGGCTCATCAATCCAAATGATACGTTCAATCGTTGGAATCTCGACCAAATCAAGCTGAGTATAGTCTTTATGGTAAATTTCAGGACACAGTTCACTGATGAGACTGGCGTAATCGCTGGTTTTAAAATGACGCATGAGCACAAGCGCTGAGCAGCCCAATTTATTCAAGGCATATTGCAGCTCAAAGGTACGATAGGCAGGATTGATATTGACAAGGATAATACCGACTTTTGCCGTTGCTAACTGCATGAGCAGCCATTCAGCATTGTTGTGTGACCAGATACCGATGCGATCGCCGATTTCCAGCCCCATCTCAATCATACTACTGGCCAGCTGATTGACTTGCTGTTGCAGCTCACGGTAGGTCCAACGGATATTTTGATGGCGAGAAACCAAGGCTTCGCGCTCTGGATACTTGGATACAATCGCATCAAAAAAGTCACCGATAGTCGCTTCAATCAGCGGTACATCAGGGCCTTTATCATAGCTTTGGGTAAGCGGTGCATTTGCTGAGCGTGCGCCCATATTAATACTAGGAATGCTATTTAGAATAGTATCAAAATCAATGTGAGTCGCATCAAAATCAGAAGTTTGCGTCATAACGAGTCCTTTCGTTTTACTTTTTATGGTGCTTATTAGTCGCCTATCACCGATTCATTCTTCCTTGAACAGGTCTTAACTAGCGTTAGCTACTATACCGTCTTAAATCGAAGACTGTCAATAATAGTAATACAATATGTATCATTTAAAATGATAATATAAGATAAATTCATCAGTCATGATTAAGTGACGAATTTTCTGAATGACTTAAATCAAAAAAACCAGCCTTATCACATATAGAAAAAAGCTGGCTTTTCCAGTGATGAATAGTCTCAAATCACTCCAGACCCAATTCTTTTATCATTTGCTCAACAATTTTGAATTTCTGAATTTTACCAGTGATGGTCATTGGATATTCATCAACAAAACGAAAGTAGGTCGGCACTTTATAATGAGCAATATGGTCACAACAAAACTGCCTTACCTCTTCTTCGCTTAAGCTATTTGGCTCTTTTGCAATAATCCACGCCGCTAGTACCTCACCATACTTTTTATCAGGAACACCAACAATTTGTACATCGCGAATCTTCGGATGACGATAGAGATAGTTCTCAACTTCTACTGGATAGATATTTTCGCCGCCGCGAATGACCATGTCCTTGCTACGTCCAACCACAGTGATGTAGCCATCTTCGTCCATCACTGCCAAATCACCCGTATGCATCCAGCCATCAGTAATCGCCGCGCGTGTTTTAAAGCGGCTGCCCCAATAGCCTTTCATCACCGCGTAGCCATAAGTGAGTAATTCACCCGTCTCTCCAATCGGGACGACATCACCCGTTTCAGTGTCGACGATTTTGACCTCAAGCGCGGGCAGCACCATCCCTACGGTGGAGACTCTTTTTTCGAGTGGCGTTTGCGAGCTGGTTTGACAAGAAGCTGGACTGGTCTCGGTCATGCCATAAGCAATCGTCACCTCGCTCATGTGCATTTTATCCATGACGCGGCGCATGACTTCGATGGGACAACTAGAGCCGCCCATAATACCAGTACGTAAGCTGGTCAAGTCAAAACTGTCGAAGTCTGGATGATCCAGCTCTGCGATAAACATCGTCGGTACCCCAAGCAGAGCGGTACATTTTTCCTCTTCCACCGTTTGCAATACCGTTAGCGGATCAAAACCATCGTTAGGATAAACCGCACAGCCACCATGTGTTAATATCGCGAGATTACCGCCCACCATCCCAAAGCAGTGATAAAGTGGTAATGGAATGCATAGCCTATCTTCCTCTGTCAGCCTCATACCTTCGCCAAGGAAATAGCCATTATTCAAGATATTTCGATGCGTTAAAGTAGCGCCTTTTGGTGTACCCGTTGTCCCACTAGTAAACTGCACACTAATAGCATCGGTATTCTTAAGCTGGGCTTGGCGCGCAGCGACGCGAGGGTCGTTTGCTTTACCCTCTGCCATCCAAGCGGAGAATTTTTGCATAAAATTAAAATTCTCATCGCTTTCTGAGTCATCAATCCAAATGATGCGCTCAATCGTTGGAATCTCGACCAAATCAAGCTGAGTATAATCTTTATGATAAATCTCAGGACAAAGCTCACGAATCATTTGTGTATAGTCGCTGCTTTTGAAATGACGCATCAATACCAATGCCGAACAGCCTAGCTTATTCAGTGCATATTGCAGCTCAAAGGTACGATAAGCAGGATTGATATTGACGAGGATAACGCCGACTTTCGCAGTTGCTAATTGCATCAGCAGCCATTCAGCATTATTGTGTGACCAGATACCGATACGATCGCCAATCTCCAGCCCCATCTCAATCATGCTACTTGCCAGCTGATTGGCTTTTTCCTGTAGCTCGCGGTACGTCCAGCGAATATTTTGATGACGAGAAACCAAGGCTTCACGATCAGGATATTTATTGACAATCGCATCAAAAAAATCACCGATTGTCGCTTCAATCAGCGGCACATCAATACCTTTATCATGGCTTTGGGTGAGTGGCGCATTTGCTGAACGCACGCCTACATTAACTTTGGGGATATTGTTGAGAATACTGTTATTAGGCGTACTTTCATTAATAATGCTGTCAAAATCGGTAATCTGAGTCATCACGAGTCCTTTCGTTTTGCTGTTTAATGTTTGTTATCAGAGCGGTAATAGACTACAAAGGTAAATGTCATATTCTTCCTTGAATATTCTTTGTCACTATAGACTATAATTAAATCAAGCCCTAACCAATATAGCCTCTTAAACGAAAGCCTGTCAATAATATTGATACAATGCGTATCGATTATGATTGATATAAAAAGTTATATAGTCAAAGAAATCTAAACCAGCTAGAAGGCAGCCGACCGCTGATTGTACATAATATAGTACCTCTAGGGAGGGTAACACCGTAGCGGTTTACTAGTTCTCTGACTATAGATATAGAAAAGCCAGTGCTGCATAAAGATGGCAACACTGGCTATGATTTAGAGCTTTTTTAATCTTTAAGCTTTAGGGTTGGCAGGCGATTTAATCATTACCGTTGCGCTGACTTCATCACTATCATTTAGCAAGTCCATGACCAGCTCTTCATCACTTTCTGTCTTGACTTGCCAATTGCCAGTCGCTTTTGGCACACCTGTAACCATGACGGAGATTGCTTTATTTTTCAGGCGAATCATTGGTGGCTTATGATCGTAGCCATTATGCTCTAGACCCAATACATCATCAGCAATGGTAGCAGCCTGAGCGCGTAATGGGGCGACATAGCGACACGGTACACCATCGATAGACATACAGTCACCAATCGCATAAATATTGGCTGTACTGGTACGCAAGGTCGGCGCATCCACCACGATACCAGTGCGACGGTCAAAATCGACACCAGCTGCGGCAGGTAGTTTGTCATCGACCGTCAAACCTGTACTGGCAATCACATGATCGACCATAAGTGGTTCGATTGGCTCAGCAGTACTGCTTTCTGTCGCTGATGCTAGCGCCTCATAACTGACCTGCAGTTTTCCATCACTGATACGGGTAACAGCAGATACCTGATACCCTCCTAAAAAGTTAATCCCTTGCGACTTAACTGCTTGGGCGATACGAGCCGTCGCTTTTGGCGGTAGCATTTGTGATAGTGGCGCATCGTTTAGATCAATGAGCGTCACTTGATGGCCAGCTTTGAGCAAGTCCTCTGCAATCTCCGTCCCGACCATACCAGCACCAACAATGGCAACATGCTGACTGCCAGTGGCTAGGTTTTCTTGCAACTGTCCAAAGCGCTCAATATGATTGACATGCCATACTAAATCCTCTGGCAAGCTTTTTGGGAAGATAGGGTGCGCACCCATCGCTAGTACCAGCTTGTCATAGCCGATCGTAGCGTAATTGGTATAAACGGGATCTGAGCGCAGCGCAGAGATAAGCTGCAACTGCTGAGTACTAACGTCAACATCCGTCACTTGCGTATTGGCAAGTAGCTTAATATTTGCAGCTTCTGCGGCATCAACACCCGTTGCTCTGACCAAATCTACTGCACTTTTCTTTTGGCTAATCGCCATGGTCAGCATTGGCTTGTGATAACGATCGCCACTGTCGGCAGTAATTAAGGTAATCGGAATGTCTTTGTCTTTTGCACGAATGGCATCAATGACATGCCAGCCTGCCAAACCTGCACCGATAATGACAATACCGTTGTTTGATACTTCTGAGTTTTCAGCGATCATATTAACTCCCATATAGATAAGCAATTATTTTAGTTGTTAGAATATTGACTGCTATTGTATCAGTAAACAGCCATGCACTCATCTACTCACTTATAGACCAATCATATCAACATCACTGTTAAATACATCAAGCTATCACGCACAAAAAAAGCGCCTATTAGTAGGTGCTTTTTAGAGATGCTATTTATAAACAATTCAAATAATGAAATAGAGATTTTAATGATTCAAAATCTTCGATAAGAAAAGTTGCGCGCGATCACTTTTTGCCCCTTCAAAAAACTCATCTTTACTACAGTTCTCGACAATATGACCTTCGTCCATAAAGATAATACGATTGGCTACCTGACTGGCAAAGCCCATTTCATGGGTCACACACATCATGGTCATGCCATCGCGAGTCAACTCGACCATAACATCAAGTACTTCTTGAATCATCTCAGGGTCAAGAGCAGAGGTCGGCTCATCAAAGAGCATCGCTACAGGATCCATTGCTAGCGCTCGTGCAATCGCAACACGCTGCTGCTGACCACCCGATAGCTCCGCGGGATATTTCGCGGCCTGCACCGTTAGTCCGACGCGATCTAAATATGCCATGGCTTTTTGTTTGGCCTCGCTCTCTTTACGACCCAATACTTTAATTTGAGCGACCGTCAAATTATCAATGATAGTCAAATGCGGAAATAGCTCAAAATGCTGAAAGACCATGCCGACACGGCTGCGTAATTTCGGCAGATTGGTTTTTGCCGCACCAACTGAGATACCATTTACCATGATCCCACCTTCTTGAAAAGGCTCCAGTCCATTGACCGTTTTAATCAAGGTTGATTTACCACTACCTGATGGCCCGCACACGACGACGACATCACCTTTATGTACATGCGCCGTACAATCACTCAATACTTGAAAATCCCCATACCATTTGCTGACATCGGACATTTGAATGACCATCTCATCACTAGCATGACCATTATTGGTGACCAGTCCGCCAAAGGCATTTAAGTATGTATCAGCTTTGCTCATCACTGGCTCCTAACCACATTGTTTTTAATAATCGTCATTTAAGAAAAGTTAGATCAACTACTCAACCAAAGCCTCAACACTCAAAAAGTGCAAGCCAAGATAAATATCTATCAAAATCGCAAACGCTTTTGCAATTGTTGTACACCCACGGAGGCACTGACACTGATGATAAAATACACCGCACCAGCACCCAAAATGTAAGGCGTCAGCAAACCCATCAGCTCACCGCGTACATAGGCGGCACGGAAAAAGTCTGTCAAACCAATAGCGAAAACCAACGTCGTATCTTGGAATAAAATAATACACTGCTGCAAGATTAGCGGCAGCATTTTGCGAAAGGCTTGTGGCAAAATAACCAGACGCATGGTCTGCCCATAAGTCATACCCAGCGCTTTGGCGGCATTGACCTGCCCACTACCAATTGACTGAATACCAGCACGCACCACCTCTGAAAAGTAAGCGGCTTCAAACATCATAAATGCAACCACACAAGAGGCAAAAGCAGCATCAAGTTGTAAGTACTTACCCGCTATCCAAAAATAAATCATCGGTACGGCAAAGTAAAACCACAGTAGCACCAGCAGTAGCGGTACAGAGCGGAAGTAATTGACGTATAGCTTTGCTGGAATCTCAAGCACTTTGATACCAGACAAGCGCATCAATGCCAATACCGTTCCTAAACTAATACCACCAATAATCGCCAAAAACAGCACTTTTAAGGTGGTAATCATGCCGCCCATCAAACCAGGATAGGCTGTTGCCAATTCGGTCATCATGTTCATTTCTGACCTCCTGCAATGAGCCCAGGTACACGCAGTTTGCGCTCAATCAACCCCATAATAGCAATCAATGATAAGTTAAATACTAAATAAATAATCGTCGCGTAGGTATAAATCTCGATGCTGTTTTGGGTGTATTCGCTGATGGTTTTGGTTTGACTGATCAGCTCCATTACCCCCACTAATGAGGCGACGGAGGCGTTTTTGAAGCAGTTGGTCAGCTCAGAGCTGAGCGGTGGTAAAATAATACGAAAGGCCTGCGGTAGCAGTACTTCTTTATAAACTTGTGGAATACTAAAGCCTAGTGCATAAGCAGCATTGATCTGACCTTCGGGCAACGACTCAATACCTGTACGCACCTGTTCAACGATACGAGCGGCGGTAAATAAGCCAAGACCGATACTCGCTGAAAGCATGGCTGACGTGTTGGGCGATAAATCCTTATACCACCACTCTTGTATCGTGGGCGTGAGCCAGCCAGGTGCAATATAAAACCAAAAGAACAATTGGACAAGCAGTGGAATATTACGAAAAAATGTCACATAAGCGGTGCCAATGGCACGAGCGGTCTTATTAGGCAAAGTACGCATGATGCCAAAGATAGTACCTACGACCATAGCAATGGCCCATGCGATACTACCAATCAATAGTAGCCAGCCAAGACCAGTAATCATCCAATGGATATAAAGCTCATTACCGATACCAGTCTGCTCAAAGAGCACACCCCAGTTCCAGCTATAATTCATGGTTGTCTCTCCGAGCAGCGACTGAAAATCCTACGTGTTCAGATTGACATCAACATCAGTCTGAACACGTAAGCAAGCTATGTTGCAGGACAATAATTACTGTGCCGTCGCAACTTTCGGCTGAGCGCTGTCATGCGGACTGGCAATCAAGGCTTTTAAGTTGTCAGACATCTCAAAGTTTAGATTGACGTTCTTTGGTGGGATTGGGTTTAAGAACCACTTGTCATAAATGCTGTTGATTTCCCCTGATTTAAAGACATTCGCTAACGCTTCATCGACCACTGCTTTGAACTCAGGATCATCCTTACGCATCATACAACCATAAATCTCAAACGATTGCGGCGTGCCGACGATGACCCATTCATCAGGATTTTTTGCTTTGGCTTTTTCGCCAGCAAGTAGTACATCATCCATCATAAAGGCATCCGCGCGACCATTTTCTAGCATAAGGAAGCCTTCGCCGTGGTCTTTTGCTGAGATGATATTCATGTCCATTTTGTTGTCATCATTATACTGACGAATATAACGCTCTGAAGTTGTGCCTGCGGTGGTGACTAAGGTCTTACCTTTTAGGTCTTCGAAATCTTGAATACCTGAGTCTTTTTTGGTCAATAGACGCGTACCGATTTCAAAGAAACCGTTGGAGAATGCCACTTGTTTTTGACGCTCTTCGTTGTTGGTTGTTGAACCACATTCAAAGTCGACCGTGCCGTTTTGTACCAAGGGAATACGGGTTTGTGAGGTGATAAGGTTATAACGGACGTTGAGGTCTGGCATGTTTAGCTTTTGCTTAACCGCTTCGACGACTTTCATCTCTAAATCGTGCGCATAACCAATCGGCTGATTTGGGTCGTCAGCGATATAAGAAAATGGAATAGAAGAGTCACGGTGACCGACCACGATAGTACCCGAGTCTTTGATTTTTTGTAGCGTACCGTTGGTAGTGGTTTCTGTCGCTGTTGCATCATCTGCTGGCGCATCAGTGCTGGTTTGGCTACTGTTATTACACCCTGCAAGACCTAGCGCCATAAAAGCAGCGAGAGTTAAAGGTTTAGAGAAAGACCTAGAAGATAGATAGCTCATGAGATACATCCTTTTATCACATTATCACAAGATTGAATGAGTGCTTGGACGACACAGGTCTTATTCATTGACCTTATTGCCACGCATCCATGCGGTTGTTGTTGCTGTTATTTATCACAATGCAACTTAATGTTACTGTACAACAAATTAGCGGGTGTGGGTAAAAAATTTTTAATGAGGCTTATTTTTCAAGGATATCGGGTTTAGTATCACCATAACTATCCAATAAATGCCTTTAATCTGTTAAACAATATCTAACGGGCAATTGATAAATCACGATGAATCCCCATAAAGCTAACAACTTCTTAACACTATAAATGACCTATGACACAAGATACTCAAGTCCCTAATACGGACAGCCAGAACGCTGGCAACCATAGTGACAATGACGTACGTCAACGTTTCTTTATTGAAGATTCGCCGGTGCGCGGTGATGTGGTGCGCCTATCACGCAGCTATGCCAGTACGATAGCCCAAAAGCCTTATCCTGAAGCGATCAAGCGCTTATTGGGTGAGATGCTGACAGCAGCGAGTTTGCTTATCGGCACGGTCAAAATCAATGGTCATCTGTCCATTCAATTGCAATCATCAGACAGCGATAGCTTGCTAAACTGGGCAATGGCAGAATGCAATCAAGACGGTATCATCCGTGCCCTTGCTAGCTGGAAGGGTGAGACTGATGAGCAAGTACAGGCTTGGGAAAATATGACTCATGCCAAAGAGGCATTTGCTGAATTGGGTGCGATGGGTCAAGGCGTGTTGTTTATTAACATTCAGCCTGAAGGCGGCGAAGCCTATCAAGGCATCGTCGAGCGCAGCCATGACAATTTGGCAGACTGCTTAGCGCACTACCAAAAGCAATCGGCGCAGATTCCAACCTTGATTAATTTGGCGTCTGATGGTCTGCAAGCGGGTGGAATGTTGGTACAAATGCTTCCTCGTACTGCTGAAGAAACCTATGAAGTCGAGCAAAACCAAGATGCGGGTATCGACGATGACTTATGGACACGTCTGAGCGTTTTGACACGGACAGTGAAAGCTGAAGAGTTGACCACGCTTGATGCCAACGAAATCCTTTATCGCTTGTATCATGAAGAAAATGTCGTCGCGCCCGACCCTGTTGCCTTATCATTTGGTTGTACCTGCTCACGTGAGAAATGTGAGATGGCCATTGAGCAAATCGGTGAAGCAGAAGCCTTAGACATCATTGATGAGCAAGGCGGTAACTTTGAGATGGATTGCGGCTTTTGTGGCGAGATGTATAAATTTAATAAAGACGATGTGACCACGATATTTTCTGAGTAATTAGGATTTAGTGCAGCTCGCTTAGTAATAAAAAAACCCTCAAGTGTGACGCTTGGGGGTTTTTAACGTCAGGGCTTGAAATTTATGACTGACGATATAACTGGTTTCGAGCACGCTTAATTGGCTACTTCATCCACTTCTGGATAAGAATAGATACGACTATCAAGCCCATACTTTGCATCATGGGCATCGCCTAGCCTATTATCCAACAGCCAAGCAATAACTTGCTCATGTACTCTATCGCTGTAGATTAAATTCATGTGATTGACTCCATAAAAAATCGCCTTATGTCCCTCTGGTACTGCTAGCGTATGCTCTTCGGTATATTCGCCGAGCGCTGATTCTACTGAGACCAACCCGTCCCCAAGCAAACTTGTGGTCTTAGATTCATAATGAGTTTCAATCAAAGCTGCCGCCACTAAATAGGTATTCACATGCAGGGGCAAACGCGTGGGATGACGAAACTCTGCTGGCAGCACGCTGCGCCCTTCGGTAGACTTCCAATCAGCATCGCGAATACTGCCGTAACGTAAATCTATAATACCAGCGCTACGCAAGTCGCCCAATTTAGCCAATGATCCTGCAAAAGGCAGCTTAGCGATTTTATCTTGAACAAAATGTCCAATCTGCTCCAAGCTTGCGCCATGATGCGGTGAGCCTAAGGTGACAAGATTGCCCACGCGTTTGACCCAGCTAAAGCCCTGCTCTTTACCATAAAATAGCGCACTGCGGCTCAACAAACCGCCCATACTATGACCGATTAAATCTATCTGAGTGACGTCGGGATTATTCTCAACCAAATCTTGCAAGACTTTTGCAAAGCTACGTCCGTTGCTAGAAATACGCCGACCCGTATTATAGTTTAAATACAGCACCGTCGCTTTTGGCAAGTGATTGACCAAAACTTCACCCAAATTGCCTTCTCCAGATACCTGCCAGCTCAAGTGACTCATACAAAGCCCATGGCATAAAATAATAACACGCCCAGACAGCGCGCCACTTTGTACACGATTGTATTCATCATATAGCACCATCGATACTGCCAATGGATTGTGATGAGTGATAAGGTGATCGCCCATGACGCCATTTAGAATATTGACCAAGCGACGTAAGTTTTTGGGCAAAGGTTGTAATTTTTTGGGTCTAGAAACCGTGTTATAAAGACGCAGCCCTGAGGCAAGATTATTGCCCACCAATTGCATCGTATAACGCACCGTGCCATAAATACGCCCCGTGATACCGCGCTGCCAGTGCTCAATATTGCCTTTATTAAACCGTCCTAAAGGACGCAGCAGAATCTCACGATGGATAGCCTCTACAATATCAGTGACTTCCACCACGCCCATCGTTGCCAACTGAGCCAAGCCTTCAAAAAAATCAACCAACGTAATAGGCTGATGCGGTTTGCTATAACTGTTGTCCACCGTCTCGGCGCTCAGCTCATCGACATAGATATATTCGAGTTTCGCCAGCTCTTCATAGACATCGCCCTGAAAACCTTCACCAGTATCCGACTCAACAGCAGTTGGACGCCGAGTGGTGGCAAATAAATCATGAATGGTTTCTAAAGGTTTTGGACTGGTCATAGTGTTAACATATCAAGCAGTTGAAAGGATTTTCCATACTATCCTGTAATTGTCATAAACAGAAGAAAATGATTTAACTATCAAGTATCTTTATTGTCAAAGAAAGGCGCTATCCTTTAATATCAATACTTGCATATTAATAACTATCCTCCAAAATACAAAATCCCAAGCCATGACTTGGGATTTTTTTGTTGAGAAAGACACATCATTACTCATGCAAATGTCTAACTAGACAAACGACTCTGCCAGTATGACGTCGCCATCTTCACGCGTAATCATCACGGTCGCTGAGCGCGGCGTACTGCCTCCAGCAATAGCACCCCAAGTATTACCCGGATGCTGAATATTGATAAATAAGGTTTTAAAGTCAGGAACCATAGTAATACCTGTGACTTCACAGCCTTCAGGACCGACAAAAAAACGTTTGATATTGTCATTACTAGCAGGTATGCCGACTCGTGTTTGTTGTCCTGCTGAGGTCGTTATGGCTGTCCCATCACTGACTTTACCCGGCAGCGCCGCCAGTAACATACAGCTGCTGGTATCGGTATAAGCGCCATCATCGGTCTGAATCCATAATACGCCACGCGGATCGAAGTACAAACCATCGGGAGAAGACAAATCATTGCTATCATTTAACTGTGACAAATTTTCTGCGGCCAGATCATAAGGCGTGGCAAACAAATAAATGTCCCACTCAAAACTCATGGCCGCATGATCGCCACCTGCTTCTGCCCAGCGAATGATATGACCGTTGTCATTACCTGCCGCTTTTTCACCTGCCTGATAGCTACGCGGATTAGAGGCTGACACAGGTTGATCCTCACGTACGCCGCGATATTTATTATTAGTCAATGTGACGTACACCTCACCAGTCATAGGGCTAACCGACACCCACTCTGGTCGATCCATTTTGGTTGCACCGACCACATCTGCTGCGGCACGAGCAAAAACCAGAACCCCATCTTGCCCATTAAAAGGCAATACCGTATTGGAGGCATCCAGTCCGTTTTGACTATGGACGAGTGCTTTCCATTCACCGCTGCCATCTTCATTAAAGATAGCAACATAGAGCGTGCCATCATTCAAATACTTATCGCCCGCTTTTAAGCCACCGCCGATATCACTATTTGACCATGTGGCTTTGGAGACAAACTTATAAATATATTCGCCGCGAGCATCATCGCCCATATAAAAGACCACCGGTTTGCCTTGTTCAACCGGGGCATAAGCACAGTTTTCATGGGCAAAACGTCCCAGTGCCGTACGTTTTTGCGGCATAGAGTTTTGGTCAAAAGGGTCAATTTCGGTGATATAGCCAAAGGTATTAAAGCCATTACGATAATCGTCAGCAGCACTGGTACCGACGGCGGTCATATCCCAGCGCGAAAATTCATCGGCTATCTTGGCATCTTTGGCTTCAGGTGTGTGCCACAGATACTCCCAACCTGGGAAATCCTCTGTTGCACCGTAGCGCTCGCGGCCATAGTTTTGCCCATCACTTAATTGGCTAGCATCTTGCCCACGGGCGAATACCCCTAAAAAGTTCTCTTCGGTGGTCAGATAGGTGCCCCAAGGTGACAAACCTGCACCGCAGTTATTATTGATGCCGCGCGTCTGAAAGCCTGTCGGATCAAACTTAGTCTTGACCAAATCAGAGCCAGCAACGGGCCCTGTCAACTGCGCCGTACTACTACTCGTGAGACGGCGATTATATTTCGAATCAGCCACCATCTCATAACCCTTACCATCAGCGCGGCGTTTCATCTCGACCACCGCTACCCCATGGCAATTAACCTCCCTACGCACGTCACTCGCGAGGCGACGATTTTTAAAGATGGGAGCAGCATTATCATCTTGGGTCACATAGTAGCCAAACGGACTCAATTCGTTACTATTCACGTATTCATGATTCATCACTAGCAGCCCATTCTCTGCCGCTTTGGCATCATAAGCGCCGCCCTTTTTACCAAAGAACCACATGCCATCATGGTTATCACCCATGCGCCACTCGAATGATTCTGCCGACTGCTCTCGGTTGTCTTTCCAATCATCGATACCCGATATCAGCGGCGTACCAAGTGGTAATATCATCTCGGCTTTATAGCCTGCTGCCACACTCATCGTTTCGGCAGTTGAATGCGCCACTGCCGTAAACTTCAAAGTTTCGGGACGTTTGAGATCGCCCTGTGCAGGGATAGCCGCGTTATTATCAGTATTCTTGATAGGACTGCTGTCATCATCATCGCTACAGCCAACCAAAGGTAGCGCCCCAAAAAAAGCCGCCGCCGTCAATCCTGTGCCACCCTTTAGGATACTACGACGATTTAAACGACGACTAATAATGGTTTGAAAATCGATATTGTCAGTCGGATTAGAATCTTCAACGACTTCATGGGCAAGTGGTTGTTTATTATTCAATAATGTCATTATCAGTCACCTTGCTGTTAGGCTAGATTGGCAGAAAAGAGTTGCTAGCGGCTTTATAGTTACCGCCATCAAAATACGAATTCCGCTTAAGTCTACCGAGAGTTTATGACAGAACGTTGAAACATAGATGACAGTCTCATGACAGCACTTTGTGAGCACCTCATAAAACGAAAAAATCCCAAGCGTTAACTTGGGATTTTTTGATGGCGTCGCTGCATTTGACGACTGATAAAATAGTGCTGCTATAAAAACTTATTGAACCTGCGCCTGCCATTCATGGGCACCGAGCTTCAATTTTAACGCATCGCCTGCTTGTAATATGCCAACGCCGCTCGGCGTTCCAGTCATAATCACATCACCTGCTTGTAAGCTAAAGGCATGGCTAATCTCTGCCAGTAATTCATAAACTGGAAATAGCATCAAGGTACTATCACCATCTTGCTTCAGCTCATCATTGATATAAAGCTGATATTCGACATGACTAAAATCGCCAAACGCTTGCGGATCAATCCAATCAGCAAGTACACAGGCACCATCGAAACACTTAGCACGCTCCCATGGATGACCTTTTTCTTTGAGCTTACTTTGCAAGTCACGTAGGGTCAAATCAAGCCCCAAGGTCACGCCACCTATCGCTTGCTGTGCTTGTTCAAGCGTGGCTGCCGATAAGTCTGCTGCTAATTGCACACACAGCTCAGCTTCATAATGGGTTTCACCATATATCGCTGGATTGGGACGGACGATATCATGACGCACACTGACCACTGACGATGCTGGTTTCATAAATAAGATGGGTGATTTTGGTATCTCATTGCCAAGCTCGCGGGCGTGTTCCGCATAGTTACGGCCGACACAGACCACCTTGCCGATGGATGCACGTACGCTATCGTTAACCATTGCAATGCTCGCGTCATCATTAACACTGGCAGCAATCGCATTGATTAAAGACATATGGGGTGATTGGCTCATACTAGGCACTCACAGCAGATTATTGATAGGTTTATCATACATACTGCACTATCTGTCGTTATTTTTCTAGGGCTTATCTTCATTTTAAAAATAGCTATAAAAATGAGATAAATAGCAGTTAAACAAAATAATAGCGGGTTAATATTGAGATATTAACCCGCTATTTCATTGATTTTTTAGCATTATTTTGAGCCAAACCATTAAGGTATGGTGTTGGTCATTACATCAGGCGGTACATAGCTTGTATGGCGGTTCATTCTTTTTTCAAACAACCTAAAGCTAAACAGAATCACCCATGATAATAGAAGGTAAATAATACCAGCAGCAAAGAACAGCTCCATCAAGGTATAAGTTCGCGCACTAATGGTTCGAGCGACACCCGTGATATCCATCAAAGCGATGGTTGACGCAAGCGCACTGCCTTTTAGCATAAAGATCACTTCATTGCTATAAGCTGGAATGACAATACCAAAGGCACGGGGTAAGGTAATACGCGTAAGCTTCTGCCATTTCGACATACCGATAGCGTCAGCTGCTTCGAGCTCACCAACAGGAATGGTCTGAATCGCACCGCGAATGATCTCTGCCAAATAAGCACTGGTATTCATGGTAAAGGCAATGATGGCACACCAATACGCCTGACTGAGCACAGGTTCCCATAAGAACGAATTCCGTATAGCCTCAAACTGTCCTAGACCATAATAAATCAAAAATATCTGTACCAGCAGCGGCGTGCCACGGAAGAAGAAGATATAAGAAAATGGTAGTATCTGCACCAGCCAGTTTTTTGACAAGCGTAACTGGGCTAAAACCAAACCAAAAAATAGACCGATAATACCTGAGATAACCACCAGCTGTACGGTCAATACTGCCCCGTTTAATAAATCAGGAATACTATCAAAAATAACCTGCCAATTCCAATCCATAGTATCTCTCCTCTATCCTATGGTCGATTGACGGTGGGTTGACTGACGGCTCAGCTTTTTAGCGTAGCGTGCCGCTGGATTGGCGCGCCATTCGAGCCACATCATAAAACCAGTAATCAACATGGTTAAACCCAGATAAATAATCGCCGCTGCCATATAAAAAGTAAATGGCTGCTGCGTTGATTGGGCGGCACGTGACGCCTGATACATGATGTCTTTGAGACCCACGACCGATACCAATGCGGTATCTTTGAGCAACACCAAAAACAAATTGCCCAATCCTGGCAACGCAATCTGCCAAACTTGTGGCAAAGTAATGCGATAAAACGTCTGAAAAGGACGCATACCAATCGCTTGCGCCGCCTCCTTCTGCCCTATCGGAATCTCTTGGATCGACATGCGAAAAATTTCAGTCGCATAAGCGCCAAACGCGATAGACAATGCCATCACGCCGCCCCAAAAGGCACTGATCTCAACATATTCGTTATAGCCGAATTTCTTGAGAATCGTCATCAGCAGCATAGAGCCACCGTAATAAATAAACAGTACCAATAGCAACTCTGGAATACCGCGCATTGTCGCCGTATATACAGTCGCAATTTTACGCAGCAGCCAGACGTTGGACAGCTTAGCTGTGGCACCGAGCAGCCCTAAAGCCATGCCGATGACTAAACTGGTCATGGCAAGCTTGATGGTGACGGTAGCGCCGCTCAGTAGTAGCGCGCCAAATCCTTGTAAATCAAACACAATTATCCACTCAGTCTCTTTATATTAGCAATTTGCAAAATATGAGTTAAAAGAATCAGCATCAATCGCTGAGCGCTGCTGATAAGCGTATTTTATACCAAATAGACCTTGGTGCTTTGCGTCATAGATCGACGTCAAATCAATACGATTATTGCGGCGGAAATTGACACAGTAGAAATGAGCGCTGATTTTATCATATTCGCTGCCAGCTATGTTAATACTCACACGTAAAAGCAGTGCTTAAATAGACGCTTATCTTCTTAAAAACACATTAGATTAGTCATATTTTTACAAACCGAACAGTCAATATCATAAGACCGAACTATTTTTTATAAAAAACAAAAAAAGGATATCGCTATTAAAGCAATACCCTTCCTATGGAATGGAATTCAAATTAACCTATTAAAATCACTACTCTCACGGTTACGATGCAACAGTGCTAAATGTATTTGAAGACTTATTCAGCAGGTTTTTCTGTCGGCTCAGTAGTGACCATTGAGCTTGACGCTGGAATCGCAAAATATTTTTGATTGATTTTATCGTAAGTGCCATCCGCTTCAATATTGACCAATGACTTATTAATTTTTGCTTGCAATGCATCGCCTGGACGCACCGCGATGGCAAAATTATCATTGATGTCAATCTCTTGACCTTTGAGCGCATACTGACTGCCGGAGGTGGAGCCAAGCCATTCTAGCGCTGGCAGCTTATCAGACACCATCGCATCGACACGATTCGAACCCAAATCCAAAAACGCATTACTTAGCGTGTCATAAAGCTTCATGTCAGCATTTGGATAAACCTTTTCTAACCACTGCGAAGAAATGGTCGAGCGCTGAGCGGCAATAGAATGCGCATTGATATCATCGCTATTGCTAGGATCGAAGCTGCTGTTTTTTTTGGCCAAAAACACCAAGGTATTGCTAAAGTACGGCTCTGTAAAGCTGACTTGTTGCTCACGCTCAGGCGTCACCGACATGGCAGCCACAATCGCATCGTACTTACCCGCTTTTAGACCCGGGATAATACCGTCCCAATCTTGCGCCGTGATTTCACATGTTACCTTCATATCGGCACAGATAGCGTTGGCAATATCAACATCAAAACCACCAAGGGTGCCATCCGCATTGGTATAGTTAAAGGGGGCATAAGCGCCTTCGGTACCAATACGCAACACATCACCCGTCGCTGCGGTCTCAGCGGCGTCTGGGCTGACATCATCATTTGCATCATTTTGACCATTGCTACATCCTGCTAAGGTTAAAAGCGCCGCCATCGCAAGCAAGGGCGCTGAAAAACGTCGCGCCTTGATGCCATTGATAACGGATGCGTTCGCGATTGCACGGTGTTGGTCAAAATGGTTGTTCATGATCATCCTTGGGGTTTGTGAGTAAAATAACACTCATCTCTATGAGTGAATATCGCCATACGTGACAGCCATATCAGCCGAGCACAGAGATGAGCTATGGTATTAGTTAGTCGCCGCTTCAGCTGATTCTTCTTTCACTTCAACAGCATCATCACCTTCAACCACCATCACTTCTTTTACGTCGGTGGTTGCCACGGCTTTTTGCGCAGCAGCAGTAGAGCTGGTGCCAAAATAGCTGCCTGTGATTTGGTCATAAGTACCGTTTTCTTTTAATTCAGCCAACGCTTTATTGAACTTAGCGACCAATGGATCGCCTTTACGAAGCGCGATACCCATGGCATCTTCGTCGGTGCTGATTTCTTGTCCTTTCACTTCATAGTCTTTGCCAGCATCCGTTTTTAGCCAATCGATGCCAGTGACTTTATCGGACATCATTGCCCGTACGCGACCTGAAGTCAGATCCAGATACGCATTATCTTGGGTATCATAAAGCTTGATATCAGCATCTGTATGTTCATCCTGCAAGTACTGTGAAGCGACGGTTGAGCGCTGTGAGGCAATGGGCTGACCTTTTAATGCATCGACGCGAATGTCATCACCTTTTTTACCGATCAAGATAATGCCGGTGTGAAAGTACGGGTCAGTGAATTCAACCACTTCTTTACGCTCAGGCGTGATCGACATACCTGCGATAATTGCATCGAATTTTTGGGCATTTAGACCAGGAATGAGACCATCCCAATCTTGTGAGATGACTTCACATTTTGCTTTCATTTGTGCACACAGAGCGTCGACCAGCTCAATCTCATAACCAATTAACTTGCCATCAGCATCGGTATAACTGAACGGCTTATAGCTTGATTCGGTGGCAATTTTTATGTTCATAGGTGCATCGGCTGTGGTGTCAGCTGCCGCCCCATCTTCTGGCGTGGCGCTATTATTACAACCAGCCAGCATAAGCATCGCGGCACTTAATGGCGCAAGCCAAAGCGCCCTAGTTTTTAATGATGATGTCATTGATATTGTCATGTTTGCTATTCCTTCATTTTTCAATCAGAAGATTATTGACCAAAGTTCGCTTGCTCAAGACGTGCCAGCTCACCGTTACTACGGATTTCGCTGAGTGCTTTATTAAAGTCGTCTCTGAGTGCGTCACCTTTACGAACAGCAATGGCAATATTGTCGTCATTGTCAATTTCGTCACCAACGATACCAAAGCCTTCAGGGTTGTCTGCCAACCATGATTTGGCAGAGACTTTTTCCGCCAATACTGCATCGCTACGACCAGACTTTAGATCCAAATAAGCATTGTCATAATTGTCATACAACTGCACAGTATTGCCGTCTTTGCCTTCATAGTTATCTTGTAAATAAGCGCCAGGCGTGGTTGAACGTTGACCACCAAGTGTCAAATTTTTGATCGCCATAGGATCAAAACTGCCTTTGGTATCGGTCAGCCAAACCATCGTATTGGCAAAGTAAGGCTCGGTAAAGTCGACTTTTTCTTGACGCTCAGGTGTAATAGACATACCCGCAATCACTGCATCATATTTTTGTGCTAAAAGACCCGGAATAATACCATCCCAATCTTGAGCGACGATTTCACATTTGGCTTGCATCTGTTTACACAAGGCATTGGCAACGTCAATATCGTAGCCTGCCAAGCTGCCATCAGCATTGGTGTAGTTAAAAGGAGGGTAAGCACCTTCGGTCGCGATACGAATGGTCTTGCCAGCCGTTTCTGCTGCAGTGGCGTCAGTGTTGCTATCAGTAGTTTCATTAGCCGGTTGACTACAGGCGCTCAGCATCAATGCGGCGGTAACGGTCATCGATGACCACAATAGGCGAGAATTCGACATCATACATTCCTTAAATTCTGATGGGTTTTTAATGTAGGGTTCTGATATTTTGTTCTCTGACGTCCCTGCCAGACAAGCAATATAGATAGCAGAATACACAAGCAGCCGTCATTATCGACCACCTGTAAACCTTTTGATAATACCTGAGTAAAATATCAAAAACAAACGTTTTACATACCGACTGTTATTAACGAGTAATAAACGGTCAACGCTGCTTACTAAGCAGTAATTTTATGCTTAAGATAAAATGACGATAGGGTGGTAAGAATATTACCACCCCATTTTTGCATATAAAACGGATACTAAATACGAGGCTAGTTCTGACGATGCGATGCCATAAAGTCTTTGACACGCTCAGAGGTAGGATTATCAAAAACTTGCTCGGGCGTGCCAATCTCTTCAATCACGCCTTGATGCAAGAACACCACTTTGCTTGATACTTCTCTCGCAAAACGCATCTCATGGGTGACGATAAGCATAGTACGCCCCTCTTCTGCCAACTCACGCATGACGGCGAGCACTTCATTGACCAGTTCAGGATCTAAGGCTGAGGTTGGCTCATCGAATAGCAGCACTTGTGGCTGCATGGCAAGCGCACGGGCAATCGCCACACGCTGACGCTGACCGCCAGATAAATTCGCTGGATAAGCGTCTTTTTTATCAAGCAAACCGACTTTATCGAGCAGCTTTTCAGCATCGCTAATGGCTTGATCTTTTTTAATCTTTAAAACTTGCGTTGGTCCTTCGATGATGTTTTGCAAAATCGTTTTGTGCGGCCACAAGTTAAAGTTTTGGAAGACAAAACCCACGCGCGCGCGCAAGTTTTCCAATTGCTTAATATCGACCGCTTGCAGCTCACCTGACTTGGCAGGCTTGAGCATCAGCTCATCATTACCGATAATAATACGACCTTGATTGGGCTTTTCGAGCAAATTAATGCAGCGCAGCAAGGTAGATTTACCTGAGCCTGATGAGCCCAAAATAGAGATGACATCACCGTCATATGCAGTAAGGGACACTCCTTTTAGCACTGCCAATGAGCCATAGCTTTTATGGACGTCTTGTAAATCTAAGGCGATAGGCCGAGTCGGATCTTTTGCAATATCAAGCATGGTTCAGCAGACTTCCAATAAATATGAGTGAAAACACGAATAAAAATGAATAAAAAATAGCGGCATAGGCAGCATAAATAGTATCAGCATCAATCATAGCATTATCGTGATAAGGCTATGATTCGTGACACAAATAGAAAAAATGTCACATTGTCTCTTATTACACAGCAAAAAGGCAAATCCTGTATTGAACCAGATGCTCAATCAGTGGCAAATAAATACTAATAAGCTACTAAATAGCTAATACAAAAAAGCCCAGACTGTATTTACAGCGCTGAGCCTTATTTTATCACTTTCGTGTACTGGGCGTAGTTTTATCTGATTATCTAGTTTTATTCGCTTATATCATCAACTAATGATAATCAGTTAATCAAAGTAGCGATTTAATACGTCGAGACATGTTCTTCGCTCTCAGTACCATCTAGCACTTCGGCGTCATCTGCTGTTGCCACCGCCACATCATCATTACTACCCACTGCCATGCCATCATCAGCACTAGCAACTGCAATATCATCGCCATCACCTGCTGTCGCAACACCAGTAGCTTCATCCTCTACTGCTGTTTGTGCATCAACGGCTGGAGCAGTTTCCATAGGGGCTTCCTCTTTCTTACCGCAAGCGCCCAATGTCAATGCTGCGGCAATCAAACCAACTGTCAGCAAGCTTTTACGCGTGGTGTTGTCGATAGTGTCATTTCTAATAGCCATTTTTATTCTCCATCATTATTTCATTTATTGAATTGTATTTGACGAGCAACCATTCATACATGAATGTCTGCCCTTTAATTGCTTTTTGATGCACCGTTAAGCTCTACTATACGTATTATTAATGCTAGCTACCTTAGTAGTTACAACGCAGTTCTGTTAAAACCACGTAACCGAAGGCTTGTATTTTTGCTTTCTCTAAAATGATGTTTGTATCATGAAGTGGCAAGGACTCAGTAATGGTAAAGTCAGTAAAATGACGCGACGACAATGCTCATAAACGCTATGTAAAGCAGGCACTGTTCACAAAATCATCTTTACTATCGCCTCAATCTCCTCTATGTTAAATAGCATAATACCTGACAGGTATCTAAATCATCTTTTTGCCACATTTTCGCCTTTTTGGGCGCTTTCATTTGCTTAAAACATTTATAACATAAGGAAAATAATTTATGAGTCAATCGAATACCACAGACGTTACTGCCTATATGCAAGCTGTCGGCAAGCAAGCAAGAGCGGCTTCTCGTGTACTGGCTGCGGCAAACACTGGTGACAAAAACTCAGCATTAATGGCGATTCATGATGTGTTAAAAGAGGCCAAATCAGATATTTTGGCCGCCAATAAAACTGATATGGATAATGGACAAAACAACGATTTAGAGGCAGCCTTACTGGATCGCTTAGAGCTAAATGATGCCCGCTTTGACGGTATGCTCCAAGGGTTAAAAGACGTCGCCTCATTACCAGATCCCATCGGCGAAGTCACTGACATGACCTATCAGCCATCAGGGATTCATTTGGGTAAAATGCGGGTGCCGCTCGGCGTGGTCGGCATGATTTATGAGTCGCGCCCTAACGTGACCTTAGAAGCGGCTTCATTGGCGCTAAAATCAGGCAACGCTATTATCTTGCGCGGCGGTTCTGAAGCGTTTGAATCCAATCAAGCGATTGCCAAGTGTATCTTGGAAGGACTACAGAAAGTCGGGCTGTCTGAGCACAGTGTGCAAGTATTACAAACGACAGATCGTGCTGCTGTCGGCGAGCTGATCACCATGACAGATTATGTCGATGTCATCGTACCACGCGGTGGCAAAGGATTGATTGAGCGTATCAGCCGCGATGCTCGCGTTCCTGTCATCAAGCATTTAGATGGCAACTGCCATACCTTTATCGATAGTGATGCAGATGCCGAAATCGCCATCAAGGTCAGCGTCAATGCAAAAACCCATCGCTACGGTACGTGTAATACTATGGAGACGCTATTGATCGACGAATCAGTCGCGGGTGAGCTATTGCCAAAGATTGCCGAAGCCATCATCGCCGCTGATGATGCGATGCAACTGCGCCTTGATGACAAGTCGCAAGCCATCTTAAATGACAATGCTAAACTTGCTGGACATCTGTCTGCGGCCACTGCTGAGGATTGGGATACCGAATATTTAGCGCCTATCTTAGCGGTAAAAGTATTGTCAGGTATTGACGAAGCCATTGAACATATCAACACTCATGGCAGCCATCATACCGACGTTATCATTACCGACAACTATACCAAGTCGCAGCGTTTTATCCGTGAAGTCGACTCGGCGAGCGTCATGATTAACGCCTCTAGCCGTTTTGCCGATGGCTTTGAGTATGGATTGGGTGCTGAGATTGGCATATCGACCGATAAAATCCACGCTCGTGGCCCAGTAGGACTTGAAGGTCTCACCTCACAGAAATGGATCGTTTATGGTCATGGTGAGACTCGCGCCTAACGTCTTATCGCTTAGCCTATCATCCACTCTCTGATTTAACGTATAATCCACAAAAAAACGCCAGCTCAATTGCTGGCGTTTTTTAGTAGTGTCAAATATGTTATATATGCGGTATTAAAACTATGTATATGATAGAAGTCATGCGGCACGATAACAAAACAGGCGATAGGAAAGTGGGCTTATGCAGAGTGGTAAAATCAAGCACTGGAATTCAGATAAAGGCTATGGCTTTATCGATGTAGACAACCAAAGTGAAGACGTGTTTTTTCATGTGAGTAAAGTGCAATTATCACAGCCGATAACCATCGGTCAAAGCGTCTATTTTAATAGTGAGCGTAATGATAAAAACCAACTACGAGCCACTGAAGTCACTTCCAACGAATTGAGTATTTTAGCCGCTCCAGACTCAAATATAACCAATCACCATTCAAATACTAACAGCCGAAACAACTCTACTGATAATAACAAAAACCCGCGACACACTACCCGTGACAATCGCCATAGTCAGCGTGGCAACCAAAACAAGAGAAGCTTAGGCTCTACCCTATTTAGTTTGATTGCCCTTATTGCCGTTGCTGTTTACTTTTTTGGTGATTTGTCGTCTGGGTTTTTGACCGATAGTATTGACCCAACGACGGTATCACAAACCTCATCAGAGGCACAGCCAGCAAAGACAAGCGGCGTCACGGGCGATGCTCAGATAGACAATACCATTGCCCTTATACAACGAGGCGGGCCTTTTCCTTATCCTCATAAAGATGGCACGACATTTTATAATCGTGAGGGCAGATTGCCCACGCAGTCGCAAGGCTACTACCGCGAATATACCGTGCCGACCCCTGGCGTGTCACATCGCGGTGCACGGCGTATCGTCACAGGTGGTCATCCGCCGACTGTGTATTACTTGACCGTTGATCACTATGATAGCTTTCGCAGACTGGACGTAAAATAATATGAGTAAAGCCATCCACTATATTAATCTGGGTTTTGACCAAGATATTAACCAAAAAACTACAGCACTAAATGCTAGCATGCCCGCTCAGACTGTTAACATACCTATAAACGAGATACTTAATAAAACCACATTATTAACAAACTTAGCCAATGCCTGTGATTTTCCCAGCTATTTTTCACATAACTGGGATAGCGCATGGGACTGTTTAACGGACAGCGAAGTGACTCACCTGATGCTGGATCTAACAGCGGTGAAAAAAATAAACACCGAAGATTTTAATGTTTTCAAAAGCGTCATTGAAGATGCCTACAGAGATTTTGGCAAGCCGCAATTATGGGTTATTATGCCGTCCGTGGATGATGCCTAGTCGCCAATCACCACACAAACCTGAATTCGAGATAAAACCATATTTATCCCGAATTCAGGTTAATTTATTTTTATAGAAAGGATTAATATATGGAAATTACCCTAAACGGCTATTACACGCTGATACTAGCCACTCTAGTGCTGCTGCTTGGGCGCTTTTTGGTCAAGAAAATTAAATTCTTAGAAGATTTTAACATTCCAGAGCCTGTTGCTGGTGGTTTGGTCGCAGCAATAGTGGTCTATATTCTAAATATCATTTGGGGATATAGTTTTAACTTTCATCAAGGATTACAGACGGCTACCATGCTGATGTTCTTTGCCTCTATTGGTTTGAGTGCTGATTTTAGTAGACTCAAAGCTGGTGGTACGCCATTGTTGATTTTTACCATCGTTGTGTCCGTTTTTATCGTCTTGCAAGATGTCGTTGGTGTGGCCATGGCAAGCGCATTGGGACTTGATCCACTACTTGGATTAGTGACAGGTTCTATCGCCCTGACTGGTGGTCACGGTACGGCAGGTGCTTGGGGTATCACCTTGGAGCAAGATTACGGTGTGGTCGGTGCAACGACGCTTGGTATCGCCGTTGCCACCTATGGCTTAGTCGCTGGTGGTATCATTGGTGGTCCTGTTGCCCGTCGCCTGATTCAAAAGCTGGGGTTAAAACCAACGCCCGCCAATCCCAATCCTAGTGACATCGAAAAAGTCGCTGGTGCGCAGTCGCTTTATAGCACCAAACATGATGAAGATTCGGCGAGTAGCAATAAAGAAATTTTCGAAAGACCTGACAGCATGCGCTTTATCACCGCCTCTTCTACTATTGAAACATTGGCATTGTTTGCCGCAGCGTTGGCCTTCGCCGATGTGATGACGCTTGTTGCGCAAGGCACGTGGTTTGAGCTACCTACCTTCGTTTGGGCGTTGGCAGGTGGTGTGATTATTCGTAATGTCTTAACCACTATCTTTAATTTTGATATGTTTGATCGCTCTATCGACGTATTTGGTAACGCTTCTTTGAGTCTGTTCTTAGCCATGGCGCTGCTGTCATTGAAGCTATGGCAGTTGACTGATTTGGCAGGCCCTGTGTTGATTATCTTACTGGTACAGACGGTCATTATGGTTGTTTATGTCTATTTCATAACCTTTAAGGTGATGGGTAAAGACTATGATGCAGCGGTCTTGTCAGCTGGACATTGTGGTTTCGGTATGGGTGCGACGCCTACGGCGATTGCCAATATGCAGGCGGTCACGGATCGCTATCTGCCTTCGCCTAAGGCATTTTTGATTGTGCCAATGGTTGGTGCATTCTTTGTCGATATCGTCAACGCGACGATCTTGCAGATATTTACTAAACTGCCGTTTATGTAATTTTATAAGCAATAAAGTCAAATTAACCTGAATAAGGCTGGGCTACGCTATCGTAACCCAGCCTTTTTTATTGATTATTCAACCTTCCTATAAAGGTATGATTGAACTAAGCTAGATCATTACCTAGTATTGAGAGAATAATATGAGTAAAGACAAACTTATCAAGTTATCGAAGGAAGAGGAAGAAGCGCTGTTAGATAATTTGAGAGATTATATGAGCGAAGAGTTTGATTTGGATATCGGTAATTTGCCTGCCAAGTTCTTATTCGATTTTATGGTGGACTTGATCGGCTCTAAAATATATAACCAAGCCATTGATGATGCTGAGCCTTGGTTATATGAGAGATTTATGGGCATATTAGAAGACAGTCATGCGCTGAAGAAGGATTAGCTACTATTTTCTACGACACATAAAAACCGCCTAGCCATTCAGCTAAGCGGTTTTTCACATCAAACTAAGACGCTCAAGTTTTAAAATACTTCAAGTAACAAATACTTAAAGCAAATTTTTATATATTAAAGCGTAAACCCAACCACATTGAGCTTGTTCTCTTCTGCAAACTCAAATAACTTATGAACATGATTTAAATTCTCAAGAAACGTATTCAAACCTTCTTGGCTCTCTGCTTCGTGGTAACCGATGTCGTGTACCAATTTTTTTAAGTCTGTCGCGGCAAACGCTTTGACAATCTTAGGCACGACGGCCACATCATATAATAGCCCGTCATGCTGCTCATGCAGAGGCGTGTTGTCTGCCAAAAATAACAGATCGCACAAGGCGTAATGTCCTTCTCCCAACAGCTCAATCAATTCTTCCGTATAGTGTTCAAAAGATGCTTGTTTCACATCCAAGTATTGGTTGTCACGATTTTCTCTTAGCTCATCAAGTGTAATACTACCATTTAGCATACTTGCTAAATTTTCCTCACGAACACTACAAAAACAAAATGACATAGATGTAGAAATAGGCATCGTACTCCCCTTATCTGTTATTAAAAATAAAAACCACCTAGCAGAAGCTAAATGGTTCTTTCTTCAGTTCAATGAGATTGTATAAAAGATAGGTCGCAGGTTAAGTAATCAATAGCGAGTATTATTATGTAAGTAAGATAAGTAAAACCCACAGTCTTGACTGGTTTGCTCATCTGTCATTTTAGCGCTTTTCTTTATACTGAATTTTCACCTGCTACAGATTATTAATCGCGTTTCACTGAATTATCTAGCTAGTTTATCTAGCATGGTCGAGAGCCATGCATTGTTATCTGCAATATACGTGTCCCCTAGTGCTAGGATCTCATCAGCCGCTTGCACAGAGTCAGGATGATCAATCATCGCTTCTTGTATATACGTCTGTCCATGTGACACCATATCTACCATACTCTTGTTAGTCACTTCAAAATGACATTGCCAACCAAGCACCCACGTACCTAACTCTTTATGCTTTGATGTTTGATAAACAAAACCTTGATTGGCCCAAGTATGTGACGTTGCAATTGGCATCGCGCCTTTGGGACACTCAAAACCATCGCCATGCCAATGAAATACAGTGAATTCATTCTTTGGCAAATCTGCTAGCAGCGGATGCGCAAGCCCCTGTTCGGTCAATTGAATGGGCAACCAGCCAACCTCTTTTATGCCTGATGGCGCAACTTTCGCCCCCAAGCTATCTGCAATCAGTTGTGCTCCCAAGCAAACACCAATCACGGTTTTTCCGTCATTAATACTTTGCTGAATGAAAGATTTTTCATCAGCTAACCACTGAAAGTCACTTTCATCATGAATGCTCATTGGTCCACCCATAACGACTAACCAATCAAAACTGTCTTGCGCGGGTAATGGTTCATTTTTATAAAAACGTGTGACCGTAATACTATGGCCTCGATTATCTGCCCACTGCTTGATATGGCTGAGCTCTTCAAAATCAACATGGTAAAGAGCATGAATTCGTAGCATCATCAAATTATCCTTTTATTAAAAAAATAAAAACCGCCTAGCAAATGCTAAGCGGTTTTTATTTTAACCAACGTTTAAAACTGCTCAATCAAAAATTACTGATTTTTTTCGTAAACTGGTAGCTCTTTGCAGATCGCTTCTACTTTACCGCGTACTTCTGTAGCGACGGCTTCATCACCGCGACTATCTAGTACATCACAAATCCAACCTGCCAAATCACCCGCTTGCGCTTCGTTGAAGCCGCGAGTAGTGATTGCTGGTGTACCGATACGAATACCAGAAGTCACGAACGGAGATTTTGGATCATTTGGTACAGCGTTTTTATTCACAGTAATATGCGCATCGCCAAGCCATTTGTCCGCTTCTTTACCCGTCATTTCTTGCTTAACGAGGCTGATCAGCATGAGATGGTTTTCAGTACCGCCAGAGATGATTTCATAGCCGCGGTCTTGAACCACTTTTGCCATCGCTTTAGCATTTTTAACCACTTGCTGCTGATAAGTAGAAAAGTTATCTTCTAACGCTTCTTTAAAGCAAACCGCTTTTGCCGCGATGACATGCATCAACGGACCGCCTTGGTTACCTGGGAATACGGCAGAATTGAGCTTTTTAGCAAGTACTTCATCACGCGCCAAAATCATGCCTGAACGTGGGCCACGTAGGGTTTTGTGCGTAGTCGTTGTAACCACATCAGCGAACGGTACTGGGTTTGGATAAACACCACCAGCAACTAGACCAGCAACGTGCGCCATATCTACTAGCAAATAAGCGCCAACTTCATCAGCGATTTCACGGAAACGCGCCCAATCGACTACCTGTGAATACGCTGAAAAACCAGCAATAATCATTTTAGGCTTATGCTCTTTTGCCAAACTTTCAACTTGGTCATAATCGATAAGACCAGTGCCTTCGACCAAGCCGTACTGTACGGCATTGTAGTTCAGACCTGAAAAGTTAATGTGTGCGCCGTGAGTCAAGTGACCACCTGCGTCTAAGCTCATGCCTAGTACGGTGTCATTTGCTTCAAGTAACGCTAAAAATACGGCAGAGTTTGCTTGGCTACCAGAATGTGGCTGGACATTGACGTACTCAGCACCGAACAACTCTTTTGCACGATCAATCGCCAATTGCTCTACAACGTCTACATGCTCACAACCACCATAGTAACGCTTACCAGGATAGCCTTCAGCGTATTTGTTGGTTAGATCTGTGCCTTGCGCTTCCATCACTGCTTGCGAGCAGTAGTTTTCAGACGCAATCAATTCGATATGGTTTTCTTGACGAACGCTTTCTGCAGCCATCGCTTCAGCAAGTACTGGATCAAAATCTTTGATAGAAATATCTTTAAACATAGTGATGTCCTAGGTAGTGACTGTCATTGAAAAATGTCGTTGAAAAGAAGCTTATAGGCTGCCCACAATAAAACAATTACTGTGTCAACGTCGCTCAAAGTACCAGCGGTACTTTTGCGCTCAGTTTTATGGTATGACCATTATTGTGAATTGAGTCTATTAGCAAAGATAAGTAGGAGTAAGCAGAGGCAATAGGCCTGTCATTAACTTGTCCAATTCGGCAATAAACTCGATACGCGTTGGCATCAAAATCATCGCTAAACATTAAGTGTAACATGAAAATTTGTGCGGTGAGCGCAAAAAAACCTCACTGTAAGCTGAGTGAATTAAATGGTGATATAACACAGATAAATAGCCAATAAAATAAATGGTTTACCGATATCATATTGCTACTAACCTGTTGTTGGTCAGCAGATTAGTAGCAATATTTATCTATTGACTGGCTACTTAACGGATATTTAGCTGTCAGTAGCGACAAATGCTGGCAAGAAAGTTTCGCTGATCAGCAGCTGGCGACCATACCAATCATAACGTGTTTGCCGTTGCCAACCCTCACTTGTCTGCTGGATAAAACGCTGATTGGGCAAAGTCCGACTGCGTTTAAATAACACATAACCGATGGGTGTACCTTTAAGCTGCTGTAGACGGCGGGCGTGACCTTTGAGACTGGGTAACGGAAAGATACTTTGCGCAGCCACCCACGGGCGCGCGTCATTGCCATATAGTTGCGCTTCACGCACCCATGCTAGCATGGGACGATTCAGCATGGCACCTGTGACATTCAATTGTTTTTTTTGTGCCAATGACAGCAATCGGTAGCCCTCAAAGCTGCGCTCCACGCGTAAGGGCTGCCCTGCTTTCACTTCCAACACCGCCGTGAGAGAGCCTGCGACATTGAGCCACGAGAGTAGCTCACTAGGAGGAGACAAATGGGTAGGACAAATAAAAGGAGTACTGGACATAGTTAACGGCTAATAGTGACATAATAATAAAAAAGAAAGCGAGCGTTAGGCGTATTAAGCAAAGCCTATTGATTGGTATCAAAGGCTGGCATATTATCCGCATTAAAGGGCAATGCCTCAAACGCTTGCTGACGATACTGCGCCATATGCTCACGGTCTTGGGCGCAAAAATTGGCGATAGCTGGCACAAAACGTGGGTCATAAATACGGTGGATAGAGTGTGTCGTCGTTGGAATAAAACCACGAACCAATTTATGCTCGCCTTGCGTACCGGGGTCAAAGTACGTCAAACCTTGCTCGATAGCAAACTCTAAACCTTGATAATAACATAGCTCAAAGTGCAAGCTGTCGTACTCACCAAGCGCGCCCCAATAACGACCATATAAAGTGGCATTGGTACTATTGGGTTTATCATATAAAAACAGACTACTGGCTATAATTTCACCAGAACTGTCTAGCGCTTGGGCAAGCATCAGATGCTCAGGCATGGTCGCTGCCAATGCCTTAAAAAATTCGATGGTTAAATAAGGCTGTTGCCCACGTATCGCATAGGTCATTACATAACAATGATAAAACGCTTTCCAGTCTTCCTCGGTAATATCATCGCCGCATTTACGTTGGCAGATGATGCCTTGCTCGGCGACCTTACGACGCTCAGCGCGGATGGTTTTGCGTTTTTTGGCTTTTAGCGTCGCTAAGAATGCTTCAAAATCAGCAAATGGTTGGCAGTCTTGTAGCAAGTCTTTATTTTGCCATAAGAATTGACAGCCTTGACGTTCCAGTATGGGCATGTCAATTGCGGTTGATTCTAAACCATTATCTTGAGCGGCTAGCAAATGCGCTATATCAATATCAGTAGGCATAGATGCCGTCGCAATTGTAGCCAATTCAGGCGTGATAAATAATCCATGCCAGCTTGAGGCACCTACTTGCTGAGCAATATCATCGACGCCTGCGATAGCTGTCTTTATAATATCGGTGGTTAACGTCTCACCTTTTGCCAACCAAAGCCGCTGACCCGTAATCGGTGTATAGGGCACGCTAGTAACCAGCCTTGGATAATAATCCACCCCATAACGCGCATAGGCTTCTGCCCATGAATGATCAAACACAAACTCGCCACGATGATGACCTTTGAGGAATACAGGCAACACCGCCACAGGATGCGCGACTGTTTGCGCAGCTTCGTTAATCGCAGAATGGTTTTCACTATGATTTTCACTATGGTCAGCGTGGTCTATCGAGCTGTCGCTTTGACTATCTGCGACACGATGTACCAACACAAATATCGGCAACCAGCCTGCCTGCTCACCAATCGCGCCAGTGTCAGCTAACGCTTGCCAAAAAGCAAACGACATAAAAGGGGTATCGGGGGTTTGCCAGTCTGTTTGACTCTGCCAGCTGGTGTCATTGAGTAATGCATATTGTAAACTCATAATACTCACTATTTATTTTTATATGGGCGTAGTTTTTTATACCTTGTTTCGTATATGACTGGCCTAGCAAAATTCTACTCAAACTCTGTCACAATTATGCTCTCATAATTTTCAGATATTACGAATAAAATAGATAACAATGCGCTCTCGATAATAAAAGCTATCCCAGTAAAGTCATCTCTAAAAACATAGATGATTTGGTTTGTCAGCTCATTGCTGCAATGAGAGTAAGAATCACTTAGTCACGACTCATATCTATGATATGACTGGCAGTTTTTTGAATAATGATTGTATTATTCATCGTTTTATGACGAATATTAGCAGGCAGTGTTTGTATAGAAAGGATGAAATTTTTATCGATGACTGGTAGAATAAGGCTCTTAACAGCTTAATGTAATTAAGACATATTAGAAACAACCGAAAACACTACACTTAGTTCATTATGCGATATTGACATCGTATCAGATTTATAATCAGTTAACTATGATGTAGCGTCCGCACTCTATTTTTAAGTCATTCATATGAGCAGGTCGTTCAGACAAGACAGTCAAACTGCCGCTTAACGAAGAGAAATTCTAAGCAGACTCGATGGTCTCCAAGAAACTGGCTACAAAAAACTCGCGACACATTATTTAGTATCGTTGCATGATCCATTATTACATCAGAGCTGCATGGAATTATTAACTTATATTTGAGCCTTATTATTAATTACAACTAAAAGGAATGCCCAACTAATGTCTAAAATTATTTATACAAAAACTGACGAAGCACCAGCGCTAGCAACCTTATCATTTTTGCCAATTGTAAAAGCTTTTACTCAAACAGCAGGCATCGAAGTTGAAACCAGCGATATCTCTGTTGCTGCCCGAGTGTTGGCTGAGTTCCCAGAGTACTTAACGGAAGAGCAGCGCGTTCCTGATAATCTGGCTGAGCTGGGTCGTCTGACTCAAGATCCAGACACCAATATCATTAAACTGCCTAATATCAGTGCTTCTGTTCAACAGCTAAAAGCTTGTATCAAAGAATTACAAAGCAAAGGCTACGCTATTCCTGACTTTCCAGATGATCCTAAGACAGAAGAAGAAGAAGAGATCCGTAAGCGTTACGGCAAAAGCTTGGGCAGCTCTGTCAACCCAGTCTTGCGTGAAGGCAACTCAGATCGCCGTGCACCAAAAGCGGTTAAAAACTATGCACGCAAGCATCCACACTCTATGGGTGAATGGAAGCAATGGTCACAGACCCACGTATCGCACATGCACAGTGGCGATTTTTATGCTGGTGAGCAATCTATCACTTTGGATAAAGCACGTACTGTACGTATGGAACGTGTCGCTGAAGATGGCACTATTCATGTCTTCAAAACAGGCATTGCCTTGCTGGACAAAGAAGTCATCGACTTGATGTTTATGAGCAAAAAATCATTACTTGAATTTTATGAGCGTGAAATGGAAGATTGCCGCGAAGCTGGTATCTTGTTTTCACTGCACGTAAAAGCCACGATGATGAAAGTATCGCATCCTATCGTGTTTGGTCATGCGGTCAAAACTTATTATAAAGATGCCTTTAATAAGCATGGCGCTTTCTTTGACGAGCTAGGTATCAACGTCAATAACGGTATGGCAAGTTTGTACGAAAAAATCGCTGAGCTACCAGCCAGTAAACGTGAAGAAATCGAACGCGATTTACATGCTTGCCAAGTGCATCGTCCACGCCTAGCGATGGTTGATTCATCAAAAGGCATCACCAACTTCCATTCACCAAGTGATGTGATTGTTGATGCGTCTATGCCAGCGATGATTCGCTCAGGCGGTAAAATGTGGGGCGCTGATGGCAAAATGTATGACTGTAAAGCCGTCATGCCTGAGTCTACCTTTGCTCGTATCTATCAAGAAATGATTAACTTCTGTAAATGGCATGGCAATTTTGATCCAACCACCATGGGTACTGTTCCTAACGTTGGTTTGATGGCGCAAAAAGCCGAAGAGTATGGCTCGCATGACAAGACTTTTGAGGCGAGTGGTTCAGGATTGGCTCGTATTGTCGATGAAGATACTGATGAGGTATTGCTTGAGCAGCAGGTTGAAAACGGTGACATTTGGCGCATGTGTCAGGTTAAAGATGAGCCTATCCAAGATTGGGTAAAACTTGCCGTACGCCGTGCCCGTGAATCAGATACGCCTGTTATCTTTTGGCTAGACCCTTACCGTCCGCACGAAAACGAGCTGATCAAAAAAGTTCAAACTTACTTAAAAGATCATGATACTACAGGCCTGCATATTGAAATCATGTCACAGGTTCGTGCGATGCGTTATACGCTAGAGCGCGTTGCCCGTGGTCTGGATACCATCTCTGCGACTGGTAATATTTTACGTGATTACTTGACTGACTTGTTCCCAATTTTAGAATTAGGAACCAGTGCGAAAATGCTGTCAGTCGTACCACTCATGAAAGGCGGCGGTTTGTTTGAAACGGGCGCTGGTGGTTCTGCACCTAAACACGTTCAACAGCTACTAGAAGAGAACCATTTACGTTGGGATTCATTGGGTGAATTCTTAGCCTTGACCGTCTCTCTGGAGCATTTGGCCAGTCACGATAACAATGCTAAAGCGCAAATCTTGGCGGATACATTGGACACGGCGACAGAAAAACTGTTGTTAAATAACAAAGGTCCATCACGTAAAACAGGTGAAATCGATAACCGTGGTAGTCATTTCTATCTGGCGATGTACTGGGCACAGGAGCTTGCGGCACAAGATAAAGATGCTGATCTTAAAGCAAAATTTGCACCGCTGGCAGAAAAGCTTGAGAGCAACGAAGCTGCTATCGTCAAGGAGCTGAATGAAGCTCAAGGCAAGCCTGTAGACTTAAAAGGTTACTACTTGGCAGACGAAGCATTGGCTGAACAAGCGATGCGTCCAAGCACGCTATTCAATGCAGCAATCGCCTCATTGTAATTGAGTTATGTGCTCATACAGCAGACAGTTGGGCTTAATTTTCTTTACTTATAAAGACTTTTGAACCCAGTTAAGTAAAATAAAAACACTGCTTAGGTCTCAGACTTAAGCGGTGTTTTTTATGCTTGAATATAAGACAGTACGTTTAAAACGTTACTTTTAAAATATCACTTATAAACAGCAAAAAGCTGCCAATAAAAAAGCCACCTACATAGCTGTAGATAGCTTTTTGACATTGATATGTTCAGCGATACTTTTGTGAGTATTGATACTTTTATCAATACTATAAAATTCTGATAACTGCTGACTCAGTGCTATATAATTTTTAAACATCCATGTGCTTGATAACCGCTTTACCAAACTCAGAAGTACTGAGTAAGATAGCATCTGGCATGAGGCGCTCAAAGTCATAAGTTACTGTTTTGTTAGCGATAGCACCTTGGATACCACTGATAATGAGATCAGCGGCTTCTGTCCAGCCCATGTCTCGTAACATCATCTCAGCTGATAAAATCAATGAGCCAGGATTTACTTTATTCTGACCCGCGTATTTAGGTGCTGTGCCATGAGTTGCCTCATAAACCGCAATTGCACCGCCTTTGTTAGCGCCCGGTGCGATACCAATACCGCCCACCTCGGCTGCTAGGGCATCTGAGATATAATCACCGTTTAGGTTAAGCGTTGCGACGACGGAATAATCGGCAGGACGCATCAAGATTTGCTGCAAAAAGGCATCAGCAATAACATCCTTGATAATAATATCATTGCCTGTTTTTGGATTTTTCATTGTCATCCAAGGACCACCATCTAATAATTCTGCATCGAAGCGTTCTGCGGCCAGCTCATAGCCCCATTCCTTAAATGCGCCTTCGGTATACTTCATAATATTGCCTTTGTGCACTAAAGTCACACTGGGCAAATCATTATCGATAGCATGTTGAATGGCTTTACGCACCAGACGCTGCGAGCCTTCTTTGGATACTGGCTTGATGCCGATACCGCAATCATCATCGAAGCGGATCTTCGTAACACCCATCTCTTCTTTTAAGAATTTGATGATTTTCTTAGCATCCTCACTGCCCGCTTTCCATTCGATACCCGCATAGATATCTTCTGAATTTTCACGGAAAATGACCATATCTGTCAGCTCAGGATGCTGAACAGGACTTGGTACACCTTCAAACCAACGAACTGGGCGCTGACACACATAGAGGTCAAGCTCTTGACGTACCGCTACGTTCAATGAGCGAAAGCCACCGCCAACTGGCGTGGTCAATGGGCCTTTGATACTGATAACATAGTCTTTTAAAATCTCTAGCGTCTCGCTTGGCAGATAGTCACCATCATATATTTTAGCGGCTTTTTCGCCGAGATAAGCCTCCATCCAAATGATGGACTGTTTGCCATGATAAGCTTTTTCCACTGCCGCATTGACCACTTTTATCATGACAGGCGTGATATCGATCCCGATACCATCCCCTTCAACGAACGGGATAATAGGATGATTGGGTACATTTAGCGACAGATCAGCATTTACGGTAATTTTTTCGCCGTCTCTTGGGACGATAACCTTCTCATAAGACATGGATAAAACTCCTTGGTTGTATGTTAGATATCGCAAGCATCCTTAGCACTCTGTTATGCTAGCCACTCTATTATGATTATTTATACCGCTTTAAAGGCGGGTTAGCCAAACTAAAAACTCTGAGCAATAGGTAAGTTGCGATATACTGATAAATGGTTTAAAAAATGAATAAGTGAAATAGCGATGCACTGAATAATCATTTATTGACTTAACGATTTATTGACTTAACGATACTGTAAAAATCCCTTTAGTAAAATAGCATCCACACAGACTGTTATAATAACGCGCAAAATAACAAAGATACTTTATATAAAATCAACAAATTTGCAGCTTATAGCGTTGATTTAAAAAAATAACGTTTTATTAGGGCATGTCCTCGTTTTAAAAATGGTGAATTGAGGACACGCTCTAACCTCAAAATACGCACAAAATAATGATTCAAATTTAGGAAATCCCAAACCATGTCAACCTCTAGTCTGATTTTATTCAATAAACCTTATGGGGTGCAAAGTCAGTTTCGTGATGACAGCAACAATGATCACACCACCCTATCACAGTATTTTACCGATAAGTCTTTACGGATTGCTGGTAGGCTTGATGCCACCTCAGAGGGTTTGCTGATTTTAACGAGTGATGGTCGAGTCAATAAAGCCATTACCCAGCCACCTTCTGCTGCTAATTTTGCAAAAAACCGTCATAAGCAGGGCAAAACTTACTTGGTGCAAGTTGAAGGCACAGCAACGCCAGCACAGTTGAATGAGCTTGCCTCTGGCGTACATTTAAAAGATGGCAAGACACTACCGGCGACGGCTCTCATGGTAGAAGAGGCAAACTTACCCATTGATTTATGGCAACGTGAGCCGCCTATTCGTGAGCGTAAGAATGTACCGACTTCATGGCTCATGCTGACGATTTATGAAGGTAAGAATCGCCAAGTCAGACGCATGACAGCGCAGGTTGGACTGCCTTGTTTGCGTTTGATACGCTGGTCAGTGGCAGGGTTTGAATTGGGTGATTTAGCCGTTGGTGAGTTTGTGCGCATTCATCTCACTAGCGAGCGCTGTCAGCAATTAGGCATTCTTGATTAATTATTACTATCAATCTACTGGTATCTCATTGCTGATTACTCGTGACTGGCATCTGCTTATTTGGGCGTGTCCTCATTTCTATCAGCTTTTTTAAATAAGAATACGTCTTAGTCATTGGCTTTGATAGCAATTAAAACCAATTACGACTTGCTAAACATCGCGTCTCGAACGAGCAAGGTTTATCTGCTAAGCTTCAGAACACTATTGTTTAGGTATCATAAGTCTCATACACTTATCATTTGATTTTTTATTATAGGGATATGTTATGTTTGTTTCTCGTCGTTGGATCTTGTTGGCCACTAGCGTTTCTACAGCGCTTATACTGAGCGCCTGTCAGCCGAAAAAAGACAGCGATGACACAGATCCTAATGCAACGACCCCACCTGTGACTGATATCGTTGATGCTCCAAATGACGTCGACGCTTATAACGACCTAGTAGGTGGCGAAAACATCGCGGATGAGAGCCAAATGACCGACATACTCAGAGACTATACAAGGTCGATGACTAGAATGCATGATGAGATGATGATCGGTATGGGTTATAACGATCCTGATACAGCCTTTGCTAAAGCGATGCTTGGACACCACCGCGGTGCCGTAGAAATGGCAAAAACTCAGCTGAAATATGGTACTGACGAAGAGATGCGTCAATTGGCACAAGAGATTATCGCCGCTCAGCAAGTTGAAATCGATATTTTGAATAAATGGCTTGCTAGCCACCCTGATACAGCCAAACCTAAACCCAATACTGAAGCGATGCAGCAAGCGTATGCCAGAAGCATGGATGTCTTAAATGGCGAGATGGTATTGGGTATCGCCGATCCTGTGCCTGACATGGCATTTGCACGTGGTATGCTACCGCATCACATTGGCGCGGTAGAGATGGCAAACATTCAGCTGAAATATGGCACTGACGAAGAGATGCGTCAATTGGCACAAGATATCATCGATGGTCAGCAGACTGAGATTGAGCATATGCAACAATGGATTGCAGATGCTAATACCGATAACAAGGTTGAAGAGACACAGGGCACAAGTGAAGCGGATAATCATCAGCAATCTGAGCAAGCTGCTTCTTAGGTGCTGAATTACTAAACGCTGACTTACCTATTAATTTTTATTACGTTTGAAAAAGACTGCCAGTCATTACACAAAGCCCCTGCCAAATAATATTATTTAGCAGGGGCTTTTACTTTTAACCAATTATTGGACAGAATAGTGAGAAAAAGTACATTCACATTAATACATTTAGCAATGTATTTAACTTTGATAACGCTCTATAGCATTAAGCCATGCTTGCCAGCCTGCTTCGACTGGAGAAGAATTATCACTGACTCCTGACGATTGATTTGCTTTTGCCAAGTGCAAGCTCACTTTATGCGGAGATGCTTTGTCGATGGCTTCATCAGCCGCCTTAGGCAGCACATTAACACGCATCAACTCATCACGGCGAAACAGGTGACACTCAATGTCGCGCTCCACATTACTCAGCAACGCCAATTGTTTACTGTCAGCCTTGATACCGTCAAGCGCCACAATGACATCGTTCGCTGAAATACCCGCTCTAGCAGCGACACTAGCACGTGTCACGCGATTGACTTTGAGTCCAGCAGGTGTTTCAGTACAGCGCATGCCCCAAGGCACATGCTTGTCAGCCGTCTCTTTGCTATTGCTATGCATGCTAATGCCGTTTGCCGCCAGCAGCGCTTCAATTGGCAACTCTTCAACACCATTGACATAACGATACTCAAAGTCTTCCCAATCCTCTATCGGCATGAATTGCCCAATGACTGTACCCATATCAGCACTACTGATGCCAATGCGTTTATTGTCGTTTTTCTTTGCTTGAGTATAAAAAGCCTTGACCACATCAAACAGACGATAGCGACCATTGCTCTTTTGGAGCAGTGTCAAATCCAAGCATAACGCCACCAGTGCGCCTTTGTTGTAATAACTGATACCAGCGTTGCCTGTATTTTCATCGTTACGGTATAGCTTAATCCACGCATCAAAGCTCGACTCTGCAACGCTTTGATACGCGCGACCCGCGGTTTGATAGTAACGATTAATTTGCTCAGCCAGTAGCTTGAGATAGCTTGGCTTATCAATCACGCCCGACGCTTGCAACATAAAGTCATCGATATACGAAGTAAAGCCCTCAAATACCCATAGCAGTGGTGTAAATGCCTCGTGGCGCAAATCGACATCCAACATAACATCTGGGCGTACCGTTTTGACCCACCACGAATGAAAATACTCATGGCTGCATAAGCCCAAAAATCGCTGATAATCGGCGCTTGGTATTTTTGGCTCATCAAGAGTTGGTAAGTCTCGGCGCGGCGTAATGAGACTGGTCGAATTGATATGCTCAAGTCCACCATAATCCTGACCACTGGCAAAGGTCATAAACGTATAATCATTAAATGGCGCATCACCCAACCAATCTAAATAGCACTGACAGATCTGAGTGACATCCTGCTGTAGCCTGCCCATATTGGCGCTGTGCTTACCTGAGAGATAAAAACGATGATGTAGCGTCTGATGCGTACTGTCTTGAATAATAAAGTCAAACTTATCTTGCTCTGCAATCTCAAACGGGTAATCAATAAGGTCGTGATAACTGCCTGCTTGTAGTCCATAGCTATGCTGCCCATCAAGACGTAGATGAGTAGACTCTAACCCACATGCCAATAGCAGCCGACTCTCGTCTTTACCTGCTAAAAATGCTGCTGGCACTGCTAAACTGACTTGTACAGCTCGATGCTCCTGCCCTTCTACAGCCAATGCCAGTGAGGTGAAATTCCCATACAAACGTTGCTGATCGACATAGGCAGTACGTACCGATAAATCATAGCAGTAGACTTCATAGTGGACACCGATGGCTTGCCCTGCCTTGGCTTTTGGTAATTGCCACGTGTTTTTATCTATTTTGTGCGCGCGATAAACCTTAGGATGATTATCATCATCCATGATTTGACTGTCTAACACCTGATAATGCACCGCGGTAATGTTGCGCGCAAACTCACGCATCAGATAACTGCCTGGTATCCACGCTGGCATCCAAAGTTGAGGTGCATCATTTATTGCCGTAAAATTGAGCGACACATCAACCAAGTGCTCAGAAAAACGCTCGAAATTGAGTCGATAATTGATATCAGTTTTTGCTTTATGGTTATCATTGATTGGATTGGTATCTGATAGCTGATTGCGTGAGTGATTGGCAAATGAAGTCATTGTTTTTTTATCCTTATTTATATCATTATGGTAAAAGCCATTGTCCAAAAACGCAACTGGCAAACCCCGAATATCCATTTACGGTCTTCAAACCACAAAAAACTGTGTTTATTTTCATAAAAAACGACATTTATCAGTATAAAATAGCATTTTTTATTGTTTTTACCTTGAAAGTTATATGAGCCATCTCAATTAAAGATGCTAACTGCTAAAGTTACTTTAATAAACTGATGATAATTGACTAATGACGTAGCTATTTGGCTTGCTGATTGGATTTTTTAGGTTTATTGCAACCGTATTTAATTTTTTACATAGATATATTTAGGATAACTTATGACTATTATTGCAAAAGACACTGCCGTCAAATTCAATTACACACTAAAAGACGACGAAGGCAACATTCTTGACCAATCACCAGAAGGTCAACCACTTGCGTATTTGCATGGCCACAGCAACATCATTCCAGGCCTTGAGCAACAGCTAGAAGGTAAATCTGCTGGCGAACAAGTCAATGCTGTTGTTGAACCTGCTGATGGCTACGGCGAATATCAAGAGCAAGCGGTACAACATGTACCACGTGATAACTTCCAAGGCGTTGAAGATATCCAGCCGGGTATGCAGTTTCAGTCAGAAGCTGGCGGACAAGTAATGCTAGTTACCGTTACTGAAGTAAATGACAAAGAAGTGACCGTTGATGCAAACCATCCATTGGCTGGTAAGCGTTTGACGTTTGATGTTGAAATCCAAGAAGTGCGTGCAGCAACTGAAGACGAACTAAACCATGGTCATGTCCATGGCGCTGGTGGCGTTGAGCACTAATCTCTTCTAGAGTATAGTAAAATGTTAAATGGCAGTCTTTATTAAGACTGCCATTTGGTCAAAAAAGGTCAGTGGCTTTGTCTACTGACCTTTTTTTATGGCTATTATTTATCACAATCACCTTTTTAAAATATGAGCCTCTTAGGTGTACATTAAGTAACCTGACAGGCTTACAAACTATTCACTGCTACTGTGTTACCTATTAGGATCTATTAGCTAGTTAGGCGTGTTTCTCAATTAATATATAGCAGACGTAACAAAGCCGCATAACGACAAGCGTTATGCGGCTTTTATCACTAACCATCCATGTTATCGTTACATGATACCTAATCCCGGAGTATCCTATAACTGACAGGCATCCAGCCTTATCATCCTTAATCAGCAAACCACCTATCCCTGATGCGACCTTTGAGATACCAATCCCTAGTATCAATGAACCTTTTCGTTCAATCGTGCCGTACAGTTATAATCGCAGATTGCCTCATGGTTAGTAAGAGGTATAAACGTCAATCCATGTAAGCATATGCTTACATGGACTTTAATCACAGCCTTTTTGGCTGACAATACTGACCGTTTATAGCTTCTCTTCAGGGCTTAACAATGCTTTAGGTTCAGCGCTTAGCATAATATAGGCCGCTTCATTGATGAAGGCTTCGTCTTCAGGTAACTCTGGGCGCTCCTTGGCTTTCATGCGGCTGCGCTCTTCAAATTTTGCATCCATTGCTGCTTGATAGGTGTTCCAATTGGCATAAGGGCGCTCACCCGTTGCAATAAGACGTTTATTTTCAGCCTCTAGTGAACGCTTTTCAATCAATTGCATCTTAGCTCGGCGGCTATTGATATCAAGTGGAATTGGTTTTTTCTCATCTTCCATATCGCGAATGTTGTTTAGCGCTGATAGATAAACAAACTGTGGGTTTTGCTCTTGACGAATTTTAGACTGCTGGTTAAGTGTCGCCAGCGTCGTATCAGTGAACTTACCTTCAGGCTTGTAAGGCGCCGTTTTGATGGTATCCCAAGGCAACGCTTTTTTCTGCGCACGTTCACCAAAAGTGGCATCATCGTAGATATTGACCAACTCTACATCAGGTACCACACCTTTATTCTGCGTACTACCACCAGTGATGCGATAGAATTTGCGCTGCGTTAAAGTGGCTGAACCCAATGCCAAATTATCGAGTTGAATCTGCGCTGAACCTTTACCCGTTGTCGTACTGCCAACCACTAGCCCACGACCGTAATCTTGGATAGCCGCGGCAAATATCTCACTGGCTGAGGCAGACGCTAGGTTGGTAATAACGACCACTTTGCCATCATAAAGTTGCTCACCGCCATCATCGTCACGGTAGACCTGAATGTTGCCGCGATTGTCACGGATTTGCACCATCGGTCCGCTCTTGATAAAGAAGCCAAGCATTTTTGCTACTTCATCCAATGAACCACCTGGATTATTGCGCAAATCAACCACGAGGCCATCAATATTTTCTTTATTCAATGCTTTCAATGCTTTTTCGGTATCGATACTGACGCTGCGATAATCCTCACCGTTACGGCGTGCCTGATAATTCAGATAAAAGCTTGGTATCTCAAGGACGCCGATGCGTTTTGGCGTTTTATCAATATTAGGGCGCTGTACTTCTACCACGCGCTGGGTAACCCCTGACTCTTCTTGTTGAATAATGTCACGAACCACCGTCACGTTACGGGCACTGGCATCAGGCGTATTTGGCTGACGCACTTTGATGGTCACTGACGTACCACGTTTGCCGCGAATCAAGCTCACAATCTCACGCGTTGACCAGCCAACTACATCTGTCATGTTCTCGCCATCTTTGGCAATACCGATAATCAAATCGTTGGGTTTAATCTGACCAGATTTGGCTGCTGGACCACCATCGACCAAGGTCACGATGCGAGTATAATCTGGGTTTTTACGATCAGGGCGAATAGAAACGCCAATGCCTTCCAATTGTAGGCTAGATTGGATTTGTAATTCGTTGGCCTGAATCGGTGCATAATAATTACTGTGCGGATCGTAAGTCAGCATCGCCGTATTTAAGATGGTTTCCATGATTTCATCGTTTGTGAGACGCTTAAACTGCTCTTGCTGTCGCGATAAACGATTTTGTAAAATCTCGCTTGGTGTACGTTGGTCGTTGCGCACCAAATCTTGCCCACGAGTAATATCTGGATTGCTCAGAAATACTTTTTCTTTGGCTTTTTCATCTTCTTGACCCAAGGTAATACTCATCAGCTGAAACTTCAGCTGACGCGTCCAATAATCACGCTGCTCTTTTTTGGTTTTAAAATGATTAAGTTTTTCACGGTCGAGCACGATCGTATCATCACTCGTCAAATCGATATCGGTTTTTAGCATCTTGCTCGCCATCGCAAAATACTCATTTGAGCGTTTGCGATAGCGTTCAAAGACCTCTACTCCTGCAGATAAGTCGCCACGCTTGAGGCGGGCACCGAATTCATCGGCGTATTTTTTCTTAAACTCATCCACATCAGACTGCAAAAACAACGTATGGTTTGGGTCAAGGCTATCGATATACATAGACAAGATTTCGCTGCCCGTTTTGCTATCTAGCGGCTGATTCAAATAGTGGCTACGATCCAGCAATGCGGCTACTTGGCGAGTGGTGACTTTTTGTTCAGGGGTTTGTACAAAGCCTTCAGTATTGGTGTCGGCCATTGCCGTCCCGTAGCTCTGGGTGAGAATAATACCGGCGATGCCCACTGACGCTGCACTGAGTAACCACTGTGCTGGTTGTTTTTTCATCATATATACCTAGTTATTTTACGTTAATAATATTATTTGTTTTATAAAAATCAAAAATGACTGAATCAGTCGCTGCCTATAAATGCTTTATCTTTAAATCATGAAATCTTTATCTACCATTATCAATCGAATATTTATTCAATGATACTTTCTAAAATCTAAAACGATACTTTCTAAAATGCTATTTTCTGAATAATTATGGTCACTAAATGCCATTACTATTTGCTAATATATTGTTAAAAATCACTCAATATTATCATGCACATAGATATCCAACTGTCTCAAACTGTATAAGCAATCTTACACGCTACGCCTGCACATACCAAACTTTCTATGACATTTATTGTTCATCATTATTTGGGTCATTTATTGACGATTCAATGCCCACTCGCGAATTGATTTGAGTCTATTCATCTGCCACATTGTGCTCATTTGCTAATAACTGTCATAATAAAGCAGTTTTGATAATAGTGGCACACTGCCAATTATCATCATTAATTTATTTGAAGCTGAACCGATCATATAACAATATATAACACCATAAGGATTACGCAATGTACGGCGTTTTAATGATTGATATCGATAGTACCGCACTGACAGCAGAAGATGTCAGCTTAATCAAACAGGCACAGGTGGGCGGGGTGATTCTATTTGCTCGAAACGTTGCAGATGCGGCACAAGTACGGGCGTTGTGTGACGACATACGTTATCACAACCCAGACATATTAATCGGCGTCGACCAAGAAGGTGGACGAGTCGCACGCCTGCGCAATGGCTTTACCCCACTACCCGCCATGGGCAGGCTTGGGGAATTATTTAATCAAGAGCCTAGCCATGCGCTAAGCTGTGCTTACGATTGTGGCTATCTAATGGCAACAGAAGTGTTGGCAGTGGGCATTGATCTCAGTTTTGCCCCAGTACTTGACAGAGATGGCATCAGCCAAGTCATCGGGGATCGTAGTTTTCATCAAGAGCCGCAAGCGATCATTGCGCTGGCGACTCAGTTTATGCGCGGTATGAAAGCCGCTGGCATGGCAACCACGGGTAAGCACTTCCCCGGTCATGGTGCGATTGCCCCTGACTCCCATGTGGCTGAGGCCATCGATACGCGTAGCCTAGATGAGATTATGCATAGCGATATGCAGCCTTTTGCCCAAACCCTACCATGGCTTGATGCCTTAATGCCTGCCCATGTTATTTTTTCGCAAGTCGATGACAAGGCAGCAGGTTTTTCTAAAATTTGGCTCAAGGACATCATACGGGATCAGCTAAAGTTTGATGGGGTCTTATTCTCTGATGATCTATGTATGGCAGGTGCTCAAGCCGCGGGCGATGTCAGCGCACGTGTGAAAGCCGCGATTGAAGCGGGTTGTGATATTGCGCTGGTTTGTAATGATCGCGTCGCCGCCCATGAAGCCGCAGAGACCGCACAAGAGCTGCCTTATCCCAATCAAAACCGCATTAAAACAATGTGCGGACAGATACCAACATGGCAAGGTGATCTGGAATCAACTTGCCAACAATTCAACTATTGGCAACAGGCAAAGCAAAACGTGACTCAAACCTTTTTTAATCCTCAATCTGAGGCACAAGCGATTCGCAACGCTACTGAATTAAAAGATCCGACCGCTTATAAATAATCGCTTATCATTAGATACTTATCATTAGCCACTTATAAAAAATAGCCTTAACAAAATGAAAAACCGCACCTTTTATAAGATGCGGTTTTTTTTGAATGAATAACCTCTCAATCAAGCTGTTGTACATTAATTGGCAGGATCTACTGCCGTACCTTGAGTGGCATCATCACCATCAGGCAATAAATCATCGTTATTGCTATCTAGAGGGTTTAAGTCTGGGTCAAGCGCGTTATTACTAATAATCATACCATCGTTTGCACTGGCCATCTCGTCATTAACTATAAATTCAATACGGCGATTACGGAAGCGACCTTGCTCCGTTGAGTTATCAGCGATAGGTTCTGATTCACCCATGCCTTTCGTCATCAGTTTACTGGCATCAACACCTTGAGATACTAAATACTCTTTCACTGCCTCAGCGCGATTACGAGACAATTCTACATTGTAAGAATCCGATGCCTGACTGTCAGTATGACCGATAATCGTCAGCTTCATATTCGGTACTTCGTTGATAATCTTAGCAGCGCGGTCAAGCAGCTCTTTATTGACATCAGGAATGACCGCTTCATCCACTTCAAAGTTGATAACCTGAATACTCAATGCACGAGCCACATCACGTGGATCTGGGTTTTTACCAAGATTGGTCATAGCAACATCCGCAGCTGCCAAACTATTATCAATCTCACCCTGCAAATCTAATGGCCCTTCGGCTTGTATGGTCATCGCAGGAACAGCCGCTTGTAAGTCAGCCACTAGCTTATCTAATGCCGCTGCATCAGGCGCATTGACAGTGATCACATCGCCTTTGATGATCATGCTCGCATTTGGTACATTTTTGACGATAGGTAAGATAGTAGCTAGCTGAGCCGCCGCTGGCATATCTACTGCAAAATTATCATCGACATCAGCACGGCATTTATTGGCTTCTTCACCAAATGCACTGGTTAACGCATTCATTACATTGGTCTGCAAGGTCTCGTCGCCCACATTCATACGGCAAGCATACAGTTCACTATTTTCACCAGTCGCAATGCGCAATGATGCAGGCTCGATATCACCTGCCACTGCCAACTGACCCTCTCCCTGCGCTGCTTGTTGGGCAGTAGCCACCGGTGTAGCGACAGGCTCAGGATTCTCTTGGCAACCACGAAGTAAAGCCCAAGCCAATGCGCCTAAAATAATCAAACCAATAATGGGGAGCAATGCTTTCATAAAGCTGCCTTGCTGCTCTTCTTCGCGTTGCAATGGAGCGGTGCTCACCGTATCAGAGATACGCGCGCCAGCAGCAGGCGTCGCTGCCAACATACCGACTGGCAGAACGGCGCTTGCCCAGGCAGGAATATAACGCTGGTAACTGTCGAGATTATCATTTAAGAACTGCGGCACTGGTGTGGTACCTGCCAAGCTTTTGATTTCGTGAAAAGCCAGTGGCGCTGCCATCGCTATCAGTCCGCGCGAAGACGTCGCATCAACATTATGCTTGCCTGCCAGCTCACGAGCGATTTGATCACGTTGCGAATCATCGCTCCATACACGGTCATAAAACCCTTGGTCGTCACGAGTGATATTTTCATTTGCAAAACGATTATAAGTATCGTTATCCGCTAAGCGAGCCGCAAAAATAGCGTAGAACTGTTCAAGCAGCCCCTTTTTAGCGGGACTATGATCATCTTCCAGCACGGCTGGGCTGACTGTGCGCGTCAAATGACTGATAATATCCATAATACAATTCTCCTATTAATGCCTATATTAGTATCGATTTATATAATTAAAATATTCAAAAAACGCCAGATAAAATAATGATTTGAAATAAGAACCATGACAGCTAAAACCATCTTGACCCTGTTCAATTTTCATCATTATAAAAGTATTAAGTCAGTGTTAACAATCAACAGGTTGTTGTACAAATGATACGTTAGGTAATATTTCAAGTGTCACACGTAACCAAAAACATGGCAAATAACCAATCATTAACCCAGTGAGAAGCCATAAAAGAATCAGTAAAACTTATGTATAAATCGAGAAAATATATCCTTTTTTCAGATACTTTATGGTTTTTTAGATACTTCCAACTGGGTATCAACAGAAAAAATGGCGGTATAAGCAACTTATACCGCCATCCTTACTTGATAACTTGTTTCAATGGATAAATGATTAAACAATCTTTAAACACCTCTATTATCCAATCATTTATTCCTTACTTGTGCAGGTTCAGCGATGATGAGTGTGCTTGCCATATCATCTACCTCCGATTCTGAAATAGAACCTGACGGTCTGTTATTCATCGGTGTATTGTTAGGGATATTGTTAGGAATGTTACTGGGAGTATTGTTGGTATTGTTACTATAATTGTTGGGTACAGGATTAGGTACGATACGATCGCCTGTATCATCATCTGCTGCTTGGAACTCTTTAGACCCACTGTTGTTATAGTCATTAGCATACTGATTGTTGGCAGCTCCCTCATTCTCAAACTGATTATTCGTATTATTCATTGCATTGGCATCGTTATTTTCAGGCAATGGTAATGGTGCAGTACTATCGATGACCATGGCAGGTATCAAAGTACGCATATCCGTAACCAGTCGTTGCAAGAGCATACTGTCTGGCGCTTCTAACATAAGGCGATCATTCTGCAAATGTAGGCGTGCAAATGGCGTAGACCTAATCATCGTCAAGACATTGGGCAGTACTTCCTCAGGTAAATTGGCAATACTACTGGCAACTCCAGCCTGTACTGTTAATTCGCAAATACTCGCTTGCTCACCAAAGCTGGTATTGAGCGCTTGTTGCAAGGTGCTTTGTAGCGCTGCATCGCCAATGGTAGCGCTACAGGCATACAGATTACCGCTGTTATCTACGCCAACGATGAGCTCAATGGGAGTCATTACCTGCGCTACTGGTGCAGGCGTTGGTGCTACCACAACAGGCACTGTCGCAGCGGCTTCTACAGGCGGCGCGTTGTTCGGTCTAATTAATATTGCCCAAGCAGCAAGCCCTATCGCGGCAATGGCTACTATTAATAAACCCACCCGTACCAGTAAATCATTACGTTGATTGCGAGTACGCACTTTTTCTTGCTTCATGCTGCTATTTTCTGCCAAATGATGCGTGGAGGGATTGGCATGAATGGCGCCAGTATGAGCGATAAAATGACCATCGGTATCACCTATCCTCATACTTTCTACATCAGTATTTCCAATATCTTTTTTATCTGCTGTATCAGCATTTTGTCTATAAGCGGCTGTCGCTGCGGCGATCGTACTGGTATCTATATGAGAATTTTTCCGTCCATCCAAGGAGGTGTCACGCACTGGTACGCTATCAATATCTGCGGCGATGTGTGGGTGTGCTTCTGATGCGCTATTGACGTTTTGAGGAGCAGTAATAATAGGTGCTGACCACATCGGTAAATACTGACGCAGTGCCGCCTGCTCTCCCTGCAAAAACGCTGGCAAAAACTGTCCGTTTGCCAATACTGTCAGCTCACGATAAGCCAGTGGCGCAGCATTGATGAGCAGCTGTAACGTAGCAGACTCATCAATATGATGGGTAGCAGACAGCTCTCGGATCATAAGCTGTTGTACGCTTTTGTCTTGCCACAATTGTTCGAACAGTGAACTTTCTGTGGCCCTATCAACCATCATTTGCTCGGCGCGGATAAATTGTGAATACACTTGCGGCAAGGCGAGACGTGATGCCAAGATGGCATAAAACTGCTCCAATAAGCTGATGTAAGCCACACTATCATGACTATTGCGCTCACCTATGACAGCTGACGTTACGGTCTTTTCTAATTGGTCGATAATACTCATAAATTACTGCCTCTTTCGGCCTTTATTTTAAATTTACCAACGCATGAAACGTTTATTTTACTTGTCGTTAGCATCTGTATGCTTGGATACCGCTCTCATTTAACCCACCATTACCGTCAAGATACGAAGCATTACTCAATTTGCCTGACAGCCTGCTATATTATTCACTATAAAAGCATATAAATGCACTATTTTGTCACATAATAAGTTTTTGCATTGTCATAACTACTGTTAGTATTACTTTATTATAAATAGCTCATGCTTAATAATTGCTTGTCAGTCCTATTTAGTTTGCACTCAGCCATAATGCGTAGGCTTTGAACATTGTTATTCATCACCTTGTCACATATCAGGCGCAGCCTAAGGATTTTCCTTTGTTCAATCATACGACCCTTATTATTATTATCACGGTTATTGTCAGCTTAGTGGCATGGCAAAACAAAACAGTATTTAATCGGCTTATTTTTTATCCGCCAGCGGTAAATAATGGGCAGTGGGACCGTTTTGTCACGCATGGCTTTATTCATGCCGATAGCATGCACCTGCTCTTTAATATGTTTACTTTATACTTTTTTGGTCGTGCTATTGAAGGACTGTATCAGCCGTTCTTATTTGGTTATGGTTTTGTGGTCTTTTACGTATTGGCCATTATCATTGCGATGATTCCAAGCTACCTCAAGAATAAAAATAATGCGAGCTATCTAAGCCTTGGCGCATCAGGCGGTGTATCAGCCGTATTGTTTGCTTTTATTTTGCTGGCACCGTGGGAGAAAATCTACCTATTCGCGATTGTTCCTATACCTGCGATCCTATTCGCCGTCGCTTATATCGCTTATAGTATCTATGCAGACAAACGGGGCGGCTCTAATATAAATCATATGGCGCATATGTGGGGCGGCGCGTTTGGGGTTATTGCCACGATTATTTTAGAACCGCAAGTCCTACCGCATTTTATCAATGCGCTATTATCACCTGGGCTCTAAGTTTAGTAATAAAGCTTAGTAATAAAATTCAGTAATGAAGCTCAGTGGTAAAAATTGAAATAAAACTCAGTGATAAAAAGTGAAATGAGCACTTGGTTTATGATGGCAGTTTAAGTAATTAAGCGATGATTAACGTCGCGTTATGTTTTGCACAAACTTATACTTAACAAACTATTTAAGAATTTGATAATTATTATGATGATAGATGTTATCGGTGATATTCACGGCTACGCAGACAAATTAATTGGCTTATTAGAGCAGCTAGGTTACGTTCATAATGGCACGTACTTTGTACCGCCAGCAGGGCATCGGGCGTTATTTATCGGTGACTTGATTGACCGAGGACCACAGCAATTGGCTACCTTAGAGATTGTTTTTGCCATGTTAGATGCTAACGTGGCAGATGCGATAATGGGTAATCATGAATATAATGCCCTCGCCTTTGCCACATTTGACCCTGATAACTCCAGCCAATATCTGCGCTCGCACAATGACATACATACACGCCAACATGCCGCATTTTTAGCCGAAATAGCTTTTGGCTCAGAGCGTCATCAATATTGGCTTAATCGGTTATATGAGCTGCCTTTATGGATTGAAACAGACGACGCTTGTTTTGTTCATGCCTGCTGGGATGTCGATAGTATGGCGGTATTGCAGCCGCTATTGACTGACGATAACTGTTTAACGCCGCACGGGCTAGTCGCCACTGCCAAAGAAAACACGGCGCCATTTGACGCGCTAGAGCGGGTGTTAAAAGGTGTAGAAACAGCATTACCCGACGGCATAGTCATGGTCGATAAAGAAGGCACTGAGCGCAAGCGCGTTCGAGTATGCTGGTGGCTTGACGGGCTGAATAAACGCCTTCTTTATGAGGTGGCGCGTGCGCCTGCATCAGCATTGGCGCAGATTCCAACAGAGGCGTTGGCTGAAAATATTGATTTCGCTCTGAAAACGAATAAAGCGGTATTTGTCGGTCATTATTGGCTAACTGGCACGCCTGAGCCACTGAGTTCACAAGTTGCCTGTACTGATTATTCAGCGGCGGTAGACAGCGGATATCTGACTTGTTATCAGCTCGATACTGAGCAACCATTGCCACTAAAAGCCAGTAACTTTGTCCAATATTGCCATAATAAAACGGTAAACCCCCATCCATAAAATTGGTGCTATTGCCCCCGCTTTCTTATTAAAAATCAAACTTGGCTTTACGAGAGCAACAAAACTTTTGTATGATGGTCTTTTTGAGGATATCAAAGCATGAGCACCACAACAGCTACTGTTAACACGATGGATCAAAACAGCCCTATCGCCTCCCCTGCTGGTCAACCGAAAGTTGGCATTATTATGGGATCACAATCTGATTGGGCAACCATGAGTGCGGCAGCGCAATTGCTCGCAGACTTTGATATCGCTTTTGATTGTGAAGTGGTTTCAGCACACCGTACCCCTGATAGATTGTTTGACTATGCAAAAAGCGCAAAAGATAACGGTCTACAAGTTATCATCGCTGGCGCTGGCGGTGCTGCTCATCTGCCTGGCATGTGTGCCAGTCAAACGCCGTTACCTGTGCTTGGTGTTCCTGTAAAGTCTTCTATGCTTAGCGGTTGGGATAGCCTCTTGTCTATCGTACAGATGCCTAAAGGCGTCGCAGTTGGCACATTAGCGATTGGCTCAGCAGGCGCTTACAATGCTGCTCTGCTTGCGATTCAAGTGTTAGCGCTGCATGATGAGACCATTGCGGCTAAGCTGGACAATCTGCGCCAACTGCAAACTGATACCATCCTTGCCAGCCCAACGCCAGGCATTATCCATAGCTAATTACCTGTCTTTGATAACGGTTCTTGAATCCCATTATTGAGATATAGCCGCTATTTACTTGATATTTATTTTTAGATGGGTTTTACTTAATACAAGGTGCATGTAATGCACCTTTTCCTATTTTAATAGATGACTTTTTACCTTTTATTACACCCAAAATATTATTCATTTTTAACTCAAAGAGCCTGCCATGACTACAGCGAACGCTTACCCTGTTACCCAAACCATTCGTACCATCGGTATTTTAGGCGGTGGTCAGCTTGGTATGATGCTTGCCGAAGCAGCGATGCCACTTGGCTACCAATGTGTGTTTTTAGAAGACAGCGCTGACTGCCCTGCTAGCCTATACGGCCGCGTCTTTCATAGCGATCAATTGGAAGACTTCATCGCCGCAGCAGAGGTTTTCACCTTAGAGTTTGAAAACACACCGACGGCGACAGTTGAACAGCTGACTGATCTTTCAAAATCAGGTAGCAAACAAGGCATGTTTCCGCCATTGATTGCGCTTGATATCGCTCAAGACCGCTTGAAAGAAAAGCAGATGTTCAATGCACTTGAGATCGCCACTGTACCCTTTTTGGCTGTCAACTCTGAAGCGGATTTGCAGCAAGCCTGTCATGAATTAGGACTGCCTATCGTCCTAAAAACCAGCCGTGGTGGTTATGATGGCAAAGGTCAGTTCGTGATTAGACAAGACAGTGATATCAAGGCGGCATGGCAAGATCTTAAAGATGCAGTTACGGGTAAGGGCTCACTAACGCCAACGCCTGCACCTTTGATTGCAGAAGGTTTCATTAACTTTAGCCGTGAGCTTTCTATTATCGCCGCACGCGCACAAAATGGTCAGGTTCGTTGCTACGATTTGGTCGAAAACCATCATCATAATGGTATTTTAGCCAAGACCCAAGCGCCTGCCGTTGGCACCAGTCATTTATTCAAACAAGCAACCGATGCCATCACCAAAATCATGAACCATTTAGACTATGTTGGTGTGATGGCACTTGAGCTCTTTGTGACCAAAGATGCGCGTGGTCATGACACGCTACTCGCTAATGAAATTGCGCCGCGCGTACATAATTCAGGACATTGGAGCATTGAAGGTGCTGTCACTAGCCAATTTGAAAACCACATTCGTGCCGTCGTCAATCTGCCATTAGGTGATACCGACAACGTGCATCCAGCGATTATGCTCAATATCTTGGGGCAATATCCAGATATCAGCGCCGTACTAAATATCGATGGTGCGCACTATCATAGCTACCACAAAGCAGAACGCGATGACCGAAAAATTGCGCATATTACCTTGATGCCAAACGACGTTGCCGACTTAGAGCCTGCTTTGGCCAAGCTCGTCGCTACGCTACCCAATAAAATGGGACTTGAGAAAAAACCATCTGCGATTGATAGCCAGCCAAAAGCGGCAGATAGTCTAACCACTACTGACAATAACAATGACAATATTTTAAAGAGTACAGAAATCCATATTGATGACAGCCAAACAACTCAGGCTATCGACGCTAAGGCAAAAACAGAAAAGGTTAAGAAATAATGCAGATTTGGGTAGATGCCGATTCGGTGCCATTGATTGCCAAAGATTTGATTATCAAAACCGCTGAACGCACACAAACCATGGCAATATTCGTCGCCAATCAGCCCATCAGACTGCGTAAGTCACCACTGCTGGTCATGACAGTGGTGCCATCAGGGTTTGATAAAGCCGATGATTATATCGTTGAGAAAATACAGCCAGGGGATCTGGCTATTACCAGCGACATTCCTTTGGCTAATGACATTTTGGACAAAGGTGGTATGGTCTTGACCTCTCGCGGCATGGTCTATGACAAAAATAATATCAAGCAAAAGCTCAATATGCGTGATTTTATGGATACCATGCGCGGTACTGGCGTGCTCGAGCTACAAGAAATGAGTGGTCAAAAACCTTATGGCGATCGTGACAAAAAAGCCTTTGCTGATGGATTAAACAAGTTGGTACGCTAGTTTTCACCCGCTTTGTCTTTGGTTTTTTGATCTTATCCACTTTGCAAACTGTATACACGCCATAACCAAACACTATGCAATCGGCACGCTTCATAACGAAGTGTGCCGTTTTTTCTTGATACGCTATAGTCAGTTTTTACAACAACGATAACGTACATAAGAATAGGAATGACAATGAAAATTTTAGTAATTGGGGCAAGTGGTCGAGTGGGAACGGATTTGGTCAAGCAGCTATTAGCGGATAACCATCAAGTTATTGGCACGACACGCCAAGAAGAAAAATTGTTTACCGATCACAATTATAGCCAGCTAGATTTGGATATCACTGCCGAAAAAGAGGCTATACAAAAGCAAATTGATCGAGATATTGACGCTGTCTATTTCGTTGCAGGGTCTGGCGGCAAAGACGTCTTAGAAGTAGATTTACATGGGGCGGTCAAAACCATGCAAGCCGCAGAGGATAAAGGTATTAAGCGCTATATCATGCTCAGTACCGTCTTTTCATTAGACACCAGTAAATGGGACAATGCTGGAATTGCTGACCTAAAAGAATACTATATCTGCAAGCATTATGCGGATCAGTGGTTAATTAATAACAGTAACCTTGACTATACCATCGTTCAAGCAGGGGCGCTAAAAGAGCGCGAAGCAACTGGTACAATCACTGTCAACGATGATAATGCTGGAGAAAATTCAATTGCCGATGTGGCGACTACTCTGGCAGCCGTCTTAAATGCCAATAATACCATCAAGAAAGTCTTTAGTATGCATAACGGTGAGACTGCGATTGATGAAGCGATTGCAAAATTATAAGAATCAACTTTACAGCGATTAAAACGAAAAAAGCGAGTAAGCCTAATGGGTTACTCGCTTTTTTCTAATAGGCTTGTCAAATAAGTGGCAACTATATTAAGTCTATCAATAATCGACTAGGCCAAACCGCTTGGAAAAGAAATCACATCCTCTAAGCTATTCGCGCCTGTGATTACCATGAGTAATCTATCGATACCAACGGCGATACCGCTACAGGGTATTAAAGCATCAGACGCTGCTAATAAATGCTCATCGATTGGCATTTGTGGCAGGTTATGACGCTTACGCAGGTGATTGTCTTGCTCAAACCGTTCTCTTAACGCTTGTCCATCTGCTAGCTCATCATAAGCGTTGGCAATCTCAATGCCATTGATATACAGCTCGAAACGTTTAGCGACTGTATTGCCCTCTTTATCAACCGCTGTTTTTGCCAGTGCCGCCGTGGCAGGTGGATATTCTATAATCAAGGTCGGTAAGTCGTGACCCAAGTTTGGCTCGACCGCATGACTAAACAGCAAATCCAGCCAGCTTTGACGAATATCTGCTTCGCCATCTTCTGTGTTAGCCAAGTCGCTATTAAAATCAAAACCTGTCAAACCCTTATCTTCTGCTACTGCTTGCAGGGCATCAAGGCTAGCTGTTAGCGGATGTATGCCGACAAAATCCATAAACGCATCAACATAGCGGTAATGACTCATCACCACTGAATGCCCATAAAGCGCCGCTAATAATTCACCTAATTCAGCCGCCATATCATCCAGACTATAATTCGGCTGATACCACTCAAGCATGGTAAATTCGATATTATGGCGTACGCCTATTTCGTTATCTCGAAATACGGAGCAAATTTGATATATAGGCACTTGCCAGCTGGCAAGTAAACGCTTCATGGCAAACTCAGGTGAAGTATGCAGATAATAAGTACAAGGTTTATCTTGATACGTCACTTGCGCGGCGACTGATTGTAAGAAAGTATCGGTATTACCAGCCTGCGATAGGAGCGGTGTTTGCACTTCAAGCACTTGATGCGTGGCGAAAAACTGACGAACGGTGCTCATCAATTGCGCACGCTGCTGAGCCATTGCCAATGTCATGGTCGGCGCATAGCTGGGTTTTGAAGAAGAGTTACTTGCTTGGGTCATTATTATTTACTGCAATTAAAGGATAAGAATAAGTTCTCAGATGCTACTTTAGGGTTGAAGGCTACCTAACTTTTACCACTGCCACTCACGGCGTAAGTGATAATCTCGGCGCAACTGATCAAAGTCAGCACCCTTTACTTGACCGTCAGCCAGCTTGCTTCTTAGTGCAGCATCATCGTGCATGATGTCATAAAATTTCTGTAATCTGTCTGGATGTGCTTTTAACTCAGACCAGAGATAAGTATTGAGCGGTAGCAACTGATGCATCGACAATACAGGCAAGACTGCTAACTTTTCACAGAGCGCATCATAAATAATTTGCGTACCACGCAGCTTACCTTCGACCGTATAGCCTGCGATATGCGGAGTAGCGATAGCCAGTTTGGACAATAAGTGCTCAGAAATCTCTGGTTCAAACTCAAACACATCGAGCACTACTTGGCGATCTGTGCGTTCAATATCTGCTTCTAAATCACGCGCATTAATGACTTGTCCGCGCGCACTGTTAATCAGCAAAGTATGCGCAGGCATCATGGCCAATGTATCTGCATCAATGAGATGCCGTGTAGGATAATTGCCGCCTCTAGGGTGCACATCACCCTTCTCGTCTGTCAGAGGTACATGCAAACTAACCACATTGCTTTGGCTAAGCACTTGCTCAAGGCTAGCATTATTCGTATTCGAGGTAGGCAGTAGTGGATCATAGCCTAGTACTTGCCAGCCTAAATCATTGGCATACTGAGCTAGCGTACTACCAATATTACCAAGTCCGATGATGCCCAATGTTAATGGCTTCGTGGATTGCTGCCAATAGTGCGGACGCAACGTTAAAATCGCCGTCAATACATACTGCGCAACAGAATGCTTGCTACATCCAGCCGCATTGGCGAAAGTGATATTTCGCGCCGCCAAATAGTCTTGATCGACATGATCGGTACCGATAGTCGCCGAACCGACAAATTTTACGCTGTTATTATTGGCTAGCAATGCCTCGCCTACTGGCGTCACCGAGCGTATCAACAGCACATCAGGCTGAACGTCTGCCAGTAATTGCGCATTGATATCGCGTCCAGCGACGGTGATTATATTGACCGTCTGCTCAGATACCTGTCCAAGCATCGAAGCATTAAAAAACGCATCCAAGCTTGCGATATTGCTATCGGCTACGATAGTAATGCTGTCAATAGAGTTCGCTCTATTTTGCATAACGTTTGCAGTATTCTTATTTAACATGACTATGTGCCTCTACGTGCCTCTACTCTGATTCATTGACTGGTGGCAACGTTTGGTTGTCAGACAACACCAAATCCTGCGGGGCAAATATCTCATTTTTATGCTGCGATATCCATTCTCGCCATACCGCCAATCCGATGGCTAGCACCACAGGACCGATAAACAAACCAACAAAGCCAAAAGCCGTTAGACCACCTAATACACCAATAAAAATAATAATAAAAGGGATTTTGGTCGCGCCACTAATCACAATAGGACGGATGAGATTGTCAACCCAGCTGATAACCAAAGTGCCCCATAGTGCCAAGCCAATCCCTTCTACAGTATGACCTTGGCTTAACAACCAAATAGATACACCGCCCCACACAAATGGCGTGCCGAACGGAATCAGGGCGATAATAAAGGTTACGATAGTGAGTAAGATAGGACTTGGTGCACCAGCGAAGTAGTAACCCACACCTGCGAGCAGTGCTTGTGCCAATGCCGTCAAACCAATGCCATAAACCACCGCACGCGTGGTCGTACCCACAGAATCAATATAACCATCGATGCGATTGCCAATGATATTACGCAGTGCTTGACGAATTTGGCGCACCAAACTGGTACCATCACGATAAAAGAAAAACAACGTCATCAGCGCCATACCTAACTTGGCAAGACCGCTAAACACCACATCAAATGCTACTTTGCCATAATATAAATGTGACTGTACCCAAATACGAAACGCCTCTAACGTCCCTTCTGGGTTTTTATTGATTCTCCACAGCACATCTTTCACTTGCTGACCGATGATAGGCATATCTTTAATAGAATCAGGCACATCTAAATAGCCCACTTTTATACGATAAATCAAGTTACTGATTAGGCTCAAGGCTTCTTGCTGTAGAATAAAAACACCGATAACCAGTGGCACACCTATCATTAAGGAGATACTCACCGTCATAATAGCAGCGCTAAAATTAGGACTCAGCTTTACTTTTTCGTAAAAAAAGTTATAAATAGGAAAGGTAACATACGCTAAAATCGCCGCCCATAATGCGGGTACAATAAAAAACTGTACCACTTGAAAACACAGTACGAACAGCACCACCAACAGAGTAATAGCCAATAGGCGCTGAATAATAAATTCTTTTGTCCAATTTTCAATCATAGAGTATAAACCAAGAGCAGACAGCAAAGATCTATCGCGACCTTGCTGGCAAGTTTATAAATGTGTGATGAATATCAACTCACAGACGGTGCCCATAAAAAGACCCTGTCCATTAGCGGTATTCATTAGCGAGGGGTGTAAACAATCCGTACCAGTAAACCTGCTTTGAGAGCATCAAATCGTAGCATACCGTAACATACTTACGGACGATAGTTTTGACTAACGCAAGATAAATATCAAGCGATTATCACGGCTTATTATGCCGCAAAATATGATAATGATATAACGATATGTTGTAATCTTTACTTACAACTTTCTCTGTATAAGCTTACTAGATGATGACATTAATAGATAGAAGTTGACACATAGATTTAACATGTAAAAACAATGCACTAAAAGGATATTTTACATTCATACTGTAAACTGACCTATTGAAAGGTAATTCACTGGCGCGTTCTATTTGCAACGATAATTGATGCTATACTAAAGCAATTATTTTAAGCTTTTTAATAGCATTAAATTCGTTTGTTCTTATTTATTTGGATCATTCTACATATATAACATTTTTCAGACGATGCGCTACAGCCCTCTTTTAGCGTCCTTCTATAGACTATCATAAGATCAAACCTGTAGAGGGGCGTTAAAACGTTGGATGCTGTGCGTAAGCAAGCTCATCATATCCGTTCACTATTAGAATTCGATATGACAGAGTGCTATTTTGAGTGAATTTCGGACTTACTTTGATTTTATTTTAAATCAACAACGACCCAACAAATTTTAAACCATATATCGATAGGAACAATAACAATGTCAAAAGACAATGATAATCCCAATATAACTCCCTCAACTGAGGCCAGTAAGACCAATAAAACCCAAGAAACTGTTACTTTTGCATTGGCTCAGTCGCATTTTTTGGTTGGTGATATCACTGCCAATGCTGAAAAAATGCGTGCACTCGCATTGCAAGCTCGCGAGCAAGGTGCGGATGTCATTATTTTCCCAGAACTTGCTTTATTAGGTTACCCACCGCAAGATTTATTACTACGCCCAAGTTTATCTGGTCGCATCAAAAGCGCCTTGTCTACTTTAAGTGATATCGATGACATCGTGATGATTGTCGGTTATCCACATGTCGACCATCATGGTACTTTCAACTCTGCTGCTATCTTGCATAATGGTCATCAAAAAGGCTTTTATCATAAGCAAATCTTGCCAAATTATGGCGTATTTGATGAGCGTCGTTATTTTGATAAAGGTCGCAACCAAGTTTTATTTGACTATAAAGGCATCACAATCGGTCTGCTCATCTGTGAAGACTTGTGGGAAAAAGGCCCTATTGCCGAGCTCAAAAAGCAAGGTGCTGATCTGATTATTAGCTTGAACGCCTCACCTTTTGAGATCGAAAAACAAGACAATCGTAAAACGATGCTGGCTAAGCGTAGCCGTGAGAATAATTTGCCTATCGTCTATGTCAACGCCGTTGGCGGTCAAGACGACTTGGTATTTGACGGTGGTTCTATGGCGGTGCAAGCTGATGGTAGCGTTGCCCACGAAGCATCACGTTTTATGAATCAGTTACTTCTTGCCACTTTAGACGTCAAAACTGCCAAGTTTAATAGTCAAACTAAAGCGCCATTAACACTGAGCCGTGAGTCAGAGATGTATCAAGCACTGGTCGTTGGCCTGCGTGATTATGTCAACCATTCAGGATTCACTGGTATTATCCTTGGGCTATCAGGTGGTATTGATTCTGCCTTAACGCTATGTATCGCTGTTGATGCTTTGGGTGCTGACAAGGTATATGCGGTAATGATGCCTTATGAATATACTTCTCAGATTAGTCTAGAAGATGCTCAAGCACAGGCTCGCCGCTTAAATGTTTCTTATACGGTTTGTCCTATTTTTGATGCGGTTGAAGGCATCCGTCATACCTTAGCGCCACTATTTAACAAATCGCCAGCAGACACCACTGAAGAAAATATCCAAGCGCGTGCGCGCGGTGTGGTACTGATGGCGCTGTCCAATAAGTTTGGGCACTTGGTCATCACCACTGGTAATAAGTCTGAGTTAGCAGTCGGCTATTCAACATTATATGGTGATATGGCAGGCGGCTTTGATGTGTTAAAAGACGTTTATAAGTCACAGGTTTATAAATTGGCCAGTTATCGCAACCGCTTGGAAGACACCCCAGTCATCCCTGAGCGTGTCATCACTCGCCCGCCATCTGCTGAGTTACGCCCAGACCAAAAAGACCAAGACAGCTTGCCTGACTATGATGTATTAGATGGCATCTTAATGTCATACATCGATGAAGACATGGGCTATCAAGACATCATTAATAAAGGGTTTGACGCTGAACTGGTCGCAAAAGTCATCCAGATGGTAGACAATAGCGAATATAAGCGTTTACAAGCGCCAATCGGTACCAAAATTAGCCATAAAGCCTTTGGACGTGAACGCCGTTATCCATTAGTGAATAAATGGTCAGTAAAAGGCTAAATTAGATTAGCCATTGTTGCTTGCCCTACTTTTATTATGTAGAACGCGAGCAACATGGCTAATTTAATACTTTTATAAAAAATCAAGTTTCTTATGATTAGCTGGGTGCTTGCCCAGCTTTTTTAGTTTCTATAAACCGATTTTTAATGCCAAGCTGTTATAAACAACACTTTCTTTTTTGTACTTCTAACCCATTCATTCTTTAACTTCAATTATTTTAATCCCTATATTTTTTTACCGAGTATGTCATGAGTTTGCTAACCGCTAGTATCTTTCTTCTTTTATTGCTTGCCCTAAGTGCCTTTGTATCTGCTGCCGAAATTGCCATCGCTGCTGGTCGCAAAATTAAGCTACAAATCATGGCAAAAGAAGGGGATGTCCGCGCATTTGACGTCCTTAAAATGCAAGAGCACCCTGGCAGTTTTATTACTGTCGTACAAGTGGTTTTGAATGCCGTCGCTATCTCAGCTGGTGCGGTAGGTGAGTCAGCTATTAGCCCTTATCTAGAGCTTTTGGTGAAGAATGAAGCAGTGTCATCCGTCATATCATTTGTGCTGATCACCAGCTTGTTTTCTCTGCTCGCTGATTTAATGCCCAGACGATTGGCGATGTCGAACACTGAAGCTATCGCTGTACGTCTCGTACGACCAATGATGCTATTGATTTTTATATTCAAACCCGTGATTTGGATATTTGATGGTGCAGCAAATGTCATCTTTGAATTACTGGGTATTTCAACCATACGGCAAGACGATATGACGCCAGAAGATATTTATGCCGTCATGGATGCAGGTGCTGAAGCTGGTGTGCTCAAAAAACAAGAACATCATCTGATAGAAAATATCTTTGACATGCAAGAGCGCACCGTAACGTCGGTGATGAATCCACGTGAAAACATTGTTTATTTTGATACCAAAACGAGCACTGAAAAAGTCGTTGAAGTGATGATTGAACAACCACATAACAAGTTTTTGGTCTGTCAGGAAGATGACCTAGAGCACATTATTGGTTATGTAGAGTCGCGCAGCTTTTTGGCATTGGTTCTTAACCAGCAAGAGGTCAGCTTAACTGACAAAGCCCTACTAAAACCTGCACTCTTCGTCCCTGATACCTTGTCCTTGTTTGAAGTATTAGAGATGTTTAAATCTACAGGCGCTGACTTTGCCGTCATCGTGAATGAGTATGGATTGGTAGTGGGTGTCATCACGCTTAAGGATGTGATGAGTATCGTCATGGGGGAGCTTGTCACCTTGGAGGAGCAGCCCATTGTTCAACGTACTGATAACTCGTGGCTAATCGATGGCATGACTCCTATCGAAGACGTCGTACGCGCTTTAGATATCGTTGATCTGCCACGCAGTCAGAACTATGAAACCATTAGTGGCTTTATGATGTACATGCTACGCAAGATTCCAAAGAAAACCGATACTATCGAGTATGCCAATTATCGATTTGAGATTATCGCAACGGACAATCTCAAAATCACTCAGATGCTGGTGACCAGAATGGATGAGACTGTCTGATAAATAAAAATTTAAGCTCGTGCGCCAAATATGGCGCTACCAACGCGCACCATTGTCGAACCACTGGCTATCGCCTCTGTCATATCACCGCTCATGCCCATGCTCAGTGTATCCCAAGCATTTAGCTCTGCATGAGTCTGTTTAATCTCATCAAATAACTGCTTGGTACGGGTAAAAGCGTCCGTACCTCCCTTAGCAGGAATAATCATCAAACCACGCAGCTGTAACCTGTCATACCCCTTGATAGCAGTTATCAAATCAGGCAGCTGTGCTGGCAGGCAGCCTGATTTGCTTTCTTCGTTATCGATATTCAACTGAATCAATACATTCAGTGAGGGTAGCTCAGCTGGGCGCTGGTCGTTTAGGCGTTGAGCAATAATGTCACGCTCAACCGTTTGTACCCAATCGAAATGCTCAGCAATATCGCGGGTCTTATTGCGCTGGATACTACCAATATAATGCCAAACAATGCCTTTAGTTTCTGGCTGTCGTTTTAGCGTATCGATTTTTTCGATGGCTTCTTGCAGATAATTTTCACCAAAGTGCTGCTGTCCTTGCTGAGCCAAAGTAGCAATCATATCAGCTGGTTTGGTCTTGGAAACTGCCAGCAACGTCACACTATCTGCTTGTCGTGCCGCATGCTCACACGCTTGAGTCATTTGCTTGCTCACTTGCTGCCAGCTCGCCATAAGATTTTGGCTATCCATGTTATTTTCTATTTCTTTCATATATTACTCACGAGAATAATTTAATCCATTTTTTAATCAGTCACTTTTAATGACTTCTATTTTTACTCATTTCTATAATGAACTTTTATTAATTATGGTTAAACTTTTTATAAATATCTTTTAATATAAAAAACTCAACAAGCATCAATCTATAAATCGACACTCATAATGACTAATTTTACATTTTATTGGTGTAGTAGATGGTTAATTGTCGGTAGTCTTGTTATTATATTGTTACATGGTTTAACATATGCTACTGAATATAATAGTAATGGTAAAGACCATCGCTACTCCTATATTAACGTGACCGACTTTAATCAGATCGTTTATCGATTGATAATCACTCCCCTTTTTTGCTCTTTTGTCCTACCCTTATTGATTGATAGGAATATCCGATTATGGCTGAAAAAAATAATTTAAGCATCGAAGACTTGCTGCGCTTTACGGTTAAGCATAAAGCATCAGATCTACATATTTCAGCCGGTATGCCAGCAATGATACGTGTTGATGGTGAAATGACCCGTATTAATATGCCAGAGATGACTCATCAGGTTGTGCATCAGCTTATTTATGACATCATGAATGATAAGCAGCGCGCTGACTTTGAAGAATTTTATGAGACGGATTTCTCTTTTGAGATTCCCAATCTAGCACGTTTTCGGGTAAACGCATTCAATCAAAACCGTGGGGCGGGCGCTGTCTTTCGTACCATTCCGTCCAAAGTCTTAACAATGGAAGACCTCGGTATGGGTGATGTGTTTAAACGTGTATCAGACTTTAAGCGTGGCGTAGTATTGGTCACGGGTCCGACAGGTTCTGGTAAGTCCACAACGCTGGCTGCCATGATTGACTATATCAACGAGAGCCGTAAAGAACATATCTTGACCATTGAAGATCCGATCGAATTTGTCCACGATTCCAAGAAAAGCCTGATTAACCAACGTGAGGTGCACCGCGATACCTTAGGTTTCGAGCCTGCGCTACGCTCGGCCCTACGTGAGGATCCCGATGTTATTTTGGTCGGTGAGCTACGTGACCTTGAGACCATTCGCTTGGCATTGACAGCAGCAGAGACTGGTCACTTAGTTTTTGGCACTTTGCATACCAGCTCAGCCGCTAAAACCATTGACCGTGTCATTGATGTATTCCCTGCCGCAGAAAAAGACATGATTCGGGCGATGCTATCAGAGTCACTACAAGCCGTTATTTCACAAACGCTTTTGCGTCGTCAAGCAGGCGGACGTGTAGCAGCACATGAAATCATGCTCGGCACACCCGCTATCCGTAACTTGATACGTGAGAATAAAATCGCTCAAATGTACTCTGCTATCCAAACAGGTGCAGGTGAAGGTATGATTACGCTGGATCAAACGCTCAAAAACCTAGTAGCAAAAGGCACCATTAGTAAAGATGTAGCCCGTCCTTATGCCAAACAGCCTGAGGCATTCTTGTAATATTATTAATCGTGCGTCACTGGCTTATCTTGATTGATGTGTGAGTCAATAATACAAGCATTCATAAGCCATGATATACCTTACTTTTATTCTAATGGTTATTATTAGCGATTTTTAAAACATGATTTTAAATACTTTTTTAGTCGATTTACATCGAATGCAGGTACGATATGGACATTGATAAACTATTGCAGTTAATGATCAATAAAAATGGCTCGGACCTTTTTATTACCGCTGATGTAGCGCCCTCCATGAAAGTAAATGGCAAAATTCTGCCTGTCGGTAAAACGCCTTTAACCGCTGAGCAAACCATGCGATTGGTCAAAGGCGTCATGACACCAAACCAGCAAAAAGAGTTTGAAGAGACTAACGAGTGCCAATTTGCCATTGCTGATGAAGCACAGCAAGCACGTTTTCGGGTCAGCGCCTTTATACAGCGTGATATGGCAGGGATGATTTTAAGGAAAATTGAGAATAAAATTCCGACTGTCGAAGAGCTGCGTTTGCCGCCCGCGTTAAAAGAGTTGGCAATGAAAAAACGCGGTATCATTCTGCTTGTGGGTGCAACAGGTACAGGTAAATCAACGACCCTTGCTTCTATGATCGGACACCGTAATCAAAACTCGCATGGTCACATCATTACCATCGAAGATCCTATCGAGTTTGTCCACAAACATCGTGGTTGTATTATTACCCAGCGTGAAGTTGGTATCGATACCCATTCATTTGAGGCAGGGCTAAAAAACACGTTACGCCAAGCACCTGATGTTATTTTGATTGGTGAAATTCGTAACCGTGAAGTCATGAGTTACGCGATTCAGTACGCTGAGACAGGGCATTTAGTGTTTGCAACCTTACACGCCAACAACGCCAACCAAGCGATTGACCGTATCATTCACTTTTTTGAAACCAGTCGCCACAATCAGTTATTTATGGATTTGTCGCTCAACTTGCAAGCCATTATTGCGCAGCAGCTCATTCCCACTCCTGATGGTAAAGGACGCCGTGCGGCTATCGAAATTTTGTTAAATTCACAGCTGATTAGTGATTATATCCGTAAAGGCGAGGTTCATGAAATCAAAGATGTCATGACACGATCGCGGGATAGCGGCATGCAAACCTTTGATCAGGCTCTTTTTGACTTATATGAGCAAGGAGAAATCACCTATAAAGAAGCGATTCTTCATGCTGACTCTCCTAATGATTTACGCCTAAAAATCAAACTCAGTAGTAAGAATGGCACCGCCAATCTGGATGAAGGTGCGGATAACTTATCATTAGATATCAGTTAAGCGTAGCTTTTGAGCGTTGCTATTCGTTTTTGCCATAAAAAATTATAAGAAAGCCCTCATATTATTATGAGGGCTTTTCCTATTTTATATATGGCGATAACGCACTACAAACGATATCAAAGGTAGATTATGCTCACCAATTAAAAAACTACTTGATGCTATCCTGACACTCTTGGTCATTACAAATACCGTATAGCACCAATGAGTGACCTGATAATTTAAATCCGTGCTTTTCTGCGACTTTAAGTTGCTCTTCTTCGATGACTTCGTTATGAAACTCTATAATCTTGCCACAAACATCACAAACCAGATGGTCATGATGGCCTTCTTGGGTAATCTCGAACACCGATAAATTATTTTCGAAGTTATGACGCTCGACGATACCAGCTTGCTCAAATTGCGTCAGCACTCGGTAGACAGTCGCTAAACCCACATCCTCACCTTGCTCTATCAGTGCCTTATAAACCTCCTCAGCACTCATATGATGCAACTCTGCACTCTCTAGTAGCTCTAAAATCTTGATGCGAGGTAACGTGACTTTTAATCCCGCTTTACGTAAATCTTGATTGGTAAAAGAAGCCATAATATCCCTTCTGACTGTGACAGTCTTAGCAAATAAAGAACCAAAAATATGAGATAAATAATCGTTAACGATTATTTTTTATAGTATATGAAACATTTTAATAACAGCAGACTGGCTGATTTGACCTCATGTCCAAGCCTGTTATTTTCTATAATAATACTAACGCAAGTCTATGAATTTAAAATATAAATAATAAAATGACTCAGGTAGCATTTGGTAAATAATGTCGTAAGTGGTAGGAAATTGCAAGTAAATGACGTATCATTTGTCCAAGATTGTCGGCCAGACTCGCATTAACAACCTCTGGCTGCGCCTAATTCATTTCTTATGAGTCATCTTACCATGATAAAGACATTAACTTTTCGTCCGTTAAGCCCTGCAAGCGTATTACGCAAGATTGTCATAACCAGTATGCTTAGCGCTACTGTCGCTATGTCTGGCTGCTCATTATTGAGTGTTTATAAGATTGATTTGCCACAAGGCACTGCCATCACTCAAGCACAAGCGCAAAAACTGCAAGTGGGTATGAATCAAAACCAAGTCCTTTATATCCTTGGTAGCCCAGCTATTAGAGACACCTTAGAACCTAAGCGTTGGGATTATATTTACGATTACAAAGCAGGGACAGAAGGTAGCCGCAAGGGTATTGCTGATGTCAAAAATGCCAGTCAGCACTTAATTATCTACTTTGATAATAATGGTTTGGTCAATCGTATTGAAGGTATCGAAAGCCTACCTGCCTCATAATCAAGAACGGCAACTGGCTTTGATGATAGATGGCGCAACATCGCTTAAACTCGAGATTTATTTTTGCGCTGAGACATGGGATCAGCGCTTAAGCTGCGATATACTTCGATACGATCAAAAGGCTGCAAGCGATAGCTGAGCGGCTGTTTTTGTGCATAGATACCCACATGCCAACGCTTCGCCGTTGGCGTGGTAATATCTGCCACTTGCTCACACCAACGTGCTAACGCTGGAAATTTCACCAACCATCCTGCCTGCCTCAATGCCTCATACAAACTTGTTTCATTATTAACCTGTAAGGTTAAATAATGCTGACATTTTGCATCTTCAGCATATGCCAAATAAACAGTCATTAGCATGGTCTGCTCAGATGACGGCGCACAATTATTATCAGATTGAATGCCATTAGCGGTTAACTCAACCACTGCATCACCCAACCTATCAATGCCAATAGCAGTGCTAGTGGCACAATCAAACGAATCGCTATTCGCCATAAGTTATAAAACGCTTCATTGCCAAAATTTAATGACTTACGCAGATGACTAATTTTCATCTGCCAACCCGCAAAGATAGACAGCAATAATACCGCTATGCTGCTAATAATCACTAGAAGTCCGACCAGCCAAACAGTTGGTATGATAACGACTAACAAAAGCGCCAAGACAAAGGTTAATACCAAACTGACCAGTAGCCCAAACTTGTGCGCTAATTGCTGGGTACTATAATGCAGCAAATAGCTGGCGACAAATAACACCCCTATCCAATACGATAGCTGTCCAATCGGTGGCAATGCCATGCCACTAATAGATAACGCCACAACCCCAACGATCAATTGCAATATCCAAATCGGGAGTACCAATTTGGTTGCCCGATACTCACTCATCGCACGGCTGCGAGCAGGTTTTTGTGCATTGATATTGTCCGTGTCTACCGCTGTTGCCACTTGGTTAGTTACCAAGTTTTGACCAAACCAGTATAAGCCTGTGCCTGCACCCACACTAACCAACGCTAACGCGACTGCACGTGCCCATTCATTTAAGCTGATATCAGTCATCGCAAAGTCAATATTGGGTAGGCCATTTGCCACGCCCAGCAACAAGCCTATCACCATTAATCCCAGGCCAATTGGTAACGGTGCAACGCCCAATAAACTGAGTAACACAGCAATGACCATCAGGCCAGCAGCGATCGCAAAATCTGGTATAGCAGGAGCGCTATTAAGCTCCGTCAATGCCGCCAAAATACCTGTGCTCGCGCCTGAGATCACTAACGCCGCAATCAGAATAGAGACCAGCGCGGCGAGCCACCCAAAACTACGCCATATTGGGCTGGCATCTGCTTCGCGAGTAAGCTTTTGCATCCCTGCTAATGGCGCATCGACACTACGATAAGCTAAGGCAATTTCCGCATAAACGACGGGCAAGGATACCAATACCATAGCCAATAGCCAGAGTAACCAAAAGTCAATCTCACCAATGGATGCTGGTGCAAACCAACGAAACAGCAGTAGCGGTAGCAGTGCCGCGATAAAATAAGAAGCATAACGGATCATCATAATCTAAATCCAAACGATCTAATACCTTTCACAAAAATGAGAATAGCTGGGAAAACGAGTGTCCGTACTACGCATTGTAGACGAAACAAGTTTGACACCGCCAATCATACTCTGTGGGTTTGGTATAAAGTGAATAACGATAATTTATCATGATACAGAGCAATGATAGGCCTCTGTAAGCAGTTTTATTTTATATAGTCGATTCAATTTAGAAGAAGCACAAGGTAACCAAAAGCAAATGTATATTCAATACTTCAAGCGAGGTTAATGCGGCGACTCTTTTATAATGGAATGACTATAAGGTCTCTATAATATAAGGGATGAACAGTTATAAAAAAACCCCGAAATCGGGGTTTAATAATGAAACAATGGCGGATATCTGGTCAAGTGCTTATTAATTTCAGTGAGGCAAGGTGTATTAGGCACTCGTAGCTGATACCAATGAATTAGTGAACAGCACTGATATAGTCTGACAAGATACGAATATCACGATCCGATAGTTTCGATGCGACTGTCTGCATCATGCCCATATCACCTTCTTTCGCAGCATCATTGACACGTTTTTGCTCATCACTGTCAACATCATCAACACGGCCAGCCGCACGGAAGAGTTTTAGCTGAGTTGCGATGTACTGTGCATGCTGACCACCTAAGCGTGGAAATGCCGCCCAAGTATTACCAGCAGCATCTGGACCATGACAGCCTGCACAACCGATGACACCGCGTGACTTATCACCACCTAAGAATAGCTTAGTGGCTTCTTGGTTGGTCGCAGGATTACCAAATCCAACACCCCAAGGCGCTTGGCTAGCATAATAACCAGCCACGTTGGCTAAATCTTGCTGCGATAAGTTTGCAACTTGTGATTGCATAATACCGTTCTTGCGATAACCTGCTTTAAAGTTGACCAACTGTTTGTAAAGGTACTTTACGTTTTGACCGCCAAGGTTTGGCTGTGCTGGAACAGGGCTTACACCATCAACACCATGACAAGCAGCACAAACCGTTTCTGCAATTTGCTTACCGGCATTGACGTCGTACTCAGGGACAATAATAGCAGCTTGTACGCTGAAACTTGCAACGCATAAGCTGGCAGCAGCGATTAACTTTTTCATTGATACAAATCCTACTAGCTCGGCGTAAGCATTATTTAGAGTGATTGCACTGATAAGATACCTTATATAAACCACCCTACTATTGGTTAGGTAGGTATATGTTTTAAGGTCTTGGCCACAAGCAGTCTGAAAGTACTTACTAACATCAGGGTTTATTTTCGATTATTATAGCAAGACTTTGTAGCATTTGCCTACTTAATCGTCACATCCATCAGTTTTTCTAACACATAGACAAGTATGCCAACAAAAAACAAAAAGCGCTTACAGGCTAAAAACCCAGCGCTTTTTTAAGTTGTTTTATAGTGTGTCGTATTGTGTTGCTTTATCGGTCAGCGTCTCACTTGCTCATGTACTCAATCAGCTTACGATAATCATCGTCGCTACAGCTGTTACAAAGACCACCAGCAGGCATCTGCGTCATACCACTTTTAACGGAATTGATAAGTGTCGGCATGCTTTTTTGTTTGATAAGCTGTTGCCATTTGGCACTATCACCTTTTTTGATGGCGTTCAGCGCCCCACTATCGTGACAGGCAGCACATGAGTTATCATAGGTAGCTGCAATATCAGCAGCATTAGCGCTAGTCATGATGGCACTACTGAGCAGTAATGCCGCTCCGCTACCTACTAAAACTCGGTAGGTCTGGCTAAAAAGTGCATTGATTGAAACCATAGAACACCTCCTTTTGATGCTTCTCTCGTTTAATCAATCTTGCTATTAAACGTCGTTCGTTCAGTATATCTTATTAAACATTGTAACAATGTATGTCGTATAAATATAGATAAATATAGTTTGGCTTTGGTAACGTATGAATAAAAGCGGCAACTTGCTCTAATGAGCGCTTATTTTAATGGTATTCTGTCATTTATGTGATGCTAATCATAGTTATTTCAATAAGTAAGATAAGTAATAGTATAGAATAGTCGATAACTTGAAATGACTGTGTTTATGACCAATAAACATTGAAAGTTATGATGAATAACTTCGTAACGATTTTTTGTCTAATGCACTGTCTTCTCGACAACCAGTTGATTAAAATTTTATAACCGTATCCAATTTCTTAAAGATTAATGAGCCATTTATGAGTACCCCGTTTACTGATGTCGCCGCCGAACATGCATTGTTCAACACTAAATCTCGTCAAAAAATTCAGCAAACTGAGTTTATGATGTCAGCGCCTACTTTTCGTCTCTGCCCACCCGATATGGGCTTAGAAGTTGCCTTTGCAGGACGCTCAAACGCAGGTAAATCCTCTGCTATTAATGCCTTAACCAATCAGCGCCAACTAGCACGCTCATCTAAAACGCCTGGTCGTACGCAGATGATTAACTTTTTTAGTATTGGTGATGCTGATAGACGTTTGGTGGATTTGCCAGGTTATGGCTATGCAGCCGTACCGCTTGAGATGAAAAAAGAATGGCAGGTTGAGCTAGAAGAATACTTGGTGGCGCGCTCAAGCCTTGCAGGTTTGGTGCTCATGACTGATATTCGTCATCCATTGAAATTCTTTGATGAGCAAATGCTACGTTGGGCAAATGATGGCGAACTGCCAGTACATATCTTGCTAACCAAAGCGGATAAGCTAAAGTATGGCGCATCTAAAAATGCGTTACTTAATACTCGTAAAAGACTGAAAGAACTGGGATTGAACTGTAGTATTCAGCTATTTTCAGCACTAAGAAAAGAAGGTCTTGATGAGCTGGCTGGTGTCATGGGCAACTGGTATGAGTATCAGCTCGATGCAGACAAAATCATTGAATCCTCTTTTGCGTTACTAGAAGGCGCTGAGTTGGAAGAGGCGATCGAAAAAGATAGCATTGAAAAAGGCGCTATTGAAAAGGACAGTGCTCAAAAGGATAGCACTCAAAAATAAATCAAATAAACATCATCGTCTCCAAGTAAAAAGGGTTTATCGCTATTATCGATAAACCCTTTTTTTATTATAATTTTTAGCATTTAAGAAGATTTTTATTTAAGCACTTTTATTTAAGCACTTTTATTGAAGTGCGTTTATTTAAGTGCTTTTAGTTAAGTGCATAGTAGCTCAGCCAACGCTTGTGGCGTGTCAACCTGATAAGTGGGTTGCTGTGCGGCGAGCTCTGCAGGTGATGCTGTACCATAATTCACCGCAATACTGGTCATGCCCAGTCTCGTTGCCATTTGGATATCGTAGATACTGTCACCGATGAAAACAGCATCGGCGATTTGCTGCTGCGTATAATCCAAAATATCGGTCAACATCTGCGGATCAGGTTTTGAGCCTGCCTCATCGGCACAGCGGGTCATCACAAAATAATGGTGGCTCTCTGAAGCATCTAATACGCGGTCTAAGCCCTTTCGCTTTTTACCAGTTGCAACCGCGAGGCTTTTACCTTGGGCTTGTAGGGTCTGCAACATCCCTTCTATCGGCGCAAAAAGCGGCGTACTGTGGCTGTTGGCAATATAGTGATCTGCATAGCTTTGCTGAATCGCAAGCTTTTGCGGGTCATTGGCTTGCGGATACAAAATCTCAATGCCATTCATTAAGCTCAGCCCAATAATGTCTTGTACAGCTTTATCGGTCGTCTGAAAACCATGTGCCTCTCCTGCCACATGCATTGACTCAACAATTAATCCAATGGAATCCATTAGCGTCCCATCCCAATCAAAAATAATCAACGTCTTATCCGCTAAACGATGACTGGCTGATAACTGAGTTCCTTTGAAAGCGCTAGAGATACTAGCGACAGATTGATTGCTCATAAATAGACCTTAACGAATATCAATAATAAATGGTAGATACGAAAACGTCACGGCGACTTATTAAGAAAAATAAGCGTTCGTGACGTTTAAAGTTAATGCTTAAAAATTTTATTTGGCGACTTATTCAGGCAATTTGGTTTGCTCTGGCAACCAGTCAGCCATGTCATCTGGTAGCGGTGCAGTAATAGTTTCATAGCCTGGAATGTCTAAACGCCACGCATGCAGACACAGACGATGGACGCCTGATTTATCATGCACATTATATTTATCATCACCCAAGATAGCGTGACCAATATGAGCCAAATGCACACGGATTTGATGAGTGCGACCGGTCAGTGGTTTGGCTTCAATTAAACTAACTGGCTGATCAGCAATCATAAAACGACCATGAACGACGATATCCGTCTGGCTTTCTTTAGATTGCGGATCTTGCGCATCTACTTTGACGCGGCGTTCACCACTAGCAACTGTATAGCGTAGCAATGAGGCATCAATGCGTTGCTCATTTAATGCTGGCTGACCTTTGGCGATACATAAGTAATGCTTTTGGATGGTTTTATCGACGAGATGCTGTTGCAACGCTTTTAGCGCTGAGCGTTTTTTAGAAATCATCAATAGACCTGAGGTGTCTTTATCAATGCGATGTATCAGCTCTAGGTATTTTTTACCTGTCACTTCACGCATGGCTTCGATAACACCAAAGTCCAAACCACTACCACCGTGAACGGCGATGCCAGAAGGCTTATTCAGCACTAGCATTCCTTCGTCTTCATATACTACGCGCGCTAACAAGCTTTTAGCAAATTCGGCACTGATAATTGGTTTTTCGCGGGTAGCAAGTACCACTGGCGCGATACGTACCACGTCTTCACGCTGTACTCTATCATGCGCTTTGCAGCGTTTATTATTGACCCGAATCTCATCTGAGCGAATCATTTTATAGATATGCGGTTTTGGCAAACCTTTTAAACGGTTCAGTAAGAAATTATCCAAGCGCTGATCGTGTTGATGGCGGGTTACTTCAAGATAATTTACCTTACCAAAGTTGCTGATTTCATCATCAGCGCTTTGCGGGCGTGTTTTACTATTAAAAATAGCAGGGGCTTCATGGGTAGGTGCGTCGTCAGTCATTTTTGGCTTCGTCATTTTTAGTTAGGTATTTACAGAAAGATTTGCTATAGTTTAGCATGTTGAGCGACAATTAAGCAGAGACTGCAGCAATAATCATTGTTGTTGTTCTAAATAGCGCATTACCATTTTTACGAACTTTTAGTGAAAAGGTATTAGCGGTATACCCTGCCAACATTGTATGTTTAATCGGATTTTAGGGCGCAGTATCTGTTTAGAAATATCACTTGTAGATATTTATAGATATGTCCCCATAAATTGTAAAATGAAAGTATCGTACTGACTTTACTCAGTACCATAGAATAAATAGTGACACTAAATACCTTTGTGTTCATAAATTCAGCGTTGATAAGTTTGGCTAAGCGCCTGTTTATTGACCGATAATGACACTACATTGACTCACAACCTGCATGACAACGACTTTATTTGATAATTATTCATGATTTAATGACTGGTTATCTGGCGGTCTTTTACGCAAGTGTAGTTGAGCAAGTATGGGTTGTTTAGCATTAGGATCGAGAAGTATATCGATAGCTGCCTACGTATTGGTGGTCAAACAGATAACGATAAAAAAGATATGAATACAGCACCACACCGATAGTTTGGTCATTTATTCTGTTTGCCAAGTACGCCCCGCTGATCACCGGAGCCGCGACACCTAACCGTAAAACACCCAAGATATTATTGACGTTATACCAGAAAGAACGATAAATAAAGAGTGACCAATTGCTTTACCTAAACAAATAATTGCTGAATATCACCATTTCATATAATGGTATTTATAACAGCGATATTATTGCTAGACTTTGATGGATGGATTGCAGCAGCACAACGCCTTTTGAATATCAGTATATTGAATCTCGTCACTGCCCGTCGCCTGCTCTTACAAAGTAAGCTGGCATGACTACCAATAAAGCTTGCTGATAGTAAAACTGAATCGCATGCTGAAGCATTAATATTTGTACCAAACCTATCAATAATAGGATATAAATAGATAGCCTTACACCCTATAAATTTTATATTTACGTTAGTTTTGCTAACACACTTTAGGTAAAAAACAAGCCATTGACAAAGCCCAAGTGCTTTATTAACCCATGATTTACGTTCTATCGTTGATTAACATCTGCCCATGCTAATTTAAATATTAGCCATACTTGCCATTGCGCTCTAAAGCCCGTCTCGTCGTTGTTATGCGTACTCATAGGATACAAATATGAAACGCATTTTGATCAACGCTACTCAAAACGAAGAAATTCGTGTCGCCTTATGTAAAGGCAATCATCTTTACGATTTCGATCTTGAAAACCGTACTCGTGAACAAAAAAAATCCAATATATATAAAGGTCATGTGACCCGTGTCGAGCCATCGCTTGAAGCGGTGTTTGTCGAATATGGCTCACAGCGCCAAGGTTTTTTACCCATTCGTGAAATCTCTGCTGAATACTTAAGCGGTAATCCACGTGACGAAAATATCAAAAAGCTGATCAAAGAAGGCGATGAATTAATCGTCCAAGTCGAAAAAGAGGAGCGCGGTAACAAAGGCGCTGCCCTATCGACGTATGTCTCATTAGCTGGTCGTTATCTGGTATTAATGCCAAACAACCCTCGCGGCGGTGGTATCTCACGTCAAATCTCAGGCAAACTGCGCGAAGACATGAAGCGTATGCTAAGCAATCTTGATTTACCAAAAGGCATGAGTGTCATCATTCGTACCGCGGGTATTGGTAAAACTCAAGAAGATTTACAGCACGATTTAAATCACTTGCTGAATATCTGGCAAGCCATTCAAGAACAAAACCAAAAATATCCTTCACCGCGCTTGGTTCACCAAGAAGCGGGCGTTGTCACACGTGCTGTTCGTGATTATCTACGTGATGATATCGCTGAGATTTGGATTGATAATGAAAACGCTTATATTGAAGCGGCAGGATTTATCGATGCAGTGATGCCAAAACAAGCAGAAAAGCTACGCAAATATACCGATTATGAGCCCATGTTTTCGCGCTTTAATATCGAAAAGCAAATCGAAACCGCGTATCAACGTGAAGTGCGTTTGCCATCAGGCGGCTCAATCGTTATTGATCAAACTGAAGCACTAGTCTCTATCGATATCAACTCAGCCAAGTCGACCAAAGGTTCAGACGTTGCCGAAACTGCGTATCATACCAACCTAGAAGCAGCCGATGAAATTGCCCGTCAGCTACGTTTGCGTGATATGGGTGGTTTGATTGTCATTGATTTTATTGATATGAATGACAATAAGCATCAAAAAGAAGTCGAAAAACGTCTGATTGATGCCACCAAATATGACCGTGCACGCGTGCAATTTGGTGATATTTCTAAGTTTGGTTTGATGGAAATGAGCCGTCAGCGTCTACGTCCATCGCTAGAAGAATCAACCGGCTATATCTGCCCACGCTGCCATGGTAACGGCATGATTCGTGACTTGCGCTCATTGTCACTATCAATTATGCGTCAGATTGAACAAATCGCGCTAAAAGAACGTCAAGGCGAAGTACAAGCAGAAGTTCCAACAGATATCGCCGCCTTCTTATTAAACGAAAAACGTGATGCCTTAGTTTATCTTGAGCAAGACAGTGGCACGCGTATCACGATTTTGCCACATGCGCATTTAGAGTCGCCTAACTTTAAACTACACTTTAACCGTGATGGCTTTGCGCCTTCAAGCTATGAGCGTATTACGGATACAGCCCAAGAACATAGCGATTTGGGTTATGAAGTTGACTGGCAAACGGCTGAAAAAGAGCGTCCAGAGCAACAGCCAACGCGCCAGCCACGTCAAATAGCGAGCAATGATACTGCTAGCCAATCAAACAAACCGACCAGTACAGCTGAGCATAGTAAACACAGTAACGACCATCGTAACAATAAGAATACTACCAACGTTTCATCGGCGCGCGCGCCACAAGCAAACAACAACCAGAGTGTGGCAGCCCCTGCCCCTGTTGCTCCAGTAGCAGCAACTACAGCTCCTGCACATGTTGAGACAGCAGCTCAGCCACAAGCAGTGGCGTGGTTATCAAACCTATTTGCGCAAGCACCACAAGCCTCAACGACGCCTAGCGTCAGTAGTCGTGATGCAGCAGAAGCCATTGAAGCACTAGTAAATAATGGCGCACAAAGCTTAGGCTCATTTGGACAAGTGGATAGCAGTGCCCTGAGTAATACATCAACGGGTGCATCGAACAATGTACTAAAAAATCAGCAGAACAGTCAGAAAAATGACGAACAACCATCCGACAACAATGCCAATCGTCAACAAGCGCGTCGTAGCTCAGACAGCGACACCGATGATGATAGCAGTAATGAAGATAGAAGAAGACGTAAGCCACGTAAATCTAGATCTTCTAAACCTCGCCAAAGAAAAGATCAGGCAGAAGAGTCGAGCAATGAAGTAAGCGGCGATACCGAGAACAACACCTCAAATAATGCGGCAAATAACGCTGATGACAAGCAGGCTGACAATCAAAACAAACGTCAGCAGGATACCAGACGCACGAATGAGCGTAACCGTAACAATCGTCAAGACAATAACCAGCAAAACAGCAGTCGTCAAGACAATAGCCACCATGCAAACGAGCGCAATGATGATGCTGATAAAGACAGTAATACGGCAGATGAGCAAACTCGTGCGAAGCGTAAATCGCATAGCCAACGCGGCTCACGTGGCAAGTTAGAGCGCGGCGAGACACTAACAGCTGAAAACATTAAGCAACCCAATCAGCAAGCGACGACAGGTGCAAACGGCCGAAAAAATCACTCTAACATGCGTCGAAATCAAGATCCTAATGAAGTCGTGCTACAGGTCAATGAAGCACCTGTTGAGCTGAAATCGCCAGAAGTCGTACACTTGTCTCTAGATGACAGTAAGTCTACACAGACAAAACCTCAATCTACTGAAAAGCAAAAATCAGCGAATGATGTTAATAAAGAAAGCATTACAAAAGAAGCTAGTACACAGCAAAGTGATAATCAGCAGAGCAATGACAAAAAAATTGCTCCTGAAACAGCTGCTGTGAAGGGTAACGACGAAGGCACTGTAGTAACTCATGATGTTAATGTTAGCACCACTGAGGACAAGGGACAAAATAATGCCCCGAAAACAGACAGTAACGCTACTGACAAAAAACCTGCCGTAGATGAGCAACCAACATCTAACAGCGTTACCAAAGACCAAGCTGACCATTCAAAATCTGTGGATACTGACGTGGACAGCGTAGCAATAACGCCGAAGCAGCCAGAATCAGAATCGACAGAAAAAGCGAATAGTGACACTGTTGACGTTACTACCGACAGTGACGCCGATGTTAGCAATGCCAATGACAGTCATAGCACAAGTGGTCATAGCGCAAATGATAAGAACAACTCAGCACTGGCACTAACGCACGAAGCATTATTTGCCAAGCGCTACGTGACTGCTGAGAAGTTTGGTCAGGCTAGTAATGATCCACGTGTGGTTCGTAGTCAGCAAGTGCAAGCAACTCAACAACCATCAGTAGCTGAGCCTGCAGTGGTAAGCCCATCGACCATTCGTGGCACCGTTGGTGATTTTGTTCGTCAAGCATTGGCAGATGCAGAAAGTCGTTTGAAAAATGACGGTGTCATCAGTTGCTTTATTGCTGCTATCGATGCACATACGCAGCAAGCAAAATCAGCTAACAAATCAGCCAACATTGAAACGAGCGTCACACCGACTGCTGATACTAACGTTGAGGCCAGCAATTTCGACTTTAGCAACTATGGCTATCAGCCATTGGCGGCAGATTACCTGACGCGCTTTGAAACGATGACACAAGCGGTCAGTCAATTTGCGGCAACGCAAGGTAAAACAGACGTCGAACCACGCGCCATTGGTAAGCGTGCTGGCAACGATCCACGTGGTCAACATCCTAGTTATCAGGAGCCCGCAGTGTTGAGTCTACCGACCGAACAGACGACTGATACTGAGCAAGCGGTTATTGAACATGATGATAACAATGTGGATGCTCATGATGTTGAGGCAAATGCTCTAGCCAACCAAGCTCAGGCTGATAATATCAGTGCTCATAGCGAACAATTACTAGAAGCAGATCAAGCGCTAGTAGAAGCAACTAACGAGCCGTCGAATGAAGGCACTGTTATAGCTGAGCATGTAGAAGCTGACGTTGAAAAAACTAAGCCAGCAGATGAGCCTAAGGTAGAGCAACCTATCAATACCAAAGAAGCAGGCAAAGACGACAGTCAGGCTGCTAAATCAAAAACCACGATTGCCAGTTATAAAAACATGATTGAGAATGTGGCTGAACAACTGCTGCCACAGACTGGTATGTTTAATTTGACCACGCCAAAAGTACCAAAGGCACGTAGCCGTAAGCCTAAAACGGAGCATAAAAAGCCCACGCAAGCTGAAAAGCTAGAAGCTGATGACTCAGATAGCGAAAGCTAATCGTATAACGCCCAACGTAAAAGCCCCAAAGTTGTCCGCAACTTTGGGGCTTTTTTACGAAATAAAATCACAATTAATATAAAGCTAAAGCACAGGTAACTGACTTAGTGTGCAGATGACACTGTGTCGTCCTTTCCACGAATTTTACTGATAACTGTGAAGATAGCCACAACCGCAGCGCCAATGATAAAACCAATGACGCCATTTAATATCGTTGTCGTTAAGCTTTCAAAGATACCCGTTAAATCAGCGATATCCTCTACTCCATGATGTAAGAAGCCGATACCATGCACTAAGATACCACCGCCTACTAAAAACATCGCCAACGTGCCAGCGATAGATAGAAACTTCATCAGTTTTGGTGCCGCTGCAAACATTAACTTGCCCAGTTTCTGCTTGAACGCCCCTTCTTGTTCCATTAAATGCAGACCTGCATCGTCTATTTTCACGATACCAGCGACCAAGCCATAAATACCAATCGTAATACCGATGGCTAAAATAGACAGCACCAAGCTTCGTTCTAATAAAGTGGCGCTTGCCGTTGATCCCAAGGCAATCACGATAATCTCAGCTGACAGAATAAAATCCGTACGTACTGCACCTTTGATCTTTTCCTTTTCAAAAGCGACCAAATCTATAGTCTCATCAGCATTGGCTTGCCGACGAGCATTTTGCTCCTCATCATGCGGCAAAGCATGCGGCCAAAATCGATGAATGACTTTTTCAGCGCCTTCATAAACCAAAAACAAACCACCACACATTAGTAAAAAAGTGACCAGCGGTGGATAAACAGCACTAATCAAGAGTGCCGCTGGTACTAGAATAAGTTTATTAATAAATGAGCCTTTGGCGACCGCCCAGACCACTGGTAGCTCACGATTGGCTTTGACACCCGTGACCTGTTCTGCGTTGAGCGCCAAATCATCGCCCAATACACCAGCGGTTTTTTTAGCAGCGACTTTGGTCATGACGGAAACATCATCCAATATCACACTGATATCATCAAGTAGGGTTAATAAACTGGCACCTGCCATGTGTGCTCCTTAGCAAAAATTTATTGAAATAAAGGGTTAAAAATAACTGATACCAATAGTTTTATATGAATTTTTATAAAAACACTGTTATTAGCCGTAGACTACAAGGGCAAGCGTCGATATTAAATAGTACAAATGTATCTTATTTTTTTGAATTGACGTTTATGCCTACTAATATTATTGCTACCCTCACCTCCCTATATCACCTCATAGCCTGTGGCTGTTATTTGCCACAAATATGTTAATATAGGCGACATGATTAATTACCTTTTATAATTATTAAATTGTAAAAAAACCTTTTAATTTTAAACCTTTAAGACAATATCGATACGTATTGCTTTATATGGAAATTTAGTATCATTTTTCTTAAAACGACTTCACGATTAGGCACGATGCCTACAGGACACCTAAATATGTCATCCCCGATTGCAAAAAACACCTTTGCTCATAACCGTTTTTCTCGAAGTAATTTATCTCGTTTTATGATGAGTGCACTGCTTGTTGTGATTGCTGCGGGCTGCTCAAACAATGCAGCAGATGCGACCAGCAACACCAGTATCGTCAATAATACCGATGCTAAAACCAGTACAAGTAAGGCATCCGCTGATAGCGATGCTGCCGTGGTAAAGGCGTTGCAGGCGAATTTGAATACGTCCGGTATTGAAGAAAATATCATTTCAGCCGTACCAACAGATATGGATGGTATTTATTGGGTCACAGCGGAAGGACTGCCTTCTTTCTTTACTGATAAATCTGGCAAACACATTATTCAAGGTCAGATTATTGCTGTTGGCGAGGCTCTGCCTGTCGATATCAGTGCGGCATTGGTTGCTAGTACCGCACAAGAAGCCCTAAAAGCCGTCGATAAAAAAGATATGGTGATTTATCCAGCCATAGGCGAAACGAAGTCAGTGGTTTATGCCTTTACCGATGCAGACTGTGGTTATTGTCGTAAATTGCATGAAGAGATGGATGATATCAATGCACGTGGTATCGAAGTACGTTATTTGGCATGGCCACGCAGTCAGGAATCGGTGCCAAAAATGGAAGCCATTTGGTGTAGTCAAGATCGTAAGGCGGCCATGAATCAAGGAAAAATGGGCGCTGATGTACAAGCGCCTAGCTGTGCCAGCCCTGTACAAGAACACATGGCACTGGGTGCAAAACTTGGTGTGCGTGGTACTCCCGCTATCTTTACAGAATCTGGTCAGCAAGTAGGTGGCTATCTACCTGCGGCGGAGTTGGCTCAAGCTGTCGGTGCTAGCTAAAATCTGTTATTGTTTCAGGCCTTTGTGATATCTATGACGATGGCGACATTGTGTAGACGTCACAACTGCTTGTCGGTATGATACGATAAAGCGCTATGAAAAATCAGCAGCATACTTTTTATTTGAGTATTTTTTATTCAACTGTAATGAAAAATCGATAAAGCTGCGACTGTCAAAATGCACGCAACTACTACAGCTAGTAGCGCATGTGCATTTGACTCTATGACAGCGTTATCATTGGTTCATTATATTTAACCTCTTGAGGATACTGTGAGTAATTCCATCAAACTAGCGATACTTGGTCTGGGCACCGTCGGAACGGGCGTGATCAATCTAATCAATGACAACTTAAATGAGCTAAAACGCCGTAGCGGACGCGACATTATCATTACCGAAGTTGGTACGCGCCGTCATCGTGATGATATTGATCCCAATATTGTGCAAAACAGTGACTTGATGGCAACTGCTGCAAGCGACAATGTCGATATCGTCGTCGAGGTGATTGGCGGTACTACCCTTGCCAAAGACGTGATTATGCACGCCATTAAGAACGGCAAGCATGTGGTGACTGCAAATAAGGCGCTATTGGCAGAACATGGCAACGAAATCTTTGCCTTTGCTGAAGAGCATAACGTCCATGTCGCTTATGAAGCAGCAGTCGCAGGCGGTATCCCCATTATTAAAGTCATGCGCGAAGCGCTCGCTGCCAATAAAATCGATTGGCTAGCAGGTATCATCAACGGTACTGGCAACTTTATCATGACCGAAATGCGTGACAAAGGTCGCCCGTTTGCAGACGTGTTGAGCGAAGCACAAGAATTGGGTTATGCAGAAGCAGATCCGACTTTTGATGTCGAAGGTATTGATGCCGCTCATAAACTGGCTCTACTTGCCTCTATCGCGTTTGGCATTCCGCTGCAATTTGACAAGGTCTACTGTGAAGGTATCACTGGCATCACCTTACAAGACGTTAACTATGCGGAAGAGCTTGGCTACCGTATCAAGCATTTGGGCTTTGCCGTACGCCGTGATGGTCAAGGTAATGATGAGGCTTCTGGTATCGAACTACGCGTGCATCCAACGCTAATTCCGCAGGATGCGTTACTCGCCAACGTCAATGGCGTAAAAAATGCGGTGTTGGTCAACTCTCATCCGCTTGGACAGACGCTATATTGTGGCGATGGTGCTGGTGCTGGTGCGACGGCTTCTGCGGTGATGGCCGATGTGATGGACTTGGTGCGTGTTCTAGGTAGCAAAGACAGTAGCGATGAAAGCAACAGTAATCAAAACAACCACGGTCACCATGTGCCGCATTTAGCATTTATCCCTGAGCAGCTATCAGACACGCCCATATTGCGCGCTGAGCAGATGATTACCGGTTATTATCTGCGCGTACATGCTTATGATAGCCCTGGTGTCTTGGCAGATATTACTCGCATTCTAAGCGATGCTGGTATTAATATCGATGCGATTTTACAAAAACCTGCGCACAAAGTTGGTCAAGTTCCAGTTATTATCTTGACGCTGCCCGTGGTCGAAAGTCAGATGAATCTAGCCATCGAAAAAATTGAAAAATTAGATACCATTACTGATAAAGTAGTACGCATTCGCTTAGATGAGCTAGCATAAAGCCTGCAGTTATTGAGCCTAAAAGATGCTATCTAGTCCGCGTTTGGTTTTAATTAAAACAAACTCATTTAAAATACGTAAAAAGGAATAATAACGATGTCAAATGATGCAATTGTAATTTTAAACGGCGCACGTACTCCAATGGGCGGCTTCCAAGGCGCACTAAAAGATATGAGCGCAACGGAACTTGGTGGTGCTGCCATTAAAGCCGCTGTCGAACGCTCAGGTGTGGCGGTCGATAGTATTGATGAAGTCATTATGGGCTGTATCTTGACCGCAGGCTTGGGTCAAGGCCCTGCGCGTCAAGCGATGCGTAATGCAGGTTTATCTGATGCAACTGGTGCTGTCACTATTAACAAGCTTTGTGGTTCAGGACTAAAAGCAGTCATGCAAGCACATGACGGCATCAAAGCAGGTAGTTTCAATGTAGCAGTCGCTGGTGGCATGGAATCAATGACCAATGCGCCATACATTATGCCAGGGTCACGTGGCGGCTACCGTATGGGACATAAAGAAGTCAAAGATCATATGTTCCTAGACGGTTTAGAAGATGCTGAAACTGGCAAATTGATGGGTATGTTCGCACAGGAAATGGCCGATGAAAAAGGCTATACCCGTGAGCAAATGGATGCGTTTGCTATCGAATCGCTGAATCGTGCGCTCACTGCTATCAAAGACGACCACTTCAAAGATGAAATCACGCCAGTGACTTTTAAAACCCGTAAAGGCGAGCAAACCATCGATACCGATGAGCAACCAGCGCTTGCTAATGCCGAGCGTATCCCTACTCTACGTCCAGCCTTCGCTAAAGACGGCACCATCACGGCAGCAAACGCCAGCTCAATCTCAGACGGTGCGGCAGCGGTTGTGGTCATGAAAGAATCGCAAGCAAAAGCTGAAGGCCTTGATTATCAAGCGCGTATCGTTGCAACCGCATCAAACTCTCGTCACCCAAGCGAATTTACCATTGCTCCGATTGGTGCAATTGAAAAAGTATTGGCTAGTGCTGATTGGTCAGTCGCTGATGTTGACCTATGGGAAATCAACGAAGCGTTTGCAATGGTAACCATGGCGGCGATGGACGAGCTAAAAATCGACCATGCTAAAGTAAACGTCGAAGGCGGCGCTTGTGCACTCGGTCATCCAGTAGGCTGTTCAGGTGCTCGTATCTTGATCACGCTTATCAACTCTCTCAAGCGTACTGGCGGCAAAAAAGGCGTTGCGACACTTTGTATTGGTGGCGGTGAAGCCGTGGCTGTTGCTATTGAACTTGCTTGATACTCAAGCAGATTAATTAATCGATTGCTATATTAAATTAGCCTCTATCATTATCGTTTCTTATAAAATTTTCAAAATATCAGGAACCGCATCGCTATTTGCTTTGCGGTTTTTCTGTGTCTATGACTCTTAAATAAGCTAGAAATATTGCTCTGTGTAAAGACACGTTAATCTTTGACCCCAGCTATGTTATGCCACTTACAGCCTATTACACGCAATTACTTCAAGCGCACACTTTGCTACCTTGCTTATATATCTCATCGAAAATCATGATGTTAAGATTCTTACAAGTCGATGTAGAGGCTACTCACATGGCTTGCTACACCTTTTATTATAAAAATATTTTTACTAGAAATTTAACTTTTCCAAAACAACGATTGTTTTTAAAATAATTAATAATGATTAACTCATAAAAAAGGAAGACAACAATGAGCCAACTAATTCGTTTAAAAGATATCCAAGCTACTCATAAAGATTTAATCGGTGATGATTATTATGACCCAACAGGTAAAACTGCTTATGGCGTCAATGAAGAAAAAATCGGTAAAATTGAAGGTGCATTGGTAGAAGACACCACTGGTCGCATTCGTTATTTGATCGTTGATGCTGGTGGCTGGTTCAGCTCAAAAGAAGTATTAGTACCCGCTGGCTTGGCACGTATCGTTGGTGATGACGTATTCTTTGACAGCTTGACCAAGTCTCAAGTCGATGCCATGGAAGTATATGACCATGATTATCAGTATAGCTATAAAGACCAGTACCAAAAGGATCGTCAAGCATTTGTTGCTGATACTGTTCCAGTTGCAGAACGTATGGAGATTGCAGACCATGCCTATGACGCACCAAACACACTAGAGCTACTAGAAGAGCGCTTGACCGTCAATAAAGATCGTATCGTGGCAGGTTTGGTTAAAGTTGGTAAGCATATAGTGACCGAAGAGCGTAATGTCGATGTTGAGCTAGAAGAAGAGCATGCTAATATCCAGCGTACTAACGTAGATCGTCCAACAGATCGCCGTATCGGTGACATTGATGGTAATCAAACCATTGAGGTTGAACTAGAGGCTGAACGTGCCCGCGTTGGTAAAGACACTTACGTATCTGAAGAAGTGAACGTCGGTAAGACCACTGAACGTCATACTGAAACTATCGTTGAGACTATCCAACGTGAAGAATTGGATATCGATCGCGATGGCAACGTAGTAGACCGCGAAGGCAACATAATCGACCGTGATGGTATTACTGCAGAAGACGTACGCCGCGCTCGTGGTATGTAATCCGCTAAACTGTCATACTGTTTGGCTGTCATTAAAAAATAAGATCGCCGAGCAATACATGACCGTAATAAGCAGCTAAGTATTTTTACTTAGTGAATTAAGACCAGAGCATGCCTCTGGTCTTTTTTTATTCATTATACTCAAAAATACTTAGGAATTAAAAATACTTAATGACATCTGATAATGCTAACCTTGCAAAATCTGCAAAAATGACTTTTAAATATTGTATAACGATTATTTCATAAAGATAAGGACATTATGATGACTACCAATTACGACGACAGCATCCAGAACGATAGCTTTCTACAAGAGGGTTTACATAACAAGCAAGTGGCACCAAACGCTATAACTGCCCCAATTGATACTCATAATGGCACAGTAGCTAATGACATAGAAAGTAATGATATAAGCAGTAATGACATAGATAAGAGCAATCATAATGTTGGACACTTGGAGCTATTAGAAGAGCGTCCTGTCATCAACAAAGAGCGTTTAGATGTCGGTAAAGTAACGGTGACCAAGCACGCTCGTAATAAGACCATTGACGTGCCTATTGAGTTGGTAGAAGAATATATTACTATTCGCACTGAATACCACGATGCGAAAAGTCAGGACTTATTGTCAGGCAATTATGATGAAAAGGATATATTGCGCCATGTCGAGCCATCGTTAGATAGCAAGGCGGTCGTTACCGTAAATGGCAAACAGATCGAAATTGGTGATGAACCGATTGAAATTGTCCTATCACGTCAAGTGGCTACTATTACTAAAGACACTTATGCTATCCAAGAAATCGATATCAATAAAACCACTCATACCCATACAGATAATATCCAAGTAGTACTTAAGCATGAAGAATTAGATGTGAAAGAAGAGGGATTTTTGGCACATGAGTCTAGCGCCCCTCCTCATAAATAATTTTGCTGACTCATTAAAACCAGACATAAAAAAAGCAACGTTATCGTTGCTTTTTTCTTGATTGCTTACTTATTATGAGGTTTTTTTACATTCATAAGTGCTGACATTCGCCGCATCTGTACCTGCTGTACGCATCACACCCGTCTCACGCGCTTCGTGTGCTACACGCCACTGGGTAAAGCCCTGACTGCCATCAATAGCGGTTGCTACTTCAAACACTTCTGGATTACTGGCATCATTGGTTTTATTTAATGTCACCGTACCCGTATCAGTCGCGATGACTACTTGCTTGGCATCGTCTTTATAAGTTGCATTAACTTTTAGCTCAGGTGAGCACAGATAAGCTATTTGACTGACGCCAATATTTACCGAAGCTACGGTATCATCCTGTACTTCACTGAGCGATGCATCCGCTGTATCGACAACCACCTCATTAGGCTCAGCAGGTTCAGCGGACATCGGCACCGTTTCTTCGCTATGAGCACCATCATCTATACCCGCTTCTGTGTCTGACTGTTGTTGACAAGCACTAAGCGTCAGAACGCCAGCAAGTAAGCCAGTCAGCGCCACAGAAGTACGCAATTTTTTTAATAATTCTATAGTCATAACACTTTCCCCAATGAATATGTTAAACACTATAACGTGTCCATAAATTCACGCCTATGTTGAATTTGTAAGTAATCAATACGAAATATAGCCAACACGTTTGTGAAGAGTCAACTTTACTATCTACAAATAATATAGTCGATTCAAGATGATTTAGAGACAAAGAATATGAGCAAATACAGAAAAGCCCTTATCTAAAGTAGATAAGAGCTTTTGAGACTAACGAATATTAAAGATATATAAGCAGCAATGCTTAGCTTTTTATTATCAATATTCGTTTATGAATGCTATATTTTACCATGACATTGCTTGTACTTAAGACCTGAACCACAAGGGCATGGGGCGTTACGACTGATATTCATACCAGCGTATGGGTCTGCCTCATTGGCATTATTACCACTACCCACAATAGCACCTGCGACCGCACTACCAGCAAGATTACGATTTTGCGCGGCGGCTTTTTCAGCTCCGCTATCCATATTATCAATATCACTATGCTCGAACTGCATTTGCATATGAGCAGCATTCTCACGCTGCTGTATTTCCAGCGCTTCTAGCTCTTCTTTAGTCGGAATATGGACACGTGATAAATCTTGAACGGTCTCAGATTTAATTGCGCCAAGCATCATTTGGAACAGCTCAAATGATTCACGCTTATATTCTTGCTCAGGGTTCTTCTGTGCATAACCACGCAGATGAATGCCTTTACGCAGCTGATCCATTTGGGTCAAATGCTCTTTCCAATGCTTGTCTAAACTTTGCAGCATAAAGTGACGCTCAAGCTGGGCAGCATCTTTTTCGCCCATCTGCTCACGGCGGCTATGATAGCGATCGATAGCTGTTTGGATGATTTTGGCACGTAAGCCTTCTTCGTCTAAGCGGCGATCTTCATCGAGCCAATCATTGATCGGCATCGCAATCTTAAATTCATTTTCAAGCTCGTCTTCTAAGCCATCAATATTCCATTGGTCATCGATAGAACCTGGCGGAATAAACTGGTTAATCATGGCGTTATAAACTTCTTCGTGCATAATCTCAATGGCTTCAAGCAAGTCCATCTCTGCTAGCAAGTCATCACGCTGACCATAGATCACTTTACGCTGCTCATTGGCGACGTCATCATATTTCAACAGATTTTTACGCGCATCAAAATCGCGGCTTTCTACTTTACCTTGGGCATTTTCAATTGATTTTGAGACCATTTTATGCTCAATGGCTTCATCTTCTTTAAGGCCCATGGCACGCATCATATTTACGACGCGGTCACCAGCAAAGATACGCATCAAGTCATCTTCGAGCGATAAAAAGAAACGCGACATCCCAGGGTCACCTTGACGACCGGCACGACCACGTAACTGGTTATCGATACGACGTGATTCATGGCGCTCAGAACCAATGATATGCAAACCGCCAGCCGCAACCACTTGGTCATGCTTGACTTGCCATTCTGCTTTTAGGCGTGCCATTTCTTCAGGACTGACTGAATCGATATCTTCAATAAACGACTGCCAGTTACCACCAAGGATAATATCGGTACCGCGACCTGCCATGTTAGTCGCGATCGTCACAGCCTTTGGACTACCCGCCTGCGCGATGATTTCGGCTTCACGCTCGTGTTGTTTGGCATTTAGGACATTATGCTTGACGCCTTCTTGATCGAGCAAGTAAGACAACTCTTCACTGGCTTCAATCGTCGCCGTACCAACCAAAACTGGGGCACCTTTGGCTTGAATCTCTTTGATTTCGCGAATGATACCTTTGTATTTACCTAACTTGGTTAAGAAAATCTGGTCATCCATATCGATACGAGCAATCGGCTCGTGCGTTGGAATCACAATGACATCTAAGTCATAAGTTGATTTAAATTCTGCTGCTTCGGTATCAGCGGTACCTGTCATGCCTGATAATTTTTCATACAAACGGAAGTAGTTCTGGAACGTCGTGGTCGCAAGCGTTTGGTTTTCTGCTTGAATTTCGACGTTTTCTTTGGCTTCTACCGCTTGATGCAGACCTTCTGACCAACGGCGACCCGGCATGGTACGACCGGTGTTTTCATCAACGATAACCACTTCGCCGTCATCGACGATATAGTGGACGTTTTTAACAAACACGTGATGGGCGCGAATGGCAGCTTGTACGTGAGCCAATAATGGCAAACGGCTTGGGCTATATAAACTTTCATTTTCACCCAACTCACCGACTTCGATTAAGAAACGCTCAATTTTCTCATAGCCTTTTTCACTGATTTCGATTTGACGGTTCTTCTCATCAATCCAAAAATCTTCTTCTTCATTATTCTTATTGGCTTCTTCATCTTTTGAGCGAATCAGCACCGGGATAATGGTATTAATCAGCGCGTACATACGTGAAGAATCTTCGGCTTGACCTGAGATAATCAGCGGCGTACGAGCCTCATCGATTAAAATAGAGTCAATTTCATCGATAATACAGAAGTTTAATGGACGCTGCTTTTTCTCTTTTAAACTAAAAACCATGTTATCGCGCAGATAATCAAAGCCATATTCGTTATTGGTACCGTAAGTAATATCCGCTTGATAAGCGTCGATTTTTTCTTGCGGCGGTTGTTGTGAATAAATGACACCGACGGTCATGCCCAAAAAGCCAAATAATGGACGGTTCAATTCAGCATCACGTGCCGCCAAATAATCGTTGACCGTAACCAAATGCACACCTTTACCACTGATGGCATTGAGGTACATCGCTAAAGTACCCATTAGGGTTTTACCTTCGCCCGTTTTCATCTCAGCGATTTTGCCTTCGTGCAAGGTGATACCACCGATCAGCTGCACATCATAATGACGCATGCCATTGACGCGTAATGACGCTTCACGGCAGACGGCAAACGCTTCGGGTAGTAATGCATCTAAGCTTTCACCTTGTTGGTGTCGTGCTTTAAACTCTTCGGTTTTTTGTTGTAATTGCTCATCAGACAGGGCTTGTACCGCAGCCTCTTGTGCGTTGATTTTGCTGACCACTTTGCGCATGCGCTTTAATTCGCGGTCATTTTTAGTGCCAACCACACTGCCTATAATCTTTGATAACATAATTTTTTGACCTATGGAAATATTCGTTAATTAGTGCGCATTAGCCAAAGCTTCGCCCGCTGCCGCCTTGTCATTACAGTCATCACCTGACTAAGTACCTGTTGTTAACAAAGCACCTCTTAACAAAGCACCTCTTAACAAAGTACTGATTAATAAGGTACTGCCTAATGAAGTGTCGCCTAATGAAGTATCGCCCAATTAAGTGTGACGTCATTATATATGGTTATGACGCCGATGGATACAAGGGCAGCGAGTAGATATTTGCCGACGTAAAAGCGCGGCTGGACGTGTTAAAATAGTAATTACACTTCACACTTCTTAGTTTTTCGACTGCTAAATTTGCGCGCTATGATGACCCTTTAATAAAGCTATTTTGGTAAAAATCAACCAGAATCTTGCAAATCAACCACTCATAAGCGAGTGTTTTTCTCATCTATTTTTTACACTGATCTGTATATACCGTCGTCCGTTTAACGCCAGCTGACTAAAAAACCCATTTAAGCATTATAAGAGACTCTGCATGACCGCTAAGCCATCCGCTCAAAACCTTAACGCCGAAAAACCTACTCCCTCAAAGTACGCAATATCAAAACAACAGACCGTGACACCTTTGACCTCCGATCAGTTGATGGTAGGCGATACCGTTTATCACTTGGCAGATCATACGCCGATGATGGTGCAATATCTAACCATGAAAGCCAACTATCCACAAGCGTTACTGCTGTACCGCATGGGTGATTTTTATGAGTTATTTTTTGATGATGCCAAGCGCGCGGCACAAATATTAGACATCACCTTGACTCGCCGTGGTACGGATAAAGCGGGCAATACCATTGCCATGGCAGGTGTGCCTTTTCATGCGGCCGATAGCTACATGGCAAGGTTGATAGCTGCTGGGCAAACCGTCGTTGTGTGTGAGCAAATTGACGAATCAGCCACTGGCACTGACAACACGAATAACCCGTCCAATGCTCCGACGATGGGCGATAAGCAGAAAAAAGATAAAAGCAAATCTGCTGCTGGCAGCATTATGCGCCGTGAAGTGGTTAAAACCCTGACCGCAGGAACAATTACTGATGATGCTTTAATTGCGCCCAATCATACGCCAACTGTGGTCGCCATTGATATCGAAATACCTAAATCGAACAGCAAACAACCTGTGCAAGCTGCCATTAGCCAAATGGATTTAGCCGCTGGAACACTAACGACGCAAACGCTGAGTGCCAGCTATAATAATAGCCATGATGATGTCAAAAATTTGCAAACGCAAATGCTGACGGTACTGGCACGCTTTGCGCCCAGTGAATGTATCATTAGCGAAGCACTTAACGACCGTATCGACGAAGATTGGATGTTATGGCTACGTCAACATCTCGACTGTCCGATTATCGAAGTGGCGGCAAATGACTTCCACCGTGAGCATGCCAGCGCAACTCTTTGCCAGCAGTTTGACGTACAACGCCTCGATGGACTAGGAATCAATGACGCACTTCTTGCCCAATCTAGCTGTGCAGCATTAATACATTATGCGCGGCAAACTCAGCAGCGTCACGTGCCACAGCTTAACCAACTTATCGTTGAGTACAGTGACGACTATTTAATTATCGATGCCAATAGTCAGCAAAATCTTGAGCTATTTACCCCCGTTAGCAGTAATGGAACCTCATTGATATCTGTACTTAATCATTGTCAAACACCGATGGGTAGACGCTTACTGGTGCAGCAAATGAAACGCCCACTACGTCAGCATGCGCGTATCAATTTGCGCTTAGATGCTATAAATAGTCTTTTACAGACAGATAATAAATTTGGCGAAAATCAAAACATTAATCAAAATCTAGAAAATAGCTTATTAGTTACTAGTTTACGCGAAACCTTAAACGCCATCGGCGATATGGAACGTATTAGTAGCCGTATTGGGCTAATGAGTGCCAAGCCGCGTGACCTGCGTAAACTTGCTGATGGTATTGCTAGTAGCGCCCAGCTTACGACGCTACTGACAAATGCAGGTATTTGCCATGAGCAAGCAGGACTGTTGCCGACGCTAATGCAGCAATTGCCTGCGCAGTTACCTGCCATACAGTCCGTCGCTGAGCTGATTGAGCGAGCCATTATCGCAGAGCCACCTGCCCATATTCGTGATGGTGGCATGCTTGCCACTGGCTATGATGCTGAGTTTGATCGCCTCACTCATCTGCATGACAATATCCAAGTGACATTGGATGAGATGATGGAACGCGCGCGTTTAGAGAGCCAATTACCCAGTCTAAAAGTAGGCTTTAATAAAGTGAGCGGCTTTTATTTTGAATTGCCTAAAATGCAGGCAAAAAATGCACCAGCACATTTTATCCGTCGGCAAACGCTGAAAAGTAGCGAGCGATTTATCACTGATGAGCTAAAAGAAGTTGAGACAGAATATCTAAGCGCGCAAAACTTAGCATTAACTCGTGAAAAGCAGCTGTATCACGAACTCTTAACTGAACTCAGTAGCCATTTAGCCGAACTGCAACAACTCAGCGCTGCGATTGCGCAAATAGATGTGCTCAGTAATTGGGCACAGCTTGCAACTATTTATAACTGGCAGCGCCCAGTCATGAGTAATGATTCAGAGAATAAAGATAGCTCCAATACTGGCAGCCAAACCAGTATCGATATCAAAGCAGGTCGTCATGTCGTCGTCGAAGCCGCGCTAAATCCTGTTCATGCTCACAACAATACTCCTGCCAAGCATAGCAGCCATTTTGTCGCTAACGATTGTGCATTGGGCAGTCATGAAAACCCTGAGCGCCTACTAATGATTACTGGTCCTAATATGGGTGGTAAATCAACCTATATGCGCCAAACCGCATTGATTGTTTTACTCGCGCATTGCGGCAGCTTTGTGCCAGCAGCGCGTGCGCATATCGGCGATATCGACCGTATCTTTACCCGTATTGGCTCAGCTGATGATTTGGCGGGCGGCAAATCCACCTTTATGGTAGAGATGATTGAGACGGCTAATATTCTCAATCAAGCAACCAATAAATCGTTGGTGCTGATGGATGAAGTCGGACGCGGCACAGCGACCACTGACGGTTTAGCCATTGCCCATGCTTGCGTCAATCGACTACTAGAGATTGGCTGCCTGACGTTATTTGCCACCCACTACTTTGAGCTGACAAAATTGGCGGAAAACTATAAAGAAAGTAGTGGTAGCAATGACAAACTTATCCGCAACGTCCATGTCGCTGCCAGTGAAATCGACGGTCAACTGCTACTACTGCATCAAATCAAAGATGGTGCGGCAAGCTCTAGTTTTGGTCTGCATGTGGCAAAAATGGCAGGGATTCCTACCCAAGTACTGAATGATGCCAAGCGCTACTTAGCAGATAACTTAAAATTAGACCCTAGCAGGGTAGAAAACGTGACAACCGTTGATGACAAAAATGAATTAGCTAAGTCAGTAAATGATAAATGCGATCATATGAATGGTCATGAAATAGAGAAAGACGATATCAAAATCACCAATCAATCTCAGATAATGGCTAATATTCCACAACAAAATCAGTTGTTTAGCTTGCAGGATGAGCTAAGTGCGATTGATCCTGATACCTTAACGCCAAAACAAGCGCATGATTTACTCTATCATTTGAAGAAAATCATTAGTCATTAAAGGGAATTGTCAATTAGCCGTAAAGGCGTTAAAATGTGCCTTATTTTCCAACTATTCTATGTAGCCCTTATCGTTGATTCACTTTAAAAGAAAATCATGGCAACCAAGTGCAGATGTACCAATAATACTTCTCGCACGGTGAGCACAGTAACTCTTTTAAAAGGGATGAACTATATCAGCCAATCCAATAACAGGTAGACCTCACTATGACCTTTGTCGTTACAGATAACTGCATTCTTTGCAAATACACCGACTGTGTGGAAGTCTGTCCTGTGGACTGCTTTTATGAAGGCCCGAACTTTTTAGTCATCGATCCTGACGAGTGCATCGACTGCGCACTATGCGAGCCTGAATGTCCCGCCAATGCCATCTTCTCAGAAGATGAAGTACCAAAAGGGCAAGAGATGTTCACGCAGCTAAACGAAGAGCTGGCGCAAAAGTGGCCAAACATCACTGAGATGAAGGGACAATTGCCAGAAGCTGAGAAATGGGATGGTGTGGAAGGTAAGATTCAATATTTAGAGAAGTAAGGCTTTTATTAAAGCACTTAAATACTTGAAATAATAAAAAATCACTCAATGGCAGCGGCTATTGAGTGATTTTTTATTATTACTGACAAGTCATAGGTAAATACTTTTTAGGAACATTTGAAGAATATTGACAAGACCAACTACCATCTTTTTTCCTATCCAATCTAAGATGCTCACCTTTTAGATAAGATATATTTTTAATATCACAACGTATAGCATCGTCAGTATCGCCAGCTATATTAGGTGCTATCACTGAGAAACGACAAAAAGCTGATTCAGCAGCTAAATTCATTCCATTAGGTGTAAAGTCAGTGACACCCGCCCCATCATCCATTAATACCTGATAAGGTAAGCGAAATGAATTCAGTGATTGATAGATAGTGGCTAATTGTGCCTTTTTAACTTGCCCTTGATAACTAATCAGACCAATTGCTGCTAATATACCAATAATAGCGACGACTATCATCATCTCTATCAACGTAAATCCAGACTGAGGACGGCGCAAAGTTAGCATTAGTAAAGCTCTAAAGGATTATTACTTTACTAAGCATAATCTATGCCATAGCATATTTTGGATACTACTATAATTTAGGATGTGCCTATTAAGTGCTTATATATCATCATTTTGACCTCGTGATTGCCTACCTTTCCATTATCTGATGTGCCATTGCTTAAAAGTACCATGACTCCACCTTTGTCACTGACCGCTACTAATGATGATAACCCTAACAAACTACCATCACGATAGTACACTTTGCTAGATTGGGCATTAGGTTGATACGGCACCATAGCAAGCCCGTAACACTCAGCTATCTGAGAGGTATCACAAGCTGACTTAGGGTCTATCGATAATATATTGGGCGTAGGTTTGGCTACCATGCGATGCACTTGCTGCGCCAAATCTATCGCATTACCTGATAGTCCAGCAGCAGATGCTAAACCCTTATAATCAAAGGCGGTATAGATATCAGCAAAGCCAGTAAGACCTGTTTCGACATAGTTATAGGTAACCTCATCGGGCAATGCACTATTGGGTACGAACTGTAAACCAGTATCGGCAAAATCATACTGCTGGGCGATGATTTTTGTATAAGGGATATTATCATTCAATCGGCTAATTACCTCACCTAATAGACAGTAGCCCAAGTTGGAATAACTGGTGGTGCTATCAGGATCAAAGCTCAAGGTAATGTCATTTAGACCCACTAGATTGTCAGGACAAATTGCTTTGCCAATCCCAAACATATCATTACCAAAAAAACTATAGCGGTCAAAACCTGCACGGTGTGATAATAACTGACGAATAGTAATATCGTTGATACGCACATCTTTTGGCGTGTCAATCTCGCTGATGATATCGGCTAATGGCGTATCTAGTGATAATTTTCCATCTTTTACGAGCTGTAGAATAGTATCCGCTGTCCATAATTTAGTGACACTGGCATAACGAAAGCGCGTTTGTTCGGTAGTAGCATCTGACAATAATGGATATTGACCGATATAGCCATTCTCACAATGATGCAACGTACCATTTGGTTCGATATAAGCGATTTGGTTGGCGGGTGCATTATTACTACGGGTTTGATACTGTAGAGTATCCGTTAGCCATGCAGGGCTGTTGTCACTACACGCTATCTGGCGGGAAGCAAGTTCAGCACGAACGGGATAAGTTTGTTGCCATAATAAATTACGTGCTAAAGGGTTAGCATAATAATAGCCAAAAGCTGTCACAATCAAAACTAACATGCTAGTAATCAATAAATCAAAATTACTTAGATTTTTAAACATAATTAATAGTCTTACCATAAAAATATTGACCATATCAGTGAGTAAAATAAGTCAGCTTATCTGGCTATAACATACTCTCCTGAATTCCTAAGCATAAAAAAAGAGACTCAGTAGAGTCTCTTTCCGTAACACATCACACATCTTAACTTTTCAGTTTATTAACCTGCTGGGCAGCTAGATGGTGCAAATTTCGGATCGATAGTACCTGATTTACAAGTCCAAGCACCGCCATCTGTTGATGCTTCACGACTCCATGTGATTGTTTTAGTAGCCAATGCACCCGCTGCTGAGTCGCCAAACGTCGCCGCGATAGTACCTGCACCTGATTCCATATCAAAAGTAAGTGTAGGTTCATTTTCACCACCACCAGTAGGCATTACAGCACCTAGCAAGCTCGAGGCTGGTACAGCAAAGTCACATTCATTACCATCAGATAGACATAGATCAACTAAAGTACGGATAGCGCCTGTTTCACCGATAACACGAGTAACCTGTGACTTAGAGATGTAGTTCTGATACTGTGGAATAGCGATCGCAGCCAAGATACCGATAATAGCAACAACGATCATTAGTTCGATTAAGGTAAAACCTTTTTGAGCAGTGTTCATATGAACTCCTTTAGGGTATATAAAGATAGATGGCTGCTATTGATACAGCTGCATTTTACCTTTAGTAATATAATATGTTTGTTTCTCTTATAATAGATGTTGCATATAACGTGCCAAAAATAATGGCTATAATGTACATGCGTGCTAAGTACTCGATTATTATTACTATTTTTGCATAAAAAATGATGACTCTAATAGTAATTGACAGATAATGTTACGCTTACCCTACTGAAAATTGTCAGTTCACCCATTATAGGTAGTAAAAGGTAAGTCTTATTGACAATTTTTGTCAGCTTTATTTACCTTAAACATATTGTTTCTAATCATTCCAATCATCTCCAGTACCGCAGACGCTGCCGCGACACTTATTATTTTGATAATTGAGACTGAGCGTTCCATCATTTGCCATTTGGCTGCCAGCTTTTGGCGTGGCAATGATGCGCCACTCGGAAGTGAGCGGATTGGGGGTGAAGCTGATGGTATAGAGCGCATCGCCTTGTTTAGGAAAGTCGCCACCCAGTCCCGTCACTAAAGCATTGCTGTAGCTACCTTCTACCAATTTACGACTTTGAATCTGTGATGCAATATTGTGCATTTCACTCATCATATCAGTACGTTTGGTTTTGATAACGTATTGCTGATAACTTGGGTAGGCAATTGCCGCCAATACACCGATGATAGCGACGACAATCATAACTTCTACCAACGTAAAACCACGCTGATACACCTGTTTATTTTTCCATAATGGATGACATTTATTAAAATTTGCTAGCATTACCACGTCTCCTGTCCAGCACCACAGTCAGTCGCTGCAATATCAATACTGCTGATATTTTGACAATGCAGGCCTGTACTGGTCAATACGATATAATTGGCACCTTTCGTAATCCCCGAACTGTTCGGTGTGGCTAACATTTTCCATCGACGACCAGTAATGCTATCCACACTACCAGCTGAGGCAGTTGTCACAAGGGATTTACTCGTGTCACCACCGTCAACCAGTGCAATTTTATAGCGATAATTGCTTGCATCACTACCGTCTGGTACATAGATAGTCTTATTATCATTTTCATCATAACGATAAGCCGCTATATTATTACTAATGACTTGTGGTCTAAAACCTTGATAGCTCAACGCTCTCGAACGCCAGCGCTCAAGCTCTATCTGTGTCTGCAACATTTTTGCTTGCACATCACGCTCAGCATTCAAGATGGCATATTGACGATAGCTTGGAACAGCGATGGCAGCCAGTATACTGACAATAAAAATGACAATCATCAGCTCTATAAGCGTAAAGCCTCGCACACCGCTATGCGCTACCGTACTTACTGTCTTATTGATGGGCGACTTGGTCATACGCGGTGTCCTGTTGTGAGTGCGAGTAGAGTCATTTACTTTTAATGACTCTAAGGATGGTACTTAGCAAGCTTATGTATACATTTATCACTACACTACTAACGCTGTTACTTTCTTTCATACCATGCTCGCGGTTGTAGAGTATAGCGCTCATTGAATAAAAACTCAGCAGCCGTACCATCACCTGTTGCCTGTGTAGGACGACTCGGCTCCCCTGGGTACAAGTCTTTGATATTACTATCGTTCTTTATACCATCCAAACCGTACCCTGCACGATTAGCTGCTTCTATACGATCAGTAATGGTCGTTGTACCTATCAATATTTTGACGTCTGTATTGTCCTTGTCGTATGCGCCAAGGGTCAATTCCTGAATACCCTGACCAGCAGGTATATAGCCACCCGTTCCTGATACTGAAGTGCTATCCATACAAACACCATAAGGTAGGCAGTATAATTGACGCTCTGAGCCACCCGATATCTTAGCTGCACAGCTAGCCACTGTACCGTATTGCTTATCTGGATTATAAACCGTGGTATATAGCAAGTTGTTGATGACTGCACTATCACCAACGCCTTTATTATGCCTAACATTGTTGTATCCATCGAATCTCGTCAACGGATAATACCACCCCTGTTTACTTCCTTTGATCATATTTACCTTGGCAGCATTTTTCTGCGCTTCAGAAGGAGAAGCACCAAGGGTAGTCGCTAAGTTAACCAGTTCACCTTCTGTTAGATTTTGCGTCACAGGCGTAAATCCACTTTTGTATAAATCAGCGTTAGTAATATCAGTGTCAATGATGCCGTAGACACGATTGGCGTAGTCATTATTGTTACGCAAAGTAGATAAAGGTGCACTACGATTACCTGAGATAACGTTGACTAACGCAAATAGCTTACCGTTATTAGCAATGGTTTGCCCACTAATCCCTTCATTACGATAAAAGCTAACGATGGGGCGATCATAGAAACGATACGCATATTTTTTAAATGCCTCAGTGCTAGGTGCGGCATTAAGCACTCGTGTAACGCGCTTATTTGAGAAACTGGCCACTTCAGTAAAACCATATTTTTCAGGACGGGCATTCTCAAAATCAGCACGGAATACTTGTCCGCCCAAATCAGCTGCATATAAATGATCCATAAGACCATCGTTGTCTCTATCAAGTACAGTAATACCACCAACCATACTATTGATCATCTTATCGGTTTTGATATTCTTTGTACTGCCTGACTCACCACTGGTCGACCATATCAGTTCACCTGATTGGGCGTTAATCACATAGATAGCATTACCTTTCGCAGGCGCACTAGCTGTTGGTACATAGCTATCATCTTCGTATTTCATATCATAACCACCACCAAACACTAGTACATTGATAGGGTCAGCATCCTTACTCATACGAATTTTGGCTGATGTTGGTTTGTTCCAAATTTGACCTAGACGCTCAAAACCTACAGCGTTAGATTTAGCAGCCGTGGTTGAACTCAGTCCTGCTTTAGTAATGGTAAACAGCATTTTTGGTTCAGCTTTTTTACTAATATTCATCCCGTAAAAAGCCTCACCGCCCATTCTTAGACCGCCATAGGCAAACATACCTTTCTCACCTGCTACCTCTTCTACTCTGACCTGCTTTCCAGGCAAATCAAAGTTGTAATCCGTTGTCACCAACCACGGTGCATCAACGCCAAAGTAAGGTTCGCCCACTCTATCTCTAATCGAACCATCTACTAACGCTTCTGGTTGGGCAATCAACATAGACCTCGGGATGATAGCCACTTCTTCTTTGCCATCATCAGCATCAACCAAATGCAAGGCACCGTCCATAGAACCAAATAAAACATAATCATCACGGGTATCAGTAATACGCCCGTTATCATCTAAAGTAGCGCTATAGGAGATCGCTTCAGGCTTAGAATGTACCACTCCGCCCAAAACTTTAGTTTCATTCGTTGGACGAGTCAGTACTAAGTTTTTCACCTCTGTCGTGGAGGTAGGCTGTCCATCGTTGGTTAATACACTGGTAAAACCTAAAAAGCTCAATAAGCGGCGTTGATTTAGCTGACTGTAAGCTCCTGTATCTATTAGCTTGTCAAACCCTTGAGGCTTACCGCTACTATCCACACTCAATTTACGTAAAATCGGTGTGGTATTACCACTCGAAGTATAGTCCTCAACATAAAGGCTACGAACACTACCAAGGCTTGAGCTTGGTGTACGCAATTGCGCATAAACACCACCAGCGGTAATATTATTGTTGGCTATACTGCCTTCTACTTTGAAATCAGCAGTTTGCCATAGATCTTGAGTTTTCTCAGCAAGGTTACCTGCGACATCTTTGTATAGCAGTTTGCTGCTATTACCAAATAGCGTGCCTTTATTCAGCTCATACTTCTTAAGGTTGCCTCTCCAAATACTGGCTGCTGAAGCAATACTAGGATCGAGCATCGGTAGATAGGCATAGGGTAGTTGGTTTGCAGCGCGATAAGGATCCTCTGGAATAGTAATAGTACCTGAAGGTGCCGTATTGATTATCTGTACCAAGCCTGAGGCAAAATCAACAATACTGGCAGCAATATCTGCTGACTCTTCGGTATAGTAAAAACCGCCATCACCAAAGGTTTTGACTTCATTGTCACCTTTACGCTCACCCAGTTTACATAAATTCCGAGTATTCGCGTTTACACTTCTACCACTATCACAGTCTGTGACTTCTTTCGTTTTTCCATCGATAACGATAGAGCGTTTGCCTGTCAGTCCATCAAAGGCTTTACCAAAACCAACAGTGGCGGTTTTTATCGGCAACCCAAGAGGGTTATTGGCTGGGTTACGTAATATTTCTGCATAGTCAGCCATACACCCCCAAGCACCGTTGCTGCTACCACCAGATAGACCATTACAACTACTGACTGACAATGGTGATGTAGCCCCTAATAATGAGGTATTCATTAATGTTTTCGATCTATCGTTGCTACTACCATTCGGCTCACCATCCGTTAACAGATAGATGCCATTTCCACTACATTCTTTTGGGTTTAAAGGGGAGAGATATCTGTTTAGATCTGTTTTTTTAGCCACATCTGCTGAGTTAATAAAACCACTATCAGAATTATTACTTCCTTCATAATAAATACGGCCGTTATTGCTAGTATTAGTATAATTGTCATAATATGGAAGTATATTAGAGTTCGTTGACCAGTCAGTCCAACTACTGCAAGCATTTACATATCTCTTCGAATCATAATCCAAAGAAAACGAGGTTTCGTTACTATTACATTTACGCCAATAGTAAGTCCTTCCTCTATACTCTCGTTCACCTACAATTTTTATGTCAGGTGCCGTTGTAGTACCCATCATATAAGCCCCAGATTCTGCTAGAGCATGTGAGGTTGGTGTACCACCGGTTGCTTGTAAATCCTTCGTTGATTCAATCAATTTGGCACGTTGTTCAGCTGTCAGTGCTTTAGTCGGTACAACAACCACGCCTGAGCGACCATCTCCTTTATAGCTATAGTTACCTAAGCCTATTTCATAGTCGTCCGCTAATGAACCAGTGTCTTTTAAACTATTATCTGATTTATAGACATCATCTGCTAACAATTCAATAAGGGCTATTTGTAAACGCACCAATCTAGAATATCTTGTCACACGATTGACAGTACAACCACTAGGCGTGAAACTGATGGTCGCGTATTTATTTTGGAAGTCTTTAACCGTATTACCATCTACATCTCGAAGTAACCCGTCTTCAGCAGATGGATCAAGTTTACGCTTATAGATAACCGCATTGATTTTTTCTGAACTCACGGAACTGGTACTACAATTTCGATACGAGCTTCCATAATCGTCATCTATGAAATCATCACCCATACTACCTGAGGTATCCAACATCATAAAGATGGTCGCGGTGCCTGGTTTGGCTGGTGCATAAATCTCCAAGTCACCTATCGGCTTTCTATTGACAGTAGCGGCTTGAGTCACCGTACCAGTCAGCCCTATGACCACCGCTATCGCTAAAGCTTTGATAGGCCATGACTGTCGGTTAGACCTTTTGCTATATACATGTTGCATGACCTATTCCTTATATGTGTCAATTCAATTTGCTAACCATATGTCAATCATATCCCGATGGTCAGCTGCACAGATTTTTTGTCTATAAAATAGTTGCTAGTGACGAGTATTAGGTAGAAGGAAGCGTACAACGTAGGCCACTGCCTTTACCAAAGTCAACACACTGTGTACGCTCTGATTTATTCTCTACATTAGCCTTTTCATACAAGACTTTACTGGGAACACCAGCTTTTATCATGCAACCACCAATAGTGTTGTCTTTATTGCTAACGCTATCGACTTTACTAGTCTGCTCAAAACAATCTTTACCATTAACCTTTGGATCAGCATAAGCAGGTAATACAGAAGTGCTGTTGATATCAAACATAAACGCTTGACTGGAAATTGTGCCACTGTCTTGACCAATCGTATAACTACCAAATGCTTCATTGCTAGCACTTGGTGGTGTCAGTGATATATTTACTTGGGTCATGCTCGCATTACGTTCGCTGACATAATCAGCAGATTTAGCAGGATTACAATAGCCTTTGCCAGCGCCTAGTATATTACCCCCACCAGGTACAGTAATAGTTGTCTTATTAATGTCAAAAAACCGACTACGAGGACGGAAACAAAAAACATATTCATGGTTGGTGCTACTGGTATCTAAGATGAAGTGCCCAAACGGGCCACTACGTGACAGCATATCGTCATAAATACTAGCACTACTACTGCCATTTATACTTTGTTCAATATTCTGATTGGCGTTATCTGCTGACTGTAATAGCAAGGTATTGATTTGGTCACTGGTGGCTAGTCGCAGGTCAGTCGTACTTTGCTTAACAGCGATAACGCCCGCTAATATGATCAATACTAAAAACAGTAATACCACGATCAATACTGCGCCTTGCTGACTGGACAGAGACACTCTTGGATAATAAGACTGCTGAGTATTTGACATATTATTCTCTTCTTATAATGTTGCACAACTATTTACTAGCCGAGACGCCCGTCAAAGCCATGACACGAGCATTACGTAACAAAACGGTTGACTCATAACTACGGCGATAGTATTTCTTACGTGTACTGTCAGCTTTCAGTGTTTGCTCTTTACCAAGAAGGGTAAATGTTTCTTTATCAGCATCTGCTATTAAAGGCGTATCACTGCGGACAATAACACCGATCTTGACAGTGGTAATCGACGGTTTATCTGTCAACTCTAAGTATGTCTTAGCTGGCAAGTAGGTTAATTCATCGACACCTGTCTGAGTACCTAGTAGCACCTTAAATTGTTCTATCGTGGGTACGATAATCTCACCACTGCCAGTGAAAGCAGAAGTAACAATACCAGTATCATTAACGCGTCCAGCATCACAAGCTAGAGCAAGCTCCCCTGTTGTATTGCCAGATGAACGTATGAAGTAACGTTCAACAACCCAATCATTGCTGTTGGCTGCCACTTCAGTTCCTTCACAATCATATAATAGATTTGGAGTGATATTTTTATATTGGATAGTCAGTTGATCACTGCCAATACTGTCTATATTAGATAACCCAGTCCAATCTGTACTGCCAGTGCTAGCCGTAAAATACTTAACATCAGTGGTATTACCACTACCTAAATTACTTTTTGTTAAAACCACACCACCATGATTGGTTTTATCATTAATACTAGTAATGGGATTACCTAAGTTAGTAATTCGAATATGATCTTCCAATGCTTGCATGGCGAAAATAGTACTGTCTTGTACTTCTGATGCACTCTGCTGCACTGTGATGGTTCGAGTATTGATTAAATACACTTGCATGACTGCAGCAGAAATGAGTAGGCCCAGTACTAAAGAAATCATAAGCTCAATAAGCGTGAAGCCTGATACAGCTGCTGGATAACGGTTAAGCTGATGATGACTTGTTTGGTTTTGCTCAATCATTAGTAAGCCTCCGATATCAGACAGTGACTGCCAGTTTTATATACCCCATTATTTGTCGCGCAAGCCTTTGTATCGCTATCACTCATAATAGCTTTTGTATCGTTCCATGCAGTAACGATACACATCTGCTGTTGAATAGCTTCTGCTGATGTACCTGGACATGTCGTAATCGCAAGCTTAATCTCTTCATCAGCCGCTATTTTTTTGACCATCAAGGCATCTCGAGCAGCAAGCTGATCTATACTACAGGGTTGTTTTGGTATCTTTTTACCACTGACTGTTTCAACTTCTGTAGAGAGACAATTGGCACCTGAAGCCAAGATCGAAATTGTTTTGGTATCCTTAACAATCGTCCCATCAGCCTTGGTTTTGTTACTAGAAACAGTGACCGTATTAGTAGCTGGGCTACTCATAACAGCTTGTATAGTTGGTGTTGCCCCCGAAACATCTGAAGCAGAACTAGTAAAGGTTGTACCGCTACCAGTAACATAAGCCTCAGGATAAGCACGCATTACTTCAGCCAAGTTACGAACCACCGTTAAAGACTTAGTTCGTACAAGACTTTCATCTGTTGCACTGACGGCTCGTACTTGTAGTGCGCTAAAGCCTAATACTGCAACAGATAGCAATAATACGGCGACTAACACCTCTATCAAACCAACACCACGCTGATGAGTTAATTTATTTGTTAGCATGACACTCCCGTCTTAATATCGATGTTAGCAAGTTTACTGACATTAACCTTTTTGGGTATAGTCGATGTCTTTGCATCACATATAGTATAGGTAACTGCCGCATCAACACGCTTGCTAGGTTCAAACTTAATACTGGTTTTAGAAGATTTAATAATGCTCTTACTATCGTAACGGTAGCTTGCTATTATCGCCGAATCTGCATTAGTAATATTTATCACTTTGGGATTACTACTATCCTTATAGATTAAAGTAATGGGTTGACGACGAATCAAACTTTCGTTTTTTGCTTCTTTTAGCGCATTAGCAAGTGTAGCTGTTGTCGATTTGACTCGCTGATTGGCAAGCTGAGTACTAATACTAGGCGCAGCAATACCGACAATAATAGCCAATACTGCAATCGTTACCATCAGTTCAATCAGGGTGAATCCTGAGTTGGTTGTTCGTAGCGTAAGTGGTAGATTATTTGTAGATGCGTTCACATCAAATCCCTATTTATAACGGCAATTTTATAATAACTATTGTTTGTCCAATACCAATACTGGACCAAAAATATCAACAATGAATTCGTATTTTCATATCATTTTTGCCAGTCTTTTTATTGTTATAAAATCAAAATGCTGCAATTTATGTTCCATAATATTTAACAAAAGTTTTGCATAGAAATAACAATAGCCATAACAGTTATGCAAGCTATTTAGAAAATATCATTTTATAAGCAATGCTATTGAGTGATAAGCACAATATTTTTGGAGTTAATAACAAATAAACATATATTATTTTAATAATATAGCGTTAAGGCAACATATTAGCAACATATTAGTAGTTATCAATAGAGAGGAACAGATTTTAAGACTGATTTCCATGCGCCACAGCATAGGCAGAAAGATGGTATTTATGATTGGCTTGAATATCTGACATGGTAACTGTTTCAGACGGGGTAAGTAGTGTACGTCCCAATGCTTGTAAACTAGCACCCGTGGTCGCAACATCATCAAACAATAATAAGCGTTTCACAGGAGGCTTTTCGATTAAAACAAAAGCATTGTCTAGATTACTCAGGCGCTCAGCACGTGTAAGCCCTTGCTGACTGACAGTGTCGTCAATACGCTTTACACCATGCCATAAAGGTATCTGCCAATGCTTAGACAATTGCGCGGATAAAATACTGACAGGATCGAAGCCACGCTTGACCAGTCGTTGCTCGGTTGTTGGCATAGCGACAATCACGCTATTATCATGATGACAACCATGAGGACGTGGTAGCTGACGTATAGCATGCAACAATAACGGCAATTTGGTCATGTCTTCATGGTGCTTAAAAGCTCTGATCACTTGACGCAGCGGATACTCATAATAAGTCGCCGTTTGGATAGATAAAACCGTACCAGCAGCAATATCAACATTGAAGGGTTTCGGCAACCACGCGATACTGTCATGACAATGCGAGCAAAGTAGTCCGCTGTTAAAACGGTGGTTAAATTGCTGGCGCAAATTAGCAAAAAATGAAGGATCGTTTGGCAGGGGCTTTAGAGAGTGCGATATAGAATCAGCCGTTGGCAAGCTACTAATATTTGATAAGAGGTAATTTTGAGATAGCTGAGATTGTGGCGTGCTGCGATAAACACGGCACAACTGGCAGCGTATATCGAGATACTCTGCCAGCCATAGTCCAGTTTGATAAGGCGCTAAAAGTCGCATGGACGATTATCAAAATGTGCGCTGATATTAGAAACCTTTCCAATCATTCAGTACGATACCAAAACCAATAGAGGTATTTTCGTGGTTATAATCGATGATGGATTCGCCATAGCCTTGGAAAACCTGCACAAAGCCGTTAACGTTTTCTGATAATGGATAAATATAATCGACTTGCGCCGCCCCTTTATTGGTGCTTGGATTGTAGCGCAATGTACCGCTCAGGCTCTGTTGATCAGGCAAGTCATATAAGAATTTGATATCACCGTAACCCATGTAGTCTTCGATATCTGGATTGTCTTCACTGCTGCTGCTTTCACTATTCACTCGAGCCCACAGGCGCGGTACGATTGATAGCTTACCCCACTCTGCCCCTGCCATGAGATAAGCACGGTTCCATGAGCGTGATAACGGATCATCTTGTCCATTAGAATGATGAATGGCACCAGCACCAAGCATACGAAGACGACCACCAAAAGGTAAATCTGCGGTCACTGGCTGAGTCAAAAATATTTCAGGCTGATAGTCGGTGGCACGGAATGGTCGCGAGTTGTCTTCGTTATAAACTTGCCAATGTGACTCTTGGGTATAACCAAACCACAAATCAGCACTGGTATCGAATAAGTCTTCGGCAACTTTGGTCTTCAAAGACAACTGAAATTTTAGTTCAGTATTGCGTATGTCATTAGAAGTAAAGGACTCAGTTTCCTGTGACGGTGTGCTTGGATCTAGGTTAGGGTCAAAGGTATAAAATACTGGCAATACATAGGTTGGTCGGTACGGCCTTACCGTCCAAGTTCCACGCTCACTGTTTTTATCGAGATCATAGGATAAACTAAGCGGTGTATATTTTTCGATATCTGTTTGAGTGACCCCAACATTTTCTAACACTTGTGCTTCTCTTTGCGTTAGCCCAACGGTGTCTAAACCTTCATTAGTGGCAGGCGCGCGCGCGACTGAGTCAGTAGCGGCATTATTAGCACCAGCAATGGTAGATTTTTCTTCTACAAAAACAACTTGCGGATTACCTGAAAGCGTACTTTGAAAGGTTTTTGCCAAATCTACTGGCTGCTTAGTTGTGGTGTAGCTGGGTGTTTTACCTTCTTCGGCTACTTTGTCAAAGCAAGCCAAACGTGCGGCACTGGTCTGCACTTGGGTACATTCAAAAAACAATTTTGCTTGCTGAGCGATAAATTCTTTACTGACTACTTGGCGATCTTGCGCAGCTGTATTGGCATCCTGTGACACCTGATAATCTTCAAACTCAAACGCTGCCTCCGGTACTGGTAACTCATTATCGCTCTGAGTTTTATCGGCAGCTTGGACTTGCACGGTCAAGCAGGTTAGCGCTAGACCAACAGCAATATTCAAATAATGCTTTCTTGTCTGAAATAAAGTGTTTTTGCGCGCTGTAATAAGAGTTATAGGGCGGCGCTGTGCGGTGATATGGGAAAACATAAGTGTCCTTTATCTAACTGACATTATCGCCAGCAGAGTATATAAGATAATGAGTATGACCATTAGCGTCATCGCTAAAATAAACCCAATGACATTCAGACATAGAAGTCAGCAATTACAACGAGTAATGCGCCTTCAGCATTGTTGCTTTATTGTAATGAAAATGTGTGTACTATACTAGCGTTATCGCTGCCCTATACCAATGTAAATATCAATAATCAACGCTAAACCAAATGCTTAGCGTCAGGATGTCAGGTAACCATTGATAAAAATAAAAGAGCCAACGTACTGTATGAATAGTACATTGGCTCTTTTGTATTGTTAAGCCTTTAGAAAAGACTTATTCGTTTTATTAAGTATCAGTTATTAAGCATCGTCAATATTTGCTCAAATTCTGGACGATCAGTCTCACCTACTTGTTGATTGGTCAACTGACCATCTTGATAATACAGCAATGCTGGCGGGCCAAACAATTTATAGCGCGCTAAGATTGCTTTAGAATCGTCAGTAGTTTCTGTTATATCCAGTCTCACCAACTGCCAATCCTGCATCTGCGCTGGACGATTATGAAATAAGTTTTTATCCATAATACGGCACTCAATACACCATTCAGCAGTGACATCGACAAGCACTTTAGGGTTAGCGGCGATAATAGCATCTAACTCAGTCAGCGTTGTGACGGTTTTATCTGTTGTATTACTCATGGCTGGCTGACCAGTCGTCTGCATCATCGGAGCAGCACTTAAAGATGCCAGCGGATGCAAGCTATCATCGTTACCCAATGCCGCGCCGATGATTAAACAAGTTGCCCAAATACCAGCGATTAACCCTAATGCTTGGGTCAGCATACGACCTTTACCCAACCAACTCCACGCCCACATCGCTACAACCATAAACCATAACGCCCATACCATTAGCATCACGGGTGAGATAAAGACGCGCTCAATTAATAATAAAGCAACGGCAAAGAGTAATAAGGCAAAACCTTGCTTGACCCAGTTCATCCACGCGCCCGCTTTCGGCATAATTTTACCTTGGGTGGCACCAATTAAGATAAGTGGTGCGGATAAACCAAAACCCAGCATAAATAAAGCCGCAAAACCCAGTAATGGACTACCAATCGTCGATACGGCAAGCAGTGCCCCAAATAATGGCGCAGAAACACAAGGCGATACTACGAGCGCAGATAAGAAACCCGCGATTAAACTACCGCCCGTACTACCCAGCTTGCTATCCCCTGCTTGACTCAAGCCTTGCATTTTATTACTAATAAATCTCGGTAAGCGGATACTAAACACACCCAGCATATATAGTGCAAGTAGGATAAAAACAATCGCAAAACCAATCAGGATAATGGGGTTTTGTAGCCAGCCGATAATGCCTAATGATTCACCAAACACGGCGATAACTGCGCCCAAAATACCATAAGCTGTTGCCACGCCAATAGCGTAACTGGTGGTGAGAATAACACCGCGTTTCACCGTTGGGTTTTCCTCACGGGCAACGATATTGGCAACGATTGGCAACATTGGTAGTACGCATGGTGTCAATGCCAAACCCAGCCCTGCTAAAAACAATAATACCAATGCCAACCAAGGATGAGAAGCCAAACCAAAAGGATCGCTATCAGTAGCATTAGCTCCAGCAACAGTATTATTGGTTGTTGCTGGCACTTCACTTGTCGCAGTGCCATCGACGCCTTGTTCATCTGCGCCAGAAATCGTATTGGTAGCGCCAAGCTCTCCCTCTAAAGCCTCATCATCCAACAAGGCATAATCAATCACCCCATCATCAGTCAGCGCTTGCTCTGCTGCAAGACTATCGGCAACCGTTACACTTGACTCGGCGGTATTGTCATTATCTGTCAGACTGTTGTTAGCAGCTTCTTGAGTAGAAGTACTGGCACTATTTTCTGCAATTTGTGGCGTTGTAGCAGCGATATCAATCGTCGTTTTAATTTTTTCAGGTGGATAGCATAGCCCTGCTTTGGCACAGCCTTGCCAGCCAATCACCACGGCGGCATCGTTCACGCTTTTACCATTACTGCTGCTCAAGGTCGTCGTCGCCACCATATTCGCTTGGTCAAACACCAGTACTTTTCCGAATGTCGGATCATCGATTGACACTGGCTTTTGACTAAAGGTAAAAGGCGCGGCGGTCACGCCAGCTGGCAGCGTCAGTTTGATTTGGTCTTTATAAACATAATGCTCAGGCGTAATGTCAAAATTAATGGCTAAGCGCGTGCCATTATTGGTAGCTTTACTGCTATCACTGACTTGGAAAGCTTTGTCCACTGGTAAAAACTTCGTCTGTGCCGCATTTTTATCACTGCTAAATAAATCACCCAGCCCTGCCGCATGAGTCATCATGGGCATCGCAGCCAGTCCTGTAAACAACGAGCTACTAGAGACCGCAAATGCTAGTAGATAAGATTTTTTGGACGAGCGATGTACCGTTAGCGATGGTGTTTTTTCTATTGTCTTGATGGACATGAAGAGCTACCTATTTATTACCTAATATTCTATTTATTACCAATATTTGAGTCGATCGGCTTGTGGTCTATTTGCGTGTCACGGCGATATCAACCGTGGTTTTGATTTTCTCTGGCGGATAGCACAGCCCAGCTTTTGCACAGCCTTGCCAGCCAATGATAATCGGTGCATTTTTTGCGCCTTTACCATTGTTAGTAGTCAGAGTCGTGGTTGCTACCATATTTTTTTGGGTAAAAACGGGAACCTTACCAAAGGTTGGGTCGTCAATGGAGACCGGCGACTGACTAAAAGTAAAGGGGGTTGCACTCACGCCTTTAGGAAAACTGAGAGTAAGCTGATCTTTATAGACATAATGACCTGGCGTAATATCAAAATTAATAGATAAGCGCGTGCCCTTAGACGTGGCCTTAGTGCTGCTAATAACTTGAAACGCTTTATCGACAGGCAAAAACTTCGATTGGGCGGCACCATTATTAGCAAATAACTCGCCCAAACCTGCAGCTTGAGCACTCATAGATGCCATTGACAACCCTATCATCAATGAAGTACTCATGATTGCAAGTGCGTGAGGCAACTTAGAGACTCGTTTATTCGTAATGACGGCTTGTGAATTGAGTTTGTTGGTAAACATGAGTAATGACCTCTACTGGCTGATTTTAATGACAAATGAGCGGGGCGATATGACTGGTATCAAACGTATAGCTTTTTAGAAAAATGGATGGTTTGACATTATCTATGGAATGCTATGCCACTTAGTTACTGATATAAAAATATCAACCAATAAGGTCTTATTGGTTGATATTTAAGAGCTTTAGAGCGACCGTCACCAATAAACATACTATGAAGTAAGGGATCGTTAGCTACCCATATTTTAATTGCTCATCAAGCTAATACTTATAATTGAGCATAAAGATCAGCATCTTGACCTTCGCCGCCTTGCTGGCCATCTGCACCCAGCGAAAATAAATCATAAGGACGACCTTCACTGCCTGGGGCGACATATTGCATCTCATTTTCCCAGCCATCTGTTGGATAGCCGCCTTTGATATAACCACCATCTGGGTAGTTTTTGGCCTCTGCTGGCGGTGTTGTTAATGCTTCTAGACCTTGTGCGGTAGTCGGATAGCGCGAATTATCAACCTTATACATATCAAGGGCGTTGGATACTGTAGCAAGCGCTGTTTCAGTGGTCTTGACGCGAGCTTTATCACTTTGTCCCACCACTTTCGGGACAACTAAGCCTGCAAGAATTGCCAAGATTACAATCACGACCATGATCTCGATCAGAGTAAATCCAGACTGGTTATTACGCATAGGCAGTGGCTGACGTGCTCTTGTAGGAGCTGGCTTGTTGGCACTCATGGCACTTATTGGCATAGTAGTTACTTGAATTTTGTCAATTATAGTCATCGCTTTTGTCATCGCTTTTGGCATCAGGGTGATGTAAATAGGAAAAGTGGCGTTCAAGTAACATTAATGATCGGCGTATTAATGAGCACTGAAACGATTATCACTATAAACCATGATTTTATTTTTATCTAGGGCGTGTCCTCAATTCAATCGTTTACTTTCTAAATGGGCTAAAAATAGCTAAATTTTGCCAAACATCGTCAAATAGCTTCTTAATATCTCGATATTAAGAAGCTACTTTCCTTGTTTGACGGCAATCTATCTCATTTTTATCACCATTTTTAAAATGAGGACACACCCTAGCACCGCAAGTATATTGTTATGAACCTTGACTTTTATAAGCATCAATACTGAACCACAGCATGACGAGTGATATTTATAAGGATAACTTTTGACTGACGCTTACTATAGCTTGATGGCTGGCTTTACCCTAATAAAAACCTGACTCAGTCAACAATCTACAACAGTAAGCAAATCTTAAGAAAGCTAGCGTAATATTTAGTAAGATCGCTACAATAGAAATGTGAGCGGGAGGCACACAAGCTCAGAAGGCTTAAGTGCTCACTATCCTGCCAGATCATTCATATTGACAATCGGTAGCATCACTGCCATTACGATAATCATGACTACCACGCCCATCAGCACTAGCATCAACGGCTCAAGTAGCGACAATAAGGTACTGATAAAGTTAGTGGCTTCTGCTTCCTGCATATTGGCGGCGCGGCTGAGCATATTCTCAAGCTCACCTGAGTTTTCGCCACTTTTAATCATTTGCACCATCATCGGCGGAAAGTAACTGGACTTTTCTAATTGACTCGATAAGCTTGAGCCTTCCGTCACCCTATCAGCCGCAGTGATGATGGTTTTTTGAATGTGTAAATTGGTCGTCACCGCCGCACCAATATGCAGTGCCTCAATCAATGGCACCCCTGAGCGTACCAATATCGCCAATGTACTGGCAAAACGTGCTGCATTCAGCCCTTTTGATAACCGCGCCAATATCGGTAGCCTTAGCACGATGCTGTCTATCGCTAACTTACCCGCTTGCGTCTGCGCAAAACGATAAAACAAAAACGCCGTTCCGGCTAATACTAGCAGCATCAGCCACCACCACTGAGTAATGAGGTTAGATAAGCTAAGAACAATTTGGGTAATGAGCGGTAGCGCTTGCTCAGACTGCTCAAACACTTTGACAATTTTGGGCACCACAAAACTCATCAAACCCATAATCACGCCAATTGCCATCACCATCAGCACAATCGGATAAACCATTGCGCCTTGGATTTTCTTTTGCAATGCAAAGCGGTTTTCGGTGTAATCTGCCAACTGGTTCAAGATTAAATCCAAGTGACCTGACTTCTCCCCTGCCGCAATGGTCGCGATATATAGTGGTGGAAAACTGGCGGCTTGCTGCAATGCTCGCGCCAAGCTCAAACCCTCTAATACATGCGAGCGCACGGCAAGCATGAGAGATTTAATATGGGTTTTTGGTGATTGTTTGGCGACGGCGGCAAGCGTTTCCTCTAACGGAATACCCGCTGCCAATAATACCGATAATTGACGGGTCAGCAATGCCAACTCGTAAGCAGACGGTTTTTTATAGCGGTTTTTATTCTGGTTTTGTCTATCATTGACGGCACTGACTTCAACGGGCGTCCATTGTTTATCACGCAGCTGCTGGCGAACTTGTCGCGCAGAATCACCTTCGAGCAAGCCTTTTTGCACACTGCCATGGTCATCTAACGCTTTATAATGATAAGCGGGCATAGCAGCGAATATCCTAAAGTGGTCAATAATAGAAGGTAATAAACAAGGACTTATAAAGGAGATCTATCGAGATTTAATGGCTTAAAAAAGCGGCGTAGAATCGCTACTGTCTGGCATCAAACCTTGCAATAACAAAACATCTAAGTGCTGCTGCTGCAGTTTTTTGTCGAAGTCGTTGACCTCAGCAATGAGCATTCTCTCGATACGCTTGTCACTGGCAAAGACACTCAATCGTGCACAGATAACTGCCAACTGATAAATACGTTTTTTACAGTAGCCATCCAGCCCTTGTAGCAGTCTAACCATGTATGGCGTCTCAAGACTGGCATAATCGTAATCAGCTATAACCTGCGGACCAAGTGCCGTAACACCATAGCTAATAGATAGATGGGCACAAAAATAACAGCTGAATAAGTAGCCAACGACATGTCCAATATAATAGCCGCGGTCATAGGTAAAACTACTCACGCCGAAGTGCCCAAGTACATAACTATTTAGACTGCCTTGATCACGAATAGGCTTACTGTTCTTTAATTTACCAACGGTGGCAAAGCATAGCGGATTTCGCCCATCTTGAGTAGTCAGTTGCCAACCTGCTGGTTGCTGAGCTGGCATATGACGTACAATATCAGCGATGATGTCATCGACCACATGCAGCTGCTGCCAAAGACGCTCTAATCCATCGGTATCCATCAAGCCGCGTTTATCAAGCTGCTGTGCCAGCAAGTATTGCTGATGTTCTGCGAATTGTGATTTGAGCGTTTGTACCAAATAAGTAGGCCGCGTGGCAGCGGATGCCATATACAATAATCGCGTACGCTCATGCTGGGTACGATACAGTGCCACACGCTGCTCGGCAATATTCATCTCGCTAGCAGCAGGCTGTTGCACCCTGCTAGGGGTATTAGACAACTCATCAGCTGCGCCTTTAACGACCTCTTTAACAACTGCCTCTTCAATATCTGGCAGCGTAAACAGTGCCAATAACATGGCTTTGTCAAGTGTCGCACCCGCCTTGTCTTTTCGACCACGCTTGACGTTGCTTGGATTTATATCGCTTTGTTTTTTAGCGGACACAGCTGAGCCTTGTTGGCTATTGGCTCCTGCGCGTGGCTTTGCGGTCGGTTCAGTCATAACATACCATCAGCAGCAAAAATAAATATCATTTAGAACAAACGATCTGACCACCATACAGTGACATATCTTACGCTAAAAACAAGCGTTTGCGCCTAGACGACTCATTATTCCATAGTACCTGAACACAAGCACATTGTCAGCTGTCCATCGTCAAAATACTCTCTATCAACACCTGTCAACCATAGACGAAATATCTTCATAGAAGTCTCATACTTCACCATGAGAAAACAAAAAAGCGTTAAGGGCCTAATGGCAACCTTAACGCTTTTATAGTGTATTAACGATACGTTATGCGATGTTTTCTTGTTGATATTGTTGGCGATAGGCTTTTGGTGATACCCCATAAACGCGCTTGAATGCTTGACTAAAGGTCGAGTCTGACGCATAGCCAACCAACTCACTGATACGGCCAATACTGTTTTGCTGCAAGCGTAGATAACGGGCCGCCAAGCGCAAGCGATAATCAATTAGATAAGTCAGCGGCGGCATACCAACTGTATCTTTAAAGCGCTGCGCAAAGCTCGAGCGTGACATTCCTGCGACTTCAGCCAGCTTATGAATGGTCCAGTTTTGATTGGGCGCTTGATGCATCGCTGCTAACGCCTTGGTCAAAAACGGATCTTTCATGGCTTTTAGCCAATTTTCTGTGGCCTCAGGCAAACTTTCAATATAAACCCGCAAACATTCAATCATCATAATACTTGCCCAATGATTGATGATCGCGGTCTTGCCCATGCGCTCACGCTCGGCTTCTAAGGTCAGCAGCTTAATCTCGACATCAATGACCTCAAATCTACCGTCAGACTCATCATTGATTTCAGGCAAAATCGCAGGCAGCACAGACAACAAAGGACGTATCATTTCTTTATCATACTTGCATTCAATCAATATCAAAGACGAGTTAGGATCACCGTTGCCATCGATATCAAGGGTGTTTTCCTTACAATGAGTCAGCAACTCATCTAGCGGTAGCGCATCGTCACCATTATGATCTAAGGCATAGCTCACATGCTTATGAGCACTGGGAATCATAATCATATCGCCTGCGTGCGCCTGTCGCAAACCATTGCCGACGTCGATACAAAAGCTCCCAGACATCACTAAATAAAACAAAATCGTATCTTGTCTAGTGATGGAATAAGACCAATTACCAGTCCCATTCAAACGATAATACTTGGTTTCAAACAAATGCACGTTTTGTAGCAATACGCTCAATGCGTCCATCAATCACTTCCTCAATAATATAAGATCCATAGCAGCGCATCTCAGACAAGCACTCACATCCCTACTACGGTCTTAGGCTTACTTAATCTATTCAATATATTTTTTAACTGACCTTTGGTTGTCTGAACACCTGCATCATCTTCAATGGATCACTTCTTAATGGATGACCTAATATATCAACGGGCTTTAAGACCTTATCATGATGCATCACTAAAAGCGTTGCCTTTGTTATCCTATATAAAGGCGGTTAAAGAATAACAAAGCAGGTTTAAGGCACATACAGAGATAGCGAGCGTCTCAAAAGAGAATTCATAATAAAAATAAATGAGACAAAAGGCCAGTAAATCAATAGACAATCAAAGGGCTGATGAGTCTACAAATTTTAATCGCAGGGGGTAAGATAGGTTAAAACCAATCATACAGGCACAAAAAAAAGCCAAACATGGCAAGTATTATTATTTAGAATAAGGTTTTTATAATGAGGTATAACAAGAAGAGGATAATGCAGAATAAAATATGGGGCGACTGATGGGACTCGAACCCACGACAACCGAGATCACAACCCGGGGCTCTACCAACTGAGCTACAACCGCCATAACTATTGCCTAATGAGGCAAGATTTGCAGGCTAAATGGTGCGCCTGGCAGGATTCGAACCTGCGGCCACCTCCTTAGAAGGGAGATGCTCTATCCAGCTGAGCTACAGGCGCTCTTAGAGGACTTTTATATACTAAAGCAAGTTTTAAATATATCAAAAACTAAACCATTATACATAAAAAAAAGCCTGTAAGGCTCTTGAAAATAGATGGTCGGAGTGATAGGATTCGAACCTACGACCCTCTGGTCCCAAACCAGATGCGCTACCAAACTGCGCCACACTCCGAAATTTCTATTATCACGATAGTTTGTTGATTAACTCGTTGTTGGCAATGCCACTAACTTGTTAACGTTCCTTGCTATCGAGGTGCACATATTAAGGGGAAAAGCCGATGGTGTCAACACCTATTTTTAATTAATTTAAAAAAACTGCTAAATTACTTAAAAAACGCTCATTTATCATAAAAACCACTATGACAAATCCTTTTCTCCATGATGCTAAGTGCTACTTACTCATCGACAGCGCTCATTATACTCTATTCCAATCAGGAAGCAAGCCGCCGTTTATCGTACCAGTCAGAACATTGAACGGTACGAGCCACAATGGCGCAGGACTCACTTTTTCATCAGCAACATTATGGCTCTTATCATGGTTGTTAGGGTCATCAGTTTTTTTATAATCATGTACTTGTTGGCTGAGCACAACTGGTAACCGCTCATTATCTTGTACTGGATAAACCAGCCACACCTGCCCTGCTTGATAGGCCTGAGCGTAACTCATCAGTTGATAAGCATCGCTGGCACTAATGCTGGCTGTCTGCGATAAATGCTTCCATTTAATATCGATGACATGGCTATAGTGACCTTTTTCTCTAGCTTCAATAACCGCAGTGCTACTCTGATTTTGACAATTATCATTAGCATCGGTTTTATATATGAGCAAATCAGGTCGTATAGACAGACATGCGCGCCCTTCTGCATCGGTTAGCCAGATACTTTGCATTTGATATAATGGCTGATATTGTTGACTCACTTGCTGAAACATCGAGGCAATGCGCAGGCTTGCCCATTGCTCAAAGGCTTGATTCATATCAATCAGCAAGCATAAACGCGGAGAGGACAGATTTTGCCTAGATGGTTTATTTAGCGCAATACCATTACCTGTTGTCACATTGGACTGTCTTAGTAACCAATAAGCCATATCTAACAATTGCTGAGCAGCCTGTAGTTGCGGTGCTCGAAGCGGTTGAGCGGCTAACTGACGCTTGGCTTGCTTGTATATCGACTCTAACTGTGTCAGCTCTTGATAACTCAACGCCGCTACTCGCTGCCAAGCCTGCAAAAATTTAGGCGCATCTACTTTCGATAGCGTTGATTGAAAAAATAAAGGCGTCAGCAAAATCAACGTGCTCTTAATCAGCCGATTACCTAGCATGTCTTGGCTCAGTATACTGCTCTCACAGACAAACTTATGCGGCTGCATGCTGTTGTGGCGCAATTGTTCTTTGATGAGCAGTCGACCTTGTAGCGATGCTTGATTATCGACCTGCGTCTGATAGTGTTTGCTTGGTCGATAATGAGCCAGCCGCTGCAAAAACTGCGTGATAAGCCAATCTGATAATGGCAGTACGTCTATCGATAGCGGCGACAATTGACTGCTAAATTGACCTAGATTTTTTGTATTGGGTAGCTTGTTTTTGGCATGACTGCTATTGATCAAATCCGATAGCATGCCCTGCACCCATTGGCGAGCTTGCCTGATATCGGGGCGATGACTGGCATGGCGATGACTGGCATGGCGATGACTGGTATTCTGTGAAAGGTATGATTGCTGCGCGACTTGATCGCTAGAAGTTTTTGTCGCGAGTTTGGGTAATATCTCAAGCGTCATGCCGCTGGGCAGTAAAATAACCCCTATATAATGTCCGACTTTTAACTGCCATTGTCCCTGTCTGCGCTTAATGCTAAATACCGCAAACTCTTGCGCCATCAACCAATGGAAATCAGATACCCGTAAGAAGTCATGCGCTGTTAGACGCTGGTGTTCAAACACAGTGATGGTATTTACATCAAACGCATTAACGTTAGCACTGTCAATATTATTGGCTATGACTTTATGACTAAAGCTATTATTTATCAACGCTGAGCCCCTTTATGGATATAAACGTTGATAGACAGTGGGTTTGGCAAACTCGCCTACCCTCGCGATGAGGTCGGTATTTGTCCTATAGCCAGCTGTGCTCATAGACTGACCGAAAAATGCATTTTGACCAGTAAACAGCGGATTTTGACTCCTAGCATTCACTTGGTCGTTCACACTGTCACTGATGGATGCATGGCTATCATGAATAAACTGCGCTCGCAGTGGCTGCTGCTCATCTCTAAAGATATATTGCAAAGTACCCTCTTGCCCACCCGTCGCTTGCATTAACTGCGGAATGATTTGTTCGACCAACACCGCTTGCAATTGTCCAAGATCCGTCACTGACCATAAAAAAGCATGACCTAATTGCGCTTCCATTCCCACTGTTTGCGTGATGCGATTATTCAAACCCGCTAATAGCTTTGCCAAATCTACCGTCGCCGCTGGACTATCAGTTTCTGATTTTTGGGGTACATGAATAATGGGTAATAATTCTGGTTGCGGTGGACAATCGATAAAGCGAAAGCGCCGACGTAATGCCATATCAAGTGGTGCTAACGAGTGATCTTGGGTGTTCATCGTGGCATAAATATCGATGTTGGCAGGGATGCTAAAAGCCCGTCCAGAATAGGCCAAATGAACGGTCATCGCGTTTGCCATGCCAGCCCGTTTGTCTGGCTCAATTAGACTGAGTAGCTCGCCAAATACTCGTGACACGTTGGCGCGATTGATCTCATCAATTAAGATGGCATAACGCTGCTCTGGATCACTTGCTGCCCGTTGACACAGTTTTAAAAATACACCATCTTGAATGGCGTAATTCATTTGAGATGAACTATTTGTTGTATGATTAGACGCTGCCATGACAGGACGAATGCCTTCGACAAACTCTTCATAGCCATACGCTTGATGGAAGCTAACCATGGTAAAACGCTGCTGGCTAAAACCTTGATTTGGGTTAGCTTGGCTTTGGTTGACACTGTTATCACGCTGCGCTTGATGAAATTCTGCAAGTTGCTGCGATAGCTCTGTTAATAACTCAAAGCTTTCTGGCAGCAAATACCACGCACCACCCTCATCTTTATCAAAATAGGCTTGGCTGGCACGGTTTTTATAAGTCACAGTTTTTGAATTGGTAGGGCTATGCATTTGAAGGACAGACCAAGCCGTATTGCTTAGGTTTTTTTCGCGGGCATTCTGTGCGGCTTTCGCGACAAAGAACGCATGATTGACGATTTCAGGCACTTTTACCAAGTCTTGATGTTTAGATTGAAAATCCAAAAGTACCAAGCATACGATTTCACGCCAGCTAAGCTCTTGCAATAGCTGCCCCAACAACTCTGCCTCATCGGCTCTCGACACATAGTCGGTATATCGCTTAGCAATTTGTAACAGTCGATAGGTTTTCCCCGTACCAGCAACGCCTGTATAAATGATATTGGTCGGCGCATGAATTGACGTGTCAGGCATAGCTTCATCCAGCATAGAAAAAGGAAATAAGAAAAATAATCAATGAGATACACTAAAATGTCATCATTATAGCGTGGCTGTCTTTATGGCATCCAGCAGCACTGTTTATGAAAGCATCTGAGTGATACGATATTGCATTGAGCGATAGCATTCCTAGCATCTAGGGTATCATGACGTTAGCCCTATTTTATAAGCGCAGCAGTTCATGCTAATAATAGTAGGCAGACGGCGGTTAATGTACCATAGTAAGCATGGCAGCTTGCACAATAGGCATCCTATCAGCTGCTATGATGAAATATATAACACTCAAAGCGTCATTTAATCTATCTACATTAAGGAATTTTGTATGTCAGGATTATTAAAAAAACTCCCTAGCAAGCTAACCAATAAATTGCCAGCCAAAACCTCTGACAGCACAAGATCGCCCGTCGAAAAACCCAACAGCACGCTCAAGCCCATCAGCAATCAATTTACCAAACTGTTATCTGTTACCAAATACTTACCTGCCAGCGCACGCTCGAGCATCTTATCCAAAGCCTTTGGTAAAGTGGTGCCATATGTGGGCACAACGGGCGTCTATTATGAAACGGTCGAACCCAACCAAGTCGTGGTGAGCTTAAACAACACCAAAGCAGTGCAAAATCATATTGGCTCTATTCATGCGGTCGCCATTACCTTACTTGCCGAAACAGCAACCGGTTTTATTTTGGGTTTAAACCTACCCTCTGACCGCGTACTATTGATTAAATCGTACTCAGTTAATTTTTATCGCCCGATTAAAAAAGGCCAAATTGCAGCAGTGGCATCTTTATCAGATGAACAGCGCTTAGATATCTTGAATACGCCAAAAGGTGAAATGGTGATTCCGTGTGTCATTCATGACCGTGAGTCTGACAGTGATCGTGACCCTATCGTGGTTGAGATGACATGGGCTTGGATACCTAAGTCTGAGTTAGAAGCGCGCCGTCAAGGCAAAAGTAGCGAAAAGCCGCTAGAAGCTGATACTGAATCTAAAACAGAAGTCGAAGCTGAGCAAAACGACTAATAACTGGTTAAGCATAAGTAAGACATAATGTATCATCTAGTGTGATGAGACATTATGTTTGTTAAACTTGTATAGTGAATTTAAAAAAATTGTGAAAAAAACGTATAATAAGGAGACAGCGATGTCCAAGATTACCCATAAATTGACTGCCCATTTAACTAAGGCTTCGCTCGTGGCCGCTTGCTCACTAGGCCTTGCTATGACAGCAAATGCGGCGCCAATGGCAAATACCGCAAGTGTGACTAAATCTAGCCCTGTGTTTCTTGGTGATGGCGGTAATTATCCTTTTTCAGAAGCAGTACGTGTGGGCGATACGCTATACATGTCTGGACAAATTGGTTTTAAAGATGGCAAATTAGTCAAAGGTGGTGTCAAAGCCGAAGCCAAGCAAGCATTGGATAATATTAATGAAACCCTGTTAAAGTACGGCTATCAAAAGTCAGACATCGTCAAATGTATGGCGATGCTGACAGACATGGATGACTTTGACGATTTTAATAAAGTCTATAAAGCGGAATTGGCCAAACCTTATCCGGTACGTTCAGCCTTTGGCGTCGCTGAATTGGCGGCAGGTGCCAGCGTTGAAGTTGAATGTATCGCTGCAAAATAATAGCGATGTCACACGTTAAATTATTAAAAGCACTGAAGTATTCAAAATACTAAAGTATTCAAAGCAGTAAAGAATGACCATCAAATAACTGGCTATGGTAGCCAGTTATTTTTTTAGCTGCTATGCAGACCCTTTGGCTGAGGTACGTTGAACAGTCACAAACACACCTTAATTATTTTATACAAGTATCGTGTCATCAGCTAAGGCACTCTCTTTCGTCACTCGTAGCACTTCCTCTAACGTCGTACGACCTGCAATGACTTTATGCAACCCATCCGCACGAATCGACGGTGTCTGCTGACGTGCGTACTCCTCTAGCTCGTACTCGGCGGTATTACTATGAATCATACGGCGCAAGGTATCATCAACGGGCACCACTTCATATATCGCCGTCCGTCCTTTAAACCCTGATTGATTGCATTTGTCGCAGCCAACTGGTCTGGGTAGATTGATAGGTGTAGTTGTTAAAGTGTCAGCACCATTCTCTGAGACTGGCACAATACCAATTTCAGTAAATAATTTGGCTTGCTCACTATCAGCCACTTGCCAACCATGACAATGCGGGCATAAAGTACGCACCAAGCGCTGGGCAACGACACCAATCAGCGATGACGATAATAAAAATGGCTCAACACCCATATCTTGCAGACGCGTGACGGCACCAATGGCGGTGTTAGTGTGCAAGGTTGATAAAACCAAATGTCCAGTAAGCGACGCTTGTACGGCAATTTCTGCCGTTTCTAAATCGCGAATCTCACCAACCATGACCACGTCTGGATCTTGGCGTAACATTGCACGCAAACTTTTGGCAAAAGTCATATCGACCTTATTATTGACCTGCGTTTGCCCAATGCCATCGAGCTGAAACTCAATCGGATCTTCAGCGGTCAAGATATTACGGGTTTGGTCATTGAGATCGGTCAGTGCTGAATATAGCGTCGTGGTTTTCCCTGAACCTGTCGGCCCTGTCACCAAAATAATGCCGTGTGGGCGATGAATCAAGCGCTTGAGCTCGCTATAATCGTTATCAGACAGCCCAAGATAGGTCATATTCAGGCGACCTGCTTGCTTATCTAATAGACGCATGACCACGCGTTCACCAAAGCTCGATGGCAATGTCGATACCCGCACATCAACCTCACGCCCTGCCAGCCGTAAGCTGATACGTCCATCTTGTGGCACGCGTTTTTCGGCAATATCGAGCTTGGCCATGACCTTAATACGCGATACCAATAATGGCGCTAATTGGCGTTTTGGCGTAATGATTTCTTTTAATTCACCGTCAACGCGAAAGCGAACGACTAAGCGTTTTTCAAAGGTTTCAATGTGGATGTCTGAGGCGTTTAAACGTATCGCTTCGGACAACAACGCATTGATGAGACGAATGATAGGTGCATCGTCTTGTTGATCCATCAGATCTTCAGTTTCAGGGACACTATCTGCCAAACTATCAAGATCAGGATGGTCTTCGAGCCCAGCGGCAATATGTTGCGACTCACCAGTATTGCCTGCATAAGCGGCGTTCATGCGCTTTTCAAAGTCATCGGCGCTGATGCTTTCATAAGTGGGCACACCGCGTACACCTTGCTGCTGTAAAAATCGCACTGCCTCATTAATCGCTGATAATGGCGTGGCTTTGGTCAGCACCAAAGTCGCTGGCAGCTCAGGATCAATGGCAAGTATGACCAAAATTTGATGGCGTTTCGCAAAACTGTACGGCAGTTGCATCATAAAAGCGACCTGATAGATAAAGATAAACTCAGAAAGAAACTCGTGTCAAAGCGTGGCAAACGTATTATGCTTAACTGGCTAAACCAAAAAAGACTGCAAGTAAGATTGCATGATTTTGTTATAATAGCATTTTGTTTTACTCGCCATTAGGATTTTCAGTTATGTCAGAGAACACAAGCACTGCTACTCATCCGACGCCCCTTTCACAAGACACTTTTACGGTCGGGAGTCGTACTTTTTCTTCTCGCCTGTTGGTCGGTACGGGCAAGTATAAGGATATGACTGAAACGGGCGCCGCCATTGGCGCATCGGCAGCAGAGATTGTCACCGTTGCTATTCGTCGTACCAATATTGGTCAAAACAGCAATGAGCCCAATCTACTTGATGTGATTTCCCCCGATAAATACACCATTTTACCCAACACTGCTGGTTGTTTCGATGCCGAGACTGCCATTCGTACCTGTAAGCTTGCTCGCGAGCTATTAGGCGGGCATAATCTGGTTAAGCTTGAAGTATTGGGCGATGAAAAAACCCTCTATCCGAATGTGATGGAAACGCTAAAAGCTGCCAAAGTATTGATTGATGATGGCTTTGAGGTGATGGTTTATACCTCAGACGACCCTATCGTCGCTCAAGAATTAGAAAGTATGGGCTGTGTGGCAATTATGCCACTTGGTAGCTTGATTGGTTCAGGTCTGGGTTTGCTGAATCGTCACACCCTCAGTCTTATTATCGAGAATGCCAAAGTACCGATATTGGTTGATGCAGGCGTTGGCACGGCCTCTGATGCAGCGCTGGCTATGGAGCTTGGCTGTGATGGCGTCCTGATGAATTCGGCGATTGCCAATGCGCAAAACCCAGTCATGATGGCCCATGCCATGAAGCATGCCATCTGGGCAGGGCGCGCGGCGTTTTTGGCAGGTCGTATGCCAATGCGCAAAATGGCGACTGCCAGCTCACCGCAAACAGGATACTTTTTTCAGTAGCTTTTAAATTTAATGACCATTATTAAATTCATAGTATTTAATAAAAAGTCAGCTATAAAATAATAATAAAAGAAGTAACTCTTACTCAACTTATCGTCATAAAAGGATTTATTATGCGGCTTCTCACAGCAGTCGACCAGTTGTTTTTACTTCTTGAGTCGCGTAAACAGCCCATGCATGTTGGAGGTCTATTCCTATTCGAATTGCCAGAGAATGCGGGTAGCGGTTTTGTTTGCCAATTGGTCAAACAAATGCAAGATTCTGATGTGTCGCCTACCTTTCCTTTTAACCAAGTGCTTGAGCATTTGGCTTTTTGGAAAAAGGACAAGCATTTTGATGTTGAGCATCATCTGCATCATGTTGCCTTACCAAAGCCTGCACGGGTTCGCGAGTTGTTGATGTATGTTTCAAGAGAGCATGGTCGGCTGTTGGATCGTGCCATGCCATTGTGGGAATGTCATGTGATTGAAGGTATTCAACCAGAAAACGAAGGCGACCCTGAGCGTTTTGCCCTATATTTCAAAATTCACCATTCGTTGGTTGATGGCATTGCTGCTATGCGCCTTGTCAAAAAATCATTATCACAATCGCCCACTGAGCCAGTAACGCTACCGATTTGGTCATTAATGGCACGCCATCGCAATCAAGTCGATGCGATTTTACCCAAAGAGCGCTCCGCATTACGCATCATTAAAGAGCAAATATCTACCATTAAACCTGTATTTACCGAACTGCTGGATAATTTGAAAAATTATGGTGATGACAGTTATGTCGGTACTTTTGATGCGCCGATGAGTGTGCTTAATAAACGTATCTCAGCATCACGGCGTATAGCCGCGCAGTCTTATGATATTCAGCGTTTTAACGATATTGCTGAGCGACTAAATATCAGTAAAAACGATGTGGTGCTGGCGGTATGTGCGGGTGCCATTCGTCGTTATCTTATATCCATGGATGCGCTGCCTAGCAAGCCGCTCATTGCTTTTGTACCGATGTCGCTGCGTACGGATGACAGTGTGGCAGGCAATCAATTATCCTTTGTACTGGCCAATTTGGGCACGCATTTAGATGATCCTTTGAGCCGAATCAAACTGATTCATCGCAGTATGAATAACGGCAAACGCCGCTTTCGACGTATGAATCAAGCCCAAGTGATTAACTACAGCGTGATTGCCTATGCTTGGGAAGGTATCAACCTAGCGACCAGTCTATTTCCCAAAAAGCAGGCGTTTAACCTAATTATCTCTAATGTGCCTGGTTCTGAAAAACCGCTATATTGGAATGGTGCACGTTTACAATCGTTGTACCCTGCGTCTATTGTCTTCAATGGTCAAGCAATGAACATTACCCTTGCTAGTTATCTAGATAAGATTGAATTTGGGATTACGGCTTGTAGTAAAGCACTGCCGCATGTGCAAGAAATGCTGACGCTTATTGAAGAAGAGTTGCAACTGTTGGAAACCACCAGTAAAGCGCTTAAGTTCCAGGGCATTACGGTTGAAGATAAAAGTAGCTATAAAGGTAATGGTAAAACAAAAAAGCTGGCTCCATAATGGAACCAGCTTTTTTGTTTTAAGTTATCTTAATAATTATGCTTAAGTGGTGCTTAAAATGCATCACCCCACGTTGGAACAACCACTTGCATCAATGGCTTCAATAACTTAATGTTACAGGCGAAAATAGAGCCTGAAGTCATCGAGTTGTGCGCGCCTGTATGGTCAACCACCACGCCACGTGCTTCGGTCACGATAAGCTCACCTGCCGCGATATCCCAAGGCTTAATAGACATCTCAAAATAGCCATCAAAACGACCAGCAGCGACATAACATAAATCAAGCGCAGCTGAGCCTAAACGACGAACTTGACCACCTGCTTCAGAGATCTTTTGCAAGCTTTCAAAATGCTGCTTGGCATAAGAGATGATTTCGCCATTGCGTTTACGCTCAAGCGGATGACCAGTGGTAAATAGACCACCGTCAATGGTTTTACGCTCGCTCACTTGCATGCGGCGATTGTTCAAGCGCGCGCCTTTACCACGGCTAGCAGAGAACATCTCATCACGGACAGGGTCATAGATCACGCCATGTTGGGTTACGCCTTTATGCTGTACGGCGATAGACACACAAAACTGCGGCACACCATGGACGAAGTTTTTGGTACCATCTAGCGGATCAATAATCCAGCACCAGTCCGCATCTTCACCGCGACCTTCTTGCATACCAAACTCTTCACCCAAGTACGAGTGATTTGGATAGCTGGCTTTTAGGGTTTCAATCGTCAGCTCTTCGCTAAAGCGATCAATACGCGTAACCAATCCATCAAGCCCTTTTGACTCAATATCCAATTCAATTTTATGGCGGTTTTGATGCGCATATAAAATCTCTTTACCAACTTTTTCAGCAGTACGTGCTGCGATGACGACCATGGGTTCCATAAATAACCTATTTGCTTGATGAATGAATGTCAAAAATAAGACGAACTCTGTGCCCACAACATGCCAATCAGCCGCTGCATCACACTGTATTTATACAATTAAAAAAATGCGCCATTTAAAAGCGATGATCGCATTATACTAAAATTGTTCGATAAAAAACGAAAAAAACCATGACGTTCGCCAAACCAACCCAAATTTTGGTGGTCATCACAAACTGCGTAAGTTGTAAAAAAGTCAGCACCTACGACTAAGTAGGCGTTCGCTCTATCGATCGAGCTTTTATCTATTTAACCAATACTCTGTCCAAATGACAGTTTAAATACTTAAAAACGTTCAAAGGTATAACTTAAACTTACAACAGCAACTGTTCAAGCTGCTTTACCACACCATTAACATCTAAACCACAATCAGCCATTTGCTCTGCTTGTGAGCCATGGGCGACAAAGCGATCTGGAATGCCGATATTAATAACGGCAGGACGGTTGTTTTTAAAGGCTGGCGATTCGTTAAGCAAATACTCATTTACCGCACTGCCCGCGCCGCCCATAATCATGTGCTCTTCCAAAGTCGCAATGTGTGTAATACCTTGCTCTAACAACTTTTCTAATAATGCCGTGTCTAAAGGTTTTACCCAGCGCATATTAATGACATGTACCTGACAGTCTGATGCTATATCATTGTCAATTAGGCTTTCTGCCGCTTGCTGAGCTGTCGCAACCATGGTGCCAAATGCAAGTAGCGCCAGCTTTTTAGGCGCACCCTCACTACCTAATACCGACTCTACCACTGCCTCGCCAACGTTATAAGTCTGTGCTGGCAATGTGATAACTGCGCCAGTACCGACACCGCGCGGATAGCGTACTGCCGTACAGCCTTGGTATTCATAGCACGTATTGAGCAAATGGTAGCATTCGTTTTCGTCTTTTGGCGCGGCGATCAGCATATAGGGCACGCAGCGTAAAAAGGCGAAATCAAACACGCCAGCGTGAGTAGCGCCATCTTCACCGACCAGACCAGCACGATCAATAGCAAACATCACATCAAGGTTTTGCAAAGCCACATCATGAATCAGCTGATCATAACCACGTTGCAAAAACGTCGAATAAATCGCCACAATCGGTTTGACGCCTTGGGTTGCCATACCAGCAGCCAGTGTGACTGCATGTTGCTCAGCGATGGCTACATCAAAAAACCGCTCCGGAAATTGACGGGCAAAGTCAATCATCCCCGAGCCTTCTTCCATAGCAGGTGTGACAGCAAGCAGCTTATCGTCTTCAGCAGCCTTATCACATAAGAACTGCCCAAATACTTGCGAGTATTTTAACGCAGGTTTGGTGCTGGGCAATGATTTTTCTGTGGCGACAGCCTGAGTATCAGTCTTGATTTCGACAGGGAGCTTGCTGATAGCATGATAGCCGACGGGATCTAACTCAGCTGGGGCAAAACCTTTGCCTTTGGTGGTATAAATATGGACTAAAACAGGCCCTTTTATCTGCTTGGCAAGTGACAATACCCGCAGTAGCTCAGGGATATTGTGACCATCAAACGGACCAAAGTAGGTAAAACCAATCGCTTTAAATAAGTTGTCTTCTAACTGCGGCACATCACGCATCTCTTTGTGACGCTTACGGCGATCAAAGCCTTGCATGTCAGGGCGCTGGCATAGTACTGGCTCGCCTGCATCAGAGATATCAACCTGATACCCTGACTCCCACAGCATCGCTAAATGCCGTGAAAAACCACCGATAGAACAAGAGATCGACATGTCATTGTCATTTAAAATGACCAATAAATCCGCATCTTGTTGCACCGCATCATTCATCGCTTCAAACGCCATACCACCGGTCATTGCACCATCACCAATGATACAAGCAACGGTTTGCGCGCGACCTTGATAACGCAGTGCTAAGCTCATGCCTAGACCAGCTGAGATTGACGTCGATGAATGACCAACGCCAAAGGTATCGTAAACGGATTCTGCACGCTCAGGAAAAGCAGTCAAACCATCTTTCGAGCGAATCGTCGCCAACTGGTCACGGCGACCCGTCAAGACTTTATGGGCATAGGCTTGATGACCCACGTCCCAAACGATTTGATCTTGCGGCGTATCTAGTAGGTAATGCAGCGCAATGGTCAATTCAACCACGCCCAAATTGGCACCAAAATGCCCACCGCTTTGACCTGCTGAATACAATAGAAATAGCCGCAGCTCATCAGCCAAGGTGATAAGTTGGGCGGTTGTCAGAGTATTAAGATCAGCTGGCGCTGCAATGCTATCCAGCAAAGGCGTATCAGGACGGACGCGTGGGATCACAGTATAAGTCTGCTGTAAATTCGACAGCTGGGCAGCAGAATCGACAGCTGGCATAGATACGGACTGAGACTGTGGGGAATGAGGTGACTGCTGCATAAACCGTACGATACCTACCAATCTGCTGACAAGACAGCCTCTTAGTGCATAATGCTACCTAAGTGACGTCAATAATATCTACACCATTATTGGTGTAATCGACCATATAACTGTTCATAAATTTATTCAGGCGGCCTCTATGTCTTTATATAAACATATAGAAGCTGCGCCGAATAGCACATACGCTGCCGTAATGGACAGCGATGAAGCTTTGCTTTGGCGCTTTTATAATAAGGGATAATATTATGCCTTATTATTCTGCATCAATATCGGATGTTAGTGACGACATAGTAATGTAAGGGCAAAGACTTGTCACTGTATCCGTCAAAATAGTATGGCATAATAGCATTTATTTTTAATTGTCGCTTTAATCATCGTGCGTCGTTTGTGAACTTTGTGTGTTTTTATAATAAAGACAATCAGCATGCACTCTTTACGAATGAATTATACTGGCATTATCCTACTTTCATCATGCAGCTAGGATGTCATCGCTGTTTTAATATGGTTAAAAAAGACCCTCTACCGCCACGCTTATCGGCTTATGCAGGACATTAATGTCATATCAATTTATTACCAGTGCCAAACTACCTACTCGTCACGGCGAGTTTGATATTCATATCTTTGAAAACGATGAAGGTCAAGAGCATGTGATGCTGACTGTCGGGCTGCCTGTCGTCGACCAACATACGGCGGACAACTCACCGAGTCAGACGGACGCCACGCGAGCAGAAAAAACCATTCCATTGATTCGTATTCATTCAGAATGCTTGACAGGTGATGCTTTTAGCTCATTAAAATGTGACTGTGGGCCGCAGCTCAACACAGCGATGCAAGCAATACAAGAGACTGGCTGCGGGGCTATATTATACTTGCGCCAAGAAGGTCGCGGTATTGGTCTGACCAATAAGATTCGCGCTTACGCCCTGCAAGACCAAGGTCATGATACTTTAGATGCCAACCTCATGTTGGGCTTACCTGCGGATGCGCGCATTTATGATATGTGCGGCCCGATGCTCGCTCATATCGGTGTTGATGCGGTCAGACTGATCACCAATAATCCAGACAAAGTGGCTTATCTAACCGAGCACGGTATTAATGTCGTGGAACGCGTGCCTTTATTGGTTGGGGTGAATGATATGAATGCTGAATATTTAGCGACCAAGCGCGACCGCATGGGTCATTTATTAGATAAAGATTTCAATACCGTGTTACATCTTAATAAGTAAACATCAATACACTAAATAAATAGATATTTTATGAGTATTTCAAATACAGATAATAAAACAGAGCTATCAGCGACAGACTTAACAGTGCCAGCCAATAACGACATCATGCGTGTGCGTGAGTTTTTGGTCGATTTGCAGGCTCGTATCTGTCAAGCCTTAGAAGCGCAAGAACGCGATGGCAGCAGTGATAGCCAAACGTCGGCAGTCTTTATTCCTGATGACTGGGAACGTCCTGAAGGCGGCGGCGGTCGCTCGTGTGTCCTAGCAGATGGTGAGGTGATTGAAAAAGCGGGTGTGATGTTCAGTCATATTCACGTGCATAACTTGCCTGCTTCAGCCACTGCACGCCATCCCCATATCGCTGGTCGTAAAGCCCAAGCCATGGGTGTCTCATTGGTTGTTCATCCCAAAAACCCGAACGTCCCAACCAGCCATGCCAATGTGCGTTTGTTCGTTGCTGAAGCTGAGGGCGAAGAGCCTATTTGGTGGTTTGGTGGTGGTTTTGATTTGACGCCGTTTTATCCCGTACTCGCTGATTGCGTGCATTGGCATCAAGTCTGTCATGATCTGTGCGCGCCTTTTGGTGACAGCGTCTACCCTGATTTCAAGCAATGGTGTGATGAGTATTTTCACCTACGTCATCGTGATGAGCAGCGCGGTATCGGTGGCTTGTTTTATGATGATGTCAATACAGAAAGTCGCGGCTGGGATTTTGAGACCTGCTTTAACTTTATGAAGGCGGTCGGCAACGGTTATCTTGACGGTATCATGCCCATCTTTGAGCAGCGTAAAGATGCCCCTTATACCGAGGCACAGCGCGAATTTCAACTTTATCGCCGTGGTCGCTATGTTGAGTACAACCTTGTTTATGACCGCGGCACTTTATTTGGACTACAAAGCAATGGCCGTATCGAGTCCATCTTAGTCAGTATGCCGCCGCTTGCCAGCTGGCATTATCGCTTTGAGCCGACTGAAGGCTCGCCTGAGTTTGCATTGACCGATTTTTATCTAAAACCACGCGATTGGTTGACTCTATAGTTTGGGTGAATATAATAAAGGCTAAGGTATTTATTAGCTTGTCTTTAAAGAGTATCAAGAAGGTCAGCTATCCACGCTGACCTTTTTATATGAGCGCGAATTTATATGAGCGAAAGTCACTGACTCAAAAATTACGATGATATAACAACTAAATTTACGTCCACTGCACGGATAACCGTTACAATGAAAACTATTGTTGGAAAAATCCTTTAGAAGCGAATGCGTTTCCAAAAGATGATGAGGTAATTTTTATAACAATACGCTTTATTTAAAAGCAGTATTTAGAAGAAACCTTTCGATTTAGAAGAAGTCTTTAAAGGCTGTTATTTAAAAACAGTATGTAAAGCCAGCGTTTATAAGCGCGCCTACTACTAACCAATTTTACAGGAGTAACTCACATGGCACAGGTTCATACCAACCAATCATTAAAATCTATTTTTGGCATCACATTGATGGCAGCCGCCCTAGGTCTAACAGCGTGTAGCACTGCTACTGACCCTGATGTAAAAGCCCGCCAAGATAGCATGAAAAGCTATGGTGATGCGATGGGTGTCATGGGTGATATGATGAAAGCACCTGACACCTTTGATGCCGCCGTATTCAAAGAGCAAGCCGCATTTTTAGCAGAAGACGCTGCTACGCCTTGGAGTCATTTTGAAAATAAAGAAGCCGTTGGCAATGCGACTGATGCCGTTTGGTCAAATGCCGATGGTTTTCGCGCAGAAGCAGAAAACTTTCAAAAAGTCACTGCTGAGCTGAACGCTGCTGCACAAACAGCCACTAGCATCGATGATGTCAAACCAGCCTTTGGTGAAGTCGGCGCCAGCTGTAAATCATGTCATACCGATTTTAAAGTCAAAACTGACTAAATTGTCATAAATTGATATTGTAAAAAATCCGCCATGTCATTTGATATGGCGGATTTTTATTTCGAAAATATTGTGTAAAAAGCCGTTCTTTAAAATAACGCGCTAAACAAATTACTCTGCCACAGCTTTATTAACATGGTTATTAACATCGATCGCCTTTTGCTCATGCAATTTATTCACAATCGATGTCACTGATGGGTCACTCAAATCTATCGTGCGTATCGGGAATGGAATGTTGACGCCTGCTGCATCGAGTGCGCTCTTAATCTCGACGATCACTTGATGAATCGAGGTCACTTTGTTGGCTTGGGTGCCATCTTCGATAAACCAACGTACCATCAAATCAATCGTTGAATCACCAAAACCCGTAGCAATCACACTTGGCTGCGCTCTCTTCGATACGCTTTCGACTTTATCTAACGCCTGTAGAATCTCAGCTTTTGCTGCTTCGATATCATCTTCATAGCCAATACCGACAGCCACTTGCAAACGGCGCTGCTTATAGGCGGTATTGACCGTCAATGCTGAGGTATACAAATCAGAATTGGGAATAACCACTTGCCGACCGTCATACGTCTTGATAGTCGTGGCGCGTATCTTAATATCCTCAACCGTCCCTTCATAGTCGCCTGAGACAATCTGATCACCGATGCGAAACGGCTCTGAGATCAGCAGCAAAATACCAGAGAGCAAGTTTTGAAAAATATCTTTAAAGGCAAAACCAATAGCGACGGAACCAATACCGAGTGCACCAATCAGCTTAGCAGGGGTAAATCCTGGCACGGCAATCACCATAGCAATCATAAAGCCGATAAAAATGATGAGTGCGCCGCCTACTCGCTGAAACACTTTAACCAAGTTCTGATGCCGACTGCGACTGCCTAAAAGTTTGTATACCACTTTTTTGAAGACAATCGATAGAAACCAAAAAATCAGAATAACAATAATTGATGCGACAAAATAAGGAATGCGTTCAACAAAGCCAACCACTATCTCATTTGCTGAATCAATGATACTTTGATATGTCAGCACATCCGTTGTCACTGGTTCAGCCGCTATATTGGTATTTACTGTCGTTTCTGCCTCAGAGGTAGGCATCTAGACGTCACTCCTTTGGTTGGTTGGCTTTATTCTTCCATTCACTCGATTAATTGATTGTTTGACTGGGGCATGTCCTAGACTAACTGACGTATTGACGTATTGACGTACCAGCCTGTCAAGCTAGCCCATTAAATCTGCTTGTACAATTTCAATCCAGTAACCATCAACATCTTTGATAAAGGCAATATTTTTCATACTGCCATCTTCTGGACGTTTTTTGAATTCGACATTATTTTTATCAAACCAAGCAACCGCTTCGTCGAGACTAGGTACGCTAAAGCAGATATGTCCAAAACCTTGTGGCTCACCATTACCATCATGATAACTAAAATCAGCTTTCGTTTCGGTACCATAATTATGGGTCAATTCTAAAATGCCGCGTTGACGGAAGGCAAAGATTTCCAAATCATCACCCGCGGGCAAATTGTCGCGCTCGCTTTCGGTTAACTTGGCTAAAAAGTACAAATCAAAACCCATATCAGGGAATTTTTTGACCGCCAGTAAAGTCATACCAAGGACACCAGTATAAAACGCCAACGACTTGGCAGGATCTTTGACACGTAGCATGGTGTGGTTAAAAGTAAAACCTGTCGTCTGTGCTGAGATAGGCTGCACACCATCGGTATTGACGCTGCTCGTTGGCTGGGCGATAAGTGATTCGTTATTATTATCAGTGGCTGAGCCAGTATTTGCTATAGACATAGTCATCCTAATATTGACAAAATAGAGAGTTTAAAAGCAAGCGCGTGAATATTTTTTACGCGCTTGACCCTTTTATCATAATAAAAAATCGCGAAAGCATTGAGTGGGTTTTGTAAGAGCGCACACTGGGTGCTACCCATTTAACCGATTAATTAGCTGTCTAAGAAACGTACTTTTCCTGTCTCTAAATCATACTCTGCACCAACGACCAGCAATTGACCGCTATTGGTTAAGTCCTCTAATGCCCGCGAGCCATGTTTGAGCTGGCTAACTGACATACGGACGTTGGCGCGGATAGAGCGATCGACCAACTCGTCTGCATCGACATCTTGACCATTAGCAGTGGCCAGCTCATGCAAATTATAAACGCTTGGGCGAATGCGATCGACAATCGACTGCAAGTTGGGCGAATAGTTTTTCTCAGGATTGATCAGTGTCTCAACACAAGCCGTGACAGCGCCGCAATGTGAGTGCCCAAGCACAACCACCAATTTTGTACCGAACTTTTCGGCCGCAAACTCAATCGAGCCAATCTGTGAAGGCGCGACGACATTACCAGCGACTCGAATAACGAACAAATCGCCCAAGCCTTGATCAAATACAATCTCAACTGGTACTCGTGCATCCGAGCAGCCCAAAATAATGGCCAAGGGATCTTGATCTTTAACCAATTCAGGTCGTCTTTGCATTGTTGGGTCAGTGGTGGTCAAACTATCTATGTAGCGCATATTGCCTTCTTTTAAAAGCGCAAGAGCTTCTTGACCGGTTTTCGGGCGTGTATCGTTAGGCATAAGACATCCTTTATCATTAATAATATTAGCGTTATAAACAGCTTTCCACACATGTATTCAAACATAGATTTGCGAATGGCTACTAACCTATCAGGCGCATTGTGTTTGTCTGCCATACCGTGATTGTATAGGAATAAAAACCAAAAAATGATAAAAAATTTTGTTTAAATATCGTCATAGAATGGCAGTTATTGCCAATCATACAGAATTATAAAGTTGGCAGTGAAACTGAAAAACAGAAATGCGTTAGCCAAAACCGAGCATCAAACAGACAACACCGAACTATCAAGCATCAACAGCCATTGACAGCGTAACCGTGTTGCTCGCAGAACTTATAACGAACTTGCACTGATTTATATCAAGGGTTTGTTATAATACGCGGCGACCAAATCGGGTTTACACCCATCGCTTATATCCATATCAAATCACCTTGACCACAGTGTCCTAAATAAATAGCTGTACTGCGATATCGGACACGTAGGAATAAATATTATGACCAATTCACCGCCAAATATGCACAGAGCCTCTGCATCAGCTCAAGATGACAAAGTACTACTGCAACTGACTGGTCTAAAAAAAACCTATGATCAAACTGAAGTATTAAAAGACATCAATCTTGATATCAAGCACGGTGAATTTTTGACGCTGCTTGGTCCATCAGGCTGCGGTAAAACAACCTTACTGCGCCTAATCGCTGGTTTTGAGCAGCCAAACGCTGGGGCAATTTATCTAGACGGCGTACAGATGGCAGGCTTGCCAGCGGATAAACGTCCCGTGAACACAGTGTTTCAGCAGTACGCCTTGTTTCCACATATGAGTGTCGCGCAAAACGTTGCTTACGGGCTTAAGCTCAAAAAAGTACCCAAAGATGAGATTCAAACCCGCGTGCGCGAGATGCTCGCCATGGTACAGCTGGAGCATTTAGCCAATCGCAGACCACAAGACTTGTCTGGTGGTCAGCAGCAGCGTGTCGCCATTGCACGAGCCGTCATCAATCGTCCTAAACTGTTGCTACTTGATGAGCCCCTATCTGCGCTCGATCATAAGCTGCGTTTACAAATGCAATCTGAGCTTAAACGGCTGCAACGAGAGCTTGGCATCACTTTTGTATTTGTCACCCACGATCAAGAGGAAGCGCTATCGATGTCGGATCGTATTGCAGTGATGAAAGATGGCACTTTTCAGCAAATCGGTACGCCTATTGAGATTTATGAAACGCCCGCGAATTTATTTACCGCCAAGTTTATCGGTGAGACCAATTTGTTTAAAGCGGAAGTCAAAGGCGTTTATCCTAACCAGCCAGATCGCGACGGTCGCGTGACCAATGGCCGTATCGAAGTCGAAGTTTGTGAAGCACAAGCGCAAGACGGTCCGACCACCTTACGCAATTTACGCCGTCCTGATTTTGCTAACGATGTACAAGTGGGTGATATCGTTAATTTATTGCTACGCCCTGAAGATTTGCGAATTTATGACCCCAATGATAAAGAGCATGGTGGCTTACTCGGGCGAGTGATTGAAAGCAACTATAAAGGTAGCACCTTAGATTCGATTATTGAGTTAGCAAACGGTCACATTATTAAGGCTTCTGAATTCTTTGATGAGGATGATCCAAGCTTTGATTACAAGTTAAATGAAGGTGTCAAAGTATCATGGGTCGATGGTTGGGAGTGGGTACTACCAGAAGACGGTACGCTTGATGATGAAGCCAATCATCAAGCTGCCAGTTTAGCTGCTCAAAAGGATATTAGCTGATGGCAGGTCATAGCTTAGGCAGCAAGAGTCCTTTTCGTACCGTAACGCTCTGGCTGATTTGGGGTTGGTTATTGATATTTGCGCTATTGCCAAATATCTTAGTCATCGCTGTCAGTTTTTTGAGCCGCGATAGCAGTGCTTTTATTAGCTTGCCCGTCAGCATCGACAGCTATATACGCATGATTGATCCGCTATATTTTGGCGTATTTATTCATTCGTTATGGATGGCAGGTATCACAACCATCATCTGCTTGTTACTTGGCTACCCTTTTGCCTGGCTGATAGCCAAAGCCAAAACCCGTTGGCAGCCGCTACTCATGATGCTGTTAATACTACCATTTTGGACCAACTCTTTGGTGCGGACGTATGCGCTTAAACTGCTATTTGCCAATAATGGTTTGATTAATAAATCGCTGCTGGCAATCGGTCTCATCGATGCCCCGATTGATATTTTATACACGCAAGTGGCGGTGATTGCTGGTTTGACGTACTTATTGTTCCCATTTATGGTGTTGCCGTTATACGCAGTATTTACCGATTTGCGCAATGACATGCTACTCGCTTCACAGGATTTGGGCGCATCAAAGACCCAGACTTTTTGGCATATCATATTACCATTGACGACGCCTGGCATTATCTCAGGGGTATTATTGGTGCTGCTGCCTGCAATGGGTATGTTTTATGTGGCAGATATTTTGGGTGGTTCACGCAATTTATTGGTCGGCAATATCATCAAAAATCAATTTTTGGATGCGCGTGACTGGCCATTTGGCGCAGCTGCCAGCGTGTTATTAACACTAGCAATGGCAGTATTATTACTCGCCTACCGTGCCAGTAGTCGCCGCATTGGCAAGACCGACTTTAATGAGGTGGCCTAATGTCTGATAGTTCACTGAATCATCAACTGAATAGCTCGGCAACTAAAAAAAGATCGTCTATTAAGATTGGCAGTATCGCGGCTAAAGGCTATCTTAGCCTCATTTATGCCATGCTGTATTTGCCAATTATCGTCTTAGTCGTCATGTCCTTTAATAAGTCAAAAGTCGGCTATAACTGGGGCGGCTTTAGCTTAAAGTGGTATGAGTCGCTGTTGAATAACCAAGCGATGCTCGATGCTTTTTGGCATTCTATTGTATTGGGATTGGTCGCAGCCACCGTCTCAACTTTGATAGGAACGCTAACTGCTCTCGCGCTACATCGCTATAACTTTCGCGGTAAAGGCTTACTAAATGGGCTGTTATTTGTATTAATGATGTCGCCTGAAATTGTACTCGCTATTTCATTATTGGCATTATTCTTATTAATAGGGTTGCAATTAGGGTTCGTCTCGCTGTTACTCGCGCACATTACTTTTTGCTTACCGTTTGTAGTCATCACGGTGTTTGCACGATTGAGCAGTCTGGATGAACGCTTGATGGAAGCCGCACGCGATTTGGGCGCTAGTGAATCAACGATGGTGCGTACCGTGCTCATTCCTGTCATTCTGCCCGCAGTGATGGCAGGTTGGTTGCTCGCCTTTACCTTATCACTCGATGATGTGGTGGTTTCTACCTTTGTCACGGGGCCCAGTTATGAGATTTTACCGCTGCGGATTTATTCGATGGTACGAGTAGGACTCAAACCAGAGGTCAATGCCATTGGGACAATTTTACTGGTTGCCTCGCTGATATTGGTGATTATTTCGCAGCTATTATTACGTCGACGCTAGTTTGCCATTGCTCATTTAGCATTGCTGATTAAAAATCAGACTTTGAATGAAAATCAGCGCCATATCAATTATAATGAATTTTTCTCAGTTTAGCGGTTAGGTTGTCTTATGTTAGAGCTTCGTCATCTCAATACCTTAACCGCGCTGCGAGCGCATGGCTCATTGGCGGCGGCTGCCGATGAATTGCACGTCACGGCTTCCGCGGTCTCGCATCAGCTAAAAGAGCTGGAAAATTATTACGATATCAGCTTGGTCAATCGCCGAACACGCCCGCTGACTTTTACGCCAGCAGGTAAAACGGTACTGGCATTGGCAGATAGCATCATGCCACAAGTGACTCGCACCAAATCCAACCTTAAGCGCTTAGCTCACGGTCAAGCGGGTAGATTACGGCTAGCCTCTGAATGTCACAGTTGCTTTGATTGGCTAATGCCGATACTCAATCATTACCGCCGCGAATGGTCTGATGTAGAGCTAGATTTTGCGACAGGTTTTGAGCCAGAGCCGCACCACTTATTGATGGAAGGTGATATCGATTTACTCATTACCACCAGCGATTTACCGATAGACGGTATCAGCTATCAGCCGTTATTTGAGTATGAAAGTCGCTTGGTGCTATCACCAACGCATGATTTGGCGGCGCAGAAATTTATTGAGCCAGATGACTTAACCAATGAAACCCTGATTGCGTATCCAGTGGAAGCCAAGCGCCTCGATATTATTGCCAATTTTATGACCCCTGCGCAGGTAAGCTTTGATAGCATTCGTACCACAGAGTTGACGGCGATGCTGATTCAATTGGTGGCCAGTGAACGCGGTGTGGCGGCGTTACCTGATTGGGTGGTTGCTGAATATGAGAAAAAAGGCTGGGTCGTCTCGCGTCCATTGGGTACGGGCGTGCACTGTCAGCTCTATGCTGCGACGCGCACATCGAGTCAAGATACCGCTTATATGCAAGGATTTGCGAATTTGTTAGAAGGTATTGTGAAGCCGGTGTAATATTCCACTATCTACTAAATTATTCCAGTTAAGAAATATCATCCGCTCTCTTACGCTATGACGAGCGTTATGGTAAATAACGGTACCCTAGTGAGGACTTGAATCTTTGGCTGTGGGCTAATGATGGTAACGAATTTAGTTATCTAAATAGTGGCAGTGTACTTTCTGAACAGTTTAAGGCTGTATCTACAATAAAGTACTTATTATAAAGAGTGTGCGGAATTTCATTTAAGCATTAACACAAGTCAGCGATAGGGACACCTTTTATAAGTGTTCTTATTTATCGTGGGAGATTACCGCTTGCGACTATTCTACAAGCTCAATCATACTTCATAAAATTTGACTGCTTTTTAAGGTCAAATTTATGCTTACGTTCATTAATGGAATTTGAGGATGTTGCTCTCTCACTGGAAGCAATAATCCTATGATTTTCAATTGTTATACTATTTTCGGTAGAAAAAATATCATCAGCCGTTAGGGTTTTTTCATCATTAAACGCAGTGAAAGATGACTCAGATTGAAAAATTTCCGATGCCATGGGCAGGATGGCAAAAGTAGAGGTAACAGGCACCATGGCTAAAATAAATAATGTTAAGCTAAATAATACTTGGGATTTTATACGAACCAAATTATTCTTCATGAGCGCGATCCTTTATATATACCATTGCTTATCATAATGCTGATAAAACAATATTTTAAGCCAAACCTGTCTTTTTTAATTAACGATGACGGTTGTAGTTCTGATTTTGATTATATTTACCTTGGTTGTGACCATTTTATTGACCACGTTTTGCTCTATTTCCAGCTCTCATTTTTTCTAACTGATTACGCTGTGATACGGTCAGTACTTTTGAGATTGCCGCATGGTTATTTTTATAACCGTTTTTACCATTGTTATGATTTGATTTTTGAATCGCTTGAATTTGGCTTTTTTGTTTTTTGGTTAGGTTCAGTTTAGACAATGGACCATCATTTACATTCATTCCATAGTGAGTAGGGTTAGACGGTGCCGCGTTTGCCTGACCAACCATGGCTAGGCAGGTAGAGATTGCTAATACTGAGCCTACGGCGATTTTTTTAAACATAATAATTTTCATCGTTATTTCCTTTTTAATTGACACTGGCTATAAATCTTAGTTTTTGTTATCCATCTTTTTTTGAGAGAAAGACGCTCAAACAGTATGATCAAACTTCGTTCTGTCGACAAAGGAAATGATAACGGATTATGGTGTTACGTAGATTTATGAAAGTTAAAGAAGAGTAACGACTGTGGCTGAATAGCGCGTACTTATTACCTGTTTGATAATGTCTCGTTAAATATAGGTAATAGGTGAATGAGGGTTTGGTTTTGTAATGATAAAAGAGAGATGCGGCTTCATAATATGGCACTTATATAACATACATAATACTAATAATACGGCGACAACCGACACGGAATTCACTTGTACCATTTTTGCCGCATAGCGACCAAACCAAATATCGAAGTGATTGGGACTAATAATATGGACAAGATCGAAGGTAACTAAAAATATACCCCAAGGGAACCAGCTAAAAAGTCTCGAAAACCTATTAATAGACCACTTAAAACAGACTGGTATAATGGAACCACTTATATTAGACCATTATGCGAATGACATCTATCAAAGCTCATAAAACCAGCTTAAAGAAGTAAAATCCGATAGCCGTTGCTAGCAACGTCAGTCCCAGATGTAGTCCGACCAATCCCAAACCTGCTAATAGTTTACCAGCGTTGATAAAGGTAAAAACTTCTGCACTAAAAGTACTAAAGGTGGTCAATCCGCCCAAAAAACCGGTAATCACAAATAGTCGGACATTGGGCGATAAACTGCTGCCCACGCGCTCAAACCACACCAGTGCCAACCCTATTAATAATCCACCCAATACATTGGCACCAAGCGTCCCAAGGGGTATCCAGTGATGCAGCGGATTAAAGCGAGCCAACCATGCCCGCAGGCAAGCCCCAATGGCAGCCCCTAGTCCAATAGCAAGCCACTGCATAGTTCATCCTTAGGTTAATAAAGGTTAACGGAGATAGTATTGAGCAAAGCCGTCTTTACACTGCTGGTAGCTCAGTCATCGGCCAACGCGGCACACAGCTCACCGCTAAATCATCAGACTGCCCTGCCTGCAGGCGCTCATAACCAGCATAAGCAATCATCGCCCCATTATCAGTACATAATGCAGGCGGCGCATAATGCACAGTGGCATTTATCTTAGCAAGCTCGCTCTCCAAAGTTTCACGCAAATGAGTGTTGGCACTGACACCGCCCGCAATCACCAATCGACTCATCTCTACTTGCTTAAGTGCTTTCACGCACTTTCTCACCAGCGTATCGACGACTGCATGCTGAAAGCTGGCGGCGATATCGGCGCGAACTTGCGGATCGCTGTCCGCATTATTCCCTGAGCCACCTGAACCATCAGTGTCTTTAATAAGGTTATGCACGGCGGTTTTCATACCGCTAAAAGAAAAGTCTAGGCCACGATGTAGCATCGGTCTTGGCAAATTGTAAGCAGTTGGGTTGCCTGTTTCAGCCAATTTGGCAATATTGGGACCACCCGGATAGGGCAAACCTAACATTTTGGCGGCTTTATCAAAGCATTCACCTGCGGCATCATCGATCGACTCACCCAATATTTCATATTGCCCGACACCACGTGCGGCGATGAGTAATGTATGCCCACCTGAGACCAATAATGAAACAAACGGAAAGGCGGGTGGATTGGCACCCATCAGCGGTGCGAGCAGATGTCCTTCCATATGATGGATACCAATGGCAGGAATATCCAAACCATACGCCAAACTGCGCCCAAATAATGCGCCCGTCATCAGAGCGCCAATGAGTCCGGGCCCCTTGGTATAAGCAATGGCATCAATCTCACTTTTCTTTACATTGCACTGCTCTAACAACTCATTAAGCAAAGGCACCAACTTACGAATATGATCGCGGCTGGCAAGCTCAGGCACAACGCCACCATACAGTGCGTGCAGCTCTATTTGTGAATACAGGACTTGTCCAACCAGCCCTTGATTGTCACTATTCATCTGCTCACTGTCAAAAATCGCCAGACCTGTCTCATCACAAGAAGTCTCTAAACCCAATACTTTCATATTTTTGCCTTTATCATACTTTGGTCTGCATATTATTTGTTACAACGTTGCTATCTTTTAGGGCGTGTCTTCTTTTTAAAAATGGTGATAAAAATTGCCGTCAAACAAGGAAAGCAGCGCAAATAATATCGAGATATTAATAAGCTATTTGACAATGTTTAGCCATTTTTAGCCTATATTAGAGGTTAATCGATTGAATTGAGGACACGCCCTAGTATCTGCCAAAAAACGTGCATAAAAAAACCGCCATTGTCAGTCACAATGACGGTCAGTTTAACAAATTTCAATGGTCAATATCTCTTAATATACCGGATCAGCTAACTGCTTCAATCATGTAATCTACAGCCGCGTAAACTTGGGCTTCACTGACCTTATCGGTGGCTTGGGCTGGCATCTTATTAAAGCCTTTTGCCGAATGCATATGCAGCGTCTCTGTACCTTTAGCCAGACGCGGCTCCCACGCGGCTTTATCACCGTATTTCGGCGCGTTCAGCAGCCCTCCTTCATGACAAACCTTACAGTTGGTCTCATAAAGCTTGGCGCCTGCATCCGCAGCCAACACTTCTGGCTCCGCGGAGATTTCCTGCACTGGCTTATCTTCAATGACCGTCGTCTCGGTATCTGCCACAGGTTCAGGTGTAACGACTTCAGGTTCGACTATAGGCGCGTCTTCTACCACTACCGTTGTATCGGCAGATTCATTGGCAACAGCAGGCTCTTCAACCGCTGCATTGTCACCATTACAAGCAGTGATTGCTAATAGCACACTCAAACTGATGGCAGATAAGACCAGTTTATTCATACGCTGCTGTTTACTTATCATGATCACACCTCTATTCGATACTTCATGTTAGCGACTGTTTATGACAGCGCATAAATTCAAAACCTATCAACACACAAACCGTGATTAGTTCGTAGCTGGTTCAGCGTCAGCAGTAGCAGTAGCAGTAGCAGTAGGCGTTGCCGCCGTATCAGCAGTTGGAACAGCTGCACTACTAGCTGGCATATCTGCACTGTCAGCGACAGCAACATCGCTATCCGTTACATCTGTCATATCAGTAGCAGTCGTCCCTGCTTCAGCAGTTGCAGCACCATCTACTGTGCCCTCAGCTTCAGTTACTGGCGCTGGAGCCGTTTCTGGGAACTCCATTTTTTCAGCTTCAGGCGCGTTTTTGCGAGCCAGCTCAGCGGCTTCATCAACGCGATCTTTTGCCAATACTTCGTGTGATTCGCCTTCTTTTTCACCACTACAAGCGCTAATGCCAAAACCAAGAGCAATGATAAATGCGGTGCTTAGCGCTGTATTTAGTCCTGTTTTTTTCATTCCAACATCCTCAATAAAATACACATAAAATGGTTAATATGCTGACTATTATATGCAAATTATCATAGCATAAACTCCAACCAAACCGTTATAGACAGTAGGGTTTTTTATTTATAGTAATTTTATACTTTGCATTTATAGTTTCATTAAAGCTGAAGCAAAAATCTGCGTTCTAACTACTTTTAGAATTGTCTCTGCGCATTGCCCCTTGCAACTTAATGATAAATATGGATTAATGTGCTAAAATCATTGACTTAACTGACATTTTTTATTAAAATGCTTGCCCTTGTGCTCATGCGCAAGATTATCCTAGTTTGAGCTGATGCCTGTAATCTTGAGATATTACGGCTAAATACTAATACACAGCCAAACTAATGCCCTTATATCTCATCCTAATCGAGGAGTCTTCATGCCTGCAGTTAAGGTTAAAGAAAACGAACCAGTTGACATCGCTATCCGTCGTTTCAAGCGTGCTTGCGAAAAAGCTGGCGTATTATCAGACGTACGTAAGCGTGAGTTTTACGAAAAACCAACGCAAGTACGTAAGCGTAAAAAAGCTGCTGCCGTAAAGCGTTATAAGAAAAAATTACAACGCGAAACTATTCGTACCACTCGTATGTACTAATCGATAATTCGATTAATTAAGTATAAGTGCTACATTAACGCCACTGTTATCCATTGATATCAGTGGCGTTTTTTATGCTACAATTTTTATTATTAGGGTCTGTTTGATATTCAAACGTGGTGCTGGCAGTTACTATTTTTTAGACAATATGCAGTGAAATTTTTGATGCCTAGTCGTTCTAGGTTAAACAATTTCGCCATATATTGTCAAAAAAGAGTACTGCCCTGAAAGGCTGATGCTAAAACCGCTCCAAACGTTGTTAAAAACCTAGCTAAGGTCTCGACATTATCGTCAGTTTTCGCCTAGTTTGGTGCAATTTTAGCGATCAGCAGCCCTAATGTTTGAACATCAAACAGACCCTACTCAACATTTGAATAAATACCTCTTAACAAATAAGGATAATAACAATGAGCCAACTTAAACAGACTTTATCAGACAATGTCAAAGTGTCTATGAAAGCGCGTGAGCTTGAGCGTGTCAAAGTACTACGTAACGTGCAAGCGGTTATCAAGCAAATTGAGATTGACCGTCAAATAGAGCTTGATGATGCGCAAGTCTTAGATATACTGCAAAAGCAGCTAAAACAACGCCATGAGTCACTGACTATTTTTACCGAAAACAACCGTGATGATTTAGCGACCAAAGAGCAGTTTGAGATTGATATCATCAATGAGTTTATGCCAAAACAAATGGATGATGCTGAACTTGCGGCTTTGGTCAATGCAGAAATCGCTGCACAAGGCGCGACATCTATGCGTGACATGGGCAGTGTGATGGGTGTATTAAAGAACAAAACCGCAGGACGCGCAGACCCTGCGCTCATCTCTAAGCTGGTGAAAGATGCGCTGCAAGGCTAGTAATTAGTGTCATCAAAAGCTAATGACGACAGCTTAAAAATAACCGCCTAAGGCTCAAAATCTTTGGCGGTTTTTACTGCTTTGATTTCTGCATTGATATTGGCAAGTAATGGACGGGCGCTACTGGCTTGAGCCGTGGTTTGTAGTTTTTCCGCCAGTTGTTTGGCTTGGGTCAGTGACGTCAACGCACTCTCGTAACGACTACTCCATAGTTGGTCATGACTACGATAGCGTAGCGCGTTAATGGTGGCAATATTTTTCAGGGACGCAGAGTCGGTCGTTTTTGCCAGTTTTTCATTGGCCAGTTGTAGACTTTGCCATGCATAACGGTCGCTTGACTGCTGCTCGGTCAGTGGTTTAAGCAACGCTTGGGCTTTGATTGGCTGATTGCTATTGGTGAGCGCTTCTGCCAAATAAAGACGCAAATCACGACGCTCAGGATAAACACGCTGCTGGCTGGCTAATACGTCCGCCGCTTGTGACCATTTATTCTGCTCCGTTAGAATTTGGCTATGAGTAATCGATAGTAAAGGCTCTAAATTTTGGCGCTGCGTAGGCGGCAGTCGATTGATTTCAGCCAGTAAATCGCTTGCCTCTGTAAAGCGTTGCTGTTCGCCATACCAGTTCATCAAAGCCAATTTGGCACCTACGCTATTTTTAGCAGCCGTCATTAGTACTGTCTCTGAGGCATGTTTACCTGTACTTTGGACACGCCAGTAGAGCAGATCAAATAAAGCCTGATGGCGCTGCTGCTGATTTAGTGACAATGAGGGATAATGCTGGGCACGACTTTGCGCTTCACTTAAGCGCTCGTTACTCAGTGGATGCGAGCGTACAAAGCTTGGCAGAAATCGATTTTCAATTTGGTTGAGCTGGCTGCGTTGGTTCATCGTGGCAAAGAATCGCGGCATCGCCCTTGGGTCATAGCCTGCTTGGGTCATGATTTGCATGCCCACCCGATCGGCCTCGCGCTCATTATTTCGACTAAATGCCATCGTGCTGTTCATCGTTGCCGTTTGGCTACCCATCATCACTGCCGCCGCTGCATCACCATCGACCGCTGATGCTGCAATCGCTGCCAGCATACCGCCTATCTGCATCAACAAAGCCTTTTTGCGCTCATCAGCACCACTTTCATAATGGCGCTGGCTGATGTGAGCAACTTCATGCGCCACCACACTGGCAAGCTCATCCATACTGCTGGCGGCCAGAATCGTCCCTGTATTGAGTCCAATGACACCGCCTGGTGCTGCAAAGGCATTGATACTTGGGTTATCAATGATAACCAAACCCATCGGCGCTTGTTGCCTTGCTTGCGCATTGAGACGCCAAGTCATGTCTTTGACCGTTTCTTGAATCCAAGGATCATGCTCCATTTTGATACGACCATTGACGTTCCGTAACGACCATTCGCCGAGCAATTTATTTTGATATTGCTCAGCGAAGCTCAAGCCTTGTCCGCGCAAATTGGGCAGATTTAGCTCTTCTGAGCCGCTGGTTTGCCATGAATTATAATTGGATGAATTCGCTTTGCTGCTCGTATTAGCATTATTAAGACTATCCTCACTCATGGCAGCAGTGGTCATCGTCATTAGTACCGCCGACAACGCCAATTTAATAGCGCTCGATAATGCCATCGAACGCGCGGCACTTTTACATTTTTTTTCCTGGGTCATGGGCGCATTACCAAGTATCGATTGTCTATTAAAATGGTTCAAGTGCGTATCCTATGCAAGTGAGTAATGATACTGTTTTTGAAATAAGGTGTTTTTGAAGTAAGGTCTTTTTGAAGTAAGGTCTTTTTGAAGTAAGGTCTTTTCGACTGATTTTTTGACTAAACGTTTTTCGACTATACGAGCTTGCTGATATAAGGTCAATTCTAGTCTGCATTCGACTACCAATAACTCAGCTGCCCGTCACTATTGTGCAACATGGCTTTAGTCAATCCCCTATAGAATGGAGGTGGTGTCAGGCGCGCGCAGTCTACTATTTTTAGTACTTTTGCTAGCCTTCCTTCTATCTAAATTATCTTGACAGACTATATGTGATTCTAATGAACTGAATGTGACGTTGATTATATTCAACTTCAACTACATATCGGCTATTTGGTATAATGGCATTTCATGACTATAGAGTCTGGCCACTGCCGAGTGTCTTTTAGGAATTATAGGCACTGTCATTGCGTGTTTGCGAATGTTCAATATAATCTAGTACAAATCAAAATATTTATAAGGTTTATTTTATGTCTGCTGATCGTCAGTCAACCACCGTATATTCGCCTTATTCTATAAACTTATCAGCAGATTTGTCTGATACTGAGCAGCAAGACATCAACAACCTGTTAGACTTGTTACCAGCGCATACTGTCACTACAGACCATGAGGCGAATGAAACGCAGTCCATTCATCTCCAACGTTTCGTCGATGGTCGCGAACTTGCTTGTCCAATGCCGCTGTTAAAAACCAAAGTAGCACTACGTGACGTCACAGCTGGCGGTTCATTATATGTGGTCGCAACTGATGCCAACTCACAGGCTGATATCACCGCTTTTTGTCAACAAAGCCAGCAAGCAAATGCCGCAAGTCAACTGCGATTAATCGTTGATAGCATGACGGATCAGCCATCAGCGGATAGCTTATCAGCACAGCGTTTCGATACAATATATCACTTCATCATTACTAAAACTGATAGCAACTAAGTGTCGCTATCCTTTACAATTACAACTATAAAGATTTTTATCTGACTATTTGCGTCACTATTTAATCAAGGTCAAGAATATGGCTAATAATTCTACTGATACTGCAAAAACGAATAAAAAAGATGAGGCAGCTCCTATAAAAAACGAAGCACGTGATGCCGCATTAAAAGCTGCCGCCCAACGTCCACCTTATGATGCTAGCACCTTAGGCGACACTAGCACCCGTGACTTAGTGCCAGCGATGCCGACTCATTTGTCAGCGCCTGGGGTCAATTTGGGCGCTTATATCAACACGGTGCACCAAATCCCAATTTTGACACCAATCCAAGAGCAAGAGCTGGCGCATCGTTATTATGATGAAGGCGATGTAGAAGCGGCGCGTCTGCTCGTGATGTCGCACCTGCGTTTTGTGATTCATATTGCCCGCAGCTACTCGGGTTATGGTTTGCCGCAAGCAGACTTAATCCAAGAGGGCAATCTGGGACTAATGAAAGCTGTAAAACGCTTTGACCCTAATAAAGGTGTGCGTTTGGTGTCATTTGCTGTGCATTGGATTAAAGCAGAAATCCATGAATTTGTGATTCGTAACTGGCGCATTGTCAAAGTCGCGACCACCAAAGCGCACCGTAAATTGTTCTTTAACTTACGTAGTCTCAAAAAAACCAACAACCAGCTCACGCTAGAAGAGGCTGATGCCATTGCCAAAGACTTGAATGTCACACGCAAGCAAGTGTTAGAAATGGAGTCGCGGCTTACCTCTTATGACGCCTCGTTTGAAGCGCAATCTAGCGATGACGACGATGGACGTTATGCACCGCAGCTATTTTTAGAAGATGGTATCGATCCTGCCGAGCAGTTAGAAGAAGCAGATTGGGAAGAAAGCAACTCATCTGCATTGATCGCGGCAATGGATACCCTTGATGAGCGCTCACGCGATATCGTCGAGCAGCGCTGGCTCTCTGAGCAAAAATCAACCTTACACGAATTGGCAGCCGTCTACTCTATCTCAGCAGAACGCGTGCGCCAAATCGAAAAAAATGCCATGGACAAAATCCGCGAGGCAATGACCATTGATAGCGTTATTTTGCCAGACGATATTCAGTAGCAATTACCTATCAGTAGTGCCTGTCTTTCACCAGCGGTGGTTTTTAGATAATACGAGTTTGTCATGTTAAATTGGATAGGTATTGCGGCGATCAATATGGCCATTGCTGTCGCTTTAGGAGCGTTTGGAGCGCATGGCTTAAAAAACATCGTCAGTGCTCAACAACTCGAATGGTGGCACACTGCAACACTGTATTTATTTATACACGCGCTGGGTTTATTACTGGTTGGTCTGTTGATTCGCCTGAGATATGCCACGCAAATCACTGCATGGCTACTACAAATTGGCATTATCATATTTGCTGGTAGCTTATATGCAATGACACTTGGCGCACCACTTTGGTTTGGCGCGATCACGCCTATCGGCGGCGTACTAATGATTGCAGGTTGGCTATGGCTAGCAGTGTCATCATTCAAGATGAACAAATTGGTTGCAAAATAGCCAGTTAAATAAGTAATAAGTAATAAGTAAATTGCATTTTAGAGCATGTCCTCATTTTGAAAATAGAGATAAAAATGAGAACACGACTTAGTACGCACAAAAGGATAAAAAATCATTAAGGAGTATATATTATGAGTACCATTATCGTTAATGGTAAGACACTACAGACTACCCATCAGACCGTGCAATTGGTCATCAATGAGCTTGGTCTTAGCCAAGGTCGTTATGCAGTAGAAGTCGATGGTGAACTGATTCCAAAGAGTGAGCTTGCTCAATTAAGTATCGCTGAAGGTATGAATATCGAAGTGGTACAAGCAGTCGGTGGTGGCTAATTAGCCAAAATAATGATCTATTGATCTGAAAATAAATGTGCTTAAAGAAATATATTTAAAGGTGGGTTTTTAAAAAATAATTGCTCATAAAAAAGACCTCAACGTAGCAAACGTTCGAGGTCTTTTTCCGTTTTAGGCAATGTCATTTAGAGATATCTAAAAATGCGGCTATTTATACTATTTATTATTTCATCAGCTAGTAATCATTAACCTTTAAATATCCTAAACTCTATAACATTAAACTGCTGGAGCGGCATCATCTGTCATCAGCTCTTCATAGCGTCCATCACGCCCAGCACCCTGAGTCTTTTTGCTCTCCAACTTGGTTTTGTACTTGCGTACTTGTCTATCAAGTTTGTCTGCCATCTCGTTAATGGCTTTATACATATCATCGTCAAGCGCTTGGACAAACATCTCTTTACCCGAGACTCGCATAATCGCTTCAGCCTTATGGCTCTTTATAGCACCGCTGTTATCTAATGATAAAATGACTTGAATACTTTGAATTTGATCAAAATGACGACCAATTTTATCAAGTTTTTCTTGAACAGCTGCGTTCATAGCGTCGGTAACACTGATATGGTGACCACTGATAGAAACATTCATATTGTTGTCCTTTTATTATGACTTACATTGTTGCCTACGTTGTTGCTTGCGTTGTTACTTACAATCAACAGATGAGCCAGCATTCCTGCTTTTTCACCCTGCCTTACCAACAATGAATGGGGTGTCCTTATTAATTAGCGCCTTTAATAATCGATGCTTTTAGCAAAAATCGAACGTATCCTTTCGTTGTCATTTTGATTAATGAGATAAGTAAATACGCTAAATCGACACTTAGATTTCGTTGTTGGTATGACTCTAATTTGTCATGAATATCGAATAGTAGCAAGACAGTAAAGTGTAATTAAATGTAATAAAAACGGTTGTTTCCTCAATGTTTCTATATAATCAGAAAATTTTATTTTTTATATTTATCAGGAAGTATATTAGCGATAGCACGATTTTTCTCTTAACTCATTGAATTACGACATTTAATATTTCTGTTTACGCTGAGTAGACGAGCCAATATTCATTGCTTCACGATATTTGGCCACGGTTCTTCTGGCGATATCGATACCTTCGGATAATAAACAATCTTTTATCCGACTGTCTGATAATGGCTTTTTGGCATCTTCGTCGGCTATCAGTTGCTTAATCATGGCGCTAATGGCAGTCGATGAAATATCGCCGTCGGTACTGCTGACATGAGATGAAAAGAAATGCTTGAGTGAAAATAATCCCTGCGGCGTCAAAATTGTTTTACTGGTGGTTAGACGTGAAACGGTCGATTCGTGCAAATCCACTTCTTCCGCAATGGCTTTTAGGATGAGCGGTTGCATGGCAGTCGCGCCATGCTGCAAGAACTCTTGCTGATAACGCACGATACTGGTTGCCACTTTTAATAAGTTTTGATTGCGCTCTTCAATACTACGAATAAACAAGCGGGCATCGGTGAGGTTTTCACGCAGATATTGATTGTCGGGGCTGTCATCACCGCGCTTCACCAAATTGGCATATTCTTGATTGACTCTTAGCTTTGGCAGGGTGTCAGGATTGAGGCGCACATACCAGCCGTCCTCTTGCGTCGATGTATCTGAACTCGTCTGACTCTGATGGTGACGTATAGGCGTGACCAAAACATCAGGAATATCATAGCTGGCTGGCGACTGAGTATAGTCTGGTTGGCTGCTTTGAAACAGCAATCCAGGTGACGGATTCAAGGTACGCAGCAAGTTAAGCGCGGGGGTAATCTGTGCAGGTGCGAGACCAGTCCGCTCAGTCAATGCTTTAATGTTATTGCTCACCAAATGCTCACTGGCTGACAATAATGCTTGTGCTTCTTTTAGATGATCAGTATTTGCATCGAGCTTGGACAACTGAATCGCTAGGCACTCACTGAGATTTCGCGCCCCGACACCCAGCGGATCGCAAGACTGAATAACCCGTAAAACAGCCATGACTTCATCGTGCTCAACAGATTCATCCCATTGATAAAAACTTGCCATGGTATCGAAGCTTTGCAACAGCTCATCGATATCAAGCCGCACAAAACCCATGTCATCCATAGAATCCATCAGATAGGTTGCAATCAACATGTCCGCTTCTGAGAGATGCTTAAAGTTCAGCTGCCAGCGCACATGGTCTTGTATGGTGGCAGAAGTGCCGCCTTGATAAATATCCAAATCCTCGTCACTTTTGCTCCCCGAACTGCTTGCCGTAGATGCATAATTACTGCTATCAACACTACTTTCAAAGCTACTATAGTCGTCACTATCCATCGTATGATTGTCTATGGCACCATCATCGATACTGGCTTGCTGTAATTTGTCCAAGCTGTCACTAAATTCTTCATCTGGTTCAGAGGTATGGGTATTACTCTCAGAGGTTGCACTAAAAGTATCAGTACTCTGGTTCCAGCTATCAAGTGTCAATGACTCATCTACTCTATCGCCGCTGCCATAATCGTATTCATCTTCATCATCCTCAATACGTTCAAGCAATGGATTACTATCCAGCTTGGCCTGAACTTCTTGCGCAAGCTCAAGACTAGAGAGTTGCAGCAATTTAATGGCTTGCTGCATTTGCGGGGTCAGTTTTTGTGAGGTGCTCAGCGTGGTCGCCAATCCGAAAGACATACTCATGGGTGGCTTATTACACTCCGATACTGGTGATAGTCTATATATGTTGCCACTTAAAGTAGCGATTTAACGTTATCAGGACATGACGATAGCATTTTTCGTGGCAATTTTGCTATGATAATTTATAGACGGCCCAATACGCTTATTGCTCTCTACTTATAAAACTCTATAAATTTGACCGTTTTAGCATGAACTGCCAAACAATAAACAACCAAATCTTGTTGATAATAATAAGGCTATATAAAAAATACAAGGTACATGACACAAAACCTTCGAGCCAATTGAATCACTCTTAACATTAACCGAGAATAATACGATGAATAACCAAGCAAACAAACCGCACCTTATCACTGCTGCGATTCAAATGAATAGCCAGCAAAACATCGAAAAAAACGTAACGGCTATAAAAGCTGCCATCAGCGATGCCAGTCATCAAGGTGCTCATCTTGTTGTCTTACCTGAAAACTGCTGTAGCATGGGCGAGCAATTTGCCACCGCAGAGCGCTTTGATGCGCTATCAGCGACGATAGCAGACTATGCCAGTACTTACGGTGTCTATGTGCTGGCAGGCTCACTGCCCTGCCCTTATCGCCCTGATGGCGTTATCGTGCCTGATGGCAGACTGCGCCAAGTCAGTCAGCTATTTGCCCCTGATGGTACGCGAGTGGCACGCTATGACAAAATTCACCTATTCACGGCGACGGTAGCAGATAAACATGGCAGCTATAATGAAGCGGCGACGTTTGAGCCCGGCACACAGACTGTAGTTGCAACAGTAGAGAGTAATCATGCTGCTTATCAACTGGGTATGATGGTTTGTTTTGATTTGCGTTTTCCCGCATTGGCACAGCGCTTACGTCAAGCAGGCGCTGACCTATTAAGTGCGCCATCGGCATTTACTTACTTAACGGGGCAAGCACACTGGTCGCTGTTACTTCGCGCACGGGCGTTAGACAGTCAGTGCATGGTCATTGGCGCAGCACAAGGCGGCGACCATGTTTATAAAAACGGTGATATCCGTCAAACGTGGGGGCATACCACTATTACAGCTTTTGATGGCACAATTATTAACAGCTATGAGGATAGTGAATTAAACAACGCTATTAATAAAGATAATAAAAATTATGCTTTGATCTTGGCAACCTTAGATAAACAGACTCAACAGCAAGGCCGCCAAAAAATGCCCATTTTTGATTGTCATCGTTTGGCGTAAGTCAATTTCAATATTGAGTATTGAGTGTTAGGTGTTATTTTTTTCGGTCCGTGTATGAGTCGCGCGCGGATGAGCGCGATCATAGACTTGCGTGAGTTTGGCAAAATCGACATGGGTATAAATTTGCGTGGTACTGATATCGCTATGCCCAAGCATTTCTTGCACCGCGCGCAAATCGCCACTGCCTGACAGCATGTGCGAGGCAAAACAATGACGCAATAGATGCGGATACATATTTTGTGCGATGCCGGCACGCGTAGCCGCAACTTTGAGACGCTGCTGCACTGCCCGTGTCGATAAACGCGTACCTAGTTTTTCACTAATGAATAATGCGCTGTCCATTTGCTCCACCCACAGATTACGATGCGGTAGATAACGGCTAATCGCTTCTGCTGCCTTGATACCTAACGGCACCAAACGCGTTTTATTGCCCTTACCTGTCACGCGCACGCGCAGGTCTGACAAATCTACATCTACCATATCCAACGCGACCAACTCACCTACGCGCAGACCGCTGCTGTATAGCAATTCAAACATCGCCTTATCACGCAGCCATAGGCGCGCTTGTTCGGGTGTGTCAGGCATCTCTTGGTCAAGCAGCTGAGTGAGCAAATCAACATCAGCGATAGACGGCAGCGGTCGAGGACTACGTTTGAGCTGATAGCCAGTCGTTGGGTTAATACGTGCCAAGTTCTCTTCTATCAACCAGCCATAAAAATGACGAATGGCTGACAGCTCTTGCTGGACGCTGGCAAGTGCCAGTTTATCTTCATCCAAGCGTTGGCTAATATGCTGGGCTAATTGGCGCTTATCGCAGCGCGTCCACGTCAGGCGTTTCCCACGTAAAAATAGCGCCAATTGGTTGAGTCCTGCAAAATAAGCGGTCAACGTATGCGGCGAATGATTACGCACCGACAAGACATTAAGCCAACGATGTACGGGCGCTAACAAATCACGTAATGCAGCATCCGACTCTATAGCCGCGGCGTGCTCGACTGATAGCCATACTTTTGCCTCAGAATCTGAAGTAGGCTCTATCGCATGATTGTTTTTATTAGACATAGCCCTATTATCCATTAGCCTTCTGGATTGGGCTTGATGCCCGCTTGTGCCATCAGACCATCTGGGCTAAATACGCCTTCGTAAACAAAGGCGGTCGGACCGGTCATCATCACTGAATAACCCGGCTGCCATTTGATAATCATACTGCCACCATAAAGCTGCGCACGCACGTCTTCGCCTTCATCGAGCCAACCTTCACGGATACCAACCGCTACTGCGGCACAAGCGCCAGTACCACAGGCTTGTGTCTCACCGACACCGCGCTCATAGACACGCAGACGAATATGACGCTGGTTCATCACTTGCATAAATCCAACATTGACGCGGTCGGGAAAGGCAGGATGCGATTCGATGGCTTTACCTAAGGTTTCAACGTCGGCATCGAGCACGTTATCAACTTTGATAACGGCATGCGGGTTACCCATATTGGCAACATAAAGCTGTACAGGAGTGCCATTTACATCGAGATGATAAGCATTTTGGATTTTGGTCGTGGCTCTGGGGGTAAAAGGAATCTCGCTTGGTTCAAACTTAGGCTTACCCATATCAACTTCGACCCAGCCATAACGATCAGTGGTCAATGAAATGATGCCGCTCGCCGTCTCAACACGCAAACGCTGTTTAAATGACAGTTTACGCGCTTGCACAAAACGGGCAAAACAGCGCGCACCATTACCGCACTGCTCAACTTCTGACCCATCAGCATTAAAAATGCGATAACTAAAATCAACGTCAGGACGCATCGGTGGCTCAACGACGAGCAGCTGATCAAAGCCAATACCCAAATGACGGTCACCCAGTAACTGTACCAAATCCTTGGTCAAATCTAAGCGCTGAGTCACCAAATCGATGACCATAAAGTCATTGCCCAGACCATGCATCTTCGTAAATTCTATTAGCATATCCTTGTTATCCTATCCTATTTTTATGTATGTCTTATATTAGCACGCTGTCAGATACAATCATAACTATCACCGCTATCAAATACTAAGTTAACACGATGCTAAATCCACCTTGTACAGCCAAACTGATATCTCTCATTAGAGCAGGCCATAAAAAAGCCTATCATCATAAAGACAATAGGCTTTTTATCTAGGGCATGTCCTCAATCTGAACGAAAACGCCTAAATGGGCTAAAAATGGCTAAATCTGTTGGTCAACGATTTATTTACCTTGCCACAATACTTCGTCCGCATATAGTGCTTCAATGGTTTCGCGTTTGCGAATCAGTTGATGGTTATCATCGGCGACCATTACCTCACTAGCACGCGGGCGTGAATTATAATTGCTACTCATGGTAAAGCCATACGCACCAGCGCCTGTGATTGCTAAAACATCGCCTGCCGCGAGCGACAATAAACGGTCTTTCGCTAAAAAATCACCCGTTTCGCAAATAGCGCCAACGATATCCCATGGCTGCGTGCCATCAGTGTCGATGCCATTCTCAGGCAAAACGCTTGGAATGACTGCCATTTCAGCTTGATATAACGCCGGACGAATCAAGTCATTCATTGCTGCGTCAACAATGGCAAAGTTCTTATGTTCCGTTGGTTTTAGCACATCAACCTTGGTCAATAATACCCCAGCATTTGCCACAATACTGCGACCCGGCTCAAAGAATACCGTTAAGCCAAGCTCACTAAGTTTCGGTAATAACGCTTGAGCAAACTCGTCGATAGATACTGGTGTCTCATCGATATAACGCACACCCAAACCACCGCCCAAATCGATATGACGCAGCTCGATACCTTTATCACGTAAATTGTGTATTAGCTCAATCACTTTATCTAAAGCTGCAACAAATGGCGCAACCTCAGTCAACTGCGAGCCAATATGACAGTCAATACCGACGATATCGATATGTGATAATTGCGCCGCTTGCTCATAGACGGCAACCGCGTCTTCGTGGGTGATACCAAATTTATTGTCTTTTAACCCTGTTGAAATATACGGATGCGTCTTGGCGTCGACATTGGGATTAACCCGTAATGAAATTGGCGCAGGTTTATCCAATTTCTGTGCCACATCATTAATCAAAGTCAGCTCGCTGATTGACTCAACGTTAAAACAACCAATACCTTGGGTCAGGGCATACTCGATATCGCTATCAGTCTTGCCGACGCCTGAGAACACCACACGTGAAGCATCACCACCTGCCGCCAGTACGCGCATGAGCTCGCCGCGTGAAACGATATCAAACCCTGCCCCTGCTTGCGCCAATATACCAAGTACCGCAAGGTTAGAGTTTGCTTTTACCGCATAACAAATCTGGTGCGTTAAACTGGCAAAGCTATCGCTATAAGCTTGATAGACATCCAAAATGGCTTGTTTTGAGTAGACATAGCATGGCGTATCGTAGTGTTTAACCACATCATCAATACTCACCTGCTCCATATACAATGTACCATTGTGATAATCTAGCGCGGGTAAATGGGCAGTTAAAGCTTGAGGATTAACATACAAGCCTTGCTCAGTTTGGATCGTGACAGATTCGCCAGTTTGTTGCTCAGAATGACTCATATAAACATCTCTAATTTCATCAGGTTATCAAAGTTAAAAAATCTTAGGGTGCACACCGAAATCTCGTTGACGGCATTGAGTTTTTAATCACAATCAATAATCATTCGGGTCTTCACTGGGTTCCGGTAGCTTAAAATCATCCATTTCTTGATGACCATCATCTTGTGTCGAATAGGTACTACCCTGTATGCCAGCGCTATCCGTAGCTCCTTGAACCGTCTGGCTACTAGCGTCGGCGAGGTATAGATTGCCTTTTTGACCGCAACCCGTCAAACCCATCATAACCACCCCACTAATAATAAAAGTGGAGATAACACGGCGACCAAGATCAGCGACATTAGTGTGCTCAGTTTTCGAAAAGCGGTTAATAGTAAACATAGAATAGAGAACCTGTGACTTTGCAATGGCATGAGGATGATAAAAAGCACGAGTCATAAAGGCGATAGATCAAACCCTATAGACAGCTAAATAAAAGCTATCGCCATCGCTAAAAAATGACAATATGACTGCTTTGGATAATAGCATTATTACATAATGCTGTGTGCATACTGAATGTCCCTAATCAATAAATTTGGACGAGTTTGGTTTTGCTAAGTTTTGCTAAGCTTTACTAGACCGTGCAACTGCCATTTACTAAGCGAGCGTTGATACTATCGGTCTTAATGTATCGCTATAATGGTAAAACAGCCTATTATATTTACTTGGACAAATTTTCTTACAATTTATTATTATCTATTATATTTCGCTGTAGCAGCCGACAAACCCTAGCGACACTCGGTGTACATTTGTATTGTCTATACCACATTCTATCGATTTAACCCTTATAGTTATCGTGGTATAGCCATAAAACTATGGTACATTATGTGTAGACCTTGCGACTGTGTTGAGGCGCTAGCATGCGACTTAACAAGCACTGATCAATAGTGCCAGCCCAAGAGTGACCAGAATCAGCAATGTACTTGCTTGACCTATGTCGGCATGGATGCGGCTGGTTTTTGTTTATTCAACCGGTACTCGTCTGTGATGAGTCACCCTTTACAAAATACAATCTAAGGACAGAGTATGAGCGCCAGCCTAACCACCACTTTTGATGACAAAAATACCGAAACATCGAACCTAATCAATCCCACCTTAGTCCTCAACTGCGGTTCCTCTTCTATCAAATACGCGCTGATTAGCGAAGACAATTCTATTCGTATCACTGGTTTGGCCGAAAACTTAGGACTCGATACTGCTCGTATCAAACACACGACGTTGAATGGTGATAAGCTGGAAATCTCTATCTCAGGTGGTCGTCATCAGTTAGCATTACAAAAAATCCTTGAGCTATTAGAACAATATCATTTCATCGCCGTTGGTCATCGCGTGGTTCATGGTGGCCGCGAGTACTCTGCAGCGGTCCGTGTCGATGAGCATGTACTGGACGAAGTAAAACGCTTAAAAATACTCGCGCCCCTACATAACCCTGCTCATGCTTTAGGCATCGAAGCGGTACAGGCGATTTATCCTGATATTCCTCAAGTCGTCGTCTTTGATACGGCCTTTCACCAAACCATGCCTCCTGTTGCTTTTCGCTACCCACTACCAAAAGCCCTATACGAAGAACACAAAATCCGCCGTTATGGCTTTCATGGTACGTCTCATGCTTACGTCTCAGAGCGTGCCAGTGAAATTACTGAGTCTAAAGGCCCACATGGCTGGCTTACAGCGCATCTGGGTAATGGCTGCTCGGCAACTGCCGTTTATGACGGCAAAAGTTTCGATACCAGTATGGGTCTGACCCCGCTTGAGGGGCTCATGATGGGTACGCGTAGTGGTGATGTTGACCCAAGTCTACACATACACCTAAAGCGCCAGCTCGGTATGAGCTTGGAAGAGATTGATGCCATGCTCAATAATGAAAGTGGTCTATTGGGTGTCTCAGGATTGTCTAATGATTTACGTACCGTCGAACAAGCGGCGAACGAAGGTCATGCAGATGCCAAACTCGCTATCGAGATGTTCTGTTACCGCGTCGGTAAATATCTTGCCAGCTTAAGCTGCGCGCTGCCAGAATTCACAGGCATTGTCTTTACGGGTGGTATCGGCGAAAACTCAGTCACCACCCGAACCAGTATCCTAGAAGTGATGCGTCATTTCGGCATAAAAGTAGACGCTGACAAAAATGCGAGCTTGTTTGGTGGTAGCGAAGGCAGCTTCCACGCAGACGATAGCAGCATCGAGCTGTGGGTTGTGCCAACTGATGAAGAGTGCCGTATTGCCCAAGAAACACGTGAAGCATTGGGCTTACTCTAAGCTCGACACTTTTTATAAGTTGCTTATATTATAAATTGCTTATAATTTTCTCATAAGCTTTTAGTCGTCTTATAAGCTTTTATTCATTAGACGTGTTAAGTTATTTTTTGCCCAGCGCTTCTTATACATAGCCTATGATGAGAAGCGCGACGTTTTACTCATTCCAACAAGGATGAAGTGAGCTTTAAAAATATAATAAACCGTAGGATACTTTATGCAAACCATTTTACTAGTTCCCATCAGCCGTGGTATCGGCGTAACGTCAGCAGCGCTTGGATTGATCCGCGCTCTTGATTACAACGGTATCAAAGCGGGCTTTATGAAGCCATTTTTGCAAGATGATACACTTGATAAGCAAAACAGTTTAGACAGCTCAAGCGCGTTAGCAATGCATGCTTTTGGTCTGACGCCACCTAAATCTATCAGTCGGCAGCGTGTTGAGCGTATGATTGGTGATGGTAATCTTGATGACTTAATGGAAGAAGTGGTCGTCAATTATCATACTCTGGGCGATGATTACGATGTGGTGATCTGTGAGGGCTTAGTACCGACCACAGAGACCTCTTATGCCTCACAAATCAACCGTGCGATTGCCCATGCATTAGATGCTAGAATCATCTTTGTTAGCACTGCTGATACCAGTAAACCTGCTTATCTGGCTGATAAACTTGACGTTCACGCTCGTGAGTTTGGCGGCATCGCCCATGAGCGCACGCTCGGCGCGATTTTGATGCGTGTACATGACTTGCCAAATGCGCAAAGCACCGTAGAAAATCAAATCGTTGCCCCTGGTGAAGCGGTTGTGAGTTTAGATGAAGGCTTTATGCAAGAAGTCCAGCGCCTATCACCGCATTTTAATACTGATGCGTTCCGTTTAATCGGGGTGGTGCCATTCAGTGATTCACTGTCCGTGCCTCGTACGTGGGATATCGCCACTGAGCTTGATGCCAAATGGCTCAATGTTGGTGAAGCTACGTCACGCCGTATTAACCGCATTAGCCTAACCGCACGCTCGGTCGCACGCGTCGATGAGGTGTTTAAACGTGGCACCCTTATCGTCGTACCGGGCGATCGAGATGATTTACTATTAGCAGCAGGTTTGGCTTGTATCAATGGTATCCCGCTGGCAGGATTGGTATTAACCGGCGGCGTCGAGCCGAGTGCAACCGTCGCTGAGCTATGGCAATCTGCCCTCAAAACAGGCATCCCTGTCATGAGTGTCGAAAGCGACAGCTATGAGACCGTACAAAGCCTCATGCACATGAGCGCAGAGATTCCAAGTGATGATACTGAACGTGCTGAAGAAGTGGCTCGTTATGTCGCCGCCCATTTAGATCTTAGCTGGATTAAAGACTATTTTAGTCAAAATCATGAGCCGCGCCTCTCACCATCTGCATTCCGTCATCAAGTGGTTAAAAAAGCACAAGACGCCAAAAAACGCATCGTGCTACCAGAGGGTTCTGAGCCGCGTACCGTTGAAGCCGCTTGTATCTGTCAAAGCCGCGGCATCGCCAACTGTGTACTACTCGCTAAGCGTAGCGATGTCGAGCAAGTGGCTAAAAATCTCGACTTAGTTTTACCTGAAGGTCTTGAAATAATTGATCCTGACACGCTTGATATGGATAAGTATATAGCTGCAGTGGTCGAACGGCGTAAAGGTAAGACCAGCGCAGAAGTCGCTGCTGAATACTTAAAAGACACCGTATATCTAGGCACGACCATGCTACAGATGGATGAAGTCGACGGCCTCGTTTCTGGCGCGATTCATACCACCGCCAATACCGTCCGTCCAGCGTTTCAGTTGATTAAGACCGCACCGCAATACTCGCTCGTATCATCAGTATTTTTTATGCTACTACCTGAGCAAGTAGTTGTCTACGGTGACTGTGCCATTAATCCTGATCCAAATGCCGAAGAACTGGCTGAGATTGCCATTCAATCAGCACAGTCTGCTGCCGCCTTCGGTATTGATCCAAAAGTTGCGATGATTAGCTATTCTACAGGCTCATCAGGAACTGGCGCGGACGTCGAAAAAGTTACACGCGCAACCCAAATCGTCCGCGAGCGTGCGCCACACCTAAAAGTCGATGGGCCGCTACAGTATGACGCCGCTTCTGTCATGAGCGTCGGCAAGCAAAAAGCGCCTGACTCACCTGTCGCTGGGCAAGCCAATGTCTTTATTTTCCCAGACCTCAATACGGGCAATACCACTTATAAAGCCGTACAACGTAGCGCCAATGTAGTGAGTGTTGGCCCAATGCTGCAAGGTTTGAATAAGCCAGTAAACGACTTGTCTCGCGGAGCCTTGGTCGATGATATTATCTACACCATCGCCCTTACTGCTATTCAAGCTCATAGCGACGCGATTTAATTGCATTAAAATATAGGACTAATTGCTCTATAGATAACCGGCTATCAAAATGATGGTCGGTTTTTTATTGGCTATGTTTATAACTGACTTTTTAAAGAATTTTCATCACGGATAGCTAAGCGCTCATTTTACCTAGTATTTCAGCGCTTTTAATGACAGATGCCCGCTTGCCCTCTACAATAGCGCTACCATCGAAGCATTTAACCTAAAAAGGTCCGCTGATAAAAGGGTAAAATGCATCAACGACAACGTGCCTCTTATCTATTTTTACGCATTTATTTATGCCAAATACCAGCAAAAATCCTCAAAAAAATACACCTGCGCCAGCCATTCGTGCTTATCTTGGCGGCTCATTTGATCCCGTACATGAGGGTCATCTGCAAATGGCGATGACTGTTTATCAGCGTTTGCTACCGATAGCCAAGCAGCAACAGCGCGCGCTGCACGTGTCACTATTGCCCAATGCGCGCTCACCCTTTAAAGAAAAAAGTACAGCTCCTAAACATCGTCTGGCGATGTTAAAGCTTGCGACACTCAATACACCGCTACAAATTAATGAGCTTGAGCTGTGGCAAACACCGCCTGTTTATACCATAAATAGTGTACGCACGTTGCGCCAGCGTTATCCGCATGACAGTCTAATATTCATCATCGGTATGGATAGCGCGCTGAGTTTGAGCAAATGGAAAAACGGTTTAGAGCTTACGGATTATGTCAATCTTTGGGTGTTTAATCGTGATGACCTGTCTGATATTAATAATAAAAATAATCGCCTGTTGGCAACCACGACTCATTCCACGAAAAAAACGTTAGTCGCGCAGGATACGATGAACTTGCACATCCAATTACCTGCGCAGCTGCAATCTTTACGCATCGATGCGCCTATTGATTTATTACAGCCCACCTCTCAAGCATCGACCAATAGCCGTCTCTTGAAAAACACCCATCAAGGCCACATTTATATAGACTCGCGTCCTATCGCCACGATATCCAGTACACAGATACGCCAACAGTTACAGCCGACGGAAAATCGATCGAATATAATATCGGCAGCGGCAAGGCAAATGACATCTATCGCACCAATAAATGATATCATAGACAATACTGCACCCAATCCATTAGCTAAATGGCTAAATCCTGCTGTTTATCAATATATTATCGCCCATCAGCTATATTCTGCTGCTCAATTCCGTTAAAATCGCCTTATCTTTGTCATTTTGCCCATCCAGTCTCTACAGCTGACTGGCGACATCTAGTCCATTCGACAATGCCAACGCATGCAAATTGACGATTTACCTTTTTATTTTTAATATTGACGATTCAAGAGATCAAAATTTATGACCAACACCATGACTGAAGAACGCTTAAAAGAATGCTTAGCCGTTGTTGAGACCGCTCTAGACGATATGAAAGCGAAGAACATCACCGTAATGAATGTAGAAGATTTGACTGACGTAACCGAACGCATCGTTATCGCTGACGGTACTTCTAAGCGCCATGTACGCGCGATGGCTGACAATGTCGGCGCTGAAGCGAAGCAAGCGGGCTTTATGCCACTTGGTCGCGAAGGCGGTATCGACTCTGACTGGACATTGATTGATCTGGGCGCTGTCGTCGTGCATGTAATGACGCCGCAAGCCCGTGAGTTCTATGACTTAGAAGGTCTATGGTCATCACCTGAGCAATTGGCTGAGCTGGTCGCTGTACCGCGTGAAAAGAAAACTGCTGGTCGCCGCAATAAAAATAAATAATTTTATTTATTTTTATAACGCTGTGAAAACCAAAAAGACCAGATATTTATTCTGGTCTTTTTTTGTCTAAAATTTACCATTCTAATACCCTTTCACCTACTGCTAAATTTTAAGCGGCTGAATGCTTAGCATTAGATGAATGATTAAGCTAAGATAATACGCATTATTAATACCAGTATTAAAGTAGCCTCTCCCCTAATAAATCCCTATAGATTAGGAAAACCTATGAGCTTAGAACCTATAAATATAGCAACGCTAACATCTTCTACCCCAAAAAATGTAGCCGACTTTAATCAAACCCTGCCGTTACATATTGCCAATCTAACCTGCGTCCGCGCTGGCAAAGCCATGCCATTCACCCGTGAAGAAATGAGTGCTATTGATAAAGCACCGATTAACGCACCTGTCGCGGTCAATTTTATGGGATTAATTACTGATGAACAAGCCGATCGCAAGCATCATGGCGGCCCACTCAAAGCAGTACATCAACTGGCACCTGCAACTTATGAGAGGATCAATACAGAATTTGGTCTAAAAGTCCGCGTCGGTACATTGGGCGAAAACCTCACGACCGAAACGGTGAATGGGTTGCCTGAAATGACCGAACCTACGGTTTGTATTGGTGACGTTTTTCAGTATGGTGGGTATTTTGAAAGTGAACGAATAGATACTAATAATAGTGAAAGCGACAGCGTTCAATTACGTATCGTTCAACCGCGTCGCCCCTGCTACAAGATCAACGATCAGATCGGACAGTTTACCAGAGTGCCAAATATCGCGGCATGGGTAAGCAAACAAGGTATCGCTGGTTGGTACTTTCAAGTCGTACGTGATGGTCTGATTAATGCAGATTTACCAGTTTACTTGATAGAACGCCCCAATCCGTTTGCCACGCTTGAAATACTGTGGCAATTGTCTAATTCAAAAGAGAAGTTTGATGCAGAGGTGATTGAGCCATGGCTCGCGATTGAGTGTTTGGAAGACAGTTGGAAGAAAGTGTTGGCGGAGAAGATTCGCAAGAATTAAAAAAGCTTTCAAAGATATCTCGACCTCATCTATCTACTATCAATAAAAAAATAAAGGCAAGTATAGTCAATCCTATATAAATCAGATACGGTGTCAGGCTCGCTTAGTCTACTATTTGTAGTACTTTCGCTCGCCTTCCTTGTATCCAAATCATATTGAAACGACTATATCAAAGCTCACCTTTATTTACACAGAGCATTTCATGGTAAAAAACATCTTCTTAGCGTTTGGCTTAACACTGCCCTTGATTGGCTGCGTGACCACGACCTCCCCAGTAGCAACTACCAAGAACTACATCGTGGACAGTAAAACCTACCAAGCCACTGGCAAGAGCGAGCGCATCAAAACCATCGTCCTGCACTATACGGTGTCAGACAATGACAGATCGATCAAAACACTGACCACAGGCAAGGTCAGCGCGCACTATTTAGTGTTAGATAATGACGATGATAAAATTTATAATCTAGTCCCAGAAAACGAGCGAGCTTGGCATGCAGGTGATGGCGGCTTTGCAGGACGGACAATCTTGAACGATACCTCTATTGGCATAGAAATCGTCAATGCAGGAATTGCGCCTGAATATAAAGATGCGCTAAAGAATGGCGAACTCGACTATCATCCTTATGACCATTATGTGGCGTTTGACGAGTTACAGATTAAAAAAGTCGCAGAGCTGGTACAAGATATCACCGCGAGATATGACATCTCACCGAAGAATATCATCGGTCATTCTGATATGGCACCCTCACGTAAAATAGACCCCGGTGCAAAGTTCCCTTGGCAGCAGCTATATAAGCAATACGGTATCGGCGCTTGGTATAATGACGCTGACAAGCTTGCTTTTATGGATACAGACACATTTGCAGCGGCCACGATACCTGAGCTTAAGCAGCAATTTCGTGACTATGGCTATCAGATTAACAGTAGCAACGACTGGGACAAAGCCAGTCGTGATGTCGTCTATGCGTTTCAGCTGCACTTTCGACCCCGTAACCCAACAGGAACGGTAGACTTAGAGACTTATGCTATTTTAAAGGCATTGAATAAAAAGTATGCTGATATCAACGATTTTTATTAACCCTTTCATGTCATCAATAATAAACGAGCTGTACAAGGAATTTTATGAGCACATTGTTTAGCGTAAATTTGAATAAATTGGCTTTAATCCGTAACTCTCGCGGTACTGACTACCCTAACCTGTTGTACTTCGTGAAGAAGCTGATTGACCTAGGGGTTAAAGGCTTTACCGTACACCCGAGACCTGATGAGCGTCATATCAGATATCAGGACGTCTATGATATCAGTGCATTCTTAAAGGACTATCCAGAGATTGAGTTCAATATCGAAGGCAATCCAAACGAGCAATTCTTAAAGATTATCCGTGAGGTAAAACCGCATCAATGTACGCTCGTGCCAGACAGTGACGATCAGCTAACCTCGGATCATGGCTTTGACATCATCACACATCATGAGTTTTTATCAACGTTAAGCAAAGAGCTGGAAGCGTTCGGTACGCGCTGTGCGGTGTTCATCGACCCTGATATCGAACAGATCAAAGCGGTCATCGAGAGCGATGTACAGACCATCGAGATGTATACCGAAGAATGGGCGCGCGCTTACAGTAATGGTAAGAGCGATGACAATATTGATTTCGATGAGGTCAAGCAACGCTTTAGCGATTGTATCAATCTAGCCAATCAAAACGGTATCCGCGTCAATGCGGGTCATGATTTGAATTTGGATAATTTGGCTGATTTGCTCGCGCTTAGTGATATCGCTGAAGTGTCGATTGGTCATGCATTTACGATTGAATCATTGGAGCAAGGCATGGATAATGTCGTGCGTCAGTATTTAGCAATTTGTGGGTAGTCCAAACTAATAAGCAAATAGTCTATTCACTTTACACTCGATGCGGTGATGCTGGGATATATTTTATGCAGCCTCTGTCAGCGTAGACACAGCAAGCAAGTAAAATTTATACCAGTAGCACGGCAATATTGGCGTATCAATTTTATTTTAAAATGACTACAGTTTGGTTCTATCAGCAGTCCTAATATCTGCATTATCAATAAAAACGCTAATAATATTAAAAAAGGAATCTTTATGTATCAAGACTTTCAGAAGCATTTACAACAAGAAATCAGCGATATACGTGCAGCAGGACTGTATAAAACCGAGCGCGTGATCACTTCTCCGCAAGATGCGCTAATCAAAATCACTGATGGCCGTGAGGTGCTTAACTTCTGTGCCAATAATTACCTTGGACTGTCTGATCACCCTGAGATTAAAAAGGCGGCTATCGAAGCCATCGAAAACTCAGGTTATGGCATGTCATCGGTGCGTTTTATTTGTGGGACGCAAGATTTGCATAAGCAATTAGAGGCAGCGATTTCTAAGTTTTTTAATACCGAAGATACGATTCTTTATGCGGCCTGTTTCGATGCCAATGGCGGTGCCTTTGAGCCACTGCTGACTGCTGAGGATGCCATTATTTCTGATTCGTTAAATCATGCCTCAATCATCGATGGTGTACGCCTGTGTAAAGCGGCGCGTTATCGCTATGCAAATGCAGATATGCAAGATTTAGAGACGCAATTACAAGCGGCACAAGCACAGCGTTTTCGTTTGATTGTGACCGATGGTGTGTTTTCGATGGATGGTAACGTAGCACCGATGGATGAGATTTATGCGTTGGCACAAAAGTATGATGCTATGGTGATGATTGACGAGTCGCATTCAGCAGGCGTCGTCGGTCACACCGGTGGCGGCGTGACTGAATTGTTCAATCTACGTGGTGATATTGAGCTGATCACTGGCACTTTAGGCAAGGCGTTTGGCGGTGCTATTGGCGGCTTTACCACGGGTAAAAAAGAAATCGTTGAGATGTTGCGTCAACGCTCACGCCCGTACCTGTTTTCAAACTCCATTCCTCCTATGGTGGCGGCGGCTGGGGTAAAAGCGTTTGAGATGCTAGCGCAAGACAATACCCTACAAGATAAATTGCATGAAAATACCGCCTATTTTGTGAAAAAAATGCAAGATGCGGGCTTCGATATCAAGCCCACCGCATCGGCAATTTGTGCGGTCATGCTTTATGATGCCAATGTCTCGCAGCAAATGGCAGATGAGCTGCTGAAAGAAGGCATTTATGTGATTGGCTTCTTTTACCCTGTCGTACCCAAAGACGAGGCTCGCATTCGTGTCCAGCTCTCTGCTGCCCATACTCGCGAGCAGCTAGACAAGTGTATCACCGCCTTTATCAAAGTCGCCAAGCAAATGAAAGTGATTGATTAAGCATCGTTCGTTATTCGTTCGGTATTCACTCGCTAGATTCAACCATTAAGTACAACACCGTTAAATAAGAGAAAAGTATGAAAGCACTGGTTAAAGCCCATGCCAAAAAAGGTATCTGGATGCAAGACATGCCAGAACCTACGGTTGGCATCAATGACGTTAAAATTAAAATTAAAAAAACCGCCATTTGTGGTACAGATTTGCACATTTATAAGTGGGATGAATGGTCAGAAAGAACCATCAAGACGCCGATGATTATCGGACACGAATACGTCGGTATCATTAGCGAAATAGGCGATGGCGTGAAGCACTTTGAAGTGGGTGATCGAGTCACTGGCGAGGGTCATATCGCTTGCGGGCATTGCCGTAACTGCCGCCGTGGCAAGCTGCATGTGTGCGAAAACACCATCGGCGTGGGCGTCGACCGCGATGGCGCGTTTGCCGAATATTTGGTGATACCTGCCGATAATGTCATCAAACTCGATGAGCGTATCAGCGATGAGATGGCAGCCATTATGGACCCTTTTGGCAATGCCACGCATACTGCCCTTTCATTTCCTGTCCTTGGTGAGGATGTGCTGATTACGGGTGCGGGACTGATTGGTTCGATGGCAACAGCGATTTGCCGCTTCGCAGGAGCGCGTAATATTGTGGTCAGCGATATCAGTGATTATCGCTTAGAGCTTGCCAAAAAAATGGGCGCGACGATGACCATCAACCCAGCCAAAGGTGAAACCATCGAAGGCGCCATTGCTGAGTTAAAAATGCACGGCTTTGATATTGGGCTTGAGATGTCAGGCTCGCCTCAGGCGTTTGATTCGATGATTAGTAATATGTATAACGGCTCTAAAATCTCTCTCTTGGGTATTTTGCCTAACACCACCACGGTGGATTGGAGCAAGATTATTTTTAAGGCGTTAACCCTAAAAGGTATTTATGGCCGTGAGATGTGGGAGACGTGGTATCAGATGGAGCAAATGCTGATTAGCGGTATTGATCTATCGCCCATCATTACCCATCGCATGCACATTGACGACTTTCAAGAAGGCTTTGATATCATGGAAAGTGGGCAATGCGGTAAGGTAATTTTAAGCTGGGATTGATAACGTGGTGCGTCAGTATTTGATGAGTCGTGGTTAGGATTTACATTCTCACGACTTATAAAACGGCACTGATTTCAGTGCCGATTTTTTGAATGTTAAAAAGTGATAAGATTCATGAGTTGATTGCTAATACTATCTTTAATTATTTTGAGTCTTTAGCAGAAAATTGAAAATTCCGTTGGGAAAATAGCTAATGATATAATCTGTAATAAAACTATATGATAAATAATTAAGCTGTTAATATCCTACTTACGTTAAATCAAGAAATATGTGGCTTAGATTTCTACTCAACATTATTAGGAGTTAAAATAAACACGTATTGAAAATACTAGCCAGAAATATACTCTACAATTTCTGAGTCTACTGCATTTTTTATTTTCCTTGACCTCACTTCGCCAATTCCTGATATATTGCGAATTAACTCGTCTTCTGTAGTTTGATAAAGCTCACCAATAGTATGAATGTTAGCTGAGTGCAATCTTCCCTTCTGCCATGTTGTTAAGAGTCCTAAGACATCTATTGACTTTTGTAAGAGAGATCTGAGCGATCTTTCGTAGTTTTCATCTTCGTTATCAATTAGAATATTTTCAGAGCCTTCATAAGATAGACTATTTTTACCAAATTCTGGAAACTTCCTAATAGTAAGATTGTTGTAAAAGGTTTTGGACTCACTGTGAGGATTACTCTTTAAAGAAATTATACACCCATACTTTACTTCGTATCTAGTTCCTAATTCGCTACGAGTAGCTCTAACTGAACTATCAACTTTTCTGATAATGCCAGTATACGTAAGTAATCTTAGAGCTTCTTTTACAACCATCGGCGAGTCTTTATGTACCCAAAAATATATAGTTGACTGATCAAGAGACTTTTCTCTTCGGGTTTCATTATATGTTTCGATATTTGGAATAACTTTCTTTTCTAAAAACTCTCTTCCCCAGTCGATAATTAAACGATGACCCTCATACTTTTCTCCAAGTTCAGTATGTTCACTCCAGATATTATCTCGGTAGAAATCTTTAATAACTGCGTCTACAGGTGTTGTTTGCCATTTCTTAATATCTTGTAAAGTCCTAAGTAGCATTCTAGGATTACCACCACAAGACAAAGCAAGCGTATTAAATAACTCAGCATTAGTTTCAATTTTGTTTTTCAAAGCATTATCAGCTTGTTTCATTACAATGTTTCTAAAGTAATCTAAGTACCCAGAATCTGATATATTTCTATCTAAAGTTTTATGTATACAATCGTGGATTAGCTCGAAAGACTCTCCAAAGTGAGTTACCCCAGGGTAAATAGCTGCATTACAAGTAATATATGGCGATCTTAAATCTTTGAAAAGACTGAAAAATTGTCTTTGTTGTTCAGGTCTAAATACGTGAGCCGCTTCATCAAAGAAAAAGAATACCCTATTAATTTCATTTTCTTCACATATTGACTGAATTGCTTCTTTAATATCTTCAATATCTGGCAAACTACTTATATTTATTTCCGATTTTTCTTTGTAAGAACCTTCAAATAATCTCACAATTTCTTTTAAATCAACTTCTACAGCGACATTTTCTTCATTAATATCATTACTTAATAGATTAGCTGCTAAATTTGAAACTGCAAATCCTTTCTTTCTAAGCTTCGTTGACAATGCTTTTAGTGTTTTAGCTAGCATCCAATGATAAAACTGTAAAGGGTCTTCTGTGGTTATAAGAGAACTTTTATTAAATGTTACGAAAACAGATATATCCTTACTGCCTACTTTTTCAATCTCTAATTCAGATAACCTCATTAAAAAAGATTTACCAGTTCCTCTAGAGCCTTCAAGCAAACAAGGTTCATTGGCTCCAAGAGCTTGTAAAATACTTTCATCTGACTCACTAATTACTGACAAATTATAGATATCATCAGTTTTAATGCTTTCTGTTCTTAGAAAAAATTCACTCATTTTTGTATTCTTCTTATGACTGTCCAAAAATAACTCTAAATTCCGTTATATGGTTAAAAATTTCAGGAATAAAGTGCAAATCTTCTTTTACTTCTTCCGTTAATAGTATTTTATATCTACAGACTGCTATAAATAGTATTATCTTTACTATATTTTCATGATGCGTTAGATACAGATCTATCATTTGACTATCGTATGTAAGTTTTATACCATCTTCATGCCATGTCTGATGATTACCATGTACAAATTCAGAAAGATTTCTGTAAGTCTTTTTAGCTTGAGAATGGTAAACTTCCACCCTATCAACACATTCTTTAAAGAATGCTTCAACAAACCTTTTAGATAAAACCCCATCTTCTTCGTTGATCAATTTTGACCACTTAATGTCATTTTTACCAATAAACCATTCTTGCATATCTAGTTTATATGCAGAAAAATAAACTGTGGCAAGTCCTAACTCAAAAGCTAATCGTAATGATGAAAAAGCCTGCCTGTATAAACCTAAAGTTAAGGTATACGTAGCAGACTCTAATTGAGCACTCACTGTTTCAAGCATTTGCTTCTCTTGTTCATCAGAAATTATCTCAGAGAACTCGTAAATATGAGAAGCTGAATTATGTAAAAAACCTAGTTTTTCTTTAAAATTTATTGACTGTCGAAATATTTCTTGTGATTCATTATTCAGTCCACTTAAATATTCAGATACATTCATATCAAATCACTTATTTTATGTTTACTAAAAGAATAAAAGCTCTATTCAAAAACAATATCATAGAATTAAGTCGAGTAATATATCATATAAAGGTTAGATTAGTTTAAATTAAAATACCCAAACCCCAAACACAAAAAAGGTGAGCATTACGCCCACCTTTTTTTTATGCTTATAACAATACTCTAAACCAACTCAGCCTATCTAAACCAAGCTCGAGCGTTACGGAATATACGCATCCACGCGCCGTCCTCATCCCATGCTTCTGGTTTCCAGCTGTGGTTATAGGCTTTTAGGTTACGCTCAGGATGCGGCATCATAATAGTGACGCGACCATCGGTGCTACATAGACCCGTGACACCGCCGAGCGAACCGTTTGGATTGAGCGGATAAGTCTCGGTTGGATGACCTTGGCTATCGACATAACGCATGGCGAGCTGACCATGGTTTGCCATACCGTCGATCTCGGTATTGTCTAGCGTGGCATAGCCTTCACCATGCGCCACCGCGATTGGCAAGATGCTGTCTTGCATACCTTTGAACAGAATTGACTTGGTACGCTCGATTTTGACATTGACGGTACGCGCTTCAAAACGAGCGGATTTGTTAGCGATGAAACGTGGGAAGTTTTCCGCACCTGGGATCAGGTCTTTTAGCTGCGCCATCATCTGACAACCGTTACAGACGCCTAGTGAGAAGGTCTCAGGACGGGCAAAGAAACGGACAAACTGCATGCGTAGCTCGTCATGGAACAAGATAGAGTTCGCCCAGCCAGAGCCTGCGCCGAGTACGTCACCATAACTAAAGCCACCACAAGCGACCAGACCATCGAAGTCACGTAGATTAATACGACCGCTCAGTAGATCGCTCATGTGTACATCGACTGCTTCAAAGCCAGCTTGCGTAAAGCCTGCTGCCATTTCCGTCTGACCATTGACGCCTTGCTCGCGCAAGATAGCGACTCTTGGTTTATTCTCACGGCTAGCCAAGTATGGCTCTTCAACTTTTTGATTCAAATCAAAGTTCGGCGCAGCGATCAGGCCTTGATGGCTTGCATCAGCAATTAAGTCATACTCTTGCTGTACGCACGCTGGGTTATCACGGCGACGCGCGATTTGATAGCTGACCTGAGTCCACGCTTGCTGCAATTCAGTACGGCTAAAGCTGAGAGTATCATCACCCATAAGCGTTGGCGTTTGGATAAGCAGACTGTCTTCTTCTGAGCTTTGACCCACGAGGCTGAGCATATCAGCAACGTTGAACTCTTCTGCCAATTGCATGAGAGCCGCGACGTTTTCTGGTAATACTTGGATGACTGCACCCAGCTCTTCACTGAACAGCTGACCAAGCAGATTGTCATCGGTCAATGACAGCTTGATGCCTTGACGGCTGGTGAATTGCATCTCAGCGATAGTTGCCAATAGACCACCATCACCGATATCGTGATAGGCGCTGATGACGTCTTGCGCGTTACCCGCTTGGACAAAGTTAAAGAAGTCGATCAAGTCGCTTGGCTGTGCTAAATCTGGGCAATCGTTACCCAATTGGCTCAGCGTTTGCGCCAAAATAGAACCGCCTAAACGTAGCTTGCCTTTAGACAAATCAATACGGTAAAACGCGCTGTCGCCATTGATTAGCTCAGGCGTTAGCGTTTTGGCCACATCAACCACAGGAGCAAAGGCGGTAATCACGAGGCTCATAGGTGATACGACTGATTTATCCGTGTCACCTGCTTCACTGCTGTCTGTCCAGTTGGCACGCATCGATAGCGAGTCTTTACCAACTGGAATCGCGATACCCAGTGCTGGGCATAGCTCTTCACCGACTGTGTATACAGCGTCAAATAAAGCTGCATCTTCCGCATCATCACCGCAAGCTGCCATCCAGTTCGCTGACATTGTGATATCTGATAACTGTGCAATGCGCGCACCAGCGATATTGGTGATTGCTTCACCAACGGCTAAACGTGCTGAGGCTTGTGGACTGATGAGGGCAACTGGTGTACGCTCACCGATACTCATGGCTTCGCCGCTCATCACCTGACCATCGAGCGCAATCAAGCCTGATGCTGTCACAGCACAATCTGATACAGGTACTTGATAGCGACCCACATACTGATCACGCACAACCATACCCGTGATAGAACGGTCACCAATGCTGATCAAGAATGATTTGCTAGCGACCGTTGGGTGACGCAAGACGTCTTTGATAGACTCCGCTAAATTGACCTCGCCTAACTCTAATGCAGGTAAGCTTGTGTCATGACGCTCAAAGCTACGCTTCATCTTCGGCGTGCCACCGAGCAATACTTGCATCGGCATATCAACTGGCTGCTCATCCAATAACGTATCGTCAACGACCAGCTGACGGACATCCGTGGCTGTTCCCAAGATAGCATACGGGCAACGCTCACGCGCGCAGATGGCATCGAATTGGGCTTCGCTTTCTGGGTGAATCGCAAGGACATAACGCTCTTGCGCTTCGTTTGACCAGATGGCCATTGGTGACATGCCAGCTTCTAATGATGGAACTTTACGCAGATTTAGTACCGCGCCCATCTCGTGGTCATTGACCAGCTCTGGCATCGCATTAGAGATACCGCCCGCGCCCACATCATGCAATGACACGATAGGGTTGCCGTCTTTGCCATTATTACTCACATCGACATCACTACCCGCTAGTGCCCAGCAGCGATCTAAAACTTCTTGGCAACGACGCTCCATCTCAGCGTTATCGCGCTGCACAGAAGCAAAATCCAAACCTTCATCAAGGTCACCACTATCAACCGAAGATGCTGCACCACCGCCTAGACCAATCTGCATCGCAGGGCCACCAAGGACGATTAATAAATCACCTTGCTGAATGGTGTTTTTTTCAATGAGGTTGCGTTTGATATTGCCATAACCACCTGCCAGCATGATTGGCTTATGATAGCCGCGCATCTCGCTGCCGTCTTTTGCCGCTGAGGTATCAAGCTGAAAGCTACGGAAATAACCACACAGATTTGGACGACCAAATTCATTTGAGAAGTTGGCTGAACCGAGAGGCGCTTCGGTCATGATCTCAAGACTGGTTGCCATACGATCTGGCGTACCGTAATCCTGAGTACTCAACTGACCTGATTGCTCCCATTTTTCAGCGAGCTCTGGAATATGCAGATGTGATACATGAAAACCAGTTAGCCCTGCTTTTGGCTTACCGCCGCGACCAGTTGCGCCTTCATCACGAATCTCACCGCCCGCACCAGTCGCTGCACCAGAATAAGGGGCAATCGCTGTTGGATGATTATGGGTTTCGACTTTCATTAAAATGTCGATTTCTTCTTGATGAAAGGCATAAGGATGAATTGAATTGGCATCCATCGCGTCAGTCGGAATAGGATAAAAACGCATACCCTCAGACCCTGCCATCACTGCGGCATTGTCTTTATACGCTGACAAGATACCTTGTGGATTGGCTTTATAAGTATTCTTAATCATTTGAAACAGTGACTTTGGCTGAACTTCACCATCAATTGTCCATTCAGCGTTAAAAATCTTATGACGGCAGTGCTCTGAGTTCGCCTGTGCAAACATCATTAGCTCAACGTCCGTTGGATTACGCTTAAGCTCATTGACATACGCATTCATCAAATAATCAATGTCTTCACTTGATAACGCAAAACCAAACTGGGTATTGGCAGACTCTAGCGCTGACTGACCTTGTCCGATAACATCGATATGATTCAGTGATGCTGGCGCTTGATCGTCGAACAATTTACTGACATCGCTCAAGTTATAGACCAAGCTCTGCGTCATACGGTCAAACAACACCTGCTCAGCGGCAGTAGACAGCTTTTCACTGATCTTGCTATCGATGGTCAGCGTATAGACAACGACACGCTCGACGCGATTGATCGCAATTTCACAGTTATTAAAAATATCAGTCGCTTTACTTGCCCATGGCGAAATCGTGCCAAAACGTGGACCTACGATGACTTGTAATTGATTGCTTTTTGGGGCTTCAAGGACAGTGCTACTATCGACAGCAAGTAAGTCTAGCGCTTTTTTATGCTCATCACCTTCGAGTTCTCGTGATAACACATACACTTGCTGGGTATGGATTTGGCTGACATTTAGCTCGGTTTTTTGCTGGAACTGACTGATGAGTTGCTGCGTCTGAAAATCGGTAAGAAACGGTTGTCCGGCGATGGTCATCATAAAGGCATAATCCGTAAGATCAAGGCATCTCTGCCATGCAAAGTAAATGGTCTGGGTATTATAACAAGAAGCCCTGTAATAAGCAGGTCAAAACCAAGATAAATTGCTGATGCTTGCTATTCAATAATAGTGAAATCTTCGCCATCGTTGAAACCCTTGTTACTTTTACAACAGGCTACTTTCACAACAGAAACTTAACAGCGATCTCGTCACAATTTTTACCTAAAGCTTATAGTCCTTACAAACCCTCACATCGCCTTACGGGCAACCTATATAAACACAAGGTCACAACTAGGTATTCTAGTTTCAGTTGTTAAGGCGACGATCGTTTTTCTCAATTCATCTGGTTTTCGATACTTGGAAAACGCTTAGCCTGAATAAAAACTACTATAAATAATCAACTATTTAATCACTACGACTTAATCAAAATAAAGAAAGGGAAATTTACTATGAGTAGACAAGACCATATCAATAAAGTGCAAGAATTGGTAAAAGACATCAAGTTTGCCATGATGACAACTCGTACTCACGAAGGCCATTTGCATGCCTGCCCAATGACAACGAGCGAGACGAGCATCGGTGCAAAAGAGATTTGGTTCATCGGTGACAAGAGTACCGAAACCGTGAGTGACATTGAGAAAGATCCGCAAGTAAACTTGGCTTATGTCAGTCAAGACGCCAAAAATTATGTCTCAATTAATGGTAAAGCGGAACTGGTCGAAGACCAAGAGAAATTAGACGAGCTATGGTCGCCGATCTACAATGCTTTTTATGAGCAAGGTAAAGAAGATTCAAATGTACAGCTGATTAAAGTCGTACCACACGGCGCAGAGTACTGGCTCAGTGGTAGCTCGGTCGTCAATATGTTTAAGATGACCACTGCTGCTGTAATGGATGGCAAAAAAGCGACTAATTTGGGTGAAAATAACTCAGTAACGTTATAAGTTATCTAAACCAGAAATAGCAAAATTAAAAACGCCAGTTGCTAATGCGACTGGCGTTTCTTTACGCGTTATCTATTTTCTATCGATAGGCATTACTGCGGTGGTTTCGCATAACCATTGTCCGCAGGATAAGCTTGCGGCTGTTGAAGCTTCGGCTTAGATGGATCATATAGGCCATAAACTGCTGTACCTATTACACCGGTGTTATTGATAGAGCCTGAGCTGGTATTAGCGGCATAAGCACTCTCTGGCTTGCTAAATATAAAGGATGCTACTGAGCTTTGGCTCTTACGGAAACCTTCAATCACCAAATTATCATTTGGATTTAGCACATATCCACTGTCATAGCGACTGGCAGCGCTGCCATTGAGGACATTGATTCCATCGACACTAGCGACGATTTCATAAGTGTTGTCGCTGTTATTATGATACACCAAACGGTAGGCCTGACCCGCTTGACCTTGGACGTAATAATTACCCGAATCTCGATAGATCGATAACGTATCTGTGTCCGTTTCCATCGAAAAATCCATCTTGCCCGCCAGTAGTGATATGCTATTAACCGCACGTCCATTATAAGATTTATCAGCATAACGGACTTGCATCTGCTCGATAGGCTCACTGCTCGTACGGCGCAGATTAACAGTCGTCACTTCTGAATTAACATCATCACCCCATTTTGTCCCCAAACGCTCAGATTCTGCCGCGTCCTGAGTGGAACGTTCTACAGTAGCATCTGTTTGGGTAGATTTTTCTCGCTGAATGGTTGAGGTGGTCTCTTCCTGCATGTTTGAGCCAGAAGAACACCCCGTTAATAATGCCAACAATAATACGGCAACGCCCGACTGTGCCTGATATGATGTCATGCCTATTTCCTTATTTGAATGACGTCTCATGATAGCTTGACCAATTTCTTGTATTTTGTTCAGGGTCTGTTGAACATTCAAATGTGGTGCTGGCAGTCATTATTTTTTAGACAATATGCAGTGAAATTTTTGATGCCTAGTCATTCTAGGTTAAACAATTTCGCTATATATTGGCAAAAAAGAGTATTGGCCTGAAAGGCTGATGCTAAAATCACCCCAAACGTTGTTGCAAGCCTAGCTAAGGTCTCGACATTATCGTCGGTTTGCGCCTAGTTTGGGGTGATTTTAGCATCAGCAGCCCTAATATTTGAATGTTCAACAGACCCTAATAATTTTGAGTATATATCAACCATACAAACAATGTCTAAGGCAAATTGGCACCATCAGCAGCATTTTAAGTAGACCATCAAAAACGCCAGTGACAAATGCGACTGGCGTTTTCCTTATTTCTTTTAGCGTGAATTATATTGTCGCGCTAGCCGCTTTGTTTTAAATACGGCCACGCCGCTCTGAGATAAATCATCATCGACCATAGTGTCAAAATAACAGCAGCAACCATCAGCACATAACCGATCGTTTCGAGCGACTCCCAGTTTAATAAAAGTACCGTAATAGCCACCATTTGAAACGTCGTTTTTAGCTTGCCGACATACGACACCGCCACACTGGTACTTTTGCCCAGCTCTGCCATCCATTCACGCAGCGCTGATACCGCAATTTCACGCGAGATAATCACAATCGCGGCGATTGCCATAATAATATTGGGATGCCATTGCACCAAGATAATAAGCGCCGCTGCCACCATTAACTTATCAGCGACGGGGTCTAAAAAACGACCGAAGGCTGACATAACATTAAGCTTACGGGCAAAATATCCATCAAGCCAATCAGTAATCGCTGCAATAATAAAAACGCTAGTCAAAAGTAAATGGCGTAACAAGCTATCACTAAATTCGCTCATACCGACCCGCGCAATCACATTGTCTGAGATGGCAGGCATGCCAATTCCCATAGCAGGTGGCCAATAAGCAATCGCGACAAATAGCGGAATCATTAAAATCCGCGCGATAGTAAGGTTATTAGGCAAGTTAAAAATACTCTTGGTATTTTGCGGCTCCTGCGTATGCAAATGCGTATTCTCAGTCATGGCAAACCCAGTGTTATATAAACATATTAATGGTAGATAGCTTAGCATTTTTCACGCAGGTCGTCATGCCATCTCTTTAGCTATTCAGTTATCGGTATGATGTCGGTTGAATTTAAAAATAGTACAAGACATCCGAGTGTAGATGTATCTTTAATACTTCAAGCGAGGTTAACGCAGTAATATTTTTATAGTGGAATGACTATTAAAATTAATCAATCTTTCATATATAACTACAAAACTTTGATACGCATTTTTCAATGTTAGATATGACACGACTAAAAGACTCATCTACTGGAGATGAAATACGACGTTAATTTTCTCTCTCATAAGCTCTAAACGTAATGTCATGTAACCAAAATAGCCAAACCGCTGCCAATTGCGCTATGATAGCGATTCTGATAAAAACACTTGTACACTTAAATATGTAAGTAAATATATGCAATTATTGAATTAATCCCAACCACCCTAATATTAGTTAATATAGAAAAACTCATAATAACAATAGGTCACAACCACTGCCTCTGTAGTTCCTTTACACGATCAGTTTTCCTCGGCCCACAGTTCCTCCTCTGTGGGCTCTTTTTTGCCTATAAGTTATTGATTTATATAGGTTTGATATTTTAACGTATTGAATTGACCACCAATTGCTCAAAATTTTGATAAGTTTAACAACAATAATAATATGCTCGCGTCAAATATCTGCTCAATTGTGTTTGCGCCAAGCTAATATTAAAGAGCGACCCTCATTATAAGAATTATAAATCTGCTATCATTACTCAAGATTGATAAATGGCTTAGTTTGTTTGTGCTTGTGCGCTACAACTTTACTCAGCTATAAATATAAAACTATGAGGCATAACATGGCTAAGAATAGACAGATAACTGTTAACGACATTGTGATTACTGTTTCAGAAGTTCAGGAAGAAGACTATATTAGCTTGACCGATATGCTTAAGGCTAAAGATGGTGACTTCTTTATCTCGGACTGGCTAAGAAACAGAAATACCTTAGAGTTTATTGGTGTGTGGGAGCGTATCAATAACCCAGATTTTAATTATGGCGAATTCGCCGCAATTAAAACTCAGTCAGGACTAAACAGCTTTAAGGTTAGTGTTAAAGAGCTAATTAAGCGAACTAATGCCATAGGGCTTCAGGCTAAGGCTGGGCGCTATGGTGGGACTTACGCTCATAAAGACATTGCCTTTGAATTTGGTGCTTGGCTGAGCCCTGAGTTCAAACTGTACCTTATTAAAGAATTTCAAAGACTAAAGGAACAAGAAGCTCAGTTTCAATCTGTGGAATGGCAAGCAAATCGTGAACTAGCAAAGATTAATTATCGCTTGCAGACCGATGCCATACAACAAAACTTACTATTTGGCATAAATAAAGATGACCATTGGAGGCTATACACTTCTGAAGCTGATATGCTAAATGTAATAGTTTATGGCAAGACAGCAGCTCAGTGGAGAGCAGAAAACCCTGACAATAAAAATAGCAATCAAAGAGATTATGCATCTCACCTACAAAATGCAATCCTTGCTAACTTAGAGTTTCTAAATACAAATTTAATCCATCAAGGAATGGAGTTAGCCGAGAGAATGGATATTTTGAAAAAGCAGGCTGAACAAATGAAAAATGTACTTGGTAATAGCCCCACTATTAAAAGACTTGATAAGAAGTAGATAAAATAAACCCAGCCTATCACTTACTTAATTGAATTTTGAGTTTCAACATTCCTCAACATGCCAGCCTCGCGATACCTGTCCTAAAAGTCAGTTATGATCTAAATAGATGCGCTCAGATTTGGGCGCATCTATTTATCAACCCATCATTGCTTAAGACGTTAATATGCTATTTACTCTTAGGTACATTCTATATATTCGTTTATACAGATTAATAGTTATCTTGTACTATTCATCACTTGCATTTTGTTTGCATGGGGTTGTTTTGCTAATGAATGCACGCGCCCAATTAATACTACTTTTATAGGTGCATTTTTCAAGCGTTTCCTTTGCATCTATCGGCTTATTAGCTTTGAAAGGTCATCATTGGTCAACATGCTGGCAAGATTAAAAGCGTCATCTATATGGACAGTAATCGAACCGTCCTAGATGAATACTGGCACCATCTAAATATTAAGTTTTATTAAGTCAGTACTATCTGCCAATAACAACATTTAACAACAACCGCGGCGGTGCTGATCGGCTTTGAATGTCAAGTTTTGTCAAGTCGGCGGCTGTTATGAATATAAGGTTTTATAAGGTTCTTAATTCACGCCATTGGCGGTAATTCGCTTTTCAATGTCAATGATTTGAATATACAGTTTTATACGGTTCTTAATTCCGCATTTGAGGTGTGGAACGTTGGGTTTTGTGGGGTAGTGAGTGCTGCCAATGATGAAATGAAAGTGAGGTTTTATGAGGTAGTAGCGAGGTCTTGATCTTGTTATACGGCTATTACGGTGCATATCACATATAAGCCTTGCTTGGTCTGCCACTGGGTCGATTATCTAGTGTTATAAAATGGTCATCTCGTATTATGTGGTATAACAAAACAAAAGTTTTACCTGCCAAAAATACTAAATTTTACTAACATCAAATTAGGTTTACAGCCCTATGCTGATTTAACCCTCAAATTACCTTATAGCTTATGACTAGCCAGCGTTTGCCCTCCATTCATGTTTTGGCAATCGGTATCCCTAGGTATCCCTAAATCATGCTTAATAAGTCCAAAAATGGACGCATCTATTTTACTTTGACGGCTCTATCCTGTTTTGGTGGTATCTCTACGCTATAGGCTAATAGCAGTCATGCCTTGCGCGGTTATTATTGCCATTCATGTTTTGCAATCCGTATGGGTGGGTCAAAGTAAACATTTATAAACATCGATATACTTTTCTATACTCTTTTATCTGACTTCGAACCACTTTGAACCATAACATTTGATAACAGGTAGCTTGCTGTCATTTGAAATGCGGGCAAGGTTGAATGCGTTTCAATGTTAATGATTGTTAATGATTTCAAGGTCAGGTTTATACAGGTTCTACACTCGCCGAAAAGGGTGTCACGATCTCCGTTATGCCTATAATTTTACACCCTAATACGCTCAATTCTGAGCCTACCTATCCTATGTTTCAGGTCGTTTGTATAGACCGCAATAGAACCGTGGTCAACATGGTGATAGTTGACGGCATCGAGTAGCTGCAACTGGCTGCAATCATTAATCGTAAAGGCTTGCACCTGCCTGCACGTTATTGCGCCTTACTGATCTGTCTATGCCCTGTCAATAATTATGGCCAATAAAAAAGGCAGACGATTAACGCCTACCTTGTAGAATTATTATGATGGTTCACCATCATGGGGATCTTTCACGCCTGCCAATATAGTTTTATACCTAGTAAAATGTGCCTAAACTGCCTAAATGACTTGTAAGACTTATGGTATATAGCGTTAACTTAGTAATACCTCCGTCCTAAGCGTGTCTAAATTGCCTTTATTGTGCCTAAATGACCATGTTTTTAGTACAGTTTAGGCAAAAAAGGCACGCTTAGGCAAACGCCGTTACTAAGCAAAAGCCCCTATCTATATAGGCTAAGGGCTGTTTAGGCAAAAAAGGCACGTTTTTAGGTACGCACGCTTATATAAACAACTTAGGGTTAATGTAAATCACTTTCTTTTTACCGTCTTGTACCTGTCTTATGTGCCCCATACTTTCTAAATTATCTAATTCATTTTGCAGCACCTTGTTATTTTTACGCATTGGCTTAGGCGCCCCATTATAAGCATCAGTACGATTTAACATAGGCGGATTTTTACCCCTCGCTTTATCCACTAGCCAGCTGCTTAACTTCTCACTGTCGTTCTGCTCACCTGTAGGGGTTGCATCAAGGTAGCGTAAGCGTTCGGCTGTGGAATACTCAACCAACATAAAAGCGCGTGTAATGTCATCAATGGTTATTATCTTGCGTCCATCAAAGAATGCCATTAATGATGCTATACGGCTGGCGTTTTCTGCCATGCGTGAGGCATACGCTTTTAGATATTCCAATGTCTGCCCGTTGGCTTGGCGGTTTTCTATCCCTTGCATGTGAGTGCAAAATACTTGTTCTGCACCATCTGCCCACTGCATCTTAATGCGCTGGGGTTTGCCTGTGCTGTTTGATGGGTTTTTAGCTGGTTGGATCAAGTAAGGCATGACAGCGTGACCAGTATTCTATTAGATCAGGGTTATCATAAGGGCTATCATTTCTACGCTGTGGATTGTCCCATACACGTTGACCGCGCAAGTCAGGTGGACAAGCAATCAATGCCCTTGCTAAAAACCCTTGTCCGTTCATCAGCGGATCAGTTAATGCTTGCTCTAATACTACCCGTTGACCTTGTAGTAATAGCGTCATACGCACGTTATGGGCATCTGTTTGCGGTGTGGCATAGGCAGACTTTTGCGATCTTAAACGTGATACTTCGCCATCACTCCATAACTTAGTGAGTGCTGATAAGGCGCTGCCAGCGGTGTCACCTGTCATAGTGTGACCATTAAAGAATTGCCCTGCTTCGTCTGTTGTCCATGATGCGTTATTCATTTCCCCACTGATAAACCTATCTAAGATCGGCTCAATAGTGGCATCATCAAACAAGGTTTTAGGGTTCTTAGGTTTGGGGTTTTCATCTATAAAAGCGGCTTGCTCTTTGCCCTTTAGACTTGCCTTGTCACTGTCCCACGTTGCCACATCATCTAGGTAATTGGTGTATTGCTGGCGCTCATACTCTTTGATCTTAAAGTGAGTTAAGCCCATCGCTTGCGTTTTACCGCTACCACTTTCCCCCTCTGTGATTAATATTAGGCTCGTTGGCATGTGCCCATGTCCCATCGGTGCATCAATGAAACGCTGCCCCATGTGTGCCAGTGCCCCTAAAACGCATTGCCCTGCCATTGCATCAGGTACTTGTGAGTAGTGCGCTACTGCCTCAACAACATTCTTTAGCAGTCCCTTAAACGCATTTATAGGGTATGGCGTGGGCTGGCTTGGATCATTGGCTAAGGGTTCAGGTTCGCCCCATATCTCCGCCTGTAGATCAAGTATGGTTGTATCACTATCGGCTAGAATATCGGCATAGGTAGCGCCATTCTCAAGCTGTAGCAGTACATCAAAAACAGTAATAACCGCTTTGACGTTTGCACCTTCCAGCGGATCGCATACCTTATTTTTCTTATCTATGGTGGTAAAGATAGTGACGGGTGCCACCTCTGCAAAGTGCTTCACCATGCCATTGAATAGCAGCTTATCAAGGCTTACCAGTAGCGTGACATTATCGGCTATGAGGTATTGAGCCAGCATGGCGGCATCATCTAGGTTATCAATCGCTCTTAGCTCACGGGTGCCATCTAATGTGCCAATGACTAAAGCAGACGGCTGCATACGGTCAATGATTAACGGCTTTTGATTGCTATTGGGTGTCATGCTGGCAAGACTGACTGGCTCATCCTGGTTATTACTCAATACTAGCCCTATTGTGCCAGCGGTGGGCGCTATCATGCCTGTATCAATGCCTACGGTTATGCTAATATTGCTATCGATGTGCAATAGCTTGCGCTCTATGCCTAACTGCTCGTATAGGTTATAAAGACGTAGTAATATATTGTCATCTGCTAGCCCTTGCCGTGTGGCTGTATCAAAACTATTTATCAATTCTAAAAAGCCTGTGCTAAATGCACGGGCTTTTTGCTGTGTGGCATTTTTGCCTGTAGTGTTCATCTATTCCCCCTTGCCTGTGCCTCTTTGGGCTGGCGTGTTGATCTGTATTTTTTATAATAAGACTTACGTTTTGCATATTTGCGGCTCTGTTTTGGTGGTGGAAATTGATTCATTTCTGCACCCTCCAACTACTACAAATAGCGATAGGTTTTAGCCTATCTGTAAGCCCAAAAAATACACTCTCTAGGGAATGAAAATCTTGATCTTTAAACTTACTTTTTTTTCCTAGTAACAGAGGGACACTGACACTTAGAGTTAGGTTTGAACGGGTTAAATTACTCATTATCTGCCCCCTGTTCTGCCTGTAAAGCGGTCAATTCTCCCTCTGAGTAATGCTGTAAGTCTTGTGCTAGGTATTGCCCAAGGTCGGCAAGGTGTTGCGCTTTGTGTGTACTACCTACGGTGTTATATTCAAGATCATTCTTAATAGTAGTGAATAGTGCGTCAAACCATGAAAGGCGCTGTATTTCAACTTCTTTATTGAATATCGGATCATTGGCCATTTGATTAGTGCTCATGCTGCCACCTCAGTACCAAACGTGCTTTTGGCCAATATTGCGCTGATATTGTTTAGTCTGCAGCAAAGTAAGTCTGCCCATCTATCTGTAGAGTCATGTGATAACCGCGCCATTGATAAAGCTTGCTTATGGGTTATATTTTCTTGATAGATCATGTGTAGCAATAAGCCAATACTATTCAATGTCGTTATAGCGCCCTCAATATCACAAGCAATATCGCTTAGATCAAAAGCTGATAATAAAACCGCTTCTTTGTCGTCTGCTTCGGTGGTGTCGATAACTGTGCGCTGGCTTAGTTGGGTGATGGGGGCATTGCCATATAGGGTGTTGATTGCTTGCTGATTGGCTGGGGTGTTGTGGTAGAGGCTTGGCTGATAATCGCCTGTTTCTGTATCGCTTGCTGAAACAAAGTAGCCTTGTGCATCGTAATAGAAATAGCTGCCATCGTGAGTAAGTGCCAATAGGTCACGCTTGCCATATGGGTCACTGTGAAGCACAAAAAGGCTGCTACTTAATGACGGGCACAGAACGCTATCACCTGCCTTGAATGTGGCTGGTGTGCTGTTAGTAGTGGTTTGAGTGTTTGAGGACGTGCTGATTGATTTACCCATGATGGATAACTCCTTGCGTTGTTTTTTGAGTGAATGCCACGCTATACGGTAAAAGTATAGGGTGACGGGTCTTACTCTCGGTCACGCAAGCAACCGCCCTGCATATTCGCCTTTCGGCTATTTTATTTTGCAGCGTCAACCCGTCATAGTCGGTTAGCAAGTGACTTGCTATAGATATGATGGTTTGCCCCCTTGTGGCGCTTAGGTGCGCTTGTGGGGCTATGCTTGATGGTATAGAAACAGCTTGAGAGGCTGCGCTATTATCAGGCACAAAAAAAGCCAATGGATAACGGTATGGCTTACCGCTTGCGTGTTTTCTTGAGAGGCCTATATAGTAACCGCTGTTAGTATTGGTTGCAATCTGTTTTGCATTGACTGGCTGGCATGTGATCAGTGACAGTAATAAGCCAATACCTGCCACCCACGCCATGAATATAATAAAGCTGATTAGTAAGCCGCGCTTGCCTGCCTGTTTCTGATTGTGTGCCCCGTGGCTAGCTTTTAGATTGGTTCTGTTATCGTTGCTCATCTCGCACGTCCTCCACGTTAAAGGCTATTTCTGCTATGCGTGTCGATAGCTCTTTGAGTGACTCTACTTGCCTACTGCCTATAGGTAGCGAACCACTTATAGCTAGCATTTTATTTTCTATTTCAGCTATTTGAGTCATGGTATTAATGGCGGTCACATTGGCGTGCAAGGTAGTGATTAGCTGGTCAATAAAGCCATCAGGCATCATCAACACGCCTTGATCTTTCAACCCGTCCATGACTTGAGTTATAAAAGTGTTATCACTCATGGCTTGTTGCCCCCAGTTCAGGCAGTAATATAAGCCCGTCCATCTGTTCGCTTAAGATGGTTGCTAGTTCACTATTAGCGAGTAAGGCGCTTTTAACTGCCACTATCACGCCACGGCTTGCGTCATCATCGGTCTTGATCGCACTAAGTGCCATTGATAGGTGTTCGCTATCGCTTGATAGGTCTTGTATGCGGTCATTAAGGACAGACAAGTAATAGCTATCTACTGCCACTAGGCGCGGTTCTAATATGTCGTTATTATTTTTCACTGTCAGTATCTCCTACAAAATTAAGGCTGGGTTGCATCTGCTTAAGGGTGCTATCAATATCTTGCTTTATCTGTGGTTTGATCTGCTTGCCACCAATGCAAAGAAAACGCCCTGCTATAGTGAGTCCAGCATCAACCGTGCTTAAGTCACGGCATAAGCCATTAAGTCGTTGGCTAAGCTGCTGTTGCTGATTGGCTATTGAGTCAAAGGCACGTATAACCATTAGTTGAAAGCGTGGGCTAATCCACATTGCATAGCTATAAACAAGCTCACGGCATACAAAGGTGCCTTGCTGTTGCGATTCACCACCTTGAATAACGTTGTAAGCTATTGAATTTGTTCCGTTACTCACATCTGAGGAACGCTCTATTTCATCAATTAAACCCTTTGTGGCTTCTAATCGCATAAAGTTACTGGCTTGGTGCTTCTTATTACTGCCACTGGCTCTATGTAGATCATTGAGTGAGTAAAGCCCGTCTTTCATACCTATGATGCTGTTTGAGATAGTAAGCATGATTAAACCCCCTGTACTGTTTGCGGTGCTGGCTGGTCTATCCAATAACGCTTAAACCGTTTGCCATTCTGCGTGACTATTTCATCATCAATGCTCACACCACTGGCGCGTAACTCACTGATACGTTGAGCTAAGCAAGTGATGGCGTATTCATCGTAGGCTTGCATATTAGTGATAGTCTTGCCTGCCATCAGGTGCGCCATAATGATTTGGCTATAGGTCTGCTTTGGTTGCCGTGTCTGCATGATCTACACCTCGCTGGCTGAATGTTGGTGTTCAAGCCATGCCAATAGGTCAGCATTTCTAAATAATAGAATGCCATTGATGTCGATAGGTTTAGGGAACTTGTCAGCTTTCCACCATCTGCGTAGCGTTTGATGGTGAACGCCTATGAGAGTGGCGGCTGACTTGATGCGAGTCTGCCCGTTAGGGTGTAACTCTGCGGTGGTTTGGGGGTTGTCTGATATATGCAGCATAATTGCTAACTCCTATGTAATGCCGTTAATTGGCGTTATCAGTGTTAGCAATTTAGCTTTTTATCTATCAGGTCAGGTAAGTGAGGTAAGCAAAAAAAATACCCTAGGTAAGCTACCTAAGGTATATATAAATCAATGACTTATCATAAAATCATTTCTTAATCTCTTTGCTACGCAGTCCTCCAAAATCCTTTAATGGGGTACTAACTTCTCTTAAGCGCTTTACTGAACTGTTGATAGTGTTATTGCCGTAAGAAGTATTGTTATTAATCCATAGGTTAGCTTTGTTTGAATGTGAGTCAGTGCCTATCTGTCCATCTATATATAGATCACTCCATAGCTTAATAGAGTAGCTTAAATCGGGGGCATGGTGTTCGTGACTCTCATCTAAGATAGTTTGCAATATACTGTCATGGGCTGACACATCTGCCTGTTGGCTTAATTGCTTTTCAAGGTCTGCTATTTTGGCGTTCGTCTGTTCGTTCTTTACCTTTAGCTCTTTTATTTCGCTTTGATTCTGCCTGTAAATGTCACTAGCTTTATTCAATCTAGCTGTGAGATTGTCATTATCTATTTGGGCGGTTTCCAGCTTAGCGAGTAATTCACTATCATTCTGTGCTGGTGTAGCATGTTGGCGAGTATTGGCAAGTGAGGCTATATAGCTATTCAGTTCTCGCTTTGAAAACCTGATTTCATCAATAGCAATGCAGCTAAATTTTTTCCTATTATTATTATAATCATCAAAAGACTTGGGTTTACCCTCAAACAAAGCTAAACCATCTCCGTAACTTATCTTTGTACTGCCTTGCCTCTCAAGTAACCTATAAATTAATATCTCGTTACCAACTTCACAAGACGGCAAGGTTATATAGTCGTCTTGGCTGCTAATTTGTTCAACCAACAACCTATAGGTGAAATAACCTGTCATTATTTCTGTGTACGGATTTGCAATAAAATTAGGTGATAACCCATTGAAAGGATTTTCCGTTAACCCACAGACATAGCCATTAAAATAAAAGCATGGCGTTATTTTTTTCTTTCTCGCTAAATCCTTTATCTTGTCATAGTTATAAAATAACCCAGCTCTATTATTAAGGTTGGTTATTACTTCATCTATTGTTAAGTAGTCATCATCAAGATTTTTTTGGTACTGATTAATTTCTGCTATTGGCTTATCTTTAAATAGCTCATGGCTTGGCGATACTGCATTGCTAACTTCTATCTTAGGTGAGTGAGGTTTTAAATATTCATAGAATTTTGATACTTCTGAAAACTTAAAATAAAAGTTTTTAAAAGGCTCCATGTCTGCATCTGAATAACTTATACCTATTTGATCATTATCTAAACACTCGTAAATTGATTGAATAACTTCAGTTGAACTCTCATGCTCTAAAAATCCAGTTGATCTAACCAAAGCATAGCTATAGTTGCTCTTTTGGTATAACGCTAAATCACTGAATGAGTAATTATTACCTAAATAATCTACGATATTCTTTAAAGGCACCTGGGGTCTAGCATGCTTGTATAAGTCATTCATAAACTTTAAAACTTTAATATATTGCCTATCTATATTTTCTACATACGTTTCTAGATCAACCACAATTCACACCCCTACACCCTTAAATCTAATAGGTGCAAGGCGGTGACAGTTTAAGGGTGTGAATATCTGTCGTTCGGGAGCAACCCCTAGCCTTGCAAAGTGGTCAGCTAAGCATTAACCCAGCTTTTGTGATTGTTGCTTAAAGCTGGTGTGAATGACGTTATCAATCTTGCCAGCCTTAATATTATCTAAGTAGTTCGCCCAGTCCGTCATCATGCGCGTTCGTTCAGGTACAGCTTGCATACGGTTATACGCCTTGCCGTACTTGTTAAGCATTTGGTGCCCTAGCTGTATCTCTGTTAGCAGCTCGTCATAGCCTAGTCGTTCCATCAGCATAGTTTTTGCGCTGGCTCTAAAGCCGTGGGGCGTGTGCACCTCTTTATAACCTCTGCCCTCGTAATTGTCACCAATGCCGCCGCTATTCATGGATGGGTCGTTCAATACTTTGTTGATTGCTTGCGGATCATGATATTGGCCTTTCTTACGTTTAGGGTTATAAAATACATATTCATGCCCACCTGTTAATGACTGCATTTGCTCTATGACTGCTATTGCTTGCGGTGCCAGTGGTACAACTAAACTCTCTACCATGTCCTCACGCCTCTGCCCTTTTTGGGGTGTGAATACCCATTGCTTAGCGTTCAGATCAATGTCAGCCCACCTCATCGCACATATATCACCTACACGGGCAAAAGTTAGTGTTAATAGCTTAAGTATCGGTTTGCTATAGACCTGCTTATCACTTAGCTGGTCTATATCTCTTAGGAGTACGGCAAAGCCTTTGGGGTCTGTCAGTGAAGCATGATGTTTAGTCCGTGTGGCTTTCAATGCTTTGGCACCTGATAGCTGCGTGACTGGGTTGTACTCAATAAACCCCTTCAGCACGGCATGGGCAAAGATACGCTGTGCCATATGCTTTACACGGTTACCCTTATGCACATGCTTTCTTTGTATGTCACGGCATAAGGCTAAAACTTGCTGGCTTGTGATCTCACTAACGGGGAATTTTCCGAACGCTATTGTTAATGGTTTTAGGTAACTGTTGATATTGTTTAGGGTGCTTGGCGCTGGCTGGTGATCGGGGTTACTAGTTTGCTCATATAGCCAGTCATCAGCTACGGCTTGAAATGTATTGGTTATGGCAGTGGCTTGCTTTACCCGTTCACTATCGCGCTGTGTGATCGGATCAATCAGTTGGGCAAGCATTCGCATATTGTCCGCATGGGTCTGTCTTGCCTGCTCCAGTGTCAAAGCTGGGTATTGTCCTAGCGTCATCTCTTTGCGTTTGCCAGTGATAGGGTGCGTGTAGCGGTGCTGAAACTCTATACATCCACCACGTAAGCGCAAACGCAAACCAGCATAGCCACCAATAGTGTGATAAACACGCTTTTGCCCCTGTGCGTCTTTGATCGCTCGCTTGATTTGGGTATCAGTTGTTAATGCTGCCATGACTACACGCCTCTATTACCTTATTTATCGTGCCAAAAATCTGACCACCACTTTGACCACCATTTAAGCCGATAATTGGTGGTCAGTTGTGATAACACTAGATAATAGATATTAGCATGTAATACACGTAATATATAGGCTAAGGCTAACATTAGATAACATGTGATAACAAGAAAAGCTCCCCCTCTGTGGGCTCTTTTTTTGCCTGTAATTCATGCTTAGTTAAAGGTTTTTGTTATATACAAGTATAACCATCTGCAAAAATCTGTATCGGTTGAGCAATAATCTAAGAAGCGGCATATTGCTTATAAGGAAAAACCCACCATAAGGTGGGTTTTTTATAATACAAATAATGAATCGGCAATGGCTTAATTAGACAAAGAAAGGTATTTAGAGCTTTACATCACTCAGTGTCATCGCCGTTATTTTAATTGGCACAGCGAATAGCCACGCAGTACCAGCAGTACAATAGAATCTGTTGTTATGATAAGACACGATTTGGGCAGTAAAATCGTTTGAATCTTGATCACACATAGCTTCTTCATCACTATTATCATCTACCGCACACCATATCTCATGGCAGCCATGCTCAAGCATTACACGAGTCAGCTCACTTCCTCTAAGCACTATATTCACCTCTAACTTCGTACTATTTTTTATATTATGTTATACGAATATAACTGTTTCTTAGCAATTTGGACAGCTTTATTTTCAATTAAAGTATTACAAATTAATATACAAACTTTCAGTTATAAGCGGCTATAGATTTATATCATCATAAAAAAGTTCTACTTTTTTTACTGGTATGGCGCATTGCCATTCAACGCCTTCTTTACAGGAGAATTTATCATTTTCAAAAGAAATAATGTGCCTTAGCAAATCATATTCAGCGCTATCGATACTAGCCATCGCCTGCTCGTCGCTCTCATTACTGACCGCGCATAAAACCTGCTTATCCCCTCGTGCGAGCATGGCACAAGTCAGCCCACTTCCTCTCAATCTGGTACTCATAAACTATCCTTTATTTTCAACAATTTATAGATTTCTTGCTATATCATATAGATATAGAAATATCTATATAGTATTGATTTATAGTCTCTTTAGTATTTAAGTGTATATGCACGTTAACTCGTCGCACCCATCGCTTAGTGTTTTTTAACTTTAAAGGGCTCTGAGAATTGCAAAATCAAAAAGCCAACGACCGATAATATAATGGCAATCTCATAACGACCGTAAGCTACCGAAATACCGATGGCGCCCGTATTCCATAAGCTCGCTGCCGTGGCAGTGCCCTTTGAGCCTTTTTCATTTTTAAAAATCGCCCCACCACCGATAAATCCCATACCTGTGATGATGGCATACATGATTCTCGCTTCACCAGTAGCATCATAAATATCCATACCAACCAACATGAACGCGCATGACGCAATGGTTACCAGTGGAAACGTCCTTAACCCCGCGCCGTTGTCTTTCATCTCACGATTAAGGGCAATCGGTAATGACAATATAAAGGCGATGCCCAACTGGAAAAAATGATAGCCCATCAGCTCTAAATCTATATCGAATCCAAACATCGTTATCACCTTTTCATATTAAGAAAACGCCCTTAAAGTCCAGTTTCGGATAGCGTCAGTCGCTAAGTAAACTTTGGCCGTTACTTTGCTTTGTTAATTGCTTCAACCGTCTGTTGTGCCATTTGATAGCAACTTTCGATATTGCCTTGTCCGCACCAATCACCACTGACAATCCATTGATGAGACTCGTCTATCAAGATGCCTAATGCTTCTTTATCACTATCAGTGACAGTGGCGGCATAACGCCAACGATGGCAATCTATTTGGCTAGGAGCATGGTCATCGTTCCAATTCAATACTTGCTTGGCAGCTGTTAATAACTGCGCTTTGATCGTCTCCATATCGTCATCGACATGCTGCTCTGACCAGTCGTTGCGCGCATGAATAGTGACACTGGGTAGCAGGTTATCGCGAGCAGGTTTTTGGTGCTCGATAAATATTCTATCGAGTATAGAGTTATTCAGATAAGCCACATCCCAGCGTGGCGCTGCTTGAGCGCTTAACATTTTTGGTAATGTATCAAAATTGTCCCATCCTAACATCAGGGTATAACACGCCAGCATTTTTGGCTTAGAAATCTTGGCTTGCTCAGCAAAGCCGCTCTCTGCCATTAATTCTATGGTCTGACCGTTTGGCGCGGTACATATCACCCAGTCAAAGTGACCTAGACTCGCACCAGTCTCGTCAAATAGCTCAGTTTTTTTATCAACCTTTGCCGCTATAGACCTGTCAAATTGAGCCAATGGCGCAACGCGGGTTTTAAATTTTATGGTGCTGTACTGCAACTCATCAGCCAGTGTACGCCCCCAACTGGTCATTTTTGGCGTACTGATATAGCGGGCTTGCGTGGTGTTCCATTGCTCTTTGATGTGAATATCAGGCGATTGAGTATCATGATTCGCTGGTGTTAAATCGATCACCTGCGCGCACCATGGCTGTAGCAATCCCGTCTCTAACCAAGGCGTAATGAATTGCTTAAAATTTGCTGTCTTGGCCGTAAAAAACTGCGCCCCAAATGCCCATTGCCAGTTTTTGCCAGTGTGGCTATCAGTACGATATCTAGTGGCTAAACGCCCTACGCTACGTGACTTTTCAAAGACAATAATTTGCGGTAAGGATGTTTTCGCACTATCTTGTGCTATGTTTTGAGCAAAGGCGCGCTCTAGTAATGTAGCGGTAAACAGCCCCGTCAAACCACCACCAATGATAGCGATTTTTGGTGATTCTGTAGCGATAGCGGGCAAAGAGTGATTGGTCATAATGACAGCAGGCCTCATATAATGTTTGATAAAAAAGGGAGTGATAATAGTAGGAACGTTTTAGATAATATGGTTATCGTTAGATAAGATGGTTATAGAAAGTATTGAACCTTTAAAGTTTGTTGATATCAATATCGTCTGCGTAAAAAAGCCATGCTAGTTTTCATAACATGACTTTTCTGAACGCTAATCGTCTATTTACTGAGCGTGCTTTTAATCGATAATTTAGCCTACTCTCCTCGCGCAGCTTTGACTACCTCAACCAGCTGATTAATCACCGAGCTATCCGCAAGAGTAGACAAATCACCCAAACCAACATATTGACCTGCCGCAAGGTTACGTAAAATACGGCGCATGATTTTGCCCGAGCGGGTTTTGGGTAGCGCCTCAACGATATAAATAGCATCCAAATTGGCAATCGGACCAATCTCAGCGCGAACATGTCGATTCAGCTCAGCCTTTAGCGCCTCTGTCTCTTTTTCACCCGATTTTAGAATAATAAAGGCACAAACGCCCATGCCGCGAATCTCGTGCGGCATCCCGACAATGGCGGCCTCCGCTGTCGCAGGATGCGCGACCACGGCGCTCTCAATTTCTGCTGTTCCCAGACGATGACCTGCGACGTTAAGCACATCATCGACGCGACCTGTGATCCAGTAATGTCCATCTTCGTCACGCTGCGCCCCATCACCAGTGAAATAATAACCGGGATACTCACTAAAGTACGTCTGTAAAAAACGCTCATGGTCATTATAAATAGTACGCATTTGACCCGGCCAACTGCTGTTAATTGCTAGGTTTCCTTCAGCAGAGCCTTCTAGCATAGTACCGTCACTATCAACAATCTCTGGCTTGATACCGTACAAAGGATTCATCGCTGCACCCGGCTTGAGGGCGACCGTGCCTGGTATCGGTGCCATGAGGATGCCGCCTGTCTCAGTTTGCCACCAAGTATCTACAATCGGACATTTGCCACCGCCGACGACATGGTAATACCAGTCCCATGCTTCTGGATTGATCGGCTCGCCGACTGTTCCGAGTAGCCGCAAACTTGAACGATCAGACTCCCGCACAAAGACATCGCCCTCCTTCATCATCGCTCGAATCGCCGTCGGTGCAGTGTACAGAATGGTCACATCGTGCTTATCGATAATATGACCGATGCGTGCCCATGTGGGATATTCTGGTACGCCCTCGAACATCACCGTCGTCGTGCCATTGGCAAGCGGTGCGTAGGTTGCATAGGTATGACCTGTGATCCAGCCTACGTCCGCAGTACACCAGTAGACGTCATCGTCTTTAATATCGAACACATCTCGAAAAGTAGAAAGAGCATAAGTGATATAGCCGCCCGTGGTATGCAGCACACCTTTAGGTTTGCCAGTAGAGCCAGAGGTATACAATAAAAATAGCGGGTCTTCGGCATTCATGACTTCTGGCTCGCAATGTTCTGACTCGCCATCGACCAAGTTATGATACCAAACATCACGGCGACCACTCATCGGTACAGAATTACCCGTACGATGAACGACAATGACGTTGGTGACGCTGTCAGTGCCATCCATATCTAGTGCCCGATCGACATTGGCTTTGAGCGGCGTATGCTTATTACCACGTAAGCCTTCATCAGCTGTAATGATGATTTTTGAGCGGCTGTCTATCAGGCGATTGCCCAAGCTCTCAGCAGAAAAGCCACCAAAGACCACGGAATGTACAGCGCCAATACGTGTACATGCCAGCATCGCTATCATTGCCTCAGGTATCATCGGCATATATAAGGTCACGCGATCGCCTTTTTTGACCCCAAGCTTACGCATAGAATTACCCAAGCGACAGACCGCTTGATGTAGCTCTTTAAAGGAGATGATTTTGTGCAGTGAAGGGTGATCGCCCTCCCAAATAATGGCAGGCTTGTAAGGATTTTTTTTGACATGTCGGTCGAGACAGTTGACAGAGATATTCAACTCACCGTCCTCAAACCATTTTATGCGAAAATCATCCAAATCATAGTTAACGTCGCTGATTTTGGTCGGTTTTTTTATCCAATTGATCAGCTCGGCACGCTTCGCCCAAAAAGCATCATTAGCCTCAGGTGATTCGATAGATTTTTCGTAGTCTTCGCGGTATTGTTCAGCGGTAGTGTTGGCAGCAGCGATAAATTCGGCCGCAATGGGGAATGATTTTTGAGTCATCGTATTTGTCCTTTTTAATTATTATGACCTGCACGCATAACGGTCGAAAACGACTGCCTGTACAGGTGATAAGGGTCATCTTCCATAATGTGTGACACTCACGGTTAGTTTGACAAATAAGCAGAACGGTTGCAAGGTATCAAAAGCCATTCATAACAATATGCCTATATAGCGGTATACTTGCTCACCCATGATAAAATTTATTGACGAGGTGTGGTTTTGCATCTACTCGCTTTTACTATTGGTATTGGCCAATTTAAAACATGTTTTGATTTTGGCATAAATTTTGATTTTGGTATAAATAAAGACATCACCGTCCAGATATCAGATAACGATATGACATTTAATCCTTGTAACCTTGTATAAAATATGGACAATAGCTACACGCGAGATACAACGCCAAAATACACTCTTCACCAAACCCTCTTATTAATCTGCTGCTATAAAGATAAGCAATCGACTCTGTTGTTGATTCGATGACGGATTTGGTGGCTGGTTTTTAAACCTATTATTTTATGAGACTACCATGAGCAATCACCGCAATGCATCACAATACACCCACTATGATGTCATCATCATCGGCGCTGGCGCGTCAGGGCTATACTGTGCACTCACAGCGGGTCGCCGTGGTCGCCGCGTACTGGTATTAGACCATGCCAATAAAGCGGGCAAAAAAATCCTCATGTCAGGTGGCGGACGCTGCAACTTTACCAATTACTATGTCGAGCCTGAGCACTTTATCGGTGCCAATCAACATTTCTGTAAATCCGCGCTCAGTCGTTATCCCAGCTGGGAATTTATCGGTATGGTGGCAGCACATAAAATCCCTTACCATGAGCGCGAACATGGTCAGCTGTTTTGTGATGATTCAGCGCAAGATATTTTGACCATGCTCCTCGCGGAATGTACGGCAGCTGGTGTACAAGTAAAGCTAAATGCGCAGATTGACAGTGTGCAAGCTATCGCAAATGACAAGAACGCCAAATTTGAATTACTGACCAGCAAGCAGCTTAGCAAAAAAGAAAAGCAAGAGAGAAAAGAATCCGCCAATCAAACCAAACTGCCGCAAACAGGCTACCGCTGTGAGTCACTCGTGGTCGCCACGGGCGGACTGTCCATTCCAACGATGGGAGCCAGTGGTTTAGGATATGAATTGGCGCAGCAATTTGGGCACACGCTGATTGCAACCGATGCCAGCTTAGTGCCTTTTACCTTTACGGATAAAACGGGTGAGCTTATCCGATCTTTGGCTGGTATTAGTTTGCCAGTCATCGCTAGCAATGAGCGCATCTCTTTTAAATTGCCCATGTTGTTTACCCATCGCGGACTGTCAGGCCCTGCTATGCTACAACTATCAAACTATTGGCACACTGGCGAGACCATTAGTATCAACCTGCTGCCAAATATCGACATGACAGCGCTGCTCCTTGCGCACAAAAAATCGCACCCAAAGCAACTGATTCGGACGGTCGTCGCGGATTATACCGATAGCGGCGATGACAGTAATAAGCTACCAAAAAAGCTACTTTCCGCGCTACAAACGCACCTTTGGGACGATATCAAAGACACTGAACTTGCCAATATTAAAGATGAACGGCTGACGGAGCTTGGCGCGACTTTGAATGGCTGGCAGCTCAAACCCTCTGGTACAGAAGGCTATCGTACCGCTGAGGTGACCCGCGGCGGCGTAAAAACTGATGAAGTCTCCTCAAAGACCATGCAAAGCAACATGCAGGAGGGTTTATACTTTATCGGTGAAGTGCTGGATGTTACTGGTTGGCTCGGCGGCTATAACTTCCAATGGGCATGGGCCAGTGGCTTTGTCTGCGGTGAAGTGGTTTAGCCTCATTTAATCATAACGATTTGGCATTGTTTAATCATAAACAGTGCTTATCGGCAGTACTTACAGATAGCACTTATAAACAGCATTTATAAACAGCGCCATGGCTAAATGCCCACCACCCCCTAATGAGATATCCCTATTTTTATTCTACTTAAGTTGCCTTTTATCGACATTAGCCCTTGATAAATTATTAAAATAAACACAATATAGGTAGCTATAAATGTAGCGTAACTTAACAAAAATTTTTTATTAAAAAATATGCTTTGTCTGACGAGGTAATAAATGCGTCCTATTAAAAATATTCATGGTGATAAAGCGCCGCACTGGGTAGGTGACGGCTTTTATGTAAAGACCTTAATCAACCATCTTGACGATAATCCTCATTTTAATTATAGCCATACCGACCCTTTTTTATTATTCGATTATGGCAAACCAACAACCTTTGATCCAAACCCCAATTATAAAACACAGCCGCATGGAGTCGGACAGCATCCACACAAAGGCTTTGAAACCGTCACTATCGCCTACGAAGGTGAAATCAGTCATGCCGATTCAGTAGGTGGACAAGGGATTATCCAAAAAGGCGATGTACAATGGATGACCGCAGGTCGTGGCATCATGCACGAAGAGTTTCATTCCAAGGCTTTCGGTCAATGCGGCGGCGTCTTTAGTATGGTGCAACTGTGGGTTAACTTGCCAAGTGCGCACAAACTGACCGACCCAAACTATCAAAGCATCAAACGGGCAGATCTGCCTATCGTTGAGTTAATCGACAGCAGCAACCCTGACCACCAAACGACGATTGGTAAGGCGGCTATCATTGCTGGTGCGTGGCAAGAAATCAGAGGCGCGGCAAATACCTTTACTCCGATTAACTTATGGGATATTGAACTGCATACTGCGGGCGCGACGACGCTAAAAGTGCCCAACACCCACAATACGCTACTGCTGGTACAAGAAGGTGAACTACTGGTCAATGGTACGTCAGTCAGTGCTGGCAATTTGATTCAATTTGATGCGCCAACTCAGCACCGCACTGATGGGCAAGCTCAGCAAACACTGGCTACTGATAACATTGAGCTGCATTATCCTGCTACCGAAAATGGCAAGCAAGCACCAGTCAAGCTTTTACTATTGAGCGGCGAACCTATCGGTGAACCAGTCGCAGGTTATGGACCCTTTGTAATGAACACCCAGGAAGAGCTCCGCCAAACGTTTCGGGATTACCAAACGGGCAACTTTGTTAAATAGTTAAAATACAGGCATCAAAAAGCCACCTGACGGTCTGCGTCAGGTGGCTTTTTATTATGTGCTTATGTATCGGCTAACGGTGAGGGTGTTTTTAACACACCCTAAGGTTAGCTAATCATAAGGGCAGCTGATTATCCATTATGCTTGGTTAAGGAATGGATAATCGGTATAGCCTTCATTACCACCACCATAAAAACTCTCTGGATGCTGCTCATTGAGCGCCGCCCCTTCTCGGATACGTTCAACCAAATCAGGATTGGCGATATAATCACGGCCAAAAGCAACCGCATCGATATAGCCTTCCTTGATATTTTTCTCCGCTTTTTCAGCAGTATAGCCACCAGCAGCGATGATCATATTGTCAAAAGCATCACGGACACGCTGACGGAATGCATCACTATAAGGCGTACCACCTGCCCAATCAGGCTCAGAGATATGCAAATACATCAGACCACGCTTGTTGATCTGTTCAACTAGCCAGATGTTTTCGTCTTCGTTGTAGCCTGCTTCTACATTGTTAAACGTGCCAAGTGGCGAGATACGAATACCCACATGATCAGCATCCCACGCATCAACACAAGCATCGATAACATCAAGAGTCAGACGCGCACGGTTCTCACGGCTACCGCCATACTCATCATCACGCTGATTGGTTTGCTCAACCCAAAACTGATGCAATAGATAACCGTGTGCACCATGAATCTCTACCCCATCAAAGCCTGCTTCTTTAGCATTTTTGGTCGCTTGGGCAAAATCAGCGATGACTTGCTTAATCTCATCAAGTGTCGCTGGACGTGGCGTAGTCGCTTCAACGCGAATGGCGTGGTTATTGCTATCACGCAATGACGTACGCACACCGACATGCACATCAGACGCTGAGATCGGCGCTTTGCCATCAGGCTGCACGCTTTCATGCGCAACCAATCCTGTGTGCCATAACTGTACCACAATTTTGCCACCTTTGGCATGGACATTATCAACGATGGTTTTCCACGCAGTGATTTGATCTTGAGTATGGATACCGGGCGCGCCAGCGTAGCCTTTTGCCTGAAAAGATACTTGCGTCGCTTCAGTAATAACAAGCCCAGCACTCGCACGCTGTGAATAATACTCTCCAGCAAGTGCCGTCGGTACATCACCAGGTTCGATCGAACGCAGACGTGTCAACGGTGCCATAATGATGCGGTTTTTTAGGGTTTGCGTACCCATTTTTACGGGTTCAAATAAATTATCGTGTGCCATAAAAAGCCTTATTTCTTGTTATAAAACCATAATGATTGGTTTGTTATTAATGAATAAATAGCGCGCTCATTTTTCAATACGCTATTTATAAGCCGTAGTCTTTATAGGGGGCAAACGTGATAATTCCAAGGAAAAATGACCAACAAAAATATCAATATGGCATGATATCGGTATTGATAATACTCATTATTCAAAGCCTCTTATTAGCCTATTAAGCGAATGGCTTTAATCATTTAAAAACATAAATATAAAAATAGTATTATTTATCAATAATATGCACTCATAACCTTTCAGTCAAAAGTCTACTTGGAGCGTGTTGAACGATGACCCAATCGAGATTTTTATAACTTGAGCATCTTTTTAATGGACAACTCTAAAGACAAGTAAGTGCCAAACAATATCACCATCGAGCCGATGATCGCAGGTGTGTCCAATGCTTCACCAAGCAATAAGTAACCCAATATAATCGCAAAAATTGGAATCACTAAGGTAATACTGGTTGCACGCATAGGACCAATACTTTTTATCAATTGATTCATAAAAATCAAGGCAATGGCAGTTGAAAAGACGCCAATACAAATGACAGAAACCCAAGCAGTAAGGCTAATGCTTTTACCATATGGGAATTCATAAACTGCTATCGGCAACATGATAATACTGGCAATGATGAGCGAACCTGCGGTAATAGCGACTGGTGAGACATTGTATAAGTAGTTTCTGGTGATATTGGCACCGACGGCATAACCGACACAGGCCAATAACGCATAGCCCATTGGTAGCAACCCTGAACTTGACTCAGCGCCCTGCCCGCTACCGCCAAATAAGTTTTCACTCATCAAGATAATCACACCGATAACACCGATAACTAAACCGAGAATTTGTTTTTTTGACAGTCTGTCTTTAAAAAAGGTACTGGCGATGAAACCGCTCATCATCGGCACAGACGCATTGAGCACCGCCAACACCCCTGCGTTTACCGAGCGCGCTGAAAAGGCAAACAGGATAAAGGGAATAGCCGCAGAAAATAATCCAACCAGCGTCAACACTTTCCAATTATCCCGTATGCCCTCTCTGTTTTTTGGGCTGATTAAAACAAAAACCAGCATGGTCAGCCCAGCCAAGACCACACGAAGGCTCGCAAAAGCTAACGAGCCAAACTCAGGCACGCCGATACGATAAAAAATAAAAGACAGCGACCACATAAAGGATAAGGTGATAAAAATAATGAGGTCGCGGTTAGACATGGGGTGATCCTATCAAGCGTTAGACGATTGCTCCTTACTTATAAAATGGCTATTTATGAACTTCTCGTTATGAAATGATTATTAGTAGACATTCATCATAAAAGCGCAGTTATAAAAGGCTCAGTCGTAAAAAGTATCGTGTGATAAAAAAACCTCGATGATAACTTTTTAATTGCTCGATTGATGTTGTATTTTCTGTATTTATCGCTGATTTCTTCTACAAATTCACTTTATCCAAAATAAAGTCAATATCCTTATCGCCGCGCCCTGACAAATTGACCAAAATCGTCTCATCTGCTGACATATCCTTGGCAATTTTCATCGCATAAGCGATGGCATGTGCCGACTCTAAGGCAGGAATAATACCCTCAAGGCGCGACAAAGCCATAAACGCTTCTAGACATTCGGCATCAGTCGCCGACTCATAAGTAGCCAGTTTTAAATCTCGCAGATGCGAATGCTGTGGTCCAACCCCTGGATAATCAAGACCGGAGGCAATCGAATGTACGGGAGCTGGCTCGCCTTTTTCATCGAGCAGCACGTAACATTTAAAACCATGAATCTCACCTTTCACGCCGAGCGACATTGTCGCCGCATGATTAGGAGTATCCAGACCTTCACCTGCGGGTTCCACGCCTATTTTTTCTACATCTTTATCATCAAAAAATCCGCTAAACATACCAATAGCATTAGAGCCGCCGCCAATACAAGCGACCACTTTATTAGGTAGCTTACCCGTCGTCGCTAAGAACTGCGCCCGTGCTTCATGTCCGACCACCGATTGAAAATAGCTGACCATTTCAGGATAGGGCGCAGGTCCCAGTGCCGAGCCAATCGCAAACATACTGGTATCAAGCTCATTCAAATAAGTCTCAAAGGCGCTATCGACCGCTTCTTTTAGCGTACCCGCGCCACGCGAGACTGGTACGATATTGGCACCCAAAATCTTCATCCGGCTGACGTTTGGATGCTCCTTTTTAATATCGACCACACCCATGTGAATCTCACACTCCATACCCATCAATGCTGCTGCCGTTGCCAACGCTACGCCATGTTGCCCCGCACCCGTCTCCGCAATCACCTTTTTTTTGCCTAATTTTTTGGCTAATAACACTTCACCCAAACAGTGATTAATCTTATGCGCGCCCGTATGGTTTAAATCTTCACGTTTAAAATAAATCTGCGCGCCGCCGCAATGCTTCGTCAAACGCTGCGCATGATAAATAGGACTTGGACGACCAACATAGGTCTCACGCAAGCGCTTCATCTCAGCGATAAAATCGTCATTTTTAATGATTTCACGGAAGCCTAATTCGATTTCTGCCATGGCTTTGGCAAGCTCAGGATGACCAATTTTGCCACCAAATTCGCCATATAAACCATCGTGATTCGGTAGTATTGATTGATGTAAACCGTAGCCAGCTGCTGTATTTTGCGTTGTCATAATTAACCCTTATTATTTTAAATGGAGTATTAGTATTGGCATTTTTGCCGAATTATTTAGCTTTTTTAAGGATAAGAATAATTGAATGTATTTATGTTCTAGTACATTGAAACAAGATAATAAGCGAAATTCTCTATTCGGTCAAGTTTACACGTCACTCTAAAAATAATTGACTAAGAGACTTGCTAAGGTCATTCAATAAAAACTGGCAAAAATAATTAGTGAATGAAAGCCCTATTTGACTATAAGTATTACAGCAATCGCGTGACTGAAATAATAACGCAACCTATGTTTGCTAATATGATGCTCGCTTGGCTTAGCGCACCTTTGCAGTCTAAAGCTAATATTATTTCATACGGGCTTTTTAGCTTAAATATCAAATTAGGATACACCATGCAACGACGCCAACTGATTAAAGCCATGGGTTTAAGCTTAGGTGCTATCAGCACCTCCACGGCAGTGAGTGGTTGCCAAACGCTTGCCAAGCAGCCAAAGCTACCAAGCAAAATTACTCAAGCTGGGTATTTTCCTAATATCATCGTTGGTAGTGGCTATGGTGGCGCGGTATCGGCACTACGACTCAGCGAAAAAGGTCACAAGGTTTTAATCCTTGAGATGGGGATGCGCTGGGATAGAAGTCCCAAGCATGATACCTTTTGCAAAATGATTAACGCTGATAAACGCTCAAGCTGGTTTAGCAATATGCCAAACGCTCCTATTCCGATTCCAATCCCTATCAGAAAATATCCTGGGGTTTTAGATTTAATCGAATATGAGGATATGAAAGTCTTCGCAGGGCGTGCTTATGGTGGCGGCTCTATCGTCAATGGCGCGATTGCCATTCAGCCCAGACGCTCGCACTTTGAAGAAACGTTCCCTTGGATTGATGCTGATGAGATGTACGACACTTACTTCCCGCGTGCTATGCGAGAATTAAAAGTCAGCCAAATTCCGGAGTCATTTTTTAATCAATCCGAGCACTACGAATTTACTCGTTCGGCTGAACGCCAAGCTTCAAGGGCGGGACTAAAAACAGAGTTTTTCGGTAATAGCTACGATTTTGACTATATGCAAAAAGAAGCCCGCGGCGAAGTGTATAAATCCGCGCTCGGCGGTGAAGTCATCTATGGCAACAATGCGGGCAAATTTTCACTGGATTTAACCTACCTAAAAAACGCTGAAGCCACAGGCAATGTCACGGTCAAAACCTTGCGCAAAGTTAATACTATTCAAGCGCTCGATAACGACCAACTGCGCTTAGAAGTCCATGTTATCAATATGACGGGCGGCATCGATAAAGTTGAGTATTACACTTGCGATAAGCTCTTCCTTAATGCGGGCAGTACTGGCACCTCAGAGTTACTGCTTAAAAGCCAAGCGGAAGGCAAACTTACTAAGCTAAACGAGCATATTGGACAGCATTGGGGACCCAACGGTAACATCATGACGGGACGCAATTTCGTCCACGCGGCTGGCACTACCCAATCCACCATTCCGGTCAAAGGCATCAATATGTGGGACGGCGATAGAGGTGGCTCAAAGTACAAAATCTTTGCCGAACTTGCGCCCTTACCATTGGGACTTGAAACGTGGACAACGCTATATCTCGCCATCACTGACAATCCAGAACGCGGCAACTATTACTATGACAAAGCCAGCAAAACCGTCAAACTAAACTGGAAACGCGAGCAAAATGAGTACTCAGTAAATGCTGCCAAAGAGCTGATCGAAAAACTCGCCAAAGTAAATGGTGGCTCTACTTCAAGCTTATTATTCACCAAAGGCTTCGGCGATAACTTCTGTTATCATCCGCTTGGCGGTTGTGTATTGGGTAAGGCGACTGATGGAGTTGGTCGCGTCAAAGGACACGAAAATATCTACGTGCAAGACGGCGCGTTAATCCCCGGTAGCGCTGGCGTCAATCCGTATGTGTTTATTACCGGACTTGCTGAGCGTAATATGGCGGCTATTTTGAAGGAAGATTTTGGGTAGGGTGTTGAAAGTTTATAAAGCTGGGTTAGATAAAACAACGCTCTTGATGAGCGTTTTTTATTGTTAGATTTATTGGAGCCAATATTCTCTAACCCTGCATAGATAAATATAGCTGTAGCTCCTTTATCCAACCTACACAGGGACTATATCCCAGTTATTGCGAAGCGATTCTAGCTTGGGAATGAGGCATGACTGAGCCTCATTGTTCGCCGCTACAAAGATAGAAACCTCATCCCCTGTTCTTTTATCACTTATAATGGAGAAGTCCGTGGTTAACGACTCTCCTATCACTTTATTGCCACTTCTCGTTTCATATTCATAATGCACGATGACACCTTGTCCTAAATTGATAATAGGAATAGCGTATTTTGGAATCATAGAAACGATACGCGCCGTAGCAACTTGCCCGTACTTGTAGAGCTTTAGCTCTTTTCTGGTGCTAATAAATAAATAAATTAAAAATGGCAGGCCAAATAGCATAAACGGTATAGGTATCAGAAAAAGTAACGCCACTGGAAAGCGGTAAGGCTTCAAATTCTGTATGATTGATTGACCATTTAGTTCTTTAATAGCGAGATTATCGCCAACTTGGAGCGCTTCGATCCTTTCACCTTCCAGAACTTTGTATTTAGATCTAACTGCCTCATTATTCTTGAAGTATTGGTATGAGATGATTGTCGGATGAATATCATTGATTGTTACGTTGCTTTCGACCTCAATATCAGTGACTTCAGCGCTCGTTTCTATACCTTGAGAGTCGATTAACTCATAGTCTATTTTTGGACTGTCATTACCCGTGAAAGAGAATATTAGGGTAAAAATAACGAACATCAGCAAGGCAAAAAAAGAAAATAGTAAGCCAAAAAACAGTGCAATTTGCTTCTTTTTTAGAAGGCTCATGATAGTAGAGAACTTGACTTTCCTTGGTGTACTATTCATTTTTGAGTGTCACTATTTTAATAATGAGTGTTTTATGGGCGATTCTACTACGTTATAGCGCCCCATCTTAGTAGGCATTAATCCAATATAAAATCGCTCAAACTTATGTTAGGTAGCATTATACCTAGTCACTCCATAAAGTCAGTAAAATTTATAGATTTTTTTGCCAACTTTTTTTTGTTATTTTAACCCGTATAAAATAGTTGTTAATTTTAAAACTCTTAAACTCATACCTTAAAAAAGGACAAACATGAAATTGCGCATCTTAAAATCTGCCGTGACCAACCCTTGGTTTAACCTCGCTACCGAGGATTGGATATTTAATACCCTCAATCCCGACTCGCACACGCTATTCTTATGGCGCAATAGCGAGACCGTGGTCATTGGGCGCTCGCAAAACCCATGGGTAGAATGCAAAATCGATAAGATGGAAGCCGATGATGTGTTTTTGGCGCGGCGGCAGAGTGGCGGTGGCGCGGTGTTTCATGATTTGGGCAATACTAACTTTACCTTTTTATCACCCAAAGACGACTACGACCAAGACGCGAACTTTACCATTATCATCAATGCGTTAAAGAAACTGGGCATCGACGCAGAATTATCTGGTCGTAATGATATGCAAGTCGGTTATAAGAAAATATCAGGCAGCGCCTTTAAACATGCTGCCGATCGCAGCTTTCATCACGGGACATTACTGGTAAATGCCAACATGCAAAAGCTGGGCGATTATCTCAATCCGCATCCGCTTAAGCTAAAAGCCAAAGGCATCAAGTCCGTGCGTGCGCGCGTCGCTAACTTGGTTGAGTTTAATGAAGACATCAATCACGAGACGTTATCTGAGGCGATTATCGAAGCGTTTTGTGAATACTATCGTGACAAAGATTATGGCGACACTACGCCAGTCGAAGAATTGGATGAAGCGACGCTCGCAAAAGAGCCATCATTAAATAAATACTATGAGCAAATGGCAGATTGGGATTGGCGCTTTGGCAAAACCCCTGAATTCAGCCATCATATTGAGACGCGCTTTGATTGGGGCATTATTGATTTGCACCTTGATGTGAAGCAAGCAGTGATACGCGATGTTGTCATCTTCTCTGATGCGCTAAACGTTGAATTGATTGAGCTATTAAAAGACACGCTGACTGACATTAAATATAATAAAGTCGACATCAAAACCAACCTTGATGAATTAGGCAAAGCGCATGCGGATTTGGTGGCGCAGATTGATGATGTGTCTAAATGGTTGATTGGGCAGATGGAAGGTTAGATTTTTGCTTGTTATTTATAGTAAGTAAAGAGACTCAAGTTCCTCTTGTAGCCGATTGTTCAAACGCTTTTATGCCTTACGCTGACTGAGCTTACCGTATAAATCATACCTTTAGACAAACTTAAGTTTGATATTTTACGCTGTAGCCATCTATAATGTGATACAAATAATAGATCCGCTATAAAGGTCCAAACTTTAAACGTTTAAGCAAGGTAGCACTATGGCAGCCTATATCACCGTCGGCGCAAAGACCTCTCATGGTGGGACGGTCATCTCCGGCTCACCGCACACCACTCATAACGGTATCCCAGTCGCGCGTAAAGGCGATAAAGTCATCTGTAAAAAATGCAAAAAGGTCACCACTATTCTTAGTGGTGATGCCTCCTTTGTCGTTGATGGTGCGCCTATCGCACGTGGTGGCGATGTCACTAGCTGCGGCGCTAAGCTGATTGCGATTCAGCAAGCGTTTGCAGAGTCTGACTTTGATGTTGGCAGTATTGCGCAGGCAGCGCCTTTGGTATTTCCGAAGTCTGATATGAGTAATTCGTTTGTAGATGATAATGAGGAGCCTACTGAAGATGACTATGTCATTACTAATTTAGGTGATGACGTTGATAAAATTGCAGCTGACTCACCTACTTTGCAGGAAAATATCAAAGATTTGCAAGAAGCAGATTGGAACATAATGTATGGTCCTGATTCTGGAGGAACATATACTAATTATGAAGATAGAGAAATAGTAGTTTCTGAATATTATAGAGATAAGCCAGCTATGGCTATGCATGCGCTCACTCATGAGGTAGGTCATGCTACCTATCAAGGAGAGATCGACATATCAAGTAGAGATGCTTATATTGATAGTAAGCTAAAAGGAGAAGGAGGCGCTGCGATTTACAGTGTCATGATCAGAGAAGAGTTACTAGATAATGGTGCCATAGATATTATGAAACCGCATAGTGATCCAAATGAGCTTAAAACTCTTGTATCAGCATATGAGAAATATGGTGATGATCATAGCGCTTGGAGTGAAGCGGGAAAAGTATATGGAAATCGTAAGACATCTACTACAGGTGAAAAATATAACGACTTTTACGGTAACCGTTATGATGAATATGAGAACGAAGGCAATTTAAATGAGCTGCTATTGAATTTTTAAAAATAGTATTTACTACAGTAAAATAAATTTTTACTAATAATAGTAGTTTATTAAAAAATATAGGTTGATACTTGTGAATAACGATAAAACAAAAAAAATCATTAGAAATATTTTACTATTAAGTACAATAATGTTTTATTGCACAACTGCCCACTCATCTATTACTATGAACAATGCATCCCATATAGATATTGATAGCTTAAATGAAGAAAAACGAATGCTTTTTAACACAATTGACTATTTTTCAAATAACTACCCGTATTCAATTCATCAAGTTGAAAATTTTTATAACCATCAATTTCAATTAATTGAAGTAGCGCATGGTCTTAATAATTTTTTTGAAATTTCTCAGGACACAAACGAGCATCCTTTTATTCAGGACATAGACTTAAGGGTAAGTGATATAAATAGCAAGTTGCTTATTATTGATTTCAAAAATCCTATCTGCTTCAATAGTTCAGAATATAATAAATTAATATCTGATTACAAAAAATCTTATAACAGTCACTTTCAATCATACTACCGCGTTTTAGATAAAAAGAACGATATAGGAAAAGTCTTTCTGACCAATAGCTTAGTTATTGTTGGCATAAAAGATCACATAAGAGGCTACAGCTCCTCCTCAGATCAAAGCAACAACTCAAAACCTTTAAAAATAATCAGTGATTTAGAGAAAGAAAATAATAGTCGATGTATTACTAACTTAACATTTAATACATTTGATTCGATAAAACCAAAACGTTATGGTCGCTACATTAGAAAATAAATGATAGATGGTTCTGTGGTTTTATACTCAATGATACATAGCGCCCAGAATAGCTTAAATATCAGGGACACATCTACCCAAGTTTGGCTTTAAATATAAAGCTTTTATCAGAGGTAGTAAGCTCCGGCACACCACACCGCACCACACCGCACCACTCACCACTCACCACTCACCACTCACCACTCACCACTCACCACTCACCGCACACCACTCACCGCACACCGCACACCACTCACCGCACACCACTCACCGCACACCACTCATAACGGCATCCCTATCGTGCGTAAAGGCGATAAAGTCATCTGTAAAAAATACAAAAAGGTCACCACTATTGTTAGTGGTGATGCATCCTTTATCGTTGATGGTGCGCCTATTGCACGTGGCGGTGATGTGACCAGCTGCGGCGCTAAACTGATTGCCAATCAGCAGTCATTTGCGGAGTCGGGATTTGAGGTGGGTAGTATTGCGCAGGCAGCATCTTTGATGTTTCCTAAAACTGATCCAGAAACTGTACTTTCTAACTTTGCAGCTTCTGACAACAAAGATTCTGTAGATGAAATGTCTGATGAAGAACTGGGAATATGGGTTGATGTATCCACTAAAAAGGCATTACAAGATGGTGGGCATATAGGTCTAAAACAACGGCTAGGTAGCACCAGCCGCCTTTGATGCGTATATAAGTGACATCACCTGTCCAGACTTGATTGGGTGCTGTTGGGCTAAAGTTACGGTTCAATAGGTTTCCATGGATTTTACGCGTGTTATCAGCGTGCTTATATTTATGCATTTTTATTTGACGACTTTGAAGTCCCATCTGCGCCATGAGTTTACCTACCATATAACGTGACAGTTCGATGTTATGCTCATTCATTAGTATAGCGGCAATGCTGCGAGCGCCTGCTGATTTCTTCGATTCGTTAAATACTTGGCGTATTAAGACTTTGGTTTTGACAGTGTCAAGGCTAATTGGCTTGGGCTTTAGTCCATAATAGTAGCTGCTCTTCATCACGCCAAACAGCTTGCACAGAAGGCTTTTATTGACCTGCTTGTCTTGCTCTGCAAACTCACTAATCAGCGATAGCCGTTTAGGCTGTCCAATGCTAGCAGAGCGGAGGCCTTTTTTAAGATGTCGCGCTCCATAGTGAGTCGCTTAACCTGCTTACGCAGTTCTTGGAGCTCTCGCTGCTCATCTGTTAAGGCATTGCCGACTTTAGGTGCTTGGTCATTTATTTCTTGATGGTACTGAGTCAGCCATTTCTGCAGAGTGGATTTGCCAATGCCCAGTGATTCAGCAACGTCGGGTATTTTACGCTTATGGTCAGTCACTAAACTGATGGCTTCAAGTTTGAATTCTCGGGTATATTGATTGCGTTTGTTGGTCATACTGTTTTCCTCCTTAGGTTAGTATAACCTCTTAGCCGCTGTCCAATTTTATTATGCCACTACATATACCAAAGCTGCTGATCAAGGGTTAGATGTGGCACAACTTAATATCGGTGGTCTCTACGAAAACGGCTATGGCGTCCCTCAAGACTATGACGAAGCTTTTGAATGGTACAAAAAGGCCTCCAACCAAGGCAATCAAGAAGCCAGCAATCGCATTGGTAGATTGGTCATGAATGGTAAAATTGACGATGAAGGTATCGTTATTTATAGCACCCAAGAAACTGGTCTCACATTAGGTGATATTGAAAACAGGAGCCAATGATAATGACGGCTGTATGAGCCAGTAGTTTTTAGCTCATATAGCTACTAATGTATGAAAGGTCTAACAACCCCATCACTCCACCAAACCATCCAAAACTTTCTTCACTTCAGTCACATACTGACCCAAATCTGGCTCTAAATGAAAACCCTCTACTGGAGTGGGTAAGCCTTTTTGTTTACCTAGTCTAACGATAATCGCGTTCTCTTCTGGCAACATTAATACGCGCTGCCCTAAATGACCAAGCATGGCGTAAAATGGAATCGGACTGTTCATATCCGTCCATACCGAATGACCGTAAACCTGCTCTTGCCCTTCTGCAAATGCTGCGGCATTGGGCGTAATCATAAAATCAACGTGCGCTTTGCTAAGCAGTTGCTCACCTTGCCATTCGCCACCGTTTAATAGTAATTGTCCAAATTTGGCAAAATCTAAAGCACTGGCATTTAAACAGCAATATACTTTTTCAATTTTCCCTGCCCCATCAAGTGACCAATAGCCGTCACCTTGCATTCGAAGTGGTTGCCAAAACTTCTCTTCTAAATAGCTAGAGATAGTATAGCCATGCTCTGCGAGCGCCCGTGATAATGCAATGCCAAGCATTTGCGTATCACCGGAGGAGTATTCAAACCGACCGCCGCATTCTTGCACAAAATCTCGACTGACCATTTGCTTGGCCAAGTCATGGCCATAATAGGATTCAGCAGTTGGATTGATCGGAAAATAATAGTCCTCGGTCCAATCATAACCCGAGGTCATCGCTGATAAATCTGCGAGCGTGCAGTTTTGCGCATATTTGTTGCCTGCGTATTCAGGCAGCCACTTGCTAATCGGCTCATCGACACTACCAATATAGCCGTCTTCAACGGCTTTAAGATAAAGCATGGTCGTGATGGTTTTTGCCATCGAAAAGCTATTGGTATGTGAATTCTCATCGTAACCTTGCCAGTAATTCTCGTACAGCAGCTTGCCGTTTTTGATAATCGCAAAGGCGACAGTTTCATCGGTATCTAAGGCATTCTGCAAAGTTGGGGTAAGTTTGACTTGCTCAAAGTTGGGATTTTTCTCCCATTCGATAGGGTCTTTAGCACGAATAGTACGATTATCAAAATCTACATAATCATCAATATTAGCGGTATTTTCACCTTTAAGATAAGTGAGTTGCAGACCTCTAAAAATATAGGCATTGCCCGTCACCACTAAGCCCAAGCTGATAATAATGAGTAGCGCTACAATAGGTAAAAATATCCATTTAAACAGGGTTTTTAACACTACCATTATAAAATCCTTTTTTATGGCATGGTTGGTGCGTACGATTGAGTATCGTTGATAGGGTTTAATTTAGCATGGATAGGCAGTTTTGGGAGAGGGTTTTTGGGTAGAGAGCGTAGAGTTTCTATGCTATCTTACTAATAATTTTATATGGAATTATGAAAATAAGTTGATTATTTGAGTACTATTTTTGCACAGGAGTGTAAAATGTATAAGTTTTATGATATGTATTAAGGAAATTAACTAGTGGAAGGAACAAAGCAAAGTAGTAAGACTATAAGAATCAGTTCTGATGGTCTTTATAGAGGAGCTACAGTACATACACCTTTTCCTTTAGAGAATAGTGACTTTCTAAAGCTAACGAAGGTGAATAGTTTATTGCCAATTTGGGCTCACACTTTTTTTACTGGTACGAGTGTTTTTTCTATTACTGTTTTAGCTAAATGGATAAATCATAAGTATCTTGATGGCATTGAAACTGTATCAAGCACAGAAATCATAACGCTAACAATCCTAGTAGCACTAGCTTTAGCATTCGAAGGTTTATATCTTATGCTGCCATCAGAAAAAAAAGTAACAATTTCAAAAATTGCAAAACACTTTAAAGAAAATACACCAAAAGCTGCAGGATTTGGAAATGAATAATAGTCTACCTAAAGAGTACATTCCTTTTAATAAAGTTTGGGTTTGTAGTAATATATTCGACGATGGTAAAATAATTTTTAGTATTGACGAAAATCCTATTTTTTTGATAGGTCGTGATAAAGAAAGCTCTAAAACATTGCTTTGGTTTAGTTCTCAGAAAAAAGAAACTACATCTAAGAAATTTCATAATGTAATATCAAAGAATAAAATTATTGACGAAAGATTTGATTTGCTTTCAACCGAATATGGTGATGAAATAAAGTTCAACGGTCACTCCTTGATTCAGTTCAGAGTAGTAGACGATAGGTTAGTTATAAATATGATAGATCTTAAGCCTATTGGTTTAAATATATTTGGGGGGTTATCATCATTAACTATTGTCAGTAATAACTTCTCTAACTGCACATTTGCTGATAGTAATACTATGATAGCTATTGGAGGGTGATCTCGTAGAAAATAATGACTAAATATAATTCAATCTAATTTTTTATTTTTTAGAATAGTAAATCTAAAAAAAATAAACATTACCTGCAAGAAAACAGATCTTACCGCTAGCCCTGACGTGAGAGCCGTAAAAAAATGGTATACCTTGTTAGGCTCGCAAGGAGAGCTTCTTTAAATAAGAATTCTTAAAGGTATCCTACTCGACTAGATGAGCGGATACAAAAAAAAGCGGCAAGATAATCTATCTTGCCGCTCTCATTACTTCTGAACTAAACCCTAAATCGTAGCCGCAACCTCAGCACCATCTCTTATAGCACGCTTAGCATCCAGCTCAGCAGCAAGTTTTGCACCACCGATTAGATGATATTGCGCGTCAGGTGCATCACCGACGTTTGGCATCAGCTCAACGACCGACTCTTGACCGGCACAGACCACGACGCTATCGACACGTAGCAACTGGCTTTGACCTTGGTTATTAGTGATCCAAATGCCTTCATTAGTGATCTTATTGTACTGAGCACCTGATACTTGGATGACGCCGTGTGATTTGACATGGGCACGATGTACCCAGCCCGAGGTTTTATTCAGCCCACTGCCCAAGCGACCTTTGGTACGCTGCATCAAGTACACTTGGCGGATAGGTTTGATAGCTTCAGGCTTAATCAGTCCACCGTCAGTTTGATAGTTAGTATCATTAGTCACGCCCCACTCTACACGCCACTCTTCGATAGACTGCGCTTTTGGACGATAGCTTGGGTCTTTTAGCAGCTCAGGGCCCAGCTCATCAAGCGGCTGACCATGCTTGGCGGTCAGATATTCACTGACGTCAAAACCAATACCACCTGCACCGATGACGGCAACCGTGTCACCAACTGATTTTTCACCAGAGAGTAATTCCGCATAGCTCATTACTTGTGGCAAATCCGCGCCTTCCAGTTTGCCAGCTAGGCTTCTAGGGACAACACCAGTTGCGACGATGACATGATGGAACTTGGCTTTCTCAAGCATGGCTTTATCGACTTTGGTATTAAGTTTAATCTCAACGCCTAAATGCTCAAGCTCATTAATATAATAGCGAATGGTTTCAAAGAATTCTTCTTTACCAGGGATAACTTTGGCGTAGTTAAACTGACCGCCTAAGATATCTTTTGCTTCAAACAAGGTTACCTCATGCCCACGTAACGCGGCAACATGAGCGGCTGACATACCAGCAACACCGCCACCGATGACGGCGACTTTTTTAGGTTTCTTGGTTTTCTTATAAACCAATTCAGTCTCGTAGCAAGCTTGCGGATTGACCAGACAAGTTGAGCGTTTATTTTCAAAGGTATGATCGAGACAAGCTTGATTACAGGCGATACAGGTATTAATACGATCCGCTTCGCCATTTTTAGCTTTATTCACCCAATGGGCATCGGCTAAGAATGGACGCGCCATTTGAATCATATCCGCCTGACCACTAGCCACGATTTCCTCAGCGGTGTCTGGCATATTGATACGATTAGCCGCCATCATGGGAATGCTAATATGCTTTTTAATTTCAGCGGTAAAATCAACAAACGCTGCACGCGGTACGCTGGTGACAATCGTCGGTACACGCGCTTCATGCCAGCCGATACCCGTATTCATGATGGTTACGCCCGCTTCTTCTAACGCTTTGGCAACGGTAATGACTTCGTCCATCACGTTGCCGTCTTTGACCAGATCAATCACTGACAAGCGGAATAAGATAATGAAATCTTCACCAGCAGCTTCGCGTACAGCTCTGACGACATCAACCGCCAGCTTCATACGACCTTGAATATCACCGCCGTATTCGTCGGTACGTTGATTCACATGACGCGATAAAAACTGATTGAGCAAATAACCTTCTGAGCCCATGATTTCCACACCGTCATAACCCGCTTGCTTGGCAAGTTTAGCCGAACGGGCATAATCCTTTACTGTTTGTTCGATGTTTTTAATACTCATCTTACGCGGCTTAAAAGGTGAAATTGGTGATTTTATTGGACTAGAGGATACGACAAACGGATGATAGCCGTAACGACCACTGTGTAAGATTTGCATGATGATTTTGCTGTCATATTTATGCGCCGCACGGGTCACTCGTTGATGATTAATCACGTCAGCGCGCGTATTCATGGTACCACCAGCAGGGAGTAACCACCCTTCGCGATTGGGCGAAATACCGCCCGTAATCATCATCGCCACGCCGCCTTTGGCACGTTCAGCAAAATACGCCGCTAGTTTGCCGTAATTATAAAAACGGTCTTCAAGCCCTGTGTGCATTGAGCCCATCACCATGCGGTTTTTAAGCGTCGTAAAGCCCAAATCTAATGGCTCAAATAAATGTGGGTAGTGTTCATTGGTGCTAGCAGTCTCGATGGTATTGGCAGTGCGGCTGGCGGACATATCATTTTCCTTATGAATGGTTTGTGGAAATGCTTATTAAAGCTGGCCGGGCTTTTTAAAAGTTAAGATTTTTAAAAATGAGGCTTTTAGAAATAGTTAAGCGATAGGATTTAACATCACTGGTATCGTACCACACCGCCATTATCATCAGCTATGCAGACAAGCGACTGATGAGTGAACACTATGTGCATTAGGCTAATTGATCATGCGATCCAATATAAGCAAGCACTAAAAACATACTCGCTTTTCACAGAGCATTGTCTATAATGGACGAACAAATATTTACCGTGAGTCACCTATCGGCGAGTTGCTACAAGGAAGGTCAGCAAAAATATTAACGGCTTATCAAACAGTGATAAATAGCGAAGCCAACTTTATAGCAGGTTTGTAGCGTATTCACCGAATTATAACAGCAAGATAAAGGACTATCCCCATGACAGACTTCCACACAGGTCTTGGCAAAAATGCTGCCAACCATCAACCGCTTACCCCTATTGACTTCATTATCCGCAGCGCTCAGGTCTATCCCGATAAAACTGCCATTATTTATGACGATTTAGAACACAATAACCTCACGCAAACGTGGCAACAGACTTATGATCGTTGTCGTCAATTGGCGGATGGTCTGCGCAAATTAGGCATCGATAAGAACGACACTGTCGCCGTCATGATGCCAAACACCCCAGCGATGATCGAATGCGCCTTTGGTGTACCGATGTCAGGCGGGGTACTTTGTACACTGAACACCCGCCTCGATATCAACGCCCTTGCCTTTTGCCTACAACATTCTGAAGCCAAAGTGTTGATTCTAGACAGCGAGTTTGCTGAACATGCTGAAATTATCGATGAAGCATTTCCTAATCTAATCGTCATTCATGCGACCGATGCGGCGCTCGATATTGAACATTTTGGACAAATGAGCTACGAAGCATTAATCGCCAGCTCAGACAGTTTGGATAATTGGGAGAAACCTTTAGACGAATGGGATGCTATCGCCCTCAACTATACCTCTGGCACCACTGGCAAGCCAAAAGGCGTGGTCTATCATCATCGCGGCGCGACACTCAACGCTGTCTCCAATATTTTAGATTGGGATATGCCCAAGCACCCCATGTATCTATGGACGCTACCATTATTTCACTGTAATGGTTGGTGTTTTCCCTGGACGATTGCCGAACGTGCGGGCGTCAACGTCTGCTTGCGCAAGATTGATGCTGATTTGATTTTGCAGCTGATTGCCAAGCATAAAGTCACGCATTATTGCTCAGCGCCTGTGGTACACAATATGATTGCTGGCGGCAAGCCTGAATATAAAGACGCCATCAATCATGAAGTCAAAGGCTGGGTCGCTGGTGCACCGCCGTCTGAAACCATGCTCGCCGCCATGGAAGCAATGGGCTTTCATATCTCGCACGTTTACGGTCTCACCGAAGTCTATGGTCCAGTCACCGTCTGTGCGGAACAAGCAGAATGGGATGAACTGGATGTCGCTGCGCGCGCGCAAAAGAAATCACGTCAGGGTGTAACGTCACATTTGATGACTGGCTTTGAGCTGTTTAAACAAGGCACCACGGAGCCAGTTGCCGCTGATGGTCAAGAGATGGGCGAGCTGGCACTACGCGGTAACATGGTGATGAAAGGTTATCTAAAAAGCCGTAAAGCCACCGAGGAAGCCTTTGCTGATGGTTGGTTCCGTACTGGTGATTTGGGCATTAAATACCCTGACGGCTATATAAAAATCATGGACAGGCTCAAAGACATCATCATTTCAGGTGGCGAAAATATCTCTAGTATCGAAGTCGAAAACGTCTTATATAAAATGCCAGAAATCCAAAGCTGTGCGGTCGTCGCCGCGCCGCATGATAAATGGGGCGAAGTGCCCGTCGCCTTTATCGAGATTCATGAAGGCAGCACCTTGCAGCGCGACCATGTGATGGAACATTGCAAGCAGCATTTGGCGGGTTTTAAAGTGCCCAAATATATTATCTTTGCTGAAATTCCAAAGACCAGCACCGGTAAAGTTCAGAAATTTGAGCTGCGTCAAGCGGCCAAGTCATTAGCACACGAAACGCCAAAAGTAACGGCTAGCGCCAAGTAAGACTTTATCATTAAGCCTTAATAATACGGAAGTATCGTTAATATTAATGAAACATCATTGATAAAAAAAGGGTCAGCCTAATTGAATTAGACTGACCCTTTTATTGCGCTAAAAAAACCAAGCCAATGTTAATTAAGCTTAGGTTCTAGCCACTGATACACCAACATCCCGACTATCATCGCTGGGATAAAGACATAAGCCTGCCACTGTCCTGTACCAAGCAGCACAATACCGGGACCTGGGCAAATACCAACCAAACCCCAACCGATACCAAATAGCATCGCGCCAATCAGTAGTTTTTTATTAATAGTAGTTTTGGTTGGCATCTCAATTGATGACCCAATCCAGCTGGTCTTTTGACGCTTAGCTAACTGCACACCGACTATTGCTACCATTAGACCGCCACCCATCACTAGTGCCAGAGAAATATCCCATGCACCAAAGACGTCCAAAAATCCCTGTACTTTAACAGGGTCGGTCATGCCTGATATCAGCAGTCCAAAGCCGAATAATAACCCTGCCAGTAATCCAATTATATTTTTTAGCATGTTTTTTCTCGCACCCAATGTGTTAATCCAAGCGGTTATAACTATCCGATATAAACAATAGTCATCGCTATCTTCGCAACGTACTATCTATGTGATTTTTAAATCAAACCCAAGACATGACGACCAATATAAACGGTCACAATACCAAACAACATAAAAGTAACCGTCGCCGCCATCGAACGTGGCGACAGTCGCGCATTACCGCAGATACCATGTCCACTGGTGCAACCTGAACCCAAACGTGTCCCAAAACCAACCAGTAATCCTGCCCCAATAAGCAGTGGCAAAGAGCTACTAATCTCTATATCGGGCAACGGTTTTACCAGACCATAAAGTAATGGCGAGATAACAAGACCAAGTATGAATAACACCTGCCACATCTCGACGCGCTTGGGTTTAAGAAGACTTGAGAAAATACCACTAATACCCGCAATACGACCAATGCCCAATAGCAAGATGACCGTTGCAACGCCTAGCATCAGACCGCCTACCAAGGAAATTGGCGTAAAGGCCTGCCAATCTATTTGTATACTCATAATATTTACCTAAGCCAATTTTTATTGAGACAGTTTTGAATATCGTTTTATATAAATACATTATATTATAAAATATAATAAATAGGTAAAAAAATACTGAACCCTCGTTACAGGGGCTCAGTATTCTTTTTACTGAAAAAACATCTTACGAGATAAAGATATTATTTCGCCAATACTTCATCAAGTGCAGTTTCAAAACGCTGTACCGCTCCGTCTACATCAGTCAATTTATCTAGACCAAATAAACCTAAGCGGAACGTTTTAAAGTTATCCGGCTCACCAACTTTTAGCGGTACACCAGCAGCGATTTGCATGCCTGTTTCGGCAAACGCACTGCCTTTATGCATATCATCGCGATCGGTATAAGCAACCACGACGCCTGGCGCTTCAAAACCTTTTGCCGCAACGCTTTCAATGCCTTTAGCGGCTAATACTTCACGAATACGGTTGCCCAATTGCCACTGCGCATCACGCAATTTATCAAAGCCAATCTCTTTTGATTCTAAAATAGTATCGCGGAATTGACGTAAGCTGTCAGTTGGCATGGTGGCATGATAAGCGTGACCGCCATTTTCATAGGCACGCATGACATTTAACCACTGCTTTAAGTCTAAGCTAAAGCTATCTGATTCTGTATTGTCTACTTTTTCGATTGCCGCAGCACTTAGCATGACTAAGCCTGCACACGGAGTGCTGCTCCACCCTTTTTGCGGGGCGCTGATGAGAACATCAATACCCAAGTCTTTCATGTCCAACCACACACAACCTGAAGCGATACAATCAATGACCAATAAACCGCCAACGCTATGTACAGCCGCGCTTAGCGCTTTGAGATAGTCTGATGATAAAATAATACCCGATGAGGTTTCGACGTGCGGCGCAAAGACCACTGCTGGTTTCTCTGCTTTAATTTTAGCAACGGCTTCTTCGATATCAACGGGGGCAAATGGTTTTGGTGACTCACCCTCTTCACGATGTGCCGTCAATACCGTAGACGACTTGGCGATTTTGCCTTTTTCTAAAATTTGCGTCCAGCGATAGCTAAACCAACCGTTACGAATAATGAGGCAATCTTCATCATTGGCCAATTGGCGCGCAACGGCTTCCATTCCATAAGTGCCAGCACCCGGTACAATGACCACCGCTTCGGCGTTATACACGGATTTTAGGTCGCTAGATAAGTCATTCATCACTTGCTGAAAGACTTTTGACATGTGGTTTAAGGCGCGGTCAGTATAGACCACTGAGTATTCTAATAAGCCGTTTGGATCAATATCTTGACGTAATGCAGTCATAGGAAGCTCCTAATTTATAGTTAGATAGTTTAATTTTTCTCAAGCATTGGCTATAGCAAAATCCAGATACTCTCTTAAACCAACCTGCCTTAATAACGCTAACCAATCTAGACACCTACTGTTCGCCAACTTAGCCAGATAATGCTTCTATTAAATAACATGGGTGTCAAATAACGTTTTTGTTAAATAATATGGCTATCAAATAGCATTTCTGACCAATAGCATAGTCGTTAGATTGCATAGCAGCTAAATACTACTATGGGTAGTATTAACTGAATATTAATATTGGGTAATAGTCGAGAGCATGACGCAGGGTTGACGATATAGCACTTTATCCTAGCGCTATTGCCGTTGGTGATTGTGTTTTGCACACCGTGTTTTTATTGATTTTAGACAAAGTCGTACAGAACAGGTGCGCCACTATAGGGGCTACGCGGTGGTAGGCTAATAATGGTCACTAACAACTGATGAGATGAATAGGCATCAAGCGAGAACATATACACTAAGGTTTTTGGAGAATAACCGCTCGCGTATAACAAAAGATTATCATCGCTTAATATACTCATAACAGCTTGATATTAGCACTGATAATGCAGGTTGACAACGATATGTTTGCGCAATAATAACGTTTGCGCCGCTTATGTTTTTTTGATTAGTCAATAATAACTATCGACGTCCGCGATGAGCCTCTTGCAGCCCAGATACCACAAAGTCTAGCAGTTCACTATCCCCTTCACGGGCAGCCTTACGCATAAGCTTCGATGGTGCGTGGGTTAGCGTCTGCGTCAGGCGGCGTGACAGCTCAATGATAATATCTTCAGGACTGGCATTATCCTGTTGTAGCTTGGCAATGGATTCATGCAGGAGTTTATCTACTTGGTCCTGCGTATGCGCGCGATACTGCTGAATGTCTTTACCGACTTGGCGCACTTGAAAGCTGCGATCCATCTCAACGACTAATTGGCTAACGAGCAATTCCGCATCAACTGCCGCTTGTCTACGCTGTTCGATATTGCCAGCGATCACGTGTTGTAAATCATCGACAGAGTAGAGATAAACATCATCGATACGACTAATGGTCGAGTCAATATCACGCGGTACGGCTAAGTCAATCATCAACATAGGCTGATAACGACGATGTTTCAGCGCGCGCAAAGTCATGGTTTTATCGATCAACACATCCATACTACCGCTACAGCTACTAACGATATCGGCTTCTGCTAAAACTTGTGGTAACTCTTGCAAAGGTCTGACTTCTACCAAGTGACCTGCGCGGCGCAGCTCCACTGCCAGCGCTTCAGCGCGTTCAGGGTTGCGGTTGCAAATAATCACACGACCTACACCAAGCCCAGCAATGTGGGTGGCAACCAGACGGTTCATCTCGCCTGCCGCGACCACCAGCAATGTGCGACTGGGTAAATCATCAAATATTTGCGTCACCAATTTGGCGGCCGCATAGCTAAGCGATACCGCTTGAGCACCCACTTGGGTCTCATTACGTACGCGTTTGGCGGCAGCAAATACTTGATCGATAATCCAGCCAAGCTGATTACTCAGCGCTTTTTGTTCTTGCGCGAGCTGTACTGAGCGCTTGATTTGACCGAGTATCTGCGGCTCACCCAATATCATAGAGTCAAGCCCTGCGGCGACCCTAAGCCAATGGGTCAGCGCGTGAGTGTCACGGTGCACATAAAGATAGGGATCAATCTCAGACAGTGACAACTGCTTAAAGTCAGCAAGCCATGCTTTAATTTTTAAGATATGAGCACTAATGGCCGCCGAAGATGTCTGAGCACCAACCGCGCCATTAGCAGACATAGAGGGGACATCTTGCGGCTCTGCTAGCTGCGGCACAAGCGCATAGATTTCCGTACGATTGCAAGTCGAAACAATCACACTGCCATCAGTAAAGGCCTCTAATTGTTTGAGCGCGATATTCACATCGTCACCCACAAGCGCCAAACGCTCTCTCAGAGCGACTGGTGCAGTTTTGTGATTGACCCCAATGACCACTAATCTCATTATTCATAGACCATAAACATGACGCTCACCTGCCAGCCCACGCTATCTCATTATTTTTAAAAGACAGTTGTAGACGACAGCGCTGAAAGGAAGACTCTAAAAGCCGCCTATTATATCATTATTGCCAGCTTTAATTAATACTCAGCTATCGATGATAGCTATTTGCTTGTATCTGGGCACATGAGTAACAAATCAACTACCGATACGATTGTTAAAACCAATATCTATGTTTTAGCGAGTGCTTATAGAAATGGATAAAAATCATTCGCTTACTTAACGTTAACTTGTTATATTTTCACAATATTTAGGCTAAGACTTACAACCAATGAAATACCTCGTTGATACAGGTTATCAGCCAATCCTACTTTGTTAGCAAAAATTTGGTAGAGCGGCGGCTATTAATAACGGAGTAACACGGGCACTATTGTTTATCCCATCAGTCTGCTTTTATAATGTCAGGCATGGGTACTCGTTACCAATAGTTAGTTTGAAATGATTAAAATAAAATTGTCTTATCGATATAGATGAACAATGGGCGAATACGGTTATCTATGATTTTTTTTGGGTCATTATTTCGATCACAACTTGCGCACGACGACCAATCTAATCTGCGTGCTCTATTGCATGCAGTTATCGAACGTCTGTGCCAGCGTTATAAGCTAACCTTGTCGTTGGCCTTTTGCCTATGCTTAGGATCGTCTTCCGTTCATGCCAGTCATCCTGATATCTCGCTCGAAGCCCATGTACCCAAACTATCCATTACTGATAAGAACGACAAGGCAGTCCGTAGCGACGGTATTGATAATAGCCGCTCAACGCTACCAGCAATTGCTCCTGCCAATACACAACCAATAGAAAATGTCGCCAATATTAATGGGTTAGCGCCAACTACCTTATGGCAACCTGAGCTCAAAGAGCCTAGCCTGTATGCGCTGCTTGATGCAGAATTCGCAGCAGATCGCGGTGATAGACAACGAGCGATTACCATCTATAAGCAGCAAGCATTTAAAGAAGATGCAACTGCCGTGTTTGAAAGAGCACTCAGCCTTTCTTTACGTACTGAAAGGGTTGAGAAATCGTTACAATTTGCCAAGTCATGGCAAGACCAAAATCCGGATCACGTGCCTGCTTGGTTTTATGTGGCGCATTTGGCCCTGCGAGCTCACGATTATCTGTTAGCTGGCGAAACCTTGAATCGTATTCTGCTTTATGATCCTCGAGCGGACTTAAGCGAAATCCTTATCGGTATCTATCCAAACAATGATGAAGACAAACGTGAATTACTTGCCGCTTTACAACCACTAGATAGCGAGCAGAATGCCTCATTGTCGGTATTGAAAGCAGGGTTGCTTTACCAATTTAACGAGCCTGAGATTGCCATTGTCCATATCAATCGTGCGCTAGAACGCCAGCCTGACTATGTCCCTTTTATTACGCTAAAGGCAGACATACTGCGCAAAATCGTCACGGCTGAAACCGTCGTCAATTATGTGAGCCAAGCACGCCTGCGTAATCCCGATAGTAAAAGTCTCTATCTGTACGAGATTCGCTACTTGCTTGACTTAAAGCAAAGCCAAGAAGCGTGGCAATTATTGCTGGATGCCCATGGTCGCTTTGCTGATGATGCCGAGATTACTTTGTTGGCTGCATTGGTGAGCTTAGATATCGAAGAATATAACAGTGCCGATGAGCTACTCAATATGCTCGCAAAAAACCCCGCTTACCTTGATCAAGCTTATTATTACCTTGGCATCAGTGCCGAGCGTCAGCAGCACTTTGACCAAGCCAAATACTATCTCAACGGTGTCATGCAAGAAGACTTGGTATTAGAGGCTCGTAGAAAAGTAGTGGCTTTTGAATTGCTTAACGACGATGTAGATGCGGCGATTGCTACTTTAGAAAAACTGCGTAAAGACTTTAACGTCTTTGCGCCAGATACCTTTGTGCTACAAGCTGATATTTTATGGCAGCAAAATGAATCCGAAGAAGCCCTGCGCCTACTAACCAAAGCTGCTCGCAAGTATCCTGATAATGAGATGCTCTTGTTTGCACGCGCCCAGCTCCTTGACGACAAAGACGACTATATCGTTAAGCGCACCTTGCTCAATCATCTGCAAGCACTTGACCCAACCAACCTCTCCTACCAGCTCAGTTATGCGCAGCTATTGCTAGCCAATGAACGCAGCTCTGAACAAGGATTGGCATTGGCCACAGCCATCATTCAGATTCGCTATGATGATCCACGTTATGACAATGAGCTGCACCTGCAAGCGCTGAATGTGCTGGCTGGCAATGCATTGGCCAATGAGAACTACCAACAAGTCATCGACTACCTGCAAACCCCTTACGATGTGTTTCCTACCTTGCGCTCTGGCAGCTTACTGCTGCGCGCTTATCAAGGTTTAGGCAACAATGAAAAAGTTGAGGCATTACTCGCAGACTTGCAGCAGCGCTTCTCATTTGGGCAACACAATATCAATGACCGTATACAACTTTACTGACCCGCCGTTTTATAGTGGACAAATCGTTGCGTGCTATGATTACAAGGCACTCATAAGATGCTAACAGCCACGCATAACTGAGTAACATACAACCATTAAGCTAATCTATTTTCGAAACAATGATTTCGTAAATTTGTCTATTTTTGAGGAAACATCATGTCAGTATTGGTCCATGCTAATAAGCCTAATAAATTGGCGCTATTCGCTGCCGTGACAACCGCGCTCGTCATCACGTCTGGTTGTCAATCACTAAAAACAGCAAACGCTACTAACCAACCCAGCGCGACCTTACAAGGTCAAAACGCTGAGCCACCGCAAAAGCTTGAGAACTTTAATATCACTGGCAAAATCGGTGTAACGATGCCCGCCAATGACACCACAGGCACTCAAGGTGGTAGTGCGTTCTATGCATGGGGGCAGCAGAATGATCGCTTTGCCATTGAGCTGATCGGCGCGCTCGGTATTGGTAAAACCAACATCGAGTATAATGGTCAAACCGCCACTTTAGTCAGCGAAAAAACAGGTACCTTAACTGCTGATGATCCTGAGACTTTGCTCAAAAAGGCCACAGGATGGCAAGCGCCTATTTCACAAATGCCCTATTGGATATCTGGTCGCCCGGCGCCTTCCGATAGCGCACCACAGCTCGATGATCAGAATCGTTTAATCAGCTCAGTCAATGGTGAATGGACCGCAAGCTTCACCTATAAAGGGTCCGATAAGTTACCAAATAAAATCAGTGCCGTGCTGCCACAAGGCAATAAGGTGGTAATGACGATCAATCATTAAGACGTCATTGAATGATGAATAAATATAGTTGAATTCAAATGATTCCGATACAAGGAAGCCGATTGAGAGCTATACATTAGTATGGTTAGCGAGGCTGACGATGTATCGAATTTATATGAACTTGACTATAACTATCAAATCGTCAATATTTATTAACATAGCTGTCTATAACTGATGGTTATGGCGAAAAGTTATGATTAAAAACTATCACTGAGAACAATCATTAAGAACTATGATTAAAAACCTAGCCGCTACGCCTACTTCCACCATCACCCGCTTATCACCGGCAAAGATTAATCTGTTTTTGCATATCACAGGTAAGCGTGCTGATGGTTATCATAATTTGCAAACCGTGTTTCGCTTGCTTGATTGGGGCGATTATTTGCATTTCTCAGTCATAGATGAAGCCGTAATTTTTACAGTAGATAGTGAATCTACGGAAAATAGTAAATTGGATGCCAATAAGCTCTGTCATCAACTGCTAATATTGGCTGGTGCAGAGACTATAACTGTCGATATAGAAGACAACTTAATTTTTAAAGCAGCACGTGCATTGCTAGCGTCTGCCATACAGTCAGACACCTTACCTGAGCATTTAGCACCTGTGCATATCGCTTTAGATAAGCATTTGCCGATGGGTGCAGGCTTGGGTGGCGGCTCATCCAATGCCGCAACGACATTGATGACACTTAATGAAATTTGGCAGCTTAAATTGACGCAAGATAAGCTGATAAAAATTGCTGCCGCTATTGGCGCAGATGTGCCGATTTTTATCTTTGGGCAAGATGCGATTGCGATGGGTATTGGAGAGCAGTTAACCGCAATCAAGTTGCCCGACCAGCAATATTTAGTATTGACCCCCAATGCTCACGTTAATACTGCCAAGCTGTTCGCGCATCCTAAATTACAACGTGATATCGCTGTGCTATCGGTTGAGACAATTAAAAATAAGCAAGCCGACTATGTACAACATTTAAACACGCCCTATCACAATGTCTTTACGCCAGTGGTGACGAGCCTCGCCCATACGGTCAGCGAAGCATTACGTTACTTGCAAGGGTTAGAGGCGCAAGCACTCGGCACAGCACGAATGACAGGCTCTGGTAGCGCGGTGTTTTTGCCTTTGGATACAAGCGTGGCTACTGACAAAGCACTTTTAGCAAAGTGGATTGAAGAGGCGCCTTGTTCTGCATATTTAGTTCGTAATCTATGAGTTAGATTTGAGCTGTAGTGCGAAGATAAAATGATTATAAATACAGCGTAAAGCGCTTTGTTGACCCGATATTCGTTTTTTTTGACCTATTTTTTAATAAAAGCCATAAAAAGGCGCAAATGACTTGCAAAATCTGAAAATTTAATTATAATAGGTCGCCTCAATAGGGGTATAGCCAAGTTGGTAAGGCATCAGGTTTTGATCCTGACATCCGTTGGTTCGAGTCCAGCTACCCCTGCCATTTTTTAGTACGAAGCGTTTGATATGCAGTGATCATAGGTGGTTTATAAATAGCCGCTTATCTTATTGACATTGACAACGTTATCCCAGTTTCGGTATAGTTCGCAATGGACACCGCTAGGGAACAGTTATGTTGTAAACGGTTTTTCCGTTTATTAGATAACAAACAGGTCGTGACGCTACTTTAAGAATAACTGTTAGTAAAGTTATGATTAGATATCGACGTACACAGCCTAGACATTACAGGGGTATAGCCAAGTTGGTAAGGCATCAGGTTTTGATCCTGACATCCGTTGGTTCGAGTCCAGCTACCCCTGCCATTTTTTACTGTAATAGTAGTCATCAAAACTTTTCACCACTCTTTTCTGAATTTGAGCAGTTTGACACTGCTTAGCGGTCGCTGCTTGAGTCAATCAATAGGACTTCTGTCATGCCTTATTTGGCGATTTTTACGGGTAATGCCCACCCTGAATTAGCAAAAACCGTAGCCGATCATCTCCATATACCTCTTGGTAAAGCTGATATCACGCGTTTTTCTGATGGCGAAATCGCCGTAGAAATCAAAGAACACGTGCGCGGTAAAGACGTGTTTATCATGCAGCCAACTTGTGCACCAACCAATGACAATTTGATGGAAATCATGATGATGGCCGATGCGCTGCGTCGCTCTAGTGCGGGTCGTATCACAGCCGTTATGCCGTATTTTGGTTATGCTCGTCAAGACCGTCGTCCTCGTTCAGCTCGTGTGCCTATCTCGGCTAAAGTCGTCGCTGATATGCTGAACATCGTGAGTATCGATCGCGTGATGACGGTTGATTTGCACTCAGATCAGATTCAAGGCTTCTTTGACATTCCTGTAGACAATATCTACGGCACGCCTGTATTGCTTAACGACCTACAAAAACAAGATTACGACAACATCATGGTCGTCTCTCCTGACGTCGGCGGCGTGGTGCGTGCGCGTGCTATGGCTAAACAGTTGGGCGATACTGACATGGCGATTATCGATAAACGCCGTGCCCGTGCCAATGAGTCGCAAGTCATGCACATCATCGGCGATGTTCGTGACCGTGATTGCGTCATCGTTGATGATATGGTTGATACCGCAGGTACGCTATGTAAAGCAGCTGAAGCATTGAAAGCAAACGGTGCACGTCGCGTATTGGCTTATATTACGCACCCTGTCCTATCAGGCAACGCACTACAAAATATCAGCGAATCTGCGCTAGACGAAGTCGTTGTTACCGATACGATTCCATTGTCTGAAGCGGCAAAAGCCTGTAGCAAAATCCGCCAAGTGAGTATCGCACCGATGCTTGCTGAAAGCTTACGCCGTATCAATAACGAAGAATCTATCAGCGCCATGTTTGACGCTTAGATTTTTAATGAGCACTCGCTCTACTTTCTGTTGGCAATGCTCGTTATAAAACACTGCTTAAGTTTAAAAAAAAGCGTCAAGTATTCTTACTTGACGCTTTTTTTGCCTATTGGTGTTGCACAGTCATTTTGCGTAGGTCTTTATTATTACTACAAAATCACGTATAATGCGCGCCTGTGCCAACCATTTGTTCGATTTAATTAGGTTGGCATTCTCAAAAGTGCTGATCATGCCCAAAAGTAACGATTGTCATGATAATGACTATCCAAAAAATCGTTATGATGAGCAAATGGCTACATTTAAAAATTGTGAATTTTATTAGCAATCATAAATGTTAGCTATCATCACGTATTAGTGGATTGGTCGCAAATCCACTTTTTTATGACCAGACACTTCATCATTCTTTTTATAGGATTATATCCATGAGCATTAATCATTTTGAACTAAACGCTGTTGATCGTTCTGCTGAGCAACAAGGTAAAGGTGCGAGCCGCCGCCTACGTAAGCAGAATCTAGTTCCTGCTATCATCTATGGTGGTAACGAAGAGCCAACGTCTATCTCTATCAAGATCAACGAGCTAGTAAAGTCACTTGAATTCGAAGCTTTCTTCTCACACATTTTGACAATCAATGTTGATGGCGTAGAGCATCAAGCGGTTATCAAAGACTTGCAACGCCATCCAGCTAAAGGCTTCCCAATGCATGCTGATTTCCAGCGCGTTGTAAAAGGTCAGAAAATCAACATGAACGTTCCTGTGCATTTTGCTGGTCGTGAAGAAGCGCCTGGTACTAAAGCTGGTGGTGTTCTATCAACGCTAGTATCTGATATCGAAATCGTTTGCCTACCATCACAATTACCTGAATACCTAGAAATTGACGTATCAGGCATGGAAATCGGTGATCTATTCCGTCTATCAGACATCAAACTACCTGAAGGCGTTATCATCTTTGATCTTGACATGGAAGATGCTCACGACCGTACTATCGTTAACATGCAGCCACCAACGGTTGAAGAAGTTGACACAGACGCTGAAGAAGTTGATGCTGCTGACGTACCTGCTACTGAGCAAGGCACTGAAGACAAAGACGGCGAATAATAAACCACGGTTACATAGAGCACGCAATCTAGCGTCCGCTATGTAATACAAGGTTTGTTTAGTCAAAAAACAGCAGGTGATAAATATCTCCTGCTGTTTTTGTAAGTAAGGTTTGAAAAATAACAGATATGCTATGAATAAATAGCATAATCGCAAACCTTATGCCTCATTTATTCAATTTAAGCAGGGTATTTTTATGGCCATAAAGCTTATTGTCGGTCTTGGTAATCCTGGTCAGCAGTATATGTTTACACGTCATAATGCAGGGTTTTGGTTTGTCCATCACTTGGCTCAGCAGTTCAACATTACCCTCTCTCATGATAAAAAGTTTCATGGAATCACAGGACGTGGGCAGATTCATGGGCATGACGTACGTCTATTGATGCCGCTCACCTTTATGAATAAGTCTGGTCAGTCAGTGGTGCCGATGGTGAAATTTTATGGCATTGAAAATGATGAGTTACTGATTGCTCATGATGAGCTCGATATTCCAGCTGGCAGCATCAAACTTAAGACGAATGGCGGTCATGGCGGTCATAATGGTCTGCGTGATATCACCCCTCATATCGGCAACGACTTCCATCGTTTGCGTATTGGTATTGGTCATCCTGGTCATAAGTCTAAAGTTAGTGGTCATGTGCTCTCAAAAGCTGCGCCCGATGAACAGATTGCCATTGATAGCGCTCTGACAGCAGCGTTTGAGGCGCTACCATTATTACTAAATGGCGATATTGAAAAAGCACGTTCACAAATTAATGGCTTCAAACTACCAGAATAAAATCATGCTTTAACTATAATAGCCTTTTATTTTAGCAAGTTATCCCCCATTAACCTTTTGATTTGAATCATTAATCTCAGTTACGCTAAGGAAGCAACCTATGCTACTTAATATGCTTAAATGCAAATTACACCGTGCTCGTGTCACCCATGCCGAACTTCATTACGAAGGCTCATGCGGTATCGATGGTGATTTATTGGATCTTGCTGGTCTGCGCGAAAATGAGTCTATCGATATCTACAATGTGACCAATGGCAAGCGCTTTCGCACCTACGCTATCCGCGCTGAAGCGGGTTCTGGTATCATCTCGCTAAATGGTGCGGCGGCTCACATGGCAGATTTAGGCGACATCGTTATCATCTGTGCCTATGCTCATTTTGATGAAGAAGAAGCGGCAACTTACCAGCCAAAACTGGTGTATTGCAACGAAGATAACACCGTAAAAGACACAGCAAACATCATTCCGGTACAAGTGGCTTAAAGCACCAGAACACCGAAGATTTTTGGATAAAGCAAGGATAAATAATCGACTAAGCTGTTGAAGTTATTCTTATTATCCAACCAAAACCGCTATGCTAATATGAGAGCTGAATCTCCATTCTGATTCAGCTTTTTTTATGCCATTTTTATATGGCAAATTCACATTTTATACCACTCTTAAAAGATGAAGTCGTCAGAAAAATAAATGTCAGCGCTATGTTTTTAAGCTAAATGAATTTGACACGGCTAAGCGTATTTTTAGGTTTGGTATTAACACTAATAAGGAAACAAACTGATGTGGTTGGCAGTTATTGCAGTATTGATCGGACTAGCTATTCTTGTTTGGAGTGCAGACCTTTTTGTTGATGGCGCCACTGCCTTAGCAAAAAAATTCAACGTTCCCAGTTTCTTAATAGGTGTGTTGATTTTGGGTGTCGGTACATCCGCCCCTGAGATGGTCGTGTCGGTATTGGCGGCACTAGAAGGCAGCCCTGATTTGGCATTAGGCAACGCTTATGGCTCAAATATCATCAATATTGCGCTGGTACTGGGCGCAACCGTATTGATTAGCCCTATTATCATTCGTAAGGGCATCATCAAGCGTGATTTACCTCTATTGGTATTGATTACTATGGTCGCCGCATGGCAGCTGCGTGATGGGCAATTAGACCAAGCAGATGGTATTGTGTTGATAGCACTGCTGGTGGTGACTTTAGGCATTCAGATTGTACTAAGCTTACGTGAAGGCAACCATGAGCACGAAGGAGAACCCATAGCAGAAAGCGTTGATGCTGAACACATCGAGCAAACCTTAACACGGGGACTCATCAGCTTAGTTATCGGCATGCTTTTACTGGTCATTAGCTCGCGGGCTATAGTTTGGGGTGCAGTAGAATTGGCAACGCTGTGGGGCGTTAGCGAACTGGTGATTGGATTGACGATTGTTGCTGTGGGGACATCGTTACCTGAGCTGGTATCGAGCTTATCAGCTGCCCGTAAAGGCGAACACGACATGGCACTGGGTAATATTATTGGCTCTAATATATTTAACACCTTGGGCGTCGTTGGTCTCGCAGCGCTTATAGCGCCAATCACAGTCAGTCCAATCATCTTATCACGCGATATAGTGGCGATGGGATTGGTCACCTTATTACTCTTGGTATTGTGCGGGTTTGCCTTTATGAGTAAGCGTCCATTCGGTCGCACTTCTGGGTCAACTTTGGTCTTATTCTTTGTCGGCTATACTTTATGGCTAATACAAACTGTTAACCTGTAACGCTCAGAGTGTATTAACAGACCTCAAAATGTATGAACAGACTATGGCGATGATAATGTGGTTTATTTTCCTTGCTTGCGATTTCTAATCACCCGCCATAGTCCTTCATTCTCTGTTTTTGGCATTTTTAAGGTAATGGTATTCGATAGCATATCTTGCACTGCGAGACCACGTGGGTTAAAGAGGCAAAAAGCATAGTTAAAGACAAAGCCCAAAAAGGCACTGGTCAATAAAACAGCACGCGAGCCATCGATGACACTACCAATGATACCAAATATAACTGGCATGATACTGGCCGCTAAAATCCGCTTAAATGACTGTCCCCACGTTAGCAAATGACCATTACTATTGACCGTCTTTAACCGCCAAGTCTGCATACCTAATGTCTGTCCACCGCGACGCCAAAATATCCCATAGAATCCTACTAACGTCAGTATAAAAGACGGCGTCATAATCACGTTTTGATACCACGTTGGCAGCGACTGCGCTTGTGACGACTCGCTACCCGTCTCCATCGTGATAAGTGTACCAATCACGGTTAGCAGGGTACCGACCAAAAACAACAACGCTAAAATTAACATACCATCATAGAGAATGGCTGCCATACGGGTGCCAGGTTTAGCAATCGTTAGCTCTTCAACGTCAGAGGCATGGTGTGCTGATGCTTTAGTTTTAGCAGCAGATTTGGTAGGTCGTTTAGGTAAACTCTTTGACATGGTACAAGCTCATAGCAAGCAGTGAATAGTGACTCTATTGTACCGTAATTCACTGTCTTATCGTACATTATCCTAAGATGCCGTAAGTCATATAACAATGTGGTATAACCATGTCGTATGACTCATCAACTCATCAGACTATCACACAGAAATTGCAGACATAAAAAAATCGCCAAATTGTCATAAGACAGGCGATTATTTTAAGATTTCTTCAACTGGGTTAAAGAAGTGATGATGCAAATGGTGCGCTTGGAGAGATTCGAACTCCCGACCCCTTAGTTCGTAGCCAAGTGCTCTATCCAACTGAGCTACAAGCGCGTACTTTGCACATCATTTACTGCGTTGTTAAGAAACAATTGCAGCAAATTAGGTTGGTTATTATATAGATAATTTCGCTTATGTCAACATCTTTTTTTATTAAAATCAAATTATTTTTTGCTTTAATAAAACAGAAGATTATTAACGCTTTTATATCGCGTCACTACTCTACTAAAAACCGAATAAATGGAGGTGAAGGAGGGATTCGAACCCTCGATACGCGCAAACGTATGGTTCCTTAGCAGGGAACTGGTTTCAGCCACTCACCCACTTCACCAAACGACGTAAGACTTTTTAAGTTCTAAAAAATAGTATTATTGCTGATAATACATCTTATCCCGTGGGCGAGTATTATAGCAAAGCCAAAACGAATTGCAAGCACTGTCTACAAATTTAATGCAGTTTTTATCATATTTATTTTTTTGGATGGTTTCATAGCCTCTTGAGCAACCCAAATATCAATAAAAACCAGTAAAAACGATCTTTAAGTTAGTCAGCACGCTCTGGGTTGTTGTTAATTGATGGATTAATGGATGGATTGTCTATATACCATCTCTCACCTACTATGGCTTTTTTAGCAGTGGGTGTCTATAGTATTTGTTACTTATTTTAGATTATGTCAAAGGAATTTTTATGCGACCAGTGGTACTGTGTTTTTCAGGATTAGACCCCTCAGGCGGCGCTGGATTACAAGCGGATATAGAAGCCATCGGTCAAGCAGGTGCGCATGCTGCCATTGCTTGTACAGCTATTACCATACAAAACTCGCAGCAAGTCTTTGGTTTTGAAGCTTGTGCAGCAAATTTGGTAAAGGATCAGGCCACCGCAGTGCTCGATGATTTGCCTGTTGCAGCTATTAAGTCAGGTATGTTGGGTACGACTGATAATATCGCTATGCTGACTCAATTGTTTGCCGAGCGCCTTATCGCCGCTGATACGCCATTTGTATTAGATCCCGTATTGGTTGCCAATAGTGGTGGCAGTTTGGGCGATGAAAAGACGCTCGTTAGCGCATTTAGGGAGCTGTTACCATACGCGACTCTTATCACACCGAATACTCATGAGCTACGCGCATTAAGCGGTGAGCAAGACTTACACATTGGCGCGCAAAAATTATGCGCTCAAGGCACCTATGCCGTATTGGTAAAGACCTCACACGACTTTGATAGCGGCGATATAGAGCAGTATTTGTACATAAAGGGTGAGATGGTACATAAAAGCACCTTGCCGCGCTTAACGGGCGAATTTCATGGCTCTGGCTGTTCGCTTGCCAGCTTTATCGCTGGGCGCTTAGCAATGGGTGATGCGCTTATCGATGCAGTAAAGGCAGCAGACAGCTGGATTACCCAGACGCTGCGTGCCGCTGATGCACCGCACCCTAATAATGAGCAAGCCCAATTAATACCCAATCGTTTTATAGACTTTCAGCATAACCGCTAAATAATCAATAAAAAAAGGGCGCTCTATATCTCGTAGAGCGCCCTTTTTTAGATAGCTACTGGTAATTTTAGATAATAGCTTTCAAGTGATTATTAATCCAGCTCAACCCAACATCGGCATAAAGCTTGCGGCAAAGCCACCAATAAACATCTCAAGCAAAATAAAAGCAATGAATGCGACCATTGGTGATAAATCAATCATACCCAAGTTTGGCGTGATTCGACGAAATGGTGCCAAGATTGGCTCCGCTAAATCGACAATAATACCAATAATAGGATGCTGAGATTGGGTAAATACCACAATCCAGCTGACAATGATGGAACCAATGACGAGATAGCGACACATACGTAAAAAGTCTAATACCAAGCTGATAGTACCAGTGAAAAATAACGGTACAGGAGCGATACCTTTATGGGTCAGTGCTGCTTTTCCAGAGATATCGATTAAACGAATCAAAAACATCAGGACAATAGCCGCAATACTGATACGCCCTTGCCCGACGGTTGGAAAAATACGCCCAAACACGTCGACAATATGCGTTGCTTTATAGGCAGGCGCAATCATGGGATTACTGGCATCCATCCCTGCAAATTGCAGCATAAAGCGAATAAACACCAACATCATGGCGAAGGTGGTGACCAAATCAAAGATTTGAAATAACATGTTGTTCATGAAGTGCTACTCAATGTGACATTATTAACAGGTTTTGGGATGACGACTGTCATTACTAGGTGCTTGGTATTGGTGCTTAGTATTACGGCTCAGGCGCGTCATGCGCTTTTAGCAAATAACGCGCCTGATATATGGATGATTATTTACTCATCTCTTCACTCAAGGCTTGGCTACGGTCATAGCAAGCCTGCATAGCCTCAACGATTTGACCGCCGATATCATTGGCTTGCATTGACTCAACGGCGGCTTGGGTTGTCCCATTTGGCGAGGTGACCTTGCGACGCAATTCAGCAGGTGCATCCTCACTATTCATCGCCATTTTTGCCGCGCCTAGCATGGTTTGCATAGCGAGCGCTGAAGCCTGCTCTTTATCCAAACCTAAAGCCACTGCCCCATCGACCATCGATTCAATAAAGTAAAACATATATGCTGGTGCTGACCCTGATACGGCGGTTACCGCATGCATGTGTTCTTCATTATCGACCCACATGACCAAACCTGATGCTTCCATCACCACCGTTGCTAACTGCTTTTGTTCAGCAGAAATATTATCAGTACCGTACAGACCCGTTGCGCCCATTTGAATCATTGCAGGGGTATTTGGCATCGCCCGGACGATATTGTCATAGCCACCCAACATGTCAGATAAAAGCTCAGTCGACAAACCTGCTGCCACTGAAATCACCAGCTGCTTGTCTAAGACATCCGCAAAGCTACTGACTACCGCTTTCATCACTTGCGGTTTGACCGCCAGCACCACAATGTCAGCATCGATAACGGCAGCTTTTGCATCAGCAGTTGGATCAACCGTGTTCAATCCTTTAGCAGCCAATTGCGCGCGCGCTTCACTGCTAGGATCAGCAACGGTAATTAAACTCGGTTTGACACCGCAGCTGACAAGCCCGCTAATCAAAGCCTGCGCCATATTACCGCCACCGATAAAGCTGATTTTCTTATTATCTAATACTGACATACATGTCTCCTATTCAAAAATCCAAAGGTATTCAAACTAACATAATGATAGGTAAAATGACACTCAGTTTACCATACTGCTACTGGCATCGTTTGATAAATTGACGGTATCTAACCCCGTTGTAAGCTTCATCGAACCACTGAATTGCCATCGACTATGGCACAACCAAACGGTTAAATTAACAAGGGCATTATATAAAATCAGTGACGGAGAGTACTATGTTTTTCATTCGTAAAGCCAACCCTGAGGATTATGCAGACATTGCTAACATTCACTTCAAAAGTTGGCATGCCGCCTATTTAGATTTGTTACCAGTGTCCTATATCCATGATAAAAACAACTTATGTAATAAGACAAAAATGTGGCAGGAGTTAATGGCGCATCCTGATGTTATTGTCTGGATAGCATATGCTGATCATCATCATAATTTGGGGTTTATTGGGTACTTCATTAATAATAAAAATTATGAAATTACCACGTTGTATGTTTTGCCCGACTATCAAGGATTGGGTATAGGCACTCAATTAATGACAGTATCATTGAAAGCTCTCTTAGAATCTCATATCCATGCCCATTTTTATTTATGGGTATTAGAAAATAATGTGGCTGCTATTGATTTCTATCAAAAATTTGGCTTTGTAGGTAATGGCGAAAAGAGTGAAGAATGCTACAAAAGCACGCAAATAATAGATATCAAAATGGTTAGAAAACTTGATGTCTTGATGACTTGATGGCCTAGCCCTAGCCCTAGCCCTAGCCCTAGCCCTAGCCCTAGCCCTAGATAACCTGACCTCCTAAAAGGCTTAGGTTACAAATATTAAAAAGCGTTATTGATGCTTAGACTGTTTCTAATAACACTATTTCTAATAACATTGCTTCTAATAGCACTGTTTAAAACGCCAATATTTTCTGTCGTGTCTGTTAGCGATCTACTCGTCCCTAATACCCAGCTCTCAAAAGGTGAAACCAGCAATAATGGCCACTCTTTATCCTGCTGTACGGATACGGCACTGACCACCACCAAACTCTCGCGCAACCATACAGGTACACCAAGCGTTTGGTATAGTTTCTTGCCCGCTTGTGGACGTGATGCCAATGCAGTTTGCACACGCTGCTGACGGCCTAATGGCGCAAAGGTAATCTCAAGACTGTCATCATCATCTTGATAGCTGTCTAATAGTTCTGCCAAGATATCTGGCATCATCTGCACCTGCCAAGTAAATTTGTTATCCCTGCGTAAGGTAACTGACACAGGCTCGGCAGACATCGTATCAATATCAGCCACAACAATATTAAATAAGGGCTGCATCTGTTTGGCAAGCGGCAATGCTAACCACTTGAGCCACTCAGTGCTTAAACGGTAAAGCTGCTGACGGTAGCGGCAAATCGTATAGGACTGCTTGCGACCTTGCCAAAAAAGCGCCGTTTGGTGATCAGGATCATCACGTTGGCTTAGCATAAATACATCATCGACCAGCTGCTTAGCAGGCGGTAATGGTTCATCTTGACCCAACCAATGATGCAATAGTTGGCGCTGACGATAAATGGGTAATGCTTGTAGCTTGTCTATATTTAGCACACGCTGGGCAGACGATAGCTGTAATGATGCTACCTCTATCTGCTGTAAATCTTCTGCCGCTTGTGCATTGATTATCAATTGGGCATCACGCAATAGCTGTGCGCTACGGGCAATATTGTCAATGACATTAGAATTATAGGTCGCCAATACTGGCATGATGTCGAGGCGTAGCCCACTACGTACATTATCGCCAGCATCATTGGTTGGGTCATCGATATAAGGGAGCTTTAGGCGCTGAGCATAACTGCTGATATTGCCGCGTTTGACCGTCAGCCAAGGTCGCCATAATGCCATACGCTGTGCGCCCTGCGTTTGGATACGCCACGGCTGCATACCCGACAGACCATTCACCCCAGCGCCTTGAATCAGCCGCATCAGCACCGTCTCTGCTTGGTCATCGGCATGATGCGCTAAGAGCAATACATCATCTTGATTGAGTTGCGCTCGCATGACATCATAACGAGCTTGCCTTGCGGCTTGCTCATCATGACCATTCACTTGCGCACGTAAAATCCGACACGGTATCTGCTGCACTGCTGCCCAGTTAGCAACATGTGTCGCCCAAGTGTCACTATCTGCTTGCAAACCATGATTCACATGCAGCAATTGCGGCAAAAATGGCAACTTACCTTGGCGATAGAGCTGCACACACAGCGCAGCCAATGCCAATGAATCACGACCACCACTACACGCCAGCCAAAGCCGTCGACCGTGCAGATGTTCACCATATTCAGCCATACTGCTCAATAATGCTTGTGCCAGATCGGCATCGACAGGCAAGTCTGCGATTGGATTCATAGGATGCGGGAGGATTGCACTGCTGGTCATAATCAGCCTTATTTATTTAGCATGCATATATGAATTGACATATAAATGAATCTGTTTATACGTCAGCTACGACATCAGTTACAGCGTCAGTTAGTACCTATATTAACAGCCACAAAAAAACGCGCCATAAAATGACACGTTTTTATTTTAGCATTAAGAATCAGTCTCTAATATGAAAAGCTTTGTGTACATGCATAGAGGCTTAGTAACAGAGGTGTCATAGCGACCATTAAGCAGGCAACATCACTTCTGAGTTAAAAGTTTTCAGCTTCTCATAACGCAGCTCACAACGCGCGTGTGCGTCTAAATCTTTAATCTCATCTAACTGCTCAGCAATAAGTGCTTTCAAGGCAATCATGACTGGTTGCGGCTTGATATGTGCGCCTTCACCTTCTTCAATGACGGCATCAATCAGCCCCATCTGATATAAATTAATCGCATTTAATTTCAAGGCTTCACTAGCATCTTGTGCTTTTTCAGCTGTTTTCCACAGGATAGAAGCACAACCTTCCGGAGAGATAACCGAATAAATACTATTTTGTAGCATATTGACTTTGTCACCAACGCCAATAGCCAACGCCCCACCTGAGCCGCCTTCACCGATAATGGTCACGATAATAGGCACTTTTAGGCTAGAAAAAACGGCGATACTTTCGGCAATGGCTTGCGCTTGTCCGCGCTCTTCAGCGCCGATACCCGGATAAGCGCCTTGAGTATCGACAAAGGTCATCACAGGGATATTAAAGCGCTCAGCCATTTTGACCAAACGAATCACTTTGCGGTAGCCTTCGGGATTGGCCATGCCAAAGTTATGGGCAATACGCTCACGGGTACTGCGACCGCGATGTTGACCAATTACCATCACAGGCTGACCATCAAAACGCGCCAGACCACCAAGAATGGCTTTGTCATCGGCAAAAGCACGGTCACCGTGCAGCTCATCGAATTCGGTAAACAACTGATTAACATAGTCCATAAATAATGGACGCTTGGCGTGCCGTGCAAGCTGCACACTATCCCAGACAGTGCTCATAGACGCTTCCCTTTAATAATTATACTTAATGTATTTATGTTTAAGAATAATATCGTTATCGATTTTTAGATAATGAAAGTACAGTTGTAAACTCAATAGAGGCTATAGTAGCACATCTTAAATGGCATGACATTACTGACAAAGCCGCTTTTGTTACGTTAATCTATAGCATACTCATTACAATAGTAACGGCATCATGTTGATCGTCAGTGCAAATCAGTGCAAAGCAGCGCTGCCTAGCCCTCAACCACGCTCAGCGTCACGCCCCATTTGGCAAACTGCTCAATCTCAGTATGTAGATCCGGCAATAAGAAAGCATAATGCTCACTGCTATCGGCAACGGTGATTTGCCAGCAATGATCATCCATGGCTTGTAACTGTAATGCTGGTAATTCATAATCGCTGCGGCTGTGATGCGCCAGTACAGCCAAACGTAGCAGCAGACAAAGATAAACGAGCTGATTACCACCGATAGTACAGGTCTGCTCTAACATATCAGCCTTGAGCTTACGACGATGATTGAGCATCAGCTGTGCCATGCGCTTTTGATCGACTTGCGAGAATCCTGGAATATCAGAATACTCAAGCAAATACGCGCTGTGCTTATGATAACTACTATGACTGATGGCCAATCCTATCTCATGCAAGAAAGCCGCCCGTCTGAGTAAATCACAATCATCATTGGTAAGGGCGAGCTTCTCCTTCACTTGCTCAAATAAATGACGACTGGTTTTCACCACTTGTTTGGCTTGTTTTTTATCCCCTGAATAACGCTTAATCAGCGCCAGCACACTGCGGTCACGAACATCTTCGCTAGCAAAGCGTCCAAGCATGTCGTACATCACACCTTCACGTAGTGCACCATCTGAGTAAGTAATGGTATCTACACCCAGCACTTTCATGACTGCACGCAGCACCGCCACGCCTGCTGGGAAGACGGCTTTGCGATGTTCCTTAACGCCTTCTAAATCGATGTCATCGACATTGCCAATTTTAAGCAACAGTTTCTCTAACTTTTTGACACCTTTATAAGTGATGCGCTCTTGCTCATCAGCCCAGCCCTTAGATACCAGCACATTACGTACCGCTTTAATCGTCCCACTCGAGCCAACCACACTACTCCAACCCAATTTTTGATAACGACCCTGAATCGCTAACACTTCTTTGCGAGCGGCTGATATCGCATTATTAAAGGCTTCTTTCGTGATTTGACCATCAGCAAAGTACTTCTGGGTAAAGGCGACACAGCCCATCTGCAAACTCTCGGTCAATAGCGGATCGAACTCTTGACCAATGATAAACTCTGTCGAACCGCCACCAATATCGATGACCAAACGCTTGTCACTACTGGCATTGGTGTGTGAGACGCCCAAATAAATCAAGCGCGCCTCTTCTCGTCCCGCGATAATCTCAATGGGTTTCGGCAATATTTTATTGGCACGGGCAATAAAGTCATTGGCGTTTTTGGCTTGACGTAAAGCGTTGGTCGCAACCACGCGAATGCGTTCGGGTGGTACCGAATCCAAACGCGCCACAAATCGGCTCAAACAGTCGAGACCTCGCTGTGCAGCTGCCGCACTTAAGATATTATTCTCATCCAAACCTGCGGCGAGCTGTACTTTTTCAGACATAGAAACGACTTTTCGCACCTCACCATGGTCAAGACGCGCAATGGCCAGATGAAAACTATTGGAACCGATATCAATGGCTGCCATCATTTCATCATCAGCAAGCGGCGGATTTGTAAGGTAGTCAATAGGCATAAGAGGAATCGTTACCTTGTTGGATAAAAGGGAGAGGATATGGGTTAAAAATCAGATGATTAAGTCATATAAACATCATAGCTGCACCAAATAGAGCCATTTACGCAAAGCGGCTCACGTATTTGATGCAATTTTCGCCATTAAAGCATTTATGCCAAACACTGGCAAGTGACCCAAATGCTAATTAAGCAGCAAGCGCATCATTCACAAAATAACGAATGCGCCATAAACATCCATTGCTTGTGTTAAGGATAGCGTTTTGCTACATTAAAAACGACCAATATTATAATAAATAACAGTTACTTAATGACCTCCTAGCCGCTTTATTAAAACAGAAAGCACTCTAATGACTCGCCCTAATATCTATACTCAAGAAACGATTAGCAAGGAAGCTAAACAAATGAATCAAACGACCACACAAAACACTACCAAAAACGCCGATGCTCAAGCGGTCAGCAATGCTAAAAAAAACATGATGGCAACCGTCAGCCCAACAAAGCAAAAATTTTATGACTTCTATTTAGCTGAACATCAAAACATGGCTTGCCGCCGCTTACATTTTTCTGGTAGTAGCTTTGGCTTATTGGGACTCGCAAAGTCGGTCAAAACCGCTTCACCAAAACCATTACTTAAAGGCATCGCTGCTGGATATGCTTGCGCTTGGGTCGGTCATTTTTTCTTTGAAAAAAACGAACCTGCCTCGTTCAAATTCCCTCTAAAAAGCTTTGCTAGCGACTTTCGTATGTACAGTGATGTCCTACGCGGTAGACTCAGCTTAAAAGACCGTAAATTTGATAAAATCGGACGATGATAACTCGCCCCTAGCTCAACTAACGTAAAGACTTACGTAATATTTTGCCTACCGCAGTTTTGGGCAATTCATCGATAAACTCGTATGACTGCGGGCGTTTATAACCTGTTAAACGCTCGCTTGCGAAGCTTTGTAACTCTTCTACATTTAGGCTCAAATCCTTTTTAACCACAAACGCTTTGGGTACCTCGCCGCTGTGCTCATCTGCAATACCAACCACCGCGACTTCAAGTACTTTCGGATGCTCTGTCAATGCCGCTTCCACTTCGTTTGGATAGACGTTAAATCCTGAAACCAGTATCATGTCTTTTTTGCGATCCACCAGCGTCAAAAATCCATGTTCATCTAGCACACCAATATCACCTGATTTAAAGTAGCCATCCTTTGTAAAAGTATCTTCATTGTCTCGTTGCCAGTAACCACGCATGACCTGCGGGCCTTTAATACAAACCTCGCCCCGTGTACCTATTGCACAAGTTGCACCCTGTTCATCAATGATTTTAATATCCATCATCGCAAGTGGCAGACCAACGCTACCGTTGAAACGATCTATACCAGGTGGATTAAAAGAGATAACTGGTGCAGTTTCGGACATGCCGTAACCTTCATTGATAATCATACCAGTGACTTGTTGCCACTGATCAGATACGGCTTTGATGATGGCGGTGCCGCCACCTATAGATAGTGCCAAGCGACTAAAATCAAGGTTGGCAAACTTTGGATGATGCAGCATACCAATAAATAAGGTATTAACCGAAGGAATGACATGCGGACGATGCTGCTCGATGGTAGTGACTAGTCCATCGATATCACGCGGATTGGTGACCAATATATCTTCCCAACCACCATAAATACCTAGTAAGCCGCAAACGGTAAATGAGAAGATATGATAGAGCGGCAACGGATTGAGTATTTTAATCTGCTCGCTACGACCCGCTTCAATCGCATGACCAAACATCGCATAACACTGACAGACATTGGCCATGACATTGTAATGCGTGAGCATCGCACCTTTTGGCTTGCCGGTCGTGCCACCCGTATATTGCAATAAAGCTAAATCTTCACGCCCGATAGTAACAGGCTGATATTGCTCAGCGTGGTATGCACTCATAATATGGGCAAAGCTTACACTCTGCTCTGAGATATTTTTTGCAGCATTATCGGCTGTGGTTTGATTGAATTGACGAGTAGTATCGGTCGACGGCTCAAGTTGGGTAGGCAAGGCAATATCGTTGTCAGCAGGTGCAGCATTCGGATTGACGGAACAATGTACAACCAATGACAGTTGCGCTTTGACTGCATCATCTAACTGATCGTAAGCAGAGGTCATCCCATCGAGGACAATCAGCACACTAGCTTGAGCATCCGTCAGCTGATGCGCCAATTCATAATGGGTATACATCGGATTGACATTCACCAATACCGCGCCTGCTCGCAGACAACCAAGTAACACCACGGCATACTGCAATATATTGGGTAATTGCACAGCGACACGGTCGCCTTTACTGATTCCTTGTGCTTGCAAAAAAGCAGCAAAGCGGCGGCTGGCAATATCCAATTGTGCAAAGGTAAGGGTGGCAGGCCCCATACTAAAAGCTACAGAATCACTATGCTGATCTATCTTAGGTTGCAACAAATCTAGCAGGTTGTGCTTGTTATCTAATACATCTAAATTATTTCTTATTCCATATTTCTCATATGAGGCTTGCCATAACGGTGGCGTATTACTGCTAGGTATATCATTAGTGCTTGTAGTCATCAGTTGGCGTCCTTGCTCAATTGTCTTGATTCATCTCAGAATAGCATAATTTATTGTTTATTTTGCAATCACCCAAAGAAGGAATTGTCTTCGTCCTAGTTTTTTAATTTATGCAATCATCGTCAGAAAATCTTTATCTTTTATAGTAAAAATCACAAAAGGATAAATATTGGGCACAAAAAAACCAGCATGATCTCTCATACTGGTTCTTGTAAGTACATACATTTTAAACAAGGTCTTAAATAAACAAGGTTCTGAATAAATAATATCCTGAATAAACAGTTACGCTTTTGCCATTTCTGCAAAAATCTCGTCAGCAGCTTTAATCGACGCATCAATATCTTCATCGCTATGCTTGATAGACATAAAGCCTGCTTCATAAGCAGAGGGTGCCAAATAAATTCCGCGATCTAGCATGCCGTGAAAGAACGTATTAAACACTGTCATATCGCACTCTGTCACGTCATCGAAGTTCTTTGGCGTGTCAGTCTCATTGTCTTTCACAAAGAACATGCCAAACATGCCGCCCAATTTATTGGTACGCATGTTGATGCCGTGTTTGTCAGCCGCCGCTTGAAAACCGTCTACTAGACGATCAACTTTCGCTGCTAACTCAGCATAAAAACCATCTACGGTTAAGTCTTCAAACATCGCGATACCCGCACGCATCGCCAGTGGGTTTCCTGATAACGTACCAGCTTGGTAGACACCGCCGAGTGGTGCGATACAAGACATCACTTCTTTTTTACCACCGAAAGCGCCAACTGGCAGACCTGCACCGATGATTTTACCAAAGCACGTCAAATCAGGATCAATGCCGAAATGTGCTTGTGCGCCGCCCAGACCAACACGGAAGCCCGTCATCACTTCATCAAAGATCAGCACTGAACCGTTGGCAGTACATTCTGCACGCAAGGTATCATGGAATTCTTGGGTCGGAATGACCATATTCATGTTGCCAGCGATCGGCTCTAAGATAATGCAGGCGACTTCTTCGCCCCATTTCTCAAAGCAATCTTTAATCGCTTGCGGATCATTATAAGGAATGGTAATGGTGTGCTTAGCAAAATCCGCTGGCACACCTTTTGAGGTTGGCTCGCCAATATCTAGCATGCCCGAACCTGCTTTTACTAATAAGCTGTCTGAATGCCCATGATAGCAACCTTCAAATTTAACGATTTTGTCACGTTGGGTATAGCCACGAGCCAAACGAATTGCACTCATGGTCGCTTCTGTACCGGAGCTAGTCATGCGAATCATCTCAACGCTTGGGACAATTTCGCAAATTTTATCGGCAACAGTGGTTTCAAACGGCGTTGGCGTACCAAAGCTTAAACCATCATCAGCCGCTTTTTTAACTGCATCAATCACTTTAGGGTGCGCATGACCCAAAATCATTGGACCCCAAGAGCCGACATAATCGATGTAAGCATTGTCTTCGGTGTCATAAATTTTGCTGCCGTTAGCACGGTGCATAAAAATAGGCGTGCCACCAACACCAGCAAAGGCACGGACGGGCGAGTTTACGCCGCCAGGAATATGTTTGCGGGCTTGCGCAAATAGCTGTTCGTTTTTAGTGCTCATAATTATTCTCTACTTATTATTTCTTTAATATTGATTCTGTCTTATTTTATTAAAAATAACCTTGCGGCTTGTTGTTAATGCTTAGCAGATTTTTAAAGCACATTTAATAATTTATGCTTTTTTAACAACAGATGATTTAAGCTTCATTGGCCCAAAGCCATCAAGTTTACAGTCAATATCATGACCATCAGAGGCATCGGGCAGCAGGCGAATACCTTTTGCTTTGGTACCAACTTTAATAACAATCGATGAGCCTTTGACTTTTAAGTCTTTAATCACGGTGACGGTATCGCCATCTTGCAGCTCATTACCGACCGCATCACGAATGACCGCGTCTTGCTCTTCAGCTTGTGCCGCATCGGTTTCAGCCGCAGTCCATTCATGAGCACACATGGGACATACCAGTAACGCACCATCTTCGTACGTATATTCAGCATCGCATTTTGGGCAATTGGGTAAGCTCATAATTTCCTCGTCAGCCGTGATAAATTGGGTGTATTCTAGAGCTAACATTGTACCGTAAGTCGCCAGCTTTAACCAATCGCTTCGCTCGTAAATGCGGTTCTGTGACTAATTGATAGATTCGCTCATGTCTTACAGCGGACGTTTTTTATCACGCAGTGTTTTGTGGTACTCTGCTTTAACTAAATTTGGTTTGATGACCATGTATCTTTAGATGGTAAAACCTCAATATTTACTTTAGCAATTACTTTAACAACTCAGTATTCACCACAATATCTGAGGCTATGGCTACTAATAACGAAGCGATTCATAAATAGGATAATAATAATGACTCAATCAAACGTATCGACCCTCCCATCAACATTGCCACAATTTGTTCAACTAACGATTCAAGGTGAAGATGCAGAAAAATTCTTGCAGGGTCAGCTAACCTCTGATGTCACCAAGCTCGGACTCAGTTATCAAGCAACGGCGCTTAGCAATCTAAAAGGTCGCATTGATTTTGGTCTTTGGATAAAAAAACAAGCCGAAAAGCATTATGATGTGGTTATCAGTGCCGATTGTGCTGAGGCTTTTCAAGCCCATTTAAAAAAGTTCGGTGCCTTTTCAAAATTTGATACCAGTGCGCCCGCGCCCATTTATCCTTGCGTGTTTGATGACGTTCCAACCTTTAGCCATCAAGAAAACCACAATACACCAGCCGATACCCAAGCGTGGATGCAAGCGAGTCTTGCCATTGGTAACTATTGGATAGTTGCTGCAACCCAAGGTCTGTTTCAGCCACAAGAGCTGCGTCTGCATCAGCGCGGCGGTATGGACTATGATAAAGGCTGCTATCTTGGTCAAGAAGTGATTGCCCGTATTTATTTTAAAGCAGCACCAAAAGCTTTTTTACATTATGTTAGCGGCACAGGCGACGTGCCAGCAGCAGGTGACAAGCTCGATAAAATCCAAGTGGTTAATGCGATTGCCGATGACACTATTAATGGTAATGGTTTTAAAGCATTGGTCATTGCCCGTCCAGAGCATTTAGCCGACAGTGAGCTTACGATATTAGACTTACCGCCAGCGCTGCAAGCCGATGTTGCGCGTCAGAAATAGTACGACATGATGAATGACGCGTAATAAGCAGCACTCGTAAAAACATTTTTACTAAAACAGCAGCAGAGCAATCTATGACCCATATTGCGGTACTCGGAGCGGGTGTGGTGGGCGTGACCACCGCATGGTATCTTCGCCAAGCAGGCTACGATGTGACCGTCATTGAGCGTGAGCCAGCGGCCGGTATGCAGACCTCATTTGCCAATGGTGGGCAAATATCTGTCTCGCACGCAACCCCTTGGGCCAATCCAGCGGCTCCAATGAAAGCCCTTAAATGGCTGTTTCGCGAGGATGCACCGCTGTTGTATCGCTTGCGTGCTGATAAGGCGCAGCTTAAGTGGGCGATGCAGTTTTTGCAAGAGTGCCGTGCCGATAGAGCCGATGCCAATCTGGTACAAATGGTACGTTTGGGCTTGTATTCACGAGATGCCCTACAACAGCTGCGTGCTGATATTGGTATTGATTACGAGCAGCAAACGCGCGGCATTATGCATTTTTATACCAATCAAGCGGAATTTGATGCCGCGATTGCGCCAACGGAGCGCATGCAAGAGTTAGGCTGTGAGCGTCATGTCATCGATATCAATAATGCCGTAAACCTAGAGCCTGCACTTTACCCTATTGCTCATAAGCTAAAAGGTGCGACTTATACCAGCCGTGATGAATCGGGTAATGCCCATTTATTTACCCAGCGCTTAGCCGAGCGCTGCATCGAGGCTGGCGTTAAGTTTTTATACGATACCGAGATTCTAGCGTTAAACGCAGACGCCCATTCTGCTAGCCCGCATATCCATAGTATTACCATTCAACCCAAGGGCGAAAACGCGCAAACCTTTAGTGCAGACAGCCATGTACTGGCATTGGGCAGCTATAGCGTATCGCTCATGAAACCGCTGCATATTCATCTACCTATTTTCCCTGCTAAAGGCTACTCGGCCACTTATCAAATCAACCCCCGCGCCCCGCATCTAGCACCCTTTGTCAGTCTCATTGATGATGAGTTTAAGCTGGTGACATCACGCCTTGGTGACAAATTGCGGGTTGCCGGCACGGCAGAGTTTAACGGCTACAATTTGGATTTGAATGTCACCCGCTGTGAAGCTATCACGCGCCGTGTGCAGCAGTTATTCCCGAAAGGTATCATTGCAAATTCTGTGCAATATTGGACAGGACTGCGACCGATGACCCCATCAAATGTACCGTTAATTGGGCGCGCGCATAGGGGTCAAGTCCGTCATGGCAGTCATAATGTGGATGCTAGTTTTGATAATTTATGGCTCAATACGGGTCATGGTACGCTTGGTTGGACCCATGCTTGTGGTTCGGCAAAGGCGATCAGTTTATTAATACAGGGTGAGACACCGCCAGTCTATTTTGATTTTGTTGGCTTAGGATCGTAAAAATAAGAAACGTAAGAATAGGAAACGTAAAAAAGGCGCTACCAATATAAGTCAGCGCCTTTTTTCTTTATATGAAAGACTTTTATTCTAGAACTATTTTATGCAGCGCTCCCTGATTCCATATCGAAATCAACGTCAGAATCAGCCATCTCCAAATCAACCACTTCTGGCGCGATTGCTTCCAATTGTACTGGTACACCATTGACTGCCGCATTGCCACTTAGCTGATCAATTAAGGTATCGTCTGTCAAATCATTGACACTGACGCCCGCATGCGCTTGAGCGATTTTCTGTTTTACCCCTTTACGGCCATGACCCCACCCATGAGGGATACTCACGACATTTGGCATCAGCTCATCCGTCACTTCTGCTACGATCGTCACACTACCCACACGCGACGTTACTTTTACGTTTTGACCATCCTCAATACCGTACTGTTTCGCCGTTTCAGGATGCAGCATCAAAGTACAGCGCGGCTTACCTTTTACCAAGCGATAGCTGTTGTGTAGCCACGAATTATTGCTGCGTACATGACGACGACCAATCAATAGAATTTGCTTGTCATCATAGTCCTGCATCACCTCCTGTACGCGCTCTAAATCTGCTTGATAAAAATCAACATTAAGATGAATCTGCTTGTCTTTGTGTTTTAACGCTTGTGGCAGCATGGTTTTGAGCGATCCCAAATCAATACCATGCGGATTTTTCTTCAATTTCTTTAGATTGAGACCCTTATAAGGCCCACGTTTTAGACCTTGATTAAGCACAAACTTCGGACCCAAAACTTTTATTATTAGGCGTTCGACTTTGGTTGCAAGTACGGCTTTTTTATCCAAGCGTTTTGCTAACTCTAAGTAGATTTGCCAGTCATGTTTGGCACTTCTTTGCTTAGCAAACAATGCCTTTGAATATTTGGCGACGTTATGGACGGCAAAATTGTTAAAGGTGACGTCATAATGATCGCGCTCTAGCGGCGATACCGGCGGCAAAATGATATGCGCATGACGGCTGGTTTCTGTGACAAAGTAGTCAATAGCGACCATAAAGTCTAAGCTGGCAAAAGCCGTATCTAACTTTTCACCATTCGGCGTACTGAGTACAGGGTTGCCCGCGACAGTCATAAAGCCTTTTAACTGCCCCGCCCCTTCTACTAACATCTCATCCGCCATTGCCACGACGGGATAATCGCCATTAAAATCAGGTAAGTTACTCACGCGGCTATGGCGCTTACCTAGATAACCTGGACCTGAGTTATTGACCACGTCGACCGCAGGATTGGGGAACATTAGACCACCCACTTCATCCAAGCGACCTGTGACAATATTAATCAGCATGATTAGATATTGACTCAGTAAGCCAAACTCTTGCACCGAAACGCCCATGCGTCCATAACAGACCGAGCTTTCGGCTTCACAAAATTCTTTGACCAGTCGTTTAATCTTAATTGCCGCAATACCAGTAATCTCAGCAACGGACTCGGCGCTATAGTCTTTTGCAAAGTCTGCAATGCGTGCAATCTCTGGCACGAGCGCCGCCGCTCTACTATTTTTAGCATGTGGCTTATCCGCGTAACCTTGCGCATAGATTTCATTGAGCATGGCAAGCAAGAGCAAAACATCGGTCGCTGGACGAATAAAGTGATGCTCGCTAGCAATGTCGGCGGTTTCGGTGCGCCTTGGATCAATCACCACCACTTTACCATCACGTGCTTGGATGTCTTTTAATTTTTGACGCATATTTGGTGCGGTCATAATACTGCCGTTAGACGCCAGCGGATTGCCACCAATGATAAGCATATGTTGGGTACAATTGACGTCAGGCACAGGGATGCGCAGCATATGCCCGAACAGATGCATGCTAACAATGTGATGCGGCAACTGGTCGATGGAAGTCGCAGAAAAGCGACTGCGCGTCTTGATACTGGTTAATAGATGCTTAATGGTTAACATGCCGCCCAAATTATGGACATTAGGATTGCCTAAATAAATACCGAAAGCGTTTTGACCATGTTTTTTCTGTACCGACTGAATACCAGCTGCCACCTTATCTAACGCCTCAGCCCAGCCAATCTCTTTCCAACCATTAGCCGTTCTCTCAACGGGATGACGCAGGCGATCACTGTCTTCATGCAAGTCTTGCAAAGCAGTCGCTTTTGGACAAATATACCCTTTAGAAAATGGATCATCTTTATCGCCTTTAATCGATAATACTTTTTTTCCATCGTGCTTGATGACAATTCCGCACATTGCTTCGCATAAATTGCAGGTTCTAAAATGTGTTTGTTCATCCGTGTGACTCTTTTCACTAGCCATGGTCGCGCTCCCTGTTATTTTTTACTATAGTCATTCCACTATAAAAATATTACTGCGTTAACCTCGCTTGAAGTATTAAATATACAGCTACACTCGGTTGCCTTGTACTACTTTTAAATTGAATCGACTATATCGCTTTCACTATATAAATTCCGTTTTATGAGGTTAATACATTTGCTCATCTTAACAATCTTAAAAACACTGAGAATTAGCCAAAATGAAATATTGATAAGCTGGATGACTAGCCATCTACTCTGCGCTTGTCTTTGGCGAAAAAACTGTTAAAAAGTCCATCGAAGTTTTTGCACAATATCTCAATGGCTTGCTGCCGTGAATAACGCTGTTGATAACAGCCCAATATCAACTCATGTACTTGGGCGGCAGCGATATCGACACAGAGATGAACGTCAGATTCGTCAAAAGAGCACTCGGCTGACTGCAATCCCTCTATAAATATCTTGGTCCACTCGTCTCTTATCTCTATGATTAGACTTCCCAACCCGTTACGTTCTATGTTTGAATCAAAGCGCAGACTGTCTTCGAGCAAACGTTGAAATAAAGTGATGTTTTGAAAGGCGGTATCAAAAATCAATGTTAGACACTCCTGACAACGCTCATTGAAATCCTCTTTAGACAGCATTGGATAGTCTTTAAGCATATCTACCCACGCCATGCGCATCGGCGATAAATAGTTGCCTTTAAGCTGCTCGCCTAACACCTGCTGCAACGCATCTAAACTATCAAAATGGTTATAAAAACTTGGCTGAGCAATACCTGCGCCTTTCGCGATTTTATTCATACTCATACCACAAGTGCCCTCTACGCTATACAGCTGCAAGGCACTTTTGAGTAACGTATGACGCGTGTTCGCCTTCGCCAGCTCGCGATTTGTTTCCGATTTTGTAGCACTTACACTATCAAGTACATTCACTATCAACCTGCCCCAACTTAATCTATAAAATAATTGTTATTTCAACTATAAGGCTATAGCCATTTAAACAAGAAGTCTATCACTAAATATTTAACCTTACTTATTCTTGATGATTCGTTTTAACCCATCCTAAAACTATTATAAAAAATAGCCGCCATATTTATGATGACAGCTACTTTTTTTATTCCTATATGTACAGCGTGTTACGACGTCATTTTTTATAAATCATCGCCAGACTTGTTAATCCTCTTTACGTATGTCACTGATAAAATACTTCATTCATTACACAAATGGACGATGCATAACATAGCTGTGCAGATCTCAATAATGGAGCAACACTCTCAACATTGCATATACAGACATGACGATGGTGAGCACTTATATTAGATATCACCAGTTAGCTGATTAATAAGTACTGATAGCAGCTGAGTAAAATGTCGATTAAAGTAGCAGCTGAGTAAAATGTCGATTAAAGACAGATGGAATAATTGTCTTAATAACCAATTTTATAATAAAAGAAGGAACATAAAAATGAACGAACATACTCTAAAAGGTGAATGGAACCAAATAAAAGGCTCAGTAAAGCAAAAATGGGCTGATCTTACTGATGATGATTTATTACACGTTGAAGGTAGCCGTGATAAATTGGTCGGAAAAGTTCAAGAACGTTATGGTCACAGCAAAGATGATGCTGAACGTGAAGTAGATGCATGGCGTACTGAACATAAATACTAGTAGATAATCATGCTGTAAGAAGTATTAAGATAAAAATTTTATAAGCAGATTATTTAAACGAAAACCGCATTAGTTTCTAATGCGGTTTTTTTATGCTGGACTTATCACCAACTTGATTTATATCAAATAATTATAAGAGATAAAACTCAAAGTCCAGACACGATAAAACCGCATAGCAATTAACTGTTATGCGGTTTTATTGTTAACTATCCATGTTACCTATCACCACTGTTTCCCATGCATCCTTGCATAATATTCAGCATATTGTGATACTGGGCATCCTGCCCTTTTTACTACAACTACCAGCATTAACTACTGATAGCAGCAAAGGGTATGTGTCCTTACTCCACTTATCATTATCATCCTGATGCTAATAAGTGAATCATTATCCTTAATGCGGTTAACTCAATCCTTGAGTCACATTCCCTAATGCCGTGTGACTATAATGCCTAATTCCTAACCTGATGTTAAGTCGCGTAAGCGTCATTACGTGTAAGCATATGCTTACATGATTCATATTCGTTACCCTGATTACAACTTATTAACGCAAAAGACACTAATCATCAAGCTTTGTCCATTATGATAGATAATGTAAGAAAATATTTCAAAGCACATAATGGTAATGACGATGGTAATAATTAATTTGCCAGTAAGCTATGAACAATTTATAGAGTGCGTACGTGCTCGGCTATCACCAGCAATGATGCGACGGGTAATTTAAAAATATTATAGGATATTGGATCATGAAAACTCTAAAGCCTTTCTCATTTAAGACCGTTATATCTACTGGTCTTGCAGTTGCATTATTGGGTACTACAGTTGGGTGTGCCGTCGTCGGTCCAGGGTATGATAATTACCCAGTATATGGTGGTAATGATGATTATGGTAACGCTGACTACAACCGTATTAGTCAAAAGCTACGCGCTGATCTGCGCCGTAAAGGCTATCAGGTTATGGATATAAAATCCGATAACTACCGTGGCAATCGCACAATGACCGCTTATGCCAAAAAGAACAACCAAGCATACGAGCTAAAATACACGTATCCTGATCTAAAACTTATTAGCTCAAATAAAAAAGCTTGGTCTAATGTTTGGCAAGACGATAGATATGACAAAGACCATTACAAGAAAGATAAATATAAAAATAATGGCAAGCATAAGAATAATAAGCACTATAAGAATGACGATATCGAAGATAGCATTAAAAGAGACTCGCGTTATCCAGCAATTAAGCAACGTGCAATCAATAAAATACAAGGCATGGGCTATCGGGTCAACGACATTGAGTTGGAAGAAAAGAACGGACGCGGCGTGTTCGAGATTGAAGCCAAACGCGGCTCGCAAGAGTATGAAATACGACTTGGTTACCCAAACTTAAATGTGATTAAGATTGAAAAAGACTAGAGCATATCCTCCATTCAATTGATAGTTATAGTCAATCCTATATAAATCAGATACGGTGTCAGGCTCGCTTAGTCTACTATTTGTAGTACTTTCGCTTGCCTTCCTTGAATCTAAATTATATTGAACCAGCTATATCTAAGTGCACTAAAAATGAGAGTAGTAAAATAAAGCTATTAAATAAAGTTTTTGGCATCATTGACTACTTGATGCCTTTGGTCAAATAAGCCAGCCCTTGGTTTATTTGACCCTTTTTTATAAGAGACGCAAAAACATCTTTGACATCATAAGAGGGTTTAATGAATCACCATACTTTATTAAAAGCCACTGCTACCGCCAGTATGATTGCAGTGTTGCTGACGCTAACGACTGGCTGTGTCACCGCACCTGGTTATAATGCTTACGGCGACCTTTACGAAGATGTTTATAAAGACAGTAAGGTCTACAAAAAGCACAAGAAGACCATCAACTCCATTGATAAAGAGCTTTATCAGCCTGCTATCGAGCAAAGGGCTGCGAATAAAGTCAGCAATATGGGTTATCGAGTCAAAGACGTCAAATACAAAAAAGGTGACAGTAAAATAAAAGTAAAAGCCAAACGCGGCAGTGAAGATTACAAAATCGAGCTTGGCTATCCCAGTTATAACGTGATTAACATCAAAAAAGACTGAGAGCTGACCCTAAAAGTCTAATACTTCAATCACATCATAGGCAGGCATTTCATAAGGATGCGCCTGCTTTAACGCCTCAACGACCTCTTTAATATCAGCATCAGCCACTACCATTTCTACTCGCCATTCCTCAACGGTTTCCAGTCGATCATGTGCTCCAATATTTGGATTACTGCCTGCCAGTGGTCTAAATTGCCCTATTCCCTGCACTTGCCAACAGCACTGTTCATAATTGCCAATCGTCCCAGCGCCCGCCGAAAATAAAGCAGATTTTACCTGCTCTAATGCTGTATCTGGAATAAAAACCGTCAGTTTATACATATATTACTTCCTTCCAGTCTATTTAGAAAAACAGCCATCAACTATCAATCTTGCTATTTTTTGGATAACGAAGGATGGTCTGTCCAAATGTAGCGTAATAACCACTCTTTTGCCTCGCCCGCATAATCAATGCCAATCCGTGGACGCAGCGATACTGGCGGCTTGCAACCGTCGTCTTCTATCCAAACGGCTGATGCTGGATGAATAGATTTGCCATACAAGTCACGGTCGATTTGTAAACGTTTGGTCAGCTTACCGGGACCAGCGAACTGCTTGGGATGAATCAGTTGTTGATCTAAGCTCAATAATTGCTCATCTCGCAGGCGGTCACTATCTTCTGCTAAAAACCCTGCGCGTATCAGCACTGACTCAGGGGAGTCGATAGCACCACTGATTAAATTGAGCATATGATGGACGCCATAAGTCAAATACACATAAAAAACGCCACCTTGCTCATACATGATTTCAGTGCGCGGCGTTCGACTGCCAGCATGTGAGTGACAAGCGGGATCGCCCGCACCGATGTAAGCTTCAGTTTCTGAGATGCGCATACGCAATATTTTAGTCGTGCCATCCGTATCTGACAGCTTTCTACATAGCACTTTACCTATTAACTCAGCAGCGACCACACAGGTTGGTCGAGTAAACCATGATGACTCTAAAATAGTAGGCTGCGCCGTGGAAGTTTGAGGCGTTGACATTAGTAATAACCTTTTATGCTTTTTATATGATTGAATAATTAATAAGTTAGCATAAATTAAGAAAACGTATTCAGAACTATTTTTATTATATATTTTATTGCGATGACTGTATTTTTCTAGAATGCACCTGACACTTTAAACCTAAAAACTATCATGCCTTCCATTTAAATGATTTAATTGAACTCATTTCTAAATATATCTGGAACATGAGATTCAAATATAAAATTAGCGGTATAACAAATAGCAAACATAACATAAACATAAGTGTTATATTCCTCTCTTGTTCTAATTAGAGGAGTGTTATGAAAATGATATCCACACGTTCAACAAAAGTAATCAGTATTCTAATGTTATCTACTATGCTTGCTGCATGTGGTAATGATAGTGATGAATTCAATTCAGAGGTGAAGCCAGCAGTCACAATCCCGCCCACTAACAAACCAGAAGTTAAGCCAGAAATTAAGCCAGAAATTAAGCCAGAAATTAAGCCAGAAATTAAGCCAGAAGTTAAGCCAGAAGTTAAGCCAGAAGTTAAGCCAGAAGTTAAGCCAGAAGTTAAGCCAGAAGTTAAGCCAGAAGTTAAGCCAGACGCTTGAGCCAAGCAAACCGACTACTTCGGAAATCATTCCACCGACAGTGATTCTGCCTATTGATCCGCCACCATATGTGCCACCAGTAGTGAAACCAGAAATTATTTTTCCAATTCCTAAACCAGAAATTGTTCCGCCCTCAGTTATTCTGCCAGCACCTGAGCAACGTGAACTGCTGCAGAATTTGCGTTTTGCAGATGGTGCAACTGAACTTGATAAAAAGCAGTTTGGCTTAGAGAGTTGGAATCCTAGAGCGATCGCTGCTAGAAACGGTCTTTTATATATTGCCAACGATACTGGAACGGCTAATATTTTGCGTTATGACTTAAATACTAAAAATGTTTTGGCACCTATTCAACCAGAAACTATAAGTGGTATTGGGCAGTCTTGGAATCGGTTGACGGATATTAGTATTTATAAAGATCGTTTATATACTTCTTCTTTGTCCTCAAATCGAGTCGATATCTTTGATATTGCTACCGGTGAAGCACAGTTGGTGATGTCTCTAGGTACAGGTTCATGGTCAGGTGACCAAGAAAATCTTGCGGTGGTTCATCCAATTTCTGTCGCTGCAAACGATCAGTATGTTTTTGCGGCGGATACACACAATCGTATTAACGTCTGGAAACAAAGCGATGTTGTACCTGGTAATACACTAAAAGCTAAGAAGCATGCGCGTTTGTCTTTACCAAACTGCGGTAATATTTATTGTAATGTACGTTTAGAAGCGGTTGGTGATTTACTATATGCAAGCTTCGATAATGGTCAAGTGTATGTATATGATGTCTCGACGATTCAACAAGAGGCAACCGGAAACGATATTGTCCCTTTAAAACAAACCAATCCGGGTATCAACATCTTTAATACCGCCGATGATGGTTTATTCTATGGCTCACGTAACAGTGGACATGTAGAAAGCTTCAAACCAGAAGAGCTAAGAGGCGCAGTAAACTTCCTCCCTAAGGCACAAGACAGTTTTAAAGCCTACCGTTTAGAAGGCAGTAGCACTAATGCCAACCTAAACAAAGCCACGGATATGGTAGTCAATAAAGAGAAGGTTTTACAGTTAAGTAACGGCAAAGTAACGATATTACCGATACAAACTATTCAACAATATCGGTCGAATCAAACCGGTTATGTTACCCAATTGCAGCAGGCTGCGGCGTTGAGCCAAACCTATATGTTACAAGATGGCGAAGATTGGGATACTTTAACCAACTCTAACTTACGCTATTTTAAAATCAGTAATATTTTATCAGCGACTGTTAATAGAAATAATATTCAGCTTCAGAGTTACAGTGCTGCTGCCGTCAGTAATTTAGACATCCAAGCCAAATTAAAAGGTACTGATCAATGGTTCACTATCGCGCATTTGGATCAATTAGCGCCATTTAGTCAGACCAAGCTTACTTTGGAGATCAGTGATCAAAATCGTTATCCATTAGTAGACGATAAAGGCTCTATTCAATTAGCAGGCTTAAACCAATTTAAGCAGCTGCCGCTTGATTTATTAGACATTAAAGTGGCATCGAAGACAGATGCGCTTGTACAAAAGCTGGCTACGATCAAACCTAAATGGGGTATCTCCTTCGGTAAATATTCTCGCAATGATGGGCAGTGGGAGAAAATTAATCCCGTCTATGCACGTGAGTGGGTCATTATGATGACCAATTTTTCTTACCTTGTCAGCAGCCCTGAATTTGAAAAAGTTTGGTTTGACCAGAAAAAAGCCATAGGCAGTGATTTCTTTGGCAATGCAGGTCCAATTGTTGGTGAGGGTGGCTATTATACGCCACAACAATATACCCAGTATTTTAATCAAATAATGAATCGTGGTGATATTCGCTTAGGGATTACTACCATCGGTGGCGGTTTAGGCGGTGGAGATATATTAGGTATCGATACTTGGTATTTCTATTCACATTATTTCAATGCTGACATCGGTGTGATTGGTCATGAGTTTGGTCATCATTGGGGCAGTCATGATAGTGCTTGGGCAAACTATAACGTCGGTATGCAAGCTATCACCTTGCAATTACATCAATATTTCCAACGTAAACAGCAGCTGCCGTATATGGATCCTGAACTCAATAAATTCCATAACGCACCGAAAGACCAACTTTATAACGGCATTGTTGAAAACATGCGTCAGCCACGTCCTAGCTCTGATGTGAATAATCTAGAACGATACTTTGCACAAAATCCTCTGTAATTAAATAAATTAAAAAATGAGTCAATACTTGCGTAAGCGAGTGTTGGCTTTTTTATAATCGAATAGGTAGAAAATTTAAGCCAAAAAAACTGAGCACATGGCTCAGTTTTTTGTTTTACGCTAAAGATTGACCTGCAATGCAGTGCCAATCAAATATCTAGCTTAATGGCACACCAATACGGTTAGCCACTTCTTCATAAGCTTCAATGACATCGCCTAATGATTGACGGAAGCGGTCTTTATCCAGCTTCTTCTTAGTCGTCTTATCCCAAATACGGCAGCCATCTGGTGAAAACTCATCCCCTAAGACGATACGGTCATGGAACACACCAAATTCTAGTTTGAAATCAACTAGTATCAAATCACCTGCTTCGAATAACGCCTTTAACACCTCATTTACTTGATGAGTCAACTCTTCCATTCTGGCAAGTTGTGCTTCGGTTGCCCAGCCAAGAGACACAGCAAGTGACTCATTGACCATTGGATCACCCAGTGCATCATCTTTATAAAACAATTCATAAGTAGGCGGCGTCAATGCTTGCCCTTCTTCTAAGCCCAAACGACGAACCAAGCTGCCCGCAGCAAAGTTACGAACCACGCACTCAACTGGAATCATCTCTAAACGCTTGACCAATACTTCATCTTCAGACAATTGCTTTTCAAAATGCGTTTCGATACCAGCATCAGCCAGTTTTTGCATGATGAAAGCGTTAAAACGATTATTAACGACACCTTTGCGTGCTAATTGCTCAATACGCTTGCCATCAAGCGCTGAAGTATCATCACGGAAATGTAGAATCAAAAGATCATTATCTTCAGTCTCATAGACAGATTTGGCTTTGCCTTTATACAGCAGTTGTTGCTTTTGCATTATGGGAGTTCCTGTTCGTTCAAGCTTATGTGGTAAAAACGCGCAGCGACCGCTGATTTTTGTATGACAGAATGAATAATATTTACATTAATCACTGTAAAATGTCAGCGGTATAAATAAGGAAATAGCTTTAATTCGAAGGACTATTGACAGCGCGCTCAGGCTTCGGTAGCTGGTACTGATTACCTGATTCGTTCTGTAATTTCAGCGTATTTGCACCAGCATTAGGAGTTGCGTACAAAGGTACAAAAGGAGCTGGTTCTTTGTTAGCAGGCAGCTCTATTGGCACAAGCTTTTTGCTTTGCTGATATTCTAAGCTACCATTGTCACGCTTACCAAGTAAGTTTTTAGCACTTTGGCAACCGCTCAATATTAAGGTACTTCCCAATATTAAGGTCAGCAGCGCAGGGAATATTTTTGCAGTCGGTGATGATATTTTCATCATATTATCTCTCTGAGTTAGCATTTACACGCATCATTTTATAATAAGTTCGCACGCACCAAGGCTTCATCAATAGTGGCATGATGTTGTTCAGCCAACCATACCAAAGGCAGACGAATACCAGTATCTATCATACCCATTTTATGAAGCGCATATTTGGCTGGGATAGGACTTGACTCAATGAACAAGTCACGGTGTAAATGCTTGACCACATTATGTGCTTTATGAGCCGCATCAAAATCACCACGAAGCGCCGCTGTAAAAGTCTCGCTCATCGCTTTTGGGGCGACGTTGGCAGTGACTGAGATATTACCTTTACCACCAAATGTCATCAAATCAAGCGCCGTACCGTCATCACCAGATAGCACGACGATTCTATCGCCCACTGCTTTGATCAATTGCTCACCGCGAGCGATAGAGCCTGTGGCATCTTTAATCGCGACGATATTATCGATATCAGCCAGACGTTCTACGGTCTCTTGTGCAATATCAACGACCGTACGTCCTGGCACATTATAAAGCATCTGCGGGATATTCACCGCGCGCGCGATAGCCTTATAATGTTGGTATAAGCCTTCTTGTGGCGGCTTGTTATAATAAGGCGCAACCAATAACGCACAATCTGCACCAGCGTCGGCAGCATCTTGGGTCAGCTTAATGGCTTCCATCGTATTATTGGCACCTGTTCCAGCAATCACTGGTACACGACCTTTGACATGCTGAACAAAGTAGCGAATGACATCGCTGTGCTCTTGCATAGATAATGTCGCTGACTCGCCAGTAGTACCAACGGCAACGAGACAATGCGTGCCTTGCTCAATCTGCCAATCTATGAGATCCGCCAGACGTTTATAATCAACCGTGCCGTCAGGATGCATGGGCGTTACCAAGGCTACCATTGAGCCTTGTAGTCGGGTTTTGATCTCGTCGTATGCTGTGCTCATAACCGTGCCTTACTGTATTATCCTAGCTTTTTTCAAAGCTGTCACATGATAGGTCGTTGGCAAGTGTCAATGATTACGTCTACGCCTGCACTCATATTGTGTACATTCATAGGCAACATTGGCAATATCTTGCTTGATATTAATGCTAAGTATTTTTTATTATCAATCTTTTTCTATGATAAAAGCGTTAGCAATATAGATGCTAAAAATCGTCTTAGCCTTATTTTTGCCAATGACCGACAACGCTTATTTAATACTAAAAATAAAATAATAAAAACGCCTGCTAGTGTAGCATATTTTGATTTGACCGCTATCAATCAATTAACGTTCAATCAATTGAATTGCTGACATGCCATTACAACCTACAAACCAGTAGCCTTATTATTCAACTCTCAGTTTAGCGCAATGAATCAGCGCTGATAAGTCTTTTGAGTCATGTTAACGAATCGTCAACACATCGATAGTGGGGCGATACAAGCGAAAAGGCAGCCCTCGTGTGCCAATACCGCTACTGACAAATATCTGCGCACTGCCATGTTGATATAAACCTCGCTGCTTGCCCATGCGGCTATTATTCAACAGGGTTGACTGCTCGCTACTACGTGCGATATATTTTTGTTTTTGTGCCAACCATATATTTTTTTGAATCGCTTTTGCTGCACCAGTAATCAATAGTGGTCGTGGTTGTAAGGATTTTGGCAAATCGCTAATACTATCAAATCGTGAAGCCAATATGATGACGGGCTTCGTGGTATTAGCAATTTCAGCACCAAGCGCGGCTTTATCAGACGCATTTGCACTTTCAATATCAGCAAATTGTTTAGGAACATCTTGCCAGCCGCAAAGCACGGCGACGGTTGGACTATTTTCCAAATTTTGCTGTCTAAAACCCTCTTTATTATTTTTAGAATAGCTCGCACTGGGCATTACTGGAAGCGCATTAGTAGCCCCAGTACATTTAAGTGGCAGCGAGGTACACTGTTGACCAATATAGCTGATATCAAGCACATCAAAGGCACTGGACAACGTATCTTCTAATAACGGCTGTCCTTGCTTAGTCGTATTAATCGATTGATAACGCAAGTCTGAGGTACTCATCACTGTATAAATAGGCTTATTAACCCCTTTAAACAACATGAGCTGACCCACTAAATCAGCACTTGGGTAATACAACCAGTCGCCCGTAATCAGCACCGCATCTGCTGGTAACGCATTGATGGTAGCAACCAGTTTACGAATATGACGCGGCTTGCCGCTATACAAGCCTATGCGTAAATCAGCCAATACGGCAACCGTCAGCGGTGTGGATAAATCTAAGTCGATTGCATGATGATCTAAACGTAAACGATTGGGTTGTATCACCACGGTATAAAAATAGAACCCCATTGCAAATACGGCCACTAGCACGAGTGTCAGTGATAGCTGCGGCAGTATCGGCAACATGTCTTGCGACCAACCTATCACCAACAGCAAAGCCCAAACGGGCATAGTATAGGCAGCATAATATAGTGCCAACTTCAACCAAATACGCATAAAACGTTTGGTAGGATTGGCATTGAACGTTTGTAATCCTGACCACAGTATAATATACGCAAGCAATACTGCTACCGTAGAGATACTTAGGATATAAAGAGCATGGTCAGTCATAATTACCTGATGGTTACGAGAGAGTATGAGCCTAGCAACTGGCTTACCCTATATTAGAACGTATAGAGCGATAAATAAATCGCTCCATGAATAAGTTAGTGACAATGTTAGATTATTTTAAGTCATGGGTAAAAAAATCAGCCATTATAGGGGTCGAGCTCTATCATAGACAAGTAGAATTATTGACGCGCCTGTTATGCCATGCTCAATTGCTGCCCCGACTACCCATTACCCCTACCAAGCTATCAAAGCTATCAAAGCTATCAAAGCTTATTCAATACGTAAACCAATAATCGCGGGAATACCTTGGCGAATAATTTCAATGGTCACTACGCCTTTTTTGGGCAATGATGAAATCGCGCTTGAAAAATCCGTGACCTTTTTAATTGGCTTTTGGTGAAAATTGGTAATCACATCACCTGCCAATAGACCTGAACGCGCCGCCAATCCCGTTGGGTCAACTGTGGTGACCAAAATACCCGTCTTATTATCCACTGCGATTTCTGCTTGCTCATCAGCGGTCAAGTTACGTAAACGCAAGCCTAACTGCACCTCATCATTCTGCTGATCGCCGCCTTGTGCTCTCACATCATTGGGCGCATAAGTGAGTTTGCCGCTGATGGTCATCTGCTTACCATTACGCTGAATCTGTGCGCGGAAGCTATCGCTCGGTTTGGCACGATTGAGCAAGTTTAATAAATCTGAGGCGCGCATAATTTGCACTTCATTATATTGCAAAATGATATCGCCAGGTTTTAGACCAGCTTTTTGTGCAGGTGAGTCTGGTGATACTCTTGTCAGTAGCGCACCTTGAGGACGATCTAGATTATAAGCTTCTGCTAAATTGCGATCGATGTCTTGCGGATAAATACCTAAATAAGCACGCACCACTTCGCCATCGGTTTTTAGCTGCTCGTAAATATCCATCGCCGCATCAATCGGAATGGAAAACGACAGACCCATGTAACCACCTGTACCACTAAAGATACGCGAATTAATACCAATCACTTCACCGCGCTGATTAAATAGTGGACCGCCTGAGTTACCCGGGTTCAATGCCACGTCTGTTTGGATAAATGGCACGCTGGTATCGCGTGAAAAGCTGCGTGATTTAGCACTGACAATGCCCGCCGATGCTGAGTAATCAAAACCAAATGGCGAACCAATAGCTAGTACTGGCTCCCCTACTTTCAGAGCATTCGAGTCGCCGATAGGCAAAGCGGGAAATTGGTTGCCCGAGACTTTTAGCACTGCCACATCAGAGCGCTCATCACTACCAACCAAGGTTGCATCAAGCTCCGTTCTATCGTTAAGAGTAACAGTGATTTTATCAGCGCCCTCCACCACATGATGGTTGGTTAGCATATAACCATCGGCTGTGACAAAAAAAGCCGTGCCATAAGCATGCTCAATTGCTGGCGTGGCAGCCTGATCAGGAATACGTAAACGATCACCAAAGAACTGCCGCAACAATTCGGCTGTTTGGGCTTGGGCAAGCTCAGCCTCGCTGACGGTCTTGGTGACATTTACGCGGGCAACGGCTGGGGTAACTTGCTGCACTAAGTCAGAAAAATCTGCCGTGGTGACGACAGCTTGGGCGCTCGCCATGGCGGTGGCAGTGACGCCAGTAACCATCGAGGTACTGACAGCAAGCACCAGCGCACTACGTTTTAACCAATGCGGCACATAAAACTTAGATTGCGCTGTAAGCATATTGATAGGCATGTTGTCCTCCATATAAGTAATCGTTGTTATTTTTAATGGTTATGTTTTGGCTACTATCGCTAGTGACGTGTATACGATGTTTTAATTTTAACCAAATCCGTATATGACAAACGTTGCATCGGCACTTAATGTTATAACGGCCAACCTTTTTAGTCGCTATCTAGTCGTTTATTAGATTACTGTTTTTTATACCCTTATGCCATCGACCATTCACCTTTCCTTATATAAACACCCCAAAACAATGATAATCCTCGCTAGGTGCATGATAAAGACGGCTACTGTATGATAAGTCATCGTGCTATTTTGTCATTATTCCGATCATGTAGGATAACCCAAGGCGCAATTATTTGACCCAGTTATTGTATATTTTTACCGCTGCCTACTGATATCGTGCTAGATATGGCCTTGCTCAGCATGAAATAAAAGCATGTTATGATAGCAAGCCAAATAACTTTTCAAGCAAACTAAAGTCTATAAATAATCATTATTGACTATTGTTTTATAAAGCTGGCTATTATCACCCTTATTTTTCATCTTTTGCATCACTAGAATAATTCGATGCTCAATTCAAGATAAATGGATAAAAAAAGTCGCGTGACAGTACTATCCATAATAGACTGAGCGAGCTTGATGCCATATACGATTTATATGAGATTAACGATTTTTTCTAGCAATGCTTTTGTCTTTACTACTCTATAGTAGTTATATCATATCTAGCTCATGTTGTGATTCATGATGGATACCATTGTCGTCGCTTACGTTTTATAGAGATGTGTCTCTATAGCGAGTAGCGTCAACTTATTACTATACTACTGGCAGCCGCGACTCTAAAAAAGCGGTTGATAGCTATAAAATACGACAAGATTATAAAAGGATCAATTTATGGATACCGCCCTATTATTATCTGGCGTGGTTGGGATTGGCATTGCTGCCCAATGGTTGGCTTGGTATTTAAAGCAACCGTCCATTTTATTTTTATTACTGATTGGCATTATCGTGGGCCCAGTGCTGGGAGTCTTCGATCCTGACTTGGTGCTGGGAGAGCTGATGTTCCCCTTCATCTCTTTGGGCGTGGCGATTATCCTATTTGAAGGCTCGCTGACGTTAGAGTTTGACGAGATTAAACAGCATGGCACCGTGGTGCAAATGCTGGTGTCGGTCGGTGTACTTATCACCATTGCTATCGTGGCGTTATCGACTTATCTCTTATTCGATGTCGATCCACTGATTGCTTTGCTGTTCGGTGCGCTCGTGTGCGTCACGGGTCCAACGGTGATTATGCCGCTATTACGTAGTGTGCGTCCCAATAAGACCATCTCTAATATCCTTAAATGGGAAGGTATCATCATTGACCCAATCGGCGCTATTGCCGTGGTTTTGGTCTATGAATACATTATCTCAGGCGGCGAAGCCAGCAGTATCTTATTGTTTGCCAAAATCGTGGTATTAGCGACAGCGATGGGTATGGCAGGCGCTTGGCTGCTTGCCTTCTTGATGCGTCGGCATATGATTCCTGAATTTTTACGCAATGTCTTTACGCTCGCCTTTGTCTTGGTGTTATTTTCAGTATCGAACCATTTAGAGCATGAATCTGGGCTATTGACAGTCACCGTATTGGGCGTGGCATTGGCGAATTGGCCAAAATTCCCACGCGATACGATTTTAGAGTTCAATGAATCTTTAACCATCCTTCTTATCTCTGTGCTGTTTATTATCCTTGCAGCACGTGTAGAGCTGGAAAGCTTACTTAGCGTTGGTTTCGCAGGTCTGGTGTTACTTGCTATCGTGATGTTTGTGGCGCGACCATTATCCGTTTGGGCATCGTCTATTGGCTCAAACTTAAAGACCAATGAAAAGCTGATGATTAGTTGGATTGGGCCACGTGGTATCGTCGCTGCAGCTATCTCATCACTGTTTGCTATTCGTCTGCAAGAGTATGATATCCAAGGTGTGGAGCTGCTTGTGCCTTTAGTATTCATGGTCATTATTGGCACGGTTATGATTCAGGGCTTGGGGGCGAAAATAGTCGGCAACTTGCTGGGTGTCCGTGAGCCTGAGACCAATGGTATTCTTATCGTCGGCTCAAATCCCATTGCGCTTTTGGTAGCAACTTCTCTAAAAGATCAGGGCTTTGATGTCATCGTCGCACACAACAACTATACCAATATTGCCCGCGCACGCATGAGTGGTCTGCGTACTTATTTTGGCAATCCCATCTCTGATCATGCCGATCATCATCTTGACCTGATCGGTATCGGTCGGCTGTTTGCCATGAGTATGGACAAAGAGATGAATACCTTGTCTGAGATTCATTATCGTCATGAATTTGGTGAGCGCAAATTGTACCGTCTCAAGTTCAGCGACGAAAAGGTCAAAAGCGAGCGCGATGATAAGCAAGGCAATTTCCACTCGCAGTGGCTGTTTGGCAAAGACGTCACCTATACCAAACTTGCCAGCATGCTGTCAAAAAAAGCCCGTATCAAGATTACCAACATCACTGACAGCTACAGCTTTGAGCAATACAAAGCCGACAATAAGCAATTCGTGCCGCTGTATACAATCGACAAAGAAGGCAAGCTACACGTCATTACCGATAAGTTTGATGGCATCGTGCCACGCGATCGCAAGCTCATCTCACTGGTAGTGGAAGATGAAGTACAGCCAAAACCTGTCGACGTGACACCTAAACAAGAGCAGGCGCGACTGGCAGCTGATGCTAACTTTGAGTCCAGCTCAAAAGCGCCTGAAAAGCGTAAAGAAAAAGAGCTGAGCGATGATAGTGTTGATGCAACAGAACAATCCACTGCCACTGATAGCGACAGCGCTAAAGAAATAATCGCTGAGCAGGCAATCACTGAGCAAAATGCACATACTGAGGTATCAAACCATTCGAGCAGCAGTGCTGGAACTAAAACCACGCCAGACACCTTGAATGACAAAGTAATAACGTCAAAAGATGAGTCTATTGACGTCGTTAATAAAGGCGTCATGTCAGCCAACTCGACAGCGACTTCGAAGGCAATTCCTAAAAATAAAGTGTCTAGCAACAGTAATACGAATGGTAATGGCAACGCACCTAAAACCAAGAAGGGCGCGCTTGATCCAAATCGTCTACCCGACTCTGGTCAAGATAATACAACCAATGCAAGCTCTGATGGCGATATTACTAAAGACAACATTAACAAAGACAATGTTCAAGAAATTTCAGATAATAAAGCGGTGAATAAACAGGATAAATAATCGTTGCCACAGCTTTGTTTTAACACAGTTTTGACAATATCTTGATGACTGTTTTGATACTTTATAGAATATAACAGTTTATAAAACACAAAAGCCCCAACGCAATGTTGGGGCTTTTTATTTGGCTAGGTGATGGCTGTATAAAATCCGTTACGAAACATCAAATCTGCCTTGTACCGCCTGCCATACTCGCGCGCTCACCTCATCGGCTGTGCCTGATGCGTCAATGCGCTGTATCCGTTCGGGATGCTGAGTCGCCAGCGTGTTAAAGCCTTTATGCACCCAAGTAAAAAATTCGGTCGCTTGCTGCTCAAATCTATCAGCGGCGCTACGTTTATTAGCGCGTGCCATGCCTTCTAATACGGGCAAATCCAGCCACAATGTCAGCTCAGGTAGTTGCGGCACAAACTGCTCGATAAGTGATTCAATTTTGGCTCGTACCACCGCATCGCCATGTGCGCGCCCAAAGCCTTGATAAGCAATAGTAGAATCGGTAAAACGATCGCATATTACCCACGTCCCACGTTGTAGCGCTGGCAAAATCACTTGCTGCATATGATCGCAGCGCGCCGCAAATAGTAGCAATAGCTCTGTATCATCATTGATGTCGGTCGCAGGGTCCAATAATATAGCGCGCAAACGTTCTGCAAACGGGCTACCACCCGGCTCACGGGTACGCAGATACGCAATATTGTTATCGTCTAAGCGTGTGCACAGCTGCTCAATGGCAGTCGTTTTGCCTACGCCCTCAGTACCTTCAAAACTGATAAAGCGCCCTTGATTGAGTGCGATATCATTGATGTCATTGCTTGTTTTGGGCTGACTTGTTTTGAGCTGCTTTGCTTGCGACTGGACTGTTTGAGATACGCGGTCTTGTATAGATGCTGACATGATATGACCTTATGTCATTGATGAGCGTTATGTCTTTATGTCTTTATGTCGTTATGTAGACAGTTGCATAACGCTCAGTTCACGATAGGTTTTGAGAAAAGATAGAAGATTAAATTACTGCGGCGGGGTTTGTGATTTTTTCTCACGCATGACGCCGAGATATTCTTTTACCGCTTGATTGTGCGCCGCCAAGCTATTGGTAAATTTGTGCCCGCCATTACCCGTCGCTACAAAGTACAATGCGTCACTATCTGCTGGGTGCAAGGTCGCTTCGATAGAGGCAGCCGATGGTAGCGCGATAGGTGTTGGCGGTAGGCCGTCAATTTGATAAGTGTTATAAGACGTTTTTTCATCAATGTCTTTACGGCGAATGTTACCTTCATAGCGACTGCCCATACCATAGATGATGGTCGGATCGGTCTGCATTCGCATGCCTTTATCTAAACGATTTCTAAACACCGCAGAGACCAAAGGACGCTCTTCTGCCACACTGGTTTCTTTTTCGATAATAGAGGCCATCACTAACGCCTCATAAGGCGTCTTATAAGGTAAATTGGGCGCACGATTTTCCCACGCTTCAGTCAATACTTGCTGCTGACGCTTATATAAATCGGTCAATACCTGCTTATCAGTGCTGCCTTCACCATAGTAATAAGTATCGGGGGCAAACCAACCTTCAAGATTGTGATTGACGATAGGGTCGTTACTATTGATCACTTCATTTGGCAATATACCGACCAAATCCAACGCTTGAGCAATACCAGCATTGTCTCTATCATTGCCACTATCGTCAGTCAGCACCTCTTTTTTGATGCCTTTATTGTCTCTTAATGTTTGATACAAGTCTTTAGAGGTTTTGCCTTCGATGATTTGCACTTTTACCATCGATGCTTTTACCCCTTGCCCAAGTATATGTAGCGTTTCAGCAAAGGTAGGGTTTTCTGGTAATTGATAAATACCAGCATGTAAGGGGCCATCGACTTGTGTTTTCATATAGAGCTTGGCAATCGTGGCAGAAAACAGCGGGATTTGCTGTTGCCACTGCGGCAGTAGGCCGTAATAGCTCTGACCCTGCTCAATGGTGACCATTTGCTTTGGCTGCTCAATCCGCCCAAACAATGTCTGATAGACCATCACTAAGAAAAACGCAGCGATAAGCCCCAACACTAGCAACACTTGATAACCACGCTGCATAAAGAACGATTGATTATCCGCTTTATATTCGCGTGGCTTAGCCGCTCCACTGATGAGTGACACATCTGTCGCTGGCGTTTCCTCTACCCCATCAACTGCTGGTTGCGTGTCCGGTAGTGTGGTATCGACACGCTCCTCAACACTGCTATCTGGTTTATTCGATGGCGTTTCATTAGGACGTTCAGGAGGCGTTTCAGATGTAGGCTTGCTCATGGCAACTCGCGAGGCAGAAGTTTGCTAGAATTTAGCACTGAACCGTGCGATTTTCAATGGTATTTGCTTAGCTTATCAATTATCTTGGTATTTACGTCTGCTGATATGGGCTAATATTTCTACCTTCTTTTGTTGTTTTTCCTTTTCTTTAATAACGAAAACTGGTTATGAACCTACATTTTAATCAAAGTCTCGCTGCAAACTACAAATCCGAACCTCAAAAAATTCGTGTATTAAGCGAGGATTGGGTTGCCAACCAAAGTTACTGCCCTAATTGCGATGCTGAACCATTGGCGGAATTTACTAACAATAAGCCTGTCGCTGACTTTTATTGTGCAAATTGTAATGAGCAATATGAGCTGAAAAGTAAGCAAGCAAAATTAAGCAACATTATCAATGACGGTGCTTATGACACCATGATTGAGCGTATCAATAGTGACAATAATCCAAGCTTTTTCTTTTTAACCTATTCTCAAGAATATAGCGTTAACAACTTCCTGATTATTCCTAAGCATTTTTTTAAGCCTGATATGATTATCAAACGTAAGCCTTTATCAGTCACTGCTAAACGTGCCGGTTGGGTTGGTTGCAATATTGATTTACGACAAGTGCCCGAATCAGGGAAAGTATTTTTGGTCAAAGACCAGCAAGTCATACCACGCGATAATGTCACCGAGCAATTTCAAAAAACCTTGTTTTTACGCGAGCAATCTACAGCTTCACGTGGTTGGACACTGGATGTTTGGCAATGTATTGATAGACTGGATGCTAATTTCTCTCTCAATCAGGTTTATGCTTTTGCTGATGAATTACAGCGTAAACATCCTGAAAATAATCACATTAAAGATAAAATCCGTCAGCAATTACAAGTGTTGCGTGATAGAGGTATTATTGAATTTACTGGTCGTGGGCGTTATTGCAAATTATATTAAACGTTTCTCATTGAATCGCTCAGGCCTTGGTTTTCCCTCATTATCACGGTACACGTCTGCAATTAACTCCTCTCTATCGTCCCATAAAGGTAAACGTGCCGTTGCAACGAGACGGTCATGAAACTTATGCGGTGGATACTCTCCATCAATTTCATCATTGATTTTAAAAAAGTGCTCTTCTCGATAATCGACGTAAGCATGCATTCTATTTTTAACATAGTTATTCCAATACCAGACCAGCTGGATAGCTGTGCGCGTAGGTATAGTAAACTGCTTTAAATTGACTGTCAGCGCACGTGTGACTGGTTCATCATTAGGAAAAACTCTAATGCGTTGCTCGATAACTTCTTCTCTTGTTTCTGCATACTCAAACACGCCGCCAAACGCGATAAATTTTTTAAAGTCTCTCAAATACATAACACCGAGCGACAATTCAGTAAATCTTGATAAATGAATAATTTCATCAGGTTGTTTTTTTGCTAATTTGCAAATCTCATCAAAAATTAATAGTCGACGGATTTGTAAAGGTATTCGTTCATCTTCGTAGATGTAGTCCATGGATATCTCTCCTTATCAAAACACTATCATTGATCGATTTTCCTTATCGCACAAGTCTACGTAACAAAAGACGATCACTTCTTTTTAAGCGCCTTTGCTAACCTAGAATATATAAATACTCAAGAAATTTTGATAAGCGTATATCGGGGATAGTAATGATGAAAGTAGATAAAAAACTGAAGAGAGCCTTTCAGATAGAGATTGTCGAGACGTTGAATAATATCGTGGAGGTTAACGCAGAGAACGAGCAAGAAGCACTATTAAAAGCGCAAGATATGTATCACAATGAGGAAGTTATTTTGTACCCAGATGACTTTATTGATACCAAGTTTAATATTTTTAAATACGATTAGAATCGCTCAAAATCTCACCATTTCACCCGATAATAACGTCAGGCTACTCATTGGCATCACACCGCGCAGCGCATTACAAAAGAATAGCTGGCTTAGTCGTGGCAAATCCTCATCTTTTAATGATCTGACAATGACGGGCTGCTCCGTACCAGACAAAGCATCAATAATGACTTGCCGCATCACGCCAGCGACGCCAGATTTCGCCATGGATGGTGTATACCATTGACCAGTGGTTAGATAGTTTGCATTATTTTGATAAAGCGGCGGCGTAGACAATTTTTCTAATGACGTTTTTTCTGATGATAGTGTTACTAAAGGCGCGTCTGATAATTGATAAAAGACATTGCTCATCGTACCTTCAACCCAACGACCACTCATATCTCGTAGCAGACCTTCGCCGATGCTGGGTTTGATATTGTCTTCCGATACTTGGGCTTTGATGCCTTGTAACTCACCACTTGCCAGCACATTGTCGAGGCGATTGAGGCTTTTGAGTCCTGCTAATGGTGGCGGTAAGCAAGCAAGCTGCGAAGATAGGCAAATGGCAGAACTGATAGGCTGCATCGGGATTGAGCACCCATCAGGTAAGCGTAATTGCTCGGTCGTAGTGACAGTCATCGCAGAGGATTTTAGCCAAATCTCACAAGCACTACCAGATATGGTTGGCACATAGCCATAACCACGGACATCTTGCACGGCGCGAGTCACCATCAGTTTCAGCATGCCTTGTTGTAGTTGCTCGGCATGCGTCCGTATTATAGCCAATACAGAGTGACTGTCTAATTCAAGTTGTAAAGCTTCAGCATGGGAAATAAGGCGCTGCTGATGATGAGCCAACCACAGTATTTGCCCATCGATGACCCCCATCGTGGTAAAAAATCCATCGCCATATGCCAACCCACGATTGTCTAGCGATACTGTGTCTGAGATATCCGTCGTAGCACTTGATGGATGTATGCATAGCCAATTATTGAGCGGCATGATAGCGAGCACAGCTTACTTCTTATCTGTTTGGGCAGCAGATTTATTGATGACCAGCATACAACTATAAAACTCACATTTTGCCAGTTCTATTTTTTGACCACCGATGACTTTATTTTTGATAATTTGACCATTAAGCATATCAGAAATCAGTTGTCCGCCCTCATCACCCATCAGTTGGCGGGCAAGCTTATGCGCTTTTTCAGCATGGTTTTGACTTATCTCTTTTTCTTTATCAGAGTCAGTAGGATTGGCAAAGTACCAGCCCAGTTCGAGATACTTTTCAGAATCAATCAAATCCAAATACGGCGCATCGGTATCCATAAAGCGATATTTGGCGGCTGGATTACTGGCATAGTCGAGGCTGTTCTCATCAGTGCTCATGACCTTACCAAAAGTCGCCTTGATCTCATCTAAATTATCGACATTCAGTGACGCTACATTTTTAGTGCCCCATCCCGCAACGTCATATTTCACTTGTGTACCTTGCTGAGCAGTAGCGCCGTCTAAATCGGCGTTCGGCGCAGCATTGTCCTGTACTAGCGCATCGTCAGCGACGGTTTGCTCGCTCATATCGGCATCTTTTTGGGCGTCGTCTTTACTGCTATCACAGCCACTGAGCGACACGCCGACTGCCATTATCGTACCGACCAAGAGGGTCTGTAGGCTATTATTCCACATGGGCAATTTACTCACACTTTTAGATGATTCTCAAAATAGTATTAACGAGCAGGCAGATAGGCCGCTGATAATGGACATTATGTTTTATAAACAAGGGTTCTTATACTTGGTATTTTATGACTCAGTTTGTCATGTCAGTTTCTTATGGCTTGATTTTTGACAGTTCAGTTACTGATAGTTATGCAACTGCCAAAATATCAATATAAAATTTTCATGCTCTCTAGTTTACCCAACTGCTTAACACTTGACCACCCTTTACGTTACGGATAACGCTCCCAGACAGTACAGATTTGTTAAAGACCTACCCTGTCAAAAAACCTACCTATTCAAGTGTTTACTCGTTAGACCACCGATTTGTCAAATATCGCGTTATCCCTTATGATGATTGTATATCAATACCCTTCTACTGATTAATTTTTGCCTCTTATCGCAAGCAGACCTATTATGACCCAGCATTTTATCGTTATCGGCAATCCCATTGCCCACAGCAAATCCCCTGAAATTCATACGTTATTTGCAGCGCAGACGGGTATTGAGATTAGCTATCAACGCCAATATTGCCCCGATGATGCAGCCAGTTTTACCGCGGTGCTTGAGGCGTTTTTTCAGGGCGGCGGCGTTGGAGCCAACGTGACTGTACCTTTTAAACAAATCGCTTATGACTGCTGCGCGGCGCGCGGTGGTTTATCGGAACATGCCAAAGTTGCAGGCGCAGTCAATACAATACTACTAAATAAAGCGCTGGTAAAAAGTGGCGTGCCGATCACCGAGGCATTGTATGGCGATAATACCGATGGACAAGGACTGGTCAATCACATCGTAAGTTTGGGTTGGCCACTAAAAGAGGCTCGCGTGGCACTCATTGGTGCAGGCGGCGCAGCACGTGGGGTGATATTACCATTGATTGAAGCTGGTATCGCACATCTTACGATTGCCAATCGTACGCTGAGCAAGGCAACAGCGTTAGTCACTGAGCTTAGCGCGGCAAGCACGGCTATTCATGAGCAGCAGATTGAAACTTGTCGCACGGCGGATTTAAATGGACAGTTTGATATTATCATCAATGCGACTTCTATTGGTTTATCAGCAGATACGCTACCACTAAGCGACACGCTAAACGGTGACTATGCTTATGACATGATGTACGGACGCACGCTGCCGTTTTTGCAGCATTTTTCTGCGCGTGGCGCACAGATTTCTGATGGTTATGGCATGCTCATCGGACAAGCAGCGCTAAGCTTTGAGCGTTGGACAGGTCATACGATCGATGTTGCGCAAGCGACCGAAACGCTACACAGTCGTTAATCGAAAATTGACATAAAAAAAGTCGCATGAACTCAGCTCATGCGACTTTTTTAATACTTTATTTCAAACGTACTGGTGGTTTGACACTCATCAATTAGCCAAAGCGCGCCAGTAGCCAGTTTTCGATACGCCGTAGCGGTATGCGTAAGTTGGTCGAATGCATTACTACTCCGCCGCTCAGACCCACCAAGCAGCCAATCACAGTATCAAAAAGGCGCGTGCGAATCACTTCTTGATAGGCGGACTCAGAAAGCGGTAGACCACTGCCGTATTCTGCAATAAATATCGTCAGCGGCGTGATAAATATGACTGCCAAGCCATAATGTCGATCCACTAACGTCTCGATACAAAGCATCATCGTCAGTATCGCCAGTGCGACACCCCATATTGATAATCCCCAAGACAACATCCAACTCGCCAAAACCACACCCAATACTGTACCGAGTAAACGATGTATTTGCTTAATCCACATGGTACGCAAATGAATACCTTGGATAATTAAAAAGCAGCTAACTGCTGCCCAATAGGGATTAGACAGCTGTAAAGTGACGGCGATGAGCAAGGCTAAACTGACAAAACTGGCGACAATCACACTTTCAGTAATGGTATCTGGCTCGTAGCTATAAATAGGCGTCGGCGTCGCTGGGCGCGTCGCCAGTAAAAATAACGAATACAGCAATGCCATCACTAAAGCAAAGCTACTGCCAAGCATCACCAGTCCAGTTGCACGTAAGATGTCTTCCAAAGGCAGCGGTATAAATAGCGCAATAGCGCCTGCCATCATCACAAACAGTCCCGCTGGCGGTGGCTGACGATAATAACGTCCAAAAATCACAATACCAAACGCCATGAGCGTAAATATCGGCAGTTTTAATAGCGGGATTTGCTGAGCAATTAGACCGAGCGCAAAGCACAGCGACATGGCAAAACCCCAAGCCATCACCGTCACCAATCGATACGGCAGCTTGCCCACTAACGGTATATTCAAAATAACCATCGCCCCCAAAGACGCTTTGATACCTGACGATAAAGCATCAAAATAAGCGCCCACAAACACAGGGAAACTGATGGCAATCGCCGCGATAATCGGCATATGCCACGGTCTCTTACTACGGTTCAGTGTCAGCAGATGACTCAACTCGCCATCAATTAAAGCCTTTATGCGAGCAAATAACGCTGTCAGCCAAGATGCTCGCTTTGCCTCGCGCTTGGATGCGCTCATAATTGGCTTTCCTTATATCGTAAATGCAGTTAAAAAATGTTTTTTTGATACGGTTACATCTATCATAAATAGGTACTTAACCACAGACAGTAATAAAAACTGAATCCATCAACCCATAAATTAATGTTTTGATTTAAAATATTAATTATGAATATTAGTTATTAGTTATATATTTGTCGCTATAGAAGATTTATACTGACAGTAACGCCGCGACAGCTGTTTTTTATCAAGGATGCCTTAACGGCAATCAAAATGGATGAGCTGTTTTTGATAAATCTGAATGACGAGCCGTGATATCGTCTATTCTTACCCCAAATAATTAAACACCCTTTTACATGAAACGTGGCTCAAATACCGAGCTAGCCATTTATGATAGCGAATAACTAAAGAGAGCGACTATGTTAACTTACAAAGCACCTTTACGTGATATCAAGTTTTTAATAAATGATGTTTTCGACTTTCAAACTCATTATAAAGATTTGGATAATGGCGAAAATGCCGATCCTGAAACCGTTGATATGATTCTTCAAGGGATGGCAGATTTTGCTGAAAATGTCTTAGCGCCTTTATATCAACCAGCAGATGCTGAAGGTTGTCATTTTGAAAATGGTGTGGTCACAACCCCTAAAGGCTTTAAAGAAGCTTATGATCAATTTGTAGAAGGCGGCTGGCAAGGTATTTCTTACCCTGAAGAGTACGGCGGTATGAACTTACCGACCTCATTGAACTTAATTAAAGCTGAAATGATCGGTACGGCGAACTGGCCATGGGCAATGTATCCTGGTCTATCAACTGGCTGTATCAATACCATTATGCAATATGGTACCGATGAGCAAAAAGAAACCTACTTGCATAAATTGGTCGAAGGCTCTTGGGCTGGTACCATGTGCTTGACTGAACCACAATGTGGTACGGATTTGGGTCAAGTTAAGTCTAAAGCCATTCCACAAGATGACGGCTCTTATAAGCTTAGCGGTACTAAGATTTTCATCTCAAGTGGTGAGCATGATTTGACGGAAAACATCGTTCATATTGTTTTAGCACGTTTGCCAAATGCACCAGAAGGCACACGCGGTATCTCATTATTTATCGTACCAAAATTCTTACCAACTACTGAAGGTGAAATTGGCGAGCGTAATGGCGTGACTTGTGGATCGATCGAACACAAAATGGGCATTAGCTCATCGGCTACTTGTGTCCTAAACTTTGATGATGCCGTTGGTTACTTAATTGGTGAGCCGAACAAAGGTCTAAAAGCTATGTTCACCTTTATGAACACAGCCCGTATTGGCACTGGTATCCAAGGTTTGGCGCATACTGAATTGTCATTCCAAAACGCGCTGCCGTATGCAAAAGATCGCCGTTCTATGCGCACCTTATCAGGCACAAAAGAGCCTGAAAAAGTTGCTGATGCCATCATCAACCATGCTGACGTACGTCGTATGCTATTGACCCAAAAAGCCTTTGCCGAAGGCGGTCGTTCGATGATTTATCATTCTGCGCGCTATGCCGATAAAATGGCACAGGGTATCATCAATGGCGATGATGAAGAGTTTGAAAAATGGGATGATAAATTGGGTTTCTACACACCAATCCTAAAAGGCTTCCTAACTGAGCTAGGTATCGAAGCGGCCAAACACGGTCAGCAAGTCTATGGCGGTCATGGTTATATCAAAGAATGGGGCATGGAGCTAATCGCTCGTGATGCTCGTATCGCCACCATGTACGAAGGTACAACTGGTATTCAAGCATTGGATTTACTCGGTCGTAAAGTGATCTTGCAGTCTAAAGGCAAAATCATCCGTGATTACACTTCAAGCATCATGAAATGGTGTGGCGAGTATGCACTTGACAAAGACATGCGTAAATTCGTTTGGGCGCTCACCAAACTATGTGCTGAGTGGAACACACTAACTGTCCGCTTAATGCTAATGGCACGTAAAGATCGTGAAATCATCTCTGCTGCATCAGACGATTTCTTGATGTACTCAGGCTATGTCATGATGGGTTATCATTGGGCGCGTATGGCAGCGGTCGCTTATGACAAGCTAGAAGCTGGTGGTACTGAATCACCAGAATTCTACAAAGCTAAGATCCAAACGGCTGAATTCTACTTTGATAAGTTGTTACCACGTACCTCGGGGCATGCCGAAGCCATGGTTGCACCAAGTGACAGCATGACAGCAATGAAGATTGAGAACTTTGCTTTTCTAGACTAAGTTTTTTAGACTAAGATAGCATCACAATTAAGCAATAACTAATAAAAAAAGCGCCTAGCATGTAGGCGCTTTTTTATGCTTAACTAAAAGTACAGACGTTCTCATTAAAGCCTATCGAGAATAAATATACATCATAGATGAGAGATAACGAGTAACTCATTATAGATAAACGGCCATTTTAGGAGCCAATCATGTTACCCACTTATTATCAAAAAACTTCTTTAGCCTCATCAGTTATACGAGTGCTACTGCTCAGTACGGCACTGATCAGTGTTAGCGCAACTAGTGCTACGGAGCTGGCTAAAAACCCTGACATTCCTATTAAATTTGCCCAAGGCGCGATCAGTAGTACGGTCACTGGCAAATTAAGCCCCAATGAAGATGAGCGCTGGTATCGCTTTGATGCCACCAGCTGGCAATATGCCATTATTAATATTTCGCCACTTACTGGTACGCCTGAGACAGCCAATGTCGGCGTATTACATATGCCAAACGGTACGCAAGATGGCAGCAAAGGCGGTATCGTGTATCAAGGCTGCCTACCCACAACCGGAGAATATCGCTTACGTATTGCCCGCAATTTGATGGCGACTGAAGGCAAAACGGCTGGTTATAAGGTTGAGATAATGATATTACCCACGTATGCCAGTAAATCGCTATGTGAGTACTTATAACAATTGATGAATCGTTGTTTCGGACGATATCAGCATTTTAGCTACCCAGCATTTTTTTATGATACACCGCGCTAATTTCTTCAACTTCCACACATATCTGTAAGGCTGCTCGCCCTGATTGCTCTGCGCCTATCTCCTGCTCTATCGCTGTCACCAGCACCCCTGCTAGCTGATTACGAATAACCATGTCACGACCAGTCATTAGTTTTAGATGCGCATAAATAAAGCCATACGCCTGCTCATCATCTTCAACGCCTACCAAAAATGTCTCAATGGGTACGATCCGTGCTTTAATATCAGTCGGCGTGCCAAAGTGCCCACTGTCCCATAGTGCTTTATTTAACGCTTTAAGCAATGATTCTTCATGAGCAATACTGACATTGGGCGTCATTTGAATGGTTAGATGTGGCATGAATATGTCCTTATAAAATATGAGTGAGGGAGTAAAATATTAGCCATCGTTTCAGGATTGATTGAACAGCCCGTTAGCGGCAACGATTTTTAGTCATCAATAATAGTACTAAAGCAAGCAGCAAGGGTCTCAGCTAATTGTGCTGGTGGCAGCTCAATTTCTAAACCACGGCGACCACCGCTGACATAAATCGTTGTCTGCTCTGCAGCCGAGCTGTCTATGATAGTCGGCAAGCGCTTTTTTTGTCCCAATGGGCTGACGCCGCCTAGCACATAGCCCGTACTACGCTCTACCTGCTTAGGATCCGCCATTTGCACTTTTTTGCAGGTCAGCAATTTATTTGAAGATAGCGCCTTAGCCATTTTTTTAAAGTTTAACGTTTTATCCACGGGTAAGATAGCAACAGCAAGCGCACCAGTCTCTGTCGACACCACCAAGGTTTTGAACACTTGTGACACATCCACGCCTAGCTTTTCTGCCGCCTCTAAGCCAAAAGAGGCGGCATTACTGTCATGGACATAGTCGTGTAATTGATAGTTCAGAGCGCGTTGTTTGGCAAGATTAATCGCTGGTGTCATAATATTTCAGCTTATATCAATGATATTAATGGGTAGATTTAAACATAATTACTCTATAGTGACTCTTGGTTGTCGCCGAACTATTATTGCGCTAAATACATTAACTTTCAATTATTTGAGCTTATTAAGAGCGGCTTAACTCACTATATAGTAACCAGACCGTATTAATATTAGCAGTATATACAGACACTATATATCGCTTTGATGGCTTTTATGGCATCATAAGCGCAACATATTTGACTATTTTTGATACTGATTATGATACCGAAGTTCTTAAAAAAACGGATTTTTAAAGCGCCAGTCACAACCGACAGCGCTTCTAATACTGACGTCAATCCAATCGCCCCCAAGCCTTATTCCAATGCGCCGATTAATCAAATTTATCGCAAGCTATCGGGGCAGCTACTCGATGTCGCTGTTAAACCTAAGTTATTGGGTGAATTACCTGAGTTCGATACAGACGATCAAACGCTAAGATTTTATGTGTTGCAAGATTATTCGCGCTCCAACAGTATTTTGATTGACCTGCAGACGCAAGAGCACAACCTACCACCAGCATTGGTTGGGGTACATGATGCCGCCCATAATATCAAAGAAAACGCAGCCATCATATTTTTGAACCATCCAAGCGCCAAAGACAGTCAGCTATCGCCGCGCCTGTCACGTTTGGTGTCTGCTGTTTTGCAACATCCAGAGCTAAAAGTACGTTTGGTGCCCGTCTCTATTTTATGGGGACGTGCCCCAGAAAAAGAGGATTCACTGTTTAAACTGCTGACCGCTGACAACTGGCAAGACCCTAGCATCACCAAGCAGCTCTTTAATATCGGAGTAATGGGGCGTGACACCTTTGTACAGTTCCATCCACCTCAAGATCTACGTACCCTTATCAATGATAGCCTTAAAGGTGATGAAGAAGGGTTTTCTATTTTTGATTCACTAGCCGTTGATTCAAAAGAGAACTCTATAAAAGAAGATGATGTAAAAGAAGGCAATGTAAAAGAAAGCTCTGCAAAAGACAGCAATTTAGACATCACCAGTAGCGTGGGCGATACTGACGAAGCACCAAACTATGCTTTGGTAGCGACCGCTGATAGCAATCGTGAGCTGGTACGTATGCTACAGCAGCGGCTTACGGTTTATTTAGACAAGCAGCGTGCCAGTATGCTCGGTCCTGATTTATCAGACAGACGCAACTTAGTAGACAAGTTAGTGTATTCACCAGCTATAAAACATGCGATAGAGGCAGAAGCCGTAGAATCCGGTATCAGTGTACGTGAAGCCCGTGTCTTGGCTAAAGGTTATGCCAATGAGATGGTCAATGACTATTCACATTCCATCGTGCGCGGTTTTTATAAGTTTTTAACGTGGCTATGGACGCAACTCTATGATGGCGTAGAAGTCCATCATTTTGAGCGCGTACGCGAGCTTGCGACTGATTATGAGCTAGTTTATGTGCCTTGTCATCGTAGCCATGTCGATTATCTATTGCTATCTTACGTCATCTACAAGCGTGGTCTGAGCATTCCTTATGTTGCTGCTGGTGACAACCTAGATGTACCCGTATTAGGGCCATTATTACGCGGCGCGGTTGCCTTTTATATACGTCGTAGCTTTCGTGGCAATGCACTTTATACTGCCGTCCTCCGCGAATATATGCACACCCTTATTACGCGTAACACACCGATTGAATACTTTATCGAGGGTGGTCGCTCGCGTTCAGGACGTTTATTACCACCGAAAATGGGCATGCTAGCAATGACAGTGCACAGTCAATTACGTCATTCTGAGAAGCCAGTGGTTTTCATTCCGACTTATATCGGTTATGAGCGTATTATGGAAGGTGGCACCTATGTTGGTGAGCTAAAAGGCAAGCCAAAAGAATCTGAATCTTTACTAGGCTTACTCAAGGTTGGTCGTAAAATTGAGCGTATCTTTGGTAATGTACATCTAAGCTTTGGCACACCGCTGCATCTTAGCGACTTTATGACAAAATTCGATGTGCCCGCCAATAGCTTGCCGACGGATCGCACCGATACCCCGCTCGATGATAAAGCCAGCGCGATGGTCGATAACATCGGCGTCAAAATCATGCAGCACATCAATAAGGCGGCGGTTGTGACGCCTGTTTCGTTATTATCATTGGTATTATTATCAGCGCCTAAAGCGGCTTTAGATGAAGAAATCTGCCGTGAGCAAATTGCCCTCTATCAAGGTCTTGCTCAGCAGTTGTCCTACTCAGATGATACCGTCATTACAGATATGAGTCCGCAGCAAATCATTGATTATGGTATCAAACTAAAGCTCATTGAACGTACGCCGCATATCTTAGGCGACATCATTCAAATTGCCGGTAAACAAGCGGCATTGCTCAGCTATTTCCGTAATAACATCCTTCATGTCTTTATTCTACTGTCTTTTTTAGCCGCCTTAGTAGCGCGTAACGGCCGTATCGAACGCAGTCGTTTGGACAATATTGCTAAGCAACTCTATCCATTCTTACAAAGTGAGCTGTTCTTATATTACCCAGCACATGGCTTGGCTGATACCTTGAACAAAAAAGTCGACAGCCTACTCTCGCATGGTCTGATTGTCGAATTGAGCGATGGCGTACTTAGCGTCCCTGAATCAAATAGCAAATGCTATCAGCAGCTGCAAGTGCTAGCGACGCCTGTCGGACAGAGCCTTGAGCGTTACTTTATGACACTTGCCCTACTCGCCCAGCAAGGCTCAGGCAATCTAACCGAAAGCGAAGTCGTTGATCTGTGTCATCTGCTGGGTCAGCGCTTATCTGTACTATATGCAGACGATATTCCTGATTTCTTTGACCGCGCCTTATTCACCAGCTTCATCAGCGCCTTGACTCGTCTTGATTACTTGCAAAAAGATGATGAAACTGGCGTATTGACTTTTGATCATCGTATTAATGATATTGCTCGTCATGCTAAGTACGTGCTAACGCCTGACATGATGCAGATTTTGCAGCAAGTCGCCAGCTTAGATGAAGAAGAAATTACTCATGCGATTACTGAGATTAGTAATAAAAAGCAGCGTAAATTTGGCCGTAAGCGTTAAGCTTTGCGATTATCGTAAAAAAGAGTCAAGCTTCTGTGCTTGGCTCTTTCTTTATGAAAAAACCTATTAACTTAAAAAATAGAATAAGTATCGACATATAGCCAAAGGCAAATATGGCACCAGTAACAGGAGCAAATGACCTACCTGTGTCTGAAGTCACTTTCATCATAGCCTGTTGCTGAGCCTCGCTTCTTTCATCCGACGTAAAAAAGCCATTGCCATCTAGATCAAAAACATCAAGCTTAGCTTGTAGATAGGCATCGGTAAAGTAAACACCGATTTGAGCCAGCAACCACACCACAACGATACCAATAAAAAATATTTGCCAAGAAGCCAGATGAGATTTCTGTGCAAACTGATGCTTATAGACCATCACAATAGGTAATACTATCATTGCAAATATAGATAATAGTTGTGATATTTCGAGTGTTTTCCCCATGATTTATCTCTTATACAATAAAAAAGGCATAACCTAAGTTATGCCTTTTGTTTGCAAAAATAATGGACTATCTATAGTTTTTTATTGGATTTACTCTAAGTCGAAATCTTTTTATATTTCATGCGCTTAGGAGTGGCAGCATCACCCATCGTCTTTTTGCGATACGTTTCAAACTCAGAATAGTTACCATCAAACCAAACAGGACCTTCATCTTCGAACGCCAAGATATGAGTCGCGATACGGTCAAGGAACCAGCGATCATGCGAGACGACCATGACCGTACCTGGGAAGACCTGAATCGCATCCTCTAGCGCACGTAAGGTCTCAATATCCAAATCGTTTGACGGTTCATCAAGGAGCAAGACGTTCGCGCCCTGCTTCAATGTCTTAGCAAGCTGCAAGCGGTTACGCTCACCACCTGACAATTGACCGACGTGCTTTTGCTGATCTGAGCCTTTGAAGTTAAAGCGACCGATATAAGCGCGGCTTGGCGTGGTGTAATCGCCAACCGTAATGATATCAAGACCGTCAGACACTTCTTCCCAAACGGTTTTGCTGTCATCTAAGTTGTCACGTACCTGACCAACATAAGCGACTTTGACACTTTCGCCCAAATCGACTGAACCCGTATCTGGCGTATCACGCTCGGTAATCATGTTAAATAGCGTGGTTTTACCCGCACCATTTGGTCCGATGATACCAACGATCGCACCAGCTGGCACGTTAAAGCTTAGGTTTTCATAAAGCAGACGATCACCAAATGATTTGGAGATGTTATTCACTTCAATGACTTTATTACCTAAACGTGGACCGGGCGGAATATAAATTTCAGCGGTCTCATTACGCTGCTGGAACTCTGTTGAGTTCAACTCTTCAAAGCGCTGTACACGAGATTTAGACTTGGCTTGTTGACCTTTTTGATTTTTGCGAATCCAATCCAGCTCTTTTTTCAGTGCTTTAGCAAATGATTCTTCTTGCTTATTCTGCTGCTCTAAACGCGTGTTCTTTTGCTCGAGCCACTCAGTATAGTTGCCTTCATACGGATAACCATGGCCACGATCCAGCTCCAAAATCCACTGAGCGACGTTGTCTAGGAAATATCTATCATGGGTAATGGCAACGATTGTACCGCTGTAGTTCTGCAAGAACTGCTCTAGCCATGCAACAGATTCGGCGTCCAAATGGTTGGTTGGTTCGTCAAGTAACAGCATGTCAGGGCGTGACAATAGCAAACGGCATAGTGCCACACGGCGTTTTTCACCACCAGACAGCTTACTAACATCCGCATCCCAAGGTGGCAGACGTAAGGCATCAGCCGCTTTTTCGAGTTGGGTATTTAAATTATGGGCATCCCATGCTTGGATGATGTCTTCCATCTTGCCTTGTTCTTCAGCAAGCTTATCAAAGTCAGCATCAGGCTCAGCGTATTCTGCATAAATGGCATCTAAACGTGCGAGCGCATCTAAGGCTTCACGCATACCGTCTTCGACGTTACCGCGTACGTCTTTGCTGTCATCAAGCTGTGGTTCCTGCGGCAGATAACCAATTTTGGTGCCAGTTTGCGCGCGTGCTTCACCACTAAATTCAGTATCCACGCCCGCCATAATGCGTAGCAAGGTTGATTTACCTGAACCATTGATACCCAAGACACCAATTTTGGCACCTGGGAAAAATGATAAGTTAATATTTTTTAAGATTTCACGCTTAGGCGGAACAAGTTTTGACACGTTGTTCATCGTGTAAATATATTGAGCCATTAACACTCCGATAGACTGCATAAAAGAGGCGAGCAAATCATACTTAGCAATGATGCCAAGCGTGCTGCACCTCAAAATCAGGGTTACAAATTATAAGCCATTATCGCATTGTGGCGCATACCCTGCAAGCCAACAGATTGTTTTAACGATTGTTTTACGGCTTTTGTCACAGAGTACTCAGCTTTCTAGCTAAAAGCGGTAACGAAACCTACTATTGAACCGTTTCGCTTAACATTCTGACTTATAACTGTTTTATAAAGACCACAAAAAATAGCATCAAAACTTTCGCAAATTTAATCAATAGCCGTTAGCATGTTAGGATAGCTTAACAAATTCGAGCGCCCTGACCTAAGTGATATCCGCTAAATTGGCGCACAGGTGAACACAATATTAATGATGTCAATCATTTTGATAGTATTAACAAAGGTACTGATAATATGACCAACGGCTATCGCCCTGAAATGATTCAACATGCATTTATCGATTTTATTGGATCACACTTACAGCCGTTTTGGTCTTTCACTGTTCCAAAGCTGCGCCTTGTTGCGCGATATACCCTTAGCGATGACTTAATAGCGCTCAGATTTGAGACCAATCATGCTTTTCGACGGCAATTAGTGGGTTCGCAACTTGGTTGGCAGGGTGGGCAACATCTTAACTTAAGCGTTCTTATTGAAGGTGTGTATCATCAGCGCAGCTATTCATTATTAGGTTTGGCGCACCAACCGCTCTGGTGGCACGACGTTACTACTGGCAACAGTATTAATAGTGGCGATAGCAAAAAGAAACCCCCTTATCTTGCGGTTACTATTGCTATTAAGCCACAAGGCTTGGTTTCGGATTATTTAACCAAACATATGGCACTTGGCAGTGTCATCAACAGTAGTGTTCCCAGTGGCTCTTTCACTTTGGCACAAACATCTATAACGGTACAGACAAAATCTGCTGCTGAAAAATCTGCTTCTTTATTATTTATCGCGGGTGGCAGCGGTATTACGCCCATGTTAGGACTCATCACGCAAGCACTGGACAACGGACATCAGGTGACGTTGCTATATTACAGTCGCACTGAAATGCTCCCGTTCAAAAACCAATGGCAACAACTGAGCATAGCTTATCCAGCTTTCACCTATCATCTGATCAATACCGAGAAATCTGATACTTATTTGGCTGGCAAGCGACACTTGAGCGTAGACAGTTTGTTGGCATTAAACCTGCCACTGGCAGATACGCAAATATTTGCATGCGGGTCACAGGCTCTGTTGACTGGCTTATATAAAGCAGCGGCAAAGGTAACCTTACCGCACAATAAAAACCTGCGCGATAATATCATTGTAGAAAACTTTGGTCATGCGTTGCCTGATTTCGATTTTGATAACAAACAAGCGCTCGATAGAAAAAAACACGCAGCACAACACACTGTTTATTTACGGGCGAGGCAACGGCAGTTTGACAGTAGCACGACAATATTGAATGCCGCAGAGGACGCAGGAATTCGCTTAGCACATGGTTGCAGACAAGGTATCTGTCAGTTGTGTCGCTGCAATAAAATCAGCGGCGTGGTCAAAAATATCCACACAGGAAAAATGAGCAGTGATGGTTATGAATCTATTCAAACTTGCATCAACATTGCCATGACTGATGTGGTGCTAGATATTTAGCAACACGGTGATAAAAATAAATACTCATAACGGCTCGTAAGATAAAAACACAGCCTGCTGTTACCTTATAGCCTACGGTAAAAAACTTAAACAACTTATTGAACCGAACCCAGTACCGACTCTCCGTACCATTTCGGTTAAGGATTATTTATGCGCTTGCTACCACCCGTCACTACTGCACAATCTGCTGTACCAGTTTTGACCCAACTAACTGATGCAAAACAGCAGAAAGCAAAGCAGTTGACTCGCTACCCAACGTTGACAGGAGCGCCCTTACCGAAGGCGCAATCTGATGCCCTCGCTCATGAATTAAATGTGCTTTACCGAAGCGTGATGGATTCGTTAGGTAATGATGACGCACGATACATTAAACGAGTGTATGCCGCAGTAGTCTATAGTGAAATGACAGCGCGTGGCTTACTGGCAGCGGCTGGATGCATGCAGTCAAAACGTAAAATAGTCGCGACTTGGTTATTGGGCACCTCACTACTGAGTCTCAGCAAAATTCTAAATAATATGGAGCTTGGGCACAATGTCATGCATGGTCAGTATGACTGGATGCAGCACCCGTATCTCAATAGCCAAAAGTTTGATTGGGACATTGTCTGTCCTGCCCCCTTGTGGCAACACTCTCATAATTACTTGCACCATACTTTTACCAATATCGTTGGTCGTGACCACGACGTTGGCTATCACTTAATTCGCGTAACTGATGAGCAACCTTGGACGCCAAGCGACCGCCATAATATGTTTAAGACAGCGATATTGGCTCTAGGTTTTGAGTGGGCGGTCGCCTTTCATGATATACAAATCAGTGTCGACGAATACGCGGACTCCCCTGATCGACACCAAACCATGCAGCAGAAATCTCGCGCATTATTTGCCAAAATTGCCCGGCAAGTGGGCAAAGATCATGTTGTGCTACCCACGTTAGCAGGGCTGACATTAGGTCGAGGTAGTGCTATGACGACACTGAGCGGTAATGTTACTGCCAATATCGCTCGTAATCTGTGGACATGGGCGGTGATATTCTGTGGACACTTTACCGAACAAGCCCATATCTATACCCATCTCGATGCCGATGAGACTAAAGGCGACTGGTATGTGCGTCAAATTCTTGGCTCCAGCAATATTCAAGGCAGTAAGCTGTTTCACATTTTGACGGGTAATTTATCGCATCAAATTGAACATCATATTTTCCCTGATATGCCAGCCAGTCACTATGCTCGTATCGCACCACAATTACAGGCGATATGCCGCAAGTACAATCTACCCTATAATACTGGGCGCTTTGGTACACAATTCCGGCAAATGCTGGGACGTATCCGCCACTTTAGCAAGCCAAGTGCTGAAGAATGGCAGTCTTATTTACACTCACAAACTACGTCAATCCCTGAAACAAATCATGCCGTAACAGAAAGACCAAAAGAGCTGCCCGCTATACGTGGATTGGGTAAGTACCTTCCCCCTGTCATGCGCCAAGCCTTATTTTATGCTTGATGTGCAGCTCATATGGAGATCACTGGTAAACCTCTTTAGTCTTAACATTTACTCTATCGACTCTTACGGTAAAGAACTATAAATGTGAATCGAAAGGACTCATACTTTAGTGAATAATCTATTTGGTCATTCAAGCTCTCTTCATTTAAAAATACGCTTGATCCATACTAAAAAAAACCAATAATATTTAATGATAATAATCAATAATAACGGAGAATATCCATGAAAAATCAAGACTCTGAACAAAACCTAACCATCACCCATGATGAACAGGCTAAACGCTTTGAGACCTCTATTGACGGTCATACTGGCTATATTAGCTATCAAGAGCGTGACGATACATTAGTTTATGATCATACTATCGTACCTCAGGAGCTAGGCGGGCGCGGTATTGGTTCAGCATTGGTCAAGCATGCCCTCAACTATGCTCGTGAACAAAATAAAAAAGTGATACCACAGTGCTCATTTGTCTCGTCATATATCAGCAAACATCCTGATTACCAAGACTTGCTATAGTCCACTCTTTAGCAATAAGCCGTAGAAAATGCAGCATGCTAACAGGCATCACGATTTATTTAGCAATATTTTAAGCATTTACTATGGTTCAGCTTGGCTAATAAAATTGAAGCATTAATACGCTACTACCTTCCTATTTATTTGCTATTTGCCCTCGTATATTTATCTTCGAATATATGGCAAGATAGCAAATATAGGCGGGTTTTCTGACCTATAATGCCGATAGAACAAAAAGTCTTTACAGTGATGTAATAGCGTCAATGATACAACTGAAAAAGAGGATTGAAATTTCGTAAAATAGCTTTGACAGCTACAATGTAGTGCCTGATATAGTTTTTAATAAACCAAGCCAACATAATAATAAAGGTGATTAATATGAGTAGTTTATCTGATAAGCAAGTAAATTTGCAGCTGGAAGAATTGCCCGGTTGGCAGCGCGAGGGCAATGCTATCGTAAAAACATATCACTTTAGCGATTTCATCGAAGCCATAAGCTTTATGAATCAAGCCGCGTTCCATGCCGAAGCGCTCGAGCACCATCCCGAATGGCGCAACACGTATAACGTGGTAGAGGTGCGTTTAACTACTGGCGATACTGGCGGTATTACCAGCCATGATATTCGTCTGGCGAAACGGATGGAACACATTGTTCAGCCGAAACGTTTATAGTAATGTGTTTTTTTATAATGTTTATAAAAATTTTTCATTAGTAAATACATTATTAAATACCAAAAAAAAGTCCTCGATTGAGGACTTTTTTATTTAACAATCTACAGGTATTAATTACATCTTGCGGCTTACAAATGCCACAATAAATAAAATGACAGCGACTGCTAAGAAAATATATGCCAAATTAGCAGACAATCCTGCGACACCGCCAAAACCCAATAAACTTGCTAACAATGCGATTACGGCAAAAATAATAGCCCAGCGAAACATAACCTTCTCCTTAAAAATTATTATTAGAAAACCAGATATTTAGATTGATGCAATGGACAATTATTAATAAGAAATAACTACTATTATTAATGACTGCCTTGCTCTCTCTAAGATTCCTTTTTCTTTACTTTTTGTTTTTTTGATATTTATTAATTTTTTAACCATTAATACTGCTTACGACCATAGATTAGCAATATTTATCTTTAGAAAACGTTCATTTTGGTAATGATATCGGTAGGTTATGTAACCTTTGTAGCAAATCTTAACATCGAACCTTTTTTTCATCTCTTTATGGGAGTTATGTGTATAGATGGTTAGTTATTACTTAGCCATCAACATTTTCATCATATAATCTGTTATAAACAGTAACTTACAAGTCATTTTTACTGGTCAAAAATACTTTAATATATCTTTTTCAGGCAGATATAAGTCATGACTCATTTAGTCATGACTTATATATAGTTAACCTGATTGCTATCAAAAAATCAGACCTCAAACTCTGACTGTTAAATGGCAACAAATTTTAAACGTCACACGACTCATCAAAATAGCTATTAAGGATAATAAATATGGATACCAATACCAATACGGATACCTCAAACAATACACAACAGCATAGCGATGGAAAGCGTCCTTACGCGGTCGTCTTATATGGTGCAACCAGCTTTGTTGGTCAAATCACAGCACACTATTTAACAGAGTTTTTATCTAATACTAAAGACAAAGATGGCGCCGATGTCACGTGGGCGATTGCTGGGCGTGATGAAGCAAAACTGAACGAATTGCAATCTAAACTTGGCAGCACTGTCGATATTATTCTTGCTAATAGTGACGATGCGGATAGCCTTGATGAGATGACCAAACAAACCCAAGTCATCATTTCAACCGTCGGTCCTTATCTTAAATACGGTGAGCCGCTGATCAAATCTTGTACCACTCATGGGACAGATTATGTCGACCTCACCGGTGAAGCCATATTCATCAAAGACATGATGGACAAGTATCAGGACGCGGCAAAGCAAAGCGGCGCTCGTATTGTCAACTCGTGTGGCTTTGATTCGATTCCATCAGATTTGGGCGTCTACTTTACCCAAACCCAAGCAGAAGAGAAATTTGGTCGCGCTTGTGATGTGATTCATATGCGTGTCAAAGCGGCGAAAGGCGGTCTATCAGGTGGCACCATTGCCTCGATGGCGACTATTTTTGAAGAAGTTGGAAAGGACAAGTCACGTCGTAAGCAGGTAGCAAATCCTTATCTGCTCAACGATGATAAAGATGCGCCAAACGTGCGCCAAGCTAATGTCAGTAAGCCAGAATACGATAGTGAGCACAAACGCTGGCTTGCGCCTTTTGTCATGGCCAGTATCAATACCCGTATCGTTCATCGCACCAACCAATTGCTTGGCTATGAATATGGTCGTGACTTTAAATATGACGAAGCAATGTGGATGCAAGATGGTGTAAAAGGTCAATTATCAAGCTATGCAATGAGCGCAGGCTTGTTTGGATTTGCCACTGCTATGATGGTCAAACCGAGCCGTGAATTATTAGCTAAGCACGTGCTACCCAAGTCAGGTTCTGGTCCGTCTGCAGAAGAGCAAGCAAACGGCTACTTTGACATTCGCCTCTTTGGGGAAACAGCTAATAAAGACACCATCAATACGAAAGTAACGGGTGACAAAGATCCAGGTTACGGCAGTACCTCGCGTATGCTAGCGCAAGCAGCGTTATGCTTAGCACAAGATATCAGCAAAGAAGAAATTGGTGGTGGTTTTTGGACGCCAGCCTCTGCCATGGGTAATCATCTACTAGCGCGCTTAGAAGAGCATGCAGGTCTTAGTTTCGAAGTTGTCGATTCGTAAGATTACCCATTTATAAATCGAAGCAATCTACTTCTTAATATCTAATTAATGACCGTATCTTAGCAACGAGATACGGTTTTTTATTGCCTATTTTTTCTCATTATTCAGATTGCAATCTTTTGAGCGATTGTTAATAAATAATAATAACGTGATTCTTTGGTAAATAATATTGCCACTTCTTGCCTTTTTAATACATTAAGCTACACATTTCTAGAGTAATGTCACAGCCATATTTCAGTGAATGACGTAGGATAAAAGACTTAGGATAAAAGAGGTTAGGCAATTTTTTATCTCATATTTTTTTATCCCATATTGTATAGCAGCTTTGAGAGGGATAATTGGCTCATTAATATTTCATTTGTACCTTAGACACCTCAGAGTAATTTTCTAATGCAATAAAAATCATATTAATAAAAATTAAGTTTTACTTATCTATCATAAATTTGGAATAAATCAATAGACCCTCATCTAATTAAAAGGACATAACAATGAAAATGAATATATTAACCGCTGCTGTGATGACATCTGGTCTTGCTATGTTTGCAAGCTCTGCTAACGCCGCTATGACTACCGATAGCCACGGCAATGTTGGCTATGACAGTTATGAGGAATGTGTCACTGCTGTCAAAGACGGTTCGGCCAAATTTTATACCCCTTATACTTATCAAAACCCAAAGCGCCAAGCAGGTGAAGCGACTGTCAAAAAAATGCGCTTGTCTGAAGTAATGATTCCTCAAACAGTGGTCAATGCAAACAACTTAACAGCCAGTGATTACTCAGCAGGTGCTTGTGATTTAGGGGTTGGGCAGTCAAATGGTCGCTATGGTGTTTCGGGTGCATTGGTTGGGAAATACGTCCCTATCGCCGCTGATATGCCTGTCAACGTCTATATGGATAAGGCTGGCAATCCAGTACGCTTAAGCATGCAGCAGTGCGATAACCACTTCGGTGCCAAGTTTCCAACGCCTATTATGAGCGAAACAAAAGAAGCTACAGCACCAGAAGCACAACTCGCGATTATCGAAGATCGCCGTGTAGAGCCTGTCATCGTTGAAACCACACGTGTTATCCGCCCTACTAAATATAGTGTCAAAGAAGTCATCATCGTACCGAACGATCAAATCAAGCGAGTAAACACAGCGTCAGGTACAGCCATTGCTATCGAAGACGAGGCTAATCGTACTGTAATCGTTGGTGAAGAAGCAGATGCGGAAGTCATTGACAATACTGAAATCAATCAAACCTTCCCAGTCATCCGTGTTCCTAGTAGCAGCACTCAACAACGCGTCGTTGATCCAAACACTGGCAAGTATATTGTTATTGAATAAGACTTTAATGAAATACAGACGAACAAGATTCGTTGAGACATCATTGTTATAAGAATTAGAGATAGGAAAGTAGAAAACAATGCTATTTTTCTATCTGACAATAACCATACAATAGTTGCACAAAGTCACCTGCTAACATCCGTCTGTTAGAATTTTAATCTATGGACTACTGAACTAACGCTTGTTTAATTGGTATTCTCCCCTTTAGATTTTTATCACTGATTTAGGTCAGCTTGTAAAGCTCTTTATCCAAATCCATCATGATAGTCTCTTAATGGTTATCATGATTTTATTTTGTCTATCAATTAAATGTTAGATATATTAAATATATAGATTTGAATTACTAAATGAATGTGTGATATGCAACTGCTGTATACAGCAGTTAGCAACATAAGCGTCAAGTTTGAAATTTTTTAAACTGACATTATAAGATTGTAAATTAAGGAATTGATTAATGAAAAAAAATACTCTATCTTTATCGCTACTGATCGGCGCTGCGCTCACTATCCCAAGTTTGGCTATGGCAGCACCTGCTGATACTGCGGCAGTAGATGTGCAAGCAGCGGCTACCGCCACCACACTTGAGATGGAAGGTGACAATACAAATAATGCTTCAACAGACAATCAGTCTAGCCCATTTCAGATTAGTGAGACACAGATTATCTCAAGAGCAAGCGTTAACAACAGTGCTGAGCAACAGCCGATGACTACTGAGCTTCAAGCTGAGCAAGAAGCAATGGCTGCCGAGCAAGAGCTGATTCAAGATTCTGAAGAAGCGATGCAAGAAGAAGACTCGTTAGACACACAAGAAGAATTACAAGAAGCTGAAGAAGCCACAGAAGAATTATAGAATACGAAATAAAGTACGATATGAACCCCGCTGTTAACTGAAATCATTGAAAAGAGGTTATTGAGCGAGTTAGGTTTTGAGTAGTTATTAGTGTTCATTAACAATTCCTATCTTTATATACATTCCATAAAAAAGGCAGCCTAATGGCTGCCTTTTTTATCACTATTAACATTGACTATTTTTTGGTTTTAGTCACACCAGCTTCCTGTAACAGCGCCCCAAGCGTACCCATTTTGCTAGGTGCTTCTGCTTTATCAGCCCTTGGCGCTTTGCTACGATCATTATTAGCATGGTCTTTATCCTGACGATTACCGCGAGATTTCGACGGGCGCTTATCAGGCGCTGGACGGCTACTGTTCGGGCGTTTGCTATTTGTATGATCGCTACGTGGACGACTGACTTTCTCATCATTATCAGTACTTTCAGCCGATTTCGCTGCTGGGCGCGCAGGCTTTTCAGATTCTGGCTTCATACTAAAGCCAATACGACCACGTTTTTCATCGATAGAGATGACACGTACCGAGACGATATCGCCCGGCTTGACGCGGTTCATCGGGTCAGCGACAAAGTCATTGGCCATTTGTGAGATATGTACCAAACCATCTTGATGAACGCCAACATCAACGAAGCAACCAAAGGCTGTCACATTGGTCACCACGCCTTCAAGCTGCATGCCCTCGCTCAAGTCTTTAATACTGTTAACGTCTTCACGGAAGTTAGCAGTCTTAAATTCAGGACGTGGGTCGCGTGCTGGTTTGGCTAGCTCCTCGATGATAGCAGTTACACTAATATTGTCATCATTAGCAGCCAATGCAGTGGTATCTATCGTATTTAATATGTCGTCATTACCGATGACTTCTGGCAATGCTTTACCAGTTTGTGCCAATAAGCTATCGACCAGCGCATAGCTTTCTGGATGCACACCAGTAGCATCAAGGGGATTACTACCACCATGGATACGCAAGAAGCCTGCTGCTTGTTCAAAGGTCTTAGCGCCTAAGCGTGGAACGTTTTTTAATGATTCACGACTGTCAAAAGCACCATGCTCTTTACGATAGGTCACGATTTGCTGCGCGACATTTTTATTCAAACCAGCGATATGTGCCAAGATAGCAGGGCTTGCGGTATTTACATCAACGCCAACCGCATTTACGCTATCTTGCGTGACTTTATCAAGACTATCTGCCAATTGCGTTTGGTTGACATCATGCTGATATTGACCAACGCCAATGGCTTTTGGATCAACCTTGACCAATTCTGATAAAGGGTCTTGCAAGCGACGGGCGATAGAAACCGCACCGCGTACAGAAACGTCTAAATTACCAAGCTCATCAGTGGCAAGCTCACTGGCTGAATAAACAGACGCACCTGACTCATTGACGATAACTGATTTGGCTTGTAATTCAGAGTTGGCAGCCAAAATTTCTTTAATCATCGCATCTGTTTCGCGGCTCGCTGTACCATTACCAATAGCCACTAAATCAACGTTGTAAGTGCTTAATAATTCATCGATGACTTTTTTGGCTTCATCCATTTTATTATCAGGGGCAAATGGATAAACGGTTGCGACGACAGGCTTGTCTTCGCTATCTAACATGACGTGACCTTGAGCATCGACGATGGCCATTTTTACGCCATGACGAATGCCAGGATCAACGCCTAAAATTACTTTGCGACCGGCAGGCGCTGACATTAATAAGTGCTGTAAATTATTGGCAAACACGTCAATCGCATCTGCTTCAGCAGTCAGACGTTTTTCTGTCAATAAACGGTGTTCAATATGCGGACGCCATTTGTCTTTCCACAAACTCGTCGCCGCTTCTGTCAAAAACTCTTGACGCTCGGCTGGAGCTTTTGTATCAAGCTCAAAATGCTTGATGATTTTTTCGATAAAGGGTGCGTCTTCGCCTTCGATTTTAAGTCCTAAGACGTTTTCTTGACGACCACGTAGCATCGCTAATAAACGATGATTCGGCAGACGCGCAAGGCTTTCGCTATGCTCGAAGTAATCTTTGAATTTCTCGCCGACTTCGCGTTTTTCTTCACTGGCAACGGCAGATACGATACTCGCCGTCTTGGCAAAGCCACTGCGCAAGTTGTCTAGCAAAGCCAAAGCCTGCGTCCATTCATCAACGATGATGGCTTGTACACCAGCCAATTGCTTGGTGATATCGCTAAAATCAACCTCAATCTCATTACCACTATCATCGGTAATGCTAGATTGCACTTGATAGTCTGCTAATGCGTCAGTTGGCGTGACTTCTTGCATCAAGACGGCTTGCGCTGCCACATCAAGACCAGCAGCACGTGCTTTGGCGGCAGGAGAGCGGCGACGCGGGCGGTATGGCAAGTAGATGTCTTCAAGCTCAAGTTTCGACGTCGCATTATCGATACGCGTCTGCAGCTCGTCAGTCAAATTGCCTTGCGTGCTGAGCAGCTCAGTAATTTTGAGGCGACGGGTTGCCATATCGCGCTCATAATTAAGAGACTTCTCAAGCGCGCGCAATTGCGCATCGTCAAGATTTTGCGTCTTTTCTTTACGATAACGGGCAATAAATGGAACGGTCGCGCCTTCATCGTAAAGTTTGACAAACGCATTGACTTGAGCAGTCTTAATGCCAAGCGCGCGAGCAAGCTTGTCGTGAATATTCGCGTGTGTGGTTGCATCCAAAACCTGTGCATTTGTCGAGGTTTGAGATGGCGTTAAGGTATCAGTGCTACTCATAGACGTATCAATCGTTGAGAAATGTAGTTTTGCATTATAGCAAAAGCTGCATGAATAAAAATCCTTTTTATCTTTTCGTTATTTATCGCCTATTTTATGGCAAAAATCGTCTCATATCATAGGTTCTGTCGCTTTGTTAAACAAACGCATACAGCATTTGTCCTGATGGGTGATGCAATTAGTGGTGCAATCTTATACACTAAAGTATCAAAGGCGCAAATATTGGTACGCGCTGACGCATTGAACAATAGTATTCAAATTTATGATGGATTGAGACGGACCTTTACTTTTGACCACTCATTGAATAAAGACAGTTTTTTTGCTCAGGTTTTTTTGTATAGTCGATTCAAGATAATTTAGCGATGAGGACAGCACGTTAAAATACTATAAATAGTAGACTCAACGAGCCTGACACCGTATTTTCTTTATATCATTTTAACTATATAACCTTTAGCCTTGACTGTTAACGATAATTTCTACTAATAATAATTTTTATAAGAGGATGCCTGTATGTCTGAAAATAACAGCCCTGATACCTTAACTCAACGAATTTTAGTCGTTGATGACGATGCACGCTTGCGCTCTTTATTACAGCGCTTTCTAGAAGACGACGGTTTTGTCGTCCGTACCGCTCATGATGGTAGTCAAATGGACAAACTGTTACAGCGTGAGCTTTTCTCGTTGGTGGTACTCGATTTGATGCTGCCAGGCGAAGACGGCATCAGTATCTGTAAGCGTCTACGCGAAGACAATGGCGACATTCCTATCATCATGCTGACAGCCAAAGGTGGTGATGCCGATCGTATCGCTGGTCTAGAAGCGGGCGCAGATGATTATCTGCCAAAACCATTTAACCCAAAAGAGCTGTTGGCTCGTATCAAAGCGGTATTACGTCGTCAAAATCGCGAGCTGCCTGGCGCACCAAGCCATCAGCTTGAAGTGGTTGAGTTTGGACCGTGGACGCTTGATTTATCGACACGTACGCTTAAACGTGACGGCAATGTTGTCACTTTAACGACAGGTGAATTTTCGGTGCTAAAAGCACTGGTGCAGCATCCACGTGAGCCGTTGACACGTGATAAATTGATGAACCTTGCGCGTGGTCGTGAATGGGGTGCGATGGAGCGTTCTATCGACGTACAGGTATCACGTTTGCGCCGTTTGATTGAAGACAACCCTTCACAAGCGCGTTACATCCAAACCGTTTGGGGTGTAGGCTACGTATTCGTTCCTGACGAAGCTGAAGTAGAAACCGTTAAAAGTGAGTAACTTTTGACTATGTGTGTCCTCATTTCGAAAATTCCGATTATCGATTGAATTGAGGACACACGCTAACATCATTTCCTTTTAATATAGGCCGTGTTTGATTACTCACAAATACGGCCTATATGATGAGTGTCTCTGTGAAAAAACCTATTATTTTTCAAAACATACCCTGCACCTTGGTGACAGGGTTTTTGGGTGCTGGCAAGACCACAGTGATTAATCAGCTGCTTGCTATCAAACCTGCCGATGAGCGCTGGGCATTACTAATCAATGAGTTTGGTCGTATCGGTATTGATGGTGCGCTGCTGGCAAGCGCGCAAGATAGTAAGCCTGAGCAAGATAATATTGCGATACGCGAAGTCAGTGGTGGCTGTATTTGTTGTACCAGTCAGCTGCCATTACAAATTGCTATCAGTCGGCTACTTAGTGAGCATCATCCACAGCGGTTGCTCATCGAACCTACAGGGCTTGCTCATCCACGTGAGCTTATCATGCAGCTCAGTGCACCGCATTGGCAAACAGCGCTCAATATGCAAGCAGTAATAACGGTACTGAGTGGCGTACAATGGCAGCAAGATAAATATCGTCATCATGACGGTTTTCAAGCGCATGTCCGTGATGCCGATGTGTTAGTCATTAATCGCTATGCTCAATTAAGCGATAGCGAAAAACAAGCACTGCAACAATGGATAGCCAAGCTCAATGCACAGGTAAAAATTATTTGGGCAGCATCTGAGCAGATATCTCATGATACAAATGACTCATCTAATATTCTTTTATCAGAATCAAGCGTGTCAGAGTTGAAAACTCAGCTAACCAAGCCCAGTCAGGTTATCTCGAAACAACGCACAGTCAATATTGTTCACCCTCAAAAATCGACTACTAGCTTGCAACCGCAGAGTAATGCCCTATCGATATCGACCACCTTGCCATCCGACGCTTTTATAAACAAAGATAATGCGCAGACCGACACAGATATTGAGCTACCTTATCGTTATCATGAGAAACAGCAAGAGTTACAGTTGGCGGGTTGGCGACTGCCAGCGCACTACATATTAAAAGCGGATGAGTTACAGAGTTGGTTATTAACGCTACCGAATTGGCAACGTATCAAAGGTGTGGTTCATACGTCTGATGGCTGGCTACAAATCAATTTTACCCCTGATAGCTTAACCACCAGTACGGTCAGCGCACAAGTTGATAGTCGGCTAGAGATTATATTACAGTTGGAGGCAAATGCTAATAACGACAACGATACAGCGGTAGAAAGCGACCGCTCAGAAGAACAAGATAGGACAGCATTTTTATCTTCTATAGAGACGCTACCTTCTATCGATTGGGATACCTGCGACCGTGAACTAATGGCACTGGCTATATAGTAATAAACAAAAAAAAAGGCAGACATTGCTGTTCGATATAGCAATGTCTGCCCTTTTTCTTTTTTAACGTAATTGACTGTCTTTGCTACCGCGCCGGTTGAACAACTCAGCGGCTCTCGCCTCTTGTTCAAGTTCTGTCTGGCAGCTGACGCAATGCTGAATACCAGGCACTGCTAAGCGCCGTGCTTCTGGAATAGGCTTGCCGCATTCATCACACATCTCGGCACTGATGCCAGTTGGCAACGCACGTCTTGCCCGCTCTAATGCATCATTTACCGTTGCATCCATTTGCTCATGCTCAGCACCATCTCTCGACCAACCACCTGCCATAACTCTATCCTATTTATTATCATTAGATATTACAAATCGCTTTAATAACAAATAGATGGGTACTAAATGGCAAATTACAATCTACAGGTGGGCATTAACTCCCTTATGAACAATTCTTATAAAAAATTTTCTTGCACCTCAAATACTACACTTGCATTACCATTTTTGTTGTCGGAAGTCTCGTATATGGTAGAAATACTAGTAGATAAAGAAAAAGATTTCTCATGCTCATTATCATTATCATTTATGTCTGTATAACTTATATTTATATTAGCAACAGGAAAATCCGCTAAATTTATTGATTTATCTTTACTTACCTTTGGGCGATTTATAAGAGCTTCATTAATATATTGACCAAATAATGTTGTCAAGTAAGACGGTATGGTTAGTTGATTATTGGACTCTGTATTTTCAGTTATTGCAGGGAAGAATTTTTCTGATTGAATTTTAATATTATGGGCAGAAGTATCGAGTATAAGAAAACCATTTTTTACTGATATGTCTTTAATGTTATAGGGGTCATATTTTTTAAGCAATATGATAATGTCATCAATTGGAATCTGCCAGGTGACTTTTAAATCTAAAGCTACGCCTTTCCCAAAGTTTCTAACCTTTAAGCTTTCTTCTTTCCATGTCCAGTGATTATTCTGGTCAATGTCAGCTTTTACATAGCAACCTATTACTTTGATGATAGGTAAATGGGAAACAACTCTTTGCTTCCTCATTTCTTTAACAGTGAACATAGTTATAAAGCTAGTCAATAAAGCCGCAAATGCTGTCAGCAATGTCGCAAATTCCATTGATATTCCCATACTTGTATAGATGTTGAAACCCACACATAATGTTAGGCTCTATTTTACTCAGATTAACTTATAACTTAGATTTACCATAAAAAAATATCATACTTCTTATGTGAGTAAGTAGTAGCCGATGGATCAATAGAAATCTTGTTCCAACTCAATAACTAGTTAAGCTTCAGCCCTAGTCTTTTGGCTGTAGCTCAACCACTTGCCCGCGTACCCCGATACTGGCATCACTCATCAAACAGACATAGCCTGCCATGATATCTTCAGGTGTTTTTAGGCTCATAGGACTCTCTCCTGGATAAGCATGGGCGCGCATATTGGTACGAGTGCCACCAGGATTGACACAGTTAAAACGTAAATTAGTCGTATTCTGCGTCTCTTGGGTAAAGATATCACTCATGCCTTCTACGGCTTGCTTGGACAGCGCATAAGCACCCCAGAACGCGCGAGGATGTGTACCGACCGTGCTAGAGGTGAAAACAATAGAGCCATTCTCAGCATCTTTAAGTAATGGTAGCAGTGCTTGGGTGAGCATAAACGTCGAGGTAAAGTTCACCTTCATAACTTGTGCAAAAGTATCGACGTCATACATCTCAAGTGGGGTTAGCTGCCCAAGCATACCTGCGTTGTGCAAGATACCATCGAGCTGACCGACTTCTTTATTAATCAATCCCTCTAACTGCTGCATCTCAGCATAAGTTGCTCCTTCTAGATTCATCGGTAGCATGGCAGGCTGTTTGCCACCAAGACTTTCAATCTCATCATAAACATATTCAAGCTTGCTGCTGGTACGTCCCAATAACAGGACTGTCGCTCCATAACGAGCATAAGTCAGCGCGGCAACGCGGCCGATACCGTCACCTGCCCCCGTGACCAAAATAGTCTTACCGTCTAAACAATTGTCAGATGGTACAAAGTTGCGAATATCATTATGAGTTAACGGTTGAGTTAGACTTTGAACGGTTTTCTGGTGGTCTTGCTGACTAGCTGACTGGTTAATATTGTCACTCATGGCATTGCTCACTGCTTATCGTTTAATAGTTGGGATGCTAAATATTTATCATGTTTCTTTAAAAACATAGAGTGTGGCGGACTCGATTTATAATTTTATTTATAAATAGTCAAATTTACCAGAAGAGAGCAACAGTTTATTTAATTGCTCAGGCGTATCAGTAATATAATCTGCACCCCATTTCTTTAGGTTTTTTTGATCTTCAGGCGGAATATAACCATAAGCAGCTAGAATCGTCGGCATGCCAGCGGCATTACCAGCTTCGATATCACGGATATGATCGCCAACATAAATCACGCTTTCAGCGGCGCCGCGAGGGATACCAAGCTTCTCTAACGCCGCATACATAGGCTCTGGGTCAGGCTTTGAGCGAGACACATCATCAGGACAAACCAAAGCAGAACAGCGCCCGTCTAACTGCATCTTTTCTAGTAACTTCTCTGCCAGATAACGCGGCTTGTTGGTCACAATACCCCATGGCACCCCTTTTTCTTCAAGAGCAGTCAACACATCTTCTAATTCAGCGAACACACAACTATCGACGCATATCTCAGCTTCATAATCATCTAAAAACTGTTGGCGAAACTCCTGTAAAGCTTCTTCGCTAACCTCAATTTGATCGTTATGACGTAGCATCAACTGTACCATCGCTGAAGCACCAGCAGAAACTTGCTCGCGAATTTCTGCTTCAGGGGGTGCTTGCCAATCATTTTCGCGGCTCATTTTACCGATAATACGGACAAAATCAGCAGCCGTATCGATTAATGTCCCATCGAGATCAAATAAAACCGCTTTTACAAATTGGCTCATAGTGAATGCTCTTAATATAGATAAGGTGTTGAGTGAAATAGTATGACATGAAAACAACCAAATACGGCATTCAGCTTAAGCCAGTGGCTTGTTTACTGCCATCATGTAATTGACATCGACATTTTGAGCTAACCAATAGCGCTTGGTCAGCGGATTATAATGCAAGCCAATGATATCTTGACGTGTGAATCCAGCATCAATTGCCATTTTGTCTAGCTCAGCTGGCGTAATAAATTTGGCATAGTCATGAGTGCCGCGATCGAGCAAGCGCAATACATACTCTGCGCCAACGATGGCAAATAGATATGATTTAGGGTTTCGATTGATCGTCGATAGCACGCATACACCGCCTGGTGCCAATAGCTCAAAACACGCCTGCACAATCGAGCTGGGATCAGGCACATGTTCGAGCATCTCCATACAAGTCACTACATCAAACTGACCTGCATGAGTTTTGGCTAATTCTTCTATTGGGATATGCTGATAGCGCAGCGTCTCATGTAAAGCGCTTTGCTCTGCATGCAGCGCTGCCGCTTTTAGGTTTTCGGTACCCAAATCAATCCCTGTCACATCCGCACCGCGACGTGCCATAGACTCTGACAATATACCGCCGCCACAGCCGACATCGAGCACTTTTTTTCCAGCCAAGCCGGTTTCAGCCGTTTTATGAATGTCCGTGTCAGCACTGTCATTTTGATAACTGCGCTTGACGTTTTCTTCTATCCAATTTAAACGCAGTGGATTTATTTCATGCAAAGTCGCAAATGCACCCGTCTTACTCCACCATTCGCTTGCCAACTTATTAAACTTGTCGACTTCGCTAGGATCTACATTAATGGCGGTAGGCGTTGTATCATCAAGACTGCTGTTTGCTTGCTCATTCAAAGAAGGCGAGGAAGATGGAGCTGAGCTCATTGCATTTTTCCTTTATTGTCATTATCGTTATAATCATATACAGTGCACAATTATGTACCTAATATTAGCATGAGAGCGGCAGCTTTGTCGTGAGTACATCGTCACCGATTGTGAATACTCTTAGCAAACGTTCATATTTTCTGTACCGTTTTTTTAGAGGATAGATGCTTCAAACAGCTTCAAACCTAAATAATAAAACGCTAAAAAAATTCCAAAAAACACGGTGAAATATGCCTTAAATAATGTCTCACAGCTTTACAACCATTAGTTAAGAATCGGATTCACAAGCGACCATGTTTTACGTTATTATAGTCGATACGTCGCTATAGTTCGATTATACTCGACGCTGTCTCGTTTGGGCACTTTAAAAACCTGTGCGCTATACCCAAAACCATACGATACTAAAACATCTCAACAAACCCGAAGTTTTCACACCTCAAGGATAAAGTATGAAACGTGTCATCACACTGACTGGTCTGGCCATGGCCATTGGACTTGCCACTATGGGCGCACAAGCTGCCGACTATGTCGCCGGAAAAGACTATCGCGTGCTAGACAATCCAGAAAAAATCAGCGGTGATGCTATCATTGTTCGTGAGTTTTTTTGGTATGGTTGCCCGCATTGTAACGTTCTTAACCCACATATGGAAAAATGGGCTAAAAACAAAGACAAAGACGTTGCCTTTTTCAAAACGCCAGCAGCGCTTAACCCTGTCTGGGAAGCGAACGCTCGTGGTTTCTATGCCGCTCAGTTGCTAGGGTTTGAAGACAAGACTCATGACGCGCTATTTGATGCCATTCACAAAGATGGTAAGAAAATCTTTGACCAATCATCATTAAGCAAATGGTATGCATCGAAAGGCGTTAATGAGAAGAAATTCAATAGCCTTTATAATTCATTCGCCGTTGGTACGAAAATTGGTCGTTCACAAGCAGGTGCTAAGCGTTATCAGCTCTCTGGTGTGCCAGCAGTCGTCGTGCAAGGCAAATACGTTGTAACTGGTGAAAGCGCCACTGTACCTAAAGTCGTTGACTATTTAGTTGACAAAGTGCGTGCTGAAAAGAAATAAGCTAAGCACTAATATAAATTAGGTACCGTTATAAATTAGGGACTAGCATTTATCCACAAGTGTCGTTTGTACCTAAATGCTCTTACCCATAAAAAAGCCAATCACGTGATGATTGGCTTTTTTATTTGCAGACTACTTTAGTTTATAAGTGGAGATATTGTATAAATAATAAGTGGAGATATTGTATAAATAAATAGTGGTCAAAGTTATTTAGCCGCTATCATCTTATTACTTTTCTTTTTTCAATTGCGACAAAATAGTGACTTCACGAATATAACTGGCTAAGTCTGCTTTAGACTCTGCCATCAGCTCATCATCTTGGGTATGTTTGGCGTACTCAATCCATAACAGTAATTGATACATACTATTTTGTTCAGATGCTTGGTATTGTTTAACGAACTGCTTAAGCGTCCCTTCATCATTAATATTTAAACGCTCAAACCAACTTTCTATTTTTGAGACCTGTTCTTTAGGGAAAAACGCATCAAATAATGCTTTTACCAATTCGTGGCGGTTTTCTTCACTAATCAGCTTACCAACGCGCTTGGTTTGGCGAATACGAGCATTAGCGCTAGTGATATCGGCCAATGCCATGAGTTCTGCCATAAAATAGTCACTGGCTGGCAGATTTTTGAGCTGCTTTTTCGATAAGCTGGCAAGTGGTATCGACAACTTCTGCAAACGCTCATGGGCTTTTTTGAGTTCAGTGCGCGAGACGCGCATATCCTGTTCTTTCCAGTCAATCATAAAAGCTTTCCAAAATAATAAATAATAAAATTAACAGGGGCATGTCCTCATTTTAGGAATAGTCATAAAAATGAAGATATGCCCCAGTGTTTACCAATAACTACCAACGATTTTTTTCACGATGTTTCGCCAGCACTTTTATACTTTGCGGCATAACATCGGCAAGACGACGTTGTAAATTATCGGTGATGAATACTGAACGATGCTTACCACCAGTACAGCCAATAGCCACTGTCACTGTATGGCGGTTATTGTGTAAAAATTCGGGCAACCAACGGGTTAAAAACTTATCTATATCATCAGTCATCTCAGCCACTTCTGGATAGTCGGCAAAGAATGCAGCAACTTCCGTGTCTAGACCTGTCGAAGTACGCAATTCAGGGTTCCAATGTGGATTCGGTAAAATTCTCACATCAAAGACAAAATCTGCATCAATAGGACTGCCATATTTAAAGCCAAAAGACAGCAGATTAATCACAATCTGATTGTCCACGCCGACATGTTCACGCAAGCTGTCTTTCAATTGATGAATATTCAAATTGCTGGTATCAATTCTGATATCGGCATGACCTGCGATAGGCTCTAACAGCTCCACTTCTTTTTTAATCGCGGCAGGTAGATTAAAAGCAATGTGCTTGGCATTATCACTATCGATATCCTGTGACATCAGCGGATGTACGCGGCGTGTCGCATTAAAACGTGCTATCAAAGTGCTTTCTTGCGCGGTCACATATACCACTTTTACCGCATGCGCCCCGTATGTTTTTTTTAGGGATGCATGCATCTCTGCAAAGTTGGATAGATCCGCTCGCGGTGTTCGAATATCAACGCCAAGCGCAATACGACGAATCCCACTTTCATTGACCAGTTTATGCGCAGCATCCGGCAATAAGGATAACGGTAAGTTATCAATAGAATAATATCCTAAATCTTCTAAGATATTTAATACTGAGGTTTTACCTGAGCCTGAACGCCCTGATACCACTAGGATACTGAGCTTATCGGTTGCTATTTTACACGCTGCCTGCTCAGATTGACTGTTATTTTCACCCTGACTCACATCCATGATTCACCCATTCTAGTCCATTGCATCCTGCAAATTACTATGTCACAACGATTGATCCACCATCACCAATTGATTGTCTAACAAACGTGCACGTCCTAGCCAAGCAGCGACTAAAATCATCAAACTCTTATTTTCTGCATTAAAAGTTACAGTATCATTAGTGAGTGACTCTATCGTATCGGTTTTAATGTCTAAATAATCAATAATGAAGCCAGCATCCGTAATACGCTGATGCGTTTCTGCTAGCAACGACTGAACAACTTGTTGGCTATGTTCGCCTCTCTCTAACTGCTTTGCTAAATATTGTAGTGCTTGATGGATAACAGGTGCTACCTCACGTTCAGTGGCACTTAAATATTGGTTACGCGATGAGAGCGCCAAACCATCTGCAGCGCGGACAATAGGTGCCCCTATAATTTCAATGGGATAACTTAAATCACGTACCAATTGCTTAATAATCGCTAATTGTTGATAATCTTTTTGTCCAAAAACAGCCATATCCGGTTGTACGATATTGAACAGTTTAGAGATGACAATACCAACACCGTCAAAATGCCCAGGGCGTGATTGACCACATAATTGAGTGGTAATAGCACCTGCAAGAACGAAAGTCGGCGGCGGTAAGACAGGGTACATCTCTTCAATACTGGGCGCAAACACATAATCAGTATCGACCGTTGCTAACTTAGCGACATCCTCATCAAGCGTGCGAGGATAACTATCAAAATCCTCTCCCGCGCCAAATTGAGTAGGGTTAACAAAAATACTAACCACCACGATATCAGCATGTTGCTTGGCTATTTTTACTAATTCAAGATGACCGGCATGCAGATTGCCCATCGTTGGCACTAAAGCGATGCGCTGTGGGCCATCTTGATTGTCAGTTTTTTGTCCACGATAAGACTGTAAAGCCGTACGCAATGCGGAGATATGATGATGAATGATTGGCATGGTTAACTATTCTTCTACTGATAATCGTAAAAACTAAAATGTTAGCTAAACTGGTGCTGCTCGGTTGGAAAACTGCCTTCACGTACTGACTGCTGGTAAAGGGCAAATGCGCCTTCGATACTGTGCGTGCTATTACGCTCATCGGTCAAAAAGTCATGAATAAAGCGCGGGACACGGCCGTGTGCCATACCTAGCATGTCATGCATGACCAACACTTGACCATCCGTATCCGCACCAGCACCAATACCAATAACTGGCACTGCGACGGCTTCTGTCACTGCTTTTGCAAGCTCAGCAGGTACACACTCTAACACTAGCAGCGCAGCACCTGCCGCAACGACTGCTGTCGCATCAGCAAGCAATTTATCAGCCGCTTCACCACCACGACCTTGGATTTTATAACCACCAAACACATTGACTGATTGCGGTGTTAATCCTAAATGCACACAAGTAGGCGTCCCTGCTTGCGCCAACGTCGTGATTAAATCGCAAAGCTCACTACCACCTTCAATCTTAATCACATGCGCGCCCGCCTGCATCAGCTGGCGACTATTGGCAACTGCTTCTGGTAGGGTGACATAGCTCATAAATGGTAGGTCAGCCAAAATCAGTGCGTGTTTATTGCTACGGGCAATATTGGCTGTATGATAAGCCATGTCATTGACAGTCACAGGTAACGTTGAGTCATGACCTTGCACCACCATACCTAAACTGTCACCTATTAAAATGGTATCAATCTCTGCTTTTTCCATCATGCGTGCAAACATCGAGTCATAGCACGTTAAGCAAGTGAACTTGGTGCCGTTTTTTTTGAATTTTTTTAAAGTAGATAACGTCGTCATATGATCCTCGATTAACCTTTAGCTGTCTCTAGCTATTATTCTGATTGTGATCAAAACTTTTAGCAATCGTTTGTTATAGGTGATTCACCTTAAAAGAGGTAAGCGTTTTCACTCTTTTATAGTAGATTGGCTACAGTAATTTTAAGCCTGTCCAATCTTTGCTAGGCGGATAGTCATCTATCGACTTGCTAGCAATGATAAGCGCTGGAGCTAACTCTCGCAGTGGTAATAAGACAAAATTACGCTCAAACAATCCAGCGTGCGGTACGGTTAATTGTGGCTCAGTGATTTGCGCCTCACCGTATAACAAAATATCGACATCCAAACTACGCTCACCCCAACGCCGTATTCGTGCACGCTTAGCCTCTTTTTCTAACTGTTGACAGTAAGCAAGCAACTCAAAAGGCGGCAATATCGTCTCAAACTCAGCGACGGCATTAACAAAATCAGGCTGATCTTGCGGTCCCATAGGCGCTGAAGCATAAAACGAAGAAACACGAACCGCACGTATTTGCTTATGCTCTTGCATCGCTGCGATTGCCTGCTGCAAATGTTCTACTGGTGAACCCAAGTCGTTAGACAAATTGCTACCCAAACCTACGTAGCAGGTTACCCAATTCGCGTTGCCCGCATCATTAGTAATATTAGACATTGTCAGTACTAGGCTGGCGACGGCGACGTTTCGATGGGATAGGGCCTTTATTGTCATTTACACTACTCATACCAACATTGCCGTTAGCAGCTTGGCTGGTTTTAGCAGACTTTGCTTCTGTCGTTCTGGCTGGTTTTTTAGCGCTTTCAGGTGTCGTAACCTTCGCCACTTTTTTGCGCTCAACCGTTTTTTTAGCCGGAACATCTGTTTTATCAGTAGGCTGGGCTGCTGGCTTAGGTGCTTTTTTTGCATACTTTGCTGCAGCTTTAACGTCGTTGTTAGTCGTTACTTGCGTCTCTGTATTACTAGCAAGATTTATACTATCTACACTCGGCTGACGACGGCGACGCTTATGCGGTATCGGCTCATTATTCATACTGACGAGCGCAGGCGATCTTGCTACCGAACGAGCCACAGATGAAGGCATAACCTCTGACTGTGTTGCTTTTGGCTGCTGAGCTTGATTTGAGCGATCAGGCTTACTGTCAGCCTTATTATAAGAGTTAGCATCAGAACTGATATCCTGATTTTTTAGCGCTTTCTCAGCCGATACACTCTTATGGACAGGTTTTTTCTGCGCAGCCCCTTGACGACTATCAGGTTTATCACCATTTGATAGCTGCTTCTGCAATGGTGGCACAACTTTTTCGTGCTCAATTACAAAAAGTGGTGCAGGCTTGGAATGATGGCGTTTATTTGCCGCTTGGTTACTGCTATTGGCAAGGGATAGCTGTCGTAACTGAGCAAGCTCATGGCTGTCTTGACTTACTTGCTGCGATTCATAGTGCTTGTTGTTATTGCCACCAGATTGCTTAACAGAGGCTGATTGACTGACAGCGCGGCGACGGCGTGCTGGAATATTTGACGGGTCATTTACCATATTCTTATCATTCCTACCCTGCTCAGCAGTATCATTGGCTTTGCTGTGCTTGGTATTTTTTTGATGAGATATTGAGTGATCGATGCTATTTGACTCTGAATTTTGATGATTACGCCCACGACCACGCTGCGCTTGTTGCCCTTTTTTATAGGCACCGCGACGAATATTTTCATCAAAATCATCAATGGCTTGCTGCTGCTCTCGTTCAGACAATGTCTGATAGGTCTGCCACCAATCGCCCATACCATTGGTCGACTCTGATAACGGATGCTCAGCATCACCGCATTGCTCACGCAATAATAAAAAGTCAAAACCTGCGCGAAAACGTGGATGCTCAGAGAGCTGAACGATTTGTTTGCTACGCGGGGCTGCAAGTCTTGGCTGCAATATCCAGATATCACGGATAAACTGCTCTGCAAATTTAGGAATCGCGGTCTTGATACGTTGACGATCAATCACTTTACCAGCGGCGTGCATTTGCGCTTCAGCAAACGGCATATTGCGCTTCTTGGCTTTTGCCAACTGATGCAGATAGTTTTCCCATAATAGCGCAGCATAAAAGAACGCCGGATTGATGCTTTTGCCAGCAGCAATACGTTTGTCGGTATTAATAGCGACTTGATTGACCAGTGCACTTGGCTCAGACGGTGGATAGATGATTAAGCTATCAATCGCGCCAGACTCAAACAATAATGGCAACAATGGTACTAGATAACCACCAGTAAACATCTTCTGGGTTTCATCATAGAGACGATGCGGTGATATTTGCTCAAGCAATGCCCAATTACCATCATGAAACTGATCGGCTAACTCGTCATCAAACTCAAAACCGAGCTTGGCTTTGAAACGTAAAGCACGCAACAAACGTACTGGATCTTCTTCGATACGCACTGGCGCATGGCCGAGCAGACGAATGATTTTATTATCAATGTCGTCAAGCGCACCGCAAAAATCATGAACCACACCTTTAAGCGGTTGATAATAAAGCGCATTAATAGAGAAATCGCGACGAGAGAAGTCTTGTTTGATATCACCCCAAACATTATCACGCAGGATCATACCGTCTTGATTGGTATTAGCATCATTGGTTGGTGGACCACGGAAAGTAGCGACCTCAATCAACTCACGGCCTGAATACACGTGCGCCAACTGAAAGCGGCGACCGATAATGCGGCAGCGCTTGCCAAAGACGTCTTTGATCTCATGCGGCTTGGCATCAGTGACAGCGTCAAAGTCTTTTGGACGTAAACCCAATAAGGTATCACGCACGCCGCCACCGACGATATAGGCATCAAACCCAGCTCGGTTTAAGGTGGCAATCACTTCAGTAATGGAATTGGGTAATTCAGATTTATTCAGTTCTAACTGCTTGGCGGCACGCTCGGCCATGCATCTACTCCTCGCCGGTATTCTTTAACCACCCCTGATGAACACAGCGTTTATCAGGCGGATGTACCTGCTAGTTTAACAAATTTTGCGCCTAGTAGGTGTGTTATGACTGATACTTACATGCTATTTTGTCAATATTGGGGTTAATTAAAGCAAAATACTGCCCTTAATCTTGTACGCGTAAACGTCCTCGATTTTTCTCAACCGTTTTTACGCCAATACCTTTGACCTTTGCTAACTCATCCACTGTCTTAAAATCACCAAACATCTCACGATATAAAATAATCGCTTGGGCTTTGCTGCTACCGATACCATTTAGCGAAACTAGCTCGCCTTCACTAGCACGATTGATATTAATGGTGGCTTGGTCACGTACCTGTATTTTGGCACTTTCTTGCGCCAATAGATATTCATAAGCCCTTTGAGGATTATCAAAACAAGGCGCAGCTTGAACACTGTTCAACATAAAAACCGCCAATATTAGACTGAAAACAGCCATATTGACCAAGCTAACAAACGAGGCCTTATGATAAGCGTTCATGACGATCGTTCATGTTGTTTCGCCGCTTCCCACAGTGCATCCATCTCTGTTATATCGCTGTCTTCTAAACGCTTGCCAGCCGCAGCTAACTGTTCTTCAATATAACCGAAACGTGATTTGAATTTATGCACGCATGTCAGCGTTGCTGTTTCCGCATCAAGGTTCAACTTGCGCGCAACGTTTACTAGGGCAAACATGCAATCACCCAGCTCTTTTTCAATATCGCTAATATTGGCTTTGCTTGTGTTATATTCAGCCACATCTTTTGATTTATCTATCAATTCAGCCTTTAACTCGGCAATCTCTTCATCTAGCTTATCTACTGCCCCTGCGACGCCTTCCCAGTCAAACCCTAACTTTGACGCCTGTTTTTGTACATCTTGCGCTTGCATGAGCGCACTGCCCGCCTTGGTATTGTCTAGACGACGTTTTGGTTTGCCTCGTGCCTCGCGCGATTGCTGCTCTTCTGCTTTGATCTCATCCCAGCGTAATTTTACTGCTGCATCGTCTTTTAAAGTTTCGGCTTCAAACACATGCGGATGACGACGAATCAGCTTTTCTTGTAAAGTGGCTATAACATCGCTCATATTAAAGCGACCTTGCTCCGCATACATCTGACAATGAAACACCACTTGCAGCAGTACATCGCCTAGCTCGCCTTTGATATCTTCATCGTCATCGCTTTGTACCGCTTCGCCTAGCTCATAGGCTTCTTCAATCGCATAGGGAATTAGGCTGTGATTGGTTTGCTTTTTATCCCATGGACAGTCAACACGTAGCCGTGCCATCAAAGCCAATAAATCGTCTAATTCACCACTAGCAGTTGGCGTTCCTTGTGCTGGCGTAGGCGCTACTATTTTATTGTCGAGAGTATTCATAAGGGAGGCTCTTATATTTTTGCTTATCGTTCAATTTAGCAGTTAGTGTATCATTGAACCTTGATTGACTTATAATCGTGCTATCTGCTTTATTATTTTACCACTGCACACGCGCAAGGAATTTTATCATTATGTCTACGTCTGCGACCATTCGTTATCAGCCAGAAACTGCATTTAATCCCATTATTATTGATTCATTTAAAGCTTATGATATTCGCGGCGAGCTTGGGGTAAATCTAAACGAAGCCATTGCTTACCGTATTGGTCGTGCTTTTGCACAGATTCTATTTCAGCGTTATGGTACGGCGGTTGAGGCTCATGACAATGATATGGTAAATCTAAAACCTGCCATCGTTATTGGTAGTGACATTCGCCATTCAAGCGAGCAGTTAAAACAAGCGACCATCGCTGGTATTGTAGATGCTGGTGTCAATGTGATTGACTTGGGCATGAGCGGTACGGAAGAGGTGTATTTTGCCACTAGTTATTATCAGGCGTTGGGTGGTATTGAGGTCACAGCCAGCCATAATCCTATTAACTATAATGGCTTAAAATTGGTTAAGGAACATTCAAAGCCGATCAGTGGCGATGATGGTTTGGCAGAGATTCAAGCATTGGCAGAGTCTGGGCAATTCATCACTAAAAACCGATCAGGAACGTTGCAATTATTAACTGATAAAAGCGCTTATATCAATCATGTCATGACTTTTATTGATACCGATAAGCTCAAATCGCTTAAATTAGTGATTAACTCAGGCAATGGCAGTGCGGGACCCGTAGTTGACTTATTGATTGAAAAGCTTGCACAAGCTGGTTCGCCAATTGAAGTGATTAAACTGCATCATACACCAGATGGTAGCTTCCCCAATGGCATCCCCAACCCTATGATTGAAGCCAATCGAGTGGCGACTCAGCAAGCTGTTTTGGAAAACAAAGCAGACCTTGGTATTGCCTTTGATGGCGATTTTGACCGCTGCTTTTTATTCGATGAACATGGTGAATTTATTGATGGCAGTTACATCGTCGGCATGCTTGCCCAAGCATTTTTGAATAAGTACCCAAATGAGTCAATCGTCTACGATCCACGGGTCATTTACAATACTGAAGCCGTGATTAAAGAACATAACGGTAAGGCTGTCATCAGTAAATCTGGACATTCATTTATTAAGCAAGTCATGCGTGACTCTGGCGCTGTTTATGGCGGCGAGATGTCTGCGCATCACTATTTTCGTGATTTTTTCTACTGCGATAGCGGCATGATCCCTTGGCTGCTCACCATCGAGCTGTTGTCTGTCACCGGTAAGACTTTATCAGAATTGGTTACTGGCTATATTCAAGCATATCCAAGTTCAGGCGAGCTTAATTTTCGTCTCACCACTCATGATGCGCCAACGATTATTAGCGCTATTGAGGAAAAATTTAGCAGCGAAAATCCGACCAAATCAACCCTTGATGGCTTAAGTCTTAACTTCGGCGAGTGGCGCTTTAATCTGCGAGCCTCCAATACCGAACCACTTATCAGATTAAACATTGAAAGTCGTGGCAATGAAGAATTGTTAGCTATTAAAATTCGAGAGATTCAACAGTGGCTAGCAGCGCAAGGTGCTATACCAGCGTAAATTAATACGACTTAATATGGGTGATTTCGATTAAAAACCAAAAAAAGCTCGCTGATAATTATCAACGAGCTTTTTTGATGACAGAAAAACTGAAATAAAGCTATTTAGACCGACCAATGCCCATATAGTCACCTACCAGATTATCGATCTGCAATCGTGTCAGTGCATTTTGCGCATCAAATACTGGCATCGCGTGTTGATTAAGCTTGGCAATATCTAGTTGATCTTGTGGCGACCAACTAATGATAAAAATCGCCTGTGCGGCACTTAGCTGCTGATAAGGATTATTAATCAATTGCAGTAATGATTGCTGCTGATAAAGCATGGCAAGTTCATCTTGTGCTTTATCGCTATATACCAAAGTACGAATATTATAAGACCATAATAACGCTAACAATGGATGTATGGCTGAGCCTGCGGTACGTCCTGAGCCTGATTTATAACTACCGCCCCAAATCATCACCGTTTTATTATCAATAAAACCATCAAAATATTGCCAGAATTTGCGGAATATCAGCTCTTTTTGATCTTCGTTGATGTGCATGACTGACTGCAACAGCGGCATCTCTAAACTGTGCGTTTGGCTGGACTGTTGTAATTTAGCCAGCTCGGTCGGTAGTGTGTTACCACCAAAGCCCCAGCCTGCTTGCAGATAACTGCTGCCGACCCGCGCGTCTAGCCCCATGATACGACTGACTTGCTTGATATCTACCTGTTGACTGTCCGCCAAGCGTGACATCTCATTCATAAAACTCACTCGCGTCGCCAGCATCGCCATGATACTGCTACGGGCAAACTCTATCGTTGCGATATCAGCGTGATGAGCGGCACGCGCATGCTGCATTAACGGCTTCAATACTTCTAGATGCTGGCTACTGTTGGCTGTTTTTTCACCAAGCAACCACAGTGAAGGATTCAACATTGAGCTATAAGCATCACCGTCTTGCAAGAATACAAACGGCACATAGTAGACCCACGCGCGCTGCAAATTTTGCGCCAGTGCTGAGACAACCCCTAGTTTCTCAATGCCACTTATAATCACGGGTAACGATTGCTGATGGCTGTGGTTGAATGCGGTAATCCAGCTGGCTTCTGCCCATACTGGCTTAATACTGTCTAAAAACAACCAATACAGCGCAACGGTGCTTTGGTCGTCAACCTTACTAATCTCATTGCTCTCATTGGTGTGACGACTGTCACTAAAATTTGCCGTTTCATAATATTGTATTAGCGTGTCAGCGCTAGCCGGTAATGCTGTACTAATTATAACCTGCTGCTGCTCATACATCTGCCACAGTGCTTGCAAATGATGCTCAAAGCCGTATTGCTGTATTTGCTGCGTCAATAGCTCAATATCTGCATAAAGATGCACGCGCTGACCGAGACTTGCCAGCACCACGGCGCTAGTAATGGCCTCAATGCTATGACCAATAAGCACACAAACTTGCTTGCTTGCAGTGCTTTGTGGTTTAGATTCATGCGTATATTTAGGTATATTGTCATTTATAAAAACAGCGCTCATGCGTTCACCTTTAATGATTATCGACTTAGTAGCAAAACGATCAAGACAGCTGCTGAATGTGTTTTAACAGCTGGTTAGTGGAGCTGTCAAACTGACTCTCACCTGCTTGCTGCATGGCTTGATGTACGGACTCCGCCATTTGCTTGCCCATCTCGACGCCCCATTGATCAAATGGATTAATATCCCAAATGCTGGCCATGACATAGACTTTATGCTCATAAAGCGCAATCAGCGCTCCCAAACTATGCGGCGTTAGCTCATCGATTAGCAATGTCGTTGACGGCTGATTGCCACGGTAATATTTATATTTATCCGCGGCAGAAGCTACTTGAACCTCAGACTCTTGGAGCGCGGCATTACCAAAAGCCAGCACTCGGCTCTGTGCTAGACAATTGGCCAAAGACAGCTCATGCTGCTGCTGTAATGGCGCATTTTGCGATTGACCACTATAGCGGCGCACACAAGCAATAAAGTCACAAGAGACTTGCTGTGTGCCTTGATGTAGCAACTGATAAAAGGCATGCTGAGCATTAGAGCCAATCTCGCCCCACAGAATCGGACAGGTATCGTAGTCAATATGATCACCGTGCTGGGTGACCGATTTACCATTACTCTCCATCTCAAGCTGGGTTAAGTAGCTTGGTAAATAGCTGAGACGACCATCATAGGGCAATACGGTATGAGCATTCACTTGTAAAAAGGTACTGTTCCAAACAGCAAGTAAACCCAACAATACTGGTAAATTTTCTGCAAAATCAGCCTGAGCAAAGTGCTCATCCATACTATGCGCACCAGCTAATAACGCTTTAAACCCTGCCATGCCGATACGAATGGCAATCGCCAATCCAATCGCCGACCATAAAGAAAAACGCCCACCAACCCATTCCCAAAGCTGTAGCTGATGCTCAGGATGAATACCCCAAGCACTCATTTTTTCGCTGTTAGCGGAGATACCAATAAAATGGCGGCGTAGCACACTGTCTTCAGTACCTGCACGCCGCTTGGCAGTGGCAAGCAGCCATGATAATGCTGTTTTAGCATTAGATAACGTATCAACCGTACCAAAGGATTTAGATGAAATAATAAACAAGGTGGTCTCAGGATTGAGGTGCTTGAGCAAGTTATCAAGCTGAGTACCGTCCATATTAGAGACGAAATGTACTTCAATGTCGGTATCTGCCCACTCATCTAGCGCGGTCGTCGCCATAAGCGGGCCAAGATCAGAGCCACCAACGCCAATATTGACCACATCCGTAATAGCTTGACCAGAAAATCCGCGCCATGTACCACTACGGACACGTTCAGATAAACGTGCTACTTGCGATAGACTATCATGCACATCAGCGACGACATTTTGCCCATCAACGTCTAGTTTGGCAGACTCTGGCAATCGTAGTGCTGTATGCAAGGCAGCACGCTCCTCGCTAGTATTGACCATCGCACCTTGCATAAGTGCATCAATCCTTGTGGACAATTCACAGCTTTCTGCTAACTGCAAAAGACTTGCCAGTACCTGCTCGTCAATACATTGCTTGCTATAGTCCATATATAGCGCGCCAGCCTGCATGCTAAAGCGCGTTGCACGACTGTCATCTTGTGCAAACAAAGCTGCCAGTGACCATGGCTGCTTTGCTAGCATTTGTAGCTGCTGCCAGTATGTAGAGTTTCGAGCACTTTTATAAGCGCTATTGCCCTTTATCTCAGCCATCAGCTATTCATCTTCTACTAATTGCTGCTCGGCAAAATATATAAATGCTTGCATGTATGAGCGCATATCGCCTGCATCATAGCTGTCGCCGCGCATGGTCGTGACATTCACGCCGTATTCACTAATCAACGCATCAATCGCATCGGTCAGCTGAATTTCACCACCGACCGAGGCTTTGGTATTGGCCAGATAGTCAAAAATGTGATTGCTAAAGACATAACGACCAACGACTGCTAACTTAGAAGGAGCATCGGCTAAGTTAGGCTTTTCTACAAATCCTGCGACTTTGAAGCTGGCATTACTATCTGCTTCACCATCTTCCCTGCTCTCCTCACTAAACGCTTCATGCAGTTTGGCAATACCATATTTATGCACATCTTCATCAGCGACTTTATCGACCAATATCTGTGAATGGTTATCTTCAGCAAAAGCATCAATCATAAAGGCTAAGTTATCAGCAGCCATATCGCCCGTAAAAGGATCAAGTACAACGTCGGGCAATAATACGGCGAAATCGTGCTCACCAATAATGGGGCGAGCCGCGAGTACCGCATGACCCAAACCTAATGCTTTACCTTGACGTATCATCGATACGGTCACATCGTCTGGCAGCCAGTTTAAGCTATCGGCTAGCTCATCTTTACCTTTATGACGCAGCTGGTTGTCCAGCTCAGCATTGATATCGAAGTAGTTTTCAATCGCGCTCTTTTGTGCATGACCAACCAAGACAATATGCTTAATACCAGCAGCAATCGCCTCTTCAACCACATAATGAATGGCAGGACGATTGCCAAGTGGCAATAGCTCTTTTGGCACAGCTTTAGACAATGGCAACATACGGGTACCAAAGCCTGCAACAGGGATGACGGCGTGAGTTATTTTTTTCATAATTTTTAAAATTTATTAAAAGAGGTGTGAGATAAAGGTTATATTTCATAAAAACTAAGCTAGATTATATCCATTCGGATTCATACTTTGCCAACGCCAGCTATCTTGGCACATATCAGTAATTGATAATTTTGCTTGCCACTCTAACAGGTTTTTCGCTTTATCAGCACTCGCGTAGCAGCTGGCTATGTCACCTGCGCGGCGTTCTGCAAATTGATAAGGAATTGGTTGTCCAGAAACGTTAGAAAATGCCGTTACTAGCTCTAATACAGAAGTACCTTTACCAGTACCTAAATTAATCGGTAAAAATCCTACTGGTGCCACTTGTCGCTCTAAATAATTTAACGCAGCGACATGACCTTGCGCCAAATCAGTAACATGGATAAAATCACGCACGCCAGTACCATCAATAGTTGGATAGTCATTACCAAAAATATTAAGTTTGGCAAGCTTGCCAACGGCTACTTGTGAGATATAGGGCATTAAGTTATTTGGGATATCATTAGGGTCTTCGCCAATCTGCCCTGAAGGATGTGCACCTACCGGATTAAAGTATCTCAAAGGGATGAGATTCCAGCTTTCATCGGATACCGCTAAGTCTTCTAGAATATGCTCGACCGTCAGTTTACTTTGGCCATAAGGGTTGGTACAAGAACGCTTCGAGCTCTCATTAATTGGCAATACTTCAGGGTCACCATAAACAGTAGCCGATGATGAGAATATGAAGTTTTTAACATTATATTCTGCCATCACTTCTAGTAAAATAATCGTACCGCTGACATTGTTGTTATAATACATGAGCGGCTTGGCCACAGATTCACCAACGGCCTTTAAACCTGCAAAATGAATAACGCCAAAAAACTGATGCGCTAAAAATACTTTTCTTAATGAATCAGCATCACGAATATCACCTTCAAGAAAGTCTATAGGCTGATCAATCAGAGTGGAGACACGATTGATTGCTTCACGACTACTATTAGATAAATTATCATAAACCACAATCTCATAGCCTGCTTCATGCAAGGCGATACAGGTGTGTGTGCCAATATAGCCCGCACCGCCCGTGACTAGTATTTTGTTTTTCATAATATCGACCCATTATTTTTTGAAGCTACTATTTTTCGAAGTAGGTATTCGTTTTTACTCGTAAATGCAACTATACTGGGAACGACGAAACATTGCCAACGTAAATACCCCAATCATGCCTATCTGCCCTCTCGCTATCAACCTAAGCAAGCCAACATATTATGAAATTTAACGCTTACATCCGACCGCTATTATCAGGTTATTATAAACATAATCGTCAGCCAAAACAGCGTTTGGCGTTAGTCGTTGGTATGCTGCCATGGCAAGACTTGGTTGGTGACTGGGTATTGGAGTCGTCGCATATTCAAATACAACGACATTTTGATATGCGCTACTTCGCTACGTGGTTAAAGCCATTTATCAAGCTTGTAAACCCTGTTATCTATATTTGGGGTTATAAAGCGCCTGAGTATTTTATTGATTATATCCGCAAGCAAGGTCTAGATATTTTCTTTTTAGAAGACGGATTCATTCGTTCTGGCCCTGATGATGATAGCGATGCGCCACCATTATCTATCGTCATGGACAGTCAAGCACCTTACTTCGATACCACGCGTCCAAATGACTTAACTGACCTCATAGCAAACTTTGATTTTGAACAGGATGGCTATGATAAGACATTGGCTCAAGAGATACTTGATTATTATGTGTCACATCGTGTGAGCAAATACAATCATCAGCCTTATGTCGATATAGCACCAATATATGGCGTTAAAGATAAAAAGCGTATTTTGGTATTAGGTCAAGTGCCGCATGATGATTCATTAAAGTACGGCGGCGGCATTGGTATTACATTGCTTGATGTGGTCAATCAGGCAATTGCAGAAAATCCTGATGCACAAATTATAGTCAAACCACATCCAATGACGCTTGATGATCACTCTATCGTTGATGAACTCACTGAGCTAGATTGCCTAATCCTTAACCAGTCTATTCATTTGGTCGACGCGTTAGAGACAGTCGATCACGTATATACGATTACGTCTTTGGGTGGATTTGAGGCGTTGTTAAGAGGCAAAAAGGTCACCGTATTAGGGCGACCTTTTTATTACTGCTTATGCTCTGATGATATAAAATCAAACACACCGTTACTTTCTCAGCTATTTTATATCTGCTATTATGCCTACAATCTTAATTATCACTAAAGTAGCCAAACACTCTTATCTAATTAATTCATACAAAAAGGTCATTCGATGAATTCCAAAAAAATCGCCATTATAGGGTTAGGTTACGTAGGTCTACCACTAGCTTGTGCGTTTGCAAAAAAATATGACGTTATAGGCTTTGATATAAATGAAACACGTATTAACGAGTTATCTAATAATATTGATAAAACTAGAGAAGTGACTAGCGAATATCTCAAAAACACTTCTCGTCTTACTTTTACTTCTGACACTAATGACCTAACCGCAGCAAACGTATTTATCATTACCGTACCAACACCAATTGATGATAATAACTTACCAGATTTGTCCCCATTGGTTAAAGCTTCTCAGATGTTAAGTAAAATTATTAAGCGAGATGATATCGTTATCTATGAATCAACAGTATATCCAGGTGCTACAGAAGAAGTTTGTATTCCTGAGCTAGAAAAATCCAACTTAAAGTTAAATATAGATTTTGGTGTTGGTTATTCTCCAGAACGTATTAATCCAGGCGACAAACTGCGCACAGTAGAGAACATATTAAAAGTCACTTCAGGTTCAAACCCTTACTACACAGACATAGTGGATGAATTATATAGCTCAGTAATTACTGCTGGCACATTCAAGGCTTCCTCTATAAAAGTCGCAGAAGCATCTAAAGTTATTGAAAACACTCAGCGTGATGTCAATATTGCTTTGATAAACGAATTGGCCCTTATTTTCAACGAAGTTGGTATCGACACTCATGAAGTCATAGAAGCTGCTGCTACTAAATGGAACTTTATCAAGCTTATGCCTGGTTTAGTAGGTGGGCATTGTATTGGCGTAGATCCTTATTACTTGGCACACAAAGCATCATCTTTAGGATTAAATCCCAATTTAATTTTGACTTCTCGCGCAATCAACAACTCTATGAGTAAATTCGTTGCCGAACAAACCATCAAAAAGCTTATCTCATATGGGAAAAATATCAAAGATGCCCGTATTTTACTTTTAGGTGTTACCTTTAAAGAAAACTGTCCAGATGTCAGAAATACCAAAGTAACAGATATTGGTATTGAACTTGAGAAATATGGGGTAAGAATGACTTATTCCGATCCTTGGGTTACTGAAGAAGACTGGAATAGCCTAGATGTTGATTATATCGACTATGAAGATATTCAAGAGAATAGTTTTGACGCTGTTATTGTAGCTGTTAACCATTCGGATTTTGTTGGTGAAGATGACAGAATAGATGGATTTTGCACTAAGCCTAAAGTAGTTATCGATGTTAAAGGTGCATTAGTAAATCCAGACTGGCGTTTATAAGTACGTTATATCTCTGTAGGAAAGTAAGATAGTTAAAACTATCCTTACTTTCTTATTAATGTTATGGTTTTTAAAGTTCAGTATCTTTCTCGTTTCTCACAAAATGCAAACTTACTATAGTAAAAGGTCAAATCTAGACTATAGATTCTTATCTTCTATAGCTTCAGCTATTTTCACTTTCATAGCTTGTTGCATAGCCACATATTCTATATTACTTATACTATTTAAAAAATCTATGTGAGTTATATCAGAAAAAATCAAACCACATCCATATTTTTTTACAATGCTCCCTAAATAAGTTTTATCATATACTATAATAGGGCATTCGACAGCTTGAGCTTGGAAAAATTTATTAGGTAATGCATATCTATAGCTAGGATGGTTGGGATTTATCAAAATTAAAAAGAAGGGATATTGATATTTCCTAATTTTTTTTAGCAATATAGATTGATAATTCATCCCTTTAAAAATCGTAAGACGGTAGAGATTACTATTGTTCTCTAAATATGATATGGCTTCTTCATTGTAATTACATGCAATTATTAATATGTCGTATTTATAAGACAGTCTGGCAATATCGTCTAATCCACGGTCTATTGATACATTACCTATGTATATCAATAAATATTTATCTTTCTTACTTTCGGAATCAAAGGAAATATTTGTATTAAAAAAATTCTTATTATAAATAACTTTTATTTTTGATCTTCTGAAATTATACATAGTAGAAAGAGTGTCAGCAATATACTTACTTATCGTAATGATATTTTCCCGCTTACGCAGCTCTTCCATCTCTTTAAGATAGATATAGAAAGACCTCTGAATCGAAGCTTTGTTTCGATTTCTAAAGACCTCAAGTTCATGGATATCGTATATATAATCAACTTCACTATGGGAGTCAACACTACTTGTCGATATTAAATTATTGCAAATCACACAAGTATAACTAGAAGTATCAATTTTCTGTGTTAGAGAATAACTATGATCGTTATATATTCCCTGCTTTGCTTTATTTCTAAACGCTAAGAATGGATGATGTATAACAACTAATATAAAAAACCATGGTAAATATATAATATTTTTCAAGGTTTTCAAATGTAACGCTTTCAACATATCCTTTTTTTGACTATCTGTATAATTATTATCTGGCTTTACTTTTAAAATAGTTATGTTTTTAGTTGTTCGTTGTAGGGCTGCTAGTTGATTCAAAACCCGTATATCAGTTCTTACATCTTCATCTGTGACAATTAATACACGCTCTAAATTAAAATTGGAAAAATAGTTAAAAAAATCTTCAACTATAGGAGCTTCAGGCCTTTCTGTAGTGAGATGAGCAATCTCATGAAGATTTATTTTTTCAATCAGCATTAATATACAACCTGCAGCACTTCTAGAAATCTATGGAATAGTAAAAATTAGCACAGAAAGCTCGAGAAAAAATATCCATTACGAATTTCTTTTCAGGAAAACTGTCTACCGTTTGGTCATTATCAATTATAAAAATTTGATATCTTACTATAGATATAGCCAACTTCTTCGTCTGTTAAATAAGCGTGCATCGGAAGACTGAGTACTGAACTAGCAAAATTTGTAGAATTTTTCAATTCACCAATTTGATACTTCAAGAATGAGGCTAGAGCTTTAGTCTGACTCATTGTTTTAGGATAATATACTGTAGTTGGAATACCCTGACTCTTAAGGTAAGCCATTAATTCTTCTCTTTTATCTACTCTCAAAGTGTATTGCGCCCAACTACTAGTATAGCCTGGTGGAATCTTGGGCACTATAACGCCTTTAACATCTTCTAAAGCAGAAGTATACATGGCTGCTATTTCATTCTTCTTAACTACTTCTTTATCAAATATCTTGAGCTTTTCGAGCAAAATGGCAGCTTGGATAGTATCAAGTCTACTATTATACCCAATATTAACATTTTCGTATTTGTGTGATCCTTTGCCATGTACTCGCAATGACTTGATATGCTCTGCCACATCTATATTATCGGTAAATATAGCGCCTCCATCACCGTAACAACCTAAAGGTTTCGCCGGGAAGAAGCTAGTAGTACTTATGTCTCCAAAACTACACGCCCTATTATTATCTATCTTACCTCCGAAACCTTGAGCGGCATCTTCAACATGCCATAATCCATGCTCTTTCGCCAAACGATCAATTTCATTATGATTGGCAGGAAGTCCAAAAAGATCAACACTCAGAATACCAGCTAAATTTTTATTACTCTTCTTTAATGTTAATATTTTTTTCTCTAAATCTAGAGGGCAAATATTGTATGTATCATCAATATCTACAAATATAGGAATAGCACCCAATTCTGCAATAACCTCAGAAGTTGCAAAAAATGTGAAGTCCGTGGTAAGTACTAAATCACCTTTCTTAATTTTAAGCGCTATCAAAGCTAAACGAATGGCATCCGTGCCATTGGCACATAAGAGACAGTATTTCCTACCTGTATATTCAGATAATTGCTGCTCTAAATCCAAGCATTCTTGACCCATAATATATTGGCCAGCTCTCAATACCCGAGATATAGCTTCATTAACCTCTTTTTCAATTTTTTGTTGTTGGCGCTCTAAATCTATAAAGTTAATTTCCATTATTACTCTCGAAGTCATCAATTAGCTGTCTAAGCTTTAAATCATTAATTTCATTTCGCTCTAAACCTATCTTATTTATACCTATTTCTTTAGATGGGTTCCCTGCATAAATACGGCCTGGTAAGATTCTGGCCTTCTTCGTTACTACCGTTCCCATACCAATCATGGCATGAGAACCAATCCGCTGCCGAGGGTGTACAATAGCACCCATCCCTATATTAACGAAGTCTCCGACTTCTACGTGCCCACCTAAGCAAGTATGCGCAGAGATTATAGACCGTTTGCCAATTACTACGTCATGAGCTATATAAGCAGCTTTCATTAAAAAGCTGCCCTCCCCAATTACAGTATCTCTACGAGAGCCTGCATCTATAGTAACATTACCAGTAAGAACAACATTATCTTCAACCTTAACAGTATAACCTACACTTTTACCGAACCCTTCTTTGTACTCAGCGGGGAAACCGATAGTACAGTTTGGGCCTATATATACATTATCACCTAAGATAACGTTTTCATTAATAACAGCAGAGGGATGAATTTTATTGCTCATAAGTATGCCTATAGCTTATTTAAGAAACCATTGACTGATTTCTAATTGATTCTGTCATTTCAATACAACAAACGGCTTCTTGTGCACCAAAACCTCTTCCTTCAAGTATTTCTTTATAACTTATTGTATGTAAATCAGTGAAACCTTTGGAGAACTCTACTAACTCATCACCAATTTTTATTGCACGGAAAGTTGGCTGCTTACCTTTAACTTCTTCAGGCAAATCATCTGAATTGACCGATAGAAACCAGTTTACATTCGCATTTTTAAATTTCAACTTACCTTTTGAAGAATGCGAACCTTGAAAATCATTATCATTAATAATTGGCTCACCAAATAAGTGGTAGAGAAGATCAAAGAAATGCACACCTATATTTGTCGCTATACCGCCCGATTTATTTATGTCCCCTTTCCAGCTCTCTTGATACCATTTTCCGCGAGAGGTAATATATTGAATGTCACAATCATACCGTTTCTCAGGATTTTCCAAAAGTTCTTGATCAATTTTAGATTTTAAAGAAATAACAGCATCATGTAAACGTAATTGAAGGATATTATAGAGACGTTTCCCAGTCTCATTTTCTACCAATTGTATCTCTTTTAAATCATCTACACTCAATACTAAAGGTTTCTCACATATAACATCACAACCCATTCTCAGGGCAAGAGTAATATGAGATAAATGCAAATAATTAGGAGAACATATAGATATATAATCTACTCTAGTATCCTCATTCTTTTGTAGCTGATATATATAGTGAGAAAAACGCTCGAATTCTGTAAAAAACTCAGATTCAGGTGAAATACTATCGATAACGCCCACTGAGTCCGACTTATCATAGGCAGCAATTAGAGTGCCCCCAAGCTCTTTGATCGCTTTCATGTGACGTGGTGCTATGTAGCCTGCGGCACCAATCATTGCAAATTTTCTTTTCATAAAAAATCGCCTGTAAAAAAATTAGTTAATAAAACATGATATAAATTTATTTATAAAAAATTGATAAACTATTTATTACTGTTAAATTATGTAGGTTGAGAATTCCAAAATTATATAATTAAGTCGGAAAACTGCTTATAAAGATAATCTCCCTGACTTTCGGTTGAAAACATTTCATATCGAAGCTTGAGTTGATCTACTATTTTTTTTCTAAAAAAAGGATTTTCTAATATAAATTTAGCAATAAAATAAGCTTCTTCTTCTGAGCTATAAAACCCTAAATAATCTTTCCCTAACTGTTCTTCTCTAACTGCACTTCTATAAGACAAAATTGGAATACCAGCAGCGATCGCGTCTAAGACCTTTCCAGAGCCAAGATACTCAGTTTCAACACCTTCATTGGCGATAAGACATGTACAAGTTTGTATATAATCAGGTATGCTTTCATAGGGTAGATATCCTAAGTATTTAACTTTGTTAGGAACTATCGTATTTGAATATTTCTTACCTGCTGCTATAATATTAATGTCATAACCATTATTAATCATTCTTTGCAAAGCTTTGATAGCCAAATTTGGGAATATTTGCATTGCCAAGCTACCGAAAAAACCAAATGTTGGCTTCAGGCCGAATGATATTCTATTTCTCATCAGGGTATTTGCATCAATTTTTTCCATGAAATTAGAATCAATAGTTTGACGTATATTTATAACTTTTTTTGGAACAATTATTTTTTCACTGTTTCCATACCAGTCTCCGACTAGCTCTCTATAGTAAGTAGAATTATTATAGTTTAGTATAGCCTGCTTCCAACTTTCCGTCGTGGTTATAACTGCATCTACATGATGATATAACCAACTGCTATAAGGTATACCCATAGCAACTTTGGGTCTTGGGCAATTATAAAGAATTCTATTATTTGCTCTAACATAGTAAACATCATAGTTATCTTCCGGTATTTGGATTGGAAGATCTTTAATTCCGTAATCTATTGCATAAGGGTCAAATAATTGCCCATTATAGTAAACTTCAAAATGCTTACTAAGTGCTGTATAAAATCTTATTTCATTAATTTTATCCCCACCAGTAGTATTTAACGTTGTATTATTACCTAATAAGGTAAATATTTTAGGCTTCATAAACGTTTCCCATGAATTCATAAATATCTTTAGATATTTTTTTAGGATTATGCATTGATTGCATTTTTTGACTTAGCTTTATTCTCTCTACGCTATAATGACGATGTAAATTTTTAGTATCTATTAAATCCGAACCTCTTATATCTTCAAATATATAATCTTTAAGGAATGGGTATAATTTACTTACACCTCCAAAATTTTTAACCATTTCCCAATCTACCACTAAAGGAATAGATCCTGACGATACACCTTCTACCAAAGCTTCGTGCGTACCCTCCCTATTACTTACAGATAGTATAAAGCCAATACCTTTTAGCCAGTTAGGGATATTTTGATAACCATCGAATATAATTACCTCTTGCAAGTTATTATTCAAGATATAAGGTTCACATATATTCTTCCAATATCCATAATCCAATGAGTTAGTTACAAAATGATCTCCTGCTAACCTTAGCCTCCATCTATTATCTTCGGCATATAGCTTTTGAAATATCTCTAATGCTTTAATTAGACCCTTATTGATTTTATTAAAACCGGCAAGACCTAAAGTAAAATCAGCTCCTTCATTTTTATCTATTGTAATAGATGAATAATCTTTGACGTTAGGAAATACTTCAATATAATTACTCATTTCACGATTATAATGAATAGAAGATGCATTTTTTAGAAAAATATCTTTAATATGAGGGGCAACAAAAATAAAACCATCAACTCCACCTAGATTTATAAACAAATGCCAAAAAGTGAACACTTCATAACTATGCACTCTAACAACTATCTTTGTGTTTGGAGGTGCAAACTTAGATAGGAATACAGCTGTCTCATTACCCCATTCACAAAAGACAATATCAGCATTTTCTAGTTTTTCAAAAAAAACTGGGTCTAATTTCTTGAAGTTATCCCTGTTTATTTCGTGCTCTTCCATGGTAGTAGATAGGGGAGAATATAAAACTTTAGAATAAATATTTTTATCTTGCTTTTTCATAATTTTTGAAAAAGAAGAATAATCGTAAACGTCAATATTATGATGTAAGAGTTCAACCTCTGAAATCAATGTAGTTAAAAAATTCCAGTTAGAATCTGTAACAAAAAGTATTTTTTTGTTCAAACTAAATTCTTTTATTTCCGTATTTTCTTTGAAAACTTTTCTTAATTCATGATCTATACTCAGAGCTTCTTTCCAAGTATCAGTATAATAACTATCAATAAATTCAGAATGATTATCAAAAAATCTGGCAGCCACCTTATTATCTAATAATGGATGCGCTACGAGGTTATCACTTCTTTGAAAAAGCTTATTAATAAATAATTTATTGTTATTTCCTATTACATAATTTATAGAAGGAGTTGTCTTATAAAACAATGCATACTTGAAATAACTATCCCTTGACTGACCTAATTTCATATTCAAGGTATAAGCTTGAGACAATCTTAAGAGCAAATAGTTTGCGTCGCTATATTTTACAGCCTCTTCTAAATAAATAATAACATTTATCAAATATTCTTTATTTTCCTTCGTACATTTACTTAGCCACGCATCCAAAAACTCATCTGTTACCTCTATATTCTCACTGCTAAAAATGGAAGATATTTGATAAAAATCCATTTTCCCTTCTTGAAGCCTATTAAACACTTTATTTGACTTTATGATTTCTGGAATCTTGAACAAACTAATGACTGAGTTGTTATCAACAATATCTAGTTTGCTGTCTATTAAATTAATACCAGTATCATATTTTTTTAAAATCTTCCCTAGTTCTCTATTTATATCAGTATTCTGATCTCCCTTTTCTTCAATTTGTTTAGCTAGAAGATTGATACTTTTTCTCCCCCAGTTAGTCTTTATCGCCCTACCTATAGCAATATTATATTTAACCTGATTTGGAAACCATTTAGGATTTTTTATTAATATATAATCTGCAAGTTTAGCAGACCTACTTCCCGCATAGATAAAGATATTTTCCACGAAACTCTCTCTTTAATTAATCATTCATTTTAAAAGTCAAATAACTTAAGCCATCAATGATAGAATACAATAAAAACTATATTTTATTTATTAAGCTTTGCAAGTTTAGCTTAAATGTCTTTAACATTATACCCATTCGGATTCATACTTTGCCAACGCCAGCTATCTTGGCACATCTCAGTAATTGATAATTTTGCTTGCCACTCTAACAGGTTTTTCGCTTTATCAGCACTGGCATAGCAGCTTGCTATGTCACCTGCGCGGCGTTCTGCAAATTGATAAGGAATTGATTGTCCAGAAACGTTAGAAAATGCTGTTACTAACTCTAAGACAGAAGTCCCTTTACCAGTGCCTAAGTTAATGGGTAAAAATCCTACTGGTGCCACTTGTTGCTCTAAATAATTTAACGCAGCGACATGACCTTGCGCCAAATCAGTGACATGGATAAAATCACGCACGCCAGTACCATCAGTAGTTGGATAGTCATTACCAAAAATATTAAGTTTGGCAAGCTTACCAACAGCGACTTGCGAGATATAAGGCATCAAATTATTTGGGATATCATTAGGGTCTTCACCAATCTGCCCTGATGGATGCGCCCCTACTGGATTAAAGTATCTAAGAGGTATCAGGTTCCAACTGTCATCGGATACGGCAAGATCTTCTAATATGTGCTCGACCGTCAGTTTACTTTGTCCATAAGGATTGGTACAAGAGCGCTTTGAGTTCTCATCGATAGGTAGCGTTTCGGGATCACCATAAACAGTCGCAGAGGAAGAAAAAACGAGGTTTTTGACATCATACTCAGTCATTACTTCTAGCAAGGTAATGGTACCACTGACGTTGTTATTGTAGTACAGCAATGGCTTGGCAACAGATTCTCCAACCGCTTTAAGACCTGCAAAGTGAATGACGCCAAAAAACTGATGCGTAGCAAATACTTGCTTGAGTGACTCAGCATCGCGAATATCGCCTTCGATAAACTCAATAGGTTGGCTAATGAGAGCTGAGACACGATTGATTGCTTCACGACTACTATTAGATAAGTTGTCGTAAACTACAATCTCATACCCAGCTTCATGCAGTGCGATACAGGTGTGTGTGCCAATATAACCTGCACCACCCGTGACCAATATTTTATTCTTCATAATACTTTCAAGCATAAAAAAGACACCCCATTGTAGGGGTGTCTTTTTACTTTTTCAATATAGTTTTAGTAGTTACATTACAGACTTATGTCTATATTACCAACCAGTAACTTCTTTTAGCTTCTCGCCAAGCTTAGATGGGTCACGCGTATACGCGATACCAGCATCTTCAAACGCTTTGAATTTCTCTTCAGCAGTACCTTGACCACCAGAGATGATAGCGCCAGCATGACCCATACGCTTGCCTTCTGGAGCGGTAACACCAGCGATATAACCAACGACTGGCTTGGTTACATGGTCTTTGATATAAGCAGCTGCTTCTTCTTCAGCAGTACCACCGATCTCACCGATTAGAATGATCGCTTCAGTTTGTGGATCTTCTTGGAACAGTTTCAACGCATCAATTTGGTTCATACCAGGGATAGGATCACCACCGATACCGATACAAGTTGACTGACCAAAACCAAGCTTAGTGGTCTGAGCAACGGCTTCATAAGTCAATGTACCAGAGCGTGAGATGATACCCACTTTACCTGGCAAATGGATATGACCTGGCATGATACCGATTTTGCACTGACCTGGCGTGATAACACCTGGGCAGTTAGGACCAACCATGCGTACGCCTTCAGCTTCTTCGATATAACGTTTTGCTTTTAGCATGTCTAAAGTAGGCACGCCTTCAGTAATAACGATAATCAATTTAACACCAGCATCTACCGCTTCAACGATAGAATCTAGTACGAACGGTGCTGGTACATAGATAACAGAAGCGTCAGCTTGGGTCGCTTCCATAGCTTCTGCCATCGTGTTGAATACTGGTAGGCCTAAATGCGTTTGACCGCCTTTACCTGGGGTTACGCCGCCGACGACTTTAGTACCGTATTCGATCGCTTGTTCAGAGTGAAACGTACCATTCTTACCAGTAAAACCTTGTACCAATACTTTGGTGTCTTTATCGATTAATACACTCATTATTTATTCCTTGTATTCGGTGGTCTTGCAATAGCCACTTGATGATGTGTTATCCATTAAATGTTAATGATAAATTTATACCAACAAGCTGCTATTACGCGTTGACTACTATGCTTAAGCACATATATTTAGAGGACTATGCCTCAAATATATTAAGCTTTAACAGCATCGACAATTTTTTGAGCCGCATCTGATAAGCCTTGGGCAGAAATCAATTTCAGACCAGACTCTTCTAGGATTTGCGCGCCTTTTTCAGCGTTGTTACCCTCTAGACGGACAACAACAGGTACTTTTACGTCAACTTCTTTGATAGCAGCGATAATCGCTTCTGCTATCATGTCACAACGTACGATACCACCGAAGATGTTGATTAGAACACCTTCAACGCTGCTGTCTTCAAGAATGATCTTGAATGCTTCAACAACGCGATCTTTAGTTGCGCCGCCGCCAACGTCCAAGAAGTTAGCAGGCTTGCCGCCGTACAATTTGATGATATCCATGGTCGCCATAGCAAGACCAGCACCGTTAACCATACAACCGATATTGCCTTCTAGAGCAACATAGTTTAGGTCAAACTCAGCCGCTTTAAGCTCACGCTCATTTTCTTGTGACTTGTCTTGTAGTGCTGCAATTTTAGGCAGACGATACAATGCGTTTGAATCAATACCAATTTTGCCATCAACACAAACGATTTCGCCATTTTCACGAACGGCTAATGGGTTGATTTCTAACAAGGCAAAATCGTTATCGATGAATGCTTGATAAGCGCCCGTCATTAATTTAACGAATTGATTGATTTGCTTGCCTTCTAAACCTAGTTTGAATGCCACATCACGTGCTTGGAAAGGCATCAAACCAACTAAAGGATCAACGTTTACTTTAAAGATTTTCTCTGGTGTCTCATTTGCGACTTCTTCGATATCAACGCCGCCTTCGGTTGATGCCATGAACGTTACACGACGCGTAGAACGATCAACGACTGCACCAAGATATAGCTCAGTTTGTACTGGATACATATCTTCTGCAACCAATACGAAGTTAACTGGTTGGCCATCAGCGTCAGTTTGGAAAGTAACCAAATTGGTACCGATTAGCTCTTCAGCAACTTGCTTGGCTTCTTCACGAGTTTTAACCAGCTTTACGCCACCCGCTTTACCGCGACCACCAGCATGTACTTGCGCTTTAATAACCGCAATGTCTGTTGGCGTTTTATCAAAAGCAGCAGCAGCTTCGTCGCCGTTATAGGCAATAATGCCTTCTTGAATCGGCAAACCATAGCTTTTTAATAGCTCTTTTGCTTGATACTCATGTAAATTCATTGATTGTATCCTTTATTTTTTACAATTAATAAAAAGTGAAAACAAGTGCGCGTATATACATATTCGACAAGCATATGGCGCACTCATGACCGTGGTGGAAGCCATAACAACCCCACCGCGATCAGGTTATAAGTTGGTACTGATCAAACTAACGACTTATTTCTTACGCTTTTTACGCTGAATGGCGTGAATAGCACGGCCATCAGCAGACAGAGCAGCTTCATGCACAGCTTCTGAAATGGTTGGATGAGCAAAGGTCATCAACTGCAAATCTTCGATACTAGAGACAAATTCCATCGCGATCATACCTTGATGGACGATATCACCAGCACCAGCAGAGATAGCATGCATACCTAATAGACGATCTGTTTTAGCATCAGCCACGACTTTGACAGAGCCTTCTGCTTCGCTTTGAGCCAATGCACGGCCGTTCGCTGCTAGGTTGAATGAACCTGTTTTAACTTCGTAGCCAGCGGCTTCAGCTTCTTGCTCAGTCAAACCAACCCATGCGATTTCTGGATGGGTATAGATGACGTTAATGATCGTGTCATAATTAACTTGGGCTTTTTCGCCATGAATGCGCTCAACGGCCATCATGCCTTCTTCCATCGCTTTATGAGCAAGCATTGGACCACGAACCAAATCACCGATGGCATAAACACCATCAAGATTGGTTTTACATTGATCATTCACGTCGATAAGACCACGTTCAGTCAATTGAATGCCACTGTCATCACCAAGCAGTTTCTCAGAGTAAGCACGGCGACCAACACAAACGATCAGTTTGTCGAAGCTTTCTTCAGATGACTCGCCTTTGGTTTCGCTCGTGACAACAACTTGATCGCCTTTGACTTCAGCATTGGTTACTTTGGTATCAACGCGGATATCAAGACCTTGCTTCTTCAGCATTTTGCCCGCTTCTTTAGCGATGTCTTTGTCAGCGGCTGCTAAGAAACTTGGCAACGCTTCATAAACAACCACTTCAGCGCCTAGACGACGCCATACTGAACCAAGCTCAAGACCGATAACACCAGCACCAATCACGCCCAAGCGTTTAGGTACAGCAGTGAAATCAAGTGCGCCAGTAGAGTCAACGATACGATCGCCATCAGTTTTAGCAACTGGGATATCGATCGGCACAGAACCTGCCGCAAGAATCACGTTTTTAGCAGTGATGGTCGTTTCTGCTTCATCTGCAAGCGCGGTAAATTTGATTTGCTTATCAGCGCCTTTACCATCAACCAGCGTACCCCAGCCTTGTAGCCAGTCAACGCCATTGCCTTTCAATAATGCAGCAACGCCGCCCGTCAATTGCTTAACGATGCCTTCTTTGCGCGCAATCATTTGCTCAATATCAATGGCAACGTCACCAGTGCTGATACCATGTTCAGCAAGGTCATGCTTAGTCGCTTCGTAACGATGCGAGCTATCAAGTAGTGCTTTTGATGGAATGCAACCAACGTTCAAGCAAGTGCCGCCAAGTGCTGGCTCACCTTTATAAACACGCTTTTCGATACAAGCAACGCTCATACCTAACTGACCTGCACGGATAGCGGCTTCATAACCACCAGGACCGCCGCCGATGACGACTAAATCATAATTGTCTTTCATAGTACGTTCCTATTTCTAATTATCGTTCTAATTGTAAATATCGCTTAAACTGAGGATTGTCTCGTTAATAAATAAGCCATATTTTGGTTCCAATTTTCTCACTTTACGGCAAATACACCACATCAGCGAAACATTCTTATTTATTAATAAACAACGAGCACCACTACTTAGACTAAAGTTAAAAAGCTTGTATCGGCGGTTGCCAATACAAGCTTAAAAGCTTACAGGTCTAGGAGCAACATGGCTGGATCTTCAACCAATTCTTTGATGGTTACTAAGAACTGTACCGCTTCTTTACCATCAATCATACGATGGTCATAAGACAATGCAAGATACATCATCGGCAGAATTTCAACTTTACCATCAACAGCCATTGGGCGGTCGTTGATCGCATGCATACCTAGGATAGCTGTTTGTGGTGGGTTCAAAATAGGTGTTGACATCAATGAGCCAAATACACCGCCATTTGAGATAGTGAAAGTACCACCAGTCATGTCATCTAGACCAAGCTTACCTTTTTGAGCCAAGCCACCAAGCTCACGGATACGGCTTTCGACGTCCGCCATGCTCATGCGATCGGTATCACGTAGTACTGGAACAACCAAACCACGGTCAGATGATACAGCAACACCGATATCGTAGAAACCATGATAAACAATATCATCACCGTCTAGTGAAGCGTTAACTGCTGGGAAGCGCTTAAGTGCTTCGGTTGCCGCTTTCACGAACAATGACATAAAGCCTAAACGTACGCCATGACGTTTTTCGAACTGGTCTTTATATTTAGCGCGCATGTCCATTAATGGTTTCATGTTTACTTCGTTAAACGTCGTTAGCATCGCCGTTTCTTGTGAAGCTGCTAGCAGACGATTGGCAACTGTCTTACGTAGACGAGTCATTGGCACACGTTTCTCAGTACGCTCACCCATTGATTCAGCCACTGGACGGCCGCTATCAGATTTGATGCTGCTGTCTGCTTTCAATGTTGGGTTAGCCATATCCGTTTTGGTCACACGACCGCCGCGACCACTGCCTTCCACTTCTTTAGGATCTACACCAGACTCTTTCGCTGCTTTACGCACTGCTGGGCTTTGATCTTTATGATCCGCTTCGTCTTTTTTATCTGTTGCTTGGACAGGCTCGCCACCATCTGCTGCTTGCTTAGCTTGTACTGGCGCTGCTGGTTGATCTGGATCTACCGCAGGAGCACTATCTGCACTGGCGCTTGCACCAGCTTCGAATTGACCAATGATCTCGTCAGACAACACGGTATCATCAACCTGCTTAACGATTTTGGTCACAACGCCGTTATCAGGCGCCACAACTTCTAATACGACTTTATCAGTTTCGATTTCAGCCAATAGATCATCACGATTGACTTGCTGACCTTCAGTGACATGCCACTCAACGATAGTACCGTCGGCAACTGATTCTGGAAAAACGGGGGCTTTGATATCAGCCATCGATATACTCCTTAGATTGGGATATTCATATTTGTTATTAAGTCGTGATAGGCAGTCAGTGCCATCTTGCATAGCGATCTTAGATAATACTATCTAGATTTTATTACAACATACTGACTGTTATCGCCTGATTCATTTATCTTCAATAATCTGTTACTTAGCCAACTCATCGACACTGATACCAAGACCACCAGCGATCAACGCTTGCTGCTGCTGAGCATGCAGTTTCGGTGACCCTGTAGCAGGTGCTGCACTCGCAGGACGCGCGACCGGCTCCATTACTTTTGCTTTGGTTGGGTGTGGCACAACAATGCGGAACATATGCGGCGCTAAATAATACCAAGCACCTTGGTTAAGTGGCTCTTCTTGCGTCCAAACGATCTCAGCCAAGTTACTATATTTTTCAATCTCAGCAATCAAACGCTCTTCTGGTAATGGGTAGAGCTGCTCAATACGCACAATCGCAACATGATCCAAACCTAGCGCACGGCGTTGCTCTAATAGGTCATAGTAAACTTTACCGCCACAAAGCACCATACGAGTGACTTGGTCTGCATTTTGGTTGTCCATCTCTGGCAATACCGTTTCAAACTTACCATTCGCCAGCTCTTCAAGATTTGAAGTGGCTAGCTTATGACGTAGTAAACTCTTCGGCGACATGACAATCAATGGCTTACGAATTGGGCGAACTGCTTGACGACGTAGCGCATGGTAGATCTGCGCAGGTGTCGTCGGCGTTATTACTTGCATATTGTCTTCAGCACATAGCTGTAAGAAACGCTCAAGACGAGCAGATGAATGCTCAGGACCTTGACCTTCAAAACCATGTGGTAATAACATAGTTAGACCACAAACGCGCTGCCACTTGGTCTCACCACTTGAGATAAACTGGTCAATCACCACCTGCGCGCCGTTGACGAAGTCACCAAACTGCGCTTCCCAGACGATCAAGGCATTTGGTACTGTCGTTGCATAACCATATTCAAATGCTAATACCGCTTCTTCTGACAACAATGAGTTATAAGTGGCAAAGCGGGCTTGAGTGTCACTCATATGAGCCAATGGCACATACATACTGCCATCATTGATATTATAGATTTCGCTATGACGATGTGAGAAAGTACCACGACCAACGTCTTCACCAGTAATACGTACCAATACTTTATCGTTATCGACTAGTGATGCGTATGCCAACGTTTCAGCTGCACCCCAGTTTAATGGCTCTTCGCCTGTCTGCATGGCCAAGCGCTGCTCAACCACTTTTTGTACTTGGCGTTGTAACTTATAGCCTTCTGGCATTTCCGCCATACGACGTCCATACCCTTTTAGAATCTCGATGTCGACACTGGTATCCCAATCATCCACCAAATCGTGACCTAAATAAGGTTTCCAATCGACGAACAATTCTTCGTTAGGCTCATTAACCAATGAGTTTGCAACATAGTCACCACGGTCTAAAGACTCACGATAGTCATCTTCATACTGCTTTTCTTCTTCAGCATTCAAAATACCGTCTTCGATGAGTTTTTGTGCATAAATCGTACGAGTCGTTGGTAGTTTCTTGATAACTGCATACATGAGTGGCTGAGTCGCTGACGGCTCATCCGCTTCGTTATGACCATTACGGCGATAGCAGAACAGATCGATAATGATGTCTTTATCAAACTCGTGACGGTAATCTAATGCTAACTGCGCGGCAAATACGACCGACTCAGGATCATCACCGTTCACATGTAGAATAGGTGCATGTACCATTTTTGCAACATCAGTACAGTACTCAGTCGAACGCACGTCTTCTTGACGGCTGGTCGTGAAACCGACTTGGTTATTGATCACAATATGTACAGTACCACCAGTGGTATAAGCACGGGTTTGTGACATTTGGAACGTTTCTTGAACCACGCCTTGACCAGCAAACGCAGCATCACCATGAATAACGATTGGCAATACTGAATTACCACCTTTATTATCCAATAGCGGCTGATCGTTTCGGCGCACCTGACGAGCACGTACGGAGCCTTGCAATACCGGTGCAACAATCTCAAGATGTGATGGGTTAAATGCCAAAGCTAAATGCGCTTCACCGCCTGGCGTCATCACATTCGATGAAAAACCATTATGGTATTTAACGTCACCTGAGCCTTTTTCTGGCTGTACTTTACCATCAAACTCGTCAAACAAGTCCGCAGGGTTTTTACCTAAGATATTGACCAGTAGGTTTAGGCGACCACGGTGAGCCATACCAATGACCATCTCTTTAGTGCCATAACCGCCTGCACGTTGGATGATTTCATTGATAGCAGGGATAAAGCTTTCGCCGCCCTCTAGCCCGAAACGCTTAACGCCCGTATATTTACGTGCTAAGTATTTTTCTAGACCTTCAGCTGCTGTTAGGCGCTCAAGAATAGATAAGCGCTTTTCTTTATCAAACTTGATGTAACCTAAGTTAGTTTCTAGATACTTTTCCATCCAGCGTTTTTCAGTACTGGTGGTAACGTGCATGTATTCAGTACCAATGTAACGGCAGTAAACACGTTCCATAATTTCGATGATTTCACGTAAAGGCGCTTCGTCTTTACCGATATTTAAATCATTGGTAGGAAACACTGTATCCAGATCGGCTTCTGAAAGATTATGATAAGCAAGGGTCAAATCTTCCACTTCTGCACGTGGATGTAGATTTAACGGATCAAGCTTAGCGCGGCGATGACCACGGCGACGGTAAGCTGAAATCAGCTGCTGTACACCCATTTGCTTAGGGTTGGCACAGTCAGCTAATCCTGCATTTGCATCAGGCGCTTGAGTGCTAGCTTTGTTGGCAGTTTGGTTGCGGGCAAGTAACAAAAACTGTTCCTTAATAGCGTTATGCTGTGCATCGTTTGGCGACTTGTATTGTTCAAAATACGTTTGCCAATCGGTATCAACGCTATCAGGGTCGTTTAGGTACTGCTCATAAAGAGCTTCTATATAGCTGGCGTTGTCAGCAGCCAGTTCTGTATGTCCTAGGCTTACGGCTTCTTTAGTTATACTATTCATAATAATCGTCTATTTGATAGATAAATGAATGGAATCGTGCTTATTATTGTGTAATCTGTTGTATGTAAAACATCTCAATACTTAATGCTATAAAAACTCAATCGTATTCTGTTCAGTACTGATTTATGAACCACACTTATTACTATAAAAGAAAGGTACGCTTGTCTGTGCTTTTGCTTATGACAGACAGTGATGCTAAATAGTGATAATAAGTGCCATTACAATACCTATATTAAAAATATAATTATTTGTGAACGTCCAGTTTTGTTATCTGACTCGTCTCACAACATTAATTTATATATACTGAAGTTAGTCATAACCAATTCATCAAACATAAACGATCGATGAATTATCGACGCCTTCAGCTGGCCTATCATTTGGCTATCCTCGCTGGAACGTCTGGTTATTCCCAAGCTATCATTGCTTTTATGGCAAACATACGTTGCTGTATAGAGTAGCATGACAGCGTTTCGCGCCATAGTTTGTTTGTTCAATACTAACTATTTAGGTAATGAATATCTACTATCATTTTGGATGTATTATTCCAGTCTATTATTTGTTTTGAATACTTATTTATCAGTAAGTTAGACATTAACGACTGATAGTGGTTCGTCAAAACGACTAATTATTAAAATAATGCGCTATTCTAACATTTAACGTGGTGAATATCTCTGGCTGAATACTTTTTTCTAACACCAATTATATAGATTGCTGACGTATATATCATGCCTTCTTACATACAACCAACGTATTGATAGCCCAGCCTTACCTTTAACTATGTCGAATAATCGTCTCTATAAGCCCTATCTGGCACTGAAAGACAATCAAAGAATCTCAGATATATTGTTCATAAAAAACACCACCTAATAATTAGGTGGTGTTTTTCGTACGCTATCTGCAAAAAAACCAGACAATTATAAACGATTAACCTGCTTGGTCAATGAGCATATTACGTAAATGACCAATTGCTTTGGTTGGGTTTAAGCCTTTTGGACAAACTGATACACAGTTCATGATACCGCGGCAACGGAATAGGCTAAATGGATCATCTAAACGCGCCAAACGTGCTTGCGTATCACCATCACGGCTATCAGCCACGAAGCGATAAGCATGCAGTAGTGCTGATGGACCTAAGAATTTATCAGGGTTCCACCAGAACGATGGGCAGCTGGTTGAACAGCATGCGCATAGAATACATTCGTACAAACCGTTTAGCTTTTCGCGTTGCTCAGGTGACTGCAAACGCTCTGTCGGCGGTGCTGGCTGGTCATTGATCAAGTACGGATGTACTTTCTCATATTGCTCATAGAATTGGTTCATATCAACAACCAAATCGCGAACAACAGGTAGACCTGGTAATGGACGAACCGTGACTTTTTCTGGCAGAGTGTTCATGTTAATGAGACACGCTAGACCATTTTTGCCATTGATGTTCATGCCATCAGAGCCACAAATACCTTCACGGCAAGAGCGACGGAAGGTCAGTGTTTCGTCTTCCTTTTTCAGGCGTAATAACACGTCAAGCAACATACGATCTGAGTCTAGTAACTCAATCGTATACGTTTGCATGCGTGGCGCTGCGTCCAGATCAGGATCGTAGCGATAGATTTCGATGGTGCGAGTACCTCGGCTCATAATGCTAAACTCCACACGTAGGTGATGGCGGGCATACAAAGGTTGCAGCATATCAGCGCTATTGATTAGCCCATATTGACAGTAATTATCAAATATCAACTAATCATATTGTCACGCTGGCATGAGCATGTAGCTGGCGGTCACCTTTTAATAAATGAATAAAAAATAAAACGTTTACGCTGTTCGTATCGCTAAATTGCGCAGTCTAAAATTAGTAGACGCGAACTTTCGGTTCGATATAATCAACCGTTAGTGGTACTTTACGAACTGGCTTATAAATGATGCGATTGCCTTCAGAATACCATAAGGTATGCTTCATCCACTCGTGGTCATTACGGCCATTTGGTGCGTAATCATCATCTTCTGGACGGTCATAGTCAGACACGCTATGAGCACCGCGGCTTTCGTGACGCATTGCCGCTGATACCATCGTCGCTTTGGCCACTTCATACAAGTTAGCCACTTCGAATGCTTCAATGCGCGCTGTGTTAAATACTTGTGATTTATCGGCCAAATGGATTTTTTCAATCTTGTCACCAAGCGCTAAAATCTTCTCAACGCCTTCGTCCATCATCGCTTGCGTACGGAACACACTCGCATGCGCTTGCATGGTTGCACGAATCTCGTCAGCCACGTCTTGGGCATTGTAGCCTTCGGTCGACTGTTGCAGCTTGTCTAAACGACCAACTGTATAATCAAGGACGCGAGGATCAAGTGGCTTATAGTTATGGTCAGCATGATGGAACTCATCAACGATATGCTTACCAGCAGCACGACCAAATACCAATAGATCAAGCAAAGAGTTGGTACCTAAACGGTTGGCACCGTGAACACTGACACAAGCACATTCACCGATAGCATAAAGACCTTTAACCACGTTGCCTTTTGCATATAGACCGTCTTCGTCCGTACCTGCTTCTAGATCAGGCTTAATGACTTGACCATGGATAGTGGTTGGAATACCGCCCATCATATAGTGAATGGTTGGAATAACGGGAATTGGCTCTTTGGTGATATCAACGTTAGCGAAGTTTTTACCAATCTCAAATACTGATGGTAAACGCTTCATGATGGTTTCAACACCTAAATGCGTCATATCCATCACGATATGGTCAGCATTTGGACCACAACCACGACCTTCTTTGATTTCTTGGTCCATAGAACGAGAAACCAAGTCACGAGGTGCTAAGTCTTTTACGGTTGGCGCATAGCGCTCCATGAACGCTTCACCATCTTTATTACGTAAGATAGCGCCTTCACCGCGGCAACCTTCAGTTAACAGTACGCCTGCACCGTGGACACCTGTTGGGTGGAACTGCCAAAACTCCATATCTTGTAATGGAATACCAGCACGAACGGCCATACCAATACCGTCACCAGTATTGATATAAGCGTTAGTAGAGGCGGCGAAGATACGACCTGCACCACCTGTCGCTAGGACAGTAATTGGTGACTGGAATACGGCAACCGTACCTGTCTCCTGCTCAAGCGCGATAACACCGTTGATATTACCCGCTTCGTCTTTAATCAAATCAAGCGCAATCCACTCGATAAAGAACTCAGTGCCTTGCTGCAAATTCTTCTGATATAAGGTATGTAATAGCGCGTGACCCGTACGGTCAGCTGCAGCACACGCACGTTGTACGGCTTTTTCGCCATAGTTTGAGGTATGACCACCGAATGGGCGCTGATAAATCGTGCCGTCTTCGTTACGGTCAAACGGCATGCCCATGTGCTCAAGCTCATAAACGACCTTTGGCGCTTCACGGCACATGTATTCAATCGCGTCTTGGTCACCCAACCAATCTGACCCTTTAACGGTGTCATAAAAGTGGAAATGCCAGTTATCGTTGCTCATGTTGCCCAAACTTGCGCCGATACCGCCCTGAGCCGCAACCGTGTGCGAACGGGTTGGGAATACTTTGGTCAAAACGGCAACTTTCATGCCTGCTTCTGCCAAATGTAGTGAAGCACGCATACCTGAGCCGCCGCCACCAACGATGACTGCATCGTAGTTTAGCGTCTTAATATTACTAATGGTATTATCTTGTCTAGTTGCCATTACGGTTTTCCTAATGCCTATTAATGCTTAGAAGTAAATAAAAAGGCTGTCTCAAAATCATCCTATTGCTGGACAAAACACTTTATTGTCTTGCCACTATTTGCAATTATCAAAGTGGATGACGCTCACAACCTTTAACCACCTAATTTGCATATCTATCGTTATATTGGGTTCGCTCACTGACTAAACCATAGCGCACCTATTATATAAGTGACTGGCTAAGTCAATGATGTCCAACGCTATGATTGGCTATGACTATTTTTGGCTACTAACGGATGACTTTGACATTTGCTAGTCGCGTCCGTTATTGTTTATAGATAAATCAAGTTACAGATAAATAAATATTATCAATACATAGTCTGTTCAATATAATATGGATACAAGGAAGGCAAGTCACTAGAACTACAAATAGTAGACTAAGCGAGCCTGACACCGTATCCAGATTATAGGGGATTGGCTATCGTTAAACAGCAACCACACCGAAACCAGTACCCCAAAAAATCATGATGCCCCAAAATAGAAACACTAAAATAGCGATAATCATCAATGACTGTAGCACTAAGCGTAGACCTGCTGCGCTTGAGCCCAATTTGCCAGTAGTGATATAGTCTGTGAACACGGTCCACATACCAACCCAAGCATGACCAGCTAGGGCAAGTACCGCCACCAAGCTAAATAGGCGCATAGGTAAACTGGTCATAAATGATGACCACTCAAGATAAGTAACATCACCGTGTGTCAAAAAGAAGCCCAGCAATACCACACTATAAACGGCTAAAACGACAGCGCTAATACGCTGGATAATCCAATCGCGTGAGCCTGAACCTGTCAGACCAGTCGCACTTTTGATTCCTGAATCATTTTTTATCATTAGAACATCACCCATACAAATGACGCGACAATTAGAATCGCTGCAATCACAAAACTAACCATAGACGCAGTGCGGCCAGATTTTAGCTCTTCGTTCATGCCCATATCAGCAAATAAGTGCTTGATGCCCATCACAAAGTGATAAGCAATCGCGGCAACAAATATCCATGCTAAGAAGCGCACAAGTACGTTGTCAAATACGGTTTCAAAGCTCTCAGCCGAAGCCAATGAGTTCTGTAGTAACCACAGCATGACAGGAATCAATAAAAATAAAATAATGCCAGAGATACGATGCAAGATAGAGGCGATCGCAATCGGTGAGCGATTAACGCTAATCACTTGGCTTAAAGGCAGATCAATAGGTCGGTTGCTTTTCACAGCGGGCATCCTTTTTGCGGTTATACTCCTGTATCTGCTATCAACGCTTGATATCACTGATGTCGATTAAGCATTGAGCAACACACGAGACGAATAAAGTAAGGAAGAGCTAGCTGACTTCGTTTAGTTTGCGCTAAATATGAAGAAAGGATCGTGGGGTACAAGGTATTGATAAACTGTTTAATATCGCTCGTCAAATCGACAGGTCTATAAAACAACCCGTCTATTATACAACAAAGAAAATAAACATGAGTAAGATCGATTAACTAGTCTATTTTTACTGGTCATATTAATAAAAACAACGCTACTCCGTCATCGATATCAATACAGCCCTTTTACTAATGACTTAAAAATAGAACAGTTAACAAAAGCATTCAAACCCTGGATTACAGATATTGTCTATCAAAACGCTAGTGCGTCGTTGCTCTGGTGCTACTCAGCCATAACCGAGTATGAATAGAAAAACGACACTACATCATGACCACTTATCAATTCGCACAAAGCGAGTGCCAGTTAAGTTCCTACAATTATAAAATGACTGGGCGATAATTACAAATTTATCCCCTAAGTAGTAAAAGGCAAACGCTGGGTTAACAAATAAATAGACAGCGGTCATACGTATTTGCCAAAATTGCTCAATTTTGAGGGAATTTACGCCAAACTCAATTCGTCTACTACGCATACTCTGTCTGTTTTTAACCCGAATATTAATCAAACCTGCTACATTATTATCGTAAAATTCTTTAAAAATTATGCGGATAATGTAGCTGTACTTACTGTCATAAAAACAAGCTTTCTAAGCAAAATAACCAATCAGACATATTTTGATACAAAAATTACAGTGAATAAACACGACTAAACCGTGCCAATTGGTGCTATTGATGGTAAAAGTCTTTTCAAATCATAAGTAATTACTGCTAATATACCCTGCGTATTAAATGAGTTAAATGCATTTTTATGATTTGACTAACGATAGACCGAGGGTATGCGTCTGTCGTAATTTTATTCTAACAAGCTAAAACCAATGGAGAGCAATTTATGGCTGACACTAATGCCAAACTAACCGTCAATGGTAAAGAATACGAGTTTCCTATTATCGAAGGTACTTTAGGGCGTCCAGTTCTAGATATTGCTGCTCTACAAGAATCAGGATTTTGGTCTTATGACCCTGGTTTTAAAGTAACCGCCCCTGTTGAATCAAAGATTACTTATATTGATGGCGGTAAAGGTGAGCTACTACACCGCGGCTACCCTATCGATCAATTGGCAAATAATGCTGAATATTTGGAAGTGGCTTATGCCTTGATTCATGGCGATTTGCCGAACGCTGAGCAAAAAGCAGATTTTTTTGAAAAAATCCGTAAGCATACGGGTGTTCATGATCAATTGCGTAAGTTCTTTGAAGGCTTCCGCCGTGACGCACATCCAATGGCCATTATGGTTGGTGTCGTTGGTGCTTTATCCGCGTTTTATCATGAAGCATTAGATGTCAGTAACGAAGAGCATCGTGAAATCACGGCTATCCGTCTAATCGCTAAAATGCCAACGCTTGCTGCAATGAGTTATAAATACTCGCAAGGCGAACCGTTCATGTATCCACGCAATGACTTTAGCTATGCTGAAAACTTCTTATACATGATGTTTGCCACGCCTGCTGATGTTGATTACCAAACCAATGACGTCATCACTCGCGCCATGGACAAAATCTTTACTTTGCATGCTGACCACGAGCAAAACGCGTCAACGTCTACGGTACGTCTAGCTGGTTCTACTGGCGCCAACCCTTATGCGTGTATCGCTGCTGGTATCGCCGCCCTTTGGGGACCATCACATGGCGGCGCGAACGAAGCCGTGCTTGAGATGTTAGATGAGATCGGTTCAGTTGAAAATGTGCCTGAATTCATGGAAAAAGTGAAGAGCCGTGAAGTGAAACTGATGGGCTTTGGTCATCGCGTTTATAAAAACTTTGATCCACGCGCACAAGTAATGAAAGAAACTTGTGACGAAGTATTGGGTGCATTGGGCATCAATGATCCTAAGCTTGAGCTTGCCATGGCACTTGAGAAAATCGCTTTAGAAGACCCGTTCTTCGTTGAGCGTAACTTGTATCCAAACGTTGATTTTTACTCGGGCATTATCCTAAAAGCCATCGGTATCCCGACGTCAATGTTTACCGTAATCTTCTCATTGGCTCGTACTTCTGGTTGGATCAGCCATTGGTTAGAGATGCACAGCACACCGTTCAAAATTGGTCGTCCACGTCAGTTATACACTGGTGAAACGCATCGCGACTTCGTTAAAGTTGAAGACCGTAAATAGTCACTTATATTTTAGTTTTTAGAACCATAAAAAATCCCGCCATCGTGCGGGATTTTTTATGGTTCTTTTTTTATGGTTCTTACTGTCTCATTTGATACGGTTAGCCACATTACATTTTATAAAAACCCTATCGGTTACTGAATGAATAACTGGTTGAGTGACAGAATTGCGGCTACTGGAATTCTGTTAGTGTTTGCTCATATTTGGCAATTTGCTCATCATAACCTTTAATGGTGTCATTAAACTTAGTCATAAGCGTCTCAAATTCTTTTTGTTGATTCAGTTTCATCTGCTGCATATCAAGCACTTGCTGAGCTTCTATCTGCTCCCAAACCTGATGCTGAATAATCAAACGCGCTAATGCTGGGCTCTTGGCACTGAGTCTACCAGCAATTTCTGCATGCTCAAATAATTGCGGTACTAACGTCGCGATATTAATTAACGTATCAACATCTTCTGCGCTAAGAGGCGTCGTCACAGGCTGATAAAGCGCTTCCATCGCTTGCTGGTAGCTTTCGATGATTTGATCTTCTGTTAGCATGACGGGCTTACGCGGCTCAAGGCTAATGCGCTTTAACACCGTTAAATCACGCTCGCCAACTTCCGTACTGGTATTGATATCAGCCTCAGCGGGGATATCCACTTCATCATCTGTGGTGTTAGCAGATAGTGAGCTGCTATCAGTTGTATCGCTGTTATTCTTCATCACGTTATTAGTATTAGTATCGCTAGCAGCAGTATCATCATTTATCAGCAATGAATCCTCACTATCTGAGCTATCAGCGGCTTGTAAGGATTCATACTCTGCTTGTAAACGACGCTGTAGCCTTTGTGCTTGCGCGACATAGATAGGCTGAAACTGCTTTATACGGGTAGCAGCAGAATCACTTGGGCGCATAGGCTGACTGTCTTCAGTGCTCGTTTTTTCAACGCTCTGACTGTCTTCTGGCGCAGGTTGAGTCTCTGCTTGCTGCTGACAACCACTTAACAGCAATACGCCGCTGAGTGTTGCCGCAAGCAAGGTTGACGAGTGCTGTAAAAGGTTGTTGTTTTGATTGATAGAATCATCAACCACATCTTTATTCATTTTATAATTGGGCTTTTTTGACAAAAATTTAAACATAAGGGTACGTGTCCTTGTTAAGGCAAAATAATAAAAACCAAAGTCGTCATGGCAATCCATTGCCAATGGATATCACTTCATACTGTCGTCAGACTTCACAATTAAAAATGGAATACAAGTTTCTAATGCTTGACAGTCTTGTCCACGCTGACGACGAATAAAATAATCCTGAACCATACGCGCCTGCTGTTCGATACCGTAGTTAAAGAAGGATTTGCCTGTCTTGAGCACATAATCATAACGGCGATCAATAAGTGCACCGCGCACCACTTTTAAGCCTTGCTGTAATTGCCATACATGGGTTAATTCATGTATCAGCCAGCTTTTTTTACTCAATGAAGCATCGCTAAAATCTATTATCCAATCTGCTGGGTTAAAATAAATATTGCCATTAGGACTAACGGCATAATGTTTCAACACCCACCAAGCAGTCTTGAGCTGAACCTCATCGAGATTGATGCTGTCGCCAAATACTGAACGCGCCAGCGCTATCTCACCTGTAGTAAGCAAACGTGATTGCTGCTTGGCACTGCGATATAAATAGCGAGCAAACAAGCGCTGTAATATCGGCGGAGACATCATGACGGTTATACCTTATGCCTAATGAATGGATGATCACAAATGATAGGTCGTAAATCGCGCGTGATATCTGCGGTCTATCAATGCTGTTGAACCGTTAATAGGGATAAAAGCATAAAAATCAAAGTATTTGGGACATAAGCTGTACACTTGATTGACTTTTATTAACGTAAATCTGCGTTAGCCTATCGTGTATGACACATACTAAATAGCATCTTTATAAATTAGCCTACTTTTACTACTCATGTCTAATATTCATTAGTGCGAAAATCATGCCAAACAGACAGATATGGTCTTTTTCCATAGCAATGATGAATGTAATCTAGGATGTAGTCATTTAGATGCAGCAATAAAAACCCATTAATCACTGTCGTTATGAACTAATTGATAGCTGTTTAAATTGATAATAGAGATTTCTATGCCGCCTAATTTTCATGCCGATACACCCCTTGCCCAGCGTATGCGCCCAACGACACTTGATGCAATCATTGGTCAAGAACATCTACTAGCGGCAGGTGCGCCCTTGCGGCGTTTGGTCGAACAAGGGCATCTGCCATCGATTATTTTGCATGGTGAAGCTGGCATCGGCAAAACGACTATTGCCATGCTGTTGGCTGATGCTGTTGGCAGGCCTTTTCATGCCTTGTCTGCCTTGAATACTGGGGTCAAACAACTGCGAGAAGTGTTAGACAATAAGGACTCATTGGCATTTGAATCGCCAGTGGTTTTTATCGATGAGATACACCGCTTTAACAAGGCTCAGCAAGATGCACTACTGGGCGCGGTCGAATCTGGTGATATTACCTTGATTGGTGCGACAACTGAAAACCCCTCCTTTAGTGTCAATAATGCCCTGCTATCACGTTGCCAAGTATATCGTTTAGAGCCACTGACGCCTGAGCAAATCAGTGCGGTATTGCAAAGGGCAATTTCAGAAGATTCAGTGCTGAAAAATTTGACGGTTGATTTACAAGCACAGGACACTATCAGCCAACTGGCGCATGGCGATGCTAGAAAGGCGCTAAATTTATTAGAGCTTGCTATTCAAACGGCGGACACTAAGCAATCACCGCTCGTCATTAACGATGAATTGGTCGCCCGTGTCGCCCAAACAGCTCTAGTTCGCTATGACAAAGATGGTGAGCAGCATTACGATATTATCTCGGCGATGATAAAGTCCGTACGTGGCTCAGACCCTGATGCTGCGCTTTATTGGATGGCGCGGATGCTCGTGGGCGGTGAGCCTGCTGATTTTATCGCGCGGCGTTTGGTCATCTTGGCCAGTGAAGATATTGGTAATGCCAACCCTAATGCTTTACTGCTTGCCGATGCAGCATTACGTAGTGTGCAGTCAATTGGTATGCCAGAAGCGCGTATTATCTTGGGGCAAGTAGTGGTTTATCTGGCGACCAGTGCCAAAAGTAACAGCACTTATAAAGCCATCAATGCTGCGATGGCGTTGGCAGAAAAAGATGCCTCTCCTGTGCCGCTACACCTACGTAATGGCGTGACCAAACTGATGCGTAATCGAGGCTATGGTCAAGGTTACGCCTATCCACACGATTATCCCAATCACTATTATCCGCAAAGCTATTTACCAGATAATTTAGTAGGTACCAGCTTTTATGAATTTGCCGACAACCAGCGCGAGCAACACAGCAAACAGTTTATGGATTGGCTAAAAAGCCAAGCAGCCAGTAATGACTGATGGCTCACATGGTCGATTAGCCCTTTGCTTAATACACCATTGAATACATGAATCGTCGTGACCATTAGTAATACTTATCACTATATTTGACAGTCTGGCCCATATTGTTTCGAGATGAAGCAGCACAGTGGGCTGAAAAGCGTTAAAATGTCCTCATATTGATATATGAGTAATGATTAAATAACGTCTACGGTGGATTAATTTGATCCAATGCACTTTGCCTAACCGCAACAGCGCTCTGTAGCATCTACTGTTACAATAGACAGATAATGCTTTATATTCCACATCACACCTATCTATAAATAATAAAATATTGAGACTTACTATGAGTTTAAATACGATTCCTGAGATTATCGAAGACATTCGTGCTGGCAAGATGGTCATCTTAATGGATGATGAAGACCGTGAAAATGAAGGTGATATCATTATGGCAGCGACCCATGTGCGCCCTGAAGATATTAACTTTATGATTACTCATGCACGTGGTTTGGTCTGCTTGACCTTGTCACAAGCACGCTGCCAACAGTTGGCGTTGCCGCTGATGTCTGATCGTAACGAAGCAAAATTTAGCACCAACTTTACGGTTTCTATCGAAGCCGCTGAAGGCGTTACGACGGGTATCTCTGCTGCTGACCGTGCACGTACGATTCAAGCCGCGGTTTCTTCTTCGGCAAAACCTGAAGACATCGTCCAGCCTGGACATATCTTCCCAATCATGGCTCAAAATGGTGGCGTCTTGCACCGCGCTGGACATACCGAAGCTGGTTGTGATTTAGCACGCCTAGCAGGGCTTGAGCCCGCAGCAGTGATTGTCGAAATCATCAATGCTGATGGTACGATGGCGCGCCGTGATGACCTTGAGATATTTGCCGAAGAGCATGGCATCAAGATGGGTACAATTGCTGACCTCATCAACTACCGCATCGCGAACGAGCAAACGGTAGAAGAAATTGAGTCGCGTCCTTTTGAAACGGAATACGGCACCTTTACGCTACATCGCTTCCGCGAATTTGGCGCTGATGAAACGCATTTGGCTTTGGTAAAAGGCGATGTGAGCGAAGGCGTCAGCACTGTCCGTGTCCATGGTTTTCACCCACTACGCGACTTGTTTGCTGCCAAAAATGATATGACGGGTCGTAGTGGCTGGAGCGTACGCTCAGCGCTGGAGGAAATTAGTAATTCAGATCGCGGCGTATTAGTTTGGATTGGTAGCAACCAGCCAATAGATTTAGGAGAGGCGTTAGACAAAGCGGCAGACAATGAATCGCAATCGACCATTACCCAGCAGCCGTATCGCAGCATTGGTGTTGGCGCACAGATTTTGCGTCATTTAGGCGTTCGTGATATGCGTTTATTATCATCACCCATGAAGTTTTACGCATTATCAGGCTTTGATTTGAACGTCATCGATTTCGTACATGCGCCAAAGCAAGATTAATATTTGACTGATTGATTCGATATCAGCCACATAGCAAAAGGTACGCTAACATAACGTTAGCGTGCCTTTTTTTCATTTATTTAATATTCAGTGCTAAAGCTTCGGTATATGACCAACTTTTGCTTCTAATGCCAATAGCCGAGCGCGCTCTTCCTCTGTCCAAGCTAACTTACGCTTTCCCTCACTATCGAGACGTACCACGACTGCCTCAGCCGTCGCGACGATGGCTGCTTGCGCGGTGCTATAGTAGCTATATTCCATCACGATACTCGTATTCCCTAAACGCTGACAGCGCACTCCTAATAGCAAAGTATCAGGATAAGTCACTGGGCGTAAATACTGGCAACTTGATTGTGCCAATACCGTCACCATACTACCATCAAACATACCTAGCGCCTGCAAATAGCCAATTCGTGCTGATTCAGCGTAACGGTAATAAATCACATTATTTAAATGGTTAAACGCATCCATCTCGCCCCAGTGAATGGGCTGGTGATGAATAATGGGATAATGTGACAATTCGTCAGGATGATTATCTGCGATATTGGAGGCTGCATGTGCTGCTTGATTCAAACTGTCCATAACGTCACTTCTCTTATTTTTGTATTCATAAATCTATCAATCAACATCCAATGAACCACTAACGCTGAGATTTATCCAAAATCTGAGTGGTCAACAATGGCGTTGGTTTCGGTGCATTGGCAATCAATTTATCTAACCAATCTATGACTTCTCCGATATTTGTCGGAGAGGATCTGGTTGGTAGGTTCTTGTCGGTAGAGGTTTGCTTTTTGCCTACGGACGCATCATTAGAGGCGTTTTCAGTATTAGTCATGGCTGCCTTTGGCGCTGACTCTTGAGGAATAGCAGACTTCGGCACCAAGGTTTGTAGTTGATTTCGTGCTTGACGCAGATAACCAACCAGCTGCTCTTGTTCGCGCATATTACTGGCTTGACTGGCCAGATTTAAGGTCATAATCACTTCGTGAATGGTCAGTTGTTTGCGCGAGAGGCTCATATTATTATCAGCGCTATCGTGCGGTGTCGCCTCGCTACTCACACGCTCATAGCTGTGCAAAAACTCTTGAATATTTTGGATGGCGAGGTTTTGTAGCTGCCAAGGACTGGGCTGAGTGCTGCTCGCCTGCAAACGTTCGATGTCTTTTATCAAGCTTTGTTTGATCACAACCGTTAGCGCAGGAGCAATCTCATTGCTGCTTTGCGAAAGCTGCCAATGTAGACCACGCAACAAATCAATCGCTGCACTGTCGTTATTGTCTGCCAACAATCTATCAGCGGCTTGTATCTGAATACGCAATAAATCTAACTGGTTTTGTGCTTGGCTACTGGCGGCAGATCGAGGCTCTGGCAGCGTCTGCTGACTCATCGCAAATAGACGGTCATCCATCTCATTCAGACGGCTGACGACTTGCTCGTTGCTTTGCAAACGCTCATTAACACTATGCTGGAAACGCTGCTGGCTGATGTAGAGCCACAATAGGGCCGCGATAAGCAACAAGATAACCAACCACTGCAGGCGCAACAAAAACACATTTGCTTGTCGGCGCTGCTGAGTAGCAGAAGGTTCCTGAGATAACGATTCAGAATTGATTGACATAAGGCAGCACCGTTATTTTGGTTAAAACAGGTTTAAAGCGAATAAATAAAAAGTGAAACATAATAGATAAGGACAGATCATCGGTTGGTACATTTATACATTTAACAGGCTTTAGCATGGATAGCAGCAAGAATGGTTTCTGGCGCCAAATCTTCCACACGCCAATAACTTAACTGCTGCTCAGCGACCATATTAGCTAAGCGCTCACCCAACACCACATAAGAAAAGTCTGACAATTTATAGGGCAAAATAGCGGGGTTTTCTCTGGCTGTGTGTTGCTTTAATGCCTTTTCTGCTACAGCCCGAACGATGCTTTCCCAATGCTCAAAGGCTGTACCGCTACTGACCACAACGATTGGCTTTGGCTGACTAGCTGATGTATCTTGCATACCATTGCGAGCTAGAAACCCTTGTAGCCACTGCTCGTATTGAGCCAGCGCATCGACTGGCATTATGCGCTCATACCAAGCAATGCTATCGATATGCACACCGCGTGCCAGCAACGTATCGACCAATAATCGCCTACCACCCAATCCACGCCACACGAGCAACTTGTCACCTGCTTGCAAACGCTCAATTTCAGGCATCGCTAGCATACCTCCGTTATTGGCAATGTGAGGCTGAAGCACTTGGTAATTCGATGCCTCTATTTTGGCATTGTTTAATACTGACGCAGTCGCTTCACCCACGGCAATCAAGTAGCTCGGAGCTTGCAGAGCATTAATTGCTATATCTTTTCGCTCATTATTATTATCATCGTCATCGTCATGATTTTGAGCTTGACGCTCATCTTCAAGCGCTTGCCAAACAGCCAGTCCTGAAGCGGCCGCCGTTGGGCTAACAATCACAAGCGCCTTATAATCGCCTGCTAGCCACTGGCGCATCAGCGTCATGTCTTGCTCAGTCGTTGGGCGTGATTGTAACGTCAACATCGGTATCTCTACCACCGTCAGCCCTGCTGCTTGTAGATGATCCGTCAATGCAGCGGCACGCTCCACTGGGCGAGTATTGATGACTACTTGCGTGAGTGATGACTCATTATTTGATTGACTGTTAGCAATAAGCTGGGCGTGATTTAATGTTGATGACATAGACGTACCATGACAAAAGACTGATAGAATTGGCTTAACGATAGCCCTAGCATCAATAATACTGGGGCTATGACTAAGATAATCAAAATACTGGTATGTTATTCAGGATGATAAATCGCGGATAAGATATCACCCGCGCCATCGGCAAGCAGTATATTGGCAACATCAATACCAAGCTGATTAGCCTGTACTTCTTGCTCGGCTTGTGTGCCGATCAACGTGACGCGTTTTTCTGCTTTTAGCAGCTCGCTACCATCCGCTTGACCGACGCGGCCACGTAGCCATAACACATTGCCGTTATCGTTATTGCCATTGTCACCGTTATCATCATTGTTGCTGCTTGTTTCATCCGCCATTTGTAAAACGGCATAAGCAGCAATGGGCACTTGGCAGCCACCCTCTAAGTGACGGTTTAGCGCGCGCTCAGCAATGAGACGGATACGAGCTTTATCATCATTCAGTGGTGCCAGTAATTTTAGCACCTCATCATCACCTTCGCGGCATTCGATCGCTAAGGCGCCTTGACCAACCGCAGGCAGGCAGGCATTGATATCAAGCTCGCCGCGTATGCGCTCATCCAGCTCGATACGCTGCAAACCACTGGTCGCTAAAATAATCGCATCATACTCGCCAGCATCTAGCTTGCCCAAACGTGTACCGACGTTACCGCGTAAGGTTTTGATTTGTAGGTCTGGGCGATAGGCTTTAAGCTGACACTGACGACGCAAACTTGACGTGCCAACGACTGCCCCTTGCGGCAACTCATCAATACTATTATAGGTGTTAGACACAAAAGCATCAGTCGGTGAGGCGCGTTTGCAATAGACGCCCAGCATCAAACCTTCAGGAAGCTGCATCGGTACGTCCTTTAATGAATGTACCGCGATGTCCGCTTGTTTATCATATAGTGCTTGCTCAAGCTCTTTAACGAACAAACCTTTACCACCAATTTTAGCCAAAGGTGTGTCCAAAATCTTGTCACCCTTAGTGACAATTTTTAGCAAGTTAATCGTTAATTCAGGATACAAATCTAGTAGACGAGCACGGATATGCTCAGCTTGCCATAATGCTAAAGGGCTCTGACGCGTGGCGATATTCAAGGTAGTCAAAGCAGTTTGCTGCGGATTGCTCATAAAGGGCCTCAATAAATTCGATACTGTTTACGTCAGTACTATGCAGGTCAGTATTAAGCAATACTGCAAATTTTCCACAAAAAATGGGCGATATAAACCATATATAGTCAATGCTGACGCAAAAAAATACCCCTATTTAAACATAAATAAGGGTTTGATGATATGGGATGATTATTTCACGGTTATTTTGCTGTTATTTCACAATGCAAACCGCAGCTTACATGCTTTGAATCTTGTCACGTAATGCAGGTAAGTGACGGCGGCTAACCGCGAGTGTCTCATCAATGCCTTTAAAGCGTATTTGATATTGTCCTGCATCCAACGTTTCTAAAAAGTCCAAAAAACTAAGGTTGATGATGGCATTACGGTGCACCCGAAACAGCCGATCCTCAAATTCTTGCTCAAGCTCTTTTAGCGTCTCATCAATCAGGACAATGCCATCTTTGTGACGGACTTTGACGTACTTTTGATCAGCGGTAAAATAATAGATATCTTTGAGCTTGATGAGCTCAACGCCTCGGTGAGTACGAGCAGCGATATGCTCACGTACTGGACGCGCTGTTGGGTCTTCGAGTTTACGAATCTCATTTAACTGCGCCGCGTTCAAATTTTTCGCTTTATCTAGTGCTTCTAGTAGTTCATCTTTATTGGCAGGCTTTAATAAATAACCAATCGCATTGGCTTTTAGCGCGGCAATGGCATAATGATCATAAGCGGTGACAAATATAATGGCTGGCGGATGCTCAAGTTTGGCAAGCTCTTGAGCACAGCGCACCCCATCCATCTCAGGCATACGAATATCTAATAATATGATGTCTGGCTGCTGAGTTTTGACAGCGATAATGGCTTCTGCACCCGTGGTTGCTTGAGCAACGACTTGATGACCTGACTCCTGTACAATTCTAACCAAACGCTCACGTGCTAGTGGCTCATCATCACAAACTACGATACGCATGCAAACTCCAATCCCAGGATAAACTTAGTATTTTTTTTAATGGCCTTACCAACATATTAGCACTCATTACCAATCACTTAGCATAAAAACCTTTAATTATTTCATAAAACAATAACTGGCTATATTGACGTTGAGAGCCTTGTGCATTGAGTTTTATTGCGATGCATTTATCGATAATAATTTTTATGGGGAATCATGGCTAAATATAAAGTAAAACAACCCAATAGCTATAAAGATGGTGCAATAAGTATGCCATACCTATTTTTTGAGAAATAAAATACAAAATTAAGCCCAAAAAAACGGTCATAAACTAACATCTTGCAGCGGATAATCGATGACGGTAATAATTCGACTACTGGTAACGCTACTTTTAATATCCGCACTTTGACCGAAATAAGCCCGTAAACGTTCCGCTTGAATATAAAAGTTCATGTGCTGACGTAAATCATGGTTAATAATCATGGTTTTTTTCGGCAGCGCGACACCAATCGTAATCACAACCCGATGCTGCTGCCAAGTGACTCTAATATTGATATAAATGGTTTCAGTGGTCATCTCCACCACATTCAGCAGCATTTTTTCTAGCACGCTCTGTAAGGTCAAGGCGGTAATCACCATGTCATACATGACATCTTCGTCAGGCAATTGCCAACTCACTTCAAGCTTATCCGCTAAGCGGCTAGACTCAATCGCTAGATAGTGCTCACAAAGAGCAATTTCTTCTTCAAAGCTAATCTCTCGTGCCCCATTGAAACTGGCACGGAATAAGGCAGAAACGTGCTGTAATAAAGCGGAAGCTCTTGCTGGATTGGACTCTATCAGTGACACAAGGGTATTAATGGTATTAAAGAAAAAATGCGGAGCGATTCGCGCTTTGATCACATCGTTTTGTGCACTCAATTTCTGCTCAAACGATTGTTTGAGCGCATTCGTCTCACGATAACGGCGTAAAAAATACAGTAAGAATACCAAGGTAAAGCCACCACCAATCACCGCATCAAACAATATATTTAGAATAAAAGTTTGACGGTCATATTCAAACCAACCAACATTAATCATTACCAGCATGACTAAAATCATGGATATGGTAGATGCCACCATGAGTAAGGCAAGCACATACATGCTGGCTTTAGGTATGCTCATACCCTTAAAAATGGGACGCAAATAATCAATGAGGTATAAGGAAGGAATAATACTCAAGGTGTTTTGCAGGACTCTGCTAAACAGCTGAATCAAAAAATCTGACCACGTGGCAATATCATAGCGATTTATTACCGTGACGAATAGTGACCAAAAAAAGATATAAATGAACCACTGCCAAGGCTTCATGACTTCCATGAGCTTGGGAATAAAAAACTCTAAGCGCTCCGCTAGTAAGGCAACCTCATCCTTTGCTATACTTGAGCTCTTATTCTGCTGACTTGTCTTGTACCGATATGAACGCCAATTCTTCAAAACCTAGTAGTCCCGAATCAAATGTAAACCCATCTGTCTCTGATTCTAGCACAGATGCTCCGATAACAAATAACGCTGCACAAAACAACCCTGTAAGCAGTTCTTCAAACAGCCAAGGCCAGCAGATGTGGGGCGGACGCTTCAGTGAAGCGACGGACAGCTTTGTCGCTGCCTTCACCGCCTCTGTTGGCTTTGACCAACGCTTTGCTCGTCACGATATTCAAGGCTCAATCGCCCACGCGACCATGCTTAAAGAATGTGACATTTTGACCGCTGACGAAGTAGCCACCATTATTGATGGTCTGCATCAGGTACTGCGCGAGATTGAGGCTGGCGAGTTTAACTGGTCAATCGCGCTAGAAGACGTGCACATGAATGTTGAGTCGCGCTTGACTGACATCATCGGCGCTGTTGGTAAAAAGCTGCATACGGGTCGTAGCCGTAACGATCAGGTTGCCACCGATATTCGTCTTTGGCTACGCGAAGAGACTGATAATATCATTGCCTTATTAGTACGCTTGCAAAGTGGTTTGCTTGATTTGGCTGAGCAGCATACTGACACTATTATGCCCGGCTTTACGCATTTACAAACGGCGCAGCCAGTGAGCTTTGGTCATCACGTCATGGCGTGGTTTGAGATGTTATATCGCGATACCGAACGTCTGGTCGATGCGCGCCGCCGTATCAATCAGATGCCACTTGGTAGTGCTGCCCTTGCTGGCACGACATTCCCAATCGATCGTACCATTACTGCTGAGCTGTTAGGTTTCGAAGGTATTTGCCAAAACTCGCTCGATGCCGTCTCAGATCGTGATTTTGCTATTGAATTCACCTCAGCCGCTTCTATCTTGATGATGCATATGTCACGTATGAGCGAAGAGATTATCCTATGGATGTCAGCGCAGTTTAACTTTGTGCAAATCCCTGATCGCTTCTGTACTGGCTCATCGATCATGCCGCAAAAGAAAAATCCTGATGTGCCAGAGTTGGTTCGCGGTAAAGCAGCACGTGTCTTTGGGCAATTAATGACGCTATTAAGTCTAATGAAGAGTCAGCCACTGGCTTATAACAAAGACAACCAAGAAGACAAAGAGCCACTGTTTGATTGCGTCGATACGCTTACTGGTTGTTTATTGGCTTTTGCTGATATGCTACCGAATATCACCCCAAATAAAGAAAACATGCGCGCCGCTACGATGAAAGGCTATGCGACTGCGACTGATCTTGCAGATTATCTGGTACGCCAAGGTGTTGCATTCCGTGATGCGCATGAAGTGGTCGGTAATGCCGTTGCTTTGGGTATTACCGAGGGCGTTGATTTGAGTGATTTATCATTGGCGCAGCTACAGCAATTTAGCGATGCTATCGGCGATGATGTATTTGAATATCTAACGCTAGAAGGCTCATTGGCAGCTCGTGACCACTTAGGTGGTACAGCACCAAATCAAGTTAAGCAAGCCGTTTCTCGCGGTCGCAGCCGTTTAGAGGTATTTGCGTAAAATCGCATTGTTGACCTGACAGCTTCTACCATAAAAAACACCCGCCCCTGCTGCGGGTGTTTTTGATACCATGATGAGGTAAAGTAAATTCAGCTAATAATATTTAAGTCGCTTATGCTGAATAAGTGCTAACTAATACCATTCACAGAAATTAGAGTAGCAAGGAAAACGAGTGAAAGTACTACGCCTTGTAGGCTAAGCGAGTTTGACACAGCTAATCTTACTTTTTGGGTTTGGTATAACTATTCTCATGAGTGATTCAATAATATATTTTTATAATAACTAAACCCTAATAAGGAGTGCCTCATGACTGAGACTTTTAATCCTCAAGCCAATACGGTATTTTGCCGTAAATATCAGCAAGAATTGCCAAAAATGCCGCACCCGCCTTTTCCTAATAAAAAAGGTCAGGAGCTACAAGAAACGGTATCTGACAAAGCGTGGAAAGAATGGCTTGAACAGCAAACGATGCTGATTAACGAAAACCATCTAAGTATGTTAGATCCTGCTGCCAAAAAATTCCTCACCGAACAACGGGATAAATTTTTAGATAATGAAGATTATGAGCGTGCACAAGGTTGGACGCCAGAGAGCTAGTTGTTGTTTTTTATTATTGCCATAAAATAAAAAACGCGCTATTTAATATAGCGCGTTTTTTTTGGATGTAAAATTAACGATGAACTGTTTTTTTCAGCCCTCATCACCGTTTGAGTCTACAAAATCCGTGGCTGACTTGACGGCAGGTTTAGTGGCAGACAGGGTGCTGACTTGGCGCGCCGCCATACGGTCATTGGCTTCTTGCACCGCTTTTTCGACCAGCGCATAGTCGGAATGACGCACATCTTGCCCACTAATATAGTTAATCACCAGTTCTGCAATATTTTGTGCATGATCGCCCACCCGCTCAAGCGCGCGCAATACCCACATAATATTGATGACTTTTGAAACGTGCCGTGAATCTTCCATAATATAGGTCATCAAAGCACGGATGGCTGACTGATACTCATCATTGACCATACTATCGTTACGCATGACCTCAAACGCTTGCTCAGCATTCGATTGGCTAAATGCCTCTAGCGCATTGTGCAGCATCAAACGAACCTGATTGCTGAGGTGTTGCACCTCCGCATAACCGTATGACAGTTTACCTTGTGCCGCAATTTTTTTGGCCATCTGAGCAATTTTGACGGCTTCATCACCGATGCGTTCTAAATCAACCACGCCTTTACTGATGGACATGACCAAGCGTAAATCGCTGGCGGCAGGCTGACGTTTGGCGACCAATAGCAAGATATGCTCATCCAACTCGACTTCCATTCGATTGATATCAAAGTCCATATCAATCACTTCTTGCGCCAGTGTCTCATTTTTATCGATAAGCGCATGGATCGCTTTCGCCACTTGGTTGGCCGCGCTATCGCCCATGTATAGAAATAGACGGATAGCTTCATCAAGATCTTGGTCAAAACTTTTGGAGATATGCTTATCGCTTTGCATAAGAGGTATTCCCTAAAATCCATATTTTGGTAGCGCGGTGTGGCTTTTGAGTCGAACAGATTGGCTCACGATATCTTATTGAACGTATCGAGCACGTCGTACTTGCTCAGACCGCGATGTTAGCCATAACGACCCGTAATATAATCTTCTGTGGCGGTTTGGGCAGGCTTGGTAAATATCTGGTCGGTCTCGCCCATCTCAATCATATCGCCTAAGTACATATAAACGGTATAGTCAGACACGCGCGCGGCCTGTTGCATGTTATGCGTAACGATGGCAATGGTGTAATCCTGTTTTAAGTCTTCAATCAAATCTTCGATAGCACCTGTCGAAATAGGATCTAACGCTGATGTCGGCTCATCGAGCAATAACACTTCAGGCTTGGTCGCGACGCTACGTGCGATACATAAGCGTTGCTGCTGTCCGCCTGATAAAGACAATCCAGAAGCCTTTAATTTGTCTTTCACTTCTGGCCATAATGCAGATTTTTTAAGTGCCCACTCTACCCGATTGTCCAGCTCAGCCTTGCTTAACTTCTCATAAAGGCGTACCCCAAAGGCGACATTGTCATAGATTGACATCGGGAATGGGGTTGGTTTCTGAAAGACCATACCGACTTGAGCGCGTAGCAAATTGACATCGACATCTTTGCCTAAGATATTGTTGCCATCAAGATTAATATTGCCTTCTGCCCGCATACCCGGATATAAGTCATACATCCGATTAAAGGTACGTAATAGCGTCGACTTGCCGCAACCTGAAGGGCCAATGAAAGCAGTGACTTTTTTATCAGGAATATCGATATTGATATTTTTTAGCGCCTGAAAGTCACCATAATAAAAATTCAGATCCCGAATTTGCATTTTTGCTGCAGGCATGTTTTTGGGAATATCATGAAGCGTCTGTTTGGTTAGGCTGGCAATATCTGGCTGCTCCATTTGTGCTGCCGTCGACATCGGTCTGTTTAATAAACTGTCTGTTGTTGGATTAAATTTATCTGCCGCATTGAATTTATCGACAGGCTTTTTTATACGGATTTTGCTCATGACATCATTCATAATATGTTCCAACCCAGCTCAATGAATATAAATGGAAGTAAAGGCTCGAGGTAATCTAGGACAAGCCTTAATTTACCATCAGCCTTTATTTAGCCTGACCTCTACTACCGATGAATCTCGCCAAAATATTTAATACCAAGACAGAGGTCGTGATCAGCAACGCCGCCGCCCACGCTAAGGTATGCCAGTTTTCATAAGGACTCATCGCAAACTGATAGATGGTATTGGGTAAGTTGGCAATAGGCTGACCCATATCAGTACTGAAATACTGGTTGTTAAGCGCCGTAAATAGCAACGGTGCTGTCTCACCAGTGATTCGAGCAAATGCCAATAACACCCCAGTGGTCAGTCCTGCTCTAGCTGCCTTAATTGTTACTTGAGTCACCATTTTCCACTTGGGTGTGCCAAGTGCGTAAGCCGCTTCACGAATGCTATTAGGCACTAGATTGAGCATATTCTCAGTGGTACGCACGACCACAGGAATAACGATTAATGCCAATGCTAACGCGCCTGCCCAACCAGAGAAACTTTGACCTTTTACCATCAATGCATAAATAAAGAGACCAATCACAATCGAGGGTGCGGATAACAAAATATCATTTAAGAAACGCGTTACCTTGCCAAGCATACTGCCTTGAGCGAACTCGGATAAATAAATACCCGTCATGAGGCCAATAGGTGCACCGATAAACAATCCTGAAAACGCGAGCATTACTGAACCGACAATGGCGTTACGCAGCCCGCCTGCACTCATCGGTGGCGGTGTATCAGCAGTAAAAATAGGCAGCTGTACAATACCTTGAAAGCCTTCAACAAAGAGCGTCAACAAAATCCAAAACAACCAAAACAGTCCAAAAACCATCGCCGACATGGCAAAGCCTAGACCTAACTTGTTGGTCAAACGGCGCTTGTTATAAAGGCTTTGATTGTAGCGGCTAGCGCTGTTTGGCTGAGTCGGTAGTGGTGCATTGATCGCATTGTTAGCAGCCATACTATTTATTTCCCATATCTTTTATCAATATCCATCAATGTTTATTGATGTCCAATCAATCCGTAAAAGACCTATCGAGATTGTCAAACGCCTACCGATTGCCTGCCTTGTGATCCATGCGCATGAGCATGAGTTTTGCTAGAGATAGCACAATGAAGGTGATGACAAATAAGATTAAGCCTAAATGTAATAAAGACGCCAAATGTAGCTCACTCGACGCTTCGGCAAACTCGTTTGCTAAAGCTGAGGTAATCGTGACACCAGAGGTAAATAAACTCGGACTGATGTTAAAGGCATTACCAATCAAGAAAGTCACTGCCATCGTCTCACCCAATGCCCGCCCCAGTCCTAAGATCACGCCGCCCACGACACCGGCTTTGGTATACGGCAGGATAATCTTGAACATGACTTCCCAAGTCGTCGCACCCATGCCATAGGCCGACTCTTTGAGCAGGTCTGGCACGACCGAAAAAACATCTCGCATGGTGGCGGCGATAAATGGAATAATCATAATGGCGAGTACAAGGGATGCCGTAAACATACCCAGTCCCATTGGTGCACCCGTAAATAGCTTACCGATGATAGGCAATGGCCCTATATGCTCGATAAACCATGGCTGAATGTGATCACCGAAGAAAGGCGCAAAGACAAACAAACCCCACATACCGTAAATGATAGAAGGGATACCCGCTAATAACTCAATGGCAATACCAAGTGGTTTTTTGAGGAATGTTGGGCACATCTCGGTCAAAAATATGGCAATGCCAAAACTGATTGGTACTGCAATGAGAATAGCTATAAATGACGTTACTAGCGTGCCATAAATAGGGGCTAGTGCCCCGTACTCATTGGCAACCGTATCCCAATTATTACTGGTATAAAATCCAAGACCAAATGTTTGAATGCTCGGCCACGCTCCAATGATCAAGGAGACTAAAATGCCGCCCAACGATAAGAGTACTAATATGGCAAAAGCCTTGGTGGCATTCACAAACAATAAGTCATAGCGCTTTTGTTTAGCCAGTTGGGACCTTAAATCATTCATAAGTGTCTCAGCATTAAATAGAATCAAGTCAAAATAGTAGAAGCATTCATTCGGTTTTATCACAACAAACTTGTCATCAAATTTGCTGTGATAAAACCTCTCAAATCACTACCGGAGAATAGTTATTCGAGAGGATAATTATAAAATTATTGACTCATGATTAGCATGGATAGGTTACTGAGCAGGCTTATAAACAGGCTGTCCATCACTGCCTTTTACCTCGTTCCATTTTTCCTTGAATAAGGCAACCGCTGCATCAGAGAATGGTACGTAATCGAGTGCCATGGCATCATCGTCGCCTTGGCTATAAGCCCAATCAAAGAAGTTCAACACGCCAGCCACTTGCTGAGGATTCTCTGGCTGCTTATGTACTAAGATAAAGGTCGCAGCAGCGATCGGCCATGCTTGCTCAGTCTCAGAGTTGGTGATGACTTTATAAAAGCCCGCTTGTTTTGACCAGTCGATATCACCTGCCGCAGCAAATGTCTCAGCAGATGGCTGAACGACGTTGCCAGCAGCGTTTTTCAATGCAGTATGTGACATGTTGTTTTGCTTAGCGTAGGCATATTCCACATAACCGATAGAGTTTTTCATACGGTTTACGTAGCTAGACACCCCTTCGTTACCTTTACCACCTGCACCAGTCGCAGACGTTGGCCATTTGACTGTTTTATCAACACCAACTGTGTCTTTCCAGTCTGGTGAAACTTTGGCTAAGTAATCAGTGAAGTTAAACGTTGTACCTGAACCGTCTGAGCGGAATACGGTAGTAATAGCAGCATCAGGCAAGGTCAAATCTGGGTTCATGGCTTTGATAGCCGGATCATTCCAGTTGCTGATTTTACCCAAATAGATGTCTGCTAACGTTGCACCATCTAATTTCAACGCACCCGGCTCAACACCATCGATGTTGACGATAGGTACAACACCGCCGATAACCGTCGGAAACTGAATTAAGCCTGCTGCGTCTAGCTCTTCAGGCGTCATCGGCGCGTCAGACGCCCCAAAATCGACTGTTTTTGATTCGATTTGTTTGATACCACCAGAAGAGCCAATCGACTGGTAATTGACTTGACCACCGGTAGCAGCGTTGTAGTCGTAAGACCATTTAGCATAGATAGGCTGCGGAAACGATGCCCCTGCACCCGTGATATTCATAGCGATATTCTCAGCAGATTTAAAACCTGCCGCAGAAGCAGATGTTGTCTGAGTGGTTGCTTCAGTGGTAGTGACAGCGCTACTGCTATCCGCAGCTGGCTCTGTCGTTTCAGTCGATTTATTACATGCCGTAAGCACTAATGTACAACTAACGGCCACTGCTAATAACGAATAACGCATGTAGGACTCCTAAAGTTTAACAACGATACAAAAAAGCATTGTTTGTGACATGCGTGCTATCTTGCCAAATCTTTATGACAGTTTAATGACAACCTCTGCAATCTTTCATTCGCTTTACATAATATTTAGATAAGCTATCTACAGCTCAGTAATATCAAGTGATTTTAATCACTGGTACTCTAGAGTCGTTCTCATAAAAACATCGAACCTCAAACTAAAAGCCTGATATTTTCATCTAAATATCATTAGCCCTCATTGCAGAACTTTGTTAGTATTGAGTTGATTTACAACACTGACAGACTCGGGGTGCGGTGTATTATCGGCTCGCTTTACTAAACTTGCTTTATTAAAGTAGTCGCCTTTATACATTCGCTGAGAGATCACCCGCCGAACCTGATGCGGTTAGTACCGACGCAGGGAAGTCTTAAGCACTTTGTTATTTATGACAATGGACGCGTAGAAATACCTTTTTTATCCTCATTACTCCCTTAATGTGCGTGATGTACTATTAAGTAGTGAAGACTGATATAAAGCTGCGTCCAACGTTTGATGAGCATCATCCGCGACTATGTTTTTTGGTCGTAGGCTGATGCTCATGAGCTGAATTTGTCTGGATCACAGGTGCTACCCCCGCAGCTACTGGCGGTGTTGCTTTTATTCAAAAACCAACACGCTAGGACAGCATATGACAACTTTATTAGCCACTTCTCCTTCTCAAAAACCTTCTAAGACAGATGCGTTAAAGACCCCTGCTCACCGCAGTGCCAGTGATGCACGCTTCGAAGAAGACGCTCGCGATTTACACCGCATACTCCCCGCCTCCCGTAAAGTCTATATCGAAGGCTCTAGATCCGATATTCAAGTACCCATGCGTGAAATCACCCTTGACCCCACTCCTATACAAGGCGTTTCTGAGAACGAATGGGAACAGAACCCACCATTCTATGTTTATGACACATCAGGCGTTTATACCGATCCCAACGTCGAGATTGATTTGACCAAAGGCTTACCAAAGCTTCGTGAAGGTTGGATTTCTGAGCGCGGTGATACCGAGCAATTAAGTGGACTGTCTAGTTCATACGGAATGGCACGCGCCCGCGATATCAGTACTGCCAATCTACGATTTGCTCATATCGACAAACCTCGCCGCGCCAAAGATATCGATGGCAAAGCTGGCAACGTCACGCAGATGTACTATGCACGCCGCGGCATCATCACCCCAGAAATGGAATATATCGCCATTCGCGAAACGCAAAAGCAGCATGAGCTGACCGATATGCGTCAGCACGATGGTGATAACTTTGGCGCCAACACGCCCACTGTTATTACCCCTGAATTTGTCCGTAGTGAAGTGGCGGCTGGTCGCGCGATTATTCCAAACAACATCAATCATCCTGAATCTGAGCCAATGATTATCGGGCGCAATTTTCTGGTCAAGATTAACGCCAATATCGGTAACTCAGCGTTAGGTTCTTCTATTGATGAAGAAGTGTCTAAAATGACATGGGCCACACGTTGGGGTGCAGACAACATAATGGATTTATCTACGGGCAATCATATTCATGAAACCCGCGAATGGCTGATCAGAAACTCGCCCGTACCGATTGGTACTGTCCCTATTTATCAAGCACTTGAAAAAGTCGATGGCGTGGCAGAAGATTTAACGTGGGAAATCTTTCGTGATACGCTGATTGAGCAAGCTGAACAAGGCGTCGATTACTTCACCATTCACGCTGGTGTACTTTTGCGCTATGTGCCGCTAACTGCTGGACGCTTGACCGGTATCGTCTCGCGTGGCGGCTCCATCATGGCCCAGTGGTGCATGTTTCATAATAAAGAGAGCTTTTTATATACCCATTTTGAAGATATCTGCGAGATTATGAAGCAGTATGATGTGGCATTTAGTTTAGGCGATGGCTTGCGTCCAGGTTGCTTGCAAGATGCCAATGACGAGGCACAATTTGGTGAGCTGCGTACCCTTGGCGAGCTGACCCAAGTGGCATGGAAGCATGACGTACAGGTCATGATTGAAGGTCCCGGTCACGTAGCAATGAACCGTATTAAAGAAAATATGGACTTGCAATTAGAGGTTTGTGCCGACGCGCCTTTTTATACTTTAGGACCCTTAACCACCGATATCGCACCCGGTTACGACCATATTACCAGTGCGATTGGTGCGGCGATGATTGGCTGGTTTGGTACTGCTATGCTCTGCTATGTGACGCCAAAAGAGCATTTAGGTCTGCCTAATAAAAAAGATGTTAAAGACGGTATCATCACCTATAAAATCGCTGCTCATGCCGCCGACCTTGCCAAAGGACATCCGGGCGCACAAGCTCGAGATAATGCGTTATCTAAAGCCCGTTTTGAATTCCGCTGGGACGATCAGTTCAATCTGGCGCTCGACCCAGATACCGCCCGTGAGTTCCATGATGAAACCTTGCCTAAAGACGCGCATAAGACGGCGCACTTTTGCTCGATGTGTGGCCCTAAGTTTTGCTCAATGAAAATCACTCAAAACGTGCGGGATTATGCGGCAGGGCTAGATAAAGATGCCGCTAATAAAAAATCAACTCCGAAATCGGATGATTCAACCAATGTAGGTCATGTTATTAAAGAGGTGTAGTGCTTTACTTACTGAAAACTGGCTAACTTAAAAAGCTTGAATCCATCCACTGAGTTCAAGCTTTTTTTGTACCTACTTGTGAGGGTTGTAAAAAAACCCGTTTCAAATAAGAATCGCATAACTTCATAATGATTAAATAAACAAGCAAAGTCAGTGGATAGCCAAAGAGAATAATAAAAATAGTATAACCATGATACCTGCTGGCATGCTCGCCCAGTAACCAATCTATAAGACAAATCTTATAGAAAACTATCATCAATACGATAAATGGAACTATCAGAATCCCTAACCATGTGACCATCCATGCTCTTTTAAGGCTTTTCTTCCGGCTCCAATACATAAGTCCATAGTGAGCACCCCCTAACAAACATATTAAAAACAACAGAAGTATTAATGAGTCTAAGTTAATTAACCACTTTGCTAGAGGCATTGGTTGTGGTTGATAAGATATCTCAAGAACATCTTGAGGCAGATGATCAAAAAACCACTTAGAATCTGCTTTTATCATCCCACTTAAAGGTTCGCCAAGATTAGTCTTCAAATATTTCGACTCATCAGCAATCTTTAAAGTAACGGTCAAGTCACCAAAGCTTTTCCAAGTTTTGGCAGGTTTTAATGAATAGCTATAGATATATTGATTGGTCCAATCACTACGGTTTATTGTAGGATAGGCAGAGTATTTAACATTAATGACATGATTGCCTTCGCTTAAGTGTATCTCAAAGTATTTAGCGTCATTATTGAACGGCACAGCCATATCCGTTTCTGGATCATGATAAGCAGGCAATGATTTTGAATGACTTTCATAATCATAATTGATAAGTACTGGTACCGCTTGCCCATCGACTTCGACTATAAAGCTTTTGTCTGCATCATTATCTATGTTATCGAACACCTCAAAAACCAAAGGTATTCGATCGCCTTCTTTAGCGCTATAAATTTCATAAGTGACATCATAGTCAGCTTGATTAAAACCTTCAGCAATATTGATATCTATGTTTTCAGACAATATATCGATATCTTTGCTTGAATATGCCGTACTGGCATTAGTACCGTCGATAATGGGAGACGCCATATTGGCATAGCTAAACATACTGTGGCTTAATAAAAGCAATCCTAAAATGATCCTACGCATTAATATTCTCTCAAATGGCTCGTCAGCTAGCTGTTCGCGAATCACAAAGCTATTTACAGCCTTCAACTATAATTACTTTACTATTTTAGTAACCGTCTGTTTAACCATCATAAAAGCCACAAAACTAATTATCAAATAAATAGGTGTTATTACTATATAGCCTAACGGCAAAACCCATATAAAGAACAAATCGCGACTTTCTACTGTTGCGCCTTGACCAATGATCATATCTGTCACCAGTAGATAGAGGTAATAAATTATCAGGCTAAGCAGAGGCACTAGAAAACCACCCACCAACATGACTGTCCAAAGGGTTTCGGGCTGGGCTTGCTGTCTACGTTTCATCATACGTAAATGCAGTCCACCCAATACAAATAGCGCGAAACTTATAGTTATGAATGGTGAAACAGCCGTCAAAACTTTTGCCACAGGATTCAGAGGTGCTTGAATAATAAAATCAATCTCTTTCGCAAGATTATCGTTGAAATGCCATTGGTTATTAGAAGGTAAAGTATTCTTCGTGCCATCGATATCCATACTGATATAGTCTAAACTACCATTGAAATTTAGCTTAATAAATGACCCTTTAAACTGCTTATCATCACTGACGCTCTCCTTCATCGGCACTAACGAATAAGAGTAAGTGCTTATCCCAGTCCAATCACTGCCATAATAATGCGGCTGGACGTCATAAGTAGCTGTAATAGTATGCAACCCTGACGACAAATCCAGGTTGATATACTTTGAATCTGCTCTGAATTGCTCTAAACCAGTATTGGCTGGCATATAGAAGTCAGATGTCTCAAGCCCGTTATTATCTTCAGTAACCGTTACAACAGGCACCGATTGACCATCAACAGTAATTTCGAACTCATTACTTTGTTCAAATTCATCGAATACTTCAAAAACCAATGGGAATTGAAGCCCTTCACGATTGTTATACAGCTTATAGCTCACTGTATAACCAGCATTATTAGCATCATCTGTAATATCGATATTAACTGTCTCTGATATAACATCGATGGCATTATTAAAATAAGCAGCACTTGCCCAAGTACCTGAATAGCCTACAGGCTCCATAGATTGACTAGAAACACTCCAACTTAATAAAAACAACCCTGAAGTAATAAAGCGAAACACAACCTCTCCAGAAACCATGAAAACAAACACAAGTTTAATAAATATCTACTGTGAATGCCATTAAAAAAAATCCCAGCAAACCTAAAGTCAGCTGGGATTCAAAATCAATTATAAAAGTATAAGGCTTTAAACTTTCGACGCCTCATAAATCTCTTCGATAGATGTGTTGATAGTATTAGCAAACTCATCATCACTTTGCTGCTTACTCAACCCTTCAGTAAAGGCCCGTGAAAAGCTAGCAATCATACCTGGGTTTTGCTTGAGCTTAGCACAAGCATCGCCACGGCTGTAGCCGCCCGATAACGCCACAACTTTTAGCACTTTTGGATGATCGATTAGCTCTTGGTAAAAACCCGCTTCTTGTGGCAAGGTCAGTTTTAGCATCACTTGCTGGTCGTCAGTCAAACGATCCAGATTGTGCAAAATGCTGGTCTTGAGTATGACTTCACATTCATGTTTTTTGCTACTGTTGATATCGACTTCAGGCTCTACGATTGGCATCAGGCCTTTTGAGAGTATCTGTTTTGCCACATCGAATTGCTGTTGCACGACCAGCTCAATGCCATCGACATTCGGCTCATAAATTACTGAGCGCATTTTGGTACCAAATACTGGATAGTTTTTGGCTTTATCGAGTAGCAAATCTAAATTTGGCATCGGACGCATCACTTGGACGCCATTCATTTGCTCAGCCAAACCCTTATCCACTTTTAAAAATGGCACAATATTTTTATCTTCCCATAGATAATTGGCCGTCGGTTTGCCATTGACCTCACGTTCCATAGTATCTTCGAACAAAATCGCCCCAAGCACACGCTCATTATCAAAAGCCTCGCAAGTCATGATACGCGCTCGCATCTCATGCACTTGGTCGAACATGGCTTCATCGTTGTCATAATCATCGCCTGTGACACCATAATTCTCTAACGCTTTTGGCGTGCTGCCGCCACTCTGGTCGAGGGCAGCGATAAATCCCGAACCATCTTTGATACGTTGTAGCTGTTTGTTATATTGGTTTTGATATTCCATTGAGAGTACATCCTATTATTATTTGTTGAGATTAAGTGTCACAAAGTAAATCGCTTTTTATTGGCTTATATCAGCCTTACTGTTTGTAGACAACCTTATCATAGGACGCTCTTTGTGCCTATATCTGATAAGTTAATGCGTTGATAAAATAATTATCACTTATCCTATGAGCGAACTCACTAGGCTAAACGTTTATGCTAAAAACAGCACTGCCACACAGCAAATGGCTAATAATAAACCCAAGACATTAATACGGTTAAGCGACTCTTTAAACACACCGACCCCTATCAAGGTTGCCACTGCAATGACACCGACATTCATACCGGTAAAGACGATGCTAGGCGACTCGGACAATAATTGATGCGCACGTACATAAGCATAAATATTGCCCATATTGAGCGCACCTAATAACAATCCTGCTGCGAGCGCATTCCCCTGCCAGCGCACCCGCGTAATCAGCAAATAAATAAACAGCAATAATCCTGCTAAACCAAAACTGACAAATAATGTCAGAGGAAAAGCAGTGCCCTGCTTGGCAACTTGCTTGAACAAGATATCAATAATGCCATAGCCTGCCCAGACGCCAAATAGCCAAAGCGGTGTATGCTTCGCTTGTCTGCTAATCTGACCCTGCTGTGGACGATAAATCAACGCTCCGAGTGCTAGAAAGCCTAATAACAGTCCAAATATTCGCGTGCTGGTCAGTACTTCACCAAACAATAAAAAAGCCGCGACGATAGGAATAATCAACGATAGCCGCTGAGCCGCATCGGTTGCTACCATTCCCACTGACTCAATCGCCCTTCCAAGGACAATAAACACGGCGGGAAGCAAAATACCAAGCGCGATAATAATGCCCCATGCACTGTCAAGCGTACCGAGTCCACTGACGTCTGGATTCAACAAAAACCACGTCAGCAGAAAAGCCACCGGATAGCCTGCGACGATGGTCTGGTGTATGTCTATATTTTTCTGTCGTAACACTTTTAGCAATACTGAAACGGCGACACTACAAAGCACCGCTATCGTCAAATATATCATGAGCTATTACCTTGTTAAACTGCCACTTTGCGGGGGTATTATTTGCTTATCATTCATATACTGAAGATAAATCGCGAACTGCCAATGAGGATAAAGCTATAGAATGTAACAAAGTATTTCTTACACAGCAATCTATTTATTGGCTTTTATTCGACTGCTGACAAGTAGCTCTTTAGCGGTCAATTTACAATTAGCATGCAGGTCTGATTGGGAAGTTTGCTAAAATAGTACTCAATCCTAATAACAAAAGTAAAGATTCAAAATAACGAGTAATGTCGTTGATTTTGGCGTACTGCTATTGATGTTTTATGACTGCCTATGAATGCTCTATTTCGATTTTTTGAAACTCGCCTCCCTGCCTTTCCTGAAACCCCTATGCCGCTACCTTCACCCCGTGATGGCATGCTAAAGTTCTTGTGGGCGTGTACCAACGGTTTACGTGGCTGGCTATTGATATTTATGATTTTGTCTGCGGGCATTGGCATCTATGAAGCGATGCTATTTGCTTGGATTGGGAATATTGTTGACTGGCTAGGCGTCTATACACCGCAGAATCTGTGGTTAGAAAAAGGCGATATGCTACTGCTCATGCTAGCCGTCATGATCATGAGTCCGCTATGGATTGCATTGTCATCATTCATCCATTTTCAGACCTTGCAAGGCGTCTTTCCTATGCAAATGCGCTGGCGCTTTCACCAGCGAATGCTTGGGCAATCGATGCAGTTTTATCAAGATGAATTCTCTGGACGTGTCTCAGCCAAAGTAATGCAAACCGCACTGGCCGTACGTGATACAGTCATGACCGTCACCGACATGTTTATGTATGTCACCGTTTATTTTATTACGTCAGGTGTCATTTTATTTAATCTGGACAGCCTATTATTAATCCCGTTTATCGTTTGGCTAGTCTTGGTTGCGCTGACCATTTGGTACTTTATCCCTAAGCTCAAACAAACTGCCATTGTGCAAGCCGATGCCCGTGCTTTAATGACTGGCCGCATTACCGATGCTTATGCCAATATCATGACCGTCAAGCTGTTTAGCCATTCACGCCGTGAGCTGAGTTATGCCAAAAATGCCATGGGACAATTTTTAGGTACCGTCCATGCACAGATGCGCTGGGTCAGTTACTTAGAAGTATCAACCCATATGATCAGTGTGATTTTGGTTAGTAGCACTGCGGCTATTGGCTTATATTTATGGCAACAAGGCGCTGTCGGTGTCGGTGCGATTGCTGCCGCGACAGCCATGGCACTGCGTTTGAACGGTTTGACTCGCTGGATCATGTGGCAAACTGCCAGTCTATTTGAAAGTATCGGAACCGTACAAGATGGCATGCGTACCTTATCAGCGCCGCAAAAAATCATTGATAAGCCCAACGCACCCGCTTTGAAAGTCACCGAAGGTCGTATCGTTTTTGATCATGTTGATTTCAGTTATGAGAATGATAGCGACGCTGTTGAAGGCGATAGCTTAGATACAGTGAAAACATCAGCAACGCCTACTACGAAGACTAAACTGCTCGATAACTTTTATTTGGACATTAAACCTGGCGAAAAGATAGGCTTGGTTGGACGCTCAGGTGCCGGTAAATCTACCTTGGTTAATTTATTGTTACGCTTCTTTGATGTTGATAGCGGTAAAATCCTAATCGATGGACAAGCAATTGATGAAGTCACCCAAGAGTCTTTGCGCCAACAGATAGGTATGGTGACGCAAGATACGTCTTTGCTACATCGGACAGTACGTGAAAATATCGCTTACGGTCGTCCTGATGCAACCGACGAAGAAATTATTACGGCTGCCAAACAAGCGCAAGCATGGGACTTTATCAAAGACTTATATGATGATAAAGGCAATACAGGGCTTGATACCCAAGTCGGTGAGCGCGGCGTCAAACTCTCTGGCGGTCAACGTCAGCGTATCGCCATCTCACGTGTTATGCTAAAAAATGCGCCCATCTTACTATTGGACGAAGCGACCAGCGCCCTTGACTCTGAGATTGAATTTGCCATTACCGAAAGCCTGAATGACATCATGACAGGTAAAACGGTCATTGCGATTGCCCATCGTCTCTCCACCATTGCCGCACTTGATCGATTGGTGGTCATGGATAAAGGTCAAATTATCGAACAAGGCAGCCATGATGAGTTGTTAAATCTACACGGTGTTTATGCTCGCTTGTGGCACCGACAAAGTGGCGGATTTTTAGGCGAAGACAGCTAAGTACAACCCTTAATTTTCATTGAAAATCAGACACAAGGAGGTGTGTACATTATGAAAGCATTTGCGAAAAATATTAATATTAGTGGAAAACAAGCGCGCTACTATAACCTTAGCCAGCTTACGCCATCGATACAGTCAAGTACTGCCTCTCGCGTGCCAGCACACTTTTATGGTGGCAATAGTTTTACCGTTGGTACTTATAGTCCCTTATTAAATGCGCTGGCAACTGACTTCAAAATCAGCTCGCTTGCGCTTCGTGGCTATTGGTATGACAAGCCGCAGCGCCGTCGTCTTACGCGCGAGCAGGATGCTGAGATACTTATTGAATTTTTAGAAAAAACGCAAGACAAACCCATCGTTGGTATTGGTCATTCGCAAGGAGCCACTGCTACTGCCATCGCTGCAGCCCAGCGCCCAGATCTGTTTTCACAGCTATATTTAATAGAGCCTGTGACCTTTACCAAACCACAAGCCCGACTCTATAATCTATTGCCGCGTAAGCTTCTGCTTAGTCGCGAACCGTTTAAAAGCACTCTCACCAAACAATCTACTTGGGCAAGCATCGATGATTATTATGAGAACTTGCGCGCTCAGCGTGCTTATAGGCGAATGAGTGATGCGCATTTGCGGGTATTTGCAGAGCAAAGTTTATCCAAAGATACCAATGGCTGTTACACGCTGATATTTGCGCCTGAGCAAGAGCTCGCCAACTATTTTGGCGCGCCGCATATCGATACCGCTCTTAAGCAATTGAGCTGTCCTTATACGCTTATCACTGGCAAGCCGACGTTGTTTATCAACCATAAAGTGCGACAACAATGGCAAAAATTCGTCCCTGATGACAGCATCATATCTTTGTTAGATTACGGTCATCTACTGCCGATGGAAGCACCTGAATTATGTGCTCAAGTTATCAATGAGCATTATCATAGTCATAGTCATAAATAAGCTGAGCCATCTAAGTGATGACTGACCTCTTTGCCTCTACACCGACTGATAACCTATTGCCTTATGATGGTCAGGTCAATGACTTAGGGGTAGTTATCAATGATGCTAACGCCCTGTATAATAATTTACTAACCGAGCTACCTTGGCAGCCTGATATCGTGACGTTGTTTGGTAAAACGCATGTTACCACTCGCCAAATCGTCTGGATGGGTGACCACGATGTCAGTTATCATTACTCTGGACAGACGCGTCGAGCCATTCCATGGACAAAGCAGATGTTGCACGTAAAACGACATATTGAGCAGCAGTTATCAAGCAGTGGCATCAACGTTGATTTTAATTCTTGCTTGCTTAATTACTATCCCTCTGGTGAGGATGGTATGGGCTATCATGCCGACGATGAAAAAGAGCTGGGCGCGCAGCCGATTATTGCTTCTTTATCGCTCGGTGCTAGGCGAAAATTTGTTTTTAAGCATAAAACTATTAGACAAAAGAATAAGCCCGTCAAAGTTGAGCTATATCTTGAGTCCGGTCAGCTTATCGTTATGCATGGCGATACGCAGGATTTTTGGAAGCATACCATTACAAAAACTAAAACTGTCACATCAGGGCGCATCAGCCTCACGTTTCGAAAAGTGCTATCGCATTAAATTAATGTAACTTAATATAAGCTAGAGCGCGTCCTCGTTTTGAAAATGGTGATAAAAATGAGCTAAACGGTAGCCAAACAAGGAAAATAGCACCGTTAATATCGGAATATTAACAGTGCTATTTGATGCAGTCTAGAAAGATTTACCCATTTTTAGCCCACTTAGTCGCATGCCTTCAGATTGAAGACATGTCCTAGCTCACTTTTAAAACAATCTTGCCAAAAGTAGCACCTTTTTGCAGCTCATGATGAGCCGCGACCACTTCGGACAAAGGATAGGTTTGCTGAATACGTAGCGTTAGCTTACCATCTGCAACGAGCTGTAAAACTCGCGCCATATCTTCACCACTACGCTGCGCCTTATAACCCGCTACCTTTAGCTGTTTCTGGCTACCCGCCTCTTTGAGTTTATCCACCCAAATCGTTGGTAACACATTGACGCGACCACCAGATTTGAGCACGCTAAGCGCCCGTACCCCTGCTTCATTACCGACCAAATCCAGTAGCACATCTGCCTGTAACTCAGGGAATTCACCATCTTTGGTATAATCAATCCAACCTGTAAGCTGATTGGTATCTATTATTTCATCAAGCTTGGCATATTTTTCTGGTGAGCAAATGACGGTCACCTTGATATTGTTTTTAGCCACTTTATCCATGAGCAGCTGAATCAATAAGTGACCCACGCCGCCTGCTGGCGCATTTATCACCACATGCTCACCATCTTGAATATCTGCAAACTCTACAAACTGTATCGCCGTCTGTCCGATACAAGGCAGTGCACCTGCTTGCTCTAACGTGACAGAATTCGGTACTTTTGCCAGCATGTCAGCATCGACTGCTACATACTCTGCATAACAGCCACCATGAAAAGTCAGGGCAGCGACCTGTGTACCGATAGTAAACTGCTCACTACGACTATCGACCACAGTGCCTGACATATCAAAGCCCAAAATTGCAGGCTCATTTTTATCAAACTTGTCTTTTTGAATGGCATCAGCGCCCCAGCCTTTGCCTTGACGTGTTTTGTAATCGACAGGATTGATACCCGCGTAAGCAACTTTGACCAATACCTGATTGTCTGTCAACACAGGAATGGCCACACCCTCTTGATAGCTCATCACTTCAGGTTCGCCAAACTCACGTATGAGTACGGCATGTTGGGTCGTTGGTAGCGGGTTATGAGAAAGGGTAGACATCGTTATATATCCTTATAGGTATCTATTGCTTTATTTTTGCATTCAATTTTATTTTTAGTGAATAACTTGAGCTTATCTAATAATCATTTATAAATGTGCCAATTCCGCACTGAGTGGCAGATGATCAGATAGTGTCGACCATGGTTTGCCCGTATGCACCCAAGCATTTTTCACTCTTAGATTACGCACATAAATACGATCTAAGCTAAGCACAGGAAGCTTGGCTGGGAAAGTTGGCAGCAGCTTGCCATGACAATGCTTGAAAGCTTCGGTCATGCCCAAGCTAGTAGCCAACTTATCACAAGACATTTTTTTCCAATCATTAAAATCTCCTGCCAAAATCAGTGGTTGATCAGGTGCAATCTCATTACGAACATAGTTGGCAATGGCTTCATATTGCTTGATGCGATCACGCTCAAACAAATTTAGGTGTGCACACAGTACAACCACTGGTACATCCCATCCAACTGGTTGTACTTCGCAGTGCAAGACACCACGCTGCTCAAGCTTATTAACGGTGATATTGACGTTATGCTTAGGATCCAATGGAAAACGGCTCAATACCGCATTGCCATGATGACCGTTTTCATACTCTGAATTTTTACCATAGCTATTTTGCAGCTGTAAATACTCACCAAACCATTCATGTTGCGATTGGTCAGGGTATTCGTTGTACTGCATATTGCGCTTAAGATTCTGACCTTGCACTTCTTGGAGACACAGTACATCGGAGCCAATAATATCGAGCGCTTGGGCGATACCTTGTATTTTAACTTGGCGATTCATCGGCGACATGCCTTTATGAATGTTATAGCTGGTTAGCACAAAAGAGGTTGTGGTAGTCATAGAATTAGTCATCATACTTAAAATAAATGGAACATTGGTTATCTCGCCACACTGATTGCAAGTGACGCCTAAATACTGATTTTTGAGTAGCTGATAGCGCTGATTGCTGTAGTAATTTTTCATCAATCTTGTAGTCACCACCGTAATAACCAGTAGCATCAACTGGCTGGTCTGTCTTGGCGTTACAAATTGCAGAGTTACCACGTACAGCAAATTTTTGCTGCCCTTCGTACATGATTACTTTCATCTCATCATAACTTACGTCACCACGACAACCGAGATAATAAGGCACACTCACTTCGACAACACCGTTATTATTAATATCAGTCACTACGGCGGTGTTTTTAGCGAATTCTGCGATTACATCTAACCCATCGCAGGGTACATAATCATATATTTGCCATACTCGTAAAGCCTCTTGTTCATCTATAACATATAAATGCGTGAAGACCTCTCCTGCTGGCTCGCCGGGGCTATTGGTTGAATTGAAACGCTGTAATTGAACCAAATACTGTTCTCCTACTGTGCCAATCCAAGAACGAATAGCAACAATATCTTTGGTCTTTAGCCTCATTTTATTTTTTTTAGAGTCTATTTGATAATAGTTTTGAATAGAAGGCGGCAATTGACCCCATGATAGATGGCTCACAGATATATTATTCACATCTGTCTCTGCCATACTGAGACTGGAGCTAAAGGCTATCATTGCTGTGATGCTAAATAGCATGAGAGTATTTGGTATGTTATTTAGCATCATTTAACAACCTACGGCAATCAAGTATAAGTTTTAGATAAAGGCTTAATATATCATCAATGTAAAAAGAGCATTGATTCTTATCGAACCAATGCTCCCATACTATACCTATCTTCTATCAATGGCGAATTCGCAAAGGATTGTCATCAATAGGCACTATCTAGCAACTAATAGCGTGTCACCAAAGCAATTGGTTGATCTTCACCCATAATATCTTGTGGCATAAATACTGCTTCACCACCATTATGAATGACATGCTCAATGATTTCGCCAATGGCATCATCAGTAACGCCTTCTGAAGCCGCATCATCTGCAAGACTCAAAGTCTGTGCCTTTTCATCAATTTTAGCCGATTGTATATAACCACGACGGACATAAAGCGTCTCGCCTGCACCTTGGAAGGCACTGCGGTAGACTTCTTGTAGATCTGTTTGCAACATATTGGCACCGCGTGCTTTATCAATCTCACCCATGGCAGCTTGATGCAGTGATGTACGATAGCCTTCCACCGCCTCTTGCACACTATTGATAATATGCTGAGCACTACCATCTTCTAGATTAGTCGCATTTGACACTGTGGCAATGATGTTGTCTGGACGATCACAAACTTCTTTATAGTAGCCGATATTTTTAGCATCGCCAACGACAACCAAAGGCATTTTGTGCTCACCCCACAACTCTTGTACGCTTTTATCCACTTGGTTAAAAAACTCTTTTAGATAGCTGCTTTCATTATTAGATGAGCGATCTGAGCCACCGTCGCCTGTCGTATACAAACCATTGTTTTCAATAGGAAATGGAATATTATCCATATTTTTTTGCAGGTCATCGTCCTTATCAAACTCTCTCACCACACGATCATTAGACGCTTCAATCAAGCGGGCATTATCACGAGTGAGTACCAAGGTGTAATAATGCACCGCACTTGCCATATCACGCACCAAATCTCGAGTCGCAAAACGATGTGAAATCACCACACGCTCCGTGGTGTCAATCGGCATACGGATGACTTGCACATCGTCGGTACTGGCAAAAATAGCCAAGGTATCAAGATTTAAGTTGTGATTTAGCTCTTTGGTTTTATCATGAATCTTATCGAGTATGGTAGTCGCTGTGCGCTTATCGTATTCGTTGGTTAAGCGTTCTTCAGCCACTTTTAATTGGTTCTTCAGGGCAATGGGATCTTGATCATTAGCAGGATGCTCGCGATGAGTCTTAACAAAGATACTAACCGCAGGATTGGCTTTGGTTTCACGTAAACTTTTGAGAGTCGCTTTCATTTATTGCTCCTTGTTTTATTATCATTTACTTTTAACGTTGTAATTTTTGCTATGAGTCAACTAATTTAACAGTGTTTGCTATCAGTAATGCTTGAGCTTTCTATTCCATTGCCTTGATGCTAGCAGTCAAACCTCACTCGCTGTAGGGTTAATTTGCAAGCAAATGATAGCGCTTTGTAAGTAGAACACTCTGTATTGTTCTAAAAGACTGACTGATCCCCTTTAAACCCCTTGAATATCCACTATCTTCTCGATTCACTTTCTTTATAGTCAATGATTAGGTTGCATTTTCGTCAAACGAACCCATCTTTTATATAGCTTATCAATAAGACAGCAAAAAAGAAAAATAATAGAAAGCTAATGATGTTCTAAATGTCACGGCAAGCCAATCTCTTATATAAAGCGACGTTTACTCAATAATAATTCATTCACTACGATCAGATATCGGATACTTTTATGAAAACCCTTCCTGCAGATTTACGCCTTGTCGATTTTGACAACGTTTCACCAAGTACCTTACAAAGCCATGTCATCAGTGCCATTGATGCAGCCAATACATTTTTAGATGAGATGAGCGCAGATACTGATAACCATAACAGCGCTGCTAATATCAGTGCTGAGCAAGCGCTGGCTGATACTATGACTTTTGATCATATTAATCTGGCATTGGATCGCAGTTGGGGCATTTTATCGCACTTGAATAGCGTCATGAGCAATGACGACATTCGTCATGTCCATCATGAACTACTACCCACATTATCTGCTTATGGCACACGAGTGGGACAGCATCAGCCGCTATTTAATCGTTATCAAACTATCGTCAATGACACAGCATTTTTTGCGGCGCTTGAGCCTGCACGAGCGCGGGCTATTGAGCTTGCGCTACGCAGTTTTGAGCTGTCAGGTGTCGCATTACCAAAAGATAAACAGGAAAAGTTTGCGGCTATTCAAAGTGAGCTTTCCACCTTATCAGCGACCTTTTCAGATAATGTACTGGATGCCACCCAAGCTTATGCCTTACCGCTGCAGCAAGAGCAATTGGCAGGTCTAACAGAAAGTGGACTGGCGCTACTCGCAGATGCTGGCGAACAGTATAAAGCGCGCGCTCTTGCCAACGGTACGCTCACACAAGTAGAAGTCGATACGTTGCCAAATCCTTACTACGTGGCAAGCTTAAACATCCCTGTTTATCTTGCCATCATGACCCATGCGGATGACCGCGAATTGCGCGAGACCCTATACCACGCTTATGTCACGCGTGCTTCTGAGTTTGATGCGCATACCAATGCCAAAGGTGAGTCGCTAAACAACGCCGATATCATGAGTCAAATTCTGCAATTACGTGAGCAAAAAGCCAAGCTATTGGGTTTTGACAATTATGCAGAAGTCTCACTATCGACGAAAATGGCAGATAGTGTGGCAGAAGTAGAAACCTTTTTACGAAGTTTGGCCACGCAAGCAACTCCAGCGGCTAAGCAAGACTTGGCACAATTACAAAAGTATGCGCAGGATTATGGTATTGAGGAGTTACAGGCGTGGGACAGTGCGTATGTCGCCGAAAAAGTCAAACAAAGCGAGTTCAGCTTATCGCAAGAAGAAATCCGCCCGTACTTTCCCTTACCAAAAGTAATTAGCGGATTATTTGCCATCGTTGAGCGTCTGTACGGTATCAAAGTCCAAGAGCAAAGTGAATCCGTATCACGCTGGCACGACGATGTCAGCTTTTATCAGTTGTTTGATGCTGATGATAACTTGCTTGGTGGCTTTTACTTTGACTTATTTGCACGCAGTGGTAAACGCGGCGGCGCTTGGATGAGTGGTTTTCAGTCACGTTATACTTACAGTGAAAAAAATCATCAGCAGCTGCCCGTTTGCTTTATGGTGGGTAACTTTACCCCTGCCCTCGATGGCAAACCAAGCTTATTGACGCATGATGAAGTATTGACTCTATTCCATGAGTTTGGTCACGGCCTACATCATTTATTAACCCAAGTGACAGTCGGTGATGTCGCTGGTGTCAATGGCGTTGAGTGGGACGCAGTCGAGTTGCCCAGTCAATTTATGGAAAACTGGGCATGGGATGCCGAAGGTATAGCGCTGATTAGCAGTCATGTAGAAACCAGCGCGCCCTTGCCTAAAGATAAACTTGCAGCGTTATTGGCGGTGAAGAATTTCCAAAGCGGCATGCAAACCCTACGTCAAATCGAATTCGCACTGTTTGACTTATTGATTCATGCGCATACGCCAGCGCTAGATTATGACGGTATATTAGCCACGCTAAATACCGTTCGAGACGACATTGCTATCATGCAGACACCTGACTACAACCGTTTTGCCAACGGCTTTAGTCATATCTTTGCAGGCGGCTATGCAGCAGGTTATTACTCGTATAAATGGGCAGAGTTGCTATCGGCAGATGCCTTTAGCAAGTTTGAAGAAGAAGGTATTTTTAACCCTGTCACTGGTAAAGCCTTCCGTGAGACTATCCTATCAGTCGGTGGTAGCTTCCCTGCCAAGACCAACTTTGAAAACTTCCGTGGTCGTAGCGCCAGCATTGATGCGTTATTACGTCATAGCGGTTTTGATAACGCTAAAAATGACGATGCTGCCAATATTGAAAGCAATGCCCAAACGACGCACGAGGTTATCTAAATGCGCTATCAATCAACGCGACCAAAGCGGCAGTTTTTATCTGGTGTTCGCTGCCCTAAGTGTCAAGCGATGGATGCGGTGGTACAAATCAACGTCGTCACTCCAGAACCTGATGAGTATATTGAATGCACATTATGTGGACATAGCGAACATCGCCCTGACCCTGATGCCATCAGTGCCAAAAACCATGCCGAAGATCAGCTTATACGTGATGCTATGGCTACTGGTACCAGCGGCACAGTAAAATTCAAACCTTAAATATTAAGCGTTAAGTCTTAATAGCTACCAGCCTATCTAGCAATAGATAGGCTTTTTATTTTGAGTTTGCTATAGTATGGCTACTTATATTTCTAACATAAATCGACTATAGTATGAAAAGCCAAAAAATGCGTCCTCTGTCAACCAAATCACTGAAAAAAAAGCCCACTAAGTCACGCCAGAAATGGTGGTCAATTATTATATTAGCGGCATTACTGATTGGCTACTTGGTCTGGAAAAACAATTCGATAGACACTAATACTGCGCCTATCGAAAGTACACCATCGACGACCGAACAAGATAGCGCTACTCAATTAGATGCTACGTCCTTAGGTAATAATGACAATAGTTTAAACAATAGTGACTTAACGTCAAATACTAATGAGACAACTACAGTTAATCAAATACCTAATGCTGATGCGATCTTAAATGCGGCTTTGCCAGAAACAGATAGTCTTGCTAAAGAAGAAATAGATCGCTTAGAAGACGAGCGTAAGCGCTTAGCCGAACAAGAAAAACTGGCTGCTGAACAACTGACGATGAACAAGCAATTAACTGATATGAAAGCAGAGCAAATCACCCTACTTGAACAACAAATAGCGCAATTAGAAGCCGAGACAAACGGCGACAAACAGTAGCTCATTATTTAGACTTTTATCAAGGGGCTGACAATGGCGACTTTGCAACTTACCCACGCCCCTATCTTAAATAGTAGCGCGCAGCTGCTTATTCTACCAGTCAATACTGCAGGGATTCTTTTAGATCCTGTTCTCACAAAAGCTAAAACTTTATTTGCTGATAATTATCAACGTTACTATCGCGCATGCCGCGATGGCAGTCTGAATGTTGGCAGCTGCTTACTGCATAAACGCGCGCTTGAGCAAGCTGGTTTAAGTGTCAGTAGTAATGGTAATCAGCCCAGTTATATCGCTAATCTTGTGGTATCAAATCATCCTTACCACCCCACACGGTCACAATGGTTAATTGCTGGGTTGAATGATTTATCTGAGCAGCTTATCCCGCTTATCCGTTACCAAGGTATTCGTAGAATTGCCCTACTGGCACGTCCACTTATTCATAACCACTCACGAAATGAGACAGCCAACGTTTCTAACGCAGCCAATTTAGCAAACACAGGCTCACTTGCGTTAGACTGGCACGCTGATATCTTACCGTTACTCTTACAGCACCTACAAGATTTGCCTAAAGTTCGAATCGATATTCACCTTCCTAAAGACTTTTATATAGACCAATCACTTTGATATAGGCCAGTTACTTTAATAAGATATTCTACTGAAAACAAGATTTTACACCCATAAAAAAACCGCCTTAAGCACTCATGACGAGAGACTTAAAGCAGTTTTTATATGTTGACTACATTAGATATCGATTAGCTTTGCTCGATACCTTTCATAGTCAATTTAATACGACCACGGTTATCGACGTCTTGGACGAAGACTTTAACGATTTGACCTTCTTTTAGGTAGTCAGAAACATTCTCAACGCGCTCTTCAGCGATTTGTGAGATGTGTACCAAGCCATCAGTGTTTGGCAAGACGTTAATAAACGCGCCAAAATCAACGATACGAGCAACCGTACCTTCATAAGTTTTGCCCACTTCAACTTCTGCCGTCAACGCTTCGATTCTACCGATAGCTGCTTTAGTTGCCGCTTTGTTTTCACCAAAGATACGAATCGTGCCGCCATCATCGATATCGATAACTGCGCCAGTCTCTTCGGTTAGCTGACGAATCATCGCGCCGCCTTTACCGATTACGTCACGGATTTTATCCGGATTGATTTCGATAACCGCATAGTTTGGTGCATGAGCGTTGATTTCAGTACGACTCTCAGGCAATACTTTATTCATCGCGTCCAAAATATGGATACGGCCAGCATGGGCTTGCTTAAGCGCTTGCTCCATGATGTCAGGCGTAATACCTTCGATCTTGATATCCATCTGCAGCGCAGTAATACCGTCTTTAGAACCAGCAACTTTAAAATCCATATCGCCAAGATGATCTTCATCACCTAAGATGTCTGATAGTACAGCGAAACGCTCACCTTCTTTAACCAGACCCATGGCGATACCAGCAACTGGTGCTTTTAGTGGAACACCAGCATCCATCAATGCCAAGCTTGCGCCGCAAACAGACGCCATAGAAGATGAACCATTTGACTCAGTAATCTCTGATACCACACGGATGACATACGGGAAGCGTTCGCTATCCGGTAGCATCGCTTGTACACCGCGGCGAGCTAGACGACCATGACCGATTTCACGACGTTTTGGAATACCTTCGCGGCCCGTCTCACCAACTGAGAAATGCGGGAAGTTGTAATGCAGCATGAAATGGTCACGAATCGTGCCACCTAGTGAGTCAATCATGTTGACATCACGGCTGTTACCAAGCGTGGTCGTAACCAATGCTTGCGTTTCACCGCGTGTGAACAATGCTGAACCATGCGTGTATGGCAATACACCAACTTGTACGTCAAGGGCACGAACAGTCTCAAGATCACGACCATCAATACGCGGCTTGCCTGACAAGATATTGTCACGAACCGTACGATATTTAAGATCGTTATAAATTTCTTTAAGCTCAGATACTGTATCAGCGTAAGTTTCTGACTCAGCATCACCAGCAAGTGCATCAATAATTGACTGCTTGATTTCATCAAGCTTAGTGTAGCGCGCTTGCTTATCAGTAATCGTATAAGCGTCAGCGACTTGCTCACCAAACTGCTCTTTCATGCTGCTGGTAAGCGCTTGATCACGCTCAGGAGCAGAATATTGCTGCTTAGCAGTACCGATTTCTTCTGCCATTGAGGCGATGTTATCAATAACGATTTGCTGTTGCTGATGACCATATAATACCGCGCCTAGCATTTGATCTTCTGAAAGCTCTGCCGCTTCAGATTCAACCATCAATACAGCAGATTTAGTACCGGCAACCACTAGGTCAAGGTCACTCTCTTTAAGCTGCTCAATCGTTGGGTTAAGGATGTACTCGCCGTTGATGAAGCCAACACGAGCAGCTGCGACTGGACCATTGAATGGTGCATCAGATATGGCTAGTGCCGCTGAAGCACCGATTAGGGCAGCGATATCTGCAGACTGAGTCTTATCTGATGAAACAACCGTTGCCGTAATTTGGATTTCGTTAACATAGCCTTCAGGGAATAGCGGGCGAATCGGGCGGTCAATCAAGCGTGAAGTTAGGGTTTCGAACTCGCTTGCACGACCTTCACGTTTGCCATAGGCACCTGGGATTTTGCCCGCTGCATACATTTTTTCTTGATAGTTGACCGTTAGCGGAAAGAAGTTTTGACCTTCTTTAGCCTCTGACTTTACCACTGCTGCGACAAGTACCGTAACGCCGCCCATATGTACTAAGATAGAGTTTGCTTGACGAGCAATACGACCTGTCTCAATCACAACCTGTTGGTTGCCATACTGAAATTCACGCTTAATGGTGTTAAACATTGTCATATAATCTTCCTAATGTTGACTGACGAAAGTAATATAAGCATTATAAAAAGCTGATATTTTTCATTAAAATTCTGTATATGTGACTACTAGTGTATATGACTAATAATTGACAGTCTTTCTCTCAGAAATCATCTCAACCAGTGCCAATAACATTACCTAGTTATTCCATATGCCTATCGGTGCTAGACATCGTACTATTGTGTATATTTGGTCATTCAATTTTGGCTTTACTATAAATACTATCAAAAAGACCTTAAGTCAAAAGACTTCGGTGCTAAAAACCCTATAGGCTATTTTTCTGCGCTTTTGAGCGTTGGATATTAGCGCAGCTAGCTATTCTATAAGCTAAGAAACGGGTATTTTATAAATAGTCACCATATATGTAGTAGATATACTATCAAACTCACAAGGCATTATTTTACAGTGATTTATAGCCATTGACCAATGAATTGCGGAACACAGCAATTATCGATAGAAAACACTTAGCTCTAGGCTCTAGTGTTACTGTTTTTACGAAAACTTCTATTACCTACTTTGAATTGGTCTTTATAACCAATGCTATCCAAAATCAATCTTGAAAATGAATAAGCATAAAAAAACGGCGTGAAACTATTCCACACCGTTTTTAGAAAAATCTATTTTATCGATAGCAACAAGCAAGTTCCAAGCGATTCAGCAAAAATTCTAAAATAGCACCATATGATGGCTTCTTTTATTTTAGCATCCACTCGTACTATTGTCGTTAGATTAACGACGTAGACCTAACTGGCTGATAAGCGTGGTGTAACGACCAAGATCTTTACCTTTTAGATAATCAAGCAATTTACGACGCGTGTTAACCATACGGATAAGACCGCGACGGCTATGATGATCAGCTTTATGTGCTTTAAAATGGTTCTGCAAATCGTTGATACGAGCACTCAATAGAGCTACTTGAACTTCTGGAGAACCAGTGTCATTTTCGCCACGTTGGTATTGAGCAATGATTTGTTCGCGATCGGTATTAGTTAGCATAAATATCTCCGGCAATGCTAAAAGCTTTAAGACATTCTCGAATTTGAGTAAGATCTAAAGCAGTAGAATAGTAAATAAAATAACCTGCACGTCATTCAGGACAACCCTGCATTACTAGAGTTGACCTAGTGTACGACAAGCTAATTAGTCATAACGACCATTTAGGATAAGCTGCGATGAGAGAGCACTTAATATAACTATCCGTTTTGGACAGCCTATGAAGCACGATGTCTTATCTCAACCTAATGTAAATGTGACAGTGATTATAACAAAAAACTGCTGAACTAGCAGCAGTTTTTCATAATACTTGTAAAGTCAGATTTATTTTTTATAGTTAAATCATCCGTCAATAGGCAAAAGAATTTGCTTATTTCTTAACGTCATCTTCCGTCGCGTTACCGCCTAGTTCATCATCTTCAAGCGGTGCAGCTGTGGTAACTTCTGCTAAACTATCAGGAGTAGCATGTTCGCTAGGATTGATGTCTTTTGCAAGCCTTTCAATCTCTTTTTCTTGCTCATCCATGTTATTCAATGAATTACTCATATTAGCTCCTGAATTATTATTTTTTGAAGTAGCTGTTTTATACTTTTTACATTGAGATGCAAATGTCATCAGTGGCATTGAGATGTAGAGATGATCAGCAAATATATCAGTGTTACCTTATTATGGATAACACGTTACATACTCTATTTGTCTTCTTTAGCATTTCCTAGGTTGTCTGCAATACGATCTGCTGCGGCTTCACTATCTTCAGTATGATTGTTCTCAGTTTGGCTTTTAAGTGCTGCAGTTACTGACTCAGAACGTTGTTGCTCAAGCTTGGTATCGTTTGGGTTAGAGTTTGACATAATGTTTTCCTCAGTTACGGTTGTGGATGTTTAAGAAATATAAGTTGTGAATGTTTAAGAAATATAAATAATTGATTATTCAGTAAATGGGTAGAAAAATTAAGATAATGCCTTATCAATAGCATCAACGAAATTGCTGATATCATCTGGATTACGTGAGGTAATCAAATTACCGTCTACCTGTACTGTTTGATCTACAAATTTTGCACCAGCGTTTTCTAAATCTATCTGCAGCGTATGATAAGCAGTGAGCGTTTTACCTTTGGCAATACCTGTATTGATAAGTACCCAAGGAGCATGGCAAATGACGGCTAATGGCTTGCCTGCATCATTGATAGCATTGATAATACTATGAGCCTCTTCATTGCCACGAATCGTATCCGCATTGACAGTACCACCTGGTAGTACCAACGCATCATAATCAGAAACGCTTGCGTCCTTTGCAAAAATATCAGCAATAAAGGTGTCGCCTTTGTCTACATCTTGCTGCATGGCTTGCACTTCTTTTTCTTTATTTGTGGTTATAAGAAGTGTCTTGTAACCTTTATTTTTGAGTTGATTATTAACCTCTTCGTATTCTGCTTGCTCGAAGTTATTGTGTAGTAAAAAAGCGATGGTTTTCATGATATTCCTTTTTTCGTTATGAGTGATTTTCTTTTAGTTGTTTTATTATTCATACTTTATTTTTATGAGTCGTTGTTATTATTGGCTGTATAGTCTTCCTCTGACCCATCTTGTTCATATTAAATATTCTCTTTCGAACCTAGTTTTTATTTTTGATATATGACTTTTTATCTTATTATTTTTTTATGTTCTTATTCTTAGAGTCTTAGTTCGATTTATTTTTCTATCCAGACTTCCTATCCGGTAGATCTAAAGTACAAAAAAAACAGGTTCCACCATAGGTGAAACCTGCAATAAAATGTGAGGATATGTGATTAGTGTAAACTATTAGTAAGCTAAATCGTGTTTAAACGAGGGTTATATAAGAACCGTAACATTAACGCTGGATCAATTTTTTAGGCTGCAATCTACCGTTGAGACTTACGGCACCCAATCCAAGAAACTGACCTTGCTGATTTATCAAACGAATATCAGCTGGAATCTCATGGATCAGGGGTTGTTGGTCATCTTCACTACTAACCATATCACTATCTAGTTGAATATCGTCGTTTTCTGACACAGACGACTGATGGCTGATACTAGTTGAAATATAGTCGCGCAGACTGTCTGTCAGTTGCTCAAATACATTCAAACGTTGACCCATGTGTATACGCTCACACTGCTCAACCGTCAATACCATCTCAGCTTCAATATTAATGCAAGCATCTACCGGCATCAATTGCTCTTGCCTGTTATCAAACGCTAATGCTTCCAAGTCTGACAAAGTAATCGCATCATTGATTTTAAAATCACCAACCTGCGTACGGCGTAATGCAGTCAAATGCCCTAATGTACCCATCGCTTTGGCGATGTCTTCACCGAGTACACGCACATAAGTACCTTTAGTACAGGTCACTGTCAATTGAATTTGCTCATGATCAAGCGCTTTTAAATCAATGGCCTTGATTACAATATTTCTAGGCGCTCGTTCTACCTCGATTCCCGCACGAGCATACTCATAGAGTTTTTTGCCATCTTTTTTTAGTGCAGAATACATCGGTGGTATCTGCTGCTGAGCACCTAAAAACTGCTGGGCAACTTTGCCTAACAGTGCATTATCAAACGCTAGAATGGGTGCTTGTGCAACGATTTGACCATCGGCATCACCCGTATCAGTCTGACTGCCAAGTAAAATAGTTGCTTGATAGGATTTGTCCGCATCTAGCTGATAATGACTAAATTTCGTCGCTTCACCCATACAAATCGGCAATAGACCGGTTGCCATTGGGTCAAGTGTCCCTGTGTGCCCCGCTTTTTTACTGTCATGATTTGGCGACTTAAAAAGATACTTCACCTTTGAAACCACTTGCTGTGAAGTCATGCCTTTGGGTTTGTCGACTAAAATAACACCCGAGACTTTAATCTTGTTAGGGTGATTACTAGACTTTTTATCCGCTTGCGTAGATGCGATAGACATAACGACTTTTACCCTTCTACTCTTCGTTTTCTTGCTCGTCAGACTCATTTTCTTCAGTCTTAATAACTGCTTTACTGATTAAATCCATCATGTAATTACCACGAGCAGTCACTTCGTCATAATGAAAACGCAAGCGTGGTGTGGTACGTGTTTTTAGGCTGTGGCTTAATTCGGTGCGCAAAAAACCCGCCGCTTTATTAAGTACTTTGATACTCTCTTCATGATTGGTCTTATTCATGGAATCGTTAAGCTCAGGCTCCATGATGGTGACATAGACATCAGCATATCCTAAGTCAGGACTAACCTTGACACTAGAAATAGTGACAAAACCAGTCAAACGAGGGTCATTGACTGCATCACGAATGAGAACAGCAAGCTCACGTTGAATTTGGTCGGCTAAGCGTTGTAGACGTTGGTTCATATTGTTACCTTACTTTAATATGGCTTATTTTCACTGATTGATATATTGGCTTATTAACAAATTTTAGGACTAATAGTTGGTAAAAAAGGCCTAGCAGGATGTACCTGTTAGGCCTAAGTACAGCTAGATATTAAGAAGATACTAATCTGCTCATCTGATTAAGCATATTGCATGATTGGATATCCTGCTATCGAACTGTAACGTTAGATAGTACGTGCAAACTCTTGGATTTCAAAGACTTCGATCTTATCGCCAGCTTCGACATCATAGCCACGAACAGCCATACCACATTCCATACCAGTACGTACTTCATTAACGTCTTCTTTATAGCGACGCAATGATTGCAATTGACCGGTAAAGATAACTTGGTCATCACGCAATACGCGGATCGGTTTGTTGCGATAAATTGTACCTTCAACCACCATACAACCAGCAGCAGCACCGAACTTACTAGAACGGAATACTTCACGAACGTCTGCCACACCAAGGATTTTTTCACGATGTTCTGGCGCAAGCATACCACTCATAGCTGCTTTTACATCATCAATCAAACCATAGATAACGCTGTAATAACGGATATCCATGTTGGCGGCATCTGCTTTGCGACGTGCGGTCGCATCAGCACGAACGTTGAAACCTAACAATACCGCTTCACTAGATTCTGCAAGTGTCACATCAGATTCAGAGATAGGACCGACGCCTGAGCTGATTACTCTGACTTTAACTTCATCAGTTGATAGCTCATTCAATGCTGAAAGCAGTGCTTCAAGCGAACCACGAACATCGGTTTTCAATACGATATTCAAGAATGACACATCACCTTGTTCCATCTGATCAAACATGCTTTCTAAACGCATGGCATTCTGACGTTCAAGTTGACGCTCACGCTCACGGTTGCTTCTAAACTCTGCCACTTCACGAGCTTTTTTCTCGTCGGTTAAGACTAAGAACTCGCTGCCAGCTGCTGGCGTTTCAGGTAGGCCTAAAATTTCTACAGGGATAGAAGGACCCGCTGATTGAATACGCTTACCATGTTCATCAGTCATCGCACGAACTTTACCGTAATGCTCGCCTGCCAAGACCAAGTCGCCTTGCTTTAATGTGCCTTTTTTAACTAAGACACTAACAACCGGACCGCGCCCTTTTTCAAGTCTTGATTCAATGACCACACCTTGAGCAGCGCCATCTAACGGTGCTTCTAGCTCCATTAGTTCAGCTTGTAGGCTAATAAGTTCTAACAGCTCATCAATACCATCACCGGTTTTGGCTGAGATGCGAGCCATTGGCGTATCGCCGCCCCACTCTTCTGAAACAACTTCTTTAGCAGTCAATTCATTAAGAACGCGATCTGGATCAGCGCTTGGCTTATCCATTTTATTAATTGCAACGATAATTGGCGTACCAGCAGCACGAGCATGATCAATAGCTTCTGCTGTTTGCGGCATCATACCATCATCAGCAGCAACAACTAACACAACAATATCAGTCGCCTGTGCACCGCGTGAACGCATAGCACTAAAGGCCGCGTGACCTGGAGTATCAAGGAAGGTAATCACACCACGATCGGTTTTAACGTGATAAGCACCGATATGCTGAGTAATACCACCTGCTTCACCAGTTGCCACTTTTGTTTCACGAATTTTATCAAGTAATGATGTCTTACCGTGATCGACGTGACCCATGATCGTGACTACTGGCGGACGAGTTTGAACGTTACTGCTACGCTCATCAACGGCGTCTTGTAGATCGTCTTCAACCTTAGTATCACTAACCAGTACTGGATTGTGACCCATCTCTTCAACGAGCAAACTTGCTGTCGCTTGATCAATCGTATCTGACTCACGAGCCATCTCACCCATTTTCATAAGCAATTTGGTGACTTCGCGCGCTTTAACTGCCATACGTTGAGCAAGATCTGCGACGGTAATTTGTTCACTAATCTCAACATCGTAAACAATTTTTTCAACAGGTTTTTCGAACTTATGCTGTGATGCTTGCGTTGAACGCAAACCGTTTTTACGGTTTTTGATTTCACGCTCATCTTGATTCTTACGACGACCACGGCCACGAGCACTAGTACTACTGGTACCACGCTTGATTTCACGACGTTCTTTTTCAAATGATTCTTCTAAGGCATCACCAACCAAACCTTCAGCGAGTGGCTCATCTTTACGAACTTCAGAAGCAGGCTGATCTGTATATTTTCCAGCCATTTTACGCATTTGTTCAAGCGTACGTTTCTGTGCTTCTTCAGCTTGAGCACGGCGTGTTTCTGTTTCGATTTCACGTAAACGAGCTTCTTCTTTCTCACGCATTTCGCGCGCTTTACGCTCAACCGCCGTTTCAACTTTCGGTTTCGTCGCTGCAACTTTTTTCTTCGGTTGGTCTTTAGGTTTGACTTCGACAGTGGTTTTGCCACCTTTTTTCACAACCACTGAGGTTGAGATATCGTCGTTTTTATCATCTGACTTTTTGCTAGAGCCTAAGCTTGCACGCATTGCAGCCAAGGTTGCAGCTTGACGTTCTTCAGATTTTTTCTTGGTAGCAGCACGCTCTTCAGCATCTTTAGCAGCACGTTCTTGCGACTCAATCATCGCTTGCTCACGCGCAGCCAACTCTTCAGCCATTTTTTCTGGATCAGGCTTTTCAAATACTTTCTTTTTACGCACTTCCACATTGACGCTCTTAGATTTACCTGAAGAGCCGGTCACGCGCGCAGTGCTAGTTGTCTTAGATTTAAGACTAATACGACGCTTTTCTTGCTGACCATGACTTTGCTTTAAATACGTCACCAACTTCTCTTGCTCAAGCTCAGTGACTAGGTCACCTTCTGCACGAGCAGGCAGTCCAGCATCTACCAATTGCTGTTGTACAGCACTTGCGGTTTTGCCTACCATATCTGCCAGTTCTTTGACGGTCTTATCTGCCATTTATTATCACCTACTGTCTATTATTTGCTATATGTTCAATTCAGTTGTTGGCTACAAATGATTGGGGTAAGGCTGGTATTGGTACTGCGTTCATACCAGCACTTTATTATCGATAGCATATCACTAAAAGACAGCGATATGCAGTTACCGCTTATTCATTGAACCAAGATTCCCGAGCTTTCATGATGAGTTTTCCTGCGGTTTCAGAGTCTAAACCTTCGATATCTTCGAGATCGAAGACTGCTTGTTCTGCCAAATCATCAACGGTAATAATGTCTTTTTGTGCCATTTTATAGGCCCAATTGACTGTCATACCTTCAAGCTCTTGTAGCTCTTGACTTGGCTCTTTCATGTTCTGTTGTTTGACCAGCTCATCAGCGATGACCACTTCTTTTGCACGCTCTTGAATCATCTCAATTGCTTCATCGTCTAGACCTTCAATATCATAAAAGGTTTCAACTGGTACGTAAGCCACTTCTTCAATACTGGTAAAACCAATATCGACAAGTGCTTGCGCTAAGTCTTTATCTACTTCTAAACGTTCATAGAATAATTCGATAAAGGCTTTCGATTCGTTCTGTTGACGCTGCTGATATTCTTCTTCTAGCATCATATTAAGCTTATAACCCGTTAGCTCAGACGCTAAACGTACGTTTTGACCTTGTGAACCGATCGCACGTGCCAACTGATCATTGGTGCTAAAGATAATATCAGCCGTTTGTGTATCTTCATCCAAGATGATGCTACTGACGTCAGCTGGCTCTAAAGCACTGATAATGAACTGTGCTGGATCGTCTGACCACACCACCACATCAATGCGTTCGCCATCAAGCTCCTGCTGTACGGCTTGGATACGTGTACCACGCATACCAATACAAGCGCCAACTGGATCGATACGATGATCGTTGGTTTTCACAGCTATTTTAGCACGAGTACCCGGCAAGCGCGCGACGTTGCGGATTTCAATAATTTGTTCGGCAATTTCTGGTACTTCTTTTTGCATCAATGCTGAAAGCATTTCAGGATGAGTACGAGACAGTAACAACTGAGCGCCACGGTTTTCACGGTTGACATGATACAAAATGGCATTGATACGTGATTTTGCACGTAATTGCTCACGCGGCAGCATCTGATCACGTGACAAATAGCCTTCGGCATTGTCACCTAGATCAATGATATAGCCATCACGAGTCTGCTTCTTGACTTCGCCATACATCATCTCGCCAACACGCGGCTCAAAAGCATCTGCTACTAAATTACGCTCAGCTTCACGAATCTTTTGGATGATGACTTGTTTGGCTTGAGTCGCAGCAATACGACCAAACTCAATCGATTCAATCTGTTCTTCTTTGACATCGCCGATTGACCATTCTTCTGGATCAAGATCGCTGATGGCTAGCTGACAAGCAGGCATTTCATGGTCTTCATCTGCAACCACTGTCCAGTAACGATAAGTATCATAATCGCCCGTTGTACGGTCGATAGCAACCCGTACTGCCACTTCTGGCTGTTCGGTGTATACTTTTTTCTTGGTCGATACCACCAAAGCATCTTCTATCGCTTCAAAGATATCTTCAGGATTTAAGCCCTTTTCATTACTGACAGTTTCTACTACCGTTAAGATTTCACGACTCATGCTATACCTGTCCTATCATTTTTAATTGACTTAAATTTTATAATTTATGTATTGCTATTATATCTTCACCGTAAGCTATATAAGCTGTTTGGATATTAGAATACTGATGAATGATTTGTTACTTCAAGTTGTCAAATCAAACCAAGCTGTACAAAAGCTTAGGCATCTTCATAAATCAAATTGGCTTTATCAATATTACTCAGTGCAATCTCAAACTGCTGACCATCGCTTGATGTCAGATTTAAGACATTTGCATCGATACTATCTAAAGTACCGGTCGCTTTGCGGCGTTTTTGATCACCTTCACCAATCGCTTGTATTAAACGCAAGCTGACGGTTTGACCAACATAGGCATGCATCTGCTCATCTGAGAAAAATGCACGGTCAAAACCTGGTGAAGAGACTTCTAAAATAAACTCACCAGCAATCGGATCATGAACCTCAAGAATACCGCTCACTTGATGGTTCACTGCTGCACAGTTTTCAATGGTTACTTGTTTATTTTGGGCCTGCTCTTCTGGCAATGCCTCAATATAGATGCGTAATAAAGAGCGATTGCCTTGCGGTGCAAACTCGATACCCCATAATGCCACATCGCAAGCCGCGACGGCAGGAGCAATAATATTGGTCAGTTCTGTAACTTTGGTTGAAAGCTTCATAATCTATTTATCTTTTCCTATTCACGTATCTATCGTACTTAGTAAACCGCGTAATTGTCGCTCACTCATGGAATTTATTTATTAGTAAGAGACACAGTCATTATATTATCTTAAATCACAAACATATTATTTTATATGATATGCGCTTATATAGGGATGAGCACAAAAAACATCAAGCTCAGCCAGACAATGCTTTTATTATTCACAAAGCAGTACTATCGATAAAGGAGTGAGGAATAAAGGATAGTGTGCTTAAGAAGCAGCGCGCCGATAGCGGCAGGTGACAACCAATAACGAATAATATCGCACTCTATAGAACTAGAGCTTAGCATAAGTAGGATAGATACCGCGATACCACTGACCGTCAGATACAAAAAAACCCACAAACATAATGGTGGGCTAATCGTTACTGACAAATTTAGTGTACAAAACATCAGTATAAAAAGTGGTAGCGGGGGCTGGATTTGAACCAACGACCTTCGGGTTATGAGCCCGACGAGCTACCAGACTGCTCCACCCCGCATCAATCTATGGTGCGTATTATAGGGGGGTTTTATATAAGTGTCAATCTTTATTTTAAATAAATTAAACTAAATTTCTTACCTATATTACTAACGCCGCACTTAATACGTTACAACTTTAAAAACTTGGTGCGATTGGGGGGACTTGAACCCCCACAGCTTGCGCCACCACCCCCTCAAGATGGCGTGTCTACCATTCCACCACAATCGCATTTTTCACTGCTCTATTATTACTATCTAATCTATCATAATAGATGCTTAAGGTAGGCATCGATAGAATCAGACTGCTAAAACAGAAAAGCATTGTAAATCTAACGCCTCAAAATAGCAAGAGCTGCCTCAATTAAAAGGCGATGACTAAAGACAGCTATTAAAGGCAAGTGTCTTTAAAATACAGTTATTGAGGATTCTGTGTCAATGGACGCGGCGTTTGTGGTGCTGACACAGGTGCATCTAAACGGAATTGATCTTCAGCCTGTTTGCGCGCGTGAACGGCTAGCGTCATACTGGTGATAAAAAATATCACTGTTAAGACTGCTGTCGCACGCGTTAAAAAGTTCGCTGTTCCTGCCGCACCAAAAACCGTACCTGACGAGCCAGCGCCAAAAGAAGCTCCAGCGTCTGCCCCTTTACCATGCTGTATCAAAATCAAGCCGATCATGGCAATCGCCACGATAATATGCAGGGCTAATATAAACGTAAACATGGTGGCCTCTTTTGCCGCGTAATGACGACTGATAACGGAAAATAAATCTTACGGTTAATAGGAATAGCAATTGACGGGTAATGCCGCCAAATCGATTATATAAATAAGGCGCATTGTACACGATTGCAAGGGCACTGTTAAACCTACTTTTGCCAACTGATAAAGACATTTTATAATCGAGACCGCCATGAAATGCACGTTTTATCTCTATTAACTAGTCTTTAGCTCGACTAAAGGCATTGGCAATTGCCAAAAAACTCTCTACCTTTAATGATGCGCCGCCAACCAATGCCCCATCAATCATAGGATCTGCGGCAAAGCTATCAGCATTGTCCGCATTGACACTACCACCATATAACACACTCATTACCTTTAGTGATTCTGCAAAGCCTGTGATGGTTTGCTTGATATGCTGATGCGTTTGACTGACTTCGCTCACGGTTGGGACTTTGCCAGTACCAATCGCCCACACTGGCTCATAAGCAATGATCAGTCGATCAGATAGTGATGATATGAGATCTGGTTGAGTAGTAATTACTTCTTTTATTACTGATAACTGAGTGTCAATTACGTCAAGGGTTTGCTTATCATCATATTGAGCCTGAGTTTCACCAATACAAAATACCACGCCCAAACCTTGGGTGAGTGCGTGAGTCACTTTCTGCAATAACGTATCGTGAGACTCGCTATGATACTGGCGACGCTCAGAATGACCCAGTATCGTCCAAGTTGTCCCAGCGTCTGCTATTTGCTGTGCTGAGCAATCACCCGTATAAGCGCCAACACTGGCACTATGCGCACTGACGTCTTGCGCTGCACTCAATATCGAACTACCAGCTAAACGCGCACTGACAGCTGCCAGATGAATACAGCTTGGTGCCACCATCAACTGACAGCGACTACTTGACCGTTCTGTGTCGGCTTGCTCTTTAGCATCAATCGTAGTCAACAAATTATTCAACAATAAATCGACGTCGTGACTCGTTGCTGGATTTTGTTTCCAATTACCAATTACCCAAGCTTGCATACTCATCTACCTTGTTTCATCTATTCTTGCCAATTTGGCTAATATGCGCGCCAGTATAACAAATAATTCTCAAGTGCTATAGTATGCTGCCGCCAGCAGAAAAACAGACAGTCAATGCAAATATTTACTAGGGCGTGTCCTCACTCTAAAAAATGATGATAAGAATGAGATAAATTACTGTCAAACAAGAAAAGTAGCGCAAATATTATCGAGATATTGATAGGCTATTTAACGATGTTTGGCAAAATTCAACCATTTTCAACTTATTTAGAGGATAGTCTATTAAATTGAGGATATGCTCTAGACATTGTCTCAAGCTATGATTTTTTGGGTCAAGCACTCAATCGTCCATATAAAATCTTTAAACTAAAGTAATGTTTTATAGTATTGTGTCTATATATAACAGAACATTATCAATAATCTAACGACCAAGCTACTGATAACCTACACTATTAAAACTGTTTCTCTGCTAAATCTCTTATAAGAGCATCTCTGCATTGACTGTTATTAATGATGGCCTAAAGGCTAACAATGACTTATAGCAGGTATCTGTTAAAAATTATAATAGTAAGTGGCTCTCAGAAGTATATGGATTTCAGACAAATATATAGCATATTGGGTATTAAGGAGAAGTCGTAATGTCTATCACCACGAGCAAGTATGGTGGTTTAGCGCACCAGCTAATCAGCGAAGGTATCGTCAGCGAAGCGAATATGAAAATCGCGCAGACCGAATCGCAACAGCAACAAGTAGGACTGGTGCCCTACCTAGTCGACAATAAATTGGCAGATGCTTATCATCTTGCGCAGATGTTGTCACAAGCTTTTGGCGATCCTCTTTTCGATCTTGATGCTTTACATGTTGATGTCATTCCAAAAGACTTAGTAGATGAAAAAATCATTCGTAAATTTCATGCGTTGCCATTATTCAAACGAGGACAGCGTTTATTCGTCGCATTAAGTGATCCAACTCGTGTGGATGCAATTGACGCTATTGCTTTTAATTCACGGCTGTCTATTGAAACTATTGTCGTCGAAGAAGACAAGTTAAAAAAGCGTATTGAGAGTCTTTACGCTGATGCCATGCAAAATTTTGATAGCTTCTCTGATAGCGATTTAAATGTTGGCTTTGATGAAGGTGAAGAAGAGGAAGGCGAGACCAAGCTTAGTGATGGTGTCGAGGAAGCACCCGTTGTAAAATTTGTTAATAAAATGCTGGTTGATGCCATTCGTATGGGCGCCTCTGACTTGCACTTTGAACCCTACGAAAAAACCTATCGCGTTCGCTTTCGTGTCGATGGGGTGATGCAAAAAATGGCCAATCCACCCGTACAACTGGCTGGGAAAATCGCAGCTCGTTTAAAAGTCATGTCGCAGATGGATATTTCAGAGCGCCGTGTGCCACAAGATGGACGTATCAAGCTCAAGATATCTAAAGATAAAGCCATCGACTTTCGAGTAAGCTGTCTGCCTACCCTATTTGGCGAGAAACTTGTACTTCGTATTTTGGATCCTTCTTCAGCGATGTTGGGTATTGAAGCGCTCGGCTATGAACCTGATCAGAAAGATATGTTTTTAGAGGCACTGCATAAACCGCAAGGTATGTTGCTTATCACGGGACCAACTGGTTCTGGTAAGACCGTGTCGCTTTATACTGGTATTAATATTTTAAATACTGGCGCGACCAACATATCCACTGCTGAAGATCCAGTGGAGATTAACTTGGAGGGGATCAATCAAGTCAACGTCAATCCAAAAGTGGGTCTAACTTTCGCAAATGCGCTCAAATCTTTTTTACGCCAAGATCCTGATATCGTCATGGTTGGTGAGATTCGTGACCTTGAAACTGCTGAAATTGCAATTAAAGCAGCGCAAACAGGGCACATGGTGCTCTCAACCCTACATACCAACTCAGCACCTGAAACACTGACACGGCTGCGTAACATGGGTGTGGCCTCCTTTAATATCGCGACTTCAGTGAACTTGGTTATCGCCCAGCGCCTAGCACGACGTTTGTGTAAAAACTGCAAAAAACCTATTAATATCCCTAAGCAAAGTCTGCTTGAGCTCGGCTTTACAGACGCTGATTTGGACAATCCAGACAATATCATTCACGAGCCAGTAGGCTGTAATGAATGCCGTGAAGGTTATAAAGGACGAGTCGGTATCTACGAAGTCATGAAAGTCAGCCCTGATATCTCACGCATCATCATGGAAGACGGTAACGCGATAGATATTAAAGACGCTGCACTTAAAAATGGCTTCCGAGACCTGCGTCGCTCTGGCATTTTAAAAGTCTTACAAGGCGTAACCAGTATTCAAGAAATGATGCGCGTTACTTCTGAGTAAGCATACTGGCTATGCGTATGTTGCATACGCACAAAAAAAAGACACTGCTGATCACTAAAGAGAAACATTCAAAATGATTAACTCAACTACTTTTAATGTTGAATTGTCGAAAAAACAGCTTTTAGTAATGCACTGATAAAAGGGTGTTTGGAAATTTAAAACTGTCCTTATATGAGTAATGCCATTATTTATATGAGGACTGAGATGATGGGAGTTAATTGTACGGACTTTTATAAATCAGCAATAATCTCTACCAGATATACTTAAATATAAAACAGAGTTATACTGGTTTTTTACGTTAAAATAAAGTATGCCTTTTTTATGTAATGAGTCAGGCATCGTTGTACATCTTTGCAATATCTATATTAGACAATATTTTGAGGGTAGTAACATGGCAAAAGCGAAGACCGACATGCTGTTAGACTTTGTCTATGATGGGGTAAATCGACGCGGACAAAAAGTAAAAGGGGAGACCACCAGCCGTAGCTTAGAGTTGGCAAAAGCGACTTTACGCAAACAAGGTATCAGTGTCAAAGGTATTAAGAAAAAACCGAAGCCGCTTTACACTTTCAAGAAATCCATCAAACCTATTGATATTGCTATTTTTTCTCGGCAAATGGCGACCATGATGAAAGCGGGCGTGCCATTGACCCAATCCTTTGAGATTGTTGCTGACTCACTTGACAATCCCAGTATGAAAGACTTGGTATTACAAATAAAATCGGACATTGAAGCGGGTGGGACTTTTGCTTCAGCATTACGCAAGCACCCACGTTATTTTGACGATCTGTTTTGTTCACTCATCGATTCTGGTGAGCAGTCAGGTGCACTGGAAACCATGCTTGAACGCGTTGCTACCTATAAAGAAAAAAGTGAATTACTTAAAGCCAAAATTAAGAAAGCAATGAAGTACCCTATCGCCGTTATCGTCGTTGCTATTATTGTGACTATCATCCTGCTAATTAAAGTAGTACCTGTATTTTCTGGTTTATTTGAATCTTTTGGTGCAGAGCTGCCTGCTTTTACCCAAATGGTTGTCAATATGTCTGAGTGGATGCAGGCGTGGTGGTTTATTTTAATTATCATTATCGGCGGTACTATCATTGGCTTTTCAGAGACGAAAAAACGTTCTAAGAAATTCCGTGACTTCTTAGACCGTGCGGTTTTAAAAGCACCAATATTTGGCAATATTGCCTATCAAGCTATTATTGCTCGTTTTGCTCGTACACTATCGACCACCTTTGCTGCGGGCGTGCCACTTATTGATGCCCTCGACTCTACAGCTGGTGCCACTAATAATGTTGTATTTTATAATGCCACTCAGCAAATCAAAAATGATGTTTCTACTGGTCAACAATTACAGTTTTCAATACGCTCGACCAACCTTTTCCCAAGCTTAGCCATTCAAATGGTTGGCATTGGTGAAGAATCCGGTAGTTTGGAAGAGATGTTAGACAAAGTTGCCGTCTACTATGAAAATGAAGTAGATAACGCTGTTGATGGATTGACCAGCTTGATGGAACCTTTGATTATGGCAGTCTTAGGCGTATTGATCGGTGGCTTGGTGATTGCCATGTATTTACCGATTTTCCAGATGGGCGCAGTAGTAGGCTAAAAGCTAACTAAAGGACAGCTTGTTCATGCAATTTATAGAGTTATTACAAGATAATATGCCTATCGCTTTAGGCATATTCGGCCTATTAGGTCTTTGCGTTGGCAGTTTTTTAAATGTGGTGATTCACCGTATTCCGCTGATGATGGTTTATAGTTGGCGACAAGAGTGCAGCCAGTTTATGTCAGAACAAGCAGACATGCCTCGCGAACACACTCTGCCCCTAACAAATATCGTAGCAGCTGACCAGCCGATTACTTTGAGTCGACCAGCCTCACGCTGCCCTCATTGCGCCCACAAAATAAAGTGGTACGAAAACATACCGTTAATTAGCTGGTTAATACTACGTGGCCGTTGCTCAGAATGTAAAGCATCGATTGGACTGCGTTATCCACTGGTTGAGCTAGCAACAGCCCTACTATCAATATTAGTAATTTATCAGTTTGGCGTAACTGCAGCTGGCTTGTCAGCCCTGGTTTTGGTATGGACGCTGGTTGCATTAACCGGTATTGATTTTGATACCCAATTACTGCCCGATCGCTTGACCTTTCCATTAGCGGGTTTAGGATTAGCAGTGAATTCACAAGGCTGGTTTGTCTCACCTACCCAGTCAATTTGGGGCTTATTGCTAGGATTTTTGTCATTGTGGATAGTGGTTAAGATATTTTATCTAATCACTAAAAAGCATGGTATGGGGCAGGGAGATTTCAAATTATTGGCAGTATTAGGTGCTTGGCTTGGGCCCATGATGTTGCCATTGATTATTTTATTGTCTTCTCTATTAGGCTCAATCGTTGGGATTATTTTGATGAAGAAGCAGGGTGAAAGCAAGCCGTTTGCCTTTGGTCCTTATATCGCTATCGCTGGTATTGTTGCTTTATTATATGGCTCAGATATCGTCAACTGGTATTTCGGCATGTATACTTAATAGGGCGTATCCTAATTTTAAAAATGGTGATAAAAATTTAGCCATTTTTAGCCCATTTAGAGGATAATCGATTGAATTGAGGGCACGCCCTAAATTGTGCTAGAAAGTATTTCAGTCGCTCCTTTTCAAACAGACACCAAATCTTAAAATAGACGCCAAAATACTTTCTTAGCTTATAACCATCACTGTCATTATATCGAGCAGATAAGTCATTATTATGTCAAAACAAGCATCTTCACCTTATTCTCATAAGCCCCAGACCCCGCAAAAGAAAAGCAAAACCTTAGTAGTTGGCTTAACGGGTGGTATCGGTAGTGGCAAGTCCGCTGCGAGTGCTTGGTTCGCTGAGCAAGGCATTGATATTATTGATGCGGATGTGATTGCCCATGAAATCGTCGCTAAAGGTAGCACCACTCTGCACAAAATCCAGAAAAAATTTGGTGATTGGGTATTGAACGGCGATGGATCAATGGACCGAGTGGCAGTAAGAACGCACGTCTTTTCACATCCTGAGGCATTGATTGAGTTAGAAGCAATCACTCACCCAGCGATACGCGAAGCAGCAAAAGCACAGTTGGCAACCAGTACTTCGCCTTACGTGATATTGTCAGCGCCTCTACTTATTGAAGCAGCAGAAGCAGGGCTTGCCAATTTATGCCAACGTATCTTAGTCATGGATGCCACCGAGGATACGCAGATTGCGCGTGCCAGTCAGCGTGACGAACAAAGCATACAAAAAATAAAAGCCATCATGGTGAATCAGCTGAGCCGCGAAGAGCGTAATCGTCATGCAGATGATGTGGTGCTCAACGAAAGTGATCTTGCGGCTCTGTATGTGCAATTAGCGCCATTACACCAAGAATATCTTAAGCTTGCCCAGCAGCTAAAGTACGCTGTCGATTGACTTCATACAGCGCCATACCAGTGGCAACACTCACATTTAGACTTTGAAGGTTGCCATGCTCATTTCCTGACATCGGAATATACACCAGCTCATCACAGCTCTCCATAGTCAGGCGACGCATCCCCTCACCTTCTGAACCCATGATAATGGCTGTTTTGCCAGTCAGATCAGCAGCATGAATGGGTTTGGCATCCGCATTAAGCGCTGTACCAAACACAAATACCCCAGCATTTTTGATTTGCGTGAGCGTACGTGCCAGATTAGTAACACTAATAATCGGCATCATCTCTGCTGCACCGACCGATACTTTAGCCACTGTTGGTGTCAGACTTGCCGCATGATGTTTCGGACAAACCACGGCATCCACACCCATCGCCACTGCGGTACGCAAGCAAGCACCAAAGTTATGCGCATCCGTAATTTGATCCAAGACCAATAATAAGCATTGGTCACGCCCAGCAAGGGTAGCAAGCAAGCCTTCATCAGCAAATCCTAAAGGACGCGCATTTAGCACCACACCTTGGTGCTGCGGGCTGCCACATAATTGCGTGAGCTTGTCTTTTTGCGTGGGTTGGATACTGATACCATTGTCACGTGCTTGCGCCATGATCGCTTGTACATGGCTATCAGTCTCACGACCTTGCTGCACAAACAAGCTTAGCCCATCTAAAGGACGATATTCGAGTAAGGCATCAATCGCATGAATGCCATAAAAATAGGTAGGTTTTGCCATAATAGGCCTATTGAGTATAAAGTGGGTATCGCGCTATATGATAAAAACTAGGCGATAAAAAGAGATGACAGTAATTGTATCAATAAATGGATATCTGCATATAAATAATATCAACAGAAAAAGAAAAACCTTACCAATTTGATAAGGTTTTTCTTTTTTTGAGTAAAAGGCTTTTTGCTGTCATCAATTACTTAATAACAGCTTTAGTAAACCTACCCTTCTAAGTGGCAAATATATTGAACAATTTCTTCTGTCCGCAAATTAAAACCACTATTGCCTTCAACCACGAATGATTGACCAGCGCGGTAATAGCTGAATTCTTCGTCACCATTAATTTTGACCTCACACTCACCGCCCGTGATCTCGATACGCTCGGAGGTATTGGTGCTAAAATGATAATGCTCAACCAAATTATCACAAGGCAAGATAACGCCCAATGTTTTATGTCGACCATCTTCGAACATAATAGTGTGGCTTGAACAACGACCATCATAAGATACCGTCGCTTGAGCATTAACTGTTACATTAGTAAATTGCGCCGCTGTCATAGTGGCTTCCTTATCAAATAATCATTACGAAACTAAAAAATAAGTAATTGGTTAGAGTACCGCCAGAGTTGCATCGTTAACCGACACCTCTGTACTACGTACTGTATCCTTCTATACTAGATATCTGTGTGCTAAAGCTAGCCACAGGTTCTATGAAAATACTTTAGAATAATGACCGAGTGGCATACTCTTCCAACTATACGCCTATCATTTTACAAAATTATGACTCGTTATCGTATATTACACTGCACTAATCTAATCAGAAGAGTTTATCATTATGTGAGATTATGCTACCACATTATATCTATAAAGTTTGTTAAAGCGACTAGGAAAATGCTGTTTGATGCGAATCTTAAACTTATTTACTCACCTTTTTTGAGTCAGCACCTGATCGCTACAATTGGACTATTTTTATAAGTCTAATCCGCAACCATACTTAGTACACAGCCATCATTTTGATAGGCTTAATCATCTTAATGATTGATATTGTGAATATTATGATGATGACTCATAGCCAGTTTTTGACAGTTTTATGGTAATCTTCCAACAATAAAATCTATTATACATCGCTTGAAAGTTTGTATTTAAGCGCGTTTAACACCATACTATTTGCCTATAATATTTAACTCATTAACACGGTTGAATGAATAATTTGGTTCCCTTATCTACCCTATTTTATATATGGCTTCTTGAGATGTATATGAAGTCTATTGTCTGTCATGAGAGGCATTGATGCTAGTATCATTAACTTTACATCAGTTTGCGTTGATTGCTCAGCATGAGCTGAGTGTAGCTGAAGGCTTCAATGTCATCACTGGTGAGACCGGTGCTGGCAAGTCATTATTATTGGATGCGCTGTCTTTGTGTGTTGGCGAGCGCGCAGACAGTGCGATGGTCAGACACGGGGCGGCGCAAGCTGATATTTATGCGCAGTTTGATGTGGAGCATAACAATATCATCGCTGAGTGGTTTGCTAAAAATGATCGACCATTAGAAGAACCCGAAGTCCTAATTCGTCGTCAGCTCAGCAATACTGGACGCTCAAAAGCGTGGTTAAATGGCACGCCTGTCAGCTTGGCGGAGCTCAAGAGCTTAGGTGCATTGTTAGTTAATATCCATAGTCAGCACGCTCAGCAAGCGCTCCTCAAGCCGCAGTTTGTGGTGCAATGGTTGGACGAGATGGCGCAAATTACGTCTCTAGCTTTACAAACTGCCAGTAGCTATCAAACCTATCAGCAGCTCAAACGCCGTGCTGACGACATTGCGAGCCGTGAGGCTCAACGTCAAGATCGTATTGAGCTTTTGCAAAGCCAACTTGCTGATATTGCGCCGTTATTGGCGGTTGATTATGCAGAAGTTGAAGCAGAGCACGAAGAGCTGTCTAATATCGAAGCCCTCATGATAGAGGCCAGTCATGGCTTACATCTACTCGACAATGACACGGATGAGCCAGATGTTATGACCTTGCTTGGGCAAGCGATTAAGCTTTGTGATAACCAAATGAGTGTCAGTCAAACCTTTGAGCAAGCCTCCGAGCAGCTGCATTTAGCACAGCAACAAATTACTGAGGTCACAGGCTTACTGTCAGATTATGCTGAGCAACAGTTGCCTGATCCTGAGCGTTTGCAGACATTAGACAGTCTTATCAGCTTAGGACATCGTTTATCACGTAAACATAGCTTGCCAACGAGCGACTTAATCGATGAAGCAAAGGGTTGGGAAGCGCAATTAGAGCAGCTAGAAAACGAGCCAAGCAGTGATGCGATGGCGGCACAAATTGAACAGGCTTGGCAAGACTATCTTGCATTCGCCACTCAGCTAAATAAAGAGCGCTCGAAAGCCGCGCCGATCGTCAGCAAACAATTAATGCAGCAGCTACAACCGCTCGCGCTACCCAATGCCCGCTGTGAATTTGTCTTTACCAAGAAGGCCGAGCCGAGCCAATATAGTGCGCAAGGTTGCTATGATATTGATTTATTATTTAGCGCCAACGTTGGTATGCCGATGCAGCCGCTACATAAGATTGCCTCAGGCGGTGAGCTGTCACGAATGGCACTGGTGATGCAAGTACTGCAAGCGACCAATGCCGATAATAATGCCGCAAAACCTATGCTGGTATTTGATGAAGTCGATGTCGGTATCAGTGGCGGTACGGCGCAAGTGGTCGGTGAGCTACTGCGCGCACTTGGGCAGACGCAGCAGCTACTGGCCATTACTCATCAAGCACAAGTCGCGGCGCAAGCGCATCAACATATCCTAGTACAAAAACATCATGACGAGCAGACCGAAAGCGAGCTATTAATACTGACTGATAGTGCGCAAGTCGACGAGCTGGCACGCATGTCTGGCGGTGTGATCATCACTGACGTCACTCGCGACCATGCACGTAGTTTATTGACCGATGTGAAATAAAAGCTTGGTCATTCATCAACCAGTTGTGCAGCGCTGTGTCTCATCACTGCTAAATATTTGCTTTGGTTGATTTTCACCTCAGTATCGCCATATAGTGGTGTGTCATTTCTGTTATTTTACCTTCAATATTAGGGTGCGTTTGTCTCTATGTCTAAAGCCAATTTGACCCATCATTTTTTAATCGCGGCACCAGAATTGTCAGACCCACGGTTTGAGCAGGCGCTGATTTATATCTGTCGTCATGATAAACATGGCGCACTCGGTCTGATGGTCAATCGTCCATTAGAGCAGGCACGCGTGGGCAAACTGCTAGAAGATTTAGACATTGAAGTGACGGATGCGCAAGTGATGGAAGATGTAGCATTAGAGGGTGGCCCGATGTATCCAGAGGTTGGCTTTGTGCTGCATACGGGGCAGCCTGAGTGGGCATCGTCTTTTGCAATCTCAGAAAACGTTTGTATTACCACCAGTCAAGATATCCTTAAGCGTATCGCCGCAGGTCAAGGCGTTGGGCATTATCAGCTGTGCTTGGGTCATGCCAGCTGGGGTAAAAAACAGCTCGATCAAGAACTTAATAATGGCGATTGGCTGGTCTGTCCTGCTGATCTGAATTTATTGTTTGATACGCCATTCGAAGAACGCTGGCAAATTGCCGCGGATAAGATTGGCGTTAACTTTGATTACCTTAGTAGCGATATTGGTCATGCTTAATGATTGGTTATGGTTACTATATTATCTATTTAAATCAAAGCCGCATTTAAATTAAAGCCGTTAAGCTAAATGAATCACGCCCAACAGAAATAGGAAGTATGCATAATGATGGTAGAGTCTGATACGAGCATTAAAATCGAAACTGCTGACACTACTGTGGCGGAACCCGCTATTAAGCCTCATCTTATTTTGGCGCTCGATTACGGGGTAAAAAAGATGGGCATGGCGCTGGGTAACACCATTACCGAGACTGCGCGTGCCTTTGATATTTTAGCGATGAATAATGGTCAGCCTGATTGGGATAACCTGCTCGGTATTATCAAAGTCTGGGGCGTAGCAAAAGTGGTGGTTGGGTTGCCGCTTAATATGGATGGCAGCAGCTCAATGCTGTCTAAGCGTGCGCACAAATTCGCTCGTCGTCTAGCACATAGAGTCATGGAACAGCATCTACCAGTGGTCGTGAGCCTGTGTGATGAGCGTCTAACCTCAGTGGCAGCGCGTGAGATCGCGTGGGATAATGGTTGGATTAAGCATGAACGCGACCCAATTGATGACATCTCTGCCTGCATTCTGATGTCGACTTATTTCGCTGATCCCAGTAGCAGTATCGCCATCGACGCTATCAAAGCTGATTAAATCAGTGACAAACCTGCTGCTAAAACACTCTTAATTAAAACACTGCCAATTCTGACATATCGTCACTCTACACGGATAAATACCTGATTATTATGACCACTGTCTCAGACCACTCCCTGCAAAACAAATCGCAACATGGTTTTGCGCCACTTGCCATCGCCCGTATCAAAGGCGCACAGCGAGCGAATCAAATAGCGATTTATCTCATTTATGCCGCTATTCTCGCCTTTATGGTCTTTGGCACCATTGCCAGTATCAAAGCCTTTCATGACAATCAACTGCTTTATCAACTTTTCTATAACTTGCCCTATGCCTTGGTTGCGCTTACGATTCCTATTACTATTTATGATGCGCTGGTAATTTATCGTTATCGATTAAACCAAGCGTCGATGATTGCCATGAGCATTGGCGTATCGACCATCATATTGGTTGGTGGCTTATTATTCGCTGATACCGCCTGGTTAGGCTTATCTTGTTGGCTAGGTGTGGCGTTTTTATTTAAAGTGAGCTTTAAGCGCTTTTTTAATTTTCTAGAAGCAGAAAAAGACACTGACATCGCTGAAGAAGCGTAAAGCATACTTATAAATGACGCAAAAAACTTTCACCTTATATTATCGATTTAAATGACTACTATGAGCACTTTTACCACGCAGACGACGATCAATCATCATTTAGATACTCAAGGGCTGATTTGCCCTGAGCCTGTCATGATGCTGCATCGAACCATCCGTAACGCTGATGCTGGCGAGGTGATTGAAATACTCGCCACCGACCCAGCCACCACTCGTGACATTCCTAATTTTTGTCGTCATTTGGGACATGAGCTTGTGCAGCAAGAAACGCTTGCTGAAAATGTAAATCTAAACGTCGATCCCGATGAAATAATGGTCGCTGGCGATGAAGATGCACCAATCAGCGCCACGCTTTATCGTTATCTGGTTAAGAAAAAAAGCGCTTAAATGCACTCAAGTTACCGCAGCAAAGCATTGATCACAGCAAGGCATTGATCACAGCACAACATTGACAGCGCAATAAACAATATAAAGATATCTTTGCATTCTAAGCAAACTATCATTCACAGAAGGTAGGCTATTACGTGTTACAAACAGAAAAGCAGTATGTACAATGGCAAGAAAACGAAACGCTACGTAATGCTCTTTGGTTGTCTGAAAGCAATCATGTGCCACCTGCGCGCATTGTATTGGTCGATGATACAACGACCGCAGATGACGCTTATCGCTTGGCGTGCGAAGGCAGCTCACTGCTATGGCGCGGTGATTTTCATAATGCACGCCAGTTGCTACAAGCGCTCGGTCGTCGCATAGATCGTACCAATGAGCGCTCCGAGCTGCGTAAAGCAAAAAAAGCGGCTAAATCTACAACAGAATCTGGTTCAAGCAACTCTAAAGAAATACCCAATCTATTTCATCAACAGCGCCAACTGCAAGCGCAGCGTTCGCGCATATTAAGCCGTTTGCTACTAGAGCTTGATTCCAGTTATGTCAGCCAACTACGCCGTGCGCCCGATGTCAGTGCAGCCTGCACAGCCGCTTTTGGCCCGTTAGATAAGGCGATGGATGAGTCTTGCGTGCTGTCGTTTCGTGACTTGCAAGGCGCACTTGGCGCAGCAGGATGGCGCGAAAAAGGCGTTCCAATAGACAGCTTAGGGTTATCAATTTTCCCGCATTATGGCGTGTTTGCACCAACCCGTCATGAGTATGTGCAGCTATTGCTCGATACACCGCTACCAGCGACCTATGATGTCGCCTATGACATCGGTACCGGCACGGGATTGCTGGCTATTATCTTGGCGCAGCGCGGTGTTCCGCAAGTGATAGCAACGGATTTGAATCCACGTGCTTTGGCCTGTGCCAACGAGAACTTTACACGCTTAGAGTTACCTGCCGTGCAACTGCAGCAAGCGGATTTGTATCCGACTGATGCACCGCTCGCCAATCTGATCGTCTGTAATCCGCCTTGGTTACCTGCTAAGCCAAGCTCATCTCTTGAGTATGCCGTCTATGATGCCAAAAGCGCGATGCTACGTGGCGTTCTACAAGGTGCCAAACAGCACTTAGCTGAGCACGGAGAGCTTTGGTTAATAATGTCGGACTTGGCAGAGCACCTGCAACTGCGCACCCGTGATGAGTTACTAAGCTTGTTTGCCGATGCTGGATTGGCCGTAAAATATCGTCTGGATACCCAACCTAAACATGGTCGCAGCCAAGATGATACGGACCCTCTACATATCGCTCGCAGTGCTGAAGTCACTTCATTGTGGTGTCTAACGCTTATCTAACAGTCAACCATCGAGTATTGAATTATGAGCCGTGATCGTGCTGTGCAACAGCGCCAACCTAAGGCGCTAGCAGTAGATGACGAACCCAGTTATGTGACTGAATTTCGTCAAGCCATGCTGGCACGTGGTCTAGCGACACGTACTCGTAACGCGTATGTACGCGACCTGCGCTCTTGCGAGCTGACCAATCCTATTGCCCTGACACGCTGGCAGCCTGATGACGTGCTGCACTGCTTATCAACGCTTACTCAAGAAGGCAAAACTCCACGTACCCAAGCACGCATGCTCTCAAGCTTGCGTCAGTTTTATCTGTGGATGATTGCCAGTAATCTGCGTGAGGACAATCCTTGCGAGCGTATCAAAAGCCCAAAGCTCGGACGTCCACTGCCCAAAGATTTAGCCGAAGCGGATGTCGATAATCTCCTTGCTGCGCCTGATACCAGCACCGCGCTCGGACTGCGTGATAAAGCCATGCTAGAGGTGCTATACGCCTGCGGTCTAAGGGTGAGCGAATTGATTAACCTCTCACTAGAGCAAGTGAATCTAAACGCTGGCTGGCTGCAAATCACGGGCAAAGGGAATAAAACGCGCTTAGTACCACTCGGCGAATATGCCAGTGATGCGCTAGAAGATTATCTAACGCATGCTCGTGGCGATTTGATTGCGCATTTGAAATCAGGAAATTGCCAAGCGGTGTTTTTAACGGCGCAAGGTGGCTATATGACGCGACAGAATTTTTGGTACTTGCTTAAGAAATACGCCAAAGTTGCCAGTATCGATAAAGAACTATCACCGCATACCCTACGTCACGCCTTTGCCACGCATCTACTAAATCATGGTGCAGACTTACGTAGCGTGCAGTTGTTGCTAGGCCACAGTGACTTATCAACCACGCAGATTTATACCCATGTGGCGACGGCGAGATTGCAGAAATTGCATGCGGAGCATCATCCGAGAGGTTAGAATTTTTATCATAGTAATATTGATAAACAAAGAGTTATGCTATGTACGTTGAAGTCAAAAACATTAAAGAAGATGGTAATGAGATAACATATGAGTTTTTTAATGGGTCATGTGTCTCTAATGGAATTTTTGTACTATACAAGGATAGAATGGAGCCATTTACCTTTGATATGTCGTGTCGGTTGATTAAGCCTATTGATGGTTATGCTCCTGAGGCACATTATCAAAGAGCAATGGTGGCCGTCATGAAAAGTTACAGGAAAAATGGTGAGTTACCCGAACATGCTTTTTTCATGTCAGGATAATACAATGAATGAAGCTCACATTAACTCATTACTACGTGATATTCCAACAGATGTTGATTACACAGAGTTGCCTGAAGATCTAGATCCTGAGGACATACCACCCGAACGTATTAAAGGTGTTGTTGATCTTTTGACCCATGAAGATGATTATATCGTTTTTCAGGCAGCACGGTTATTGACCTCTTGGGGTGTTGAAAAAGGCTTCCATACTTTAGAAAAATTGCTGGTAGAGAATAAGCTACGAGGCATGATACAACATCGTCTACATGGATATGATGAGACTTATAAACACGTTCTATATGCATTTATTAGCTATTGGGCAAATCGATCAGATATAGGTAAAGGAGAACAAGCAAGAAAAGCGATCTGTAATCCTATATCTATTATTATTAAAGCATCTAATATGCAATCTTTCCAAATCGCAGGATTGTTCAGACTGGTAAGCAAAAAAGACTTTGTTGAATATATTCCATTACTAAAAGAACATCTTCAAATCATAATTAAGAATCCAGAAGATAATTATTGGAGAATTCATGATGTTATTGAACTGTTCTTAAAAGTTGACCCTGACTTCGTTGCGCAAGTGCTAAAAGAACATAAGAAAGAACTGTCCAATTTTGGGTTTTAAAATTAATCGTTTATCCAATCGTAAGACACGCTTAGTATAAGTGTACTAATGATAAATATTATCTTGATTGAGAGATGCAAGGTATACCCTGCTCTTATTCAAACATCGCTATAATTCTTACAACATACTGCAAACTCCCTCTTTTCTCGTTACAATACGCGTATGATGTGCACGCTGCATAACTGAGCAATGCACCGCCTTTTACTTATCCATTATCCGAGAATCTCATGAGCCATAGACCACCTGCTGACCTATTAAAAAACGCCCAACATTGGCGCGAAGACATTAATTTTCGCCAAGACGTACTGGGTAAGCCATTTGATTTTGCGACCACGTGGGGTATTTTTTCACCGCAAAAGCTTGATGATGGTAGCTTGATGCTGCTTGATTATATTGATTTTGAAGCGGACGATGACTCGATTGATTTGGGCTGTGGCTATGGCGTACTCGGTATGACGGCAGCGCGTGAATGTCCGAATGGTCTGCATACGCTTATTGATAAAGATTTTATGGCAGTCGAATATGCGCGCCGTAACTGTGAGAAAAACGGTCTAAAAAATGTCGATGTACATTTATCAAATGGCTTCAATCACGTGGCAAAAGACAAAGACTTTAGCTTGGTGATGTCAAACTTGCCAGCCAAAGTAGGTAAAGAGCAGCATTATTTATATTTCCTCGATGCCTATGCTCGTATGCGTAAAGGTGGGCGTTTTTATGTGGTGACAATCAATGGCCTACGTCAGTTTATGAAGCGCTCGTTTACCGAAGTGTTTGGTAATAGTGAAAAGATCAAACAAGGTAAGACCTATACGATTACCATGGCGACGAAAGACTAAGTTTTAAAAGCTGTATAATCAAAGAAGCCCGCTAAATCGTCATGATCTAGCGGGCTTTTTTATGGCTAAATTTCTAGAATTACATTTGCCGTTTCAGCAAATAGCCACCCAATATCGCACTGGCGATAATCGGTAATATCACCATCAATAATGGCGAAAATCCAGTCGCCAATGAGACAAAGCCAACCAAGTCTTGCACGTAACTAAATAGCAAGCCAAACAATAATGCCACAACGATACGCAAGCCTAAGCTATGCGTGCGTAGTGAGCCAAAAACGAATGAGCAGGCAACTATCACTAGCGATAGAATCGATAACGGTGAGAGCAGTTTTTGCCAAAAAGCCAGCTCATGACTTAACGAGCGTGTGCCTTGTTGACGCATAAATTGACGATGCTCATACAACTGAGTCAATGACAAATCTTCGGCTTTACGGGTAAGCAGATACACCGATTCAGGGGCAAAGGGCAGACTTAAAGTATCTGACGGTGAGATGGCTTGGCTACTCTCAAAGCCCTGATTGATCATCAGCTTGGTCATGTTGTTCAGCTGCCACTCATAGCGATATTGCTCGCTCGGTTTGCTGCTGTCAGGATTAACAGGTTCACGACCAATATACCGACCACCCTCAGCGTGAATGGCCGTTTGCAGATTGCCATTATTGTCTAAATGCCAGCGTTTAACTTCACCGATATTGCCTTGCACATCAGCATAATCGATATACAAAATATCGCTACCATCTGGCTTGGCACTGCCGTCTTTTGTACTCTCAAAGCGTGGCTGCAACGTCCAATAACCGCGTACCGATGTGACCAATGAACTGCTGTCTTCGTCGTTGATTTCTTTTGCCAATTGATTAGAGTGCGGCAGCACGAACTGATTGATAATCAATGCGAGCAACACAAAAATCAAAGCAGGCTGCAATACCCAACCGACGATACGATAAACGCTGACGCCAGCGGCGCGCATCACGACCAGCTCACTTTTATTGGCAAGCAAGCCCAAGCCGACCACTGCACCTAGCAATGCGCCAGTGGGAATAAATTGCTCTAAAAAATAAGGCGAGCGATAAAAAATATACTTAATCGCCTCGCCCATCGTATAGCTATCATCTAACGAATCCAGCTCAGACAAATAAGAGAATACCAGCTGTAATGCCCACAAGCCTATGACAGCTCCGACGATTGCGAGCAAAGCGTTCAGCTTGACGTAACGGCTAAGCACTTTTAGTTTGGCAGGTTTGCGAGCGTGCTTAGCATGAGCGTTTTGCGAGTCAGGATTGGATGGTTTAGAAGATAAGACACTCATTAGGACTGCCCTCCTTGTGAGCCACTGCTCTGATGATCGGCAACCGTTAAAGGCGTGTTCTTCGGTTTGCGAAAGCGTAATCGATGCTGCACACGGCTGCCCCAATTCATATAAAGTGCCAATGCCATAAACCCTAAAATGAGCCACGCATATGCCCAGACGCTCACGCTGCCTTTGCTAACAGCATTTTTGAGTGAAATAATACCCAGTGCACAGCTGACAAACAATAAAATAGAAGGGAATAGGCGTAACCAGCGACCTTGGCGCGGACGTACTTGCGCCAGTGGTACAGCGAGCATTGGTGCAATGATCATCAACCACGGCAATGCCAAACGATAGCCAAGCTCACTTTGTGCCACACGCAGCGAGTTGCCACTACTTGCCGTACCACCCGTCGCGGCTTGCCATAATGGTCCAATCGCTTGCGTTTCGATATTATCTTCAGTGATGACTTCTTTTGAGGATTCTGTCAAAGTAATGCGGTAACGATCAAAGCCCACTTGATTGTATTTCAGACTGCCAGCACCGACTTCATAACGCCGCCCTTGGAACAAGTCCAATTGGGTCACACCGCTATTACCTGTGTCTACTTGCTCGGCACGCTTAGCCAACGTGATAGTATCTTTGCTGATGTTGGTATTATTAGTAATCGCAGTTGGCATATTTGGCATGTCTGAAATATTTAATTGCTCAGCTGTTTCGGGATCGATGGTGTTTTTAACATCGACGGCAGTCTCTTTGGCAGTGTTATTTTTAGCGGCACTGCCCTTTTTTTCAGGCTCAGATTGAATCAATATCACATCTTGCAATTGCTTTTTATCATCACTCAAGCTGCCCACATACAAATGATAATTGCCACTACTAATAAATTCATTGGGACGAATTAAATCAAAAGCACTGGTCAATGCCTGCTGTTGCCAGACACTTTCCGATGAGCGTACGCCCCACGGTTTACCAACGATAGATAAAGCCGCTTCCCCAACGAACAATGCCAATATTAAAGGCGTCATCAAACGGGCAAGTTTACCACGCGACACCCCACTGGCATTAATCACTGCCATTTCTTGATCGACATACAGCCGCCCGAATACCAGCATTAGAGCGATAAAAAATGCTAATGGCAGGATAAGCTCTAAAAAGTACGGCAAATTATAACCAATGATGGTAAATAACAAGCTGATATCTAGATTGCCTTCTGCGGCAATCCCAAAGTAACGGATCAAACGACCGCCCAGCATCATCACCACTAAAAACCCCAAGACCAATGCGGTCGTTGAGGCAACTTGTTGAGTCATATAGCGGCGTAATATCACAATGGGCACTCTTTTAAAAAGGTTGATAGTCGCACGATTTATCGCAGCTTTATTGGCAAACACTGACAATTATGGATCGCTCTAAATACAATAGCGGATACCGATAACTGGACAATAGAAATACAAGACCGTGCTGCTCAATCAGATACTTAAACAGCCCTAAAAGCAACGGCAAAAGATATGAAAATATCTGCGAGACGGATTAGCGACATGCTGTAAAAATTAGCGATAAAGATAACCGCTAATCCTAGCATATTTTGCTCAAAAATGGCTGTGAAATGTGTTCGCAAACATTGCGTCCATCTTGCTATAACGCTGTATGGCTCACTAATAATAGATAAGATATAAAAAGGATAACGAGCATTTAACTCATTAGTTTGTCTTATCTAAGAAGCCTTTTTATTAAGTCTTTGCACGATATTTTTACTTGATGTCATTTGGAAACCTTTGTGTGTCATTCGTATCACTGCCCTCGCACTGTTAGTATTACTTGTTAAACTGAGAAAACTAAAAATTCCTAATTAGCTCGCCAAATGGAGAATATTAATGACAAATAAACTCGGTTCTACCCCTTCTACTTTACTTGAACTTGCTGGCGGTCAATTTGATACGCTCGATTGGTCGAATTGCGCCATGGTTTTTATTGACTATCAAAACGAATATGTCGATGGTGCGATGCCATTGGGGCAAGCTGGTACGAACGCCATTGCAAATGCGCGACTATTGCTAGATAAAGCTCGTAAACAGAACGCTCCTATCTTCCATATTGCCCATCACGGCGCAGATAATGGCAATGTTTTTGATCCTTTATCATCTAACGTCGAGATTATCGCTGAATTACAACCAAAGGATGGCGAAACCGTCATCGTCAAAAAAAATCCCAATGCGTTCCATGATACCCAGCTGCAAGCGCTTATTTCAGCTGCACAAAAACAACAAATTATTTTTGCAGGCTTTATGAGTCATATGTGTGTTAGCTCAAGCGTGAGAGCAGCTTTTGATTTAGGCTTTGATAGTTTTGTTTGCCATGATGCTTGTGCCACTCGTGACCTGCCTGACTATAAAAAAGAGAAAATCAGCGCTGATATCATGCATGCTACCGCGATGGCAGCACTGCAAGATAGATTTGCCGCTTTAGTAGCAACCGATGAGTTAGTTAATAGCTAGTAAAAGGTTCAAACCCATGACCTAAACCTTGCTCACTGCGCACTCACCTCGCAATATGCTACACTATTGCGATTGCTTGATTGGCCAAACAATCTGATAATTTAACAGGTATCAGCAATTAAAAAAATCTGCCATTTTCATAGCGCTAACGTCATAACTATAATGTCATAACCCCAATAAGGATAAATATATGAATATCAAATTAACCCAAACACTGCCAAAAACCCATACGCAAAAAATCCTCAAAAAAGAAGCCAAAAGTAAAGACGCGGCCTGCCTTGTCGTTTTGATCGATGATAAGAAAAATATCTTAGCTGAGTCAGTCTTGAGCGATTATCAAACCCGCATTGAGCAATTGATTGAAGTATCACACTTTAACGGCAAAGCTTGTGAAACCGTCGCTGACTATGCGCTAGCAGGTGATAAGAAAACCACCAAAGAAAATCCAGTACAGCTATTATTGGTCGGTGTAGGTAATGTTGATAAATTGCGTCATAGCGTTCTAGAAAAAATTGCCAATACCATTTATAAGAGCACCCAAAAACGCGTCGACTCTATCACTGTGGCGCTGGGCGACAGCTTAGAAGAAAGCCAGTTTAGTCAATTCGCGCTGAGCTTACTGGCAGCAAGCTATCGTTTTGACAAGTACAAATCTGAGCAGCAAACACCTGTTTTAACGGACATCTACTTATTGGCAGAGTCGTCTTTAGAAGATTCGTTAGACTTTGCACAAGCGGTCTTTAATGGTCAAAGCTTGACCCGTGATGTTGCCAATGAGCCGGGTAATATCTGTTTCCCAGCGTATATGGCTGAGCAAGCACAGGAATTGGCAGCCACTTATCCTGATCTCTTAAAAGTCACCGTATTAGGTGAAAACGAGATGTCAGCACTGGGTATGAACTGCTTCTTATCGGTCGCGCAAGGCTCTACCAAAGAAGGCAAACTGGTACTCATGGAGTATCGCGGCAAGTCTAACTTTAGCGCCAATACTGATGGCGATACTAGCAAAGCCACCACCAACAGCGCAAAAGTAGCTGGCGGTCTCAAAGCATTGGCTGATAAACTACCAACCAAAGCTGCTAGCAAAAAAGCCGCGAAAAAAGCTGACCAAAATAACGAAGACAATGCCCAAAGTGCAAACAATGACGCGCCTATCGTCTTAGTCGGTAAGGGTGTCACCTTCGATTCAGGTGGTATCTCAATCAAACCGGGTGCGGCGATGGATGAGATGAAATTTGATATGGGCGGTTCTGCTGCGGTACTCGGTACTCTAAAAGCGCTATGTGAAGCGCGTCTACCGATCAACGTCGTCGGTGCGCTAGCTTGTGCTGAAAATATGCCATCAGGAGAGGCAACGCGCCCTGGCGATATCATCATAGCAATGAACGGTAAGTCCGTTGAAATCCTAAATACCGATGCTGAAGGTCGTTTAGTATTGTGCGATACCTTGTGCTACGTGCAGAAGTATTATCAGCCAAAAGCCATCATCGATGTGGCAACCTTGACCGGTGCTTGTGTGGTTGCGTTGGGTCACGTCCGCTCGGCGGTCTTTAGTAATGACGAAGATGTGTTGTTTGACTTAGAAAACGCCAGTAACCTATCAGGCGATCTAATCTGGCACATGCCAATGGATGACGAATATCAAGCGCAGATTGACTCGCCTATCGCTGATATTCAAAATATCGGTGGTAAAGGTGCCGGCGCTGTGACTGCTGCCTGTTTCTTATCGCGCTTCATCGAAGAAGGTCAAGCATGGGCGCATTTAGACATCGCTGGTACGGCATGGGTTTCAGGTCAAGACAAAGCCGCGACTGGTCGTCCAGTGCCATTATTCATGCAATACCTAAAAAATAGCGCAAATATGGCATAATCTATTGATGAATCACCATTCCATGAAAACCACTTTATGAAAGTTAGCTTTTATGTATTAACTGAGAATAAAGCCCAAGACTTCTTGGGCTTTATTTGTCAGCTGACCCAGACGGCGCTCAATAAAAGCAGCCAGTCGTTATTGATTCTTATCGAAAAAGACGATGCATTGCTGTCGACGCTTGATGAAGCCCTTTGGGCACAAGACGATACGAGCTTTATACCGCATCAACGCCTTTTAGATTCTAATCCTGAAGGCGCCGATATTGACGGTGTTCATACTGATATTAATAATCAATTATTAGCACCAGTGTTGCTTGCCAGCTATATGCCAGCCGACTTTAAAGGGATCGTACTCAATACTACGATACGTCCCGTTAATGACTATATAAATGCTACCAGCAATACATTGCCAACTCGTATTTTAGAGCTTATCAAACCTGATACAGTCAGCACTGAGGCAGGACGCGCTAAATATAAGCATTACCAGCAACTCGGCTATGAGCTTACCCATTTCAAAGTTTAATCTTCTATTACAAAATCAAACGCCAGTCATGGCGTTTTTTTGTGCTTAAATGTCGACTTTTAAAATTCTTAGAGGCTTATAAGTCCGTTATTGCCTACTGCCTTATAAAATCTGTCAGTAGGCGCTTATCACAAAAAATGCTAACATCCTTCGGTTGTTAAGCTAACGATTGTTAAGCTAATATTTATTTCCAAATGGACTAAAGGGGTAAAAATGCATTCATTAATAGCGATGTACCAACGAATCGGATTGGTAACGCTGATTGTTATCGGTTTAGTACTAGGTACTTTGATAGGATGGCTGGCGCCAAGTGTGGGTATTGCCTTAGGGATTTTGGGGACCTTGTTCGTAGGTGCCCTAAAAGCCGTTGCCCCTATACTGGTATTTTTCTTAGTGATGGCTGCTATCTGCCAACATCGTAGCGGTAATAAGGTCTATGTAAAACCGGTGCTGTTTTTATATCTGATAGGCACTTTTATAGCCGCTTTGGTCGCTGTTGGTGCCAGCTTTTTATTCCCAACCGAATTGACGTTAGTGAATGCGACCATCGAGCAAGTACCGCCAGCAAACTTAAAAGAAGTATTGAATAATTTATTACTCAGTCTCGTCGCAAATCCAGTTGCTGCACTAGCCAATGCTAATTATATCGGTATATTAGCTTGGGCCGTTATTATTGGCATTGCGCTACGACAAGCTGGCGAGACGACTCGCAGCACTGTCAATGACCTTGCAGATGCCATCTCAAAAGTAGTCAAATGGGTCATCGCGCTAGCACCTTTTGGTATTTTGGGATTAGTCGCCAATACCGTCGCTGATACTGGCTTTGCTGCGTTATTGGGCTATGCACGAATTTTGCTAGTACTGATAGGCTGTATGTTGTTTATTGCTTTGGTGACGAACCCTCTCCTCGTATACTTAAAAACAGGTAAAAACCCTTATCCACTGGTATTCACCTGCTTACGTGAATCTGGTATAACTGCGTTTTTTACCCGTAGCTCTGCTGCCAACATTCCTATCAATATGAACCTTGCCAGCAAATTAGGGTTACATGAAAATACTTATTCAGTCACCCTGCCATTAGGCGCCACTATTAATATGGCAGGTGCCGCTATTACTATTAATGTGTTAACCCTTGCAGCCGCGAATACACTCGGTATTGAAGTGACCTTTGGCTCAGCATTACTACTAAGTATAGTCGCTACAATCAGTGCTGGCGGTACCTCTGGCGTCGCTGGTGGCTCATTACTACTCATTCCTTTGGCGGCCAGTTTATTCAATATTCCTGATGATATTGCGCTACAAGTGGTGGCTATTGGCTTTATTATTAGTGTGCTGCAAGATTCCGCAGAGACCGCATTGAACTCATCAACAGACGTCTTGTTTACTGCCGCTGCTGATCCAAAATATGCACGCTAATGTTGGGTGTGTTAAAGACGACCATAACAAACCAATCATCTTAATTGATAGGTATAAAAATAAAAAAAGGGCTTAACTGCCCTTTTTTTGGTTATACTTTACCTATTTTTATTCTGTTTTACGAATCTTACCTGTATATGAGTATGAGTATGAGACTAGTAAAGCAAAAAACATAAAATGGCTTGATCTCTTTTATTATTCATTAGATTGTCGGGGTAAGGATGTATTCATTTTTTGCGATGTATAAGCGCATTGGTCTAGTACCACTTATTATTATCGGTTTGATAGCGGGAGTATTGATAGGTTGGTTGGCACCAGATATCGGTATTGCCTTAGGATTGTTGGGTACTTTATTTGTAGGAGCACTAAAAGCCGTTGCACCGATACTGGTATTTGTGTTGGTCATGGCGGCCATTAGCCAGCATCGCAGCGGTAATGAAGTTTACGTCAAGCCTGTGCTTATCATGTACATGTTTGGCACTTTTTTAGCCGCACTGACTGCTGTCGGTGCGAGCTTTTTATTCCCGACAGAACTGGTATTGGTCAACGCCACAATTGAGCAAGTCCCACCAGCCAACCTTAAAGAAGTACTGACCAATCTACTGCTAAATCTGGTCGCAAACCCAGTTAATGCCATCGCTGAAGCCAACTATATTGGTATTTTAGCGTGGGCAATTATCATCGGTTTCGCACTGCGCCAAGCCAGTGATACCACACGCACTGTGGTCGGTGATTTTTCTGACGCCATCTCCCAAGTGGTGAAGTGGGTCATTGCCCTAGCACCTTTTGGTATCTTGGGTTTGGTCGCCAACACCGTCGCTGAGACCGGCTTTGCGGCTTTGGCAGGTTATGCACGTATCTTGATGGTACTGGTCGGTTGTATGTTATTTATCGCTTTGATTGCCAATCCTATTATTGTACTGATCAAAACGGGCAAAAACCCTTATCCGCTAGTATTCAAGTGCTTGCGTGAGTCAGGGATTACCGCATTCTTTACGCGTAGCTCGGCTGCCAACATTCCCGTCAATATGAACCTTGCCCGCAAACTGGGTCTACACGAAGATACTTATTCGGTGACGATTCCACTGGGTGCGACCATTAATATGGCAGGCGCGGCGATTACGATTAACGTCTTAACGCTTGCAGCCGCGCATACACTCGGTATTGAAGTGACCTTTGCCTCAGCACTGCTGTTAAGTCTAGTCGCAACCATTAGTGCCTGCGGTGCCTCTGGTGTCGCTGGTGGTTCATTACTCTTAATTCCATTGGCAGCAAGCTTATTTAGCATTCCAAATGATATCGCCATGCAAGTGGTTGCGATTGGCTTTATTATTGGTGTGATACAGGATTCGGCAGAAACGGCGTTGAACTCTTCAACGGATGTACTGTTTACCGCAGCAGCTGATCCAAAATATGCGCGTTAAACGCTAAATATATTATTTGCAAAAAAAGGGTCTCATTTTAGAGACCCTTTTTTTGTGCTGATTTTTTATGTACTGAATAAAGGGGAAATAAATTATTTTAAATGATCGATTTCAATTTCAATCACTGGTGTCTGCATGTCTAATTGGCGTTTAAATTGGCGTAATTGTTCGAGCTCATCCAACAGCTCAAGTATCAAGCCAATCGCAGGAACACTGGCTTCAAAGTCGCGGCTAAGGCGCGAGGCACGGCGCACTGTCGTCAGCTGATAACCAGTGAACTGCTCACGTTCCGGCACATCATATTCGATGATGTCCTCTTCAATCAATTCGATGACCCATTGGCGCTCTTGGCCACAGGCAGATACCAGCTCATCCAAGCTCATGATAATGTCGGTAAATTCAGGCGAGTGTTTCATAGCTATTATCCTCGTTTGCTCTTTATTTCATCGTTATCGTATGGTCTTCATCTCTATTACAGTGTTTCAATGTGAGTAATTTCTGGCGGCAATTAACGACTAATATTGATATCGGCAAAGGCTTGTTTTAGTTGCTCATAAGCTTGGGTCGCGGCCTCAGTGCTGATATCAGGGTTCACGATGTTTAAGGTTAGATACAAATCACCCGCTTGCTTAGCAGGGATACCTTTACCTTTTAGACGTAAATTGCTACCAGACTTGCTGTTCTTAGGCACAGTCACAGCAAGCGTACCAGCTGGCGTACTGACGTTGATTTTTTCACCCAACGCCGCTTCCCATGGCGCTATATTGACGGTTTGATAAACATCAGCGCCTTCGATACGGATATTGTCTGCGTGACGGATTTTTACTTTTAAAAATAAATCGCCATTTTTTCCGCCACCAATACCAGCGGCACCTTGCCCTGCTAGGCGAATTTGCTTGCCATCAGTGATGCCTTTAGGAATTTTAATTTTCAGCGTTTTGTTGTCATACTCGACACTGCCATTCGGTTGACGAATAGGGACATTCAACTTAATGCTGTAGTCGTCGCCATTATAAACGGACGCCAAATCAACCGTAATCTCTGCATGTTGATCTTGACCTTTGCTATCTTGCGAGCCAAAACCACCACGCTGCGATTGGCCTCCCGCTGAACCACGTGCACCGCGACCAAATGCCGAAAAGATGTCATCGAAGCGGAAGCCACCATCGCCATAAGCTTCGCCTTCACCAAACTGATCTTTGATATCTTCCCAACGATAGCCGCCTTGCCCGCCACTTGCAGATTGACCACCAAAACCACCACTTTGACCAGCAAAGGGATTGTCTAGCATGGCGTCATATTCGGCACGCTTTTCTTTATCTCTAATGGTTTCGTAAGCATTATTAATCTCAGCAATCTTATTGTCTGCATCTGGATCATCGCTCACATCAGGGTGATATTGACGGACAAGCTTACGGTATCTTTTTTTAATATCTGCAGCTGACGCGTCTTTTTTGACCCCTAAAATGTCATAGTAATTTTTCTCTGCCATGTTTTTGTCCTCAACATAAAAGCATGTTAATGATACTGGTATGCCCATTTTAAACGATATGGTACGGAAATTTATTCAACTGCGACATAACAGGTGGTAACGATAGTCTATCTAATAATGATAGTAATATAAAAATTCAATACCGTTATACAAATATTACCAGTAATAGTGCCGAACAACAGCAGTGTTTAAGTTGTTTGAGGCACTTAATACATTATGATTCGCCTTTGTCACTGCATTGGCATATTTCTCTATGATTCTGACATTATTATTCTTTGATAGCCACAGACGTCATATCAATTTAACACTCGTCCTAATGAAAAAATAGAGAGTCAAGCCAAAAATACCATTAACAATGTAAATCATTATTTAAAACAATTACATACAGATCACTGGTATTTAATAGCTAGCGTGCATAAATGAGCATTTTGACCTTGGTAGTTCTTTTACAGAACCGTAAGAATATGACAAAGTATGTGTTGTAAAATGAATATATTATTTATACTCATAGGGAGTATGAATAACATAGGCAAGTGTATCTGTCTATTTTATAAATTGCTTAAAGGTATTAAATGTCTTATTTAATCAAGTCTTTGGTTATCACATTATCACTATTGCTGAGTACCACCGTTTTTGCTGGAAACACCAGTTATTACGGTAGTCAGTTCCACGGTAAACGCACTGCTAGTGGTAGTATCTTCAACATGAACTCTTTGACCGCTGCGCATCGCACGTTGCCGTTTGGTACGAAGGTACAAGTGACCAACAAGAAGACAAAGCAGAGTGTAATCGTAAAAATCACCGATAGAGGCCCTTTCATTCGGGGTCGTATTTTGGATTTATCGAAAGCCGCTGCTGGTCAAATAAACTGTCAGTTATGTACGACCACAATGGAAATACTGTCTTATGGTGATGGTAAATACCGTAAGGAATAACGTAATAAAAAAGGGAGAGCCAGCGCTTTCCCTTTTTTGTGACTGTCTTTATCAAGTAAAAATAGCTTAAAAAACAATCAAAACCTGCTATTTACTATAGCGAACAGCTCTCTACTCAAAACCCGCTTCCATTTCTTCTAATGTCGTCATCAAAAGCAATAGTTTTTCTTCATTGTCACTGTGCTGCTGCTGCAATGCCGTTTGCTCGTTAAGTAATAACAGCAAATCAGACTTGCGACCTTCTTCATACAAATCCGTATCAGCCAGTTTTTCTTCAAGCGTCACAAGCTGTCCATCAATTTTAGCCAATGCCTTTTCTATCTCTTCTATCTCACGGCGAATAGGCGCGGTGAGTTTGCGTTGTTCAGCCGCCAATTTGCGCTGCGCATCTTTACTAAGCGTAGGCGTCGTCGCTTTACTTTTTGATGAATTATCAGGTGCTTTATTACTCACTTGACTATTATCTGTTTCACGTGAAACGAATTTCTTACTCTCTCTTTTACTTTTCTTCTTACTGGTACTTTTATCTGATGAGTTCTCTTGCTTACGCTTTTCTGCCAGCCACTTACCGTAGTCGCTGATGTCACCATCGAATTCCTCGATTTGACCATCATGTACCAAAAACAGCTCATCACAGACGTTGGCAATCAACTCACGATCATGCGAAACCAGTACCACTGCCCCCTCAAATCCTTGCAAGGCGATGGTCAGCGCTTGGCGCATTTGTAAGTCCAAATGGTTGGTTGGCTCATCGAGTACCAGAACGTTGGGACGTTGCCAAACAATCAATGCTAGCGTCAGACGCGCACGCTCGCCCCCAGAGAATAGCTCACTCGGCGTATCGATACGCTCACCGCGGAAGTCAAAGCTGCCTAAAAACGAGCGTAACATCGCATCAGAGGTTTTACCGGCTAGACGACGCAACATCTCTATCGGTGTTGCCTTGGCATCCAAGATATCCATTTGATGCTGGTTAAAGTAGCCTAATTTCAGGGTATCCGAAACACGATACGTCCCTGTTAATACGCCAAGTTCACCGACTAAGGCTTTAATTAAGGTCGACTTACCAGCGCCATTCATACCTAGCAAGCCAAGACGCGTATCCGGCGTCACTTGCACATTGGCATTATATAGAAGTGGCGTATCGCTATAGCCAATATCCGCTTTGGTCAGCTCAATCAGCGGTGAGCTCATATTTGCTGGCTCATAGAAGCGGAACGAGAACGGGTTGTCCGCCATCATCGGTGACAGCTCAGCCATGCGCTCAAGCTGCTTGATACGGCTCTGTGCTTGCTTTGCCTTACTGGCTTTGGCGCGGAAACGACGAATAAAGTCATCCAAATGTGCTTTAGTCGCTTCTTGTTTTTCAAACGCTTGCTGCTGCTGCGCCATACGCTCGTGACGGGTGCGGATAAATTGCTGATAGTTACCGGTATAAAGGGTGATTTTTTGTTGCTCAACATGCAAGATATGACCGACCGTAGCATCCAAAAAAGCTTGGTCATGCGAGATGACGATGACCAGACCAGTATAGGCATTGATCCAAGTCTCAAGCCACAAAATCGCATCCAAATCCAAATGGTTGGTCGGCTCATCGAGTAACATTAAGTCTGCACGGCTCATCAAGGTTTTGGCAAGGTTTAGACGCATGCGCCAACCACCCGAAAACCCTTCTACGGGTAATTCATGCTGGCTGGTATTAAAACCAAGACCTGCCATGATTTGTGCCGCTTTAGTCGGCGTACGATAGCCATCAATTTCATCAAACTGCTGATGCAATACCCCGATCTGCTCATCACTGACGCTACTCAAATCATTCAAAGAAGCATTAATCTCATACCACTGCTCATCACCGCTCAATACATAATCGATTGCAGACTGTGTCGTAGCGCCGACTTCCTGCGCCATATGCGCCACATGCCAGCTATCGGGAATACTAACTTCACCTCTATCAAGCGTGACCTCGGTATCTCCTCTGCCCATTCGCGTCAACAATAAGGCAAATAAGGTAGATTTGCCGGTGCCGTTGTTGCCCGTCAAGCCAACTTTGTGGCCCGGATGTAGCTGGAAGCTTGACCCTGCAAACAACTCACGACCATCACGGCGAACACCAACGTCTTTAAATTCGATCATATAATCTCTTCAACTCAACAGTAATATAAAATATAAGGCAATAAAAAACACACATCTGGCATGTTAACTGGCGGCTATTATTTCAAACGCTTGCCCCATAGGCAAACGATTAAATAACTATTTCAAAACCAAGTGTTTATTCGCACAAAAAGTCTTTCTCTTAGCATGAGTTTATGGGGATAATAACCGCTAGTATCAATCAGCCACCTTCAGCCAGTAGCGTCACTCTTGACAAACGAATCAATACCCCCATTATGATATACTGCGATGAGATAAGTGCCCGTTATCAACCAAATCGTTGTAATGACACAGATATCATATTTATAATGCGCCATTAGTCATACCAATAGCAGCGCCATAATAACAGCACCCAATTGAACCAAACGCCGTGCGTATCTTTATTTGCAACTATTTCATTGCAAACCCTAACTGGACGACCGCATTTGATCCTAGCAACTGAGGTAGATATGAAAGAATCAGCCAACCAATTTAATCCAAGCGCCAGCCAGCCAGTAGACCCAACTGTTTTAAGCTTAACCGATAGCGCCGCACAAAAGGTGCGACGTCTACGTGAAGAAGAAGGCGACAGCGATCTGATGTTGCGTGTCTATGTGACGGGCGGCGGCTGCTCAGGTTTTTCTTACGGCTTTAACTTCGCCAATGAGCTGAATGAAGACGATGCCAATTTTGATAATGACGATGTGACCTTGGTCGTCGATTCACTAAGCTATCAGTATTTACAAGGCTCTACCGTTGACTATACTGAAGGGTTAGAGGGCGCACGCTTTATCGTCACCAATCCAAATGCCACCACCACGTGTGGTTGTGGCTCATCCTTCTCTATTTAAGTTGGCGAGACGCATGACTTTTGATCAAGATACCTTCCTCGTTAGTCAACGCTATCATAAACCGCTTAACGTCGTACTTTTGAAGCATCTATCTCGTAGGTAGATGCTTCTTGTTTTATGCGTTTTTTAGAAAAAAGTAACGCGCTGTTCATAAAATTTTTTATTGAAATACCTATTAAAATCAAGATGAATGAGCGCCTGTAAAGCTTATCGTATTTGTAATTGTCCGTGGTTTTCAGGGCAGCTTTGAGCTAAACTGACGGCATTCTTAATCCAATATTTACCTTCATTATGGTCAAACGCCAGTCGTGTTTTGAGCCGCCATAATAAATAACAATAGATGACTATTATGAGTAATTTTGCGAGTAGCTTTGTGAATTTTGACATTCCTAATTGGTTTGATAGCAAGCATTTAACGGGCATGCTCCGCGGTATCGAAAAAGAAGGTCTGCGCGTAAGACCCGATGGCTACTTGGCTCAGACGCCGCATCCAGCCAAACTTGGCTCAAAGCTCACCCATCCGTTTATCACAACTGATTATTCAGAAAGCCTACTTGAGCTAATTACTGACCCCAAAACCTCACCAAAAGAGACGCTAAACATGCTGCGTCAGTTGCATGTGCTGGTCTATCAAGCCATGCCTGAAGGTGAGCTGATGTGGCCGCTGTCTATGCCTTGTATGCTGTCATCGAATGATGAAGACATCCCACTGGCTGATTATGGCAGCTCTAATACAGGTAAGCTCAAGACGCTATACCGTAGTGGGCTTGGTATCCGCTATGGTCGCCGCATGCAAACGATTGCAGGTTTGCATTACAACTTGTCTTTTGGTGACGGATTATTTGAAGTCTGGCAAGCTGAAATACCTGCTGCACAAGCGCAAACGCTGACAGAATTTAAAAACGAAAAGTACTTAGGGCTTATCCGTAACTTTAAGCGTCTGACCAGTTTGGTATTGTATTTACTGGGTGCTAGCCCTAGCGTTTGTCCTTGTTTCTTAGCTGGTCGCGAGCATGATTTAGAGCTACTAAACGACTCAACCTACTATAAGCCTGCTGCCACCAGCCTACGTATGGGCAAGCTTGGTTATACTAATAGTGTGCAAGAACAGCTCGATATTCGTTATAACTATCTGCCAGAGTATGTCGATGGACTGCGCCGTGCGATTCAGACTCCGCACGAAAGCTTTGCCAAGCTTGGCTTAGATGATGCCGATGGCAACCCTATCCAAATCAACAATCATATTTTACAAATAGAAAATGAATACTATAGCCCTATTCGTCCCAAACAAATTGCGATGAGCGGCGAGACACCGACCGAAGCATTAGAGCGCCGTGGTATCGCCTATGTTGAGTTCCGTGCAATCGATCTAGACCCTTATAGCGATGTCGGTATTCGTCTATCTAGCGCCTGTTTCTTAGAGGTCATGGCGCTGTACTGTCTGCTGAGCGACTCACCTGATCTATTACCTGAGGAAGAAGAGACTTTAGCCATCAATCTTGAGCGCGTGGTAAACGAAGGTCGCCGCGAAGGCTTACACATTATAAACAACGGCGAAGAGCAACTGCTTGAGAGCTGGATGCTGGTGCACTTAGAACGTATGCAACCACTTGCCGCGCTACTTGATGCGCATTATGGCGGCAACGATTACCGTGCAGCAGTCGCGTTAATGCAAGGCAAAGCAGGACATTCTGAATCGACTATTTCAGCACAAGTAAACTCTGATAGTCAGCGTTTAGGCAGCTTATGGCAGCTTGGCTTTACCTTGGCGCAGCAGCATCGTGAGTCTTTGTTACAGCAAACGCTTAGCCCAAACACCCAAGCCAAATATGAAGTGTTGGCAGAAAAATCAATATTACAGCAAGCTGAGATTGAAAAAGCCGAAACTGAAGATTTTATGGAATTTTTACAGCAATATCGCTAAGCTTTGATTGCTGAGCTTTGATTACTGAGTTTTGAGTACTAAATTCTGACCGCCACTTAATGTGTATAGATGACTACTTTATAAGAGTAACTGCCCGATGCTAAAGCTGACCACTTACCGCAATTTGCAAATATTTTTGGTGATAATAGCCGTAATAGGTATGAGTTTTGCGCTGTTTTTTTTACAGCGCTATATGGGGTTTTCGCCTTGTCCACTGTGTATTTTTCAGCGTATTGGCCTCATAATCATGGGCAGTTTTGCTTTGATAGCGGCATTATTCAACCCTAAATCTAAGGCCGTTAGACTGGTATTGTGGCTTGGTAGCTTAGCAGGTATCGGCTGGGCGACTGCCGTGGCTGGACGACATGTTTGGCTACAGCATCTTCCTGCCGATCAAGTACCTTCTTGTGGTCCAGGGCTGGATTATTGGTTAGATACGCTACCGATTTTGCAAGTATTTAAAGAAGTTTTTGCAGGTTCTGGCGAATGTGCCTCTGTTGAGTGGACATTTATGGGTCTAAGTATTCCTGAACAATCTTTGATTCTATTTAGTCTGCTATTGGTGGTACACGGGTTGATATTATGGCGCATTTTACGACCTGTTGCCCCTAGCCGTCTTGCTTGATAGCGAATTAGCCCCTACGTTGCTTTTTGCTATATCCTTTGTTTTTGCTAGATCCATTTTTCCAAACGAACAGGCGTATTTATTACTAAACGTCTGTTCTTTAATGAGCCACTATTAAATATCTCCGATAATTTTGGTTCATCATATCTATCAATGTTAAAACATTATTCTTAGCTCATGGCTAAACCTATCATAACAAAAAGGCCACAGAGATATCTTTAACCTTTGATATCTTGACACAGTTTATTTGCTTTTTGATGGGTAAAATAGCGTTTTAAATATCCATCACTGTTGACTGATTGGCGATAGGCTACCGATAGCTTCTTCTCGCCGCCTAGCCTCAGATGGCACTTGTAGTCTCGTAGTCTTCTACTCTAATTTAAACATTTATCCTTCCTATTATCTTTTTATCTTTCCTTTTTGACAACGTATTGAGTTGTCGATAGTGTCGATAATCATTTGGAATGACTATTAAAAAACTGTTTTTTGGTGTGACCATGATATATTTTTTGCCTACTTGTTCTAACACGCTAACTATTCTCAAACGCGGTGGTCGTTGTTTGCTAGCGCTGCCCCTCTGTGTGCTACTCATCGGCTGTGATAGTACCTCGTCTAGCGGCGATAAAGGTATGACGACTAAGGTCTCCCCTATCGATCATGTAGAAGAGAACAGCGCACAAGCAAGCGCAGAGAACTTGTCAGAGACCAATCTATTAAATGCGGGTAGTGAGCTAGATAAAGTGTCAGAAGGACAATCGCTGATCGCGGCTGCCCAATCGAGTAACGGTGCATATCCCCATCAATCACTGACACGCTCAGAGCCGCGTAATGGCACATTACAAGCCACGTTAATGGGCGATTATGGTGGCATGGTACCCTGTAAATCTTGTGATAGCACTGATATTACATTGAATTTATTCGCTGATGGTTCAGTGCTAAAAACCAGTATAGATAACAATCCCGAAATGCCGAATGCACCCCTGTTTGAGCCTGGTGTTTATCGTCAAGACAATGATATGATTACGATTGTCTATGAAGACAAAAACATTGAAGCGTATCATATTCAAGACAATCATCTTGTCTTAATGGATGAACATAAAAAACCTAACAATGACTATACCTTGTCGCGCAAATAATAAAATAGCGGCATAAACATTTAGAGGCTCTAAATTTTAGGTGCTCTGAATATAGTTAGGTGCTCTGAATATAGTGATGCTCAATGAGCCAAACCATCCTTTTAATAACGCCTACTTGTTGGGCGTTTTTTATTGGTCATCATGCGGTGTTTACTTTACAATAAGTGCTTGTTTTCGACGCTGCTATTTGGCGAACCTATGCTGTTTTTGTGACAGAATATAGGATCGAAGCAATATAAAATAGAGATAAGGCAAGCTGGCGTCAATAGTACGTTTGGTACATGAAGCACGGTTAACGCCGTCACCATTTATAATATTTTAATTATAGCCAAGACTGATGATCATTAGGTTGAGCGTATCCTAGAATACACCACGGTTAATATCGGTAACTTTTGGGATAATGCTCCATTTTTATTCTTTTAATTTAAGCTCGTACGGAACGTCTATGCATATTCATATTCTTGGTATTTGTGGTACTTTTATGGGCTCACTGGCATTGCTGGCACGCGAGCTTGGGCATACGGTCACGGGCTCAGATGCCAACGTTTATCCGCCGATGTCCACCCAACTGGAAAACGCAGGCGTGGCCATTGAGCAAGGCTATCTGGTAGAGCATTTACAACCAGCACCAGATTTAGTCGTCGTTGGTAATGCCATGAAGCGCGGTATGGATGTCATCGAATATATGCTGGACACAGGTCTACGCTATACCTCAGGACCACAGTTTTTATCTGAGCAGGTATTACAATCGCGTCATGTGATAGCCGTTGCCGGTACTCACGGTAAAACCACGACGACGACTATGCTCGCTTGGATATTGCACTATGCGGATATCGACACTGGGTTTTTAATCGGCGGTGTGCCACTGGTTGATACCACTGACGAGCATTTACAGCACGTCTTCGCTCACAGCAGTTATTTGGGTGCGGATAAAATTGATAATGACGATTCGGTAAATACTGGCTATTTCGTTATCGAAGCGGATGAATACGATTCTGCATTTTTTGATAAGCGTTCAAAGTTCGTGCACTACCGTCCGCGTACGGCTATTTTAAACAACCTAGAATTTGATCATGCGGATATTTTTGCGGATCTTGAGGCCATTCAGACCCAATTCCATCATATGGTGCGCATGATTCCAAGTACGGGCAAAATCATTATGCCCACAGCGACTGCCAGCTTAGAGGAGACGTTAGCGAAAGGGGTTTGGACACCCGTTTGGCGGACAGCCGTATTGGATTCAGCGGCACATAATACCTATGCAGCAGATAATACCCATGCAACAGATAAGCATGTAAAAGATAGTAGTGATTGGCAAGCTGAACTTATTAGCGAAGATGGTGGTCAATTTGCGGTTAGTTTTACGGCTAATGTTGCTGATGAAGAAGCCACAGGAGTCGTCGACTGGTCGATGAGCGGCATGCATAATGTGAATAATGCCTTGGTTGCTGTAGCAGCAGCTTATAACATCGGCATCAGTGTAAAAACTGCGTGCGCGGCGTTATCAGCATTTGCTGGTATCAAGCGTCGGATGGAGCTGATTGGCGATGTCAATGATATCTTAGTCTTTGATGATTTTGCCCATCATCCTACAGCCATTACTACTACTTTAGATGGTGCCAAGAAGAAACTGGCGGACAGACGCATTTGGGCGATTATTGAACCACGTAGTAACACCATGAAAATGGGCATTCATCAAGACAGCTTGGCTGAGTCTGCTGCTCTCGCCGATCATACCTTATGGTATGAGCCGACAGGACTGGAGTGGGGTCTAAAAGAAGTCATTGAAAATGCCAATAGCGTAAATCCTAACATGGGCAACCAACAGGTGCTCTCTAGTATCGATGCTATCATCGAGCATATCGACACGCACGCAAAAGCGGGTGACGCCATTGTGATTATGTCGAATGGCGGTTTTGAAGGTATTCATCAACGCTTATTAACTGCGCTACGTAATAAAGCCACTTAATAAAGCTACGCAACAAATAATCTAGCTGGTCTACTAGTTCTGGTGTCAAATAAGAGCGTTGCTTATTATAAATGAGCAACGTTTTTTTATGATCAACTTTTTCTGATTAATTGCGATTACTATTGGAACGTCGGTATTAGAGAGTATCAGTATTAGGGCGTGTCCCTAATTCAGTTTGCAATGAATCATAGTACAAGCTAGATACAGCATAGACTTATAATTACGAGCCAATTTTTCGTATCTAGTCGCAATCTAGGGCGTGTCCCTAATTCAGTTTGCAATGAATCATAGTACAAGCTAGATACAGCATAGACTTATAATTACGAGCCAATTTTTCGTATCTAGTCGCAATACTACGGAAGTGCTTTAGCCTTGCAAACGTGTTTTCAACTAAGTGTCGTAGCTTATATAAATAGTGATCAAACGCTACATCTGGTTGTTTAGCATTTTTTCTTTTAGGGATGACAGGGCTTATGTTATCTTGCTTTAGCCTAGTTCTAATGGTTTCAGAATCATAAGCTTTATCAGCAATAAAGTAGGTCGCATCCGTTAGCATCTCTATAATATCATCTACCGCTTGGCTGTCGTGGACGTCACCCCCAGTGATTTTAAAATCAATCGGGTTTCCATGCGAATCGACGGCGAGATGAATCTTGGTAGTGGTTCCACCTCGTGACTTTCCAGTGGCTCGAAGCTCTCCTCGTCTTGCGCCGCTTGAATGCTGATGACAGCGGATATAGCTTCCGTCTGCGAATACCCATTCTTCATCAATACTTGCTCGTAGGTCAAAAAAAATTGTTCCCACAACCCCTTTTTTGACAACCTATTAAAACGGTTGTAGGCCGTTTTCCATGGACATAGCTCACTCGGTATATCACGCCATGGCGCGCCTGTACGAAGTTTCCACAATATGGCTTCCATGACTTGTTTGTCGTTTTTCCAAGTATGACAGCCATGAGCCTTCATGGTACTTTGGAGTTGTTCCCATGTATTATCGGTGAGCACTGTTCTTGCCATAATTTAGAGAGCCCTGTTTGAAATAGTCTCTTTATTTTAAAGCCTTTATACTTACTTTTACAGATTAGGGACACGCCCTAG
>LIQB01000003.2:0-773077 GCA_001411745.2 Psychrobacter glacincola
GCAATAATTATCTCAAACGCGCGCTTGCTGAAGAGTCGGGATGGATTGTTGACCGCGTGTACGATAACGCCATTCAAAATATTGAAAACGAAATAGCAGTGCTGGCAGACAAGGTAATGCAAAACCTTGTAGAAGCTAATAGCCGAACCATAACTTTTTAAATAAGGAACACCTTCATGGACAACTACAACGAAATCGCAGTAATGGAAGATCAACAATACTCGCCACAGCAAATCACGCTAGACGATGCGCTGTTCAACAAGTGCAGTCGCTTAGCTGAAATGATGGCTAAAGGCGCTTGCACTGTGCCAAAGCATCTACAAGGTAACGTCGGTGATTGTTTTGCAATTATTGGCCAATCACTACGCTGGGGAATGGACCCATACGCAGTGGCTCAAAAGACACATTTAGTTAATGGCACATTGGGCTATGAGGCACAGCTTGTTATCGCTGTAATTAACAACCGCGCGCCTATCGTTGACCGTATCAAGTTTGAATATTTTGGTGACTGGTCAAAGGTCAAAGGCAAAGACGATAAATCTACTGACATTGGCGTTATCTGCCGCGCTACGTTTAAAGGTGACGACGAGGCAACTGAGTTATCACTGACTATGGCACAAGTTGGTCATGTTCGTAACTCGCCATTATGGGCTGCTGACCCTCGACAACAGCTTGCATATCTAGCAGCTAAGCGTTTTAGCCGCCTACACTGCCCAGATGTCATATTGGGTGTTTATACGCCCGACGAATTGGCTGACCGAAACGATGAATCGCCTCGCAACGTTACGCCTAAAGCTGCCAATGCTGGTGCAGCTGCCCTACTTAATCGTGTGAAACAGCAACCAACCGCTGAAGCACCAGTGATTGAGTATTACGACACGAGCGAATTGCTAAGCACCATTGAGCAAATCACCGATGTTAAGCAGATTGGTCCTATTGGCAAAGAGATTAAAGCGATGGTCGAAAACGACGCTGTCAACATTAGAGATGAGGACGTTGATGAGCTACGCCAAGCACTTGCTGATCAAAAGCAATCCATCGTTTTAGCTGATGAATACAACAACATCATGAAGCATGTGAAAGCCTGCAAATCTTCTGCAAGACTTTGACGAAGGTGATATCAAGATGCTAAACGATACGCTGGATGTTGTCGCTGAAGAAATTGGTGCGCAAGCTTAATTAATTAAACGGTCTGGGTGAAATCTCAGGCCAACGAGGGTTCTATTATGGAACAAGTAGAGTTAGTGCAATCGGCGCATCCTTGCATTGAAATGTACGACAGCCCCTTAGTTGGTTTGCGCAAAATATTTATCACGCCTGACAATGATATTGGATTGACGGCGCAGATTGCAGCACCACGTATCAAACCCAGTTTTTATCATACGCACGACACGCTTTGCCAGTATCGCGCATGGATAAGCATTGACGGTGTGAGCCGTCATATCAAGATGACACCTACCAATTATGTGATGGTAAACACGCTACTAAATGATTTGCCAGCGCTTAAGGAATATTTACTATCGACACCTGACGCTCCAAGCCAAGCCGACATTGATTATGAGAATCGCAATTATCAACGGTCATCTGAGTCAATAGCGTTTGCAGTCATGCGAGGCGAAACGGTAGATAGTAAACCGAAAGTCAAACGAGCTGCTAAGAAAAAAGTGATAGCAGAACAACCCGACTTATTTGAAACGGCATAAGGATAATGATCGTGACAACACGCACAGAAGAAGAAATGACCGCCCTAGCCGCTGAGCTGCTAGAAATTGATTTGGGATTGCCAAGCGTTTGTGAGACGTGTGGCCACGAGTTGGAGAGTAAGCATGGATAAGTTTATCAAAGAAAGTGATTTTAACTGGCTTTGCTTGGCGTTAAAAGATGGGTGTAGCGAGCGACCTCACTTAGAATTTATCCACGTTGCGAATGACAATGCTTATGCTACAGACGGCCACCGTCTGCATGCTGCACCTTGCAAGCTACATGATGGTGTCTATTGTCGTTATGAGATTGCAAGAAGCTTGGATAACAACACCATACCTCCAGTTGAAGCTGATGTTGAAATACCCGATGGATTTAAGCCGCAACTAGTCATGATTAACCAAGCAAGAAAAGCATTTAATCCAGCTAGTGAAGTAACTGCATCGGACTTTTACGTACAAAATGGTTTTTATGGTCAGTTAATGCCGAAAGACGGTAGTAGTAGATTTCAGCGCATATATGTACTAGAAGCACTGTTTGGTATGTCAACCAAAGGTGAAACTATCTTGCATACCTATACCGCTGATGATGGTGAAAACTTTATGTATGCCAATGACGGTGAGCGTTCGTTTGTTGTGATGGGTATGAAGCTAGATAAGGAGAATGATTGTGAGTACAACTGAAATATACGGCTTTAAAGCTGATGGTTATGCAGAGTTTATTGGTGAAACACAAAACGCATGGCGTGGCGCTATGGCTGTTTGGACAGCCTTAGAAGAGAAGTATTTGGGATTGCTGCCATCGTCTATTGATGCTAATCATAGTTATTCCAGACTGATGTCAGTATTTAATACCGAAAAAGATACTCAAGCAATATGGGATTTAGCAAGGGATGAAAGACTGACGGATAGTGAACGAATTGTACTCAAATCAACATTTGACTATCAGCTCTTTGAATCCAAAGATGTTGATAAGGTTGTGAGTGCATACAAAACGTTCGATGCCGATGCCAATTGCGATACAACGCTCAAAGAGCAAGCAGAAATAATAGAGCAAAACAAAGATCAGTACATTGCTTTTGGATTCAATCAAACCTCAGTCAATTCTGCGTTTTGGACTGAAGATAGAAACACTTGCGAATGCGAATACTGCGAGCACTGTAAAGAAGATTATTACAATATCAACACTGAGTCAGATCACTTTTATCTCTCTGTTGACATAGATGAGGAGAAAAAACCATGACAGGCATCTACTACACAACTAGCGACATCAAGCAGATATTTTGCTTTAAGAGCGACACAGCTTTAAAAGCAAAAATTAGAGAAGGTTTTTTGCCTGAGCCTGATTTAGAGGGACGACCTAATAAGTGGCTTAAAGTCAAAATTGACGACATAGTTGAAAAGCTAAATGATTACGAGAAAGATGAAGCGTAACCGTGTTAGAATCCAAAAGCGGGATTCTAACTGGTATAAATTACTGAGCCAATTCAACGAATGGCGGTATCCATGACGGTATCGCCAATTATAACAATAAATAAAATCATATAAATCAATATTTTACGTTTACAGTTCGAGTCCCTGTAGGCGCACCAACAAACATTGTCAAAAGTAATCAAAAGACCTCACAGCCTATCAGTTGTGGGGTCTTTTAACGTCTTATCGCATCATAACATTGCATAACTGACGATGTATTTTCATACAGCATACCTGCAAAACACAAAAAAGCCTTTCACGCTATTAAGTATAAAGCTTGAAAGGCTTTTTTGATCGCATATTTTTATCTAGGTAAGCGTTTTAATATTAGGATTTGCTTACCGTTTAGAGCCGCTCTTACTCTATGTTCAACATCGATTTTGCCACGGCTTCTGCCACTTTAATACCATCAATCCCTGCTGACAATATGCCACCTGCGTAGCCAGCGCCTTCGCCTGCAGGGAATAAGCCTTCGGTGTTAATGCTTTGGAATTCTTTATTGCGTTTAATGCTGATTGGTGACGATGTTCTGGTTTCTACACCAGTTAATAAACCATCATCAGATGAAAATCCTTTGATTTTTCTATTAAACGCTGGAATGGCTTCACGTATGGCATCCACGGCAAAGTCAGGTAATGCTTTGCTTAAGTCGGTTAAAGTAATGCCCGGTGTGTAAGAGGGTTTTACATCGCCTAATTCTGAATTTGGTTTACCTTTTAAGAAATCACCAATGGTTTGCGCTGGTGCACTGTAGTCTTTGCCGCCTAATTCAAACGCTAAGGTTTCTAGTTGTCTTTGTAATTCGATACCAGCAAGAGGATGGTTTGGGTAATCTCGCTCTGGGTCGATACCTACCACAATAGCACTATTGGCGTTGCGCTCGTTCCTTGAATATTGGCTCATGCCGTTAGTGACCACACGGCCTTCTTCTGATGCTGCGGCAACCACAGTTCCGCCTGGACACATACAGAAGCTATAGACAGAACGACCATTTTTGCAATGATGAACCAGTTTATAATCCGCAGCGCCAAGTATTTCGTTTCCGGCATTGTCACCAAAGCGTGCTTGGTCTATGGTTGACTGTTTATGTTCAATCCTAAAGCCAATTGAGAAAGGTTTTGCTTCAATATACACGCCTTTATCATGGATCATTTGGAAGGTGTCACGGGCGCTATGACCAACAGCAAGAACAACATGGCTAGTTTTTAAGGTTTCGCCAGTATTAAGGGTCACGCCAGTTACTTTTGAGTCAGTGATGTGCAAGTCGTCTACGCGAGTAGCAAAACGAACTTCCCCACCAAGCTCTATGATCTCGGCACGCATTTTTTCTACCATGGTGACTAACTTATAAGTACCTATGTGCGGCTTACTAACAAATAAAATTTCATCTGGTGCGCCAGCTTTTACAAATTCAGTCATGACTTTACGGCCATAATGATTTGGATCTTTCACTTGGCTATACAGTTTACCGTCAGAGAAGGTACCTGCTCCGCCTTCACCAAATTGCACGTTAGATTCTGTGTTTAATTTACGCTGACGCCAAAAGCCAAAAGTGTCTTTGGTGCGTTGTCTGACTTCATTACCGCGTTCAATGATAATAGGTTTAAAACCCATTTGAGCAAGGGTAAGTGCTGCTAATAAACCACAAGGTCCGAAACCAACAACAACAGGACGCTCAGTTAAATCTTCTGGCGCTGCACCTACATATTTGTAGCTGGTATCTGGTGTGGCTTTAACATGATTGTCTGACTCAAACTGAACCAGTAAATCATTGGTCAAATCCGAGTCGGTCAGTGTGATGTCTAGCGTATAAATCAATTGGATATTTCTTTTATTACGAGCATCATAACCACGTTTAAACATCACAAATGATGCCATTTGCTCAGCAGAGATTTTAAGTTTTGTCGTTATCGCAGTCGTTAGATCTGCAGGTGCATGATTTAATGGCAATTTAATTTCAGTTAAACGTATCATTGGTTACTCATAAACTCGTGTAGAAAACAGTCTCGCATTTTACTGGTACTGGTACAAATAAGCGAATAAATATTTTACTTATGCAGGGTAAATTTATGATTTCTTCAGCATAGATCAGCACCCTATTATAAAAACTAAATGTCTGACCTCATCCCAAGCTAGCTACCAAGCGTAATGGCTAACGTGCTTTAGCCAAAAAAAACTTATCTTTAGTTGAGTTGACATCATTTAGTACGTTTGCTTCTTAATTTGATTCTTAATTCCCTTCTGTTCACACTTCCTGAACTCAAAAAAACATCGCTTCTGATGTCATCATTTTTTATACCGCTTTAGCATTCCTTAACCAGACACTTATGGTGCATAGAAAATCATAAAAACCATCATGGTGCGAAAAAAGTGCAATATCTCCTAAAAAGACCGATATTGGTGCATTTGTCTTGTATTTTATATTGGCATAGATATTGAAGTATTAATCATAGTTAGGAATGGCTTGTTCACTCGGCCTACCAGGCTGCTACTTTATCTTTCTGGAGAAATATATGTCTTTATTGCCAACGCTTATTACTGCTACTCCTATAAGTACAAATTATCGTATCGACTCAAAATTGACATCACGTTTGTCTCTACTAGCAGTAGCTGTTGTCGGCAGCTTAAGTCTTATAGGTTGTCAAAAACCTGCGGAAACTAGTGCAGAAACCAATTCTACCGCCACAAAAACGGAAACCTCTGAGACGGCTGCTACCTCTGTGGCAGATGGTGACACCATCAAAGTTGGTATCTTGCATTCTTTATCTGGAACGATGGCCATCTCTGAAACATCACTAAAAGATACTGCGCTAATGACCATTGATGAAATTAATGCCAATGGCGGTGTGTTAGGTAAGCAGCTAGAGCCAATCGTCGTAGATCCCGCTTCTGATTGGCCGTTATTCGCTGAAAAAGCACGTCAGCTGTTAACCCAAGATAAAGTGGATGTGATATTTGGGGGTTGGACATCGGTGTCACGTAAGTCAGTGCTGCCTGTCGTTGAAGAGTTAAATGGTTTGATGTTCTACCCTGTTCAGTACGAGGGTCAAGAGCAGTCAGAAAACATTTTCTACACTGGTGCTGCACCGAACCAACAAGCCATTCCTGCCGTTGAATATTTGATGAGTCCAGAGGGCGGTAGTGCAGAACGCTTCGTTTTACTTGGAACAGATTATGTTTATCCTCGGACTACTAACCAGATACTGCGGGCTTTCTTAAAATCTAAAGGCGTCGCTGAAACAGACATCATGGAAGAGTACACCCCCTTCGGTTTTAGCAACTATCAGACCATCGTTGGCAATATTAAAAGCTTCTCTACCGGTAAAAAGACGGCGGTTATCTCTACCATTAATGGGGATTCAAACGTACCCTTTTATCGTGAGCTTGCCAACCAAGGTATTAAAGCCTCTGATATCCCAGTCATGGCATTCTCAGTAGGAGAAGAGGAGCTTCGCGGTATCGATACCAGCTTATTGCAAGGGCATTTGGCGTCATGGAACTACTTTATGTCGGTTAAAAATCCTGTCAACAGCGACTTCACTAAAAAGTATAAGAAATATGCGCTGGATCATAAGCTACCCAATGCTAACAAAGTCGTGACCAATGATCCTATGGAAGCCACCTACGTGGGTATCAATATGTGGAAACAAGCAGTCGAAAAAGCTGGTACGACTAATGTCGATAAAGTGCGTATTAGTATGGGAGGTCAGACTTTTGACGCGCCATCAGGGTATACATTGAAAATGGATGAGGAAAACCATCATTTATGGAAGCCTGTCATGATCGGTCAAATCCGTGCCGATGGTCAGTTCGATGTAATTAGCAAAACGCCAACAGTCATTCGTGCTGAGCCATGGAGTCAGTACATTCCTAAATAAGATTGTGGTCACCCAAGCCTTAGTCCCTAGTCCTTAGCCCCTTAATGGTATCAAAACCAGCAACCCTTTAGCTCCTCTACTGATAAAACAGTTTTTAGTAGAGGTTAAAGGAGTGTTGACTGCAAAAAAGGAACCATCATGTCACATTACCCTTCCTATTATAAAAGTGACGCGCCAGCCAATTATTCTAATAAGACTTTTATCATCGCCTTACTATCTTTACTCCTCCTCATTACTATCTCATCAGCTGCTCATACTCACGAGACGCCAGTAGTACACAGCCATGGCGAGAAACTATCGATTAATACTGTGGCAGTGACATCCACTGCTGTAAGTGAAGAGACCTTACTTGCTCAAGACGACACCTTACTTGCTCAAAACAAGCAGTCTCTTACTACGCCTGCTAATCTTGCGATAAGTAAAGGGGATGCTATCGAGCAGTTCGTTGCTGCTGACTTCACCAAGCGCCAAACCATGCTCAACCAGTGGCCGGGGTCAGTTGAGAGTTTGGATACTTTAGTTGAGCTGATAAAGAAAGATGAGTTATATCAAGGCAATAGTGGGCAAACCTACCTACTTAACAGCGAAGATGAGCTATTTACTTATCCTGCTAAGCAGCTGACCACCGAGTGGCCTAGCGACTTGGCGCAAGTGACTTTGACCAATACGCTACGCTCAGCCTTAGTATTTGGACAAGCCAAGGTTAAGCTTGAGTCAAACGATCCTACGCAACGTATGCAGGCAGTTGCCATCTTAGCGGACAATATCGAACAGCTAGATCCAGCACTCATAAGTACTGCTGCCGCTACTGAGCAAGACGACGACGTCAAAACGGCGTTGAGTACTTTACAAGCGAGGATTGATTTTAGAGATGGCGACGTTACTACCCAAATTGCCGCGCTTACCGTGCTTGCTGATAGTGATAGCCCGCAAGTCTTAGTGGATGTCAAAAAAGCATTGGCGGCAGATGATATAGATCCTGTGCTCAAATCTACGCTGTTAAATGCTGAAGAAAGTATTGAGCGACGTATCACTATTAGTACTTGGATAGGTCATCTGTTCACGGGTCTTAGTACGGCAAGTATCTTACTACTGGCGGCATTAGGGCTCGCCATTACCTTTGGGCTGCTTGGTGTCATCAATATGGCTCATGGTGAGCTCATTATGATTGGTGCTTACTCTACTTATGTAGTGCAAAATATGTTTCAAGCTTATTTTCCCAGTATGACAGGATGGTATTTGGTTGCCGCTATACCCGTTGCTTTCTTAGTCAGTGCCATTATCGGCATGATTATCGAACGAATCATTATTCGCCCGCTTTACGGTCGTGAGCTTGAAACCTTACTGGCAACCTTCGGTGTCAGCCTGATTCTTATGCAGTTGGTTCGGATGATATTTGGCGCGCAAAATGTCGAAGTCAGCAATGTCGACTGGTTGAGCGGTGCCTATCAAGTGTCCTCAAGCCTTGTACTTCCCTTCAACCGTATCGCTATTATCGGCTTTACCATCATCATTCTTATGCTACTGGTGTACTTACTGAACAAGACTCGCTTCGGGTTGTTTGTGCGCGCTGTGACTCAAAACCGGCAAATGGCACGTGCAGTTGGTATCTCCTCTGCTCGCATCGACATGTTGGCTTTTGGACTTGGCTCGGGTCTCGCAGGTCTCGCTGGCTGTGCCTTAGCGCAAGTAGGCAATGTCGGACCCGACTTAGGTCAAACTTATATTATTGATGCGTTCTTAGTCGTCGTGGTTGGCGGTGTTGGGCAAGTATGGGGCGCGGTATTGGCATCTTTAGGTCTTGGTGTCAGTGGTACGGTGCTTGAGATTGGCATTGGTGCTGTGATGGCTAAGATTGTGTTACTGGTTCTTGTGATTTTGTTTATTCAAAAACGTCCACAAGGTTTATTCGCCCTCAAAGGCCGTTTTGTGGATTAAGGAGAACCTCATGCGTTTGACTCAATTATTATCTGATTCCCCACGTAATGCCATTTTGATTGGTTTGTGTTTTTTAGTGCTACTGATATTGCCTTGGCTCCATTTATTACCTGAAACCTCTAGTTTTCACCTGTCTGCTTATTGGATAACTTTGATTGGTAAAATAATGGCGCTCGCCATGGTAGCACTGGCTTTAGACTTGGTCTGGGGCTATGCCGGCATCCTAAGCTTGGGTCATGGTCTTTATTTTGCTTTGGGAGGTTACGCCTTTGGTATGTACTTGACGCGCGAAACTGCTGGCACGGGCTTGCCAGATTTTATGCGTTTTTTGAGTTGGACCGAATTGCCATGGTATTGGGCAGGCACTCAACATTTCTGGTGGGCGATGGCTCTAGTGGTATTAGTTCCGGGTCTGGTCGCTTTTATCTTTGGCTATTTTGCTTTTCGCTCAAAGATTAAAGGGGTTTATTTTTCGATTATTACTCAGGCCATGACCTACGCGGCAGCTTTACTGTTTTTCCGTAACGAAACAGGCTTTGGTGGTAACAATGGCTTCACAGGTTTTACGACGCTATTAGGTTATGACATCACGGCCTCTTCAACGAGGGCTGTACTGTGTTTTACGACTGCTTTGGCGCTGCTACTGTCCTATCTTGGACTACGCTATCTGATGAGCCAGCCTTATGGGCGCGTGCTTGGTGCCATTCGTGATAGTGAAAATCGTTTGCAGTATTTAGGCTATCGCACGCTTTGGTACAAGCTTTCAGCTTGGGTGTTGTCTGCAGTCATTGCTGGTATCGCTGGTGCTCTATATGTACCGCAAGTTGGTATCATTAACCCAGGCGAGATGAACCCCGTCAACTCTATCGAGATGGCAGTCTGGGTGGCTGCTGGAGGCAGAGGTTCATTAATCGGTGCCATTGTAGGCGCTGGTACAGTCAATGTGATTAAAACCTATTTTACCGTCGCCTACCCAGAGTTCTGGTTGCTTATCCTAGGTGGATTATTTGTAGTGGTTACTATATTTCTCCCTAACGGCATCATTGGTGTACTCGATCGTTTTAAGAAGGAAAAAGAATAATGTCAATAATATGTAATAATGCGGCTTCCCAAAAAACGGCTAACGATGCGCTTATTAAAAATAAAAATGATTCTAGTATACATAAGCCAATGGGAAGTTTTGACAATACAAATAACATAACGATTGCAGAAAACACGCCTACCCGACCAGTCACTACTCTGACTGAAGATTACGGAGATAGTGGTGGCTTGGCGCATCCTGTTCCCAAATCAGGGCCGGATATGAGACATGGTATTGCGCTGTATTTAGAAGGCGTTAGCGTGTGGTTTGACTCGTTTCGTGCACTCAATGATTTGTCTTTATACATTGAGGCGGGCGAGCTACGCTGCATCATCGGCCCTAATGGCGCAGGTAAGACGACTTTAATGGATGTTATTACGGGTAAAACGCGCCCGACCACAGGTAGCGCATTTTTTGGTCAAGTACATAATTTAGCCAAACTATCTACCGAAGAAATAGCGGAAGCAGGCATTGGCCGTAAGTTTCAAAAACCCACCGTATTTGAGAAATTTACCGTACTTGATAACTTAATGCTGGCTGCACCAAAGGACAAACGGGTATCGAAAAGCTGGTTTACTCGTATTGACGCAGAAATCCAAGATACCCTTGACTCAACGCTTGATCAAATACGCCTAAAAGAGCTGATTAACAAGCCAGCAGGATTATTGTCTCATGGTCAAAAACAGTGGCTAGAGATTGGAATGTTACTGATGCAAAGACCAAAACTTATCTTACTTGACGAGCCAGTAGCAGGCATGACCGATGCCGAAACTGAACATACCGCTGAGTTATGTCTACGCCTTAAAAAGAATCACACCTTAATCGTGGTTGAGCATGACATGACCTTTATTGATGCCATCAGTGAGAAAGTAACGGTCTTAGCAAATGGCGCTATTTTGGCTGAAGGGACGTTGAGCGAAGTACAGAACAACGAAGCCGTCATTGAGACCTATCTAGGTCGATAATTAATAGTAGTGCTTAGAAATAGACCTAAAAAATAGAGGTGCTTATATGTTAGAAATCAATGCCATAAATCAATATTATGGTGGCAGTCACATTTTACGTGATGTCACCCTCGCCGCCCCTGTAGGAGAATGTAGCGTGGTACTGGGTCGTAATGGCGTCGGTAAAACCACCTTGCTTAAATGCTTGATGGGCATCCTACCAATAAAATCAGGTGAAATTTTATTAGACGGTAAGGACATTAGTCAGATGACGCCTGAGCAGCGTGTGCGCGCAGGACTCGCTTATGTGCCGCAAGGACGCGATATATTTTCTACTTTGACCGTTGAAGAAAACATTCTGATTGGCATGGCGAAATTCTCTCAACGAAAAGCAAGTAAAGTACCCAAACACTTATATGATATATTTCCAGTGCTGGACGAAATGAAGCATCGCCGCGGTGGCGATCTATCTGGCGGTCAGCAGCAGCAACTTGCTATTGCTCGTGCGCTTGCATCAGAGCCTCGAGTACTAGTACTTGATGAGCCGACTGAAGGTATCCAACCGTCCATTATTAAAGACATTGGTAGAGTCATTCGTAGTCTTGCTAATAAAGGCGATATGGCAATTGTTTTAGTCGAGCAGTTTTATGAGTTTGCAGAAGAGCTTGCCGATAACTATACCGTGCTCTCTAGAGGACAAGTCGTAGCTCAGGGGGCAGGAGTTGACATGGCAAAAAACAATATTCAAGAGTTGGTGGCAATCTAAAAGGAAACTTTATAAAAAGACACTTTATAAAAGGGAATACAATTTTGACTTGGCAATCCTCACTACAGCTCCATTTCGACTGCGCCTCTACTGCTGCAAAAACTCGGCTGTGTCATCGTGTCCATACTGGCGCACTCATGGTGCAGCGCGCGCTGTATCCTGAGCCTGATAGTACTGATAACAGCCAAGCAGGGATTTGCCATATTTATGTGTTGTATCCTCCTGCTGGCATTGCTGATGATGACCGCTTAACATTGGAGTTTAACCTACACTCTAATAGCCATGCGGTGATTACTACTCCTGGAGCCGGAAAATGGTACGGGCAACGCAAATCATTACGATCCTCTAGACCCAGCGACTCATCAAGGTTTAACAACGGTACTCAATCGGCAAACAGCAACACTTCTAACGACTGTTTTAATGATGTTGTCAGCGCAGAACAGCATATCGACGCCCGCCTCGATGACCACGCTGTCCTAGAATGGCTACCCCAAGAAAGCATCTACTACGATTATTCCAACTCTAATGCGAACAACCGCTTTTATTTAGCTAAGACAGCAAGTTTATTGACTTGGGATATTACTGTGTTCGGACGTCAAGCGTATCAAGAGACGTTTGCTAATGGTCATTATGCCAACCGCTTAGAGATATGGCGTGAGGGCAGTTTATTGGTCAGTGAGTGCACCTCCCAGCCAGCAAATACGCGCTGGTTTACCTCACCATTAGGACTGAACAATCAACATGTTCATGGCTCTTTTTGGGCAATACCTAGCACAGAGGTTATTGCGCCAGAACTACAGAATAATCCGCTCAAACTTGGTCAATATTTAGATGCCACTATTACCGAGATACGCCAGCTCATTGATACGCAGTCACTACCCATTCACTGTACTCACAATTTTCAAGGTATCAATTGCCGTTATTTAGGGGCAGATGTGCGCGCCTGCTTTGAGGCTTTTTACCAAATTCGCGAGCTTATCAGGTCTAAATGGTACGCACTTGAGCCTCATCGACCAAGGATTTGGGATACCTAATACCATGTGCTCCCACTTAATCTCATCCCTGAACAATGCTTAATAAAATCAGAATGACTCTACTTAGTACATTTAACTTAGCCTATTTACTTTATAAAGATTAAAAACGAATCATAGCCTTCAAAAGACAATAATTATTAAGGAAGTTTTATGCAGTTAAATCCTACCGAAAAAGATAAGCTCTTACTATTTACCGCAGGCATGGTGGCGGAACGTCGTAAAAATCGCGGTGTAAAACTTAATTATCCTGAGTCTATCGCTTATATCAGCATGCTACTGATGGAAGGCGCGCGTGATGGCAAAACCGTGGCGCAACTAATGAGTGAAGGAGCCACTTACCTCTCTGCCGATGACGTCATGGAAGGTATTGCAGAGATGATACATGATGTGCAAGTTGAAGCCACTTTCCCCGATGGCACTAAGCTGGTGACAGTGCACAATCCCATCGTATAGCTTGTTTGTTGTAAAGCCGTATAAAACGATATTGAATTAGAGCCATTGCCGTAAAACAATTAAGGATAATAAAAATGACGATAAAAGCAGGCGAATATAATATTAAAGCAGGCGATATGGCTTTGAATTCTGGTCGCTGCGTGCAAACGATAGCAGTAATCAATACCGGCGACCGCCCTATTCAAATCGGTTCTCACTATCACTTCTTTGAGGTAAACGCAGCACTGAGCTTTGATCGAGAGTCGACGCTTGGCTATCGACTTAATATCCTATCTGGCACTGCGGTACGTTTTGAGCCAGGCCAAGCGCGCGAAGTGGAGCTGGTTGCCATCTCAGGTAGACAGCACATTTATGGTTTTTCGGGCAAAGTTATGGGCGTTGTAGACCCTAAAACCTCTCAAAACACCTCGAAAAAACGCATTGACCGACGTATCTATGCCGAGCATTTTGGCCCTACCACAGGGGACAAAGTACGCTTAGCCGATACAAATTTATGGCTTGAGGTTGAGTATGATTTGACCAGTCACAGTGACCAACGTACTGATAGCATCAGCATTGGTGAAGAGGTTAAATTTGGTGGTGGCAAGGTAATCCGCGATGGGATGGGTCAATCACAGCTGCTGGGTGAGCAAGTTGCCGATACTATTATTACCAATGCTTTGATTGTGGACTACAGCGGTATCTACAAGGCAGATATCGCTATCAAAGAGGGTCGTATCAGTGGCATTGGTAAAGCTGGCAACCCTGATATTCAGCCTAATGTGACGTTACCTATTGGCGCGGCTACCGAAATTATCGCAGGAGAAGGTAAAATTTTGACTGCTGGCGGAATCGATAGCCATATTCACTTCATTGCACCTCAGCAATGTGAAACGGCGCTAATGTCTGGTGTGACTACGATGTTAGGCGGTGGTACGGGACCTGCTGAAGGTACTCTTGCCACCACTTGTACACCTGGTGCTTATCATATTCATAGTATGCTAAAAGCCACTGATGCTATTCCGATGAATATCGGATTCTTAGGTAAAGGCAATGTTAGTCTACCTGCCCCCATTGTAGAGCAGATTGAAGCGGGTGCTATCGGGCTTAAGCTTCATGAAGACTGGGGCTCCACGCCCAAAGCCATTGATAACTGCCTTAGCGTGGCTGAAGAATATGATGTGCAAGTGGCTATTCATACTGATACGTTAAATGAAAGCGGTTATTTAGATAGCACTCTAGGCGCGTTTAAAGACCGCTGTATTCACACCTTCCATACCGAAGGCGCTGGCGGCGGTCATGCCCCAGATATCTTAAAAGCTATTGGCGAAACCAATGTTTTACCCTCATCAACCAACCCGACGCGCCCTTTCACCATTAATACCATTGACGAGCATCTAGACATGCTCATGGTTTGTCACCACTTAAGCCCAGCCATTGCTGAAGATGTCGCTTTTGCAGAAAGCCGTATTCGTAAAGAAACCATTGCCGCTGAAGATATTTTACAAGATATGGGTGCTATCTCTATGATGAGTAGTGATTCGCAAGCGATGGGACGCGTGGGAGAAGTCATTATTCGCACGTGGCAAACGGCTGATAAAATGAAAACCCAACGTGGTCATCTGGCTCCTGATCAATCGGCTAAAACTGAGCAAGCATTAGAAAATATCATACTAAGTCCCACTGACTCTGATAGCAGCAATGATAATTTTCGTATCAAACGCTACCTCGCAAAATACACCATCAATCCTGCCATCACTCATGGCATTAGTGACGAAGTGGGATCCATTGAAGTAGATAAATGGGCGGATTTAATTTTATGGTCGCCTGCATTTTTTGGCGTAAAGCCTGACCTTATCATTAAAGGCGGCTTGATTGCGGCAGCGTCCATGGGCGACCTCAATGCTTCCATTTCAACCCCGCAGCCTGTGCACTATCGCAGCATGTTTGGCAGCTTCCCCAAAACAGTGGCGCAGACTTGCATCACCTTTATGTCAAGTGCGGCTATTGATAAGGGTGTTGATAAGCAATTAGGGTTAGAAAAGGTCATTAAAGCGGTACACAACATTCGTAAGGTACGTAAACAAGACATGAAGTTTAATAGCTACTGTCCTAAGATGGAGGTCAATCCTGAGACCTATGAAGTGTACGCCGATGGTGAGCTGCTGACCTGTGAGCCTGCCGACTATCTACCGATGGCACAGCGCTATTTTTTATTCTAGCTGATTTTTATTGTCGTGCTGATAATCCACCATCAGCTGTCAACCATCTACTTTAACGGACTATAAACATAATTATGAACATTTATACGCAACGTCTTGATCTATCAACCCTTAGCGCTGAACAACAAGCGATTATTGATAGGCAAAAAAAGGCAGAAAACTTTTTATATTTAGATTTCGATACCCGTCAACGTAGCCGTTTTAAAGCAGACACTCAGCATCAAGAAACCATTGGTGTCGATTTGCCACGTACAGAAACCATTAAGAATGGCAGTGTGCTGGCAGACCATCAAGGCAACTTGATACAAATAATAGCAGCCAAGCAAGCTTTGATAGAAGTAACCGCTGATAATGGTTTTGACCTTATGAAAGGCGCTTACCATTTAGGCAACCGCCATGTTCCTTTAATGCTGACACCTAATGCACTGTACTTTGAGCCTGACCATGTTTTAGAAGCGATGTTACATCAACTTGGCCTATATACCCAAGCCGTACAAGCGCCATTTGAGCCAGAAACGGGTGCGTATAAAGGTGAGCACGGCGGACATTCTCACTCTCATGGTCATAATCATAGTCATCATGATCACGACCATTCACACACCCACGGCAACTCTCATGACTAATCACGCCACACACTCACAGCAGACTACCCGTACCGCACAAGGTATAAATGATCTGAATAATACAGAGGTAACTGGACGTTTGCTCATGCTGGCGTCAAGCAACTTGCCTATTGGCAGTTATACCTACTCGCAAGGCATAGAGCCTGCTATCGAGTCAGGGCTTATTCATGATGAAAGCAGTTGCTTAGCATTTATGAGTGACTACTTGGAGCTGGCATTGTGTCGTTATGAGCTACCATTATTGGCGCTGATGATAGAGGCAATTATGATTAATGATGTGGCGCTGACTGATGCTTTAGGTGCCGATTATCACGCTAGCCGCGAAACCAAAGAGTTCGTCTATGAGTCAAGTCAATTGGCGCTGTCTTTATCCGCATGGCTAGATAATGTTCTTGAGCTTAATGTGCCTGATAGCTTACTCGCCCATGGGTTTTTGCCACTGTTTGCCCATATTAGCTCGCACTGGCAATTTAACCCTGTACAAGCCATGACCACCTACGCCTTTGGTCAAATCGAAAATATGGTGCTGGCTGCGGTCAAAACCGTACCGCTTGGACAAATGGCAGGACAGCGCATCATTTGGCAGCTGCAACAGTTATTAAGTCAGCAAATACAGCCACTGGCTGCTAACGTCCAGCAAAAATTTTCGCACGTTCAACATATGGCGTTAATGACTGATTGCTCTGATATAAAAACATTTAAGCTAAATCTTCTCTATCAAAAGCTACATATGTCCGCTAACCTACCAAATTTAGCGATACTGTCTTGTCAGCATGAAAGGCAATATAGCCGCCTATTTCGCTCTTAATAGTTGATAAACACAACTCTCATCAAGGAACTTTATTTATGGCACTGACACCCAAAGTCGAAAACAAAAATTTAGACACGACGCTCTCTCCGCTACGTTTAGGCATTGGCGGCCCTGTAGGCTCAGGAAAAACGGCGTTGACGCTAAGACTATGTCAACGCCTGCGGGATGATATCAATATGGCCGTGGTAACTAATGATATTTATACCAAAGAAGACTCTGAATTTTTAACCCGTCATGAGGCGATGCCAGCTGAGCGCATTCGCGGTGTTGAAACCGGTGGCTGCCCGCATACTGCCATCCGTGAAGATGCCTCAATTAACTTATCTGCCATCGCCGAATTACAGCAACAATTTGCAGGTCTTGAGCTTATTATCATCGAGTCTGGTGGCGATAATTTGGCAGCGACTTTTAGCCCTGAATTATCCGACTTGACGCTATATGTCATTGACGTGTCTGCAGGCGATAAAATCCCTCGTAAAGGCGGGCCTGGTATCATGAAATCGGACTTACTTATTATCAATAAAACCGACCTTGCCCCTTTCGTAGGCGCGTCACTTGAGGTGATGGCACATGATGCCAAAAAAATGCGCGGTGATAAGCCTGTGGTATTCAGCAACATGAAAACAGGCGAAGGTCTTGATGACATTGTTGCTTTTATCTTAGATAAAGGCATGTTAAGTGTGGCGTAGAATGCCTTAGGTGATAGCATCAATAAGTGCTCTACAAACCGCTGATGGATCAGTGGATTATCAGTCAGTTTTTATATCGATTTGTTTATTTATTAAGGATTTATCATGACAACAGACACAGCCAAAACGATGACACGCAAAAACCTCTTCCAAAAAACCACCATAATCAGTGGCTTAGCACTGTTATCATTGCTACCAACACTCGCGTTTGCTCACCCTGGGCATGGCTTGATGGCAGCAGATGGCTCATTTAGCCTTTCAATATTGTCTGGTATCATGCACCCTTTGACTGGGTTCGACCATCTGATGTTAGCGCTGGGCATGGGAATGCTATTTACTCAAATGCACAGCTTTAAAAAAGGCTTTGTAGCACTGTTAATTGGTCTAGTAACAGGATTTGTACTGAGTTTAAGTGTGAGCTTGAACAGCCTGTTTATTGAATACGGCATTCTACTCTCTATCGTACTACTGACCATGGCACTTATGAGCCGCTACTTTAATGTAACATTGAATCAAAGCCACGAGATGTCCGTCAAAACTGTGTATAAATTCTTAGTCATTGGCTTTGGTGCGCTTGCTATGTTCCACGGTGCTGCTCATGCAATCGAAGTGCCTGCAAACAGTAATACCGCTGGCTTCTTTATGGGTATGATTGTTGCCATGCTAGGTCTATATACTATCGGCAAAGGATTTGCCACTTATCTAAACACTCACCTGCAAGACAGTTTGATTATTCAACGTGTTATAGCTGTTGTCGGTTTATGCGGTGTGCTGTTAGGGTAACTTTGTTAATTTATACACAGAGTTATTTAACACGGTAATAAGTTGAAGTGTAATGCACGCAGGTGACATTATATAAATTGCCTTGTGACATTGCCTTATGACCCTAAGCTTATGGCAGCTCTTAAAGAAACTCTTAAAGAAATAAGGCCGCTCAAGCGACCGCTTAGCTCGCGGCAGGATTAGCATTCAAAAAGGTTTGGGCTATAAGAAGTTTTAGATAATAAGTAAAAATGGTCATCAGAAAAAAAAGGACAAGTTAATGTCCTTTTTCTGGCTTTTGGTTTACTCAATGCTTACCAGCTAAAGCCCATACCCATGCCACCAGAGTTCTCATCTTTTGTGAAAGCACCACCGAGACTAAAGCTGGTATTGGGATTAATGACACGCTGATACCCCAATGAGACCGCTTGCTCGGAGCCCTGAAACCCTGCGCCCACGCCTATACGGTTCTTACCTTGTAAACCTGACGTGCTGGTTGCCATGTTTAACATCGCAGCACTCATCGCACCTTGACGATCAAAACGATCATCAATTTCCTTAAAGCGCTGTCCATTGTCTTGCAGATAATTTTGAATAGAGTCATTTAGAGCATTAAATTTAGTATCAGTATAAGTGTTCGAGGTTTCGATAGCGCTTGTTTTTGCGTCTTGTAACTGACTGACATTGACTGCGTCATTATCAGCGGTACCATTAGCAACATTGATAATCTGACGCTGGTTAAGATCCGAACCAACCGACACTGTGTTTTCACGGTTAGAGCTAGAGTCATTGCCGAGTACCACGGCGTTTTTTGCAGTAGTATTGACATTATTACCGAGCACAAAAGTATTGTCGCCAGACACGGTATTATTATTGCCCATACTATAGCTGTTATTGCCACTGACCGTACTTGGATCGCCAATCGCACCTGAATGATTTCCAGTCACTTTATTACCAGTGCCAATGCTGATAGCTTGCTCGCCGATTGCTTGAGCACCATCTCCCATTGCAATAGATTGCTTGCCCTGCGCCGCCGCGTTAGCGCCTAAAGCCATTGCGTTGTCTCCACTAGCAATCGCTTCTGCAGACGTACCACCATTGATGCTTAGGTATTTATGCTGTGCAGCAATCTCCTGTTTAACGATTAGCACCTGATCATTTGTATAACTTTGTGACAATGCTAGAGTCTCTGTTGCTTTGCCATCGGTGTAGCCTTTGGAGGCGGTTAAAGTCTCGGTTGCTTTGCCGTCGGTGTAGCCTTTGGAGGCGGTCAAAGTTTCGGTTGCTTTATCATCGGTGTAACCTTTGGAGGCGGTTAAAGTCTCAGTTGCTTTGCCGTCGGTRTAGCCTTTGGAGGCGGTCAAAGTCTCAGTTGCTTTGCCGTCGGTRTAACCTTTTGATGCGGTCAAAGTCTCGGTTGCTTTATCATCGGTGTAACCTTTGGAGGCGGTTAAAGTCTCAGTTGCTTTGCCGTCGGTGTAGCCTTTGGAGGCGGTCAAAGTCTCGGTTGCTTTATCATCGGTGTAGCCTTTGGAGGCGGTTAAAGTCTCAGTTGCTTTGCCGTCGGTGTATCGTTTATTTACCGCATCTGTATCATTTGTTGCATCTGCCACGTTAGTGATACGTTTTTCGAAACCCTTGCTACCAACTGAAATCGTATCTCTTTCATCTGCAATGGAGAAACTACCGATGGCGGTTGCGCCTGTCGCAGTGGCTTGGCTATTACTGCCAAACACGCTGCTGTCTGTACCTGATGCGGTATTCTGATAACCAACTGCAACACTGTAGTCACCCTCTGATGTATTTTCAAAACCGACGGCACTACTGTCTTCACCTGATGCTGTATTATTATAACCGACGGCACTGCTATTTACATTCGAGGCGGTATTTTTATAGCCAATTGCACTGCTATTTATGTTCGATGCCGTGTTGTTATAACCAAATGCACTACTATAACCCTCTGAGGCGATATTATTAGAGCCTACCGCACTACTATTGATACGCGATGCGGTATTGTTATAACCAACGGCACTACTGTACTTAACTGATGCTTCATTATTAGCACCTAACGCACTACTATAATCACCTGATGCTGCATTAGTATAACCAACCGCACTGCTATAAATACCCGAAGACTCATTAGAAATACCTGTTGCGCTGCTATAACTGCCCTTTGCTTTATTTGCATAGCCTAGCGCAGTAGCTTCACTCAATGCTTCATTATCAATACCTAAGGCACTGCTATTGAGACCGTCTGCTGCATTATTTATTCCACAGGCTAGTGCAATTGCACCTCTTGCCGTACTTCCTCCAGAAACAGGATCCGATACGCATACCACGCCTGCCCACACTGTCGAGCCACTGATCGCTGCGATACTGAAGGCAAGCCCTTTTAGGGTCAACATCTTATAGTCATTTGAGCGAGCTATTTGGGCGATAGTGCCAGTCGTGCCGCTAGTCTTACCAGCGCTCTTAGTATTTTCAGACACCACCACTATACAACCTAGTGATTGACTCCAAATCTTTTTAAATACTTTATTCATAGCTCGCTCCATAAGTCCAAAAACTAATCGTCGATAAAATCAAGGCTATCTATGTCACTTACTATGCCACTTACATTAACCATGCTCATAAATGACAACTGTCATTTATTAAAGCACAAAGCTAACATACCTGTATATTTATATTAAAGGATATTTAATCTTCAGGGCTGTCTTAGATAAGCAAAATAATCTGGGATAGTTTTATGGGAAAAGAGCGTTATGAGTAAGATTCACCCACCCAAATGCTCACTGCACAGCGAGTATAACGATTGTTATATCGGTAAGAGTGAGCACGTCTGGTAGGGTTGCAAGTGCCGTTATGGCACTCGCAATGTCTGGCAGCAGATCAACCTGATGGCGTATCTAAGGAAATTTGGATGGCATAGAGAGTGTTGAACAAGTAACCCTTAAGTGGATGGACTGATTTCATAACCCAAACAATCCACCTAAATGATTCACTCACGTAAATCATCCATGACTGCCAACATAGCCACTAATGAGGCTTCCCCTAATTTCATAGAGCGCTCTGGTGACCAACCCGTATCCGCATCGGGGACATTATTGTTATCTATAAATGGCATCTCCAAGGTATTGGCAAGGCAGTCAAAACGTTCGGCAACCCAGTGAGTCGCAAGCGTCATATTCGCTGTACCCGGTGCATCTACGTCATAGCCCTCTTCCGTCTGAAAGTCGGCACTGGCGAGCTTTAACACTTCTGAGAATCTATCGCGTAGACGTGCGAGGCGGTCGCTATAATTTGGCGTACCCTGCGAGCCAGAAAGGAACACAAAAGGTATTTCTTCATCACCGTGCACATCATAAAATAGATCAACACCCGTCTCTTCCATTTTATTAATGACATGAAAGACTTCTGGGCTGGTTTCCAAACTTGGATTTGACCAAGCACGGTTTAGGTTAGTCCCGACTGCATTAGTACGCAGATGACCGCGCACGCTGCCATCTGGGTTCATATTGGGCACGATGTAAAAGTTAGCTTTATCTAATAATAATTTACCCGTGGCATTATCACCATCTAACAGGCTATGCAGTAGACCATCGACCAACCATTCGGCCATCGTCTCACCGGGGTGTTGACGTGCCGTAATCCAAATATTGCGTTTAGGCGCATCGCTATTGCTAGCGCCATCACTAATTTTGACTAAGGTTAAATCGCGCTTATCAAGGGTTTCTCCCAAATGCTCTAACGTCACTAATGGATGCATTTGCACCGCTGCTAATAAATCTTGATGACGCTCATCACTGTAAGGGGCAAAAAAAGCAATTTGAATGGTTTCACATTCCAACTCTGCCGTTATGGTTAGTTTGCCGTCTTTATAAGAGGTGGGCAGACGAAACCAATAGTCACGATCGTACGACGCCACCGCTTGGTAATTCTCCCACCCTGCAGGGAATGCTGCATCCCCTGCATTCATAATATTGAGCACATATTGCTCGCCAACCTGACCTGTCAGGCGAAAATTAAACCACTGAAAAAACTCGCCACCGACGTCCGGACGAATAGCCAATTGGATATTTTTTTTATCTTCTAAATTAATAACCTCAATATTACCAGCATCGAAATTAGCAGTGATATGCATAAATTTTCCTTAATTGTTTTTTAGATATCTTAGTGAGTATCTGTAAAGTACCTGAGCATAAACGATTAAAAACAAGCAGGATAGAGACGCTAACAAATCATCTTAGAAAATAGTAAAAATAATTAATGATTAATAATTGTAGTACTACTGTTTTTTTTAATTAAAAGAACATAAAAACATTCCAAACACTATGACAGACATAGCATTAGCCAATTTTTTATATTTATCACATTACTGAATGAATGTGCCAGATATTGGATATTATAGCTCATAATCCTATATAGCACTGTTCATCATATATAGTACTATTCTCTATAGCTACAAAAGCCACTCAACTGGTAGCCATCCTACTACTGTCAAGATAATGTTAAGCAGGGTACTTTGTCCAGGCTCCGAGACGCTCATCGATCCAGACGAGCCTTCCATTACGCTGCTCTACTCGCCAAGTAAGGCCAACCATACCTTGGTCAAATGCTTTATGCAGTTTCTGTGCCATCTGTTCACTGTTAATCATTAAACCCATTTCGGTATTGAGCGCAGTCGAACGGGGGTCAAAATTGAACGAGCCAATAAAAATGCGCTTTCCATCTACCGCAAAGGTTTTCGCGTGAAGACTGGCTTTTGACGATCTGAACGGTTCTAGATGGTCAGCGGGTGCACCAGACGCAGCTTGGCTACGTAGCTCAAAAAGGCTGACGCCACTTTCAAGCATGGCCTTGCTTTGTTGTTATTTTATTAGCTAGCTAGCTGAAGCTTTTTTACGTTACCCATAAGTGCGCTAAGATTTTTCTCAAGTTTACTTTTTTCTAGCTTCATTCTAACGACAACCTTAATAATCTCATCAGCTATCTCTTTATTGCCTTCAGCCACTGCCTGCTGCAATGCTAGGCCTTCACGCATAATAGCAACCCTTAAAGGCTCGATCTTATAAATAATACGGTTGATAGATTTATGCAGATCCGACTGTCTATAGCACTCTTTTACCTTAGATGATTTATATAAGAGACTGTTTTTATCACTTTTTGCGCGGGCTAACGTCTCGATATAATCAGCCGCTATCTTGTCAGCATAATCATCTTGAATACCAATCTCTAAAATATTTTTTACTAACATGATATCGATTTTTTCTAATTCAGTCTCTTTAATGGCACTTTTTAACATTTCAAACAGTCCTTCGTAAATGTTGGGATTAGGGATGAATTAAGCGGTTATCGCATATAAAAAGCAAAGCCATCGGCGTCACTATAATTAGCACGTGGATTCGTTGTTTGCGCACTCTTATATTCATACTCGTATAAAAGTTACTTTCACAACCATGCCAATCAATTCGTAATAGAGGTCACTCAAGAATATTTATATAATGATACACTTATGTTCATTCTAACCTAAGAGTACAAGTGTACACAATAGGCATTCAACCCTTTTGATATAAAGGTTATGAAAAGCGGCTATCAAACCACCATAGATTGATATTTATTTTGAGAATAGTACTGTTGAGGTCTATCAAAATGATGAGGGTAGACAACTCCCTCACTATTAGGAATTGTTTAATGACGCGTGGATTCTTGCTAGACATATCTAAAATAGATTGATGAAATATTTACAAAGAAATGAGTGAGCCACTTTTGCTAAGAAGGGAAAATCACTGGCTCATCGCCATCTTGCCAAGGTTGAAACTTGGTCATGGCTTGTATAAATAATGGATGCGCTAGCCAGTTTTTTAGCCATATTTGCAGCTTCGGATAAGGCAAACTGTAAAAAACGTCGCGATCTACATGAGCAAATTGGCGGACAAATGGCATAATACCGATATCGGCAATGGTCATACTATCTCCTAGCAAATAAGTATTTTTAGTAAGCAGTGCTTCTAAAATCTGTAGAAACGCTTCACCTTTTTGCCGATATTCTGTTTGAGTCATTTCAAGATAACGGTCAGCATATTTATAGCGATCTAACCAATGCTTAAACTCCTGATCGTTTTGCTCAATTAACGTATTACCTTGATGCAAAGTCTTAGGGTTCAACAGCTCTTGTGGATCTTGCTGTTCAAGCGCCCACTCCATTATGTCCCGACTCTCTTCAATCACAACACCATCAGCGAGCTGTAAAACTGGCACGGTGCCTTTTGGGCTAATCGCTAGCATTTTCGCAGGTTTGTTTTTTAAGGTGATCTCCCGTAGCTCTACTGGCAAATCGGCAAACAACAGGCCAAGACGCGCGCGCATGGCATAAGGACAGCGACGAAAAGAGTAAAGACAAGAAAGGGAGTAAGCAGTCATATATTTTTTCACAGTTAAAACGAAATCAGCAGCCTTAGAGTCACTAACATCAAGAGTCATTTAGTTTCGTTACTGATCTCTATTAAGGGTTGGTAAAATTAATACTTCAAAGCATTGAACAAAGCCAGTATCATAGCGACATTGAAAAACCCTTACCTTATTTATTATAAACAAAAGGAAGATATAGTGTCGCAGGCTCAGACAACTATCACAGAAACACCTCATCTCACAAAAGATCAGAACTCTGTATTAAAGATTCTTACGATCATGGGTTATTTAGAAGGTACGTCCTTCTTATTATTACTTTGCATCGCCATGCCGCTAAAGTACATGATGGGTATTGCAGAAGCGGTCACCTACATAGGGATGACTCATGGCGGATTGTTCATCGCGTATATTTTAATGCTGTTGATAGCCACCACCAAAATCAAAATGCCGATTTGGGCGATGCCAGCAGGGGTACTCGGATCCTTTTTACCCCTTGGTCCGTTTATATTCGATCATTTATTAAAAAAGAGCTTGAATAAAAAAGCTTAAAGCCCCTTAAAAGCAATGTCAAATGACTTACTGAATATGACGAACATTGGTGATTTTAAGATATAGCGCTATTTAAGCGCTGGACGGTATGTATTAATGACTGATCATGATTATTCATCAGTCATTAATTTCCCATAAAAACTATCCACTCACTGCGACTGGCACTTTACGAATCAGCCATAAAAAGTACGCACCGCCAATGATAGCCGCAATCGTACCCGCAGGCAGCTCATAAGGGAAAATGACATAACGCCCAATCCAGTCTGCTATTACCATCACCCCTGCGCCTAACAAAGCCGCTAATGGCAATTGGCGCTCAAGCCTTACCGCACCGAGTGACGTCGCCAAATGTGGCATCATTAGACCAATGAAACTCAATGGCCCAACCGCAAGCGTACTGGCAGTACTTAGCGCCGCCACTAACACCAATAACACGAGTGTCACTGGTGTCACTGCCACCCCTAAATTACGAGCGACCCCTGTACCCAAACCAAGCACTCTTAAGGGTTTGATAAGCAGTAAGCTGAGGGCAAATAAAATGAGGGCAATGCCGATAAGATACCACACGGTGCTAGGCTGAGCGCTATAAGTCGTTCCCGATAGCCAGCTAAGCATCGCTTCTAGGCGTGGATCGCCAGACAGCTTGACCATGTGCATCACCCCATCCATCATCGCGGCAATACCGATACCGACCAGTAATAGATAGCCAGAACTTACCTTACGTGCCAGCCAAATAACCAGCAATAACACAGCCATCGCTCCTGATAATCCTGAGATTAATAAAGTACCAGCTCCGGCAGATAGCCCTAAGCTTGGTAGCAGTAAAAACCCTAAGATAACCCCAAGCGCCGCGCCCGAGCTCACACCCAACACTTCTGGACTTGCCATCGGGTTGCGGGTGAGTGTTTGCAATAACACACCAGCGATGGCCAACATCAGACCTGTTGCCGCAGCGCTCAAACTGCGCGGTAGCCGATACTGCTGGGTGATCGCCCAATCGGCACTTAGTCCCCAGCCACTGACGTCTTGGACAAAAAGACAGGCAAGTATGATTATCATTACCACGCCAATACCCCAGCGCCACCATGCCACAGGTGCATGCTTGCCCGTTAGCATCGGGGTTACTGTTTCTATCCGCTCACGGCGCTGACGCAAAATCAGCCAAATAATCAGTGGTGCACCAAGAATACCCGTCATCGCCCCTGCTGGAATTTGCATATTTAGTATGGGTTCGAGTAATAAAGCAACATTGCTAGTCAGCCATAAAAGCAGCGCCCCTAAGACAAAGGCTGCAAGCAGACGTTTGCTAATAGAAGCAACTCCCAGCGCATTGACCAGACTGGCAGCGCCAAGACCGATAAAACCAATTAGACCAACTTCGCTAACCACCAAAGCGGTAACAACTGCCACAATAAGCACCACCAATGCACGGATACCGTTAATCGGCACGCCCAAGCGCTTGGCTTGTGAGTCATCGAGACTCATCAAGGTTAATGGTTTTAACAAGGGTAGACAGACAACCGCCATCACGACGGCCGTTATCGCTAGCATCGTACTGGTATGCCAGCTATTCTGTGCCAAAAATCCCGCCGCCCACGACAGCATACCATTACTACGTTCAGCAAAAAACAATACCAAAACATTGGCAATGGCGGCAAGTAGAATGTTTACCACTAAGCCTGCCAATATTAAAATGAGCGGATTAAAACGACTGGGTGCTGACAATACAAAGACCAGTCCCATACTAATAAGCGCACCGACAAAGGCCACATAAAGTCCGCCATAAATCGCTAAGCTTGGCAAAAACAAGGTCACAATGAGCATGGCCAATTGCGCACCAACACCGACGCCCAATGTGGTGTCTGACGCTAATGGATTTTTGACCAATTGCTGTAGCAAAATACTGACAACCCCAAGCAGACCACCTGCCAATAGCGCCACTATGCTGGTCGCCACTATATGCAGCTGCGTCGCAAGACTGATAATATCCAATTGTGAGCTTGGAATAAACAAATCACTGATCGGGCGTGTCCACTCCTGAGCGATTAATGCCCACGTGCTCCATACTGACAACACCACAAGGATAATCATTACTGCCCAGATGCGCCATGTATCTGCAAATACCGAAAGTGGTTGCCGAGGTGGTTGCCGAGGTGGTTTTGGTGCTGGATTGGGAGGTTGTTGCATGAGCTTGGAGTGTTGCTCTGATGGTGTTTTCAATGTGGGCGACTGAGACACTGCAAGTGAAGTCATAGGTTTGACATAATCAGTAGTATTATTGGTATGAGAGTGATGAGTCTGTGCGGCAGTATTAATAGTCATGATGCTGCCCCACCTTTTAATGTCACTGTTGATAAATTATTTGCCAAACCGACCAGTGACGACATGCCACCATAAATCCATATGGGCGGCAGCTCACCCACGCAGCGCTCATCGCCATAGCCTAGACGCTGCCAAACCAAACTGTCTTTAATCTCAGCTCGGGTTATCGGGCTTAAAGGGTCGATGATTAATAGGCAGGTCTCATTATCCAATTGAGCCAAGTCGCCCATTCGAATGGGGACAAACCCCCATTGATTGCCTTTACCTAATATATCCAGCTCTTTGCCCATCTGACTTAGCACGGGCTGAAACAAACTATTTTTGACATACATACGCATGTTATTGGCATCAGCAAACTGCACGACGGCAAATCTCTTTACTTTTGGATAGCGCTGCTGCAGACGCTCACTTGCCAGTTTGATATCTGTCTGACTTTTTTTAATATAGCTTTCAGCCAAGGCTGGTTCATCAATTAGCTGTCCCAACTGACGAGTCGGCTCAGTATAATCTGCCCAAGTTGCAGTATCACCTTTAGCGGCAAACATGACCGACTCAGAGGGCACATCTCCATAGAGATTGCGGGCATGCTCATAAAAAAAGTTATCGACGACCAAATCGACAGGCAATTGGGCAACCAATTCCGCATTAGGCTGATAGCGAATACCCAAATCAATGATTGAGGCTGGCAATTCAGGCGTACCTACCCATCTGTCCCACACCCTCACATCACCCGTCGCTATCGGGGGGTAACCCATGGCGGTCAAGGTTGCCGCATTGCCCCAATCAGGTGAGACTATATTGATGTTAGCATTATCTGCATTGCCCACTTGAGCGTCTTTTTGCGCCGTTATTGGTTGGTGACAGGCAGTCAGCACGGTGGTCAGTGTTAAGCTTGCTATGAGCGGCAAACACTTATATTTACTGATAGTGAGATTTGAGCCAGCTTTTGTAAAAGGTTTTATGAAAGATTTTATGGCTATTAAAGAGAACAGAGATTTATAAAGAGCAGGAAACATGGCGGCCTATCTTTTGCGCGAATAAGAGAAAATAAGAAATGAAAAAGATGAGGCAAATACTAGGGCATGCCCTCATTTTAAAAACGGTCATAAAAATTTAACCATTTTTAGCCTACTTATTCATTTTCGTTCAGATTGATGATATGCCCTACTAGGCAACGGCGACTGGCTGCCCCGTTATAGGATGACTAAGCAGCTGCATATCGACGTTAAAAATCTTGTGCAATACTGTCGGTTGCATGGTGCTGCCGATATCACCGTTATGGCAAATACGACCGTTTTTTAAGGCGATAACTCGATCGGCATACTGCGCAGCCAAATTAATATCATGCAAAATGATAACCACACTCAAGCCCTGCTCATCCACCAAACGACGTATAAGCTGGATAACTTCAAGCTGATAGTGCATATCAAGCGCGGCTAATGGCTCATCAAGTAATAAATATCTGGTGTCTTGTGCTAGACACATAGCAAGCCAAACGCGAGCACGCTCGCCACCTGAAAGCGTGGCCGTAATTCGGTCAGCAAACGCCTCTGTTTGGGTAATGCGCATGGCTTCTATTACTTTATCTTTGTCCATTTGGTTGGGCTTTTGCAGCCATTTTTGGTGCGGATAACGTCCTAGCATGACCAGCTCACGTACTGAAAACCCAGCGGCTTCTGGTAGTTGCTGTGGCAAATATGCCATTTGTCGCGCCAGCGCTTTGCTACTGTAATCACTGATACGGCGCTCATCCAAGCTGATGCTACCGCCACTACTCATCATCTCGCCTGCCAGCGCTTTGATTAAAGTCGATTTTCCTGAACCATTATGTCCAACCAAAGCGACCAATTGGTTGCTATCAATCTCACAGCTTACATTGTCTAGTAAGGTATTTCCTTGGCGACTGATGGTCAATCGGTTTGCACGTAACATATCGGTACTCATCATTAATTTAAATCTTTGTATTTATATTGGACAGCCAATAAAAACTGATTTTACTCGTAAACGATAATAAAAACAATTATCATTAACTTAAAATGCCATTCTTTTTATTCCCGTTCGCTGTTGCTTGTAAGTATCTATACGACCGATTTTCTTTTATCTGTGACACGCAACCCTTAAATACAAGCATAATTCTTTATCACTTTTATCCCCTTAATCATTTTTGAACTCGCACAAACCATTACTCATATCAATGAAGAACACTTCGATGAGTTGAGATAAGCTGATTGGTTTTTTAGTATTTTTTATTTCTTTAATCACCAAAGAGCTATCTAGTACCAACGTCAGTAACGGCTATCTATGCCGAAGCGATGGCTGTACAAGTATTATTAAAAGACACAAAAAAACGTCTGCTCACTCTCTTGAACAAACGTTTTTAATCCCACGTACAGCGCCTACTACACAACTTAGCGAGCTGCCAACCCGGTAAATTTTGCTCAAACAGTAAGCATATAAAAAGTTCGTTTTGACAGCGCAAGCTGAGAGACAGACCCAGTCTTTAAGCAACACTCACAGCGGGCAAAACATTGTCTGGCTTGCCACTGGGCGTGATATTGCTATGATTGATGAAGTGAAGCGCCTTTTGTTTGATAGCATTTATATTGTAATCGGCAAGCTCGGCATGCAGAGTGACCACATCACCCATGATAAGTAAAGCAGGTGTCGGTAGCTTGGCGGTGGCTTGTAATTCAGCGATGCTGGCAAGCGTACCGACAAGCAATTGCTGCGTAGGTAGACTGGCATGACTGATAATAGCAAAAGGGGTTTCACTGTCTCGACCAGCCTCTATCAAGCCTTTCGTCATCTCATGCAAACGGTGTAAGCCCATATAAAAAACAACCGTTTGGGTAGTATCAAGCAATTCTTTATAATCGTTATTCGGCGCGCCATTTTTTTTGCAAGCAGTGATGAACTTAACCGATTGCGCATGATCACGGTGCGTTAGTGGAATCCCTGCGCGGCTTGCAGCAGCACTGGCAGCCGTAATACCCGGAATAGATTCAAAATAAATACCATGACGTACCACCTCTTGCAGCTCTTCACCACCGCGTCCAAAAATAAAAGGGTCACCACCTTTTAGCCTCACCACCGTTTTACCTGCCAGCGCGTGTTTGACCAATAGCTCGTTAATGCTCTGTTGTGATAAGGCATGATTGGCGCGGCGCTTACCGACGAATATTTTTTCGGCCGTGCTCGCGCACATATCCAAAACATCTTCGGATACTAAACTGTCATATAACACTACTTCTGCGCGCTGCATCACTCGCCATGCTTTTAAGGTTAATAACTCAGGATCACCAGAGCCTGCGCCGACCAAATATACCATGCCTTTTTTATGAGAATTTTTAGCATTTTCTATACAGTTTTGCCCTGCCAAGTCAGATGTTGGGCTGTTTGCAATAAGGACAGATAAATCAATCATGACGATAGTTCCTAATGACAGTATAAATACAGAAAACCATGTAATAAGAATAAGGTTATTCGATAGAAATCGACCGACCAGATAAGCGCTCAGGCTCGGCTAACCTGTGTTAACACAGTGCAACTAATTCTACATAACAAGTTGCAAGCGACGTGCCATCCCATCATTTAAGCTTGCGCCAATGAGGCGTATTCTGCGATTAATGCGTTGATTTGCCCCACGCAAGAGCCACAATTGGTACCTGCGCGGCAATGCTTACCCACTGCCGCCGCACTACTACAATCATGCTGCGTAATAGCGTTGAGAATGGCATTTTTTCCAACCGACATACAAGAGCAGACCAAAGGTCCTGGATCAACATAACCACTGGCAGGCCGCCCCGCGAGCAACCACTTGTATCGTTGATTGACAGGTATTTGGCTAGTATCCGTAAAGCAGCTATCGAGCCAGCGGACACTCGGTAATTGCTTTTGCGTTGGGGCAACATAAACAGCCATAATCAGCTGTGTACTAGGCCTTTCATCATCGGAAACTTGACGGTTGATAACAAGGCTATCTGCTCCTACCTTAGACTCAGTTTGGGTCACAATAAAACGCAATTGATTCTGCACATTATCGACAGTAAACGCCGTATGCATGACACCCTCTTGAGAGCTGGGCGGTGATAATGATTGCATAGACGCTATAAACTGCTGCCAAAACTCGGAGTACGCTAAGGTACTGATAGCCTCCATCATCGGGCTAGCGAGAGTAATCAAGACGCTGTTATTTTGATGGCTCAGACTCCACGTGAGTGCAGGTAATACGTGTGGAAAAATACGACTTGAACCTGCCTCGCATTTTATTTCAAACAATTCTCTCTCTGATGCTTTGGCAGAAAAGTCAGCCAAAATAGTACGTAATTGCACTATAACGGCGTCTTGCCACTCAGGATGCACCAAAATCTTGCCAAATGATTGCATAGGAACAGGTGTGACACTGATGGCTGAATTTTTGAGCTCTGGCTGCCCTGAATGTGGATCGACCACTATTGGAATAAGGGGACCGACTCGGGCAAAGCTAGCAAAAGCATTGCTCCAATGCATGGGCATAAATGCATCACCAACGCGCAACGTATCGCTAATGGCAACTTGAGCTAGTACGGTACTTGTGGACTCGTTGCCATCCTTAGCCGTACTCATCGCGGTCTCACTGACTATGCCGTTACTGGTCACGCCGTTCTCATAAATTTCATACTTTCCGTAGTTTTCGTAATTTTCGTAATTTTCGTAATTTTCGTAATTTTCATACCTACGATGCAGTTGTACAAAGTCATTGTCTTGAACACCTAGCTGTCGTGCATCATTAGGGTGTAGAGTCAGTGTCGGTACTGGCTGATGTTGATTTAATTGCGGGGCAAGACCTGTGCGAGTCATGGTATGCCATTGATCACGCAGCCTGCCCGTAATCAGGCGTAAATGAACCGCTTGGCTCTCAAATTGAGTATGATAATCAGATTCATGTTCAAAGGATGCTCGATTCTCAACAATCCGTTGGGTATTCTGCCTTCTTTGACGTCGATGCACATTGGCTACGCTCGCCTCGTCAGAGGGCGTAATCGCGATTAACTGTGACTTGATAACACTAGCAGTGGAATTAACGACCTCATTTGTTAAAGGTTTAATCTCATCAATCATAGAGATACGTGTGCCACCCCATTGAAACGGCAACATCTCCTCGTATGCTTGCTTACTGAGTGCGACTGGGGTATATATTTGATTGACGTTCTGGTTAATATATTGGCTACTATGCTGGCGAGCAAGTTGATCAACTGCTATATCACCTGTCATTAATGCAAACAAGTCTTTGCTAATATTTAGGTAACGAGGGTAATTCTTATTAGATTGGGATGTGCTATGGTTAGACGTATTACCATAAGCAGTCAATGCCACATGCTCATTAAATATCTCGCTTGGGTGTTGGTAATCAAACCCCGTCAACCCCATGCGTGTGGCAACTTGAGACAGTATCCACCAATCTGGCTTGGCAAGCCCTGCTGCAGGCATTAATGTCCGCTGACGAGAGATGCGCCGTTCGGAATTGGTGACCGTTCCAGATTTTTCACCCCACCCTTGAGCAGGCAATACAATATCAGCACACTTCACCGTGTCACTGTCTACCGAGCAATCAGAGACAATCACCAAATCACATTCAGCAAGTGCTTGGCGAAAATTATCGGCATCTGGCAAACTGACCACAGGGTTGGTGGCCATAATCCAAATGGCCTTGATACGACCATCCAATATGGCAGTGGCAGCATCGCAGGCTTTGACACCCACGTTTGGGGAGATAGGCTGAGACGACTGCCAAAAGTCTGTCACGAGCTGACGATGATCAGCATTGTCTAGTTCTAAATGCGCCGCCAACAGATTAGCAAGGGCGCCTACTTCTCGTCCGCCCATCGCATTAGGCTGTCCAGTGAGTGAAAACGGACTGGCCCCTACTTTGCCTACACGCCCTGTGAACAGATGAGTATTAATAATGGCATTGACCTTATCAGTCCCACTTTGTGATTGGTTGACACCCATACTAAAGGCCGTGACTGTTTTATCAGTGGCGGCAACGCATTCATAAAACTGGCGGATACTGTCCGCAGATACTTGGCAGGCGTGTGCAACTTTGTCGATGCTCCATGCTTTGGCCGCATTCACCGCATCATCAGCGCCCAAGCTTTGGCTAACGTATTCATCACTCTGGCAACCGTGCTGCTCAAGATAATGCAGCAAGCCATTATACAAATGCGTATCGGTGCCCGCAGCAATTGGTAAATGCAAATCGGCAAATTCACAAGAGTCCGTACGGCGCGGGTCTATCACAATCAGTTTTTTATTAGGATTGGCTTTTTTGGCGGCTAAAAATCGACCAAACAAAATAGGGTGGCACCACGCCATATTGGAGCCTACCAGCACCAATAAATCACAAGCCTCTAAATCCTCGTAATTACCCGGCACAAGGTCTGCGCCAAACGCACGTTTGTGTCCGGCTACTGCGGATGACATACACAGCCGAGAGTTGGAGTCGATGTTGTTATTACCGATAAACCCTTTTATAAATTTGTTAGCGACGTAATAGTCCTCAGTCAGTAATTGACCTGAGACATAAAACATAATGCTGTCTCGCCCGTGTTTGGTGATGGTGTCATTTAAACGACTGGCCACGTCATCTAAAACGGTATCCCAGTCTGTCTGCTCTATAAGTGGCTTTTCGGATATGTCTTTAGCATTAAAATCGTTATCCAATTGCATAGGCTGATGCTGTTGCATTACCGCTTGCTTGTTTTGATAATATGGCTCGGTCAAGCGGCGCGCGGTGCCCAATGTTTGTGCCAGTGCACTCCCTTTTGAGCACAATTTACCAAAGTTAGCCGAATGTTCAGGATCTCCTTTGACACTCAGCACCTCTGTTGCATTCACACTCGCTAAAACACCGCATCCCACTCCGCAATAAGGGCACGTCGTGCGGATAGTAGTGATCGAACTATCAGATGACGACAGTTCTTTTTTGGTATGTTTGGCAGCACTTATATCATGTGTTTCAATGACGCGGTCTGTTGTCTTTTGCACGCCATTAAGTAGGCTATTAGCTGACACTACTTTGCTAGCAGCAGATTGAGTGGCAATAGCGTCATTCATAATGCATCCTCTAACAGCTCGGCCGCTTTATGATAATTGATGTTTTTGTCTGTATCATTAAATTCCACATCTACTTCCGTAGTTGGCGAATTGTTAAGCGTAATTTCATCCAAATGACAGTATGCCTCGCCAAATATGAGTGTGTCTTTGATAGGCGTAATATCAACATTATCTATAATTAACTGGCTATAAAAACTGCCATCGCTGGTATCCCCATAAAGTACAGCGCCAATGAGTTTGTTTTCTTTGAGGTACAGACAATGATAATGGTTTAAGGCAGGCTGACGATATACGAGAGTCTCAATAGTTTCAGCAGCTGCGTCATCAAAAGCAATTTTCCCTGCAGAAAATGCCGACATACCAGATACTTTTAATTTTAATGACAGTGGCTTGCTGACAAAAGGAACCCAGTGATCTAGCACGGTGGCTTTGCCGTCTGCCCCATTTATATCATTTTCTATCAAGTCATCTTTTAAAACCGTGACCAACGTATCCACTTGCTGATTGACCGGCGCCACCATTCCAAATAGCTCGCCCTCTCGCTCTATACACTCACCAATGGCATAAACATTGGGACAACTGGTGTTCATAAAATCATCGACCACAATACCGCGATCAACCTCGAGCCCGCTTTGTTTGGCAAGCGCTGTATTGGGTATCACACCCACTGCCATCACGATAAAATCAGCTGCTAACGTGCGCCCGTCTTTTAAAGACAATCCGCATACTTCTCCTGCGTCATTCACCTCAATGGCTTTAGTGTGTGCAGAAACCGCGAGACCAACCCCTCGGCGACTGAGCCCAGCTTGCAAAAGCTCGGCAGCTGGCAGGTCTAGTTGACGATTGAGTACATAACCATCCATATGAATGACCGTCATACTCGCGCCCTGTGCCGCTAATGCGCAGGCAGCCTCCAATCCCAGTACGCCACCACCAATTACCAAACCAGTTTTTCCTTGGCTAGCATAGTCCATCAGAGCGGTCACATCAGCAAGGTCTCGAAACACATGCACGCCCTTAGCTGTGTGATTGGGGAACGGAATGACTCGGGCAGTTGACCCTGTAGCCATTACTAACTTAGCATAATTGAGTTTTTGCCCATCATCTAGCTCAATACACTGGCACTTGGTATCTATTGTCTCTACCGCAACCCCAGCCAGTACGGTGATACCTAGCTGCTCATACTCTGAGTTGTCATATAAATAAGTATCTTCAAACGCTGTGTCGCCAGCCAATACGGGTGACAACATAATTCGGTTATAGCCCACGTGCGGCTCTTTACTGATTAACGTAATTGGCAAACGGGCAGTGTCATCATTTGATTGTGTGCGAGCAAGCTCAATGGCAAAACGACTGCCTGCCATACCCGCCCCGATAATAACGATACCAGCGTTTTTTTGATGGCCAGATGCTAAGGTGCGATTGTTGGTATGAGTATCTACCCTAGTGGAGGCTTGCGACATAGATAGCGACATAAACAGAAAATTCCTTAGCCGCGCGGAGCAGCATTGAATGCAAAACAGCGTGTCATGAAAAGTACGCCAACAACAATAAAATGATGACAAACTCTATGAAGCAAATGCCATGCCATACCAATAGAGGGTTACGCTTAATGAGGGGTTCTGGGTCGCGGCTGTGCGCCTTATTATCGGGGTTAAAATCTTGTAAAAACTCGCCAATGGCTTGATAGCGCGCGTTAGTGTTGACATGTAGCGCACGCATGAGTGCCTGTTGGCTGGCGTCCGGTACGTTCTGTTGCCGTAGCGGCTGCGCGGGCATCAGTAATGTTTGGTTTGGCATCATTAGTGTTTGGGTATTAAATGGCAATTGCCCTGTCAGTAATTCATAGCCAATCACTGCAATCGAGAACAAGTCAGAATGCACGCCTTTTGGTGCATCGGTGTAATATTCTGGTGCAGCATAGTGCAAATCACCATTTGGTGGTCGGGTGCTGTCTTTTAAGATAGAGGAACTGGCGGAACCAAAATCAATCAGTTTGACCGCGCCTGATTTGGTTAAAAGAATGTTTTCAGGTTTGATATCTTGATGTAGCAGATAGTTGCGATGCATGACTCGAACCGCCATGCCAATTTTGGTGAGCAAATCAAAAGTTTGCCACACATCACAAGGCGCATGACGATCCATAAAGTCCCGTAAACTCTCACCAGCGATATATTCAGTCAAATGATATAAATATGTGGTACTTGCTGGTACTGGATAGTAACGCAGCAGCCCTGACTCACTGAGCCCAGAACCCACGTTATGACCAATATTGTTGGATGCAGGATTGACAGGCAATCGATTGGGATCAGCTTGATTGTAAGCCGACTCACCCGCGCGGCGATGTTTTGATAGGCTCAAACCAATTTTGCGTTCTTTTAAAAAATCACGCAGATAATGGCCATCGGCTACAGAGTCTAAACTGAGCGATTTTAAGACAAAGTCGCGGTTGTCTTCATCTTTCACCCAGTACACGTGACTGCGAGCTGTGCGGGCAATGATACCAATCACAGTAAAGCCGTCAATATAATCGCCTATCTGTAAATCGGTTGGCAGCTGATAGCGATTTACATCATGTATGACCGTATCGAAATTATCAAAGTCAATGCCATCAAAATGACCAATACTTTTAGAGCCATTGATAGAAGTAAAATGGGCTGACCGTGTGTTCATACTCAGCATGACCATGCTTAGATTGTCATGACTGCCTGCACTAAAAGCTTGCTCGCACACGGCTTGACTGGCATTAGACTCTAGCGGTAACTTGTGCGTGGTGGCCATCAACTGAAATATATCTGTCGCACTGCTGCACAGCTCAAACTGCAACTCTGTGGGCTCTATATGCTCATAAACCCCATCCGTCATGATGGCCAAACACTCGTTTTGATGCAGGGTAAATACTGATTGTTGTAGCTCCATTTGGCTGTCTGCACCAATAGCTGCAGCAAGCACGCCTTTGTCTTGGCCGCGGTGCACGCGGTGATCTTTACTCAATACCGTCAAACAATCTACCCCAACGCGGTATATTCGAGAGTCGCCTGTATGAAACAGGTGAATACGGTCACCGATACAGAGCAAGCCTGATAACGTAGACAACAACGGCGGCACTCGTTGATACGCTTGAGGGAAATATAGGATATCGTTGGCTTTGTTGACTGCTGTTTTGATGATACTAGCGACTTGATCATCGTCAAAACTGCTGGATGACGTCTCATCTTGTGATTGTGCCAGCGTGGTCAACCCCAATGTAATTTTGTGGGCAATGGTATTCACCACCAATCGACTTGCCTGTTTTGGAAACTGACAAGCACTGACCCCATCTGCCATGAGAACCAATAACGGAGCTGATGAAGGTGCATGAGATCTTGCATGAGAGTTTAAATGACGATTATTGGAGGATTCTACATCTGAACACTGATGAGGCAAACAAGTGGTAATAAGTAAACTGTCTTGGTTTTCAGTCTTGCGACCTGCCATCGTGAAAAAATCAAGCCACCATAATTCAGTATTGTCATTATTATTATCAATATCCTTACTCTCACCAACCTTATTAATAACATTGCTATCAATACTCTCCATATTTTTGATGGCCTCATTGGTAACAAACTGATTTATTTCTATTACAGATGACGACTGACTATTATTGATATTAGCTGCCATATCATCAGCGTTTTGGTACACATCACCATCAGCACTTTGACTATTATTTCTATTGGCGTTTGCTACGCTTACTATCGTCATCTGTCTGTACCCCGTGTTATCTATGACTCACTTGTATTTCAGCAAATGTGCCATCCGGCATCTCTTCAATAATAATGCCTTCCGGCTCTTTTAAGAAAAACAATGCAAAGAACCCAACCACTGCTGTCGCGGCAATTACAAAGAAAAACACCTGATAAGACACCAGACTAAGCACCGTTAAGTACACGACCGAACCAACATTGCCATACGCACCTGTCATCCCTGCAAACTGCCCTGTCATACTGCGTTTGATCAGAGGAATCACTGCAAAAACAGCACCCTCACCTGCTTGTACAAAGAATGAGCAAAACATCGTGATTAACAATGCCAATGCCAGTGGCCACGTTGAGTCAAGGAAGCCCATCAACAGATACCCGATGGCCAAACCAGCTGTCAAAATCAACAAAGTTATTTTGCGACCAAACTTATCACTGAGCCAACCGCCGCCTGGACGTGACATGAGGTTCATAAAGGCATAGCTCGATGCCAATACCCCTGCCATCACAATCGATAAACTAAAAGTTTCTTGATAAAACAAAGGGAGCATCGACACGACGGCAAGCTCTGAGCCGAACGTAGCAAAATACAAAATATTTAAGATGCCCACTTGCTTAAAATCATAACGATGCGCCACTGGTACAGGCGTGGTGAAAACCTCTTTATTAAAGCGGTAGCTACTAACGAACTCGTAAACATACAGTATTGCAAGGCCAATATAGACCATGGTGACACTAGACTGGCTCAGCAAGCTCACACCATCAGGTGATAATTTCCATGCCAATAGCGCCAATGCCAAATACATAGGCAGTTTAAAAACCATCATTAACCAAAAATCACCTGATGATGTCACCATCATGGCCCCTGATTTTTTGGGTTTAAAATAAGTAGCCCCTTTGGGTGTATTACGTGCCATCTTATAAAAAATGATGCTATAAAGCGCCATCACCACCCCTGATATGGCTGTTGCATAACGCCACCCTTCATCACCACCGAACACTGCCGCCGCACCAATCGCTATAGTCGGCAATAATAAGGCCGCTGCTGCCGAGCCAAAATTACCCCACCCTCCATAAATACCCTCAGCCGTCCCCAATTCATTGGTTGGAAACCAATCACTCATCAAACGAATACCCACCACAAAACCTGCACCTACAAAGCCCAGTAAAAACCGAGACAGCGCCAAGGTATTGTAATCCTGAGCGAATGCAAAGGTAAAACAAGGAATCGCACCAATGGCTAAAATGGCGGTATAAACAATACGAGGGCCAAAGCGATCTGTCAGCATCCCGATAATCACGCGAGCAGGAATGGTCAATGCCACATTTAAAATGAGTAACGTTTTGATTTGGTCTTTACTCAGATTGAGTGTCTCTCCAATCGCTGATAAAAATGGTGCATGGTTAAACCATACAAAAAAGGTAAGGAAAAATGCCATCCAACCTAAATGAAGGATTTTATTTTTACCCGTAAATGACAAAACATTAAGCTTGTCTTTACTAGGCGCAACGGGGGCTGATGATGACATAGGCAACTTCCTCAAATGATTAACTTCAGGGTTCTGACAACGTACTAAAGGTACTAAGTATTCAAAAAACGCAGTGTTCAAATATGATAAGTAGCAATGTTTCAGGCGGTGCAATGGTTATGCCAGTTATTTGTGTACGCTGCTAAATCTGTATAAAGGTCAGCACTCATTAATTATCCAACCGCCTTTACTGGTGGGTCTATAACCATCACTACACCTGACGCTTATACTAATAAAGCATTAACACAGCAGATTTAAAACACTCCATCAGCCTCCCTTATAAACAGCAATAACATCCAACTTGGGGCACAGCAGTAACTATTTTGGTGCATTAACCTCTGACTTCTCAGTCGGTGACAACGGTGACCACCCTGTTTTTGGTAAGTCATAGCACTGATCATTCTGACGTAAAAACCTTTGTACATAAGTGACTCATCCCGATACAGCATACCTTTATGTCTAATGGCAACACGCAAAAACCTAGCTGATCGAAGTGCTCTGGCATGATTATTGAATGCTCTGTAATAGTAGGTATTAAATGCTGTTTATCAGCTGTTGTTGAGAGACGGAGCCGTTTATAGCATGATAAAAAAATAAACGATGTCCGCATTCAACCAGCCCCATTACTAAGGACAGACGCATGATTAGCACTGCATTGAACACAGAAAACAAAGGCAATTTGGTGGTGATTGGCAACGGTATGGTCGGTCATCACTTTATTGAACGAGCAATTGAACAAGGGCTACACCAGCAATTTGACATTCATGTGTTTGCTGAAGAAGACCGCCCTGCTTATGACCGTGTTTATTTGTCGAGCTACTTTGAACATAAAGATGCCAGTAAGCTGAACCTAGTAGATTTAACGGCTTACGAATTATCAAAAGTTAATTTGCATTTGAATCAGTGTATTGTAGATATCGATTCAGCCAGTCAGCGTATTACTACTGAGGCAGGCGAGATTATCGAGTACTCTGAGTTGGTACTGGCGACAGGCTCATATCCTTTTGTGCCGCCCATTCCAGGCCGCGAACATCCGCATTGCCACGTTTACCGCACCATTGCCGATTTAGATGAGATTTTAGCGATTGCTGAGCTGCCCACTGTCAAAAAAGGCGTGGTGGTTGGCGGTGGCTTACTGGGGCTTGAGGCCGCAAAAGCGCTCGTGACGCTAGGGCTGGATACCTATGTGGTCGAGTTTGCGCCGCAATTGATGGGCGTTCAGCTTGATGCCGCTGGTGGTGAGATTTTAAAGCGAAAAATAGAAGCACTTGGTGTCAAAGTGCTGACGGGGAAAAACACCAAAGAGATTCTGTCTAATACTGCACCCAACTCTGATGACACCAGCGGTGATGAACAACATTTAACCATGGAGTTTACAGATGGCACCTCTCTAACAACCGATATGATTGTATTTAGCGCCGGTATTAGACCGCAAGATGGCCTCATCAAAAACAACCCCGAATGCGGTATCGAAATGGGCGGGCGCGGTGGCATCTTGATCAATGAGCAATGTCGTACCAATGCTGATCATGTTTATGCCGTTGGAGAGTGCGCAGTATGGGACAACAAAGTATTTGGCCTAGTGGCTCCCGGCTACAATATGGCCAGTATCTGTGCCGCGCAAATTGCTGGTGATAGCAGGCAGATATTTACGGGTGCCGACATGAGCACCAAGTTAAAACTGATGGGTGTGGATGTAGGCAGTATTGGCGATGCACATGGTACGAGTGACGGTAGCTTAAGCTATCTGTATCAAAACCCTGCGGAGGGCATCTATAAAAAACTGGTTACTACGCCAGATAATAAGCGCTTGCTTGGTGCCGTATTGGTAGGCGACACCGAAGACTATAACAACTTACTGCAACTGTATTTAAATGACATTGACCTACCCGCACATCCCGAAAGTCTGATACTACCCAATGTCGAAAAACCCGTGATGGGCATCGACAACCTGCCAGATACCGCCACGATTTGCTCTTGTTATAACGTGACCAAAAGCGCTATCTGCTCGGCAGTTGAGAACGGCGCATACTCCGTCAGCGATGTAAAAACCATGACCAGTGCTGGTAGTGGCTGTGGTGGCTGTGCACCTATGGTCAAAGATACGGTCAGCTATCAACTTACCGCCATGGGCTTTGAAGTAAACAATGACTTGTGTGAGCACTTTGCTTACTCTCGTCAAGATTTATATAGTCTGATTCGCATGCACGGTATCAAAACCTTTGATGAGTTACTAACTGAACATGGTAGCGGCCATGGTTGTGAGATATGCAAACCAACGGTCGCCTCTATTTTGGCATCGTGCTGGAATGACTACGTACTCAAAACCGAACTGACACCACTACAAGACAGTAACGATTACTACTTAGGTAACATCCAAAAAGACGGCACTTATTCCGTCGTACCTCGTGTGCCGGGCGGTGAAATTACTGCAGACAAGCTCATCGTACTGGGTCAAGTAGCGAAGCAGTTTAATTTGTACACCAAAATCACTGGTGGGATGCGGGTCGATCTGTTTGGCGCACGCATGGAGCAATTGCCTGGTATTTGGACGCAACTGGTGCAAGCAGGCTTTGAGACTGGCCATGCTTATGGTAAATCCTTACGTACCGTAAAATCTTGTATCGGTAATAACTGGTGCCGCTACGGCGTCGATGACAGTATTGGCCTCGCCTTGAGATTAGAAGATCGTTATAAAGGCGTGCGCTCACCGCACAAAATCAAGATGGGTGTGTCGGGCTGTATGCGCGAATGTGCTGAGGCGCAAAGTAAAGACTTTGGCATGATTGCGACTGAAAATGGCTGGAATTTATTTGTCTGCGGTAATGGTGGTATCACTCCACGTCATGGCGAGCTGTTCGCCACTGATCTGGATACCGAAACCATGGTTAAATATATCGACCGCATCATTATGTTCTATATCAAAACAGCGGACAAGCTACAACGCACCTCAAAGTGGCGTGAAAGCTTAGATGGTGGGCTGGATTATTTGAAAGCTGTCATTATCGAAGACAGTTTAGGCATAGCAGATGAGCTGGAAGCACAAATGCAATTATTGGTCGACAATTACGTGTGTGAGTGGGCGGCGACGATTAACGACACCGAAAAACTCAAACGTTTTCGTCATTTTGTAAACAGTGAGCAAGGCGATGAGAATGTCGTATTCGTGACCGACCGGGAACAGATTCGCCCAGCGACTGATGCGGAAAAAGCAACCATTAATCTGGTTGACTTGGCTTAGCCAATGATGAGTGCCTTGTTAGTTATTACAACAAGCAAGGTGCTGTTTTTTCGATGAGTTTCTCGACTCACGCTTTGCAACTCACAACTTGTCGCTCACGATTTATCACTCATACAGAGCAATATTATCATCACTAAGGATAACACCCCATGAACCAACATACTATTTGTACACTTGACGATATCATTCCTGACACTGGTGTGTGCGCACTGGTAGATGGCAAACAAATTGCTATTTTTCGTACCAGACAGAACAATTTATTTGCTCTTGATAATTACGATCCATTCAGTCAGGCCAATGTGCTATCTCGAGGTTTAATTGGTGGTACCACAGTTACAGATGACACAGGGACAGCAGAAGAAGTGCTTTATGTGGCTTCACCCATCTATAAGCAACGCTTTAATCTTGCTACTGGCCAGTGTTTAGATGATGAGAGCGTGATGCTGGATGCCTATCAGGTTGTCTTAAATGACAACAATGTCATGATTGCAAGGGTATAAATAAAAACTAGGGCTTGTTGTGTTGTCTTAGAAGGCACAAGCCCTAGCATTTTAATGCAGAGTTTAGAGACAAAAGTTTTTCGGGTCACTGACTCTTGAGTCGGCTGATGGTAATTCCCGTAAAACCAAACAATATCGTTAGTAACAGCGATAAATAACAGAAGAACGCATAAGGCAGATAATCAAGCACGGGCACGCCTAATGCTTGGCTGATAAACACGCCGCACACACTCCAAGGCACTAGAGGATTGATGACCGTACCTGCATCTTCAATGGTACGAGACAGATTCTTAGGATGTAAATTCAAACGCTCAAACGTCGGACGAAAGGCAGTACCAGATAATAAAATACTCAAATACTGCTCGCCAATAAGCACGTTAATACTCAGAGCAGACATGGCAGCGGCAAATATGGCGCGTCCTGATGTGGTTAATGTGTCTTTAATCCCTGATAACAGTGCTGGCAAAATACCCAATGCTGTGAGCAAGCCACCGAGACTGAGTGCCAATATCACAATCGCTTGAGTGAAGAACATACTCTGCACACCGCCGCGCGATAGCATACCACCGACTTCACCCAGCTCTAACGATTCAGCCGGTGCATAGCCTGCAAATAAATAGCCGCCTAATTGTCCAAAGCTCGGCGAGCTGTGCAAATAAGTAATAATCAATGCTGCCACAATGGTACAGATAATCGTATAGATGGCATTGACACGAAAAACCGCCAACCCAACCAGTACCACAAATGGCAATACCGCATAACCATGTACCAAACCACTTTCAATCAACTGACCTTGCAATACGGTTACTTGACTCAAGTCAGAGCCTGCGGTCTGCCCAGAGAAAAACCAAAAAATAATGACCGTGAGTATCCACGCTGGTACCGTGGTATACATCATATTGCGAATATGCTCAAACAAATCAATACCCACCACCGATGAAGCAATGGTACAGGTGTCTGATAACGGCGACATTTTATCACCGAAAAACGCCCCTGAAACTACAGCACCAGCGGCAATCGCGACATTGGCATCAAAGGCATTACTCATACCAATAAAAGCCACGCCCAATGTCGCCGCGGTGGTCAAACTACTGCCCAAGGCAATACCAATAATGGAGGTCAATACAAAGGCTGAAATGTAATAATACTCTGGTGAAATCAACTGAAAACCAAAATACATCAGCGTTGGAATAGCACCAGACATCATTAAAGCGGCGACCATCAAACCAATAAAGAAGAATAGATAGATCGCACCGATACCACGCATGACACCCGATGCCATTTGCGCTTGCATGTCATCAAAGGTCAAGCCTTTAAACAGACCAATGCCTAGCAAGACACAAATAGCGAGTATCAATGATAAATGCGGTACCCAGCCAAAACCTATCATGGTAACGCCCATAATAGCGATGACAATGGCAGAAATCATAAATGCCAGTTGAGGTGAAATTTGGGTTAATATTTTTGGAGGCATCACACATCCTTAGCTTGCCAGTCAAATCTGGCGTTAGGGTTGGCTTTGAGTCGGACAAGTTTAATGAGTTGCAATAGCGATTGCTACCCTCATTATTGATCCAGCAGACTATCGGTCTTAGCTGCCATGACAAAATCATTGCGATGCAGACCTTTAATGCTGTGTGACCACCACGTAACCGTCACCTTGCCCCACTCTACCAATATGCCAGGATGATGCCCTTCTGCTTCGGCGATGTCTGCTAATTGGTTGGCAAACTCCATCGCCTTGACGAAGTTTTTGAATTTATATTGACGTTGTAATTGCTTGATGCCATCAACCTCGATCAATGACCAATCTGGAATTTTCTGTAATAGCTCTTGTGCTTCGATGTCGCTGACCGTTGGCGCGCCAATGCGGCACACCTCACAGCTGGCTTGTGATAATGTCGTCATTATAATGTCCTTTTATGTTAACTATTCATTTTTTTAATACTGTTATGTTTAATACAGTTACGTCCATGTTGACGCTGTCATTTACGACTACATCATTCAAATGATGCCGTTTGTCTTAACCATGCATTAGGCGTTTTTTACTGCATAACTAGGCTCGAACAATCCTAGCGACATGGCTTGTTTGACCATTCCCATGATATCGCTATTGACGATATCAAATAATGTATCCAAATCATCAATGACATAATAAATCGGCTGGATATGATCGATACGATAAGGGGTACGTAACACATCAAGTAAGTCAAACGCTCGGTGCTCTGGTTGATTTTGCGGTTGATGCTGAGGTTCTGCTTGCTGCTCAGAACCAGCATTGAGTGCATAAACCGTCTCAGACGGTGAGCTTAAGATGCCTCCGCCATAGATTCGGCGACTGCCTTTATTTTGTCCCACCAAACCAAACTCGATGGTAAACCAATAGAGCCGTGCCAAAAACCACCGTTCTTCTTTAGTGGCATTAAGACCCAGCTTGCCATAAGTTTCATTGAACGTCGCAAAGGCGGGATGGGTCAAAAGCGGACAATGTCCAACGATTTCATGAAAAATATCAGGCTCTTCGATATAGTCCATATCATCAAATCGACGGATAAAAGTTGCCACCGGAAAGGATTTATTGGCAAGCAATTTAAAAAACTTACCAAAACTGATTAATGCAGGGACAGCGGCAGTTTGCCAACCAGTCGTGGCTTGCAATACCTCATCGATATCATGCAGCTGCGGAATACGCGTAGCGGGCAAATTCAGTTTTTTTAAACCGTCTAGATAGGCTGGGCAGGCACGGTTGGGTATTTGCTCGGCTTGACGCTCAAGCAATGCCTGCCACATACCATTTTCATCATCACTATAGTGAATATGACCATGGCTATCTGGCTGATGTGACACGTAAGGTTGTTTTTTAGGCATAGAATCCTGCTTTTTATGAGCAGAATCATCGTGACTGGCAGCATCAGTGCCTAGCGTTTTGCAAGCAACGCTGTTGGCACCGATAGCTTTATTAACAGAATTCGTATGTGGTAGGCGTTCCATGCCTGTATTCCTTTTATTGCCATTAGCGCTCTGAATTTTTGCTAGTCGTTTTCAATCTTGACTGAACCATAGCTCAGTCATCGCATTGAACACATGGTATTACAGAGTGCAGTGGTTATTAGGGACAAGACAAACTCCTTTTGCCCTGCCCGTTTATTTTATGGATTTTTCCCTAAATGTAGAGGCGCTTACGGTGTTTCAGTTTCTGGCTGACCAACCGTGCCACGACGGACTTGATCGCGCTCGATGGATTCAAATAGGGCTTTGAAGTTACCTTCGCCAAAGCCATCTTCGTAATCACCTTTACGCTGGATAAACTCGAAGAAAACAGGGCTACCTAAGATAGTTTCAGAGAAGATCTGTAGCAGCAGACGCGGTGTGCCGCCTTCAGTGGTGCCATCTAACAAGATACCGCGCATCTGTAGCTCAGAGACATTTTCGCCATGATTTGGTAGTCGCTCACTCAGCATTTCGTAGTAAGTCGCAGTTGGAGCGGTCATGAGCGGGATACCCGCTGCTTTTAATTTATCGATGCTAGCAAACAAATCATCGCTGGCCAAAGCAATATGCTGAATACCTTCACCGTTGAAATGCATCAAGTATTCTTCAATTTGACCGCCGCCCTGCTTTGACTCTTCGTTCAATGGAATACGGATTTTGCCATCAGGCGCTGTCATGGCTTTACTGGTCAAACCCGTATATTCACCTTTGATGTCAAAAAAGCGGATTTCGCGGAAGTTAAAGATGCGCTCATAAAAGTTTGCCCAATAAGCCATACGACCACGGTAAACGTTATGGGTTAAATGGTCGATAACTTTGAAACCATGCCCGACAGGACGACGGTCTACATCAGCAAAAAACTCGAAATCGACGTCATAAATGGACTCACCATCTTTATAACGATCGATGAGATAAATCAGTGAGCCACCGATACCCTTGATAGCAGGTAGGCGCAGCTCCATCACACCAGTTGGTACGTCTACTGGCTGCGCGCCCATTTCGATGGCACGCTCATAAGCTTTTTTGGAATTCTGCACACGAAAGCCCATGCTACAAGCACCAGCACCATGCTCTTCAACGAAATAGCTGGCTTCGCTTTTTGGTTCACGATTTAGAATAAGATTGATATCACCTTGACGGTATAGCGCCACATCTTTTGAGCGATGGTTGGCGACATGGGCAAAGCCAAGCTGTTTGAACAATGCGTCGACCGCATCCGGTTGAGGTGAGGCGAATTCAACAAAATCAAACCCATTCAGGCTCATTGGGTTGTCAAATAAATCTGCCATTGTAATCATCCTTAATTTCAATTGGTGGTAAAAATGCGATAAAAAATATCTTCAATCAATAATTCTTATTGACGATGTATTTATATTAGATTAGGTTTATTTATAAGACTAATTGTTTTTTATGATTTATTTATCAGGTTTACTTATGAATATCAGCATTCGCCAATTAACCGCTTTTATCCAAGTCGCGGACAATGGCAGTTTTACCCGTGCCAGCGATCAGATGCATTTGACCCAATCTGCCGTTAGCGGCTTGATTAAAGAGCTAGAGTCCAGCCTCGGTATTGTGCTGTTCGACCGTACTACCCGCCAGCTGTCGTTGTCGGTAGTAGGACGGCATTTATTGCCGCAAGCACGGCGTATCTTGAATGAGATGCAGCTGTTTGAAAATGAGGCGAGCAGCTTAACAAGCTTGGCGCAGGGTCAAGTCCGACTCGCTGTTTCGCAGTTTGCAGCCTCCTCTATGCCAGCGGTCATCGCCCAGTTCTCCAAACAACACCCCGAGATTGGCGTGTCGTTATTAGATTGTTCGGCAGAAAACTTACTCAGACATATTCAGGACATTGAAGTAGATTTGGGTGTCGGTACTGAGCTTGGATTTATGGAGGCTGAGGACGACATCAATGCTGATTTGTTATATCAGCTACCATTTTGTGTGGTGATGCCTGACAACCATGCGCTGGCACAAAAATATGAAATAACGTGGCAGGATTTATTAGACATTCCGCTCATCACGCTGCAAGGCCCTTTCATTGAACAAGTGACAGCCGAGTTGGACGACCGTATCGCCAGCCATATCCAACAGGCACGTTACAAGGTCAATTTTATGTCCACCGCCCTTGAGATGACCCGTCAAGGCTTCGGCATTACCTTATGTTTGCCCTATATGCCCGAAGTCATCGACTGGGTTAGCGCCAATGGCTTGCAAATGAGGCCGCTGGCACAACCCGTTAAAATGCGGCAGTTTTTTATCTATCAGCGTTCTTCTCGTGCGTTATCGCCTGCTACCATTGCTTTCAAAGACTTCTTGCAGAGCTATTTTTCCAGTCATTTTAATGACTTACAGCATACTTAAGTATCCCTGACACAGGCATGGTTGATGCTTAAAAAGCTTTGAAACACAATGGTTTCAATCAACTATTTTATTAATTATGCAAGATAATTGAATCTCATATTGAGTTAACCGTCAATTTGCTCTATGATTTTTGGCGGCTTGATTTATATTTCATAAGGAAACAACATGTTTGAACGTATCGACTATTACGCTGGTGATCCAATTTTAGGGCTGATGGAAAAATATACAGCAGATAACAATCCTAAAAAGGTCAATTTAGGCATTGGTATTTATTATGATGAAAATGGTGTATTGCCTGTACTTGACTGTGTAAAAACAGCCGAAGAACGCATTGCCGATCCTATTGCGCCGCGTCCATATCTGCCGATGGCAGGCTTACCAGGACATCGTAAAGGCTGTCAGGAATTACTGTTCGGTAAAGACGCGCAGATTTTAAAAGACGGTTTGGTCGCCACTATCGCTACGATCGGCGGTTCTGGCGCGTTAAAAGTCGGCGCTGAGTTCATCCATGAATGGTTCCCACAATCTAAATGCTATGTGAGTGATCCAACATGGGGCAACCACATTGCTATTTTTGAAGGCTCTGATGTCGAAGTGGGTAAATACCCGTACTACGACAAAGCCAACAGCAGCATCAAGTTCGATGAAATGATTGCGTTTTTTGAGACGTTGAACAAAAATGATGTGATCTTGCTGCATCCTTGTTGCCACAATCCAACAGGTCTAGATTTGACCCGTGAGCAATGGGATACCGTGCTGAACGTCATTCAAGCGCGCGAACTGATTCCATTTATGGATATTGCCTACCAAGGCTTTGGCGAAGACATGGACAGCGATGCTTATGCGATTCGTAAAGCTGTCGATATGGGCTTGCCATTGTTTGTCAGCAACTCATTCTCTAAAAACTTATCGCTATATGGTGAGCGTGTTGGCGGTCTATCAGTTGTTTGTCCAACGGTTGACGAGACAGAGCGCGTCTTCGGTCAGCTAAATGCTACCGTACGCCGTATTTACTCAAGCCCGCCATCACATGGTGGTCGTGTGGTCGATATCGTTATGAACGACGAAGCACTACATAAGCAATGGGTTGGCGAAGTTTATGCAATGCGCGACCGCATCAAAGCCATGCGTTTACAGCTAAAATCAGTATTAGAAGCCAAAATCCCGAACCGCAACTTTGACTATATTACTCGTCAAAACGGCATGTTTAGCTTTACTGGTCTGACGCCTGAGCAAGTCGAACGCTTACAAAGCGAGTTTGGCATTTACATGGTTTCCAACTCACGTATGTGTGTGGCTGGACTGAACACTAGCAACATCGACTATGTGGCCAATGCCATGGCAGACGTCTTAAAAGACTGAGTGAGCACGCATTAAAACGGTGTTGTAGTAGTAATAGCGATTCATAAGAAGGTTGAGCGAGTGCTCAGCCTTTTTTTATGTCCTGCATTTTTCCTATTTATTTTACCAAAGAACATCAACGTCCCTAGTATCACATCTCTTTTAAGAAAACACTGCACAAAAACCCTTGCAATCTCCACTTTGATAAATTACATTATGCGTAAGTAGTTAATTATAACGTAATTCATTATATGCTTTAGCAAGGAGCAACCTATGTCAACGATTGACAACACCCTCACATCCTTTATCGATATCGCCGCCAATTCTGACTTCTCCATTCATAACCTACCTTATGGTATTTTTAGTGATGCCAAAGACGCTGCTAGTAATAGCAAGCGCCGCGCTGGTGTGGCTATCGGTGAGTACGTGTTGGATTTGGCTGTGCTCGAAGCAGAAGGTTTACTGAGCTTAGAGGGCGGTCCATATTTTGATCAACCAACGCTAAATGCTTTTATTGACTCAGGTCGAGACAATTGGACGCAGGCACGCTCAACCATCCAAACCCTACTATCTAGTGCTAGCGACACCTTGCGTGATAATCAAGACTTGCAGAAAAAAGCGCTATTTAATCAAGTAGACGTCACCATGCATCTGCCTGTTCACGTCCCAGGTTTTACTGACTTCTATTCGTCTAAAGAGCACGCCACCAACGTCGGCACTATGTTCCGTGATCCAAACAACGCCCTGCTCCCTAACTGGACTGAAATGCCAGTCGGCTATAACGGACGCGCCAGCACCGTCATCGTCAGTGGCACTGATGTGATACGCCCCTCTGGTCAATTAAAGCCAAATGCTGACGCCCGCCCTATTTTCTCAGCCTGTAAGCGTTTAGATTTTGAACTTGAGACTGCTTTTGTGGTTGGTAAAGGTAATAGCATTGGTCAACCGATTGCAGTAGACAATGCCTTTGAGCATATTTTTGGCATGGTCTTGCTCAACGACTGGTCAGCCCGTGACATTCAAAAATGGGAATATGTGCCTTTAGGTCCATTTAATGCCAAAACCTTTGCTTCTGAAGTCTCGCCTTGGATTGTGACTATGGATGCGTTGGCACCTTTTAAAACAGCATGCCCGATTCAAGAGCCAAAACCATTGGCATATCTAAACGAAAAAGACAGCAATAATAGCTATGACATCCATCTATCAGTTGAGTTATTGCCTGAAAACTCAGATAGCGCCACTTTGGTTTGTGAGACCAACTTCAAACATATGTATTGGTCAATGGCGCAGCAGCTCACCCACCACACCATCACTGGCTGTAAAGTGGAAGTTGGCGATATGATGGGCTCAGGGACGATTTCAGGACCAACACCAGATTCTTATGGCTCAATGTTAGAGATTGCTTGGAATGCGACCAAACCTGTCACTTTAAAAGGCGGCGAGACCCGCAGTTTTATTGAAGATGGTGACACAGTGATCATGAAAGGCTATAGCGAAAAAGACGGCATTCGTGTCGGCTTTGGTGAAGTACGCGGCAAAGTACTGCCCGCGCTTAACTTTGATTTTGACAAATAGTCTAGAAAAAATGTGAGCACAGTGGTTTTGAGCTGCCAAGCAACCATCGACCTATAGTCAATCGGTACTGGCAGCCTATTACTCACTGCATTCCCTATCAAAAGGAGTTTGATATGAGCTTTAAAATTGAAAAAATCCATCATGTGGCCTATCGCTGCAAAGACGCTAAAGAAACCGTTGAATGGTATCAAAAATACCTAAACATGGATTTCATCCTTGCATTCGCTGAAGACCACGTGCCTTCGACCAAAGCCTTTGATCCTTATATGCATGTTTTTTTAGATGCTGGTAATGGCAACGTATTGGCGTTTTTTGAAGTGCCCAATCAGCCTGAGATGGGTTTTGATCCGAATACCCCGAATTGGGTGCAACACTTAGCCATGAAGGTAAAAGACCGTGATGCCTTAATGGCAGCAAAAAAGCATTTAGAAGAAAATGGTATTGATGTGGTCGGCGTGACCAATCACGGTATCTTCCATTCTATCTATTTCTTTGATCCTAATGGCCATCGTATGGAACTCACCTACGATGATATTACCTCAGAAGAAAAAGTCTCGATGATTACTGAAGCCATGAAGTATGAGATGTTAGAAGAATGGTCACGTACCAAACGCGCACCGGCGCACACCCAGTTTTTACATGCAGAGGAACTGGCTGAAGCAAGAGAAGTCGCACCTGTCGGTGAGTGATTGACCTGTTATTGTGTTTGCTATCTCTTTTTATATGATTAATTAGGGCGTGCCATCATTTTAAGACCATTGAATGTATCAATATACTAATTGATGACACGCCCTAGGTAGCGAACAATATCTAACCATCATGAAAGGATTCAATGATGAAAATAAAAACCCCTTTAGGAATACTCTTAGCGACCTCGATCGCGATGACTGGTTGCTCTAATAACGACCCAGCAGTAAACGCTGATGTAGATACAGGCGATGTGACTACTCTGAGATTCTCACACTTTATGACTGCCAATGACAACATAAACACTGAAGCATTGCAGCCATGGGCAAAGAAAATCGAAGAAGAATCAAGGGGCCGCTTAAAGATTGAGATCTACCCTTCTGCTACTCTTAGCAAACCGGGGGCTACCTATGATGCTACCGCGAAAGGTATCGTTGATATTGGTATGCAAGCGCAAGGATATACAGCAGGGCGATTTCCTTTAACGCAGATTGTAGAGCTGCCAGGTATCACCAATACTGCACAGCAGCAGAGCTGCATACTTCATAAACTGTATGATGATAGTGTCATTAAAAATGAGTACGAAGATACTCACCTGCTAGCGCTGATAGGCACTGGACAAGGTGCGCTGCATACCGTAGATAAGCCTATTCGCACGCCAGCTGATATGAAAGGTTTGCGTATTCGTCAACCTTCTGCGGTTGCCAGTCACATTATCGAAGCGACTGGCGCTGCACCCGTTGGCATGCCTGCCAGTGATACTTATACTTCCCTTCAACGCGGTGTCATTGACGGACTTAGCTTTACTTGGCAGCCCATTCAAGCATTTCGTCTTGATGAGTTAATCAATACGCACACCAACATTCCTTTTTATAATTCTACTTTTGTTATCAGTATGAATAAAGAGAAATATAACAACTTACCTGATGATCTCAAGAAAGTAATTGATGACAATTCAGGGGCGGAGATGGCAGCACGTGTCTCCAAAGTATTTGACGTCAGTAACGCCAAAGCAATGGCTGCCGCTAAAGAAAAAGGCGATATCATGATCGATATTCCTGACCCACTCAATGACCCAGACTGGAAAGGTCCATTAATGGAAGGCTCGCAGCACTATCTAGATGAAGTGAATGCCACTGGTCTAGATGCTAATAATGTATACGAAAAAGCAAAAGCTGCAAGTAGCGCCTGTATGGTCTAAAGGGTGAATATCATTAAACGATATTCGCACAAAAATCCGTTTACGCGATAGCCGGTCAACTTATATGCTTAAAACTTATATAATAAAAACACCAGCTACGCAATTTGATAACGTTGCGCTATCGCCAATATTTGCTCAACCACGTTGTGTTGCTCACTCATGGGCAATTGCTCTGTCGTTCCAATGATAGTGATGGCGTATTCTAGTGGTAGTTCTTTGCTAGCAGTTTTGCCACTAACAGCAGATAAATTAACAGCGCCATTAGCAAACGATGGCACTATGACAGGAATGGTAATGGCATTAATCCCCATGAGCATATCACCCGTCACTGTCGCATAGCCTTGGGTACGAATCTTGGCTTGCAAGTGACTGAAATTCTGCCATTTTTCTGTGATTATTGCTTCATTGTCTGTCTGCCATTCAGCTGTGACCAATGGCTGAATGACGGCATCTGGCTGATAACTGGCAAATAATTGCCCCGTCGCCGATGTCGTCAGCGGCATACGTGAACCGATACGAGTGATAATACTAATCGGGCTATCTGGTTCAACGGACTGAATAATAATAGGACCTTCGCTAAACCATTTGGCAATCTGCACACCGCAATTCAGGGTGTCTTTGATTTCATTAGCGATGTGCGTCAGCCGCTCTAAAATATTGTTTTGACTAAATCCAGAGTGCCCCAATGCTGCCAATGTGTTAACCCTATCGCCTAGCCCGTAGCGACCATCATCAAGCTTACGCGCATAGTTTTTACGTATGAGGCTGACCAAATAGCGGTGACACTTTGCTGGATGCATTTGCATCACTTGCGCAATATCTTTTAGCATCATCGGCTCGTTATGATCAATAAGAACGTCTAACACCGACAATCCAATCTCCAGTGACTGGACGCCACTTTGACTTTTATTGGTTGTTACGGGATTTTCTAAAGGGTTTTCAGCTGCTGGCATGTTTTGCTCAATGAGTAATTTACTTGGCATATTAATCTAATATATTCATGAAAAACTAAAATGAAGAGGTAACGTCATAAGAGTTTTTTAATTGTATAACATACATTTCGTACCATTAATTATAACCGCTTATCTCATTCACAACCTACCATAATAAAAGGAATTCACAATGATGACACTTTATGGCTACTTTCGCAGCAGCACCTCGTATCGTACTCGTATCTCGATGAATCTAAAAGGCTTAGACTATGACTATATTTCGGTCAATTTAGCAAAAGATGAGCAGTTAGCAGATGCCTTTAAATCACTCAATCCACAAGGATTGGTGCCTGTTTTACAGACCGATGATTTATTACTATATCAAAGCCCAGCCATCTTAGAATGGTTAGAAGAGGTTCATCCTAAAAACCCGCTATTACCTAAAGACGCGGCTGGACGTATGCAAGTACGTGCCATTAGCGCTATGATTGGTTGTGATATTCATCCTATTAATAACCGCCGTATCTTACAATACCTACGCAATGAGCTGGCGGTAGACGAAGCAAAAGTCATGGCGTGGTGCAACCGTTGGATGAGTGAGGGCTTTGCGGCGTTAGAAAAAATACTAGCAAAAGACAAAAGCCGTGGAAAATTTTGTTACGGTGACAGCCCTACTTTTGCAGATTGCTATTTGATTCCTCAAGTCTCTTCGGCGCGACGTTTTAACGTGGATTTAAGTGCTTATCCCAATATCGTCGAAATTGACACGCATTGCCGTACGCTCAAAGCCTTTGCTGACGCTGATCCTAGCATGCAGCCTGATGCGCCCAAGTCTCAATAAACAATCAAACAGAGTGCTTTCAGTAAGGGTATTTTACTATTAAATGACTAGAAAATTAAATGATTAGAGAATTTAATAACAAAACGCCCTTATAATTGCTGGGCTCAGAGCTCAGACAAAGCAATCAAAGCGAATGACTGCCTGAGAATAGACAAAGCATCGATACTCTTAAGCCAAATACAGCATTCAATATTTCATCGAATCATCACTTCCACTTTTTATCTCAATATAATATTTAATATATTCAAATTATTGGTTGTATAGCAGTCAACTGTTGGCTATTCTTGGTATAGGCGTTGTTATATCTAAAATTTAGAATTAATTTTAGATAAACATACTGTTTTATACATTAAAATAAGGTTGGATATTATGAGTTATACACCTTTATCAAATAACAAAGACGCTCTACCATCCCATGCCGCTCAAGATATTTATGATTTAGCCCTATCGGCTAGAGAAGAAACAGAAACCTGTAGAAAAATTGCACCGACAGTGGTCAAAAAACTGTCAGAGTTGTCGTTATTTAGGATGGGACTGCCAAAATCGTTGGGAGGATGGCAAGGCAATCCTGTGGAAACGTTAAAGGTTTATGAGACGCTAGCCAGTGCTGAAGCCTCAGTTGCTTGGATCGTTTGGAACAATCATTTGGCCTGCACATTTGGACGATTTTTAGACGAGCCTAGCATGAAGGAGATATACAGTGACCCCTCTCATGTCTATGCCAACTCAGCACGCCCTGAAGGGATTGCTAAACAAACCGCTGAAGGATATACGGTCTCAGGTCAATGGACATTAGTATCAGGTTGTGAATTGGCAGACTGGTTTGTGCTGCGCTGCTTGGTAATATCCGAAGGCTCGCCTACTACCCTTGGACCGGGTGCAAACTTAAAGCTGTTCTTTATTCCAAAAGAAGATGTGGAAGTGATTGATACTTGGCATGTTGGTGGACTAAATGGTACAGGCAGTCATGACATCGTCATCAAAGACGCGTTTGTGCAGGAACGTTATGCGGTCGCTTTTGATAGCCCTGTCGCCATCGATAATGCGTATAGTCGCCTACCAATCGGCTGTATTAATGCCGCTGGCTGTGCAGCGATGGCACTGGGTGTCTTAAAAGCAGCGACAGATGAGTTAATCCAAATTTGCCTTGAGAAAGTAACGCCCGGCAAAAGCCTAGATTTGCGTGATCGTGCAGCAGTACAAGCGACTATCGCTAGGAGCAAAACGCTATTAGCATCTAGGCGCGCACAATTACACAATAGTGTCGAGGTATTATGGAACGAAGCACAACAACAGAATGCCTTTACCGATACACAGCTGGCTGATGTGTGGGCAGCAGCCTGTGAGGCAGCGAGAGAAGCCAGAGCCATGGTATCGGAGATTTATGCGGTCGCTGGTACGGTCTCACTATATAAAAAACATAGAATAGAAAGAGCGCATCGAGACATTCATGCTATTTTACAACATGGTATCGTGCAGCCACATTGGATGGAGCAAGCTGGCATGGCTTATGTCGGATTGACCCCAAATGCAGCTATGTTCAGAGTATAAAATTGCTTTTATAAAAATAAATAAGCCCTCATAGAATGAGGGCTTTTTATCGCTTGGCTATTGAGCCAAAGAAAAACAAATCATTGATAAAAATCATATAGTGACTACCAAATAGTAATTACCAAATAGTGATTACCAAATCATCACGCTGAAAACGTCTTCATGCTCATGTCGCAAAAAAGCAAGGCATCTGATGCCTTGCTTTTTTATGACTAATTTTTATAACTAACAAATCACTTTACTTGATAGTAGGCTTGATTGCTTTAATCAAAATGGAAGCCTGCACCAATCGAGCCGCCAGCGTTACCTTGGGTATCAGCGGTGCCGTTTACCTTCATGACCCAACGACCATCATTGGATAACTTCGAGAAGCCAATAGCAACTGCACTTTCCCCATTGTACGTTCCTATACCGCCACCGATTAAGGATTTACCAGCGATGTAAGCTTGCGGTAGTGAAGACATTGCCATGGCGGCTGAAATACCAGCATTTGCATCGTCTTCGACTTCACCAATTTTATAACCTAGCTCATTCATGTTGTTGCCAAGTCTTTGACTAACAGCATCTAATTGACCCATATTCACAGCGTCTCTGGGCGCCATACCATCAGCCACATCAGTGATCTTGTTGCCAGCGGCGTTGATACCGCTTGCAGTCATACTAGGACCACCGACAATGCTGATGCCATTATTATTGATTGTCGTATTGCCAGTTTTGACGCTATCGATATTAATATCACCGTTTAGATCAAACTTAATACTACTGCCTGCTGCTGTTGTGGTGATGTTATTACCACCTGTGAAGCTGAGGACACTGCCATCGCCTACTGGTTTGTTGATGGTAGCACCGCTATCAGCACCAAAATTGAGACCCGCATCTATTTTATCCTTGTTCACTTTGATATTGGTCGTATTAGTGTCGATGTTTGCTTTATTCGTGGCAATATTCGTGGTATTGGTTTGGATATTGGTAGTGTTGGCTTGGATGTTTTCATTGATAACGACTTCTCCTTGCTTAATAGAAGCAATCGCACCGTCGATACTATTTTGACCAGTACCACCAATATTACTATTGGTAAAGGTACCATCTACAGGATTGTAGACTGTCTCACCGCCAATGATATTACTGATGCCACTACCTTGTGCATAGAGCTGACCACCATTGATAGCATCTTTGCTACCTTCAGAGACATCGCCGTTCACAACGTTTGTAATCTTAGTGTCAGCAGCATTGATGCCCGCTTTGGTGACACTAGGTCCACCTGTAATAGTCAGTCCATTATTATTCATAATGGTATCACCCGTCGTTACGCTATCTAAATTCAGGTCTGGGTTTAAATCGAAGCTAATGTCATTGACGCCTGCCAATGGTGCAGCAGCACGTAGGTCAGGGCTAACATTATTGTCCGCTGATCTAGATACTTTAATATTACCATCTGTACTGTTTAGATCGATGGCGCTGCCTTGTTTGATCATAGTGGCAACATCACCCTGAGCCGTTAGTCCCCAACCTTGATCAAGGGCAAACGTCGTGGCATTCAACTGTCCGACAGTCGCCGCATCTGTATCTGCAATACCAGCAGCTACATTGGTGATTCTGTTAAAACCATTGTCAAGACCACTACTGCTCAGTTTAACCGTTCTACCGGGACCATTATCGGTAAAGGTAAAGCCATTACTATTCATAATGCTATTACCAATCTGCATGCTACCCTCATTGCCTAAATTCAACTGGTTATTCAGTTTCACCTGAACACCCGTTGCTGAGGCCATCGTCGTAATGTTGCTATCACCAGTGACGTTGATGGTATCACCTAAAGCAAACTGCTGGTCGTTGGCACTATTGCCATCACCGATTTTGATGCCTTTGGCCACGAGACTATTGGTTGCTGACAATTGGTCGAAGTTTACCGCATCCTTACCTGTGGTCGCTTCTGCAACGTTAGTAATTTTATTGCCACCATTGTTCAGACCATTGGCTGAGATGCTGACACCGCTACCAAAGTTTGCGCTGTTAAGACCAGTTAAATCTTTCGCAAGTTTCACGGTCAATGTGCTGGTACCGTCAGCAACGACGCCAATGTTGTTGCCATTTGACAAGTCACTTTCCACGGTCGCGCCACCTTTGACTGTCAGCTTGTCACCAAGCTGACGATTAACGGTAGTACCCGTGTCACCATCGAAATCAAAACCTTTATCGATGGTCGTGGTCGTGGCTTGTAGCTGACCAAAATTTACAGCATCGCTGGCTATTGTACCGTTAGCGACATTGGTAATTTGATTGCCACCATTGTCTAGCCCACTATTACTGAGTCTGACCGTTTGATTAGTCCCACCCATAAATGTGACACCATCAGCATTGACGACTGTAGTTCCTGTGGTCAAGCTGGTTGAGACTAAGTCGGCAGCAGTAGCAACTTTGATACCGCCATTGTCAGCGGTCAAGACAATATTGTCACCAGTAATAAAATTGGCTGTATTATTGTCTTTATCCAAAGTCTTGACATCAGCACCATTGATTTGTGTCACTACCGTTTGCATCGCACTATCGGCTTTTACCAAGCTTGCCTTACTACCTTCGCTTAGATCAACTTGATAGTCGGTGATATTGGTATCAGGATCTTTGACACTAGTGCTAACTGTTAGTGCATTAGCATCTGCAGTAGAAACACTGGTGCCATTGGCATTGACAGTATAGACATCCTGTCCAGTATCGCTATCGGTTGAAAAGTCAACACTGGCAACATTCGTACCTTTAACTACTTTGGTTCTCGCTCCTGCAGCTGCCATCTGTACATCACCGATGTTTGCTGCATTGGTTTCCGTTGTGCCACCGCTAGCCACGCCTGAGATGACTTTATCACCTGCGTTGATACCAGTAGATGAGATACTAACGCCGCTATTAAAGCTTGCGCTATCCAGACCTGTTAAGTTGTTGGCTAAGCCAAGTTTGATTCCATCGCCCGTTGATAAGCCAGTGGTGGTTAAATTGCTGTCCGTATCAAACTTAATTTCTTCACCCAAGGCAAAGGTTTTTTTGAGGGTGCCGCCGCTGCTTGCATCATTCACATTAAACTTGATGCCTTTAGCAATATTGTCAGTGTTGGTACCAATATTGGTGGTATTGGTTGAGATGTTGCTAGTATTGGTCGTGACATTAGTATTAGTCGTTTCTAGCTGACTAAAATTCACCGCATCTTTTGCGTTAACCCCATCATCAACGTTAATAACTCTCTTATTACCCGCATTGACCCCGCTTTTGGTGATGCTTGGACCATTTAAAATGGTCAGACCATTGCTGGTTAACGTGGTATTGGTAGGGTTAAATATGCTGCCACCCGTTACTGTAACACCTGCACCACTAACGGTAGTGACGCCAGTAAGTACGCCACCAGTGACAATACCTAGACCATTGACCGTTGTACCGTTTAATAAGTTGCCTGTGCTAACGCTGCCTGTTGTGCCTAGGCTTAAGTTGTCATTGAGCTCAACTTCGATTTTGCCATTTTTTACTCGGGTATCGATGTTGCTGTTAGAACCAACCACCTCAACGGCTTGTCCCAATGGTTTCTGTACTGTATTACCATCAGCGGCTTTTAGCGCAAAGCCTTTGTTAATAGTTGTGGTATTATTTCCGACCGCTTCATTGGTCGCATATAATTGACTACCATTCACTGCATCTGTACTAGCCGCAGTGACAGCTCCACCAGCGACGTTTTTGATCTGACGTTCAGATCCTACTACGCCCACGGATACTTGCGCACCCTCTCGTAGCATGCCCTTATCATCAATGACATTACCGGCGATATCATATACCACGCCACCAACTGTCATCGTCTTTTCAGAGCTTGCACTTGTTGCTGTTGTAGAGCCTGCACCTAAAGAAACTGAACCATCTTTGCTCGCTGACGCACCAACACCGAACGCTGAAGAAGCCGTTCCCGAGGTATTGGAATGAACACCAACGGCTGTAGACAGATCACCTTTAGACAGCGATTTTGCACCAATGGCTATCGACGCAGCACCTCCAGCTTCGGTATTGACATCGTACTGATTGGTTTCTACCAAATCTTTACCTACGTAGGATTTGAAAACATCGTTAACTGTGCCACTATTTAGTGGTGACAATGGACTACGATCGACATTGGTTCTCGATGCAAAATCTAGATCATCACCGCCTATCGCGATCGAGGATGCCCCTCTAGACACAACATTAGCACCGATAGCAATCGACTGCTCACCACTTGCCATCGTCTGTTGCCCAAATTCTGAGCTGCCAATCGCAATAGTTTGGCTACCAGTGGCTTTTGCATTTCCGCCCAGCGCCATGGCGTTATAACCTGTCGCTCCGTCGTTATTAGCATTACCGACAGCAGCTGAGTCCACGCTATAATACTTGGTTTTATTATTAGCGACAGTATTCGACAGCCCCGTTAGCTGAGCCACATTGACAGCATCACTGTCACTACTACCTGCTGCGACGTTTACAATCTGACGGTTGCCACCCGCTGCTCCTGTTCCTACAGAGACCGCGCCAAGCGTAACGCTGTCCGTTGCTTGGATGACTGAGCTATCTGCTCCTACTGGCACAAAACCACTGGCACCACCAGCACGATTTGCAATAGAGTTTGAACCTAATGCGATGCCATTTACTGCGTTAGATCGAGAGCCGACACCAAAAGCAAGACTGTTATCAGCAGTCGCTTTTGCATTACTACCAAAGGCAATCGTATCATTGCCAACTGCTTGAGTTTGTCCATTCGCTCTATAACCTACATTTGCTTGATCAGCCACTGTACCTGCATTTTCAAAATCAGTTGAACCAATCGCAATGCCACGTTTGCCTGAGGCAAGTGCTGAATGACCAACAGCTAAAGAGCCTTTACCCGTTGCTGATGAGACATTACCAATAGCCTGAGCAAAGTCAGCAGTCGCTGCCGATTGACGTCCAAGCGCTAACGAGGTATTTCCATTAGAATACGCTGCCGCCCCAATTGCCACAGATGACCGACCAATGGCTTTTGCTTGAGTGCCTAGAGCAGTAGCGACGTCGCCGGCTTCTGTCCCAGTGCCAATGGCGGTACTACCAGAGTTGTTTTGTGAACCACCCGTCCAAGTAAATGACGGATTGCCTCTATCAACCAGATTGAAGTTTTGCCCAGCGTCCGCTTCACAGCCAATGGCAACCGAATAGCTGCCTTCAGCATTCGCTTCAGTACTGTTTGTATTACAAGAAGAAATTGCCGTACCAGATCCCGTACCACCGCCGACATTCACTTGTGCAAAAGCTTGCGGTGACATTGTAAATCCAGCCGCCAGCAACCCTATGGCGATCGTGGATAGTCGGAAAAATTGGGTAGAAGAAAGATTAGAAGTCGTATTGATGGTCGCGTTTGCGCTCACGCTAGATTTGGAAGATTTGCCGCGCCCCTTTGCATATTCACCAACTGCGGTAAAACAGCTCAAGGCTTCATTCCATATTACTTTATAGATGCGGTTCATAGTGTGCACTCCCTTACAGACTGGTCAGATTTAAAAATCAGAGATAATATCCATCTTGCAGAGAGTCGATATCACAAAATAAAACACGTTATCGGCTGACAATGATTAAATGTTTTTTGTTCATCATTTATCTTGTTAACCAACAACTAACACTTTTTATCTTGAAAAGCCCTAATCGCTCTCTCTATATATTAGTATTACCGAATATATAGAGAGAGACAATGCCGCTCATCGGGCATTTATTACCGTTCATCCAATTATATAACAAAAAATGAATATATAGATGTTTTTTGCTCCTTGCTTATATTGAATGCTCCCACTTTTTTGAAATAATCCGCTTTGAAACTTAATAAAACACACGCTTATACACACACTTTAGAGATGTTTTAAGCGCGTGTTCGCCACTTTATGCTGCTCTTAGTCCCCTTCAGAGTTAACAGGCAATGTTATTTGCATCACCAGCCCTTGGATATCATCTTGGCGATTATAGACATGAATCTGACCCTTGTGTGCCATTACCACGGCATGAACGATTGCCAGCCCCAAACCATAACCCCCCGTTTCACGATGGCGAGCCGAGTCAAGCCGTACAAAGGGCTGAAAAATACGCGCCAAGTCCTTATCCGCGATGCCGCCACCCTCGTCTGTGATGCTGATTTGAAATGCAGGCTGATTGCCCTCCATCTGCACTTTTTTAATGTCAGCAATGACTGTTGAACCAGAGGCTGTATGCATAAAAGCATTACGAATGACATTTTCAAGCGCACTATGCAGCTGTTCTTGATTGCCAAGCACTGTCCAAGGCGTTGTTGAATCAGTGGTAGATGAAGCGTCTGCCACCAATGCATGACTCGGCTGCCATTGCCAGCGCACGTTTTTATGCTGAAACTCAAAGCAAACGTCTTGTCCAATTTCACTGATGATGTCAGAAATATCAACCACTTCGTTTTCTATATTGTCGATGGTATATTGCTGCATTTGTAGAGATTGAATATGAATGATTTGCTCAATCAACTCATTCATCCGCGCCGACTCTTTATCTATACGGTCGAGATAACGACTGGCATTCGGTGCAAAGTCGCGGGTCAGCTCAGTCGCCACATCAAGTCGCGCCAGTGGCGATCGTAGCTCGTGCGAGATATCACTGAGCATCTGTTTGCGTGCCAGCTCACTCTCAGCCAACCGTTTTGATAGTTTGGCCACATCTTTCGCGAGTAAACCAAGCTCATCATCTCCCATTTTTGATAGGTCTGGATGGGTCTGATAATCGCCATCAATCAGACGGTGTACGGTATTTTGTACACGGCGGATACGCTGAGTCATTGTACGGCTCAGCCAAATACAAACCAAGACGCTAAAAACGAGAATAAATAGCAAACGTATGGGAAAATTGCCACGTTGCAGCGCCATAACATCAGCAAAACGCAAATGCGGACGTAACTGTATAATGACAGACTGCTCATCTGGTAAGACGACCGTCACATCAGCCAGCTCAGGGCGACTGTCGAAATCAGCTAGCGTAGCGCTATTCGGCATCATCGGTTGCAGAATATGGTTTAAGAATGACGACTTATCATTCGACATTTTATTATTATCATCGTGACTATTAATCCTGTTATTGTCCACATTGGGCTGAGCTGCCATTGATTGCATTGATGGTTGCCCTACTTCACGCCGACTCCCCTGTATACCTTTTTGCCTACGCTCATCTCTATTGCGATAACGCGGAAATATAATCGCCCCTTCTTCATCGTAAACACTTATCTGATTCATGAGTTGACGGTCCTGACGATACATCTGCTTAACTGTACTTAAATCACCCGCTCTTAATGCCTCAACCATTTCTTGACGCTTAATCAATAAACTATCAGTTTGTACGTTCATGCGAGCCGTTAGTGCTTTTTCGACCAGCCAACGCTCCACCATGATCGATAAAATAGAGGTGATTATAATTGTTAATAATAGACTTAGAAACAAACGCCAAAACAGTGTGATTCGCACTTTAAACTTTAGGGTTTGCTTAAGCGTTTTATGGTTAATAGCTTTCTTGGAAGCGTTCATCGATGAGTCCATCATTACAATACCAGCTGATAACCTTTACCACGAACCGCTTTGATCGGCTCATCATGAAAAGGTTGGAGTTTTTTGCGGAGTCGTGAGACATGCACATCAAGGCTACGGTCGAAGGGTTGTAATTCACGTTGTAAAACATGCTCTGACAGCCACGCTTTGCTCACCACCTCACCTTTTTGTTTCAGTAGCGCAACCAACAAATCAAACTCTGTTCCCGTCACTTGTAGTTCTATGCCATCTATCTGACAAAGCCGCTGGTTTTGATCCAGATGCAAACGGCTCTCTGGTAGCGGCGTATGCTCTGATGTCGCTGCGCTAGTACGTTTGATGACGGCATTAATACGTGCCAGCAGTTCTCTAGGATTGCAGGGTTTGGTAATATAATCATCAGCACCAAGTTCAAGCCCAATGATACGATCAATCTCCTCCCCTTTTGCGGTCAGCATGATGACAGGGATATCACTGATATTGGGCAATTGACGCAAGACACTCAATCCATCGATTTTTGGCATCATAATATCTAGCACCAGCAAATCATAAGCAGCAGCGCCATTAAGCACATTATTGCTCGCAGTTTTGAGTTTATGTATGACAGCCTCACCATCGTGAACGCAGTCGCATGTCACCCCATGATTGTGCAAGTATTCTTGTAATAACTGGGTCAACTCTTCGTCATCATCGCCTAGTAGTATGTGTGGCACATCTTTCTCCTTAAGCGTTAAATCGCTTTATGAGCCATATTATCAGTCAATTGCTTATCGATTCGCTATAAACGTTACCTTTCTTAATACTTCATAAATGTTCGTAACCTCTAACTGTCGTAATATAGCGTCTATCAGCGACAAATACTGATAACAAGCTGTGATGGATAGTGGCTATCCGGGGCACTTACTGTTCATAAGCTGATCAGATAAAAACTGACTTTTTCGCAACCAATAACGTATGCACCATAAATTAAGGTAACGATGATGAAAAAATTATTAATGGGCTCAGTATTAGCAATGTCTAGCATTTTCACCGTAACGGCTTGTACCAGTGTTAATGCAACCACTGATACCACACCAACGACCAGTAAAATGCAGCATAAAGATGGCATGAAAAAAGGTGGTATGAAAAAAGGCGGCATGAGAGGTCCAATGTCGCAACTAGATCTAACAGCAACGCAACAAGCGCAAATCAAAGCCATCATGCAAGCACAACACGGCGATCGTAAAGCTGACCGTACAAAAAACAAAGCAGAACGGGCGCAAATGCAGCAACAGATGCAAGCATTGACTAATAATAGCACTCTAAATACAGCCGCAGTTAATCGCTTAGCTGATCAGCAAGCGGCTAAAACCAAGCAACGCTTCATTGAGCGAGTACAGACTCAACATGCTATCTCTCAAGTATTGACTGCTGAGCAACGAGCAAAACTTGCTACATTAAAAGCTGAAAAAATGGCGAAAGGTCATAAAGGCTCAGAGCACGGTAAAATGCATGGCAAACCACATCAAGGCATGTAGTAAGTTAAAGCATATAAGCTTTTATCAATACAGAGACTTGTATTGATATTTAATGTCCTATAAGACTGATTATGAACACATAAAAAAGCGCATCGTATAAACGGTGCGCTTTTTAGTTTTAATGTTGAGGCTCACATTACTTTGATATGTTAATTAACTGTAAAAAAGCGCGCTCTTCAAGAATTTTGATATCTAAACCATTCTGAATCAGTTCTTCTACTTTGCGATGCTTACTGCTTTTTTCATGACCAGCAAGCAACGTTAAATCTTGAACACCAACCACAAGATAATCTAATGTCTTCGAAGCACCCGCTTTGACATTAAAACCATTTTTGGCTGCTATCTCAGCAATATCTGCTCGACTGATACTAAGATTGCCTGTAAAGCAGATATTGAGTCCTGCATATTGTCCTGACTCATCTCCAACTTTTGTGATATGACTGGGGTAACTTCTACCATTTGTGTGTGGTTGCTGAGGATAATTACGACTGTATTGACTATTTTTTACCCAATCATGAATTGACAAACCATTTTCTCTAAGGATGGTTACGATTATAAAGCCACATGCTTTGGCATCTTCTAGCGCGTCATGATGGTCAAACCGATAATTCCATTCTCTACAGACATTCGCCAGATTATAACCTTTAACCGAAAAGCGCTGACACGTCTTACGTACCAATACCGTGGCATCGACCCACTGTAGCTCTGGTATTGGTAATTTGTGAAGCTCTAGACTTTTTGTCAACGCCCTTTGATCAAAGTCAGTATAGCTAACGACAACATTTTCACCGATAAATTTTAATATTTGCCCGTAAATGTCATACATAGACGGCGCATCTTTTACCATACTACTGGTAATACCATGCACTTCTATATTTTGACGACTAAAAGACGTCTGAGGACATACTAACGTACAGTAGGTATCAATTAACTTACCGTTCAAATATTTAGCCAAGCCTATTTGACAAATAGACCCTACGTCGCTGTTTGCAGTTTCAACGTCAATGGTCACAAAATTCACTAGCTCGTCCTCAATGTCATAGATTTAGTCTGATTTAGTTTTGTTTATTCAATCGCCCCAAACTTCTCTTTAGCCATTGGCATGACACTAAACATCATCTTACCCATTGCAGTACCATTGCCATCACGATAATACTGCATTAATTCGCTACCATACTCGCGCATATCAATACTGTTACTGGCATTAGGCACTTGTACATCATTTGGTAAATTGGGAAATGCCATGTCTTTAGTGCTGATAGCGGAATACTGCTGCAAAACATCTATGACCATGTTCTTACTAGCGGCGGTTTCGCTCGGAATCTCACTACGCAGATGCTGCCATTTGAGCTGACCACGCTTATCAAATCCATACAACTCTTGCGTCTCTGCATTTGATAGCATTACACTTTCTGCCGTCTTTTCTTTTGCCTCTGCCATTGAGTCCTCTACTGGCTCACTGCCACTATCCATGCCACTCTTTATCATTGCTAGCATCTGCTGCACTAACGCTTTACTGGTAAATTTATCAGCATCTGTGTTGCCTACCTCGTCAGCCGCGCTTTCTTTAACCAGTTCTGGATATCGCTGACTCATCCGCTCGTAAACGATGCGCATATAATCTTGATAAAACTGCTCATAACTCTCAGCGCTTTGTACACGGCGAATGACTTGGTTACTTGCTAGCATTGCTGGTAGCTGATGCGCGGGTAACTTGGGAGAGAGCGAGGCTAGCGTATTAGGGGCGACATAATCAAACTGGCTAATAGGTGCGGCATCAAACGTGGCATCTAACGCGGCAAAGTGGCTTTTTATCAACTCACTACCAAAGCCTTTGGGTAAGGTGCCATCATCAATGGCTAGCTTTAACCACTTGTTGCGCCACTTTGTGCCGAGCTTGTCATCTAACAGTTCTGAATTAAACATCGCAAAATTATCTGCCCATAGATAAATATTACCGTTTTTCAAATCCAGATAAATCGGCTGATTCATGCTGTTTTGATGATTACGCGCTTGATACTGCACGCTCGCCAGCATCGTCGCCTTGCCAGCCATTGGCTGATAGACGCCTTGTGCATTGATAGACAGCGGCTTTAGCACATAAGCATCTAGCAACTTTGCTTTTTTGATATCTTGCGCTGTCGCTCGGTCGTCGTAATTGTCAAATAACTGTTGGTAAAATACTGGCACAGTGATTTCACTATCATATTTACTCTCTACCCATGCCTCATAGGCATCCGTACACTCAAGATAGCGGTCTTTGAGCACGGTTCGCTGAGCATCATAATCTGCTGCCAAAATATCTTTATTTTGCGCTTCTGCTTGGGTAATTAAGGCGGCATACGCTTGATCGTGTGTGTCTTCGCAGTATTCATCGATATAGCCTGAGGCGACTGGCGCTTTAGCATCTATTTCAATATTTATATCGCTAAACTGCTGCTCGTTACTAATCTCAAGATTGCTATGGTAACTAAAGGACTGTCGGCGCTGTTTATGTAACGCAGTCGCCAATGCTGTCTTTGCTGCTACTGGCGTTTGCTTAGCAGTCATAGCATTAAATTGGTCAAGACTGGTAGATTGGCAGCCCGTTAATAATAGTGCCCCTGTTACCAACGCACCAGCAAATAAACGATTGCCATTAAGAGCTGATGTAAGGCTCGCTGACGAAAGACGACTTGCAATGATTTGATGTGGTTTTTTCATTTTTTATCCTTAATAAATATGGGCTTGAACATGACAAGATAGCGTTATTGATCATCTACCCTGTTGTCAGCATCGTCTTCGATATCAGTGTCATCTTGACTATCAGCACTGTCATATTCTGCTGCATCATAGCCGCTATCACCATCTGCATAATCGCTACCATAGTCATCATCATTGTAATCATCACTGCTCCCACTATAGTCATAGCGGGCATCACGTGCCGTTTGCAGTCTGTCTTTTTGTTGGCGTTGATCTGCCATCCATGCATTGCCATCGATAGCGGCTTTAGCATTTGCGCCAAAAGACTCGGTTAATAAAGGCGTTAGTGCATGTTTATTAAAACTGCTTTTATCATAGCGTACTTGATTCAGCACGCTGGTTGTCGAACCCATCAAATCGCCACCGATATTTACCCGCTGCTGCTTACCAAGCAGGCGATCTGAGCGGTCTAAATAATAGTAATTTATCTGATTAAAAGATATCGGACCGATGGCTTCAATTAGCTGCAATAGCGCACCCACATCCGCACTTTGGTAGCCTTTATTGTATAGCTGCACTTTCGCAAGCGCAGTTTTTAGCATAGCGCCATCAGGATATTTCTGTGGATTGGCATCGACATAATCCTGTAGCGACTTTGTCATGTATTTTAGGGTTTTGCCAATCATCTCACCGCTTTGCTTGCTGCCAAAATAGACTTTTACCGCTCGGCTCGCACCGACTTCTTTGGCAAAAGCATCACTGCGAATGTCTACCGCGCTAAAATGCTCAGGCGCTAGCTCTGCCATGCTGCTCTGTATGGCAGCAATGGCGGCATCATAAAGCACTGCTGGCGGTAGCTGCGCGGTAATACTCTCGGGCAACCCAAAACTAACGGTATGCGAGGCCATTTGGTTAGGTAAAGGGGTGTTTTCAGGATTAACCAATGCCACGATAGGCATGATCGCTGATGGGTCTACCGTGACACTGCTGTTATTAAAATCGAACGCTAACGGTATCTGTATGGATGAGCTAATCGTCGGCGTCACATAGTCATAGCTATAGACGCTCTGTAGTTGTCGCTGTTTGGGTTTGTACTGACTGACACTATTGAACGTTAGATTTTGATATTGATAAGCATTTGACGCGGCTATCTGTTCCGGCGTGCGATGGAACATACTCAACATTTGACCAATGACGCCCGTAGATGGCATTGAGGATTGGCTATCTTCTACAGCCTCTGATTGCTGTTTAGCTATTTGTACGGCTTCATAGTTTTTTAACAGAGTTTTGGGCTTTAAGTTCGAAACCCCTGAGAGAATGCCGCCCTCTGCATTGCCATATTCATTATAGCCATCGCTGTCGTAACCCTCTCGATTGTAGCCATATTCATTGTAACCGTCTGGATCATAGCCGTCTTCATCGTAGTTATACTCATCATCAACGTTCTCATCGGCATCGATGACATCATAATCGCCATATTCACTAACCTCGTCTACAGCTGTTTCCTCACTAGCTTCTGCTAGATCGGAGTCATCATAGCCATCACTGCCATCATTATCATTCGACCCACTTTCGTTATCATCGTTATATAAAGAATTGCCGTCTAAATAATCATTGTCTAAATCCTCAGGCTCATAAGCATAGGCTTCTATAATTGTTCTAAGCAAGCTACTAGAGCCTGCATCAATGCTGTCTGGAGCAATAAAAAGAACGGCTTGATAATTGGCTTGCGCGACTGCTACGTGTTCTGTTGCAAGATGCCGACGAATAGCCGCCAGTAAATGTGCTTTGGCTTGATTTTCAGTATTGGGGTATTTTTCTTGGTCGAATAATTGTTGATAACGCTCAGATTTGGCAGTAAGGCTAGCATTAAATGCGCGTCCTTGTGCTTGGCTCTGTGCACTATCGGCGGTACTAAAATCGATCATACTTTTTGATACAGCAGTCGACGATACCGCTGGGCTTGATTGACAGCCCAAAAGAGCCAGAGACGTAGTGCCAACCAGCAAGGCGATAGACGTCAATTTACCTACCTGATATACATGGTCGTTATTATTGATAGACGAATGATGACTCGTCATCTCAGAATAGCGCTGTCGATTATGATTATTAATATGATTTGATGACATAGTAATCTCTTTGTATAAATAGCCAGTCTATAATTAGTGTACATTAGTACCGTTATTTATATCACAATGCGTTACAATTTAGTAATATTAGAACCTATTTATTAAGAAAATACTTTGTTTTTTTATACAAAACAAGTTTCTCACTACTGCTTTCTCGCCCAAGTAAAAAGGACTTTACAATGCCAACCTCTATATCAAAAAACAACATACGCACTGCTAACAATAATCCTCAAGGTAGAGCAAATATTAAAGCGGCTATTTTGTTAATCAGTAGCACATTTTTAGTATCACTATCTGCTCACGCGCTTGAGCCGACAACCAGTCAATCAACTACTATCAACCCAACATCGATTAACACTAGCGCCATCAATCTCGCGATTATGGCTGATAATCCTACTGTAATATCTGAAACTCAGCGTGTGACAAGAGCCAAAACCACTGCCCTCACTTCCACGATCAACAATGCCAAGACCGATCAAGCCATCTATTCTGAAGATGCGATTCACCACCCTGTTTGGGCAAAGAACGGCATGGTCGCTAGCCAAGAAGCCCTCGCTTCTGATATTGGACTCAAGATTTTAAAAGACGGTGGTAATGCGGTTGATGCTGGAGTCGCCGTTGGCTTTGCCTTAGCAGTGACCTTACCGCGCGCAGGCAACATTGGCGGTGGTGGTTTTATGATGATTTATGATGCCAAGCAAGGCAAAACGGTGGCACTCGATTACCGTGAAAAAGCACCGAGTAGCGCCTCGCGTGATATGTATCTCGATGAGGATGGCAATGCGGTCAGCGACTTGTCTCGTTATCACGGTCTAGCAGTTGGCGTACCGGGAACGGTTGCAGGATTACTTAAAGCGTTAGAAGATCATGGCACCATGAGCCGCGGACAAGTGATGGCACCTGCGATTGCACTGGCTGAGAACGGTATAGAGGTGACTGCGGGTCTGTCTGAGTCGCTAGAAGCATTAAGCGATCGCATGCAAAAATGGCCAAGCACCAAAAAGATATTTTTTAAACCTGATGGTAGCGCCTATCAACCCGGTGAGCGTTTAAAACAGCCTGAATTGGCAAAATCGCTTAAGCTGATTGCCGCAAAAGGGGCGGATGGATTCTATAAAGGAGAAACCGCAAGTAAGTTGGTCAAAGCGGTCAATGAGGCTGGCGGTAGCATGAGCTTACAAGATTTAGCCAACTATGAAGCTATCGCTCGCGAGCCCGTCAAAGGAGATTATCGTGGTTATGAGATTGTCTCGATGCCACCGCCGTCTTCTGGTGGTATTCATATCGTGCAGATTTTAAATATCTTAGAAGGTTATCCGCTAAAAGACTACGGTCAAAACAGCGCGCAAACCATTCATTTAATGGCCGAAGCGATGCAGCTCGCTTATGCGGATCGCTCAGAGTATTTAGGTGATTCTGACTTTATCGATGTGCCTGCTAGCGGTTTAGCTTCTCAGGCTTATGCGGATAAACTACGCATTTTAATCAATCCAGACAAAGCCACACCAGCGTCTACCATCAAAGCCAACAACCCTCTACCCTATGAGAGTGATCAGACCACGCATTTCTCTATCGTTGATAAAGATGGCAATGCAATAGCCAATACTTATACGCTGAACTTTTCTTATGGCACAGGTCTTGTCGCTGAAGGTACGGGGATATTGCTCAATAATGAGATGGATGATTTTTCTGCCAAACCGGGTGTGCCTAATGGTTATGGATTATTGGGCGGTGAAGCAAATGCCGTTGAAGCCAATAAACGCCCATTATCTTCTATGAGTCCGACACTGGTATTTAAAGACAGTAAACCTTATATCGTCACGGGTAGCCCTGGTGGTAGCCGCATCATCACCACCGTTACCCAAATAATATCGAACGTCATCGATCATGATATGAATATTGCTGAGGCTACTCACGCACCGCGTATCCATGACCAATGGCTGCCTGATGAGATTCGGGTCGAAAAAGCACTGAATATTGATACGGTTAAAAAGCTTGAATCAATGGGTCATACGGTCAGTCCAAAATCAGCCATGGGCTCAACCCAGTCGATTATGATTACGCCAAATGGTGTCTACGGCTCGTCTGATCCACGTATCGTTGATGCAGCTGTGGTTGGATACTGATTTAACTTTTACTTGATATGTATAAACAAAAAACGCTCTCTATCATAATAAAGAGCGTTTTTTTAATAGATATAAAAAGTATTGAAAGATACCATTTAGTACAACTTGATCTTGTTAAAGAAGTCATTGTCTAATAATAATTTCGGTCTGGCATTGACCTCTTTTAGACCCACCTTATGTTGCATCATAAGCTCTATGAGATTCATTTGATCGATGAGTATCAGACTGTGCGAATCCGTAGCATTGGCATACTCCTGCGCAGGCTTGGTAAAGCTTGTCGTAGTAATAAACAAGCCATGATGATTGGTTTTTTGTGGTGGATAAGCCCCTATGAAGTTTCTCAAATCGCCATTAGATATATTATTCCCAGCACTATATAATTTGGCTTGAATATAATAGTTATGCACCTCACCATCTGGGAAATCCTGAATAATCAGCCCATCAATGCCATTATCATTCGAGCGTCCAGTATGACGCGAGGTCAAATTACTCTCAGGACTTTCAATCTCTAAAGATCGTTCAATCATTTTTAGACAAAACCACTCAAATTGCAGAGGTGACAAGCTTTCAAGCTGTGCCATAATCATATCAGGCGTTACCTTGACAAAATCATTGCCCACAGTGGCATCTGCATAATTGTTCATAAACATAGACGTTCGGCGCTGAGTTTCTTCTATCAAATGATTAATAAGTGCATCGCCGTTTTTACCATAAGCCGCAATATTGACTTTTTGCAGATCAGCAAAGGCTTTATTATCAAAACGGGTCAAGTTAGCAATATAATCACTATTTGGAATGCCTTCGTTAATGTATTGAGTAAAATTGTTTCCTGCTAACCAAAAATAGACTTTGCCAAACGGGTCTAAACGTATGATGTTTTTAGGCGTTACTTTTTCATCAAAAGTAATAAAATTAGCGAAATTCTGATTTAAATTGGGTACCAAGCTGAACTTGTCTTCTTTGACCAGCCCCATTGCGGACAAGCACAATGAAATTAGATCAACGATGTCATCATAGCAAGGTGAGCCATTATGACACTCATGGCGTATATCATAATTACTCATGTAATTGATTTCTTTATGACCATTGACAATTTGTGCTAACTTTTCAAACTCTCTATAAAATACCGTGCGACCAACGGTGTTCCGCGTACTCAAATTTTTTATGGTTTGTATACCCGCATTTAACATGTCACCAAATGCTGGCAGCTTCGTAATGTTACTCATAATATTATCGTCTTTGTTTGATTACATGAACATTATTGTGTGAAATAAGGCGTCAAATGGGCTTTGTTTCGCAATAACTTAAGGACAAATGTTTATGCTACCAACTATTGAGACAAAACACAGCAAAATTTCACCTTTATAAATAAGAAAAACAAATCCTCTCACTCAGATTAAACCCTTTGAATCAGTGGCTGTCTACGGCAAATAATGCTATTATTGACGACCCCATTTAAAACGTATCAACATGGCTATCGAGGTCTTATTTACCTTTGAACATCAATATAAATAACGGATAAACATCCTTTATTTTATCGATAGCTTATTGCTTTTGATCGTACTAGTAAGAGTCTTTTATGGCATTTGTACACCTTGGCATCCACAGCGAATATTCAATCACTGATTCTATCGTGCGTATCAAGCCGCTAGTGAAAGCTGCGGCGGCTGACCATCAGCGCGCGCTGGCATTGACCGATTTGTCCAATCTGTATGCCACGGTGAAGTTTTATCGTGCCTGCCTAGGTGCTGGTATCAAGCCCATTATCGGCAGTGAAGTCATCATGGAAAATGAAGACACACGGCTCACCCTACTTGCGATGGACAACGAGGGCTATCAAAACATCACTCGTATCGTATCGCTTGGCTTTACCGAAGGGCGCGCCGACGATGCCAATCATGGTGTACCAGTCGTCAAGCGCAGTCATATTCTAGCGCATGCGGCAGGCGTGATTGTCTTATTTACTGAAAAATCAGATGTCGGTCAGGCACTGGTCGGCTCGATGCCAGAAAAAGCCGATGAGCTGCTAATAGAATGGCAAGCGCAATTTGCTGATCGCTTATATTTTGCGATTAAGCGTACCAATCGCTCAGGTGAAGATGCCTTTATTAAAGCGGCTATTCACTCTGGTGCTAAGCATCATATTCCTATCATTGCTCATAATGACGTGCGTTTCTTAGAGCAGGATGATTTCGATGCTCACGAAGCGCGGGTTTGTATCGCAGGCTCCTACGTACTTGCCGACCAAAATCGCCCGCAAACTTATTCTGATGCGCAATACCTCAAAACCCAAGCACAAATGCAGCAGCTATTTGCTGATATTCCGCAGGTTATCGACAATACTTTGCGCTTAGCAAGCCGCTGTAATGTGACGTTGACGCTTGGTATCAACGTACTACCTGACTTTCCTGTGCCTGAAGGTGAGACGATTGAATCGTTTTTCCGTGCAGAATCAATCCGAGGTCTGAATAATCGACTAGATAAACTATTCCCTATCGAGAAACGTAGCGATAATTGGAGCGAGTTTCGCCAAAGATATGATGACCGCTTAGAGTATGAGCTAAAGGTTATTCTTTCAATGGGCTTTCCTGGTTACTTCCTCATCGTGATGGACTTTATCCGCTGGGCAAAAGCCAATGGCGTACCAGTCGGTCCTGGTCGTGGTTCTGGTGCAGGCTCGCTCGTTGCTTATTCGCTCAATATTACCGACCTCGACCCTATTCATTACGACTTATTGTTTGAGCGCTTTTTAAACCCTGAGCGTGTCTCCATGCCCGATTTCGATATTGACTTTTGTATCGAAGGTCGCGACCGCGTTATTGATTATGTGGCGCAAACCTATGGTCGTGAAGCGGTCTCGCAAATCATTACCTTTGGTACGATGGCAGCAAAAGCGGTGGTGCGTGATGTGGCACGTGCACAAAGTAAATCCTACTTCCTTGCCAGTAAAATGTCGAAACTGATACCTAAAACACCGGGTATCACCCTCAGTCAAGCACTCGAGCAAGAGCCGCAGCTCAAAGACTTAATCTCCAATCCTGACAATATGGATTATGAAGATGCCACTGAAGTGTGGGAGATGGCGATTAAGCTCGAAGGCATTTGCCGGAACGTCGGTAAACATGCTGGTGGCGTATTGATTGCGCCGCACAGAATCACAGATTTTAGCGCCATTTATTGTGATGATGAAGGTCACCGTGTCAGCCAATTTGATAAGGATGACGTTGAAGCCGTTGGGCTAGTAAAATTTGACTTTTTGGGTCTACGTAACTTGACCGTGATTGATGCGGCGGTCAGAAATATCAATCTGCGCCGTGCAAAAGAAGGCAAAGATGCGTTGGTGTTAGAAGACTTACCACTAGATGACGCCAAAGCCTACAAGCTCTTGCAAGATGCCAAGACCACTGCCGTCTTTCAGTTAGAAAGTATGGGCATGAAAAAATATCTGGCGAAATTACAACCGACCAATATCGAAGATGTGATCGCCATGTGTGCGCTTTATCGTCCGGGCCCGCTCGATGCGGGCATGGTAGAGATGTATATCGACCGCAAACATGGTCGTGAGGAAGTCATCTATGACCATCCCAATCTTGAGCCGATTTTAGAAAACACCAATGGCGTTATTGTTTATCAAGAACAGGTCATGCAAATCTCGCAGGTGATGGCAGGCTATAGCTTGGGCGGTGCAGATATGCTACGCCGAGCCATGGGTAAAAAGAAACCTGAAGAAATGGCTAAGCAGCGCGATATCTTTATTACTGGTGCAACAGAGCAAGGTATTGATGAAGCAACGTCAGGCGGCGTGTTTGACTTGATGGAGAAGTTTGCCGGTTACGGTTTTAACCGCTCACATTCCGCCGCTTATGGCGTGCTCGCTTATCAGACCGCTTATCTCAAACAATACTACCCTGCTGAATTTATGGCGGCGGTATTAACTTCCGATATGAACAACACCGATAACGTGGTGTTCTTTATCAATGATTGCCGTGAAAACTTTGATTTAACCGTGGTTAATCCATCCGTTAACCGTAGTGAATGGCATTTTGTTGCCGATACACCGACCAATATTATTTATGGCTTAGGTGCGATTAAAGGCGTTGGTGAAGGTGCGGTTGAGTCTATCGTTGATGCACGCCGCCGTGAAGGTGCGTTTAAGGATCTCTATGATTTTTGTCGCCGCGTTGATATCAAAAAGGTTAATAAACGCACTTTAGAGGGACTGATAAACGCTGGTTGTTTTGATGACTTTGCAGCCACCCTACGACCAGATTTACCAGCCGATGAAGCGTACGAGATTCGCGGCGCATTAATGAGCCAGCTGCCAAGTGCCGTACAAGCTGCTGAACAAGACCGTCAGAACCGTGAAATCGGCATGATGGATTTGTTTGGTGAAATGGATGGTGTCGTCGCCGCGCCGCCACTGGTTATGACGCCAGAGCTGATTTGGGGTGATAAACATCGTTTAAAAGCAGAAAAGAACACGTTAGGATTGTATTTGACGGGTCATCCAATCAATGAATACTTGGATGAGTTAAAACGCTATACCTCAGGCACTCGTCTCGATAAACTGACTGACACGGGCTATAACGGTAGCTGTTATTTCGCCGGATTGATTATTGATATTGCCAACTTTGGTAATCGCAATGTCATTATCTTAGATGACGGCACTTCAAGGCTGGAAGTAAGCTGCTATGCCGAGCGTTTCAATCGTGTCAAAGAACAGTTGAAAATCGATGAAGTTGTCATCATCAAAGGCAGCATTCGTGAGCGTGACGGGCGTTTATTTGCCCGCCTTGATAGTGCCATGAGCATGGTCGATGCGCGCCTAAGATGGATGAAAAAAATCAGTATTAAAATTCATGGCAGCGATATCAATCTGCTGACGCGACTGCAACCGTTACTCAAGTCTGCACAAGCCAGCATTATTCCAACACCAAAACTGTCTCATGACAACGAGCAAGACGAGCAAAGTGGCAGCTTTAATGGCAACAGTGGCTACGATGCTGCGATGGGCGGAAGTTTATATGATGAAAATGGCAATGATTTATTGGCGCTAGAAAATGACATAAATCAAAATAGTGCTAATCAAAGTTATGCCAATAATGCTTTGAGCAATACCGATGCCTCCATTAATGATAATTGTCTGCCACTGGGACTGAGCATTTATGAGGAATTTGGCATCGCTAACGTAGGGCTATCTGAGCACTGGCGCATCTACCCCAACGATGACAACTTACAGCAATTAAAGAATATGGTTAGTGAAGACAATTTGCATTTCCATTATAGCTAGGGCGTATCCTCATTTTAAAAATGGTGATAAACATGAGATAAATTGCCGTCAAACAAGGAAGATAGCGACGTTAATATCGAGATATTGATAAGCTATTTGACGATGTTTAACAAAATTTAGCCATGTTTAGCCCATTTAGAGAGTAATTGATTGAATTGAGGACACGCCCTAATACCTGAAGAACATTGACGTATTTATTACAAACCCTTTACCGTTTTAACTTTTAGAATTGGACATAAAACCATGGATGAAACCCCAAATAAAAATATGGCTCACCAAGCTGAAGAAATCATTAATCATGAGCAATTTGAAGACATGCGTGATTTGTTAGAAGAAGACTTTGCTGATTTGATACAAGTGTATATCACTGACAGTCAGCAGCGAGTAAGTGCGCTGCGAGTCGCTCAGCAAGAAAATGACAATGCCAATGGTTTTGAGGTTGCTCATGCGCTAAAAGGGGCTAGCGCCAACTTGGGCACGACCCAATTAATGAACTTGAGCAGCCAGTTACAAGAGCGCTGCCGCGAGCGTCTTATCAGCGAGCAAGCGGCACTGATTGAAAATATCGCCGTCGCATTGCAACGCGCAGAACAAGAAATCAATCTAAGACTGGGGTTGTAATGAGTAATGATTCTACCCCTATATTAGCAGCATCTACTGTCAATCATACGGTGAGCGACTATTTGTCTTGTGTTCAAATCGTCATGGTTAATACCACTTTGCCTGCCAATATTGGCTCAGCAGCGCGCGCGATGCACACAATGGGCTTGTCTCGTTTGACAGTTGTCGATCCTAAGCTACCAATTGATGAAACCAGTGTGTCTCATGCAGCAGGTGGCAGCGAGCTGCTATCATCAGCCTTGATTGCACCAACATTAGAATCTGCTATTGCGGATTGCCAGCTGGTATTTGCTGCCAGCAGTCGCAGTCGTCATTTGCCCCGCCCTGTCGTGACACCCACGCAAGCTGCTAAGATCATGTTTGATTTTATCGATAAACAGTCGGTGTCGAGCAAAGACGATAGCAACGCTGATACCCTATCGGCTGCTACTACTAATAAACCAAATATCGCTATCCTGTTTGGGCGTGAAGATCGTGGATTAACCAATGAAGAGTTGGCTTATGCCGATTATCATATCCAAATCGATGCCAACCCTGCTTATCCTGTACTCAATGTCGCGTCAGCCGTGCAAGTAATCGCTAGCTTTATTTTTGCTTATGCGCAAACACACACTCAGACAGCGGATAGTTTAGATACTGCTTTGGGCACTCCTACTCAGCCAATGCTCGATGTACATTTACGTCAGCAATGGGATGAACCCGCCATTACCCAGCAGCAATTGCAACAGCTGACTCATCGCACGACTGAACTGATGGTTCAACGTGGTTTGGCCGATAGCGAAAACTTGAAGTCATTACCATCGCGGCTGTCACGACTGGGCTCACGCTTACAGCTTGATCAAAAAGAGTATCAGCTATTAAGCGCATTAATTGCCAAACTTGCAAAAGACTAAAACTTTTAATGTGCAAGGTTTCCGGCATTGAGTTTCTATTACATTAGCAGCCGTAGCATTTACAAATCCTATGATTTTAAAAATGATAGGATTCAATAATAAAAAGGAATTGATGATGAATTGGAACGTTTATTTGTCTGGAGAAATACACACTGACTGGCGACAAAAAATCATGCAAGGCGCGAAAGACAAAGGTTTAGATATTACCTTTACCTCCGCAGTGACTGAACATGAAGCCAGCGATGCAGCTGGTGATGTGCTTGGTAAAGAAGATATTGGGTTCTGGCGCGACCATAAATCATCAAAAGTTAATGCGATTCGCACCAAAAACATGATTCAAAAGTGCGATATTGCTATCATTCTTTTTGGTGATAAATATAAGCAGTGGAACGCTGCCTTCGATGCCGGCTACTGCGCGGCTTTAGGCAAGCCGTATATTACCCTTCATGCTGAAGATATTATTCATCCGCTAAAAGAAGTCGATGCGGTGGCAATGGCTTGGGCGCAAACGCCAGAGCAAGTTGTTGAGCTGCTAAAATATGTTGTCAGTGATAGCTAAATCATAAATAATTGCCTGTAGATAAATTGTCAATGACTGGCATTTTATCTATCAGCCGTCTGTTTTTATTTATCGCTCATCGCTATATTTTGTGCTGCAAAGCTGCTATAACTAAATAGATTGTAATCAAAAATACGATAGGACAATTTATGTCATTGCCAACTGCCTTATTCAAATCACTTTCACGCATCAAAAAAGACCTAAAAGAAGATATCGATGCGGTATTTAACCGTGATCCTGCTGCGCGTAATAGTCTCGAAGTCATCCTGACCTACCCCGGTATTCATGCACTTATTTTGCATCGCGGCGCACATTGTCTGTGGCAAAACGACCAAAAACTGGCGGCTCGCGTTATCTCATATGGTTCACGCATCATTACGGGTATCGAGATACACCCTGCTGCCAAAATCGGTCGACGGTTTTTTATTGATCATGGTATGGGTATCGTTATTGGCGAAACGGCAGAGATTGGCAATGATGTGACGCTTTATCACGGGGTAACGCTTGGCGGCGTCTCTTGGAATAATGGCAAACGTCATCCTACTTTAGAAGACGGGGTTATCGTTGGTGCTGGTGCTAAAGTATTGGGGCCATTTACTGTCGGTAAAGGTGCTAAAATTGGCTCAAATGCCGTCGTAGTAAAGGCAGTACCAGCAGGTGCGACCATGGTCGGCAGCGCCGCTCGGATGATATCAGACCATCATGATGAAAAGGGCAATCCAATTGTCAAAAAAGTCGATGATGCCAAGCAACAAGAAAAAGTAGCGCAAGCTGCTTCTACAGATAATGGCATAGATAAAAAATCAATAGATGAAAAAGCCATCAACCGCTCAGTACGCGAAACTGCTTTTCAAGCTTATGGTATCGATCCAACCTCACAAGATCCTGTTGCAGAAGCGTTTGCTAAAATGCTCGAACATATTCAGCAATCAGAAAATCGCTTAGATCAATTACAAGCAGCGATGTGCAAAATCGATCCTGACTTTTGTAAAAAAGAATATGATAAATTATGCTTAGAAGATATCGATGTGATTGGTCCTGCTGATATGGATGAGATAGGCACTGAGCAGAAGTAATCTTCTAGCTGTCGTCGATACTGAATGAAAAGAGGCTAAACAGCCTCTTTTTCTATTTTAACCAATTGATAAATAGCGCTTTACTGACTAGCTATTTAACAGACAATATTTATAAAAAAGACGAGTCAGGCTGAGTCAAAAACGCTATTTCTTCACTACTTGAAACCCGTCCCAAAATATCATTACGATGCGGATAACGACCAAAATGATCGATAATCACTTTATGTCTAAGCTCAGCATCCACGGTATCTGCATTGGTATATTGCTTAAATAGCTTTTCTGCTTGCTGATGAATCAGTTTTGATTCGCTGTGCATATAAGGCATCAAGAAAAACTTACGCTCATTTATAGTTTCAAGCGCCTCTAATGCACCGGCAGCAACCGCTTATTGCGCGAGCGCGAGACTCATCGCATCTTGGGCAAAAGCCGCTGGCGTATCACGGTAAATATTGCGTGAAAATTGATCCAATATAATAATTTCTGCTAAACGCCCTTTTATGCTGCTTCGCCATGTATAAAATTCTACGGCGGCGGCTTGCTCAAGTATACCGCTGTATCGCTCTATTAATAATTGATCAAACGCTATGTCTTTCTCAAAAAACTTCTCACTACCCACCTCATCAAAACAGAAATCCAATATGTCGTTGTACATCATTTCCTCACTCCATTATTTAATAAAACCATCCAAAAACATTATTTGAAGCTATCATTTAAAAACATAAAGCATTCACTTTTGGTTTCATAATCACTAAAGAGTATTTAGCGATTCTGTCCTATACTCTTTCATTATTCATAACTAAAAAAATAGGAAAACTCATGGCGCGTTTACAAGATAAAGTTATTATTATCACAGGTGCCGCTCAAGGCATGGGCGAGACTCATGCACGTTTGTGTATGCAAGAAGGTGCTAAGGTAGTCTTGACCGATATCAATGCTGATAAAGGCGACGCATTAGCAAAAGAGCTTGGCGATAGCGCTCTATTTATTAAGCATGACGTTACTAGTGAAGAAGATTGGACGCAAGTTGTTGCAGCCACCCAAGATAAATTTGGCAAAATTGATGTCTTGGTAAATAATGCAGGCATCACTACGCACAAATCTATTTTAGATACCTCAGTAGAAGCGTATCGCAAGATTCTAGAGATTAACCAGGTGTCGGTCTTTTTAGGCATGAAAGCAGTCATTCCAACGATGAAAGCCGCCAAACAAGGTTCTATCATCAATATCTCATCAATTAATGGCTTGGTTGGCGGCGCTATCGGCTATACCGATTCTAAGTTTGCGGTACGCGGTATGACCAAAGCGGCAGCATTAGAGTGTGCCCCTCATGGCATTCGCGTGAACTCCATTCATCCCGGCGTTATTGCCACACCGATGATTATGCAAGGCGATACCAAAGATGCAGTTGAAGCATTTGCCAAAACTATTCCGATGAGACGTGTGGCTCAGCCAGAAGAAGTCAGCAGCATGGTGTTATTTTTAGCCTCTGATGATTCAAGCTACTCGACAGGTTCAGAGTTTGTCGTTGATGGTGGTTTGACCGCACAGTAGGCGTCATAGTTAAACATTTTTAAATGTGATATAAGCTGGGCATTTTGCTCAGCTTTTATTTTGAGAGGTTTTAAGAAAAACAATAGGGCGTGTCTTCAATAACTTTTACTTATTTAGAATAGCATCTGGGCTGTTTCATTTAACCTTTTAAAAAATGACCTTTAATCAACTCCTCTACCCCTGCTCTTTCATGCGCTTTGAATGGGTAACGATCTGCCATTACAATCCAATTAGACTCTTCAAAGCCCTCATTTTTGCTTAGGCTATTTTTATCAAAAACAACTTCTGTTAATAGTGTTTCTATCAATAACGTTTCTATCAATAGAATATCGATATCCATCGTAACTTTTTTTATTGGCGTCTGAGCTTCTGTTAGACGCTGTCTATGACAGTCACCTTCAAGATCTTTAAAAACCTGCTGTAACTGTTGCAGTGTTACAGGTTTTGTTAAACGTAAATAGACACACTGATTGGTATAATCGGGCTTTGGTTGCGCTTCGGTCGATGTAAAGTCAGGATTTTCAAATGCAGTAGATAACTGTATTCCCCCTAGCGCCGCTAGATCCTTTCGGACAAGCGGCAGATAATGTTCAGCTTGATAATTACTGCCTAAAGCCAATAATACTGCCGTCACAGATTGTGTTTTCAACAGTTCAGGCGTCTGCTTTTTTAGCGTTTCAAGACTCAAATCAGCCAAATTTTTATGCATATTATGCATCATCGTCCTTGCTTACAACTGGCTTATCTTCAATGGCCGTTGCATAACGCGTGATCTGTACCCCAACCGCATCGGCCTGCTTGATAGCAGTGGGCTTAGCAATGCTTAAAGTAATTTTATGACAGCTATATTTGGCCAGCAACTTATCAGCGATTTGCCCCGCTAAATGCTCTAGCAACTGCGCTTTAATGGCTTGGCACCACGCGCTCACATCATCGCAAACCGCTTTATAATTCAGCGCATCATTGACATCATCTGAGATAGCCGCACGGCTGATATCTGTTTCAAGTGCTATATCAATCAGCAGCGGCTGCGTGATTGCGCGCTCCCACGCGTAAACACCGATGACTGCTTCTACTGTCAAGCCTTTAACGAATACTACATCAGATTCGGTATGAAACATGCTCTCATCCTTGTTTGCTAAATTTTAATTAGATTTTGAACTCAGGTTTTTTAATTGGTTTTCTGCAACGCCTCTTCACGCAAACGCGCGGCTTTTAGCGCTTTACTAGGACGATGACGCCATAAGTCAATGCTGAATAATAACAGACCAAACCAAATCAGACCAAATACTGCAAGACGCTGTAAATCAAATGGCTCGTTATAATAGAACACCGCTAAAAAGAAAATAAAGGTCGGCGTCAGATAATTCATAAAACTTAAAATGCTATAAGCAACGAGCTTGGTAGATTTATTAAACAATAACAGCGGTATCAAGGTAATCGGCCCTGCGATCATTAGTAGCCAAATATTGGGACTAAACCAAAAACTCAATTGACTACTGACCACATCTGCTTGCCAGAACCACCATAAGCAAATCGGCACCAACATCGTTGTTTCGACAAACATGGCATCGACAGCCGTCAAAGGCGTCTGCCGTTGAATGGTACCGTAAGTACTAAAACTAAAGGCTAAAATCAGTGATATCCATGGCAAGCTACCAATCATAACTACTTGAATGACTACGGATAATAAGGCGAAACCGATGGCAACCCATTGCAGCGTACGTAAGCGCTCTTTGAATAAAATCATCGATAGCGCAACGCCCACCAATGGTCCGATAAAATACCCCAAACTGGCTTCGAGAATGCGGTCGTGATTGACGGCCCATACATAAGTGAGCCAGTTGGTGGCAATAATCAAACCCGATATAAATGAAAACGCGATCCATCTCGGATTTTTCTTTAAGGTATCGATCCATTGCCAGCGCTTGGTGACTACCAACACGATAAGCAAGCAAGCAAACGTCCAAATAATACGGTGACCGATAATTTCGGTCGCATCGTAGGCGGCCAATTGTTTAAAATATAATGGAAACCCACCCCAGATAAAAAAGGCAATGAGTGCGGTGATGATGCCACGTCTGGTCGTTTTAATGGGCGTAACTGGTTTTTTGATGACATTTTGGGTGGTCATAGTACAGTACAACTTTTTAGAGCAAAGCGCACTCTTGCCCCATATTAATTTTTATATCAATTCAATGGCAAAAGCGCAGGGTCACTACAGATAGGATACAAGTTAAAAAGCAATGCGCTCATGCCAATATAGGCATCAACACATTGCTAACGATAACAACTTTAAAAACAACATTTACATCAAGGCTAATGAGCAACTTTTTAGACTTTATTGAATGCTGTAGCCAGCATTTTACAAGTCAGTATTTTAAAGCTCAGTGTTGCAAAAGCCAATAATACTATTCAGCAAGTTAATAGAGTTTGTGGTATTAAACCGCAGCATTATCAACTTTAACAGACATTCCAATGTGATTGGCAAGCTCTGCAAATCCTGGAAAACTGGTATTGACGGTCTCAACACCTTCAATAGTAATTTGCTTGGATGCACGTAAGCTGGCAATTGCAAAACTCATGGCAATGCGATGATCATGGTGCGAGGTAATGTGACCGCCACCAAAGACAGGCTGGCTATTATTGACATTGCTATTTTGAGCCTCAATACCTTCGCCTTCAATGCCTTTACCTTCGATGATTAGCCCATCTTCCGTCACTGTACAATCAATACCCAGTGTTTGTAATCCTTCTGCCATGACTGCAATACGATCAGACTCTTTTACGCGCAGCTCTTTGGCACCAGTCAACACCGTACGACCTTGCGCACAGCTAGCAGCAATAAACAATACTGGGAATTCATCAATCGCTAATGGTACTAAATATTCTGGGATATCAATACCTTTTAGGCTTGAGCTACGAATAGTGATATCTGCGACTGGTTCGCCGCCTACATGTGTCTCATTACTTAGGCTAATATCTGCTTGCATTAATTTTAAGATATCGATAATGCCCGTGCGTGTCGGATTAATACCTACTTGCGTCAAGGTCAGCTCGCTATTTTGGCTGATCGCAGCAGCGACCATAAAAAATGCCGCAGAGGATATATCAGCAGGGACAGCGATATCACCACCTGTGAGTTGCCCGCCACCGGTTACACTGATGCGGTTGCCATCGACTGTTACTGGATAACCAAAAGCTGAAAGCATACGCTCGGTATGGTCACGGCTGACTTCCGGCTGGGTAACGGTTGTGGTGCCTTCTGCCCAAAGTCCAGCCAGCAACAAGCAGGATTTAATCTGCGCAGAAGCCACAGGCATCTCATAATCGATACCTTGTAATGGCTTACCGATAGTCGCTCGACCAGTAATACTAAGTGGCGCCGTACCACTATGACCCGTACTTTGAATGACTGCACCCATCTCGCGTAAAGGTGCGGCCACACGCTCCATTGGGCGCTTGTTCAGGCTGGTATCGCCTGTCAACACGCTGTCAAATGATTGCGCCGCCAAAATACCAGCCAGCAGGCGCATGCTAGTACCTGAGTTGCCCATATACAATGGTGTTTTACTCGGTTTCAGACCGTTCATACCCACGCCATGAATGGTCAATTTGCCGTTATCAGGCCCTTCAATGGTCACGCCCATATCACGGAATGCTTGCAAGGTGGCAAGCGCATCTTCCCCTTCCAAAAATCCAGTGACATTGGTCACGCCTGTCGCAAGGCTGCCCAGCATAATGCTGCGATGCGAGATAGACTTGTCACCAGGAATGGCAATAGTGCCCAATACAGTATTGCTAGGAGTAATATTATAAGAAGCTGACATGGCAGAAGTATCCGTATAAGGGGTGCTGGCTAACATATGGCCAAAATGTCGCCGTGCGGCTTGCGCGCGGCCCAAAAGTCCCATCAGGGCGGTTGAATCTTTATCGATGATAAGCTGACGCATGGTCTGTAGGTAAACGCCATACTCATCAAGGGCGCTAACAATCGCGCTTTCGTTGGCAAAAAATATATCGTGCCACATTTTAGGATCACTGGCAGCGATGCGGCTAAAGTCGCGGAAGCCGCCTGCCGCATAACGAAACATATCTAAATTGTCATCATGGCTCGCCAATTGCTCAACCAAATTAAAGGCAAGCAGATGTGGCAGATGACTGGTGTGCGCCAATATGCGATCGTGGTGTTCGGCATCCATTGACATAACGTTTGCACCCACCGCTTCCCATAACTGCCGCAGCTTGGTAATCGCTACATTGCTTGTAGTAGGTAGCTCGCAGATAATAACACTATGATTAACAAACAATGTCGCGCGTCTGGCATGATATCCTGAATTCTCAGCACCCGCAATCGGATGCGCTGGAACAAGACCTATAGGCAATGAGCCAAAGACGGCTTTGGCAGCGTCAATGATATTGACCTTGGTGCTACAAACATCCGTCAGGATGCAATCAGTGGCAAGTTGTTCATTATCCATCGCTGCTTTGATATCGACAAATACGGCGTGCACCGCTTGTACTGGTACGGCGATAACAATCAAATCACTACCAAACACTACCTCACTTAAGACAGCACTACCAGCGTCTAATAAGCCGTGCTGAATGGCTTCGTCGATGCTTGGTACATGTCTATCAACCGCCACCAAGCGCTCACTTAAACCATTGTCTTTAATGGCTTGGGCAAGGCTCGCACCGATAAGCCCTAGACCAATCACACAAATCTGTTTAAATAACGGCGGCTGAGTATTCATAGACTGCATATTATTGTTTTGATTGCTTATGTTTTGATTGCTTATATTGTTTTGCTGGCGACTCACGGCTTTTCTCGTTAAACAAACTAGCGTCAGAATGACTAAAACAAGCCGACGCTAGTGTCAGAAAAATGATTAATAAATTATTTACTTATCCAAAACGACCTAACATACTTCTGATCAATTATCAGTCAAGATTGAGCGCAGTGTATCAATCAGGCGCATATTTTCTTCTGCTACCCCTACTGTGATACGTAGCCAATGAGGTAAGCCATAGCCCTCTAATGGACGGACGATAACACCCTGCTCTAGCAATGCTTGATGAATAGAAGCAGCGGTGATGTCTTCCATCTCAACGGCTATTTCTACCATAATAAAGTTGGCATGAGACTTAATGAAACCCAACCCTAACGCGTCAAATTGCTTTTCTAACCAGCGCATTTGCTCATCATTCATTAGACGAGTTTTTTCAATAAAGTCTGAGTCAGCAAGTGCAGCCGCAGCCGCAGCTAAAGCCACTCTACTCACGTTAAATGGTTGACGGATTCGGTTGAGTAAGTCCGCGACAGCTACTGAGCTAAGCGCATAACCGACACGTAAACCCGCCAGTCCATAAGCTTTGGAAAAAGTGCGCACGATGACGACATTATCAAATTCATCTAACAATGCCCGATTATTACTCTCAGGGCTATATTCAATATACGCCTCATCTAATACCACCAATACCGAGTTTGGTATACTAGCCATAAACGCTCGTAACTCTTGAGGTTCAAGCTGCGTGCCAGTTGGATTATTAGGATTGGCGATAAAGACTATTTTAGTATTGGGGTTGTCTTGAACCGCTTGACTCATCGCTTTTAGATCATGACCAAAGCGATGTGCAGGCACTTCTATACCTGTCGCCCCTTGTATTTTAGCCAACATCGGATAAACGATAAAGGCATATTGACTGTAAACAATAGCATCGTCAGCACCAGCAAAACTACGCGCTAAAATATCAAGTAAATCGTCAGAGCCATTACCCAAAGTAATCTGCTCCACACTGACATCATTGAAGTCAGCCAGCGCTTGTTTTAGATAGTAGCCGTTGCCATCAGGATAACGTGCTAACTGACCCAATTGCTCAGTAATCGCTAGCGTGACGTGCGGTGAGCAGCCTCTTGGGTTTTCATTACTGGCAAGTTTTACCACATCTGAGACGCCATACTCACGCGTCAACTCTTCAATCGGCTTGCCCGTTTGATAAGGCACTAGCTCTAAAATACTATCGTAGGCAGGTACAAGCGGTGATAAATTTGACTCTACTGAATGAGATGACGGCATGATTTATCCTTAGATATGATTTTGGCAAGTGATGTGAGCCATTCGGCGCTATATCGTTGGTTCAATTTCAGAGCGAGTCAAGGGCAACCAAGGCAACCGAGTGCAGATGATTATGTGATACTTCACGCAAGGTAAACGCCATGACTCTTTTACAGTAGAGGGACTATAGCACTGCTTTTGGATAAGAACCTAGAACACGCACATCTTTTACCAACGGAAGGATATCAGCGATAGCAGCGCTGACGTTTGGCTCGTCAATATGACCATTCATGTCGATGAAAAACACGTATGCCCACTTATTCGGACGCTCAGGACGGGTTTCGATACTGGTCATCGACACGCCATGATAAGACAAAGGCTTCAAAATCTCGATCAATGCGCCTGCTTTGTCATGTGCTGATACGACGATAGACGTTTTATCCTGACCTGATGGCGCAATCGCTTCGTGACCGATGATAAGGAATCGCGTGGTATTGCTCGGGTTGTCTTCGATATTTGAATATAGCTTATGCAAGCCATATTCAGCAGCAGCCACATCACCTGCGATTGCCGCTGAATGCCATTCATTTTTCAAGCGGCGGGCAGCTTCGCCGTTGCTCGATACCGCCACGCGCTCGACATTAGGATAATTGACATCGAGCCAATGACGACACTGCGCTAGTGACTGCTGATGTGAGTAAATACGGCTTAAACCATCAAGTTTGGTATGTTCTGCGACCAAGAAATTCTGATGAATCGGCAGCTCAACCTCTCCAATTATCTTTAAGGTAGAAGACAAAAAGCCATCTAACGTATGGTTGACCACACCCTCAGACGAGTTTTCGACTGGCACCACACCATACATCGCTGTGCCTGCTTCAACTTCACGAAATACATCAGTGATGGTGGTCATTGGTACGGTATCAGCGGCTTTACCGAAATGCTTGAGCGCAGCAGCATGAGTAAAAGTGCCTACTGGTCCCAAGAAAGCAATGCGCTGCGGAGCCTCTAAGTCGAGACAGACCGACATTATTTCACGGAACAACCGCGCCATTTTGTCATCAGCGATCGGACCTGTGTTGCGTTCCATCACCGCTTTTAGCACTTGCGCTTCACGCTCAGGGCGATAAAAAATAGGATTACTATTGTCGGCAGTCGGGTTATTGACAATGTGTTGTTTCTTTACTGCGGCCACTTGCTGAGCCAACTTGGCACGGTTATTAATCAATGTCTGGATTTCGCAGTCTACTGTATCAATACTTTGGCGAATATCGTCCAAAAATGCTTTTTCAGTTGCAGTATCGTTAGCCCCTGCGATGGCTTGATTTAGCTTATCCATGTTTTGCTCTGATGACTGCTCACTCATTACCGCCTATCCTTTTTCTAAAATTATTACTGAGTTTTTTTACTATTAGGTACTGCTTTTTTCACTTTGAAGGCTTTAAATATTGCTAATTATCGACAACCATTCATCTCATTATTGAATCAGCACTCAATGACGGTCAGAGGTGTCAAGCATACTAGCAATGATATTCGATAGAAATCACACTAAATAGCAGATAGTTTCTCAAAACACCCTGCACGGCGAGCGCTATCGTCTACTATTGCCGTATGTTAGTCACACACCAGCATGCAAATGTAGCAGCCAGATCGCTGACCCGCTCTACTATAACAAAAACTATCGACAGTGCCCATGTGTAAATGCGCGTAAATTCGTCAATATTCGCAAACAGAGGCAATATGGCAGCGATGTACGGCAAAACTATGGGGGAACATCCACTCAAAACTATGTTACAGTCTAAAACTGATAGCAAATAGCACTATAAACAAGAAAATTACCACGTAACTGAACACAATCTGTTTTTGATAAAAAAGGATATATGATGAGCGCATTACAACAGCTTCGTACCATGACCACCATTGTCGCTGATACTGGCGACCTTGCCGCCATTGCGCGCTTAAAACCTATCGATGCGACCACCAATCCAAGCCTCATTACTAAAGCACTCCTCCATCCTGACAACCAAGGCATGCTGTCAGAAACCATGAGTCGTCATAATGGCAATATAGATGCAGTGATTGACGCGCTGACCATTCAGGTTGGCTGTGATATTTTAGAGCTTATCCAAGGCCGTGTCTCTACCGAAGTGGATGCTCGTTTGTCTTATGACACTCAAGCGACGATTGATAAAGCCTTAGCATTTATGGAAGCTTACCAAAAAGCAGGGGTTAACTCAGAGCGCGTATTAATTAAGATGGCCGCGACATGGCAAGGTATTGAGGCAGCACGCTATCTTGAAACCCAAAATATTCACTGCAATTTAACGTTGTTATTTGGACAGCATCAGGCAATTGCCTGTGCGGATGCAGGCGTGACATTGATATCGCCTTTCGTTGGTCGTATTTTAGACTGGCAAAAACGCCAACAAAATCGTCAAAACGTGCCCGCTTCTGATGATATGGGCGTGCAGTCTGTAAAGCGCATTTATCAATACTACAAGCAGCATAACTATAATACGCAAGTGATGGGCGCAAGCTTCCGCTCGACTGAACAGATATTGGCGCTAGCAGGGTGTGATCTATTGACCATTGCGCCTGACCTTATCGACGCGCTGGCAGCGATGGATACTGAGGTGATACAGCAACTGTCACCTAGCATGTCATTAGATGTAGCAGACATGAAACGCGTGAGTCTAACGCGAGAGGAATATAGTAGCGCCTATCAGCAAGACACGGTTACACAAGATTTATTACCAAAAGGTATCGATGGCTTTATTGGTGCTCGTGATGAGCTTGCTCAGATGTTAGCAGCGATGCGTCATTGATATGAGCGTCGAGTGTTATAAACGGTGATGAGTATGATCAGCACTTTACAAACCTCAGTCGCAGGTTATAAAAGAAATTTGCCTGCTAATAGTAAGTTGGCTATCATGGCTCACTTCTCACAACAAGAAGCAAGGCTTGATTATGAAACGGCTATCAGTGTTATTAGTGGGTGGTGTTCTAGCAGTCAGCACGCATGCAGTGAACTGGTCAAAAATATCAGAAAGTCCTACTGGATCAATTTTTAGCTTAGACTTGGACTCTATTGAAAGCTCCGACATCAATATCATAGACGAAAAAAGTGTCGAAAACATCACCGTATCTATCCGCAGAACATACCCTGCACAAAAAGATGAAACAAAAGTAGATAAAGAAGGTAAAGAAAAAGCAATTCATCATAGCGATCAGCAATTGCTCATCTCTTGTAAAGATGCCAGTTACTATAGACGCGCTTACGTTAACTATGATGCCAATAACAAGGTATTAGAATCTTGGCAATCAGAAAAACCCATATTAACCACCAAAGACTTTAAGATAACCAAGCCAAAAACGATTAGTCGCATGCTAATAGAACAGGCGTGTAAAACTTACCTTACCAGCAAGACAAGTAACGTACGTTAAGACAAACCAAATACAGGCAATCAAAAAAGCGCGCTAAACTCATTCAGCGCGCTTTTTTGATTGCCTCATTTCACTCTATTCACTAAGCGTTGCCAGTTTTAAGCCTTTAAAACCGTATAGACAGGCACTGGAAATTCGCCATGCAAATCAACCAAATCTAGCAATACTAACGCCCCCACCACGGTATGGTCTGCCGATTTACACAACTCATAAGCGGTGGTTAAAGTACCGCCTGTGGCTAAAATATCATCGACCAATAGCACGCGCTCAGGCGGTAGATTGTTTTGCATCTCAAGCGTGTCTTTACCATATTCTAGAGCATACGCTTTATTGGCAACGGGCGGTGGCAGCTTGCCGGGTTTACGTAGCAAAATCATCCCTTTGCCCAATCGACCTGCAAGCAAACTTGCAAAGACAAAACCACGCGCTTCAACTGCCCCTAGACAATCTACCTCGTCCATCACCCCTTCAGGCAGTGCGGCGAGCAATGCATCTATCACCTCATTAATATGACTGCGCAGTAACGGCGTAATATCATAAAAATCAATACCGACTTTCGGGAAGTCTGGTACTGTGCGAATCACTTGCCAAAAGGGATGATCCGTATTGAGCTTATTAGATGACTCATTTTCGACATTTTTAGATGTAGCGGCAGCATTAATGCTCATGGTAACCCTTAGCTTATATGACTTAGATAATGTAATTTAGATAATAATATGTCAACGATAAATGATGGCTAATACCGTGAATTTAGCGGCGCTTATTATAACATAATTGATAGAAATATCGCAGTTGAGCACGTAAGCGTACAGGTGCTTACTGACAGACAGAAGACCTAAACCCCTTGATAAAAACCAATCAATCTCAATATACAAGTGTAAACTTAACGACGAAAATCACGGTTATATGCTAAACTATGTGCGCTTTTACAGTCTCATCTAACGGCTATGATTGTAAATATGAACGTCAAAAACACCCTGTAACACGGATTATAAACACTGATAATGCTCGATAGGACTATTTATGAAACGTTATGAATGTATCGTCTGCGGTTGGATATACGACGAAGAGCTTGGCTGTCCCGAAGAAGGGATTGCCCCAGGCACCAAATGGGATGACATCCCTGATGATTGGACCTGCCCAGAGTGCGGTGTGGGCAAGCTTGATTTTGAGATGCTTGAGCTGTAATAGACGACCCTCTAATTAGGACACTTCATGACAACATCGAATGACATCAAACCATCGGCAACCCTACAACAAGACTTAGGTGGCTACCCTACTCCTGAGTGGCAAAGGTTTGGCGCGCACCAATGGCGAGACTCTGACCTTAGCAAGCATCTGTATCAATCAATGATTGATATCGGCGATGGCATTGAGCTGTGTGTTGAGGCAGGTGGTAATCCTAATAATCCACCACTGCTCATGATTATGGGACTTGGCTCACAGATGATATTTTGGCCAGATAATTTTATCAAGCGCCTTATTGATGCCGGGTTTTTTGTCATTCGTTTTGATAATCGTGATATTGGTCTGTCTTCTAAAGTGCAGATTGATGGACTACCGCGTATCAGTCAGCTAAAAATGATGATGCGCCTGCAAACGGGGTTGTCCAATAAAGGTACGCAAGTTGCTTATAATTTAACGGATATGGCAGAAGATACCGCTCGTTTGATTAAAGCATTGCAGTTGGGCAAAACCCATCTGATTGGCGCTTCGATGGGCGGCATGATTGCGCAAATCGTAGCGGCACGTTATCCAAGTTTAGTGCAGCGTATGGCGTTGATGTTTACCACGACCAACCGTGCATTTTTAAAACCACCAAAACCTAAGCAGCTATATACCCTGATCAACCGCCCTGAAAGTCATTCTGAGCGCGATATCGTGCGTCATAGTGTGTGGTTTATGAAGACAGTCGGTACGCCTGGGCATGTCAACGTACGTATGGTGCGTGAAATTGCTAAATTGCGTTATCAGCGCAACTTTCATCCGCTCGGCACGGTACAACAGCTCAATGCTATCTTGGCGTCAGGCTCTATTAGCCGGTTTAGCAAGCAAGTCAAAGCACCGACTATCGTACTGCATGGTAGCGCAGATGGACTACTCCCCGCCTCACAAGGTCGTGTGGTTGCCAAGACCATTCCGAATGCCAAGTTTCATTTAATCGAAGGCATGGCGCATGATATTCCTGAATACTATCAACCTTATATGGTTGATTTAATTAGTAATCATTTATTAGACGAATAGTTTTAGTTGTCACACAATCCATAAAAAAGAGCATAAACCCTACTACTGACTCATAGGTTTTACGCTCTTTTTTATGCTGGTATTTTACCTAGGTCATTAGATCATGTAGGTCTTTAGATTTGGACGCGCCGCTTAATCACAGCCCACTCCTGTGCCCTCTTTGTCGATACACATTTTATTGCCGTTTTTTAGATTGCCAATCCACGCTTTACCACCAGTAAAGGTAAAGGCGGGTTTGCCTTGATAAAGATCACCAGCTGACACACCGCTATTGGCAAAGCGAAAAGGAATCACCAACTCGCCACCAAGATTAACAAAGCCCCAGTTTTCATCGATGCGCACGCCAGCCAAGCCTTCGGCAAAGGGACGCACCTCGTCAAAAGAATAGGTAATCATGGTCACATTATTGTCATCGATAAATCCCCATTTGCCATCTTGCTGACGCGGTTGTAGCATCGTAAAACGATTGGGAAGTGTCTGGTTGGATGAGGATGCATTGCCATTAGCGCTGGCAGGTGCTCGTGGCGTCGTGGATTGCTCGTTGTTACTACCATTTGGGTCACTGGTCGTTTTGCCGTTTTCATCAATCCAACTGATCGCTTGATTTTTACGTACACGGGCGATACCATTTTGGTAATCATCAATATCATTAATCGCGGACGAAAACGGCACGATGGTTTTATTACTAGTAGTAATGACCCCATATTTACCATCCTGCTTTACCACGATACGCCCATTAGAGACGGGACGCGCCCAACCCTGTCCTTCTTTAAGCACATCATACATCGCAGGCACTACTTCACGACCTTGCATATTAAGATAACCGACATGACCATTGCGCAGTACAGGCAGTAAACCTGCCGATATCTTACTGGCATCGACTTTTTGATAACGTGATAAATCAACGACGCTTTTGCCCTTACTATTAATCAAAGCAACTGGCGCGCCGAAATCTTTTGTCGCCAAAAAATAGCCGCTATTTGCCGTACAAGCCACGTTTTTATAATAACTTTTTGGAATTTTGCAACTGGCCGCTTGTACGCTTGGCGCCATAAATAGCGTAATAGCAAAGATGGCGATAGCAAAACCAGATATCAATGGTCGTTGTTGTAGGGATAATGAATGTCGCAACATAGATGAACCTAGGCTAATGATATTGAAGTACTTGATGTAAAGACTAATAAGAAACTATCCTGTTTTATTGTGCCACTACAGTGATTATAAACCACTAGATTAACAAATAGTGATATCCACGCCAACATCGTTCCTGTAAGAGTGTCTCCACCATATATTCGCATTGTTATAGAGGTTCTCTTATGTGAGCGAAGCTCAAGGGCGTCATTGACTTTATCCCTAATTTATAACGCGATAAAACCTGATACAGCAATAATAAATCAAACAATAAGCATAAATGATGGTTTGACCATTTCATTTTAGCGTCAAAACCTAGACAATACGGCTTGTATTAGCGTCAGTATTCATTGGCGTCATCGTTGATACAGTAAGATAAAATAATAATATGGATATAAGGACATTGTATGGCGATTGCTTCTTCACGCTCTGCCTCTACTGGGTTGGTCATTGGTTGTATTATCTTTGGTCTGGGTAGTTTGATTGTCGCTCACGTTGATATTGGCGGTTGGGCAATGGCATTTTGGCGCTTGGCTATTTCAGGTGTCGTATTCGCTGTATTGGCCAAAATCATGGGACAGCGTCTACCCCGCTCAAGGCGCGCTATTTTTTATGGTTTATTATCAGGTGTCTTTTTAGGCTTAGATCTGGCGCTCTGGCACGAGAGTATTTATGCGGTCGGCCCTGGCATCTCAACTTTATTGAATAGCCTACAGATTTTCTTTTTAGCCGCCATTGGGTTTTTATATTTTAACGAACGCCAATCTATATTGCAGCTCATCAGTTTGTTTTTAGCCATGTTTGGTGTGGCCATGATAGGCAGTCCTGAGTTTGCGCATAATAGCGCCGCCACTTGGGGGTTCATCACTGGTATCGTTTCAGGGGCAATGCTAGCGGCATCGATGACCTTTATCCGTAAGACCCATGATACTGAACCCACACCCATATTTATGCTGATGCAGCTGATTAGTATCGGTGGTGTATTAGCGATGATTATTCCCATGTTTGTGTTTGATATGGGTCATATTTTGCCAAATACTTGGTCTGAAATTGGCTGGGTGCTTATCTACGGCACAGTGATGCAATGCTTGGCGTGGGGATTAATTGCCTATTCCATTCCTAAGCTGTCTTTGGCGTTAACTGGGTTATTATTATTATCAGAACCGATTGCCGCATTGGTCATTGATTATAGCTGGCTGGACAAACCAATTAATAGCTTACAGTGGAGCGGTGCTCTTCTGACCATGTTTGCAATCTATTTGGGTTCACTGAAACCTAAGCCGCGCGCCCTACGACGTTATCGGTTTTTCTCAAAATTTTATAAGCGAGACTACAAGTAGCTTTTATTCTGCATTTTTATCGTGCACTTGTTGCCACTCCATAAAAAGCGCCCATGCTACCTATAGCATGGGCGCTTTTTATGGAATGATATACGCTATTACCGTCATTAACTGATAGGTATAAAACCTCAGCATAAACGCTGATTATTTGGCCAATGATTGATGAGCGGCTTTCGCTTCAGATCCTTGGTTAAATAACGCATTTAAGACAATCGCTGCCAAAGTTGCCGTACCGATACCGCCCAAATCAAAGCCGCCTAAATGCAAACTAAAGTTACCGGTACCCATAATAACGGTCACAGCCGCGATAATTAGGTTACTGTTTTTGCTAAAGTCGATACGACTGTCTATCCAAATTTTGACGCCTGCAATAGCAATCAAACCGAACACCACAATGGACGCACCGCCCAATAAAGCGGCTGGTATCGTCTGAATGATGGCACCAAATTTCGGTGATAGTCCCAATAAAATAGCCACCACGCCTGCCACGACAAATATTGTTGTGCTATACACCTTAGTCACCGCCATCACACCGATGTTTTCAGCATAAGTCGTCACACCAGTACCGCCAAATCCTGCTGAAAAAGTGGTTGCCAAACCATCAGCAAAAAATGCTCGACCCATATAAGGCGTTACACGAGCTTTGGTCATACCTTCAACAGCCTTAAAATGCCCTAAGTTTTCAGCCACTAAAATAAAGGCCACAGGCGCAATCAGAATAATAGCACTCATCTCAAAGCGAGGCGTATGGATACTAGGTAAGCCAAACCACGAAGCAGCTGCCACACCATTAAAGTCAATCGCCGCGCCAAAACCCATGACGTTGGTCATGATAAAATAGGCAAAGTAGGATAATATTAAACCAACCAGTAATAACAGACGACGCAGCATACCACGTGTAAAGACAGCCACACCACTGATGAGTAATACGGTCAACGTAGCCATCCAAGCATCAAACTGATTGGCAGACACCCCTTGAATGGTCACTGGCGCTAAATTAAGACCAATAATCATCACGATAGCACCAGTAACGATAGGCGGCATCAAACGCTCAATCCAGCCAGTACCCGTTTTCATCACCAGCAGCCCAATTAACGCATAAATGATACCGCAAGCCATGATGCCGCCCAAAGCGACATTCAAATTACCATTGAACCCTGCGCCTGCATAAGCTGTCACAGCGATAACGGGACCAATGAAAGCAAAACTTGAGCCCAAATAGCTCGGCATGCGCCCACCAGTGATCAGAAAAAACATCACCGTACAGATACCTGACATCAAAATGGCTAAGTTGGGATCAAAGCCCATTAACAGCGGCGCAAGCACAGTCGCACCAAACATCGCAAAAGTATGCTGTACACCTAATAGCACGCTTTTTGACGGTGGCAGATATTCATTGATACCGACTGGATCACGATCTAAATCGCCTTGATATGGACGCCATGTCGGAAACCAGCGTCCATTTTCAAAGTCTGGATTGTACGGAGGACTGATCGCCGCAGCCTCTAATCCATGTTCAGCAGATGGTGCTTGAGCGCTGTTTTCTAAAGGCGAGGAAGGGTCTTTTTGAGAGGGCATACACGCTTGTCCTATGTAAACTGGGCTAAAATAATAGACAACAGTAAATGAAAAATAAAAATTGCGTTAAATCAGAGCATCAATCGGCAAGAATATGTGGCTAGAAATTACGATAACGAGTAAAATCCGCATCTTTTCATTTATAATATGTCGCCCTGATTAATTCATTTATGTTGCAATATGGCAAACCAAAAGTATTATTTGGTATGATGACCATGTTTTGGTAGATGTATGTGGTCGGATATGTTTAACTAAAAAATGGTTATGGTCGCTTATGACTCAGTGTACTCTGCAGCGACAATCAACTTACAGGATGTTACATAGCCATTAGCTCCGAGCATGATAGCGGAGTTTCAAAACAAATAAAAGTTATTATTCAATCACCATTTTTCCTCTTTTGCGTTAATACTTCCATGGGCGGTGCTTCCTCTACACCTTTGTCGGTGCTATAAGCGAGAGCTGCCTGTTATATTCTCAATGAAAGTGCCTAAAGCAGCTATACAACATGTTAGTGCACTTAAAAAATTTGGTAAGCTATTATGATTAGTGTTTTTGATTTATTTAAAATTGGTATTGGCCCATCAAGCTCACACACGGTAGGACCCATGGTCGCCGCCAATCTTTTTTTGGGCTCATTAACCAAGCAAACAGAGCTGACGGCTATTACAGGCGTTGAAATTGAGCTTTATGGCTCTTTGGCAGCCACAGGCAAAGGGCATGCAACCGATACTGCTATATTGTTAGGGCTGCTTGGGCATGCTCCTAGTACGATCGATACCCGTTTGACCAGTCAATATTTGTCACCGATTTTTTCAGACAAACAGCTCAATATAGCAGGCACGCATGTTATTGCCTTTGAGACAGAGCGCGATATTCACTGGTATGACGAAACCGTTTTGCCCTACCATCCTAATGCCTTGACTATCCGTGCATTATTGACCGACGGCAGTCATTATCAACAAACCTATTATTCGGTAGGTGGCGGCTTTGTTATCAATGAAGAAGATGCCACCAATCCGGATGAAGATAACGCCACGCCGACCATTGCCGCCATTCCTTACCCCTTTAACAGCGCCGCAGAATTGCTGGAGCAATGTCGTCAACACCATTTAAGCGTTAGTGAATTGGTATTGGCAAATGAATGTCATTACCGCAATCAATCAGAAGTTTTTGCTTATTTAGACTCTATTTGGGAGTCAATGCAGGACTGCGTGACGCGAGGCTGTCAAAACAGTGGCATATTGCCTGGAGGCTTGGATGTAAAACGCCGTGCCCAAGCATTACATCTACAATTGTGCGCCGAGAAAAACCAACCCATTACCAAAAATGACAAACTCGCTGCCATGGACTGGATTGATTTATATGCCTTGGCGGTCAATGAAGAAAATGCCAATGGCGGAAATGTCGTCACTGCCCCCACCAACGGTGCAGCAGGTATTATTCCTGCAGTCATGCATTACTATCGTGACTTTTTATCAAGCTATAGCCAAGATGGTGCACGCAAGTTTTTGTTAAATGCGACTGCTATTGGCAGCTTAATCAAACAAAATGCCTCCATCTCTGGTGCTGAAGTTGGTTGCCAAGGTGAAGTTGGTTCTGCTTGTGCCATGGCAGCTTCTGCATTGGCAGAAATCTTGGGCGGTGATCCAGCTAAATGCCTTAATGCGGCTGAGATTGGTATCGAACATAACTTAGGTCTGACATGCGACCCTGTAGGCGGTCTAGTGCAAGTGCCTTGTATCGAGCGCAATGCCATGGGCGCAGTTAAAGCTGTCAATGCGGCGCGACTTGCTTGCCGTGGTAATGGACAGCACTTTGTATCTTTAGATAAAGTGATTGAAACCATGAAAGTCACTGGTGCGGATATGCTAGATAAATACAAAGAAACCTCACGAGGCGGTCTTGCCGTTTATGCAGACAATCGAATCCCTACTGCCACTCATGGCGTCAGTGTAAAATATAGTCAGTGCTAGAGCGTTTTCTAAATTCGATTGACTGTTATCTAAATGGGGATACATTCTGACATAACGATTGTTTAATATAGCTTATCCTGACATCACATTCCCAAGTATTTGACCAAAATAAAAAAGACCCCTAATTCTGTATTAGGGGTCTTTTTTATTTTGGTCAAATATGCTCATTAACTAGACATGCTCAATGATTCATTACTCAGCTGTTTTTGAAACCACTTCGTTTAGAATCCAAACTGGCTTGGCCATGTTAGTATTTTCATCCATCATTACTTCTTGGCGAACATCTAGAACATAACGATAGTTTGGCTCATAAGTGAAGCCCTGAATATTGCCGTTTAAAGGTGTGTAGTTTTTCTGATAAGTCTGACGATACTGTAAGCATTCTGCTTCAACTTTAGTACCCTCAGCTGTTGACAGCTCACAGACGGCTTTCAGTGGTGCTACTTCTATCTCAAAACTTGGAATGTTAACCACTTTAACATTCATAGGTTGCCCATCGACAACCATCGTACGTTCGTTATCCATACCCATGGTAGAGCAACCTGACAGGGCAAAGGCGGTCATTACTGCTGCAAGTACTAATTTTTTCATTATTAAATCCTCAGTTAATGGTCATAAATACATTATTGATAGTTTGAGATTATTGTTTTGGACACATCATACTGGTAAATATATTTTAAAAATATCAGTCAATTTTTTCGATGGGTGTAATGCTACTGTCGATATGGAGCCAAGCAAGAGTATTCACCTGATTTAGCTTTACCGAATAAACCTATTACGTCTCAATAATGTCGTCTATTGTTTGTTTACTAAGGTCAGTATAGAGCGCAACTCGTCTTCTGCTCTATAACTGCTTTGTAAAGTAACGTCAGCTTTTGCAACTGATGTTAATGCAACGTATGAAATAACAGGGTAAATTGATACATACTTATTGACACGTACTTAATGTGCACAATAAAAAGCCAGAGCAATACATGCTCTGGCTTGATGATAAATAGACCAAGAAAAAATGATTGGCTTTAGTTTTTAATAATTATCAATAGTTTTTAACTGCGATAATCCGCATTAATTTTGACGTAGTCATAGGACAAATCACAAGTATAAACGGTGTCACTGGCATCACCGCGAGCAAGATCGATATGAATAGTAATCTCTGGGCGACTCATAACGGTCTTACCTGCCGCTTCCGTATAACTAGGTGCAACACCACCATTCTGGCAAATCATGACTTCATCTAGATAGACATCCACTTGTTCCGTATCCAAGTCTTCGATACCAGCATAACCCACTGCCGCTAAGATACGACCCCAGTTGGCATCGCTAGCAAAGAAAGCGGTTTTGACCAACGGTGAATGCGCGACCGCATATGCCACATCGCAGCACTCTTGCGTTGTCTTGCCACCAGTGACGTTGACGGTCATAAACTTGGTAGCACCCTCGCCATCACGTACGATTAATTGCGCCAGACGGACAAATACCTCGGTCAGAGCCGAAAATATAGCCTGATAATGCGGATGTTCTGGACTATCAATGATATCTGAGCTGGTAGCACCCGTGGCGATCAACACACAGCAATCATTGGTTGAAGTGTCGCCATCGACAGTGATGCGGTTAAAAGACTGCTCATTAATGGCACTTAGCATTTCTTGTAATAGGTCAGCAGCGATATTAGCATCAGTTGCCACATAACCCAGCATGGTTGCCATATTAGGGCGTATCATGCCTGAGCCTTTCGACATACCCGTTATATGATAGCTAACACCCGCCACGTCGATTTTTTGGCTAGCGAGCTTCGGAATCGTATCTGTGGTGCGAATACCATTCGCCGCGGCAAGCCAATTATCAGCCCCCAAATTGGCAAGTGCATGATCTAAGCCCGCGATGACCGCATCGCTATTTAATGGCTCGCCAATGACACCCGTCGAGAATGGCAATATTGCATTACTATCCACGCCAGCCTTACTCGCCAGAGCGGCACAGATATCAACGGCTCGACGTTTGCCATCAGCACCCGTCCCAGCATTAGCATTACCTGTGTTAGTGACCAAATAACGCGGACTCATCTTGGCAAAATGCTCGCGCAATACCCTTACAGGCGCTGCACAAAAGGTGTTTTTGGTGGTCACAACCGCAGTGGTCGCGGTATCAGCGATCTCAATCAGTACTAAATCATCTCGGTCTTTATAGCGTACGCCTGCGGCAGTGGCGCTTAGCTTGATTCCTTCGATAGGATAAATAATATCAGGTACTGCAACATTTCCGACTGCCATGGTTTAATCCTTATTGTGAAATTTTTATCATTATTTATAACGGTTGATGCGATAAATACTGAGGCGCGTTGAGCCTTCAACCATGAGGCTACTGCTGCTGAAGTGTCAAACACGACCTATATAAATATTACCGTTTTTTTAAATCAAATGCCGACCAAATTGGCGCATGATCAGACGGTTTTTCCATCGCCCGTAGCTCATAGCTAATACCAGCATCAACACAGGCCTCAACAAGATCCGAGCTGCACAAAATATGATCGATACGCAAGCCACGTTTCGGCTCATCATTGAACCCACGACTGCGATAATCAAACCAGCTATATAGCTCTGTGCTCTCTGGATAATGTAAGCGATAGGTATCTGTCAGCTCGCGTGACATCAGCGCCGCATACCACTCACGTTCTTCTGGTAAAAATGAGGTCTTTCTATTTTTCAACCAGCGCTTAGCATTGACGTCGCCGATGCCAATATCAGTATCTTCTGGGGCAATATTCATATCTCCCATGATAACAAGCGAGCGACCTTCCGCCTTCAAAGTGTCGATATATGCCATCAAATCTGCATAATAAGCGCGCTTCATCGGGAATTTGGTCGGATGATCTTGGCTTTCGCCTTGTGGAAAATAGCCATTGAGTACATCAATCTCACGACCGTCAAATTCATAGCGGGCATGAATAAAACGCTTCTGTGCCTCGTCATCTTCACCAGGGAAACCCTTTTGCACAAATATAGGTGCAACCTTGGATAGTAATGCCACGCCATAATGGGCTTTTTGACCAAAGTACTCTACGTGATAGCCCAGACTCTCTATGTTTTCTAGGGGGAATTGCTCATCATGTACTTTGGTTTCCTGTAGACCCATCACATCAGGATCGATCACTTCTCGCACGGCCTCAAGCTGATGTTGACGAGCGCGAATACCATTGATATTAAAACTGACAAAACGGGTCATAAATTATCCTATACTAATTGATGAAAATACGGTGCTAATATAAAGAAATGGGCTATGAAAGTGCATAATCCACTATCATAACAGACGTCGACCGACCTAACTGTTGCGCGCCCTGATATCTTAAGCTAGAGTAGTTGTGGTTAATATGGCTGCTATCAAATTTTGGCCATCGAATCATGAACATCGAACAATATTTACTAAAACAATGACCGAGCATCTTTATGATAAAAAATAACAGCAAAAATACAAACACAGTGGCAAGTGTAGACGGCGAATGTGTGCCATTGTTTACCAAAAATTATAATGTCTATATTAACCATACTGATGCAGGCGGTATAGTCTACCATGCCAATCATTTGGTTTTTTTTGAAAACTGCCGCCGTGATTGGTTTGGGGAACTGAATTTAAATGGGTATTTTTTGCAGACTGACGATGGAGAAATCCAGCATTTTGTCGTCAGTCAAGCAGACTTGCAATACAAAAGAGCTATTTTGTTAGATGAAGTCATCAGTGTGCGCATCGATAAAGTCGAGTTAAAACCTGCCAGCATTATCTTTTACCAGAGCATTCATCGTCACAGCCCAGACAGCATTTCTTCTGATTATGCTAATAGCAATGCTAATGCTAGCAGCTTATTAAGTAGTGGCAAAATTGTCATTGCTTGTGTGCAAAACCAAGTCAAAACCAAACCGCTATCCAATAGTAAGGCAGATACTGCGGTTGCTAGTGCCACGCCCATGCGCCCTATTCGTGTTCCAAAGCATTTACGCGATGCCATTGAGCAAGCGATCCACGAGCAGTTGGATACTTAGTGGTTGGATAATTAGTAGTTAGATACTTAATGGTTGAATAATTAGTGGCTGAATAATTAGTGATAATGACTTATGCATCTTCATAATAATAAACCGATACTGATATTCGAGAATATTCAGGTACACAGTAAACGTACAGCCAGCATACCTGCCTATAATGAGAATAAGGTTGGCGATAAAAGTATTAATAACAAAAATATGGAAGCCACAACATCTGCGCTATCTACCATTTGTCAAAGATGGATCAGCAAACTAAGACCAAACACTGTCTCTCAGCCAATCATACCTGCTCGTCAACGATTATTAATCGATGGCGCCACAGGCAAGCTGTTAGCAGGTCAAGTAACCGTGTTGACAGGCGCTTCTGGTAGTGGTAAATCGGTATTATTACGGGTATTGGCTGGGCTATTGCCCATGAGTAGCGGCAATGTGTATTTGCGCCGTGATGACGGATCAACCAATAGTGCTTATTATAGTATCCATGATACTGCACCGATACAGTGGCGCATGAATGTTGCCCTACTCGCACAGCACCCACAATTATTAGAAGGCAGTGTACTTGAGAACTTGCAAATGCCTTATCAGCTACAAGCGCATCAGCACCTTGACTTTGATATCGACTGGCATATCGCACAGCTTGAGCAATTGCAACGCAGCGCTGACTTTTTGCAGCAAGAAGTCTATCATCTATCGGGCGGCGAGCGGCAACTGGTCAACACGTTACGCCTCTTACAATTGAACCCACGGGTGTTGTTACTAGATGAGCCTACTGCGGCCCTAGACAGTGACACATCAGCCCAGCTCGTCAATCTACTCATGAATTGGTTACAGGCAGATAAGCAGCGTACATTACTGTGGGTAACTCACGATACACAAGACATCATGCCGTTAGCCGATCAGCATTGGCAGATGCAAGCAGGGGTATTAACTGAGATATTCTAACGTTGAGTTAAGACTGTCATGTCACTCTTTAAGATGACTTTTCTTAACAAATTCGCATTAACGTCTATCTTATATTCGTCAGTTTATATAATGAGCCACTATGAGCCGTACAGATGATATACAAGTATTTTTAACTTACGGTGATATTGCCCTTGCCAGCAGCTTAATTATCATCGTTCTTATTATCTCTTGGCGGTTACGCTTACAGCTGACCAAAACGCTGTTAATCGCGGCTATCCGCACGGTGCTCCAGCTTAGTTTTATCGGTTTAATATTGGCATGGATTTTCGCTCGTGAACAGTGGTATGAAGTCCTGTTAATTTTGACCATTATGACCTTGATTGCAGGCGCTGCTGCCAAAAATCGCGTCAAACGTAGCTATAAAGGTTTGTTAACTGACACTTTGCTGGCAGTAAGCGCTTCGGCTATATTAGTCACTGCCATAGCCATCATGATTATTTTAAAGGTACAGCCTTGGTACACACCGCAATTCGTTATTCCTATATTGGGGCTAATATTGGGCAACTCGCTCACCGCTATCTCATTGACCAGCAACCAGTTAATTGAATCTTTTCATGAACAGCAAGGACGTATAGAGATGATGCTCAGCCTATCTGCTCGCCCATTTGAAGCAGTGCATGAGCTAATACGCGCCGCCATTGTCAATGGCATGACTCCGACGCTGAACTCTATGCTAGTCGTCGGTATTGTTAGCTTGCCCGGAATGATGACGGGTCAAATATTGGCTGGCGCTGACCCCACTCAAGCGATTCGCTATCAGATAGTCACTATGTTTTTGATATGTGTGAGCAGTACGCTCGGCTGTACAATCAGCGCTTTACTCATTTATCGACGCTTTTTTAATAAAAACAAGCAGCTGATATTACCTTAATAATTGAGCATAACTGCATTCAGTTGGAGTGCTGACAAATCTATAGTTGATATATTGATGTTGGCTATGATAATTTTTCGTTTAACTCATCCCTCTATACTCATTCATTTCTATACTTATTAAGCGGCAAATAGCGTATCTTAAGTGACAAACAGCGCAACTACCCAGTCACGTGAAATTCCATAAAAATCATATTTTTCAGCTTTATTTATGCACTGCTCAGTATTTCATACTAGTATAGTATTTGATGATATTCATGCTACTGTATTGCTTAAATGTATCATTATTTTCTGATACCTTAGTGTTAGATAACAGGTAGAGCTTATTTAAGAGTAAAAATGCTCTTATGATTAAGCGATCTGTTCGTTCAATTGACGTCATTATCCTTTAATAATGATTAAGTCGTTTTGTACGATAGCAATAAAGCCTAGCAGCCAGTCAATAGATAAGGATATTATCACGCTCAGCGGCAAACGGTTTACGTCAGCGCTGATGTGTTTTATTGACACGGATATGACTGCTTTACGACAGAATTCACCCTATTTTAAACTTCAAGGACGCTGACTATGACGCCGAATAAACCTTGGCTTGCCCATTATCCTAATGGTGTACCAAAAACTATCAACCCCGATAGATATAGCAGCATCATGGAGCTGTACGAAGAATGCTTTGAGCGCTTTCGTCTGCACCCTATGAGTATCTGTATGGGCGTGACCCATACCTACGATGATGTTGATAAAGCTTCACTTGCCGTTGCTGCATGGTTGCAGGCGCAGGGGCTGCCTCAAGGCAGTGTGGTTGCACTCATGATGCCAAACGTGCCACAATATCTGCCAACGATGATTGGTATTTTGCGAGCGGGCTACGTTTGTACCCCAGTTAACCCACTTTATACTGGTCGTGAATTACGCCATCAATTAAATGATTCTGGCGCTCAGGTTATTTTTGTAGTTGATAACTTTGCTCAAGCACTCGAACAAGTCATTGATGAGACCAATATTAAGCGTATTGTCCTATCAAAAATGGGCGACATGATGGGCTTAAAAGGTATCTTAGTGAATACCATCATTCGTCAGGTCAAACGCTTAGTGCCTAAGTACAAGCTGAATGACCCTAAACACGAAGTGACCAAGTTTCCTGATGTGCTGAAGAAAGGCAAAAGCCTTCCTTTCCACAAACCAAAAATGCAGTTAGATCAAAAAGCATTTTTACAGTATACAGGTGGCACAACAGGACTATCTAAAGGGGCTATCTTAACGCAGCGCAATATCGTCGCCGCTGCGATGCAATCAGAAGCATGGACCAAACCGATTACGTCAGAGATTAATGAGGTCTATATCAATATGGTGATGGCGTTACCGCTCTATCATATTTTTGCCTTTATGCTCAGTCTACTCGGTATGCGCTCAGGCTACACCTTTATCTTGATTCCTAATCCACGTGATATACCAGGATTTATTAAAACGCTGTCAAAACAGCCGTTCCATATATTGCCAGCGGTTAATACCTTGTTTAAAGGCTTACTTGATCATCCAAACTTTAAAGAGTTAGACTTTAGCTCACTACGCATCTCACAAGCAGGTGGCATGGCAGCAACTGAGCAGACAGCGGCACGCTGGTTAGAAGTCACTGGTTGCGCCATGATTGAAGGTTGGGGTATGACAGAAGGTGTCGCTGTAGGTACCGCTAACGTCATCACTGATCGCAAGTTCAACGGTACGATTGGTGTGCCTGTATCTAGTGTCGATGTCATTGTCATCGATGATGAAGGCAATCGCGTTGGTGTCAACGAAGCTGGTGAGATGTGTGTAAAAGGTCCTAACGTAACCTCAGGCTATCTTAACAGAGACAGTAGTGATGACTTTACGGCAGATGGCTACTTTCGCACTGGCGATATCGTCAGCATGGATGAAAAAGGATACTTTAGATTATTAGACCGTAAAAAAGACATGATTTTGGTTTCAGGCTTCAATGTCTTCCCAAATGAGGTTGAATCAGTGATGCTAGATTGTGATGGTATTATTGATTGTGCGGTGATCGGTATTCCCGATGAGCATCAAGGTGAAGCGGTCAAAATTTATATCGTCCCTGCCGATAACAATGTCACCAAGGACGTCATTAAAGAATTTGCTTTGGACAATATGACTGGCTATAAATGCCCGCGTCATATCGAATTTGTCAGCGAGTTGCCAAAGAGTAATGTGGGTAAAGTATTACGTCAAAAACTGCGTGAAAAGCATATGTCTGACAACCCACAATTGTAAATAAAGAAATCATTATCAAAAGCGTTTTACATCATATGTAGAGCGCTTTTTTTATGTGCATCTATCATTCTTATACAGAAAATCATTAATTTGTAACTATAATGTTAAGGCTTTCACGTAATAAATTTTTATATAAAACAGATGATTCTTATAATGTTTCACAAATTTCCAAGGAAAATTCCGTTCGCACCTTTCTACTAACCGCTTATCCTCTATATGGTTACAACATATATTTTTTGCTTTATCAAACTTAATTATAAACTATCAAGTTCTTGTATAAAAATAACAATATCAATTGTAGTTATGTTAATGTGTTGCCAAAATAAGTCACGCTATTTTTTATTAGTGTGAGTCGATAGTCGTTCAATTCAGATCAGTTTATGAGCAAGTGGTGCTTTTCTTAGTAAGGATAATAGTAACCAGCTGTTTACTGTATTTAGACCACTGCTTTTTATAGTGAAATGAGCTTGTAGTTAAATAATTTATATAAAGGTCACCGTATTTTAGCAGTCTGTGAATCGATAGGATAGCACGCGACAATCCATTGCTCTCAAGGCGATGATTTATATTGTTGACAAGGATGTGACTACTCTTTTATAGAACCTTAACGTATCACAACATTTAAGGACGCTAAGTATGACAGTAGATAAGCCTTGGCTGGCGCAATATCCAGAAAACGTACCCAAGACCATTAATCCTGATCAATATGAGAGCCTCATAGAGCTGTATGAGGAATGTTTCAATCGTTTTCGTATGCATCCTATGACTATTTGTATGGGTGTCACTCATACTTATGGTGATGTGGATAAAGCCTCACTTGCCGTTGCCGCATGGTTACAAGCGCAAGGCATTCCTAAAGGCAGTGTGGTTGCACTCATGATGCCAAACGTGCCGCAATATCTGCCAACGATGATTGGTATTTTGCGAGCGGGTTATGTGTGTACCCCAGTTAACCCACTTTATACTGGTCGTGAATTACGCCATCAATTAAATGATTCTGGCGCTCAGGTTATTTTTGTGGTTGATAACTTTGCTCAAGCACTTGAGCAGGTCATTGAAGAAACCGACATCAAGCGTATTGTCCTCTCGAAAATGGGCGATATGATGGGGTTAAAGGGTATTTTGGTCAATACGGTTATCCGTCAGGTCAAACGCTTAGTGCCTAAATATAACCTGAATGACCCTAAATACGATGTGACCAAGTTTCCTGATGTGCTGAAGAAAGGCAAAAACTTGCCTATCCAATCACCAAAAACCACATTACAACAAAAAGCAATTTTGCAATATACTGGTGGAACGACTGGTTTGTCGAAAGGCGCTGTTTTGACTCAGCGTAACGTTGTCGCCGCTGCGATGCAGTCAGAAGCTTGGTACCGCCCTATCACCTCAGATATTAATGAGGTCTATATCAATATGGTGATGGCGTTACCGCTTTATCATATTTTTGCCTTTATGCTGACCCTGTTAGGCATGCGCTCAGGTTACACCTTTATCTTGATTCCTAACCCACGCGATATGCCGGGCTTTGTTAAAACGCTGTCAAAACAGCCGTTCCATATATTGCCAGCAGTGAATACTTTGTTTAAAGGCTTGCTTGACCAACCAACCTTTAAAGACTTGGACTTTAGCTCACTGCGCATCTCTCAAGCAGGTGGTATGGCAGCAACTGAACAAACAGCGGCGCGCTGGTTAGAAGTCACTGGTTGCCCGATGGTCGAAGGTTGGGGGATGACTGAAGGGGTTGCAGCTGGTACGGCTAACGTCATCACTGATCGCAAATTTAACGGTACGATTGGTATACCAGTCCCTAGCGTAGATATTATTGTTGTTGATGATGAAGGTAATCGTGTCGGCTTACATCAAGCTGGCGAGATGTGCATTAAAGGTCCAAACATCACTTCAGGCTATTTTAATAAAGACAATAGCAATGACTTTACCAGCGATGGTTACTTCCGTACTGGCGATATCATCAGTATGGATGAACAGGGCTATATCACTTTACTTGATCGCAAAAAAGATATGATTTTGGTTTCAGGCTTTAACGTCTTCCCAAATGAAATCGAGTCAGTCATGCTAGATTATAAAGGCATCATTGATTGCGCAGTGATCGGTATTCCTGATGACCACCAAGGCGAAGCAGTCAAAATTTATATCGTCCCTGCTGATAATAATGTTACCAAGAGTGATATTAAAGAATTTGCTTTGGACAATTTGACTGGTTATAAATGCCCACGTCATATCGAATTTGTCAGCGAGTTGCCAAAGAGTAATGTGGGTAAAATATTGCGTCAAAAGTTACGTGAAAAGCATCTGTCCGATAGCCCTCAAACCCTGTAGTGCATAGATTTTAGATGTTTAAAAAGAAGACAATAAAAAACCCTCAACCTTAATGCTGAGGGTTTTTTATTGTCTTCTTTTTGACTTCATTGCTGTTGATACCAAAGCAATGAAGTCAACTAGTTACTAATTGACTTTATTGACCACTTGCAATGGCAAATGCTTCATTGCTTGACCGACAATCGACCATGGTAGACTTGGTACACAAGCTTCATCGACCCCAGCCTCAATCGCTGCAACGATGGATTTGGTGCCCGTATCGGCATCCACTTCAAACGGTAGTGGTTTGGCATTTTCATTAATTTCAGTACGGATATAACCTGGATAAATGGTCGAGACTTTAATGGGCAATTTGGTTAATAACATATCAGCACGAATGCCTTCTGCCAGATGAGCCAGACCCGCCTTACTTGCGCCATAAGCGGTCAAATGCTTAGGCAGTCCACGCATTGCTGACATGCTTGATATCACCACCAGATGACCACTGTTTTGTGCGCGGAATATATTCATCGCCGCTTCACATTGCGCGAGCGCAGAGACAAAGTTAATCTCAACGGTACGGCGGTTGGTATCGAAGCGCCCTTTACCAATACGGCGACTATCCCCGACTCCTGCATTGACCACGACACGATCGATATGACCAAAGTCAGTTGCGAACGCATCAAATACATCGAATATTGCATCATAGTCGCTGACATCTAATGCTCGATATTCAACACGAATATCAGGATACGCTGCCATTAACTCTGATTGTAGACTTTCTAGACGGTCGGTACGACGCGCGCAAATCGCCAAATTATAGCCAAGCTTGGCAAACAATCTTGCCATGCCTTCGCCCAATCCTGAGCTGGCACCCGTGATTAATACTGTTTTACCACGACCAATCTGCTGCTTACTTAAACCTTTTAGGTATCGTGCGGGCTGAATTGCGCTAAATAGCTGATTTTTACTTTGTTTGGCGCTTCTAGTGACTAAATTGATCAATTTATTTTGCATAGAACGTCCTGTTTACATCCATATTATATGAAGTTGACAGTCTATAATATCGCAAATTGATAAGTGCGGCTTGTCTGTCATAAAAATACACAAAAATTACTCAAAAGTTATCATAGCCGATTTTAATAACATAAAAATCGGCTATGTATTTAGAGTAGCCATTTTATCCTGATGTTAATCACGGCTTAATCACTGCTTAATTATGTCCTTGATGTCTTACCGCCATCACATGCTATGTTATCGCCACGTCACGAAGCGTTTGCCATCAGCAAATAAGTGGCTGTACTCATTTAAAGACAATAGCCGTGTACTCTGAGCTTTTAAAGTAACAGACGTTACGCCCGTATTAACCAAGCTTTTATTAATTTGATACGCAGTCTGACTGCCTTGTTGTAATAACTGCGCGGTAATAGCCGAAATAATGCCGCCCGAAGTAAACACCAGCACCGTACTATCACGCTCTAAATTCAGATTAGCCACTTGCAAACGCACTTGCTCAAGCGCTTGTTTTGCCCGCTCATTAAATTGTGGCCAGCTCTCAATATAATCACCGTCATTGTCACCTGCATGCCAGCGCTGCATCGCAGCATCAAACAATTCGGCTAAACGCATAGACGGCACTTCTGCTTGCGCAATCTCAGCCGCAATAGCACCTTTACTCATAAAAGCAGGATTAGACTTTATAAACACGTCTTTATGATTAAATTCATCAAATTGTGGCAGTACATAGCTATCCGGTGCACTTATATCGATCGCAGACTTACTAGAGATATTGCTATCGCTATCAAAAAATGACTGATAACGCTGCCAAAAATGATGTGCAGAGTCTTGCTGCCTAACCAAACTACCAGTAAAAATCGCATCGATTCGACGCTGAGTCGTCGCATAATGCTGACCTAGCATCTGCGCTTGCTTGCCACCCAGCTCTGAGAGTCGATCGTAATTCTCTTGTCCAAATGACGCTTGACCATGACGGGCCAAAAGTATGGTTGTCATAAAATATTGCCTTATTAATCGCACTCTTATAATTTTTCAACGTACTAGGGCGTGTCCTCATTTTAAAAATGGTGAAAAAAATGAGATAAATTGCTGCCAAACAAGGAAAATAGCGCAAATAATATCGAGATATTCATAAGCTATTTGAAGCAGTTTGGCAAAATTCAGCCATTTTTAACCCATTTAGAGAATGCTCGATTGAATTGAGGACATGCCCTAGATTTTCAATTTTTAATTTGCTTACTCTTCAGCTTTAGGTGCGCTTTGTCCAAAATAGCTCTTTGGTAAGATACCTTTAATCACAGCCTGTATAGGACTTGGCAACTGCTCAATCATCGCAGCATCAACACCCATATCCTGTAGATGCGGCTGTACTCGGCTAGTAAACAAAATCTTACCTTCATATTGAGCAATCAGTTTAAGACATTTGGCATGTAGTACGTGTACAATAATCCAGAAATTTTTAAAGGCTGGATTGGTCGTTTGTTTATGATAGTAGCGATAATAAATTTGTTGAACGATACCCGCTAGACGGAACAGACCAAACACTTCATAAAACGTCCAGTTGTCTATCTCTAGACCTGTCTGCTCAAGATAATAAGCAACCACCTTATCGCGAGTCATCATGCCTTTTAAATGGGTGGGCTGACGGCGTGACTGCTGCATAATGATGTTGTCATCTTCTTCAATCCAATACGCCAATGCGCTGCCCAAATCCATCAAAGGATCGCCCAAGGTCGCCATTTCCCAGTCGAGTACGCCGATCACCTTGGTCGGATCTGCTGCATCCAAAATCACATTATCAAAGCGCCAATCGTTATGAATGAGACAAGTCTTACTATCAGCAGGCGTATGCTTACCGAGCCATTGACGTACTAAGGCAAAACTTGGGACGTTAGGGGTTTTGGCTTTGACATAACGCTTGTCCCAACCTGCCACTTGGCGCTCGCAATAACCTTCACCGCGTCCAAGATTGACCAAATCAGGATGCGCTTTATAATCGACTTGATGCAATTCAATCAAAGCATCGATAACATTGGTACATAATGCACGCGTTTGCTCTTCGTTTAAATCGATGCCTTTTGGCAAATTGGCACGAGGAATGATACCTTCCATACGCTCCATGACATAAAAGTCTGCACCGATGACGGACTCATCCGTACATAGCGCGACCATTTTAGGCACATAAGGATAAGCATCTTTTAAGGATTTTTGCACCGTATATTCGCGCACCATGTCGTGTGCTGATTTTGCTTTGGTGCCTTTTGGTGGACGGCGTAAAATTAAATCTTGGCTTTTACCTTCGCCTTCATATTGCAAACGATAGGTCCAGTTTGATGCGCCACCTGAAAATTGAGTAACGATAGGCTCGCCTTCTATATCGACGCCTTGAGCACGTAGCCATGAGCTGACCGCTTTGACATCAAGCTCTTCGCCATCACGAACCTCGCCGCCTTTATCTAAGATTTTATTAGCTACTTCTTTGACGGTAGTGTTGCTTTGATTAGCAGTTGCCATATGACATTCCTTATCGTGTGGTCAATTATATTTATCAATGAATATAGGGCTGGAAATTCACTATTAACGGTGTAATAGTGAATTTCAATGAGAAATTAATTCAAGCAAATGCTCATTTAAATCAATTTCTATAAATTTATGAATAACTAAACTTAGGATTTACCAGATTTAGAAGGGCGACTAAAACCTTGACGCTTTAATTCTAACTTAGCAATCATCGTTTTATGCACTTCATCAGGACCATCGGCTAAGCGCAATGCTCGAGCTTGCGCAAAGAATGCAGGCAACATCGTATCTTGGCAAACGCCCATACCACCATGAATCTGAATCGCCATATCGACCACTTCTTGTAGCACGGTTGGCGCAACCACTTTAATAGCAGAGATTTCAGTCAATGCTGCTTTTGTGCCTTGCGCATCCATTTTTTGCGCTGCATATAGTGTCAATAAACGCGCTTGGTCAACCTTAATACGTGCCTCAGCGATACGCTCAAAGTTACCACCCAGTTGTAATAATGGCTTACCAAAAGCGGTACGCTCCATGCCGCGCTTAACAGCCAGCTCTAGCGACTTTTCGGCAGCGCCAATACAACGCATGCAATGATGAATACGACCTGGTCCTAGGCGACCTTGCGCAATCTCAAAGCCCATGCCTGGTCCACCGATAAAGTGACTGACGGGCACACGTACATTATCAAAGCTGACTTCACCATGGCCGTGCGGCGCATCATAATCGCCAAATACTTTCAGCATACGCTCGATGGTGACACCCGCTGTCTTTGCTGGCACCAATACCATCGAATGTTGATGATGACGGTCTTTATTCTCATCAGGCGTGTACGCCATCACAATCAAAATATCGACCGCAGGGTCGCCAAGACCCGATGACCACCATTTACTGCCATTGATAATAATCTCATCGCCATCAACCACAGCTGTCGCTTGCATATTGGTGGCATCACTGGAGGCGACATCAGGCTCAGTCATACAAAATACCGAACGCGTTTTACCTTCTAAGATTGGCGTTAGCCATTTGTCTTGCTGCTCCTGTGTGCCATAGCGCCATAACAGCTCCATATTACCGCTATCAGGGGCATTACAGTTAAAGACATAAGGCGCTAATAAACTGCGTCCAGTCAGCTCGGCAATCGGTGCATAATCGGTCACCGACAGCCCTGCCCCTAGCGTGTCATCTGGTAAAAATAAATTCCATAGACCGGCTTCGCGTGCTTGTTTACGCAAACTCTCGTATTTTTCTGGCCATTGCCAATTTTTCCAATTACCGTCTGGGTTTTGCGCATGACAATCCGCCCAAAACTGTGCTTCTATTGGTTCAATATGAGTTTCGATAAATGCTTTGACTTTGGCATGCATGGTTTGACCATGTTCGGTGGCGGTAAACATCAATGTATTTTCAGACATAGCTGGCATCCTTTTCCTTGCTGATGGTTAATGATTTTCATCACGTTCACATAAAGCTTTTATAAAAAGCCCAATGCTAATTTTATAGTGTACGTGCGTATACTCTGTTCTGTATGCCACATTTATAACACAGCATTTATGAATAAACAGCAAAAAGGCGCGACCCGCTAGGACACGCCTTTTACAAAATACAAACAATGCATCTATTTAGAGTGGAAAACTGAAAACTACTTTAGGATATTTAAACGACTATTAAAATCAAAACGTGCCAATGCATCTGGTAGTTTATCAATCGCCATATTCACCGTTGCTTCGGCAGCTTGTGACAATCCTAGCTTCTCTGCGAGCGTTGGCTTTTGACGGGAATGCAGCGCATAGACTTCATTGTCTTCCATACGCTCTAAAATATAGCTGTCTGAGGTTTGTAGGCTATCAATTAATTTGAGTTTCAGCGCATCTTCACCATACCAATGCTCGCCTGTTGCGACTTTCGCGACATCCAATGCTGGACGATAGGTGTTCACGAAATGTTTGAATAACTCATGCGTTTGCTCAAGCTCTTCTTGGTATTTGGCACGGTCGTCAGCGTCATTTTCGCCAAACATAGTGACAGTACGTTTATAGTCACCAGCGGTAAACATCTCATAATCGACGTCATGATTTTTTAGCCATTTATGAAAGTTTGGCAACTGTGATACCACACCGATTGAGCCAATAATGGCAAAGGGCGCAGCCACTACGTTATCCGCCACACACGCCATCATATAACCACCACTGGCCGCGACTTTATCAACACAGACTGTTAGTTTTAAACCAGCCTCTTTTAGACGTGCCAATTGCGCTGCTGCCAAACCATAACCATGAACCAAGCCGCCACCTGATTCAAGACGTACCACGACTTCATCACCTTTATTTGCGCTGCTGATTAATGTGCTGATTTCTTCGCGTAAATGCTTGACTGCCGTGGCTTTGATATCACCGTCAAAGTCGAGAACGAAAACTTGAGATTTATTATCACTGTTTTTTTTCTTATTTTTGCTTTTTGCCTTCAATGCTTGCTTGGCTTTTTTAGCCATTACTTTTTTGAATTGCTTAAGCGCGGCTTTACCTTGAGTGGCCTCCATTAAGTCTTCACGGCGTTGTTCTTGGCTTTTATTTAGATGAACAACTTGTAGCTCAATAGGGTTCTTAGCAGGGTGAAAAAGCATGAGTAGTATTCCTTACATGATTAGAATAATTTTAATAAGATTTTATAAGTGAGCCTGATATGTGCACAGTGGCTGATATTTTCAAGCAAAATGACAATATTTAACCCAATGCAAATGTTACTGAATAAATACGCCCATTACTGATCCTTTCCTACGCTTTGATTGGACGCCACTGGTTGTATAACAAGGGCAGATTAGGCATAATATGCGTTTACATCAAATTTTCTGTAGCCAACGTGATGACCATTTGTCTTAATCGCGGTGTTTGTGCGTTTTTAGCGGATAGCTTGAATCGTACAGCAATGGCTGCATTATTGTATTTCGAATTGGGCTGACAACTGGATAATTATATTATGACGCAAAGCACTATGACGCATAGCGAATATCGAGACGAATATTGCGGAGCCGTAACCGAAAGCTTCATCGATCAAACCATCAGTATCGTAGGCTGGGTACATCGTCGTCGCGATCACGGTGGCGTGATTTTTTTAGACATGCGTGACCGCGCTGGTATCTTGCAGGTCGTCGTTGACCCTGATACGCCAGAAGCCTTTGCTACTGCTGATGCGGTACGTCCTGAATATGTGCTAAAAATCACTGGTCGCGTACGTCAACGCTACGCGGGTACTGAAAACAATAGTATGACCAGTGGTCAGATTGAGCTGTTGGGCAAAGAAATTGAAGTATTGGCAAAATCTGAAACACCGCCTTTCCCATTAAATGATGAGAAAACCACGGTATCAGAAGACTTGCGTTTAAAATATCGCTATCTTGATATGCGTCGTCCGCAAATGCAAGAGCGTATGGTTTTCCGTGCTAAAGCCACGTCAGCCATTCGTCGTTACTTAGATGACCATGGTTTCTTAGACGTTGAAACCCCTATCTTGACTCGTGCGACACCAGAAGGCGCGCGTGATTATCTTGTGCCATCACGCACACGCCCAGGTAACTTTTTCGCATTGCCACAATCACCACAGTTATTCAAACAGCTGTTGATGGTGTCAGGTTTTGATCGTTATTATCAAATCGCTAAATGTTTCCGTGACGAAGACTTACGTGCTGACCGTCAGCCTGAATTTACCCAAGTCGATATTGAAACTTCTTTCTTAAATGAAGAAGAAATCATGAACATCAACGAAGGTTTGATTAAGCATTTATTCAAAACCATGATGGATGTTGAGTTTGAGCAATTCCCACGCATGACTTACGCTGAAGCAATGCGTGACTATGCCTCAGACAAGCCTGACTTACGTATTCCATTAAAACTCATCGACGTTGCTGATCTAATGAAAGACGTTGATTTTAAAGTATTTGCCGGTCCTGCTAACGATCCTAAAGGTCGCGTTGCTGCCCTACGAATCCCTGGCGGCGCGTCATTAAGCCGTAAGCAAATCGATGCTTATACCAAATTCGTTAGCATCTATGGCGCACGTGGTTTGGCTTATATCAAGGTTAACGATGCGAGCAACATTAACAACGGCGTTGACCAAGAATCTGGTCTTCAGTCTCCTATCATCAAAAATATGACCGATGACGTATTGGTAAGCTTGATTGAGCGTACTGGTGCAGAAAGCAACGATATTATTTTCTTTGGTGCGGATAAAGCCAGTGTCGTCAATGACGCAATCGGCGCACTACGTCAAAAAATTGGTCTAGACCTTGAGATGACCACTTGTCAGTGGGCGCCACTTTGGGTCACTGATTTCCCAATGTTTGAGCAAACGGACGATGGTCGTTGGACGTCAATGCATCACCCGTTTACTAAACCTAAAGGTTCTGTTGATGAATTGAAAAACAACCCAGAATCTGCCCTTTCTATCGCTTATGATATGGTATTGAACGGTACAGAAGTTGGCGGTGGTAGCTTACGTATCAATACCTTTGATATGCAGCAAGCGGTACTTGATGCTTTAGGTATCGGCGAGCAAGAAGCTCAAGACAAGTTTGGCTTCTTACTTGACGCCCTAAAATTCGGTGCGCCGCCGCATGGTGGCTTGGCCTTTGGTTTGGATCGTCTGATTATGCTCATGGTAGGCGCGGACTCTATCCGTGATGTTATCGCTTTCCCAAAAACCAAAACTGCTGAATGCCCACTAACTCAAGCACCTGCTGAAGTCGATAGCAAACAGCTACGTGATCTTGGTATCCGTGTGCGCGAAAAAGCACAGGCTGACACCAACAAACCTGCGCAATAAATGGTCTAACGATGTCCGGATATTTTTTTCAGTACTTATTACGTGATTCATCACCGTGTGAATGGTTATGAATCCGTATCACATTTTTAAAATCGTGCCATTGTCTGTCTTGCAGATACTGGCACGTTTTGTTGCGTGGGTGATTATCAAGATACCCAATTTGAGTATCATGCGTACAGTCAGTATCAATATGGCGTTAATTGCGCCTAAGCTGACTGATGTGCAAAAACAAGTATTAACCAAAGAGATTATTTATCACCAGTGTTTGACCAGTATTGAATCGATCAAAAGCTGGGCCATGCCACCTGAGTGGAGTATCGCTCAGATTCGCGACGTTCATAATAAAGACATTTTATTAGAAGGACTTGCGAGTGCCAACGGCATGCTCGCTATCGTGCCGCATCTCGGTACATGGGAGATGATGAACGCTTGGCTCAATCAATTTGGTTCCCCAACCATTATGTACAAACCTGTCAAAGGCGAAATTACCAACAACTTTGTGCTACAAGGGCGTTCAAGGCTTAATGCGACCTTAGTACCAACCGATGGTAGCGGTGTCAAAGCCATATTTAAAACCCTCAAACAAGGTGGCTTTAGTATCGTCTTACCCGATCATGTTCCCGACCCTTCGGGCGGCGTGGTTGTGCCCTTTTTTGGTATTAAAACATTAACCAGTACGCTTGCTTCTAAACTTGCTAGTAAAACCAGATGTGCCTTGGTCGGCTTATCTTGTATTCGCCGTGACGATGGTCGTGGATTTGACATCTATTGTTATAAGCTCGATGATCCAGCACTTTATGATCGTCATGCCGAGACCGCCGCTTATGCACTTAACCAAGCCATGCAACAGATGATTGAAGAAAAATGCAGTCACTATATGTGGGGCTATCGACGTTTCAAACACATTCCCACATTAGGGAATCCTTACAACGTTGATGAAGAAACTTTAGCCAAATTCATTCTTGACAACAAGTGGGCTGATCAAAACGTTCATGATACAACCAAGCGCGCTGGCAATGAACAATGAACAATGACCTTACAATTAGCCAAACGTTTAGAGAGATCGTGAATCATAGCTGTGATAGTATTGGCTGACTTTTGTACCCTTAGACGTTACTAAAGCGTGTCCTCAGTTCAATCGATCGTTCTAGAAATGGACTAGAAATGGCTAAATTTTGCCAAACAATGTCAAATAGTCCGTCAATAGCTCGATATTGTCTGCGCTACTTTTTCATTTGGCGACAATTTATCTCATTTTCATCACCATGTTAAAAATGAGAACACGCCTTAAATATTTTTTATTTATATTAATATGAGTGCATTATGGCAACTGACGTAACCAATACCTCATCGACAGACCACACGCACGCACGCAGCAGCACTGCTGAGCAGCGTTATGTTATCTGTATGAAATGGGGTGACAAATACGGCGCTGAGTACGTCAACCGTCTTTATAATATGGTCAGTCGCCATTTGACCTTAGACTTCCAAATGATCTGCCTCACTGATGATAGCAGCGGTATCGACCCTGCTGTGACTTGCCATCCTATTCCAGAGATGGATTTGCCTGCTGGGCCTGAGCGTGGTTGGAAAAAACTCACGACTTTCAAACCTGAACTATATGGCCTTAAAGGTGTGGCTTTATTTTTAGATATCGACATTGTTATTGTTGACAACATAGATGCCTTTTTTACCTATCAAGCTCAGCATAAAGACAGCGTGGTGATTATCCGTGATTGGAAAAAACCGTGGCGAATGATTGGTAATAGCTCTGTTTATCGTTTCAATATTGGCATGAACACCTATCCTGATTTGCTCGCAAACTTTGAGCGTAACTTTGCCACCATTCGTACCCAAGTGCGCCATGAGCAGGCTTATCTGTCTAACTATTTACGTGAGCATCATCATTTAGAGTATTGGGATAAAACGTGGTGTGTAAGCTTCAAGTACCAATGCATCGCCCCTATTCCCTTTAACTTTGTGCGTGCGCCTACTCTGCCGGATGGCGCAAAGATTGTCATCTTTCATGGTGAGATTAATCCGCCAGATGCCATCAATGGTAGCGGCGGCAAGTGGTATCGTCATGTTAAGCCAAGCCCTTGGCTAAAAAATTATTGGCGATAAACCCATAGGAAATACCATGAAAGCAGATGATGAAAAGCAAATAGATATTGTGATTGCTTGGGTAGATGGTGATGAGCCACTGCTTAAACAAAAAAGAGCGCGTTATCAGAAAACAACCAGCGCGGCATCTGATGCTATCAGTTCAACACGTTTCGCCAGTAACGATGAAATATATTACAATATTGCCTCCATCATAAAATACGTACCTTTCTGTCGACATATCTATATCGTCACCGACCAACAGCAACCGGCACTGATTGAAGCATTTGCTGAACAGAATATTTGTGCAAAAGACAAGATACGTATCATCGATCATAAAGACCTCTTTGCGGGCTATGAGCAGTTTTTACCTACTTTTAACACGCGGTCTATTGAAAGCATGCTATGGAATATCTCAGATCTGTCTGATTATTTTATATACATGAATGATGATTTTTTCTTCAACCAACCTGCTGTTATTACAGATTTTTTAGATGACGACACGATTATCATTCATGGTCATTGGCGAAAAAACACCCTTCTACAAGCCAAACTCCAATATCGAAAATCTCTACAAAAACTATCAGGCAAAAAAGTTCAACCCAAACATACAATTGCCCAAATGCTCAGCGCTAAAATCTTGGGGATGAATCAGTTTTTTGAAGTGCACCACTATCCCCATATTGTCGATAAGAATATTTTAAAAAACTATCTTTTGCATAACCCTCAGCTATTGATTGAGCAAATTCAATATAAGTTTAGAGATGTGGCTCAGGTAAATCCCATTACCTTAATGAATCACTTAAAGATTCAACAAGGACAAGCTTGTCTCAAGCCACCCGTAGCGATCAACTATCTAAAAAATGAAGATGGTGTTGAGGATTTTTTAGCAGGTTTGCAAAAACAATCTGTCAAATATGGCTGCATACAAAGCTTAGACTTGCTGGACTCTGACTCCCGTAACAATATTACCGAGGCGATGATTCAGAAGTTTTCCCAGCATCTGCCATCATCGTTATTGCTAAATCTCACTAAATAAAACTAATCTTATAATAATAAAAATATAACCTTGGAATTTTTATGAAAATAACAGTAGTAGGTACAGGCTATGTCGGCTTATCCAATGCTATGTTACTTGCCCAGCACAATAAAGTAATCGCTGTCGATGTCATAGCAGAAAGAGTCGAGATGTTGAATGCCAAGCAATCTCCTATTGAAGATCCAGATATTGAAGATTTTTTACTCAACAAACCCATCGATTTCACAGCCACTTTAGATGCCAAAGCCGCTTACAAAGACGCAGATTTTATTATTGTTGCTACCCCTACGGATTACGACTCAAAGACCAACTATTTTAATACCAAAAGTGTTGAAAGCGTCGTTGAAGAGGTGCTGAGTGTTAATAAAAATGCGCTAATCGTTATAAAATCAACAGTGCCCGTCGGCTATACCAATGATATTAGAAAACGATTTTTGACAGATAACATCATTTTTTCGCCTGAATTTTTACGCGAAGGTAAAGCGCTATATGACAATCTTTACCCTTCGAGAATTATCGTCGGTGAGCAGTCGGAACGTGCGAGACAATTTGCAGATTTGCTCTTGGAAGGTGCGATAAAGAAAGACGTTCCTCAGCTATTTACTGAATCTACTGAAGCTGAGGCCATTAAATTATTTTCCAATACTTATTTGGCGATGCGTGTTGCTTATTTTAATGAGCTAGATACGTATGCCCAGACTTTTGGGTTAGATACCAAACAAATTATTGAAGGCGTAGGATTAGACCCGCGTATCGGCAATCATTACAACAATCCGTCGTTTGGCTATGGTGGCTATTGCTTGCCTAAAGACACCAAACAGCTATTGGCAAATTATGATGACGTCCCGAGCAACCTTATTAGAGCCATCGTTGATTCTAATAGCACTCGTAAAGATTTTATTGCTGATAAAATTATTGAAAAGCAACCAAAAATTGTTGGTATCCATCGACTAGTGATGAAAAGTGGCTCGGACAATTTCAGAGCGTCTGCTATTCAAGGCATTATGAAGCGTATCAAAGCAAAAGGTATCGAAGTGGTTGTCTATGAACCCGTGTTAAAAGAAGAAGAGTTTTTTAACTCAAAAGTCATTAAGGATTTGGACGCATTCAAAGCCATGAGCGATATTATCGTGGCGAACCGCTTATCTGCAGACATCCAAGATGTGTCGCATAAAGTGTTTACTAGAGATTTATTTGGGAGCGATTAATGAAGATTTTAGTGACTGGTGCCGCAGGTTTTATTGGCTTTCATTTAATTAAAGCATTGCTGGGCAAAGATTGCTTTATTGTCGGTATTGACAACCTAAACTCGTATTATGAGGTTACGTTAAAAAAAGACCGTCTCAAAATCCTAAACGAACAATCAAACGAAGATACTTTTAGTTTTATCACCTTAGATCTGGCTGACCGAGAAGCAATGGCCAGTTTATTCGCTGAACATGGCTTTGATATCGTGATTAATCTCGGCGCACAAGCGGGCGTGCGCTATTCTATCGAAAAGCCACATGAATACATTGATTCCAATGTAGTAGGATTTCTGAACGTGCTTGAAGGCTGTCGACAGACTCAGGTAAAACATTTGGTATACGCCAGCTCTAGCTCTGTATACGGTATGAATATCAAGCAGCCTTTTAGCACTGGAGATCGTGTAGATTATCCTATTAGCTTGTATGCTGCGACCAAAAAATCTAACGAGTTAATGGCGCATACTTATAGTCATTTATACAATATCCCCACGACAGGGTTACGCTTTTTTACGGTCTATGGCCCTTATGGTCGCCCTGATATGGCCTACTTTTCATTCACCAAAAGAATACTGGCAGGCGAGCAGATAGATGTCTATAACAATGGTGAGATGCAACGTGATTTCACCTACATTGATGATATTGTCGAAGGCATCACTCGTATTATTGATAAAATCCCAGAACCACAACAATCTTTTGCGACCACGGCAATCGCACCTTACCAAATCTACAATATCGGTAATAACCAACCCGTAACGCTGCGCCGCTTTATTACCGCGATTGAAAGTGCATGCGGTAAAAAAGCAAAAGAAAACTTGTTGCCCATGCAGCCAGGTGACGTCCCAGCGACTTATGCCGACATAGACGAGCTAACAGCCGACATTGGCTTTAGACCTGAAACTAGTATCGAAGATGGCATCTTAAAATTTGTAAATTGGTACAGAGCCTATTATCTAGAAGAACCAACAGAATCACAGCAAGTATAAAACTCGATAAGTCATAGAATAGATATAGCAAGGAAGAGTCAACCTATGAAGACATTGATATATTTGATTAATTTAGATGGAAGCGATACGCGTCTAGAGAGCGCAACTCAGCAGTTAGAGCAGATAGACTGGCCATTTGAAAGGATACCTGCCTATGATGGTCGCGGCAAAGAGCTGTCTGATTTTGTAGATTATGATGATTTTCAAGCCAGAAAAAATCTAGGACGTGGCTTATTAAGCTCCGAAATCGGCTGCTATCTAAGTCATTACAACTGCGCTGAACAATTTTTGCAGACGGATGCTGACTTTTTGGTTGTACTAGAAGATGATATGACCTTGTCTACAAGCTTCAAGACAATCGTCAATGAAACCCTAGCGTTTTTATATGCTCATCCAACGTTGGACTGGTACTTGATAAATCTTGCAGCAAAAAAGAAAAAGCTTGCTCGGGATATCGTTAGCTTTGATAAACATACATTATGGCACGCCTATTATTTTCCTATTCGTGGTCTTGGCCTCATTTGGTCACGTAAGGGTGCTGAAGCATTTATAGCAGCCGCCAAACCCATCTCTATGCCCGTTGATATATTTTTCCAACAATGGCTGAGTGACAATGGGAAAGGTTTGGGGGTTTGGCCTGCATTGGTACAGCCCTTGGGACTTGACAGCGATATCTTAGGAACCGAGGCTTCGCAAAACATAAAACGCAAAGACAAAGAAAATCGAGACTTGTCCTATAATATAAAAAAACAGAAAAGAATGTGGCAAAATAAAACCACGGCTGTTGCCAACTTATACCTAAACAAGTAGTTTATATTTTATGAAAAATATCGTAATAAGTTTAGAATCTGCGGTAGAGCGCAGAAAGCATATACACGAAGAGTTTGGCAAACATAAAGTAGATTTTGAGTTCTTTGATGCGTTAACTCCAGATTTGGCTCATACTTATGCTCAAAATTTGCCCATTAATTTAGAAAACATCGCTTTGACTGGTGGCGAATTGGCATGTTTTATAAGCCATGCTTCCGTTTGGCAACAAATGATTGATCAAAATATACCGTATTTAGCCATTTTTGAAGATGATATATATTTAGGTGAAGATGCAGAAGCGCTATTAACCACCACGAGTTGGATAAAACCTGACTGGCATATTATTAAAACAGAAGCCTTTTCCGAAAAAGTCTTTTTGTCCTCCAACTCCTCTGAGATTGTTTCAAATAGGCGGCGCATTGCCCAATTAAAAGGGAAAAATTTAGGTACCGCCGGTTATATTTTGTCGTCGCGCGGTGCGCAAGTATATTTGGACTATATCTCAAAAAACAAACTGCGACCGCTTGATGAGTTAATGTTTGACGATTTTATCAAACATGACGCTGAACCCGTCTATCAAATGACCCCTGCTCTATGCATTCAAGAAATGCTGTTAAATAAAGGCAATCCCTCGCTCCCAAGCGCCCTAATTACAGATCGTCAAGGTCGTATGAAGTCAGAGAAAAAACCTGCTATGTTTAAAGCGAAGCGCGAAATTAACAGGGTTGCGATGAAACTTAAGAAATCCATATTTGCGACAGAAGTGGTTTTTAAATAGTATTTTTTATCGTTAAATATTTTATTATGATAATAATTTTGGAATGGGAAAGTAATGACGGAAGATAATAAACCATCTGTAGCCATATTATATATTGCCACTGGTCGATATACCGTTTTTTGGGATTACTTCTATTGCTCTGCTGAAAAACACTTACTTCCCAATAGTAACAAACACTATGTTTTATTTACGGATGACCTAGCATTAATCAGCAGGCAGACTGACTATCCGAATGTCACAATGATCAAACAGGAAGCTTTAGGATGGCCTTATAGCACATTGATGCGCTTTAAATTCTTTTTAGGGGCAAAGTCTATTATTGAAAAATATGACTTCATATTCTACTTTAATGCCAATACAGAGTTCCTTTCTGATATCACTGAAGATGAGTTGTTGCCCCTCGATCAGCATGAGGAGCTGAGTCTTGGCGTTCAGCCTCATATGTTTCATCTCAATAAACGTGCCTACACTTATGATCGTAACCCTCAATCACAAGCATATATTCCCTATCATAAAGGAAAATATTATTTCACAGGTGCGTTGAATGGTGGGAAATCTCATGCATATTTACAGATGTGCGAAACTCTCAACCAAAACACAGAATTAGATTTAAAAAATAACGTTATTGCACTATGGCATGATGAAAGTCAATTGAACAAATTTGCATTAGACCGCACAGATATCAAGGTTCTACCACCCTATTTCACACGTGGAGAGCACGAATACTGGAAAAAAAGCTCAAAAATAATGTTTTCGGATAAAACACATTATCGATTTGGCGGACATGCTTATCTAAGAGCTGAAACAAATGACAAAATTACAAAATCTGACTGGGAACAGAAGAATGGCAAACGTCGAAGAAAGCTCAACACTCGATTCAAGCAATATATCGCCTCACTTTTTTTCTGATAGTGAGAGCCATAAACAGCTTAAAAAGAAAAAGAAAAAACCTTATCGTTATCTATATAACTTAACCACCCCACACAGCAAACGCAAAGCGTTTGAAAAAGAGGCCAATCTTGAGCAACAAAATCAAGTTGCCACGTGTTGGGCATCTTTTATTGAGCTATATTACAGTGACAAGCTAGAATTTTTTTCATTACAGCCAAAAAAAGAATTTGATGATGAAAAAATAATTTGGCAGTATTGGGGTCAAGGTATTAATAAAAATCAGTTGCCTGAAGCAGTTAAATTATATTTCAAATCGATAGACAAACACTGTCCAGACTATAAAATAATCCGGCTAGATGACAGTAATATTCATGAATATCTGGATCTACCTAAATTTGTTTGGGATAAAAAAACACTCTCAGGATTTAAACCGGCATTTTTTGCAGATTTATTACGCCTAGCATTACTTGATGTTTATGGCGGCGTTTGGTTAGATGCAACTATCTATCTCACCGAACCTTTGCCTAATATGTTACAGGATAATGGTTTTTTTATGTACCAGCGCGACACAGACGCACATAATAAACAACAATGGCATAAATTTAATAGCTACTATTTTAACTGGGATAGTAAGCACAAGGTAAACTTGCTGAATAGCGTTATCTTTGCTCACAAAAAAAATCCGGTCATTCATACGTGTTTGGATTTAATGTTAAACTTTTGGAAAACGCAAGAATATATTCCTCATTATTTTTTCTTCCAAATCTTATTTGACACGCTCATTAAGGGCAAACTTGCACAGTATCAATGCCCTATCATCGATGATACTAAACCTCATTTACTAGTTGCTACTTTGCATAACCTTTATGCTGAAGCCGATTATCAAAACATAGTCTCACAAGCTGGCATCCATAAAATGTCTTATGTTAAACAAGTCAGACCTGATTCGTACTATGAATACTTATTAAAAAACACTTAAATACAGCTTTATTACTAATGCGGACTGTCCCTATAATATAAATCACCTTTTTCTTTTGCTTAGACTATTCATTGAATTTTTTATATGACTAACTGAGATTTATTATGATTTTAATTCAAAATCTAAAAAGAATAGATGCAGGCACTCAGAAGTATATATATGAGCACCCATCTGATACTGATAAAATTATCAAAATAATGAAGCCTGAGCATGCGACATATAATGGTGGTAGAAAGGGGCAGCATTACTTGCGCGGTCATCATTCTCAGGGCATATACAAACAGTTTCGCAGAGAGATATTGCAATATCTACAGCTTTGTAAGAATAACTATGGTCAGCAACGATTTACGTTTCCAATGGAAACCGTATATGGCTTTATCGCAACGGATAAAGGGTTGGGCTTAGTGACGGAAAAGGTCATAGACCCTAGCGGCTCAACCATGACACTTTATGAGCTTTCTAATACCAATATGTTTAATGACACACATGCAAAGGCGTTAGATAAGTTTTTTGATGAGTGTTGTGAATTGCATGTGGTATTGGGTGAAGTTAATATTGCTGGCATTATGTATACCGAGCACAGACAAGGTATTCCTGAGTTTGTATTGGTTGATGGCATTGGTGAAAAATTATTCATTCCTTTTAGGGCAATGAGCAAAACGATTAATAGCCATAATGTTCGAAAGATTGAAAAAAAAATAAAATCCAAAATTAGCTATTATTCTACTAAGCATTAGAATTATAACCATGATAGTTATCAATGTGACCTTTATTTATTCGCAACCAATTTATAAATACAGCAAAAGACCCAAGACAACTACGTTGTTTTGGGTCTTTTATTAAATTCTACTATCTCATGAATGAGTATTAATCAATAAAACTTAACCAATCCATATACTGCTCATTGCGACCATGAACCACATCAAAGTACAAGGTTTGTAGCTGCTCAGTCAAAGGTCCACGTCCACCATTGCCGATAGTACGATCATCATATTCACGAATAGGTGTGACTTCAGCCGCCGTACCCGTCATGAATATCTCATCCGCCAAGTAGAACTCATCACGGGTGATACGGCGCTCAACGACCTTGATGCCTAGATCATCGGCAAATTGAATGATAGTACGACGCGTGATGCCGTCAAGTGCACCGCCCGCTAAATCTGGCGTATGCAATACACCATCCTTTACTAAAAACAAGTTCTCGCCAGCACCTTGGCAGACATAACCTTGCGGATCCATCAAAATTGCTTCGTCATAGCCATTACGAGTGACTTCTTGGTTTGCCATGATAGAAACTGGATAGTTGCTCGAGGCTTTTGCCTTACACATGGTCACATTGGTCATATGATGAGTAAATGACGAGGTTTTTACACGGATACCATTTTTGATACCCTCTTCACCCAGATAAGCGCCCCAATGCCAAGCAGCAACCATTGCATTGATACTGTTATCACGTGACGATAAACCAAGCTTTTCTGCACCGACCCAAATTAGTGGGCGGATATAGGCTTCTGCCAAGTTGTTTTGCTTGACCACATCTTTGTGCGCCTGCTCCAGAGTCGCTGCATCAAACGGTACATTCATTTGAAAGATTTTTGCAGAGCCTAACAGACGCTCGGTGTGCTCTTTTAGGCGAAAAATTGCCGTACGATTATCAGCAGTTTGGTACGCGCGCACACCTTCAAACACAGCCATGCCATAATGCAGGCTATGCGTCAGCACATGGACTTTGGCATCTGGCTGCTCAATCATTGTGCCATTCATCCACAGCTTACCATCTTGTGTTGCCATATTCATTTTATAATCCTTATATTAGCACTAACGGCTATTTTTTTAGGTTAGTCGACGCACTTACAAATACTTCGACTAGAGGTTTTGTTTAATCGTATTTATCAACATCATATGATAACACCGCAGCGTCAAATTTTATTGCTAAAATATAGTGTTATCCTTACTAAGAAATAACCAACAACTGACAGCTTTATCGTAATGTGTCGCCGATTATATCATTGGCGGTGCTAGCAAATGAAATCTTTTAGTTTGAGTATCACAGGCTATTATTTATAAGCAAAAACCTTCTTAAGAATGAGACGAATCACCATCGGACAAATTAACACCCATCAAATGTTGCCATTGCGCTTGTACTAATGCTCGTGTTTCTTTCCACAGTGACTCATCCACCAATAGCGATTGCTCTGATAGTGCCAATTGATGAGTAGCAGCACGAATTCTGAGGTAGGCATCCGTCAAATCTTGGCAGACTTGCTCCTCCCAAATACCCAGTGATGCCACTTCTTCGAAAATACGAACGTTGTCGCTCCATTTGGTCAGGCTTGGATACTCATGCGAATAAGCCAATACTGCAAATTGCGCTAAGAATTCGATATCGATGATCCCGCCTGCATCTTGTTTAAGATGAAACTTACCTGCTTGTTGTTGCCATTGACTGGTGCCCAGATGTTTTTGCATCTTAATACGCATACTGGTGACTTCTGTACGTACCTGCTCTATCGTGCGCGGTAATGATAATACGTCTCGGCGAATATCACAAAAGCGTGCCGTCACTCGTTTGTCACCGCAAATCGCTCGCGCCCGTACCAAGGCTTGATGCTCCCACGACCATGCCTTTTCTAGCTGATAGGTTTCAAAAGCATGACAAGACACCACCATCATGCCAGCATTACCTGAAGGGCGCAGACGCATATCAATCTCATAAGCGCGGCCATCTCGAGTTTGGGTATTGAGATAGTTCATCAGCTTTTGTACCAAACGGGCAGCAAACTTCATACCGCTGACTGATTTTTCACCCGTGGTCATGCCCTGCTCTTTTATCTTGTGTAAAAACACCAGATCCAAATCTGAAGAATACGACAACTCCAGTCCGCCAAGCTTGCCATAACCAATAATGGCAAAACCGCAGTCTGCCTCGGTCACTGGATCGCCATCTTGACCAATAGGATAGCCGTAGCGTTTGACAATTTCTGCAAAAGCCCGTTCTAATGCGGCTTCTAGTACTACCGCTGCGATATACGTAAGAGAATCCGACACCTTCATAATCGGACGCTCAGCCAATACATCACTAGCGGCAACCGCCAATACTTGGTTCTTTTTAAACAGTCTTAATACGCTGAGCAGTTCTTCTTCGTCATTAGGCTCTACGCGCAATAGCTGTTGACGCAAAATATCGCGCAACTCTGGCTTGTCCGGCAAGTGGCGATAGCGCTGCTGTAAAAAAGTATCTAAAAGCACAGGATAATGTGCCAACTCTTTGGCAATCCAAGGACTGGCCGACAGCATGGGTATCAGCTCAATCGTCGCATTGGGGTTTTCTGCAATCATCACCAAATAGATAGAACGACGACAAATCGCTTCGAGCAATGTAATGAGACGCGGCAAAGCCGTATTGGCCAATTGCTGCTGCTCTTGATGAGCGAGTAACGCATGGATAATCACAGGATAAGCGTCATCCAACCGCTCGCGAGCCTCATCGCTTAAGTTAGCGACCATCTTTGACTGCCAAAAATCTTGTAACAGCACTCGATTTTCTGCCGTCAGCACATTATTCAATCGTGCAATCTGTTCATCAAGATGTTCGGGCTCAAGATCTGTGTCTTCATGATCCGGTACCTGACGTTCGGTCACCATACGCTCAAAGGGAACATTGACATTGTCTCGGTGGTGGTTAAGGGTATCTAATAGTGCGTTCCAATCGTCAAACCCAAGGGTAACTGCCAAGTTATACTGCCACTGCGGATCATGTGGCAAACGCTGAGTCTGTTGATCATTAATCGCTTGAATGGCGTGTTCAAGCCGACGTAAAAAACGATACGCGGCTTGGAGCTCTTGATAAGTAGTCCTCTCTAGATACTCAAGCTTATGTAATACCTGCATCGCTTGTAAACAAGATTTCACCTGTAATTGAGGATGCCTGCCACCATAAATCAACTGAAAGGCCTGCACAATAAATTCAATGTCTCTGATACCACCAGCACCCAGCTTGATGTTATCCAAATCCTCCCGCTGAGCGACTTGGTTTTGGATAAGGGATTTCATCTCCCTGAGCGCTGAAAAAGCACTATAATCCACGTAATAACGGAAAACAAAGGGCTTGATGAGCGCTTGTATCTCATCATAAAACGGCTGTTCTAGCTGCCCGACTACTCGCGCTTTTAGCCATGCAAAACGCTCCCATGCACGTCCATGTTGAGAGAAGTACTTCTGTAATGCGGACAGATGAATGGCCAAATCACTACCGTCACCCCAAGGGCGCAAACGCATATCGACCCGAAAGACAAAGCCATCAGCCGTCTTTTGATCCAGTAATTTAATAATACCTTGACCAAGCCTTGTCATAAACCGCTTATTATCTATGCTGCGCGTGCCTTTTGATTTATCACCGCTGGTTACACCGCGAGCCTGATGAACAAAGATAAGGTCGATATCACTCGATAGGTTCAGCTCATGAGCGCCAAGCTTGCCCATCGCCATAATCGCCATGTCATCAATTTGCACGTTACCTTTGGCATTGACAAACGTTGGTTCGCCGTACTGTTTAATCAAATGCTGGTAGGTATAATCTTTGGCAAATGAGATACAGCCGTCTGCAAACTCAGACAGCTCGTCGGTCAATTGCTCAAGTGCTATCAGTTGTAAGGCATCTTGCCAAATCCAGCGCATCATCAGCAGTGTACGTAGATGACGCAGGCCACTCATCACCTTCACTTCATCAGCAAGTTGGTAATTATCATCTAACGTATAATCTTGAATCAAATCATCGATTTGCTGCCGAGTTAAGGTTCGATCTAACGGATAGCTACGTAAAAACGTTTGGCATGAAACCGTTCGACTCTCCCAAATCTGATAAGCGAACTCGCTTGCCGTCTGCAATACTTGCAGCTGTTCGGTTGTATACTGACAATCTGTACCATGGGTCGCACGTGAAGGCATAGCGGGTGACATAGGGAACATAACTCCTTGCATAGAGTGATAAGACTACGTGAACTTAGCGTATAAGTTTATCGTTTTTTCTTACGAGGCAGTCACAGCATCAACTAACGATACGCAATATGTCAGTATTTAATATAAAACTACGTTTAATGACAGTGACCCTATTTGCTTTTGAGCGCTTTATGGTAGCATAAACAACTTTAGCGCAGATGATTGAAAAGAGCTCTTATGACAACCATGACCCCATTGCTTCTGATTACTGCTGATCCTAGCCACCCACTTGCCCATTTAGCGCTACGTTATGCACGCGCTTATCTGACAAATGCCGCCAATAATAAGGATACCAATGATAATATCACCTTAGATAATGTCACCTTAAACGTGTTTTTTTATGGCGATGCGGCGCATACGGCCAATGGTTTACGCTGGCAGTCGGCGGATCAAATTAATTTGACCAAAGAGTGGCAAACGCTCGCTGAGCAGTTCCAGTTAGCGCTGCCTGTCTGTGTCAGTACTGCACTCAGTCGCGGCATTAGCGACACGGATAACAGCAAACGCCATCAACTTAATGGTGACAACCTTGCCACCGGCTTTTCACTGGTCGGACTGAGTGAGCTGGCGATGATGATGCAAGGCGATTGCCGCTTGATGCAATTTTGATGACTTGCCGTGCAGACAGATTACATTTTATGATAATAATTGACAGCGACCAATTAGATTAGGAATTGAACATGAAATTATTAATTCAGCTGCTCACGCCGACTGAAATGGCGAGTTATGAAGGCTGTGCGCTTGCATTAACGCTAGCCACCTTTGGTCATGAAGTACAGCTGTATTTGGATGCGCCTGTTTTTGGCTTGTTGATGCAGCCTGCGTCGCGTTTGCACGGCATGATTCAGTCGCTTGAGCTATATGACATGCCAGCCGCTTGGCTACCTGACGATGTCTTTAGCGGGTGGGTCACGGGTATGCTGCCTATTGATTTGGCTTCACAATTGACATTGATACCTGAAGTGGTGAATGCTTCAGACTTTGAGCAAATACTACGCTTTTAGCCTCGCCATTTTATTTGTAATACTTTAAATACTAGGACGTGTCCTCATTTTAAAAATAGAGATGAAAATGAGGACACGCCTTATCCTAAATCTAGCAACGAATCGGACACTGTTATGGCAACTTTATATCAAATACACAGCACAATGGATATGCTCAGGCGCAGTGTCGATGAGATGTCACGGACATGGCGCACCGGTGACAGTATTCTCTTGCTTGGTAGCACCGTGGCTTTTATCAGTTGGCTTGATGCCTATTTGAGTGACAGTGAAATACAAGGCATCGCAAATATTTATGCCTTAGCCGATGATGTGGCGCAGCTAAGTATCAATACCAGCGCGAAGCTCAATTTAGAGACCAAGTTGAGTGGGCTGTTAACCGATGAAGAATGGGTCAATCTAACTCAGAGTACCAATTTTAGTAATACCGATGCTAATAATGCGGGGTTTGATAAAGTAGTGACCATTGCCCTATGAATAACGATAATTCGATCAATCACGATATAACAGCGGCAATCAACGTTGAATTAGATCAAGACGGTCATTTATGTGACCATAACATCTGGACCCCTGATATCGCTCAGCAATTGGCCAACACTCTAGAGGTGCATCTAGAAACTGAGCATTTACAAATTTTACAACAGGTACGGGCATTTTTTACTCAGTTTAATCACGCACCAGCCACGCGCCCACTGATTAAATGGTTACAGAAAACCTTGCCAGAGCATGATATCAGCAATCAGAAACTACAGCAGTTATTCAACACTGGCTTGGTTGCCCGCCATGTCAATCGCCTTGCCGGTCTGCCCAAACCACCCAACTGTTTGTAAGATATATGGCTTATAAGATATATGATTGATAAGAGGTTATGAATGGCGATGAATACCTAAATGTTGGATCATCGCCTGCAATCAGTAAAAAATGCACGGCTATTTTGGGTCGTACACTGTCAACGTCTCATACCCGATACTACGACCTTCATCACCAGTGAAGCCTTGCTGACGCCATACCTCATATAGACATATCGCCACACTATTCGATAAGTTCAAACTGCGTGAATCAGCCAGCATAGGCAAGCGCAACCAGTGATCAGCGCCGATATCTTCACGTATATCGTCTGCCAGACCTGCTGTTTCAGAGCCAAATACTAAGGCGACATTAGGTATCTGCTCAGGCATCAAAGCACGATCAGATTCGGCAGCCACCTGTTGCCCACCAAAGTCATAGTCATAAAAAGGCTTGCTCAGTTTGGTGGTCAATGCTGTGACAATATGACAATCCGCTGCCTGTAGCGCCAGTTTTGCTGTCGCCCAATCATCATGTACTTGTAGGTGCGCGTATTCATGATAATCCAAACCTGCACGCCGCAGCTTTTTATCATCAAGCTCAAACCCTAATGGCCTGACCAAATGTAGCTGCGCGCCCGTATTGGCACATAAGCGGATAATATTGCCCGTGTTACTAGGCATTTTTGGCGCTACCAACACAATATGGGTGGTCATATCGACTCCTTAAGTCGTCAAATCTGCGTATTATCGTCGATCCGAGATAACGTGGACAGACTCTACTAAAATGATGGTTATTTGAATTTCTGAGCAAAAGGTAATTAAAAGTTACAGTTTACTGCCAATAATTACATTTTGATACTTTGCACAGTTTTTAACTTTCACTATGATGTCTCTAACGGATATCGAGATAGTATTTATCAATTATTATCTTATCCAATAACCCCTCAGTGAGGCTCAAGCCTAATGCTTAGCATCACTGTTATTATTTATAACGACCCATTTTTGAGGATTCTATTATGAAAAAATTAATCATCGCATCTTTAACTGCTATGTTTGTTCTAACTGGTTGCAACACTTTTAAAGGTTTGGGCCAAGACGTATCAAGCGCTGGCGAAGCTGTTACTGGCGGCGCACAAGACGTACAAAATAAAATCTAAATATTGATTTTTTTGCGTATTTGAAAGGCTTATCATTTATGTGATAAGCCTTTTTTTATAACTTTATTTTTCGATCGTAAAGACTGACATTAAAGACGCAGTGAATATCTCCAATTATAAGAAAGCTCGCAATATCTGATTGAGATAACGTTGACCCAATAGCGTTGGCTGTAGCCGCTCAGTATTGTCTACTAGCAATCCCTGAGCAATCAATTGCGCCACTTGTACAGCAATATCATCATCACTCAGCCCTGTCCTTACGGTAAACATCGACCAAGCGACGCCATCATGTAGACGTAGCGCATTCAGCATAAACTCACTGACCAACTCCTCACTGTCAATTTCCTGCCAACCCACCATTTTTGGTGCGCTTTGTTTAACAGAAGAATCAGTGTTATCTTGATAATCCACATAATCCTTAGGCAGTCGTGACTTACTAAAACGATAAATACCAGAGTCTGCTAGCAAGTCATTCTTTAAGCCATTCTCTGTCAATGCTGATGCTTCATGAGCAATCGTTACTTTGCCATGCGCGCCCGCACCAATCGCTAAATAGTCACCAAATTGCCAGTAATTCACATTGTGACGGCATGCCTTATCTGACGCGCCTGCCCACGCGGATACTTCGTAATTGCAGTAGCCCAATTGCTGCAACAACGCTTGACCTGCCTGCTCAATATCTGCCAAGTTGTCCTCATCTGGTAAAATCGGCTGGCTACGGTAAAATACGGTATTGGGCTCAATCGTTAATTGATACCAAGAAATATGCGTCGCCCCAGCATCATGCGCCATCTGGATATCGTTCAGCGCCTCATTCATCGTTTGCTGCGGCAGCCCATGCATCAAATCGACATTGACTCGCTCAAACCCAGCCTCGCGCGCCGCACGAATCGCTGACAATGCTTGTGCAGAGTCATGTATGCGACCAAGGGTTTTGAGCTTATCAGCCGCAAAACTTTGTACACCTATCGACAAACGATTGACACCCACCTCTAAATATTGAGCAAAAGGCGCATGCTCAAGCGTGCCTGGATTGGCTTCCATCGTCACTTCAATGCCATCAGCAAACTTAAAGATGTTGCGTAAGCCAGTAAATAATCGCTGATATTGCACAATGGGTAGCAGTGAAGGCGTACCACCACCGATAAAAATTGAACTGATTTCACGCGCTTGGGTTAACGGCTGCTGCATGGCGGCATCTGACAACAGCGCATCCACATATTCGTCATACATAGATAGCTGCGTATCCATCGGCAGCTCATGCGAATTAAAATCACAATAAGGGCATTTTTTGACACACCACGGGATATGAATATAAAGCGCCAGTGGGATGGCGCTTACCTGTATCCTACTCGCAGTATTATTAGAGATGCTGAGATTATCAGAAAAATGAGCAGGTGTAATATTTGACATAAACGAAGGTATCTATAAAAAAGGTTACATAAATGGATGACTGCTGTCACTAGCAGAAAGTAGCGCTAGGATAACGGCTAATGTGATTAAAAAAAAGGCTATCTTAAAGAAAAGCCGATCAATAACAAAACCAATCACAAACATGCATGTTAACCCTGTACTTTTATAGGCAAAATAGTGAAGAATGATGGCATAAAGTGACATTGTATTAAATGACATTGCATACAGTGATATTGCAAATAATGAATGGCTGATAATGATAAATAGGATAAAGATATGGCTTATTGGTTAATGAAGTCCAACCCCAAGTTTTTTGGTATTGATGATTTGCAACGCCTAGAGACCGACAGTTGGGATGGTGTGCGCAATTACCGCGCTCGTAACTTCATGCGTGACGAGATGCAGGTCGGCGATAAGGTATTCTTTTATCACTCTAGCGCTAAGCCGTCTGGCGTCGCTGGCATCATGACGGTAAGCAAAGCAGGCTACCCTGACCCTTGCCAGTTCCATCCTGAACACCGTCATTACGATCCTATTGCCACCGAAGATGAGCCACGATGGTATATGGTAGACGTCACTTTTGAACAAGCATTTATTGATATTCTACCACTATCAGCCCTTAAATTTTTACCCGCACTTGAGGATTCACTATTAATGAGAAAAGGCTGTGAGCAACTTACCGTGATTCCACTAGACGCCAAACACTGGTACGCCATTATGGATATGGCAGAAACCCTTCATCTGCTATCTAAGCAACCAGTGGTTAGATAGTAACGATTGCGTAAGATTTTTAGTGTTATCGACGAACACTTATCGATGCGCTTGCTGCAAAAAATTTGCTATATTTGCGATTTATGCTCAACAATTTATTTATCGACCTTCTTTATCACACCTTTATCCCCATTATCAGGACCCGCTTATGAGCGCACCCAAACTACTATTATCTGTATTAACCGTCAGTATATTCAGTCTGACCCTTAGCGCCTGTGGCAGTGACGGGGACAAGGTCAAAGAGGAATATGACCGAATAGAAGATCAAGTGAAAGATGAATATGATCGTGTGGAAGACAAGGTCAAAGAGAAGTATAAAGAAGTCGAAGATAAGCTGAGCGATGATGAAAAATCCATGGCTGAGATTTTGGAGTCGGTATTTTTACCAGAAGAATCACTCGATAATTTCTTGGATAAAATAACCCCAGAAGGCGGTCGCGGCGGTTTATATGTCGGACACTTTATTGAGATTGAAGATGGTGACAACGACGATATCGATATCGGTGCTGTTTACTTTGACATCAGTAAAGATGGCGCTGGCAGCGTCGATGGTAGCGTTAGTTATCAGCAGCAAGCCTGCCAAGAAAATAACACTTTGGGTATCAACTCAGCTATCAAGGTTGACAACTATATCGCGGGTAAAATAACAGGCAGTCTCGATACGTTATCATTCTTAGACATTAAATATGTCAATGATTTGGGCATAGAAACACCAAACTTATTAACCACTTTTACGGGGAGCTTTGAGGAAAAAGAAGCAGGATCACCTTGGAGAGGTAGCTTTGAGTATCAGGATGGCCTCGGCGGTAAAAAGCTAGCCAGTAGCGAAAAAAATTGTAATGTCACTTACACCATCAGCGATCGCTCTAATTTTAAGACGTACCCACTTGATTATAGTCTGGGAAAAATGACTCTTGATGTCATCGGTAATGGCAATCAAAAGACCGTCACTTGGCAAAATCCTGCCAATACCAAGCATTTACTGGTCAGCCAAATTGATGTCAACAAAGCCGAGTCTGGTGCCAACGGCTATGTGCAGAATGTGATATTAAGTAATCTTGAAACACAGTTTGCCCCTGTCATTCCAGCCATGTCCACCAATTACGTGATTGTCGTGCAAGCATTTGATGCCAATAATACCTTGATTGGCTATCAAGCAGTGGTGCAAGATTTACCTGAGTCGCTATAAATGTCTGCTGATGTGCCTATAAGTTAGAATGGTTATCGTCCAGTGCACACTCTATGGAATCGATTACCTTTCACAGTCAGTTTTTAAGATCGATACAACGCTTTTAAAGCGTTGACATCATAGCGTGGCTTCTTTACCATTCTATTTATTTATGACCTGTCAATCCACTGCTTGGATTGACGGGTTATTTTTATTTTTGTGCCTGCCTTTTTTTGCATACTCTGTCTATATGGGCTTGCTCATATTATTTATCGGAGTATTATCGTCGGCACGACTCCCCCTTTTACATCCAGCCAAAAAACTGGATTGGCTTGGTTAAACGTGCTTAGGGCGTGTCCTCATTTGCTTTTCTGCTCAAGTTTTTGGTCAGGGTATGACCGTCTCGCTATTGTTTTGTTGATGGCAATATTTGCTCATCTATCATAATTACCGCAAAGAATAAAAAGTTGCTCACTATGGTTTTCCCATTATCTTTTAGAGATTTTAAAAGCTACAGCTTACGCTTAGGCGTGCTCGCGCTTCCTATTTTAATTACTCAGTTTTGCCAAGCAGCACTTGGTGTGGTCGATGCTATCATGGCAGGTCAAGTCTCCGCGCTTGATTTGGCGGCCGTCGCCGTTGGCTCTGGTATTTGGCTGCCGCTGTTTTTATTAGCCACTGGTATTTTAATCGCCACCACCCCTCTTATTGGTGAGGCGATTGGTCAAAATAAGCACCATCAAGTACCACATATCACGCAGCAGTCTTTATGGACCGCCAGTGTCATTGGTATTATGGGCTTTATCATCGTTAATTTAGCACCCAATGTACTTGGGGTCATGGGTGTGCCTGAAAACATCCAACCGATAGCAACGCAGTATTTGCATGGCGTGTCGTTTGGTTTTCCCGCACTGGCTGTCTATGCAGTGCTACGCAGTTATTGCGAAGCACTTGGGCGACCTGAGCCGGTGACAGTGATTAGTATTATCGGGCTACTTGCCGATATTCCCCTTAACTATATTTTTATCCACGGTCTGTTTGGCATGCCCGAAATGGGCGGCGCAGGCTGCGGGGTCGCAACGGCTATTGTGTTATGGATAAATGTTTTATTACTGGCGGCTTATACCAGCTTTACTAAGCGACAGCAGTTTGCCAGCACGCGCTTCTTTTATGCCTTTGCCAGTCCTAATCGTGCACAGATTAAAAAGCTCCTTAAACTTGGTATTCCGATTGGTATCTCTATCTTTTTTGAAGCCAGTTTGTTCAGCTTGGGCGCTCTTGTTATCAGTCCATTAGGTGAGCTAGCAACCGCATCGCATCAGGTGGCATTAGCAGTGACTTCCCAGCTGTTTATGATTCCGATATCGGTCGCTATGGCACTGACAATCATGGTATCCAATCGTTTTGGCGAAAAAAACCTCATGGCGTTACGTCAAGTGCAAGCCACTGGTCTTATCTGGACAGTATTGATTGCACTCACGTGTATGATTGGTATTTGGCTATTTAGGCCGCAATTGGCAGCCGCATTCTCTGATAACCCAGCCGTTATCACGCAATCTATGCATTTACTTATTTTTGCACTTGGTTATCAGCTGTTCGATGGCTGGCAAGTCAACGTCGCTGGTATATTGCGCGGCATGCAAGACACCACGATCCCAATGTGGGTCACGTTGTTCTGTTACTGGCTGGTGGCATTGCCACTCGGTGTTTATTTGGTGCGCTTCACCGATATAGGCGCACAAGGGTTTTGGATGGCATTAATCACGGGTTTATTCTTATCGTCTATTCTACTCACCCTACGCCTGCGCTATCAACAAAAGCGTCTGACGGCGATGTGGGGTTAATGCATCAGCTATACTGATGTAAATGCAGTATCTACTAACCATGACTAGCGCTACATGGTCACATAGACTATGATAAATCATTAAGCATTTCTTACTCGTAAGAAATGCTTACGTCATAATATGTAAAAAAACTCAGTTAACAACTGTACATCGATTGCTCATTGCCATGAATATAGGTATCATTAGCAATTACCTACACAATATTTAGTTACACTATTTCTTGAAATTAGTAGAAGGCAAAATTAAAACTATGGATATTGAAAAAATACGCACCCTAATCGCCCTCATGGAAGAAAGTGAACTGGTTAATTTAGAAATCAGCTCAGATGATGAACACATCAGCTTAACTCGTCACTATGATGCGCCTGCACCGACCATGATGGCCGCACCTGCTGCTGGCATTGCCCCTATCACTGCTGAAGCAAAGCCAGCGGTAAAAGCAGGTAGCGTTGAGACATCGCCGATGGTTGGTGTTTATTACTCAGCTCCTAGCCCTAATGATCCGCCATTCGTAAAGGTCGGACAAAAGGTGCAAGCTGGTGACACATTGGGCATCATCGAAGCCATGAAAATTATGAATCCTCTTGAGGCAACGCAAAGTGGTGTCGTTGACGAAATCTTAGTCGATAACTCCGAAGTGGTACAGTTTGGTCAACCCGTCATACGCTATAGAGCTTAACGACACTATTTACCAACCTTTACCTCATTATGATAGAGATTTCGTTATCATTTGGCATTTTAGCTTGAGTTATTTTATCTTTATCGTAGCTCGATTTAATGGTGCCTAAAATAACGACTCTATCAATGACCGCCGCTTCGACAAGGATGACCCCATGATAAAAAAACTGCTCATCGCCAATAGAGGTGAGATTGCCCTACGTATCGTTCGAGCCTGTAAAGCCCTTGGCATAGAGACCGTCGGTGTCTACTCCACAGCTGATGCAAACTTGATGCACCTGCGCTTTGTTGATGAGGCAATCTGTATTGGCAAACCCAATGCCAATCAAAGCTATCTTGATATCAATACTATTTTAACCGCAGCTGAAATCACTGGTGCCGACGCTATCCATCCGGGTTATGGTTTTTTGGCTGAAAATGCTGAATTCGCTGAACGCGTCGAAGAAGCAGGTCTCACTTTCGTTGGTCCTAATGCTGACCATATTCGATTAATGGGCAATAAAGTCTCTGCCATTAATGCGATGAAAAAAGCTGGCGTACCGACTGTCCCTGGTTCAGTGGGCGCGGTAACGTTGCATAATGCTGAAGAGCAAGCACGCCATATCGGCTTTCCGTTACTGATTAAAGCCGCTTCTGGCGGCGGCGGTCGCGGTATGCGTGTGGTTGAGCGCTTCGAAGAAGTCATTGGGCAAGTACAGGCTGCTAAGCAAGAAGCTGAGCTGTGGTTTGGCGATGATACCGTGTATATGGAACGCTACCTACAAAATCCGCGCCACGTAGAGATACAAGTGCTTGGCGATGGTAATGGTAATGCCATTCACTTATACGATCGAGATTGTTCATTGCAACGTCGTCACCAAAAAGTATTAGAAGAAGCCCCTGCGCCTGATATTCCTGACGATGTACGTCAGCCTATCTTGGATGCTTGCGTTAAAGCATGTGAGTTGGTGAAATATCGCGGTGCTGGTACTTTTGAGTTTTTATTTGAAAATAATGAATACTTTTTTATTGAGATGAATACTCGTGTGCAAGTTGAGCATCCGGTAACTGAGATGATTACTGGCATCGACGTGGTCGTCGAGCAGCTAAAAATCGCAGCCGGCTACGGTTTGTCTTATCGTCAAAGCGAGATTGAGATTCAAGGCCATGCCATTGAATGTCGTATCAATGCTGAAGATCCAGCGACCTTTATGCCTTGTCCTGGCACAGTCACTCAGTTATTCGCCCCCAGTGGTGCTGGTGTACGCTTTGACTCGCATCTCTACCCGGGCTATGAGATTCCAAGCTATTATGACTCATTGATTGGCAAGCTTATTTGCCATGGTCAAACGCGCCAGCAAGCCGTCTCTAAGACGCTGCAAGCACTCGATGAATTGGTGATTGAGGGTATTAAAACCAATATCCCGCTGCATCGCGATGTCATTTTGGCAGATGACAATTTTATTCACGAAGCACAAAATATTCATTACCTTGAAAGAGAGCTTTTAACTGGCAATAAAAAGAAGGCGGATGTATAACCTACTTTGATTTATTGTTAAACATAAAAAAAACCGCTACCTATTTAGATAGCGGTTTTTTATGTTTCTATTTTAGAAAAAATGGTTTTAAGTTTTATAAATAAAGAAAATGCTACGGTAACACTCTATTAAAATTCATAAAGCATTCATTACCATCAGGATCCGCACACCACTGCATTTGGTTGCCATCGTGGTTTAAAAACGCAATCAATGCTTCGTCAGTTTGGTCGATTTGGTTACCTGAACAATCTACCTCATTATTGTCATAGACTGTTTTTAGCGCAATAATGGGCAGCCCTTCTTCGCGGTGCGTGATTAGGTAACGACCATATGTCCACTCTTTGCCACTCACTGCCCACATCTCATTATCAGCCGCAAAATTATATAGCTCGCGGCACTGATTTGCTTTTTTGGCAGAGACCTTTAACTGGTTGTTAGTATTTGGCTTAATATTAAGGACGCGCTTTTCACTTTGCACAAGGACACCGCCTTCTGTGTCAGCAGTCACTTTTGGCTCATCACTTTTTGTCTGTTTCAGCTCTTTTGCTACAGCTTGTCTGGCTTTGGCTTCTTTGGTCATCGTGATACTACTGTCCAAGTCGATTTCCCATTGTCCCGCGATAGCTGGGCTGATATGAGTGGTAATAGTCGGTTTAGTGACCACTTCGCCATTCACTGGCAATGACGCCAAAATAGCAGCCAATGAAAATGAAGCAAGTGAGATAGGTTCCATAATTAACCTTTTGTTTATAATATAATAATATGAGTTATGTACATTAGCGTAAGTCTTAGACATCAAAAACACAAGTAACATTATGCTATTAGTCGCGATGCTTTAGCCAACTGCAAGATAGGCGATAATCATAAATGTCTACTTTCTGCATATAGACTGTCTTTTTTCATGCAAAAAATAACGCCATCGCTTTACTTGCCAAAGACAAGAAGCAACAGCGTTATAGCTACAAGCTATCAAAGCGATCATAAAAACATTAAGCTGCGGCAGTATTAACTGCTTGAGCAAACGCTGATAAGGCGCCTTTAAGCATCGCTGATACAGTACTGCTACAAGTGCCAATACCAGAATAAACTTCACCATCAACATTCAACTGAATGTAAGCAGCGGCATTGGCATTGGTTTTGTTGTCATTATTGGTATCATCATCGATGCCATCACCGCTATTGTGCTGTGGATTGATGGCATGCTCAGCGTAATTAATAACATGGATAGATTTACCAGTATGCTGGGCAAGTCCGTCAATAAACGATGATAATGGACCATTACCAGTACCATCAATATTAATGATGTCCCCATTCATTTGTACTTGACCAGTAAAGTAGACTTCACCGCCTTTATTATTGACCGTATAATCTAACAACTCAAAACTGCCTTGCTGTAGATACGTATCTTCAAAGGTTTGTAAAATTTCGTCATTCTGCAACTCACGGGCAGCTGATTCAGCTTGCTTCTGTACCACGCCGCTGAAGTCAATTTGCATCCAGCGCGGCAAATTAAAGCCATAGTTGCGCTGCAAGATATAAGCCACACCGCCTTTACCAGACTGGCTATTGATACGTACCACATCCTGATAACTACGACCGATATGCGCCGGATCAATTGGCAAGTAAGCCACATCCCAAACGTTATCCGTCTCGTTTTGATGCTTTTCGTTATAATCGAGAGATTTTTTGATGGCATCCTGATGTGAGCCGCTAAAGGCCGTAAAGACCAATTCGCCGACGTATGGATGACGCGGATGTAAGGGCAAATTGTTACATTCGCTGACCACTTGTACAATTTCGCTCATATTACTAAAATCAAGCTCTGGATCGATACCTTGACTAAACAAGTTCATCGCCATGACCATGATATCCATATTACCCGTACGCTCACCGTTACCCAATAGCGTACCTTCGATACGATCGGCGCCCGCTAATACCCCAAGCTCTGCTGCTGCAACCGCACAGCCACGGTCATTATGCGTATGCAAGCTAATAACGACATGCTCACGCTGGGCAAGATGGCGGCAAAAATACTCCACTTGATCGGCAAAAACATTGGGCATAGACGCTTCAACCGTCGCTGGCAAGTTTAAAATTACTTCCTGCCCTTGTTGTGGTTGCCATACTTCACAAACCGCATCACAGACTTCTACAGCATATTCAGTTTCCGTTTGACTAAAGCTCTCTGGTGAATACTGGAATACCCACTCTGTTTCTGGGTATTTAGCCGCATATTCAACCAATAATTTAGCACCAGTAACAGCAATTTCTTTGATTTCAGCTTTGTCTTTACCGTAGACCTTTTCACGTTGGATACGGCAGGTTGAATTATAGACATGGACAATCGCACGCTTCGCGCCTCTTAATGACTCAAACGTACGGGCGATCAAATGCTCACGAGCCTGCACCAATACTTGCAAAGTCACATCGTCTGGGACGTGATTTTCTTCGATAAGTTTGCGAGCAAAATCAAACTCAACCTGCGCCGCTGATGGAAAGCCAATTTCAATCTCTTTAAAACCAACCTCAACCAACGTTTTAAAAAAACGCATTTTTTGTTCGATCGTCATCGGATCAATCAGTGCTTGGTTGCCATCACGCAGATCCACACTTGCCCAGATTGGTGACTTTTCAATCGTTTTGCTCGGCCAAGTACGATCTGACAGCGATGGCGCAAAAGCAAATGGACGATACTTTTTATAATCAAAAGCGGCATTTTTGGGTGTAATCTTTGCAGTCGTTGAGGCTACAGTGCGTTTGGCTTGGTCAGACATAATCAATCCTTAGATGATATGGGAATTTATGTTTTTAGCTGGACGGCTGGTGATTAGATCAATGTTTATCATACGAGATAACCAATATTTATACCATAATAATATCAGAGTTTATGCAATAGAAATCAGCTTTCTTTGATAATATATGGCACTATTTTAGTGAAAAAATACAATTTAATCAGTATAATTAGCTGAATCCACTAATAAAGCAACAGATCATGCCAAACAGTCATCTTGATAGTCCACATTTAGCCGATATTGATGAGATCGATCGACAGCTCTTGCGCGTATTGCAAACTCAGGCACGTATGAGTATCACCGAGCTTGCCGAACGCGTCAACCTGTCAGCCACGCCTTGTGCACGCCGTATTAAACGCTTAGAAGATGCTGGTATTATCACGGGTTATCACACCAAAACAGATGCGCAGAAACTTGGCTACCCGCTCGCTGTCTTTATTGCGATTAGTATGGATCGCCATACCGCTGAGCGCTTTGAACAATTTGAGCGTAAGATTCAGAGCTTTGATGAAGTCATTAGCTGTAGCATTGTCACGGGTCGTACGGAAGACTACCTTATCAAGGTAAGGGTACGCGATATGGCACATTATGAGGAGTTTTTATTACATAGGCTCAATCGTATCGAAGGTGTCGCTCAAGTGCATACCAGTTTTGAGCTGCGAGAAATATTTAATCGTAGTGTGGTTTAAATGGTAGTCGGTGGCTGTCGACGAAACAATAGCAACAGCACCAATCCAACCATCAATCCAGCGGCGGCAACGAGTAACCCTGCATTGAAATTGTCGTCCTGCCCTGCCAATGCTACCGTCACCAATGGTCCCAAGAACTGACCCAATGCATAAGCCAAAGTTGCCAATCCTATCAGCAAATTTGAGTAAGCAGGATTGATATTTTTAATCAAAGTGAGCGTCATCGATACCATACCCACAAAGGTCAAACCTAAAATAGCAGCATTGCCGTACAAACCAATAGCGCTGCCGAACCATATGGGCAAGCACATCCCAAATGCTTGTAGTATCGTCAAGCCTATTAACGTTTTGATTTCACCAATTCGCTTGGCAAGTGCGCCCCACAGTGGATTTGATAACATCGCAAATACACCAACGACTAGCCAAATAAGCAATCCAGCATACGTCTGCGTCGTGAGCCGCTGTGCTGCCATGACTGGCAAAAATGTCGCAGAGGTAATATAACCAAAGCCTGCCAGCACATAGCTCGCTGACAGCAAAGCAATAGCCTTACGATGACCAGCAATGGCCTCATACAAAGCGCGCTTAAAGCTCAAATAGGTTTGATGCACTGACACGTGCTGTTTAGGATCAGTCCGCAGCAAGTCGGAACCATTTGTTTGTCTTGGTTTTACCGCATAGAGTAGCCATACCAGAGGTAAACTTGTAAAGCCTGCTACCAACCAAATGACATCAAAATGATAGCCCAATATTAACAACCACCACGTCAGTATGGCAGAGGCACTGATGCCCACACCAATACCTGCGTAGTGTACTGCCGACAGTACAGAGCGGCGTTCAGGACTTAAGCTTTGAATCACAAACGATGAGCTTAAAATCATCGCTACCCCGCTTGCAATACCTGCGATTAGACGAATGAGATACCATAGAGTTAATGACATATCAGGTACGACAAGTAGCATCGTTGTGACGACACTTATAATCGCCCACAGTGTCAGTGCTTGCCACGTTGAACGCTGAGGCACAAACATGGCGATGAGGGCACCGATAAAATAACCGATGTAATTGATAGAGGCAAGCCAGCCTGCAATCGTCGTTGAAATCGACAGTTGCACCATAATATCAGGTAAGGTGGCAGTAAACAAAAAACGTCCATAGCCCATGACGACTGCCATGCAGTACATACCAATACAGGCAATGGCAGCTTCATTGGTAATATGAGGAAAAGCACGGCTTTTGAGAGCAGTCATCATGACAGAGCCATTTTTGCGGCCATTAGCACACAATCCTTTGTGTTAGAGCATTCAAGAGCAGCGGCAGATTAATAATCAAACATACAAGCGAAAACTACGATACGTTTACTATTGGCGGCATGGTCACATCTGTTTCTGTGTGTCCTAGCATTTGTACGCGTTGATCACTAAACATATCCATATCAGGTGCCAGCGTACGCATAAAGCGATCAAAATACAGCATCTGCTTGGTCAATAAAGCAAAGTCACGTGGGAAATGAATACCATGACGCTTACCGACTTCTACAATCTCAAGCATCATTTTATTTAGCTCATCGGCTTGCTCTTTACTATTAAAAGGCACACCACTGGTAAAGGATTTGTCCTCCGCCATAATAGTCTTCATCATACGCTGCAAATCATTACCCAATGCCACTACATCGACTTTATTGCCACCATGGGTCATTTCCATATCAATCATATGGCGCGCCATCGCTTGATAGTCACTGTCCTGCATAGCTTGCATCATACCCATGCACGCACGCCAACTCTCAGCTTTTAGCTTACCGACAATACCAAAATCCAAGAAGCCAATACGACCATCGGTTAATAGCATCAAATTGCCCGCATGCAGGTCAGCATGGAAACTGTTGCACAGCATGAGACTGGCAAACCACGTATTCAAGGTATCCGCCATGACTTGCGCAGGATCAGCACAATACTGACGCATGAGCGACTCATCTACCATAGAGACGCCGTACAAGCGGCTCATGGTTAGTACACGCTTGGTCGTCAGCTCTTCATATACTTTGGGTGCTACCACGCGTGTATTGCCCGATACGGCTAAGAACTGCTGAAAATCGCGGATGTTTTGTGCCTCAGCGATAAAGTCCGTCTCGGCAAGCATTCGCAGGCGAATCTCATCGATAATCGGCGCAATACTGGCAAACTTCATCGACGGCATCAAGATCTCAAGTAACTTAGTCACCCCATGCAATACGCCCAAATCGGTTTGCATAATGGTCTCGACGTCAGGCTTTTGTACCTTTAATACGACTTCATCGCCATTATGCAACCGTGCCGCATGAACTTGAGCAATAGAGGCTGATGCTAGTGGATTTGAGTCGATATGGGCGAACTTATCATCAAGCGTCATGCCATCAACGGCCAACTCTTCTTTTAATACCTGCTCAATATAAGCATAAGATAATGGCGTGGTTTGATCCAAACAGCTCTGAAAAGCTTTTACATATTCACGTGGAAACAGTGACGGCGTACTGGCGATAAACTGACCAATCTTGATATAAGTCGTGCCCAATTGCTCAAACGTTTCTTTTAATAATGTGGCATCAGGCTTTTCACCTTTTGCCACTCTCAGCGCAGATAAACCTGCCACGCTGGCTGTTTGGCGAACACGGTTCATGACATTGAAGGTATGCTTTAATAAATGCGGACGATGAATTTTCATAAAAAACAACTATGGTCATAAGAAAGGTTTTTGAGAATAGGCGATCATAAATAATGACAAGTTACACAGTCACTAATGAACAATAACTAATGACTACCACAGACAGGACACTGCGCATCTTTTCTATAGCCCATCAGCCGTTGCTGCATCTGGCTACCATCCCATATTAATAGCTTATTTGTCAGTGGATTTTTGGTTAATCCCAAATACTGCAGAGCAGCATTCGCTTGCAAATTACCCATGATAGCAGTGGTACTCGCTAGCACACCTGAGTTGGCACACGTACGCTCATCAGCCGCTGCATCAAGTACTACCGAACCAAACACGCAGTGATAACAACCAGTGTTTAGTTGCGGCTCAAACAGCGCCAACTGACCTTGCATCGCAATGGCTGAGGCAGATAATAGCGGGATTTTATAGCGCACGCTAATACAATTGATGACATCACGCGTAGCAAAATTATCGGTGCAATCTAAAAGTAAATCAGGCTTGCCTGTCGCCATATCGAGCAATTCATAAGCATTGTCTTCGCTTAATCTTGCAACTGTACCGCGAGCGGTAATTAAAGGGTTAATACGCTCTAGCATTTGCGCCGCTGTTAGCGCTTTAGTTTTACCGATATCCTCAGGTAAAAACAGCGTTTGGCGCTGCAAGTTGCTGGCTTCAATGACGTCATCATCTATCAGATGAATGTGCCCAAGTCCTGCACGCACCAGCGTCTCAGAAGCAGGACAACCAAGCCCGCCTGCCCCTATCATAACCACACGAGCTGATTTTAAGCGTAGTTGAGCGTCAATATCCCAACCATCTAATAATATTTGCCTTGCATAACGCAGCAGCTCTTCATCCAACAACTGCCCTTCATCTGATGTGTGCGCCATATTTATTACCAATAACCTATTATTAAAGAAGTCTACTAACAAAAATCTGATGACTTAATTTGACCCAGCGTAACACGATCATTACCACCATAATCTTGTACTGTACGCACAGATTCAAAGTCACTGTCTACAAACAACTTGCGAACGGCATCACCTTGGTCAAAACCATGTTCGATAGCCAGCAGCCCACCGACACGCAAGTATTTCGGTGCCTGTCCTACGATATGCTCTATATCGGCAAGCCCATGATTGGGGGCACTTAAGGCACTAATAGGTTCGGCTACAAGGCGTGCCAAATGCTCATCTTCCTCATCGATATAAGGAGGGTTAGAAACAATCACATCAAATAATAGCTCGCCATGAATGGGCAGCTTGTCATACCAACTGCTTTGTATAAACTCAATATCAGCAACATCATTGATAGCTGCATTGTGCTGAGCAACCTTGAGCGCTTCTGGCGACATATCCACCGCAACGACTTGCCAGCTTTCGGCCTTACTGTCTGAACGCTGCGTATTTAACTCGTGAGCGAGACTAATCGCAATACAGCCTGAACCTGTCCCTAAATCCAGTAACCGTTTTGGGCTGCTGACACTGTTTGGCTGAGATTTTATCCAAGTTAATACTTGCTCAATCAGTATCTCAGTATCAGGTCGCGGAATTAAAGTGTACTTATTGACAGTAAACGTCAGCGACCAGAACTCTTGCTGACCAGTCAAATACGCAAGTGGCATTCCTTGCTGCATCTTCGTTACACCTGCATTGAATTGCTCAAACTCACTGTCTGTTAGCTGGCAACCTTCATCTGTGATTAGCGCTATCGCAGGCTTATCGATGACATATAATAGCCAATCGGTGAGCCAAAATGGCGGTAGCTTGCTGTTCTCAGCCTCATTCGTCAATTGCTGAATGTGCTGCTTTATCTGACGAATGGTCGATGCTGTCATAAGTAACTCTTAAAAATATGATGAATCAATGAGAATAAAATACTGCTTAGCCTACTCTGACGCGCGTGGTGGTTCTTTGGTGTCGGTCAGGTTTGGATTCGCCTTGGCCAACTTATCACTGCTTCCATCATTATTGTCATCGCTATAAATATCATCGTTATCACCAATGACGATATGTTTATCAACAAAGTAAATCAATGCCAAAATCGGAATCCCAATAGCGAAAGTAAAGATAAAGAAAAATGGATAGCCCATATTATCGACGATAGCACCTGAATAACCGCCCATCACCTTGGGAATGAGCGTCATTAATGAAGAGAAAATCGCATACTGCACTGCCGTAAAACGAATAGACGTTAGAGCAGATAAGAAAGCAATAAACACGGCACTCGCCAGCCCTGCGGCTAAGTTATCAAATATGACCGCAACATACATAAACGGCAAACTGCCTGGGTTGTAAGTTAGTAGTACAAACAATAAATTGGTCGCACACGCAAGAATTGCCCCAATCATCATGGCATGCATCATACGGAAACGCTGTGCCAATAGCCCACCTAAGAACCCACCTGCAATCGCCATAATCACGCCGACGAGTTTCACTGCATTGGCAATATCTGTTTTACTAAAGCCCATATCTTGATAAAAAACGTTGGAAATAACGCCCGCCACGATGTCTGAGATACGATATAGCCCAATGAGCGCCAATAGTAATAACGCCTTTTTGCCATAGCGTCTAAAAAAGTCTAAAATCGGCTCAACCCAAGTAGCCATGGCTACTTCTTTTCTCACCAACCCTACTTGTACCAATGCATAACCTGCTACTATCGCTACACCCAAGCTTATCAGCAGATGCAATGTTTCAACAAAGAAGCTGGAGAATGCTCCTTCAAACTCTGGTAATACTTGTCCCATCAATATATAAGCGGCGATAAACGCGATCAGTGAAAACACAAACAATGCCACCAATCTCACATAGTCTTCGCGAGTTTCCGCAACCAATGGCGCTTTATTAATAATTTTTGGTTGATTGATGATGAAATACAACAGCAGCAACGGCGCGCAAGCGACCAATGCCAAAAAATAAAACTTAATCGCTGGCATGAACATTAACGGTATCATTGCCAATGTGCTATCAAATACTGTATTAATCAAAATATTGATCAGATAGATAACGCCAAAAATCAGACCTGGGATAAGTAATAAAGCAGAGTAAATAAGAAATACTTTTAAATTGCCCTTTTGCTTTTTACTTTGCAACGTTTCAGCCGTTGGCTCATAGCTGGCAAACGTGGTTAATACCCCTAAAGTCATGACACCTGCCATAATGTAGTAAGTATTTCGCCATGCCTCATAACTATAAAACGTCTCATTCGAGCCAAAAAAATCTGCCAAATATAACGCGCCTGCCCCCGCAACGATCATGCCGATACGATAACCCGACACATAAATAGAGGATAGAATGGACTGCATCGATGGCGGCGCAAGCTCGATGCGGTAAGCATCAATCACGATATCTTGGGTGGCAGAAGAAAAGCCAAGCAAAACCGCAGCGCCTGCCATGTAGACTAAAACGTCTTCACTAACTGGATTAACATTTGCCATCAAAAAGATAGCCAATATGATAAGCATCTGTGATACCACCATCCAACTGCGACGACGACCCAACCATTTGGTCAAAAACGGCACAGGAAGCGCATCTATTAATGGCGCCCAAATAAATTTAAACGAATAACCCAGTGCCGCCCAACTAAACATGGTCACAACACTACGATCAATGCCTGCCTCTCTAAGCCAAAGTGATAAACTTGAAAAAATAAGCAGTATAGGAATACCCGCTGAAAAGCCCAAAAACAACATGATAATGACACGAGGGTCTAAATAAGCCTTTGCAGCCTCTCCCCATGATTTTTTGACAGCTGATTGATTGGGTGGCACAGATTTGACAGCAGACATAATCGCTCACTAGCACTTAAGAAAAAGAACACAACCGCGCACAATTTTTATCAATCATTAGTATCATCTATCGGTAACTGACACTAATAAATAGCACTGATAAACGGGATCGATAAAAATTGCTTAACGTTGCACAAATACAGCCATTACAACAAAATTGAATTATGGTACTTGAGAACGCTGACCTTGACTAGACATTCTAACGATATTTTTGCATTAACCTTTCTTTCTACTGGTGAATAAAACCTAGCTTATAGACTAGGGTTTACTTTCATATTAAGAATGGGTATAAAAATAAGGAAAATCTCGCATTTTGCATCATAACCATTTTATACAAACCCCTTTCTTTTGTGATTAGCCAATCATCATCCTGATAAGTTATTAATAATTAATGCTTTAATAACCAGAAATTCTTGCTACATTCTTACTTTTATATATTTATAAATTAAAATGTTATTTGGCATACCATTTATTTTATAAAACAACGCGTTTGTATAAATTGCTTCCCTAAATCAATAATTATTCTATATGCTAGAGATGACAAATAATTTTTGCAAACAATAGTAAATAACACCCTCGATTGCTATTTATCTGATTACTGCCTAGGAGCCACATGATGACTAACTCAAACTCAACATCAGATGCTGCAAGTAACACCACTTATGATAAAGGAGATGGTCATGGACCAACCATTCATAGTGAAAATGTAGATACTTCGCACGAGCCACAACGTCCAAGCATGGGTGGCTGTCCTGTCATGCACCAAGCACATACTACGAACGCCTCGGCAGCAACCGATTGGTGGCCGAATAGCTTAAACTTAGATATCTTGCATCAGCAGGATCACAAAACCAATCCAATGGATCCTGACTTTGATTATGCAAAAGCCTTTAAGCAATTAGATTTAGAAGCCGTCAAGCAAGATTTAAAAAATCTAATGACTGAGTCACAAGCATGGTGGCCTGCAGATTGGGGTCATTATGGTGGTTTGATGATTCGTATGGCTTGGCATTCTGCCGGTACTTATCGACGCTCCGACGGCCGCGGTGGTTCTAACACTGGTAATCAACGCTTTGCGCCATTAAACAGTTGGCCGGACAATGTCAATTTGGACAAAGCACGTCGTCTATTATGGCCAATCAAGAAAAAGTATGGTAACAAACTTTCTTGGGCAGATTTGATGATACTAGCGGGTAATATGGCTTATGAATCTATGGGCTTTAAAACGTTAGGTTTCGCTGGTGGACGTACCGATATTTGGCATCCAGAAAAGGATATCTACTGGGGTTCTGAGCGTGAATGGCTTGCGGCTACCAAAAATCGTTATGAAGATGATAATCAGCGTGAATCACTAGAGAACCCTTTAGCAGCGGTACAGATGGGCTTGATTTATGTCAACCCTGAAGGCGTCGACGGCAACCCCGATCCTATTAAAACGGCACAAGATATTCGTACCACTTTTGCTCGTATGTCAATGAATGATGAAGAAACGGTCGCCTTGACTGCTGGTGGTCACACGGTTGGTAAATGTCATGGTAATGGTGACGCTACCTTATTAGAAGATGAGCCAGAAGCTGCTGATATCAAAGAGCAAGGTCTAGGTTGGCGCAACCCTAAAGGTACAGGCAATGCTGGCGACACCGTCTCAAGCGGTATCGAGGGCGCATGGACCACGCATCCAACCCAATGGGATTATGAATATTTTGAGTTATTGCTAAATCATGAGTGGGCACTGACTAAGAGTCCTGCTGGTGCTTGGCAATGGGAACCTATCGATATCAAGGAAGAGGATCGTCCTTTAGATGCACATGATCCAAGTGTACGCCGCAACCCAATCATGACCGATGCTGATATGGCAATGATTAAAGACCCTGCTTACCGTAAAATTTCAGAGAACTTTCATCAAAATCCAGAATATTTCGATGAAGTATTTGCAAAAGCTTGGTTTAAGCTTACCCATCGTGATTTGGGGCCAAAATCTCGCTATTTAGGGGCGGATGTGCCAAGCGAGGACTTCACTTGGCAGGATCCAATTCCACAAGGCAATGTTAATCTGAGCGCTGATGATATTGCGATCTTAAAAGCACAGATACTAGGCAGTGGCATCGACCATCGCGAATTTATTATTACCGCTTGGGATAGCGCTCGTACATTCCGCGCCTCAGACTATCGCGGCGGCGCCAATGGTGCACGCATTCGTTTAGCCCCGCAAAAAGACTGGCTAGGTAATGAGCCTGAGCAATTGGCTCGTGTACTTGAGGCGCTCACTGCCATCCAGACGAACTTTGATAAAGACGTCAGCATCGCGGATTTAGTGGTACTCGCTGGTAACACCGCCATTGAAGAAGCAGCAGCTAATGCAGGCATTCAAATTGAAGTGCCATTCGATGCGGGTCGTGGCGATGCGAGCGATGAGATGACTGAAACAGAGAGCTTCTCTGATTTAGAGCCACGACATGATGGCTACCGTAACTGGATCAAAGGCAGCTATGCCATATCACCTGAAGAGATGCTATTAGATCGTACTCAGCTGATGGGCTTGACTGCACCTGAAATGGTCGTTTTAATCGGTGGTATGCGTGTCTTGGATACCAACTACGCTCAGAGCCAACAAGGGGTCTTTACTGAGCGTGCTGGAACACTTAGCAATGACTTCTTTGTGAACTTGACAGACATGAGCTATTCTTGGCATCCCGTTAAGACAGACAATAATGGCGCCCCTGCCCTCTATGAAGTGCGTGAGCGTGCTACTGGCAATGTAAAATGGCAAGCCAGCCGCGTAGACCTAGTGTTTGGCTCAAACTCCATACTACGCGCTTACGCTGAGCTTTATGCACAAGACGATAACCTAGAAAAATTCGTTCATGACTTTGTAAATGCTTGGAATAAAGTGATGAATGCGGATCGTTTTCGCTAAAACCCACTGAAATAGATACGCCTTTATCTTAAAAAAGCCCTCTTTAATCGAGGGCTTTTTTATTGTAATGATTTACTTCTAGCAACGGACAAACGACTTATCCTATATTCCAAATAAACATAAATAGATAACCATTAAGTATATACAAGAATAAACACTTTGTTTTACACTACCTGCTTACTGCATATTTGTACATTTTCACTTTTGTATACAGACAGGGTTTGTATATTTATACAATAGGATTTAGTTATGGCAATCGACGTAGTGGTCAATCAGCGGCATTTACAGATTCAGCTCAAGCAGTTGGAGACAGTATGGCATACGGTGATTAATGGCTATAACTTAAGTCAAGCGGCGACCGTACTGCACACCAGCCAATCTAGCCTATCAAAACATATTGCGGCACTTGAAAATCAGCTCAAAACGGAAGTATTCGTCCGTCAAGGCAAACGCCTAACGGGTCTTACGACCATGGGCACAGCACTAATGCCGCATATCGAATCTATCTTCGCCGAGATCCGTACGATTGAAAACCTAAGTCTCGATTTTAATAATCCGAATATTGGCACGCTGACGATTGCCACCACTCACACGCAAGCGCGATATGTATTGCCGCAAGTCGTCAAAGAGTTTAAAGAGCGTTTCCCCAAAGTCAACCTAATACTACAACAAGCGGATCCAGAGACCATCGCGCAGATGGTCATTCGCGGGCAGGCAGATATTGGCATTGCAACCGAGTCTTTACTTCATAACAATTATTTACGCTGCTATCGCTATTATGACTGGACGCATCGCGTCATTGTGCCAAGCGATCACGAACTGGCCAATCACGAGTCTGTGGATTTGCCGACCCTCGCCAGCTATCCGATTGTGACCTATCACGGTGGCTTTACGGGGCGCGGTGCGATTGACAAAACTTTTGAAGAAGCAGGATTGGAACCAGATATCGTACTAGCAGCACTCGATGCTGATGTAATCAGTACTTACGTAGGTCTGGGCTTGGGTATCGGTATTATCGCAGAGATGGCGTTTGAACCGAGTCACTATCAAAATTTAACGGCGATACCTGTAGATCACTTTGGGCGCTTTACCAGTTGGATGGCGGTACGTGATGATGCAGAAATTCGTCAGTATGGTCGAGCATTTATGGAACTGTGTCAAAAACAATTTAGCCAGTAAAGAACCATTAATTCATATTTTCACTAAACGTCAATGGCATCGTTATCAACAGATAATGATGTCATTTTCTATTCTCATTTCTACTCAAAATCGACTGCCACGCATGTGATTATTATAACTCTACACCATTATTAAGATTTGTTATCGTCTTAACTTCTGACCTTTATATTCAATAGAACCGCCCCATTATATGAACTATTGAGCGACTAGTTACAGCAATATTGAATTAGCCCTAGATTCTTGAGGTGCTGGTTTATCATTGCTGTCGCTAGTCTCTTTTATAACTAGAATCAAATACCAATATAACCATGTCGTTGAAAGGCGGCATCATAAAAACAGGTGATTTATGAGTAACGCTATTCCCTTATCCTTTTTAGATCTAGCCCCCGTGCCTGAAGGTAAAACCATCGCTGAAGGCATTGCCCAAACAGTTGAGACAGCACAGCAAGCAGAAAAAGTCGGCTTAAACCGTTATTGGATGGCAGAGCACCATAATATGCCGGGCATCGCTAGTGCAGCGACGTCAGTACTACTAGCGCATATCGGTAGCCAAACCAAGCATATACGTATTGGTGCGGGTGGTGTGATGCTTCCGAACCATGCACCGCTCGTCATCGCTGAGCAATTCGGCACTTTGCAGGCATTATATGGTGATCGCGTAGATTTAGGGTTGGGTCGTGCGCCGGGTACTGATGGCGCAACCTTTCAGGCACTACGCCGTCAGATGCAAGATGCTGATCGCTTTCCGCAAGACGTCCAAGAATTGATGTACTTTTTAGGGAACGGTACAGATAATAGCCCAGTACAGGCATTTCCTGGGGCAAAGTCAAACGTTCCTATCTGGATATTAGGCTCTTCTCTTTTTGGGGCTACGTTAGCGGCGCATTTGGGACTTCCTTATGTGTTTGCCTCACACTTTGCACCGCAAATGCTTGGGCAAGCGATTACAGCTTATCGTGAACAGTTCAAACCATCAGCCTATTTAGATAAGCCTTATGTCATGCTGGCAGCCAATTTATTACTCGCCGATGACGATGCTACTGCACAGTATCATTTTACCTCTGCGCAGCAAAGTTTCGTACGCTTGCGCCGTGGTGAAACAGGTCAAATGCCGAAACCTACTCACGATATGGACAGTATCTGGAGCCCTGCTGAAAAAATGATGGTGGATAGCGCATTGTCAGTGTCATTCATCGGTTCTGTGGAAACTGTCAAACCGAGACTGGCGGCATTCCTTGCCCAGTATGAGCCAGACGAGCTGATTGTGACGGCTAACGTTTACGATCAGGCAGCGCGCATGCGTTCACTGGAACTTACACCTGAGTTAAATTTATTTACTTTACAATGAAATCAGACACTTGCATAATTATTGATAAACCTTAGCTGGATGTTTGACATGGATGCAACTCCTATTATCGGTGCCTCACTACTTATTGGCTCATCAATATTTATGTACATTGTGGCTTTTCTTGCGGTGATGGCTGTCGGTGGTTATTTGACCTACCGCACCAGCCCAAAACGTAAGCAGCGGCGCGAAGACAAACGTAATAAAGACAATCCAAATTAATAACCGCTCTGAAAATATGCTAGGGCGTATTAATTTAACGTTTAAAGCAATGTAAAAAGCCCTCTTTTCTTATTTAGAAAGAGGGCTTTTTTTGGCTTGCTACATAATAAAAACACAGCAATCTTTACGTACTTTCACTTAGATGGCATTACCATTCAACTGACGAGCCAAGATTTTTTTGTGCGGCTTGTTGTGCGACATATAGAGCGACTGCTGCATCAAAACTGGCTGCACCAACCGATTTAAATAACGTAACACCATGATTAGACTTAGCGGTTTTTTCTTGTAGCGCCCCTGTGACTAGCGCCTGTAAGTCACCACTGAGGTCGTCCCATGTCCATGCACAATCGACACTATCGTGAGCTTGGATTAAATCGCCCGCTTCATGACGACTGCCAACCAAATCATCGACAACGACCATGCGACTGTTTGCAATGACATCATTGCTTATCTCTTTCATTGAAGGCTGATAGGCACCGACTGCGTTGATGTGTGCATCAGATTTAATATGGTTGAGATCAAACAAACCTTCTGTTGCGCGGGTTGCGACGTTGATAACATCTGCATCACGGACAGCATCATTGATATTTTCACAAACCGTTATAGTAACGTCCCATTGCGGATACTCACGAGTAAATTTCACTTTGAAAGTCTCAGCGCCTTCCCTGCTTCTATTCCATAAATATACTGTTTTAATCTCAGGACGTACTGTCATTACCGCATGTAATTGCTCATAAGCCATGCCACCACAACCGACCACCGCCACACTTTGACAGTCAGCGCTTGCCATATATTTGGTCGCAATGCCTGACAATGCCGCCGTACGCACTTGAGTAATATAAATCCCATCCATAATTGCCAATATCTCACCAGTATCATTGTTTGACACGGTAACAATCGCCGTTGTGGTTGGTAAATTTCGGCTCGGATTATCAGGACAAATGGTGACCAATTTTACGGCGGTATACTCGTTCTTACCATCATAAATCGTCGCAGGCATTGATAAATGCGAACCTGAGCGATGAGTGTCATCTTCACTAAAAGTTTCAATGACCAAACGTTCAGGCGCTTTGATCCAGTTGGGGTGCGCTGCCTGTTGATGTAACAATGCTTCTATCGCCCCAATGGCAGATTGCATATTGAGATGTTCGGTCACGATTGCTTTGTTTAGTAATTGCAATTTGAGTACTCCTATTTATAGATTTATTATTAGAACATGTTTTATCACGCCAAACAGCTACTACATTAATCCTAACCCGCGTAATATTGCCGCACCAATCGCCATTCCAAACATACCTACCACGGTGGTAAAAGCCAAAATATTAGCAGCTAACACATCATTGCCACCCATGGCTTTTGCCATTACATAGCTGGCGGCGGCTGTTGGTGAGGCTGCCATCAAAAACAACACACCCATATGCACACCTGATAGACCAAATCCCAATCCAATAGCGATAGCAATCAATGGCGCAACAATAATACGTCCGATACTCGCCTGCATGGACAGCCCAGAAGGGTGCAACATCGACTTCAAATCAATACTGGCACCGGCGCAAATCAATGCTAAGGGCAATGCCACTGCGGCCAGTAGATCGCCAGTCGTATGAATCACACCTGTAATAGGCGGCAGTGGTGATGCCTTATAAGCAAATGCTGCTACCAATGCGATAATCAGTGGGTTGGTAAATAGTTTTTTAATAATCATGGTACTGCGACTGAGCCAAGTATCATCCACACTTTTGGACACACGGCTGAGGGTGATAACCGCTAAGATATTAAACAGTATCGTCACCACACCCATATAGACAGCACCGATGCTTAAGCCACGTTCTCCGTAGGCATTAGCAACCGTTGCCAGTCCAATAATAGCCATATTACTCCGAAATATCCCTTGTACAAACACCCCTTGATCAGTCGGTTTGCTCACAAAATATTTGGCGTAAATCTCTGCACCTATAAACAAGATAAATGTCACCAGAATACCAGCCACTATTAGCGTGATTTGTTTGCTGTAATCGACATCACTATCAACGACGCTAAAAAAAAGCAAACAGGGTAAACAGTAATTAAAGACAAAGCTCGATGCTTGATCAATAAAAGTCTGGCTCGCCTCACCGCGTCTCTGCATAAAAAAACCCAACCACATTAAGGCAAGGTTGGGCAAGACAATGGTAATAGCAAAGACAATAGCATCAATCATAAATAGGCTCAGTTCGTTGACAAGCCCATCATGATATGGACATCAGCGAGATAAATTGACAAGTAATCATTAAGTTTTCTAACCTAGTATAGAGACAAAATAGCAAGTAAGACAAGCGCCTGCTCTATTTTCTTTTAACAGCGGCTGTATTTTTAACAAACAAAAGCCCATAGCGATATATCGTTATGGGCTTTTGTTATACTAGTTATACTACTATTACGAATCTAGCGCGGCCTTCGCTTTTTTCTGTTTCTTCACTGTCATGGCTAGCAATTGAACGGCCGCAGGCGTCACACCGCTTACACGCCCCGCTTGGGCGAGCGTCGCAGGACGTATTTGCGTCAATTTCTGTACAATCTCATTTGATAAGCCTGATACTACGCTATAATCAAAGTCCAGTGGCAGCGCTGTATTTTCTAGGCGCTTCATCTGATCAATGTCTTCTTGCTGACGGTCAATATAGCCTGCGTACTTCACAGAGATTTCTATCTGCTCGCCTACTTGGGCATCGACTTGCGAATCAGTGATGACAGCGATATCAGCAAAATGAATCTGCGGACGCTTGAGCAAATCAAAAGCAGTCGATTCTTTTGACAGCACCTCGCCCGTTTGCTCTGTGACTTTTTTGCCTAGCGCGTTAGCAGGGGTTGCCCACATATCTTTGAGACGTGAGGTCTCCGTTGTGATCGCTTCCATTTTTTCTTGATAAGCCTGCCAGCGCACATCATCTACTAGACCAAGCTTGCGACCCGTCTCAGTTAGGCGTTGATCTGCATTGTCTTCACGTAATAATAGACGATATTCTGCGCGGCTCGTAAACATACGATATGGCTCAGTCGTACCATGGGTAATCAAATCATCAACGAGCACGCCAAGATAGGCTTCATCACGGCGCGGTGTCCACACGTCAAAATCGCTGTTATTAGTGGTTACCAATGCGGCATTAGTACCTGCTAGCAAACCCTGTACGCCAGCCTCTTCATAACCAGTTGTACCATTAATCTGTCCAGCGAAGTAAAGACGATCGATAGATTTGGTTTCAAGCGTTGGCTTTAGGTTTTGCGGATCAAAATAATCATACTCAATGGCATAGCCTGGACGGGTAATGTGTGCGTTTTCTAAGCCTTTCATACTATGAATAAACTCTAACTGCACATCAAACGGCAGACTCGTTGAGATACCATTTGGATATAGCTCATGTGTCGTCAAACCTTCTGGCTCAATAAATATCTGATGGCTGTCTTTATCCGCAAAACGATGAATCTTGTCTTCAATTGACGGACAATAACGTGGACCCACACCTTCAATTTTGCCTGAGAACATTGGAGAACGGTCTAAGTTTTCACGGATGATGTCATGCGTGCGCGCATTAGTATGCGTGATGTAGCAATTGACCTGCTCAGGGTGCATCGACACGTCACCCATATAACTCATCACTGGTAGCGGCGTGTCGCCCGGCTGTACGGTCATCACACTAAAGTCAACGCTACGCGCATCAATCCGCGCGGGCGTACCTGTCTTTAGGCGACCGACTGGCAGCTTAAGCTCACGCAAACGATCTGCCAACTTGATAGAAGGTTGATCGCCTGCGCGACCACCTTTTGAGCTTTCGAGACCAATATGAATAACTCCGCCTAAAAACGTACCTGAGGTCAGTACCACCGTTTGCGTATTAAAGATAATACCCGTTGCAGTAACCACTGCCGTCGCACGACCATTTTCAACTAAGATATCATCAGCCGCTTGTTGAAATATATCAAGATTTGGCTGATTCTCAAGCGTATGGCGAATAGCGGCTTTATATAAAATACGATCTGCTTGCGCACGCGTAGCTCGAACTGCCGCACCTTTACGACTGTTAAGCACACGAAACTGAATGCCTGACTTATCCGTTGCCAGTGCCATTGCACCGCCAAGTGCATCAATCTCACGTACCAGATGGGATTTGCCGATACCACCAATTGCTGGATTACAACTCATCTGCCCGAGCGTCTCAATATTATGTGTCAACAGCAAGGTCTGCGCGCCCATACGTGCGGCTGCCAAAGCAGCTTCTGTGCCAGCATGACCGCCACCGATCACTACCACGTCGTAATTTTTTGGGTATTGCATATACGCCTCACTTGACTCATAACGCCGCTTTTAGCCAAAAACTATCATTACCAGAATTTTATGGCTAAATAGCATGGTCATCAGCAAATAAACGTCAGTCGGATTTAAAAAGTTAACGACTTGGAAAAGCCGCTAGATATTGGATTGCTAACCCATCATTATAACAATTTTTTGATGCTTAAAAAACGCCGCAGTAGAAACTATTTACATTAAGTGTTAAGCATCATTTTTAAACTTAGTAACTAGTAACTTAATAATTAGCGCCTAGTTACCAGGGCTCAGCGGTACGATTTGATCTGATTGACCACTGCTCAGCATATGCTGACTGCCATAACCTTCTGGATTGATCTGCAAATAAGCATTCATCAAGCCAATAGCATCGCCATCATTACTCGCCAAAATTTGCTCTTTAATCATGTCCACTGGCGGTAGTAGCAAGTTTTTTAGCAATGCCAAACGCTGCTGATTATCGCCTTTATTAACGACCATCTCGATAAGTTGACGCGCATCAATGGGTAAATCTGGCGTATTCTGTGCCAATAATGCCAAATGATAAGCGCCCGCAGAATCTTGATCCGCAACGATACGCTGCTCAATCGCAATATAAGTGGCTTCTGTTGCGCCGCCTGCCACGCTAAGCTGATGAATACATTTCAGCGCTGAATGTGGCTCATTGCCAGCAATTTCAATGATGCGCGTGGATTCATTTTTTAAATGCTCACGGCGTTTTTCGATTACCGCTTGCTCAGCAGCTTCTTTTTGCACGTCCGGCTGTTCCGTTGCTTGACTATTCATAAAGCTCTCTCACTCGTATGATAATTATTATTTATATCGCTGATATCTTGCACACTATATGGGGGTAAATTCGATAAAAACAACGAAGCCTAAAAACACTAAAGCGTAAAGACACTAAAAAACCCAAATAGCCATTAACTGACCATTTGGGTTTACTGTGCTTTATCTTATCAAGTTTATTTGAATATCAAAGACATCCAAAGCATACTATCAAGTATTAAGCAGCAGGGCTGTTTGCTTCAACCAATGGCTTAAGCTCGCCTGATTGATACATTTGCAAAATAATGTCTGATCCGCCCATCAATTCGCCGTCAATCCACAACTGTGGAAAAGTCGGCCAATTAGCCACTTTAGGTAACGTCGCACGGATTTCTGGGTTTTCTAAAATATTTACAAACGCAAATGGACGACCGATTTGAGTAAGCACTTCAATCGATTTAGCAGAAAAGCCACACTGCGGAAATTGCGGCGTTCCTTTCATATAAATAATAACTTTATTGTCACGGATTTGATCACGGATCAATTGTTCAACGTCGTTTGCAGCAGTATTTGGGGTTTGCTCACTCATAAAAGCTCCTATTGATAAAGCGGTTCATTGAAAACAGTGATTGATATTACAAAATGATTGAGAAAAGAGATGGCTGATACATGGGGCAAGCGCCACGGTATTACAAGTATAACTCTATAGAGTCTATATATAAAATCTACGCTCAACTCACCAAGTCAATATGACTCGGAGTGCTCAAGCAGCGATGACACCCGATCTAAGCTATCTAGATTCGACAACATTAGGGACTAATAATACCACGGCATTGGCCATAATACCCTCTTGCCGACCGGTAAAGCCTAACTTTTCAGTGGTGGTGGCTTTAACGCTGATATTATTAACCGCCGTCTGCAAATCACTGGCAATATTATCACGCATGGCTTGACTGTGCGGTGCCAGCTTTGGACGCTCACACATCACAGTGATATCAGCGTTGCCTAGACTATAACCAGCCTCTTGCACTTTACTGTAGACATAACGTAGCAGCACCCGCGAGTCCAAACCTGCATGGGCGGCATCTGTATCAGGAAAATGCTGACCGATATCTCCAAGCGCCAATGCGCCAAGCAGTGCATCGGCAAGCGCATGCAGCACCACATCTCCATCAGAGTGTGCCAGCAAACTGTGCGTGTGTTCAATAGGCACACCTGCTAGCACCACATATTGCTGCTGCTGACCATTATTGTGAAAAGCGTGAACGTCGATACCTTGACCAATTTTTATCATTATTATTCCAAGATGAGTGAAACGTGATTAAAATAATTCAAAACCACTATCTAAATTTCTAAAGCGATTTTACCAATGCCTAGACACCATCGGTCGCCACCAGTTTCAATTAACTGGTATAATATGACGTTTATTTTATCATAATACCAGATCCAAAAGATAAGCTGACGTCGTTCTGCTGAGACTACCTATTGTAGCAATGGCATGATTTTTGGCGTCAATATCTATTTTGGAGAACGTACAAATAGTTGAGCCGCTTTATGTCAGCCATACAAGATACCTCAAGCATAGCCGTTTCTGAGTCTTTTACAACTCATCGTCCATTAACACTTGCCGATATCGAAAATCCTAGCGCCAAACACGTGATTGTCGGTATGTCAGGTGGCGTTGATTCTTCTGTATCAGCCGTTTTACTTCAGCAAGCAGGCTTTAAAGTCGAAGGTCTGTTTATGAAGAACTGGGAAGAAGATGACGGCACCGAATACTGTACGGCAATGGATGATTTAGCGGACGCACAAGCGGTATGTGACAAAATCGGTATGAAGCTACATACGGCTAATTTTGCCATGGAATATTGGGATCGGGTTTTTGAGCATTTTTTAGCAGAATACAAATCAGGTCGTACGCCCAATCCAGATATTTTGTGCAATAAAGAAATCAAGTTTAAAGCATTTTTAGACTATGCTTTGACGTTGGGCGCAGATTATATCGCCACCGGTCACTACACGCGCCGCAGTATGAACTATACGAATGCTAACGGCACTGAGGTTGCGCAGCTATTACGCGGGCTTGATAACAATAAAGACCAAAGTTACTTTTTACATGCGGTTGGCGGCGATAAAATCGCTAAGACGCTGTTCCCAGTCGGTGAGCTTGAAAAGCCAGTGGTTCGTCAAATCGCTGAAGAACATGATCTTATTACCGCCAATAAAAAAGATTCAACGGGTATTTGCTTTATTGGTGAGCGCCGCTTTAAAGACTTTTTACAACAGTACTTGCCCGCTCAAAAAGGCGATATCATGACTGACGATGGTAATATTATCGGTCAACACGATGGTCTAATGTATTATACGTTAGGTCAGCGTGGTGGTATTGGTATTGGTGGTGTTAAAGATCGCCCAGAAGAGCCTTGGTTTGTATTAGCAAAAGACTTGGACAACAACCGTTTGATCGTTGGACAAGGTCATGAGCATCCCATGATGCTGAGTAATGAGCTGCAAGCTTATAAGCTCGATTGGGTCGATGGTTTACCGCCTACAGATATATTTAGCGAAGACGGCTTACGTTGTATGGCAAAATCGCGCTACCGTCAGCCAGACCAAGCGTGCCGAGTGTTTGCTGTTGATGATAAAGGTTTAGAAGTACGAGTGATATTTGATACGCCGCAACGGGCAGTGACGCCAGGTCAGTCAGCGGTGTTTTATATCGATGAGGTTTGTTTGGGCGGTGGCGTCATTGCCTCTATTGATGCGCCTTGCGGAATTTGACATCTCAGTTAACATTAATTAATACAATGATTTGTCTTTTTTTAGGATACTGAATGACCGCTCGCCTTTTCGCCTTGCTGAATATCTCATTTTCTTGTTCGATATGGGTAAAGAGAGGTCTTACGCTTACTTTTATTGCTGCGTCATTTAGTGCACAGTCAGCACCATCAGAGCTGGGTAGTATTACGGTTACCAGCTCTAATGCTTCGACTGGTACTGCTTCTGGCACCTATATCGCAGCAGGTTCTGGTGCTACTGGTCGTTTTACTTTAGTGCGCAATGAAAATATTGGTTATAACAGTAATGCTGAGATAACACCATCTAGTGGTACGCGTACCAATGGTATTGAGATCAGGAATGATTCTAATACTAGTATTGATAGAGATAAGTTTAAGTACACTTTTACTATTACGCCTAATGATAACGCCTCTATACATACCATAAAGATTGGTCAAGCCAGCTATTCAATGGGTGGTAACTCAGAAATTGCACGTCAAACGTTAAATTTTACTCAAAATAGTCAAATTAGTATACCTGCGCAAGCCACTATCAAAAACAACCCAGATGTCCCCTATTACTATAATGCAATGGGTGATTATTTTATGGGCAGCAAAGTCAATAGTACCCAGCTGAATTCACAAAATGCTGTGTTCAACCCGCAGCTGCGTACCGATAGCTCAAATGTGAATGGTAGTGGTTTATATTATTATAATATTACTAATCTAGCCGGTATTACCGGTAGCCAAAACCCATATACCCCTACCTTGAATACGAATAAACAAGTAAGCCTCAATTCAAATAACGGAGTTTTACCACCGACGCCAACTTTTGAAAATATTATTAAAAGTATCAATAATGGCAGCACGTATTCTGCACTCTCATCTAATACCGCTATTTCCAATGGTGGTACTTATGTCAGTTATGGCATTGAAAACAGTCAAAGCAATTATGTTGTCGCGGTAAGAAACGCGAACGCCGTGACTTTGACTTATGAAGGGATTATGAATGGTAATATCGGCATTGCGCGTAACGTAATCGGTGAAACCTATAACGAATGGATCAGCTTTGGGGTAGAAAGTGAACCGTTGAATTACGTCTTTTCAGGCACTGTATTCAATGATAATGGCGGTATAAATGATAGCGACATCAATGTCAAAAAAGATAACGCTACGATAGACAGCGGTATATATAACAATACCAACTTCTTCAATGGTACTTTTGACTCTGCTGAAAGTGGTATTGCAGGTAGCACAGTCAAGCTGGTTGACTGTACAACCAATGCTCCTCTTGAAACTATCAATATTCCTACTAATATTGTCGGTAAATATGAGATTAAAATACCTATCGCTTCTCTAACTGGCAAAAGTACTGTCTGCCTGATTGAAGAAAATAGTGGTAGCACTTATCCCATTCGTACTACTAATGAAAAGACTGTTATTTCCTTGACTACTAACAAGTCTAACTATGAAAATAATAACTTTGGCAGAGTGATTGATAAAAGCACAGCTTTAGTCCTTGAAAAAGAACAAGCACTTAACGATTGCAAAATCGCCTCATTGTTACCAAATCTAGAAAACAAGCTTGCCTATAGTAAAGCCGCCCTATCTGAAGTAACTCCAGGACAATGTATTGCCTACAAAATTACTGCGACCAATCGAGCCAACCTTAGTATTAATCACTTTGTTCTACAAGATGTCTTGCAAGAAAAAAATGTGAATGGCGCGATAGTGACGTCAAAACTTGCGAATCCAATTCATCAAGCAAGCGAATATGCCGCAGACAGTGTCGCTATCGGCAATAACGGTACTGTTAAAACGGTAACCTCAATTTTAGATCCAAGGACAAAACGTAGTTTTTACTTTAATACTAAGTATGGCACCACACACTCTAATACACCCGATACCCCTTAATAATAGCGTTATATGCATATTTTGGTTTTATCAACGGCTACATTTGCTACACTACCCGTATTTTTTTGACCACAGTCTTATATGATGTGTTCATTTGTGTGATTTCACAGTTTTCATCACTTTTACTTTTTTAATTTAAAGGCATTATTATGAACTTACTTACCGCACTCTCCCCAATCGATGGTCGCTACGCCTCCAAAGCTGACAGCTTGCGTCCTTATTTATCTGAATTTGGTCTCATTAAAGCCCGCGTCACTGTCGAGATTCGCTGGTTACAGTCATTGGCTGATAACAATGCGATTGGTGAATTGGCAGCATTTGATACCGATACCAATGCCTTTTTAAACAGCATCGTTGATGACTTTAGTGAAGCCGATGCCCAAGCTATCAAAGACATCGAAGCGACGACCAATCATGATGTAAAAGCCGTTGAGTACTTCATCAAAGACAAGTTCCGTGGTCAGGCAGCGCTTGAAGATTCATTAGAATTTATTCATTTTGCGTGTACCAGTGAAGATATCAACAACTTATCATATGCGTTAATGCTAAAAGACAGCCGCGAGATTGTGGTTGCGAAAATGCAGCAATTGACTGATAGCATCGTTGATTTGGCGATTGCTCATGCTGATCAACCCATGTTATCACGCACCCATGGTCAAACCGCGAGCCCAACGACGCTAGGCAAAGAAATGGCAAACGTCGCTTATCGCCTAGCCCGTCAAATCAAACAAGTCGGTCAAGTTGAACTATTGGGCAAAATTAATGGCGCGGTTGGTAACTATAACGCTCATTACGCCTCATACCCTGACGTCGATTGGCAAGCACATGCAGAACGCTTCATTGATGAAAGTCTTGAGCTGACTTTTAACCCTTATACCACGCAAATTGAGCCGCATGATTATATCGCTGAGCTATTTGATGCTGTCAAACGTTTTAATACTATCTTAATCGATTTTAACCGTGATATTTGGCAATATATTAGCTTAGGCTATTTTAAACAGCGCCTAAAAGATGGTGAAGTTGGTTCTTCTACCATGCCGCATAAAGTCAACCCGATTGATTTTGAAAACTCTGAAGGCAACTTGGGCGTTGCGAACGCCATGCTGGCTCATTTGGGTGAAAAACTGCCAATTTCGCGTATGCAGCGTGATTTATCAGACTCTACCGTACTTCGTAATATCGGTGTTGGTCTGGCACAAAGCATGATTGCTTATGATGCTTGTTTAAAAGGTGTCAGCAAACTTGAATTGAATGCCCAGCGCTTAAATGACGATTTGGATAATGCACAAGAAGTATTGGCAGAGCCGATTCAAACCGTCATGCGTCGCTATCGTGTTGAGAACCCATATGAGAAGCTTAAAGCTCTGACTCGTGGCAATGCCATGACTCGCGAAGCCATGCTGACATTCGTTGAAAGCGATGAGCTATCTGCCGTTAGTGATGCGGATAAAGCGCGCCTACGTGAGATGACGCCAGCCACTTATATCGGTAATGCGGCGGAGCAAGCAAGCACGATTAAAGAGTGGATTGCTAAGATTTAACTGGTAACAATCTTATCTTTATAAAATGTAAAAAAGATATAAACGAGCATTCATTTATATCTTTTTAAAAAAACCTTACTCTAAACACTATGATTTTTTAAATACATAGTTAATGGGTGAGGTTTTATTCTTTATCGTCTTTGTCTTTTTTGTCACTACTATCGCCCGGTATGATGGCTTTAGTAACAGCAACAGTACCTTTGACGACGCCTTTAGTGGTTTTGTAGGCGACTTTTACAGGTACAGTGACGATTTTATGCACACAAGATTGCAGCATAAACATACTCGCGATGATGACGATAAACTGTAATTTTTTCATAAATTTCCTACGGATAATGAGAGGCATTGATGGCTATATTTTGACCATCAGCTAGACGCTAATCATAAACCAATACACGTCAGCTATAAAGCACTGTTCTAGTTTTATATTCTGCTTACCTTGATATCCTTTCTACTTAAACACACGGATCTACCCATGACTTCTATACCGCTTTGTTTACCCGACTCTATCACGCCTGAGCAATTTTTAAGCGAATACTGGCAAAAAAAGCCACTCTTAATTAAACAAGGCTTACCACAACTAATTGGCATGTTTGAACCTGACGACATGCTCGGTCTAGCCCTAGAAGAAGATGCCGCAGCGCGCCTGCTGACTCAAGCAGCAAGTAAAAAAGAAGGTCAGGCGCAGTGGCAACTTAAAAAAAGCCCACTGAGCGAAACTGATTTTGATAAATTACCTGAGCAATGGACCGTACTGGTACAAAATATGGAACAGTGGTCACCTGAGCTTGGTCAATTGTGGCAAGCCTTTGACTTTATTCCACAATGGCAACGTGATGACATCATGGTTTCTTATGCGCCAAAAGGTGGCTCAGTCGGCAAACACTATGACGATTATGATGTGTTTCTTGCGCAAGGCTACGGCACTAGACGTTGGCAACTGGGCAAATTCTGTGATAAAAATACCGAGTTTGTCGCCGATGAGCCGATTCGCCTATTTGATGATATGGGTGAGATTATTTTTGATGAAATATTAGAAGCGGGTGACGTACTTTACGTACCGCCGAAGCTGTCGCATTTTGGTGTGGCACAAGACGATTGCTTAACCTTTTCATTTGGCTGCCGTCGTCCTAACTTGATGCAAATCATCGACAGCTTGGCTGATATCGCCACCAACGATAGCGATTTATTTATCCCAATGCTGTTACCACAAGCGCTGCAAGCGTCAGGTGAATTGCAATCGAGCAGCATCAATGCGATCAAAGATCAGCTATTACAAATGCTACAGTCTGAGCGTGGTGATGATATCATTCGTCAAGCAGTTTCTGAAGTCGTCAGCAAACGCCAGTATGATGCACTGATGCCAGAGGATACATTGGATACGGATGAGCTCATGCAAGCTCTAGCAGAAGGTGCCACATTGCAAGCGGATTATAGCAATCGTTTGCTCTATAGCCAGACTAATGATGGCATTGTGCTATATGCCAATGGTCAGCGCATTGACGGGCTTGATGATACAGCAGTAGCGGTATTGGTGCGTTTGGCTAATGGCGAACACCTAAATAGTCAAGATGTCACCGATGTTGATGCAGATGATTTGAGCGAATGGCTAGAGAACGGCTGGGTGTGGATTGATATTGCTGAATAATATCTATTAATCAGAAATTAATCAAATAAAAAAACCGCTACCTGACAATTACTCAGATAGCGGTTTTTTCTTATAAATCGTATTCGGTATTTATAGCTATACCAAACACTGCTTCGCACTTATCAAAACAGATATAAGAGCGAAGCGGGTTTGTAATTAATACGGTTATTCGGTACCAAGTTCAAGCAAGCTAGCATTACCACCGATCGCTGTGGTATTGATTGTTTTGACACGCTCAGTGACAAAACGATGCAAATAATCAGGCGTTAGCATCTCTGACAAGCCTTCCATATCGGTGACACTAATGACTTGCGTTAAGATACCATCGGTATTGGCAAGCTCTTGACTGATAGTCTGTACTTCGCTTCGATTGCCAGAGACTGCAACCTGTGCCAGACGATCGATATATAAAAGTGTGACGGTTTGCGAGTCATTCGCCACACTCAATACATCTTCGCTGATACCTGTATCGTATAGTATCTTGGCAGCTTCATTGCACATCTCATCTTGGCTTGGGCAATGCAATATGACTTCATTACCTGTCAATAGTGCGGCTACCAGCTGTCCCAATACCGCCATAGCTCTAGCAGATTCACCACCAATAACCATAGTCTTACCACGACCAGTGACATATAGATCGTTGGACTCACCAGTTGCACCAGTCATGCGATGCACCTCATCCAAGCTAGGCGCGGCGCTCAATAGATGATTGAACAAACGCTTTGCTTTATTGGCGTCACCAGTCAGCAGCGCCAACTTTGGAATAGCCGCTTGTAGATATGTTGCGCGATTCACTGCGCCAAGTAATCGCCAAGATTCACAAACCTGGGCATGATTTTTTTTGAATTCAGTCGCCATGTTGCTACTCCTTATGCGAGTTCTGTTTGAGTGATGGTTTGGGTAGTATTAGCAGTTATCTGGTTACTACTATTTGACTCTGAGCTAAGCTGCATCAAACGTGCGACATAATGCGGGCCACCAGCTTTAGGACCCGTACCAGACAGACCACAACCACCGAATGGTTGTACGTTTACGACGGCACCGATTTGGTTGCGGTTGATGTAAGTATTACCTACAAACGCACGGCGCTCGATGTGCTCAACGGTATTTTCGATACGACTATGAATACCCAAGGTCAAACCAAAGCCTGTCGCGTTGATGGCATCAATCAGCTTATTCAGATCACGTGCTTGATAGCGCAGTACGTGCAAAATTGGACCAAAATGCTCGCCACCTATCACGTCGATACTTTTTACTTCAATCGCTGTTGGCAATACAAAGGTAGACTGCTCTTGACTGACAACTGAGCTTGAGCTCATTGGCGTCTGTGCCAAGATAGTCGCCGTTGGCTCAGCGTCCATACGCTCGATATGCGCTTCAAGACTACGTTTGGCATCTGCATCAATCACTGGGCCCACATCTGTAGCAGCATATAAAGGATTGCCGACCGATAGCTCAGCCATATTGCCTTGTAATAGCTCAATTAAATTATCAGCCATTTCTTCTTGCACGCACAATATACGGCAAGCTGAGCAACGCTGACCTGCTGAACCAAATGCAGATAAGACAGCGTCTCTAACCACTTGTTCTGGCAATGCCGTTGAATCGACAATCATAGCATTCTGACCACCAGTTTCGGCGATAAAAACAGGTAACTCACCACTGGCTTGTGCATGATCATTTAGGCTTTGGTTAATACGTTGAGCCGTTTGGGTTGAACCCGTAAATATCACACCTGCTATATTGTAAGCCGCTGTCAATGCACCACCAACATCGCCAGCACCGATCACTAACTGTAAGGCTTGTGTTGGTACTCCTGCTTGGTACATTAGCTGAGCACCAAAATGGGCAATCAAGCTGGTTTGTTCGGCAGGTTTCGCCACCACCGTATTACCTGCTGCTAGTGCCGCTACGATTTGACCAGTGTAGATAGCCAATGGAAAGTTCCATGGGCTAATACAGACAAAGGTGCCACGTGGTTTATAAACTTGACGAGATTGCTTGCCAGCCAAATCGGTGAATTCATGCACGACATCGTCTAGACGCTCTGCTTCATCGGCATAAAAACGGCAGAAATCAACGGCTTCTTTGATTTCATCAATACCGTCTTGAAGGGTTTTGCCCGCTTCGATTTGGCATAGCGCCATTAGCTCAGCATAGTTTTCTTCATAGAGATCAGCTATTTTACGCAATATTTCAGCACGCTTAGCAGCTGATACTGCTTGCCAGACACTTTGCCCTGCCACTGCCGCATCGATTGCTTGACCAGCTATTTGAGCATTGGCATAAGTGACTTCACCAGCACTTACTTCGTGGTTCCAAGGTGCACGTACGGTTTGAGTCTCAAGCTTATGCGTTACGCCCTCTACTTCATATTCATCAACTGCTTTGCCATTGACGATGGACGTCGCTGACCAAGTTTTATGCAAATGGCTATCGATAGCAGATTTAAAGGGCAACCATTGTGACTCTACGAATATATTAGGGCCAAAACTGGCACGGCGCGCACCATAAATCTCTAACGGCAACGGAATCTCTGGATTGTGTAACGTCGCATTGGTCAGTAGCTTGTCATAAGGATGTACTGTCAGCTTCTCAATCGGATAAGACTTGTCTAGTAGCTGATGGACAAACGAGCTATTGGCACCGTTTTCGAGCAAGCGACGTACCAAGTACGGCAGCAAATCTTTATGCGCGCCAACTGGGGCATAGATACGTACCGGAATTTTATACGCTTGTAAGATATGATCATAAAGCGCATCGCCCATACCATGTAGACGCTGAAACTCAAACTCTCTATGCTTACTCATGGTCATAATTGACGCTAGGGTGTGCGCATTGTGTGTCGCAAACTGTGGCCAAATCAAGCCGCGCAGATGATCTGATAACAAGAAACGCGCACAGGCAAGGTAAGCAGTATCCGTGCCTTCTTTGCGTGTCCAGACAGGATAGCCTGACAGACCTTTTTGCTGGGCAAGCTTGATCTCAGTATCCCAATAGGCGCCCTTTACCAGACGTACTGGAATACGATCTCCCACCTCAGTCGATAGCCGTGCCAACCACACCAAAATAGCGATGGCACGCTTAGAGTAACCTTGCACGACCAAGCCAAGACCATCCCAGTCAGCCGTCAAATTGTCACGGTACAAAGACTCAAACAGTTTTAAAGAAATTTCAAGGCGGTCGGCTTCTTCGGCATCGATACTAAGATCCACATTGACTTCACGTGCCGCTTCGATGAGCAGCAAGCAGCGTTGACGTAATAAACCCATGACTTGGGCTTCTTGCGTGGCTTCATAGCGAGGGTGCAATGCTGACAGCTTGATAGATACTGATGGCTTAGGCATGCCTTCTTTGACTTTGATACTGGCAGTGGCTCTGATCGCATGCAGGTAGTCATTGAAGTATTTTTCAGCGTCTTTATGCGCAATAGCCGCTTCACCAAGCATATCAAACGAATAGGTATAGCCTTTATTACGATAAGGCTGGCTGTTTTTATTGGCGTCTTCGATGGTCTCGCCCAATACAAACTGATGACCCATGATGCGCATGGCTTTTTGCATGGCACTACGAATAACAGGCTCGCCCATCTTTTTAGTCATGCGATCCAAAAAGCCTGATGCTGTGGTGCTACTATCAATACTGACGACACGACCTGTCATCATCATGCCCCATGTCGAGGCATTGACCATAAAACCGTTGTCATTTTTGATGTGCTTTTTCCAATCAGCCACACTCATTTTGTCATGAATCAACGCATCAGCAGTATAATTGTCTGGCACTCGAATCAAGGCTTCTGCCAAGCTCATCAGCAAGATACCTTCTTGGGTATCAAGACTATACTCAAGCAGTAACGAGTCGACCATCTTGACCGCTTTGCCATCATTACGTACATGTTCAACCAGCTGGCGCGTTTGCTCAGCAGCGGCGTCACGTTCTTCTGTGCTGGGTTTAGCAAGTGGCAATAATTTGGACAACCAGCGCTCTTCATCAACGCTATACAACGGCGAAATACGGGCGTGCAGAGTTTCTGCCGACTGGGCAATATAATCTGGCGATAGCAAATCGACAGGATTAAACAAAATCGGCTCTTGCGGGGTAAACTGGTCTACTGGGTTCATAACAACTCCATAACTATCGTTTAAAAACCATCATAAATAGTGCTTTAGGAAGTCTGATCGTCTGGTATAACTAGCCATCACCATCATTCATTTAGATGATGGCTATCGATAGATACTTATAACAATAATCAAAAGTCCAAACGGCGCCATCACAAAACGAGAAAATCCAGCGTAGGCTGGAAGCGGTTAAGTAGGTCGTTCGACTGTTAAACGGGCTACGTTAACAATACAAAGGCAACAACGAACAGCTAAGCGGCATTAGTGCCTTCTTCTTGTTTGTAGTGAAAGGAGTGTGATGATCAGATATCGCTACATTAAAACGAAAAAGTCGCTTTAGCAAAAAAATCTGCCATCTTGGGTGCTGCTAATTCACTGTAAGAAAAACCTCTACGGCGTTGATTGAGGTGATGCGCTTAACTCGGCTATAATATCATGAAAAAAATTTTCAAACTAACGATATTGCTTATTTTCACAAATTAATATATTTCTAAAAAACAATCAGTTACCAGCACTTTATCCCTTATGACGCACTGGTTATACTTTTCTATTTACTATTTACTATTTACTATTAATTGTTTTATTAAATCAAACACTTGAATAAATTTAGGGGAATTTGAGCCATTTTAAACCAAAAAAAACCCCTTTATCGTTTCCGAATAAAGAGGAATTTAACGTAACAAAACTCAAAAGCAGTAAAGTAGTATCGAACGCTTACCGCATCCTAGGGCGTGTCCTCAATTCAATTGATCATATCTAAACGGGCTAAAAATGGCTAAATTTTGCCAAACATCGTTAAATAGCTGATTAATATCCCGATATTATCTGCGCTATTTTCCTCGTTTGACTGCAATTTATCTCATTTTTATCAACATTTTTGAAATGAGGACACGCCCTAGTAAAACTTATAAAACCACCAATTTGGTCAGCAAAATAACGGTCAATACCCAAACTGGGATCGTGATTTCAGAGAATTTACCGGTCATCAGTTTTACCGCGGTAAAGGTGATAAAACCAAGCGCAATACCATCAGCGATAGAGTACGTCAGCGGGGTCAATAACAGAACAACCGCTACAGGAGCCGCTTCTGTCAAATCTTCCCAGTTGATTTCTTTTAGGGTAAATAACATCAGTACCGACACATAGAAAATCGCGCCAGCTGTGGCGTAAGCAGGAATCATACCAGCCAATGGTGCAAAGAAAATACTCAGTACAAACAATACGCCAACCGTCACTGCCATCAGACCTGTACGACCACCTGATGCCACTCCAGAAGCACTCTCAATATAACTGGTGGTCGATGACGTACCCAACATTGCACCAGCGACCGTAGCAGTAGAATCCGCCAGTAGCGCTTTGTCCATATTAGGAATATTGCCGTCTTTATCAATCAAACCCGCTTTATTGGCAATACCAACCAAACTACCTGTTGTATCAAATAAATCGACGAATAAGAAGGCAAAAATAACGCTGATCATACCAACGTCAAACGCACCCGCAATATCAAGCTCCATCAATGTTGGTGTGATAGATGGCGGCGCAGACATGATGCCAGCAAACTGTGTATGGCCTGTCAACAAGCTAATCACGGTGATAACCAAGATACCAATCGTCACGGCACCTGGGACTTTTTTATAGACCAAACCAATAATAATAAAGAAACCCAAAGCAGCCATCATAGGCGCAAATGAGGTCATGTCACCCAGCATCACCAATGTCGCATCACGACCGACAATGATACCTGAGCTCTGTAGCGCAATAAATGCTAAGAAAGCACCGATACCTGCCACAATACCTTGCTTAAGGCTGTTTGGAATGGCATTGATAACCCATTCGCGAATCTTAAACAAACTCAAAATGATAAACAAGCAACCCGATAAGAAAACAGCACCTAGCGCAGTTTGCCAAGCGTAGCCCATGCCCAATACAACGCCGTAAGTAAAAAAGGCGTTCAAACCCATACCTGGTGCGAGTGCCACCGGCAGTCTGGCATAGATACCCATAATAAAGCAGCCTATTGCCGCTGCTAAACAGGTAGCAACAAATACCGCCCCTTTATCCATACCAGCTTCCGCCAATACGTTGGGGTTGACAAAGATGATATAAGCCATGGTCAAAAAGGTGGTTATACCGGCAAGGATTTCCGTTTTGACTGTGGTGTTTTCACCATTAATCCCAAAATAGCGTTCAATTGCATTCATAAGTGTCGCGCCCAGCTTGCTAGTGAAAGAACAAATTTATTGATGCCTAAAATAAATATGACGTCAGCCAATGGATGGCGACGTCATTATCAAAAGACAGCGGTAACAAGGTGCAACATTTTAGAGAAGTTGCGGTACAAATTCAATCATTACCAGTGCCTTATGGGTACAAACCCACCTTTTCAGTCAATTAAGACATAACAGCCAGATAATATTTCAGACATCCACATATAAATTAACCTTATACTATGAATTGTACAAACAGCTGTTAATTATTTGGTATTTAACACTTTAACAAATGACCTTTTCGACATTTAGCAGTACACTAGGCGGCTGATAGCAATATGCATCATGACTGTCATATTATATTTTCGTTATTAAAGATCCTATCTGGTCTGCGTGTCGCGCCATACCAGCTATTATTAATTATCCATGAGTCCCATACATGCCTGAATCATTAAATATTATCGACCTTATTACCCAAGCCAGTCTCTTGGTGCAGATTGTGATGGCATTATTGTTATTGGCGTCTTTAGTCAGCTGGGTAATTATCTTTCGTATGAGCGCGCGGCTTGGTACGGCCAAAAATTTCGATCAACAGTTTGAAACTTGGTTTTGGTCAGGTGAAGACTTAGCCAAGCTTTACCAAGGCGTGCAAGGCTCGCCTGAACGCCAAGGACTTGAGCAAATATTTTATGTGGGATTTTCTGAATACTTAAGAATGCATAAAAAGCGCCAACCCAAAGATGACATCATCGATGGTGTTGAGCGCAAGCTACGAGTCGGTTTAGGACGTCAGCAGCAACTATTAGAATCAGGACTGACTACGCTAGCGAGCATTGGCTCAGTCGCGCCTTATGTTGGATTGTTCGGTACAGTTTGGGGCATCATGAACGCCTTTTTAGGGTTGTCACAAACGGAACAAGCAACCCTCGCCTCTGTCGCACCTGGTATTGCCGAAGCACTAATCGCAACCGCTATGGGCTTGTTTGCAGCGATTCCTGCCGTACTAGCGTATAACCACTTTACCGCCAAATCTAGTCGCTTGTACGATTCACGTGCTTTATTTTGTGATGAAATGACGGGCATGCTCCAGCGCGAGACCAGTGCAGAAAGCACTGTTGGTAGAGACAATATCGCTACGAGAGAAACGACATCTACAGCCAATCAGGCACAAGGACTATGAAATCATGAAACAGAGTCCCTATCGCCGTGAAAAAAAAGCGCTAAATGCGGAGATGAATGTCGTTCCTTATATCGATGTGATGTTGGTGCTGCTCGTCATATTTATGGTCACAGCACCCATGCTGATTACGGGCGTCGATGTTGACTTGCCAAAAGAGCAAACCAATACCATGAGCCAAAGCCAACTACCCGTCATTGTGTCCTTGACCGATAGTGGCGATATTTTTATCAGTTATGAAGACAATGTCGACCTGCCGATTAGTGAAACAGAGCTGATTGATACGCTCGCCAATCTGCAAAACCAAAGCAGCAATGTAGGTGCTCAGCCCGTACAAGTGATGATTAATGCCGATCAAAACAACCAATATGGCGCTATCATGACACTCATGGCCACCTTACAACAAGCAGGCATTCAAAAGGTGGGATTATTAACAGGCGCACCCTTGCCCACACCATCATTGTAATAAATCCTATTCCTCGCTCAGCTTGCTATAATAAAGTAGATAATTTGATGAACCTCGTCCTTGAGTATCTTTACCATGCATAATGCTCCTGTCGTTTACGTACCGACCCAACCTGAAGGCAATGGGCTAACATTGCCTACGCTACTTAGCGTGCTGGCACATGGTCTCGTGATTGGGATACTCGTTTATACTTATCAACATACTAAAACCGACACTGTGGAAAGTATTGAGACGGTCATGGTCTCCCCTGAGCAATTGGCTGAAATGCAAGGTCAAATCCTTGCCAATCGTGCAGCGGCAGCTAGCGCGATGCAAGCTGAAACTAGCACAAGCAGTGCATCGAGCACCTCATCATCAGAAAGTTTTAGCGATAGCGCCAGTCAGCCAAACTCGCAGCGTGTGCCTGTCTTTACGCGCTCTAACGATCCTGCCAGTCAACCAATGCTGATGAGTGAAGAGCAGCATCAACGCTTACTTGAGCAAAACCAAGACTACGAACGTCGAATGGCAGAGTGGGCAGCACAATTAGATGAGTCGGTGACAGAAGAGCATGGTCAGGTGGAGCAAAACAAAAAAGAGCAGCTAATAGAAGAACAAAAACAGCTGGGCGATTTCCGTAATAAACAAAATAACCCGCCAAAGATTACACGCCCGACTGCGACTGATAAAAATTTAAAGATTAATACAGGTGATTCTGGTAGCGCAGGTCAGAGATATGATCTAGAAGCAGACGGCAACTCAACAACATCTAATGGTGGTAGTAGCAGTACCTCTGGTTCTACTGGTGCTAGCGATAGTGATATAAAAGCACTAATCAAAAAGAATCTTATATCACCAGAAGGAGCTAAGGGGCAAACTGTCTTAGCAACTCTGACTATTACTGTTGATAGCAGTGGTATTATAACTGGTTACAATGCATCAGGAAGTAACCCAAAATATAACAAAGCACTAGAAGATGCAGCTAGGGTTACCAGAAAATTACCCATTGGTCCTGACGATCCTAAATACCCTACTTTTAGCATAGAATATATTGGAACAACTAAATAAAACTCAGTATATAAAAATCTCATTTCTTAAATTTTAAAAGTATCAAGATTCTTTATTAATTTTAGGAGAATAAATTGTACAATTATATTTACAAAAAAAAGCTGACAACTCTGTGTATTAGCGCATCATGTTTACTTGCTTCTACTAGTTTGTTTGCCAAAGAAATAGTCGTACTACAGGATAGTTTCGAAATTCCCGTTCAACAAAACCAAGTCGCGTTTGTGCCATTTGCTGGTGATTCTGTATTATCGCCGATTATTCTAAATGATTTAAGCAAAACAGAGCTAAAAGTGACTAGCAAGGATCTACCACAGCAGCCGCGCAGTAGCAGCGAGCTGGCAGGCACATTGCCAGTATGGCAAAGCATGGGGATTCCTTATCTAGTGGTCGGCAGCACCCGCAGCAATCGCGGTAAAATAGTAACCGATTACGAAGTGATTGACGTTAAATCTGGTAGAGTAATCGAAGGCAAACAAAGCTTAACGGCTGACAATAATAAAGAAAGCATGCGCTATGCTGGTCACGTCATCGCTGATAAAGTATATGAGCTAATTACTGGTACGCCAGGTGACTTTTCAGGGCGTATTGCTTATATTGAAGAGATTGGTGCTGGTAAAGAAAAAGTCTCACGTTTAAAAGTGATGGATGCCGATGGCGAAAATGCCAAAACCATTACTGAAGTAACCGGTTCTATCTTTTCACCAACATGGTCGCCAGATGGCAATCGCATTGCTTATTCCGTACAACGTGATAAATCTTATCCCGTTATTTATGTACAAAGTGTGAGCGGTGGCGGTGCAACCCCGTTAACGCCCTTCCCTGGCAGCAACCTCAGTCCATCATTTTCACCTGATGGCAGCAAGATATTATTTTCTAGCAGCTTTGAAGGCAGTGCCGATATTTATGAGATGAGTGCCAGTGGTGGTCAACCTAGAAGGCTTATCAATTGGCCAAGCAGCGAAGTGCAACCAAGTTATGCGCCTGATGGCAAATCCTTTGTTTTTGTATCAGACAAAACTGGATTTAACAAACCACAGATTTATCGTTATGAGTTTGGTTCAGGACGTACTACTAAGGTATCAAGTAGCGGTTATGCCACTAGCCCGCAATTTAGTAACGATGGCTCACAAATTGCCTTTTTAAGTGGTCGCTCAGCGGCGATCATGAATAGCGGCGGCGCTGTCACTACTAACTTGGGCAATACGGGTATCGATGAAGCGCCAAGCTTTTCGCCTAATGGTAAGCGTGTCGTTTACGCCTCAAAGCAAGGTGGCAAAGGCGTATTAACCATCAAATCATTGAATGGTGGCGAGTCATTTGGTAAGTCGGGTCAAGGCACGATTCGCTCACCAGTCTGGTCATCGAGTCCTAAATAAATCCTCTCTCTCATTATCTTTCTTAATCCATAAAGCCTTGCTTATAAAAAAGCGCCTAATAAATAATTAGGCGCTTTTTTATATTGCGAAGCACGGTTAAATCATTTTGATACTAGGATATATTGGACAATTATTGACCAAAATAGTAAACACGATTAATCATCACTCGGATCACCCGCTGATGGATTGGGATGCCGCAGTTTTGCCACATCTTCAGCAGTCACGGTATCGGTAAAACCATTTAGGTCACTGACCACATATTGAGTAACCGCCGCCATCTGCGTATCGTTCATCATTCCATGGAATGAGGGCATGCCACGAAAGCCATTAATCAAGATATCGATGATGTAATACTTTGATTGCATCTTACTGTTATTCGCCAGTGGCGGATAATAGCCTGCACCGTAAGCACCCTCGCCTTTGTGCATGTGACAAGCCGCACAAGAGTCGTGATACAGCTTTTTGCCATCTGTCGTCACAAAGCCATTTGTGCCTTCAAACTTTGCGTCCCATTCAGTAATACTTGGGTCGTCTTCCATGTTGGGCAATGAGCTGTCGTCGACAATATTGATAGCAGGTGCAGTAAGCTCCTCACGGCTCATATAAACGCCGCCCCACGCACCCGTATTTCGGCTTGCTTGATAGTCATTGGTTTTTAAGGAATCCTGATCTTGCACACTGGAAACCGTCACTTCATCATCTGGCTGTTGACTACAGCCCAACAGTGCTGCACTGCTTATCCCACTCAGCAGCACCACCGTCAGCAGTTTGAGTGTCATGTTTTTCATGACTTTTCTCTTCAAGATTGCTTTCTCCACGATTGCCTTCTTCACAATTGCATTGTCCATGATAGCCTCTGAATCTTATAGTTATTTATATAACCCAAGCGTTATTAAACCAGCATTTTTGCTTTTTTATGTAGGCGCTTTGCGGCATCCATACCAGATAAAATAGCGCCTTCTTGCCATGCCGGAATGTGTGAGCAATGCTCGCCCGCCAGCACAATACGATTATCAATACTGCACAAGGTGTCGTAATGCTGACGACGGGTAGACTCATTCCAAATACCGTAACAGCCGAGCGTCCATGGGATGCGGTGCCAGACAACTGATGTCCCTGCGCGGAATTCTTTTGGATACTGAGGATGGATGTATTTACCATAAGCAAGCGCAACATTAATACGTTCTTGCGGCGTTAAGCTATTAAACTTATAAGACGTCGGACCATAACCATACGCACCGAGTAGCACGCCCGTACCCTCTTTAAACATATTTTGTGACGGGTAAGCAATCTGAGCAATGGGCATGTCGGTATAAGTCAGACCACCAAATATCCATTCATCCTCTTCCCAAAAGCGGCGGTTGAACTCTAGACCAACTTTATAAGAGGTTTCATAAGGCACGGCGGCCATCGCCTGCTTCATTGGTTTTGAGACATTAATATCCATCTGCGTCAATACAGTTAATGGAATATTACACACGCACCAATCTGCACGAATGGTCTTGGTGGCACCATCTGGGCTGTTGCTGTCTACATAATCGACAGTGACGCCACTGTCATCTTGATGAATTTTAGTGACCTTTGCATTAAACTCAATCATATCGCGGCATTCACGGGTGAACGCATCACCAATTTTCCCCATACCACCTACTGGCTGAAACATCGTCGGTTGATGACCATAAGTCATATGGTTGCCATAAATATCTGCCCACATACCTGAATCTAGTATCTCACTGATCGGCAAAGGTTTTGATGGCGTCGCATCAGGCATCAAGCCACCACCCGGAAACACACTAAAGCCGCGATGTTTACTGGTCTCATTACTGGCGCGGTAACGATAATCTTTATCCAGCACCCCCCAGCCTTTTAAACCTTCTAATAGCTTTTCTTTGTCCTCAGTATTGACCGAGCGATCAAGACCACCGACGTTGACTGATTTCGATAGCAGCTCCGCAACATGACCTTGGATGTCGTTTTTTACATCACCCAAACGCTGAGGTACGCCGTCGAAATGAGTACTTCGATGCAAATAAGCACGATCATTGGTTTGAATAAAGGGCTGCATTTCAACGCCAAATTGTTTGCAATAATGGAAGACGGCATAATGATGGCTTGGCAGACGCCACGGTCCACCATTAAAGTAATTGCCCTCTTCAAAATCACAGGTGACTTCTTCGCCGCCAAGCTCGGTATATTTGTCCCCACTGTTCAATGTCCAGCTACGACCGCCGCCACGATTTTGATATTCGAGCACTTTGACATCGTAGCCTGCTTTACGTAACTCATAAGCCGCGGTCAGCCCGCCAAGACCCGCACCAAGAATGACGATACTAGCGCCAGGAGGTGCACCTTTAAGATCCATGGTCTCTTTAAAACTCGACTCTGACGCAAATCCTAATGTCGTCATCGCCTGATACATCGCGGTCGCGCCCGCTGTTTTACCAATCATCGAGAGCAGTTGGCGCCGCGTTGGTGATTGAAGCATGTCTTTCATAATAGTGTCCTTAAAGTAGACGTTCCTGCAAGATGGTAGGCATATATATATTATTAATCAGCTCGGCTTAGTTCTACGTCTGTTTTTCGAGCTGTTGTGCCTTACCATATTTCCTGTAGATCTTGTCCTATAATAAATATGTAGATCGTCTTTATAGAATCAATGAATTAACGACGGCGCCTAGACCGCAAGATGGCTCGTATAATAAACACAATGATAATAATAGCCACGATGATGCCGATTACTGCCAGTAAGCCCGCATATTTGATTAAGAAGGGCTTGTCAGTACCTGTCGTTGCGATACGATCAACATCACTAGCACTCACCTCACTACTGTTGAGACCACCAAAATTCACACGCACATAATTGGTAATACCAGCGATTTGCTCGCTATTTAGCTCATCTGAGAACCCTGGCATGATAGGTGACGTGTTAGTCGCGCCTTCTACCCCATGAAGGATCATATTGACCAGCGCATCAGGTTTCTCACGGCGAATACTGCTGAGTCCAACGATAGGAGCGTAACGCGCATCAGGCTGACCATAACCGTCAACGCCGTGACAGCTACCACAGGCTGCCAAATATAGCGATTCTGGTGAATTGCTGCCATTACTCACCTGCGCTTTGGCTTGGGCTAAATAATCTTTTTGCGCCAGTAAATCATGAGTGATAGATTCGCTAATGGGTGTTGGCAAACGCGAGACATCAATGGCTGCGACCTTATCATCTGTTTGGATAGCAGGCACCGCTTTTAGATAAGAAGCAATGGCATTCAAATCTTCATTTTTTAAGTAGCGCGTACTATGTGCAACCGCCTCGCCCATAGGACCACCCGCATAGGCACGCTGGTCAAGCTCACCAGTACGCAGATAAGTGACGATATCTTGTTCACTCCAACTACCGATACCGCTCGACTCGTCAGGCGTGATATTTGGTGCATGCCAATGACCAAGCTGAGCACCTGATAGATACATTTTTTTATCGAAACCCATAGTGCTATTACGCGGGGTATGGCAAGTACCGCAGTGCTCTAAGTTATTGACAATATATTCACCACGTTGCTGCGTCTCGGTGAGACCATCACGGTTTTCAGTAGACGGGACATTGAGAAAATTCCAGCCAATCATTAAGCTGCGAATGTTAAAGGGAAATGGCAGGTCAGTTTTATATTTCGGTGCTTCATCGATAGCAGGTACGGTTTGCAGATAAGCAAACAACGCACTGATATCTTCTTCTTTCATGCCACTATAAGAAGGATATGGCATGGCAGGGTAAAGCATATGGCTTGGCGTACGACCTTTTTGCAACGCGTTCTTCAGGTCCGTTTCGGTATAATCGCCGATACCATAACGTTTAGATGGGGTGATATTGGTTGAATAGATGTCTCCCATCGGCGTTTCGATCGCTGTACCGCCAGTATAATCTTCGCCATGACATGCCATGCAATCGGCTGCACGGGCAATGTAAGCACCGCGATTGACAAGCTCGCTGTTGGCTGGACTAATATTAGGTAAACTGGCATTAGGCAAGCTAGCATTGGCTAGGCTGGTATTGACGACGCTTGCGCCTTCAGCCATCGCAGCGCTAGAGGTCATACCAATGACGAGCATCGATAACATCACAGAAAGTGGCTTCATAATATCCTCATATAGCTGGCACCTAGGGTGTTGTAATTATTATTAGGATGAATGATTGAGATGAAACACTTAATATTAAGCAAGCCTTAATGAGTGACGACTTGTTATACTCAATTGATAATCCATTAAATGAAGTAGCAAATCATCCAGTAAATACTCAGTAAAATAGCGTGACAAAAGTAATTTCATAAGCGTATTGACTAAGCATAGTTACTAAATGATGTCTACTCACTCTACTAATGTAAGACTATTTCGCTACTATTACTTAACGAGTAACGTATTGGTCTCAAATTTTTACAAAACGTAAAGAACTGCGTTATCATTGTCAGTTTTTGATAACGTAATATATTTTTTTATATTATAATAATAGGTCATTTAAATAATACCTTTAAAATCAGTAACTAAAGTCCTATTTTTTGGGTGCATATCTTTTATAAAAAATCTATCATTGTAGATAGCTGTCAAAAATTTGCTTCATTTTTTGTCATCATCGATTTTAGTTGTACATAATAGATACATAGACTTAAGTTAGCACTCGCTTTTTTTATCAGTCATATTTTTATAATGCTATGAAACAAGCTATTGCAACGCACCATATTTTGTTTATGATAGGCGCTATTTCCACATTTCCGATCGCCGCCTGAGACACCACTATGAAGTTACCGATTCTTGCTTATATACTGACATCAGCCCTGTTAATCACAGGCTGCCAATCATTTCAGTTTGTCGACAGCCCTATCCCTGTGAATACCACCCCTACCAATAGCATCTTGGTCAAAAATACGCCTACCACCACTGTGCAAGTTCAAAATAATACCAGTACAAAAAATCAAAAATAGTGCCATCACACTCATAAAATAAGCAAAAAAAAGGCAGATATCGGTTTGATATCTGCCTTTAATGTTTAATAAATTACCTTGAATGATTCAATAGCCATTCATTTCAAGGGCGTGCCGCTGGCTGATGCTTGATAATTGTCTTGGCCAAATGATCGCCAAACCAAATAGCCGTATCAATATCTCCCCGTCCTGGCGTTTCCTCAGGGGGACCATCAAGCGACTGGGTCATCAAGCCCAAAAAGCTAGATAAACGGTTTAAATCATGAGCCTCATGACCTGTCGGCATCAGCGGTAATCCAATCCAGTTCATGCCATGCTGCATCGCATACAAAGAAATCTGCTGCAATACCGCCAGCTTATCACCGCTCAGCCCACCAGAGTTGGCAAAAGCGGCTGCCCACTTGCCTTCCCATTTACGATGATACCAGCGCTTTGAGGTTTCATCCATAAAAGTCTTAAATTCAGCAGTGACACTACCCATATATACGGCACTACCGAAAACCAGCAAATCCGCCTGATCCAAATAATCCCAGTCAACCTTGTGGACATCAACGGCTTTGGCCTGTGCTGCTGGCAATTGCTGGCGCGCCCCTTCGATGATCGCTTCAGCGACGCGCTTGGTATGACCGTAGTTGCTATGATAAATAACAGCAATAGCTACAGTCGGTATGCTATCAGTAATGGACGATTTGGCAGGTGTATTCATACAAACTCTAATAATGGCTATAAATGGTTAAATAAAAACAATATAAGTTCAACAGTTAATCGCACGCAATAGCAAATAGCGTAATCCTACGCAGCGCCACGTACAATGACCAGCGCCATTCGACCTGTAGCAGGCTGCTGCAAATGCGTTTGACGCCGATAAGAGTAATAGTGGTCATCAGCATAACTACAGCTGCTAGATAAGGTGTCATCTACTATAACGCCCGCCGCACTAAGCTGATCCGCTGCCAACTTTGGTAAGTTTAGCTTGATTTTTCTCGCGTCAACTGTGTTACAGATTGACAGCTTATCAACCGTATCCTGTACATGTTGAGTCTCGTTATCGCCTTTAATAGTAGCCACAGAATCTATGACATATAACGAATCAAAATGTTCAATACTGGCTGTGTTCAATAACTTATTTTCTGTGCAACCTTTCAATAATTGATTGCGAACCTGAGCGCCAACTTCATAGCTGTCTTGACTGATACAAACACCAATCCAAGCTTTGATTTGTCCCGATTGCGTAAAACAGTGCACAGTCGCTTGAATAACCCCGCAAGCCAGACCTTGCCAACCCGCGTGAATCGCTGCTATTTGACCACTAGCTGGCTGATATAAAACTATCGGCACGCAGTCAGCCGTCATTATCGCAAGCCCAAGCCCTTGTTGCCGACTGACCATCGCGTCAGCAGACATTGGCGTCATACCTAGCGCTGTGCCATCAATATCATGAATTTGCTTACCGTGAACTTGGTTAACCCAGTGTAAGCGTTTGATGGGTACCTGTTGGCAGGCAGTCAACGATAAGGGTGCAAGCTGCTCATTGATGGCAGATAATAAACGCATGCGATTGCTCAGTACTTTTGCAGCATCGTCATTGACATGCAAACCTAAATTTAGCTCACCGTAATTCGCTTGACGTTGCTGTCGTACTAGCTGTTCTGTGGGCTGGTCTTGTGAGTCAACATCATCGCTTGAAAATGCAGCTGTTTGAAAAACAGCCACATCATCAATCTGTGCGAGCAATGTCATAGGAAACTGATGAGTCATGGCTGATTTACCGTCTTAATGAGTCATTTTTATGTCACGGATCGCTATTTACTACTAGGCTCTGTTTTTTACAAGCGACTTTACGCTCTCGCCTACAAGGAGCGGTCTACTCGTCATCATAGCCATCACTTAGCACAGCCATCAACTGCTGCATATCTTCAGGCAGTGGTGTGGTGACTTCAATATCTTCACCAGTCGTTGGATGTACGAAACCCAGTGTATAAGCATGCAAGGCTTGACGTGGAAAATTATTAATCGCTTGACGCTGGGCTTCTGTCAGTCCTGCCCGCAATTGACGACGACCACCATAGACACGATCACCCACTATCGGATAAGTCACATGACTTAAATGCACACGAATTTGGTGAGTGCGTCCCGTTTCAAGACCCACATCCAACAGGCAATAATTGCCATTAAGCGCGGTCACATTCAGTAAATGAGTCACAGCTTCACGTCCTGCCGTCATTACCGTCATTTTAGTACGCTGATTACGGTGACGACCGATTGGCGCGTCAATACGGCGATGGCGCGATAGACTCGCTGCATCCCCTGCTACCACACATTGATAGTGACGATAGACCGACTTGTCCTTTAATTGCTCCATCAGCGCAAGCTGTGCTGGCTTGGTTTTACCAATCAACAATAGCCCTGAGGTATCTTTATCGATACGGTGCACCAGACCTGCACGCGGCAGATGGTGCTGCTGCGGATAGTGATATAGTAGTGCATTGACCAAGGTGCCGGTTTGGTTGCCCGCACCAGGATGCACTACCATGCCAACAGGTTTATTGATGACCAATACGTCATCATCTTCATAGACCACATCGATGTCTATATTTTCTGGTTGATCTTCACTATGCTGCTCTAATGTGGTGGTTAACTGCAGCACATCACCCGCTCTGACACGAATTTTCGGTTTTTGCACGCCACCGTTATACAGCAGGCTGCCATCACTGATCCAACCTTGTAATTGAACACGTGAGAAATCGGTAAATATTTTTGAAGCCAATTTATCAATACGTAAACCAGCTTCGTCTTCTATAACCGTATGCGTCATATTAATAATTACTGGCACCACTTGACCGGCGGCTGACGCTTCATCATCGTCGCTATCATCAATGTCGTCAGCATCTTCATCGCTGCTATCTATCATATCGTCGTCAAGCACATCACTATCTTTTAACGTAGCTTCTTCTGACACAGCGTCTTCTAAAACATGATCGCTATGGCTTTGCTCATCAAGCATCGACTGATTATCGTCAGGTAATTCACTATTGTTTAAAACGTCATTTGGCATCGGTGACTCTTGTGCTGATGAATCAGTCTGTCGTGATTGATTCGGTGGTAAATGGGTAGTCATAGCATTATTATTCATAGCAGATTTATATATGGCAAAGCGCCTGACATGGTTTTGAAAGGTAGCTTTTGAGAAAATTTCTAATAAAGTGTTAAGCGTAACGCTATAAAAAACGAAAGGCCATTCGCTATCAATCGCTTATCATAAAAGCGATCGTCGTCGAAAAAAGCGGAGGCAATACCATGCTAGTGTAGCATGCCAAGCGCCTAAGCCCTATAGAAGCTGTGTGTTATCTGTCATTTTTTGATTATACCGCAGCAAGCGTCAGCGCCGTACTTAACTCTCTAAAATATGACATTGCTGTAATTTACTGTATATTTGTCAGTGTCAGCGACATTCGATATCGCTCGTGACAGCAGCTCATGTTAAAATGCCAAACTGACATGCGCTGGTGTACAGCTCATTGCGAGCAGCAGCATATCGCACCTGTGTTGCAGTAGACTAATAACTGCACGATACTGACTCAAATTCGATGAGCACGATTGGATTAAGTACAATATAGATGGCGAAAAAATAGACGAAGCAAACGTTATTCTATAAAGTATAGCCATATTTTGCTGTATGCTATGCCACTGTATGCTTATCGAATTTTTATTAAAAGCATTTGGTTTGATATAAACCCTATGCCATCAAGCGTTTTTTAATAACGATAACTGGTATGTCCGATGATTGACATAGTAGATGACAGACCACTATTGATGCCTACGCATCGTTTTTTATCATTAACCTAATATCTAGTATGATAGCGTCGCTGCTATTATACGTCTTGTGTCGGAGAAGAAGTATGCAAGCTGTTGGCAATACGTTTATCAAACTGTCCTCAATAACCCTACTTGCGCTAAGCGTAAACTTAGTGGGCTGTCAGACTTTCAAAAATCTGACTGGCGGTAAAGACGTCGATGCGGTAGAAACTGCCGAAAAATCAGAGCAGAATTATTATAACGACGCCATTACCCAGATTGATAAAGGCCGCTATACACAAGCCATCGAAGATTTGACCAATCTGCGCACTTTTTATCCTACTGGACAGTACGCTGAGCAAGCATTACTCGACATGATGTACGCACAATATGCCAGTGGTAAGTATGAAATGGCAGCCGCCAGCGCTGAGCAATTTATTAATCTATATCCTTCTAACCCGCAAGTCAGCTACGCTTACTATGTGCGCGGCGTGGCCAATATGCAAGGCTCATCAGAAGGTCTAAAACTGTTTAAGCTCAATCAAGCTGAGCGTGATACCGCCTATTTACGTATTGCCTTCGCTAACTTTCAAGAGCTTATTAATAAGTACCCTAACAGCCCTTACGCGCCAGATGCCGCTCAGCGCATGACTTTCATTTATAATCAGTTTGCTGAAAGTGAGATGAGTGCAGCCAACTGGTATATCGAGCGCGAAGCTTATGTCGCTGCTGTTAACCGTGCCAAATGGGTGTTTCAATACTATCCACTTAGTGAATCCATCCCTGACGCAATCGCAGTCTTAGCTTATAGCTATGATAAATTGGGTATGTCTGATTTGGCAGCAGAATACAAAACTCTATTACAGATTAATTATCCCAACATGTTAAGTGCTGATGGACGCGTTAAACTCGACACCAAACGTGAGCGTTCTTTCATCAACAAATTGACTTTTGGACAGTTGAGTCGTTTTAACAAAGATACTTCATCAGTTGCGACAGGCGACTATAACGGCGCGACCAAAACTCAGGTTATTCGTAACGCCAGTCAATTGAGACTGCCAAGCGATAATGCAGCAGGAGCCAGTGCAGCGCAAGGTACTTCACCTGTGCGCGCCAATACTGGCATCAATGTCGGCTTGGGTCTGCCTGAAGCATCCGCTGAGCGTATTACTAGCCAATCGAGCACTGGATCTACGGCAAGAGAAGCCAATGTCGATCTGCAAAACACCAATCCTGTACGCCGTACGACATTGCCTGTTCAAGGGATTGATATCCTGCCAGCAGATGTCGATATGAATGATGAATAAATACGCTAGATTTGAGGCAACCTCTCTCTTTTAATTAAGAGAACGTCTCTTGTTTTTAGTACATCAACGCACATCATGAAAAAAATAAGGTCAACGACAGAGTTGGCCTTATTTTTTCTGTTTCTGTTTCATTATCTATGCCCAATATTGTTTGCGCCCAATATTGCCTATGCTTAAGATAATACACCTATGGTAAACTGTTTTTTGCATGAGTATTCCAAATCACATTCTCGACCAATTAAATAGCCAAGCTGACTTAATCAGTATCATTGGGCGTCATACGACGCTTAAACGTGCTGGTAGTGAGTTTAAAGGCTGCTGTCCATTTCATGGCGAAAAGTCGCCCTCTTTTTATGTCAATCCACAAAAAAACATCTATCACTGCTTTGGCTGTAGCGTCGGCGGTAATGCCATCAGTTTTTTACGCGATTACGAAAATTTAACTTTTATTGAAGCGGTTAATGAGCTATCAAAGCAGACGGGCATCGAAGTCCCAAAAGAAGAGCAACAAAACGTCAGCTACCAGCGCCGTGCACCAAAACCGATTGCACCACCGCCAACACCTAATCCAACTATCAACGCTAAAAGTCCGGCTCAAACAATTAATGCGCCTTCTATTAACGCTACTTCGGCTATTCAGCAACAAAACCAGTACGGCGATACCGATCAGCCCGTTTATCACGATAGTAGCAACGGCTACGATGAGTATCCACCGCTAGATGCTTACGACTCAGCGTCTTATCCAGAAGATTCTTATGGCACAGACTACCAAGATGATAATAGCTATCCACCAGCATGGTTGACAGGTGGCGATACTGACGCTGCGGCATTGTACGATGATCATGGCGTTTCCGATAAAGACGGTAACCTGTATGAGCTGTTAGAGCAAATCCAGCAGTTTTATCAGCACAATCTCACCATTCATCCGCATGCCAAGCACTATTTTTTATCGCGTGGTATTACAGAAGACATCTTTGAGACCTTTGGCTTAGGCTATGCGCCCTTTGGGTGGCAGCATCTGGAGCATCAATTTCCACAGGATATTGAAGGCTTAAAGGCGCTTGGTTTAGTGCGCCAGTCCGAGTCTGGACGCGATTATGATCTACTCCGTGATCGAGTCATTTTCCCGATTCGAGACAATCAAGGACGCACCATTGGTTTTGGTGGACGGGCGCTCGATGATGAAGTAAAACCTAAATATATCAACTCCTCTGACTCACCCGTTTTTCATAAACAGCATGTGCTGTATGGCTATTATGAATCACGCCAACAACGTGCCGACAGCTGGCTGGTGGTCGAAGGCTATATGGATGTGATTGCCCTTTACCAAGCGGGTATTTATGGTGCTATCGCTTCTATGGGCACGGCGATCAATGAGAGTCAAATATCACGGCTATTGACACTCAATCCAACGCTAACTTTAAGCTTTGATGGCGATAGCGCAGGACAAAAAGCAGCTTGGCGTACCCTTGAAGTGGCTTTGCCAGTACTGGCCGATGACAAAGAGCTACGGTTTTTGACCCTACCCAACAATCATGATCCTGATACTTTTATTAAGAGTCAGGGCGGCGATGCCATGCGTGAGCAAATCGCGAATGCCATGCCATTGTCACAGTATATTTTTGCCTATTTAAGCGAGCGGTACGATTTAACCTTGGCAGAAGGCAAAGCCAAGCTCATGTCACAAGTACGTGCCTTGACCACTGCATTACCTAAAGGCAGTAGCTTTCGCTATTTGCTGAACAATGACGTCTATCAGAAGCTGGGTGGTAAACGCAGCCAAAATATCGAAGCCAAAGATGCGCTGCTAGATTTTGATGGTGACATGACCATCAGTCAGCAATTGCAGCTTTGTTTTTTGTTTCAGCCACGCGCCTTAATTGAAGACCCTATCGAAGCCATTTGGCAGCAGGCAGGTATTAATGATTTACAACTGCCAGCACACATCAAGCAAAAAGCCGCGCCTGACATCTTGCGTCCGCTGGCTTGGGAAGATTTGCAAGATATCGCCTTGCTGGATATCGTTAGCACCATCAAACGCTGCCTGAATCATTTACCCAAAGATGCCAACGCCGCCGCACACTTTATATTGTCTAATGTCAAACCAATCACCCAAGAGACACTTAGCCGTAGCTGGGGTGGATTTTATAAGACATTAATTGGCAGAAATATTTTGAGCTTGGATGAGTTGATTGAAAACTTGGTGATGCAGTTGCTCAAGTTACATCTGCAAAAAAAGATGCAAGAGCTCATCAAAAATCCTGATCATATCAAGCTGGCGATTGTCCGTAAGCAGTCGCAATTATTAAATGATTGGCTACGCGCGCAGCAAGCTGAGCAGTCAGCACAGATGGTTACCGTCAAATCTTAACGTTTGCCATTATTTTTGCTAAAAAATCTCCAACCCTTTAAAAGTATAGCGGCTGCCCCCACTACTAATGATTATGCCCAATAGCATGTATTGCCATTAGATCATTCAACTGATAGCAAATAATCAGTAAAAAACGGTCGGTAGATATCACTACCTCGTGCTTGATTACGCTGGTGTGTGTTAAACTGTGTCGCTAACTATTGATAGCCCGATTTAATAGATGGCGATAAATCCGCCTCATTAAGCACAAATTTTAGATATTATTTTGAAGTATCCGTTTTTAGGTACCGTTATTTTTATATATTATTTTTTAGATAATGTTATCTTGAAAACTTTTTAGCGTTACTAATTTCTAGCAGTTTTTTAGCATTGTAATTGTAGTATTTTGAGCCTTTATTCATATCAACTCATTTTTGATATTATTGACAACCTCTACGCCATATTTTGATGAATCGATTGATTATATCAACGCACTGAGCGAGCGATAGCGCGTCACAATATAAAAATGTCCGATGCAAGTAAGCGAGTATTTATGAACGATAAGTCAGTTTCTAAGTCCACATCTCAACTGGCCACCTTAATCCAAATGGGTAAAGAGCAAGGGTATCTCACCTATGCTGAGGTGAATGACCAACTGCCCGACTCTATTACCGAAAGCGATCAGATCGAAGATATTGTGCAAATGCTGACCGACGTTGGTATCAAAATCTTTGAATCTGCGCCTGATGCCGATGACATCTTGATGAACGACGATTCAAGCGATGATGACATGGCAGCGGATGAGGCAGCGGCGGTATTGGCCTCTGTTGAGACTGAGCCGGGTCGCACCACTGACCCTGTGCGTATGTATATGCGTGAAATGGGTACGGTTGATCTATTGACCCGTGAAGGTGAGATCGCCATTGCCAAGCGTATCGAAGAAGGCATTCGTGACGTACAGCATGCGATGTCTTACTGGCCGGGCACCGTACAGTTCGTCCTTGATGAGTATCAAAAAGTACAAGATGGCGAAAAAAAGCTTTCTGACGTCATTACTGGCTTTTTAGATCCTGAGACCGAAGCAGACAAAATCGCTGCCCAAGAAGCGAAAGAGGCAGCAAAAGAAGAACGTGAACGCATAAAAGAAGAGAAAGAAAATCCGCCTGTGATCAAAGCAAAAGCCAAAGCAGCGGCGCTTGATGATGAGGACGAGGATGAAGACGACGTTGAAGAGGAAGCTGAAGAAGAAACCAGCGGTATCGATCCTGAAGAAGTACGTCTGCGTCTAGAAGAAATCGAACACTTATTTATTAAAGCCAAGCAAGCCTTGCTAGATTATGGCCGTGGTAGCACAGAAGCAGATACTGCTTATGCCCTACTTGCCGAACGCTTTATGATGCTTAAGCTAAACAATCGCTTGTCAGACCAAGTCATGGCCATCATGCATGATGTCTATGATGATGTACGTAAGCAAGAGCGTCAGATTATGCGTTTGGTCATTCGCCGTGGTCGTATGCCACGTGAAGAGTTCCGTAAGACTTTCCCTAGCAACGAAACCAACGTTGATTGGCTGATTGAGCGCATCAAAGGTAAGCCTGCATTTGCTGGTACGCTAGAAAAAGTCACTGATGATGTTATTTTATTGCAACGTCGCATTCGTGACTACGAGCAACAGCTCGACATGAAAATCCACGACATGAAAGACGTGGCGCGCCGTATGGCAGTCGGTGAAGCAAAAGCTCGCCGCGCCAAAAAAGAAATGGTCGAAGCTAACCTGCGTTTGGTTATTTCTATCGCGAAGAAATATACCAACCGCGGTCTACAATTCTTGGATTTAATCCAAGAAGGTAACATCGGTCTGATGAAAGCGGTTGATAAATTTGAATATCGCCGTGGTTATAAGTTCTCGACCTATGCCACTTGGTGGATTCGTCAGGCGATTACCCGTTCTATCGCTGACCAAGCGCGTACCATTCGTATTCCTGTACACATGATTGAGACCATTAACAAAATAAATCGTGTATCTCGTCAGTTGCTACAAGAAATGGGACGCGAGCCAACACCTGAGGAATTAGGTGAACGCTTAGAGATGGACGAAGTTAAAGTCCGTAAAGTACTGAAAATCGCCAAAGAGCCTATCTCGATGGAAACCCCTATCGGTGATGATGAAGACTCGCATCTAGGTGATTTCATCGAAGATGGTACTATCTCAAGCCCTGTTGATGATGCGACCGCAGCTGGTCTGCGTGAAGCGACTCGTGATGTATTGGGCAATCTGACTGAGCGTGAAGCACGCGTGCTAAAAATGCGCTTTGGTATCGATATGCCAACGGATCATACCTTGGAAGAAGTGGGTAAACAGTTTGACGTAACACGTGAACGTATTCGTCAGATTGAGGCTAAAGCACTGCGTAAATTGCGTCATCCGTCACGCTCTGAGCATCTGCGTTCGTTCTTAGAGAATGATTAATCATAAAGCAAACTAAGCACCAATAAAAAAGCCGAGTTTATCTCGGCTTTTTTGTGTCATCGATTTGATGGCTCGAGTGCTATAACTACATATATTCATCAAGGAATACAAGAACAAACTTGCAATGGCACTATACAATATATATGATTCGTATACATTTCATATACTAGGTAAAACAATGGGTATTGTTAAAATTGATGATGCGCTACACGAAGAGCTTCGTAAAGCCAGTGCGGTAATGGTACGTTCGATTAACGCGCAGGCAGAGTATTGGATAAAGATAGGTATGTTGGCCGAGGCCAATCCTCACGCATCTTATACCGATATCATCAGCGAGCAGTTAAAACGAGCAGATGTTAATATAGGAAATCTTATCGATGGCTAAAATCGCGCTAAAAACACCTGAAGAGTTGGCCATCATGCGTGAGTCTGGACGCTTATTGGCATCGGTTTTTGCTTACCTAGATACGCACATGGTTGCTGGCATCTCCACAATGACTGTCAATGATTTAGTCGAGCGCTATATTGTGGATGTTTTACAATCACGACCTGCCAGCAAAGGTCAATACGGCTACCAATACGTGCTCAATACTTCTGTCAATCAAGTTGTTTGTCATGGTGTACCCTCAAGCAACCAAGTCCTAAAATCAGGCGATATCATCAATGTAGACATTACTTTAGAAAAAGGCGGTTTTATTGCCGATTCTAGCAAAATGTATATGATTGGCGATGTGATGCCCTTAACAAAACGCCTCGTCGATAACACTTATGAGGCCATGTGGGCAGGTATCCGTGTGGTCAAGCCGGGCGCAACGCTCGGTGATGTCGGGCATGCCATTCAAAGCCATGCCGAACATCACGGTTACTCTGTCGTTAGAGAATACTGCGGGCATGGTATCGGTCGCGAAATGCACGAGCAGCCTGAAGTTTTACATTATGGTCGCGCAGGTGCAGGCTTGGTTTTAGAACAAGGCATGACCTTTACTATTGAGCCAATGATTAATCAAGGCAAAGCCAAAGTAAAAATGAAAAAAGACGGCTGGACGGTGGTGACTGCAGACAAAAAGCTTTCTGCCCAATGGGAGCATACCATCGCGGTGACTGCCGATGGTTATGAAGTGCTGACGCTGCGTGAAGAAGAGACCCTTTAGAGCGTGCTTACAGTTTCCCTTGCTGCTGCGCAATACAAGAGTGATTCAAGTATTTAAGTGTCATCTTATTATTGCCATATTGGTAACTACTGATATCATAGGTCGCGATGATTTGAGTATACGCTGAGTGATACCTCTGCCATCGCTTTTTTATATATGCCATCGATAGGAAACCGACATGATTGTCCGGCAAACCCCAAACGCTCTCAAAATACTTTTTACCCTGCACGGCTCTGTCATTCCAAAAATTTATCCGCAAATTTTGCTGATCGCGCTTCTCAGCACACTTATAACAATTATTCAGCACTGGCTTCCTGACTCTTTTCCTTATTATGGTATGGCTCCTTTTACCTTGCTAGGAATCGCGTTGTCGCTATTTCTTGGATTTCGCAACAATGCCAGTTATCAACGCTGGTGGGAAGCTCGAGGGCTTTGGGGTCAGTTAGTATATGATGCGCGTAGCTTAACCCGTCAAGTGCTTTCTTTTATAGATGCTGATACCGAAAATGGGCACGAGACTGGGCGAACGATGATTTACCTGACCATTGCTTTTGCGCATGCTGTGCGCCATCGCCTGCGCGGCTCGTCACCTTGGCATGATGTCGAGCCTTTTGTCGCATCGAAACACCATGATAGTATGCGCCAAGCGCGCAACCTACCTGATTACATCATGCGCCTCATGGGCAAGCAACTCGGCGACATTCGGCGTCAAGGACTGGTATCAGAGCAAGTCATACAAAATATGGATGAGCGCCTGACGTCTATGACCATTGTATTGGCAGCCTGCGAGCGCATTCATAATACACCGCTGCCGTTTGCTTATATGCTGCTGGTCCATCGCACGACCTATCTGTATTGCATCATGTTGCCTTTTGGCTTGGTGGCCTCGCTCGGTTGGGTGACCCCACTGATTTGTGCCGTGATCGCTTATACCTTTTTTGGTTTGGATGCCCTCAGTGAAGAGCTAGAAGAGCCTTTCGGCTTAGCCGCCAACAAACTACCCCTGACTGCATTGTCGCGTACTATCGAGATCAATCTGCGAGAAGCATTAGAAGAGGCAGATATTCCGCCTGAGATCACTCCTATCAATGGCTATTTACCATAGCTTCTTAGCTGAACGCCTATAAAGCATAAAGTAATCAATGCTAAATGAGACAGTGTCCCATGAAAGCATTGCCTTAATTTATCAGATATTTTTTATATATCCTACCGTCGGGTAGCTAAATAATATAGGCAATAGTAGAGCGTTTATGAATAAAAAATACATTTGAAAATAGTGATTTCTCTCGCCATTATCGTGGTACTTGACCAGCTTAATAAAAGGTAAACTCTTGCCTATTTACGCTTGTAAGACAACCTTTATTCATGGTTTTTTGCGCATTACTTGCTAATGATGGCTGAATTCGTCTACCATAGAGCCGATTGCTTAAGTGCGAGCAGTTTAAACTTATGTAAACTTTATATTTATTTCTGAAAAATAAACCTTGTCGGGGTGCTTTGATTTTTGATGCTTTAACTACAATTCAAAATCATGGCTGAGAGTTACCCGCGAACCTGATGCAGTTAGCACTGACGTAGGAAACAAGCGTGACATTTTATAGCACACCTCTTAAGCATACATTGCTAAGCAAGCCTTGCCAGTTTATTCACATAATTTGGTAAGGTTTTTTTGTGCCTGCTTACTTATCACCTCCTACTCTTTGCTTACTCGCGCATTTTATAACAGTAAGTGAACACTATGAACTACCAAACGTTACGCCACCATTGCCCCACATGGGCTGACTACATCCAACATGATTTTGTCAAACAGCTAACGGCAGGTACGCTCGCCCCTGACAGCTTTCGTCACTATCTTGTGCAAGACTATTTATATCTTATTCACTATACCCGTGTGATGGCGTTGAGCGTGTATAAGAGTGATACGCTGGCACAAATGCGTGTCGGTCAAGCAGGCATTAACGCCATGCTCGATATGGAAATTGGCATGTATCTCGATTTATGTCATGAGTGGGACATCCCACTTAAAGAAGTAGAAAGCACTCCTGAGTCTACCGTGACCACTGCCTATAGCCGCTACTTATTGGACGCTGCAATGTCAGGCTCATTGGCTGAGCTTTATGCGGCGATTGCTCCTTGTTTGATGGGCTATGGCGAAATTGGTAAACGCATTAAAGAACAAGGTTTTGTCGCGGACAATCCTTACCAGCCATGGATTGATGTCTTTGCCAGTGACGAATTTCAAGCGATTACCGCGCAGAATGAAGCGCAGATTAATACGCTACTAGCACAGGCTAACCCCTCTCAGGCAGACAAATTCCAACAGTTATTTAATACTGCTTCACGTATGGAAGTGAATTTTTGGCAACAAGCGCTTGATCTGTCCTAGCCCCTATGCAAGGTGCTAGCTTTATAGCAAATACTTTTATATACCATATTTATTATAAATAAAATTTAACTTAACCCTAAACATAATAATGGACACACTTAAGGAGAGACACCATGGCAGCATTCGATGAACACGCAAGCGCGTATGACAGCTGGTTTTTTGACAACCAAAACTTACTGACCAGTGAACTAAAACTGGTCGCTCATTTCTTAGATAAGGATAGTGAGATATTGTCTATCGGCTGCGGTAGCGGGCTGTTTGAGTCACTATTGGCGCAGGATTATGATATCCATATCAGGCACGGCATTGAGCCTTCAAAAGACATGGCTGAAATCGCTAAAAAGCGCGGCTTACAAGTGGATATTAGTCCTGCCGAAACTTGCGATATTGAGCCAAGTAAGTTTGATATCATCATGTTTAACGGCAGTGTCAGCTACATCAACGATTTGGATATCTGTATTAAAAAGGCATTTGATGCCTTAAAAACCGGCGGCAAATTGATTGTTATCGATGTGCCAAAAGAAAGCGGTTTTGCGAGCTTATATAATTTGGCCAGCTCATTAAATACTTGGGAGCATCCGCTACTTGCGCATATCTCTCCTGCTGACCCCTATCCTATTGAGCTGGTTAAATCAGCAAATTGGCGCACCTCTGATGAAAAAATCGCGCTGATGCAAGCCAATGGTTTCGTCGATTTTGAGTGTGCACAAACCTTACTGACCCATCCTATGTATGCCAATGACAAGGTGCAAGAAGTCATCGAAGGCTATGACCGTGGGGATTACGTCGCTGTTTGTGCTTATAAAAAATGAGCTGATAGGTGTATTAGCATTTGATTATCATGGATAACTGAGCAAAATTTATGACAGATCACAGTGATCCATAGCATACTGTCATTGCCATTTTAGCACTTGAATTATAAGTTTAGTGCCACTATAAATGGTGAATAAAGCTCTTATGCTAATAGCTAACATTTAATAAAGCGAGGCACACATCATGACTGATGATCCAAAAGACAGCACCAATCAAAACAACAACCAAGCACCAACAAATGAAAAATCAGTAAAAATGACCAACCTAACGCCCAATCAAGGTGTGATCACAGGCAAAAGAACGGATATTCAAAATCCTGAGCTTTGGGACTTTCCAATGAACTATCCACTTAGCATCATCGGTCATGAAGGCGAGCGTGAGAACTTACTCAACGAAGTGAAGCTTATCTTAGGCAGTCAGTTCCCTGATTTTGATTTGGCCTCGATAGAAGTGAAACCGTCTAAAACCGGTCGCTTCCATTCAGCACGGGTCAATCTATATCTTACAGCAGCCGATCAGGTCAATGTGCTGTATGCCTCACTCGACGCTGCCAAAACAGTTCGTTTGGTCGTATAAACAGATAATTGTCGTTTAAAAAAAGCCAGCCGCTTTTCCGTCGAAATCGTCACTCATACGGGTGGCGATTTTTTGTGGTTTGCTGTACAATCTGCGCCCTCATTATTATTGTTCCATGTCCCCTCATTGGTGGGTCATTTACTCGCGAATGAAAAGCAAATGATCGTACGATTTTTACAAAAAACTTATTATTTGAGTCAATCGCGTCTAACCCTTACCCCATCGTCCTTTGCTAAAATCTGGACACAGCACAACCTCACAGCAACATAGTTTGATGCTAAAATCAATATAGTATTTTCAAAATTTTCCCGCTATATTGTGCCTACCTACTAACAAACACGCTATATGTAGTACTCAGTGAATTTAATTGTCACTATGAGTAGCGGTAGATTTTTGCCTAAAAAAACACCTATCGCGGCGCAAGCATCGTAGCATTATAAAGAATGCCTGCCGTTTACTGACTGTGCAGCATCACTATAAGCAACATTATAAATAATTACCAAGTTATCAACTTAAGAGGGCAACATGACACACATCGACAAAATCAAAGTGACCAAACGTGACGGACGATTAGAGCTTATTGATTTGGATAAAATCCATAAGGTAATCGAGTGGGCAGCTCACAATTTGGATAATGTGTCTGTGTCGCAAGTTGAGCTAAAGTCGCACATTCAGTTTTATGAAGGTATCAAGACTCGCGATATTCATGAAACTATCATCAAGTCAGCAGCAGATCTTATCTCTGAAGATACGCCTGATTATCAGTATTTGGCGGCGCGTTTGGCAATTTTCCATCTTCGTAAAATTGCTTACAATAAATTCACCCCGCCGCACCTTTATGATCATGTCAAAAAACTGACCGACGCTGGTAAATATGATCAGCATATCCTAGCTGACTACAGCCGTGCTGAATTTGACGAGCTAGAAGAGTATCTTGATCACTGGCGCGATATGAACCTTGCTTATGCCGCTGTTGAGCAAATGGCAGGTAAATACCTAGTCCAAGACCGTGTCAATAAGACCGTCTTTGAAAGCCCGCAGTTCTTGTACATGCTGGTTGGTATGTGTTTGTTTAGCCGTTATGACAAGTCAGACCGTTTGGACTACGTAAAGCGTTTTTACGATGCGACGTCGCAATTCAAAATCTCGCTACCAACACCTATCATGGCAGGCGTACGTACCCCATCGCGTCAGTTTAGCTCATGCGTATTGATTGAATGCGGTGATAGCCTAGACTCGATCAACGCGACCACCAGCGCCATCGTACGCTATGTGTCACAGCGTGCTGGTATTGGTATCAACGCAGGTCGCATACGCGCCCTTGGTAGCCCTATCCGTGGCGGCGAAGCGCAGCATACGGGCTGTATCCCATTCTATAAATTGTTTCAGACAGCGGTTAAATGCTGCTCACAAGGCGGCGTCCGTGGCGGTGCAGCGACGTTGTTTTATCCATTATGGCATTTAGAAGTTGAGTCATTATTGGTACTTAAAAACAACCGCGGCGTGGAAGATAACCGTGTGCGTCATATGGATTATGGCGTACAGTTAAACAAAACAATGTACACTCGCCTAATCAAAGGTCAAGACATCTCGCTATTTTCACCAGGTGATACCCCTGGCTTGTATGATGCGTTTTTTGAAGATCAAGACAAATTCGAAGAGTTATACACCAAGTACGAAAATGACCCAAGCATTCGTAGCCGTCAAATCCCAGCAGCAGATTTATTCAGTTTAATGATGCAAGAACGTGCGAGCACGGGTCGTATCTATATCCAAAACGTCGATCATTGCAACACGCATAGCCCATTTGACCCAACGGTTGCGCCGATTCGTCAGTCAAACCTATGTATGGAAATCGCTCTACCGACCAAGCCACTTGATAATATCAATGACGAAGAAGGTGAAATTGCCCTTTGTACGTTATCAGCGGTCAACTTGGGTAAAGTCGATAACGTCAGCGATATCGAAGAGCCAGCCGAGCTAATCGTCCGTGCGCTTGATGCCCTGCTCGACTATCAAGACTATCCAGTCAAAGCCGCTCAAAACGGCAGTATGCGTCGTCGTACGCTCGGTGTGGGCGTGATTAACTATGCGTATTATCTTGCCAAGAATGGCGTACGCTATTCAGACGACTCAGCATTGGGTCTGACCCATCAAACGTTTGAAGCATTGCAGTTCTATCTCTTGAAAGCCTCAAACAAATTGGCAAAAGAGCAAGGCGCTTGCCCTGCGTTCAATGAGACGACCTATTCGCAAGGTATCTTACCGATTGATACGTACAAAAAAGATTTGGATAAAATCTGCCAAGAGCCGCTACATCTCGATTGGGAAACGCTACGTGGCGAGATCACTGAACACGGTCTACGCAACTCTACCCTAACCGCCTTGATGCCGTCTGAGACCTCTAGTCAGATCGCCAACGCGACCAACGGTATCGAGCCACCACGTGGTCTGGTCTCTATCAAAGCATCAAAAGATGGCATCTTAAAGCAAGTCGTGCCTGAGATTGACAAGCTAAAAGGTCAGTACGAGCTCCTGTGGCAAATGCCAAACAATGACGGTTACCTAAGGCTGGTCGCTGTCATGCAGAAATTCGTCGATCAAAGTATCTCTGCCAATACCAACTACGATCCTGTTCGTTATGAAGGTGGTCGTGTACCAATGAAGATATTGCTAAAAGACTTGCTAAACGCGTATAAGCTTGGCGTGAAAACTTTGTATTATCATAATACGCGTGATGGTGCGAACGATGCCCAAGCGGATATGGAAGATGATTGTGCTGGCGGTGCTTGTAAGATCTAGGTTTTGATGGATGGCGGGTTTGGCTTTTGGGTTGAGCTCGCTGTTTTAATAAAATTATTTATTATAACAATTTAGGTTTAATGATGAATTCTTTTAAAGATACTAGAGATTCTAGCAATTTACCACTCAATATGACAAGACGTCACGATCTGAGAAGAGTGGATAGCGTAAGTAGTTTTATTGAAAAGCTAAAAACGTTGAATAACAAATATAAAGATGACCTAGAATATCACGAGCTGTTTTTTAGAGGTCACGCTAATATCGATTGGCTATTGTCACCTTCTATATATAGAGATAGCAAAGTAGAAAACGAACATAATTTCTATAGAGAAATTATTTCTGAAACACCTGAAAATTTTTATAACCTTAATAGTACTTTCCAAAAGCTAGTAAAAATGCAGCATTATGGAATACCTACTAGATTGATGGATATAACCAGCAACCCTTTAGTAGCACTTTATTTTTCTTGCTTGCCAATAAAAAATGATAAAGGTGTAGAGACTACAGGCGAAGTAATTACATTCAGAGTTCCAAAGAACGAAGTTAAATTTTCAGATAGCGATACTGTGAGTATATTGTCAAATATATCAAAAATGAATAATAACTTTAGTTTTCAAACTGAAGACTCTTCGAATTTAGAAGAATTCTGTAGTCAAAAGAATGTCTCACTTCTGCTTCATGAAATAAGACAAGAAAAAAATGGTTTTCTCTCATTAATTAACCATGAAGACTTTAAGAAAACTATTTTTGTTAAACCTCCTTTGGAGAATCAAAGGCTAATAAGGCAGGAAGGTGCTTTTTTAGTATTTGGTATAGATAAAGAGAAGAGAAGACCAGCATCAGTACCACAAGAATACGTTTTAAAAGATAATCTTAGATTTATCATTGATGCTGACTTTAAAAAGAATATTTTGGAAGAGTTACGTTTACTTGGAATACATGAAGCTAAATTGTTTCCAGAAATAGATAGAATTTCAAGGCACATATTATCAAAATATAGCTAGTTCTTGTTGTAAGGTACGCCCAGCACATTGATGATGTGGAAATTATGTTTAAAGGTGCGCAAGGCACACCCTACAAATTACGCATAAATAGATTAACAAATAAGACCTAATTTTCGTGCTAAAATTATCCCTATATTTAGAGCGTAATATTAGCGGAGAGTGAGTCATGCAACCAATATTTGCCACACAGACAGCCAGTATCTCAGAATTAAAAGCCAACCCATCGGCACTTATTAAACAATCAGATGGTGAGTCCATTGCTATTTTAAACCACAATAAACCCGTGGCTTACTTAGTCTCAACAGACGTCTTTGAGCGCATGATGGAAGCGATGGACGACATGGCATTAAGCCAAACCATTAGCGCACGGTTAAATGATGGGCAGATACCGATAAAGGTAACTTTGGATGACTTATAATCTTGAGTTTCATCCTTTGGCATTAAAAGAGTGGAAAAAGATAGCGCCAAATATTCAGCAGCAGTTTAAGAAAAAATTACAGCAGCGATTATCAAACCCTCATGTGCCTGCGTCAAAACTGTCGGGACATACGGATACTTATAAAATCAAACTACGCACCGTAGGCTATCGTTTGGTATATACCGTAAAAGATGATGTGGTGGTAGTTTATGTATTAGCAGTCGGCAAAAGAGAAAACAACAAAGTATATGACAGTCTCGCGACGCGTCAGCCATGATAAAACTAAGATATTGAGACAGTCATTATAGACAGCGTCCAGCGCTATCATAGAAATATTGAAACACAAACAATAAAAACGACGGAGGTCATGTGCAATATACCGCAATCATCAAAGACGGTGGTTTGTTTATCCCAAATGTATTTTCAGACCTAAACGATGGTGGCTCGCATATCGTACAAGTGGAAGTCGACATCGCAGACGTCCGTGAGCAATTAGGCGAAGGCACAGCAGCAAAACCAGAAGCATTAAAGAAAGTCGCCACAAAAGTATTGAAAAAACCAGCAAAGAGAGTGACTAAAAAAGACGTACAGAAAGAAATGCAGCAACTATCAGATGATGATGGTTTGAGTGCGCTGCGTAAGAGTGCGATCGATGAATTGGAGGGTTTGGACGATAGCGAGCTGAGTGAGATATTTAAAGCGTATATGAATGATGGACAGACGCCAGAACAGATATCTTTAGAGAACTTGTAATATAATTCAGTCAAACCAAATCTAGTCAAAACCCTATAACCTAATAACCATATCAATGATAAAGGCAGTCTCATGACTTATTCGATTTTTTCCCAAACGCCGAACAATGCGCTAACAGAGCCGATGTTTTTTGGTAATCCGGTCAACGTGGCGCGCTATGACCAACAAAAGCACCCTATCTTTGAGCAATTGATTGAAAAGCAGTTATCGTTCTTTTGGCGTCCAGAAGAAGTCGATGTGTCACGTGATCGTATGGACTACGGCAATCTGTCGTCACATGAGCAGCATATCTTTATCAGTAATCTGAAGTATCAAACGCTACTCGACTCTATCCAAGGTCGTAGCCCAAACGTCGTGCTATTGCCACTGGTATCGATTCCTGAGCTTGAGACATGGATTGAGACGTGGACGTTTTCTGAGACCATTCACTCGCGCAGCTATACCCATATCATTCGTAATATTATCAATGACCCTGCTATCGTCTTTGATGACATCATGCAAAACGATCATATTCTAGAGCGCGCCGCAGACATCGCCAAGTACTACGATGACTTGTATTACAACTCATCGCTATACAACCTATACGGTGCAGGCACGCACACGATCAATGGCAAGCAAATTACCGTCGATTTAAAATCGCTGAAAAAGCAGCTTTACTTATGCTTGATGGCAGTCAACGTCTTAGAAGCCATTCGCTTTTATGTGTCATTCGCTTGCTCGTTTGCCTTTGCTGAGCGTAAGCTGATGGAAGGTAATGCCAAGATTATTAAATTGATTGCTCGTGATGAGGCGCTACATTTAACGGGCACTCAGCATATCTTGAATCTCATGCGCATCGGTCGTGATGATCCAGAGATGGTCGACATTGCCAAAGAGTGCTATGAAGAAAGCATCGAGATATTCCGTAAAGCGGCAGAGCAAGAAAAAGAATGGGCAGGCTATCTATTCAAAGACGGCTCAATGATTGGTCTCAATAAAGACATTCTTTGCCAATACATCGAATATATCACCAACTTACGTATGGAAGCGGTTGGCTTGCCAGTCGCATTCCCGAATTCTAAATCAAACCCAATCCCGTGGATTAACACATGGTTGTCGTCTGACAACGTACAAGTTGCCCCACAAGAGACGGAAATCAGCTCATATTTGGTTGGTCAAATTGATTCAGATTTATCAGACAGCGACTTTGATGATTTTGAACTTTAGAGCTTATGTGTTCATTTAAAAAATAGTTTTGAAAGAGTATATAGTCGTTTCAATATAATTTGGATACAAGGAAGGCGAGCGAAAGTGCTACAAATAGTAGACTAAGCGAGCCTGACACCGTATCTGACTTATATAGGATTGACTATAGTTTAGAAAGTGCAGAATGATAGGGAAACAAACAGGATAAAACTATGACTTGGGTAATGACGAGTAAGAAACAATTTTACTTGCATGACGATGAAAGCTTGCTTGATGGATTACTACGCACTGGACATGATATAAATTATCAATGTAAGGAAGGCTATTGTGGCAGCTGCCGCATCAAGCGTATCGCCAGCTCACACGTCATTGACTATCCGTTTGCGCCCCTTGCTATGATTGATGAAGACGAGATCCTGCCCTGCTGTTGCCGTGTACAGGGTGTGATTTATATCAATCACGAGCCTACTATAGAGTAACACTAACAAAAGTAGTGCTAAAAAATCCGAAACAAAAAGCGCGTTATCTTGAAGATAACGCGCTTTTTTACTGTCTATAAATCGTTCAAGCCATTTTGATTAAGCTTATTTTGCTTAAGTTTTAGGTGATGAAGAATGACCTTATAAGGGTGCACCATCTCTTTCAAACAGCTGCAACAGCTCTTCACGCATACGGTCACGCTCGGCTTCTGACATCATCGGCACGTCTTGTCTCTCACCTTGTAGATTTGGATCTTCTATACCACCAACATTTTCATCAAGAATCACAACCGGACGTTCCATCGGCTCTTGTGCTGGACGCTCTTCTAACAGTATTTTGACTTGCGCATTTTTGCCACGGCGTAATATTTGCGCATTCAGCGTGGTATTCGGTGCTTTACGAGCGACATACTGAATCAAGGTATTGGCATCCGTCATCTCGACGCCGTCAATCGTCAAAATAATATCGCCGATACGCAGACCACTCTTCGCAGCAGGACTCTTAGGAACGACATTAAGCACTTCTACCCCAGTCGAGGTTTCAAGCTGCGTTGGGTCACGTAACTGTGACTGTATCTCAATCCCCAACCAACCACGGCTCACCTTACCATCTTTGATAATGGCATTCATCACTTGCTCAACGATAGCGGTAGGAATAGCAAAACCGATACCCATAGAGCCGCCAGAGCGTGAGTAAATGGCCGTATTAATACCAATTAATTCGCCATAAGCATCAACGAGTGCGCCGCCCGAATTACCTGGGTTAATCGCTGCATCGGTCTGGATAAAGTCTTCAAACTTGTTGACCCCAAGCCCAGTACGTCCTGTTGCTGAGATAATTCCTTGCGTTACCGTTTGACCGACACCGAACGGATTACCAATCGCTAATGCAACATCGCCAACTCGGATAGGTTCTTTACGGAAACCAAGTGGTGCCAAACCGGTCATATCTACTTTAATCACTGCCAAATCACTGTCTGGATCTGTACCAACGATTCTAGCGCGGCTCTTACGACCATCATTAAAGGCAACCGTAATTTCATCGGCTTTTTCAATCACATGGGCATTGGTCACGATATAGCCATCTTCTGAGACAATCACCCCAGAGCCTAAATTGGTATTGCCCTGCTCTTCTGACGGTGCACCATGGAACTCAAAAAAGCGGCGCAACACAGGATCATTCATATAAGGATGCTCTGCCATCGTTTGCGTGGTGTAGATATTCACGACTGATCGTGAGGCGCGAGCAACCGCATTATGATAAGAAGAAATCGCTGCGGGTGTATCAGAAACCGGTGCTGACGCTTGCTGCTCAGCAGGTGTGGTTCTGGGCGGCTCCCATGCCTGCTCTGATGCTGTCTTAATACTCGCAAACAACCAAATAAATGCGGCAATCACGACTAGCAATAAAACCCAAGGTAACCATTTTAATACAGACGCCTTGCTGCTGGTGTTCCGAGATGACGACATATAAAACCTCTATAAATTTGATACAAACAGACGAAGATAAATAAGGTGAGAAGCATGGTGTATATTAGGACGCATTGAGCAGCATTTATCAAATGTTCACAGCCCACTAGATGGTTGTTTTTTTGCACTATCTATACGGCAAGCTTACATGTATAAATTATAACCGCCAATACTACCCAGTTGTAACGTATCGTGTACCATTTCAGTGAGTAGGATTATCTATCCTACTATAGCCACATGTTAAAATACTCATTATCAAAAGCCACATGTTAGCCATAAATGCTTGCCCCACTGAATCAATTATAAGGGAATACCATGACCACACACAATATCTCAAGCGAGCCCTCAAACACCGCCATTACCGTTCAAGCGCTGACCACATTCTGTGATGACTATTTATCAGCAGATGCTTTTAAAGATTATGCCCCTAATGGTTTACAAGTAGATGGAGGTCGACCTATCAAGCGCATCATCACTGGTGTAACGGCTTGTGAGGCGTTGATTGATGCGGCGATTGCTGACAATGCAGACGCCATTATGGTGCATCATGGTTATTTTTGGAAAGGCGAACCTGCCCCCATCACTGGTATGAAAGGTCAGCGTATCCGTAAACTTATGCAGCATGGTATCTCTTTGATTGGTTATCATCTGCCGCTCGATGCCCATCCCATCATTGGTAATAATGCCAAGTTGGCTGACGCATTAAACATGACCGTTATCGGCGCTTTATACCCTAGTGAGTCGCATCCAGTTGGTAATATCGCCACTTGTACCCCGCAGAATGCTCAAAGCCTCATTACTCACATTACTCAGACGCTAGGACGATTGCCATTGCATATCTCTGCCAATTATAGCGCACCGAATAGTACAAGCGCTCATATCGATAATAACAGAATTATCGAACAGGTGGGCATTTGTACGGGCGGCGCACAAGATATGATCGAACAAGCTGCATTGATGGGCTGTGACGCCTTTATCTCTGGCGAAATATCAGAACGTACCACACATATTGCCCGTGAGCTGGGCATTGATTATTTCGCTTGTGGACATCACGCGACAGAACGCGGCGGCATTCAAGCACTCGGTCACATAGTTTCTCAAGCATTTGGCATACCCGTGACCTTTGTAGATATTGATAATCCTGCTTAGACTGTGTCCTCAACTCTACTCATAGCTATCTAATAGCTATCTAAATTTAGAATAATTTTCGGAAAACAAGGCTAATAATAATCAGTATGGTTGCCCAGTATGCATAATTTTTGCGGCTTCAATTTTCAATAGTGTACCAATAACAAGGGCATTTTTAACCGTCTATAGCCCAATTGTTAAGTTTTATCGCTAATTTCTTAACCACACTTGAATAATCCAAGGAATATCCGCATATTAATATCCGAAGAAAGAATGTCTTGTCATGAGGCTTCCCATTTATTACAGCTTCCGGTTATGGTACTTAAATGAGTATAACCGCCTAAAATCTCACTATGTTGTATAGCTATTGAGGTCATATAGATAGCGAGGTTTTGGACGGTTTACTAATAGATACGCTGTGCGTGATATATTTTCAGCAGCATGGTCTATCTTGATTTAAGTGTCGCGATACTGGGTTAGCAACCGCTGATTGATAGAATGTTTGAGTAAATTTTCTGTCATTTTTTTATTAGTAATGAAAATAGCGACTTGCTTACCCTTATTGCTGGACAAAAAATTAATCACTGTTGACTCTATTACAAATGATTTGAAGAGGCTATGGTCATTAATATCAGCATAGAAAAGCTGAGTGTATACGCACCCCGCTCATTTTATGTTTTTGTCTCAATAACTTAGTTCATGACCTTACCTATGTTTAATATATAGTTGTTTCATTCTTAGCCCCATCTATGCATCGATGAAGGAATCATCCGATTTATATCCTTCGCGGTGTTGTGCGTTCATCATTTTGTATTGATACTTTATATCGATGTTTTATATTGATATTTTGAGAGATTTTTTAGCCCTCTTATGTGATACACCGAATACGCCAGTAGATAACCAGCTAATTAAAAACTGCACCGCTACATCTGATAAAAATTCATTAGCGGCACTATTATTAAGCAAGATGACGACGCACTTATCTTATTAAGAAGTGTGTGGTTGTCTAAAATGCGACATCGATGTATGACTACTTTATAAGCCTACATTCATAAGCGTTTTACGGTAAGCAGGATGGCTAAAATCAGGAGACATCCATGCAGCGTATTACTTATCGTGTGAAAGTATCTGCGCAAGGGGCTAGACGCCGTATTTCTTATTTACTGCGTCCATCTAAACGCCAACCGAACACTAAAAGTAACATCGTTTCATCCATTACCCCGACGACATCGAGTCGTTTTTCTAGAACCAAAAAGCTGGCGCAAGTTTCTAGTATTGCTCTTCTCTCTTTACCTGCTGAGAGTCTGACGACGATGCGTGCGCCAGTGCCAGCCTATGATAACGTCATGCTAGAAAGCACGTTAACCATCGCTGCCGTCCCCGGTGACAGCACTTATTTTGCGACTGACGGTTTTCAACATGGCTTTGGTTTTGATTTGGTACGTACTTATGCTGACGAGCTTGGCGTTGATATCGATCTAAAAGCGTATGCCAATGAAGAAACTGCTCTAAAGGCGCTGAGATCGGGAGAGGTAGACATGGCATTAACAACGGCCAGTACACAGTTAAAGAGCAAGTTTAACTTATCCTCTATCAACATCAGTTGCGGCTATGACGCCAGCTTAACAAAGAATGGTTTACATCCAAAAGTCAGTTGGACGTTCAATTCATCCAATGACCCATTATCACAAAAAGCCAGTTACTTTTTATGTGACAGTATTAAGCTGAAAAACACACAAAAACTTGCTGCCTTTTACAATCAAAACTTGCTGAAAGACGCCTATAGCCAAGATCATTTCCAAAAAACGTTGACCGAAAAACTGCCTGATTATCAATCGTCTTTTGAAGAGCAAGCACGCAATTATAATCATGATTGGGAATTATTGGTGGCCATGGGTTATCAAGAATCACACCTTGATGCCAATGCTGTATCGCCAACGGGTGTGCGTGGTCTCATGATGTTGACCAATAATACAGCCAAAGCAATGGGCGTCTCAGATCGCGTCGATCCCTACCAAAGTATCGGCGGCGGCGCGCGTTATTTAGAGCAAATGAAAGATGACTTTGCTGATGTGCCAAAGACAGATCGTATTTGGTTTGCGCTGGCTGGCTACAACATGGGACCAAATGCAGTAAAGAGTATTCAGCGTAAACTGCGAGATCAAGGTATTGATGATAAAAGCTGGGCGAACGTTTATGCGTACTTAGCTGACAATAAAGCTGCCAATAGTCGTTATGGTCAAGCAATGCATTATGTTAGCAATATTAGAAGTTATCTTGAGACTATAAAAACTCAAACCGTCTAGTTGATAAATATTATTAGATCTTTTGAGAATTGAATGTCACAGATAAAAAAAACTGCTCTTATAAAGAGCAGCTTTTTTGTGCAGAATGATCTGTCTTAATCGTATTTACTTGGCTATTATTTCACTAAGCCACTTACTCTTAACGATTAGGTACGGTCAGGCGCTGACCGCGCTGTAGCATCGTATCCGCCGCGATATTATTCATCTCAGCCAACTCTTGCGTAGAGACGCCATATTTACGTGCTAAGCCAATCAAACTGTCTCCTGACCCAACGGTGTAGCTCACTGTGAGCTTTGGTACTTTAAGCGTTTGTCCACGCTGTAATTGGGCATTGGTCGCGAGATCGTTGGTCGCAGCCAAATCGTCTATCGAAACACCAAATTGACGTGCCAAAGCAATCAAACCATCACCTGATTTAACTTTATAGCTCTCGGTGTTGCCCAATTTTTTGCCACTGCTCGCTGTGCTAGTTGCGGCAGTGCTACTAGCCGAACTACTGCTTTGGTTATTGCTACTAGAGGTCGTTACAACGCTGCCACTGGCAGGAATCGTAATCGTACGACCGAGTATCAAATTAGAGTTGGTTTTCAGGTTGTTCGCTGTTGCCAAGTCACTAAGACCGATATTATAACGTTGCGCCACGCCTGTTAACGTATCGCCTGATTTTACTTTATAACTGACAGTTTTATCATTTAGCTGACGATCAACCAATCCTTTAGACACGGGTACTTTGATGGTTTGACCACGTTGTAAGCGTGCTTTTGCATCAAAGTTGCTATTCACCGCTGCAAGCTCAGCTGGACTGATACCCACGCTATTGGCAATGCCAATCAAAGTATCGCCAGATTTTACTTTGTAATTGGTGGTTGCCACCGAACTTGAGCTACTGTTACGGCTACTAGAGCTTGAGGTGTTTGCTGCATCGAAATCGACACTTGCAGGTACTTTTAGCGTTTGACCAACATATAGTGAGCTTGTAGTGCTCATATTATTGAGGCTGGCAAGTGTATCAGTTGAAACACTAAACTGACGTGCGAGAGCAATCAAGCCATCGCCCGCTTTTACTTTATAGTTCTTAGTAGCAGTGCTTGATTTACTTGGCTTGGTCGAGGGAGCGGCAGGTGTGGTCACTGGCGCAGTCACCTTACCTGGTATCAGCCATAGCTTTTGACCACGTAGTAGATCCGCTCTACTACTCAAATTATTGTAGGTTGCCAACTGAGTCACCGATAGACCAAAGCGGTTAGCAGTACCAATCAGCGTATCGCCACTTTGTACTACATAGCTCTCTGGTTGGCTTGCCGCGGTATTGTTAGCTGTGCTCAACGGTTCGATGGTTTTTGCATTATATAAGTATAAGGTACTGCCTGATAGCAGCTTAGAGCTGGCATCTATTTGATTCCATTCAGCGATATCGCGCCAACTGACACCCGCACGGCTGGCAATATTAGACAAGGTATCACCACGCTTGACGGTATAAGTGGTACGTGTACCTTGGGGTTTTGGCTTGCTTACTGATGTTTTTGCAAAGCTAAGCTTTTTCTCTTCGCCACTGGCTTCTAAAATAGACTGCTGCGTCTGTACTGCGGATAAATTAATATTACCATCAGCATTGATTACATTGGTTTCAGGCGTGTTACTGCGAATTTGATTGGCAATAAAATCACGCTCTTCTTTGCTCAGTGGTGGTTCTTGGACAATCGTATTATTCTGTGTAATCTGAGCAGAGGTGGTCGGTAGACTGTTGCTGCTTTTTAGCTCAGCATTGATCTTGTTGGTTTCTGCCGTACTCAATGGTGGCTCAGTACGCACCGAGGCATTATTACTGTAGACAGAGCTGCTAGTAGGCGTGGCTGACGGTGATATATAACTGGTCGTTTGCTGCGGCACACTAGCGCTTGCAGCATAATCAGCCAAGGCGCTGCCTGTCGATGGTAATGAAGAGCCAGTATAAGGTTTGTTATTATAGCTTGGCGTCGTGGTCGTGCTACTTGGTGTGCTTGTATTACTCGATGCCAGTATATTGCCCGTACCATTGCCTCTCAATGAGCTCAATTTAACGTCGGTATTAAGACTCACATCATTAGGAATAATAATACGCTGGGGACCAGAAGAATCAACACGCCCTGACGTTAAGGCCGTATTTAACCTTTCTAATTCGTCGTAGCTCACGCCTGTCATTTGCGCAACTTCAGCCAAGCTCACGCCATAATTCACTGGCACACTACGGAAATGCTGACGGTTGGCAATAGCAGGCAAGTAGACACCATATTGCTCAGGCTTAGCAACAATTTCCGCTACCGCCAAGAAACGCGGCACGTAGTTCATCGTTTCAGTAGGCAATCTCAGAGACCAATAATCTGTCGGTAAACCCTGAGCTCTATTAGCATCAATGGCCTTTTGCACGCGACCAGGACCCGCATTATAAGCGGCTAATGCTAACTCCCAACTGCCAAACTGGTTATGTAGTGCGGTCAAGAAGTCATAAGCGGCGCGAGTTGATTCGATGACATCACGGCGACCATCATAGGTACTGCTTTGATTCAAACCATAAATACGACCCGTACTTGGAATGAACTGCCATAAGCCTGCTGCTGCTGCACTACTGGTACCACTTGGATCGTAAGAGCTCTCAATGACAGGTAACAAAGCCAGCTCTGTCGGGATATTACGACGCTCAGCTTCTCGTACAGTGTGATAGATATAGCGACTCGCACGTGCAGTTAAACGGTTTAAATAGTCTTGTCGACTGGTAAACCAGCTTTTTTGCCCCTCGATACGTTGATTGTAGGTCGGCTGACCGCCATTCATACGATAGCCAGCACGTAAGCGACTCCATAAATCACCATACTGCTGAATAGCAAGTTTGTTGCCTTCCACCATAGTCATGTCAGTGGCTTCGAGTAAATCGGCTAACTCATCCAAACTATCTGCATCTAAATATGCCGTTGAATAGTCCGTACTGCTGCTTGCTACAGGCGCTTTAGTAGCTGGGCGTTTAGTAATAACAGATGAGCTATTGGTCGCACCCTTTTTTACCGCTGACGTATTGCTACAAGCACTGATAAGTAGAGTTGATACCGCAAGCGTCAATGGCAACGCAATAAATGAGCGAGATTTTGATAGCACAGTAGACATGATATTGGAAGTTTCCTAACGACAGAAAGTGATAAGATAAAGTTGCTTGCTAGTATAGTATGCAATGTGAAGCAAAGACCAGTCTAATATAAAAAGATAATCATCATAAGTTGAGTCAATTTTCAGACCATTCACGAAATGCAATCAATCATTTAATTATTCAACATTGTGAATCTGCATAGTTATTAATGATGGAATGCTTTGCTTTCGAAGAGCCTGATTAATGCACTATCTTTTTTGATCATCCACTGATAAAGACGTTTCTTAATCAATGCTTATCAATTAATACCTAATTGTTGATAATGCCTAATTGCTGACTAGCTAGTACTGAGATATTAGTCGAGTAACGATTAATTAATCGTTACTTGTGATACGGCACGTAGCAGCACCGCATTACCAGTCGATAACGTCAGCGTCACTCTTGAAGTGGTGACAAATGAGACATTTTTACCATCTTTTACCCAGCTCTCATTGGTCGTTACATTGGCTTTAGCCTGATCGCCCGTAATAACGATGTTATCCACAGAAATATCATAACGGTAATTAGAGGTGTTATTCCAACTATTTTGCAACAACTTCAAATAAGCATCTTTATCTAAACTGGTAGACTTACCTTTTCTAGACAATGAAATCAGTGCATCGTCAGAGACAAGACGGGCGACCTGATTGACATTTTGGCTATTCGCTGATGACTTCATTGCTGCTATATAATTCTGCACCAAAGCTTCGGTCATGGCTGCCGCTTGCGCACTGATACTCACAGTACTTACAACGGCCACTACCGCCGCCACGCTGGCACTTTTTAGCAATAATGCCAAAAGCCCTTTTCCCCATAATCGTTTCATCATAATCCTTAGCAATGCTGTTATCGTTGTTGCCATCTTTTGATGACTAACGTTTTTTATTGATTAAATATAGTAGTCGTTTATTACTCATTAACATCATGATAAATGAAGCGAGCACTGGCTAGCATGTGCCCTCTTCATTTTAATTGTAAAAAATATCTGTTTGATCATCACCTACTTATTAATGATGACAGCGTACTTTTACCATAGAGTGAGACTATCATTCAATTCTCACAGCTATGTGACACCCTGTGTAATTATTGCGAATACTAAAATACCAACTATATGGCACAATTATTTCTAAAAATACAAATCACTGCCCATCGTTATCATAAATACAAAATATATTAACTGAGCCACTTACGCAGTACACGACTCTGTTTTCGCCCTAATTTTAGATCGCTTTCTGTCAATCTAATCTCAATTTAATAAGCCAAACGGAAGCTTACTTAGCGTCCGTACTATTATCTTCGTATTGTTGTTCATCATCACTAAGCTTCATGCCCAATCGCTCTACTCGTCTGTCCATCATTTGTCGAGCCAGTGCTTGCATGTCTTCGACGCGGTCTATTTCATCCACAATCTCAAGTCCCAATAGCGTCTCAAACACATCTTCTAAAGTAACCAAACCTTTGACTTCACCATACTCACCGACTGTAATCGCAATATGAATACGGTTTTTTAGCATCAGCTCTAATAAATCAAACAGTTTCATTTTTGAAAAAACAAAAGTAATGTCACGTTTAAACTGAGTCAATGGCTTGTGCATCGCATGATTTACTTTGGCTAATAACATGTCTGTTTTTAATACAAAACCTGTGATGTTATCTAAGTCACCATCATAAATTGGCAGTCGTGAAAACGTCAATTTTGGGCGATCAACCAACAATTCAGCGACTGTTTTGTTTTCTTCAAACGCCAGCATCACCGAACGCGGGGTCATGATATCTTCGACTTTAATCGCACCAAATGCCAATAAGTTACGAATGATACGCGACTCTAGTGGGTCGATCTGTCCTGACTCTTCACCGATGCTGGCAAGTGCCGCAAACTCTCTGCGACTAAAGGCTACAGGCTCTTTGCCTCGTACCAATAATTTGGTCAGTTTTTCTGATATCCAGATTAATGGGTATAGTAGTAAAATAATACCCCGCACAAAATACGCGACCATGCCACTTAACTGACGCCAATATACCGTGCCCAACGTTTTTGGAATAATCTCAGATAAAAATAAAATCGCCAAGGTCATAATGGCAGAAAACAGTCCAAACCATGCACTACCAAACACAATCGTGGCTTGGGCACCAGCACCGATAGAACCTAATGTATGAGCCACTGTATTCAAAGTCAAAATAGCTGCTAATGACTGATCGATGTTATCAACCTTTAAGCGTCTTAGCATGTTGGCTTTTTTGGGGTTAGTCTCTTGAACATCAGCGATATAAGACGGCGTCATGCTCAGTAATGCAGACTCAGCCAATGAACAGACAAACGAGATACCGATGGCGACAACCACAAAAAGTATGAGTAATAGCACACTGATCGCGGTCGGCTCTGCTAAAGCATCAGCGGCAAAAGCTGGATATGGCAATAGCAGCATCGCCGTCAGCGCTGATAACCCAGCAATTGAATTGGTACGACTAAGACGCTTTGAATAGCGTGATGTCGGAGGAGGTTTAGCAGACGCTTCTTTACAAGCGCGCGGACGACATAGACGAGGTACAAACATAAAAGTGGTAAACAAGTTAGGTAACCTAAACAGAAAAAAAGTAAAAGGGATGATAATATAATGAGCAAACGATACTAAATCGTTAAAGGCAAACAACAAAACAGACATGATTAATTAGCTATTAGTTATCTGCTAAAACGATGGTAACTCGCTGCTCAAAACTGATTTAGCAGTATATAATAGGATCTATTATATACTAATAAACCGTGTGCTAAATGCAGGGAATTATTGCCATTTGATAGTAGCATTGATAATGCCATTTCACAATAAGACGCTATTGTTAAGTCTTTGTTTTTTGATATCCTTAATCATACCTTTTGCTACGCTACTACTACCTAGCATCCATTCGCTGCTTGAATTTTGTTATACTTTCAGCGCTTTGGCGTCACTTATATGATGTGGCAAAAATATTGCCGCAAAAAGTAATGACCGCTAGCATGCCATTACCTTAAGAAAAACATACTCAGCCTATGATTAACAGTTACCAAGTCTGGGATTTTTTGTTACTATGCGTTTAATTTTATTATTATCTATGACTTACTGAGAGAAATTATGTTGTTATTTATCCAAGCTGCCCATGCTGCACCAGAAGCTGCTGGTGCGATGTCACTATTTAGTCAAATACTATTGCCTGTTGCTTTTTTTGCGATTTTTTACTTCTTAGTCATTCGTCCACAGTCTAAGCGTACCAAAGAACATCGTGCCATGGTCAATGCATTGACTGTCGGTAGCGAAATCATTTTTGCTGGTGGTTTGATGGGCCGTATCAAAGCCATTGAAGGTGACTATGCGGTGGTCAGCTTAAACAATAATACTGATGTCAAAGTACAACGTGCTTCTGTTATTTCAGTGTTACCTGCTGGCACAATCGAAAGCGTTTAATGATTGATTGAAATATTAGTCGCGTTTTATTGATGATTACTAATCTGTTATTAATAAATATAGTGATTAATACAGTGCCTAAGAATGACCGTACCTTATTTACGGTCATTTTTCGCTATAGAGCAATGATGTAAAAACAGTCTCATAGAGTATAGACAATTTATGTTTTTGACCATGCTGTCTTTATTGATTTTATCAGTGATATTTTGCTGACTATATATTTTTGATGACTATATAAAGATACGTCTGTATTATTTGCTCTACTGTTTTACTATCATCGCGGATGATCGCAATGGTGCATGATGACGACTGCTAGATACAGCACTCAACCATTGCTATCGCTAACTTCCCATCTGCTAACTTGTGGCCTACGTCGCCAGTCGTTTATCAACCTAAAGAAGTGATTATGCAATATCCCGCTTGGAAATACTTACTTATTGCCGTCGTGCTAATCATTGCCGGTCTATATGCTGCTCCTAACCTCTATCCTGATGAACCTGCCGTGCAGATTACAAGCGCCGCTGCAGGTACACAGCTGTCTGAAGGTATCTTGACTGAGTCTCAAAGCTTGCTTGAAGAGGCTGGCATCAATAACCACGATGGAACGTTTGAGGGCAACAGTGCACTGGTACGTCTTGACAATCCAGTCGATCAGCTCAAAGCTCAGGAAGTACTGCGTCAAAACTTGGGCGAAGACTATGTTGTCGCGCTTAACTTGGCGCAAACGACGCCGCAGTGGCTACGTGATATCGGTGCAAAACCGATGAAGCTCGGCCTTGATTTACGGGGCGGTGTGCGTTTTGTACTAGAAGTCGATATGGACAAGGCGCTTGAACAGCGTTTGACCAGTGCCAGTCGTGACATGCGTCGCGAACTACGTGCTGAGCGAATTGCGATCAAAGGCATTAAGACCGAAGATCGAAGTGTGGTATTACATTTCGCTGATACAGATGCTCGTAACCGTGCACAGAATGTTTTGCAAGGCTCAATGGGCAATACGTTTAGCTTGCAATCCTCTATTGATGAGCAAGGTCCTGCACTGATTTTAGCGTACAACGATGCAACGCTTGATGAAATCAATAGCTATGCGGTTAATCAGAACTTGACCACCCTTCGCAATCGTATTGCTGAGCTTGGTGTGACTGAAGCTTTAGTACAGTCTCAAGGTGCTAGCCGTATTGTCGTTGAGCTTCCTGGCGTACAAGATACTGCTGAGGCAAAACGTGTCTTAGGGCGCACTGCAAACCTTGAGTTCCGTATGGTTGCTGAAGACAGCGAAAACTATACGGGCGGCATCCCTCCAGCGGGTACCGAAGCTTTCCCGTTTGAGACACTTGATGGTCCGCCGGTACTGCTTGAACGTCAAGCGATTGTCACGGGTGATAAAGTCACTAATGCTCAAACTGGTGTGGACGAAAGCGGCTCTCCTGAAGTCAGCATTACTTTAGATAGTGCTGGTGGTAAGCTCATGCAAAATGCCACTCGTACCGCCGTTGGCAAACAGATGGCTGTATTGTTCATCGAAAACAAGCAAAGAATCACTTACGAAGAAGATCCAGAAACTGGCGAAACTGTCGAAGTTAGAACGCCTTATGCTGAGACCAAAGTCATTAACCGTGCCAATATTCAAGCGGTCCTTGGCTCCTCTTTCCGTATTACTGGGCTAGATAGTAGCGCGGAAGCTGCCGAGCTCGCACTACTGCTACGCTCAGGCGCACTTGCCGCACCGATGTACTTTGTAGAAGAACGCACCATTGGCCCATCATTAGGTCAAGACAATATCGATAAAGGTCTATTCTCTACGCAAGTCGGGTATCTATTAGTGTTTGCGTTTATGATTATCTTCTATCGTCTATTTGGCGTGATTGCCAACGTGGCGCTGGCCGTGAACGTTATTATCATCATTGCTATTATGTCAATCTTAGGCTCTTCACTTACCTTGCCTGGTATTGCTGGTATCGTTTTGACCATCGGTATGGCCGTCGATGCCAATGTACTGATCTTTGAGCGAATACGTGAAGAGCTAGCAAACGGGGTACGGCCCAAATCCGCCATCGTGGCAGGTTTTGATCGAGCCTTTAGTAGTATTTTCGATGCCAACATCACCACCCTATTGATTGCTTTTATTCTATTTGCAATTGGCACGGGTCCGATTAAAGGCTTTGCGGTTACATTGGCTATTGGTATTGTCAGCTCACTATTTACCGCTATTATGGTGACACGTGCGCTGGTACAGATTGCTTATGGTAAGCGTAAATCTATCAAACGTTTGAGCATCGGTTAGGAGAACATTATGACGATTGATAAGAACAATCCTTTAGAACAGCAGAATAATCCAGATCGAGATGGTTCAAGTGGCTCAAATGTTGAGGCAAGCACACACCGCCGTAAAAAACCACGCCGTGATGGGAAAGGTAGTAATACCAAAGCCAATAACCCAACTACCGCTAAATCAAAAAAAGACAAAGCTCTGAGCGGTAGTAAGGATGCGGGTAAAGACAGTCAAGCAATGACCACCCAAGCAGCCAATCCTGAGCTAGAATCGGGTGATGCCGCTGATGATGCTGCTGCAATCGCTGAAGGCGGTATCAAAGCCGTTGGCAACCAGCGTATTATTCCGTTTATGAAGATAGAAAAGCCAATGGCACTTTTATCTCTATTGATGGTTATTGGTAGTATCATTGCAATTGCAGTAAACGGTCTAAACTTAGGACTTGATTTTACGGGTGGTGTGTCCGCAGATGTGCGTTACGAGCAGCCTGTTGAGCAAGTTGAAGTCGTACAAGCATTGGCCGATAATGGCTTTGATGATGCCGTGGTACAGTATCTTGGTACGCGAGAAGAACTCCTCGTACGCTTGCCACCACAGTCTGATAACGTAGACGGCCTAAATAGTAGCCTGACTAAAGCATTAACCCTGCCTAATAATAATGTTGAAATCAGTAACGTTAATATTATTGGCAGCCAAGTTGGTAATGAAATTTATCTAAACTCAGTCATGTCACTGGTATTAGCATTGGTTTGTATGTTGGGCTATGTTGCCTTACGTTTCCAATTTAAACTCGCTCTTGGTGCGGTATTATCGCTGTTTCATGATGCTATCGTGACCATTGGTGTTTTTGCCTTATTTGGCTTTCCTTTCGACTTAACCGTCTTGGCGGCCGTCTTGGCACTGGTTGGTTATTCTATCAATGATACAATTGTTGTGTATGACCGTATTCGTGAGAATTTTCGTCGTGTCCGTGGTATCACACCTCGCCAGACCGTTGACCTGTCTTTGACCGAAACGTTGCGCCGTACCATTATGACCATTTCCACTGTTTTACTGGTCGTACTTGCCATGCTATTCTTAGGCGGCGATGGACTGTTCTGGTTCTCAGTAGCGCTCTTCATTGGTCTGCTTGCTGGTACTTACTCATCAACGTATATTGCAAGCTCGATTCCATTACGTATGGGTCTATCACGCGATGACTTTATTGTGAAAGTAAAACCTGAGTTTGAAGAAGAAATTGTCACTTTCAATGATCCAAAAATGTTTGAACAAGACAATGCTTAATAAATTTTATACTTTCTAAAGCTAATCGCTAGCTAAGATAGTATTTAAGCAAGCATCAAAAAAAGCACCTGACTCGTGAATAATGAGTCTAGGTGCTTTTGTCTTTGTAGCTATTTTTGCCTTGAATATCACACTTGCTAGAGCTAACTCCATTTAAAACAGAGTCAAGGCAACAAAGTACAAATATATAAGTCATACTTCAAGTAAGGTTAACGCCGTAACGCCTTTATAGTGAATTGACTATACGGTAATGTCATAGCGTTAATGACACTAACTCCGCCCTTCTTGTTTTTCAGCGATAAACGAGCCAAAAATGCCAATGACCACCTCGCCACCTAGTGCTATGCCACCGATTGATACTCGCTATACACGTATCATTGCTATTGCGTTGCCCGTGTTATTGGCCAACCTAGCCATGCCACTACAAAGCGTCATCGATACCGCGATCGTGGGTAACATGAATGACACGGCTAAACTTGCTGGGATGGGCTTGGCGATACAGTTATTGTCTTTATTGCTCGTGAGTTTTAACTTTTTGCAATATGCCTCGTCTGGGCTATCGGCTCAAGCGCTAGGACAATCGGTCAATCATGTTGATAATTCTACTCATATCACAAAATCGTCAAGCCAAACTCAATCACCCCTACTATCAATCTTGCAACGTGCCTTGTTATTAGCGTTTGCTATCGGTAGCATTCTGTTATTGGCAAAGCCTTGGTTGATAGATTTTGGTTTGCAAGCCCTATCGGCCAACCCCGAAAGTGGGCAAGCGGCAAAGACTTATTTGGATGTACGCTTTTGGGGCGTCATCGCTGAGCTAATGAACTTTGCCTTTATTGGTTGGTTTGCTGGTCAAGGTAAGACTCGTTACATGCTTTACCAGCAAGGCTTTATCGCCATGCTGAATATCATTCTAACCTTGTTTTTTGTCTATGGGATGCAGATGGGCTTGGTTGGGGTGGCGTTAGGAACCACTATTGCCTTTTGGCTGGGCGTGATACTAGCATTGTGGCTCAGCCGTCAGCATTTGCAAATATCTTGGCAATCCTTATTCACTGCCGACAAGCAACATTTTTCTAAAGAAAAAATGCTTAGGCTATTTTCATTAAATAAAGATATTTTTATCCGTACTCTGATCTTGACGTTGAGTTTCGCTTGGATTACCCGCTTGTCGGCTCAAAGTGGTGACGTCATCCTAGCCGCCAACGCTATTTTGCTTCAAGTATTAAGTATCTCAGCCTTTGCTCTTGATGGCGTGGCAGTATCGGCTGAGACATTAAGCGGTCAAGCAGCAGGACGACGGGATTGGCCACGCTTTCGTACTATCGTCAAGCGCACCGGTATCGTCAGTTATGGTCTAGCGATAATGTTAAGTGCTATATGGTGGCTGGCGATGCCAACATATTTGCAATTTATGACCAATATCGAGTCCGTTTTTACGCTGGCATATGAGTACCATCTTTATGCGGTATTGCTACCTCTCGTTGGCGTTGGTGCCTATTGGCTAGATGGTATATTTTTTGGCTTAACTGCCGGCAATGTGATTCGTAACGCAGCTTTGATACTCGCCGCTATCTTTTTTCCACTCAGCTGGTTGCTCTACCAACAGTGGGATATGACTGGTATTTGGCTAAGCGTGTGGTGTTTGTTATTACTTCGGCTGATTATTTTGGGTGGCTTCTTGTACCGAGCTCATCAAACAGCCAGCTATGAAAAGCTCCAGCCGTCTGTGTAATGTTCTTCGATTAAGTGCATTTTTTCTAGGGTGTTTTTGCCATTGTTCGGGCTAGGCTTCATTTTAAAACCAGTTTTCTAACATCAATCTTTCCGCAAAATATTAATAATAACCAAAAAACAGCAAAAATTAGGATGTCATGTGACTACTCATTCAAAAGAATTACATCAACAGCATGAGACCAGCTACGACTGGGCGGCGGGGTTCAAAAAAAGCCTACCTGTGGCGATGGGCTATTTACCTGCGGGTATCGCCTTTGGTGTGCTGGCACAAGTTGCTGGTATTCCTGTATGGGCAACGATTATGCTGAGTATTGTACTGTATGCGGGCGCCGCTCAATATGCTTGTTTGCCGATGCTGAGCGCTGGTTTACCGATTGGTAGCATCGCAACCAATATTGCCGCTATTAATTTACGTCATGTATTTTATGGTATGCCATTATTGCAATACCTACCAGAACATAAGCTTGCCAAAACCTATTGCCTATTTGCCCTGACTGATGAAACTTTCTCTGTTATGACCAGTTTACCTAATGAGTCAAGACAAGCGTTGATACTACCATTGAGCTTATTTAATCAAAGCTGGTGGGTACTAGCGAGCACGGTTGGTGTCATGATCGGCAGTACTCTGAGCGATTTAGTACCACATTTGGATTTTGCCTTAGTCTGTCTGTTTGCGATCTTAGCTTATGAGCAGTTCCAAAGTATCAAACGTTATTTCCCCATTGCTATTGCTATCATTTCTTTAGCGGTGGCCTCCTTATTTACTAGCAATTGGTTGTTATTGGTGGCAATCACCATTTGTATGCTATTGATTTTAGCTCGTGGGTTTTGGACGCAGCGTAATATGACAGGAGCCAACAATGACCAGTAGTTACCTTATTTTTGCAACTTTTGCGATGGCCGCCGTGACCTTTATTACCCGCGCGCTACCTGCATTAATACCCAGAAAGCTGTTAGACACACCTTGGCTGCATCGGCTCAATGAGAGCTTGCCGCTATCAGTCATGGTATTGCTTATTTTAACCAGTCTTTCTTATCAAAATTTATCGGCAACGACTGGGCTAAATAACGCTGAACTACATTTATTGATGGCACAAATTGGTGCCCTTATTTTGGTGTTGTTCATTTATCATATCAGCCGTCAGTTATTGGTCAGTATGGTCGTTGGCATCGCCGCCATTAATGGCTTGCTATGGGTATTTACTAATTTTTTAAGTGGATACTAGAAAATTGAGAAATATGTGAATGGATAACAGCTTCTATAGTCAAGGAATTTTAGAATCGCTACAAGGCGACCGACCACAGATAGTACACTGAGTACATCTAGGGCGGGTAACACCGTAGCGGTTTAAAAGTGCTCTGACTATAGTTCATATGAATAATTTTAAACCCTGTAATTGAACTATATTTAAAATAAAAAAAAGCTAGATTCTTATGAGAATCCAGCCTTTTACTTTCTAAAAGTGCTGCAAAAAACTGGCACTTTTAAGAAATTGAGAGCTTAAAGCTCTTCGACGCCCATCATATCAACTGGGGTATCAGCCACTATCTGTACGCCTTTTTTGCCTGTCTTGGCAGTGTCATTGCGCTGCTCTTGTAGGTGTTCAAGATATGCTTCATTGATCTGCCCAGTAATGTAGCAACCATTAAATACGGCACAATCAAAACCCTCAACTTTGCTGTACTTGGTGTCTTTTACTGCATCAATCAAGTCGTCCAAATCTTGAAAAATTAATCTATCAGCACCGATGATATCGCGTACTTCTTCTACCGTATGACCTGAGGCAATAAGCTCACTGCGTACTGGCATATCGATACCATAGACGTTTGGATATTTAACCGGTGGCGCGGCGCTAGCAAAAAACACTTTATTCGCACCAGCATCGCGTGCCATTTGGATGATTTCATGGCAAGTGGTACCACGAACGATAGAATCATCAACCAACAGGACGTTTTTACCTTTGAACTCAAGTGGTACGGCGCTGAGTTTTTGACGAACTGATTTTTTACGTTGTTGTTGACCTGGCATGATAAAGGTACGACCGATATAGCGGTTTTTCATAAACCCTTCACGGTACTTAATATTCATTTTTAGTGCCAGCTCCATCGCTGACGTACGCGAGGTATCTGGAATAGGAATCACCACATCGATATCGTGATCTTCACCCCATTCAGCAAGGATTTTATCAGCCAGCTTTTCACCCATACGTAAGCGTGCTTTGTAAACTGAGATGTTGTCCATGATAGAATCTGGACGGGCAAAATACACATATTCGAAGATACAAGGCGTGTATTCTTGCTGCTCAACACACTGATGGGTATGTAATTTATGATCTAAATCAATGAATATGGCTTCGCCAGGTTTTACATCACGGATAATACTAAATCCTGATCCTGTCAGCGCAACTGACTCTGAGGCAACCATGTACTCGGTGCCACCATTCGGTGCCATGCGCTTACCGAAAATAAGCGGACGAATACCGTTTGGATCACGAAATGCGAGCAAACCATGACCAGTAATCAAAGCGACCACGCCATAAGCGCCTTCGACACGACCATATACAGCCGTGACTGCTTCAAAGATATCAGCAGGCGTTGCTTTGGTTTTACCCAAGTTTTGCATTTCATGAGCAAGCACGTTTAGCAATACTTCTGAATCTGAATCGGTATTAAGATGGCGGCGATCTTCGATGTATAAAGACTTGGCTAAACTCTCAGCATTGGTCAAGTTACCATTGTGTGCAAGGGTAATACCATAAGGTGAGTTGACATAAAATGGTTGAGCTTCGGCACTGCTTGACGTGCCTGCTGTTGGATAACGAACGTGACCGATACCGAACTTACCAACCAATTTCATCATATGACGATTCATAAATACGTCACGTACCATGCCATTTTCTTTACGTAGATAGAGTCGTCCATCTTGCAAAGTGACAATACCCGCTGCATCTTGCCCACGATGCTGTAGCATCGTCAAACCGTCATAAAGAATCTGATTGACTGGTTCGTGAGCTGCAACTCCAATGACTCCACACATAATAGCTATATCCTATTTTGACTCATTAATTAGTACTACAATAGTGGCAAGACTGCTAACAGTAGACTATCAAAAATGCGTACTGTTACTCACCGACGACCTGATGACTGTTGTTCAGAATTTAACGAATATTTATCTTTTGACTATTAAAAAAATGCACTATTTATTGGCATTTGTGGTCTCTAAATGCGATTAAATAATTTTTTATCAAGGATAACTTACAAAGAAGATATGATAGAGGCGATAACCTCTAGCACCATAAACCCAAGCTATCAGCATCGAATCATTGAGACATTAAAGGCTAACCGTAAAAATACTTACGATTGATTGACTTGGTCCCAAGCCATACCTAACACATCTGAGACCAATGCTTTACCCATCGGGGCATAAGGCAATAGCTCAGGCGCGAGCACTGACGTTTGCCATTGTGGCATTTGCACCAGTAACGGCGCGCTGACGCTAAGCACAACTAAGACCATCAGTACATTTTTAGCAGCACCAAGTACACCACCTGCCATTTTGTCAACGACACCCAAGCGTAAGGTTTTAAGCACGCCTGAGAATACAAATGCCACTAAGTGCATGATGGCCAATATGATTATCACTACCAATAAAAATGCCATTGCCATTTGTAAAACAGGGTTTTGTACCATACCTGATAGTTGCGGCGAAACCACTCCTGCCAAACGTGTGGCAGCGATCAGAGCAATAAACCAACCGACTAGACCAACCGCTGTTTTAATCAATCCGACTTGAAAGCCGCGCCATAAGCCGATCAAAACAACAATAGCAATCACGATATCCAGACCACTCATGTTCTACGCCTCATACCTTATTGATTTTTATCGGATGTTTACTTTCGTTTTTGTGACATATTAATCTTTGATGACTCAGCTCAAAATACAGTCGTCTTGTGCATCTGATAGGTAATGAGCTAGGGATATTGATCCGCTATAGCTCCATCGCGTCGTAATAGCCACCGATTGCTTGAATACAAGACTGTACCAGCCCAGGACCACGATAAATGAGCCCCGTATAGAGCTGCACCATATCTGCACCCGCTTCGATTTTTTTGACGGCTTTTGCACCACTATCAATACCGCCGACGCCTATTAAAGCGACTTTACCATCTAGCTGATCGGAGAACTGTTGTAAAATTTGGGTACTAATGTGGCTGACTGGGCGACCGGATAGACCACCTGCTTGCTCACCATCAGGTAGGTCTTCAACACCAACACGGCTCAACGTGGTATTGGTCGCAATCAACCCATCTATCTCAAAATCGAGCAATTGCTGCGAGATATAGTCCACTTGTAGCGGCTCTAGATCAGGCGCAACTTTCAATACCAGTGGCACATAAAAACCATATTCAGTGGCTAATTGGCTGTGACGATTTTTAATCGTATCCAAAAGCTGAGTCAATGCCTCGCCACTTTGTAAATCACGCAGATTCTTCGTATTTGGTGAGGAGATATTAACGGTGATATAGGAGGCATGCGGATAAGCACGCTCTAAACAATAGACATAATCATCGGCGGCTTGCTCTACTGGCGTATCGGCATTTTTGCCAATATTAATCCCAATATTGCCTTTATATTGACAGCGCTTGACGTTTTCGATCAAATAATCGATACCTTGGTTATTGAAACCCATTCGATTGATGATAGCGTCCGCTTGCTTGATTCTAAACAACCTTGGCTTATCATTGCCTATTTGCGGTCTTGGCGTGACCGTGCCCACTTCTATAAAACCAAAGCCCAGCTCAGCCAACGCATCGATATAATCACCATTTTTATCCAGTCCTGCCGCTAGGCCGACCGGATTGACGAATTGCAAGCCCATACAGTCTGTTGGCTGCATTGACTGACCGTATACCAAACCTAAAACACGTGCTTTATGAGCTTTATCTAATAAAGATAAGGTCATCTCGTGGGCGTGCTCTGGATCCATCTTAAACAAAAAAGGGCGAAGTAAGGCATAAGACATAGTAATGGCAGACCCTGCTCGAAAGAAATAGTGAGTGAATAGTGCGAATAAAATCAAGCGCTGCGATTATATCAGCTTAACAGAAATAAGAGCAAAGTTTCATGCGCTAAATTTCTGTATTAGAGTGCTAATAGCTATACCTACATATTAGCTAAGGAGCTGACAGATGTATTCTACAGTCCCTAAGGTACAGGACGACCATCCGTCAGGGCTATCCAACCACGGACAATACGATAAAGATGCCATATGAAAGTAAAAATCATGATGAGCAGGCCAAATACCGCTAATAATACCGAACCAATGGCAATATTATTGCTATCAGCCAGCATACTGATGCCAAAGCCACCTAATGCAAAGGTAATGATAATAATACCTAAGAAGAAAAACACGATGCTATACCAAAAGGTCTTAATCTGCCAATCAAAATGCGTGGACAACCACGAACCCTCTGCGTCATGGCGCTTCGCATAGTTCATCACAATTGGTACAACCCACAGTAATCCAGCGGTAAAATAGCTGATTACGTATAAAAAATAAGTAATGTGATTATAAGTGATTAAAGAACGGCGCTTACCATTGCTCATATTGTCACTCGCCCCATAGCTCTGCCTTTGCTGAGTCATTTCATGATCAAATGCAGCTTCAACTGACGCATTACTCTGGTGTTCAGCAGTTCTGGTCTGCTGATGGCTACGCGTGTCAGGTTTGCGATCAGAAGATTGATTCATCTTAAATATCCATCTCTGGCTGTGTGATAGTTAATTAATTGTGTCAAACGTGCGATTTTTCAATGATGCTAATGACAAATGGTTATTTTAGAAACTGATGATCAGTTAGTTTGGGGCAATAGTAGATAAGGAGTAAAATACTTCCAGTTTCCACAGCATATCGATTTATGAGGTGACAGTCGCTTGTACTTGAATGGCTTTGGTAACCAAGTCTTGCTGTATCGATAGCTGACTGAACTGCCAACCTTGCTGTTCGAGCTTTCCAAGTGCGGTGCTGACCACCGCTTGACTGGCATGATTGAAGCTCAGTTGCACAGCATCACCCGTCGCAACGACTTGGGCGTTGGCAATACCTGAGTTGTTTAACAATGCACTGATACTATTGGCAGGTGGCATGGCGGCTTCACCATCCGCTGCATTCATCGCATTACTATCGATATTGCCAGCTTGGGCACGCAACCAAAAGTAATCAGCCACTTGCTCTTGATAGTCGCGCTTACTGTCGTTTGCCGCTTGATGAATACTATAACCACCATAGCCACCAATGAACAATAATAAGAACATAGACAGTACGGCCAATGCCAACTGATCACGCGGCGAAAGTGCCTGCCAGCGTAACGATAGCATCTGTTGAAAATTATTTATACGCGTTGACAGCACATTGGTTCCAATACTGTTACTGGTCTCTGGCGTGATGTTGTTACGTTTGGTGCGGCGCTGCAATCGTTTCATTTTCCAACCTTTTTGACTTTTATTACCACTGCCTAGTTGGCAAATAAATTATGATGCCGCTACATTGGTTTGCGTCGTGTCATTATTTTCTACGACATTCACCGTAACCTGACCACTAAACTGCCCTTGCTCATTACTGTTTACCTGTGCAAGCTTGGCATTTAAACCCTGCGCAACAAGTGTGCTCGTAAATTTATCAAGACTATTACGATCAGGGGCAATCAAGGTAAAGCTGAGTGCTGATGGCTGCATCACTAACGCTTGCGCCCGCAGTGAAGACTGTTTGATTAACGGGGATATGCGAGTCAATGCTGCCATATGAGAGGCTGGTGCTTGGCTATCACTGCGCAGCTTTGGTTGCAATTGCACTTGCAGTTTGGTGCGCGAGCTTAATGGCTCGTTTGGAAACCAAGCTTGATACTGCGCCGCAATCTCAGCTTTGGTCGCTACCGCCGCCTTATTATACTGATACCACTGCAGGCCATCGGTCGCCATCTGTAATACCAGTGCCGATAACGCGACCATCGCTGCCACACGCAAATACGGTGAGAGCTTTGAGTCCGTTGATTTAATAAAGAAGTTAAGCGCGTGACGCTCAGGGCTGTCAACAGGCTTGGGCGGCGTGGTCAATGTGGTTAATAATAACTGATGATCTGCAACAAGCGCGGCCGTTTGTGCCATAAAGCTCGTGGGCATTGACGAATTTGTTGGCTTTGAAAAATCATCTAAAGCCGTTATGGGCGGCAATAGATTCACTTCACTTAAATGCGGGAAACGTTCAAAAATTAAGGGCAAATAACTGACAGCCATACCTTGTCTCAATGACTGACGCAGTAGCATGGTGTGCTCATCTTGATACAGTGTTACTTGCTGACCTGCCCCTTCATCTGGCGTTGGTAGCAATAAAAAATCAGGCAGTAACGCCGTTATGCTCATGCTAGCGAGCTTAGCACTCTGCTGCCATGACTCGATATCGCTTTGCGCCAGTGCATACAGTTGGTGATTATCGGCTTCACTGATTTGCCGAATCGCCAATTGCTCGACAGGGGTCAAGGATGTCTCTTCAAACAAGTATTGCTTGCCGCTATTGCCCAGCTGTTTAAGCTGAGTCGCATTCAGCTCAGTATCTACCTGCAATATATGGCTTGATGGAAAATATAGACACAAAGTCTTCTGCGCATTGGTTTTATAATTACCATAGATCGTTTGCAGCTGTTGCCAACCATCAACCGTTTGCCACTGCTGAATATCTTCATGCCAGACAGCTAGCGGGCTATGCTGCGCTCGTAACCAAACATGTAACACTAAGCGTGTCCTTAATTATTAAAGCTGTTTTAAAGGTAGGATTCAGACAATTTCATGCTGATGCAGGTTGGTTTGTTATCATCATTGTTCTCCTGTAATAGCTAAAACCTGATGCATTAGTGACTGAAATTTTAGTAGCCAACCCTTATTTAGCCAGTTTAACACCACTAAGCGTCAATAGACTAAGTATCAACAGTATCACTGACGATTCGACCTAATCTCAATACGGCTGCTCAGGCACAAAACGATCAATCTCTCTTGCCATACCTGCCATTACAAAGTCCATCCCAAATACCCTTGCTTCTGCAAGAGAAAATGATTCAGGATAATCACCAGTTAATAGACCAGCGATATAAGCAACGATAGACATATGACACACCACTACCAGACACTCAGCGTCAATATTCGCAATATCTATTAAAGCTTGACGCGCATCATCAGAAGGCGTGATATTTTGCTGTACGATTACTGGAACCTTGGGCGCGCGTGTTTGAAATGCTGCTAGCGTCTGCTGCGCTCTATCATAGGGACTGACGACAAAATAATCAGGATGATAGTGAGTCATCACATACTCTGCCGTCTGCATTGCTTGCTGTTGACCAAAGTCAGTTAACTGGCGCGCGCTGTCTGGACGCGATTCATCTTCTGCTTGACCATGACGTACTAGTATAATTTTCATAACCTTCCTTTATGCATTGTCATGATGACGTTGTTTGCAGAATAATCATTCTTAGAACAATGTCATCATTTAACATTGGGGTTTTTACTTACTGTCAGTATCGCCACTTTCATCATCAGTGCTATCGCTTGACGTCTTCATCTGCGCAGTCAGCGCCGCATTACTATGATCATGTGCCATTACAAATTCAACATCACTACGGAAGCCAGCTTCCATGAGATGTAACGCCACACCTAGTGCTGCTTTATCTTCATAAATGACCGCATACAATGCATGGGTAATAGGCATGTAGATGCCTTCTTTGGTAGCTTTCTCATGCACTTGCTGAATGGTATTGACCCCTTCAGCTGTTTGACCGAGTTTTTTCACCGCGGCCTCAATACTCATACCGCGACCGAGCATGTTGCCGATACGATAGTTACGACTGAGCTCTGAGCTACAAGTGGCGTATAAATCACCCACACCAGACAACCCTAAGAAGGTAAGCGGATTCGCACCCGCCTCAACCCCAAAGCGGCTCATCTCTGCCAAGGCACGAGTCAATATCATCGCTTTGGTATTTTCACCGACATCATAAGCCGCTGCCATTCCCATGGCAATCGCATAGATATTTTTTAGCGCACCGCCAAGCTCCACACCTTTGACATCATCACTGGCAAACACTCGGAAAAACGCACTATGTAATGCGGCTTGTACGGCATGGCGCAATGGCTCAGATTCACTGGCAATAACGGTCGCTGATGGCATGTTTTTCATGATTTCTATCGCAAGGTTTGGCCCCGACATGACACCAAAATTTACTTCAGGTAGCTCATCTTTAATAATGTCGCTCATCATGGCAAAAGTATCTTTTTCCATACCTTTGGTCAATGACACAATAGACTGACCACTGATAAATGGTGCAATATTCTTTAGGGTCTCACGAAAAGCCAAACCAGGCACCGCAATAAAAACGATATCTTTATCTTTGACGGCTGCTGCCAAGTCATGGCTGTATTTAAGGCTGTCATCAAGCTTATAACCTGGTAAATATTTTTTATTGGTCTGCGTTTTTACCATCGCCTTTACCGTACGCTTGTTACGTACCCATAGCGTGGTATCACAGCCATTGCGTGCAGCCAAGTTTGCCATTGCTGTGCCAAAACTACCACCGCCTAAAAATGCCAAACGTAGCTTGGTAGGATTACTGTGAATATCCGCCATGTTTTTTGCCACTGCTGATTCTACCGCGCTAGGATTGAGTTTTTTACGACCAATACCCGATTTGGTAGCACGTTCGATGATACCTGCCAGCAGACTGTTTTGCTTTTCAGGGGCATTCGTATTCACCTCAGTATTATCGCTACTGATGTCTTTATTGCTATCATTAGGGCTGGTCATTTGCTGTTATCCGTATTGGCTGATTTATTATTAATAGAATTTATCATGGTTTATTTATCATGACTTATGACGCTTTAGAGCTTAGAGTATTGAGGCTATCTATCTTTTTGCTACACGACCGACTGTCTTTTTAGAGAGTGGTATTCGTCAAGAGAAAAGCGCCACTAAACAGCGCTTAGATATATTATGACTCAAATCGCACTAAAGACTCGATATCAATCGGTTTACGGGCGGGTTCATTTTTGGGGCTGGTGCCAGTATAAACAAAAGCCGTCACATAATCATCTGGACCAACGTCAAAATATGATTTAACAGCAGGTTCATTACATAGCAGTCCCGTACGCCACACTGTACTAAAACCTTGGGCTTTTAGCGCCAAAATCAGGTTTTGTACAGCCGCTCCCGCACTTAGCATTTGTTCAAAAGGAGGAACTTTTTTGTGCGCTTGTATTTTTGTGACAACCGTGATGATGACGGGCGCTCTTAGTGGCATGGCTTGAGTTTTTGCGATGTCCTTTTCGGACAGCGTTTCGCCCTCTTGCACCGCTTTGGCTTGAGCCGCTGCGACCAAGGCATTGCCCAATTCATGACGGGCGTCCCCCTGTGTCACTATAAAACGCCATGGGCGCAGTTTTTTATGATCTGGCGCTGTCGCCGCACACTCAATCGCTTTTTCGATTTGGGTCTGTGTGGGTGCTGGCTTATCCAAATTACCCATACTGCGCCTTGAGTTGATCCAGCCAATTATTTCTTTACTGCTAATCGGCATACTGTTAGTGGTGATGTCTTTGGTCGACAATTTTTTATCATTTTCTTCGGATGTAGTCATTACCGCTCCTTATTTATTATTATCTTTTTATATAAAAAACCAATGCTTTGGTTGGCTCTCAATACTGTCAAAAAACACGTTATATCAAACGAATATATGCCAATATTGAGTGTTAGTGATTTGAATGGAAAACTATGAGCGTTTTAATCGACAACTTGTAGATTATCATCAGATATGAAGAGTATTTAATTATGCCGCATCATCGACCCGATGCTCCATGCGCAGATAATCCTCTGACTGCATCTCAAGTAAGCGCGAGCGTGTCCGTTCAATCTCAAACGCCAATTTCTCTCCTTGATATAGATCCAAAATCGACTGCTGCGCTCTAACCAGCAATTTAACACGGCGATCATAAAACTCATCAACCAGATAAATAAACCGACGGGTCGGATCACGTAAGTCATCGTCTAAGGCAGGCACGGCATTGACCAATACTGTGCTGAATTGCTTGGCGATTTCGATGAAATCAGATGCTGATCGTGGCTCCATACATAAATGACGGAAATCACAGAATAAAATATCCTCAGTGCGAGCATTAATTCTAATTTCGCGACCATTGATCGTAATCGGCTCATTACTGATTTTTTGGTTATTGGATAAACTGGCAAAACGGTTGGCTAACCAATGATGATTCGCTTTCGTCATAGGCGACTCATATAGCTCTGCCTGCTGCAATACGCGCAAACGATAGTCGATACCAGAATCGATATTCATCACCTTAGTATGACGCTCCACTTCAGCGATAGCGGGCATAAAACGGTCACGATGTAAGCCGTCTTTATACAATCCTGATGGCTCAATATTTGAGGTGGCGACCAATGTAATACCACGATTGAATAGCATGGTAAATAAATCACCCAAAATCATGGCATCAGAAACATTAGAAACAAAAAACTCATCGAAACAGATAATAACCGCTTCTGCATAAATGATGTCGGCGACTTTTTCTAATGGGTCACTCTCACCTTGCAGCTTGTTTAGCTCTTGATGAACGCGCTGCATGAAATGATGAAAATGCAGACGCATCTTGCGATCAATGGTCAATGAATCATAAAACATGTCCATCATCCATGTTTTACCACGACCTACCCCGCCCCACATATACAAACCCGTTGGTGCTGTCGGCTTGGGCTTTAAAAAGCTAAAAAAGCCTTTCTTCTGTGGCGCACTATTGATGAGCTGATGATGTATCTCATCAAGATAGCTCATGGCCTTAAATTGCTGCTCATCTCGAGTAAACTCATCTGTACTGACGGCTTGCTCGTAACGTTGCAATGGAGATAAACTCATAATACGACTCATCATTAGACAAAATAAATAGTAAGGTAATGGTTGATTCTGCATGAACTCGTCAAAGTGAAGCGATCAGAGCTCATGACTTAATAGCAGGCTTATATCCTAATATTACTAGGTAACAACTAAGAGTCGCTACCAAAGGTATGATTTTCTAATAAGCCTTTCAACTCTGACAGACGTCCATGAAAAAAGTGCCCTGCGCCATCTACGACGCTGACAGCAATCCCTAATCGCTCCGCAAATGCTTGCATATTATCAGGGTCAATCACTTCATCAGCATTGCCATAAATCTCAAACGTTTTATCGGCTGGCAAGCTTATATCACTGCTGTTATTTTTTTCAACGGATGGAGCAATAAGGGCGATTTTAGTAATCTCAAAATCGCCTAGCCCCCAAATATGAGGGGCTTCAAGCACCTGCTCAGCCACCCGTGCTGTCACATAACCGCCAAAAGAGAAACCACCCAACCATAACTTGCGCGCATTGGTTTGCTCTGCAATCCATTGTAGCACGGTCATTGCATCTACGACTTCACCATCCGCATAATCGTGCTCGCCAGTCGACTGCCCGACACCGCGAAAGTTAAAGCGTACCACGTGCATACCATTATCACGAGCAAAGCGATACATCGTTGTCACCACTTTATTATTCATCGTGCCGTCGAATAACGGATTGGGATGACACAGTAACGCCACTGTATCAGTATTTGGATTGTTAGGATTGTCTTGTTGCCAAAGCGCGTCGACTTCGAGCACGCCAGCAGGAGCAGGAATTAATGGCATAAAATTACTTATTGATTAAAAATGAATAGGTCAATTATCCTAGATATGGTTTATATTTCAAGTGATTTGCTGTGTCATAGTACCGCTTATTTTCATTTTCGCTCATCATAAGTAAACGTCGCCTATGAATATATGATGAATATGTGCGGTCTCTGCAATACCGCACACAATAACCGACTAGACACCCCAGAGCCGAATAGGGTAGATTCATCATAGTTGTTGAGCCACCTATGGACGGATACGTGCATGGCGTATCCTCAACTTTGCTGTGATATTCAACTTTATGTATGACTGACAGACATTAGGAATCGTTTATGAATACTATTAATAAAACCGCTGCACTGACTGCTACTTTGGCGACAGCACTCGCCCTAAGTGCTTGCCAAACTACGCCTTCATCACCAGTTATCCAGCGTGCAAACTCTATTTATGAGACGACTGGCATCGCCGATAGCAAAGTAAAAGCACAGCAAAATGCGATAGACAGCGCACAAAAGACTTGCAGAGGTAAGCAAGTTATTATCGTCGATGACAAAGTCACTTATAACGGTATTTTAGATGAGAATACCGGTCGGATGATTGGGCAAGCCAGTGCCGTCCTCGGTACGATCCTTGGTACGGGCTCGCCGAACTTATCACGTGACGACGATTACGAGTATAAAATCAACTTTCGTTGCCAATAAAATAATTATTATTTCATAAAGCACTTATTTAGCGGCTCGTTATTTAATAAAGTATCTTGTTATTTAATAAAGTATGTAGCCAACCAATCAGCGATAGGAATATATTAGTCGCTGACTGGTTGGCTTCTCTTTTTGTGTGCTCGCTTTTGGGGTAAACTACCCTTTCTGATTTTTTATGACTCTTACTCTATAAACAGCCCGTTTTTAAGCTCCCTCACTTTTGGTCTATTATTATGCGCAAACCCAACCTGTCAAATATGAAACCAGCTAAGGTATTAGCGCCTGCTAAAGATTTAGCGACCTTGGAGGCCGAGTTAGCTGAGCAAGAAAACAATATTGAAGTCAATTTAGAAGATACCGTTCTGCGGTTAAGTGACTATTTATCAGCTGTTGATATGGTTATCAAACAGACCTTTAACCACCGTGTATGGGTGAAAGCAGAGATTCGCAATCTATCTAGCAAAGGCGGGCATTATTACTTTGAGCTGGCAGAAAAAGATGACGACGGTAAGGTCATTGCTAGCTGCCGCGGCAATCTTTGGCGCTTTAAAGCAGCACGCGTCTTAGCAAAATTTGAGCGCGCAACTGGCATGCCGCTTGACCGTGATTTGACGGTATTGCTCAAAGTATCCGCAGGCTTCCATGCGCAATATGGCTTCTCTCTCACTATTGAAGATATTGACCCTAGCTACACGTTAGGCGACTTGGCACGGCAATATGCCGAAATGGTCGATCGCTTGACGGGAGAAGGTTTATTAAACCTGAATCAACAGCTGCCTGTTCCGTTTGATATTGAGCATGTGCTGGTCATTGCCCCTGAAAAAGCCGCCGGATTAGGCGATTTTCAAGCCGACGCTGATCGCTTAGCGCGCACAGGTGCCTGTCATTTCCATTATCATAACGCGACCTTTCAGGGTAATCATGCGCCAAGCGAAATCCGCCAAGCAATCGTTAACGCCCAGCAGCAGTTTTTTGATACTTATGAGCACCTGCCAGACTTATTAGTCATTATTCGTGGCGGCGGTGCGGTCGGTGACTTAGCCTATCTAAATGATTATGAATTGGCAGCATTGGTTGCCGAGCAGCCTATCCCTGTCTGGGTTGGCATTGGTCACGAGCGTGATAAAGTTATCTTAGATGAAGTGGCGCATACTAGTTTTGATACCCCATCAAAGGTGATTGCCGCTATCATGACGCATTTAGCCCAGCTCGTCACTCAAACGCTGCAATACCAAGCGCAAATCAAACAAGCTGCTCAGCGTCAATTAAACACCGCTGAGCAGCAAACGACACGCCAGTTGAGCCAAATACAATCGCAGACGATTGGTCAATTAACCGCTCTGCAAAAAGACAGTGATTATGCGTGGCGTAGTATTCAGCAAAGCGCCCAGCGACAGGTCAAGCAAGCCGCCAGACTCACCAGCGAGCTACGCACACAGACTCAAGCAGCGGCTTATCAGCAGTTAACAGTGGCTGCTAGTGCCAGTCAAAACAACCAAAAAACGATTATGCATTCGGCACAGCAGCAGTTAATACAAGCACAGCGTGATAGCGAACATCTGCGTGATATTGTGCTCCTGCATCGCCCTTCTCGGGTGCTCAAGCAAGGCTATACCATGCTTACTGATGCAAAAGATAAGCAAATACTGACCAGCGGTACGCAGCTCCATCCAGAACAAACGGTGCACATCCTCTTAAAGGACGGTAAAGCAAAAGCACAGATTATTGACGTAAATATTAATAAATAAGAAGTACAACCTACCGTCGATTCAACTTAATCAAAGACTTTATTTTAAAATTAGGAAACCTTATGACAACCCCTACTCGCAAACGCAAAAAAGCCGCCCCAAAAACCTTTAAGGCGGCTTATGATATTCTAAAAACCAATGCCGCTGAATTACAGCAACAAGATGAGCCAGATATTGATAATCTGATGACCACAGTGGAAGAGTCAATTGCTGCTTATCGCGTTTGCGAAACCCGTATCAATGCGGTACAGCAAGCACTAGATGCCGCTTTTGCTGAAGAAGAAGATAAAACAGAGAATAGCGACAGTTAAGTTAAGTCTATTCTATTCTATTCTATTCTATTCTATTCTATTCAGGCTCGTCGACTTCAAATACTTGGCGCAAATAGGCAAGATACGTGTCGTTATTAATCATGGTCTTGCCTGGACTGTCTGACAGTTTAGCGACTGGCTGCCCATTGCATTCCACCAATTTTAAGACAATATTTATCGGGGTGATACCCATATCATTGGTGAGGTTAGTACCAATACCAAAGCTGGTCTTTATTTGACCTTTAAAATACTGATGTAAATCCCAAGCTTTATCCAAATCTAAGCCATCACTAAAGGTTAAAATCTTGGTTCTTGGGTCTATTTTAAGATTTTTATAATGAGCAATCGCCTTATCACCCCAGATATACGGGTCGCCGCTATCGTGACGTAAACCATCAAATAGCTTAGCGAAATACAAATCAAAATCGCGTAAAAACGCATCCATGCCAACGACATCAGTCAGCGCAATACCCAAATCGCCGCGATACTCATGTACCCATGCTTCAAGCGCCGCTTTTTGTGAATCACGTAAACGCACATCCAAAGCCTGAAATGCCTGCATAAATTCATGTGCCATCGTACCGATTGGCGTCATTCCCAGCTTTTTTGCTAAATACACGTTGGAAGTACCGCTCACTATTTTTGGTTCCGCTTTATGCAAGGTCTCAACCACATGGGCCTGCCAAGCTTTGCTAAAACGTCTACGAGTACCAAAATCAGCGATGATTAATGGCGGCGTATTAGCATCACATTTTGCCTGCTCTGTCGCATATTGATGCAACAATGTGACTTTTTCATCCAATCTGCGCTGACCTTCTTCAATCACACTGGCATTCGATAGCGCATCAAAATACAGCTCATTAACGATGGCGAGTACAAATACTTCAAAGAACATCGCTTGAATCATCGGCCCTTCGATATCGATAAATAAGCGACCTTTATCATCCGTACTGACGGTAATAAAACGACGTTTCAACTTAAACAATTCTAGATAGTCAACGAAGTCTGAGCGCATAAAGCGCAAACCACGTAAGTACTCTAGTTCATCCTCTAAAAATCGTAATTCACATAAATTGTCTAACTGCTGCTCTAGCGCATCTTTAATATCAGCCAATGGATACAGCGTGTCTTTGTTATTACGGCAGCGAAAGCGATAAACACCATGTGTCTGTGGAAACTGATGCAGCATGGCTTGCAGCATCGTAAATTTATATAAATCATTATCAAGTAAAGAGGTAATAATAGGTTCGAAAGGTTTAGAGGTATGAGTAACGGTCATGTTACAGCCTTAAATACAAAAATGAAAAGCCGCCAAACAAATCCAGCGACGAAATAGGTATACATAACTATAAAAGTATTAATAATAGAAAACGCTCAGCTTTTGAGTATAACGAAGTTTGGTTGGTTTTTCATAATTCAACGGCTATAACAGCAAAAATACAACGATAATAAAACGAACCACCATGCTGTGATAGTAATTATGCTCAAGGCATCAATCATAAAAAAGACGCTAAGAATTATCTTAACGTCTTTTTATAAAGTCGATTATCAGTATTAATAATTAAGGTTTTGCAGGCTTAACCAACTTCACTAATGGCGCATAGCCTGACTGCGGCATCACATCGACTGGAATAAACTGTAGCGCCCCGCCATTGATACAATAGCGCAGCCCGCCACGATCTTTTGGCCCATCAGGGAATACATGACCCAGATGTGAGTCTGCTACTCGCGAGCGAACTTCAGTGCGTACCATATTAAAAGCGGTGTCTTCATGCTGAGTAATGACTTGCATATCAATCGGCTTGGTAAAGCTTGGCCAACCACAGCCAGACTGGTACTTATCGGTTGATAAAAATAATGGCTCACCGCTCACCACATCGACATAGATACCCGGCGCAAACAAGTCATCATATTCATGGCTAAAGGCGCGCTCAGTACCGGCATCTTGCGTGATATTGTATTGTGCTTTGGTCAACGTATTTTTCAATGCGCCTTTATCAAATCCTGCATAACGCTTAGGATCTAAGGTCTCAGCAACGGTACTTGCAGGTGAAAGCTTGGTACGCGCAGTGCCTTCTGGCTTATCATCGGCAAGGCTTAAATCAACATGACAATAGCCATTTGGGTTTTTTGCCAGATAATCCTGATGGTACATTTCAGCTAAGTAGAAATTATCTAGCGGCTCATTTTCTACCACAACTTTTTGCTTATACTGGCTTTGCACACGTTTGAGGGCAGCATCAATCACTGCTTTATCTTCTTTATCGGTGTAATAAATACCTGAGCGGTACTGCACACCGCGATCATTGCCTTGTTTGTTGAGGCTGGTTGGATCAATCACGCGGAAGTAGTATTTTAAGATAGTATCAAGGTCTGTTTTGTCCGCATCGTAGGTTACTTTGACGGCTTCGGCATGACCTGAGCCACGAATCACTTGCTCGTAGCTTGGATTAGCCGTCTCGCCATTGGCATAGCCTGATACAGCATCGACCACACCCTCGACGCGCTCCATGTAAGCTTCTACGCCCCAAAAGCAGCCGCCCGCCAAGTAGATTGAGCGCGTATTAATCGCTTTGCCTTTATCGTTATAATAAACGCCATCTTTTTGTTTGATGGTTTCAATCTTGCTGTTGTTGTCTACGGTTTGCGCGTTTGCTGGTTTAGCGCTCCCTGCTTTAAGCTCAGCAAAATCATTATTGGCATTTTCAGCGAGAGCATAGGCTTGCTCTGCCGATATATTGCCTTTCACCAAATGCACCAAGTTGCCGGTTTTATCGAGTATCGCCCAGCTTGGATAAACTTGCACGCCAAGTTTATTAATCAGCTCGCCTGAAGCGTCAGACAATACTGGTAGCTTTGGATAGTCTGCTTGGACGCCTGCATACCAAGTGCTAAAGTCGCCATCGGCTTTTTCATTTAGATGGCCGGGACTGACAACAGTCACGACATTTAAATCAGCGAACTTGGGATCGGTACGCCATTCTTCGGTTTCTGCCAACGTGCCCAAGCATAATGGGCACCAGCTTGCCCAAAATTTAATCAAGGTTGGTTTATTAGGATCAATGACTGCTGTGCCCGTGTCACCTAAGCCTTTTGTCAATTGCGGCAGCGCTCGCATTTGTCCAAGCATATCGGAAGGCAGCATGTCACGTGAGCTAGTCACTCCACTGTTTTGCTTGGCTGATTTGGTCGTGCTACTTGCATTGCTCTCCGCACTACTCATCTGTCCACAAGCGACCAATATGCCAGCACTCAGTACTGTCGTAACACCAACGGCACTAATGTTCTTTAGCCAACGTGATGAATCACGTGGTGAGTCTGTCGCTAACTTATTAGTATGACTACGATCATTATGGCGAATTTTCTTATGCGGCATGCGAGGTCCTTTTTACGAAGTCTTACGATCATAAACTGAGTTTTTATGCTCGCTCATGGTCTTCTTACGTGATCAATGAGAGTGGATAAATCAAGATTTTAGCAAAGCTAATACACTATTAGAGTATCTTAATAGTATACATCGATGATGGAGTTTACTTTAATAGTAACTAAGGGGTTGCTACACTTTTTTAACAACAGTGTAAGAATAATGATATAGACAGAAATCTATCATTTTGCAGGTGTAACTTATAAAACAGCATTTAAAAAAACGTCGTATTATTTTTAAATTAAATTTTGGCACCCATAAACTGAGCCACATAATCATCAGCTGGGTTGTGACGCAATTCACTGGGTGTATCCGTTTGTACCAAACGCCCGCCATTTAAAATACTAATCCGCTGACCGACCTTAATCGCTTCATCGATATCATGAGTGATAAAGACGATGGTTTTGTTTAGCCGTGCTTGTAGCTCAAGTAGTTGGTCTTGTAATTGGGCACGAATGAGCGGATCAAGGGCAGAGAAAGCCTCGTCCATCAGCAATATCGGATTATCGGTTGCTAAGGCACGCGCCAGCCCGACACGCTGCTGCATCCCTCCTGACAGCTCATCAGGGTAACTTTTCTCCAAATTTGCTAGCCCAACTTCATTAAGCCAATGCCGAGCAACCTCGTGGCGTTCTTTGATACTCATTTTTCGCACTCGCAAGCCGTAAGCGACGTTTTGCAGCACCGTCATATGTGGCACCAAACCAAAATGCTGAAAAACCATACTGAGTGTCTGCTGGCGATAATGCTGTAGCGCTTTATCATTTAGCTCTAAAATATTAATAGCAGGCGATGATCTTCCGTTTTCTAATAAATCAGCAGAGGGTTTGGCATTAGTGGAGGACGTAGTACTAGTAGACGGCTTAGCATTAATAGAAGTATCAACCCATATTTTACCGCTGGTTGGGTCAATCAAACGATTGATATGGCGTATCAAGGTTGATTTTCCCGAACCTGACAAGCCCATAATACAATGCAGCTCACCTGCTTTAACGCTCAAATTGATGTCATAAAGCCCGACCGAATAGCCTGTTTGCTCCTTTACCTGAATGCTATCCATACCTTCTGCTAATAATCCCAATGCAGACTTTGCTTGCGAGCTATTGGCATTATAAATCTTGCTGATATTTTCCAATTGAATATGATTCATGATGGCTCTCATTTTTATTTTTCTAGTTATCATTATGATTAGGGCGTGTTGAACATTCGACCATGGCATTGATAATTAACCAATGGGATGCCTGCCAGCATCGATGGTTTTTTGCCGAGCACGCTTGCCTTGACCAAATGCTTGGGTGATACGGTCAATGATAATGGCAACGATGACAATCGCCGTACCTGCTTGTAAGCCCTGACCGATATTAAGCGTTTGAATCGATTGCAACACATCTTCGCCAAGACCCGGTGCGCCAATCATAGAAGCGAGCACCACCATAGAGAGCGACATCATCACTGCTTGATTCACGCCCGCCATGATACTGGGTAATGCTTGCGGCAATTTAATCCAAATGAGCAGCTGCAAGTGTGTGCTACCGAACGAGCGCCCTGCTTCGACCATCTCATGATTGACTTGGGTAATCCCCAATGTCGTCAGCCGAATCAGTGGCGGCAAGGCATAAATAATGGTGGCAAATAGCGCAGGCACTTTGCCAATCCCAAATAGCATCAATACGGGTATCAAATAGACAAAACTTGGCATGGTCTGCATCACATCCAGAATCGGCGTCACAACCTTGCGAAGAATTTTACTGCCCGACATAGCAATGCCAATAGGAATACCAATCACGACGGTCACCAACACTGATACGATGAGCAGTGCCAAGGTATCAATCAATGCGCCCCATAGTCCAAATGCACCAATGAGAAACAATCCGGCGCCGCATGCCAGTGCAAACCAGATTTTACGGACACCAAACCATGCCAATACGCTCACAAGCACAATGATGAGCCAAGGCGGCATAGTGGTTAATAGACGCTCAATCGGTAGCAATAGATAGGTTAACGCCATGGTACTGACGGCACGAAACACATCGCCATAATTTTGGACAACGCTTGCCAATGTATTATTAAGCGGGGTTTCAAGCGACCAAGAAGGAAAGCTCGATAATGAGGTCGCTCGATTAGTGCTAGAGGCGGTTGCATCTGCAGTGATAGCCTCGCCCGTTAAGCTGATGCCTAGCTTAGCCGCAAGGTTACTGGCTGCTTCATCAGACAACCATGCTTGCCAGACGCTCGGATATTTACGCAAAAATGCTAGTGCTTGCTCATCGCCACTGCGTTTATTTTCACTCATCTCCAAGATAGCACCATTGAGCTCATCGGAGCTAAACTGAACTTTTTTAAAAACATCAGCAAGCTCTGGATTGGATTCAATAAAGGGGATAGATACTGCGATACCTAAAGGTGATACAGGGAAACCAGACACACAATCGGCGGTGCCATCCGCTCGTAACAAGTCTTGCCAACAGGCATCTTTATAAGCAGGAAACGCCAGAGGCGCAAAGTCATATTTTGCCATCAAGCCCGTAGGCTGCCAGTAATAAAATAGTAGTGGCTTATGTTGCTCAAAAGCAGAGGCAATCTCAGCGTCGAGCGCCGCCCCAGTGCCGGGATGGGCATTATTAAAGATACTGTCCAAACCTGTATTCTTCAGCAAGCGAGTATTGAAAATCTCACACGTCCAACCAGACGGACAATTCATAAAGCGTGACTTGCTAGGGTTCTCAGGATCTTTAAACAGCTCAGCATACTTGGGCAAATCTTGATAGCTGCGTAGACCCGGGTTTTCTTTTAATACATATTTGGGTACATACCAACCTTGAGTTGCACCGCCTTTGAGCGTATCACCGATGACTGCCACTTTATTCTGCTCGATGGCTTGTTCCATGATTGGCGAGCGTCCAACCCACTGCTCGCCAATCACTTGAATGTCGTTTTGTGACAATGCCGTTTCGAGTGCAGGACCAGCACCCGGCACTTCTTCAATTGTACAATCATAACCATCTTCAGCGATGTACTTAAGCACCCCAGAGATAAACTGACCGCTCTCCCATGTCAGAGCGCCAAATTTGATTGGTGAGTCGCAGGCTGCTGATGCCGATACTGGCAGTAACAGTGTGCTCATGCATAGTAAACTTAACGCAATCCATTGGCGCATAAGATGTCCTATTTATAATTTTTATTATGGAAATTAACGCCCAAGTCAATAATATTATTGCTTTACGCCAAGCGTGTACTACTTATGGCTCATTCAGTCGCTGATAGCTCATTCAGTCGTTGAAGACTAGGCAACGTCTTCATCTAAAACTAATACTACTATCGTTTAGGCTTACTACAAAGTGTAGCGATTTATAGACAAGATGACAAATGCTCATTAATTTTTTATCGCTTACTTTTATACAAAAAAATAGCACCTATTGAAATAGATGCTATTTTTAACGTTGCTTATATGATTGCTCACAATGATTAAGTATTTTTGTTTGCTTGAAAGAAAGCTATGTCAACTTTGCTCGCTTTAGCATTTGTTATTTTAAAAACATTGCCATGGCTTTTTTAAACAACCCGCCATAAGGTGGCAACAACAAATTCAACCCATTTAACTTGGATTGTACAAATACTGGTTTCATATGGCTAAGACGCTCGAATCCCGCTTTACCATGGTAAGCACCCGTTCCTGAATCGCCAACCCCGCCGAACGGTAAGTCATGCTGGGCAACATGTATCAGCACTTCATTAATACATAGGCCACCAGAGACCGTATTGTTACGTACTTTCTCTAGGGCGTTATAGTTATCACCAAAAACGTATAACGCCAGTGGGCGTGGTCGCTCGTTGACAAAATGAATGGCATCATCAAGCGTATCGTAATGCATCAATGGCAAAATCGGCGCAAAAATCTCGTCCTGCATCACATCACTATCAGAGGCAGGCTCACTCACGATGACAGGCGGCATTAGACGCGTTTCGATATTAGACTCAGCATCAGTGAGCTTATGGATCCCATCGCTCGATAATGCATCTAGATAGCCTTTGACACGCTTAAATTGCTCGCCATTGATAATACGTGAGTAATCTGGATTGGTCTCAATATTTGGATAGTGCTTTTCCATCCACTCTTTTGCTAAACGGATAAACTCTTCATGATATTGGCGCTGAATCAGTACATAATCAGGGGCAATACAGGTCTGACCCGCATTTAGTGTTTTGCCCATCATCACACGATTGACAGCGTTTTCTAAGTTTGCGCCCTCTAACACGACGACCGGTGATTTACCGCCCAGCTCGAGCGTGACAGGTGTTAAGTTAGGAGCTGCCGCCGCCATGACTTTTTTGCCCACAGCCGTAGAGCCCGTATAAAGCAGATGATCAAAAGGCAGCTCACTAAAAGCAACCGCAATGTCTACCTCACCCAGTACGACACAAATCATGTCTGGTGAAAAATAACGAGCAATCGCACTGGCAAATGCTTGGGCGAACTGCGGTGCCGCTTCACTCATCTTGATCATAACTCTGTTGCCAGCAGTGAGTGCATCAATCATCGGTCCTACTGCTAAAAATAACGGATAGTTCCAAGGCACCATGATACCAACCACGCCCAATGGCTGAGGCTGGATTTCATTATGAGCTGGCATATACAGCGCTGAAATAGAAGCCCGCTGAACTTTCATCCATTTTTTACCGTGCTTTTTGGCATGACTGATACCAGTAAAGCTAGGAAACAACTCGGCAAACTGGGTCTCTGATTCGCTACGATAACCAAAGTCGGCACTAATCGCTTTGGCGAAACTGGCTTGATTATCGCTAAGCATGACTTCTAGACTGTCTAGTTGGGTTTCACGGGTAGCCCAGTCATTGATTGGCTGCGTGCGACTGAGTGTTTGTAAGCGTGAAAATTGCGCTCGCATCTCATCAGCCGTATTAGCAATACTAGGCGTTTTTGGCACTGGTTGCTGCAACATATCCGTGTCGATTGAGGTCTGCTCATTCATGTTTTGATTATTATCTGTCATTTATCTTCCTTGTCATCTGCGTTGGAGTCAATATACTTTATTGGGTTAGAGACTCTATATTTCTAGGGCTTGTCCTCATTTTAAAAATGGTGATAAACATGAGATAAATTGCCGTCAAACAAGGAAAGTAGCGCAAATAATATCGAGATATTAAGAAGCTAGTTGACGATGTTTGGCAAAATTTAGCTATTTTTAGCCCATTTAGAAAGCAATCGATTGAATTGAGGACACGCCCTAATCAGCGGGTTACATTGATGGCAACCCCTGAATATAAGTAATGCGATTCCATTCATTGCACTTTAATGTAGCGCATCAACGAATCAATGAACAGCACATTAAGTTGACTCCTGCGTCTGTATGAAATAACTGCCTAGAAACACGCATCACAATGCTATAAATTTCATATTAAGCACTGAGAACTTTTGCTTATTATGGCTACCCCGTTAGGGCATTTATCAGTGTTTTGATTGTTGAGTTTTACAGCGTGATCAGAGATAATCTTGGGTACCAATCGCAAAAACTGCTACACTCACTATCGATATCACGACTGAACATCAGTGATACACCTCTTCGAACCAGACCACAATAAGACTGCGACTCTCATGCAAAACACCACGCAACAGCTTAATGACACACTGATCAGCAAATCTCTAACAACAGCCGATTACGTCCCCACTCTCGATGCGATGCTAGCACGTACGCTTGCACGTATTGACTTAAAAAAACAGCAAGGACTGCGCACACCTGACGAATTATGGATTGTCGATCACAATGATGTCTATACTTTAGGGCAAGCAGGTAAAGAAGAGCACATCTTGCAACGTACCAATACGCCTATTATAAAAACGGATCGCGGCGGTCAAGTGACATGGCATGGTCACGGGCAGCTGGTTATTTATTGGTTGTTCGATTTGAATAGCTTGGGCTGGAGTGTGCGCAACTTGGTCTCGCATGCCGAGCAAGCAATCGAAGACGTCATCAATGACTGTTTGCAAAATCCTGCTTCATCAGACATAACAGCCATCAGCGCCCATGCGCGCCGTGACGCACCCGGTGTTTATCTATATGCTGATACATCTGTAGCGGATGACAGTGACAATACCGATACCGATGCACCAGCCAACAGTACCTCCGTCGATGATAAAATGATGCTTGGAAAAATGGCATCGTTAGGCTTCAAAATTAAACATGGATTTAGCTATCACGGTATTGCGCTTAATTTAAATTGTGACTTGTCCGCATTTAATGCGATTAATCCGTGCGGCTATGCGGGGATGCAAATGTTACGGTTATCCGACTTTGTGGCTATGCAAAAAGAGTCAGATGAACAAACTGGTGAAGCCTTAAGCTATGAGCAAGTGACCCAAAAACTTATTGATAACATTGCTAAGCGTCATGCCGGACTCATTGAGCTACGCGCACTCGCACCCAAGTGAGTTCTTTTAGTCCGTTTTTGCATAATCTTTTTTTGCATAATATCGTGCACGCTTAGACTTAAGCATTGTGAGAAAATTTGAGTCAAACTTGTTATAATCGCAGGCGGCACATATTGGGCACAGTGATAATATCGCAGTGCCGCGACGTTATTCTTTTATCATCACTTATTATTCAAGCACTTAAAACAAAAGCAAATTGGAGTACTTTATGGCAGATTTTAACAAAATTTTGGACGCAGGCGATGTAGACGGCGGCATTATCAACGTAGTAGTAGAAATCCCAGCTGGTAGCAGCCATAAAATTGAGTGGAATCGCGAACTGGCGGTATTTGAGCTTGATCGTATTGATCCACAGATTTTTGCCAAGCCTTGTAACTATGGTTTTATCCCGCAAACGCTTGACGAAGATGGTGATGAGCTTGACGTGTTATTGCTGACTGAGCAGCCGCTACCAACTGGTATTTTCTTAAAAGCCAAAGTCATTGGTGTGATGAAGTTCGTTGATGATGGCGAAGTCGATGACAAGATCGTCGTCGTACCTGCTGACGACCGTGATACAGGCAATGCTTATAACAGCCTAGCGGATCTACCAAAGCAGCTAATCAACCAGTTAGAGTTCCATTTCAGCCACTATAAAGATCTGAAAAAACCAGGCACTACGGTCGTTGAATCTTGGGGCGATGTTGCAGAAGCAAAAGAAGTCATCAAAGAGTCTATCCAACGCTGGAAAGAACTATAGTCTATCAAAAATTGGCAGAAATGCTAATAAAGGATAGCTATTAAAATACCGCAGTCATTATCGTGATTGCGGTATTTTTTTGATTGAATATTACTGCTGTAAAATGGTTATAATAATCAACATTATCGATGCCTATTTTTCATATCGCCATAAGGACAGTCATGTTTAACCCCGACCCTAGCTCAAAACCAGTCAACCCAAAGCTGCCAAGAGACGTCATCATGATGATCGAAAAAAACAATTTAGTGATGGCGATCAAAACTTTGGCGGCAGATGAAGACATTAGTATGGATGATGCCAAGAATAGGATTGATGCCTATGAGACACAACTAAAGGTGAAGCAGCAGCAAAAACTCAACACTATCGCCAGCAAGCAAGGCATTCCTAACCATGCTATTAGCTTTGATAGAGAGCAAGGTGCTGAGGATGAAACTGGACAGCTGATCAAAAATCGCGTCAAAACGACTAAGCAAAGTCGAGGATTCAAGAGCCTGCAAAATGGTGTGGACAGCCAGCTTAATGATTTAGGCTATAAAAAACCGCTGATGCCCTATTGGCTGAAACGGCTATTGGTGATTGCCATCATTATGGCTGGATTATTTTGGATATTATGGCGGGTATTTGGTTAACTAGGAAAGGATGTCGTTGTAGATAGAGATCAAATATCAATCCATTCTCTCAGCTTTTTAAGCTTTTTAAGCTTTTTAAGCTGATTAGATGGTGAGCCTTAGCTAAATCTAAGCGCACATCCTTTTAAAAACATATTGAAATACTACTTATTAATCACTGATTCTTATCCTTAGGAGGCTTTATTCAAACCTCCTACATCAATATCTATCAATTTGATGGCTTGACTCAACAATAGCAAGGCATTTTTAAAATGGATGACTACAATTCTACTATTATACGCCTAAAAATTTTTGCGCAGACTTAACCAGTACTGTCCATCATCACGGCTTTGAAGTTGATCCGGTAAACTACCAATAGGAAAAGCCACCTCAGCACTGGCCTGAATATTTGAGGCACTATTCCAATTAAAGCCCACTCCAGCACTGCTTAATCGGCCTGTATTACTACCGGTTAACTCCTCCCATTTATTAGCATTGAGCGTCACATCCGCTGTATCGACAAAGACTTTGGCACCAAGCTGATTGCTCTCATCACTTATAAGCATTTGACGCAGCTCTAAGGTAGCATAATAACCACTTGAGCCTGCCAATACATTAGAGTCATAACCACGGACATTAAATGGGCCACCCCCAATGTACTGTTCTGACGTATCTAAGTTATAAGGACTGTATTGACCGTACACCCCTACATACGCTTGGGTACCTTTACTGCCAAGATTTTGTAGTCGAGAAAGGTTGGCTCCAAAGCGATAAAAACTGCCCTGAGTGTCAGCGGCTTGCGCATCTAACGCCTCAGCATCGTCGTTCTTAAAGTCAACCTGTCCGTAACTGCTAAACACCCCATATTGACTCAGACCACCACCAAAGAGCTGATCATAATGCGACCCATCTAAACGAGCCGTAATCAGATCGATGTCACGGTGATTATAGTACTGGCTAACACTAATGTCATCTTCGAGTTGCTTATAGTCATATTGTAATGACACTGACAACTCGGCTGAGTTACTGAGTAAAACAGGTTGTGATAACCACATACTGGTTTGAGCTGCGCTGCCTTCAGCCCCAATATCCTCAAGCTCTTCACCTAGGTCATAATCTAGATAAGAGTGACTTGCACCTGCACGTGTCCCCATACCAGTAAAGGTAAATTCGTAGCCAAATTTGCCATAATTAAGTTCTGATCCTGTTGTCAGTCCTTCCATGCTAAACTGATCGCCTAGTCCGGCAAGATTGTTGGCTGCGACACCTGCGCTCAGTCTGGCTTCTTTTGTATATTCATTACCAAAATTATCTGCACCCAAATAACCTGTTACTAACGAGGTGTTCTGCACGTCTATACTCAACTGACTACTGCCAGTGGTAGTGCCAGGCATCAGTATGTTACGAGTGGTGACACCGTTCAGACGATTGAGTCGTTTAAGCTGATGCTGCATCTGTTGCTGTTCGATATGGCTACCAGGTGTTAAGGGTGCAACAGTGGCATCAAGCAGCCAATCTTGCGTTCGACTTTGATTGTTTATTTGGGTCTGATCATAAACCGCTTCTAGGACGGCAATGCGTACCACACCATCACTCAGTGTTTGCTGTGGTAAGTACGCTTGGCTATAGATATAACCTTGGCTTTGATAGAAGTCAGTAATACGCTGGGCCAAGGCTTGAAGACCGGCCAGACTCATGCGTTGACCTTCAGCATCGGTAACAAGTGCGTGTAGTTGGTCAGTACTAAACTGGCGATTCCCTTCAATCGTAATCTTCTGTACAGGTATCTGTAAGGTTGAGTCTGTCATACTCGGGATAGGTTGTGCACGTTCAACATCGATAGCAGTTTGTGGTAGCGTAAAGACAGGCTGTTGCTGCTGTTGCAGTAACTGGCCTGAATTGGGTACGGGCGCTGCGTGATTCATGGTACTCATCAGCATGGAGCAAGCAGTGATGGATAAAGCAAGTGTGCTGTATTGATAGTTTGATTTCATGGATTAACGCACTCCAGTTAGCGTAGTAAGGCCAGTCAAATTAACACCACCATTAATGACTTCTATGGCTGCTATGGTAATGTTAGAAGCGGTAGGAAGCGCCTGAGCTTGTCTGGTTGGTAGGGCTTGCAGATAAGCCGCTGTTGGTTGTGCAGAAGCGATAGGCGTTGGTGCATAAACATCCGCACGTGTGGTCGCTGTGGTATTGACTAAGTCATAGTTTGCCGCATCGGTACCGCTCAAGCTAATGTCAGTAATATTGACGGTTTTATCAACGCCGACAAGCGGATTTTCAAACTGCCCAGTAGCAGAGCCCACTGTCAGCTTATCTGTACCAAATATGCCTTCAAACTGTGCAGATTGTGTGTTCAGGGTGGTATTGGTGCTGGTGTCGAAAATACGATTGTCTGCCGTGATACCATTGACTTGTTTAATTTGTGCTTTGGCGATGTCTAAGCTGCCATTCACGAAGGTGAGATCATAGTTGCCATCCGTGCCACTGGCAGTGTTGATATAGTCGCCAGCATTGATGCCGCTTGTCCCTGCATTGACACCAGTTAAGACAGATTCGGTTTCCCCGTTGACCAGACCTGTTGCGCTAAAGCCATTCACACTTTGGCTCTGACCGTTATAGGTGGTGCTGTCGCTATTGGCAGTCACAGTGGCGGCCGCTTTACTGATGCTGGCGGTGCTGCTGGCGGTGTTATTCACCAAGGTGTAGTTACTGGCGTCACTACCACCCAAACTGATGCCTGTGATGCTCACGGTTTTGTCAGCCCCTGCATTTTTATCACTGAAGCTGCCATTGGCTGCTGTGGCGCTTAAGTTGTCGCCTGCTATGATGCCGGTCAATGTGGCTCCAGTGGTGCTGATGCTGGCGGCAGTATTACCATCATAAGTTTTATCACTGGCGGTGATATTTGAGACAGCCACTCCTTTAGGAGTAATACTTGCTGTCAAAACAGTAGGCTGACTTAAGCTATAGTTCCCAGCATCAGCCCCACTTAAAGCAGTAGCTGATACTGATACGGTTTTATCTATTCCAACATTTTTGTCTGAAAAACTGCCAAATACTGTTACTGGTAAGCTGACAGTGTCGCCGTCTATCTTGCCTACAAGGGCCGCTGAACTGCTATCCAAACTTGCTATAGCCTTACCATCATAAACCTTACTATTGGCTGTAATACCGGTGATGTTCAGAGATTTCTTAGCAACTGTAAAAAATGAAGGTCCTGATACCGCTGTATATATGATATCTTTGCCAAATTGCGTCATATTGTCTGCAGCTGGATCACCCATAACGATGATAGAGCCATCCACTAGACTATAGACACCTGCATTCTTGCTAATCGTTTTATAAGAAAAAGTTGGTGATACCAAAGCTCCAGAGGTAATAAGGCCATCGTAAATTTTATCAGCAAAATTCGTGCTAACTTCAGACACTACTGGTTTAAGAAATTGACGTAATAATGGTGCTGACTGGCCTTCATAAATACGCCAAACTTTCCCTGTGGCACCTGCCGTATCAATATCCCACCCTTCAAATGTAGAAAGTTGTTTTAGTTCGGCTGTTGTTTTTGCGGTGCCCCCTGCACTGGTACTCATTCCAGAGGTGTCAGTATTCCAAAAGCTACTTTTCGCAGTCCCAAAATTATTACCAATTAACCCACCTATAAACGTATTACCAGAAACTGCTCCAGATGAGTAGCTTTGATCAACAGCCCCACCATTAAAGCCTACTAATCCTCCGACAGACTCTGTGCCATTTACTGTACCAGTCGCGTATGAGTTTCTAACGGTACCCGATGTTCCACCAACCAGCCCTCCGATATAATTTCTACCAGAAACACTTCCTGCCGCAAAAGAAGATTCAACGAGTCCATCATTGTACCCAACTAACCCTCCAATATTGTCATGGCTAGAATACAATCCTTTTACAGTAGCGTTTGCATATGAATTAGATATTTTCCCTGAACTGGTATTCCAACCGACTAGTCCACCATACATAGAGTTGTTACCAGTGACCGTACCGCTGCTTACATGAGCATTTTTAATTGTGCCTCTATTAAGTCCAACCAAACCTCCTGTCGTAGCATAACCAGAATAATCAATGTTACCTAATCCAATATTTTGAATTAATGCAGTATCACTGGTTATCGCAAATAAACCTATGCCTTGATAGAAAGATGCTATTTTTAAATTACTTATGCTATGACCTAGACCGTCAAACTTACCGTTGAACGTTTTTTGGTCCAGATCAAGAAAACTCTTGTTGGTATCATAATAACCAATGGGATCAAATCCTGTATAACTATTCCAGTTAGCAGTGGCAGCAGCATCTATGTCTGACCCCAGTACATAGTTACCTGACAAATTGCCATCGATACCTTGCAAATCTGTCCCTGTAGTTGACCCTGCACTGCCTAAGCTGGTGATCACCTGATAGGTTTTAGCCGCGTCCGATCCTTTTTTGGTACTAAAATTCTGCCCAGTCTTTAAGTTTATTTTTGCCGCATTGTTTAGATGGTAGTCAGCATTGGTGTTTGCCGTATTTTGTCCATATATCAGGTTTAGCTTACCGTTGTCATTGGTTGCCGTTATATCTGCATTGATATCGATGTCATTATGAGCATTGAGTGTCAATGCAGTTGCAGCACTCCAACTAATGGCCGCGTCGACATGAATGTTACCTTTATCAGTACCATTACTAACGGTCTGTAGCGTTACATTGTTATTGCTTAAATTATTTTGTAGCGTGTTTGCACCTATACCACTGGTGGTTTGTGATGTATTACCTGCGCTGATCTTAAAATCCGTCGGATCAATGAGCCAAGTGCCTGTCTGTGCCGTGTCAGATAAGGTCGACACCTCAGTGCCTTGCTCAATCTTGACAGTGGCCGCACTTGTTTCTATAAACCCGCCATCTTGAGCGTTTTTACCCTCTGATGTTAGCGTGCCACTAACCACCACCTCTCCTTGTTGCATATCCCCCAATAAAATAATTTCACCTTTGGCATTTTGTACCAATCGGTTGGCTTCAATGATACCGCTATGATTGACAACGGCTTTACTTAAGCTGTCTTTAGCTTTGGCGGTCAAGTACACAGCACCGTTATCTGCCACGATCGCACCACCATTATTGACCAAACCTTGTAGCACGCCTTCATCCACTTGATACTGGGTCAAGCTGCCATCTTGCAGCGCTAAAGTGACTTGGCTTGCTGCGGTTAAATGAGTGGTGCCGTTAGGGGTTTTAATAGCGCCAGTATTTATCACATTTGGGGCAATGAGTGCCACGGTGCCACCAGATAAGGTATTGATAGATCCGTGGTTTTCAATGCTTGCATTGCTACTGGCATCGCCTTTTAATAGGTACTTGCCGTTTTGGATATCACTGTCACTGAGCTGTAAGGTTGAGGCAACGATACCTCCTACATTTACTTGTGCAGTTTTAGAGAACACCACGCCATTGGGATTGAGTAAGAATACTTGGCCATTGGCATTCAGTCGTCCCATGATTTGGGAGGCATTGCTGTCCAGTACATGGTTAATGGCAACGGACGATTGGTTGGGTTGATTAAAGTTGACGGTGGTGTCTTGACCAATGTTAAAGGTATTCCAGTTACTGCTGAGGGTTTGACTGTTTTGATTGATGTTAAGTGTATCATTGGTTTGGATAAAACTGGCAGAGCCAGAATTTACTTTAGCCCCTGTGGGCAAAGTGTTGTTTTGGATGGCTGCTTGGACGGACAGAGGCAGCATAGCCATGCCAAATATTAGCGCAGCAGAGAGCGTATGGGACAAGGTTGCAGTCGCATGGCTTGATACCCCACTTGTTTGACTACGCGAGCCATGACCTTTGGCCAATTCAGATACCGCTTGCCAACAGCTGAGACGTGAATTCCATATCACTTTATAGACCTTATTCATTTTCTAGCACTCATTTATGATTAGTATTGAATGGGTAAAATAGAACAGCACTCTAATATTAAGAGTTTCTGTGTAGACGAATCCTGCTATTGCATAGGATATTTTTTATAAAAGCAGCAAGGGTTAAGTATAGGTAGTGCCTATACTTTAGATAGATGAGAGATTGGACTACTTGAAAGTCGAGTAAAAAACCATAAAAAATGATTAATGTTCGATAATTGTTTTTATAGGTATCAAAATGTATTCATTATATTACAATTATGTTGCCATATAAGTCCACTATTTTTAGACGTTATTCAACTATTTTATAGAGTCGTTATTTGCCTTTAAGCGATTAATCTATATTAAAAAACTGTAGCAGATAAGAATATTTTTCAATAGAATCCCTTCTACCTACCCTGAATTATTAGAAATTTCTCAGAATATCAAGGCGGCTTACGTATTTAAGAGCTTTTCGCCTATTCCTATAACAAAATTTATGATGGATAAAAAAACTGCTGAATATATTAGGATGTATTTATGATTAGATGAATTTTTAAGAGTTGTTAAATTAGAAAATATGTTTTAATCATTAATAGGTATACAAGAAAAACAGCAAGACTAAGCCTATCCTTCCTCCTACTTATTAACTGATAATTTATGGGAACAGTTCAAAATCACTAAGGCACAACATGGTTACTAATGGAAAGAGAAAAACTAGGATGTGATAGAAAGTATTCTAGGGAAACTGCGTACAGGTGCTTCATGGCGGAACAACTATAAAATATATACCCATTCTATGATGCCGATGGATATTCGATCCATTTCAAAGTCACTGAAGGTGCGGTTAGCAACCAAGATAAGCCGTGATATAATGCCCCGACAATCGATATTTTATGAAAGGTTTACATTATGGCTCGTACAGCTAGCGCATTACACATTTTAGTAAAACACAAAGAGCAGGCTGAAGACATTATTGCCAAGCTTCAAAAAGGCGCTAAGTTCGATGTGCTGGCGAAACGACATTCAACCTGCCCATCAGGTAAAAAAGGCGGCAGCTTAGGTGAGTTTCAACAAGGCGACATGGTACCGCCATTTGATAAAATCTGCTTCAGCGGCAAACTTTTCACCCCACATTTAGTAAAAACCAAATTTGGCTGGCATGTGGTCAAAGTACTTTACAGGACATAAGCATTAGGGGCGGAGCTTTCATTGTAAGCCGACTGACATATCATTAAACATTATCCTGACTCATACAGGACCTAACATCATGGCAATCACGATTTGAGCTGCCATGATTGACTCATTTATGACCCAAAACGACTTATGATCTAATGTCCGTGTCATATCTAAATTTGAGTTGAATAAACTTTAGTTCCCCTAAAAGTGATGATGGTAGACAGTTATAAATAGGTTTTGATCATAATAAAGCGTTAAGAACAAAAGGCTGCTACTGCCCTCTCTCCTCTTTTGTATCAACATTAATAATTTTTAAGGCATCAAAAAAGGACACTGCAGCGTCCTTTTTTATTCTAAATTAAGGCTCATACACAGCCTATTCTAATGATGCTCACCAGGAAGTATTCTGGCAAAGGCACGCTGAGCAAGGTTTGGCTTCTTATCAGTAGTCAGTCCAGCGCGGGTGCTTGGAAAAATACGATAACCCATCGACTGAATACCAACGTTGATTGCTGGTGCCAGTGAATAAGTAGCTGACGCGAATTTTCCCATGTTGCTGGCAATACTGTTTGGTTTATGGACAATCGCTTTGGCAACCATCATCGCTGCTTCATCAGGCATTAATGCAGGCATGTAGCGGTACAACTTAGTAGGCTCAATCATAGGCGTACGCACCAATGGCATAAAAATATTGGTAATCGTCACATTATCGCCTTTCACTTCAGCAGCTAAGCAGCGGCTAAAAGCATCCAATGCCGATTTTGAGGCAACATAAGCGGCAAAACGTGGACTGTTTGCCAGTACACCAATCGATGAGATATTCACAATTTGACCAGTCTGACGTTCAATCATCGTCGGCAAAAACCCAAGAACTATTTTAACCGCGCCAAAGTAATTGATATCCATAGTACGCTCAAAATCATGGAAACGATCAATAGACTCGTGAACCGAACGCCGAATTGAACGACCAGCGTTATTGACCAAGACATCAACATGTCCGAAATCTGCCAAAATTTGCGTGCTAACTTTTTCGATATCATCCATATTGGTCAAATCACAAGGGTAATAACTGGCATTGCCACCAAGCTCCTCGATACTTTCTTTAACGGCTTTTAGTTTGTCTTCGGTACGTGCTAATAAGATAACATGCGCACCGCATTCACTGAGTAAATACGCTGTACGCTCACCAATACCGCTTGATGCCCCTGTGATAATGATATGCTTATCTTTGACCGCTTTGTTGATTGCTTTTTTTGAGGGATTGGCCATAAAAAATCCTTTTTGTTGTTTCTATGCCTATGAATGTTCGATTACAGCATAGCAAAAAATTATGGCTTAAAGTGAACAAAACCGCCGTCTCAGCCAGATAATTTGCCGATTATAAGGATCGATAAACGTATAATCGCAGTATTGCTCAGACTTACGCTTTTCACCGAGCATCGATAAGGAGTATCTATTTTGATTGCAACTCTAGCTCATTACATTGATTTAATTGCTAAGATAGTCGAGGTCATTGGCGTACTTATTATGTTTTTTGGACTGTTTTTTGCTTTTTATCGAGGGATTCGCCTAACCAGTGGTTTTAACCATGAGACCTATATCGAAATCAGACAAACCGTCGGTAAATCTATTTTGTTAGGATTAGAAGTCCTCATCGCCGCTGATATTATGGCGACTGTCGTCACAGAACCGACGTTACTCAGCGTCCTAGTACTAGGTTTTATCGTACTCATTCGGACTTTTTTGAGCTTGTCACTACAAGTAGAATTAGAAGGCAAATTCCCTTGGCAAAAAGAAAATACCGCACTCAAAAAAGAACCAAGTACCGCTAAAGTGGACGAGCCTTAAAGCTTTTTTATTATTTAACAGACGCTTAGCATGAGCCGTTTGCTCACTTACTATTCGTGCGCCTGCAAAAAATCTTCGACCACGCGAAACTGTCCAGCGGTACTTTCCTCACCATACATTGCTTGGCGAAAAGCATTAGAATTAGGAATGCCTGTGGTATACCAAGCAATGTGCTTGCGAGCGATACGGCAGCCAGAGTACTCACCATAAAAGTCATATAGCTCTTGCAAATGTGCCAGTACGATCTCTTTTATCTCACTGACGCTCGGTGCGTCCAAACTATCGCCAGTGCGTAAGAAATGCTCGATATCGCGGAATATCCATGGTTGTCCTTGGGCAGCACGCCCAATCATCACAGCATCACAACCTGTCAACTCATAGACACGCTGGGCTTTTTTCGCACTATCGATATCGCCATTGGCAATGACGGGAATGTTGATGCTTTCTTTAACTTCGCGTATCAGCTCATAACGCGCCTCGCCCGTATACATATCCTCGCGCGTGCGTCCGTGAATGGCAATCGCTGCAATACCTGCTTGCTCAGCGCGCTTCGCCACACGCAAGATATTCTCACGACCATTCTCATAGCCCAATCGCGTTTTTAAGGTCACGGGGGCATTTACGCTATTTACCGCCGCATCTAGTAAACGGGCAACCAAATCTTCGTCTTGCAATAGTGCAGAACCCGCCAGCCTACGGCAGACTTTTTTGGCAGGGCAGCCCATATTTATATCAATAATTTGCGCGCCATTATCAATCTGATAACGTGCCGCTTCTGCCAATTTATCAGGCTCAGCCCCTGCAATTTGCGCTGAAATAGGCGCGATCTCATTGTCAAAATTGGCACGATACAAGGACTTTTTGCGCGCGTAAAGCGCCGTGTCAGCGATAATCATTTCACTCACTGCATGACCAGCGCCAAAGGATTTACACAATCGCCGAAAAGGATTGTCCGTCACGCCCGCCATAGGAGCAACCATGAGGCGGTTTTCAATCGTCAGGCCGCCGATATTCAATGGCTGCAATAAGGGATGGTCAGATACTGGCAAAGACGACGGTAAATCAGAAGAATCAGTAGACATAAAAAACGGCTTGCCATGAATTAAAATAAGATAATAAAAACAAGCCGTTATTCTAAGGAATCGTACACATAATGCAAGCTATTAACGTGAATAACTTGCATTAAGAAACACTACGCTTTCAACAGTGCACCCTTACTTATCAAACACACTGCCCTGCTCTAGTGTGATGTCCTCATCATGCTCCTGCATACGCCACGGCAAACTATCTGGCGACACATTTAAGAAGTGTAGGTATTTTTCGAACTGATCAATAATATCGTTAATCACCGACTCTGATTGATAGCCATATAAATCATAGGTTTGACCACCACGGCGCAAATACACCTCAGCACGATGATGGTGCTCTTGTGGTAATTCATTGGCCATATCTTCCGTATAATAGTCAGGAATTTCATGCTCTGACAAACGAACTTCATACCAGAACTCGACGTTATCACCGCGTCTCAATTCCAATACAGCACGGTTATTGACCTCATCATAATTTACATCAGGCAACCAGCCTGTTTCGGCAAACTTCTCTGCCACCTCATGCATCGATGATAAAACCGTACCTTTGATATAACCCAGCACTTTTTCGCGCGTTGGTTGATTGGTGATATAGTCAATACGATCACGCCATGCGTCAAGCTTAAGTAGATGCGGCGGCAAATGATTGTCATTGGCTAGGCTTTGATTGCGATGCCCTTCAATACGTAGCGCGCGCCACATACCAAATGTCGAAATCAATATAATGATTGCAAACGGCAAAGCACTAACGATAGCCGCTGTTTGTAGTGCACTTAGACCGCCTGCGATAAGTAGAACTGCCGCGACTGCACCCTCGGTTATCACCCAAAACGAGCGCTGCCACCAAGGCGTATCACTACGTCCACCTGCGGCGAGCGAATCAATCACTAATGACCCTGAATCCGATGACGTCACAAAAAAGGTAATAATTAACAGTACTGTCAATGACGAGACAATCTGCGTGAATGGTAAATTCTCTAGCAATTTAAATAACGCAATCGCTTGGTTGTTTTGCACTTCGCTAATCAGCGCGTCGTAACCATCGACCATAATCATATGCAGTGCCGTATCGCCAAACACCGAAAACCAAAAGAAGGTAAATAGCGTTGGCACTAACATGACGCCCAATACAAACTCACGAATGGTGCGACCGCGACTGATTTTGGCAATAAACAGACCCACAAAAGGCGCCCAAGCAATCGTCCATGCAAAAATAAATAGTGTCCAACTACCGATCCAATCACTTGATTGATAGGCTTGCAAGCTAAAAGTACGCTCAACGATATTGCCCAGATAGCTGCCCGTGTTTTCCATAAAAGCATTGAGAATAAAAATCGACGGACCAACGATAAAGACAAATAACATGAGTGCCGTTGCCAATACCATGTTTAAGATAGACAAGCGCTTGACGCCTTTGTCCATACCTGCCAGCACGGATACCAAGGCAGCTGCTGTTACTAAAGCAATGATAATAACCTGCACCGTCGTATTAACTGGCACCATCTCTGGTAGCAAATAATTTAGACCTGCATTAATTTGCGCCACTGACAGACCCAAACTGGTAGCGATACCGAACATCGTGCCCACAATCGCAAACACATCAACGGTATGGCCGATAGGGCCGTAGATTTTATCACCGATTAATGGATATAGCGTTGAGCGTACCGACAATGGCAAGCCATGACGAAAAGAGAAATACGCCAGCGACAAACCTACTACGCCATAAATCGCCCAAATATGAAAACCCCAATGAAAATAGGCAATTTGCATGGCTTCTTTGGCAGCTTCAATCGTCTGCGGCGTGGAAAGTGGCGGACTGGCAAAATGCAATACCGGCTCTGCTACGCCATAAAACAATAGCGCGATACCGTAGCCTGCGGAAAACAGCATGGCGAACCATTCCAGAAACTTATACTCAGCCTCCGCATGGTCAGGGCCTAATTTAATACTGCCATAAGGCGAAAATGCCAAGGCGATAATAAACATCAAAAATATGGCGACTGCCAACATATAAAACCAGCCGAAAGTGTCGGTGGTAAATGCCAGCACTTTGCTGAACAGCTCGCCAGCAGCGTCAGGGTTGATGGCTGTGCCGATCACCAATAACAGCATAATCGCTGCTGCCGGCACAAAAACCGGCAACAAAATAGTGGAGCGAGGTAATTTACTCATAGAAAGTGATATCCCCAAAAAGTAGCAATGAAAAATAATCTTCGATATCAAGATTAATAATCAGAAGGAGCAGTGCCTTTTTTATAAAAAGTGACTCACAAAGGCGAAAATGCATCAGTTATTATTAAACAAATACAATTTTTATCACACTATGCTCAAAAACCCCAGACAAGCGCCCAACTTGTAACATGACTTTAACGATTGTTACATGACTATTACCAAGTAATAAAAAAGGCCGCTTGTTAGCGACCTTTTTATTTTATTCTGGAACAATTTACGTTTTGCTTGTTAATTCGACAATATCTCGTTTTTTTATTACTAAATAGTAATGGCAGCAGCAAGTTGCTTTGACGTTTCAGCCAGTTCTGTATGATCAGCTTGGGTCACTGCATGTCGACCGAGCTCATGAATACTCGATGGAATGAGATGCACGTGATAATGAAAAACGGTTTGACCCGCCTCGCTACCATTTAATTGCATCTGAATAATACCTTCACGCGCAAATACTTGACGCTGTGCTTGCATAACTTTTTTAGCGGTCATTAACACCGCGGCGGCATACTCTGGTTCAAGATCCGCCAAATCAACGGCTTTTTGCTTAGGAATCACCAGCACATGCCCCTCTGCTTGTGGCATTATATCCATAAAGGCAAGGGTTTTATCATCTTCATAGACTTTGTGATAGGGGATGTCACCGTTTAGCATTTTGGCAAAGATATTGTTATCGTCATACGCAGCTTGCTCATTGGCTTGGGTCATTATTTTTCCTTTACTTGTTTGATTATTGGTTACTCGACAGCTTTTATAAGGAATGGAATAGCCTGTAATATAGTGGACGAAATGTCGTTTAAGCACAAGTTGCGATAGCACTCGTTATTAAAAATTCGCAATACGTAAGCTAATCGCGGTAGCTCACTAATTTGGTTGGCGAGTCAGGCGCTTTAAATGTTATATTAACCCTCTACTTTAACAACACTACGTTTATGGATTCGTCTACTTTGCCGACTCAATCAAATATGAGTAACATTTATACAGAACCTGCTCAAGCAGCGCAAACGTCTGTCACAGCTGACTCTGTGTTCAATAATGAAAAACAACCAAGCAGCACTGAGACTCAAGCCCCCACTCAAAGTATTGAGCCTAACGCGCTCATTCTGGCCGAAGTACTGAGCGACAAGACGATTGGTTGGAAGATACACAATTGCAAAATCACTAAAAAGACGGTCACACAGGATTTACCATTACCGTTCTTATATCATTACGACAGTTTAAATGATGCGATTAAGCAAGCAAATCCGCTCACACCTGCCCTACTGTCACAGTTCAATACGCCCATGAGCGCTCGTGAAGCAGCCAAGCTGATTGGTATTAACGAAGCACTAATCATCAGCCCTTGGCATGTCAAAATCATCGGTTCATTGGTGGTTTTTAGCGAAGCGTTGCAGTTAGCCGTACGCTTGCATTGGACCAATACGGGCAAAGACACCCAACAACTTTATACCCAGAATGAAGCAGATGCTATTACAGCCGCTTTTAAAGATTGGCAGTTTTTTGGTCGTATCGATGTACTCTACAAAAATAATAAGCAAACCTTAATCAGTATAGATGAACAAGCTGAAGGCAATGAGCAACTACTTCGTATTGAAGCAAACGCTGATTATCAATGCTTGCCAGCGACTCATGCGTTAGTGGTTATCGCTAAATTGGAAGCGGACAAAATAGAGCTACCTTGGTTTGAGGCGGCGATAGTAGAGCGCGTCGAATAACACCTTATCTTCCAAATACTTACGATGTTATGACTACTATTGACTTGGCATTATCAATGAGTAGTTTTCAGTGACTCATATCTAATGGTATGGTAACGACCTAGTATTATTCACTAGTCCTCGCATTTTATAAAAAGCACACTATCAATATTAAAATTGAGGGTGCACATTTTCACAAACCTCGCCTATTTGTAAGGAACATCACATGGATTATCGCTCAAAAACCTCTACTGGCGGCCGTAATATGGCAGGCGCGCGCGCATTATGGCGTGCGACTGGCATGACTGATGGTGACTTTGGCAAACCAATCATTGCCATCGCCAACTCATTTACCCAGTTCGTACCCGGCCATGTGCATCTAAAAGACTTGGGGCAACTGGTCGCACGTGAGATTGAACAAGCAGGCGGCGTGGCCAAAGAGTTCAATACCATTGCAGTCGATGATGGTATTGCCATGGGTCATAGCGGTATGTTGTACTCGCTACCCAGCCGCGACCTAATTGCTGACTCTGTAGAATACATGGTCAATGCTCACTGTGCGGATGCACTAGTGTGTATCTCTAACTGCGATAAAATCACACCGGGTATGTTAATGGCTGCGATGCGCCTCAATATTCCAGTAGTGTTTATTTCAGGTGGCCCAATGGAAGCGGGCAAAATTTTAGCCAGCACAGTTGGTAAGAGCCATAATACCGATGGTAGTGACAGTAGTGCGATTCGTAAGCTTGACCTTGTCGATGCGATGATGGATGCCGCTGATGACAGCATTAGTGATGCAGATGTAGCCGCTATTGAAGCCTCAGCTTGCCCAACTTGTGGTTCGTGCTCTGGTATGTTTACGGCCAACTCAATGAACTGCTTAACCGAAGCGTTGGGCTTGGCATTACCGGGTAATGGCTCACTACTAGCGACTCATTCATTACGTCGTGAGCTGTTTTTAGAAGCAGGACGCACCATTGTCTCGCTTGCCAAACGTCGCTATGAGCAAGATGATGATTCAGTATTGCCACGCTCCATCGCTAGCAAAGCGGCTTTTGAAAACGCAATGACCTTAGATATCGCGATGGGTGGCTCAACCAATACTATTTTGCATCTGTTAGCGGCTGCTAACGAAGCAGAAGTCGATTTCAAAATGTCAGATATCGATCGTCTAAGTCGCGGTGTACCTTGCCTTGCAAAAGTCGCCCCTGCCTCGCAAAAATATCACATGGAAGATGTGCATCGTGCTGGCGGTGTCTTTGCGTTATTGGCCGAGCTTGATCGTGCTGGATTACTGAAGACTGACGTACCGACCATCCATAGTCCAACGATGAAAGCCGCGATTGATAAGTGGGATATCATGAATCCTGATAATCAAGAGGCTCGCGCACGCTTCCTTGCAGCACCGGGTGGCATACGTACCACTGAGGCATTTTCACAATCAAAAGAATGGTCAAACCTCGACGTCAACCGTGAGTCAGGTTGTATCCGTAGTGCCCAACATGCCTATTCTACAGATGGTGGTTTGGCCGTATTGTATGGCAATATCGCTGAGCGTGGCTGTGTAGTCAAAACCGCAGGTGTGGATGACAGCATCCTAGTATTTACTGGTCGTGCGCGATTATTTGAATCACAAGATGACGCAGTTGCCGCGGTATTGGCTGATGATATTGTCGCAGGTGATGTTGTTATCATCCGTTATGAAGGCCCTAAAGGCGGTCCTGGTATGCAAGAGATGCTCTATCCAACGACTTATCTCAAGTCAAAAGGCTTGGGTAAAGAATGCGCCCTACTCACCGATGGTCGTTTCTCTGGTGGTACCTCAGGCCTATCAATCGGTCATGCCAGCCCAGAAGCAGCGGAAGGCGGCGCAATTGGTCTGGTTGAAGAAGGCGATACCATCCATATCGACATTCCTAATCGTACGATTAACATGCAAGTCAGTGATGCCGATTTGGCCACTCGCCGCGAAGCAATGGAAGCTCGTGGCCGCGATGCGTGGAAGCCTGTAAGCCGTGACCGTCATGTGACCCCTGCGCTACGTGCCTATGCTGCCATGACTACCAGTGCCGATACCGGTGCGGTACGTGACGTGAGTCAAGTTGAGCGCTAGGCCTTAAATTATTAATCGTTAAAGTATATTGGTAAAAATCTATTAAGCCTGCGCTATGCAGGCTTTTTTTTCACCAAAAAACAACGCATATGTCGTTTTGATAACGATTTTTTGCGGTAATCATTATTTTTTAGCGTCATTATAATGGACTAGTAAATATGACCTCACTCTAACTTTTTAAGATAAACATAACAGCGTGCACCTACCTTATGATTGAAAACTACAATTTATTTTTATTGGTCTGCGGTATCGCTTTTTTACTGGGGGCGTTATTCCCCATTATATTTAAGCGCACGCCTATCTCTTTGCCTATGTTGCAGGTCAGCTTTGGATTACTCATGGGGTACTGGTGGACGACCTTATCATTTTTAGACCCTATGAATAACGGCTTAATTATCGAAAAATTAACCGAAATTGTAGTGCTCGTATCCTTGGTTGGTGCTGGTATCAAAATTGATACGAAGCTGTCTTGGCAATTGTGGCGGCCAACCGTACGTCTGTTGCTTATTACCATGCCGATTGGCATCTTTGCGATGGCGGTGCTAGGCTACTATGCATTTGGTCTCAGTCTGGGAGCCGCTATATTGCTGGGCGCAGTACTGGCTCCAACCGATCCTGTATTGGCTTCTAGTATTCAAGTAGGGCCACCCAATACAGGTCGCGAAGACACACCGCGCTTTACATTAACGTCAGAAGCAGGATTGAATGACGGACTGGCTTTCCCATTTGTTTATTTGGCCATAAAAATAGCGGAAGCCTTTAGCCAAGGCAATTCCTTTACCCTCGAGATGCTCTGGTCATGGTTCACTCATGATGTCTTATGGAAAATTGGTGCTGGGCTGGTAGTTGGGATTGTCGTTGGTAAAATTATGGCCAAGCTGGTATTTTCAAAATACAGCCAAAACACCACTATTTCTCAAGGCTATGTGGTCATTGCACTAACGTTAGTGGCTTATGGACTTGCCGAATTTGTACATAGTTATGGGTTTATCGCCGTATTTATCGCGGCATTTGCTTTTCGTCGCTCAGAGCATGAGCACAGCTATCACCACAAGCTCCATGATTTTGCAGAACAATCAGAAGGCTTACTCATGTCTCTAGTACTGGTCACTTTCGGCATGTTTCTTGGTCAAGGATTGCAGTCGGGCGTTGAGCTCACATGGCGTGTTTACATCGTCAGCTTCACCTTCCTCTTGTTGATACGTCCCATTGGCGGGTTTATTGCTTTATCAGGACTAAACATGGCACACACTGAAAAATATGCCATTTCTGCTTTGGGCATCCGTGGCATTGGTACGCTATATTATTTATCTTATGCGCTCAACCAAGGTTTTTTCGGTGATGAAGATGCGCTTAAGCTATGGGTCGTCTGTTCGATTGTCATTTTGGCGTCAATTTTTATCCATGGTCTTAGCGCCACAAAATTGCTTAAAATGACGCCAAATAAATCACATTAACCTTATCGACAGAGCTATTTAGCGCTTTGAAAGCTCTGAATCGAATAAGTTAAGTACCGCTTCCGTTAGTGCAAACTGACGGACATCATTCAGCATCGTGGTGTCAAAATTATGGATAAAGGCAAATGACAACTGACGCTCTGGGTCACACCAAGCCACTGAACCGTTATAGCCCATATGCCCAAATCCTTGCTTATTCACATCAAATTTTTCACTGTCTGTATGCTGACAAAGACTAAATAACCGATGATAACCCAAGCGCCAATCCATGTTTGCTGGCATGACGGCATCTAGCCCTGTGACTTGCGGTTTGGATAGTTGCTCAAAAGTAGCGCTATTAATAAACGTGTGTCCTTGCCATGTTCCGCCATTGGCTAACATGGCATAGATGGTCGCCAATGCCTGAGCTGAAGCGACACCATTTGCTGCTGGAATAATGGCCTGTAGTGCCTCACGACTGTGATAATCGATTGCTTGTTTGCCAGCAGGTATGAGTGCCGCCTTATAATTTTTTAGATTAAGCTGACTGGTATTGAAGTACAAACGATTAATATGAGCCGTGTCTAATATCGGTAAAGTATTTTGCTCATCATCTGAACTTAGATCTGCCGCTTTGCCATCCATTAAAGCTTGCTGATGCCAACAAGTGTAGCTAGGCAGACTAGCATAAGTACGTAAAGTACTTTGTGTATCGGCTTTTAGCGTTGGTTTATGACGTTTATGACGCAGTTGTGAGCCAGCCTCATTTGATGCTTCGAAGTCTTTGGCCAGTCTTGCGACTTGGTTGACTTTATTCTTTGGTACACCAAAATAGCAACTATCAGCAATACCTAAAGGCTCAGTGAGATAATGGCGCAAAGCTTTAGCAAAAGACAACTCTGTAACGGCTTCTATGACCCCGCCCAACACCCAACCATAAACCAGAGCACTATAAGCGCTGTCATATAGCTCGCCATGGTCTGGTGCTGTGATTGGCATCGCAGCAACTTTATTGAGCATTTGATCCCAATCAAGCAAAGCTTCGCTATCCACATCGATACTCTGAATTGAGAATAAGTTGGCTTGATGCGACATCACGCTACGTAGCGTAATATTCCCTTTATTCTGTGCAGAAAATGCAGGCCAATAATGGGCAATAGGCTGGTCATAATCAAGCATCTGCTGCGAAACTAATATATGTACGAGCGTCGCCAATACACCTTTACCCGTCGAAAAGTTAATCGCCAAAGTATCAGGCTGCCACGACATCTCTGGACGTGCCATCCCCACACTCGCCTGTGCAATGCATTCTCCTGCCTGATAGACAACCACGGCACCCCCTGCTGGTACATCATCAAGCTGTAAGTCGGTGAGTATTTGCTGCAAACGTTGTTGCAACGTTATATTTATCTGATGATCAAAAATCTGCGTGGTTTTATTATTATTGTCGATCATGGCAACCCTGCTCCATTTCTATAAAACAGCTAAACGGTAAAAAACTATTTAGCCCCTAATATTAAGTGTTCATATGATAAAAAATATATTATTTGCTAAGGCGTAACTGTTCAATGCCTCAATATTAGCAATTTATCTTTTCGTTTGCTTAGGGCGCGTCCCCATTTTTAAAATAACAACGCGCCTTAATAAAAAAGGCAACCTAGTGGTCGCCTCTCTGTCATGCAATGCTGCTTAATAATACGTTGTCATCTTTATGTCTTAGCGCGGTACCAACAGACGATTATGAACTTCTTGCTCAAGCTTCGTTAAGCCATGACTGCGCCCACGTTCCATAGCGGTGTCCATTTTACGTCCACGTAGCCATCCTGCGCGTAGCGCCATTGCGGCACCCACTCTATTGCCTGAGCCACAATGCACTGCTGTTTTTTTGCCATGATGTTGACGCAATATATTATCAAATGCCAATATATTGAGCTGCTTTAAGTCTGCAGCACCGTTAATAGGCAGATGCTCATAGTGCATGCCAGCTCGCTCGACCGCTGCGGCTTCATCAAAGCTCAATTCATCATCTGTCTGTAAGTTAATCACTAGCTCAACCCCAGCGTTCGCTAAGGCAACCACTTTTTCGTCATCGAGTGCACCGCATACAATGGTAGTGTCATCAGGACGAAAATAAGGCTCAAGAATAGTACTAAGATCAACGCCATTGTCTAAAACGTTATTGCCAGCATTCGATACTGTGTCAATAGCTACTGAATGATTCAGTTGATCTGAGTTTGGTACGGCGGTATGTGAAGTCATAATTATAAATTTTTTCGTTATATTTACTATGATCAATTCCAGTTAAAATAAGTACAAAGCAACCGCGTGTCGATGTATAAGCAATACTTCAAGCGAGGTTAACGCTATCACTTTTCTATCACGAATCGACCATATTGAGATATTTTTTAGTTAAATGACAGTCATTCTACTGGCTTTTATTCATTGCCACTCTGTAATTTAACCGTACCTGCCAAATGTGGCTTGTCATTTTTAGAACTAAATAAGCCAAACTCACAGGTATCGTCTGTGTCTTTAAGTGCAGCCACCGGATCAGCGATAAGCTCTACTTCGGCTGGCAAAAAGATAGGCAGTTTAAATGACACATCAACCGTACAAGCATCCGGCAACTCGTCCATCATAGCAAGGCATTTGGCCTTTGACCACATGCCGTGAGCAATCGCTTTAGGAAAGCCAAACGCACGCGCAGATAATGGATGGAGATGAATGAGGTTAAAGTCACCTGAAACAAAAGCATAACGACGACCGATATCTTCTGGCACTTCAAAGATACTATGCACGCCTTCTGGGTTGACTGATGGCTTGACCGTTATTGGACGTGGAGTGCTTTTTTTGTCTTTACTGCTGATGGGTTTTTTGCTGCGTGACAGATACGTCGAAGTACCTTCCCAAATCACCTTATCTTCTGACTTGACCGTCGTCACAAAATCAAACTGCTGACCCTGAGCATGGTCACGCAAATTATCAAAGGTGACTGACATAGCAACCGTTTCACGCTCACCGATAGGACGATACTGAGTCACACTATTATCGACGTGCACTAGACCCAACATAGCAAATGGAAATGGCTCTTTGACCATCATATTCATTTGCAGCGTTTGAGACAGCACTGAAAAGTAAGTAATAGGTACTTTGCCATTATCTGCAAAACCACAAATTTTACGATAATCGTTTAAGTTACTTTGGTCAATGTGCAAATCGTCCACATAGTAAGTCGCTTGCGGCAATTGGTCTTTGCTGATTTTGCCATTATTACCAATAGGCAATAAACTTTTAACGATATTGGCATAGGTCGTATGCGCTTTCGGCAACGCATCATAATGTTTGTCTGACATAATAAATCCTAAGTGGGGCTTGAGCAAATTTTCTTGGTGTATCTAAAGATGCTATGACATTAGTGGTTACAGCCTATCATTGAGCAATGCCACCAGTATTATGCCTAAATTAGGCACAATTCATAGGCGTGGTTTTAGACAATGTAAGCAACTTTCACAGCAAAAAACAATTTGGCTACTGGTTCTCTGTGTTTTTATCATAAAAAAGCCACCCTTGGGCAGCTTTATTACGATTTATGAGCAATTTTTTCGTAAGCATATGTGAGGAAAATTGAAAATACTGATTAATATCAGCTATTTATCATAATCTAAATCATCATCTATACTTACTTATAATTGACACTTACTTATAAAGTGATATTAAGCACCCAATAAGCTTTGACCACAAACGCGAACGATGTTGCCATTTAAGCCACCAGAAGCAGGTGATGCAAACCATGCGATGGTCTCAGCCACGTCTACTGGCAAGCCGCCTTGGCTCATAGAGTTCATACGGCGACCCGCTTCACGAATAGCAAACGGAATGGCTTCTGTCATTTGCGTTTCAATAAACCCTGGAGCAACGGCGTTGATTGTCATGCCTTTGGCGTTGTCTTCTAACTGCTTGGCAGTGGCATTCACCAAACCAATCACCCCTGCTTTAGAGGTGGCATAGTTGGTTTGACCCAAGTTGCCAGCGATACCTGAAATCGATGACACACAAACGATACGTGCATTGTCTTTTAATACATCGTTGTCTAGTAAATAGCGGTTCAGCCTAGCAATACTACCTAGGTTAATATTAATAACCATGTCCCACTTTTTCTCGTCCATGTTTGCCAATGTCTTATCACGAGTGACGCCAGCATTATGGATGATTGAATCTAATCCGCCACGCTTTTGTGCAGCTTCGGCGATTTGTTTGCCAGCGTCATCACTGGTAATGTCGACGGTCAATACTGAGCCACTAATTTCGCTAGCGACTTTTTGTAGGTCTGCTTGCTGCTGCGGTACATCAAGGCAGATAACGTGAGCGCCTTCGCGAGCCAAAACGCGAGCAATTGCTTCACCAATACCGCGACTTGCGCCTGTTACCAGCATGGTTTTACCGCCAAGAGGCTGTGTCCAATCGACATCGACATTGCTACCCTTACTAACGCGTACGACTTGTCCTGAGACATAAGCTGAACGAGCGGAGGTGAAAAAGCGCAAAGTCGAATCTAGATTTTGCTCTGCGCCGTCTTCCACATAAATAAGCTGTGCCGTAATACCGCGTTTGAACTCTTTACCGACAGACTTCACAAAGCCTTCAAGCGCACGCTGAGCCAAAGCTGTATCAATGTCAGTGATATTTTCTGGTGGGCGGCCAATAATAATGACGCGACCAGACTTTTCTACACGACGAGCCACAGTATGGAAGAACTCATACACTTCTTTTAATTGATCGGCATTGCTAATATTGCTGGCATCAAACAGCAATACTTTAAATTTATCATCACCGCCCGTATTGGCTTTTGCTTCTACGCCTGCATTAGCAAGGGCATCTTTGATATCATCACTGCTGTTTACATAGACATCAGCATGTACGTCTGACAAAATTCGCGCCACAGACTCACTGACGCTTTTATCATCGCCATTAGCACGACCAACCAATACGCTACCACGTACTAAAGGCTCACCGCTTTCGAAGCGATCAAGAGTAACAGGTAACGGTAAACCCAAATTTTTGGCCACTTTTTTGCCAATAGAAGACTGAACAAAATCACCATAACGGTCTGACATAATATAATCCCTATAACGAACGGTTAGAATAATAGTAATAAATGTAATGTGCCTATTATATAGACTCAATAACCTCATAATTATTGATATTTAGTAAATGAGTCTAAAGCTGGCCTAACTATACACTGCCATCTTAAACAAGTCCAAAAACCGATAATGTCTACAACAATCTGTAAACAACTCAGTATACAAGACGGTCACTTTTTCTGGATTTAAAAATCACCACATTGTGCTAAAATCAGACCTATAAGTTATAGCAAATGCAATTATCGATAACAATATATTATCAAATCTATCGTTATGCAATGCCAATAATCGATACTAGCCAGTCTACGAAAGTCATATTGATGTCTTTCAAAGCTGATACCGACCTTAGATAAGCGTCACATAGTTTGCCAAAGATATACAGTAAGGTCGTAAAAACGTCTTATCATAAACAGTTATGCTGCGTAATAAGTGATAATATTTGCTTCTTGTTTATTTTCGATTATTGAATTTTTTAATGTAATCATTTTTATTATTAGCTTTACTATTGTTACCCTCTTTTCTTCTGCCCATATTTTTTAAGGATAATATTATGAGTAATAAAAACAATCACCCTGATAGCCCTGTTGTTGAAAGCACAGTGGTAAAAGCCAGTGCGTCAAAATCTACTGATAATAAATCAGACAGTGCCAAAACAGAAACGGCTGTTAAAAAAGCTAAAAGCACGACAGCTACAGACACGTCTAATGAAGAGTCTTCTAGTAATAAAGAGTCTTCTAGCACCACAGAAGCGAATGATAAATCACCAGCTTCTACTACGAAAAAGCCAGCGTCTGCTGCCAAAAAAACCAGCAAAACCAAAGCCGTTGCTGGTCAAAATCGTGTGGCTATCTTAGGTGGCAACCGTATTCCATTTGCACGCTCAAACGGTTCATACGCTGACGTTAGCAACACCGACATGTTGACAGCTGCATTAGATGGCTTGATTGAACGCTATAACCTACAAGACGAAGTGTTGGGTGAAGTGGTATCTGGTGCCGTCATGAAACTAAGCCGTGACATCAACCTAACTCGCGAAGCCACGCTTAACACAGCGCTCAACCCACATACGCCAACTTACGATATCTCACAAGCTTGCGGTACTGGCTTGCAAGCGACTTTTGCTTCTGCCAATAAAATCGCACTGGGTCTTATCGATTCAGCAATTACTGGCGGCGTAGACACGACCTCTGATGCACCGATCGCGATTGGTGATGGTCTACGTAAAGTACTAATTAAACTGGGCGCGGCTAAAGACAACAAACAACGCCTAAAAGCGCTAATGGGTCTAAATCCAAAAGACTTAATCGATTCACCACAAAACGGTGAACCACGCACTGGTCTATCAATGGGCGACCATCAAGCCATCACCACACTTGAGTGGAATATCAGCCGCGAAGCACAAGATGAGCTTGCTTTTAACAGTCATCAAAACCTAGCGCGCGCTTATGATGAAGGGTTCTTCGACGATCTAATCACTCCATACAAAGGTCTGACGCGCGATAACAACTTGCGTCCTGATACCACTTTGGAAAAACTGGCTAAATTAAAGCCTGTGTTTGGTAAAAAGAACGCCAAGCCAACGATGACAGCAGCCAACTCTACACCATTAACGGATGGTGCCTCTTGTGTCCTACTAGGAACCGATGAGTGGGCAAAAGAGCGTGGTCTTAAGCCATTGGCTTATATCGTTCATCAAGAAACGGCCGCCGTTGATTTCATTGGTAAATCTGGCACCACAGAAGGCCTATTAATGGCACCTGCTTATGCCGTACCGCGTATGCTTGAGCGTGCAGGTCTAACACTACAAGATTTCGATTTTTATGAAATCCATGAAGCCTTTGCATCACAAGTGTTATCAACACTAGCTGCTTGGGAAGATGAAAAATTCTGTGAAGAGCGTCTAGGACTAGATGCACCTCTAGGCTCTATCGATCGTAGCAAGCTAAACGTGAATGGCTCGTCGTTAGCTGCGGGTCATCCATTTGCCGCAACGGGCGGTCGTATCCTAGCCACTGCAGCGAAGCTATTGGATCAAAAAGGCTCAGGTCGTGCACTAATCTCTATCTGTGCAGCTGGTGGTCAGGGCGTGACTTGTATCTTAGAGAAATAACTCTTTGACTGCTATTATTTGATTGCTATTACCAGTCAATAGTTAGCACGAATACTTTAAAGCACTCTTTAATCGATGGATTAGAGGGTGCTTTTTTATGCCCATTCACTACTCAAAACTGGATATTAGTCATGGTCTTGCTAACAACACAATAATGAAACGTAGCCAACGCATAGCTCTATCGGTAGTTATGCTAAAGTAAGAGGATAACCAATAAAAATCATAACAACACTGATTAGGAGTTTTTTATGGGTAAGATACCTTCGTCCATCAATCCCAAATCCCTTACGCCACAAGAGCGTCAGGAACTTAGCTCACCTGAGCAACACAGTTTTATCGAGCGTATGGACAAAGAGGTTTTTAATGATCAGTTGCGTCGTAAGATGCACGAAGACCTCATCGATACTTATGATGAAGAGCTAGAAAATGAGATAGATGATTATGTGCGTGACTTTCGTTTTGATGGGCGCGAAATGAGTGAGCAAGAAAGACTTGATCGTCGTATGTACTTTCAAGAGTTGGTAAGGCTACAGCGCGAGCTTATTAAGTTGCAAGACTGGGTCGTTGATCGCGGTGAGCGTATCGTTGTCATATTTGAGGGTCGTGACTCGGCGGGTAAAGGTGGCGCTATCAAGCGTATCACGCAGCGTTTAAACCCTCGTGTGTGTCGAGTGGCTGCCCTACCTGCACCGACAGAACGTGAGCAATCACAATGGTATTTTCAGCGTTATGTCGCCCATTTGCCTGCTGCTGGTGAAATTGTGCTGTTTGACCGCAGTTGGTATAACCGTGTGGGGGTTGAGCGTGTGATGGGTTTTTGTACCGATGCACAGTATGAAGAATTTTTTCAGTCAGTACCTGAGTTTGAACGTATGCTAGTCCGCTCAGGTATTCGCTTGGTTAAGTATTGGTTTTCGATCACTGATGATGAGCAGCATTCACGCTTTATGAGCCGTATTCATGACCCGCTCAAGCAATGGAAGCTTTCAGCTATGGACTTACAGTCACGCCGCCGTTGGGAAGACTATACCAAGGCTAAAGAGACCATGTTTGAGCGAACGCATATCCCTGAAGCACCTTGGTGGGTGGTTGAAGGTAACAATAAAAAACGCGCAAGGCTAAACTGTATTGCTCATCTACTCGAACAAATTCCTTATAAGGAAGTGCCACGTGATGAGGTAGAATTACCCGATCGTAAACGTGATGACGAATACTACCGTGAGCCTATTCCAGATGATATGTATGTGCCACCGCGCTATTAAAAGATATGGTGGCTTTACTTAGGGTGTGTCCTCAATTCAATCGATTGTCCTATAAATTGGCTAAAAATGGCTACATTTTGCCAAGCATCGTCAAATAGCTTATTGATATCTCGATATTATTTGCATTACCTTTATTGTTTGACGGCAATTTTTATCACCATTTTTAAAATGAAAACACACCCTAGTCTTACGCTCATAAAAAAAGCCGCCTTATCGATATATAAGGTGGCTTTTTTTATACTGTTTATTTAGTAATAGTTGTCTAACACTTATCAGAACCATGATAAGTACCATTCATAACTACATGGTATACGTGGACTGTAAACCGTCTATTTTACCTGCCAATAATCGCTCAACTTCGTTTTTAATTCTTTGACCTGCAATATCAGTTCCAATCTGTACTGCAAAACCTGCCGGTCGACTACCTTGCGTTTTGGCATTAATCCAAACCACTTTGCCATTCATAGGCAAACGCTCGCTAGAATTGGGTAAAGTGATGGCGATAAATACCTCGTTACCTAGCTGCTGAGCGTCATTGGATGGCACAAATAATGCGCCATTACTGACAAAGGACAAGTAGCTGGCATATAACATTTCGATATTTTCAATGTGGCAGGTTAATATCCCGCCGCGTCCTGGCATGGCCATAATCAGCTTCCTTCATTAAGTTTGGTATTTTTATTTGCTATCGAGGCAGATTTTCTTATAAACAAGCCAATTCTTGCATTAGCTTATCATAGGCAAATTTTTCTTGCACATTTTGTTGCAGAGCGATTTTTGTCTGCTGTAAGCTATTAGAAAAAAGTGCTAGGCCATTATTATCAGGTGGAAACTTTTCTAAGGCAGCGGATAGATTGACGTCTTTTTGAAGCTCATTAAGCCCTAAGCAAATACGGCGCATATCAAGTAGCATCAGCTCAGACAGCTGAATAAATTCTGTGATACTCAGTTGGTTTTGCCAATAGTCACTGGCTGCCACACTACTACGTTTACCGCTCCGCAATGCCTGCCATGTCGTCAACCATAGCGCACGTTTGCTATACCATGGCGCTTGTGCCATGGCTATCGCTGCCAAAGGTGCGCCATTTGCCAACTGGATAAGCTGCTCAATCGCAGCCGTTCCGACCGCTTCACGATTGACCGTAGAGCCAAGTGCCTGTGTCACATAATCAACGGCGATCACAGGCTGAATGGTCTGTAATGGCAACTGCTGCACCCGACTTTTAATGGTGGGCAGTAGTTGTGCTGGAGTATCACTGATCAAAAATAAATGGACTTGTGCTTGTGGTTCTTCCAAAGTTTTGAGTAGCGCATTGGCCGCGGCAATCGTCATTTGCTCTGCATGGTCTAACACACAGATACGCATTCCTTGACCACCTTGGTAGATAAAAGGCTGCAAGTTACGGATATCATCCACTTTAATCTTAAGAGCACTATTATTAGCTGTTTTGGATGATTTTTTATCCTTTACAGCGTTACTTAATTTCTCTTTATTATCAGCATTGTCTGCACTGATTGGCATACTGATCAGTGGCAATACCTGTAAGCTTGGATGCGTGCCAGACCTTAGCCATTGGCAACTTTCACACGCGCCGCAAGCCCCTGTGGGATGGCTATCACGCTCACGGCATAACAACCAAGCGACCAAACGCCATACAAAAGCCCGTTTGCCCATACCTTGCATACCAGCAGCTAATAGTGCATGTGGCAAAGATTGCTGTGATGTCAAAACTCGCTTGGTCAATTGCGACCACAGATTTTGCTGCCATGGCAATAACGCGGCAAAATATATCTGGTCTGTGCTATCCATTGTGCCTGTATTTTGCGTCTTATCACTCATAGCTAACGTCCTATCACTTCGCTTGATTATTCAGGATATAGCGTGTTCATGACGCTTTAGATGAAATATTTTTGCTTAGGCTATTTATCCAGTGGGGCTCTGAAATTCACTCAAGCTCATCGCATTTAAGCGGTCTAAATCTTCTTGGGTATCGACCCCTGCAGGTAGCTGACAAGCGGCAACTGCAATAGCAATCTGCGCTCCATTTTCTAAAACGCGTAACTGCTCTAGGCTCTCAAGTCTCTCAAGTGGCGTTTGCGGCCAATGCACAAACTGCTGTAATAAACGGACGCGATAAGCATATAACCCTAAATGACGATAAGCATTTTTTGGTGGGTTTCTATGATCGCCATCGGACAATACGACATCACGGTCGCAAGGAATGGGTGCTCGGCTAAAATAAAGCGCACGTTGCAAGTCATTAGAGTGTTGACTGACAACCTTAACCACTGATGGACGCATAAAGGTCTCATAGTCATCGATAGGCTCACACAAAGTCGCCATCACGCTATCACTGTCTGCGACCAAAAGCGCCTTTACCTGCTCCAATAATAACGGTGGTACTAACGGTTCATCGCCTTGCATGTTGACCACGATATCATGGTCAGCCCACCCTTTGATGGCGGCAACTTCTGCCAAACGGTCAGTGCCTGAAGCATGCTCGCTACTGGTCATCACCACATCAAACCCTGCATCCATGCATATCTTGGCAATATCGTCATCATCCGTGGCAATACACATATCATCAGCGAAGTGCGCTGTTTGCGCCTTTTCAGCAACCCAAAGAATCATCGGCTTACCATGTATCTCTAGTAATGGCTTGCCAGGCAGCCGCGTGCTCTTAAAACGAGCAGGGATAACAATGTGAGTTTTGGCGGGCATAATCACTGACGACATGGGGTTTCCTATAGCAATTTTTATACGGTTTAAAGCATCATCTATTATTTGCTTTAGTATTATTATTGGTACTGTTATTGTTTTCGATATCAATACCTAGCTTTTTTAGCTGCTGCTGCAGATTATCATAACAGCTGTCAGAGAGTTCGGCGGTTACTGGCAGTACCCATAGTCTGTTTATCAGCGTTTGATATTCATTATTCAGCGCTTTATCAGTAGTGGCTTTCGACAGCAACGCTCTCATTTTTACCGCATCTTTACTGGTTACTACGATTGGATATTCGGTATACTGTAACAATTCCGCCAAGTCAAAATCATAATGATCAGGATAAGCATGTCCAACAACATTGAAGCCAAGCGAATTTAAAGTATCAAAAAACCGCTGCGGATAACCAATACCGCTCACCGCATGTACTTTATGGCCCTTTTTAGGCGCATCAATTTGAGAATAAGATAAAGTAGGTTGCCATAAGAGTTGCAGAGCATTAGCCTCTAGATGCATCGTCAAACGATGGGCTCGATACAGATTGCTATTATTTTTATTCTTGTCCACTGAATCTGTTGTTAGTGGTTCATGGTAGATGACAGTTGCACCCTGCAACCGCGACATGGGTTCACGTAAAAACCCTGTTGGCAGGAGTTGCTGATTACCAAAGCCCCGTGCTGAATCGACCACAATCCATTCAATGTCACGTTGCAGTGCATAATGCTGCAAGCCATCGTCGGCAATAATGAATTGCAAGTCAGGATGGGCAGCTAACAAGGTCATAATCGCTTGCTTACGATCAGGACATACTGCCATGGGCGCATTTGTCATATTAACAATCAAACAAGGCTCATCCCCTACCACATTGGGCAAACTGGCGGCATCGACCAAAGCGGGCATTTGACTGGTGTCGCCACCGTAACCACGGCTGATAACCCCTACCTTTATTCCGCGTTCTTGTAGATAATCAACCAAGGCAATAATTAATGGTGTTTTGCCACTACCGCCCACGCTAATATTGCCGATCACCATAACGGGAACAGGCGCACGATAACTTGCTAACAGCCCAGCTTTATAAGCTTGACGACGCAGCGTGGTGATAAGTCCGTACAACCAACTAATAGGTAGCAATAGCCATAGCCAAGCGGCTTGACGTTGCCAGGCACGCGTCACTGTCGTTTCAATACTCATGATAATTGACCACTTACCTATTCAGCTAAACTTTAACTTAGCACGATTTGAACGTCAAAGCTGCTCAAAGAATAGTCCAATAATTTTATTCAAAATCGCGTTCATACATTTGCGCATAATGACCTTGCAATTGCATAAGCTCATCGTGCGTGCCTAACTCAACGATTTGACCGCTGTCTAATACGGCGATACGATCGGCTGATTCAATGGTGGTCAGTCGATGTGCAATGACTAACGTGGTACGATCTTTCATCACATTATCAAGCGCTTGCTGAATGTAATACTCTGATTCATTGTCTAACGCACTGGTTGCTTCATCTAAAATTAAAATTGGTGCATCTTTTAATAGCGCACGAGCAATCGATAAGCGCTGACGCTGCCCGCCAGACAGCTGCAAACCTTCAGCACCAATTTCACTTTGATAGCCATTTGGCATTTTCATAATAAAATCATGAGCAAAGGCATCTTTTGCGGCACGCTCAACCTCCGCTTGGGTTTTATTGGCTAAGCCACCATAAGCAATATTGTTAAATACCGTGGTATTGAACAGGACTACTTGTTGATTGACCATCGCAATCTGCGCCCGTAAGCTCTCAAGCTTAATGTCTTCAATCGGTATACCATCCAAGGTAATTTGCCCAGAAGAGGTCGATAAGGTGCGCGTCAATAAATTTACTAAAGAGGATTTACCAGCACCACTTCGCCCTACCAATGCAACCGTCTCACCCGCTCTTACCTCTAACGTAAAGTCACGCAAAGCGACCGTTGAATCAGGATAAACCAGACTGACATTGTCCAGCTTGATTTCGCCCGTCAGAGCAGGGCTAAGCACACCAGTATCTGTTTCTTCTGGCTCATCTAACAAGGCAAAAATAGACTCACCTGCCGCGATACCTTTTTGCAGTTTTTGATTGATGTCAGTCAATGAGCGTACCGGCTTGCTGAGCAAACCTGCAGCCGCGATATATGAGATAAACTCACCCGCTGAGATATTGTCTATCACCGATGGGCGTAGTGCGAGCCACACCACAACTGACATGGCTATAGCCATTAGCAGCTGTACTGCTGGCGTATTGATACTGTTGGTTACCACGACCTTCATGCCTTGGCGTAAGTTCTTTTTCGATGTTTTATCGAAGCGTGCGGCTTCGTATGCTTGACCACCATAGTTTTTGACAACCTGATAGCCACCAATCACTTCATTGGTAATATGGCTGACATCACCCATCGTCTCTTGAATACCCTTAGACAACTTTAGATAACGCTTTGAGGCGATGCGAATAAGCCACAATATTGGCGGTAGTACAACGAATAAAATCAACGTCAAACGCCAATTGCTATAAAGCAAGAAACCTATCAAGGCGACGACTGTCAGACCATCACGCAGTAGCGTCTTCATAGAGTCTGTACTAGCGGCGGTGACTTGCTCAACATCAAATATCAGCTTGGATGAAATGGTACCAGCAGGATTGGCTAAGTAAAAAGAGCTTGGCAGACGAAGCAATTTATTAAAGACTTCCACTCGCAGCTCATATACCAAATTACGTGAGACCAGAGCAGAATAATAATTACCCAAAAAGCTACCAACACCGCGGACAAAAAACAGACCAATGATTAATAATGGAAATAAATCCTGTTTGCTTTGATCGTTCTGATTAATGGCATCGGTAATGTATTGAAGTAATTTGGCAATCCAAATCTCTGTCGCCGCATTAATTGCAAAGCCCAAAACAGTAAGCATTAATGCCCACCAGTATGGTTTTAAATAACTCAACAAACGCAGCAAGGTCTTATGTTTAGGTATGTTTGACGGCTCTGCTGATAGTTTTTTAGCAGCAGTTTTTGCAGAGTCAGGTTGATATGCTTGGCTCATAAAAGCCTCAATTTGGGGGTCATCATATGAATGGACTGCGTTAAAATCACAGTTTTATAAGAGCATCTATCAATGGCATTAAAGTAGCTATAGGCTACTGCGGTAACGGCTGACCAAGTGGCACGACCGTACTGATATTAAGATTCAAAAATCCCAGTTTACCCGCAATATCCATCACTCGCACAACCGATTGATGGGTGGCATTGGCATCCGCAGCAATAACAAATAGCATGTCACGATTACTACCAGCTTCTTGTTGTAGCATACTGGTCAACTCTGCCTCATTGCTACTAGCAAGCGTAATACCGTTCACAAGATAACTGCCATCTTCTTGTACTGCCACTTCGATACTGTTTTTCTCTTCTGTCAGCGCAACACCTTCAGCTTCAGGCAGAATAATATTTAAACGACTAAAATGATTAAACGACGTGGCTAACAGCAAAAACACAATCAAAAACAACAAACAATCAATCATCGGGGTCAAGTTAATTTCGAGCGGCTCAACAGTCGGTTTTCTAAAGCGCATATCACTCTCTTTAATTTACTAGATACTCATGTGCTTGATGGATTATTAGTGCGTGTTGAACAGTCACAAATACTAAAAAATAAATGCTAAAAAATAAATACTAAGAAGTGACGGCAACACCATTATTTGAGCTTAATCCATCCACTGCATACTCATTATCTACAACGTCATCCGATGGCGCACGATGTGCAGGCACATTCAAGCCAGCAGTAGATGTATTTTCCAGCAAATGATAATCATACAACTCTTGAATCATTAGCCCCGCTTGCGTCTCAAACTGGGCATTAATATCGATAATACGGCGCTGAAAATAACGATAGGCAACCAGTGCTGGAATAGCCACGATCATACCAGCAGCAGTCGTAATCAACGCTTGTGACACGCCAGCAGCAAGCATCGTTGGGTCTTGCATCGCCCCATCGGTAATCGCCAAAAACGACGAAATAATGCCTAACACCGTGCCTAACAAACCGAGTAGTGGCGCAATCGCCCCTATGGTCCCAAGCATATTTATGTTTTTTTCTAACTGATGCACTTGTACGCTAGCACGGTTTTGCATATGCATCGTCATCGAATCTAAGCCATATTGACGATACAGCAGCCCTGTCGCTAAAATATCTCCCAAAGGTGTTTTTTCTTTGACATTCATCAACTGTGTACGACCAATATCCCCATTCTCACGTAAGCGCGTGATTAGCTGTTCGCGCAATCTACTCGGAGCAACTTTATTAAACTGTAAAGTATGACTACGCTCGATGATGATAACCAATGCCAATATTGAGCACACCACGATAGGTGTCATCAACCAACCACCCGCTTTTACCAACTCCCACATATTGACTCTCTTTTATATTTTTATAAAAATAGCGGTTATCAAAATATCTTAAATTTACAGCATCATGACAAACTCGTTAGCGATATCAAGCCTGTGCTTCTATGTGCTTAATCAAAGCTGCTAACTGATCTTGGTTATGGAAAAATATCTCAACACTACCCTGGCCATCTTTTTTGTGTTTGAGTTTGACTTCAGCCCCTAACATATCTGTCAGTCTTTGCGTCAAGCGCTCAACCTCACGAGATTGCGTTTGCTCAGCACGATTAGCTTTCGGTGCAGGCTGCAAGATCGATTTAACCAACTTTTCAGCATCGCGTACCGTCATACCGCCGTCGATAATTTTTTGCGCGATAATCGGCTGCTGCTCAGAGGATAATGCTAAGAGCGTGCGCGCATGACCCATATCTAGGGCGCTATTTGCCAAATGATCTTTGACTGTATCATGCAGCTGATTGAGACGTAGCAAGTTTGATACGGTGGTGCGCGCCTTGCCAACGACTTCGGCAATCATTGCATGACTCATACCAAATTCAGTATGAAAGCGTTGTAATGCGGCGGCCTGCTCAATCACAGACAAGTCCTCACGCTGGATATTTTCAATCAAGGCCAGTGCGATGGCAAGCTCATCAGATAAAGCACGTTCAATCGCTGGAATGACAGATTTTCCTGCCATTTTTGCTGCACGCCAGCGACGCTCACCAGCGATGATTTCATGGGTAACGAATGCTTCACTCTTGTCTTCATTAGCCAATAACGGACGGATAACGATCGGTTGCATAACGCCATGCTGCTCAATCGAAGACGCCAGCTCTGCAAGCGCCGTTTCACTCATATCACGGCGTGGCTGATACTTACCCGCTTGCAAACGCGTGACATCTATTTGCACCAAGCTGATCTGGTCTTCAGAGGCAATGGCATCTGTTCCATTAACACGACTTTTATTAGCCGTACCTTTATTTATCGTGCGCGGCGACCGGGTGCTACGACTACTGGCCATGGTATCAGAGGCGATAGCTTTGGCCGTTGATTTTTCACTGGTCTTTTTATTATCAGGTTTAGCAGGCGTGCTAATATTTAATCTATCAGCGTTTAGCGTTTCAGCTAGCAAAGTACTCTCACGCGCCGCCATATCGTCTTGCAAGGCAGAGGCGGTGATTTGCTTTTCTTTTTTGATTGACCCCAATAAGGCATCTAAGCCTCGATTGGCAGCCAACCCTCTTTTCTTCGCCATGATTACCTATCCTCTAACGCTAAAATAAAAGCCAAATAATTATTAATACAGCTTACTCATTACTTATAAATACAATATTCAATGCTCGATATCTGTTTGCACGATTTTGCTTGCAGTCTATCATTGGTGCTAAAAAACATGCATACATGTATATTAATCACTTTGTTTCATGACTTCAGCCGCCAATTTTTGATAAGCGCGCGCCCCTTTTGACCATCTCTCGTAAGCGATAACTGGTAAACCATGCGCTGGCGCTTCTGCTAAGCGAATATTTCTTGGAATATGAGTTTTATACATAATATCGCCAAAGTGCGCTTCCAGCTCGGCCGACACGTCGCGAGCCAGGGTATTGCGTGCATCAAATAATGTTCTCACCACACCGCGGATATATAGCTTTGGATTCAATTCCGTTAAACGCTCTATCGTCTGCGACAAATCAGCCAATCCTTCTAATGCATAGTATTCACACTGCATCGGAATAATGACGCTATCTGTAGCAACTAACGCATTAATCGTCAGCAAATTCAAGCTGGGTGCACAGTCTATAACCACATAGTCATAAGCAGGTTTTTTAGCAGCTAGCTGATCATTGACCAATGCCACCATTGCTGTCTTAAACAGCTCATGGCTATCGGTCTTATTCATCAAGGTAATATCCATGCCAGCCAAATCACGATTGGCGCCGATCACATCAAACCCCGCCGGACTAGTAACAATAGCATCAGATAACGACACCCCGTCCAATAGCACGTCCGCTATTGTCAGTGTTAATTCATTCTTATCGACACCCGTACCACTGGTCGCATTACCCTGTGGGTCTAAGTCAATCAGCAGTACATGCTTGCGCTTCGCAGCCAAGCTGGCGGTCAAATTTACTGCCGTCGTGGTTTTACCCACGCCGCCTTTTTGATTCGCAATTGCTATGATTTCCATACACTCACTCAATTTAATTAGGGTCTATTACTGTTATTTTACTTTTGGCTTACACAATCAATTTTTCGCTAAACTTTGCATAGCATCATACTCATAAGCGTAAACAATACGAGTACTTTTATCTAATTAGCGTGATTTATATCACCCTATTTTGAATATCTTGCCATTCAGATATCCACAAAATCATGTGATACCGACATGTATCACTTAAAAGGTGTTCATAGCTTAGACATTTTTATAGGACAATTCAATTAAATGACGACTATCATGTAAACGAGGCACTTTAAGCTTAATCGTCTTAATATGCCAGTCATTGTCCAGCGCTTGTAGTTCTTCATCGCTTGGCGCTTTGCCTTTCATCGCGCATAGGTAACCGTTATCTGCTAAGCGCGGCTGAGCCACTTCGACAAAATCGATCAAACTGGCAAAAGCTCTAGAAGTCACAACGTCATAGCTGGCTTCATGCGCCTCGATACGAGAAGCAATTGGCTGCATATTATTCAAGCCAAGCTCGCTGCTGATTTGCTTAATGAAACGAATTTTTTTCTGATTACTATCAAGTGCGGTGCATTGACGCTCTGGCTGACAAATCGCAATAATAACCGCTGGCATCCCTGCTCCTGTGCCAATATCTAACAGTGACCCTGACGGTAAATGCGTTATAATAGCCAAACAATCAATTATATGTTTGATCAAAGCCTCTTCTGGATCAGTAATGGCGGTCAGATTATACGCTTTATTCCACAACAAAAGCTGGTCTAAGTACAATAATAATGTGCGCTGCTGCGTCTCACTCAAGGATAACTTAAGCTCATTGACCGCTTGTGCCAAGGTATTCGCCAGCGCTGGCAACTGTGCGCCAAGCTTTACAAAGCCAGTCGGATCAATACGGATATTGCCCGTGTGAGCAGAGGATGAAGATATTTTAGTAAAGTCTGACATACAACGAGTTATCCAGTTTTGACATGTGAACCGTCTATTTTATCATGCAGTCTGCCCATTGAATAGTTGCAGATTGCGCCAATGTGAGACATCTTATACTATCTGAGCCTATATTGAGGCGTTATTGTTCTTTAATCGCCTTAAATGGATGATGAATGATTGCTTATATAGGCGTTTTTAACAGAGCCTGCTAATGATACAAAACTGCTTTTAATAATTTATTTAAAACACCGTTTTATCTTGTAAGATGTTTTTATGAACGATGCAAATTAACTAGAAAAAACCAAGTATTAGCACTCATTAGTAAACTTAATAACACTTAATAACACTTAATAACTACGCCACTTTCTACAAACGATATAATTTATACCTATGACCAAACAGCCACACATCCCTACCTCTCAATTATCGAGAGACGCTAATAAAAAAGACGCTAATAATATGGCAACACCCATCATTGAATTAAAAAGCACCAAATCAGCAACACCGAATGCACCGCATCCATGCTTTATTGATATCAAGCAGCGCTGCCTTGTCACCGCTGAGCAACTAAAACGCTATAGCGACCCTGATGAATTACCCTCGGATACCCGTACGGCACCAGATCTAGACGTTGGCTTTGGTCAGCAGCGTGCACTAAAAGCCTTACAAACAGCTTTGGATATCAAAGCCAGTGGCTATCATGTATTTGCTGCTGGTGAAAATGGCTTAGGCAAACGCACCGTCATCAGCCGCTTGCTAACGCGCATTGCCGCCGATGCACCCACACCTGACGACTGGGTATATGTGCATAATTTCACCGATCCACGTACCCCTTTAGCGCTGCGACTACCTGCGGGGCAAGCCTCCTTATTGCAGCAGCAAGTCAATCACTTATGGCAACAAGCCAAAAAACGATTGAGCCAACGCTTTCGTAGTGACCAATATCAAAGCAAAATCGAAGCCATCAAAAATGACACGCATCAAAAAGAAAGTCAGGCTTATGATGTGCTCAATGCGGAAGGCAAACAATATGATTTGGCGTTGACGTTTCGCTCCTTTGATAATAAAGCGGTGTTTGTACATCCCAGTCAACTCGCGACAGAAACTAGTGGTATTGATGACAAATCATCTGCTAGCCATAAAAATAAATCCATGAGCGATAATAGTAGTGAAGCGAGCATTTCTAGCACTGAGTATAATGATCCTACGAATGCAGAGCAGAATGAAAGCAATACTGAATACGGCAATAGTGAATACGAAGCTGAGTTAAATAACTTTGTTCAAAAAAACCATATGCAAAAACGCTTAAGTCAGTTGACTATCGCGTTAGAGCAGTTAGAGGACGAAGCCAATGATGCGATAGAAGCCCTGCATCGCAATATTGCACGTCGTGCACTGCAACCTTTATTTGCCCCCATTTATGAGCAATTTGCCAGTCACCCGCTGGTCATTGACTATCTCAAGACCGTATTTGCCGACATGGTTACGCATGTCGAGCGCATCGTCAATGGCGATGACGAAGAGTTTGTGACAGCAGTTTTGGCCACAACCCCAAGTCGCTATGCGGTCAACGTCATTGTCAGTCACACCCCAGAAGATGGTGCACCCGTCATCTTTGAGGACTTACCAACGCATTTGAACTTGTTGGGTCATGTCGAGCAAATCACCCAATTGGGCACGGTCACCACTGATGTCAGTATGATTCGAGCAGGTGCTCTACACCGTGCCAATGGTGGTTATTTACTATTAGAAGCGAGTCACTTACTTGAGCATCCGTATGCTTGGCAGGGTCTCAAGCGGGCGTTACAATCACGCAAAATCAAACTCTCAAGCCTTGAACAAATGCTAACCTTAACAGGTAGCTTATCGTTAGCACCTGCCCCCATTGACCTTGATGTTAAAGTGATTTTGCTTGGTGAAGCTGATTTATATTATGAGCTGTTAGAGCTTGAGCCTGAGTTTGATGCGGTCTTTAAAGTACGTGCTGACTTTCATGATGACGTGCCTCGCAGCAGTGAGCACGAATTGGCGTTAGTCGCGAAAATGGCTGACATCATTGATTATGCCAATCTCTATCCGTTTGATCGTAGCGCGCAAGCTGCCCTACTTGAGCATTTAAGCTTACAAGCAGAAGACCAAGACCGCTTAAGCTTGCACAGTGATTTATTAATCAAGCTATTGCATGAGTCTAACCGCCACGCGCATTTAAGCGGAAAAAACATTGTTAATGCCTATCATGTCACACAAGCCATCGATGATATGGACGAGCGTTCAGGATACCTGCGTGACCTCTATTGGGATGAGCTAAAAAATGGTCAGCAGCTTATTCAAACCCAAGGCAGCGCGGTCGGACAAGTCAATGCGCTAACAGTGGTCAGCTATGCCGATAGCGAGTTTGGCATGCCCGCCCGCTTGACTGCCGTCATCCAACCAAATATCGGTACGGGTGAGATTCTCGATATCGAGCGTGATGTAGATTTGGGTGGTAGTTTACACGCCAAAGGCATGCTGATTATGACCAGCTATTTGCGCGCGTTATTCAGCCAACATCATGCGCTCAACTTTAGCGCCTCGCTCGCTTTTGAGCAAAGCTACGCCCACATCGATGGCGATAGTGCCACCGTCAGCGAAGGCTGTGCGCTGCTATCTGCCTTAGCAAACGTCCCGATTGATCAATCATTTGCTATCACTGGCTCTATGAACCAATTGGGCGAAGTGCAAGCGGTTGGTGGCATCAATTCTAAAATCGCTGGATTCTTTGATGCATGCCGCGAGCAAGAATTGACTGGGCAGCAAGGCGTGGTCATTCCAATGGCCAATGTCAAACAGCTCATGCTGCGTGACGACATCATTGCTGCCGTCAAAGCGAACGAATTTCATATTTATGGTGTCTATACACTGAGCGAAGCATTGACGCTGATGACTGGCTTACCTATCGATACCATGAATAAAAAAGGTCGCTATCGTAAAGACACGTTGTTTGGTAAAGTCTTAAGTCGTCTGATGTTATGGGATGAAAATCAAGATAACAATGACGATGGTATTGATGATAAAAAGTCCAAAAAGAAAGATAAAAAAAAGCAGAAAGCAAAACGTCAAAAAAAACATGGCAAGCAAAAAAAAGAAAAATGTAAAGACAAGGCGGAGCACAACGAAGTCAGTATAAATGAGGATCAAGGCATCGACAAAAGCATCAATCAAGGTATCGATAACAATGACACTAAAACACCCATTGACGCCATATAAGCTGATTTATAGTAAAATGTAGCTGTATCAAAACCAATCAATAAGTCAGTGTGCTAATTGAAGACATGCCCTAGACGCTACGATGCTTTTCTGCGATGATGAATGGTTAATACTCCGCTAAGCTATACAAAAGCCAACTCGTAATTTCATAAAGGTTATCGCTCAATGACTGTACATTCTACTGACGCCGACCACTCCCATGCTCAAACGAACTCTGTTGAGCAAGCTAATACTGTATCGGCAGCGGACAGTCATGTCTCAGAAGATAATAACGATAATCGCCATGGCGCGGCGACGACGGCGCGCCAGTGGCAAGTGCTATCGCAACTACAGCGCAACCGCTGGGTGGGCACAACCCATATCTACGAGCAGCTGATGATGGCAGGCTTTGACATTAGCCTGCGCACTGTTCAGCGTGACTTAAATGCGCTGGCAAAACGCTTTCCCATAGAAAAAAACAACGCCAACCCACAAGGCTGGCGCTGGCGTGATGACGCGCCACTCCAAAGCTTACCGCACATGAATCTATCGCAAGCAGTCGCCTTTAATATGGTTGAAGCCAACCTAACTCAGCTACTACCACCCGTTATTTTAGATGAATTATTTCCATGGTTTGACTTGGCAAGGCGGCAGCTAAAAAATAGTAAAGTCACCCATTCATGGATCGACAGAGTGCGTATCGAGCCTGCCACTCAGCCACTAATCGCGCCGCATATTGATTTGGATAGCAAAGACAATATTTACCATGCGCTATTTTATCAATTACAAATCAAAGCCTGCTATACCCGCAGCAATAAATCACAGGCCAGTGAATACCTTTTGAATCCCATCGCTATCATCCAGCGCGGTGTGATTATTTATCTGCTAGCAACTCGTACTGATGATCCAAAATTTACCATTCGTACCTTTGCCCTACATCGATTTGCTAGTGTTGACATTCTTGAAAGCGCCGCACAAACACCTGATAGTTTCCAACTCGATAATTATTTGGATGCTGGTGGTATGGGCTTTAGCCACCCCTTATTCGGTGAGCTGCCTAATCATGGCAAAAACACCGCTATTGAGCTACAATTCACCAAACAAGCGGGCAAAAGCCTGACTGAAAGCAAGCTCAGTGACGATCAAACTGTTACGTTGGATGATGACACGCTGACCATTCAAGCCACTGTCAACCTAACTTCGCAACTGGTTTGGTGGTTACGTGGTTTTGGCAATGGTTTATTGAATGCCAAACCAGCATTGTTACATCAAGCCGTATTGGATAAGTTTTTTGATCATAAATAACAACTGCGGGTAATGACGCTCAAATTTAACCGTATTCAGACGATTACCACTATTTAAAAATGAAGAACGAAAGTAGATAAGGAATGTTATGCCGACCACTGCCTCATTGCCGTTACTGTCAGACAGTTTAAGAGGACTGGGCTTAGACGCGGGAACCTTATTTTTTGCGCTAAACTATGAATTTACCAAGATTGAGCCAAAAGGCATGTTTAAGCGCTTTAAAAAAAACCAGAGCGCTATTGATATTGATTTGGCTTGCGTACTATATGACAACAATTGCACCATCAGTGATATCGTTTGGTTCAAACAATTGCGCGATAAAGCGGAATCAGTGAAACACCAAGGCGACAGTCTCAATGGCAAAGATCGCGGCGAACAAGCGATGTATTTGGCACCTCTTGACCAAGAGCAAATTAGGCTTTACTTAGATAAAATCCCAGCACATATCACCCACATTGCTATGATAGCCAACTCTTACCACGGTCATCCGTTTTCAAGAGTCAAAAAAGGCGAGATTCATCTAAGCGATGATGAAGGCAATCGATGCTTTGAAGTCAATCTAAAGCAACTGCCACGTGATTGCACGACGCTGTGGGTGGCACATTTACGCCGAGAAGTGGATGATTGGCATCTCACGCTGCAAAACTTACCCCTTCCTGCCGAAGATTTAGCAACGGCGGCGCAGCAAGTCGCCCATGAATTGGCCCGTGCGCTACCCATTCCACAAGCTATCTAAATACCATAAAATATCCGTTTATTGCTAATAAAAAGGGTGCAACGTTCTGATAACGTTGCACCCTTTTCTTACATATACATTTTTTAAAACCTAAAATAATTACTATAAAAGACTTACAGTGGCTCACCGCAATGTGGGCAAAAATTCTTTTGTCGTTCTTCCACTTCTCTTTCGCGGCGCTCAAGCTCTTGTTCGCGTAATACCTGCAATACGATATTTTGCGCCTGCTCTTTATCCAGTCCCAGCTCACGGCGAATTTTATCGATCATCATCTGATTTTTCACCAAATCAAAATCACTATCAATCAACTGTGCTCGAAAGTCCTGTTCAAGCTCTTCACGGCGCTGAGCAAGCTCATTTGCCAAACCAGTCGCTAAAATACCTGCAGGTAATGCCGCCAGCCCCACACCTAATATGGTAATAACCGCACCCAATATTTTACCCGCATTAGTAATCGGCGTGACATCACCATAGCCCACCGTCGTTAGCGTCACCACCGCCCACCACATCGCTTTAGGTATCGACTCAAACTCTTCTGGCTGGGCGTGGTTTTCAACCAAGTAAATGCCGCTAGATGCCGTCACAATCATAATTATTAAGATAAAAATAACCGCTTGGAACGAGCCTTTTTCTTTGCTGATGACCACCAATAAGATGCGTAACGAAGCAAAATAGCGGGTCAGTTTGAGAATTCGGAATAAACGTAATATACGTAAGAAGCGTAAATCAATCGTAACAAAGAAATTCAAGAAAGCTGGCGCAATGGCGACTAAATCAATCAACGCAGAAGGACTTTTCAACCACTCCCAGCGCTGACGCCAAGTGGTGCCATCTGGTTTTTCCTCGGCCACACTCCACAAACGCAGCAAATACTCAATAGAAAACACCACGATAGAGAAATTTTCAAACCAAGTAAAATACTCTTGATAAGGGTAATACCAACTGTCAACCGACTCAGCAATAACCGCTGCTACATTGGTCATGATTAAAAATATTAAAAAGTAGTCAACGCAACGGCTAAACAGCGTATCGTGCTCATCATTTTGCAGAATATCGTAAACGAAAAGACGCAAGCGCCGTATAGATTGGAATAGCATGCCGTCCCTATGCGGTGAAACACCGGTCTTATATTAGTATAATAAAGCAGTCATCACAGAATATGACATTAATGCTCGGTCACTATCAGTATTTCATACCCATCATTACTTAGCGATATAGTGCTCTTAAAGCATTACTAGTGACAGGACTGTCTTATTTATTATGAAGCATGATCGGTGATTATACTAAATTTAAATAGTACATGTAGGCAAACAAAATTAGCACCAGCACAATGGCGATGATAGCGAAGCGTAAGAATCGTTCGTCAGCGCGTAATTGCTGACTGATATCTTGAGCAGGCAGCAAAAATAAGTTGCATTCAGGACAGCAAGAGTCCATCCGATCCAATATCGTCACAGAACGTGCATTTGTGCAGCGTAGAGGAGAATTACTACAATAGCCAAGCATAATATATTACCCCTCTTTTCCCACTCTCATTATTCATTCGAAAAGTAATGAGACTATCATTACCGACTCTAAGCTTTTGACATTTTAATATTCTAAAAATATCAGCGAGAGTTTAGCACCATTGACTATCGACCAAATTCTAATGCCATACCTCTGTATAACATCAGCATGAAGGGATCTAAGTCTTGCTTCAAAAATGCTAACTGTCCTAAGTAATTTTTAATTACCTCGACAAATATACCTTTAACGGTAAATTTATGCCATAAAAGCCATTAATATGCGTTTAAAACCTTACAGTAAATATGGTTTTGTATTATAATGGCGTTGTAATGTTACAGGTTAGTCAATAATCATAACATTGTGTATCGGTACCTAATGTCATCCCTCGTTAGATAGCCACCGATAATCTTCTATCACGTTAAGGAATAAATGATGAAACTACAATCCCTAGTTTTAGCCACTGCTGCTGCACTTACTATGACCACAGCATTTGCTGTACCAGCTGGTACTTGGTCTGTCGCTGCTGGTGCTCACATGGTTGACCCAAAGAGCGATAACGGTACACTGGCAGATGGCACTATTGGTGTCGACGTAGACAGTGATGTTCAACCAACCATTAGCGGCGAATATTTCGTTGCCAATAACATTGGTATTGAATTACTAGCGGCTACACCATTCCATCATGACATTACCTTAACTGCTGGCGATGCTACTATCGATGCTAAAACTCAGCATTTGCCACCGACTCTATCGGTACAATATCACTTCGATGGCTACAACATGCCTATGAATGTGAAGCCATTTGTTGGTGTTGGTGTGAACTATACGACTTTCTTTAAAGAAAAAATCTATAGCGATGCTTTCGAAAAATTAGAACTTGATGATAGCGTCGGCGTTGCTGGTCACATCGGTCTTGACATACCTTTTGCCCCAACTGAATACTTCCGTATTGATGCTCGCTATATGGACATCAAAACAGACGCCAGCGTAAAAGCTAATGGTGAGACCATTGACCTTGGTGAAGTTGACATCAGCCCTTGGGTATATGGCGTTGCTTTTGTTAAGACTTTCTAATATAACATAAAGTAATGTGAATAAAAAAAGCTGGCTTAATCGCCGGCTTTTTTGTATCTAAAGTTTAAGCAACAACTATTATAGATAAAAACGATTGTGCTACAGTCATTAACCGCTAAAAATCTGGTGACTATTAATATCAAATTTTAATCATAAAAAAAGACTATACTAAGACAGTCTTTTTTCAGATCCTTTTAGTACAAACGATTCTTACAGCAAAATACGGCGCGGATCAGCCAGCAATGTTGCGATATAGCGGGTAAATACGGCAGCATCTGCGCCATTAATCACACGGTGATCGTAAGACAATGATAATGGCAACATGAGACGCGGCTCAAAGCTTTGCTTCTTAGCATCCCAACGTGGCTGCATGCTTGCCTCAGACACACCTAAAATACCCACTTGAGGCCAATTTACTAATGGCGTAAAGGCAGTACCACCCAAGTTACCTTGGCTTGATATGGTAAAGCTTGCGCCTTGCAAATCTTTAGTAGTGAGTTTTTTGTCACGCGCTTTTACCGCAAGCTCACCAATTTCAATGGCGATTTGCTTCAAGCCTTTATCCTGCACATTCTTGATAACAGGTACGATGAGACCATCATCCGTTGCCACCGCGATGCCCATATTGACACTTTTGCGCAAGATAACTTGCGTATTGTCGTCGCTTAAATGACTGTTAAAACGTGGATGCTGTGTTAAGGCATAGGCCGTCGCTTTGACCACGAACGCTAAAATCGTGAAACCGATACCTTCTGCTTTCATGCTACCTTTTAGCTCGCCACGCAGTTTTTCTGTCTCAGTGATATCAGACAAATCAAACTGGGTCACTTGTGGCAACAAGGTATTGTAGTTGAGCTGCGGTATCGAGACTTTTTGTAGACGGCTAAGGTCTTGGGTTGTTGTTTCACCCCAAATCTCAACGTTACTCATGTCAGGTAAGCTTGGCAGGCTAGCGCTGGCTACATTGCCACTGGCAGGTGCCGCTTTTTGAGTGCTTAAGCTTTCTTTAACATGCGCAAACAAGTCTTCTTTTAGAATGCGATCATTTAGCGCCGAACCATTCACTTGGGTGATATCGACACCTAACTGACGCGCCAGCTTACGTACGGCTGGACCTGCATATACGTCAACCAACTTTTCATTGACCTGTGCTTCAGTCAACTTATCAGCTTGCTTACTAGTGACCGCATTAGGCGTTGTAGATTTTTCTGCCTGTTTTGGCTCACCCGTTGTTTTAGCAGCAGCTTTTTCTTCTGCTTTGGCTGGTGCTGAAGGCTTTGGCTCAGCGCTATCTGATGTAGACTCACTTTCATCAGCAGCATCTGTACCACTACTCATGATAACGATAAAGTCTTGACCATTAGCAACCATGTCACCTGTTTCAACCAGTATTTTTTCAATCTTACCAGCGACTGGTGCGGGTACTTCTACCGATGCTTTATCAGATTCAATCAATAGGATTGATTGATCCGCAGTCACGATGTCACCAACACTGACCATGATTTCAGAAACTTGCGCTTCATCAACACCTAAATCTGGCAATGCATGAGTGGTCGATTTACCAGCGTTAGACGCAGGCTTGTCATTAGAGTCAGACGAGGCTGATTCAGTTGCCGCAGGCTCAGCCTTTGTTTCTGGCTTAGCAGCCGTTTCATCTGCCTTTTGCTTCTCGTCAGCAGCGCTATTTTCTTTAGTGTCTACATTGCTTTCTGCACTGTCTTCTACGCTTTCAAGCTCGATAAGCACCATACCTTCACTGACCTGATCACCAACAGCAACGCTGATTTTGGTGACTTTGCCAGCAGCGGAACTTGGTACTTCAACCGAGGCTTTGTCAGATTCTAATAGAATGATGTTGTCATCTTTTGCGATGACATCACCCACTTCTACCATAATTTCGCTGACTTCGGCGCTATCAACACCCAAATCGGGGGCTTTAATATCCATGATTTATCTCCTAGTCTTATGATTATTATTCTTTGACATCACCGTTATTAAGTAAAGTCGCATCCGCTTGATCTTCAGCCCGACCCTCGTTGCTGATTTCATCATCATCTTCAGCGACAAATTCAGGGACAGGATTTGGATTAACATTACCAGGTGCTGGTGCATCAGGAGAATGATCATAATAAGGCTGTTGTTGCCATGCAGGTGGCTGATCCACATCGATACCTAAGCTTGAAATAGCATCTTTCACCAAACGCATCTCAACTTCACCCTCATCCGCTAGGCGTTTGAGCGTCGCAACCACGATATGTGCGGCATCAACGTTAAAGAAACTACGCAAATTTTCACGAGTATCAGAACGACCGTAGCCATCTGTGCCTAAAGTCGTATAAGGACGATTATCTGGCAACCAAGCACGGATTTGCTCTGAATAATTGCGCATATAATCTGTCGCAGCGACGACGATACCTTCGTGCGGCGCTAACTGCTCAGTGACCCATGGCACCCGCTCTTCATCCATTGGATGCAAGCGATTGTAGTCATCACAAACCATGCCGTCACGAGTCAACTCGTTAAAGCTGGTTACACTCCAAACGTTGGAGGTGATATTGAACTCATCTTTTAGAATCTGCGCCGCTTTTTGTACTTCACGTAAAATAACGCCAGATCCTAACAGCTGCACTTGAGTTGAACCATTGTCTTCGAGCAAATACATACCACGCTTGATGCCTTCTTCCGCGCCTTCTGGCATCGCAGGTTGCTCGTAGTTTTCGTTCATTAGCGTTAAGTAATAATAAACGCGTTCGCCTTCACCATACATACGGCGTAGACCATCATGCATCACAACCGCTAGCTCATAACCGAAGCAAGGATCATAAGTCACACAGTTAGGCACAACGTTAAATAAGATTTGTGAATGACCATCTTGATGCTGCAAGCCTTCGCCGTTTAAGGTGGTACGACCAGCTGTTGCACCCAGTAAGAAACCTTGTGCTTGACAATCGCCTGCCGCCCAAGCCAAATCACCCACACGTTGGAAACCAAACATCGAGTAATAGATATACATCGGAATCATCGGTAGCGCGTTCACAGAATAACTGGTTGCCAACGCTATCCACGTACTCATTGCGCCTGCTTCGTTGATGCCTTCTTCTAACATGTGACCGTCGATGGCTTCTTTATAGCCCATCAACGCTTCACTGTCTTCTGGTGTATATTTTTGACCAACCGCAGAATAGATACCCAATTGACGGAACATACCTTCTAAACCAAAAGTACGCGCTTCATCAGGTACAATCGGCACGACGCGATCTTGGATGTCTTTATTTTTTAGCATAGCTGACAACAAGCGTACGAATACCATCGTTGTCGATTGCTCTTTACCATTGCTGCCTTTTAGCACTCGATCAAACATTGACAGTTCAGGGATATTCAATGGAATATGTCCACTGCGGCGATTTGGCAAATGACCACCTAGCGCTTCGCGGCGACCTTTAAGGTACTTCATCTCCGCTGAACCTTCTTCAGGGCGATAGAATGGTAGCGTCTCTAGCTGCTCGTCAGTAAATGGTAAATCAAAGCGATCACGGAAATACATCAACGCTTCTTGATCGAGTTTCTTAATCTGATGTGATTTATTGACCGCTTGTGTTTGAGCCGATAAGCCATAGCCTTTAACGGTTTTGACTAAAATAACGGTTGGCTGACCTTTGGTTTTCATCGCTTCACTGAATGCGGCATACACTTTCATTGGATCATGACCACCACGATTCAAGCGCGAGATATCCTCATCAGATAGCGCATCAGCCATCTCTTCTAACTCAGGATATTTACCAAAGAACTCTTTGCGAGTGAACTCAGCTGTACGGGCTTCGTATAGCTGATACTCACCATCGACCACTTCTTCCATACGATGTTTGAGCACGCCCGTTTTGTCATTGGCAAGTAAGCTGTCCCATTTACCACCCCAGATAACTTTAATCACTCGCCAGCCAGCCCCGCGGAACACAGACTCTAGCTCTTGGATAATTTTACCGTTACCACGGACTGGACCATCAAGACGCTGTAAATTACAGTTGACGACCCATATGAGGTTATCTAGCTTTTCACGACCAGCGAGAGAAATAGCCCCTAAGCTTTCTGGCTCATCCGTTTCACCATCACCCAAGAACGTCCAAATCTTACGACCTTCTTTCTCTAGCAGACCGCGGTTTTCCATATAGCGATGTACATGCGCATGATAAATCGACATGATCGGACCAAGTCCCATCGATACAGTTGGGAACTGCCAATAATCTGGCATGAGGTACGGATGCGGATAGCTTGATAAGCCTTTGCCGCCGACTTCACGACGGAAATTATCCAGCTGATCTTCGGTCAATCGACCTTCTAAATAAGAACGCGCATAAATACCGGGTGCTGAGTGACCTTGATAATAAATCATGTCACCACCGAAATGATCGCTGGCAGCACGGAAAAAATGGTTGAAACCTGTCTCATATAGCGTGGCACTAGAAGCGAATGTTGCTAAGTGACCACCCAAATCGTCGTCATTTTTGTTTGCACGCATGACCATGGCCAATGCGTTATAGCGAATCAAAGCACGGATTTTGCGCTCAATGGTTAGGTCGCCAGGGTACATCGGTTCATCTTCAACGGCAATGGTATTGATATAAGCGGTATCGAGACGATTGAACGGCAGATCTTCTTGAACTGCCATATTGTATAAAGCTTTTAGCAGAAACTGAGCTCGATCTTTGTCTGCATGTTTGATAACAGATTCAAACGCTTCCAGCCACTCTTGGGTTTCGGTGCTATCAGCATCCTTATAATAATTCATCACTATTGTCCTTTTTTATCAGTCAGTCCTGCCCGAAGACAGGATATTATTAAATCAAAGTGTTACTTCAATATTGTCGTGCGGGAATAATTTTCTCAATGACTTCCTTGTTAATTTTAAGAAGTGAGATTTATAGTAGGGTGCGGTTATGCAGCAGTATTTGACCGACTCATCATCTGGAGCAGCCTCACATAGCCAAAATAAAAACAGTGCTACTATCCATGGCATATGAACTGAGTATTTAAAAGTGGTTAGATAATAAAATGCTAACCCAACTTTTATAGTCAATTATCAAATGATAATAACTCTTTATTATAGGCTCTTATGCTGCAGTTGTTTATAGCTGTAAAGAAATGGTGATATGACAAGTATTTTTGAAATAAATAATCATTAGTTTTTTTAGAAATGTTTCAATGAAATATAAGGATTGTTTGCTAACGAGCCAACATCTATAACTAGATACTGTAGCTGGTCATGAAATATCTGCCATTCATCCACTTCGTAGGACTTTTACGAAATTATTGCTTAATATGTTAAGTTACGTAATACATACATTAGTTTAGTTAGTGAAATAATTGAGAACTAGTTAAACGCTTATAGCAAGTTTTAGCTTCTTATAGGGATAACCATATGCATAAAATGCCATACGTTCTAAATTCAATAATTTCACAACTATTCAGTGAACATATATATCGGGTGCTGGCATTGATAGCTGCTATGGGCTTGATGTTGGTTAGTAATGGCGCCTTTGCGGCTGACCCCAATCCTTTTGAGTCTTCTCCAACTTCTGACTTGGCAAGTTGCCCTGTGAATCATAAAATGTACTATATTGGTGCTAATGCTCCTACCCCTAATAAAGACTATCCCGTAACCTCGCAACCTCTTGACTGGACTGCTGGAAGTGATAATAGAACTTTTACTTTTACAGAAGGCTCAGATAAAAAAGAATTTGTAATCTATTTTCCTCTACTTTTGGACTTGAATACTAATTATGGTGGTACCCCGCCCTTCTTTGGTTCTATTAATGGTGCCACTACGTCAGCATTGAATCTAGTCCACAACTCTCCTTCGATCAAAAATAATCATAGTCTGAATGTAAGTATCAATCGATCGGTGAGTAAAGTTGGATACAAGATACAAGATTTAGATTCTACAATTAGTTCTAGACAAGTACCTTATATTGAGGAGGTTGATGTTTCTGCTAATCGAGGACAGTTGACATTTAATACAAGTTTTCATACGAGAAATCCTGCTGGTAATGTTGTGACAGCTCGTTCAGGACTCAACTGCGGTGTTGGAGGATGTACTATAGATGCTGCTTGGAACTACAGTATTGCAAATACTACTCTAAACCTTAAGCACAACAACACTCTTACACAAACCAATAGCCCACATGCTATCGGCTACTCCGACTTTTATTTTTGTCTAGCACCACCGAAACTCATTGTGAAAAAAGCGTTAACTGGTACTCGTTTTAACGACAGTGATACTAAGCGTGACCAATTCAACATTAAAGTAGCTGGTGGAAAATTAACTCCTGATAGTCAAGGCTCTACAGCGTCTTTTACAACAACAGGGGCAGGTTCGACCATAACTAATGGAAGCACTGTTACCCCATTGGAATTAGCCCCAAGTACAACCTATACCATATCTGAGAATATAATAAATGGTGATGCTACTAACTATAATACTAGCTATGTCTGTAGCAATGCAACGACTGGTAGCAACTCAAGCACGCCTTCTGGAAACACAAGCTCTTTTGCGTTATCAAACTTAAATTATGGTGACGAGGTTACTTGCATTATTACCAACACACCAAAATCTTATAACTTTTCAGGAACCGTTTTTGATGACAATGGCGGAATTACTGCTGCAGACGCTACTAAACAGAATATCACTAGCACCTTTATTGGAAACAGCGCTTATTTTAATGGCATCTTAGATAGTAATGAGTCGGGAATATTCGATAGCGGTTTGCAAGTTACTTTAACAAACTGCAGTGGCGTTAGAGTTGACACAAGCTCAGCCAATCCACAAACAGTATCAAGCTCAGGTAAATACAATTTTGTTGTTCAATCAGGTGCACTGCCAGCCAGAGTCTGCTTAGTAGAAACCGAGCCAACTTCGTGGAGTTATAGTGTAGATACCACTGCTAATACCAGAGAAGTAACGCTTACTAATAACACATACATATATAATAATTTAGACTTTGGTGAAGTAAAAGCCGATAACACTGCATTGGTGCTTATCAAATACCAGTATGTGCATGAGTGTAATAGTAGTCTAAACTATACATCTATTACAAACACCTCAGACCCAAGTACAGGCTTTAGCACATCTGCTCCTAGTAGCAACGTAATTCCAGGAAAATGCATTGCTTATAAAATCGAAGCTTACAATCGCGGGCACATTAGTTTGACAGATATACAAATTTCTGATGTGTTACAGAACGTCAAAGTGAAATCCGAGTTTCATCTACCTAAAGCATTAGGAGTTCCTCCGTCGACATTTCAGTCAACAAATCAAACAGGGTCGATAGGGCAAAATGAAACTATTATTTCTGACAAATTCACCTTAAGCAATACTGTCTCAAGCACCACAACCTCGAAAGCAACTTTGTATTTCAATACCAAATATGGCACTACTGTGAATCCTTAGTAACTATTCCCCCTTGCTATATTATCAACTCTAAAAAATATTTTTTACTGACAAAAGCCCTATCTCTATAGATAGGGCTTTTACCGTTTGTGTACTCCAAAATACCATTTGTCGTTTTTGTGGTGAATATTTGTATTGTTTGCGTGACAATCACATTAAGGAACAATTCTAACTTTATCAGCATCTCTTATTCATAGTTGATTGCAGTTTTTACATTGCATGAAACGAAGTCAAGATTGACTTGATAATAATGGTTTAAGCAAGGAATACGATATGAAAGGTTTTAATTTTTTACGTAGTACCATATTAGCAAGCTTAGCGTCGGTAATAGCATTAAGTGCCGCTCACGCCAATGATGCCTTAAAAATGGATCTAACAGCCAATCAAGTCACTAAAAACGCTGAAGGTAAGATCTCTTATCTACCTGTTCGTAATGCTCCAGCGGGTACGGTAATTCAGTACAAAGCAACCTATAGCAATATTATTAACAAAGATATCCAAGATCTGGCGGTCGTATTGCCTATCCCTGCCAATATGGCTTTCACTGGTGAAGCTAATCCTACCAGTGCTCAAGCCAGTATCGATGGCAAGAACTATGCCGATATGCCACTAATGCGTAAAGTCAATGGCAAAATGGTCAAAATTCCGTTTTCTGAGTACCGTACCCTGCGCTGGAATATCAAGTTATTACCAGCACAGAAGTCTGCCGCCGTGGCACTTAACACGATTGTCAACTAGACCTCTCCTTCAACTCACAAAATCTTGCTTTTCTAATTTTAGGATATCTCTATGAAATCAAATAATTTTAATTATAGCCTGTTAGCTGTCGGTGTCGCCGCGGTGATGGGTATCTCTACTGGGGCTAATGCTGCCGTTAGTGGCACATCAACGAAATCTCCTACTATTGTTAACGTAGCTGAAGCTACCTATTCTGTTAACAACGTTGTACAGCCTCTAGTCAAATCAAATGCTGTTACTGTTAATATCTCAGAGCAGATTTCATTCTCACTTTTGGCGCAAAATTCTGGTAATGCGGATGATATAAATTCTGGTGGCAACGTAACTCCTGAAAAGGTGGTAGCGTTTGTACATAGATTAGAAAATACTGGTAACCGTACTGATGAATACACGGTCAATTTAAGCAATATCACTAATGGATCTGGTGATCAGGCTGATTACGACCTTGGTGCTTCTACAGTTTCATACCAGTTATTTGAAGCTGGTGGGACTGCGGCTACTGGTTCAGGGACATCTGGCACTGATATTCCTGTTAACTCAATACTTACTGGCACCAATAATGTCTTTACACTGACAGCTGGTCAGTATGTTGTATTCACTATCAATGCTAAGACGAAAGGCAATAAAGGCGGAGATACTCAAAAACTCACTTTGACCGCTACGAGTACGGCTCTATCAACGAATACACCAGCAGGCGTTAGTAAGACATTAACCAATACAGATACATCAAGTACAGTTTTGCCTGTTTTTGGTATCGTAAAGTCGATAACTGACACGCTTAACCTTAATGACTTGGATGATACCGCTACCTATAGTATCAAAGTCACTAACGATGGCCGTGCAACTTATGCTGCTGCTGCAACTGGTATCACCGTGCGTGATACATTACCTGCTGGTCTAATATTAGTAGCAAGTTCTGTAAAATCAACGGATGCTACTAGTGGTGCTTCTGTTGTAGAAACCACGACTGGTACTAATCAAGGTTTTGTGTATTCAGGTATTGATCTAGCTGTTGGGGCTAGTGTAACGATCACCTTTGATGTCAAACAAGACCCTAATGTAGCGCCTGTCAATGGTGTGATCAATCACGCGCGCGTTGAAGACACTTTAGATAGTGGTGTGACTATTATTGATAGTACCAATAAAGACGATGCTGTTGAAAATACGAAGACTTATTACCCTGCCGATGATGATACAGAGTATACCAATACTCCTGAGCCCGGTACTAAAGGTGGCGATTCAGCTGCGGCTCTAGAAGTCAATAAACGTAGTTTAACGATCTCTAATGGTGTCGATAATAAAGGCACTTCTAAAGAGATTGCTGTAGACGGTACTACTACCTTCACTAATACCCTTACTAATAAAGGTGATGCACCTGAGGGCGGCACCAATCGTCCTATTACCATTAAAATTACTGATCCTGATGCTAAGACACCACTTGGCATCATAACTGACACAGCTGCCACTAATCGTCCTAGCTATAAATTAGCTGATGGCACAACAGGATATTTAGAACCTACTAGCACTGCTGGCGAATATCGTCTTCCAAGTTCAGTGATTATTGCATCAAAGGGCACTGTTGATATTATTTATACAGTCAAGTCTGATGGCACAGGTGCGCTAAATAAGACTGAAAATAATATCGTCACTATCACACCTGCTGGTAATGATCCTTCAGCGCCAGCCATTGCTACTAATACCACAACCATCAAAGGTTTAACGCTAGCTAAGTTACAAGTACTTGATGCTAATTGTGATGGTACTGCTGAGGGTACATTTGTAAATACTGCTATCGATGCTGAACCAAACCAATGCGTTATCTATAAGATTGATGCTACCAACACATCCACTACCGCACTAGGCTTTGATATTACAGGTTTGACCATTTTAGATCCTAAATCTAAATTCGCAGCCGCGGCAGACTATGTAGCAGGATCTGCTACCACACCTGGAGTGCAAGCCACTAATATCACCACAGCAGCAAATGATGATGGTACTAATATCAATACAACAATCACTACTTTGTCACCTCAAAGTACTGCAACCCTTCAATTTAGAGTCAAGATAAAGGACGCTCCTAAATAATCTCAACCTTAATAAAAACAACTATTTATCGTTCCACTGATTCTACAAGTACATCAAGTGCTTGTAGAACTACCCTTACCCTCACTGATATTTTATTGGATAAGCGACATATGACTCTATCTACCATGACACCGTCTAATCGTACTGCATTGTGTTCAGCGAAGATCTCTGCGCTGTCATTGGCAATGTTGCTTATGCAATCAAATATCGCGATTGCAGCTGATGCAGCAAACCCTAATCTGCAAATCATTAACAATATTGCAAATGCTAGCTATAACGTCAATAACCAGACTGACGTCACAATATCTAGCACCTCAAACCAAGTACAAGTCAAAGCCTCAGACCTTCCTGAATACGGTATTGAACTTACTCAACAGCCGTTACTTACCGTTATGCCTAACGCCTTGGTTAACTGGGTAAATGTCCTAAGCAATACCAGCTATAGCAACCAGACTGTTGAGTTAACATTGGCTGTATCTCCAACGCTCTCAAACTTAAAAGTCTATCAAGATCTAAATAAAAACGGCGTCGTTGATAATGGTGATACTGAAGTTATTTTCGATAATTTAAGCGCACAAATCAAACTTGGACACAGTGAAAGTATCCAGTTTATTGTGCAAGCTTTATCAGATGTTAACGGCAAAAGTGGCGATACTGCAGATATTAAAATTGGCGCTGTCGTTCTAGAAGACCCATCCGTATCGAGTGTCAACGCGATTGATAGACTGATCATCGTTGAGCCTGAAATCAAATTTACAACGCCTAAGTTTGACGCAAACAAAACCACCTCACAAATCGAGGAAAACGTCTATATCGATGCCAGCTATGCGCAGTGTAACGTTCAGCTAGATAAGCCAGATCAAGTATGGGTCACAATTACCTCTTTGTTGACGGGTGACAAATACGCATTGAAAGCGATTGAGACGGGCAATAGTACTGGTAAATATCAGCTATCAGCACCAACACAAAACAATGCCAACGCTGTTAATGACAAATTTATTCAAACTCTAGCAAATGACACGTTGACTGCAAGTATAGACGCCTGTATCGCGCCTTCTGTCGGCACTGGCGCTGAGCAGCTACCAAGCGAAGGTGACTTCACCGTACGTATCGATGACTTAGATACACAAATCAATATCATCGATGATAGCCCAAGCTTAGTCGTCACCAAAGAAAGCGACGTTAAAAGCGCTGAATTTGGTGATTATGTTAGCTACACCATCAATATCACCAATAGTGGCAACTCTACCGCTTACGATGTACAACTAAAAGACGCCCTACCACGTGGTTTTGCTTATGTAGATGGTAGTGTACGTATCAACCAAACTGCTGATATCAGTATCGACCAAGCGCAAACCACTGAGTTTAAAGCTGATGGTAAATATCAGGTGCTAAATTTAGGTAATATGGCAAATGGCGAAAGTAAAAAAATCACGTATCGTGTCTTAATCGGTGCCTCATCATTAGGCGGTGACGGCATCAACCGCGCGACTGCCGTTGCTAGCAATGAACAAGGTAAAAGCTTAGTTTCAAGAGAAGCACAGTGGAAGATTGAAGTAGAGCGCGGCGTCATGAATACTGATGGCATCATCATCGGTAAGGTCTACCACGATATCAACCGTGATGGCATTCAACAAAAAGAAGATGGCGAACTTGGCGTTGCAGGCGTGCGTATCTACATGGAAAATGGTAACTTTGTCGTGACTGATCCTGAAGGTAAATATAACTTCTATGGTGTCAGTGCCAAAACTCACGTCTTAAAAGTTGACCGCACCACCATCCCTCACTCAACCGAGATGGTCACCCAAAGTAATCGCAATGCTGGTGATGCTGGCAGCCGTTTCGTTGACTTAAAATATGGCGAATTACATCGTGCCGATTTCGGTATCGTGGTCGGTATGGGCGATAGCACTGAGCGTTTGAATACAGAGCTTGTCGCTCGTAGCAAATCAGTGAGCGCTAAGAATGATAGCCTTGAGCAAGCAGTAAAAACCGAGCTAACCCTAGACCCTGACTACAATCGTGACTACGATGATAATGTAGACGCCAGTGGCTGCAACATCAATGGCGACTTAGATCTGGGCAGCAACTGTGACTCTGCTATCGTCAATGAGATGATCAATCCAGCCGCCAATCGTGTTGATATGACCGTAACTACGGTAGCACCGCCAGTAGAAAAAGAGTTGGAAGAATATCTCAAAGAAGTGGCTAACAATGACGTGGCTTTTATCAATTTAAACGAAGGTCAACAGCTCAGCACTTATAAACAAATGGTACAGGTGCAAGCGCCACTGGGTTCAATATTTACACTATATGCCAATGGAAAAGCAGTATCAGAACAACAAATCGGCAAAACAGCTGAGCAAGAAAAACAGAATGTGACTGCCTTTGATTACTATGCCGTCGACTTAAAACGCGGCAACAATACCCTTCGCGGTGTCGCTACTGACGTGAATGGCAAAATTATCTCTGAGCAAACCATTAAAGTATCAACGCCAGACAATTTACAAGCCATTGACTATCGCACTCAAGCGCAGCTAGTACCGGCAGATGGCGTTAGCGATTATCAAGTCGTTATTAGCCTAAAAGACCGTGATGGCCGTCCTTATATCGCCTCAACACCTATCACTATCGATACCAATATCGGCCGTATCAATCTTAATGACAGCAGTAAAGATCAAGCTGGTACGCAAGTTATTGTCTCAGGTGGTGAGCTACTCATACCCGTGACTGCACCAAGTGTACCGGGTAAAGGTGAGTTGGTCATCGACACTGGTAGCAGTAAACAGATTATCCCGTTACAATTTACCGCGCAATTACGTCCTCTCATTGCCGTCGGCATCGTCGAAGGCGCGATCTCACTTAAAGACTTTGATGGCAGCAGCATTACTGACGCCCAAGGCGCTTTTGAGCAAGAGCTCAATGATTTCGCTGGTAACGATGACTATACCGCTTCTGGTCGCGCCGCGATGTTCCTTAAAGGCAAAGTACGTGGCGATTATTTGCTCACTTTGGCTTATGACAGCGACAAAAAAGGCGAGCGTCTGTTCCGTGATATCGAGCCTGGCGAATACTATCCTGTCTATGGTGATTCATCAGCCAAGGGCTTTGATGCGCAATCTACCAGCAAACTCTATGTGCGCTTGGACAAGGGCCGCTCATTTGCTATGTATGGCGATTTAAAAACTCAAATCGATAACGATGAAGGTATTAAATTAGGTCAATATAACCGTACGTTGACTGGCCTAAAAGCCCAGTATGAAGATAGCAATACTCGCATTACCGCCTTTGTCGCGGAGACCAGTACCAGCCAGCGCGTCAATGAGACTCGTGGTCTTGGTATCTCAGGCCCTTATCCATTGGCTGAAAACTTTGATGCCGTATTAGAAAACTCAGAAACTGTCGAAGTGATCACTCGTGACGCCAACAATCCAGGCTTGATCATTAGCCGTGAGACCCTTACCCGCTTTGCCGATTATGAAATTGACCCTATCAGCCGCAGCTTATTTTTAAAAGCCCCTATCGCTAGCCAAGATATCGATGGCAACCCTATTTATCTACGAGTCACTGTAGAAGTAGATGAAGGCGGCGAAAAATACTTGGTCGGTGGCATTGCTGCCAAGCAGCAGTTGACTGATAAAGTCGCCATCGGTGGTAGCTATGTCAACAGTGATGACCCTCTTAACAAAGAAGAGCTGGCTAGCGTCAACAGCGTTATCAAGTTTAACGATAAGCTAAAACTGGTCGCTGAATACGCGATGAATAAAGCTGAGAATCCAAATTTTCAGCCAAGCAATCAAATCAATGCGACAGAATTAGACGGTCAGGACGCAGAAGGTAATGCCTTGCGTATCGAGCTTGACTTTGATAACAAGAAAAACACTCGTGCCAAAGCTTATTATAATGATACTGACGAAGGTTTCGTGACTGGCGCCTCGCCGCAGACTGCTGGTCGCGCTGAATCGGGCGTCGAAGTCACTCATTTAATTAATGACAAAAAGACCGCGCTAAAACTAGAAGGCGTGCGCACTAAAGATCATACCACTGATGCTAGCCGCCAAGGTGTCTTAGCCAGTATTGAACAGCGTTTGAGCACCAACATCGTTGGCGAGATTGGCTTACGTTATTATAAGCAAGATGCGACAGCGGCTTCACGCAATATCCAAGCGGTAACAGACGTCGTGGATGTGACTGACAACACTATCTTTAATGACGATATTATCAATCAATCAGCGCTAAATAATGTCAGTGATTCTGAAAAAGATATTGAAGGTACTACCGCCCGCGCTCGTATCACGGCACGGTTGCCAAAGCTCAATGACTCTTTAGTATTTGCAGAATATGAGCAAGATATTGATAACAGTAATCGTAATGCCACCTCCATCGGAGGCGAGACGCCGCTAGGTGGTTTAGGTCGCCTATACGCCCGTCATGACTTGATCAACAGTCTATCTGGTAGCTATGGTCTTGATGACACTGAAGAACGCCAGCGTACCGTATTTGGTTTTGACGCCAACTACATGAAAGACGGCAAAGTCTATAGCGAATACCGCATGCGCGATGCTATCAGTGCTCGCGAAGCTGAAGCTGCTATCGGTCTAAAAAACAAGTGGTATGTTCAAGAAGGTCTGACTTTAAATACCTTATTTGAGCGTGTTGAATCATTAGAGGGCGATACTGAGAACACCGCAACGGCAGCTGGCATTGGTGTAGAGTATCTTGCGAAAGAAGATTATAAAGCCTCGGCGCGTTTTGAGAAGCGTTGGGGTGAGACCAGTGACACATTGCTAGGTAGCGCTGGTATTGCTTACCGCTATACCGACGATGTAACTCTGTTGGCCAAAGACATCTACTCACGCGTCGATTATGACGATGGCAATCGCACGATTAATCGCTTCCAGTTAGGAGCTGCCTATCGTGATTATGATAGCAATCAGTTAGACATGTTAGCCAAGCTTGAGTATCGCTTAGATGATAACAGTACTGGCGATGACGCCTATCAAAAAGATGCCGTTATTTGGTCATTGAGTGGTAACTATCATCCAACGCGTCCGTTGACGTTATCAGGCCGTTACGCGGGTAAATATACTCAGTTTGATGCTGATAATATCAGTAGCGACAATACAGCCCATGCGCTTTATGCTCGTGGTCTATATGACATCAGTGAGCGCTGGGATTTAGGCTTGCAAGCAGGCACTTATTGGAACAAACAAGCAGATGATATGTCTTATATGCTGGGTGCGGAAGTAGGCTATAGCCCGATGACCAATCTTTGGTTGTCACTAGGTTATAACTTCATGGGCTTTGAGGATGAAGACATCGCTTATGACGATAGCACTATGGAAGGCGCTTACTTTAGATTACGTTTCAAGTTTGACGAAGACCTATTCAAACGTGATGATCCACGTAAGAACCAGCGTTTGACGACTCACTCTACATTGTAATTTATCCCCATTGTCGTGTTATCATCTGACGACAATGCGGGCGTTATCGCGCTGTTCATCATATTATATGACGGATATATTTTAATAAGCGATGAGATCAGCGCCAAAAACCGCAAGTACCAATACCAATATTGATACTGATCCGCTTAATATGAGGTTTTGCATCATGCCTAATCCTGCCAACAAAGCAGCCTATTATAAACAGCCCATAAAGGCTTTATTATCAACCGTTTTCTTCCTGACAATGACCTCGGTTGCATCAGCGAGTCATCATACTCCTGAAGTGGCAGTAACCCATGACGCTACTCACTGTGCCAATGATGTTCAAACTCAGTCTCACCACCCAAAATACCAAAGTACGCGCCAACGTGCTATGAGCTGTATGTTGAAAGAGTTACAAGCGTATCAACAAAAAAACATGAGCGCACATCAACAATACTTTGCCTATAAAGCTCAGGCTTGGCTTAACTATGCCATCCATCAAGACAGCATGAATAGTCGTTCACCTGCTGGACAGCAAGCCGCACAGGCGGCAGAGACGATTTTAACTACCTTAAAAAATGGCAAGGAACAAGATCTCAACCTTATTCAAGACATACCCTCAAACTCTGCTCTCATGCGCCCCGATCTATGGGCAACCTTAAGCGCGCTAAAAGATAGCGGTGGTATCGAGTCAGCACCACGAGAGATAGCTTTCAGCGAGGTCGCTTTAATTTGGGCCGCTACGAACCAATGCGAGCGCGGCTGGCGGGAATCAGGCATCCATTTTCGCATGGCAGATCGTTGGCTTGAACAAGCTCGCGAAGCATACGTCAATACCCATGATTCACAGACCAACGTCGCTTTGGAAGAGCTGATCGTCAGCTATTATAAGCAATATGAGACATTAGATGCGAGTGCTGATATTTGCCGTGGGCAAGTATTAACCCCTATCCGTTAAGTCTATTACTACCACTGCTCATCAATGCAGCAAATACAAAAAAGCCGACATATGATGTCGGCTTTTTTGTATTTGCTTAGCAGACATTAGGGAATCTTAATCACACTCTAATGTCTATACATCATCTAAATAGCGAAAAAACTAGCGATTCTTACGCGGTAGCTTTTCTGGTAGATAGCAACGCAAATAAGCGATAAACGCAGTGTTTGCTTCTTGAATATATTCATTGGTAATGCTTTGATGACGGCGATAAGACAATGTAAATATCGCATTAATAATGCTATAAGCAATCAATAGCGTGTCTTGAATATCGTGGAAACTCGGCATCTCATAGCGCTCTGATAAACGCTTATAAACCAAATCGACGATCTGATGATCGATATCTTCACCAAAACTATCACCTTCAAAATCAGGCGTGTTCGTGTCATAAATGAGCTTGGCTTTGGTCTCGTCGTTATGGAATATCGTCACACAATTATCAATAAGCGCCGTCAAATAGCCCTGCCATCTGTCATAATTACCAATATCGACTGTTTCTACTATCTCTAATATTTCGATAGCATTCAAAAAACGCAATGCTAAAAATATCGCTTCGATGTTAGGAAAAAAGTGATAAGCAGAAGCTCTTGGAATGCCTGCTTCTTCACATACAGCCGCCAAAGTAATGTCATTGATAGGTTGTGTTTCACTTAATTTCTTGGCACCAGCCAAAAGTTTTTGACGGCGCGCACGGCCTTGTTGGCTGGTAAACTTAAACTTATTCGGTACCAATTTTTTTGCCAGTTCCGAATCTACCAACACATCTTCAATCTTTTCGTCTTTATTTTCGCTCATCATAAGTCTCTTAATGTTACACCCTATTTTATAAATATAATCTTCAATAGATAGTATTCGCCCTAAATTGAAGAATTACATCCTATTAGCTAATAATGTAGCACTGATATTAGCGCTACTATGTCTAATGGAGAGGCATCATAAACGCTTGTACACTATCAAGCAAGGGAGATAAATGGGTTAAAAAGTAATGTATAGGTCAACCATTTGATAGCGTTAACCACGTAATGTAAAAAATTTAATCATTGAGTTTAATTTTCGCTCTTATAATACCATGATCGATGACCCTATCTGCATAGTCCCACTTTAAATGGTCATTGAAATAGTCTACTCTTTCAACCTGACCCAGTGAAAACTTACTATCAGGAAGAAACTCTTCTGAAACAAATAATTGATCAATCACTTCTGGCATACCTTGATATATATGGGTATATGCCACATCTTTCATCCAACCATAGCGTGCTTGGATACGCGCAGCATCGAATAATGCAACATCGCGCATGCCTTTATCGTAATTAACTTCACCAGTCTCAGCCATCAATTGGGTGGTGACGCTACCGGTGACATCGTTCATATCGCCTAACAAAATCAATGGCTCACGAGTATGACGTAAGCGCTCTATAATAGACATGCGAATAGAGGCTGCTTCTGCGGCGCGCATACATAAGCTACGGAGCTTGGCACGGACTCGAATATTTGGATCGTCCATGTCTTCTAACAAATTGCCACTTTCATCACGCAAGAAAAATGCCCTTTTACTTTTTAGATGCGCCGTAATAATCGTTATCGGTTGACCAAAGGCATCGACCCGTACTACCAATGGTGGACGATTAAAGCGCTGGTAAGGACCAATATCAGGGATATCAATCACTGCTTTTGGTGCAATATCTTCAAGCAAGCGGCTTTCTAATTGCTCAAAGCGACTAATAATACCAACGGCAGGAGTGTTTTGTGCCCCTTTGCCATGGGTATAAGGGCTTGAACGGTCGTTACTCGCCAATGGAACAACAACATGCTCGGGCTTAAATCCCAACGACACCGCCAACGCTTCAAGCGCATTACTATCCCAGACTTCTTGCACCGCAATAATATCAGCATGAGCTTTTGCTAATAAATCGGTGATGCCGCTTAGCTTGTGCTCGTATTCATCGTTACTGTAAGCTAGCGCATTGTCATAATAAATTCGGTTAGGGTTGGCAAAATTGAGCAAGTTGGCAGTGGCGATATAAAATTGTCTGGCGCTTTTAGCTTCCGCATTATTGTTCATAGATTACCTATTATTTTTATTCTAGAATATTGCTTCCAAAGATGATTGGCTGTTTAATATATTCATACTTAGTAATATACAGCAAAAAAGCCTCCAAAGAAATCTTTGAAGACTTTAAAATAGCATAAATTGAAAGTATTTAGTCTATCAGCAGACCCAAGTCTACAATCAGACTAAGCCCAGTGATAAGGTAGTAAGCTTATATACTGTCTACTTACTTAAATAAAATGTGCTGTTAGTTTCGCTTATTACGATACACGATTCCATGCGTCATGCGATGCTTTGCGTGCTTCTTCCCACTCCATGCGTGATTCACCTTTTACTTCATGCCATGAGCGCTCTAATTCAGCTTCATGGTCTTCAAAACGTGCGTCCGCCGGATAACGAGCACGGTTGGCGTACCCTACTGCATAAGCTGGATGTAGATCACGGTCGAAGTCATAACCTTCTTTGTAATAATCAACATTTGCATATTCTGCACGCCAGTAAGCTTCTTCACGTGTTGGATCAATCGCTTCTGCTGCTGCATGTCCTGCACCGCCACCAACGATAGCACCAATCGCACCGCCAATGAGTGTGCCAAGTGGTCCTGCCATTGTACCGATTGCTGCACCCGCTGCTGCGCCGCCAAGACCACCAATAGCTGTGCCTACTGGATGCGAACCTGGCTCACCTGTGATGATATCAGCATTCAGATCCTGCTTAGCTTCTTTTGACATATGTTTTACTTCACTGCGATCAATACCGTCATAGTTACTCATAATTTTATCCTTAAATTAATTTGTTATATTTTAGATTTATTAAGTGCTAAAAATTAGCGGTCTTACTCGAATCATGTGTTACTTGAGTCGCCTAAAGTATAGAAATTTATGGATAACAACAGATAGATAGGTTGTGTAAATTGTGTCCAGATTGCGATTGCCTTGCGTTACAGCCTGTATCTTTATAATGATTTTGTAGGACAGTGAAGCGTTTTAAGTAATTTTTCATTGAGTTGTTACAATATTTTAATGTGTTTATTCAATACTTATAAGGATGTCAGTGCTCTATCAATGGCTCGTTGCCACTTATTAAGATGTTGCTCACGGATATCACTGGACATCTGGGGTTCAAAAATACGATCGACTTGCCATGATGCTTGCATCGTCCCTTCATCATATAGACCCGTTTTTAAACCTGCGAGTAATGCTGCACCTTTGGCAGTGATTTCTGTATCTCTCGGACGCAGGACAGGCACATCGAGTAAATCAGCTTGAAACTGCATCAATAAGTCATTGTTAGCCGCGCCGCCATCTACTCTTAGCTCAATTAATGGATGAGGGCTGTCTTTTTGCATGGCAATGAGCACATCATAAGTTTGATAGGCAACCGCCTCTAACGCAGCACGAGCAATATGGGCTTTAGTCGTGCCGCGGCTCATACCAGTAATACTGGCGCTGATATCGGAGCGCCAGTAGGGTGCTCCTAGCCCTGTAAATGCAGGCAGTAACACCACCTCTTCACTACTATCAACTTGGCGGGCTAAATCCTCGACTTCACTGCTCTGTTGAATCATACCCAGATTGTCCCGTAACCATTGGACAATAGCACCTGCCATAAACACACTACCCTCCAAGGCATAAGTGACTTCCTTTCTGGGTGGCTGCAACATGCGTTTACCTGACTGTACAATTTGATCGAACGATAAATTGTCTGGACGAGTCGGTGTGGATTTTCGTTGCCAAGCGATTGTCGTTAGCAGTTTATGCTCGCTAAGTTTAGGTTTTTGACCAATATTCATCAGCATAAAACACCCAGTACCATAAGTGTTTTTAGCCATGCCAGCATCGAGGCAGCCTTGTCCAAAAAGTGCTGCTTGCTGATCGCCCAATACCGCTTGAATAGGAATTTGTTTGGCAAATAGTCCTTTTTTGGTTTTACCAAAGTCACCATCAGATGGTAGGACTTTAGGCAAAATATTCATGGGTATCGCAAAACGGGCGCACAGCTCTTCTGACCACTCAAGCTTGTGGATATCATATAATAAAGTACGGGAAGCATTGGTCACATCAATGACATGCTCGCCACCAGTTAGCTTATATATGAGCCAACTGTCTATAGTACCAACCGCTATTTCTCCTCTGCTGGCTCGTACGCTCAATTTCGGATTGTGCTCTAGTAACCAAGCGATTTTGCTGGCGCTGAAATATGGATCTAAACGTAGCCCTGTAATGCGTTGCACTTCGCTTGCCACATCATCATGGCTGTCATTCATCATGCCGCTGGCACCCTCAGCCGCGAGTGTTTTACAGTAGCTCGCCGTACGGCGATCTTGCCAAATGATGGCAGGGGCTAAAGGTTTACCTGTTTGCTTATCCCACATGACAATAGATTCACGCTGATTGGTGATCGCGATACTGGTGACGTCGGTAGCAAGCAGCCCTGCTTGATTAATCACATCATGGGCACAGCTAATCTGCGTTTGCCAAATTTGTTGCGCGTCTTGCTCGACAAAGCCCGCTTTTGGGGTTTGTAAAGTGGTGGGCTGCTGTGCCATTTTTATCGGACGCGCACGATCATCGTACAATATCGCTCGACTCGATGTCGTCCCTTGATCCAAAGCCAAAATATATCCTGCCATTACTCACATCCTATTTTGTCGCATTCATTTTTTACAATCATATTTTATAGCCGAGTCTTTATTGATAGCACGTACTTTTTGCGAGTAACGCTTTATCACAATAGCCAGTTTTATTTACATTAGCACTGCGCCAATGAGCAATTGCTGACAGTTAAAATAAATGCTGTTTATTTTAATCTTGCTCAATGCTATAAGGTGCTGAAATATAGCACACACCACTGTTATGTATAGTTTATAAGCTGCTTTATAGTACAACAATCATCACTATCGCTAAAAACTTTCAAAAGTGATCTAAAATCGATTTAAGTGCTAATGACTTGATAAACCTTTTATTATTAATTATCAAATGATGTTATTATTTGTCTTAACAACCGACCTCTAACATAAAATCATGGCTTATTCAACGCACAGTAAGCAAATACTGAGCATTGACCCGTCACTATTGTGCCACTACAGTGTAGCGCTTGTTATCCATAACAAAGTATTGGCTTCTGTTAATGGTTGACCATATTGAACTGTTTTGACAGGGTTTGACCATAACAGTTGACATTTTTGATACTTTTTTGCCTGACTCTAAAATACTTTGCATTCTAATTAATGGCTTATGTGACTTATGAAATTTGCTTTATCGACTCTGTCTACTGCGGTGATGACGATTACGTTCATGGGTTTAGCGGCGCCTGTTTTTGCAAGCGCTACTGATCATAATATCGAATCACCGAATGAGGTCACAGCCGTTGCAGTGACGCAAATTGTCGACGCTGACACTCACTACAGTACTCAAAGCAGCATTCAAGACATCGCTCAAAACAACGCTCATAAAAATGAGATTAAAAACAAAAGGTCAACAACAGATACAGACATGGGTCAAGCTGAGCAAAAAACTGGCTTAACAACGCTTATCGATCCCATTACCCATAAAAGTATTGATAATAGTTATCCATTAGCAGTATCTAGCCTGTTAAGCCTTGAGCAAGCTCAAAATATTTTATTACAAGTGTCACCGAAACTGGCCGCCAATCAAGCGGCGATTGCTGCTAGTGAATATCAAACGGATGCGCTCAAAACCTTAGACAATCCATTGGTGTTTGCCCAATTATCAGCCAACGCTTACAACTTAGACGCGGATCTTGACTTATCATCATTGAAAAACGGTATTGTTAATGACGTTAACAATGGTGTCGATAATGTGATTCCGCCTATTCCACCGCTACCAGACTTGCCGAATTTTGGTGAATTGGTCGGCGAGCGTATCCCAGATTCTTATGAGTTAAAGCGCTCAGGCTCAACGGCTGGTGCAGGTCTGGGCGTGGTTTGGCCCATCTATACTGCTGGACGTACCAACGCTTTGACAGGTGCTTCCAATGCCCGTACCCAAGAAGCCGTCGCAGACAGTCTATTGGATAAAAACGAGCTTTATAACACCCTGATTGAGCGTTACTTTAAGGCACAGCTGGCCATCATTGCCGCTTATTTACGCGAAGATGCTTATGATACCTTGCAGCAGACTGACCATATGGCGCAGCGGCTTTTTGAAGAAGGTTTTATCTCACGTGTTGATCGCTTAGAAGCACAATCTGCGCTTGCCGATGCAAAAAGTGAGTCCGTCAATGCCAATAACGATGCTCGTCTTGCGATGATGGCTTTACAGCGGTTATTGCGTACCGACTATCGCATCAAACCCACGACACCGTTATTCGTTTCTAGCCGTCCTTTACCCGATGTAAACTATTTTCAGAATTTATCACTCACCAATCACCCAGGTCTACAAAAAGTCGCCGCCAAACGCGCACAAGCTGAGCAGCTACATGCGCTATCAGATACTGGTCACAAGCCTACCGTCATGCTCTATGGCTACGGAAAAATTGAAAAAGACCCCAGTTGGGTAGCCGGTATATCAGCCAGCTGGAAGCTGTGGGGTGGTCTTGATAAAAATGCGTCACTCGCATCGAGTAATGCCAAAATACGCCAAGCGGATCTGTCTGAAATCGAAGTCAGTGACAATTTATTATTACTGGTCGAAAAAAACTGGCACGATGTTAATAATGCCCAATCTCGTTATCAGGCATTACAAAGCAATGTAGATCTGGCCGCAGAAGTATTGCGTTTGCGCCAGTTGGGGCTACAAGAAGGTGTAAATACACCGATTGAGGTAGTCCAAGCACAAACGCAGTCGCTTAAAGCACGTACTGAACAAGCGCAAGCGGCGAACAGCTATGTACAATCGCTGGCCGCACTCATGCAAAGCTGTGGTACGCCTCTTGCCTTTAACGCCTATCTTAATGCTGCTGATATTCGATTACCGACTTTGTATACTGAGTAATGATTTAATTTGAAAAATATAGATAGTGTGGATAATCGTTTATATAGTTGATTCGATTTGAAAGTATGACAAGGCAGCTGAGCGAAGAGGTATATTTGATACCTCAAGCGAGGTTAACGCCGCAATACTATTATAGTAGCCTGACCATACTAATTATCATGAAGCTGCCATTAACCATACTATTGCTAACTCTATTGCGAATACTGTTTTATGAAAAACCCGACTTCTAAATTAATAAATAACTGGCTGCAGCCTTCATTAAAGACGTGGCGTATTGCGAACAACTCTAATGTTTGGGCACACTGCGCGAGCGTGGGATTTTTTGGTTTTTTATCAATTTTTCCAGTAATGGCGGTGTTTGTGCTGCTTTATGGTCTCGCGTTTTCACCAGCTGAGATGCAAGAGCAAATCTCGATTTTGCATCCGTTTATACCTGATACGGTGTATGAAGTCCTCAATTCACGCCTAAGCGCATTGGTCTCTAATACCACATCCGCACTCACGTTCAGTCTTGTCTTATCGACCTTACTCGCCCTATATGCTGGCTCTAAAGGTGTTAAATCTTTAATTATTCTTATCAATCTTGCCTTTCATATCACTCAAGAGCGTAACTTCATACAAGGTAATATTTTAGCAGTCAGCTTAACCTTTGGCGCGGTAGTAATCTTGATTATAGCGGTCTCTTCTATTGCTATTATTCCTGTAGGGGCAGCCTATTTCCCCTTCCCGCAAATAGCTAAAACGATTGCGCTTTGGAGCAGGTGGCCTATATTGGCTGGTATCATATTTTTGAGCTTTTTAAGCCTCTATCGCCTAGCCCCAAACCGTGACGCCGTCGCGCTAAAAAAACTGGTGCCAGGAGCAGCTCTGGCGACCATTCTTTGGATTGTATTGTCTGTGCTATTTTCGATTTATGTGCAAAACTTTAATAACTATAGCGCTGAGTTTGGCGCGCTTTCAGCTGCCGTGGTCATTATGCTCTGGCTTTATTATTCAGCATTTATCGTCGCCTTTGGTGCGATTTTTAATTCTGAAGCCTTAGAAAGCGCCAAACCTTATGCTGTACGAATGTACTAATAACATACCCTTTATCCTCAATTTTGCTGCTTTAGGAATCTCACTGTCATGACTGAATCTACCAACGAATCAGACGACTCGCGCAAGTTAAACGACTCAGAGCAATCTACTGACTCAGTCAATAACCATAACGATCAAGCAACTGATGCTGAAAATGAGCAAGCAGTGCCTACTTATAAGCGCCATGCAGAAAAAGCGGATAAATCTGCCATGATAAAAAAGGCACTTCTGGCGCTATTGGTTCTGATTGTATTAGGTGTTATTGCCTATGGTCTATATAAAAGCAATCAGCATAGCGAGCCTGAAGTCGTGACTTTGCAAGGGCAGATGCAGATGCAGCAAACCTCCATCGCGGCAAAAGTGCCGGGACGTATTGCCAAAATTCTGGTCACAGAAGGTGATGCGGTGACGGTCGGGCAACAGCTGATTGAAATGGACTCGCCTGAGATTAACGCAAAGATCAATCAAGCGCTGGCTGGCAAGCAAATGGCACAAAGTCAGTTAGATAAAGCCGAAAATGGCGCCCGTCCACAAGAGATCGCTCAAGCAAAAGCGGCATGGCAAGCCAACAAAGCTGCTTCTGATTTGGCAGAGAACACTTACCAGCGTGTCAACCGCCTGTATGAAGAAGGCCTTATGGCACGGCAAAAACGCGATGAGGCGTATGCGCAATATCTGGCTGCTCAAGATCAAACTGAAGCGGCACGCTTACAATACGACTTGGCTAAAGAAGGCGCACGCAGTGAAGATAAATCAGCGGCGACAGCACAAGTAGCACAAGTCGATGCCCAACTAGAAGAAGCACTGGTGGCAAAAGAAGAAGCCAACTTAAAAAGCCCTATTGCAGGTATTGTGGACAATGTCATTGTCAGCGCGGGTGAAGTCATCGGACAAGGCGTGCCTATCTTGACGTTGGTCAATACCGATGAGCAGTGGGTCGTACTTAATGTCACCGAATCCTACTTAAACCAGTTTGCGATTGGTCAGAAATTTACTGGTACGATTCCTGCGCTGTCATCAGCAAATAAGCCTTATACCAAACAGTTCACCGTTTATGCTACGTCAACATTGTCTGACTTTGCCACTTGGCGCCCGACCAATAATGATGATGGATTCGATGTACGTACCTTTGAAGTAAAGGCACGTCCGACGACTCCCGATGCACGTATTCGCTCAGGTATGAGCGTTATTGTACGCGTCAATCCAGCACTTACTAATGCAAGCCAAGAGTAAGCCATGCACCCGATGAAGTTAAGTAAGGCTTTTTTACGTAGTGCTGCCTATGAGCGACGGTTTTTGACCAAAAATCCGTGGGACTTTAGTATGGTGGTCTGGATACCACTGGCAACCGTTTTACTGATTTGGTGGATATTTTCACAAACGCAGATTACGGATTTGCCCATTGGGGTGATAGACCAAGACAATAGCCCGATTGCCAATACCGCGGTACGCTATTTGGAAGCCAGCCCTACTCTAACGGTTAGACAACTTTATTACTCAGAGGCTGAGGCAAAAGCGGCTATTTTGCAGCGTGATATTTACGCTATTGTCATTATCCCTGAAGACTTTTCTCGGCATATTTTATCTGGTAAGCCTGCTCCATTGATTTTACAAGTAAATGCTCAGTACGGTACACATTCGGGCATTATCCAGACTAGCGTTCAAGCGGTCGCTGGGACGTTATCGGCAGGCGTTGAGATACAACGCTTGGTCAAACAAGGCATGGCACCGTCGCAAGCTGCGATTGCTTACTCGCCGATTGGTATACAGCGCATCAGCTTGTTTAACGCAGCCACCGATTATCAGCAGTTTTTGGCTTCAACCGTCATACCCGCGCTGCTGCATATTTTAGCGATGGTGATCGGTGCAACGACGATTGGTCGTGAGCTGCGGGATAAACGAATCGGCCACTGGTATCGCTTTATCAGTACAGGTCATCCTGATTTGACGCGAATCACAAAAAACGAGTCAACATCAGGGCAAATATTAAATGCCGTAGAAAACAACCAATACTTGAGCAAAAACGATCAAATCTCAGTCTCTAGCCATGCGAATGAAGATATGACGGAAAGTGCAAACGTTTTAGTATTATTGTTTGGTCTGTTAGGCAAATACTTTTGGCCGACATTGGCCTTTAGCATGTGGGCGATGTTGGCTCTATGGCTTGCCACGCCGCAAGAATCCATTGCCATGAGCTCAGTGCTTGCAACTTATGCTGGTTTGATATTATTAATAATGCTATCGTTTTGGCTGGGTGCTATCTTTACCTTAGGCTCATTTTCATTACGCATGGGCTTGTCTGCTACGGGTTTTATTTCAGCACCTTCTTATGCCTTTGCTGGTGTGACCTTCCCTTATATTGCTATCAGTGACAGTGCTCGGCATTGGTCAGATGCACTGCCACTCACTCACTATCTAAAACTGCACATTGCACAATTACAGATGCAAGCGCCTGTTGCTGTGTCATTGCCGATCGTCTATGGTCTGGCTATTGCCACGACGATTGCGATGAGCTTGACTACTTTATTAACCAAACGCGCGCTGGCGCATCCTGAACGTTGGGGGGCGCGCTAATGTCATTACCACCAAAAGACGATTTATCTTCGACAACGTCAGATTCAACCAAGCAGTCTTCAACACCAAGTTTCTTAGGTAGTTTTTTACAGACCATTAAGGACATCTTTTCTGATAAAGGTGTGCTATTACTCTTACTGATTGCCCCCATTATTTATGGCTTCTTTTATCCTTGGCCTTATTCGACAGAGGTGGTCAACCATGTACCTGTTGGTATCATTGATAACGACAATAGTAATCTATCACGAACCATCGTTCGCTATGCGAGTGCCAGTCCGCAGTTAGACACACAGCTTTTTCTCAACGAGCAGCAGGCTAAAGAGGCCATGTGGTCAGATGAAATCGCTGGGTACATGGTCATTCCAAGTGGGCTTGAGCAGCAAGTACTATCGGGAAAAGCGGCGAGCGTCAGCGTATTGGGTAATGGCGGCTACTTTCTGTTGAATAAAAACGTACAGATGGGGTTTTTAAAAGCAGTCAGTACGGTATCAGCAGGGATTGAAGTCAAAAAAAACGTGGCACAAGGTGCTTATTCAGCAACAGCGGCTGCTAATACTCAAGCGGTACCATTAGTAATTATCCCTCTATACAATCAAACAGAAGGTTATGGCGCTTACGTGGTGCCAGCGGTCTCTATTCTAATTTTGCAACAAACCTTATTAATCGCCACAGCGATGCTGATTGGTACGTGGTATGAGCAGCGGCGACATGCGACGAGTATCCGTGGTTGGCTTGGGCGAATTGCTGCACTCAGTATGTTTAGCTTCATTATTGGCTGCTTTTATTATGGCTGGACATTTGAGCTACACCACTATCCGCGTGGGCAAAACATGATTGGCAGTTTACTGTTCCTTTTGTTATTTTGTCCAACCGTGGCGACACTTGGCTGTGTGCTTGGACTCTGGTTTCGCCAGCGCGAACGTAGTATGCAAATCCTAATTTTTAGCTCACTACCGATGTTTTTTGTCAGTGGTTATCCGTGGCCAGCAGATCAGCTGCCCACAGTTTTACAGATCATACGTTGGTTCGTACCCACAACACCGGGTATCAACACCTCCGTCCAGCTTAATCAAATGGGAGCTAGTATCTCCCAAGTTTCTACTGGATTTTATGCACTAGCCGCCTTATGGGTATTTTACTTTGCGCTACTTATGTGGGTGCGCTGGCATGACGCGAATAAAGCACTTAAAACAGTGTCCTAAAGCAAAAGACGATTGCATGTCATTAGCGCCTGCCATCAATAAAAGCCAAATCGATGATCCTGAATCAAAAAAAGCGCCTGCTAACATAGCAGACGCTTTTTTATTTATAACTTTTTAAGATTCTATTACTTAAAAAACACGATTAAGACCATTTAGTGCCGCCACGCGATAGGCTTCTGCCATCGTTGGATAGTTAAAAGTAGTATTCACAAAGTACTCAAGTGTATTATTACTCTTACACTTCATCACGGCTTGTCCAATATGAATAATCTCTGATGCATGGTTACCGTAGCAATGGATCCCTAAAATCTCCAACGTATCACGATGGAACAAAATCTTTAGGACGCCTGAGCGTTCACCAATGATTTGTGCTCGTGCCAAATGCTTAAAGAATGCTTGACCCACTTCGTATGGGACTTTTTCGTCGGTTAGCTCTTGCTCAGTTTTACCGATACAAGAAATTTCAGGAATCGTATAGATACCAGTTGGCACGCTTGACACTGGTTCCGCATCGCTATCACCGACCATAAAGGCCGCCGCACAGCGTCCTTGGTCATAAGCGGCAGAAGCCAAAGATGGCCAGCCAATCACATCGCCTGCCGCATAGATATTTTCGATTTCAGTACAATAGGTATCATCAACTTTTAATTGACCACGGCTGTTTGCTTTTAGACCAATCGCTTCTAAGTTTAAACCTTCCGTATTACCTGAGCGACCATTTGACCAAAGAATGGCATCAGATTTGATGCGCTTACCACTCTTTAGATGCAAGACGACATAATCGTCATGCGTTTCAAGATGATCAATCTCTTCATTACTACGAATCAATACGCCAAATTGTCTAAAGTCATGCGCGATAGCATCGCTAATCTCGCTATCGAGATAACTGAGCAATTGATTTTGGTTATTAATCAAATCAACCTTATAACCAAGACCCGTAAAGATAGAGGCATACTCACAACCAATCACGCCCGCACCATAGATGATAATTTTTTTGACCACATAATCCATTTGCAAAATTTTATCAGAATCAAAAACGCGCGGATGGTTAAAGTCTAAAATTTCAGGGCGATAAGGACGACTACCAACCGTTACGATGGCTTTATTAAAGGTAATGGTTTCAAAGACATTGTCATCGGTTTCAACACGCAAAGTATGAGCATCAATGAAACTTGCCCAACCCTGAATCACTTCAATGCGATTGCGTTCATAGAATCGTGTGTGCGTACTAACCTGATTGCGAATGACTTTTCGCGCATTGGCAAGCACTCTATTTAGAGGAACTTGCTTGTACTCCATCGCCTTGGTAAACATAGGATCACGGCGAAAGTTAATGAGGTTAAATACCGATTGGCGCAGTGCTTTACTTGGAATCGTACCCACATGGGTAGAGTTACCACCTACCTGATCACGTGGATCAATGACCACCACTTTTTTGCCAGATTTAGTCAGTTTCATAGCCGCCGCTTCGCCAGCAGGACCTGCTCCTAAAACGACCGCATCATATTCATACTCGTGGTTATCGCCTTTTAAACGACGTGAATCTTTCGTATAACCAGACTTGATATCGATTCGCGTATCATCGAGCGGATTAATAAGATCAGGATGGTGCATGACATCATCAGTGACCTGCTCATGGGTTTGTTCAATATTTTGTTTTTTATTTTTGCCTTCAGTATGCTCAGGATTCGGCACGCGACCGCTTTCTTTATTTGATACTTCGGTATGAATGTCCTTACCAATATCATTGGTCGCGTCGCTTGGTTTTTTAGTTCCCATCGTGTCCTCTTTACATTTACTTATTTATTTGATTTTTAGACTGTGTATGAATCAATAATTGCTTGAGTCAAAACCACACGACTAAGGCGTGCCCACCATACGTTGTGACACAATATTTTGCAGTGTCCAATGCCCAGTCGCGCTTTTCTGGCCCTCGTCAATCTGCGGACGCGCACTAATCACATATTCTGTGCCAAGGCTTGGTTTAAAGTCATCAATCCAATCATAAGGTACCTGAAACACGCTGCCATCTTTGCTTGATTTGGCCAGTAAACACTGCATCGGTAATGCTGAGGCGCAGGCCACACGATTAGGCATAATTGTTAGCGTTTGCGCTTCACCCAATACAATGGTTGGGATATAACGTGGCTCAGGCACTGGCTCACGTGAAAAAGGTGACGTTTGGCAAGCACTCAGTAAACTGACCGCACTCAGCAAGCTGGCCAATAATAAAGGGGTCTTGCTAGACTTATAAGATGAACTCATAATATTCTCTATGTGATAATGAGATGGTATTAAATGATGGTTATTAATAGTGATGCTTTAAATAATGGTTCTTTTTTGAGCAATCGTTATTGCTAAACCGTTATTACTAAATAGTTAATTGCTTCAAGCCATTCATTGATAGCTTATATTTTATTAGCCGATACGGCGTTTGAGACCCGTCATCTGCAGGATGCGCGTAGCGATTTCTTCAACAGACATCTCAGAGACATCAAGGCTTGGAATACCATGCGTGATATAAATCCCTTGTATCGCCCGCTGCTCTTGTTGACATTGCTGATAGCTCGAATAACGACTACCCGCACGGCGCTCTTGACGGATTTTCACCAAGCGATCAGTATCGATCAATAGACCGAACAGCTTGTCTTTGTGCTCGCGCAATGCTTTTGGTAATTGATTATCGTACAAGTCATCTTCGGTCAAAGGATAATTTGCTGCTCGAATACCGAACTGTAAGGCTAAGTATAAAGAAGTCGGTGTTTTGCCTGAACGTGATACGCCCACCAAAATAATATCGGCCGCATCATAATGACGCGTACGCGCACCATCATCATTGTCTAAAGCGAAATGCACCGCGTCGATACGTTCTTTATAAGTCTCAGAATCCACATCGTCGTGTGCATGACCCGAATGTCCGTCAGGCTCCACACCCGTTTCTTCAGCGACGCGACCTATCAAACCCTCATACATATCCAAGTTACAGCTTTGGGCAGAATTAATCTTTTCACGAATATCAGGGTTAACAATCGTATCAAAGACTAATGGCAATAAGCCATCTCGTTGATACGCCATGTTGATTTGCTCAACAGCGTCCTCTGCACGCTCTAAGCTATCGACATATGGCAACACTCGTGTTTCAAAAGGTACTGAAGCAAACTGACTCAAGATAGCGCGGCCAAGTGTCTCCGCGGTAATTGCTGTGCCATCTGAGATAAAAAACGCGGTTCGAACGGCTTGAGAGCTGTCTAAGTTTAGTGCGTTGCGATTTTGAATAGTGGGATTCAGTTGTTCAGCTGGATTACTTGAGTACATAACGTTGGCACCTCGATTGAAAACACAATGGTAATCTTCATTTGGCTTTTATTTTTGATCGGCTTTAGACTTGATTTTCAGACGTAATTTTCGTTTTGTATAAGCGCTAATATTGCACATTTATATCAGGATAAACCGCTACTATTGATGCTCTACATTATACGCATAATAGCGGCCTAATAGAAATCAATGTTACAGGCGTACACTTAGAAAGCCACAGTGTCCTTAATCTTATCATGCCGATTAATAACCATTATTGTGCTGACTGGTTACTCATACTAGCGCAGCATTACCTGCTATATATAACGGCAGATATTATAAGAATATCCTAAAGTTCTTCTGTTATTTATTTTAAACCCTCTATTTATCAACCGATTTATAAACATATCTTGATAATTAGAGTGATCTTTACTCGCATTTTTACGTCATCTCAAAAATAGAAAAATGAATAACCTTCTACTAATTATGTAGCAAAGCCCACAATTTGTATCTTTTTGACAAAAATATTGGTTCAACCCCTCGAAATTCTCCAAATATAGCGGTATAATTCACCGTTATAATCTTTACTAAATAACCTTATTTTCTGGAGTTATCATGGCAGCGCAATCTACAGCACTTGTAATCAATCTTGATCAGCTAGGAAAAGACGACATTGAAATGGTCGGCGGCAAGAACGCCTCATTAGGTGAAATGATCAGCCATTTGTCTGATTTGGGTGTTAGTGTACCAGGCGGCTTTGCCACCACGTCAAATGCATTTAACCGCTTTTTGAATGAAACTGGCCTGCTTGACAAAATCAACAGCGAACTAAAAACGCTAGATGTTGATGATGTCAAAAAACTTGCAGAAACGGGTAAAAAGATTCGTACTTGGATTATTGAGCAAGAGCTGCCAAGTGATCTTGAGCAAGAAGTACGTCAATCGTTTGAAACGATGAGCGGCGGCGAAGACATCGCGGTTGCTGTCCGTTCTTCTGCGACTGCCGAAGATTTGCCAGATGCCTCATTTGCGGGTCAGCAAGAGACATTTCTAAACATTCGCGGCATTGATAACGTCCTAATTGCAATTAAAGAAGTATTTGCATCTCTTTATAACGATCGTGCCATCTCTTATCGTGTCCATAAAGGTTTTGAGCATGAAGGCGTTGCCTTATCTGCTGCTGTACAGCGTATGGTTCGCTCAGAAACTGGCGCGGCGGGTGTGATGTTCACGCTAGATACCGAAAGCGGTTTTGATCAAGTGGTATTCATCACGTCAAGCTATGGTCTAGGTGAAATGGTTGTACAGGGCGCGGTTAACCCAGATGAATTCTATATTTCTAAGCAATTGCTAGCCAATGGCAAACCATCGGTCATCCGCCGTAACCTAGGCAGCAAGCATAAGAAAATGGTTTATGGTGATGAAGGTAGCACCACTAAATCAGTAAAAACTGTCGATGTTGAAAAACAAGATCGTATGCAGTTCTCATTATCGACTGAAGAGCTAACCTCTCTTGCTAAACAAGCCGTAACAATCGAAAAGCATTACGGTCAAGCAATGGACATCGAATGGGCAAAAGACGGCGATACCAATGAAATCTTTATCGTTCAGGCGCGTCCTGAAACGGTTAAGAGCCGCCAAGACAGCAATGTCATGGAGCGTTATATCATTGACACCACCAACGCAAAAGTATTGTGTGAAGGTCGTTCAATCGGTCAACGTATCGGTTCAGGTAAAGTGCGTATCGTTAGCAACCTAAACGAGATGGACAAAGTACAAGAAGGCGACGTACTGGTATCAGACATGACTGATCCGGATTGGGAACCAGTCATGAAGCGCGCTTCTGCTATCATCACTAACCGTGGTGGTCGTACCTGTCACGCGGCTATCATCGCGCGTGAGCTAGGTGTTCCAGCCATCGTTGGTTGTGGTAATGCGACTGAGCTATTGGTTGATGGTCAAGACGTCACTGCTTCTTGTGCCGAAGGTGATACTGGCTTCATTTATGAAAGCCAAATTGATTTTGAAGTACAGACCAACTCTGTAGAGTCTATGCCAGAGCTTGCATTCAAAGTAATGATGAACGTTGGTAATCCAGATCGTGCCTTCTCATTCACGCAAATGCCAAACGAAGGTATTGGTCTTGCCCGTCTTGAGTTCATCATCAACCGTATGATTGGCGTGCATCCAAAAGCACTACTGAACATGAACAGCTTGCCACGCGAAATTGCACAAGCCATCCAAGAACGTATCGCTGGTTATGCCTCACCGGTTGACTTCTATGTAGATAAGTTGGTCGAAGGTATCTCAACGCTAGCCGTTGCCTTTATGGATCAGCCAGTTATTGTTCGTATGTCAGATTTTAAATCGAACGAATATGCTAACTTGCTTGGTGGTAAATTATACGAGCCATCAGAAGAAAACCCAATGCTTGGTTTCCGCGGTGCCAGTCGTTATGTGTCTGATAATTTCCGTGACTGCTTTGAGCTTGAGTGTAAAGCATTAAAACGCGTACGTGATGAGATGGGCTTGACCAATGTCGAGATTATGATTCCATTCGTTCGTACCGTTGGTGAAGCCAAAGAAGTCATCGAATTACTTGAGAAAAACGGTCTAAAACGTGGCGAAAACGGTTTACGCGTTATCATGATGTGTGAGTTACCAACCAACGCCCTATTGGCAGATGAATTCCTAGAGCACTTCGATGGTTTCTCAATCGGCTCTAACGACTTGACTCAGTTGACACTTGGTCTTGACCGTGACTCAGGTATCGTCTCACATCTATTTGATGAGCGTGATCCTGCGGTTAAGAAACTATTGACCATGGCGATTGATGCGTGCCGTAAAGCAAACAAATATGTCGGCATCTGTGGTCAGGGTCCATCAGACCATCCAGATCTTGCGTTCTGGCTGATGGAACAAGGTATCAGCTCAGTGTCGTTGAACCCTGATTCTGTACTAGATACTTGGTTCTTCTTAGCTGGTGAAGAAGCGAAGTAAGCCCTAACGTTCAGTCACAGCAGTAATTCACACAGTCATTAAAGAAACAATGATTAGGGTCTATTTGAAAAATATTAAATAGACCCTAATATTATGTATCATATATAGTGACTTAAGATATGACTAACTATGCAGGCAATTATGCAGATTTTCCTTGCTCGAAATAACGTACAAGCTGGTCCTTACAATTTGGAGCAGCTGAATATCATGTTGGCATCTGGTGAAGTACTGCTGGATGATTTGATGTGGCATGAAGGCTTAGACCAATGGCAGCGTGTCGGTAACTTGACCAATAATCAAACGGTTTATCGACCTACCAACCTTGGCAAGCCTCAAGTTAATGACTCTATTATCAATAATGTAACTGTTTTTCCTGAAGACAACGCTAGCAATAGCTCGCATAGCAAATCAGTTTCATTAGATAGATTGTATGGCAAGCCTGAACGTCCGAAAGACACGGATAAAAGTGTGAAAGCTGACATGACTACCAATCGTCAGCAAACACCGCACAATAATGTGTCACTAAACAAGTCTAATAGCAATAAGGCTGCGTCTAGTAAAGACAAAGTCGTCGGCAATGTGGTACTTGCACCGATTATGTCGCGAGTATTAGCAACAGCCATCAATGGACTACTCTATCTACTGGCTATTTTTCCGCTAGTGATGGCATTGACCAAAATGGATGTGGATTATACCAAATTCCAAAATATCCAAGATATGGATGCGGCTTATCAGTATTCAATGACACTGATGGAGAGTCTTCCTAGTAGCACATTGATGATGTCGCAAGTCATGGTATTTGGCTTGTTTGCGCTGCAATTGGTATTTATCACACTGCGTGGTCAGTCACTCGGTAAGCTGATTACGGGTATTCGCGTGGTGGATCAAACCACCCATCGGTTGCCCTCTTTTACCAAGCTTATTGGTGTGCGTACTTTGTTATTGTTTATTATTTATAACTTATTGTTTTCGTTTACCAGCTTCTTAGGGTTCGTGATTATTGCTATTCATTATTACATGGCATCAAAAAGCCCTGAAAATATCGGCTGGCATGACAAATTGGCCAAAACTTTGGTGGTAAAAGCAGATAGCAGTCAGTTAGTGAAAGAACCAAAAATAAAATAGCTTGTTTATTAACAATCCATCTTATTGTTTTGATAAAAAAGCAGCGTGATATCGCTGCTTTTTTATTAACCGAGCATTTTTAATTATTGTTATAATTTATTAACGGTGGCTCAGTGATTAACCTTTGTGTTAGTTGCTAAGTACTGTTATAATACGGCGCTTTATAAACTAAGCTTATTTCTTATTATTTATTCATAATAATAGCTAGAAATCGGGCTTACCTTATAAATCTCCTTGCTATTAACATAGGGTTAATAGCTACTAATCCGTAAGGAGTCATAATGCGACATTACGAACTGGTGTTACTTGTACACCCAGACCAAAGCGACCAAGTGGTCGGCATGGTTGAGCGCTATATCAAGTTAGTTCAAGACAACAACGGTGTTATCCATCGTTTAGAAGATTGGGGCCGCCGTCAATTGGCATATCCAATCAACAAGATTCACAAAGCTCACTACGTTCTTTTCAACATTGAAACTGACGGTGAAACTTTAGCTGAACTTGAAGAATTATTCCGTTATAACGACGCGATCATTCGTAGTCTAGTTATGCGCCGTGACGACGCTGTCACTGAAGAGTCGCAGTTAGCCAAGAATGCCGATGAAAAACGCGCACGCAAAGCAACTACTCGTCGTCCAGACAGTCGTGAAAACGATAATGACGACAACGACAACAGTGAAGACTAATTAAAGGAGAATACTCATGGCACGTTTCTATCGCCGTCGCAAATTCTGCCGTTTCACTGCTGAAGGCATCACTCACATCGATTATAAAGATGTTGAATTGCTAAAACAGTACATCAGTGATAATGGTAAAATCGTACCAAGCCGCATTACCGGTACATCTACTAAATATCAGCGTCAACTAGCTACTGCTATCAAGCAAGCTCGTTATTTATCGCTACTTCCATACACTGATAACCATCAGGGTTAACCGTTAATTTTAACTAGGAATGACTCATGCAAATTATTTTGTTACAGCGTATCGTCAACCTTGGTAAACTCGGTGAAACTGTCGATGTGAAACCAGGTTACGGACGTAACTTTCTTATCCCTTTGGGTAAAGCACTACCTGCTACTGCAGCTAACATTGAAAAGTTCGAAGCACGTCGTGCCGAGCTTGAAGCTGAAGAAGCGAAAGAAGTAGCTGTTGCTCAAGAACGTGCTGATGCGCTAACTGACGTTAATGTCATCATGCGTGCTAAATCAGGCGACGAAGGCAAGCTATTCGGCTCTATCGGTACACGCGATATCGCTGAAGCATTGACTAACTCAGGTCTAGAAGTAGACCGTGCTGAAATCAAGCTTCCTGAAGGCACTTTACGTCAAGTTGGCGAATACAATGTTGATATTCAGCTACATCATGACGTTACCGCTACTATTCTAGTTACCATTCTTTCTGAAGATGGCGACAACGAAGAGTCAGCAACAGAAGTTGAAGACGAGAACGAAGATTATTCAGAAGAGTAATTTTTTGAATATCTAGATCTAGTCTAAAAAAGCCAGTAACGTCATGTTGCTGGCTTTTTTGCGTTTTGCTATCGCGTTTAATTTAAGATTTTATCAGGTATCTTGAACAGTGATATATTCTAGCAACTATTTGTAATAAATAGCTTGGAAAGCCTATACTTAACAATAAGATACTACCTATAAAGTCATCTTTATTATTGTCACCTGACTTGATATGCTCGTTGTATTTGATTGATAGATTTTATTTAGATAACGATAGGCTGCAATGACATGATAAATACTGACGACAAATTACGATGTACCCAAGGCAATCACTTTTATAGCGAAGGTGAAATTTATAAGGTGGGTAGAATCGTTAATAATAAATACTTTCAAATCCTAACCGATAATGATGCAGACCACTGGTATGCAACACTGGATGATAGAGGCATTTATGTGAGCTTTGATTCAAACCTAGGATTAGCAGAAAACGAGAGAGCCTACTTTGAAAAAATCGATGAGCTACAAGCTGAAAGCTAGCAGCCTCCTAAATTATTCAAAAGCACTCAAAAGCATTCAAAATTTAAAAACGGTCAACATAATGGCCGTTTTTTAATTAAATATCAATACGATTACAGGATAGATATGCGACAGAGCGCGGCCACTCAGCGGCTGTTTTCGGCACTTCTTGGTCAGCAGCTATTATCTTGGCTGCATTTATCCAGCCTGTATGACCGATGACTAATACTGGGCTATCTTCTTGTTCAGCTGAAATCTTAACCAACCAACCTTCAACACGCTCAAATAGCTGCTGCAAGCTCTCTCCATGACTGGGGGCAAAATGTGCAAAATTATGACACCACTCATCAATCTCTTGCTTGGTGATTTGCGCCCACCGACATCCATCCCATTCGCCAAAATGAATCTCAGCCAATTCAGGTGCGACTCGACACTCAAAACCACGTTGCGCTAATATTTGCCCGACTTTTAGTGAACGTTGTAAGGGGCTGACCCAAATTGTTTTTGGCAATTGATGCAAACGCACAAAGCGCTCGATTTTATTGGCAAGACGTTTCAACTTACGTTTATCGACGCCGACATCCGTTTGTCCAATACAAATTCCTTCAGTATTCATCGGTTTGGGATGACGCCAAATATGAAAAATCATTTGCTGTTACTATCCTATTTTGAGCATCATTTTTATATCAGATAAACGGTATAGAAGCAGCCAGTCCGATATAAATAGCAATTTCACTAAGCTGCTGCGTCGCGCCGAGCCCATCGCCCGTGTAACCATCCAAGCGCCTGCGCAATAAACGTCGCATGTAGTCAGTGGCTATCAGCGCCAATATAAATGCTAACAACCATTGAGCAAGCCCAATCTGCTGCATCGTATTGGGAAATATAAGGGCGACTAAAATAATAGCCAATATTAGCCAGCCACTGCTATATAGCCCTTGTATTGGCGTCAACTGCTGCGCCATCGGTTTGGCTTTTGCGTGTTCAATCTCGCCGCCATAAGGCAGTAAAGACAGCAGGCTAATGCAAAGTAAACGCGACGCGGTATGTCCTATGATAAGCGCGATGACAGCTATCGGTATGGGCATCGAGGCAAGTAAGCTAATTTTGAGTAATAACGCCGATACCAAACCTAATACACCATAAGTACCTAGGCGTGAGTCTTTCATAATAGTCAGTGTGCGCTCGCGAGTCAGACCACCGCCGAGACCGTCACAGCTATCCGCCAGACCATCTTCATGAAAAGCGCCAGTGAGCTTAATTCCAAAAGCTGTGCTCAGCACTGCAGCAACCAGCGGCGTAAATAACAGATTGCCCAGCCAAAACACGCCAGCACAGAGTAAGCCCACCAGTAAACCGACTGCGGGGAAATGGCGACTGCTCTGATGCAACCATTGCGGATCATAATGCTTAAATGGTGGTACTGATAATCTCGTTAAAAATTGAACGGCGACCAGTAACAATATCCATTCATGCTTTATCAATTGAACAAGGGTTCGTCTAGGCAAAGACGGTTTTGATGGCTCTAGCTGATTTGATGGTTTGTTTAATGGTTGTGACATCAGTTGTTTTGCTCACTGATACCGGCGTCACTAAAACTTGCCATCTCATTGATAATGGCGCAAGCGGATTGCAACAATGGATACGCGAGCGCAGCCCCGCTACCCTCGCCTAAGCGCATGCCCATATTAAGTAAAGGCTCAGCATTTAGTGATTTCAATAAATGCGCGTGCCCCGGCTCAACAGAATGATGAGCAAAAATCGCGTATTGAGCAACACCGGGCGCTAGGCGTTCAGCCACCAATAATGCGCTACTGGCAATAAAACCGTCAATCAGGAGAATACGCCGTTCACTAGCAGCCCGAATCAGCGCGCCTGCCATCATAGCAATCTCAAGCCCGCCCAATGCAGCGAGTACATCAAACGGTGCTTGTGCCTGTTGATGACGCTCTAATACTTGCGTCAAAATATCCGTCTTATGCTCTAATCCTGAATCGTCAAGACCGGTACCACGTCCAATACAATCAGCAAGTGGTACATCACCCAATCTCGCCAGCAAGAGACTCGCCGCCGAAGTATTACCAATACCCATCTCCCCAACAATCAACAGATTACCCGCTAGATTCTTGACGACTTTCATGCCGTTTTCTAGCGCTGCTAAACACTCTATTTCTGTCATTGCAGGCTCTGTTAGCGCGTCTCGGCTACCATGGCGAACCTTGTAATCTAGCAATTTTGGATGAGGAGCAAAGTCGGCATCCACCCCAGCGTCAACAACCTTTAACTCAATATTATGCTGGCGTGCCAGTACGTTGATGGCGGCACCGCCTTGCAAAAAATTATGAACCATTTGCGCAGTGACAGCACTAGGAAACGCTGATGTACCATGCTTAGTCAAACCATGGTCTGCCGCAAACACTCGTATTTGCGCTTGCTCAATATGCGGTGTGATCGTTCCTTGAATCATGCCCAACTGCACAGCGAGTGCCTCTATTCGCCCAAGCGCGCCCAGCGGCTTGGTTTTTAGGTCTATAATCTGCTGTAGCTGCAGACGTAATTCATCATTTTCTATATTGGCGATAGTAGGCGCAGTAAATATGGTCAAGGTAGGCATCCTGATAATGGTACGTGTGAAGCAAAAAGCACATACTAGCAGAGTATCTAAGCTTTACCATGAATAAAATCAAATATGAGCCGAATAGATTCCCTAGCAGCTTGGATTTACTATAGAATATGCCCCTTTAAAAATCCATATACCTATTGATGCTGCTATTAATGAAATAATAGCTCAGTAGCAGCATCCACAATTATCGCTATCAACCCTACATGTAGAGACAGTAATGATCGTATTTTGGCTTGTGCTGACCATTCTTTTTATTATTTTTGCCACAGCAAAGTTAAAGTGGCATCCTTTTTTAGTATTGATATTATCAGCCTTTTTAGTAGCGCTATTTTACCAAGTGCCGCTTAATACCGTTGCTAAAACCATCTCGGATGGCTTTGGCGGTATTTTAGGTTACATCGGTCTGGTTATTGTCTTTGGTACTATCATCGGGCTAATCCTTGAAAAAACAGGTGCCGCCATTGTAATGGCAGAAACGGTCATCAAAGTTTTGGGACCACGTTTCCCTACTTTGACCATGTCTATCGTTGGTGCTGTGGTTTCAGTGCCAGTATTCTGTGACTCTGGCTACATTATTTTAAACTCATTGAAAGAAACATTGGCCGAGCGTTTACACGTATCCAGTGTGGCGATGAGCATTGCCTTAGCGACAGGCTTATACGCAACCCATACCTTTGTACCACCAACCCCAGGTCCAATTGCCGCAGCAGGTAACTTAGGATTAGAGTCCAATTTAGGCTTGGTTATTATGGTCGGTGTGGTGGTGACAGCAGTTGCTGTACTGGCTGGCTGGTGGTGGTCTAATCGCTTCTTGAATGTCGCTCCCGACAATATCGATGCACTGGACGCGCCAGCAGCGACTTTGCCTGAAAACATGAAGACACGCGACGACTATAGCAGCATGCCATCCGCAACAATGGCGTTTTTGCCTATTATTGTCCCTATCGTATTGATTTGCTTATCGTCTGTTGCGAACTTCCCAAGTGCGCCATTTGGCAGTGGCACGTTGACAGATATTTTAGTGTTTATCGGCAATCCACTCACGGCATTACTGATTGGTTTATTCTTGTCTTTCTTGCTAATTAACACTGAGCAAAAAACACAGCAAATTAGCGACAGCATCTCTCAAGGTTTGGTTGTGGCAGCCCCTATCCTATTGATTACTGGCGCAGGCGGTGCATTTGGTGCCATGCTAAAAGTAACACCTATTGGTGACTATTTAGGTACGACATTGTCTGCGTTAGGGCTTGGTATTTTTATGCCATTCATTGTCTCTGCTGCGTTAAAAACTGCACAAGGTTCGACCACAGTCGCCTTGGTCACCACCTCTGCGATGATCGCGCCGTTATTGGATCAAATTGGTCTCGACAGTGAGCTTGGTCGCGTATTCTGTGTGATGGCCATTGGTGCAGGTGCCATGACTATCTCGCACGCCAATGACAGCTTTTTTTGGATTGTCAGTCAGTTTAGTCGTATGAGTGTGGCGCAGGCTTACAAAGCCCATTCTATGGCAACGGGTATTCAAGGCGTGACCAGCATCGTCTTTATCTGGCTATTAACCTTGGTATTTATTTAAAGAGATTCAAAGAGACATTCATGAAAATTTTAATTGCTCCCGACTCATTTAAAGAAAGCTTAGACGCACTGGATGTTTGCCACGCCATTCAATCTGGCTTCAGCCAAGTGTTTCCAGAGGCTGATTATAAGCTATTGCCGATGGCTGATGGCGGCGAAGGCACGTCTTCGGTACTGTCTTATGTATTGGGTGGACGCTGGAAAGAAGTGGTGGTCAATGATCCACTGATGAGACCGATAACGGCAAAGTATTTGTTATTGCCCGACGCTACGGCTGTCATTGAAGTTGCTCAAGCGTGCGGATTACATCTACTGACAAGCGATGAACGCAATCCTGTGATTGCTAGCAGTTACGGTGTCGGCGAGCTGATTGCTGATGCGTTAGAAGAAGGGGCTAAACGTATCGTGATTGGTCTAGGTGGTAGCGCAACCAATGATGCAGGTCTTGGCATGCTAATGGCATTAGGCATCACATTTCACGATATCGATGGCACTCTACTCACTCATGGTGGTGGCGCACTTGCCAGCCTACATAGGCTTGATAATATAAATCTTCATGCAAAGGTATTAGACACAGTGTTTGAAGTCGCTTGTGATGTGACCAATCCATTATGTGGTCTTTTGGGTGCGAGCGCAGTGTTTGGTCCACAAAAAGGCGCTTGTGCAGAGCAAGTCAAAGCCTTAGACAAAGCACTCAGTCACTTTGCCACCATGTGCGGTCATCACGGTTATGAGGACTGCCAACATGTCGAAGGCGCTGGCGCTGCTGGCGGTCTTGGCTACGCGATGATGACGTTCTTTCAAGCTCAGCTAAAATCAGGCTTTGACACAGTTGCTGAGGTGGCTCACCTGTCACAGCATATCGCAGAGGCTGATCTCGTCATCACTGGTGAAGGCAAGCTCGATGCGCAAACAGCCATGGGTAAAGTGGCAGGTGGTATCAGTCAGCTTGCCAAAGCCAGCCATACGCCAGTCATTGCTATTTGTGGTAGTGTTGACGGACTCAAACCTGCGCAAACCAGCCAGTTCGAGGTCATCATGCCCAGTATTCAAAAAGTAGATACCATTGAAAACGTACTGAGTCAGGCTTATGACAATATTGAAACCACGGCTGTCAATATCGCTGCGAGTATCAAACTTGGGCAAAATCTGAAATAACGATAGTCTATTAAATGTACAGCTATTTAACCTTTGATAGCTGTGCATTTATCATTCATTCTCAAAATATCTATAACCATTTTTTTACTTCATCAATGACAGTATGCAGTCTATTAGAGAGTGCATGCTGTCGTCTTACCGCAAGATATAGCGTCTCGCTAACGGCAACAGGCAGATGATGACTGTTAATCAGCTCAGGCTTTGGATAAGCAGCCACTGCATGTGCAGGTAGCACGGTAAAGCCTATACCCCTACTCACTGGCTCTAAGATTAAACCAATCTGATTAGAAAAGCCTTTTTTCTCAAAATCATTGATATGCTGGAATTGCTCATAATTGGCAGTCAGTAGCATACCTGCATGATGTGCACCATCTGGATGATCAATAAAACCAAGCTCGGTGAGATGCTCCCAGCTCGGTTTTACCGTAGTTGCAGGTGTCACTAATATTAGCGCTTCTTGAGCCATAGACTTACAACTGACTGTCTCATCATCTGAGACATCCGTCATAAAACCAATGTCAATCTCATGATTAGCAAGTGCCTTCTCTATATCAGAATTTGGAGCAAAGCGATAATCAATCACTAGCTTTGGATGCTGCTGTTGTAAGGTCAAAAGCTGCGGATATAGCTTGAGTCCCACACTACCAGGCGACATCAAACGCACCAATCCTTCATAATGAGGATCTTCACCGATACGCTGCTCCAGATTTGATAAGCGCTGCAATATCTCGCCTGCTTCTTTATAGAGCTGCTCACCTGCATTGGTCAATGAGAACTGCTTTCCTTGACGAATCAGTAAGTCTGTGTCCAACTGATCTTCTAGCTTACGTATGTGCTGACTCACGCCAGATTGGGTCATGTGTAAGCGTTCAGCCGTACGAGTAAAGTGCCCGAACTCGGCAAGCGCACAAAAAGTGCGCAACCATATGATATTTATCATTACGTTTAATACTTATTTATATAATATTTGATAATTTTACATAATAATCGTATGTTTGTATACTGGCCTCACGTTAAATAAGAGTACAACTAACAGGAGCAAAAGCTATGAACAACGTTTATCCAAGGAGTTTTTCGCACATCGGCCTTTCAGTTCCCGACCTAGAAGCCGCCGTAAAATTTTATACTGAAGTAATGGGTTGGTACACCATCATGGAGCCAACAGAGATTGTTGAAGATAATAGCCCGATTGGTGAGATGTGTACTGAAGTATTCGGTTCAGGTTGGGGCAGCTTCCGTATTGCTCACCTATCTACTGGTGACCGTATCGGTGTTGAGATTTTTGAATTTAAAAATCAAGAAAACCCTGAAAATAACTTTGAATATTGGAAAACAGGTATCTTTCACTTTTGTGTTCAAGATCCAAATGTTGAAGAGTTGGCTGAGCGCATCGTTGCAGCAGGCGGTAAAAAGCGTATGGAAAAACCACGCTATTATTACCCTGGTGAAAAACCTTACCGCATGATCTATATGGAAGACCCGTTTGGTAATATCGTCGAGATATACAGCCACAGCTACGAGCTTATCTATAGCGAAGGCGCATACTAAACTCAGTGTAAATACAGCTTAATACAGCCTTGGCTTGTATCTGACTGATAAACAAATAGCGACCTCAGAATATGAGATCGCTATTTTTATTTGTCTGCTTTCTACATGAGCAACCTATTATATAAGAGGTAAGCCATGCTACTATTTAGGTAGCTATACATAGCATCTGCCAAACGAAACAACCCATTATCAAGGATGATAAATGACAAACTCTGACGTTGCCTTAGCCATGGACGACTTTCTCGTTATTAGAAAAGACGATAGAAAAAGTGGCGTGGTCACTCTCACCTTAAACCGACCAAAGCAATTCAATGCCTTATCCGTTGAGCTACTCTCTGCGCTACAAGCGGAACTGGACAGTATCGCTCAAGATGACAATATCCGTGTAGTCGTCATTGCAGCAAATGGTAAAGCGTTTTGTGCCGGTCACAATCTAAAAGAGATGCGCGCACATTCAGATGAAGCCTTTCAGCGCGCCCTATTCCAACAATGCAGTCACATGATGCTCACTATTAATCGTATGCCGCAAGTCGTCATTGCAAAGGTGCAAGGCATTGCGACAGCAGCAGGATGCCAGCTAGTCGCAGCTTGTGATTTGGCCGTTGCCTCTAATGAAGCCAAATTTGCCACTTCAGGGATAAACGTTGGGCTTTTTTGCTCCACGCCTGCTGTAGCCGTCAGTCGTAATCTACCTCGTAAGCAAGCGTTTGAGATGCTGATTACTGGTGAATTTATCGATGCACATACTGCCTTGCAATATGGATTGATCAATCGAGTAGCGCCAGCGGGACAATTAGAGCAAGTCTTGCAGTCTTTAATCACAGCTATCACCGCCAAATCTCCAGTAGCGGTAAGAACTGGCAAAGATATGTTTTATAAGCAATTGAATATGAGCGTCGAAGATGCTTATGACTATTCCAGTGAAGTGATGACTTGTAATATGATGGCAGACGATGTGAGTGAAGGTATTGACGCCTTTGTTGAGAAGCGCCAAGCGGTATGGAAAGGATGCTAATCACTATGATATTAGCCGCTATATCGCTTAGCTGACGTTATACAGAATTTGCTTGGTTTAGAAAACTAGCATACTCCTTATCACTCATTGAGCCAGCTTACTGATAAGCATAAAAAAGGCCATGATAGCGATATCATGGCCTTTTGTTTTCATACAAATACTACAAGCCGTTTTACTCAGCAGCGATAGCTATCATCTCAACCAACAGCTCAGGACGTGCCAATGCAGACTCGCCACAAGCACGAGCTGGCGGCTGAATGCCTTCAAACCACTGGTCATAGACTTCATTCATAGCAGCAAAGTCTGCCATGTCTTTTATCCAAACCGTTACTGACAGTAGTTTTGATTTATCGCTACCCACTTCTTCTAATAACGTTTGGATTTTCTCCAAACAAGTCAATGTTTGCGCTTTGATATCGTCTTCTGCATTACCTACCTGACCACACAAATAGATAGTCTGGTTATGGATTACGGTTTTACTCATACGTTGATTGCTATGTAGCTTCTTAATCATCTTATATACCTTCAATTTATTAATTTAAGTCTGTGCTAAATCTGTCAAATGCGCTGTTAATTAGAAAAACGCTGGGCACTGAATGGCGCAACATCTACTAATAATGGCTTGTCATGAATCATCTCTTCAACCAGACGCCCTGTCATAGGCCCTAAAGTGAAACCCTGATGACTGTGGCCAAAGGCAAACCATAGCTTTTCATGCTTGTCTGCAGGACCAATAACTGGCTTCATATCAGGCATACAAGGACGTGATCCTGCCCATGCTTCGCTCTCAACCGCATCTTCTAATGGTAAGATTTTTCTTGCCAGCTTCAGAACCGTTTTTAATTGACCAAAGTTCTTTGGTGCATCCATCGTAGTCATCTCAGCACCAGTCGTGATACGGATACCCTGCTGCATTGGACCCATCACAAAGCCTTTGTCCATATCAAACATACTGTGGTTGATGGTGTTCTTTTCCGTCACTTTGAAATGCTGATGATAACCACGCATTGGGAACAATGGCAAATTATAACCAAGTGGTCTGATCAAGTCGTTCGACCATGGACCTGCTGCGATAACCAACTTATCACTATAATAAGTGTCATTATCAGTAATGATTTTCCAACCTTCACCGTCTTGTACGATTTCTTTTACATCGCTCTCTTTAATTGTACCGCCCATCTCTTGGAAGTTTTTCGCATAGGCTTTTACTAGCGAGCTTGGGTTCGATACTTGCCAAGAGTTTTTCCAATGAATCGCACCAACGAAACCTTCAAAATTAGCGCTAGGCTCCATGGCTTTTAGCGCTTCAAGGTTTAGTACGTTATGCTCAACGCCTTGATTGCGCGCATCAATGGCTGATGCTTGTGCTTCTTTAAACGTTTCTTCCGAGCGATGCAATTGCAACCAGCCGTCACGAGTGATTAGTTCGTCAGCACCAGATGCTGAAATCATTGTCTGATGCTCACTGGTACAATGCGCGATCAGTGTCTGCCATTCTGATTCTATTTTTTTGACCGAAGCGGGCGTAGAGTATTTCCAGTACTGTAGCAGCGCTTGATGGTAACGCAAAATTGCTGGAATACGATAGCGAATATCAGTGCCTTGGTTCGGCAATACTCTGATCATTTCAGTCAGTTGACGAGGAAAAGGATGGGTATGAATGGCTTCGCGCTGAATCAATCCTGCATTGCCATACGAGGTCTCTGACCCTGGCAACTTCTTGTCTAACATCAGTACTTTTGAATTATTTTTTTGTAAATGCCACGCGACTGACGTGCCAACCATACCTGCACCGATAACGATCACTTCATAGCGCATAACCTATCCTTTTCTTATGGTGTTAATACAGAGTATCTAATATGAGGGTCTAACGGAATAAGGTGGTAATAGTAACGCATTGAGCTGAATATTAAACCCCAATCTCATAAATATTTTTGCTATTAAATACTTTTGGTTATGGGGTTTTTGAAAAGGTATTTTTGATAGGAATAATGAGAGTTTGGGTGATAAAATAGTAATGATTAGCCATCATTTTTAAAAATACTAGATGCGACTTAGTGCTATCAATTTCTGTGCTATAGTTTGGTATTTTTTTTAATTTATAAATGATCAGCCGCCTAAGCATTTTAATTATAAAGTCTGATAAACAGTATTTATGATGTGCCAGCAAGGTCAGGGCTAATATTTTGATGATTTGGAAGGTTTAACAAATGAGTATTTACGCACAAAGACTGGCCTCTCAAATTGAGTTCATCAAGCAGTGTGCTTTGATGAAAAAAGCGCCTACTCAAGATTTTGCTAAACACAGTGATTTCACTTGTACCGAGGAGCAATTATTAGGCTTGCCGGGTATCAATCTTAACATCACCGACGATACCTCAGAGGACGTTTGGCTCCGTTTAGAGCGATTGCGTGAAAACTCAGCACCTAAACCCAACAGCGCACTGTTAGCACATTGGTTAAAGTTTCCAGCCAAATTTAGCGAACCACCGTCACTAAAAGAAAAAGCATCTGTGCAATCATTCATAGATGATGGTCTTTTGTCCTCGGGCGCTACAGAGGTATTCACTCCGTTTGAAGTTGAAAATAATCATAAAAATGAATCGTTAGATTCAGACGAGACATTAAAGACAGAAGTTTATTTAAAAGATTTCTCTGAAAGAGAAGCTTTACAAGAGGAATATAACAATTACCTCAAAGATATTTGGAAACCTTGGCTAGCAGAAGAAAAGCTCGTTCGCCAAAGCATTGCTTTGTATTCTAGTCTATTCATGCTTAACCAACAGCTTCAGGGCAATCTCGCTGATGCACAGTTAGAGTTGGTGTGGGGTGTGGGTATTGCCACACGAAAAAGCACGGACGATGAGCAGAGTAGCAAGCAGATAAAGTATCCACTATTGACGCAATCTGTTGAAATCACCTTAGATCAAAAGACAATGGCATTACTCATCAAGCCTACCCTATCTGCTCCCACGCTTGAAACGGAGCCTTTTTCTATAGAAGAAAATCAGGGTTTAGCGAAGTTATTAAAGAACAGCAAAGATTTTTATGATTCAGAAGATGTGTCCTTAAGTCCTTTTTTACCGAGTAGCTATGAGCCTATCTTAAAATCAGCGGTTACTTTGCTTGACTCCTCTGGCGTTTATCAACCAGATCATACTAGTGCAGATGATCGAAAAATCCCTAAAGCGCAAAACAACCTGATTGTTACTGACACATGGGTCATTATGGCGCGTCCTAGAAGTAACAATATCTTTTTGCAAGACTTAAACAACTTATCCATTCAGCTAGAATCGGTCACTGACATTGATTTACCGAGCGCCCTTAAGGCAATGCTGACAGAGCCTGCTACAGAAAACAAAGAAAATATACTGCCTGCTTATCGTGGTTTGTCTATGGTGAGTGGCAGTGATAGCTATATCGGCACGCCAGCCGAGCTATATTTCCCCAAAGCGTTCAACGATGAACAAGTACAAATCATACAGCAGTTAGAGGTCCACGATGGAGTCGTCGTTCAAGGCCCGCCCGGCACAGGTAAGACCCATACTATTGCTAATGTCATTTGTCATTACTTAGCACTTGGCAAGCGGGTACTGGTCACATCGATGAAAGACCCCGCGCTAAAGGTACTACAAGGACAACTGCCTGAATCTATTCGCCCGCTCGCCGTTAGCCTACTGACCAGTGAAAACGAGGGTCTAAAGCAGTTTGAACATACCATCAAAAAAATATCGAGCGAAGTATCTAGTATCAATCGCGAGGCCTACAAAAAAGACATCCTCATGTTTGACAATCAAATTGATACCATCCATGCACAGTTGGCCAGCACTGATCATAAAATTACGGCTTGGGCACGGTTGAACCTTGATGATATCACTATCGATAATGAAACTATCAAGCCCATAGATGCCGCGACTGAGGTTGCTCAAAACAGACAGCTTACCGAAAGCTTTCCCGATAAGTTGGGTATCGAAGAGACCTTTAAACCTCGATTTACTCATGCTGATATCACAGCCCTAAAAGACGCAAGAGTAAGCCTCGGCAGTGATTTGAGTTATCTTAATAAAAAAATTCCTGCCGTTGCAGACATGCCTCCTACCAACGCTATCAAGCAACTTCATAAGGATTTAAGCTATCTCAATGAGTCACAAGCAGCTGAGCAGCAAGGAGAATTGCCAAGCTTAATCAATGACAGTGCTAGTACAATAAATATTGCTCAGGAAATCACTGCTAATACATCTCGTCTAACTGACCTACTACAAAAAATTGTCGCGGCTGGGCAGCGCTGGACGACGGATATTCAACAGCATTTAGCTAATGAGACTAAGCAAGACATTATCGGCCATCTCACTATACTGAACGATGAGATCAAAGTGCTTTTTGATGAGAGAACTATTTATTTAACCAAACCTATTACAATGGCTGATGATTTTGATAAAAATCCAGAGCTCGTTGACGCGGTGAAGAATTTATCTGAAGGCAAAAAGTCATTTGGTCTCGCTGGGATTTTTGGCAAATCTGCTGAAAAGAAAAACCTTGAGTCTATTACGATAGTCTCGTCAGCACCATCAAGTACGGCAGACTGGCAGTATATATCCAGCTTTATAGCATTTAGAAAAAAATCTCAAGCGCTTATCCTTCGCTGGAACGCTTTATCAAATGAGCTGTCCTTACCGATATTTGAGGTATCGCCCAATAATCTGTCTGCGTTACATTCAGCCGTTCATCTATACGATGAAATCGTTGCTAGTCACAACTTGCAGCACAGTATCAAGCAGGCGTTAAGCACTATATTCGTAGATTGGAGTGTTATTTCTGCAGCACCTTATGACAAAGATACTTTGATTGAAATTGAGAGTGTTCTTAAACAACATTTAAAGAGACATAATCTGGCTGAAAGTCTCACGTTAAAAGAAACCTTACTTACTAATCTTGCCGACTGCAAAGGGTCAATTAGTGAAAAAATGATGGCCTTTGTCACTCAAAATATTGGTGATCCGAGTTTATCTGACGATGAGTTACAAACAGACTATCAAGAACTGTTGAGTGAGCTGCAACGAGTAAATAACCTTGCAACAGACTTACAGACAGTCGCTGACGTTACCCAACTCATTGAAAATAACGGTGCACCACTTTGGGCGAAGAAATTGCGTTATGAACCTCATAATAATTCTCAAGACACCTTGGCATCAGATAACTGGCAGCAGATTTGGCGAATTGCTAGATTGACCAGCTTTATAGACAGCATCGATGGTCGCAAGGAATTAGTTCAACTGGCCAAAACTCGTGGCAATTTAGAAGTAAACTTAGCCAGACTCTATCAAGAAGCCATCACCAAAAGAGCCTGGCTAAAGGTCGCAGAAAATGCGACACCAAACGTGAGAGCCTCTTTAGAAAAATACCGCTCTGCCATTATGCGTATTGGTAAAGGAACAGGCAAAGGTGCGCACTATTATCGCCGTGAAGCGAGAGAAGCCTCTGCGGGAGCAAGTGCTGCTATCCCGTGTTGGATTATGCCGCATTATCGCATTTCTGAATCCTTGCCAGCAGAGTTCGGCAGTTTTGACTTGGTTATCATCGATGAAGCCTCTCAATCTGATTTAACGGCATTGCCAGCCATCATGAGAGCCAAAAAAGTGTTAATCGTTGGTGACGATAAGCAAGTGTCACCAGAAGGCGTCGGTCTCGATATCGAGAAAATCCGTAACCTGATGGCACAGTATTTGAGCAATCAAGTCCCTGTCTATCGCTCACAAATGTCGCCTGATCGTTCAATCTATGATTTATTCAAAGTCGTTTTTGCAGATAGCAGTGTGATGCTAAAAGAACATTTTCGTAGTGTGGCACCTATTATTGAGTTCTCAAAACGTGAGTTTTACAATCATGAGCTGATACCTTTGCGTAAAGCAAAACCCTCAGAGCGCTTAGACCCTCCATTGATTGATATTTATGTCACCGATGGCTATCGGATTAAAGGCTCTGATATTAACCCATCAGAAGTCAGATTTATTGTCGATGAAATCAAAACCCTCGTTTCTGATCCAGCTTACAAAGGTAAAACCATCGGTGTTGTCTCATTGCTAGGCAATAAGCAAGCACATAATATTATGGAGATACTCAACAAAGAACTAGATGAAACGGTAATGACTGCTTTTGACATTGCTTGCGGTGATGCCCGAACCTTTCAAGGTAAAGAGCGCGATATCATGTTTTTGTCATTGGTAGTGGTACCTGGAGCTGCCCATGCACAAACAAGAGATACCTTCGCCCAGCGGATGAATGTCGCGGCCTCAAGAGCGCGCGATAGAATGTATTTAGTACGTAGTATTGAGCTAGACGAGCTTAGCCAAGCTGATTACTACCGAGCAGAGCTTATTAAACACTTTCAAGCACCATTCATGCAAGATGAGGAAGAAGTCTCTGATTTGCGTCAAAAATGTGAGTCTCCCTTTGAAACAGAAGTCTTTGACCTTTTGGTTGAGAGAGGCTATCGAGTGGTTCCGCAGGTTAAGGCTGGTGCCTACCGAATCGATATGGTAGTCGAAGGTGAAAACGACAACAGCCTAGCCATTGAATGTGACGGTGATAGATATCATGGGCCTGACAAATGGGACAGCGATATGCAACGTCAGCGTATTTTGGAGCGTGCTGGCTGGAAATTCTGGCGCTGCTTTGCCTCTACTTTTGTCACTCGTAAAAAAGAAGTCATCCAAGATTTATTAGCAGAGTTGGAACGTTTAGAGATTTATCCAATCACTACCGACACAGCATATAGCAGCTCGTATGTTGAATCTAGAATCGTCACTACTGTTGATGCACCACAGATCGATATTGAAACGGAGACTGATGCTTAAATATATAAGAGTCAGTCAATACCAGTGCGGTGGTAATATACTCACAATATCACCACCACACTGGATCATCATTTTCCAGACTAGGATGTTTAGCTATATCTACAGTCACTTCATTCGCAGACAGCTCGGCGATGAAGCGTGATGGCTTGTCAAAATACCCTGAATAACTGGCAAAGTAATCAGGTGCCGTTAGATACAGTCTGGTCTTGGCTCGACTACAAGCAACATAGAATAATTTCCGTTCCTCTTCTAACTCCTCAAAGTCATCCAAAGAGCGATGATGTGGCGTGATACCATCGACCAATGAGTTAACAAATACCACTGGCCACTCTAACCCTTTGGCACTGTGAATGGTCGAAATCGTCACTTTATCTGTGTCATTATCTTCTGGTTTATCCATGGCTGCGACCGAATCATTGGGTGGATCGAGTGCCAAATTTTCTAAGAAGTTATCTAGGCTACTGTGTTCTGTTGCCAAATTTTTGAGTACACGAAAATCCTCGCTACGCTCTCGCCAATTCTCTTCAATTGTTTTTAAAACAGGGATATAAAACTCTAAAATATGCTCAATGACGGTCTCAACTGATTCAGCCTGATTTGCCTTAGTCAGCGTATTGTATAAAGGCTCAAGCTGTGCACTTTTTTTAGCAAACTTTGGCGTAAGTAGTGGCTCAAAGGAGTTGTTATCAGCATTAATCGCTTGGGTCAAACGCGTCGCGGTGACTGTCCCAACGCCTTGGAATAAGGTCAAAATACGATGCCATGCAATCGTATCATTGGGGTTATAAAGAATTTTAATAAAGGCCAAAACATCCTTAACATGACGGCGCTCAACGAACTTGATACCGCCCACCACGATAAATGGAATATGACGCTCCATAAACTCTAGCTGTACATAATTGGATTGAAAAGACGTGCGGCACAGTACCGCAAAATCATTGTAGTCATGATCCGACTTTAGCTCGATGATTTTATCAGCGATATATTTGGCTTCTTTGGTTTCATTGCTTAGGCGGCTAAACACTGGCTTATGCCCACTTATCGATGCGCTAGAGTACAGCTGTTTTTGATAGCCCAATGTGATTTGCGCTGACAAGGCATTGATATAATCTAAAACAGCAGGCGTACTGCGATAGTTTTGCTCGAGCTTAATCAGCTTGGCATCGGGATAGGTCTCACCGAATAACAGAATATTTTCGTAATTGGCACCGCGAAAAGCATAAATACTTTGATTGTCATCACCGACCACCATCAGCGATACCGACTCAGGTTTACCAATCAAATCTATCAGCTGCTTTTGCGGAATATTGGTGTCTTGATATTCATCAACCATGATGTAGCGATATTGGTTTTGTAGCATTTGGCGAAAGGTATCATTCGTCTTCAAATGACGCACGACCTGACTGATAATATCATCAAAGTCGTAGAGGTGATTGGCACGCTTATACTCATGAAAATCGACCGCCAATTGTTCGATAATCGGAATATGTACGGCGATATCAGGATAACTGCTTTCGATTAAATCACGGATATGAATACGTCTATTCCGAGAGCTAGAAATGATATTTTGCAGTGTCTTTTTGCGCGGGAATGCTTGGCTCTTATTTTGCGCGGGATACTTTTTTTCTTTATGAATTAAGTCGATGGCATCTTCGCTATCGCCCGTGTCTAAAATCGTAAATCGCGGATTAATGCCCAATAAACCTGAATACTGACGCAGCAGCATGTTGCAGAATGAGTGAAAAGTACCACTGGTGATATCGTTGAGCCGCTTATCGGTTGGCAGCTTATCCTTTACCAAGTCTTCATTAGACTGTTTATCAAATAAGGTATTCGCAAGTAAGGTTTTGGCGCGACCTTTGATTTCATTCGCTGCTTTACGCGTAAAAGTCAGTAGCAAGATACTTTTGGGCGTGACCCCGTTCTCTAATAAATAACTGGTACGGTACGTGAGCGTTTTAGTCTTGCCAGAGCCTGCACCAGCAATGACTAGCACCTTGCCTTCGATAGTTGTGGCTGCTAATAACTGGTCAGGATTTAGTTCACGGGCATAGTCTACTTTTAATCCTAATTCACTATTCAGCCTTTCAGTTAACAGCTCAATATTTGCAGCATTATTAGCATCGATTAAATTTGCCTCTAGCTTTTTAATCGCCTTTTCCAGACGCGCCAGCTTAGGCTTAATCTCAATGAAGTTCTGCGGATAATTGTAGTGGTGCGTGTCAAAGATCGTGGTAGTCATTATAAGGTTTTGCCTTTCATTTTATTTTAGCGGCCTTTATCGAGACGGCGCATTTATACATAGTGTTTTGCAGATTTGACTGAGAGCGCTTGGTGTTCATAATGAAGATTACTCGTACAGTGTAACGAGTCGTAGGCGCTTACCTGTCATACGCCTACAAGCCAAACTATCCTTTTATAGCACAGCTTACCATAATCGAGAAAACAGCAAAATTACCAGTCATCACCGAACGCAAAATCTCAGTATACAACACAACAACCTCACCCCTATTCAGGTAAATTTGCTACAATGTGCCCAATTTTGATTTATCATTTAACCAATCTTTATACCAACTGATTTTATTACTATATTGAGAGACTGTTATGGGTTTTAATTGCGGCATCGTCGGCCTACCAAACGTGGGTAAATCTACCTTGTTTAATGCGTTGACCAAAGCGGGTATCGCCGCTGAAAACTTTCCATTTTGTACCAAAGATCCCAACACAGGTATCGTACCAGTACCTGACCCACGCCTAAAGAAACTGGCTGATATCGTTAAGCCTGAGCGCGTATTACCAACGACAATGGAGTTTGTGGATATCGCAGGTCTAGTCGCTGGTGCTTCAAAAGGCGAAGGCATGGGCAACCAGTTCCTAGCCAATATCCGTGAGACTGATGCGATTGCGCACGTCGTACGCTGTTTTGATGATGACAACGTCGTCCACGTTGATGGTCGCGTCAGCCCGATTGATGATATCGAAACCATTAATACTGAATTGGCATTGGCAGATTTAGAGGCCGTTGAGCGTGCCATTCACAACCAAACCAAGAAGGCTAAAGGTGGCGACAAAGACGCGCAAGCATTGCTTGATATCTTTAAAAAAGTTGAGCCTTTATTAGCAGAAGGTAAAGCGGCACGCGCAGCGAACCTAGATGCTGATGAGAAAAAGCTTATCAGAAGTTATGGTTTAATCACCCTAAAACCAACCATGTATATCGCTAACGTCAGTGAAGATGGCTTTGAAAACAACCCTTACCTTGATGCGGTACGCAACTATGCGACTGGCGAAGATTCTATCGTTATCGCGCTATGCAACCAAATCGAATCTGAAATCGCTCAGCTTGATGAAGACGACAAAAAAGACTTCTTAGCTGAGATGGATATGGAAGAAGCCGGACTTGATCAAGTCATTCGCGGTGGTTATGATTTGCTAGATATGCAGACTTACTTTACTGCTGGTGTTAAAGAAGTGCGTGCTTGGACGGTTGCAGTTGGCGCAACCGCACCGCAAGCAGCTGGCGTGATTCACACTGACTTTGAGCGTGGCTTCATTCGTGCCGAAGTCATTGCTTATGATGACTTTATCGAGTATGGCGGTGAAAAAGGCGCCGCTGCCGCTGGTAAGTCACGTCTAGAAGGCAAGACTTATATCGTACAAGACGGTGATGTCATGCATTTCCGTTTTAACGTGTAACCTTAATACGGTAAGCACAAACCGTAATTTATGAGCCGATGTTGGATATTTTCCAGCATCGGCTTTATTTTGTCTGTTTGTTGTTATATTATAACATATCTTTATTTTACTATTTGAGGACTTATACTATGACTGACTATTTCTCTTTTTCTAGATTTGCCAGTGTTGCGCTTGTAGGAAGTATCATGACAGGCTCTCTATTGGGCTGTCAGCCTAATGCAGAAAGTGATACGGTAGTATCCGAAGAAGTAACGCCCGTAGACGATCACGCTGAACATGCTCATGAAAAGCACGAAGGGCACGATGCTATGGAACAAGGTCATGAAGGACACAATCATGAAAGTCATAGCCACGAAGAAAGCGCGCACGCAGGCCACGATCATGCAGAACATGCCGGCAACAGCACACCATTCTCTTGTGAGCCTACTGCTACTATCGGCGTGTCCTACCATGATGATACTACACCACAGACAGTGCACCTACTTATCGATGGTATCGAATACGATTTGACCGCTACCTCTGATAGCGACGCCAGTACTGAAAAAACCATCTATACCAGTGATATCGGATTGGATAATACCCATGGCATCATATGGCAAGTAAATGGTGACAAAGCAACCTTGCTCAATAAAACATTGGACAGCAATATCGCTATTGAAAAAGAAGAAGTGCTTTTTAACTGCCAAAAATCTTAATGTAGTTCTCTGACTATATATCTGTACCAAGGACGCTATTTTGCTATGCTAGAGGCTCCCTTGGTTTCGGATGTTTCAATATGCTAAGTACACCAACCTCTTTGCCGTCTCCTACCACGCAATGGTCTCATCTCCTCAACTCGCAGCGTCTTGGTGCTGCCAAGAAGTTCAACGCTAATAAGAGCACTCGCTCTCAGTTTCATAAAGACTATGACAGACTGGTGTTTTCGCACTCCTTTCGACAGCTCAATCAAAAAACCCAAGTTCATCCATTGACCAATCAGCTCGGTATCCATACACGTCTGACTCATTCGCTTGAGGTCTCCTCTATTGGACGCTCTTTAGCAATGATGGCAGCAGAAAAGCTCCATGATAAATTAGCCAGCGGTCTACCAGCAGGCGTATCGCCAGCCGATGTCGGTGTCATTGTACAAGCCGCCTGCCTCGCTCACGATATTGGCAACCCGCCTTTTGGTCATGCAGGAGAATACGCCATTCGAGATTGGTTTAGGCAGCCTGACCCTCAAGCGATATTACAAAAGTTAAGTAGCAACGAGCGCTTGGACTTGCTGGCCTACGAAGGTAATGCACAAGGGTTTCGACTGTTGGCGCGTAATGAGCACCATCCCGATAAAGGTGGCATGCGTCTCACTTGTGCAACGCTAGGCGCTTTTATGAAGTATCCGTGGCTTGCCTCTCACAGCAACGATGTCAATGATAAACACCACCATCAAAATGTACAAAAATTTGGCTGCTTTTATAGTGAGTCAGCACAATTAGAAGAGTTGGCAGCCTGTTTGCATTTACCACGTTCAACACAGCACGATGGTTTTGCGCGTCATCCGCTGGCTTATTTACTAGAAGCGGCAGACGATATTTGCTATGCCTTGATCGATTTAGAAGATGGTATCAATCTCAATATGCTGACCTATAGTGAGGTTGCCGCCATATTTTATGAGCTGATTGGTGAGCGGCCTAACAGTATCAATCTGCCCGTACACATGTCTGTCAGGCAGAGCTTAGCGTCATTGCGAGCCCGTGCGATGATGCGCTTGGTAAATACCGTGACTAATGCTTTCGTCGCCAACAGTGATGCATTACTGGCTGGTACATTGCAAGGCAGTTTATTTGACCACTGTGATATCAGTGTGCAAAGTGGCATCTTGCAGGCCAAGCAGTTGGCACGTGAGAAAATATTCAATCACCCAAGTAAAGTACGTATGGAATTGATGGCCAATCAATGCTTGCATCGTTTATTAGATGCTTTTATGCCATTGGCTTGGACAGGTAGTAGAGCAACATCTGATTATCAATCCATGTCCTTTGAGCAGCAGCGCCTACTAATGTTGTTACAGCCACATCTGGATGAGCATCGGCGGATATTATCAGATAATGTCTATCATAATATCTTAAATATATTGGACTTTATCACTGGGATGAATGATCATGAGGCGTATCGATTGGCACAAGAGTTACAAGGCCATTGGGGTACAATGGTTTAAAAGACCAGTGCAGGTCTAGTAAATTAATACAAGTTGCGTATTTCAGTCGTATTTTTACGCTGAAATGAGTATGATAAACCCTTATTGGACAATTTTGAAATATTATGAGCAGTCGCGAACAAAAGAAACTTCAAACTCGGCACGCCTTTTTTAACGCCGTCCTTGATTTATGTATGACAGGGCAATCTTTTAGCTCAATCAGCCTCAGGCAAGTAACGCGTGAGGTTGGTGTGGTGCCGACCGCATTTTATCGGCATTTTGATGACATGGAATCGCTTGGTCGAGCATTGGTGGTAGAAGAGCTAGGCGGTACGCTGGCGATCCTAAGCGATAGCTTACAGATTGGGCGCAAGCGTAGCTTTGATCGCCAAATTGCTAAGAGCATTCAGCTGTTCTTGTATATGGTTAGTGATCAGCCTTATTACTGGCAATTTTTAGTCAGTGAGCGCTACGGTGGCTCAGAAGCTGTACGCAAAGCCATTAATGAACTTGTCAAAAAACATGCTCAAAGCTTGGCTGATGATTTAGCGCTACAGCCTGCTTTTACTCATATCAATGCCTATGACCGTCGCTTACTGGCTGAAGCTGGGGTAAATATGTTCTTTTCTTGGATTATCGATTGGTTGGAGCTGACTTATACTGAAGACCATGATGATGAAATCGATCTGAATGAGATTGAAGAAAATAAACAGCTGATGCTCCATAATTGCACTCGCCAAGCACAGATGTTGTTTTATGGTGCTTATAACTGGAAATCTACGGAAGAGACGCACTTAGGAGATTAAGTGGCGTCAGATATTCTACCTCGGCACTGATTGAGACTCTTTTTAGGTGACTCAACGTTAGAAACTGGGTCTAAATGCCCATAAACGCTGTGTCACCACTTTAATTTCTTTGGCTTTTTTATTATTGCCATTCTCATTATTATTGTTAGGCGTGCTGTTATTCGCATTACTCCCTACTGCCGCGCTAGCATCAGTCGCAACCTTGCTAATCAATACGGTTGCAAACCGTTGTCTTTGTTGACCAAGACTTGCACTATCCGTTGCGGTAATAAGCGCCATAAAGGCTTGGCTATCGACTGCAAGCAGTGGTTTTAACGCCTTTCGCTGATCATCATTTAAGCTGCTCAACATCGGCAATTTCCACACATCATCGATAGAGGCTAACGCCTGCTTTGCCCGCATATCGACCAACCCCTGCATCTGTTGGCTGGTTGCGCCATCTATCAGTGCAGCCAGCAAAACTGGACTGGCAGTATTGACATTAATAGGCACATAATAAGGAACCGCCGTAATATAAGGATGTAGTGCCGCTAGTACTTCAGCATTTACCCCTCGAATCTCTTGCAATTGATCGACACTGACCAATGCTTGATTGGGCAAAGTCTTACTCGCTGAGCCACTTGATTGCTGAGCATAAACCACACTCTCATCACCACCGTCTTGGTAAACGTTGCTATCCGTATCTTGATAATCAAGAACAGCAATAGCAATATCAGGTTCCAGATTTAATTGTATCAACAATCTTTGAAATATGGCTAAGGCGGCGCTATCAACCGCGCCATTCTGATATAAGTTATTAATATTAAAACGACTGGCTTCATCGCGCACTTCAATACTGATGCTATGATTGGCTAAAAGATAAGGCGGTAATGGCTGCGCCCAAATGTCTTGCTCGCTATCTGTGTCATTCAGCTTATCGTCAGCACGAATCATCGTGATGGCCAATTGCTGACCAGCATTGATATCTTGTGACAGCTGATTTTGATCAAACAATAAGCCGCTACGCCTAATAGCAATCTTTTGACTGGCAAGCATCGCCCCCGCCACCACGGTAATACTGACCACCAATAGTAAGATAGTGAGCAGCGCTACTCCGCGCTGAGAGTTTGCTGTCATTGACTTAAGCCGCCTTTATTATTGACCCAGTGGTACATTTTAAATATTACTTCCTGCATTGTTATTTACATTGTTATTCGGGTCGTCATTATTAGTCTTATCACTACTATCGTTATTGCTAACATTGCCATTATTAGCAGCATTGTTATTGCTTTTGTTGGTATTGTTAATTGGTATTGGTTGGGGAGCAGGCGCCCACTGCCAAGTGATGGGCATATCCTGATAAGTAAAATTGACAGCAATGCCTTTGGGCAATAAAACCACTGCTGGCTTGGCGCTTACGGCATTGGCCGTCTGCCCAGAGGTTGTATTTGTACTGCTATTGCCGTTATTACTGCTGTCTTTATTGGGAAATTTGGTGCTTAGTTCAGGTAAATATGCTTGCCAACGCCCTGCGGTGACGCCTTCGAGTAATACACTGTCTAGGCTGATGCTATCGCGCCCACCATCGATGCTAGTATATTGACGGCGAATTAAACGCTCATCGGCAAAAATGTATTCGATATGTTGGACACTCATGCTACTTTGATACCGTGGATCAGGGTCGGCAAAACGAACAAAGCTGACATGCTCACCATCCAAGCTCATAAAAGGCTCAGGCACTGTTTCATTGGCTTGGGCGCTATTGTTTGTGCTATCACTGGCATTTGTACTGTTATTTGTCACACTGTTATTTTGAGTACTTGGTATTTGATAAGGGATAATTTGCCCCATGTCTTGCTGTAGTTGCAAATAAGCATATTGCAAAACAGCTAAGTTATCAGCATGAAATTGTGCACGTTCGCGAGCACGGTTGACGCTATCAAACACCTGCCAGCCAGCCACTGCCAACATCGCAAATATTGCCATGGCGACCATCAATTCAAGTAGCGTAAATCCACGCTGCGACTTCACGGATTGCCTCCAGACTGCCCTGCAATATCAGCACCCAAACTGCTTAAGTCCAAACTGCCAATGTCTTGCTCCGCATTGCTCAATATTACGTTGATATCAGTCACGGCGGTACGCGTCTGTCCATCTATAATGGGTGCGACAGCGATATTCACCTCTTTTAAAGCAGGCGTAATGGCATCACTGACCGTCATCACTACTTGCCAATCACGCCCTTGAGCATTGATTGTTTGTGTGCGATTGGCCGTCAGCCAAGTCTCTTGAATACGCAAATCAGCGGCCGCATTCTGTGCGACAAAATGTGCCAATGTACGTGTGCGTAAGACATCCACTGAGCTGAGATAGGCACTACTGGCACGGCTAGCAGCCACAGCAACAACTGCTAAAATCGCTAACGCCACCATTACCTCAATCAGAGTAAAGCCGCTTTCATGCTTTGATAGCATTGGCTTTTTGTTTATATCAGCAGATATAATGCCATCCTTATCTATCATCAGCTACAACCCTTGTCCGATCGTCATACTACCATCAGGCATAATGGTAATGACCTCGCCCACCAGACGCGAATTGTGCAGCACCTCAATGGTGACAGGCGTTGCTTGCCCTGTACCAAACCATAATATTTGTGGGACTGCTTGATTGGCAAACCAAGGCTGCAATGTTTGTCCCTGTTCAGGCATTGATAGGTTGCCAGCCTCCAAGCTTTGCACCCTTAAACTAACCCCAGCAGGTAACTCCGGCAAACTGACTTCTGGCTCAATCTCCCAGCTAGGTACTGGCTGTTGCTTTCCCATCGCCCCCGACATACTTGTCAGATCAGCAGACAATTCCATCGAATTTTTAGGCGTGCTGTCCATGCTATTTGACGGGGCATCATTGGTTTGATAGGCAATATAAGGATTTGATAAAGTAACAATCACAGGAGCTACTTGACCTTGTTTATCCGCTTGTAAACTTAAACCCATCGGCTGCATACGCTCAGCAGACAACAACCGTACATAGCTCAGTGAATCCGTTAAATGCTCATAAAACGCACGGTTTTTACGCGATTCACTACTACCCACTGACAAGCTCATCATGCCAGCAAAGATAGACAGAATAACGACCACCACTACAATTTCGACAAGGGTAAAGCCCTGCTGTGCCTGAGCAAGGCTTGAGGATTTATAAGGGGAAACATGAGTGTTTTGTACTGGAAAGGATTTATACTGATAAACCAGAGGTAAGCGATATCTATCTGTGTTTTTATACTGCAAATATTGATGACTTAAGTGTGAATAGCAAGTGACCGCTGAGCTGGACGGAGTCTTGGCAGTGACCGGCATATTGCACCTATAAACCTATAAGTAGGTTGTGGTATGAAGAATAAAACTATGATTGGGCGCTAAAGCTGATAACCATGTATCCATTTTTAGCATGGATACACCGTGCTGCGATAACGAATATAGCAACACGAATTTAAAAAATTTGGGTTAAAAGACCATAAGTTAAACAAAGATATTAATAACTGGTATTACGGTGCTCTTCTGACTCAGTATCGATTTGCTCGACCAACTCCTGCATATCTTCATCCATCACCTCATCGTCAGCCGCAGGATAATGGCTCGGCAACTCAAGCATTTGCTGAACGAAGGCATAACGTAGGGTATCACGGCGACCCAAATACCGCTGGTAAAAGCTTGAATTTAATAGTCCAGCACCGCCCTGACCCATCGCCCAAATCGAGGACAAATAGTCGCGCGTGCTCAAACTACTGTGCTGCTCTTGTAAATACGCACTGATAATGTCAATCAAGCGTTTCATACGCTGACGGCGAATATCATATAGCTCACCAAACAAGCGATTAAGACCCGTCACTGATGCCGCCAAACGCTCTTCGATTTGATTGAGCAACATGGCTTTTTGTGGATTAAATAACTGCTGAAAGATCATACGAGCAACGCCTGCTGATGGACAATCATCAATACGATTAATCTCAAACAGTTGTTCTTCATAGCGGATAATAATACGCAAATAGAGTTCATCTTTACTGGAGAAATGCTTATACAGTGTACCTTTAGCCAGATCCAGCTGGTCTGCCAAACTGTCTAAAGTAATATCACCATCGCCCGACTCAAGTAGCAATTGCTCTGCCATCGCTAAGATATTCTCTTCTCGTGCCTTGAACTGATGCTGACGACTCATAATCTCTCCTAAAACCTGACAAGATTAAGCATATGACCATCCTGTGGATGAATGCATCGGCGACAAGCGTATAACATCATACAAAGTCTGCTCGAAAACCACCGAAGGAGATATGCTTGTGTTTGCTAAATAGTCATTGATAATCATAGGCTTATGCTCCACATCATAAGTACAAATAACGTAAAGCAACAAGAATGTATCATAAATGACTGAGTGGTCATAGCATAACCATTTTAGTGATACTGTGCCAGTAAATTCTCAAAGTTTTTTGCAGTTAATGCCCCAACGTCATCGCTACTACAGCCATACATCTCTGCCAGACAACTGGCGACATACGGTACGTAGGCAGGCTCATTCGGTCTACCACGCTTGGGCACCGGTGCTAGATAAGGGCTATCGGTTTCGATAAGCAGTCTATCTCTAGGCATGTTTTTTGCTGCATCTTTAATCATTTGAGCACTCTTAAAGCTAACAATGCCCGAAAATGAGATATAAAACCCTAAGTCAAGTGCACGCTTGGCCGTCTCCCAATCTTCGGTAAAACAATGAATAATACCGTGCTCAGCGCCTTCTGATTTTAGGATATCAATCGTATCTTCTTTGGCATCACGCATATGAATGACGAGTGGCTTTTGCAGGCTTTGACTGGCATGAATATGGCGAGCAAGACTGGCTTGCTGCTCTTTTTTGTTTTCCGTTGACCAGTAATAATCTAATCCTGTCTCCCCAATCGCCCATACATGGTCGGCATCAGCCGTTTCGATCAAACGTTCAACTGTCGCTGATTGCAAGACACTAATATCTTCACAAGGATGAATACCGACGCTCATGCCAAGATTTAGCGCCTCATCGCTATAGGTGCTGACAATATGAGCAATCTCATCATATTCGGCAAAATCACACATAATCGCCATTGCCCGAGTGACATTGGCAGCTTTCATCGCGTCAATCGCGCCAGACAATTTACCATCATACTTGGTTAAATCTAAGCGATTAAGATGGCAATGGCTATCAGTAAACATAAGTAATCTCGTTAATAAAAATGAATAAAATGTGTTAGAACAATAACTTATAACATAAAATTAGTAGTCGTAAGAGCATTAATTGCTCTGATAAGTGCGCTTTTCAAGTCATGATTAGCAAACTTATTTTTAGTACAAAGGCAGCTTTTAATGAAGCGGCACCACTCGCATTACTTCTTCTATGGTCGTCACCCCTTCACTAATACGCTTTGCACCCGATAAGCGCAGTGGCTGCACACCTTCGCGGTACGCTTGCTGCTTAAGCACATCTAAATTGGCATCGGCGGCGACCAGTTTTTTTAGCTCATTTGACAACGGCATGATCTCATATAGACCGACGCGACCTTGATAGCCCGTATGGCGACAATGCTCGCAGCCTTGCGCCGTATAAATTTGCGCTGGAGCGTACGCACGCCAAGGCTGAACCAGTTCCTGCCACTGAACAGCAATTTCACTGTCTGGGATCACGTCTAGGGCTTTTTTGCAATGCGGACATAACGTTCGTAGCAAACGCTGCGCCATGACGCCTAATATCGTCGCTGAGGTTAAAAACGGCTGAATGCCTAAATCATGCAAGCGAGTAAGTGAGCTTGGTGCATCATTGGTATGCAACGTCGAGAGTACCAAATGTCCAGTGAGTGATGCTTGTACTGCCATATTGGCGGTTTCGGCATCGCGAATCTCACCAACCATAATAATATCTGGGTCTTGGCGCATCAAAGAGCGAATACCATCTGCAAAATGCAAATCAACGCCTGGATTGACCTGCATTTGGTTGAAAGCTGGTTCAATCATCTCGATGGGATCTTCAATCGTACAAACATTAACTTGTTCTGTGGCGAGCTGCTTAAGCGTACTGTACAACGTCGTGGTTTTACCAGAACCCGTTGGCCCTGTGACCAAAATAATACCATTTGGATGCGCGGTCAGCTCATGCCAAGTATCGAGCTGCTTACCTGACAAACCAAGCTGAGCAAACGAGCGCACCAGCACTTCAGGATCAAATACCCGCATCACCAGCTTTTCGCCAAAGGCCGTCGGCATCGTCGATAAGCGCAGCTCAGTTTCCAGACCCTTTGGCGTACGGGTTTTCAACCTGCCATCTTGTGGTTTGCGTTTTTCTGCCACATTCAGTCGTCCTAATATTTTAATCCGCGCCGTCACCGCGACAATGATTGCCAAAGGCATCTCATAGACGGTATGTAGCACGCCATCGATACGAAAACGGACTTTACCCGTCTCACGGCGAGGCTCTAAATGGATATCACTGGCTCGCTGCTCAAAAGCATATTGCAACAACCAATCGACAACTCTGACAATATGTTGATCGTTAGCATCAGGGTTGGTATTGTCGCCCAGTTGCAATAATGCCTCAACATTGGTGACATCAGCCGCCGCCCGCTTATGGACACTATTTGCTCCTGCAATCGCTTGGGTGACTTGGTAAAACTCTTGACGGTAGCGATTGATTTGCTCAGGATTGATATAAACCGTACGATAGCTTTTAGACTTGATTAATTTTTCGATACTTGTCTGCCACTCAGTACAAAACGGCTGGTCTGTACCGATGACGACTTCATCATTCGTCACTTCAATGGGCAAAATATGCTGTGAGCGGGCATATTCAAAGGACATCAGTTGAGTGACGGCTGGGACATCGACTTTTAACGGGTCAATACGGACAAGTGCCATGCCTGCTTTGGCAGCCAACCATTGATTCAACCATACCAAAGTCAATTTATGCTCAACATTTTTATCCAGTGCATGACCGTTTGGCAGACCAAATTCACTGATGGTCAGGAGTGGATGCTGCGCTTTATCACGGCGGCTCGTCATCACTAAATTGTAGCCACGCTGATCAATCACCTTATCTGCCAACAGTTCATCTAAGCACCAACGTAAATCAATCACGATTGAATATTTCTGAGCAGACATATTTTTCTTCTTTTATTATTGATGCGTTATTTATTGAGGAATGATTTATGGATAATTCATGCGGCAGTAATGGCATTGCTGGGCATTACAAGCTCACTTTCACAACAGCCGTTATCTGCAATTGCCCTGATTCTATCAACTGGAACCTCACATCGACAGACTTATAACGCATGACAAACGGCGTATTGATCTCCGGGCGACGATAGGCTGGACGCGGGTCTTGCGCAATTAATGCTTTAATAATCTCGATATCGGAAATAAGCAATTGCTCTTGCATTTGTTGAATAAGCGTCTCTACACTATTATTTTTTGCATGAATAGCTTTCTTATTATTTTTATTCTCAGTCTCATTGTCATTGTCATCGCATCGTCCAGCGTCAACCAACGTCATAAATTGCTCGTAAGCAGACTCCGTGATAATTATCTCTAATAAATCTGGCGCAGTTGGCGCAAACCCGCTTTTTGCATTGCTGAGCGCATCGCTATAAGCGACATAGGGCTTAATATCGATAATCGGCGTACCATCTATCATATCTGCACCGCTAATAATAAGTAACACGCGCCCATCACAAACCTCGATACTTTCAAGCTTGACGACAGATAACCCAAGCGCTGAAGGTCGATACATACTGCGACTGGCAAACACCCCTATTTTTTGATTGCCACCGAGCCTTGGTGGTCGAACTTGCGCACGAAAGCCAGTACCGCTTTTGCCAATATGAGTGCCTTTATTGGTATAGTTATGATGAAACTGCCAACTGATCCAGATATGGCTGAACGCGTCTAAACCGGCAAATGCTACTGGCGAGTCATAAGGCGCTATCATCTCAATGATACTGGTGAGCGCAACCAAATTCGGCTGGCGTGGCGCACCAAATTTCTGTGATAGCGGCGCACGATGGTAGCCAATCATTGGCGCATGGTGGTAACCTGCCAAAGAGATATTATCATCGGACATCATGTTTCTCCAAAAAACCGTTCAATAGTAAGCATCTGCTTTTATGAGAGCGTCTAGCGCATATTATCCAGTGATACAAAATTACTCACTAACGATATTCCATTTTATCATGCCGCATCGTCGCTGCCAGACGGATTTTTATTTTAAATTTTGGTATTATGAGCCATAAATTCGATGAGAGCCTTTATTTTTCAACCCTTATAAGCCATCTACAGCAACAGCCATTGTCGTGGTTTGACAGGTGACAGATTCAGTCGTATCTATCCTTAGACCTTATCAGCCCCTCTCCTGATTTTAAATGCTTAATAAGGTGTTAGAATATCGCCCCATAACATTGGTTAAAACATCGGCTATGCTACTTACTTTGCATGACAGAGGTTTTAAACGATTGGCTGTTCCAATAGTGATTGAAAATTTACTACCCTTTTATACACTTTTTCATTGAAAATTTTAATTTAACACTCATTTAAACTTAATAAAACCGATAGCAACTTATTAACGAGGACTTTATGTCAAAACTTCGCACCGAAACGGTCACAGAGGTTCATCACTGGAATGACGCTCTATTTAGCATCAAGACAACTCGCGACGATGGCCTGCGCTTTCGTAATGGCGAATTTGCGATGATCGGAATCGTTGTCGATGGCAGACCGCTATTGCGCGCTTATTCGATTGCTAGCCCGAACTACGAAGATCACTTAGAATTCTTTTCTATCAAGGTTCAAGATGGTCCATTAACCTCGCGCTTGCAGCATATCAAAGTTGGTGACGAGCTGTTGGTCAGCAAAAAACCAACGGGCACTTTGGTACTAGATGATTTACTGCCTGGCAAAAACCTTTATATGCTCTCTACAGGCACTGGACTGGCGCCATTTTTATCATTGGCACGTGATCCTGAAGTCTATGAACGCTTTGAAAAAATCATCTTGGTACATGGTGTGCGCCATATCGATGATTTGGCGTATCGTGATATGTTTGAAAATGAGTTACCTAACGACGAGATCTTTGGTGAATGGTACCGTGAAAAATTCATCTACTACCCAACAGTGACTCGTGAGGATTTCAAAAATCAAGGTCGCGTGACTGACTTAATGACCTCAGGAAAGCTCTTTGAAGACATTGGCTTACCGCCGATGAATAAAGAAGACGACCGTGTCATGATCTGCGGTAGCATGCCATTTAATGCTGAAGTTTCAGCGATTTTGGATGATTTTGGTTTGACTGTTTCACCACGCATGGGTGTCCAAGCAGATTATGCCGTTGAACGTGCTTTTGTAGGCTAAACCAATTTAATTGAAAATTATATAAAATAATTCTTGACGGATAAAAATAGGCTGCTATAATACGCAGCCTATACAGAGTTAACCCTGTAGCCCAATTCGATAATCTCTATCTAATAGACCTTATCTTCTAACATGCCAGTGTGATGGAATTGGTAGACATGACGGATTCAAAATCCGTTGCCTAATAAGCGTGTCGGTTCGAGTCCGACCACTGGTACCATATAGCAGTACAAGCAAGTCCGAGTACGTCTGATTAGCCCTTATGTTTCATAGCATAAGGGCTTTTTTGTGTCTGTATGCGTCTGTACTTGTCTGTTGTAAACCGAGATTATTAACAGTAAACTTGGCAGTAATTACCGTTTTTACTGTTTTGCTGACTGGGATTTACTGTTATGGCTCGCATCACCAATCCGCTGACCAATACCGAGGTCGCCAAAGCCAAACCTAAAGATAAGCCATATCGATTATATGATGGTAACGGTCTTGTGCTGAATATTGCGAAGTCTGGTACCAAGACTTGGTATTATCAATACAGCCGCCCCTATACTGGCATTGCCGATATGTTCAAACTTGGTCGGTACCCTGCTTTATCGTTAGCTGATGCTCGCAAAAAACGGGCTGATTGTGATGTGCTGATAGAAAATAACATTGATCCAAAGACTGACAATCAAAATCAGATAGCAACCGAGCGCAACAAAATAGCGAATGACTTTAAATCGGTATTTGACGAATGGCTGAAAACTAAAAACTATTCAGAAACGACGCTGAGTAAAACAAAAACGGCAGTAAATGAGATAATCGCAATCATTGGCAATAAGCCAGTAAGTGAGATCACAACCGTTGATTGTATGGCGGTGCTAAAACCAATTGAAGCAGCTGGACATTTTACCAAGCTGCAAAAGACACGTACTAAGATTAGCCAAGTCATGACTCATGCTATCGCTACTGGTCGTGCCACACAAAATCCAGCTTTGCACTTGCGCGGTGTTTTTGGCACTGGTGAAGTAAAACATGCGCCTGCGATATTAGATGAACGTCGACTAGGTGAGCTTGTGACCGCAATAGACAGCTATCACGGCAATTTTTCTACACGTAGAGCCTTACGCTTTGCAATCCTGACCTTTGCGCGTGTCGGTGAAGTACGTCACCTTAAATGGTCTGATTTAGACTTGGATAAAGGCGTTTGGATTTACACACCCCCAAAGACTAAGAAAAGTACTGGTGTTGATATGGTGTCCCCACTATCGACGCAGACACTACAAGTCATCGATGAAATGCGTGAGTATGCGACTGGCGAATATGTTTTCCCGTCATCAATGTCAAAAAGCAGAGTCTTATCCGAGAATACACTTAATCAGGCTTTAAAGCGCATGGGTTTTGATGGTAGCGAGCAAACAAGCCAAGGCTTTAGAGCTGTTGCTAGAACACTACTCGAAGAACGTCTTGAGTTTGATTATGCGCTGATTGATATGCAACTGGCGCACAAGGTCGTTGATGGAAATGGTCGGGCGTATAACCGTTTGACTTGGCTAGAAAAAAGACGGGACATGATGCAAAAGTGGGCTGATTATTTGGATGGTTTGAAATCTGATTAGTGGTACCACCATCAATGTCGGTACCAAAACCTAGACACAAAAAATCTTTCTCTCAAAAATCTCTCACTTCTCTCAAATTTTGGGCAAATAAAAAAGCCCACCAAATTAATGACGGGCTTATCGGTTATGGCAGGACTCGAACCTGCGACACAAGTATCTACCAACTGATATACATAACCTAATAGCTATTATAGCAGCTAAACGTGGCTAGATGCGGCTAAGCACCGAACAATTCACGCTCAGCAGCCCTACGCCTGATTAGTCCATTCAGTTTTACACCATTATCATAAACCCATCGACCAAACTGCGCTGATGCACCGTCGTAGTCCTTGGCGTTTAGTAGTCGCAGCAATGTCGATTTACTCACTTGACCTTCGCCAAGATTGTAAATAAACGAGCATAGCGCATCAAACTGGCCTTGCGTCAGATCCACTTTGACCAAACGCTTGATAACAGGGTAAGTCATACGCGCCAAATCATCTTTAAGTAGTTGCTCGGCTTGTGCATGAGTAATGGTTAGCCCAGCATAGACTTTCATGCCACCAGCAGCTGACGTGTGACCATAGCCAATCGTCCATACCTTGCCAGTGTCTTGATATGCTTTTAATCGCAAGCCTTCGCTTAGCTTTAGATGCTCAATGCCTTTTTGTGACATAGCGCGATCTAGTGTATCTGCCTTGTCATCGATATAATGGCCATTAATCGACCAACCTGTTAATGCTGCTACAAAAGATTGCAGCTCGTCAGCCTTAGCCACGCTCAAAACTTTCTTGGCACCATCAACTTGCATTTGTGATAATTGCTTGGGTTCTTGATTCTCTCGCACCCAATCGAAAAATTTACTGTCTTTCATTTATTTAGCTCCAAAAAAAGCCCCAATTAAGGGGCGTGTTGTTTATTGCGCTTGTATCGATAAAGCATCGACTCTGCTATGTATAGGCAGTTTATTACCAGTAGCAGCACCCTAGCTATCGTATCGGACGTTGCTTTTGCTGCATCATATGGATAGTCGTAGTATGCAACTAGCGTCCAAACAACCAGCCATAAGCACATTTTGGTGACTCTGATAGGGCATTTAGTGTCTATCTTACGAGTAGACATGACAATAAAACATACAATCAGGCCAAGAAACGGCATGAGGTAACTAATAACATTAATCATTTTCCACCTCCGCTACTTGTGCTGGCGGCTCTGAGTTTGCATCAATTTTATTATTGATACTTGGTACGACTATAAAAGACGCAATTATCGTTGTGATAAGTGCTGTCACGACTTTTGATGTGTGTTTTGCCAGTATGTCAGCTGCAACCTGAGCAGCCTTGATTGCATTGTTGACAATAAGATCGGTAATGGCTTGTTGCAAATCTTGGCGGTTAAGTATATTGATGATTACCCGCAATAAGATCGTTCCGCATAGCCCTGATATAAAAGATGCTATCTGCATTAGCCCAACGCCTGCTGATGGGCTGATTGTCGGTATAACAACAAACGATAGAATCAATCCAACCAAGACAGCGGTAAAAAAATTGCCTATCTTGCTGCCGCTGTCCTGCATATAGTCAATTCTGAGGGCAAAAAATGCGCCACAAAAATTGAGCACAACCATTGATACCAGAAAAACCCAGTACGGCAAGTGTAGGCTTAAATATACGTGAGGCGTGTTTAGCTGCGCTCCTAGACTTGCTGCTGCCGCCAGCGTTCCTGAGCTTGATATAGCAAAGTATTTTAATGTGGCAATCGCCATATCTTGCTGCATACGCCCTCCTCGATGCTTATTTGCATCCGTCACTCCTCAAATTTTTGATATAAAAAAACCACTCGAGTGAGTGGCTAGTAACCTGCGATTGCTTTACTGTCTTGTAACTGTTGTAGCAGCGCCATTAATGCGTTTTCTTGATTCTCTGGCATAGTCATCGTTGCCGAAGCACCGCCGAGTTTAAAATTAACATCAATGGTCTTTGTTGCGCCGCCTTTGCTTGTATCAAAGTTTGGTGTCTTACTAAGATTGGCGATAGCATCAAGCGCGGATTGCGGTAACACGGTCTGTTGTTGAGCGGCTAGCATTTTTTTTACTTGGTCTGGCGTACCGAGGTAGTCAAATAAATAACCTCCTTTTTTATCCAGCATAGTATCTTGCATTGCTTTGCCAATCTTAGCGCCATTATTATCCATTTCATTGCTAAGTCTATTCAAAGCGTCATACATGGATTGCATACTACGAGGTATTTCATCTCTATCGAGCATACCTTTGTCTGCCGCAGACAAGTCCTTGCTAGCCTCTTTTATAGACTCCCATTGCTTTTGATAAGCTTTTACCGACATCTCGTATAGATGCTCATTATATTCGGCCATCTTTTTCTGACGCTCGTAGTCGCTAGTTTCCACTCCTCCTCTTTCGGATTTTTCACGGCTTGAGCTGTCATCGCTTTTATTCAGCTTGCTTTCGTACTTACTACGCCTTGCCTCGTCGGCTCTCGCTTTCTCTGCAATTTCAAGTAAATAAACAGAAGCTGTCTTAAATTTAGCTAAGTCAGCCGTAGTCATAACCTGACCCGCTTTAAAACCTTGCAAGTCGCCAAAGTCCAAAGCGCCGCTATCCTTACCGGCTTTCGCGTATAACTTACGCGCTTCCTCGGCTGCTCGCTCTGCACTCAGTCCCGCCGATTTTAAAAAGTTTTCAACGCCTGTTTTTGATCCAAACTGATTGCCCTCTGCTGGCGCTTTCTCGGTGCCGTAAATCCGTAAGTTTTTAAGCGCCTCATCACCACCAGCTACCGCTTGCGCTTCTTTGACTGCTTTAATCTTGGCTTGCAACTTATCGTAAGCGGATGATGCCTCGTTTGCAGCGCGTACCATGGCATTACCAGCACTGCCTGAGCTGCTAGATATACCATCGTAAGCTGTGCGGATTTTGTTGACTGACGTTGTTACTTTGTCGTTTGCCGCCTTAGTCTGACCCATTTTTTCAAATGTGACACGACCCTGTTCATCGACGGCAATCGTTACACCGCGCTCAGCTGCCATACGCTTACTGACAGCATCAATGACGCCACCATTGGCTGCAATGTTAGCCTTCGCTGTCTTTTCAAATGACTCTTCTAGCTGCTGAGCTGTAGCCTGACCATCTTTCTTAACGATGTTATAAGCATCGGTGTAAGCACCTGCATCTTTAGCCAACTCCTCACGAGTCTTTAAACCAAGAAGCCCATAAGCCTCAGTTACGCCATTGATACCATCTTTAAGTATGTCTGCCCGATTTTTAACACCATCAAGACCATCAGCAAGCTCTTTACCAGTGATCTTGCCTTCCTTGTAAAGCTCGTTCCACTTAACAATCAGGGCTTCAATTTCAACCGTATTACTGGCCTTATCGGACATTGCTGTCAATGAGTCGACGAGTGCACCACCTGCGTCATAACCTGCATTAGTTAAGTCGTCAAAGCCATCAATCAGCTCATCAAGACTAGCGCTTGATTTTAGAAACTCTTTAGATAAGCCGATACCAACTGCACCTGCCAATTCGTCAATCTGTTCTTTGCTGCGCGTACTTGCAACAGTAGATTTATCGAGCTGCGTGACTAATATACCGCCTGTTTCGGTTGCTTGTACTGCCAAACCTTCAAGAGAGGCTGTTCGTTGTAGTTCGGCAGTAACAATGCCATTAGTTTTCTTTATCTCCTCGGCTGCGTATTTAGCAAAAATTTCGATGTTTTGCTGTAGTTGCTTGTCAATATTTTCATACTGAGTTTTTGCGATATTGGCACCAAACTCTAACTGCCTGCCTGTCGCTAAACCCTGATTTCCCATTGCTTGAAGTGACAGCAAAATATCGTCAACAGCGCCTTTAGTATTAGCCTTATGTATGGCTTCTGATAATGACAGCTCAATACTTTTACCACTTTCTTTAGCCTTTAAGGCAACCTCTGCAAAGCTCTCACCAACACCTAGATAGCCCTCCTGTATTTTCTTTGCAGAAACAATGGCAACTTCGCCCTCTTTATTAATCTCCGCTTGCAACCCTTTGCTAGCTAAAAGCAATCGGTCGCTATCGCTAAGGATCATGTCGTTAGCTTTGATTCTATCGCTAACCATTTTGACAAGCTGACCTTCAATTTGCTCGGCTGTGGCGTTGCCGTCCGAAATCATCTTGTCATAGGTTTTTTCTGATTCAACCGCTATTTCAGCAAAGCGTTCTTTTGCTGTTTTGGCAGCATTGGTAATGGCTTGCGCCCCCGATGACTCCCAATTTAAAACATCCTGCTCAGCACTATTCCACGTCTCCTTTGACTTTGTTTGTAGCTCATTAGCCGTCTCTTTAAAACTGTCAGAGATACCGCCAAAAGTTAGGCTTGCGGCAATGTTTGCCAAGTCCGACATAGCGCCATACAGGCTAGCAACGACAAATCCAGCTGCAACTCCGATTGCGCTAAAACCATCCTTAATAAAGCCTATAAAAATATTCAAACCATGAAGTGCTGCAGTTATTAGTCCGACTTGCTCAGCCGCATCAGCAGAACCGCCAGCTATCGTGCTCACTAGGTTACCAAAAGTGTCGTAAACACCCTTAATGCCCTTGGCGAGCTCAACAACCACTCCGACGGTATTCTGGAAAGCGCCTGTTAATGCAGCGATAAAACTAGGGTCTAAATCTTCAAGGTTATCGCCAATATAGCTGATCGCCTCCGCAAGCTTGGATGTTTGATTGAGAGAACCGTCAATCTCACCAACGAAGTTAAATATTTGATTTTTAACCACCTGCAAAGAGTTGCCAACCGTGGTTGGTAACGTGCCAAACTCATCGCTAATAGCCTGTCCTTGATCTCGAACCGCACCAATGACGACTTCAGATGTTAGTTTTCCATCACCAGCCATCGCTCGCAATTCGCCACGAGTCACACCAAGACCGTCAGCCATAGCTTTAGCTAATCGTGGTGCTTGCTCCATGATTGAGTTAAATTCTTCACCGCGTACGACGCCTGATTGGAGTCCCTGAATCAATTGAATAATTGCGGCATCAGCACTGGCAGCGCTTCCGCCTGACAGCTTAATGGCCTCGTTGATGGTCTGTGTGACGCTCAGTACCTGCTTTTGCGACAGATTCATTGATTCGGCTGAAGCTGATATTTTGGCAAACAACTCACCTGTTGACTCAACGCTACTAAACGTCTCGTTAGCAAGCTCTTTAACGCCATCAAAACCAGTAACGAACGCTGCACCAGCACCAGTCGCTAACTTGATACGTGCCTCAAGGGTTTTAAAAGCATCCGCCGTTTCGATAATCTCAGAAACGCCGATACCTAGCCCAGCCGCCGCAAGTAACCCTTGTAGACCACCAAAAGCACCTCTTAATCTATTAACGTTGTTGCCTAGACCACCAGCACCTTGGCTAACCCTTTCTTGCGTGTCATCAAGTCCGTTTAGTTCGCGCTCAAGCCGTCTGATTTGCTCCTCTGCTTGACGGGTCACACGGTCAATCTCAGCAGCAGGGCGACCACTGTTGTTTTGAAAATCCACCAATGATCGACTGATCTGATCAATCTCACCGCGTATGGTTTCAGGTACTCTAATGTTTGTCATGCGATAGATAGCATTACGTGCATTATCAGCAGTACTAGACGCTCTGTTCATAGCGCCTGATAATTCATTCGCAAGGCTTACACTGGCGCTGCGTGCATCATTCAGCTCTTGTTCTAGACGATTGATGCTAGCTGCTGCCTCGGCAATTTCTTGAGGACTGGCACCAGTGTTATTTAAGCGCTCAGCCGCCAACCTTGCCTCGTCAAGATCACCGCCTAATCGCTGCGCCTCTGCTTGAGCTTGTGCTATATCAGCAGGTGACGCGCTTGTTTGACCTAGGGTTCTTGCCTCTGTTCGAGCCTCGCCTAACTCGTTTTTAAGTGCTGCGACTTTAGCCTTAGCTTCTGCAATTTCAGCAGGACTGGCATTAGTTTCTGATAATCGCTTAACCTCATCGCGTGCAGCAGACAACCCACCTTTAAGCTCATTAACTTTAGCTTTTGCCTCAATCAATTCAGCGGGTGAGCCGCTAGTCTGGTTAAGCTGTCTTGCCTCTGTTCGAGCACCTGATAAGTCTTGACTGAGTGCTGCAACTTTAGCGCGTGCTTCAGCAATCTCAGCTGGTGACGCACTTGTCTGGCTTAGCTGTCGCACTTCGTCACGAGTAGCGCCTAATGTAGCTTTAAGTGCCTCAACCTTGGCTTTTGCCTCAGCAATATCCTCTGGACTGGCATTTGATTGACTGAGTAGCTTAACCTCGTTTTTAGCATTTACTAAGCTATCGCCAAGCTCATTTACCTTAGCTTTAGCGGAAGCTATATCTTCTGGCGTACCGCGTGTTTGTGATAGTAGCTTGACCTGCTCCTTTGCCTCTGTGATGCTAGATTTTAGGTTGTTGAAATCAGTCTTAGCTTGCGCTATGTCTTCAGGCGTACCTTTGGTTTCGCGCAGACGTTTAACTTCGTCTTGTGTACCTGAGATATAAGCTGTTAGCGCCTTGACTTTATTTTGTGCCTCTTCTATATCTTCGGGGCTTGCTTTGCTATCGCGTAGCAGCTTAACGCTATCCTTAGCCAAGCCAAGCTCGTCTTTTAGGCTTGTAATCTTAATCTTAGCGTTCTCGATATCTTCAGGTGTGCCCTTGGTTTGAGACAGCTCTTTTACTTTTTGCTTGGCAGCGTCAACACTTAAACCTAAATCATTGACACGGTTTTTCGCCTCGGCGATATCCGCAGGTGTGCCAACAGTACGTGATAACTCGGTTACTTTTAGCTTAGCGTCATCAATGCTTGAGCCCAGTAGATCGACTTTCGCTTTGGCTTGTGCGATATCGCTGGGCGTGCCATTGGTACCGCTTAACTGCTCAACATTTAGTCGTGCTGCATCCAGACTGCTACTGACACTATCAATACGCCCCTTAGCCTCGATGATATCAGCAGGAGTACCGTTAGTCCGTGATAGACGCTCAACATTTAATCGAGCCTCGTCAACCGCGCTCGATAAGCTATCGATCTTAACTTTAGCTTGTTCGATTTGCTCAGGTGTACCATTGGTTTGCGATAGAGCAAGCACCTTAGCGCGAGCTTCTGCTAGGCTGCTACCTAGATTGTCAACCTTGCCTTTAGCGCTGTCTATATCTTCAGGCGTGCCTCTGGTCTGTGATATCTGTGTCACTTTTTGTCTAGCTTCATCAAGACTGGAGCTTAATGTATCAACTTTGGCTTTCGCTGCTTCAATCTGTGCCGGTGTACCATTAGTTTGCGATAACTGCTCAACCTTTAATCTTGCTGCTGCAACACTATCGCCAAGCGTATTTACCTTAGCTGCCGCTTCTGCCAATTGCGCTGGAGTAGCAGGTGTATTACCAAGTCTTTGCGCTTCTGACCGTGCAACCTCAAGCTGTCGAGCCAAGCGAGTAACTTGCAATGCTGACGCTTGCATTGCTGCCTCAACTTGCTCACCTGATAGATTTGCGCCTGCACCCATCTGGCGTAGTTGGTCTGCTGTGCCGCGTATCTCGGCTGTCAGTCTGTCCGCACTAACATTATTAAGCCCTGATAGCATGGTTGATGCTCTCTGAGTATCAGTATTCATCTGATCAACATTGCGCTTTACCGACTGAGCGTAATCAGTAAACTTGTCGCGCGCTTGATTGACACCTTGATTAAACTTCTCGTTTAATAGTCTAAGCTGTACGCTAAAATCCAAATCACCAGCCATAGTCTTACCTCAAATTTTAGGCATAAAAAAGCCCACTAATTAAAGTGAGCTTGTTGATTTATTCGTTGTTCATTTAAAGGCACTTGCCCTATCTGGTTTTGGTAGCTTACTGTTTTTAATATGCCGCTCATCAATGTGGTAGCGATTCAGGCTATCACAATCAATAAAGACGACTGGCTTTTCACCTGCTTCGCTTTTATTATCCGATAGCCCAGCATAGATCATAACTTCGTTTGACGCCTTTCTGCCAACCAAGTGCACAGCTTTATCTAATAATTGGTTAATGCGCTCAAAGCCGTCACCACCCCAAACTTCATGAGCTTTTGGCCATTGTTCGGGCGTCATGTAATTTATATCAATCATTACATCAATTCCTTTATATTAAGCTCTGCATAAAGCCATGTATTTAGTATTAAGCCGCCACTCTTACTAAAGTCATGGTCGTTAAATTCTGCCAAACATTCTTGTTTGATGCTATCTACATACTTACTAAGATACGAGATTAGAAAAGCACGCACTCTGCCGTTTAGATCATCACCTAATGCAAAACACTCTATAACATCCATAACTGGCGAGTATTCGTCTCTCGTATCTTCCACTGTTAATACAGCAACTTTCATCACTCACCCTTTCTTTTAATTTAAAACCAATTTCCAGCCTTTTTATCTTCTATCATTTCTTTTCCGCACTGGCTGCAAATCCATGAGCCGCTACCGCTAGACTTCATAAATAGCATGGCAAGCAACCATAAGCCGCCTGTAAATAACACCAAAACAAGGTGCATTATCCAGTTTCGACTTTTAGCGTTACGATAAAACAAGGTTGTCTTTTGCTCTCTCGGGCAAAATATTAGTTGTTGCTCTACTTTGTTAGCCATATCACCCACCAAAATTATATTTACTCAATTTTAGTTGATTAAGCATTGTTACGCTAGTCTTTCATAAACTCTTTCCAGCCTTTTACATCAGCTTGCGATACTCGCATAGCGACTGCCATATCTTTGATTTTCTGCTGATGATCTTTAGCAAATGCCTTGGACAAGCCCCACCATTCACCGAACGCCATATCTAGGACGTCGGCTTCTCTAAATCCGATTTTGTAGAATGGTAGTAAGCTGTCGAACCAAGTAGCGCCAGTTGTGCTCCCAACTGTTTTAGGGGCATGAAAATCTGACGCATAAAAAAATCGCCACTATGGGCGACGACCTCCTGCATCACTGTGAGCATTTCAAGCGGCTCAAGCTCTCGGTAAAACGCTGGTGTCTGGTCGGTCAGTATCGATGCTAGTACGACCGTCTCGTCGGCATAGCTACCAATGAGTGCTAATAACTCACTTTCGGGCATGCCTTTTTTTGCTTTTACAATGCGCTCAAACTCAGCGACAAAGGGTGTAAAGGCTCGTGTCACTTCGTTTAAGTTTTTAACTTTGACGCGCTTGATTGTAATCTCTTGTCCTGCAACTTTGATAGTTTTGACACTATCATCTTTTTTAATGTCTGTCATACGTCAATCTCTGTATAAGGTAAATCGGGTGCTTGCGCTACAATCTGCCCATTTTGAATAAAAACCTTGGATTGCAGGTCATAAGCAGCGGAGCCTGTTACGATAGCAGTACCGCCGCCTTGCATGGTGACGGTATAGTTTGAGCCAGTACGAGCAGTGACAGTTGCTAATTGCTTAGCGCCCTGCTCTGTCACGCCTTTAAATAGCGCCCATAAGTTGCCACTAGCCATAATCTACTCCTCTTTATTTAAACCAAAGGACATCCAGTCCTTTGCAAACAGGTCGTCTTGCAAGTCCAGCACTTGCGCGTCTGTGTTTCGTGATAAATAAAGGTAATCAACACCAGCCACACGACAAGTCAGCGCCTTTATCCATATTGGGCTGGTGTTAAACCCACCATCATCATTACCCATAAATAAATAACGCCCTTTCCCCCACGCTTGACGACCTACCCACTCACCTTTCTCAACCAAACTTAATGCTTCTGTAAAATCCATAATCTACCCCTTATCAAAATGACGTTCAACATCAATAGACTGGTCAATCTCTAACGCTCGATTGCTAGATAGACGACCTGTGATAGTCGTACCTCTGACCATGCCAACCCATTGCTCACCATCGTTAACTTCAATCAAGGTTGATGGTTTTAGCACACCGATATCTTGATGCAATGGCATTGATATTCCGATGTTACCAATATCGCCGGTGTCACTCAATATCGATATACCTCGGCTAATCGCGGCTGCTTGCTCGGTTATTAGGTCGCTAGTGACCATTGGCGGCTGATAACCTCCGCTAGTACCTGTGCGCTTAATCAACGCGCCTATGCTGCCCTCACGCTCACCATATACCGTTACACCGTTGTAGCTAGGCTTATTGACACGACCACGGCTGCGACTGGTGATAAGCGATATTGGCAAGCTAATGCTAGGCTTTTGCGCTGCCCATTCCCATGATGGTATCGGATAATTAGCCAGCACATGAATAATATCTTCGCTCATGTGAGCATTGATAAACCCACCTGCTGCCTCTGCTATCCATTGTAGTGAATTGATCGGCGTTCGACCTGTATAGCTGTAAGTGTTGGCTGGCACATCCCAACCATTTACACCTGCTAACTGCCAGTCAAGTGTAAAGCCTGACGGCACACCAAATCGGTTGAGCTCGTCATCTGCAATCTGCCTAGCGGTCATGGGCGTGTCGTACTTAAAGCCACGATGGGTAGCGTATGGGTGCGCCAATAGCATTGCGCGTGACTTACCTTTAATTGTTAACGAGCTTTCACCGAATGAGGCACTATCGTCGCAACCATCTAAGATGAATCGCCACAGATTGCCGTTACAAGTAAAGTCCACGCCTATCTGTTGCTCATGTGCCGTATCGACTTTAGATAGCTCTGACAGCGGTACGGTGGCACTAAATGACCATGTATAACTATTGCTATCGATGCCTACGCTAAAGCCTAGCAGCTTAATCTCACGCCCATTGTCGGAGCGCGTTAATGACACACTGTTTGTCACAAATATAACTCCCTTGTTATATGCCTCGCCTTTTTCGCCAATCAATAGCTCAAGCCATGCGATTGCGTCAAACGTAGTATTTGCGTTTACCGCCATGCCTGATGATTGACCAAAAACTTTAGGCTTGCACATCACAACATCAAGCGTAGGATTAACCGCTAATGTTTTGCGCTTGCATAGATATGTGTCCATGGCATCAGCATCAGTAGCTGATAAGACCAACGTGCCACGTGGCATCGATAGTGGCATGGCTAAGCTGCTAGATGCGCCCCTATCAGCAATACGTCTTGTCATTGGTAATGCTAATTCGTCATTGTAAACATAGTGACGTAATGCACCTGATCCACACTCCCAACCCTCAATAATTTGCTCTTTGAGTATGACGGTCTGCGATAAATTAGGCGGTACGTAGCGCAGCTTACTAAATGGCAGACGCGCAAACTCGGTTAGCACTTCTTTTTGCAGGCTTAAGATTGCGCTACTTTCAAAGCCAATCCTATTGCTATCTACTATTAGCTTTGCGGTCTCTGTACGTATCGCTCTGGCAATTTGCCGCCTAGCCATGGACTCAAAACTATACCACTTGCTTTGACCAACTAGCGCAGCTTGCTCGGTATCAATAGCCTTGCTTTTACCTATGAGTTTTTGAGACTCAAAACCCTGCGCTTGGCCTAGCCCAATTAATTTTGACTGCTCAGTCTTTGATTTAAGATTGATATGCAGCTGATCGTTATTATCAAAACTTGATTGTACTGTGTCGCCCACAAGCTTTGATTGCTCGGCCTTACTTGTTAAGCTATCACTAATCCTTGCGGTGCTATCAAAGCCTGACTGCTTACTAATACCAGTTGTTTTTGACTGCTCAAACTTGACGCTTATCTCAAAAAAAGATGATCTCTCTACGTTTGAGTCATAACTAATACCGGCGCTTGCTGTCGGGTTTAAATCAGCGTAAGCGATAATACTGATGTTTACGCTGTTTTCGGATTCATCAACTGTCAATGTAGCTGACGCTGTGGGCGTTATATTAGCTATCGCTGCGACTGATATATATACATCATTATTATCAGTTGGTGGTAATTCGCCGCGTGGACGAGCAAGCGGCAATGCAAGCTCGCTTGATTTGGCGCGCCCACTGATTTGACGGTCAAGTATTAGCGGTAGATTACTTGCGGTTATACTTGCATCGTTTGCCATAATGTCTGCTGCTCCGCTATTGTTAAGTCATCAGCAGGTGGCACATCATCCCACGCAAACGGCTCAAACTCTTTTTTATAGTCTCGTGCTACGACCAAATATCTGCTAGCAGGATTAAGCCCTAAAAACATGTAATGACCATTTTTAAGCGAAGTAATGACTCGCTCAACTGCCATTGTTTGTGCATTTAGCAGCCATATTTTACGTGAAGCGGGAGCGCCCTGTAACGTCACGATTCCATCACCACTGCCGGCGATATATCCGTTGTGAGTGAGTGATAATGATGTGTATGTTCTGGCAAGTGCCTGCATATTAATACTCCCAATAATCAGTGCGGATTAAAAAAGTTCGGCTTCGATCTAAAGCTAGCGCCCCAGTGCTAGAAAAGCCAGCGCACACACTCAGTACATTGCGACCATCTAACTCAAACTCACTAACGCCATATAAATCGGCTGTAGCATTAACGATTTTAGATAGCATTAGCGGCAGTTCTCCAACCAAGAGAGAGTTGCTGTTGTTTGCTAAATAAATCGGGCTAATTAAATCAACACTTGACACATCAAGAACTTGGTTAGCGGCAGATAATGCGCTTGATGTTGCTGTACTTACGATTGTTGCGACCTCAGACTCCAGCTGTAAAGAGATAGCTAAGCTTGAGCTATACATAAGATATGGAGATACTAGCTGCGAATTATGACCGACATTAAAAAAGCAAATATTTTTACCATTTACGCTTGGAAGTCCTGACTTTACAGCGCCCCAATACGTGATACGTGCTGATAGTTTAGTTACCGCGCTATGCTGTATCAGTTCTATGAAGATAACGCCGCGCTCAGATACCAGCATTTGCCAACCATTAGCGGCGTTAACTTTATCAGCATTGCTGAAAGATTTCACTGGCGCGTTATGGTTTGGATTTGTACGAGCATCTTGATACTGGTAATACCAGTCTGTTTTAGCGGCACTGGTATCATCAATGCCTAGTCGATAATCACTCATCGCAGCGCTAGGGCTAACAAACTCAATAACGTTTGCAACCTCGTTCGCAGCCGTCCATCCTGCACTTGCTTTTGCACCATACCCCGTGACTAAGCACGATTTTAATATCGCCTTAACATCGCCTGGCACACGCGAGTTATAGTTAATCTGTGGCGCACCCGCGTCAGTGCTTTTAAAGCGCAATACTGGCTCGCTAACTGGATTTAAAAAACTCATAATCTACCCTTACTTATTTAGTACAAACTCATACGGTCCGTGTGTAATTGGCTCGCATCCATCAGCAACGTAGGTAATCCCAACTATCATATTTTTGTCGTAGTCGAACGACCAATTGCCAGCACCATCGGGCGCTATCTGAGCAATACATTTTCCTGTTTTCCAGTAAAATATAGACACGTAATCAATCGCCGTGCCGTCAAATCTCTTTACTTTGCCGTTTATCGTTGCCATATCACACGCCCATTGTTAGCGCCGTTAATGTTACATAGCCACCTTGATATACTTGCGGCTTATCAAGTGATAGCTCGGTTGCCACGTCAAGCGTAGCTATGAGCGTACCGTCAGCTGCAAATATTTTAGCTGCCGTGGGTACGCCTGATGTGACGGCTAAGACCTTTGGCGGTATTTTAAACGTCATGATTGTATTAGTAATTGACTCTTGCACTGGATTGAGTAGCGCAAACTCGGCTGCTAGTGTTGCCCCTACATAGAGCGACAACACCGAATTAGTACCGACATTTAAGCGGTCTGCAATACCCTTTAGTGCTGCATTTTTAGCATCAACACTTAATATCATGCTGCACCTCGCACACGGTCAATGTTGGCGTGATAACCAATAGTGAAATCGTAAGTATTTAAGCTGTCGATTTGATGCTGCTGGATAGCACTGCCAAACCACACGGGGTTCTTTGCTGCCTCGGTATTGAGTCGAACCACGTTAGCTGCCGACCAACCCGTGCTCCACGCTGCTATTGGTATCGTAAAATACGGATAGCCGGTCATCGGGTTAATAGGTGCTGTCAGTGTTGTTGTTGAGCCAGTGCCAATCTCACCCACTGTTTCACCAACGATGCGAAATGCAGTGGCACTTGTAAACACTAGCGCCCATCGTTCTTCAATCGCATCACGATTGGTCACGACAATAGGATTGTTTGCTGTCTGTAATTGAGCCTCAGCTCTATCGCCAATCAACTGATCGCTAAATTCTTTTGTCCACGACTTTTGGCTAAACACATTAAACGTTCGTGCTTGCATATCGCCCATAACGAGCATTGAGCTAAATACTGCTGCATCTGTATAGTTATGAGTAATGGGGTTTAGTAGATTGACTGTTTGGCCGCTAATGGACGCTACTTTAGCCAAGTCCATGATTCGATATTTAGCGGTTAATGGCGCTGTATAACCTGACATATCAAACATGCCGTTAAGCTGTAATGTACCTGCGTCTAAGTCAATATCAAGATAGTCAAAACTAACCCTTACATCATTAGCATCAACCAGGTTTACATCGGACAGTCGCTCAAAACCCAAATCAAACGTGTCGTTTGGCGCGTTGGTTGGTAGCTGCATCGATTTTAATTCAGTAATTGTTACTAAGTCGCCGACATCAACCAAATCAACTAAGCCGTCCGATGGCAATCTTGATAAATCAACACCAACTTTCTGACTATCTAGTGATAAACCTGATGGTGCGATACGCAGCTTACTAGATATCAATGTTACTTGTTCGGAGCCGATGATAGCTGGCGCACTTAGCTTAGTTGCACCATAAAACTTTAGACTTGCATTTTTTCTTGTGCTGAATATATCAAATGCCTGTCCTAACTCTGGAGTATCTAATTCGCCGCCAAAATCGTACTGTAACGGCTCTCTAATCGTCAGCGTAACAACCCTCATGGCATATTGCGGATCAGGAGTCTCAACCAGCACATCAGTAACTTTTAAAAATTGAAAGTAAACAACCTCGCCGATTGGCGTGGATTGCGGAATTTGCTTTTGCATCAACTGAGTAACTTTTACAACATCACCGATTACAGGTACAAACTCGCCTTGATTTGCAAATTTAAACGTATAGCTACCTTTGTAATTCTTGCCTTGATAGTAGGCGCGGTAACTCTCTTGCGGATAAGTGTAGCTGTTCATATATTCCGCAGCATCAGTACGTCTATCAGCAAAACTTGTAGCAGAGAACATAAATACCGAGGCGTTAGGGTTGCTAGGTATCTCCGTAATCAACACACGTGACGCTTGCAGTAGGTCAGTGCTAGGCGTTAAGACAGACGGGAATACTTTACGCAAGCGCACACGACCTTCTAGCGCGTCAATATCAGATACATCGGGGAATAGGTTGTTAGATACCCCGTCAATGACGGCGATACCCGTTGGCAATCCGCCGCCGTCTGGCGTGTCTGCCATGACCTCGCTTTTTAGCATTTCTAAATCGTTTTGAGTAATCGCCATTGTTGTCATCCATCAAATTTTGGGCATTAAAAAACCCACTTCGATGAGTGGGCTGTGGTTTTGCTAATTGGGTTTATTTTTTGATTTCAGCTATTAGTTTTGCGGCTCTATCGTTAATGCGCTTTTGACGCTCGATAGGCAATGATGCCATGTAGTCATCGAATGATACAGCTTTCATATTAAACGCCTTTTATAAATCGCCGCCACACTCACTACTAGGTATAAGCTTTACTTCACCTGCTACCCATTCACCATTCCAAGCATCATCGCGTATCTCAAAGTAAGGCTTGCTTGTATTGGGATTGGTTGGTGGTTTTGTGCTCATAGTAATCTTAACTTTCCCTGTTTCGCAATCGTATGAGCCGCATAATCCGCCACGCTCATTAACCATATCTCCATTACCGTTAGGTGCGTATACTCTGTCGGTTCTATCGCTAACAGATAGCTCTGTCTTTACCTTGTTATCACTCATACCAGCCACCTAGTCATCTTGTGTATTCGCTCATAAGGTATTAGTAGTGGTTTTGGTATATCGTCAGCAGTATAGATAACCCCTGGTCTTTGCTTCATCATTTCAGGACTGCACGACTTCTTCACTTCATCCATCGCCCTTTCCGCCAGCTTTTCAGGCGTATTATCTTCGGCTTTAGCAAGTTCAAAATCAGTCAACGTAACGCTTATTGTTTTATTGTTAATGTCTGATAATCGCATAGCTATAACTCCTTGTAAATTATAGCCAATTATACCACTTCACACGCTCGGTATCTCTAAAAACCTAAGCGTTACGTTATAGTAATCGCTCAACTGCGGGCTTGTGCTGCCTTTGATTGGCGTTGCATTAATAGCCTCTTGTGTTGTATCAAACATGACTTTAACGCGCTTTACCGCCCCATCTGCTAGGTAATCTAGCCAAAAAGTAGCGCCTAGCTTGTCACGCTCGGATTTGAGCGCATTAATCGTTGCTCTAGATAGTACGCCATGACCATCAGGTGCTTGCATGGTGTACGGTCTGCCAGCTTTGCGTTCTGATTGTTGGATTATTAACGTGCCATCTAACGCGTATTTATTGTTTGATACAATGGCCGACCAGTCGTGCTCACCTTCGGGATATAAGCTATCAGACAAGACAATAACCGCGCCTGTGGCTGTATTCGTCAGCTTGGTTTGTGCATTAGTACGCATGATTGATCCTTCTTTTATTTAAGTAAGCCATCGACACGCAATGACTTAATTAAATAAAAATAGGCCTATGCGAAATCACATAGACCTACAAATTATAACTTCACAATCTCATACGTTGCTTCTTCTGCTTCGTCATATAACAAGTCAGCTTCAAGCGTCATTTCGCTAAAGTCATCACTGATTAGATCAAGCGTATCAGCAGGTGATAGCTTGGCACGATAAGCTGTGACCACCTGCTTATCTTTTTGACCAACTTTGTTTAGACCATCAACACGGATTCGATAATAATCAACATCGTCAGTCATTGGCTTCATAACCGTTGCGGTGCCGTAACTATAAGTCACGATTAGCGGCGATGTGAGCGTCTGCTTTTCTAATAGCTCGATGGTGCCGTACTTTTTATCAATCGTGTAGTCAATGCCTTCGACCAAAGCAAGCGCGGTGACGGTAGTGCTGTCTGTAAACGATGTGATTTCAGTCACATTTTTATGCTTCAGGAAGATGATGTCACCCACTTCTGAAACAGCGTGTTCTTCGCCCGTTGCAGTACCAGTAGCAACTTCTGTGACCGTTGCTTGTAATGCTGCTTGCATTGCTTCTGGACGACGCTCATTAAGCGTTAAGCTAAATGTAGTAGCTTTTCTGCCATCATCTTTGTCCCATACTTGATTTTTACCTGAATGGTATTCAATTAGCTCTTTCTCATCCTCGACCGAATGCGAGAATGACGCGGCATTTGCTACACCAACCCAAAAGGGTTTGCCTTCTACGCCATTTTTAACAGCGGTCAAATATACTTTACCGTTACCGATAAATGCGTGAGATTGTTGTTTATCTGCCATGTTGCATATCTCCTATGGCTGGAATTTAGTTTGAAAAGTGAATGGTATTAGCGCAATAGTCGAAAAGTATTCAATACGTCCTGACGTACTGGTACGTTCCAATGGATCGTGATAGTCATCTAACTGATAACCTTGCACATAATTAATAACTTGACTGATAAGCTCGCCTGATGACTGCATAAGCGCTTTAAAGTCGGTTTGTGATGCTTGATTGCTGACAGCCACTACTACCGTCCATTGCTGTATGTCCTGACTGTCTATCGACCCATTAGCTACTGGACTGTTGGCAGTATTCACTACATACAAGGCAGGTGTCGTGTTCTTTTTGATTTGATTGATTGTTGCAGCTACACCAACATCTTTAACGCCCCACTCGTCAGCTTTCGCCTCCAGGTGTTCGATCAAGCCAAGACCCACTGCAAAATAATTACTCATAAGTCTACGTCCATAATTCGATTGATGATGTTAAGCACTGATGCGCGGTCGTTCTCGTTCATACCCATATAAGGTCTAGGCGTTACATTGCGATAAGGTAGTCCGTAATGCATCGCTTTTGCATACACCACGTTTGTGCCCCACTTGACGCCATCAGGTAGTGGTACATAGGTTAACGAACCCATTAAGCGACCAGTATCACGCAGCGTCTTACCTTTTTGCTCAATAGCCCTTAGGGAAGGCAGCCATGGTTGACGCTGTAGATCATGCTGATTATAAAAACGCTCCTCAGTTTGGTAGACCATCTCAGCGCCAGTCATGCGGCTAAACTTCTGCATTTTTTGACTGTCAAAATACAAACCACCTAACCGTCTGATTATTTCGTCACCACCCGATAGGTTGGCATCAAACATAACTCACCTTACTTAATGCTTGGCATCTTGTCAAACACGTCATCACCGAACACCTGACCGCGGTAACTGTCACCAATTGGTACGGCAGGTTTGATGTACGTGCTTTGCTGCTCAGCAGGTGATAGTGGCTCAGCAAACGTAACGTTGGCGCGACCTGCACTAACGTCCTTCAACCAAGTAATAGCTTCTTTGTAGCGGTCTTCTGGCTCGCCTGTAGCATCATTCATGTACAGCAGGTATCTTGCGATATTGCAGCACACCAGTTTCAAATGCTCAGTCTTATTCAGCGGCGTTTTATAGCGTATGGATAAGTAACTGTTCATCTTTTCGGTAGCATCAGACAGCGCATTGGTCGTAGCAAGCAGACCATCATCGTGCATCGACTCAAGCTGACCTACTGCCATATCGCCAAAGCGTCCGACTAAATCATCACGAGTCGCATACATAATCAGTCCTTCGGAAATAGAGCGATTAGCTCGGCTTTGGTGTCTGATTCGTTGTACTCGATACCTTCTTCATCAAGTAACGCTGTTAGCTCAGCCTTGGTAAGTTTGTCGAGCTTTACCACTTCACCGGTGTCATCTTCATCGGTGTTGCTGGCATCATCACTTTCGATTTCTTTAATAGCGCCTTTTTCAAGTAAGAATTTAGCGCGGTCTTCAGGTAAGCCTTCGATGGTTTTGCCATCTTTAATAGCTGCTTTTAGCTCATCATCAGTGATGGCTGGGATTTTATCGCCAGTGTTGAATTGGCCAATGGCTTGTAATGCGACATACATTTTTAATTTAGACATAATTTGCTCCAAAAAAAGCCCTACTGATTAGGCAGGGCAATTAGGTTAGGGTTTTGTTAAAGAGTGATAAAACCAGTACCACCACAGGCACCGTTTTTATTGATCGGCACAGGCAACGGGCTTGAATCAGCAATAAACTTATCGACCGATGGATCATCGCTAAACACATGGTAAGGCATCAACTCCATTGCCAACTTAGCGGGATTTTTACGATGCTTAATCATGCAGAAATAAAGCTTGTTAGCGCGCTCAGAGATTAACCAAAATCCATCTTCTGGCATCATAAGCTCGCTTGTACCATCTTCTTTTTCAAATTCAGCGTCATACGTCCAAAACTCGATACCATCCACAGTACCACGCAAGGTCGCCTTGACTTCACCGCCAAATGAACCGTCAAACACACGAGTTGCTGTACTGTCTTTTGATGCTGTGAATTTATCGTTAAACTCTTTGTCGTCAGTCATGACATCGAAAACACGGCTGGACATGAGTGCATCAACTGGGCGGCGCTTACCATGCTTAACTAAGTTTTTAACCATCTTTCGGACATCTTGGTAAAGTGTTGCGCCTACCTGATCCCATGCGATCAAGGGATCGAACATTAAATCTGTATGACGACCAAAATCAACCGTCACACCTGCGTTATCATCACCTTCAACAACAACCTTGCCGTACAGCAAAGCATCACGGCACATTAGAGCGATACGGTTAGATAGTGACTCACGGATGGTCCAGTAAGACACTGCTGCTGCCATTTCCCATTCATCTTGCATAGTTGGCGGCACACCAGCGGCATTGGTGTCAATAACGCGCATGGTTTGCAACAGCTTGAGCATTTTAGCTTTGATTTTGCTACTAGGCTCTACAATACAGGCGGGTTTAAAGTAGGGTGCTGGAATGTATTTGACATTCAGCTCAACCTTATCTTTAATCACACGACCTTGTGCGGTTGGTAATACAGCAGGCGCTAATGGAATATAGGTTTTGATATCACCTACTGGCACTTTGTCTTCGTTGTTTAAGTATTCTTCATCGCTAAAGTAGCGGTCACGAAAAAAAGTATCGACTGGTTTGCTATGATCATAAACCGCGCCAAGTTCTTCAAAAGATGCTGTTTCGATTTCAGCGCCTTCAATATTAAAAGTAGCCATAAATATTTGTCCTTATTTAACGACGCTAAGCGTGATTTTAGTTGAGCGGTTAGCGTATGCACGCGACGCTAGCTTTTGAGTTGGAGTGAGTGCCACACCGTTTAGTTTGACCTGTGCTACATCAAACTTACCTGCAACATAAACAGGCATTTCAACACCGGCGGCAATCTTGGCAGTTGCTTGCTCAGCGGTAACGTCAGCTAAACAGATAACATGCCAATCGGCTTGTGCGCCTGTACCAGTGTCGCTATGCGTCGCTACGTTGGTGCCAGCAGCAATCTTTAGCAAGTCGCCTTTATGATATGCGGTTGCTGTAGTTGGCACGACGCTATCAGTGATAGGTGCAATATCAACTGGTAACGGTTGCTCGGTTTTGTAAGTGAAATCAACCATTATTTAGCTCCTTGTGCTTTTGCGGCTGCTACTGCTGCCATGATTTGACTTTCGCCACTTTCGCGGCCATTGGTTGCTTGGGCTTTATCCAAACCTTCAGGTAATGGCGGCACCTTAGATTCGACCGGCTTTGCCATAAATTCAGCAACAGCAAACTGCGCATCATCCATCGCTTTAAACGTAGTCACCTGGTCTTCAGTAAACGTGCGACCAGTATCAGCAGCCAACTTATCGATAGCGGCTTGGCGTGTTGATGCTTGCGATTCTGCTAACTTATTTTGTGCAGCAAGTGCAGCAGCTTTAGCATCTACTGCTTCTTGCTTGGCTTGAGCTTCGGATTTCTCCAGCTCTGCGATTTTGGCTTGCGCCTTTTCTAACTCGTTCAAGTCGTACTCCTCGGGGTTATTGTTGCTCTGTGTGGCTTGGCTTGATGTTGATACGCTATCTGCTATCTCATCAATTAAACCTAATTCTTTTGCGCGTGTCGCATCGAAACATCGACCTTCAAGCGATGCAATCGTGTCAGCGTTCAAACTGCGATAGCTTGCTACGTGCTCAAAAAATTCTTGAGCATTGGCATCTACGCCAGACTGTATTTCTGCCAATTGCTCATCAGTCAATGGCTCATCATCACCAAATACAGCCTTCCACTTACCGCTACGGATATTAGTTACTGTGATACCTATTTGCTTTAGGCGGCTTACTTGCTCTGTGTGCTTGACTATCGTGCCGATACTGCCAATACCTGCGAACTGTGCCGCTACGATACGGTCAGTCATTACAGCTATGCGGTAGGCAGCTGAGTAGGCATTACCACTAACAAACGTCTGAATAGGCTTTGCATTGTCAGCTATTGCTGCATCCACTAAGTGCTGTCCTTTGACGTATCCACCTACGCTGTCAATGTCTAAGACAATGCTAGTCACTGTGTAATCGTCATTGGCTTGTTGTATGTAGTCCGCTAAGTTTGCATAGCCTGTCACACCCCATGAACGATAGTCGCTTGAGGTCTCAGGTACTAGCAAGCCACGTACATCGATAGTTGCTACGCCATTCTCAACCGTATAAGCTGCCTCGCTATCATCGTCGCTATGACGTGACAGCGCCTTGAAGTCGATAGATGCAAGCTCACCATTCAAATCGTGGCAAGCCATGAGCGCATGACTGTCAATATCGCGCTTAATCTTTGCTTGTAAGTTAATCATTTTTATTTGCCTTTATTCAGCGCCTGGTGGCGATGGTCGTTTTTGTGATAACTCCAAACACCTACAGCAACCTTTTGCAGCGCATTGTTGATAGCTGTACGCTCGTGCTCCATAGACATAACGAAAGCAAGGCGCATATTTATCGCATTTAGCTTTCGTGGCTTGATGGCTGTTGCAATCACCGCGCATCAACTTCTTCAATAGTCCAAACATAAATACCGCCCATTAAAAAAGCCCTTACATTTCTGTAAAGACTTGGTGTAATTCGTTTGTTTCTAATTGTGGCGAAATCGCCGTATTTAAAATATCTTGAGTGCAAACAAAGCACCGAAAGCGGCAAAGAACCCAAACACCATAGCAACCAATGCGGTAACAACAATGATGTTTACAGTCGTGTTGATAGCTTTCGACCAACTATCATCTTTATCCTTATCCTTGCTATCCATAACAAACCCTTATCGGCGGTCTTGTTTGTGTTTCTTACGTTTGGTGTAGAGAGTCAATGCTATATCAGCTATCAGCACAATAACTTTAAGTAGTCGTGATTTATTCATGGCGTCCAAGCTCCATTGACTTCTAAAAAATCGTTGTACACATCCTCATGGGGTCGTGATCCAATTTCACGAAGCTGCGACTCATAGACTGACAACTCGATAGCATCTTTAACTTCTTGCCAGTTATTGACAGTAATAGGTAGCTCTCTGCCGTCTCTACCACGCATGACCATGATCGAGAATTGCTCATTATCTAAAGTAATAGTCCTCATGCCTCTTGCCCCTCCTCTATCAACCTTTTAGCCTCGTCAATCATCGCAGCAAGCTCAGGTACTGGCTGTGCCAACATAACCGTGATAGCCGCTTCAATACGTTGCCTTGCTTCTAATATCGCACCTGACTGCTTGTAGTAAGTGATAGCAAGCTCGGCTATTTTATCGTTGACCAGTTTGTTCATGTTGCCCGTGTACTGTGCAGGTGTACCGCCTATCCAGCCTTTATCGTTTGGCACGTCTGGCAAATCATCATCGACAGTAATACCTTTAGCCTCAGCTTGTGATTTGGTGAGCGAGCGCATAATGCACCGGCAGCGATAGCCATCAGGTGCATAATGCTTTTGCCAAAATGGATCATCAATATGCCTAACGACTTGATCAAGTATCTTATGCGCTGGGCGTTGTCTAATATCATTGATACCGTCGCGCATCAGATAAGGTCGTTCATCTTTATTCTGTTGCTGCTGATACCATCGACCACGGCCATAAGCGCCTTGAATATTCGTTCTAAAGATATTGTCGAGCCGATGCCTTGGCAAATTAATATCAATATCACCTTTTTTTACAGCGTTCTGAAAGTCTGCAAACGTGCCGCCACTATCGAGCTGGTCATTAACGAGACCCATCACATGCTTAATCTGCTCAGTCTGTGCAAGCCCTGCGATAGATACCGCTTGCTGACGCTGAATAGGCGTCATTACGTTGTAGTAGTTATCTGGTAGCACCACCTTACGATTAAGCGCGTAAGCAATGGCTTCGATGAACTGTACGTCAAATCCTGCTGATACTGGCATAGTTACACCTCACTCGATTCATCAGCAAAACCATGCACATCAGCGACCTGAATAGCCGTATTAACCAACTGTGTAAACTCAATATCAGCCAACCCTTCACCGCATAGATTAAATAGCGACTCACGTAAGCTGTCAGCGTCCGTAGCGTTACTTATAGCTGATAAGACCGTATCAGTATCAAACGGCTGTACGCTCGCATTTAGCGCATCATCTGCCACCTGCTCAAGCTCTTGCTGTTCGTCAGTAAATTCACTATCGCCGTCAGCAGCCTTAAATGGCAGCCATGTTTTGCTAGCCATTGACGCATAACGATTAGCTTGTGCTGACGTTGGTAACTTAATAGCGCCTTTACCATCGCCATAATCCATGTGAGCAATGTGCTGCTCGTTATAGCCATGCTCATCAACAAAGTATGACTTGGTAAAGCGAACGCCCATGTCATGTGCTTTCTTGTCAGCATCCAACTGCTCTTGATTGATGAATTTTTTAGCCACCCAGCTGAAATCAGGAGCCTCAAAACCATTGGCAGTACAGATCACATCTATGAAGCGTTGAACGGCTTTAAGTGCATGCTTACGATCGCTGCTAAAGATAATCTCTTGCTGCTCTTGGTGTACAACACCCTGACCGTAAGTACCGCCTTTATCCGTACCACTGGTAAGCGTCTGACCAAGCAAGTAAGTCGCAATACTCTGCTTAACCACTGAGTCATAGCCAATAAATGCCTCACCATTGCTACCACCGGTTACCGCTGTCACATCCTCATCAATGCCGATAGTGACGACACCCGAGTTGTGCGCTGCTAGTAGTGCATTGGCAAGGTCCTGCGCGTCGGCATCACTGGCTGCGTCAGTCTTACCAATCAGTAATGGTGAACCGAAACGTTCCAAGAACTTAGACCAAAAACGCCAGCCATTGGTTTTGAAGTAATGCAGCCAGTAAACGCGGCTCAATAATGATTTGCCTTTAGGGTTAAGGTAGGTCGGCTTGTGCTGCTGATATAAGTATCGATAGTAGAAGTCAGCTTGATCACTAATCATGACCGGCTGACTACCATCGTTTGGAAACCACTGTAGCGCACCGCCTGATAACGGCTCAAACCACTGAATAGGCTTGGACATCATTGAGGTGACTGCGTTACGCCCATTGCTATCTTTACCCCAAAGCATTTCGATCACATCATAGCCATACCACTTGCTAAGCATCGAGCCTTGCAATATCGTTCCAAGATGCAGGTCTAATTGCTCATAGATAAAATCAGCAACAGCTCGCTCGCTTGGCGTAATCGTATAGGTCGCACTACCTAATTCTTCTTCACGTCTATCAACCGCTTGGTCAATGTCTGGGTCGGTAAGTAATGTCTTTAGCGCATGACGACTGATACCAGCTCTTTTAAGTATCTCGTCAGTATCAGTGCGAATTAGGTGGCGATAAAAAGTTTTGCCGCGTAGGTCGGTTGCTTGCTCTTGGCTTAGCGCCTTACCTGCTGTGACACGGTAACGCGGCTTTTCAGTTGTATCATTCATCTATACGTCCGTTTGCCAGCAGTGGCTCTGTGTCGTTTATTGGATTTCTTCTCAACCATGTTGTCAGCAAACACCATCATCACCGCATCAAATCGGTTGGGTGAAGGCGTGCCTTTTGGTTTTTTGTTGATTAGTATTTTTCCTGCATTGTTCTTTGAGTAAGTTGGCTGCGAAAGCTCAGTTGTCAAAGTGGATAATTCCTCAAGCGTACTATCAATGCTGATGATATCGCTTGGATCGAAATCCATGCCTTCGGCAACAGCTCTGTGCGTCAACAAGAAGCGTTTGCGTAATGCCCATCCTGCTTGAGCCTTGAAGTTATCAAAAGCGTCGCTGTTCTTTTTGCCAATAATATCTTCACGGTCTGGCTTGTAGATACCAGCTGAACCACGGAAAGGGTGAGCATTAACATCAGGCAGTCCTAATCGCTGCTCATTCACTACCCTGGCATCACCTTTGACACCTGCACCCAGACCATCGGCATCATACAAAAAATATTCTGACTGACTATCAGCGGTTGCCTCGACTGCTTTTTTAGACGTGGCAAATATATCTGAACCTTTACCACTCCATGTATCCAAGTGATTAAGCAATACACCATGACGGCCGGCAATAGAGTTTTTATCAATACCTTCATCTGCCACATCAAGCGCCATTACTTTACTACCGCTAATATCAATGCCTAGCTTTCTATGAGCATCAATAGCAGACTGCACCCATGCTGATGGTATTAACACACCCTCAACCGATGCTGCGTAATCAATATCAATCTCTTGAGCTACTGTGACCGCATCAAGCTCGTCTAGCTGCTTGTTGTACCACACGTCATCTTTGCGTGGATCATCACGCCAATGGAAAGTAAAGACACGAATACGTCCGCCATGACGACGCTGTGCAAACGAATTGCTCATACCGTTAGGCGTAGATATATCATTACGACTGTTGGTGGTAGCTGATAGTGAGGCATCAACCAAGTGTGGTCGCTCCAAGAAAGCAGCCTCATCAACAAAATACAATGACGCCCTATCGCCACGACCAATGCCGTCACCTGCCTCACCAGTAATCACGCTACCAGTTTCAGGCAATATAATGCGCTTAAATGGGCTATGCTTTTCTCTAATCCAACCGCCACGAAACTCAGGGGGCAGACCACTTAAAAACATACGGCCTTTTTCAAACAAAGCCTTAGGGCTGCCAATAAGGTCAACGTATTCTTCTTTACGACTACCAACACCGACTGACAAGCCGTGATTATGTAAGCCTAGCGAGCATGACAAACCCATCATGAGCCATGACATACCCATATCGCGTGTTTTCTCCGTAATAGACGGTTTTTGCAACCTCCAACCGTCCATCAGCCAATGAATCCACTCCTCTTGCTTTGGGAATAACAAAAACGGTATATATGACGGCAAGCCGCGCTCAATGTTACGTGGATCGTAAGTCACACCCCAATCGATAATAAATTGAGCTGGATTGTCTTTGTAGAACGCTTTTAGGGCAGCTAATGAGTCAGGATTTTGTCTAATGCGCTGTAGTCGCTCAATACGCCATTCAAATACTTGAGCGTAATCAGGGTTTTTAAAATCAAATGCAAAAGGGATAGGCATTATTTACCACCCATAATATCCTGATAGGCTTGGCTTGCTGCTTGAGCGTCACCGTTGAAGTTGTTGACAGTGGTATTACCCATACTTTTATCACTCGATGTGTTATCGACTTTCTGCTTATTGGTGAACACCTCGCCTACGTCCTTAGCTGCCTGCTCGAGTAAGCTTGCTGCCAATGGCCTGTTCTTTGATTTCTCAGCATCACGCGCCATACGGTCAAGCATGTTCAATCGATAAGCTTTGTTAGCAATTGGTATAGCCTGAATATCGTTGTTAAAGTCATCACGGAATTGCTTGAATAGGTCTTTCCAATTTTTTGATAAGTTAATGCCGGCTGCTAAATTTGGGTCATAACATGAAACCTGTTGTCGCTTAACTTCTATGCTAAATTCTTGTTTGACGGCCTCTGCTACTTCAGAGGGGGTCATATAGGTAGCAAGCCCTTGTACAATAAAGGCCTTAACCTTATTGTTAAGGGTCGCCATAAATGCTCTCTCGTATCGCTGGGTAAAGGTAATTAGTATTTTATTTGCGGATCACAATCTTGCAACTCCGCCATTCGTCTAACCGCCTCATCGCCGCCATATCGTCTAACCACACCAAAGAACTCTTCAACGTCATGAGTAATTAGCTCAAGCTGAGGTCTACCGTCAGCCTTAAATGATGGGTCGCCAAACATATCCGGCTTATGCCTCATGTGATAAATCTCATGCTCAACCAATGCGGCAAACTCAGCGTCTGTACAATCGCGGCAGTAGTTAGCATCAAGCGTGACAAGATACTCAGGCACATCACCCAACGTATCTTCAAACCACATTTCCTGACGTGTCTTTTTCCAACCACCAGCCATCATCATCACTTTTTCGCACTGGCCTAATATCTGCTTACCGGCTTTCACGTACTCGCCTTGGGCCCACATAAATGCTATTTCGCTTACTGAGTATTCCATTAGGTGCCGATGGTCTTCGTTAAACCACTCATGATCAGGATTAAGTATGGTTGCGTGTAGCCACTCATGTATCTCAGGTGCTGCCATTAATGGCCGTAAATCACTGGTTGGTGGCATTGGTCTTTTCAACATACTCACCTCCAATCAGCGTGCATAAAAAAAGCTCACCGAAGTGAGCCAAGCGGTGTTATCAAATCGCATCCTCATCACATGCAAATAATATGGTGATTGATAACTCATCGTATGTCGCAGTCGTCATCTGCTAGCGGTTGTCTCTATGGCATGTGCTACCAGTGGCTAAATCTGGCAGGTATTACGCGGTTGCTTGAGTTTAGGCGCATGTCAAAGCCTTTGCTTATCTACATACAAACCTCTAAAATTGGCGACAGTGCGTCTCACTGCCAGTCTTAAAAAATACCTCGTCCAATCAAGGGAGGCAAAAGGGTTAATAAAATATGGTGTGCCTAGCAGGATTTGAACCTGCGACCAAAGCATTATGAGTTCTCTGCTCTTACGTCTGAGCTATAGGCACTTATTTACTGCAAAACTCAATCTTATCCACAAAGTCCTGTGCACCTTCCACACCTCTATTGGCTCGACTCTTCAAAAATTTATACCAATAATCCTTAGCGCACAACTCCTTCACCTCATGATAATAATCATAAGCCTGTTGGTTGGTTAGTTCGCACATAGCATCCCTGCCAAATCGTAGACATAAAAAAGCCCCATCGGTTAGATGAGGCGTATTAAATAGGGTAGCTGCTTACGTACTAATCGACAGCTTATATGAATATTAGCACCTAGTTTTAAAACATTCAAGCGTTATCGTTCATCAACTCGCAACTAACAAATCCAATGGCGTGATTAAGCAATGGGTTCACATGATAATTAGTTGCCTTCTTACTTCCGCATGGGTATTCAAATTGTGACCAGTAATCATCAGCTATCTGCTTAACCGACCAGTTATAGATAAAATGATAGGTGATAATATTGTGTAAGTGGACAGAATGACGCATGAGCTTGTTCATCGCTCTATCAACGGCAAGTGCATCATCATCACTAATAAACTTCACCACGCGACGTTTAGACGGCTTTACGCTATTCTTGCATAGCTTAGGGGCTGACTTAATCAACATGAGCGACGGACTTTTACAGCCTAGCTCGTTATTGTCATCGCTTACCCATGCGCCGTAGGCAAAAAGTAAATCTGTTATTGATAATTCGCTCATTTGGTCTGCTCCTCAGCCAGTGCTTTTAACCTATCTATCATCGCCCGATAGCGCTCCCTCTCAGCCGCTTTCTGCTCATCTGTCAATGGCGGTTTTTGCAGTTGCGATTCAGGCTGACGATACACAAAGCAAGGTCTGCATAACTGCTTATCAGGATGGTGTAGCGCGATATGTTGCACCTCAAAGTCACTCAACGTCTTATTGCAATATTTACAGTAGTTATCCATCACTCAATCCCTCGCCCATTTAAGATCATCTGGTATTTTTAACATCACGTCTTTTGCGTAGCAGTAACGCTCAATCTTGTCTAAATACTCTTTCATTTGTGCTGTACTAGCTTTCGTTGTGCTTGTTTGCCTAATAACATTTGCAGCGATTGATTTATACATACCTTCGTCAATAGCCTTGATTAGCTTTACCGCGTCGCATCCCTCTGCATACTTCGCGTCCTCTTTGTAAAAAATCATGGCTAGAAACTTGTACTTAAAAAAGTGATGGGTGTATTCCTCTGTCCACCCCCAATGCTCTGACCACTGACTAACCCACAACCAGTAAATCCTATTCTGCGCTAGTGAGCGTTTGCGCTTGGCTGGCTGTATAACCACCTCAAGCACCTCGTCGCTGTCCTGATGCGCTAGAAACACCGCCTTGATGCAGTTATCACGCACCTCGTCACTCACCAATCTAAAATATAGGGGTTTCGCCTTTTGCTTGGTCATTCAGAACCCCGTTAATGAAAGCTAATTTTTTATTGAACCAATCAAACTGCTGTTGTCTTGTCTGCTGATTTAAGTTCTGATCCAAATTGGCATGGCATGATCTGCATAACGGAATGGTGTATTCGTCGCAAGCCTTAATCCCTTTGCCTTTGCCGTGGATTCCAAAGTTGCTGTGCGCCGCTTCGGATCTCGGACTAGCACCACACTGGCAGCAAGGTAGCGACCTGATAGCATCAAGCCGCTTAGAATCGCGTTTACTCACTTTCTAGCCTTGCGATCTCAGCCTCAATAACCCGTTTAGCCTCAGCCCAAAAATCCTCTGCGATATACAGCATGGCTTGCTTAATATTGCCCTCACGATGTACCGCTATTTTCTCAATCAAGCGCATAGGTTTTATCAGTACCACTTCTTCGTTCTCCCACGCCCAATCTGCATACTTAACCGCTTTCTTTAAGTCCTCGATATCGTCATGCTTTTTGCCACAGCGATATAAATATTTAAAACATGAGCCACCGCAAAATTGCATGTGCCGTGTCACTTCAATATATTCAATGCCTGAATCGTCTTTGTAATGCGGCGGCTCGTTTACCATGTCTACACCATCGTCTTTGCGTCCTTGCTCAGTAAAATTCTCACCGTCAAGCAAGCATAAACAATCCCTTACTGGTTTATTACACCCTGAACAAACCCAATCCTTTTCGCAATCCCATAAACTACTCATCGCCCTGCTCCTTTTCGTATTCGTCCACAGCATAAGAGAGTAAATCGACGGACTCACTCATAATTTCGCAATAGAAAATTTCGCCACTAGCATTTTCGTCTTGGTCGTATTCTAATAGTGAGTCTCTAACATCTTTTGCTGCATCAATAAGCGGTTGCAATCTAGCGCGTTCGGCTTGTACACCTTGCTCAAAACCTAAGTTTCGTGTCGCTTCCATTGCGACCATTTGTAATTTTAGTAAATCACTCATAACCTGCCCTCTATTATTCGATTCAAGCCACGCTATCCATTTAAGCCATACCTGCATCAAAAATGTATTAATACAGCGTGTACCTGTGTTTTTATTGCAATGGTTGTGGATTTTCAGCTATCCTTGCCACAAAGTCGTGAGTAATGCGGAATACATTGCGTTCTGTGAAATATTCCTTATCATCATTTCGATATTTCCAACCTATCTCCGTAGGCTTGACAGATGAAACTTTAACCTGCTTTAAATCGCCATGCCTTGACCAAACATCGTTTGTATTAATCACGGCCATATACTCAAGTAGTTAAGTATCTCGTCCATCGTTTCTTGATAACCTTCCGTCACCACGGCTCGATAACCCTCATCACGTAGCATCTGCAATCGTTCGACTTGCTCATCAGATACTTTGCCGTCGTCAGGCTTCTTAATCTCAATCCTAAGCCCATGAAAGCCACCCCTAGCTATGTCGATGACCAAATCGGGGTAGCCCTTCTTCACGCCGTTGTGCTTAAGCGCCGCGCCTACTCTCTTACTACGCTTACCGCCATTTGCTACGTGTACGATGTAATCGGCTAACTCTCTGCCTTTGTACGGTATTTTCTTGGCTTCTCGGATAACCTTGTTTTGTATTTGCGCCTCTGATAGTTCGGTCATAAGCCCGCTCCTACTGAATTGCGAATATTAGCTATCAGCTCTTGCGCTTTGGTTAAATCAGTACGCACCGACCTATGCGATAAAACTATTGCGCTGTCAGGCAGTAAATTCATGGTATCTACGCACCACTTGTCGATAATGTACGCATCTACTGGGTTGGTTAAAGCGCCGATTTTGTGCTCGTAATTTGACAAACGAGCTGGAGTAAATTCCATCACCTTACTCATGTCCATTAGCGTCATGTCGTTATTGATACGGATTTTTTTAAGCTCGACACCCAAAGCGCAATCAATTCTAAAATTGCCGCAATCACTCATTTCGCCAACCATCCATTTTGGTTTTTCACTAATATCGCTCATACCCTACCCCTTGATAATCTGATTAAACGTCGTTCTGCTCATGGTTTCTTTTGAGCCGTCGCTATACGTGATGACAACGGTATCGCTCTTAATCCACTCCGTACCTTGCACCGTCTTTTTGTTGTAGATGTTTTTCATGCTTGCTCTCCTGCCAAATACTGCTTCACAGCCTGCATTTTTAGAGCGCTTATCAAACCAAAGCTTTCGCCTTCATCAAATGATCGAACCTTTACGTGCTCATTATTTACAGTCACAACACCCGACAATCCTCTTTTGTTGTAACTCATGGTGTTCATGTGAGCATCGATCTGCTTAAACATGATGAAATATTCATAAATCGGTTTTTTACTTTCAAAACCCAGAAGACTAACAATCTCGTTTACGCTTAGTTCGTCAGTCGCAATATCAGCAAAGACTTTTTTCTTTTTGTTTGTGCCGTCAGTTATAGATATCTCTGTATATTTACTCATGCGCTCATTCTCCGTAATTCTGCTAATTGCTCTGTAATGCGCTTATCTGTTTCGCTACCTACTTGCACTGGTGTGTGGCTGTATTGCACTTGATGGCTGACTGGAACGCTAAAATCAGCACCCTGGCTGTGTTCTTCGCATACTTTCGGATAATGCTTTTGCCATGACTTGTAGCTAATCGATTCGGGCTGTGTCTTGAGTTCCCACGTACCAACTCGTTTTGCTGTCTCTAGCGTTACTTCGTACTTGTACTGCCCTTGTGCTGCTGCTAGGTACTCAGCTCGCATATCAGGATATTCACTTGCTGTCTCTGTGCGTCCTAGTGCTAGAAAGTCGGCTGGTGCTGTTGGTGGCCACTCAAGTGACATTGACTTTCTTTGTGCTACTGCAAGCTCTTTACCTGTGATTCTCAAATCGGTTAATGCAATTGCCCAAACTTCCACTGTGTCTAGCATCCAGTCCTCGTCTTTCATCTTTGATCTAAACAAGCGTTTCCATGTCGTAAACGTTAGCTCTATCGCATCCTGTAGTTGTTGTGTTGGCTGCTTGGTCGCGTTGTCTGCGTTGTTCTGCGAGCTTAGCTGCGTAGATGTCGGCTTGTGAGCGTTTTGGCTGATTGCTGTTGTTAGCTGATTGATTGACCGCATTGTTATTCCCCTGATAATTTGTTTGCTGTGGCTGTGCGTTTAAATACCAATCAGCGTTAAAACCTTTCCAGTCTTTAGCTATCCAAAAAGCAATTATTTGGTCTAAGCTGTGACCAGTTGCTTGATGTGTTTTCTCTAAAGCGTTGAATATCGTTGTCCAAGCTGTTTTGGTGTTGGAGGTTTTTTTATCTTTTCTAAGAATTAATAAGTCATTCCAAATCTGATCAGATACCGATTCAGGTTTTTCAGGTGAGTAAGAATTAGCCACTGCTTTTTTTGGTTTACTTTTTTCTATATTTTTCTTTAAAGGTTTTTCTTTCTTTTCTTTATTACCTCCCATATTCTGACCTAGTTGATGGTCATATCTTGGGAATCTAATGGTCATATCTTGGGAAGCTAAATTTTGGGAAGCTAAATCTTGACCTAGCTTTTTAGCGTCAAAGTCAGCAATATTTTCATAGTTCAAACTGTAAATAGTCGTCGTTCTTTGCTGTCTTTTTTGGTCTAAAAAACCAAATTCGATTAACTCCTTTACGGCTTTTGAAACTGTGTTTTTGCTCATATTGCAGTTGGATTGTAAAAAGGTATTAGATAACCCTTTGTTGTCATTCCCATAGCCATCAATCATTCTTACCATTCGCATTAACACGCTAAACGCGATAGGCGATAAGAACGGCTGTGCGTCAAATATCTTGTTGTCCACTCGCGTGTAACCTGTCTCTTTCATGGTTTGCCTCTTAATTGCTTGCATTGCACACCTCCAACCACTCTTCCATTGTCTTAGTGCCTTTCTTGCTATTGCATGGACGACAGAGGGTTTGTAGGTTTTCGATGTTCTTACAGCCACCTCTAGCAACTGGTAAGATGTGATCTACACATAGGTCGTGCCAATCATTACAGCCTTTACAGCGGTAAGCATCACGCTCAAAAACTTCTTTGCGTAATTCCCACGTTATTTCTTTGCGCTTATACCCGTGACTTTTCGGCGGTGGCTTGATATACACCTTTGATATAATTAGCTCCATGTCTTCATGGACTGAGATAAACTCCTCGTACTCACGATGGTTCTGCTCACTCACCCACATTCTAGATACGGTATTGACTAGCAAGTCTTGCGAGATCAGCTCTCTAACAATTTTTAGTATGTAGCTATGCTCTCTGCCTTGGTGCTTGGCTATAGCCCTACTGGTGTAAAATGATTTTTCTTGATTTGTATCACTCATGGATATATACTCCGATTGTGTTTAAGTTTTCGAGACGCCTATCAGTTCACGCTGATAAGGCGTTTTTTATTGCCTAAATTAAGCCTTTAATTTCTACACTTCTTATTTCGTACATTGATTCCTTGAATTGCTGCTTGACGTGCTTGTCAACACTCTTATTTACTCGCTTTCTCCACGACGCCAATACCTTTCCGTCTTTTTTAACGTCAGGTCTTTTTAGGACTCTGAATTTAAAAGGCGACTTAAAAAAAGGTTTTCCATTGCATTCGCAATTTATCGACATATCCTCAACGTTCACCAAGACATCAATTTTTGCTCTTGATGCAACACCATCTTCTTTAATTAAATCTTGCATGACCTACTCCTTTTCTCGACCATTTGGCTGTCTGTGCCATCACGATCTGCTTAGTCTTTTTGCTGTAGTGATTTGATTTGCAGTAAAGACCTGTGTTGTCCGCTGCTGTGAGTTTTCTAACTCCGTGGCGCTTAATGTGCTGCTCTACGTCTGATTGGCTGACTGACATAACGACCTCATGCAAAATGGATTAGTGTGTAAATAACAATCGCTATTGCGATCACTGTCAGCACGTTCATAACTCGGTGCCAAAATTCGCTATTCTTACGCTGTTTCTCAAGCTGCTTATTTAGCTCTGAGCGATGATTGCGCTCACGTAAAGCGTCTTGTGCTGCGTACTCCTTATCTTGCTCTAGCGATAAACTGGCTTGATGCTCGCTCCAATACTCGCAAGCAAATAGATTTTCATCGGTTGATTTCATTGGATTGCTCCATAATTTTGTTGAATTGCTTAAGAGCTGCGATTGTTTCGGGTGTTGGATTTTTGCCATCCCATCCTTCGCGCTGCTTCTGCATCATCTGAAAGTGTTGAATCTCACGCTCCCAGTCTCTTATTTCTTGTTCAGTCATTGTCTTAACCCCAGTGTTAGTTGCGCTTGGCTAATAAGGTTTTGAAAAATATTACTGTTTGCTTTCTTAGTTTTCTTGCGCTCCGCCAGACCTTTGCCATGAATTGAGCCGATAGCTTTATCAAAGTTTTCTTTGGCGCAGATTTTGTTGATTTCGTCTTGCAGTGATACGGTTTGGTTTTCTAATTGCTTCCATCTTTTGATGACTGCGTTTCTTAGCTTGATGCTGTAACCAGTAACCAAAGTAAGAGTTAGTTCTTCATCTAAGACATACTCGATGCGTTGGCGATTTCCACTGTCTAAATAGATAACCCCAAAAGTGGGGGCATCTAATCCAAGCTCTTTAAGCATGACATCGGTATCACGCTTTACGTGGTCATGGCGCTTGCCTGTAACCGCTGCTATCTCGCGTGTGGTCATCTTTAAATCGCTGCCTAATAAGTCACTTAGTACCAATTCCATGACTAACCCTCCTCTGTTGTTTTGTTTAATAACTCAATCATTTTTTCGCCTACGCTGTGCCCAGGCTCTTTGGTTGTTCCAAGTTTGATTTGATTGATTGCTGCTTGAGATACGCCACACTCTTTGCCGATGGCAGTTTGTGTCCAACCTGCCTTTTTAAGCTCAGCAATGATTTTCTGCCATTTTGTTTGCATCGTTGTTTCCTCCTGTTAGCTCATTATATAAGAATACTTGTAAAAAACAAGCTGTTTATAACTTTACTTGTTGACATAAAAACAGTTTACTTGTATTTTGTTTGTTATATTAACGACAGGACTTATAACTTATGGGCATTTTTATGAAAACTTTAGGCGAGCGCATCAAAGAAGAGCGCAAAAAGCGCCGCTGGTCGCAAGCGGACTTAGGCGTCAAGGTGGGCGTGTCTCAAGCTGCTATATCTGAGATTGAGCGCGATGTACCTAAATCTAGTGGATTGGTAATACCTATAGCAAAAGCTTTTAAAGTTGATGTTAGCTATCTAACTGACGGCAAAGAAAACATATCAAGACAAGTAGCTGATAATAGCGACATCGTGATTATTGGCGGTCAAAACGGAGAAGTTGCTGATCCAAAAGAATACGTCATGATTCCTCGCTATGATGTGCGCGGTTCATGCGGTGAAGGTATTGATGTTAACGAAGTCACTATAGTTGATGGTATGCCTATGCCAGTAGCTTGGCTAAGAGCGCAGAACCTACCAGAGGCTCATTTGCTAGCGGTAATAGAGGCAAGCGGTGACAGTATGCAGCCAACCATTGAAGATGGTCAGACATTGATTGTGAACACTGTGGACATTGAACCAAAGAGCACCAAGATTTATTTAATTTGTATCGATGGAAAGCTGTTTATTAAACGCCTGATATATACACCTACTGGCTGGATAATGCGCTCGGACAACCAGAATAGAAGCAACTACCCTGATTTTGTAATCGGCTCAGAAAGCCTTGATAACATCGATATTCAAGGTCGCGTAGTCTGGAAGTCGGGCATGTTGTAAACCAAACCCCTCCTCTTAGTACGAAAACTAACCACTCTTATCGAGTGGTTTTTTTTGTGCTTGCCTATAAATCACCTATAAAAAATACAAGTTTACACATATTTACAATTACTTTGCTTGTATTTATAAGTATTCTTTTGACTTCTTTTAAAAGTTTACTTATAATTAATCCATCGCAACGAACAACGCAGACGATGCAAGCGACCTGATTATTTAACGCAACTTAGACAACAAGAAGTTAATTAACTAACGGTCAATGACCACAACTGAGGATAGAGATATGAGTGATGTTCATAAATTGAATTGGTCGGATGTAGCAGGACACCCCGTAGTTGTATGTCCTGAGTGCAATGGCAAGAGTGAGGCAGGTAGCGAGAATTTTAGCTCTCTAGAATCACGTGGAATCTGCGCAAATTGCTACGAAAAACGAAGTGCCGTTATCAGCAGTCAGTTTAGCGGTTAAACAACCAAATGAGCCGAGGTTCAGAACGAGGATAGAGATATGGCTTTACAGAGAGTAACTATTTCAATGAGTGGCAAAGATGCGGTGCTTATAGCAGCGCTCATAAAGACAGGACTGAATGCAGCAAGTCGCACTCCTGAAGCAAAAGTAGATAAGGCAAATAAGATTGCTGAAGAAATGTTCAACCAAGCTAACGGCAGATAGCAAATAGCTATTAAGTCATAGCCGTTTTAATCGACGGCTATTGCGTACTAACTAGGAGATAAGGGTATGGCAACTGGCATATATGAGGTTGACGATAACGTTGTTTCGCACTTTGCTTTAAGGGAGTTAACCAAAAATGAAGTTGAAGCTAGAGATAAAGAAAAAAAAGAAAATAAGGTTATAGCTAAAACTATATGCGCTGTAAACAGCCATTACAACTTAAACGATGCTTTTGATAACAACGTTGTTGTAGATGATTTTTTTAATTGTGATTTTTGCGGCAAGACAAATACTAAAACTATCGAAATGATAGAGGGCTTGCAGTTCCTTGTTAAAGATGGCTTGCATGCAGTGATAGATGTTAACTGCGCTAACTGCAAAACAGAATTAACAATTTCAACTTAAATAACACACAGCAAAAAGCCCTCGCCGAGTGGAATCAATGAGGGCTTTGCTTAAATAAGCGAGGTAAGTATGACACACCAAATTAGATTAGACAACGACGCTGACCACGAGTTAAGCGAATCAGGCACAGATGGCACGGTTTATATCGCAATGAGCGACGACGTATCAGTTGAGATTTACTTTGAGACTGACGCTAGACAGAAAATCAACCTGCTAAGCGTAGGCGATTGCTACCAAGAGATAAACGGTATCAGTGAAGACTACGATTACACGCTGCAATTCGAGCATGAGCCGATGATTAAGGCGGTTATCAACCAGTTTCTATACGACCACCCTATCGAGACTGATGAATACGAGCCTGACTATCACGATCAGCGCACATACGGCTTTACTAACTCAGACTGGCTATCAGCATAAGGAGCATGTCCATGTTAAAGCAAATAGTAGATATGGGGATTATCTCCGCAATCTTTTATTACTCAGTGGACGGTGATACAGCCGTTATCCATAGATTATGGATTGGTGGTGCTGAGGCTGTTAGATATCCGTTAACTGATTGGTGGGATATACAAAACTTTAGCAAGTTACTGAGTGATGCGATTGGTCTTGATGTGACGGTACATACAGCGGAGGTGGTGTGATGAAAAAGCTAACGCAAGAAGTATTTAAAAATGCAACGCCTGACGTAAAGAGTGCATGTGTTTGCAAAGATGGTTTTGGCGAACTTTGGAGTGTACCTGCTAAAAACCTACACCCTAGTGGCGGTGAATTCTTATCAAGCGGTGCGCCTATCACCTACTCATATCCGTTAGGTCACGGTTTTGATGCTACTGACTGGCAGAACAGCGCAATAGACAGGGAGGTCACAGCATGAAATGGCTAATCTTTATCACGTTTGGCGCTCTTATGGGCGCAATCACGGCAACGGCTGCACTTGCTGAAACGGTCATCGTTGACGACAAAGCCTACACGCTAGTCGAGATTGACGGCGAGCTACTTGTGAGCAATGAGTGGCAACCAACGACTGAGCAAGGCTACACGGACGAATATTTGCAGTCTGAGCAGTATCAAACGGCTAAACATGCCAACCAATTTATCGCAACAGCATACGGGAGAAAGTAATCATGGGAACCGCAATCAAGTTTGAAAAGTATCAAGACGCCAATGCTATCAAGACCAGCACTCTATGCCGCCAGGATTGGCTTGCAATACGTCAGTCTGGCATTGGTGGCAGTGACATAGCAGCCATCATCGGTGTATCGCCCTACGCTACTGCTTATGATATTTATCAGTCTAAGACGCAGCCTTTATCTGACGAAGACATGAACGAGTTTGCATACTGGGGCACCGTACTTGAGGACACGGTAGCGCGCGAATTTTCTAAGCGTAGTGGTCTGAAGATTCAGAACGTTAACTTCCTCATGCGTCACCCTGAGCATCGTTGGGCAATCGCTAATATTGACCGCGCCATTATCAATCCAGCTATCAAAGGCAACGTGCGATTTAAAGATGGCAAGCTGACGACTGATCAGATTGTCGAGATTAAAACCGCATCTGAACATGTCGGTAAAAATTGGGGCAACGAGGAAAGCGACGAAGTGCCTGATCAGTATCAATGTCAAGCTCAGTGGTACATGGGTGTAACTGATACTCAAGTTTGCCACATGGCTGTACTGATTGGTGGCAACAAATACCGTCAGTACAAGATTGAGCGTCATCAAGACTTCATTGATTACCTATTTGAAGCAGCCGAAAGCTTCNCACATGGCTGTACTGATTGGTGGCAACAAATACCGTCAGTACAAGATTGAGCGTCATCAAGACTTCATTGATTACCTATTTGAAGCAGCCGAAAGCTTCTGGGTTAATAACGTATTAGCAGGTGTTGAGCCTGATGCTACGACTTTGCAGAACGCTAAGGATAAGTACCCACGCCACAATCCTGATACGACGCTTGATGTCGAGCCTGATAGTGAAGCTGCCAAAGTTTTTGAGCATTACGAGTCATTAAAGGCGCAAGAAAAAGAAGTAAAAGCCGCGCTTGAGCTCGCCCAGACCGACTTGATTTGTCAGATTCAGAATAACGAAGCATTGGCAATCGATGGTGAAGTGGTCGCTACTTACAAAGCACAGACTGCCAATAAGTTTGATAGCAAAGCGTTTAAGAAAGATATGCCTGAGCTTGCTGAGAAATATATCAAGCAAAGCGAAAGCCGTGTTATGAGGGTTAAGTGATGAGTATTAATACAACAAAAATCAATGAAAGCGCCGCGATCAAACTTTCTGACTTGATCAAAGATAAACAAGACTTAATCGAAGCAAGAAAAGGCGCAATGAAAATGCTGACCGACGTTCCAAACCCTTCTTTGTTTTTGTCCGTCCGTCATGAAGAGCGTAATAAAAGTCTAATATTTGATGGCAATAATTATCTCAAACGCGCGCTTGCTGAAGAGTCGGGATGGATTGTTGACCGCGTGTACGATAACGCCATTCAAAATATTGAAAACGAAATAGCAGTGCAATAATTATCTCAAACGCGCGCTTGCTGAAGAGTCGGGATGGATTGTTGACCGCGTGTACGATAACGCCATTCAAAATATTGAAAACGAAATAGCAGCGCTGGCAGACAAGGTGATGCAAAACCTTGTAGAAGCTAATAGCCGAACCATAACTTTTTAAATAAGGAATAACCATCATGGACACTCAAGAAATCGCAGTAATGGAAGATCAGCAATACTCACCGCAGCAAATCACGCTTGATGATGATTTGTTCAATAAGTGTGACCGCTTAGCTGCAGTCATGGCATCAAGCAAATGCACTATCCCAAAGCATTTGCAAGGTAGTAGAGGCGATTGCTTCGCTGTTATCGGTCAATCATTGCGCTGGGGTATGGACCCGTTCGCAGTAGCTCAAAAGACGCACTTTGTTAACGGCTCTTTAGGTTATGAAGCTCAGTTAGTAATAGCAGTAATCAATAACCGCGCCCCTATTACGGATCGTGTCAACTTTGAATATTTTGGCGATTGGTCAAAGGTTAAGAGCAAAGACGATAAATCTGATGACGTTGGCGTGATATGCCGTGTGACTGTTAAAGGTGATGATCATCCAACAGAACTTAGCTTGACTATGGCGCAAGTTGGCACCGTTCGTAACTCGCCACTTTGGGCTGCTGACCCGCGCCAACAACTTGCTTATTTAGCCGCTAAGAAACTGGCTAGATTGCACTTTCCTGACGTTATTTTGGGTGTTTATACACCTGATGAACTGGCTGACCGTGGTAATAACGAATTGCCTCGCAATGTCACACCAAGTGCTAAAAATGCCGGTGCATCCGCCCTACTTAATCGCGTCAAAAAGCAGCCAACCGCTGAAGCACCAGTGATTGAGTATTACGACACAAGCGAACTACTAAGCACGATTGAGCAAATCACCAATGTTAAGCAGATTAAACCAATCGGAGAAGAGATTGCGGCGATGGTTAACAATGCAGCTATCAATATCAAAGATGAAGATGTTAATGAGCTACGCCAAGCACTTGCTGATCAAAAGCAATCCATCGTTTTAGCTGATGAATACAACAACATCATGAAGCATGTGAAAGCCTGCAAATCTTCTGTATCAAGATGCTAAACGATACGCTGGATGTTGTCGCTGAAGAAATTGGTGCGCAAGCTTAATTAATTAAACGGTCTGGGCAAATCATCGCTCAGACCAACCATTAAGGATCAGCGTATGTTGAGACTAAATAACAGCTCAGTAGCACGAGAGTCGTCCAATGGCATTAATACAGTGCGAATGTATGCTGTATTCGATGATGTGACCAAATCAGGCGGTATCAAGTGTAAAAACGCACAGCGCTTTGCTATCGAAGACAACTTGCTGATGCTAAACGGTACAAAGCATCTCTTGGTTGAGCCAGTAGACTTAAACGCCGACCCTGAAGACTTGATTCAATACTTTGATGCTCGGTTTAGTAGCGTTCAGCCAGATATTTTTTTAGAGCCGCCATTGTCAAGAGGTGGCATCCAAGTACCAAAATCTATCAAAGAGCTGCGTTGGGAATATTTAGACATGGCGTGGCGAGCAATCGATAAGGCTGGCACCGTTGCTTACTTTGAGCGTCGTCCAATCTTAGACAAGGCTGGTTACTGGGTTTCAGCAATCGAAGGCATTGTGGCTAGATACGGTAAGTCGCTATGCATCGCTGATAACTACCAGTGCAGTGTGCAAAATATAAATGATAAAGGATAAATACTATGACAACACGCACAGAAGAAGAAATGACCGCCCTAGCCGCTGAGCTGCTAGAAGTTGATTTGGGATTGCCAAGCGTGTGTGAGACGTGCGGTAGCAATATGCAAAATTTGCATAAAGGAGAGTGATCGTGAGTACAACTGAAATATACGGATTTAAAGCCGACGGTAACGCTGAATTTATTGGCGAAACGCAAAATGCTTTTAGAGGTGCTTTCGTGGTTTGGGAGCATTTTGAAAACAAACACCTTGAACCATTACCACCAATGGCTAGTGGTAAAAGTTACTCAAGAACTGTAACTGGTGAGAGCTTAGATGATTTATGGGCGCTTCCCTACACTAACAAAATAACAAGAGCAGAAAAAATAGTGCTTTTGTCCACTTTTGATAAAAATGTTGTTCGCAGTAGTGAGATTGCTGAGCTGATCAGTGCATATCGTGATTTTGACAAAAACTTTGAGTTTAAAACTTACTGTAGCTTACCTGAGCAAGCAGAAATTCTTGAAAAGCATAAAGATGAATACGTTGCTTTTGGGTTTAATCAAACATCGGTTAATTCAGCATTTTGGACTGAGGATAGAGACACTTGCGAATGCGAGGATTGCGAGAACTGCCAAGAGGACTGCTACAACATCAACACGGAGTCAGAGCATTTCTACGTCTTTGATGAATTAGATAAGGAGAATGGCTGTGATTAAGTTATTCGTAATAATTAAAGATGGTTATTATTGGCGACCTAATAGCCAAGGCTATACAGCGAGTCGATTCCACGCAGGTTTCTACACAGAAGAAGAGGCTAAAGAAGTTTGCGACCACCCTAATTCATCTTGCAAATACAAACCTGTTTCTGATTTGTTTGAGGTGGCTGAAATAGACGAGATTGCGAGCACTCTTGAAAGGATTAAAGAGCAAATGCAATTACAGACAAATGAGGTGACAGATGACTAATTTACGACGACTACGAATCTCGCAAGTTGCTGATAAAGTCGCCTTGCCAAAATCGACTATTTACCAGAAGATTCAGGACGGTACTTTTCCAGCGCAGCATAAAGACGGATCATCCTCTTTTTGGCTTGAACATGAGCTTGATGCTTGGATAATAAAAGTGCATAATCTACAGCTTGAGTCGGTACCGGAAACGGAACGTGACGAAGCTTGATATAAGTTAATAACAGTAAAATTAACAGTAATTGACCATCAACTAAAATAATAAGTCATTACTATCAAAGGCTTAACTGTTTAGTTCGAGTCCGACCACTGGTACCAATATTAGTAACAAATCAGCCTCCTCATTAGGAGGTTTTTTTGTGCCGGTAATATTATTGCTATACTTACTTCTCTATTTCAGATTGCAGCACCGCAATTATCTTAATGGGCACGGCAAACTCCCACGGCATGCCAGCATTGCAATAAAAATGCCCGTCACGAAATGACACGATATAAGCCGTAAAATCATTACCACAATGATCCATCATTGCTTGCTCATCACTATCATCACAAACCGCACACCATACTTTTTTATCGCCGCGTGCTAGCATCGCTCTTGTTAAATCGCTCCCTTTTAGTTCATTATTCATCATCAGCTCCTTAGTCATTCTAAACTCTCTAACATCAAGCTCTTAAAGAGTTAATTTTACCAAAACTCCATTTTCGATCTTGGCATGAGCGATAAGCAATGTCTTTTTTAAATGGTCATAGAGGCGCACAAGGCATTACTTATTGTTTTACAGTTATCCATTAGCGCGGATACTATATTGTAAAACACCAGAATCAAAACTGTAACATCTAAATGTGAGATTTATGACAAACGGTGAGGTGGATACGACAGGTGGTGCAAGAGTACAAATGAGTTTGATTTACAGTAGACCTAGATCATTCAAGAACAAAAATATGTTTGGTAAATACGATTTTTTTGAATTAATACCTCTGTTTATCATTAACTAACTCTATGATATATAAGATTTATGACATATAAAATTATTCATATACTGTTGCTAGCGTCCTGCTAACCTAGCAAAGGAGTCTATCGATAAATTTAAATTTTGATACTCAATCAAAGCGCTTGAATCAGGTAAAATAGTGAGTATGACAACTTCTATAAATGCTAGCCCCCGTAAAATCATTCATATAGACATGGATGCTTTTTATGCCAGTGTGGAGCAGCGTGACTTTCCTGAACTGCGCGGTAAGCCACTGGTGGTTGGTGGCGATCCAAGTGGTCGCGGTGTGGTCGCGGCAGCCAGCTATGAGGTACGTAAATTTGGTGTACGCTCTGCCATGTCTTGTTATGAGGCGCGTAAACGTTGCCCAGAAGTCATTTTTGTAAGGCCACGTTTTGAGGTTTATCGCGCAGTTAGTAGCGATATTCGCCAGATTATGTACCGCTTAACGCCACATGTTGAACCATTGTCTCTAGATGAGGCGTATCTCGATGTTACAGGGCTACAAGTCCATAAAGGTTCAGCGACCTTGATGGCGAACTGGCTAAGGGCACAAATACTAGCGCATACTGGATTAACGGCCTCAGCAGGTGTGTCGTTTAACAAGATGCTGGCTAAAATTGCCTCTGATATCAACAAGCCCAATGGTACGGCAATTATCACACCAGCGGATGCTGATGCCTTTATCAGTACGCTACCTATCGAGCGCTTTCATGGTATTGGTAAAGCCACTGCCAAGCGCTTACATGCGATGGGTGTAAATACTGGCGCGGATCTCAAGCGAATGCAAGCGGCTGTATTGGTGCAGGAGTTTGGCAAGCGTGGGCAGTTTTATCACGATATTGCCCATGGGCGTGATGAGCGGGCTGTCAAATCTGAGCGCGCGCACAAATCTGTGGGTTCTGAAACCACATTCAAAGACAATCTAAGTGATAACCATGAATTACGTATACAAATTTATGAAAAAAATGCTGATGCCTTTCATCAACTGCAACAAAAACAGCTGGTCGCCTATACCATTACTCTAAAAGTTAAATACGCAGACTTCACTCAAATCACCCGCTCACACACGCTATCGACTGCCTTTAACAGTGCTGATTCTGCCCATTATTGGTTGGACAAACTGTTTTTAGACATTCCTCGTGAGCTACCTATCCGCTTAGTCGGTGTTACTTTCTCTTCATTAGCACCTGCCGCCCAATTGTTGCCGCAGTTAAATTTGTTTGAATAACATACTGACGCTCATCGCTTTTATTAATTATTTATTCTAACAATTAATGCTTAGGCTATTTAATATACAAACCCTTTTGTGCGCATAAGTCCTTACTAAACTGCCCTTTCATGACATGGTTTCTGCTACAATTACGCCAAAATTTACATTCATTTAAAGATTAATTATGAACGATTTTCACACTATAGACTCTACTACTGCCGCCTCAATTGATGCCGAAAAAAACAACAATGATTTGAATTATTTGAGCGTTGATGATTATGATTATGAGCTGCCAGACAGCCTGATTGCACGCTATCCTCTCTCACAGCGTTCTGCCTCAAAACTTTTGTATTTGCCCGCCAATAATCAAAAAGACTCTACGCTTGTAGAAGATCGCTTATTCACTGAGTTACCTGAGTTATTAAATGAAGGTGATTTGATTGTATTTAATGATACAAAAGTGATGAAAGCACGCCTCTTCGGACAAAAGGATACTGGCGGTAAGCTTGAAGTATTGATTGAACGTTTGGTTGATATCTCAGATTTAGAGACAGCGACTTTATATGTAGAGGCTGAAAAATCTGTAGAAGCTGCAAATGACAAACCCGTGAATCAAGAACATATTGCACTTTGCCATGTTAAAGCCAGTAAAGCGCTCAAACTTGGACAACACTTGCAGCTTGCTGACGGTCATATGAAGGCGGTGATGATTGGTCGTCAAGACAACTTATTTATTTTAGCGTTTGATGCGCCGATCTTGCCGCATTTAGAGCTTTATGGCGAACTACCTATTCCCCCCTACTTTGAACGCCATGCGGATGAGACAGACAATACTCGTTATCAAACGGTTTTTCATGATCCAACCAAGCTTGCGAGTGTGGCTGCACCGACTGCAAGCTTACACTTTGATGAATCGGTACTGAGCAAACTTGCGGCAAAAGGTATTCGTACGGCTTTTGTGACTTTACACGTTGGCGCTGGTACATTTGCGCCAGTAAAAACGGACAACCTGCTCAATCACACCATGCATAGTGAGTATGCACATTTACCACAAGCAACCGCTGAGCTCATCAATCAAACCCATGCGAATGGTAAACAAGTCATCGCTATTGGCACCACGGTCACACGCGTGCTCGAAACGGCGTATCAAAAAACAGCCGTTAACGGGCAGCCTCTCTCCAGCTGGTCTGGTGATACCGATATATTCATTTACCCAGGGTTTAAGTTTGGTGTAATAGATCGACTGTTGACCAATTTCCATTTACCCAAATCAACGTTGTTAATGCTGGTGTCGGCATTTTCGGGTAAAGATGCCATTGAGCATGCTTATCAACATGCGATTAAAGAACACTATCGCTTCTTTAGTTATGGTGATGCAATGCTGCTCGATAGAAAGCGCGATTAAACAATACTCAAACATTTTTTGTATTGTCCACAACAGTTGTGAAATAAACTGGTAAACTAAATGGTATTTTGTTATAACAGCACAGATAACTTATATCTTAAAGGTCTGCACATGTCTTGTCATTTATCTCATCGGTTGACTACGGTACATCGCGCGGTCTCGATGGCACTACTTTGTTCCGTAGGCTATGCGGCTCTCGTATCGAGTGCACAAGCTGCAACGATTGGTAAGACTGTTGTCACCTCTGCCCAACATGAGCCGCTAGCTGCGAGCATTGTGGTCAGTGATATTCGAGCCGCTGACTTTTCAGCAAGTTTGGCAAACTCTACTATTTATCAGCAAATGGGCTTGGCCCAAACTGATTCGATGACCGTACGTTTTAAACCTACCTCAGCGACCAGCGGTGAAGTATTTATTACTACTTCACAACCTGTATCCACACCTTTTGCTGATGTGGTTTTAAACATAAATGATAAGGGTCAACGCAACGTCATTCCCAAGACATTGTTGATGCCGCTCAATAGCCGTCTGCCCATTGACACGCCTAAAAATATCGTTACTGGCGCAAAAAAACCGAATCTACCCAGTGTGTCCTCTAATACGGCTAAACCGTTGACCGTTAGAGAAGGTGCACCGCCGCCATTAACATTATCGCCCATGCTAGCGACTACTCACTCGTCAACGAGCGAGTTGGTGGCGTCTAAATTGCCAGCACCTAATATCCAAGCACCTACAACGACTCCTACCTCGCAAGGCAACAATCTTGCTTATGCGCCTAGCCGGCTAGATAATGGTCGTTTAAACAACGTTAACAACACTCTTAACGCTAATGACAATGCTCGTAATCCAACCAGTCGATTAGACAATGGTCGCTTGAGTGCAAATGGCAACGTTACCACAATGGGTAACAGCAATATCGACCTCAATTCTGCTAAGAATGTAGCGAATGATACAGCCCTAGTCAATAACAAGACCATGCCAATAGAAAATAGTCTATCAGCTACAGCTGTCACTGATAAACAGCTCGATATTTTGAATATTCAAGTCACTCGCCAGATACAGCCGAGTAGCAAATCAGAAGCTGGCATGATGACTGCTTCTCCTATTATGCCAACGCCGAGTGACAACAAAGCGAGTACACCAAAAGCCAGTCTTGACACTAGCAATACAGCTGTCGCCACTGTCCCATCTAGTGTTACCAACAACGCCTCTATCAGTACGGCAGCCAGCACTACTACTGCGTCTCAATATCAAGTACAGCGCAACGACAGTCTATGGGTTATTGCACAGCAAATTGCGCAAGAAAATGACTTAGACATTCAAACAGTAATGAAGCAGATTCAAACGCAAAACCCTGATGCCTTTATTAATAAAGACGCGGGTCAACTCAAAGCGGATGCCAAGCTTAGCTTGCCCAGTTACGATGTTGTACCATCACAACAAAAACTAGAAGCGGCGATTGAGGCGCAAAGACAATATAGCCGCAGAGCAAACACACCTGTGGTAAAAAAGGCCGCAAAAGCACCCTCTAAAAAACCGTCTGAAACAAATCAAGTCGCTAAACAGCGTAAAAAACCCATGATTACTAAAACACAAATGCTGCCAAAAGCACAGTTTTCAGTGCTCGCACCTGGTCGTAATGGCAACGCAGATGGCACCCAAGCAACATCAGCAGCGGCAACAGGTAATGGTCTCAGCACAGATATATTAGCCACGCTCAAGGCCTCAAGACAAAGTACGGCAGCTCAAGCTCAGCAGCTGTCAAAAACCAGCAGTGCACTTGATAGCTATACGAGAAAAATTCAATTACAAAACCAAAAACTGGCTGAGCTCCAAGCTCGTCTCAAAAAACTACGCAATCAATAATTGCCTAACTGATCAACGCAGTGTGCTGTGATCATAGGCGTGGGAGTAACTATGGACAATATGCTATATATCATCGCCGGATTGGTACTTATTCTAATAGTAGCCGGTTTACTATTGTACAAAAAGAAAGCGCAAAAGCCCTCAGCGCAGCTGGGGATGAGTACCGCTACGCCAGCTCCGATGCCAAAAACGGATCACAACACTCCTGCCCAAAGCCACAAAGATGATGACAATAAGTTTGATCATATTACGATTGCCCAGCGCTTCATGGATCAACAGCGTTATGACAAAGCCATTGAAACCCTCAGTCGCGGCCTAAGCGAAAAACCGAATGATGGTCAATTATCTGTTAAATTACTCAGCATATACGCGACTATTAATCAGCCAGAGAACTTTAACAAAGTTTATGATGCCATCAAGACGCAAAGCGACCCAAAAAGTCTTGCGCTAGCTGATGAGTTAAAAGCTTTATTTTCAGAAGAGCAAAATCAAGTCGCAGCAAAAGAGGCACCCGTAGAAGATAATAGCCATTTTGAGAGCATAGATTTTGACTTACCGATTAATCAAATCGATAGTAAGAACGCGCTATCTGATCAGCCAGCAACCTCTGAAGATAACCGTAGTACACTGATAGATGACAGTATGTCTAACTCGTCAGTAACAAACACATCTTATGAGGCCAGTCTTACTAGCGACAATATAGAAGATAACTTTGATCTTACGCTGAGTGATTTAGAGAGTAATATTAGCGCATCTGAGGCGACTGATACGGCACCAGTCACGTCATCATTAGAGATGACAGATGATGAAATCTTGAACACTGCCAATATCGACATAACTGATAATGATGTCGCGGTGTCCGCAGAAGATAATGATCTCAATGATCTTAGTGATTTTGACTTCAGCTTTGATTCATCTGAAGAAACTGATGCGCAGGCAACGGATTCTGTCATTCCAGACCGCCCTGATAGTATCAACGATGAAATGACGCTAGAAGATGACGCGTTCATTTTAGACTTTGATGATCTAGCAACTGATGTCGATAAAGGTGTTGACGAGACTGCTGAAGCATTGTCTATCAACACTGTCCAGAATGATGAAGAAAATGATTTCACTTTGTCTTTAGACAGTCTCGATGCGCCAAACGATATAGAAACATTAACAGAAAGCGAAGCGCCTGTACTTGAAGAAAATAGTGATACTGATAACTTCATTATTGAAGAAGATCGTTTCGAAACTGAGAGCTTTGAAACTGAAAGCTTTGAAAATATTAATCTCGAAGCACAATCGCTTGATAATAATGATTCAGAATATGCTCTTGCTGAAGAATCTAGTGTCACACCGACAGCCCCGTTGCTGTTCGATGATAATTCTTTATTAGACAATGAATTCGATACTCACTCTTCAACAGCACTCAGCCCAGTTGCTCCAATTGAGGACGAGTCTACCCTTACCGCCGAAGATGCCGCTGAAACAGCAGAAGACTTTTCCTCACGCTTTGCGGCCGACTTTGACTTTGTGAAATCATTAGATAGCACCCAAGTTACGCTAGATTTGGCAGGCCAATATTTACAATTGGGTGAATACGACAGTGCCAAACGCTTATTGAATGAGGTATTAATTCAGGGCACTAGTGAGCAACAGAACCAAGCAAAAGTATTACTAGATCGTACTGCGTAAAAGCCCCATCGTTCTTTGGTCAGCAAGTATTCTATAACACTAAGAATACTTGCTGATTTTTTTTGCATTTAACCTTTATACTATTTATTATTACTGAGCGCTATTCGCTATTAGCGTCCAACCTTAAACTCTCTTTTTTATCACATACTTCTTTATTACGGCTCATACTATGCCATTTTCTGCTATGACAAATATATTATCCAATCCTGTCCAACTCATTTATGCTGGCGGTACTTTTGGTAGCTATGGACGACCCTTAGCACCGTTATCAGCAGAAATATTCTTACCGACTTTACAAAAGCTATTGACTGACCAAGATAATGCTAACCACTTGCCTCAAATCTTATGGCTGGATAATGCCTTAATTAAAGACAGTAGCCAACTTACCCCTAACGACTTTGTACATTTTTATCAGCTTTTGCTAGCAGCCTATGCACAAGGCGACAGGCGTTTTGTGCTCATCACTGGTACAGATACTTTGAGTTATTTGGGTGCATTTTTAGCAGAAGCGTTTGCTGGCAGTGATATTTGTATAGTCGTCACTGGTAGTATGCGCCCATTGTTAGACAGCGAGGTGATACAGTCCTATGATATCGATGACCATAGCGACGCATGGGATAACCTCAGCGATTCACTAAAACTGGCTGCTGCTGGTGAGTCGGGTGTGAAGATTGCTTTTGGCGGTGAGTCTTGGCCTGCGCAAACGGTACAAAAAATTCATAGCCATGATTTGATGGCATTTACAGGTCACTCCAGAGCTGCCTATCCTGCCAATAGTTATATAAAAAACTTACCGGATACCCGCCGCCAGCATTGGCTCGATGATCAGCAAGCAATGATTGACCATATTGAATCTCGAGCTAAGCAAGCACGCATTCATGCTTTATATTGCTTGCCAAACGACACTGAGGTAATGACTAGTCAGCTACAGGCATTATTATCACAGCCGCCATGTGGCATTATCCTATTAGGATTTGGCGCAGGTAATGTTCCTTATTCACAAGCACTAGCAGAGGCACTAGAGCTTGCTTATAGAAACGGTCACATGGTGATATGCGCTAGCCAATCTCCATTTGGCGGTGTCAGTGACAGCTATGCGGCTGGTAGTTGGCAATATGAGTATCATGTAATTGCTGGCGGACGCTTAACGATTCCCGCTATCTATGCACGACTGCTATGGCTATTGCTGCGTTATGACAATCCCACTCGGCGCAGACAACGTTGGTTGAACAATGTCAATCAGGCGGGCACCACTATCAAAAAACGTTAGACTATCGTTAAATATGTTTATATTTATAGGCGCCAATACGAAAATGTCCAATACCAACCATGTCCGAGATTAACATGTCCGAGATTAACAGCATCAACGCTGAAACGCCCCCAACCTATACATTGGCCATTGCAATTGAATTTTTGGGGACGCGCTATCATGGCTGGCAGCGGCAACGAGAAGTATTAGGCGTACAAGAAGCGTTAGAAACCGCTATCGGTAAAGTCGCAAATGAGGCGGTAGAGGTCGTCGCGGCTGGTCGTACCGATGCAAGCGTCCATGCCAGCAATATGATTGCCCACTTTACGACACGTGCCTATCGTCCTACTCATAACTGGCTGCGCGGAGTAAACAGTCTATTGCCTGATGATATCGCCCTGCGCTGGATTCAACCTATGCCTGACGACTTTCATGCGCGTTTTGGTGCCATTGCCCGTCGCTATCGCTACATCACGCTGAATCAAGCACAGCGCCCTGCTATTTTGAATCACCAAGTCACTCACATCTATGAACCGCTCAATTTAGCAGCGATGCAACTGGCGGCGGCTGAGATCGTCGGTACTCACGATTTTAGTAGCTACCGCGCCGCTGCTTGCCAGTCTAATCAACCGGTACGCTCAGTCAGTCACGCAAGACTCTTTGCCCATGGTCAGTTTATCGTTTTTGACATTCAAGCAGATGGATTTTTGCATCATATGGTTCGTAACTTAATGGGCACCTTGTATGCCATCGGTCGACACGAGTTGCAGCCAGAAGCCTTTTTAGATATTTTAGCCAAAAAAGATCGTACTATCGCACCGCCTACTGCCTCTGGTGATGGTCTATATTTTATCAATGCTTACTATCCTGAGCATTTTCAACAACGACTACCAAATGCTCCTTTAACCCCTATTTGGCTAAATTTACCTGACTGAATAAATAGAAGTTGGCATACATAACGGTTACAGGCTGTCAAGTAAAAACCTAGTGCTGTATTGCTTTAATCCGCTAACTTACGTATAATATGGGCTTATTTTTAATTGATTGATACCAACTATGGCAAAAGACGATATTATTGAATTTGAAGGCGAAGTCATTGACACCCTTCCAAATACCCTGTTTAGAGTTCGTTTAGAAAACGGACACGAAATCATTGCTCACATCTCAGGTAAGATGCGTAAGCATTATATCCGTATCTTGACAGGTGATAAAGTTAAGGTCGAAATGACACCTTATGACCTATCAAAAGGTCGTATTACTTATCGTGGCAAAAACTAATTTCTTATAAACTAAAATGGTTATAAAAGCATTTATATAAATACAGCTGGTTGCTAAATAGCTTCTTTTCTCTGATAGCTGATATAGACGCTTGGGTGGTTTAACTGATAATAATAATGAAAATGCTAACCTGCTCATTATTGCCTATCAATATTTTAGTGATTCAGTCTTAGTTATTTGTTTTTATCATAAAAAATACCGCTAAATTTCAGCGGTATTTTTTTGTCTAAATTTTATGAGTTGAATCAGTTTCAAATTTTTAAATCATGATTAATAAGTAGCATGATTGAGAAATAGTGAGACACTATTTAAACTCAACAGTCGCACCGTTTTGAATCACCCCTAGCAAAGCAAGTGCATCCCAATTTGTCAGGCGTATACAACCCGCTGAGGCTTGACGGCTGATACGATCAGGATCTGGTGAGCCATGAATACCATAAGAAGGCTTACTAAGCCCAATCCATACCGAGCCCACTGGATTATTGGGGCCAGGTGGAAGAATAGACTTGCTACCGTCTTTAGCAGTATAAGTATAATTAGGCTCATGTACCTTCACCTCTACCGTATGTGTCCCTGTTGGTGACGGTGTTGCCGTACTACCTACTGTGGTCGGATAGCTGGCAACTAAGTTGTCTTTATCATCATAGGCATATAGCGTTTCAGTGGCTTTATCAGCAACGACTCGACTGACAGGCTTGGTATTTGGGTTGCCAGGATTATAAACAGTGATGGTTTCACCCGCCCTAAAGCTAGCCTTAGGGTTTAACGCTTTGAGGTAGCTTTCACTGATATGGAATTTTTCTGCTAGCCCTTCTGTGATGTTCTCGTAATACAATCCCTCAAGTTTGGATTTGGCTTCAGCACCAGCTGGTATTTCTGTCATCTTAATATTAACATCCGCATCAGTTATCTGATAGCTGACTAGCACTGGCTGCACCGCGAGTTTTTCATTCTTTGTCAGCGCTTGCCATGTTTCGTTGTTTAGCGTGTCAGTGACTGCCAAACCATTTGCTTGTTGAAACGCTTGCATGGCCTTGCGGGTATTTTTGCCCCAATAACCATCAACAGGCCCCACACCATTGTGATGCCAATTTAATAAGGCTTGCAATTTAGTACCGATGACACGGTCGATACTCATACCCTCTTTCCAAGTAGCATTATTCACCTTTTCCGCAGCAACTGATAAATTGTCTGTCGTGTACTTGATAGTAGGTAAAAATTTGTTCGAAGCATTTGCGGTTTTGCTATCACGTGCTAGCTTTTGGCTAACGCCATTGGTCACAGGGCTGACTTCTTCAGCAGCATTCGCCTTATTAGCATTATTTTTGCTAATACTGGCTTCATCGTTATTGGTCGGTGTTTGGTTGTCAGAGTTATTGGTCGTTGCTTGATTGGTAGTATTTACACTATCCAGTGGTGCTGCAACGCTCTGCCCCATGAAAACTGCCGTAGAAAAACCAATCATCGCTACTGCTGTGCTGATTTTTTTTAATTGATACACCTCATGCTCCTAATTTTTTATAAAAATAATAAGTTTTATTTTGTTATGTTGTCATCAAGGCTTGTTATTTTGAGTTTTAACGCCTTACTACCCAACTTTACTCAAACACCTTTTCATCAGCTCTCTTCTAACGTGAAAGTCTGTGGTTCTAGTGGTTTGTAAGCTGTTAATAGTGCCATATTACCTTGTGAGCATATAACAGCTTTATGTTAATAAAGCCCTTGTCCTGCGGTGTCTGTGTTAAAACAAGTACTTTTTTACAACTATCTGGTTTAGTGTGTTACCGCTGGAAAGTGATTAAAATAAACATAAAAAAAACCCATAATTTGCTGAGCAAATTATGGGTTTAGAACGACGATAAACGATAAAGATGAGAATTTTTCCCTATCAAAATAAAATAGGGGAAAATTCAATCTATATCACTATAGTGGGACTAGAGTAATTTAGCCAATACTGCTTGACCCATCTCTTGGCACCCCACTTGCTTCAATCCAGCTTCACTACTGTCCAAGATATCAAGCGTACGCAAACCGTCATCAAGGACATCACTCACTGCTTGCTCAATCGCTTGTGCCGCTGCTTCTTGCTTAAAGGTATAACGCAGCATCATCGCAACCGATAAAATAGTCGCCAATGGGTTGGCTTTGTCCTGTCCAGCAATATCAGGCGCTGAACCATGACACGGCTCATACATCCCTTTGCCTGCTTCATCAAGACTGGCTGATGGCAACATACCGATAGATCCAGTGAGCATAGCAGCTTCATCAGACAAGATATCACCGAACATATTGCCTGTCACCATGACATCAAACTGCTTAGGATTCTTGATCAATTGCATACAAGCATTGTCAGCATACATGTGCGATAACGCCACGTCGCTATAATCTGCTTGCTGCATTTGAGTCATCGTTTGCTTCCACAGCTCGGTGACTTCTAATACGTTTGCTTTGTCCACTGAGCAAACTTTCGCTGCTGTGCCTGCTGCTTGCGCACGCGTTTTTGCCAATTCAAAAGCAACTTTACCGATACGCTGAATCTCGCTTGTGCTATAGACCATGGTGTTGTAGCCTTGCTGTTCACCATTCTCTAATGTGCGGATTCCACGTGGCTCACCAAAATAGATACCACCTGTCAGCTCACGAACGATAAGCAAATCCAAGCCTGAAATAATCTCAGGTTTGATACTAGACGCATTGACCAACTGCGGGTAAAGCTTTGCCACACGTAGATTAGCGAACAAACCAAGCTCACCACGTATTTTAAGTAAACCACGTTCAGGGCGCTTGCTGCGTTCAATACCATCCCATTTAGGACCACCGACCGCTCCTAACAATACCGCATCTGCTGCACGGGCACGGTCTAGCGTCTCATCTGGCAAAGGCTCACCTGTTGCGTCAATGGCCACACCACCAATCAATCCAGATTCAAGTGTCAAATCTAACGCAAATTTCTTATTGACCGCATTCAGTACGTCAATGGCTTGAGTCATGATTTCGGGACCGATACCATCGCCCGCTAATGTTAAAATCGTTGCCATGCTAATCCTTGTGGGTAGGTAGTTTTTTATTTATGTTAGGGCATGTCCTCATTTTAAAAATGGTGATAAAAATGAGATAAATTGCCGTCAAACAAGGAAAGTAGCGCAAATAATATCGAGATATGGATAAGCTATTTAACGATGTTTGGCAAAATTTAGCCATTTTTAACTCATTTAGAGGATAATCGATTGAATTGAGGACTCGCCCTAATACTACAAATTTACGATATTTGCCTAAAAACGATTTTTAGTGCCTTCAATAGCACAAAAAACCTTGGTCTAGTTGCTGTTTTCGAAAATCAAATAGGCTTTAAGCTTTGGCTTTTACTTTCGATGATGCAGGCAATGCTTTTACGATACGAGTTTCTACAAACTCTCCTTGATGCTCAGCAGACAGCTCTTTACAAAAGCGGCGCTGTACAGTGTTGCCTTGATACAGATCAACACATAGCGGCTGTGGTGAAGCGGTGTCTAATAAACTGCCAGAATTATCGTTAGATTTTTTCTGATAAGCCCGTAATTGATAAGTATCAGCGTCAATAAAATCGTGAATTAAAGTAAAACGCTCAACATAACCCAGATTATTTTCTGGATAGAAATTCACCTGTACTTCGCGTTTTGCAGGTTTTACTCGCGCATAATAATTGGTTAGACCCGGCATGCCTGAGGCAGACAAAGGTACAATTTTAATCTCATTTTTATGAGCGAGTGGTGTCATATCTATGTTTGCGTGGATTGATGTTTGTGCATGCTTATTGCTGGTATGACTTCTGCCCTTTGCACTCATATCTTTCATCGCGACCAGCATGGCAGGATTGATAGGCTCATGCGTATCAGCCCCTATCACTCGTGTCTTATCTATCCGTGCAATTTCACAATGATAAGTTCCTATACAGGCAATATTGACTTCACCCGCAATCGGTTGAATCTTACCTGCCCATGCTTTGGCGTTTTCTGCCTCATCTATTTTCTGATACCCAGTCAATAGCTGACAGCCTGACAACAATAAGCTTGCGGCAACAACCGTACTTGTCCATAAAACATAACGTTTTTTATTCATAATGGCGGCTACTATTTATGAGAGAAATAATAAAATATCGTAAAAAAACTACCCTTCATTTTAGCCAGTTCACCGCCATAACTCAACTTTACATTATTACTGTTCAGCAGTTTTATAAGTAATGGCTTGCAGATTCATGATTTATGCTCGTACATCGTTAAATATCCATGGTGTTTTTTGCATCATCTTATGCTCATAATCTTTAATGGCATCGCTTTGCTGCAAAGTTAAACCAATATCATCAAGGCCATTTAACAAGCAGTGTTTGCGAAACGCATCTACGTCAAATGCATATTCTTCACCTGTCGAAGTAACGACGACTTGGCGTTCAAGATCTGCGGTTAGCTCATAGCCTTCATTAGCAAGCGTGTCTTTCATTAATGTATCTACAATTGCCTCGTCCAAGACAATTGGTAGCATGCCATTTTTAAAGCAATTGTTATAAAAAATATCTGCAAAGCTTGGCGCGATTACCGTACGAAAGCCATATTCAGACAACGCCCAAGGCGCATGCTCACGGCTCGAGCCACAGCCAAAGTTGCGGCGTGCCAGCAAAATAGTCGCGCCTTGATAACGCGGCTTATTTAGCACAAATTCTGGATTGATAACGCGTGTGCTATTGTCCTGCCCCGGATATCCTTCGTCAAGATAACGCCAATCATCAAACAAATTGACGCCAAATCCTGTGCGTTTAATAGACTTTAAAAACTGTTTTGCAATAATTTGATCGGTATCGACGTTTGCGCGATCTAATGGGCAAACGATACCCGTTTGAGTGTTATAAGCTTGCATGAGTTTTCCTTAAAGTATCAATTACTAACGTAAAATTTTTTGACGGTCTAATGAATCTTAAAAGAGCGTGCCATTTGTTTAACAATACTTGTCATTTTAGTTTTTTCACTTTCAGGATAGTTCAGATGTAATACTGCTTCCTGACCATCCTTAACTTTAATAACATGATAAAAAACTTGACCGTCTTTTCTATAGCCGCTTGCTGTATAGGTTTTGTCTTTTAACAGCTCGTAAGTAACTGTCATGCCTGTTTTATATCGATGCTGCTTCTCTTTTAGATAATCGCTATCGGTATAAAAGAAAACAGTTGGTGTATTACTCCCAAAGACCAAAATAGTGGCATTAGAATTGGGTAACTTAAAATGACGACCATCACCATTATCTGCCTCAGGCAACCATGTCAATTGATTTGGAACATCGACACAATAGGCAAATCTTCCATTACAGTAATCACGAGCCATTGCTAGCTGAGAGCTACCCAATAAGCAAAATAAAACAAACAGCATTTTCATTTTTATGCTCTATAGAAATGCAAAGCTAAAACGTCCGCACATCGACAAAGTGACCCGCCAATGCGGCGGCAGCTGCCATCGCTGGGCTGACCAAATGGGTACGACCGCCATTGCCCTGACGACCTTCAAAGTTACGGTTAGACGTTGAAGCGCAGTGTTCTTGTGGCTCAAGCTTATCCGCATTCATAGCAAGACACATCGAACAACCCGGCTCACGCCACTCAAATCCAGCCGCAGTAAACAAGGCATCTAAGCCTTCTGCTTCAGCCTGCAATTTCACTTGCCCAGAACCTGCCACAACGATGGCTTCTTTGATATTGTCCGCGACTTTACGACCTTTAATGACTGCGGCGGCATCACGCAAATCTTCGATACGCGAATTGGTACATGAACCAATAAAAATGCGATCAAGCTGGATATCCGTAATCTTTTGCCCAGCGTCTAAACCCATATAGGTATAAGCACGTAACCAGCCTTCTTCTTGTGCTTCATCTGCCGCTTGATCAGGTGTTGGTACAGATTGAGTGATATCAACCACCATTTCAGGAGAGGTGCCCCAAGAGACTTGTGGCGCTATTTGGCTACCATCCAACTCAACCACGGTATCAAATACCGCGTCATCATCTGAATATAAGGTACGCCAGTAAGCTTCCGCTTGTGCCCATTGCTCAGAGGTTGGCGCATAAGGACGACCTTTGACGTACTCGATGGTCGTGTCATCGACTGCAACCATACCCACGCGAGCACCTGCTTCGATCGCCATGTTACAAACGGTCATGCGACCTTCCATACTCATCTCTTCAAATACTTGCCCAGCAAATTCGATAGCATGCCCTGTCCCGCCAGCCGTGCCAATTTTGGCAATGATAGCAAGTACCACGTCTTTTGAGGTCACGCCAGCACCAAGCTTACCAGTGACACGAATTTGCATATTTTTTGATTTCTTTTGAATCAAGCACTGAGTTGCCAATACATGCTCAACCTCTGATGTGCCGATACCGTGCGCTAGGCAGCCCAGTGCGCCATGAGTAGCAGTATGCGAATCACCACAAACAACCGTCATACCCGGTAACACCAAACCTTGCTCAGGGCCAACGACGTGTAAAATACCTTGACGAGCATCATTAATCGTAAACTCAGCGATATCAAATTTGGCGCAATTTTCATCCAATGTCACTACCTGCAAGCGTGATACCTTGTCCTTGATACCAGGCACGCCTTCTAAACGCTCTTTAGTGACTGTGGGTACGTTATGGTCAGGACTGGCGATATTAGCTGACAGGCGCCACGGTGCTCTATTGGCCAGCTCCAAGCCTTCAAATGCTTGCGGACTGGTCACTTCATGCAACAGATGGCGGTCGATATAAATCAGGCTCGAACCATCGTCACGCTTGGTGACTTCGTGAGCATTCCAAAGTTTGTCATATAACGTTTGACCGGCCATGTTGCTATCCTTTATTGGTTGCTAATTACTGGTTTTTTTACTTGCTTATAGTCATTCCACTATAAAAGTATTACTGCGTTAACTTCGCTTGAAGTATTAAATATACATCTACACTCGGTTGCCTTGTACTACTTTTAAATTGACTCGACTATAGTCTATGGTAAAAATTTTCTTTAAATTTTATACACAGCGGCATCGTCAGCGGCGCTTGTATCAAAATCGATATTTTTATATTGGCGATTGTACATTGATGACCATTATCAGCGCTTAAAACGTGCGATGAGCTGCAAATAGTCAATTTAATAGAATAAATATGTCACAATATGCCTTGATGTCTTGTGATTATAGCAGGCTAATCCTATAATAATAATTGATGATTTTTGCCCAGACGCAAACTTTTATTTCTAATACATTGTGATTGGGTCAGCCAACTTTTATTTATAGCTCGCAAAGTAGCTAAGGACATCCGTTTGAACACCACAAACTTGACGACATTCGTTACCGTTATGCACACTGGCAGCATCTCAGGTGCCGCAGAAAAACTGTTTATCACACAGCCTGCCGTCAGTAAACGCATCAAAAATTTGGAAGATGAATTCAACATTACTTTGTTTGATACGGTGGGACGCGGCATTGTACCAACCCAAGCAGCCAATGAAATGCTGCCACACGCCAAGCGTTGGCTAGAAGATTATGAGAATTTTAAGATTAATCTGCAACACTCTCAGCATATCGTATCTGGCAAATTAGTGATCGGCACCAGTCATCATATTGGCTTGCACCATTTAGCGCCTGTACTTAAGCATTTTATCCAAGCTTATCCTGCCGTACAACTAGAAGTACATTTCGTCGATTCAGAAAAAGCGCACAAAGCCGTGCTCGATGGCGATTTATCATTAGCATTTTTAACACTGCCGCCCGTTTATGATAAGCGCTTGACCTATCATACGCTATGGTCAGACCCTCTTTACTTTATGACAGGTACGCTATCGCCTTTAGCGACCAAATCTAATGTGACACTAGAGCAATTGGCGCGCTATCCTGCTATTTTACCGTCTGCCAACACCTTTACCAGTCAAATTACCTTGGCTGAATTCGCTAAGCACAATTTGAAACCTTATGCCACGATGAGCACCAATCCTCTTGAGTCTATTCGCATGCTGGTTTCTGTTGGTCTGGGATGGTCTGTATTACCGCAAACCATGATCAGTCAGGATTTAGAACGTATCGATATGGCAGACAATATAGAGTTACAGCGCTATTTGGGTGTGGTTATCAATCCGAAATTGACGCAATCTAGCAGCGTTACAGCTTTGTTAGACTTGTTAGCGCCTATTGAATAAGACTCCCGTTAAATGAGGATTAGAGCGTGCTATGGAATCTAAAAAGCACGCTATTCGCATTTATGACCCTCATGCGTTATAATACGCTTGACGTTGTTTTTATAACAAAAATTTACTATAAGAACACTGATAGTCATATATTGAACACTTCGAGTAATATATGATGGTTAACAGTAGGTTTAATGGTTTTAAATGATTGGTTATATAGGTGGCCGATACTGATAACTGAGTCGCAAATGCGAGCAATCGATATGATGTAATATGGCATTCTTATTGATCTCTGAGCACTGCGAATTCGTATTAGCCCTAGAACAGCATCAATCATATAAAACTAACAGCAGATATTGAATAAAAGCCATTATGTCCTACTTAATGGCTTTTTTCGTCTTTAGATATTGTTTGGGACATCGCCCTATAACACTTAATCTTTATAGTTAAAATAATTACCGCCAACCATGTTGGTTAAGGACAATTTATATGAACGGAGTTTCTAGTGGCGTACTGGTATCACTTGGCGCCTATTTTTTAGTGATGATTGGTATTGGCATTTACGCTTACTTTAAGCAAGCCAATGATACTGAAGGCTATATGTTAGGAGGACGCAGTTTAGGTCCAGCAGTCACTGCACTATCGGCAGGTGCATCAGATATGTCAGGTTGGTTACTACTTGGCTTGCCCGGCTATATGTATGCTGACGGTGTCGTGAGTATATGGATCGCACTTGGTTTGACACTTGGTGCATTTTTAAACTACCTTATCGTGGCACCGCGCCTTCGCGTTTATACCGAAGTGGCTGACAATGCCATCACTCTACCCGATTATTTCGCCAACCGCTTCGAAGATAAGTCGCACATGCTGCGTGTTATCTCAGCTGTGGTTATCATTTTATTCTTCACGGTTTATACCGCTGCAAGCCTAGTAGGCGGTGGTAAACTCTTCGAAAGCTCACTGAATCTTTCTTATAGCACTGGTCTATGGGTCACCGCTGGCGTTGTCGTTGCTTATACGTTATTCGGTGGTTTCTTAGCTGTTTCAATGACTGACTTTGTACAGGGTATCATCATGCTATTTGCGATGGTCATTGTTCCTGTCGTCGCTTTCACTGATCTGGGGGGTATTTCAGCCACTACTCAAGCGGTTAGAAATATCGATCCAAGCTTGCTTAACATTACTAATGGTATGAGTATCCTTGGTATTGTGTCATTAATGGCGTGGGGTTTGGGTTATTTTGGTCAGCCACACATCATTGTACGTTTTATGGCCATTCGCTCAGTCAAAGATGTTCCTACTGCCCGTAACATCGGTATGAGCTGGATGATTGTCAGCCTTATCGGGGCACTGATGACAGGTTTTGCTGGTCGTGCGTATGTGCAAAAGACAGCGATGACTTTAGATGATCCTGAAACCATCTTTTTAGTATTTACGCAGTTTTTATTCCATCCATTGGTTTCAGGCTTCTTATTAGCTGCAATTTTAGCTGCGATTATGAGTACCATCTCATCACAGCTATTGGTGGTATCAAGCTCATTGACTAAAGATGTCTATAAGTTGTTTTTTGATCAAGATGCACCTGAGGCACGTCAAGTATTGGTCGGCCGCATTTCCGTAATTATTGTCGCCGTTGTTGCTATTTTACTGGCGTCTAATCCAGAAAGCTCAGTATTGAATTTGGTGTCTAACGCTTGGGCAGGGTTTGGTGCCGCATTTGGACCGTTGGTTATTTTCAGCCTCATCTGGCGCGGTATGAACCGTAACGGTGCAGTTGCTGGTATGGTGGTCGGTGCATTGACGGTTATCCTATGGATTTATGGTCCTTTCCAGATGAATGGCATGGCACTTAATAGCTGGTTATATGCTATCGTTCCAGGCTTTATCTTAAGTACAATCGCCATTTTTGCGGTAAGTATCATGACAGGCGGTCCAAAAGCCTCTGTTACTGCGAAATTTAAAGAAATGGAACTTAATTTAAATAAATAAGCTTATCGATATAATCATCACTATATAAAAAACCTCGCCATCATTGGCGAGGTTTTTTTATTGAGAGCTATTAGCTCTAATACATAAATTGATAACGCAATTCAAATCTCGAAGGTAAATAAATGATTAAATTATAACCATTCAATATACAGTTATATTTTAAAAAAACATGATGCTGTATGAGAAAGTATTCTGAGGTAATAAAGGAAGGCTCACAGCCTGGGGTAATTAAAACCCCAATAGATAGCAACTGCGTCGACTTTCCCAGTCTGAACTTGAAGAAAAATGGTATAAAAGGCGATGGTAAGCATAACTACTAATGTACGGCTAATAAGTTAGAGATATTGCCGTTATAATGTCTATTAGCATCGGCAAAGTACTGAGCGCCATAAAGACATCGATGTATAAGATCATCTATAAGAAGACATACTGTTAGCGCTGAGAGGTCAATGAGTCTTGGACTTAAGTGTGTTTCAAGAAGCGTATATTTCAGCTGAAATATACTTATGATCGTAATAATTCAATGATGTTGTGGCTTATGTTTGAGGCAAATATCGTTTAATTGCGGGCAAGAAACCAATCACTGCCGTCTTAGAAATCGTCTAAAAAAAGCTGTCAAAAGAACCTGTTACTTCTCTTAAAAGTTTATGAACACTTTATTTTTTTTGATTTGATGTTATTTTATGGCAATTATGGTTATGTCTGTTGCCAGCAGACTTTTCATAGCATCAACAAAAATATTTATTATCAACTCCTATTTTGATCATCCATTAAAAAAGCGACCCACTGAGAGTCGCTCTTTAATTTATCCATCATTAATGACAATCAATAGCTATTAATTATCTTGGTAAGATAATTTCACACCAAAAATATATCCATCATTATCTTGGAAATCACCAACTATCTGCTTAGTCGGTAACTGACCTTTTGCATCACCAAACCATAAGTATTTGCCGCCCGCTGATACTGCCCAGTTTTCTGTCACGTTATACTTTGCACCCAAACCAGCGCTGTAATAGCCTTCAATAGGACCTAACGAAGTGACAGGGTTGCCAGCACCACTATCCCAACCAACGGTACCGCTAATTGCAAGCGCTGGCGCAACACGCTTGGCAAGACCAAGCTCTACTTGCCATTGATCATCATCATATTCTACGAGTGCTAATCCATCAGGACCATAGGTAGGGTTGTTTTTACTTACTTGATTATATAACGGCGGTACAATAGAAAAGTCGCTCCATGGTACCCAGCGTACTTTGGCAGTGGCTAAGGTTGTTGGGTTAATACCGGTTTGAAAATCAAAGTTTACTGACTGCGGTGTAGTGATTTCCATGGCCGTAGTTTGGCTGGCTGCTGCTGGGTCACCCGCTAATAAACCTGCTAACGGATACGTTTCAGCGATCTTCATACTATGATCAATCTCTGAACGATAGGTCAACGCCGCTTTTAAAGCAATTTCAGGTTTGCTATATGATGCACCTACTATATAACCATAGTCTTGATCTGGACTAATATGTGAGGTATAACCAGTGGCAGGTCCATATGCACTGCCACGCAATTTGACATCAGCTTGAATCCGCTGAGCAACGGGGCCGCCATAAACTTGGAACTCTTTATTAGCACCAAATTTGGCACCTAAAATAGCCGTGATACTTTCAGAACGTACTTCAACGTTCGTGCCTTCAGTATTAGCAAGCTGACCAGCAGCATAACCATTTAACCCTTCTAAAGGAGCTAGCTGTGCTTCACCGGCTGCAATTTGTGCTTTACCGGCATCAATCTGTGGACGTAAAACTGGTTCAAGAGCCGGGTTTCCTGCAATGGCTGCTTCAGCTTGTCTAACTTGCTCTCTACCCGTCTCTAATTGTTGTTGAACCCCTGTAACGTATGTATCGAGACCTTCAGCGCTAGTAATTGTTTGCCCAGGAACTTTTCCGTTTAGTTGTGAGGCGATAAGCCCATCTATTGCTGCAGTTGGAGCGCCTGTAAAGTTACTATCTCCAGTGTAAGCTGCTGCTGCACCAAATGGCTCATCATATAAAATACCGACACTAAACGTATCGTTGACATCCGCTTTTACGCCATAACGGAAGAAATCGTAATACTCAGCGATATCGCCAGTCTTATTGCCTTGAACATAACCTGCATCATCGGTAGCGACACGGCCATTATCATAACCACTAACATCAGCATCGATATAGGTGTAAACAGCTTCAGCATAGGTGCCATCTTGGAGGAAGGCTGTGACATCCTGACCTGAACGGTCAAGACCAGCAGCATTGGTTACGCTAGCTACAGAAAAAGCGGCAATCGCTACTGCAAGGGTTTTTAAATGAAAAGTATTGCGCATTGTGTATCTCCAAACGTCCTTGTTGTTTTACTACTTAAATAATCAATATGTAGCATTGCTGCGCATAACTTTATGATTATAAAAGTCGTGTCCTGAGATGAATACTAATGCCTTTTTGACACTAAAACAACAATTAAAGTGCTTTATTTCCCGAATATGACTGGACAGTACAAATAAGATACACGTACAAAACTAATATCTAGTTTTTCATTCTGATATTTTTTAAATTGCTCTCAGTATTTTTTAGAGATAGCAGGCAGATACTTATCTGTTATAACTTAATAATTCTAAAATACTCCAATCCTTTATTAAACTTAAATACACTGGCATAAAAAAGCGACCCAATCAGGATCGCTTTTTATTATCTAGGCTATGGATTTATAAGTTAGCAAATCACACATTAAATTAGTTTGCTTGGTAAGAAAGCTTCACGCCAAGTGCAAAACCATCGTTGTCTTCAAAGTTACTAACCACGGCTTTAGTCGGAATTTGGCCTTTAGCATCACCGAACCATAAGTATTTACCACCAGCTGATACTGCCCAGTTTTCAGTCACATTGTACTTGGCACCCAAACCAGCACTGTAGTAGCCTTCGATAGGACCTAGCGAGGTTACAGGGTTACCAGCACCACTATCCCAACCGACAGTACCTGTCACTGCTAATGCTGGCGTCATGCGCTTGGCGAGACCTAGCTCAACTTGCCATTGATCTTCATCGTAACTAACTAATGCCAAGCCTTCATCATCTTTTGTCGATATTTTACTGACATCATTGTATAGTGACGGTACGATAGCAAAATCACTCCAAGGCACCCAACGGACTTTCGCAGTAGCTAGCATGGTAGGATTGATACCCGTCTGGAAATCAAAGTTGACTGATTCTGGCGTATTGATTTCAATATCAGAATGTCTGGTAGTCGGCAACGCTAGACCAGCGGTAGCACCTGCAGCCGTAGCAATTGGAAAAGTCTCAAAAGCTTTTGCATTATGCTTGATTTCAGAGCGATACGTCAAAGCAGCTTTAAGTGCAATTTCAGGCTTGCTATAAGCCATACCAGCGATCCAGCCATAGTCTTGGTCATTACTGATGTGAGTGGTATAACCCTTGGCTGAACTGTATGCATCACCGCGCAATTTTACATCTGCCTTTACGCGCTGAGCCACTGGACCACCATAAGCTTGAAACTCCTTGTTAGCGCCAAATTTAGCACCAAGAATACCAGTAATGCTCTCAGTACGTACTTCTACTTGCGTCGCTTCGCCGGCTACTGCTGCTAGACCTTTAGCGGCTTCAAGACCAATAAGCTGACCTTGAGCGGCTTGTAACTGCTCAGCAGTTAAACCACCTGGATTACCTGGAGCAAGCGCCCCTTGCAATTGTGGTATTAATACGTTATCGACATAAGCTTCGGTAATATTAGGGTTTTTTGTAAAGTCTTGAATGATAGCGTCACGATCACTGTCGGTAACGAAATCGTTTTGACCGTTATAATCAGCGGCGGCACCAAAAGGCTCATCATATAAAATACCGATGCTAAACGTGTCGTTAATATCTGCTTTTACACCATAACGGAAAAAATCATAAGACTCTGCGATATCATTGAGCTTATTGCCTGACAAGTCTTTACCACTCACATCGGCATCGATATAAGTATAAACAGATTCGGCGTAGGTGCCATCTTGTAAGAATGCAGTGATATCTTGACCTGAACGATCAAGACCAGCAGCACTAGCAACGCTAGCAATAGAAAGAGCAGCAACAGCTACTGTGAGAGTTTTCAAATGAAAATTTGCGCGCATTATGTATCTCCAAACGTCCGCATTGTTTTACTACTTTACTTAATTTTAATAAGCAAGCAGCATCCGAGGTGGAGGATAGTAATGATTTTCGAACATTAAAACAACTGCAAAAACACATTATTTCCTGATTATGACTGAACAGTATCTGTATCTCACAATGCGGATATAATAGTTATAAATTTTCAACCATTTAGTTTTTGCAGATATTAATTTTGCAGATATTAATTTTGCAGATATTAATAATGAGGGGGTCTTTCCGCCATGACATCAAAAGGTGCAATGCCGCCTTCAGGATCCTGACTTTCCACTTGTTTATAAATTAGCTGCAACTGTCGTTGTAATGTCTGAATATCTTTATCTTGCCGCGCAATCACCTCATCGAGTCGCTCTACTGTCATTTCTAGATGCGCCATACTCATCTGTAAATCAATGACTTGTTGAGTTTGTAGGTCCGTGTGCACAGCTAAAGCCTCGTTCTGAGCCTTATCTTGAGGATTAAATTGATTCATATTTTTCTCTGAATTATCATAAACATAAGACTGGTAGGATTCATTAATAAAATGGCTCGATGACCGATACAAAGTAGCAATTAGACGACGATGATCCTCATAAAATAGCAACCTTGAACAAAAGTCATAAATAGTGCGGATAAAATCATTTACGCTCACTACAGTCACGTGATGGCATGTTATACTGCTCGCAATTTTGCAGCAACCCCTACCTCACTATTATATAAGCTTAAGATATTCTATGGCTCTGATACATTTAAAAGATATCCACCTTGCTTTTGGCGTCGCTCCTGTTCTTGATGGCATTGATTTTGCTATTGAAGCAGGTGAACGTGTCTGTTTAATTGGCCGTAATGGCGAAGGCAAATCCACCTTATTTAAGCTAATTAACGGCACCTTACAACCTGATAGCGGCGAAGTCATCATCAATAGCAGCGTGCGCGTGGCGATGCTAGAACAAGACGTTCCCGAGACAAGCGGACGTATCCTAGACATCGTTATGGGTGGTAGCAGCCGCACGGCTGAGCTGCTTATCAACTACAATGCCCAAACAGATTTATGTGCTAATGGCGACATGGATGCTTGTGAGCGTATGGCAGACTTGCAGCATGATATCGATGCGGTACACGGTTGGGATTTAGAACGAGAAGCCACCCGCCTGATCAAAACCATGGGGCTGGATCCAGATGATGATTTATCTTCATTATCAGGTGGTCGTAAGCGCCGTGTACTACTAGCACGCTCCTTGGTCACCAAACCTGATGTACTGCTGCTCGATGAACCAACCAACCATTTAGACGTTGATAGTATTGAATGGCTAGAGCGCTTTTTATTGGATTGGCAAGGTTTGACCCTACTATTCGTGACCCACGATAGAGCATTTGTCAATAAACTATCGACGCGCATCATTGAGCTAGATCGTGGTCAATTGACCAGCTATGACGTCACTCAAGGCGAAGGTGGCTATGCACGCTATCAAGAGCTAAAAGAGCTGCAATTACTCGCTGAAGAAAAAAATAACGCCAACTTTGATAAAAAACTGGCGCAAGAAGAAGTTTGGATTCGCCAAGGTATCAAAGCCCGTCGTACCCGTAATGAAGGCCGTGTCCGTGAGCTAAAAGCATTGCGTGAAGAGCGTAGCGATCGCCGTGAGCAAGTGGGTAATGTGAACATTACGATGGGTCAAGGCGAGAAAAGCGGTAAGCTGGTCTGTAAAGTCAAAAACTTACATCTTGAATATGATGGCAACGTATTGGTTGACAACTTTACGACCACTATTATGCGCGGCGATAAAATCGGCATTGTCGGACCCAACGGTGCGGGCAAAACCACACTGATTAAAGCCCTACTCGATATGTCTGATGACGAAGTTACCAAGACTGGTAGTGTCGAATTGGGTACCAATCTAAAAATTGCCTTCTTTGACCAGTTGCGCGATCAGTTAGACCTTGAAGCCAGTGTGGCGCAAAACGTCTCTGAAGGCTCAGACTTTGTAGAAGTGGGTGGTCGTAAGACACACATCATGAGCTATCTACAAGACTTCTTATTTGCCCCAGAGCGTGCGCGTACCCCAGTCAAAGCACTATCAGGTGGCGAACGTAACCGCGTACTACTTGCCAAGCAGCTATTAAAGCCTGCCAACATTCTGGTACTTGATGAGCCAACCAACGACTTGGATATGGCGACACTTGAGCTACTAGAAGAGTCAGTCGCCAGCTTTGGCGGTACAATTTTGCTCATCAGCCATGACCGCTCATTTATGGACAATGTCGTTACCTCTACTTGGGTATTTGACCAAGATGAAGACGGCAAAGGTATCGTCAAAGAGTATGTCGGTGGTTATCAAGAATACTTGGTACAGAAAAACCGCGAGCAAGCCGCCCACGCGGCTAGAGCACCAGCCAATAATGCAAATACTGTCAGTAAAGTTACCAATAAGACAACCGCAGCAAAACCTAACAAAGCTGCCAAAAAGCTCAATTTCAATGAACAGCGTGAACTGGACAATTTACCAAAAGAAATCGCTGCATTAGAAGCTGAACAAGCCCAATTGCAAGAGAAACTAGCAGATGGCTCATGGTTCACCACTGACGTTAATGCAGCGACTGCCGCAAGTGAGCGCCTACTGACGATTGAAGATGAGATGATGAGTAAGCTTGAGCGTTGGAGTGAGCTTGAGAGCTAATGTTAGCGACTGAAGCCATGTTTTATAAAACTTGAAGTTTGATAAAACATAAAAAGTAATGAAATAATCACCGTTTTGTTCTTATAAAGCGGTGATTATTGGTTTACGACTACTTACATAGTAGTTAGGTACTGAAAGTTAGTGAACATTACCTTAATTTCGAGTATCATTCGCTATTGCAAAATATCCTTATTAATTATAAGGTCATCACGCTTATAATCCTTGCCAAAAAATCTATGTGAGACATTGATAATGCAGCTATTTTGCATCAATTCTCCTATTCAACCTTAGAGTATGTTCTATCAAGGTTGCTTTATTTTTAACGCAATAATTTATTTTATCACCGAAATAGCTTAGAATAGCAACAATTAGCAAAATTAGGCACAGCCAAAGTGGCTTGATATTGTACATTTTCTAAGCCACAAACCCAGTGTGGGATAATCCCATTTCATTCACCTGGAGGAAGTATTAATGAGCCAAGCCGAAGGCGTTAACGTACAACGCCGTAGAGTTCTTATTGCCTCGACTGCCGCGATTGGTGCAGCTGGGGTAGCTGCTGTGGCAACACCTTTTGTCCGTTCTTGGTACCCAAGCGCTAAAGCTGAGGCTGCAGGGGCTGCAGTGACCCAAGACATTGGTTCTATCGAAGCAGGACAGATGATCGTTGTCAAATATCGCGGTAAACCCATTTTTGTGGTCAAACGCACAGAAGACATGCTAGCGACTTTAGCGTCAGTAAAACCTTTACTGTCTGACCCTGAATCTGATGCGTCATTACAACCTGAATACTGTAAAAATCCAGAACGCTCTATCTCACCAGAAGTATTGGTAGTAGAAGGCGTCTGTACACATTTAGGTTGTGCACCAAACTACCGTCCTGATGTTGGCGCGGCTGACTTGGGTGGTAATGATTGGTATGGCGGATTTTTCTGCCCATGCCACGGGTCTAAATATGACTTGGCGGGTCGCGTTTATAGTGGCGTTCCTGCACCGCTTAACTTACCTGTCCCAGATTACAACATGGATGGTACCATCTTGACGATTGGGGAGGCTTAATATGAGCATGGGTAAAAAGTTAATGCATTGGGTGGACGCACGCTTTCCAGCGACCGAAACCTATGAATACCATATGTCAAAGTACTATGCACCAAAAAACTTTAACTTTTGGTACTTTTTTGGCGTGTTATCAATGGTGGTATTGGTTAACCAATTGGTAACAGGTATTTGGCTGACCATGATGTATAACCCAAGTGCCGAAGGGGCATTTGCGTCTGTTGAATACATCATGCGCGATGTCAAAGGTGGTTGGCTCATCCGTTATATGCACTCAACTGGTGCATCTGCGTTCTTTGTGGTCGTCTATCTGCATATGTTTAGAGCACTGCTATATGGTTCATACCAGAAACCACGTGAGCTTATTTGGCTCATCGGTATGGGTATTTACTTAGCATTGATGGCAGAAGGTTTCTTCGGTTACCTACTTCCTTGGGGCAACATGTCATTTTGGGGTGCACAGGTTATTTTGAACCTTCCTGCTGCTCTACCTGTGATTGGTGATGGGCTTGCAGAATGGGTACGTGGTGATTATATTATCTCAGGTATCACCCTAAACCGCTTCTTTGCTCTACATGTGGTTGCTATCCCGCTCGTACTTGTGGGCTTAGTATTCATGCATATTGTAGCGCTACACCATGTGGGTTCGAACAACCCTGATGGTATTGATATCAAGAAGCTAAAAGATAAAAATGGCGTGCCGTTAGATGGTATTGAATTCCATCCGTACTACACAGTGCATGATATGATTGGTATCGTGGTCTTCTTTATCTTGTTCTTTGCAGTGGTATTCTTCTTCCCAGAAGGCGGCGGATTCTTCCTTGAGCCACCAAATTTCGAGACAGCGAATTCATTGAAAACGCCAGCACACATTGCACCAGTATGGTATTACACGCCATTCTATGCCATTTTACGTGCGGTTCCTGACAAGTTGGGTGGTGTGATTGCGATGGGCGGTGCGATTGCCGTACTATTCTTGATACCATGGCTAGACAGATCGCCTGTACGCTCTATACGTTATAAAGGCATTTTATCTAAAATTGCTCTAACCGTGTTTGCGATTAGTTTCTTAGTTTTAGGTTACTTAGGCGCGACGCCAACGACACCAACAGCAACATTGATGGCTCGTATCTTCACTGTCTTGTATTTCTTGTTTTTCTTACTGATGCCAATTTATACCTCTATTGAGAAGTGTAAACAGCCACCAGAACGCGTTACCGGAGGTCACTAATGAACACGCTAATTAAATCCCTAGCGGGTCTAGGCTTAGGCGCGGCATTAACCTTGACGGCTGGTACTGCACTGGCAGCTGGTGGCGGTGGATGTGGTACATTCACCAATGCTGATGGTGTTGAAGAACACTTAGCTTGTAGTACTGCTCCTATTGATTTTACCAATAAGGGCTCGCTACAAAACGGTGCGAAAATCTTTATGAACTACTGTGCTGGTTGTCACTCTGCACAGTATGTTCGTCACTCGCGCATTGCTAAAGATTTAGAGATACCACCTGAGTTGGTCGAAAAGTATTTGATGGTCACTACCGATCAAATCGGTGATCATATTAATGCTGAAATTGATCCTGAAGTACAAGCATCATGGTTTGGCGCAGCACCACCAGACTTATCACTTGAAACCAGACTACGTGGCGATGACTGGGTATATACTTACCTGTTATCGTTTTATGAAGACCCAAGCCGTCCTTGGGGTGCCAATAACTTAGTACTTGCCAATGCGGCGATGCCTCATGTATTGCATAACATGCAAGAAGAGCTGAGTGCTGAAGAGTTTGAATCTGAAGTGGGTGATTTGGTTAACTTTATGGCGTGGATGGCAGAGCCTAACCGTCATGACCGTCAAGTGATTGGCTTCTTTGTGATTTTATTCTTATTAGTATTACTCATTCCAGTTTACTTATTGAACAAAGAATTCTGGAAAGATGTAAAATAATTAAGTATTAAAAAATATATTTTTATCGAAAAAAGGCACTACTCTGGTAGTGCCTTTTTTTGTCTCTTAAAAGACCATAAAACACTGAACCATTATTTAAAACAAGGCTCACCCGCAATGTTTACGTACCTTGCCTTGATAATCAGGGCAACTTTGTTTACGATGATAGGCTTTACTATTAACATTAGGCTTTCATGATTGATGCGAACGACATTCCAAGTAGTCAGCTGATTTTATACGCTGATGACGGCTACGACAGTCATGTAGTGCGCCTATTGCTTGAGGAAAAAAAGCTTGCCTATTATCTATCACGCTTGCACTCTGAACGGCCTGAAGATTTAACCGAGCTGAATCCCTATCACACCTTACCTGTTCTGCAACAACGTGAAATCGCACTGTATGAGATCAATGTTATCTTTGAGTATCTTGAAGAGCGTTACCATACAAACAAGCTACTGCCAGATACCCCGCAAGAGCGTGCCCAATTTCGCCAGCTGGCTTGGCGTATTCAGCATGATTGGCTGGTACTCGGTAAGCGTCTACTCGTGCACCCTAATAGCTTTAATAAAGCACAAGCTGCTATTGCGAAAAAACAGTTAAGCGATTCTTTGATTACTTTGTCACCACTGTTTGCTCATAAGCCTTACTTTATGGCAGACGATTTTGGCTGGTGTGATGTATTGTTAGCACCTTTGTTATGGCGACTTGAAGAAATGGGAATTGAGCTGCCACGCGCAATTAGTCGCCCCTTATTTGATTATCAACAGCGGGTCTTTCAACGTACTAGCTTTCAAAAAAGTGTGCGTTAATTAGGGTGTATTCTCAATCTGAGCATTAAACCTTAAATGGGATAAAAATGACTAAATCTTTGTCAAACTGTGTCAAATAACTCGCTTATATTTCGATATTATCAGTACTATTTTTCTTGTTTGGCTGCAATTTTTATCACCATTTGCAAGAGTAGGACACACCCTAGACAATGCTTAACCGCTGTCTTAAAATAGAAAACAAAAAAATACCTTTAAGTTATTATATTCAAATTATCAGTATAGGAAACCCTTAGATGAGCGAAACCACCTCTATTACCCCAACACGTCCCTATATGGTGCGCGCGCTTTATCAGTGGATAGAAGACAATCAACTAACGCCTTACCTGATGGTTGATGCCACTGCCGAAAACGTACAGATTCCAAGGGAACACGTGCAAGATGGTCGTATCGTATTGAATATCGCCAGCCGTGCGACTGGTAATATGAGTATGGAAAATGATTATATTCATTTTAGTGCGCGTTTTGGCGGCGTGTCACAAGAGATTTGGGTACCAATGACATCGGTATTAGGTATTTATGCGAAAGAAAACTCGCAAGGGATGTTTTTTGACCCCAATGAATATGACAACTATCAACCTGAAGATGATGCGATAGTAAGCTCACAGAAGAGCCCTACTGCGACACCTAAAGCCAAACGTGATAATAAAGCTGGTTTAAAAGTGTTGAAATAGTCAATTTTTCGGTATAAAAAAGGCTGGTCGTATTATATACGGTCAGCCTTTTTGTGATTAATCTAAAAGATTTATCATTGTGCACTTTCAGTTAGCATATAAGATTACTAGGTTCTTGGCAATGTCACGCCGCGTTGACCTTGATACTTACCGCCGCGATCTTTATAGCTGGTTTCACATACGTCATCAGCATCACTTTGGAAAAACAGCATTTGTGCCACTCCTTCGCCTGCGTAAATACGCGCTGGTAGATTGGTGGTGTTACTAAATTCCAAAGTCACATGCCCTTCCCACTCAGGCTCCAGCGGCGTCACGTTGACGATAATTCCGCAACGGGCATACGTCGACTTACCAAGACAGATCGTCAACACATCACGTGGAATACGGAAATATTCCATGGTGCGTGCTAGCGCAAACGAGTTTGGCGGAATAATGCACTCGTCACCGATGACATCAATAAAGCTTTTCTCATCAAAGTTTTTTGGATCTACAATCACTGAATGAACATTGGTAAAAACTTTAAATTCAGGCGCGCAGCGTACATCATAACCATAGCTTGACGTACCGTAGCTAACCAAACGCTCGCCTGCATCATTAAAACGTACTTGACCCGCTTCAAACGGCTCAATCATGCCGTGTTCTTCAGCCATTTTACGAATCCAGCGGTCAGACTTGATAGACATTGTTGTTCCTTAGCAGCTATAAAATAAAATTTACGATATGAAGTGTATTTTGATAGCGACGATTATACGGAATTGAGCGCTCAATTTATAGGCTTGCCTGCGTTTAATATAAATCTACAATCAATACGACAACCGCCTACCATTTTGCGAAATGATCTTCTGCTAAGCCCATTATCTTATCGATTTTAATCACGTCATCTTTTAGACGAATCTCACCACTATAAAAGCCAAGCCATTGCTCAAATATACTGGCAAGCACACCAAAGTTATCCGTCTTTTTATAAACGGTTATCGGCGTGAAGGTTAAGTCAATATCAACATTGCTCCAGCCTAGGTTTTGATGATAGATGCGCCAAGGCTGTCGCGTATTATCTATGGTTTTAGCAGTATCATCTTGCTCATTAGCTGGCAAATTTAAACCATCACGAACAAACATCACAGGCGGTAAATAATAAATCTGCCCATCCAGCCAGCACGCATTTTCGCTAACACCGGTCTCATTGACGCCCATCGCTAGATTTAGGACAAAATGACGACCGTCTGGCAAATAACTATTGATACAACTCCAAAACCAATTGGTCTTGTGACGCATATAACCAAGCGTCCAATCGAGATTGGCGATAGTCGTTTTGGAAAAGTGAATTTGTTTGGCTTGAGCATCAGTGTTAAATTTTGAATGGGATTTAATAAGTAAACAACCAGATATACCCGTCAACGGTTCTTTTTGGGTGAAGGTCCAGCCGCGCCTGCCCGTTGGTGTGCAGACTGCTAATGGCACTGCTTGCCGCTGTAGCGTCGCATCAAGCGTAATGTGTTTACTGTCCAATGCTACTGCGATTTGTGAAGGCGTAAAATCCAATGTTAATGTGAGACTACTATGGATGAATGCCATTTGCCCTTGATAGCACTCGCCTTCTAACTGTGTTTGCCGCGTTAACGGCTGCAATGCTTCACAAACCTCTAGCTGCTCAGTCTCATCGTTATAAAGATAAACAAAGGCACTCGTTGCCAACTTAATCGTTGCCAATGCCAGACAAACCCGATAAGGCGGCTGGATAATTTGAATAAAGCAAAATTGATTGGCTTTTAACTCTTTGCGCCAGTTTGGCAGCGCCTTTTGCGAAATAAGATGACTGTAATAGTCCAAATAATTGATATTTTTAACGTGAGCAAAAACACCAAAAATAGGCTGACCATTTTTAATCAGCTCATCGAGCACAACTGGCTTAATGCTGGTAGATAAGTGTTGTTGGTTTTGGTCATTGCGATTTTGATTCATGATTAAGGCATCCTAGCCAAATTTTTCTAAAGGTACTATTTTTCCTTGATAACTCACGGCAGTATGTACAGTTTTTCTTTTTGCCTTCGCAGAACCCACAAAAAACGCTTCCGTTATCAGCTTAACTTCAATACTGGTCAATCCATCTGCCAGTGTTTCTGTCACATCGGTAGCGGCTATCGCGCTCATCCATAAGAAATGTCTCGGAAACTTAAATAAGAGGTCAGTTAATGCCTGTGAGAATTTGTTAAAGTCAGCAATCACCATGCGGCGATTGCTAAAGTCGGCGTTGACCTGATGGCGTTTACTACTCCCATCTTTATAGTAGCAAACGGCAATCACTTGATTGTTTGAGAGCTCAATCACGTATATCGGCGGGCGCAATAATTTCAAAAACATATACTGCGTGGGAATATCGTCTAAATGGCGTTGATAAATAGATAAGCTCACAATACTCCCTTTTTGAAAATTTAAGCCCTTCAATTTTATTTGCTTAGACTATTTAACTATTACTAGAAGCAATTAAAAACTATTAAAAAATACGCTTATCATTGACAGGCTTGGCGAATTTATTAATATTGGCTTCGATATTTTTAGCAATGCTAAGATAGTACGGCGCAAACTCATCATCGGCTAATACGCTCGGCTCACCTTTATCCACTTGTGCACGAATACCGCTGGCCAATGGCAATTGCCCTAACAGCGGCACCTGATACTGTTCAGCGATTTTTTCACCGCCGCCTGTACCAAAGATAGCTTCGGTATGATTACAGTTACTACAGGTATGCAGTGCCATGTTTTCGACCACGCCGAGTACTGGGATGTTGGTTTTGTTAAACATCTCAATGCCTTTTTGCGCATCAAGTAAGGCAATATGCTGCGGCGTCGTGACAATCACGGCACCCGTTACGGGAATACGCTGAGCCAGTGTCAACTGAATATCGCCCGTACCCGGTGGCATATCAATCACTAAGTAATCTAGCTGCGGCCAGTTGGTTTGATTATACAGCTGCATCAGCGCACCAGTGGCTTTTGGTCCGCGCCACGCGACAGGCGTATTGTCACCATCGAGCAAGCTACCAATCGATAGCATTGCCATGCCATGCGCATTAATAGGTACAAACTGCTCGTTTTCCAGCTCAGGTTTGACATTATCGACGCCCAGCATCGTTGGCATACTAGGACCATAAATATCGGCATCCAGTACGCCAACACGGTTGCCTATCTTTTGTAATGCCAAGGCGATATTCACGGTAGTCGTTGATTTACCAACACCGCCTTTACCCGACGCCACGACGATAATATGACGAATACGCGGATGCGCGGCGAGTGACGCTTGTGTCGGTGCGGCTTTGGTAATTGGTGGTTCAACAGTAGTATTGCTATCAGCATTTGCCGCTGGTTTATGTTGATTGTCCATGGCATTAGTGGTTTTTGGCATTGCTTTTGGCAGACTTGACCCCGAGCCTTTCGTCGGTGCGGGCAGACGAACATTCATATGAATAGTCTTGATCCCGTGCGGATGTAACAGTTGCCCAAGTTCTTGTTGGATAATTTCAGGATTACTATTTACGGGTAGACGCAAGTCTAAGGTGAGCTGGTCACCATCACGTTCGAGCCCCGTTACCATGGTGGCAATACTGACAGTACCTACCTCATAACCAAGCAGCACCTTGTCCACGGCACTATCGCGCTCTGCCCGCTGCTCTGGTGTTTCTGATTTTTTGGTGGAGGTTTTCTTCATAAAGTTAAACATAGCGACTATTACTGCCTATACAAGTGAGTGGGCATGGCAAAAACTCAGTGAATACTGTCGTGAACAATACCGCTCGTGAGCGTTTTAGCCAGACCTTTTATAGTGACAGTGTAGCTGAATTACCACTATAAAAAAACCACAACGCTAGTGGGACTAGGCTTTATAGCAGCGTTAACCGATAGACAAAAACTGTGAAGCAATAAACAAATAAATAAGTACACCCGAGGCATCACAGACAGAGGTAATCAAAGGCGCACTGGCAGTGGCAGGGTCAAAACCCAATTTATTAAGCACAAAAGGTAAGCTCATACCAATCACACAACCAATCATCACCACCGACATCATACTCAGTGCCAGCACTAACGACACCACTGCATCACCACGTACATAACCGATGATTGAGATAGCCACCGCCATCGTCGCCCCAAGCATCAACGCAACCACCGCCTCTCGACCCAATAATGAAAACCAGTCACGCATGACCACATCGCCAGTCGCCAAAGCTCGCACCATCAAGGTCGCTGACTGCGAGCCAGCGTTACCGCCACTGTCGACCAATAAAGGCAAAAAGAACACCAATACCAAATTGGCGGCAATCACATCTTCAAAACTGGAAATACTCAACCCTGAGAGCAAGTTACCAAATACCAAAAACACCAACCAAAAGACCCGCTTACGGTATAACACTCGAACGCTGACGTCTTTTAATTTGCCAACCATGGTCGAGACACCGCCCGACTTATGGAAATCATCGGTTGCCTCATCACTCGCCACATCCATCGCATCGTCGTGGGTAACAATACCGACCAAAGCACCACTATCATCGGTAATAGGCAGCGCAATTAAGTCATAGCGAGCCACGACTTTCGCAACGTCTTCTTGATCATCATTGACATTACAAGACACCACTGTACTCATCATAATGTCATTAATCAGCTGTTCAGGAGCCGCTAAAATAAGTACTCGTAAAGAGACAACGCCTAATAATTTACGCTCGTCATCAATTACATAAGCATGATAAATAGTCTCGGCATCAGGTGCTTCTAGGCGCAGTGCTGCCAATGCTTCAGAGACAGTCATGTGAGCAGCTAAAGTCGCATAATCAGACGTCATCAACGCACCAGCAGTGCGCTCCTCATAGGCAGATAACTTACGAATATCTTCACGTTGTGCCTGTGCCAAGGCGGGTAACAAAGCATCCCGCTGCTCCTGATTGAGGTGCTTATATAAGTCGGTACGCTCATCCGCAGGCATCTCGCCTACTATTTTCGCTAACACAGCCCGAGGGAATACATAGGCAAGTGCAACCTGAATATCCGTTTCTAAATAGGAGAACACGGTAGAACGATTGGGCAGATGCTCAAGTAGCTGCCATGCAAGATTTGGCTCCATGAGTGCTAGAACATCGGCAATATCAATCGGGCGCAAATTTTGAAGTTGATTGATTGATTGCTCAAACTGCTGTTGCTCGATAGCACGGCTTACTGTTACTGCAAGCGTTTTCACAAAATCCTTATCATTCATTATACTTACTCCGTGCGACCCGAAACGGTATTCAAGCGCTCATAAAAAAGAGCCAATCTAATTGGCTCAAATTAATATAAAACTAGATGCTAATGGATTGGTCTTTTATTAGCAAGCCCATGATTCTTAAACCAATCAAACAGCCCGCAAACCCATTAATTCACCACTCAGTTAATTCATAAACCAACCATGACTGGCAACGATAGACTGACCGGTGAATACATTGCTCGGGAATGCTGCTAAAAACAATGCCAATTGGGCAATATCATCGACGGTCGTGAATTCTTTATCTACCGTATTCACCAGCATAATATCATTGACTACAGATTCTTCACTGATGCCTTTTTCAGCCGCTTGTTGCGGAATTTGCTTTTCGACCAATGGCGTTTTAACAAACCCTGGGCAAATTACATGCGTGCGTACATTATGCTCAGCGCCTTCTTTTGCCAATACACGGCATAAACCAAGCAAACCATGTTTGGCAGTGACATAAGGCGCCTTAAACATGGATGCTTCATGCGAATGGACTGACCCCATATAAATGACCGTACCGCCTTTGTCATCTTTATACATGTGCTGTATCGCCGCTTTGGTGGTCAAAAACGCCCCATCTAAATGGATAGCAAGCATTTTTTTCCAATCCTCAAACGCCATTTTATGGATCGGATCGATGATCTGAATACCAGCATTGGAGACGAGAATATCAATAGCACCAAAGGTATCGACAAGCTGCTGCACACCAGCGTTTACCGCCTCCTCTGAAGTCACATCCATGGCAATGGCAAATGCGCGTCCGCCTGCCGCTTCAATAGCGTCAACGGTTTTCTGAGCGGCTTCAAGATTAATATCAGCAATACCAACTGCCGCGCCTGCCTTCGCATAAGTCTCAGCGATATCACGTCCGATACCGCTGGCAGCGCCGGTGACCAATGCCACCTTGCCAGTCAAATCTTGTTGTAATTGGGTCGCCATATATCGTCCTTAATAATGGGTAATAATGCTTAGTGAAGTAAACCAGTAAATAAGCCACTAAAATATAGTGGCTATTAAATAAAATATTAATCAGCCTTTACACTATTGGGTAATGTATCAAAACTATTGAGCAATGCTCACTGGCGTTTTTTCTTGTAGCTCATCAAAGCTAACACCTTCTGCCAGCTCAACTAGCTTTAGACCGTTGTCAGTGACGTCTAGTACAGCAAGTTCGGTAATAATCCGATCAACCACCCCTTTGCCCGTCAATGGTAGCTCGCAATTGGCAAGGATTTTTGGCTCGCCGTGTTTATTGACTTGTTCCATTAAAACAATCACGCGCTGCACGCCAGCGACTAGATCCATCGCACCGCCCATGCCTTTAACCATTTTCTTAGGAATCATCCAGTTGGCCAAATCGCCTTTTTCTGACACTTCCATCGCACCCAATATCGCAAGATTAACATGACCGCCTCGAATCATCGCAAACGACTCTGAGCTACTAAAATAACTGGCACCCGCTTCGGCAGTGACGGTTTGTTTACCCGCATTAATCAAGTCTGCATCGACATTTTCTGCCGTCGGAAACTCGCCAATACCTAATAGACCATTTTCAGACTGTAGCCAAACATCGACATCTTTAGGGATATAATTGGCGACTAGGGTTGGTAGTCCAATACCTAGGTTTACGTAATAGCCGTCTTGTAGCTCTTGTGCGGCACGCTGTGCCATCTGCTCTCTTGTCCATGCCATGATAACTTCCTTATTTTTATAACGACCCCAAAAAATATGATGAGCGGTGTCAAACTCACTTAGTCTACTAGATGTAGCACTTTCACTCGTTTTCCTTGCCACTCAAATTTTTAGGAATAGTATTACAATATTCTATTATTAATTTAACACTTTAAAAAATCCTATAAAGCCTTTAACTAAGCGCTTTCGACTGCTTTAGTCGTAGTCTTTTCAATACGCTTTTCAGGATTACTATTCAAGACGATACGCTGCACAAAGATACCCGGCAGGTGCACGTCATCAGGATCAAAGGTGCCCGTCTCTACGATTTCTTCGACTTCAACAATGGTAATTTTGCCTGCCATGGCGCAATCTGGATTAAAGTTACGCGCCGTCTTGTTAAAAATTAAATTGCCCGCTTTGTCCGCTTTTTGCGCTTTGATTAATGACACATCAGCGCGCAATGAATGCTCAAGTATATAAGTACGACCGTCAAAATCACGGGTTTCTTTGCCTTCAGCGACTAGTGTACCAACGCCAGTTGCGGTATAGAAAGCAGGAATACCAGCACCGCCCGAACGTAGTTTTTCCGCTAACGTCCCTTGCGGCGTTAATTCAACTTCTAACTCGCCTGCCAAGTATTGACGCTCAAATTCTTTATTTTCACCGACATAAGATGAAATCATTTTTTTAATCTGCCGCGTTTGTAATAGCAACCCTAAGCCGAAGTCATCGACCCCAGCGTTATTACTGATGCAAGTTAACCCTTTAACACCACTATCACGCAATGCGGCGATTAACGCTTCCGGAATACCGCACAGACCAAAACCACCGATAGCGAGTGTTTGTCCATCGCTGACGATACCTTTTAGCGCTTCTTCGGCACTGCTATATACTTTTGATTGACTCATGCTTATCTCCTTGCAAGTCTATTTTTTGTTATTAACTTCTATCATCAATGATTATGAGTGGGTGATATCACTCAATATTTCCATATTTATATTAATACAATTTCTATCGATATATCATAATTAAAAATCTTGTGCTAACTTACCATATTATTCTCGTAGCGAGAAGAGAATAACCATAGGAATATACAAGCCAGCGCAGTAGCGGTATATATGATGGGTCAATATCTTATTAAAACAGGATTTATGTTTAATAAAATATCAAATATTGCCTATTTTAAGTAATTTTATTGACCAATATCACTATGCTCTGCATACTCGCTGATTGAACTTTGCCAAGGAGGGCGATCATGTTTAGTACCTTTGCTATTGTCATTACTTTATTATTATTGATGTTTTTTGCTTATCGCGGTTATTCCGTGCTGATATTAGCACCGATTATGGCGACATTAGCCGTACTATTATCAGGTGATTTTTTAAGCACAATTCCTGCCTATACCGATGTCTTTATGGGGGCGCTAAGTGGATTCTTACTTAAGTTTTTCCCTATATTCTTGCTGGGTGCACTATTTGGGCGTTTGATGGCAGACTCTGGTGCGGCGACCGCGATTGCCAAAACTGTGGTCGAAAAGCTTGGTGCTAGCAAAGCCATCTTAGCGGTTATCTTAGTTTGTGCCATTTTAACCTATGGTGGCGTCTCGTTATTTGTCGTGGCATTTGCTATTTACCCAATCGCCAAAGACTTGTTTAAAGCCGCTGATATTCCTAAGCGCTTGATTCCGGCAGCGATTGCCTTAGGCTCATTCACCTTTACGATGACGGCATTGCCAGGTACGCCTGCCATTCAAAACGCCATTCCGATTCCTTACTATAATACCAACGTTTTTGCCGCGCCTATCTTGGGTATTATCGGCGGCACCATCATGTTTATTTGCGGTTGGTTATGGCTACAATCACGCGCCAGAAAAGCCAATGCAGCAGGCGAAGGCTATGGTCAGCATGACGAAGAGGATGTGGGCGGCGTTGGCGCAGCTAAAAAAGAAGCTGAGGTATTAAATACGCATCACACCTCATTTACCATTGCTATGATTCCACTGGTGTTGGTCATTGGCTTAAATGCTTTATTAACTTACGCTGTCTTTCCATCAGTGGATTTTAGCGGCTTACAAGCTCAGTTTCCTGATCTAAATATCGTAGGCTCACTGGGTTTATGGTCAATTATCATCTCGTTAGTCGTGGCTTGTGCGGTGTTAATTTTGTTACGTATCGGTCATTGGAACAACCTACAAAAAACCATCAACCGTGGTACTTATGATTCGATGTTGCCGATTTTTAATACTGCCTCAGAAGTTGGTTACGGCGCGGTTATTGCCTCGTTAGCAGGCTTCCTTATCATTCGTGATAGTATCTTAAATCTAACACCTGACAACCCTTTAATCTCAGAAGCGGTGGCGATGACCACGCTGGCTGGTATTACTGGCTCATCGTCTGGAGGTTTGAGTATTGCCCTCTCGACGTTGGGTGAAGACTATTTAAGAATGGCGGTCGCAGCGGGTATTGACCCAGAGCTCATGCACCGTGTTGCCGTGATGGCAGCGGGTGGTTTGGATACGCTACCGCATAGTGGTGCGGTCATCACCTTACTTGCGATTTGTGGTTTGACCCATAAGCAGTCTTATCTGAACGTCGCCATGGTGACAATGGTGATTCCACTTATTGCTGTGGTCGCCGTTATCATTTTAGGGACACTGTTTGGCTCGTTCTAATGTTCTGGAATGAGGCATTTACTAAACCTTAAAGATAATTAAATGTAACGATTGTTGCTTGATACCAAAGAGCCCACTGAGCGATTGCTTGGTGGGTTTTTTATGGACGCTTTCTCATTACTACCTCTAAATACAACCGACTATTTATCTCTCAGAATTGATTGACACTCTATATACCGTATAGAGTTAATCGCTTTATTAACGACTATATTAATTACTCAGGTAATGTCACAAATTTGGCTGAATTACGGTATCATAGGCACACTTTTTTAAATTTTTATTTGCTTAATACGTTTTAGCATTGATAGTTTGATATTAATAGTATCGCGTCTAATAGCTCAAAACCGCTTAAGACGTTTGATAACCAACCCGTTTATATAAAAATATAGGTGATAAAAGTGCGTGAGATTCTAGTAACCAGTGCTCTTCCTTATGCCAATGGCGATCTTCATTTAGGCCATCTTTTAGAACATGTACAGACTGACGTTTGGGTGCGTGCGATGAAAGCACAAGGTCATCAAGTCACCTATGTCTGTGCCGATGATGCTCATGGTACTGGTATCATGTTAAAAGCTGAAGAAAATGGCGTAACTCCAGAAGAGCAAATTGCCGCAGTGAAAGCGTCGCATGAAGCGGACTTTGCTAAGTTTTTGATTAACTTTGACAATTATCACTCCACCCACTCAGAAGAAAACAAGCATTTTTCTGAGCTGATTTATCGTCGCTTGAATGATGCTGGGCATATTAGTACCAAAGATGTCGAACAACTATTTGACCCTGAAAAACAGTTGTTTTTAGCCGATCGTTTTGTCAAGGGTACTTGCCCTGAATGCGCAGCGGCAGACCAATACGGCGATAACTGTGAAGTTTGCGGTACGACCTATGATGCAACGGATCTTAAAGACCCGCATTCAACGTTATCAGATGCCACGCCTATTCTAAAAACCTCCAAGCATTACTTCTTTAATTTGCCTGAATTTGAGCAATTCTTAAAGGATTGGACGCGTAGTGACAATCGCTTGCAAACATCGGTCGCCAATAAACTACAAGAATGGTTTGAAGCAGGTCTGGCAACGTGGGACATTTCCCGTGATGCGCCCTACTTTGGTTTTCAGATTCCAGATACCCCAAGCGATGAGCCAGACAAATATTTTTATGTATGGCTCGATGCGCCAGTCGGTTACATGGCGAGCTTCAAAAATCTCTGCGATAAGCGCGCAGGTACAGACAAGGCGCTTGATTTCGACCGTTATTGGACGCAAGAAAACGAACATAAAACCGAGGTGTATCACTTCATCGGTAAAGACATCGTTTATTTCCATGCGCTATTTTGGCCTGCCATGCTAGCCGGTAGTGAGTTCCGTACACCAACGGGTGTTTTTGCTCATGGCTTCTTGATGGTCAATGGCGAAAAAATGAGTAAGTCACGCGGTACTTTTATTAAAGCCGAAACGTATGCTGATCACTTACATCCTGAATACTTGCGTTATTACTTTGCTAGCAAACTGTCTGATAAAGTCGAGGATATCAACCTTGATTTAGAAGATTTCATGCAAAAGGTCAACTCTGATCTAGTCGGTAAAGTGGTCAATATCGCCAGTCGCAGCGCTGGATTCTTGGTCAAAAAGTACGATGGCATGCTCACAGAAGTCTGCGCTGAGCCAAGTTTATTAGAAGATATTACCAAAACGGGCGATGAGATTGCTGCCGCTTATGAGAACCGTGAGTTTTCGCGTGCCATGCGTTTGATTATGCAATGTGCTGATAAAGCCAATGAGTATATCGATGAGAAAAAACCATGGGCGCTTGCTAAAGTCGAAGGCGCAGAAAAAGAAGTTCAAGATGTTTGCTCGGTCGCGATTAATATCTTCCGTCAATTGATGGTCTACCTTGCGCCAGTATTGCCTGAGCTAACCGCCAATGCCAAAGCGTTTTTGAACATTGACGACTTAAGCTTTGCCAGCCGTAATGAATGGCTATTGGGTCATAAAATCAATAAGTTCAAGCCTTTGATGCAGCGTATCGAAGAAAAAGACGTTGCCGCGATGGTTGAGGCGTCAAAAGAGTCTTTGGCTCAAACGGCTGCTCCAGTGGCTAGCAAAGCCGTTGCTAAAAAAGATAATAAGCCAGCAAAAGAAGCTGGTACTGATATAGATGCTGAGACAAATACTGAGCAAACTGACTATATCGGTATCGAAGACTTTGCCAAAGTTGAGATGAAAGTCGCTCACGTTTTAGCCTGCAATCATGTCGAAGGCGCAGATAAGCTTTTACAATTTACCTTGGACGTTGGCGAAGACAAACCGCGCAATGTGTTTAGCGGTATCCGTAAGTTCTATGAGCCTGAGCAATTGCTAGATAAAAAGGTGATTTGCGTGACCAATCTTGCCCCGCGTAAGATGAAGTTTGGTGTCTCAGAAGGTATGGTGCTATCAACTGGCAATCCAAAAACCCAGCTGACGGTGGTTACCTTGCCTGACAACTGCGTGATTGGCGATGTCCTTGCTTAAAAATAAAAGGGTTTAATTTTGCCACGGTTTTATACAGTTGATCGTTCTAATAATATAAACCAAGATATGGTTTTTTCACTTCAGAAAAACTATACTGACTATGAAATATGGACTGTTCAAGATATTTATAGCGAAAGAGATGTCATTGCTAGAATAGATCAGCTTTACTCTGAAGGTTTATCTGAACATGGTATTCAGTATTTGATAAAGTATGGAATTGTTCTTTTTCAGGAAGGAACAAGAAGTCCATTACCAATAACATATACACAGCCAATGATTGAAGCAATATTTGAGCTCATCCGTCTAAGTGAGTTCCCTCAACTTCCTTCTCGTATGCAGTCGATGTTTGCATGGTGTAATTTAAGTGATGCAAGAAAATTTAATTCGTCTTTAGGTGACAAGCATTCTATATTCGAGGTAGAAAGCGAGAATGCTTTTATAGCAGATCAAAGACTACTTTGCTTAGGCGGCTCTGTTATTGGTGCGTATGAAATGGCTCGTAAGTATTGGTCAGGTCACAGAAGTAATAACTATAAATTAGAGGCTGTTATTCCTCTGCAAGTAACTATTGGGAGTAAGATTTAAAAGCCAGCTATTAATAACTTCTCAAAATCCTAACAATGTTTTAAAAAAGATGCTTTCGTGGCATCTTTTTTATTGTCTAAAATTTATTGGTAACTATGTATAAAGAACCTGATAACAAAATTATTTATCTAACAAAAATTGATTTAAACCACCCTTTATAGAAGTAATGACAAACGCGTTTTAATTTCTTATTGCCATAAGTTACATTACTGTCATAATATGGACGTAATGATCAATGGATTGATTACTTTAATGTTAGCCCGTTATCTCAGCATGCACATAACATTGATTCGGGTAACCTGCACTCTCTAACCTATGAGCCCCAATAAAATGACCTTTGCTACTACTTTACGCTTCAGCCTATTCGGTGCTGCTATGAGCGCCGCGCTTGGATTAATTGGCTGCTCAAACACAACCGACACTGCTGCAACGACAGATACAAGTACCGCCGCAGATTCTGACAAGCCTGCCAAGACATTAGCCATCACTCAAATCGTCGAACATCCTTCATTAGATGCGATGCGCCGCGGCATTATTGATGAGTTGGCGGATAATGGCTATGTTGAAGGCCAAAATCTAATCATTAATTTTCAAAGTGCTCAAGGCAATACAGCGACAGCAGGTCAGATTGCTAAGCAGTTTGCAGGAGACAACCCAGATGCCATCGTGGCAATCTCGACGCCATCAGCTCAGTCTATCGTTGCGTCAACTAAGACGGTTCCGGTTATTTATACGGCTATCTCAGACCCTGTAGCGGCAAAGCTCATTAATGAGAACAATACGCCTATCCAATCTAATGTGACAGGACTATCTAGTGAGCTACCTATCGAGCCGCAACTAGACAATATTCAAAAAATTGCGCCCAATGCAAAAACCATTGGCTATGTTTATAGTCCAGGTGAGGTCAATTCGGTGGTGGTACTCAATCAACTTAAAAAAGCTGCGCCTGCGCGTGGTCTTAAGATATTAGACGTCACCGCCAATCGCCCAACGGATGTGGCGATGGCGACTCGTAGCCTTGCTGGTCGTGTTGATGTGATTTATACCTCACTAGATAACAATGTGGTATCCGCCTTTGAAGCGATGGCAGGTGCTGCCAATGAGCTTGATATTCCTGTCATTGCCTCGGACGAGTTTAGTGTGCGACGTGGTGCAACTGCGGCACTTGGTGTCAATGATTATGACTTTGGTCGTACCACAGGCAAAATGGTGTATCGTGTGTTAAATGGCGAAGCAGTTAGCAGCATTAAGCCTGAAGTGATGAATACCTTAACCTTATATGCAAGCCCGAAACATGCGGCTGAGCAAGGCGTCAGTCTGACTGATGAGCTGCTAAAAAATGCCATTAATGTCGACAAACAAGCGCAGAGTTCGGATAAATAGTACAGATAAATAGTACAGATAAATAGTTTTGACAAGTAGCACTGACAAATAACATTTAGCCTTCTATACAGATAACTGCTTTACCCTTTATCCATCTATACCTTTTATCTATAAATTAAATAATGTACGGACACATTATTATTTTCAGGAGTGAGACCCATGTTGTATCAAAATCGTTTTGGTCATTTTAACTTTAGTAAAGCACTATTATTAGGTGGGGTTTGTACGGCCATCTTAACTGGCTGTAATCAATCAGCACAAGATACCAGCACCACTGATACAGCTGCGACTGGCGATGCAGCCACGGCTATGAAGACTGTCGCAATCACAGCTATCGTCGAACATCCAGCGCTTGATGACGTCCGTAAGGGCGTTATCGACGAGCTTAATGAAGCAGGCTTTAAGGATGGTGAAAATTTAAAGGTTAATTTCCAAAGCGCACAGGGTAACACTGCCACTGCTGGACAGATTGCTAAGCAATTCGTCGCAGACAATTCAGACGTTATCGTTGCGATTGGTACTCCATCAGCGCAGTCAGTAGCTGCTGCTACGAGCAGTATTCCTTTAGTATTCTCAGCAGTCACTGACCCAGTTGCCGCCAAACTAGTGACAAAACTAGATGGCTCTGGCACCAATGTCACTGGCGGCTCTGATGCGCTTCCTTATGAGCCACAAATTGAGCTGATGCGTCAAATCATTCCTAGTCTGAAAAATGTCGGCTACGTTTATAGCCCAGGCGAAGTCAACTCAACGATTATCTTGAAAAACTTAAAAGAAAAACTGACACCACTAGGTATCAATGTACTCGAAGCGCCTGCACAGCGTAGTACTGATATTGCGATGGCAGCACGTAGCCTCGAAGGTAAGGTCGATATGATCTATACCTCAACTGATAATAACGTCGTATCGGCTTACGAATCGCTATATCAAGTCGCCAAAGAGAGCAAAATTCCACTGATTGCGTCTGACACTAGCTCCGTTGAGCGTGGTGCGATTGCCGCATTGGGCGTGAATTACTACGAGCTTGGTCGCGAAACAGGCAAAATCGTGGTACGTATTTTAAATGGTGAAAAAGCAGGCGCTATTCCTGTCTACACCCCGCAAATGTTGGATCTATACGTTAGTCCAAAGCATGCCAAAGAAGAAGGCATTACTTTGTCACAAGCGGTTATCGATAAAGCAAAAGAAGTGGTAGAATAACGCACTTTTATAGCTAGCTCATTACAGCTATCATAAGGTAGATACCGAGTTTGATGGATTTGGTGTCAGCCGTCATCTACCTTTATGCGATGAGGCTAAATGTTTAACATCAGAAACCCAGCTATGAAGCAGTAGGCTGGGCTTCTTATTTAAACCACATTGATTAAATATAAAGTATTTGCGTCATTTCTAAATTTGCCCTTTTTTTAATCAAAGCTTTGAACCTAGGTAGCTTATGATAGCTGTTGATCGTGACATGTTTTGGTTTACCCTAACCGCAGATTGTTTAATCTGTTAAATTCACCGCTTAGTCGTTTAGCTAAAATTGATGTATAGATGAGACAGCGCTGATCTATCTCACGCACTCATTCTATGAATCGATATTAGAACGTTAGTGGCTAAACGCTTGGTTATGACTTACTGATCTCTTATGTCTTTAATTGCTTTTTTTGGTGCACTTGAAAGCGGTCTGATTTATGGCCTAGTAGCACTTGGTGTGCTGATCTCATTTCGCACCCTCGACTTCCCCGACTTGACCGCTGACGGTAGTTTTCCACTAGGTGGCGCTGTTGCTGGTATTTCTATCATCGCTGGTGTCAACCCATGGCTTGCCTGTGCTTTCGGTATGTTGGCAGGTTCCGTTGCTGGTATTGTTACGGCATGGCTACACGTCAAACTTGGCATCCTGCAACTACTTGCCAGTATCTTGGTAATGGTCGCACTATATTCTATCAATTTACGGATTATGGGTGCACCGAACTTGCCATTATTGGGTGAAACCACGGTCTTTAGCACCTTGGTCACGGATGGCAACGGTTATTGGATGCGCTGTCTAATTATTGGTGTCGTGGTGATAGCTGCCATGTTATTTTTAAACTGGTTCTATAGTACCGAAACGGGTCTTTCGATGCGGGCGACGGGTTCCAACCTCCGAATGGCACAGGCGCAAGGCATTAACACCTCATGGATGACCATCATTGGTATGGCGATTTCTAACGGTTTGATTGCTCTAGCAGGTGCATTGTTTGTGCAGACTCAAGGTGGCGCAGATATCTCGATTGGTATTGGTACCATTGTCATCGGTTTAGCAGCGGTCATCATTGGTGAAACCATCATTCCTGCCAAGCGTATTTGGCTGATTACCTTTGCCGTGGTCGTCGGTGCGGTGCTATATAAGCTATTTATTCAGGTGGCGCTATCGAGCGATACGCTACGTAGTATTGGTTTTGGCCCGCAAGATTTAAACTTGATTACAGCGCTACTCGTCGTATTTGCCTTGGTATTGCCAAAAGCTAAAAATAAATTTTTAAGTCGTAAAGTTCGGGCTTAATGTCAATGTGCAACCATAAGGAATAATTATTATGATGCAAGCTACAGATTTGCGGTTGACCTTTAATCCTGGAACGCCCATTGAAAACCCTGCCCTACGCGGTATCAATCTCAACATCGCTGATGGTGAATTTGTCACTGTCATCGGTACCAATGGTGCGGGTAAATCAACTTTTTTAAATGCGGTCAGTGGTACCACGCGCGTCGATAGCGGTTCAATCTTATTAAATGGCATCGATGTCACCAAAAAAACCGCGCACCAACGCGCCCATTGGGTGGCTCGTGTCTTCCAAGACCCGATGGCGGGGACTTGTGAAGCATTGACCATTGAAGAAAACATGGCGCTGGCTTATAAGCGCGGCGGCAAACGTGGTTTGAGCTTTGCACTCAACCAAAATAACCGTGATTTATTTCGCGAAAAATTATCAGTATTAAAATTGGGGCTAGAAAATCGTTTGACCGACCGTATGGGTCTGTTATCCGGTGGTCAACGTCAAGCTGTTAGCCTATTGATGGCTTCACTGCAACCTTCCAAAATTTTATTGCTTGATGAGCACACTGCTGCCCTCGACCCTAAGACTGCTGCTTTCGTTTTAGAATTGACCGATAAAATTGTAACGGACAATCAGCTTACAACGATGATGGTCACGCACTCAATGCAGCAGGCATTGGCGCATGGCACCAGAACGGTGATGTTACATCAAGGACAAGTGGTATTAGATGTGGCTGGCGATAAACGTCAAGGCATGACTGTACATGACTTACTTGATATGTTTGAGCAAACTCGCGGCGAAAAAGTCGAAGATGATAGCTTGATATTGAGTTAAATAACTTAGCAAAATTCTTCAACTCTTGAAAAAATAGAACGTCTGTTTAATAGCAGGCGTTTTTTTATGACTGCTTTAATTGATACGACTGTCTTAATTTTTAAGCATCAAGCAATACTAACTTTTGAATCAACTCACTGACATGTTGTGACTGCATTTTTTTCATCACTTGTGAACGATGCACCTCTACCGTACGGACGGAAACGTCTAAATGATCAGCGATATTTTTATTCAAATTACCTTCTAACAATTCATTGGCAACCTGCTTTTCTTTATCGGTCAGCTGCGCATAGAGCTTTTTAATATCATAAAGCGTGGCGCGTTTTAGAGTGAGGTCTTGCGCATATGCAAGCGCTTCTTGTAGCCGGCGGCTATTAATCGGTTTTTCCAGATAATCAGCCGCACCTTGCTTCAGCATATTGACAGCATCAGCAATCTCGCCATTTCCCGTTAGCGCTATCAATGCCATAGGGCTATCCTGTTGACTAAGATGCACTTGTAGCGCTTGACCACTCATCTCTGGCATCATCAAATCACTCACAATCACTGCTGGACGATAGATATTAACCTGTTGCAAAAACGTCAGCGCACTTGCCCACACTTGGGTCGATAGCCCTAAGCTGCTAATCAAAAAATCACAGGACATGCGCACACTTTCTTCGTCATCAATGATATGAATGATAAGCGATTCTGGCGTAATGCCTGATGAATCTTCAGACAGATGACTACTTTCATCTTGCCAGCACGTATGCTCATTTGAGTGTTGATTAGACGTCATATGTGACCTTATGGCTAAATACATTATTGATATTCATTAGAGTTTTTCGTCATTATTCGCTAAAGATAATGGCAGATAAAAAGATATTTGTGCGCCCACCGTGTTTGACAGCTGATAGTTAGTATTGGTTTGTAGCAGCTGAATTTTACCATTTAAGGTACGTTTAAAGCGATGCTGCTCGCTGCTCATTACTTGGTAAACTTGCTCAATTTCAGGTTCGGCATCAATATTATTTAGCTGCATCATACCGCCCAGCGACTTGCATAAGCGCTGACATATCATCAGTCCTAATCCTAGACCGCCTGCTTTCGTTGATTGAGTAGCATACTGACTGGGTAAGTTCTCTGGTAGGTGCTGTGCTTTAAGCTGGGCTTGATCAAAGCCGCCAGCATCATCGCTTAGATGCAATACCAGCCATTGCTTGCCATCGTGTTCTTCTGCCTGACAGCGTAGCATGATATTGGTCGCCCCTTGCTGCATAGCATTGGTCATGCTATTTATCAGTAACTGATCTAATAGTAAATTTGGCAAGGTTAAATGCTGGTAATCACTTGCCAGCCAAAAATTGACACCTACTGCTTGCTCACCCAATAATAAGATGCACTGTTGACAGATAGCTGCGATATCGACACGAGTTTCATTCGCTTGCGACCGTCCAGCCCAGCGGCGGATATTAGTCACTACAGCAGCGACGCGTTCTGTTTCATTGACAATCTGCTGTAGAGCATTCTCTGTCGCTGCATTATCAGGTGACGCTGCCTCGACCGTCTTTTTGGATGACTGCGCTTGTTGACTACGTATCAATAACCCTTGCGCATAATTTTGAATGGTTGCCAGCGGCTGATTGATTTCATGAGCGATAGCACCGCTCATCTCACCGATGACCGCAAAGCGCTCTGATTGGTGTAACTGCTGATCATATTCACGGATTAGTCTATTTTGCCGCACTATCTTTTTTTGCCGCCGCCATGCCAGCCAGCTCATCCACGCATAATTTACTGTCGATATCAGGATAACCAAAATAATCACAGCCATCCATAATCGATGCGCCTTTATCCAGTCGATCATATGCGCGCTCAGCTGCTTTTGGGCGGGATGGCGATTCATCTCATAAAGGATGCGCTCAGCATCGCTACTCGATTCTGCTGGCAACCAGCGCTGCTCTAATTGACTCTTGCCAAATAGATTTTGATTGATCTGGCGCACCAAAGTATCTGGCGCTTGCTCGGTCGCTGCCAGTGTCCAATTTGGATATATTTTCGTTGAAGAGTGGCAGCTGGATACAGTGGCGACTGGATGAATGAGACGGTATTGCTTGTCATTGATTTGACCGCGCCTTGCCATCTCCTCCATCAAACAAAGCGGTGTAATGGCAGCGTCTACCTTGCCGCTAGCCAAGGCATGCAAAGTGCGCTCTATCGGATAACCGACAAACTGTGTTTGATAGTGACTTGGCGTGATGCCATTTTGCTGTAATAAATGCGCGCCCAATAAATAACCGCCAAATGCGTCAGTGTCGACGGCAGCAATATGCCGTTGCTCTAAATCCTGCAAACGATAAATATCACTGTCGGCAGCGACCCATAAAGCACTGGCGACCTCTTCCATCGCACTCGGCTGTTTTAATGGCGCATATTCATTTAGCTTATTAAATTCATTGGCGAGGGTGACTGTCGTCGATAGCTGATTTTGCGATTGTTGCCCATTAACACCCTCAGCATCAAATCCTTGATTACTAAAAATTTTATCACGAGGTCTTTTATCACGAGAATTTTTATCACGAGGACTTTGCGCATTGCTATTTAATTGAGCCGTCTCTGTTTGTAAGGTGGCCAGCCAGCGCCACCTGATGGTATTCATTTTTATAAACTGTACTTGCGGGCCAAGCACTAGCGCAAACTGCTGTGCCTCTATTTGCTGTTGCCAATTCTCCAGCGCCAAAGGTACCAATATCATGGTGTCATCTGATAACTGATTATTAAGCTCGTCAAGCCACGGCTGCCAGCGATTTTGTGCGGCTGTCTCGCCTTGCGGTGCTAGCACACCCAAATAGTAAGTCTGGGCGGTTGCCTGAGATAGCGGCAACCAAGCAACCGATGCTACGACGGTAATAAAACAAGCCTTTAAGATAGTCCAAATTTTAGACTTTTTATGCATACACCTAGCCTTATATTTGACCTACCAAACGTACATTATAAGTAAAAACCTTAATTATAATGTGGTTTTCCACAATATCACAATATTACCCGCTACCCTATACTATATGACAGTCGTGTAACTTTTAATTCGCTGAGCTTCAATCACAAATATTCGATTTCAATTTTGATTTGAATAAGAATGATTAATACGCCTCATGAAATATGAGTGATGAATTATAAGCTTGGTAAAAATATCTTATGGAGGGCGGGCTTATGAAAAAATGGCCACTGATTATAATAATAGCAGCCATCATCGGGCTGGTGGTTGCCTTTATTATTGGGCAATTACTGCCAAATATGCGCACCAGCAGTAGCGATATCGAGGTCAATATCACTGATCCTGCTCTCATCAAGCAGGGCGAATATATCGCGCGCACTGCTGACTGTGTCGCGTGTCATACCACGCTCGATGGCGAGACTTATGCAGGCGGTTTGCCTATGCTAACGCCCCTTGGGGCAATTTATTCAACCAATATCACACCCGATCAAGAAACTGGCATCGGCAACTATAGTTTCGACGACTTTAAAAACGCCGTTAAGCATGGTGTACGCAGTGATAATAAAGCCTTATACCCTGCTATGCCGTACCCCTCTTACCAGCTCATGCCAGACGAAGACTTAGCCGCGATGTACGCTTTCTTTATGTCCGATGTCAAAGCCGTCAAACAAGCCAATCTAAAAAGCGAGCTACCTCCGATAGCAAACTGGCGCTGGCCATTGGCATACTGGCAGGTCTTATTTGATCGCAAGCGTGACTTTGTCCCTGAGACAGACGATGCCCTATTGACTCGTGGTCAATACTTAGTCGAAGGTCCTGGGCACTGCGGCTCTTGTCACACTGGGCGCGGTATTGGCTTTCAAGAAATCGCTCTAAGTAATGCAGATTCTAACAAGTATTTGAGCGGTGCCATCATCGATGGTTGGCGCGCCAAAAGTATCCGCGGTGAGCATCGCGGACTTGGCACTTGGACGGTCGCAGAATTAAATGACTTCTTCAAAACTGGGCGTACTGATACCACTGCTGCCTTTGGTGCCATGGCCGAAGTGGTTGAGCATAGCACCCAGTATATGACCGACTATGACATCAACGCCATGTCATCCTATCTTAAAACATTAACGCCCGCACCAAACAAAGAAGCCACACTGCCTGCGAAAAAAGACATCACTACGCAAAAATTACTAGATGGCGACTATGATTCGCGCGGTTCGATTTTGTACGCCGAATATTGCCAAATTTGTCACCGTGTCGATGGTAAAGGAGTCGCGCGTATTTTCCCAGCGCTTGATGGCAATAGTGCGGTTTATTCTAACAATGCCGATTCGGTCTTACAGATTACCTTAAGCGGTGGTCGTATGCCTGAAACCCCACATGACCGTATGGCATTTACTATGCCTGAATTCAGCAATCTTAGCGATGCAGATGTGGCAGAAGTGGTCAATTATGTCCGCAATAGCTGGACCAACCAAGCGCCTGAAATCGATGTCGATGACGTGGTAAAAATGCGGGCTTTCCTCGCTAAAAAACCAAAAACCAGTACGGATATTGCCCCAGACTTAAGTATTGATGCGCAAACAAAAGGAGCAGAATAATGAAAAAATCTCCACTCAACTTGCCTACTATTGCTAGCGTTGTCTCTCAAAAAATGCCCATGGGCAACTTAACCACTGCTATCCTTACTGCTTCAGTGCTTAGTATCGCCGCTATCAGTAGTGGTTGCTCGCAGCCCGAGCCTATCGAACAGAATGCACCTGAGTACGGCTTAGTCACTGCTGATGATGCCAACGAAGATATCGGCACTTATGTGCTGCCGCAAGATACGGCTATCTTGGATGAACCAAATGCTGATGAGATATTTTATGGTAAACGCTTATTAAACGAAACCAAGCGCTTACTACCAGAGCATGTGGGCGCGCAAATGAACTGTAACAGCTGCCATATCTCACAAGGTAAAATTCCACTTGGCGACCCGTATATCAATAGTTATAATTTCTATCCGCGCGTGATGCCACGATCTGGTAAGGAAGTCGATTTAACCAAACGTATTAATGGCTGCTTCCAGCGCTCAATGAATGGCAAACCATTGAAACTTGAATCCCCTGAAATGCTGGCAATGTTGGCTTATATGAAATGGCTGTCGCAAAACACCCCAAAAGAGCAAAAAGTCGATATCCAAAATGCGGGTAAAGTGGATGAATCATTAACCCCAGATCCTGTCCGCGGCGAACAAATTTATAAAGCTCAATGTGCAACTTGTCATGGTGATAATGGCGAAGGCATCAAAGACAGTCGCGGCGATATCGTGTTCCCGCCACTATGGGGCGATGAATCCTTTAATATCGGTGCTGGTATGGCACGTACTTACAAGGCGGCAGCCTTTGTAAAATACAACATGCCGATGGGTATTCAGACCAAAGGCTTATGGGGTCACGGAAATGTGCTGAGCGATCAAGATGCCGTCGATGTGGCGCACTTCTTTACTCATCAGCCGCGCCCTGACTTTGCTGGTAAGGTTAATGATTGGCCAAATGGTAAAAAACCTAAAGACGCGCGTTACTGATATATTAAGAAGACGGTATTTATAAAGACTTCACTTAAGCGGACTTCACTTAGCAGACATCATTCAATGCTCGCTTGTGAGTGAGCATAGACACGATAAACCTTTAAGAAAATACATTTTTCTTAAAGGTTTTTTTGTTATCTATAGTTAATGCTTCTACAAACTTCTCGCTCGTCACTATATAGTTGCTGTATATCAAAGTCCGCTACCGCCATTTACTATGAGGTCTGTCATGCGCAAAATTCCTGTCTACTCCCACCCTGCTGCCGGTTGGCCTGCGCTGATTTCCTCTACTCGTAAGCTGATGGATTATCAGACTTTTTTACGGGGTAGCATAAGTGTGCTAAAAAGCAACCAACCTAAGGGCGGATTCGACTGTCCGGGCTGCGCTTGGCCAGATCATAAGTCACATAAAGCCATTGATGTCTGTGAAAACGGCATCAAAGTCATCGCCAGTGAGACCATGACAAAAAAAGCCGATGCGCAGTTTTTTGCGCGACATAGCGTCACCGAATTACAAGGCTGGTCGGGCTATGAGCTTGAGCATAGTGGTCGTTTGTCAGAGCCTGTATATTATGATGCTGCGCAAGACCGCTATCTACCGATCTCTTGGGAAGCCGCTTATACATGTATCGCAGAGCAGTTAGGACAGCTTGACTCACCAGATGAGGCGCTATTTTATACCTCAGGGCGTGTCACTAACGAGCCCGCCTTTATGTATCAGCTGTTTGTGCGCTGTTTTGGCACCAATAATTTACCAGATTGCTCCAATATGTGTCACGAACCAACGTCGGTAATGCTCGGTAGACAGTTGGGTATTGGCAAAGCGACTGTGAAACTAGAAGACTTTGAGCAAGCCAAGCTGATATTGATGTTTGGACAAAATCCTGCGACCAATCATCCACGCATGCTTGAAATGCTTGCTCATGCTCACGAGCAAGGCTGTCGAATCCTCTCAATCAACCCTATGCGCGAACAAGGCTTACGTAAATTTAGAAATCCGCAAAAGCCCACGCATATGGCGGCAGGTCAAAGTGATGAGATGGTTGATGAGGTCATTCAAATTCAGATCGGCGGCGATGCAGCACTCTTAACTGGTATCGCTAAGTGGCTGACTAAAAACAATAAAATCGATCAAAGCTTTATCGATGAGCATACCTCAGGATATGAGGCACTCGACGCGTGGCTGCGCCAACAATCATGGCCGGATGTGGAACGCGGGTCTGGTATCAGTAAAGAGGAAATCATTAATATAGCAAAACTGGTAGCGGCGAGTCCTGCGACCATTTGCACCTGGGGCATGGGCATCACTCAGCACGTCCAAGGCGATGACAATGTAGCGATGATTACCAACCTATTATTATTAATGGGTATGATTGGTATTGATGGCGCAGGCGCGTCTCCCGTCCGTGGTCACTCTAACGTACAGGGCGACCGTACCATGGGCATCCATGAGCGCCCTGCACAAAAGCTACTAGACAGCCTTGAGCGTGTGTTTGAACGTCCGATGCCGCAAGAAAATGGCTTTGATGTGGTCTCTGGTGCAAAAGCATTGATTGCCGGTAAGCTAAAAGTATTTATGAGTATGGGCGGTAATTATGCCGTGGCAGCACCTGATACCAGTGCGATTCAACACGCTTTAACCACCACTCAGCTCAATATTTTTGTCGGTACTAAACTTAATGAAACTATGCTGTATCCGGGCGCGAACAATCTTATTCTGCCTTGCTTAGGTCGTACCGAACGTATTATTACTGCCAAAGGTGAGCAATTTGCCACTATCGAAGATTCCATGTGTCAGATTGTACCCACTCGAGGCAACCTGAAACCCGTCAGCGATACGTTGAAATCTGAAGCACAAATTGTGGCAGATATCGCCACTCATTTGCTTGGTGCTGATTCGTCCATTCCTTGGCAAGCAATGAGTGAAGACTTTGACATCGTTCGTGATTATATCGCCCAAGCGATTGACGGTTTTGAAGACTTTAATCAGCGTATTCGCGAAACCGAGCGTGGCTTTCATTTGTACCATTCTGCACGTCATCGTGTATGGAATACTGACAGTGGCAAAGCACAATTTGAAGTACCTCAATACCCTATCACCTACATTGCAGCACAAATGGCAGAGACCTCCTTAGCCTTTCACCATGACAAAAAACCCAATGATAAGACTAATAATGCGCCAAACAATGAACAAAAAATTTGGCAATTGACCAGTGTCCGTAGCCATGACCAATTTAATACCATGATTTTCGGATTTGAAGATCGCTATCGCCAAACCAATCGCCGTGATGTGTTGTTTATGCACCCAGATGAAATGACTCGTTTGGGTTGGCAAGCAGGTGACCGAGTGATGGTGTCCCGCCATGCCAGCTCAAATGATTCAAATAACACAGACGGTACCGTTCAGCCACGCACGCTAGGGCCGTTAGTATTAACTGATATGGATATCGCCGCTAACGCTGTCGCAACTTACTATCCTGAATGTAATGATTTATTTAATTTAGACACGCATGCACCAGACTCTCACATACCAGCGTATAAATCGACGACCGTTGTTTTGCAACGCGTTGAGGCAAATACTGGTACGACCGATCACGCATAGTCAGCAACGGACGGATCATTGAATGATGCATATATTTAAAGGAAATGATAACTTTGGCAATGACCATACGATATAACGAGGTATTATGATTGCCCAAAGTGATACTGAAACTGACGCAAAATATAGCGATAATTTTTCGGTAAAAACCCTAACAAATAAGACGTCAGAAACTATAGAGTCATCTGCAACGCCGCTTGCACGTAATCATTGGGCGCAAAAGCATCATTATCCGACAGATAAATATAATCATAACAGTATTATTGAGACCCGTGTTGCTAAGACTAATATTGCACAGGCCCATATACAGCAAATCAGTATCGATTGCCAATCAGAGAGCTTAGCAGTGGAAGCTGCGGTTGCTATCGTTATCAATGGTATCCACTATGCGGTACTGATGGCAAGCCCTCACCAGTTAGAGTATTTAGCCGTCGGATTTTTGTTTAGCGAAGGCTTAATTCAACATAGCCATGAGCTGCTTGATTGGGAAGTTACCCAACTGAATGATATCGAAAATTATCAACAATTCACGCAAGACTCATTTATAAAGGAACGATTTATAAGAGATGCTACGGATGAAAGTTTAGAATCTGCAGCATTTGAACAAAGCTTATCGTCACTGCAAGATTATGACATTTATGTGGTGGAGCTAGTACTAAACCAGCGTTGCCATCAGCGTATCCAAGCGCAAAAACGTCAGCTAGCAGGGCGTACAGGTTGTGGTATGTGCGGCATCACAGGGCTAACACAAGCACTGCCTGACTTGAGTATCTATCGTCAACACAGACAAAAGGCAGATACACCAAGTCTTGACTGTCTATTAGCAATACGCCAGCAAGTCGATGCCATGCAGCATACGCACCAATTGACCGGTGCCGTACACGCCGCTGCAACGATGTATAATCAGCAGCTATACCTATTCGAAGATGTAGGACGCCATAATGCGCTTGATAAGCTGATCGGTTGGCAACTGCGCAATAAAATAGAGATTAGCTGCGTCCTTATGACCTCGCGCCTGTCGATTGAGCTGGTACAAAAATCGATTCGTGGGCGCATCCCTTGGCTAGTCGGTATGTCTGCACCTACCAGTACGGCAGTGCGTGTCGCTGAGCGTTATGGTTTAGGATTAGCGGGTTTTTTGCGTGATAACAGAGTCACTTACTATTCGAATTATTCAGACCTATAAAGTTTTATGCTCGACTCTCTCATTAAGCGCACTTATTCATAAACTCTCATTTTCAGCGCTTTAATGACAGACATATAACGCTGATTTTTCGATAATAAACGGTCTCCTTTTTATCTCAATCGAAGCTTTTCTAAAACACTATCTATTCCCTATCTCGTTTTATCAAACACACAACGATATAATGAAGATATTATTTCGCACATTATATTCGATAATTATGATGTTTTTTGACGAACCATCCCTGATTTTTAAGTTTGATAATGGCTTAATTTGACCTCTTAATACTTTGAATAGCCATTAATTTATGGTCAAATAAGGAGAATTGAGTAGATAATTCGCATTTAGCGAAAAAATAACTTGTAATTTAAATTATATTTGCTAATATAGGCGTCCTTGATTGGCTGGGTGGCAGAGTGGTCATGCAGCGGACTGCAACTCCGTTAACGCCGGTTCGATTCCGACCTCAGCCTCCAATTATTTAGGTTAAAATTTTATTCATATTATATTAATTTTAGCTTGCTTTATTAATATAAATGCTTATAATAGCGACCACTATCTAACAAGTATAAAGCTTACTTTTAGATTATACAAGTTTTGCCCGGGTGGTGAAATTGGTAGACACAAGGGATTTAAAATCCCTCGCTAGTAATAGCGTGCCGGTTCAAGTCCGGCTCCGGGTACCATTATATTAAAAGGCTTCCAAGCAATTGGAAGCCTTTTTCTTATTGTGCACTTTCTCTTATTAAACTAAATTTTTTCCACTATTTAGACAATTTACTAGTAATGAACTGCTAGCTTTACTGTTAAACGTCCTTCTCACGTTTAGGGTAATAAGCTATATCAATTGTATATAATCAATAGTTAGCCACATTCTATTATCCCATTCTGAAAAGGCAAACCTTGTGTCGTAATAAAAAATAGATAGAACGACCCTAACATGATAAAAAAAGCAGCCACTTTCATAGTACTTAACGGCCTATTGGTGACACTAGCCAGCGCAAGCATTAATTTGGAATCTGTGAGCATAAACAAACACAACGCCTGCATAAAGATAGCCTTTAATAACTGCTCCACAGGTTTTATTAACAAAAAGTAAAATTGATATGTCTATTATTACAATAGTAAAAAACGCATATTTAACAGAGCTACTTAAATACGCATTGCCATTGTATCGTTGATAAACTTTGGGTCGCCTTGCTCTTTTCTTTTTTATATAACTCGTGGTAGGTTGAATAGTCATCGGGTTGGTTGCGTTAAAATACCAAATGGTTTCCCACCTTCCTTTAGTCTGGCATCATCTCTTCTGATTGAAAATGTTGCAACTCCTGAATGGCAGGTGACCACCAATATCCTGTCTGCGGACAAGGCTGATCTGCCTCACATCGTGAAGATTCCGGTACTGCACTACTGCCACCACCACTATCGGCGATACGCTCAACGAGCATCCAAGTAACAGGAGCTCTACCGACAGCGTGTGTCGTATCAGGATCATAACCGGTATTAGCTTCATTCGCTAACATGCCATCCAATAGCACTTGAGCACTGGCATCTGCTCGACTTGGTACATAAATGCCTGCGACAGGGACGACTTCATCTACCTCAACGCTATATTGTTGGTTGAGACTATAGATAGGCCATGATTCAGGCGCATTAAGCGCTCCTCTTGATTCAATGCTATAATTTTCTATTAAGTCGTATAAACACCAACCAAAATAACTGGTTATTCCCATGTTAAAGGCACGTAAGCTTGCCTCTCTTTCCCATTTATCGTAATCAATTTGCTGCTGCTCTGGCATCCAGTCGATATCGTAATCCATGCTGATAGCCCGAAAATCACTTTTTACGTTACCCCCATAGCCTATTGCTGCCAAATCCCCCTTTAACAGCTCTTGATAACCAACATTAAGATTATCTAAGGTGGTACGCAGATTCGGTAATACCCGCTCGCCCCAGACGATATCAGGCTGTCTATTGATATGACGCGTACGGTAATCAAACGGCAAATCATTGACAAATAGCTCTAGCGCATATTCAGCAGCTTCTAGCATATTCGCAAAAGCATCGCGCATCTCTTTAAAGTAAACGGGTGAGCTGTAGCGTTCTAATAAGTAAATCTCTTGCGGTCTGATGATGTAGTTGTTCATATACTATTACTTAAGGATCTTTATTAAGAATTATTTTTTTATCACATGACTCTGTATCTATCCCTTTGCCTTCCGTATGAGTATCATAAATATCGATTTCGTAGCTACAGAAACCTTTTTCTGAAATACTAAAAGTTCTTCCCTGACCTTTGTATGCAGGTTTCACGTCAATGTCCATATCAGTAACATGCCATCCAATATCAATATCGACGGGAAAATCCGCTAAAAGGCCGTAGTTACTAACATAATAAAGATCTTTTTCATTTACATCTAAAACTATACGTTCTTCCGATTCCATCTCTTCTAAGGTAATCTCAGTATCACTATCTTCGGTCTCAAACTTTGAAGTATAAAGCGTGAAGCTTGTTTTATTGTTTAAATAAATCTTGTTTGAAGAATTTGTATGCATACATCCTAATAGGCTACTTATAGCAAATAGAATATTCGGAATTACTATGTATTTTATTAAATTTTTATTTAAAGGCATAATGATTTCTTTTATTGTTTAGCTATACGTATAGTCAGTTTAATATAAAATCGATACAGCCCATATCATGAAACAGTTTAGGCAGACTGTTCTCCATCCACCCTTGGCGTAGAAATTTAGCCTGTGCCCACTTCTTCTCGATAGGATTTAGATCAGGGCTGTAGGGTGGTAAAAATAAAAGGCGATGGCCGTGTCTATTAAGCAGCTTTTGCACGCGTTTATGAAAGCTTGTCACTCGAGCACAGCTCTCGACTTGCGCTCGGGCAAAGCAGTGCTTTGCTTTCTCCTCGCTCATATCCATGACGATTACGCATTTGGTTTTTAGGCTCGGTATTAGCGTGTACTTGCACCAGTTATAGAATACTGTAGTGGTCAACTAATTTAGGACAGCTGATAAGAGGTTTTTATTAAAATAGCGTTTCTCTTTTTCAGCTGGTGTTAAATAATTATTGAAAGTATGCGGTCTCACGGTTTGATAATAGCCCCAAATATAATTACTGATGGCGATCTTAGCTTCAGTAATATCCTCATAACCGCCCTTTGGCATCCATTCTGTCTTAAAGCTTCTAAAGAATCGTTCTGTTGGGGCATTGTCCCAACAATTTCCGCGACGGCTCATACTTTGCGTCATGCCATTACAACTGACCACGGATTCAGCGAATATCTTACTGGTGTAATGAGTGCCTTGATCAGAGTGAAACAACACGCCACTTGGCTTTAAGCGCGTCTGATACGCCATTTGTAGTGCTTTAGCGGTCAATACGCTATCAGGGGAATCTGATACCGCAAAGCCAACAATACGACGGGCATACAAGTCTAAAACAACAGCTAAATAACACCAGCCGCCTTTGATGCGAATATAAGTGACATCGCCTGTCCAGACTTGATTGGGCGCTGTTGGGCTAAAGTTACGGTTCAATAGGTTTCCATGGATTTTATGCGTGTTATCAGCGTGCTTATATTTATGCATTTTTATTTGACGACTTTGAAGTCCCATCTGCGCCATGAGCTTACCTGTCATATAACGTGATAGTTTGATGCCGTGTTCATTCATTAATATGGCAGTAATGCTGCGAGCGCCTGCTGAGTGCTTTGAATCGTTGAATATTTGACGAATTAGTGCCTTGTACTTGACGATTTCCAAGCAGATGGGCGGCGGCTTTAGTCCATAGTAGTAACTGCTCTTCATCACGCCAAACAGCTTGCACAGAAGGCTTTTATTGACCTGCTTGTCTTGCTCTGCAAGCTGACTGATTAACGATAGCCGTTCAGGCTGTCCAAGGCCAGCAGAGCAGAAGCCTTTTTTAGTATATCGCGCTCCATAGTCAGCCGTTTAACCTGTTTACGCAGTTCTTGGAGCTCTCGCTGCTCATCTGTTAAGGCGTTGCCGACTTTAGGTGCTTCGCCATTTATTTCTTGACGGTACTGAGTCAGCCATTTCTGCAAGGTGGATTTGCTAACGCCCAGTGAGCTTGCCACATCGGGTATTTTACGTTTGTGTTCAACGACTAAGCTGATGGCTTCTAATTTGAATTCTCGGGTATATTAATTGCGTTTGTTGGTCATACTGTTTTCCTCCTTAGGTTAGTATAACCTCTTAGCAGCTGTCCAATTTTATTATGCCACTACAGTTGAACTGTACTACCGTACGCTGTGGACGTAGTGGTAATCCGTAATTCTGTTGCTGATATAAGCGGTAGGCTTCATACTCTTTTTTATAAGGCTGACCTATAGTGTTATAGGTTTTGTTCTTTGAACGTCCCGTTAGATCAATAAACATTTATGCTGTTTCTACCTATTTGAGTCAAAGTTGCTATTGAATGGCAAAGGCTAATGTAATTAAATCCACCGAAACAATAGCCAATCCCACAGCATCTTAAAGAAGCTCGGATAATCGCCATGCGGTCTTGCTGCGCCCATGATATCTATAAACAAGGCAAAGACAGACAAGCCAATGATAGAACCAACGATAAGTAGCACGCCAATACCCGTTTTTTCTAGTAAGCTGTACTCTCGCCTTGGCGGATTGGGCGGGTTTTTATTTAAGTCAAACTTGTCCTTGGGGTCTATGTCACACTCAGCTTGTATCTCGAAAGGAAAATGCGGGGTGGTACAGGTGAATACGGCTAAGCGACGTCCCAGTAGCTTTAACAACCAAAAAGGCGTGGACGCTAGATAGTGCAAATCGATTTTCAAGCTAGTTTCAGGGTATTCCATATCTTTCCATCTGCTATGATATTCAAACCGACTGCGCTCAATACTCTCTTGCAAGATCTCTTTGCGCCGATGAATGGGAAGGACATGTCTGATACTGTCCGCCACTTGTTTGATGTCTTTGTCGGTCTTACTGCTCATATAAGTGTTGACAAAGGCAAAGTGATGTTCTAAAAACTCATTAGGGCTGGTATGTCTAAAAGGTAAGCTAAAGGTGCGCTGAATAATGCCGCTGTCATCTACGTCACAACAGCGTACATCCCAAGGAGCGTTGATATCGTTCTGCATATGGATCTTTAGTTGATCCCAGTCGTAGGTTTCCACTTGTTTATTCGCACCAATAACATAGACTTTACCGTTTTTGCGGTTAAAGCGTACTGGGAAGTAGGTATAGGTAAATAATTCGCGGCTGAGAAGTCGAATAACAAACCAGAGTATTCCAAAACAGATTACTGTAGTAATAAGGATGCCTAAAAAAGCAATACTTAATCCATCATCTGAGTATACTAAATAAGTAATGGAAAGTCCTACGGCACACCCAAAAGTTCCTAATAAAAATGCAGTACCTTGAATGTGTGTTATCTCACCACGCCCAGACTCCCATCTATCGACCAACTCCATATATGTACTGTTGAACTGTACTACCGTACGCTGTGGACGTAGTGGTAATCCGTAATTCTGTTGCTGATATAAGCGGTAGGCTTCATACTCTTTTTTATAAGGCTGGCCTATAGTATTATAGGTTTTGTTTTTTGAACGTCCCGTTAGATCAATAAACATTTATTGCGTTCCTGCTTTTTTGAGTCAAAGTCGCTGTTAGGTGGGAAATGCTAATGTGATTATAGCCACCCCAAACCAATCAAATACCAAAGCTTATCGACCATGCTCGGATAGTCACCATGTGGTCTTGCCGCGCCTATCATGTCTATAATAAATGCACCGATAAACAGCATGATAATAGTAGCAATAATAATACCTACACTGTAAACAATGGTCTTCCAAATAGGCTGGTTATTCTGTTCAAGGTTGCCCTCTGGTAAATGTTTGTTTAAATCATAAGGGTCATTGGGATCAATCTGACATTCCGCTTCAATAGCTTTGCTAAACTGATGGCGGTAGCTGGTCAGCATTGAGATCACACGGCCAACATAACGCAGAGCTAATAAAGGTAGAATAACTATTGTCACTGGGTAAAACCTAAAAGTTCGTTCAGGGTACTCCATGTTTTCGTGAGAGTAATGTACTACGTTCAATATCAAACGCTTAAATGACATCAGCGGGGTTTCACGTTTCTTATGTATGGGATAGATGTAACGTATGGCCTCTTTGACTTCTTTTAGTTGCTGATCGTCACCTTCCATATAACGACGGATAAACTCAAAATAACTGATTAAACTTTTATCAAAGACATTGTTTTGAAAGGCAAGTGCAAACATACCCGTAATGGTTTCGCCGTTTTTATCAAAGGTCACGGCTCTGATGTCTCTATCTTCATTGATATAGGCAATAAAAAAAGTTAAGTCATCCCAGTTATATACTTCTACTTTACGATTGTATTGACGGACATAGACCTTACGGGTTTTACGATTAAAACGGATGGGATAATGCCATGTGGTAAATAGTTCGGTTGAGAGCACATTGATTAATGGAGCGAAGAATAGAATCATAGAAAAAGCGAGAATAAGACCAATACTAAGAAATACGATGTCAAAATCTATTGTGGATTTTACAATCAGATAGAGGATACCATTACTCACAGATAGCCCCACAAACCCTAAGCACAGCCCCCATCCTACCGCATCACCACATCGTCTTTCATTGCGCCCTGTAGTCTCAAGATAAGTCGAGTTAAACTGTACCACCGTTTGCTGCGGGTGCAATGGCACATCATAGTTTTTATATTTATCCAAAGGCACTGTCTCATGAATGCCTTTAACGTTTGCAAGCTTCTGCCCAACCGCTTGATAACCTGGGGTCAAAAATGGCGGTTTCTTGGTTAATCGAAACCGCCCTTCCATGTCTACAAGATATGCACTCATTTTTAGTTGTCCTTAATGTCGTTGCAGTTTGAGCAGACTCTTATCAAGTACAAACCTCATTCCTCATCATTAATTGTGCTAAGCATCTTAAAAATATTATGAGTGGCATTGGCTTCTAAGCCGTTGTAATTCACAAGAACCAATTCATACAAGTCCTCTGTCGTTGGATCATTGTTGATATTTATCAGACCTTGTATACCAACTTTGACTGACACTTCACTATGCTCTGATACAAACTTCATTAGCTGTTGCCTGAGCTGTTCTTGACGCTCGTTTCTGGTGATAATAAGTAGCTCACCACCTGAAACTTCTAATATAAGCTCATCACCTTCAACTCTTAAATCGCCAAAGTATCGATCTGTCCCTCCTTCATACTCACTGATCGGAATGTCATCAGGATTGGTTGCAAAGTTTTCAAAATATAGCTTGTTCTGCTCTTCTTCAAGCGCTTCGAGATACTCTAATCTCAACTCTTCTGCGGTCTTGGACGTATTATCAGCATAAGAAGTGTCAGCTGCCATAGCAAGTTGCGACTGACTAACTCCTATCGTAAATAGTAGGGACACACACAGCCACATTTTAAATAAGGTCTTTGGAATTGAATGATTTACCATATGTAAAACTCATTTATTATAAGTTGATTGATAAAATATTGATTAACTTAATCGTCTAACTGATTGGTCTCGTTGAAATACCAGATAGTTTGCCATTCAAGTCGCTTCATCTTTGGCATGATGTCGCCTGCTTTGAAGTGTTTGACATCTTTACTTGATGGTGACCACCAGTAGCCTGTGAATGGACAAGGTTTACCCGACTCACAACGTAAACGTTTTGGCTCGACATTATGGTTACCGCCGCCAGTATCCGCGATACGCTCAACCAACATCCAAGTGACTGGTGCATCACCAACCGCTTGCATGGTTTCAGGATCATAACCGACGTAAGCTTCATTTGCTAACATGCCATCCAATAACACTTGAGCACTGGCATCTGCTCTACTAGGTACATAAATACCTGCGACAGGGACGACTTCATCTAACTCAACGCTATATTTTGGATTAAGACGATAAATAGGCCACGATTCGGGTGGGTTAAGTGGTCCTCGCGATTCAGTAGTATAGCGTTCAATTAAACTACCAATTTTCCAGCCAAAATAACTGGTTATTTCTAAGTTAAAAGCGCGCGTGCTTGCCTCTCTCCGCCATTTTTCATAATCAAGTTGTTGCTGCTCTGGCATCCAGTCGATATCATAATCCATACTAATAGCCCGAAAGTCACTCTCTACATTACCACCATAACCTATTGCTGCTAGATCCCCTTTTAACAGCTCTTGATAACCGACGTTAAGGTTGTCTAAAGTGCTACGCAAATTTGGCAATACGCGCTCGCCCCAAACGATATCAGGTTGTCTATTGATAGGACGCGTGCGGTAATCAAACGGTAAATCATTGACAAATAGCTCCAATGCATATTCAGCAGCTTCTAACATATTCGCAAAGGCATCGCGCATCTCTTTAAAGTAGGCGGGTGAACTATAGCGCTCTAGTAGGAAAATCTCTTGCGGTCTGATGATGTAGTTGTTCATTGTTAGCGGTTCTCGTACTGTTTAATTGATATTGGCTGATAAGTTTTCATCTAAGCAATCACCAGCATCACATACAGTATCGAGCCAATAAACCATGTTGCATTCACAGCAATACCTGAATACCATTTCAGCTTAACGGCTTGATTTTGGTTTGCAAAGGCTGCTTGGCGCTCTGCGGTGACAAGCAAGATATTATATGGGTTGTTTGTTCCATCCCACATGAGCCGACGTTGCACTTCAGGATGCAAGGCAGGATTGGCGCTTGATTGATAGATATTGCCTTCAGCAAGGTCTAAGTAGCTAACCGTACAAGCGCGCAACCAACCCATAAAAGTCACCTCGTGGCGTAGTCCTGTTAAGCCTTTGTTTTTCTTCTCTTGAGCAATATCAGCACAAGCTAATAGCGAGGTACTGATATCTGTCGGACAAGCATGAGCGTATCGTGGGTCAAGCGGTAACTCGTCAGCGGGACGCTCCATATAGGTACGGATAAATGTCCACTGATCATAAGGGTTTAGTTGCATGTCTTCAAGATTGATATTTTGGATGCTTTGATTTGTCTTTGGATCAAGCACATGCAGGTTCAAGGCTTCAAAGACAACGGCATTATTACGTCTGACTGAGGCAACGATATCTTTGTAGTTAATCAGGTGGAAAATAGGGGCTTGCTTACGGTTATGCTCGTAGTAAGCAATTTGTTGGGTCTGTTTTAGTAATATGAGTTTGTTTGAATAAGATTTTTTATTTTTAAACTGCTTGTATGCTATGTATGGTAATAATCCAAACATTAAAAAATTTAAAATAATAATAAAAAAAGCTAAGAGATAATAAAATATAGACCCATCTTTGATAACTGCCATAACCATAGCTGTCATCAAAAAGAACGACTGCCCAAACAACCAACTAAAGCAATAGGTCATTAAGAATCCAACCAATTGATACGAATTAATAATCGGGTGAAACAATAAATAATCTGGGTTGACCTCATGCACATTATGGCTCAGCCTCTCTATACTGGCTATTTTTTCTCGATACACAGGTATGCTTTCATCCCAAGGTCGACTCAGGAGCTTTTCGATAGGATGAGTATTATTAGGGGGATTGTAAATCATTATTTTTTTGCAACCTTTCTTTAGTAGCTATTATTATCCAAGTAGCTTACGTCTTTTAAGGGGTATGGCGGATTGCGGCTACTATCAGGCGTATAAGTCACGATCACTTTTGCGTTATTGATATTCTGCGGTTCAAACTTCAATAACTGCGTATCAATGATGAACTGAGATTCCGACTCTTTTTCAGTCTCTTTTTTTGTCACTATCGGTAGTAATTTTTCAATGGCTAATGATGTAATATTACTAGCAACGGGTTCATCGCTGGTAGAGTTATAGAATGTCGCTTTATATAAACTTTGTTCTCTGCCACCTTTATCAGCGACGACTTCTATCGTCAACTGGCTTGCTTTGTCCCAATTGCCAATGTGAACCTGACTGTCAAATAAGGTCAGATGCTCTCGCACACTGCCGAATACTGGCGGTAGCCTTATTTCACTGGTTGAGTTAATCGTGTGCTCTACAGGCATTCTACCTTGAAAGGTTTGCAAACGATTATTGGCTAAGAATAAGGTGCACGCGGTGATAAAGCCGCTAATGTCTTCTGCTAAGCTGTTAAAAGCGGGCTTTGACTGGAACGGATTTATCAGATAATAATCTTGTCCTCGCATGGCTTTATGACCAAACACACTGTTGTCTAGCCAATATTCTATCAATACGTTTTGTTTATCATCATACTTATAAGCTAGACGCTGAAAGCTATAGCTTAAGGTCATGCCAATGAACATGATTGCCAATAGTGGTAGCGCAGGTAGTGCGGCGGCTGGTGACGCTATCGCCAATAAGCCTAGATTAAATCCAGCATAAGCTGAAGCAGCTATAGAGAACCCTGAGCCTACTGTCAATAGCCCTGAATCAAGATTGCCATCATTAAACTTGCGATGACCATAAATCGCTAAGCTTCCCACCTCAAAGGTCGCGCCAACCACTCCTATCCATCCTGCTCGATAGACCAGTCTGTTGGCAAAGCTAGTCTTACCTAGTACGCTAGCTCCTGAAGCAGTCACATCCATACTTGCTGTTACCAGTGCAAGCCCTGAGCTTACTGTGCCCAATTGCGCCTCCGTGAGCCGTAATGGGTCGCCTGCATATTTCAATCTGGCAATGGCTGGCATACTGGCAATCACGGCATGTAACTGAAAATATGCGATAAAACCAGACACGACACCCATACCTCCATTCGCTATTTTTTGGACGCTATTGTGCCATTGAACGGCTTCAGCTGCCAATGCTTTAGCATCTAGCTTATCAAGGTTAATGGGTCGTTGACCGTCATTTAGCTGGCTTAAGGCATCAATGCCTTTACCTGTTGAATAAGCTTCATCAAAGTAATACAAAACTTTAGTTTTGGCCTGCTGTAGATTATCAATCTCTGGAGTACGTACAATATTGGTATCAGTGACGGTTTCCACGATACTCGTAACACCTCTTTTAGCTTGTCTGGCTCTTTCATTAATTCTATTAACGAATGATTTTGGAAACACTGCGTCTAAGGCAAAATTTGCAAAGGCAACTGCAGTATCAGCTTTGGCCGTAATCTTTCTAGGAACGACTACTAATCCTGAGTGACCATAGATACTAAGTTCAAGTGTCTTATACAAAGCCCGAAAAGCTTTTGGATCGTAAAAACTAAGCTTCAATAAGTTTTGGCTTAAAGTTTTTACTAATTTGTCTTTGTTTTCAAGGGCACTACGTTTATTATCTACTGTGATTTTATTCAGCCAAGTGACGCTTATTTTTTCGCTGATATAGCCAATGCCTGCACCTGTCGCTTCAGAAGCTCTGTCTTTTTTGTTAAATCCATATAGTATTTCAACCAACTCTTTATCTAAGCCACCGAGCGCTTTGAGTAGCCAGTTCTGATTTATATCAATTCCTGCACTAAGTTGAGGTAGTAATGCTGCTTTAAACTCCTCTTCAGTAGCCACATCACTTTTAGGTGCGGTAGAATCAAAAGCATCGAGCATGCTTTGCGGGATACCAATATTACTATCATCAATACCACAGCCTGCAATACAAGAAGCAATCATTGCCTCAAAATCTTTAGCCGTTTCATCATCGTGTGCGAGTTCAATATCAAAGTCGCTTTCTAAAACAAATTTAAACTCTTCACTGGTAATGGCTTTTACAAAGGCTTGACGAGCACTGACAATTTGATTTTTGAGATTAATTATCTTTTTAGAAGCTTGTAGATAAGATTGATAATTATTTTTATTAATATGAGGGTATATTAAGTCATCTGGATTAGTATCTGAAAAACCTATATTTAACAAAGTGCCAAGATAGTCGTTATTACCCGCGTTAAAAAATTTCTTATCCTTAAACTGGGTAGTCTTTATACTCGATTTTTCAAGATTTTTTATAATTAAAGCATTAATAATTTTACGACTATAATCCTTCTCTTCTGATATCTCACTAAGCTGGCTAAGTAAATAATTCCGTTTTTCTGCCGCAGCTAGTACTTCGCCTACGGGATCGTGCAAGGCAACCATCATAGGTTTGACATCCTTTAGGATGTTCAAATCTTTTTGATCAGCTTCTTTGTATAACTTACCATCTTCAATATCCTCGTAGCCCTTATTTGCATAGTCTTCAATATCACTTATCTTATCATTAATACTTCTTTCCATACTTTTGTATAGCTGAAGGGCAGAACGCCAACTACCTTGAACGCCTTCTTTTCCATCTTTTTCATATATTGTGATTTTATCATCGATAGCACCGCCCTGCTCTAGCTGTTTTCGTTGATGAAAGCTATTTATATAATCTATTTCAGGTGAAAAGAAGGATATCCCATCAGTATTATTATTACCTGTTAGTTCATCAGCAACGAACTGTTGCATACGCTTATTGCGTAATGCTGCATCATAAAAGTATTTTTTTAGAGTTGCTTTACTTAGCTTGGCATGACTGACCATGAGCCATACTACCTCACCTGGCTCTAAGGTAATATATTTACTATCTAACGTACTATGCTCGTCTTTTTCACAGAGAGCTGGCTGTACCATTTCATCGAGTTCATCGTCAGGCTCATCTATATTTGTTACCTCTATTTTATTAGTATCAGCTTTGATATCTTCTTCGCCTTTCACTCTAAAGTCATTTTCGTTGTATGTTTTGATATACCTTAGTGCACCATCTTTACCAGTAAATACCTCTCTAATCGACCATATAGAACTTCCATACATATTAATTCTTTTAGATATGTAATATAAATAGGCCTGTGTAGGTAGGCTCGCAATAGCATCATGTTTGGCTGACTTTGAAGACAACCCATCCCCAAAATAACGCTTGTCATTACCGTTTACTCTATAATCATCCCGACTAAATACCACAGGTAAAATAGGTATGCCTATATCTCCACATCCATACCGACATGAATCCCTAGTTGCAGTTACAACGATTTCGTCTAGTGTGATAGACGGCAAGCCACCTTCACTTTCTGGTGTTGGCTCTACAGGTCTTTCTGGTCTTTCTGGTCTTTCTGGTACATCTAGTACATCTGCTACCTCGTCATTCATTCCTAGAGCACTTTTTATAAAACCCCCAATACTCATGCCTGTACTCCTTTATCTTTAATTCGCTCTAAGCTTTTAACAATATTATTAACGGCTTGCTGCTGCGTGACTTGACGCTGCGCCATCAGTAGAGCTTGGCTTATGATAATGTCATAAACCCGATCATTTATGACTATTTGCCCTTTTAGTTGCCTTTTTATCATATTCATCCATTCTATTTGCTCAAGCAACTGCCACTGCTGTTGACTAAACCGAAAGGGTAGCGGCTTAAGCTGCCCTAACGTTTTTTGAATATTAGCAGCTGGATATACCTCATTTGGCGTAGGTAGAGTCAATACAGTCATCTCATTATTCCAATCAACATAATAAATGTGAGATAAGCCCAACTGATATATTTGCAGCTTTTGTGGGGCTGTCCAAATATAGGTTAATAGCGCTAACACTCTAGGATCCCAGTAGCGCAAATAGCGACGCTTATTTGTCCCTATTCCATATGCCTGTCCTATCAGATATATACTATGTGTAAGCGTTTCTGTGATTGGTTGATCAAATAGCCATAGACAGACGCTACGCGAATGCGGATAACCAGATATATCATGGGTGTTTTCATATAGTGCCAATGCCAGTAGCTGCTCGAGTAGCCGTTGACCTGTACTACTATCAAGTGACATCTTAATAAGTGCCAAATCATCGCTAAAGCTATGATGAATGCGTTTGATGCGCTCAAATGGCAAATCTATGCCGCAGTCTAATAAGTCAAAGACAGCTGTACCGTAAATATTTAGATCAATAAGGACTGTCAGCGTTTGATATTGATTGTCAGAGACTGTTAGATATAAAGCCTTAAGTTGCTTTTGATAATCGTCAGTCGCTTGAATATCATCGAGAAACTCTACTTTTGGTATTAGCATACCTAAACCGCTCCACCTTTATTGCCAGCACTACCAGTCTTGGCAGCACAGTCGGCAAGCTCGTCTTGCGGCATAGTAATCGTTGGACTACTTTCACCCCCACTGCCCCAATCCACCTTACTCGCTTTATAGCCCACTTGACTTGGCGTGATAAACGTCACATTACCACCCGATATCTCAATGCCACTACCTGCGGCTTTCAGCGTTAGCGTATCAGGCGCGATAATCTCAATACTATCTCGGCTATGGAGTCGCAGTACTTGCTCGCTATCTAAACGCATCTCGTTCTGATGTGCTTGTATGGTCACATCGCCATGAGCGGCGGTATGAGTTTGGGCTTTATTGCTGTAGTAGTGAATATCCCCTGCCACCAATTGATTCATCTGGGTTTGACTGTGTTGATGGGTGTTGTCTGTCGCATGGCTGTGCACGCTTTGGGTACTGGTATGCTGACTGTGTTGTCCGCTTAATAGTGCGAGATGACGCTGGGAGTCGATCAGTAGATGTGCTTGTTGCCATTGACCTGCTTCGTTTAAGGTTGCGTCATTAGTGTCTTCGCTAAATTGGGCAAATAGGGTTTGCGCATCTTCTTTACTGTTGCTCTTATTATTGCTGCTGCCCTCTAGTCCCACTGCCTGATGAGTCTCGGCAAGCTGCGCGTAGGCTTGCTGATGCTGATCGGCAGTTTGTAGCTTACCGTGACTATCATGACTCATATGAGAGTTTGATGAAGGGTCTGCTTGCTGACTACTGATATGTAAGCCTGTTCCGCCTTGCACATTGGCGGCGGCTTGGGTCTCTAAACTGATACCTTGTCCTCGGGCTTGTCCTCGGGTGTGGTCGGTATGCTGATACAGATGACCAATGGTTAGGCTGCTTTGATAGCTGCTGCTATAGACGTTAATCTGTGGACTATTTGGATGGGTGTCAAACATTAGTTGATTGTGGCCATTCGCTAGACTGTCTTTGGTCGCGTCGCCTGTGCGACTGCTATCGATACTTTGAGTCTTAATGCCATCTATGGGATAAGTATGGCTTTGATTGATAAACCAAGCGGGACTGGTGGCGTCAATAGTGTCGGTATCACTGACGATACTATTATGCTGAGCATCAGTATTGCCTTGGCCGTTATGGGTGCTGCCAATGATGATGGGATGAGTAATGTCACCGCCGATGAAGTCGATCAGAACATGTTGCCCATGACGTAGCGGATGGGTCTGTCCCATGTGATCGGCGACGAGGTGGCTGGCGATGGGTATCCAGTGTGCGCTATCGTCACCTTCGCTTTGCCAGTGATATCTAGTATGGGCACGGTGATTGCGGTCATGAGTGATGGCGCTGCTATCGGTGTCTATGACACTGGCGCTCATCAGACCTGACAGACTCGGATGAGGTTGTCCAAGTGTAGCAAGCTGTTCACCATATGGGATGTGATAGTGGTGCGGAAACGGTAGGTAGCAGGCATTGATATGATGGACGTTGTCGTCATTGTCGTCATCATTGTCATGAATGGCATGGTCGGTATTTGGCTGTAAGGTAATAGGATCAAAAGGTGCTACCCCCAACCAATCTGCTGGAATATGATTATTAATATGCTGATGAATAGACACTAGACTGATGGGATCGGTTAAATAAGGATTACCATCGATATAGTGGCTACTTGGCAAACTCAGATGACGGATGTTACCGGTTAGGCTGCCTAGATTGGCACGCTGCTGTTGGTTCTGCTGGTAGCGGGTGGCAAGCTTATCGAGACTGTCATCATCAAAACGGCTATGACTATGTAAAAAGCGCTGATGCGTGCTGTTTGATGAGTCGATCGGTTGCTCGCTACTGCTACTGCCGGTATAGGTACTCATCAAGCGACTGTCATAACGATGTAGGTCGCTTTGCTGAGTATGCTGAGCAATACGCGGACGAATGGCAGTAATGCGGTCTTGTCTATCAGCAAGGTTGGCAGGGTTTTGACTGAGGATGCTTTGAATGTCGTTTGCGTCTGGACGCAATTCTTCTCCATCACTAGGTAGTAAGACTAGGGTATGTTTGTCTGCTTCGTGACGGTAATAGCCTGTGATGCCATAGAGAGCAAGGTATTGGGTTAGATAAGCCAGATCGGTTTGGTTGTATTGGACGCTGTGCTGAATATGATAGTTGCTGTCATCACTGAGACGCTCGTCAATCTCAACGTTCATATCGTACGGGCTGATGATTTGAGTAATGAGTTCGCTTAGACTGAGATGATGATGACGGCGGTTATGACTAGATAAGCGTAATTGGTTGAGGGCAGGTTCGCAGATAATACGATAAGCGGCCATGCCACTGTTACTACCCAGAGCAACGACTTCAGTAATGATACCGTGGCGAGTTTGGCTTGGCAGTAGCGTGTCGCCCGTATGCCAATGTATCGAGAGACTTTGCCCTAGCCATTGCTTGATATCCAGTCCTGCTCGTGGATGCAGTAGAGTAATGCTAATACGGTAGCCGCAATAGAGGGCGAGCTGGCGCTGCTGATAAGACTGCGCTCGTTGGTCGTGATGATACGGGCTTGGATAAGCGTCAGGCGTTGGCATAAGAGCGGGCTTACTCCAAACGCTGTCGGGCAATGGCATGCCAAGTAAGCTTTCAACCAAGTCAGCCTGTTGAATGAGACTGGTGGCAATATCAGGATGGGCACTACTCAGTTGCACATGCCGCTTTGTTTGAGTCCATACCATGATAAGCCCTTTTTTATCAGTCCAAAGGTGGAAAGTTTAATATTGCAAGATTATAATTTGTGCACAGATTGCCCGTTAACTAAGTATTCATTTGTCGTTGATTCAATTAATAGCCATCGTCAGATGAATCACGTTTGGGTTTGATTCCAATCATGTCAGAGAGTATCGCTAACTGATCTTCGTTTTTGATGATATGAGTGAGCCATTGGTCGAGCGGCATATCAGCCCAATCAATCGCCCGACCGAGTAAAAACGTCACCGGGCTGTGCGGCTCATTGGTCGCAAAATAATCTTGGATTTGACCTAATAATTTAAGCGCTTGCTGACGATTGCTTTGATGATCACGGTTGCTAGGATTAAAGCTAGTTGAGCTAATATTTTTTATGCTAGCAGCTTGTCCACTACTATCCGACATTGCACTTTCACCAATACTGTCCATAGTATCGGCTACGCTTTCTTGAGCAGAAACACTACTAGTACTATCAGAGTATTCTGGTATCAACGGTCGCAAATGTTGGGTCAGAGCAACCAATAAATCCGTGACTGGTGCGAAGACTGGCGCATCCATGCCCATCAAATCATTTAACTGATCAGTCAGCGCGTGCCACTGCTCAGTAACTTTACTAAGATTGCTCATCAGTGCCTGTTGCCAAGTCTCACTACTGGTCTTGATGGCGTGGTTATAGTCACTTAGCGTTAATTGATTGGACGTTTCGCTATCGGGATTTTGCTGACGCTGCTTATCATGATCACGCGCGGTTAGATAGTAATTGTAGTTATATTTTTCTGTCTTTGTATCAGAAAGTGATAGCTGCTTAATATCATCGGATAGCGCTTTGACGAACCATGACAACAGCCCTGCTCTGATGTCCATACTGTCTTCCTCGCCATCTAGCGGCGGATACATAGTGAGCCAATACTCGTCATTGAGTGTCTGTAGCAGACTTAACCCCTGACTAATACCTGCTAAATGGTCGGTGTGACTCAACGCATCGACATACCAAAGTGCCAGCTTCATATCTTTACTAGTATGGCTGAGCAAATCGGCACATTGGTTTTTGACAAAATCCCAGTCAGCCACTTTTAGTTCAGTGACCCAATTGCCTTGTGCCAGTAATGGGTCATCTTCTTGACGAGCAGCAACGATGGCATTAATACGTGGATCGAATATTAAGTCTTCACCGACCCCATGACGACTGCCTTCAATCGGCGCAATAAGGGTGTCAATATTATTTACTAAAGAGTTATCGTTACTCATTATAATGACTCCTCTTTAATAGCCTTTTTAGTAGGTTTTTTGCTGGCGACTTTTTTCACTGTCGGCTTTTTAGCTGAAAGGGGTTTTCTTGGCAATTTCTCAACTTGATATTCAGTTTCATCTTCGCTGTGTTGCGCCATTTGATTGAGCGCCACAACGGCATCAGTATCCAGACGGTAGGCAAAATTATCGTCCGCATCGACGAATACGGTAATTTTCTTTAACACACTTTGACTGTCATCATGAGCCAGTAGCTGACCCGCCATCTGCGGCAGCAAGGTATGACTGATAATCGCATCGGCGTTACGTGCACCAGAATCGACCTCATGACAACGCGATAAAATCAGCTCAATCACCTCATCATCAATGACACAAGGCACATCATAATTGTTATGAATACGGCCAGTGATTTTGTCCAGCTTAAGGCGAATAATTTCTGCGAGCGCATCATCCGTTAATGGATAATAAGGAATGACCGTTAAACGACCCAAAAACGCGGGCTTAAAGGCTTTATACAAATGCGGATTAATGACTTGTTTTAGGCTATCACTGTCTGGCAGGCTAAAGTCAGTAACACTCGGATCTGTATTGATACATGCCTGCATAATCGCAGACGAACCAACATTACTTGTCAATAAAATAAGCGTGTTTTTGAAATCAATTAAACGCCCTTCGCTGTCTTCCATCACCCCTTTATCAAAGACCTGATAAAACAAATCCAATACGTCTGGATGGGCTTTTTCTACTTCATCAAGTAAGAGTACGCTATAAGGACGACGGCGAATCGCTTCGGTTAATACACCACCTTCACCATAGCCAACATAACCTGGAGGCGAGCCTTTTAACGAAGCAACGCTATGGGCTTCTTGATACTCTGACAGGTTAATCGTAATAAGGTTACGCTCACCGCCGTACAGCACCTCTGATAGCGCCAGCGCGGTTTCGGTCTTGCCTACACCACTTGGCCCGACGAGCATAAACACACCTTGCGGACGATTGGGATCATCTAAGCGGGCTTTTGCGGTATGAATCCGCTTGACGATAGCGGCAACAGAATGGTCTTGACCGATGACGCGTGCTTGCAAGGTATCAGCCAAACCCAAGATATGATCTTTTTCATTGCCTGCCATATCATTCAGCGGTATTCCAGTCCAATCCGAGATAATCTGCTTAATAACTTGTCGATCTAATACAGGATGGATAAGGCGATGCGTCTCTTGTACTTGTTTTAACGATTGCTCGATACTTTGATACTCAGCTTGTTTGTCTAAGCGTGCTTTTGCGCTAAGGGCATCAGCGCCATCTGCTTTGCCGTTCAATTGTTTATTGAGCGCATCAAGCTGATCATTGAGCTCGCGCTGTTCGTGCCAGCGACTAGTCATGTCAGCAATGCTTTGTTGATTAACTTGGCGCTGCTCATCAAGCACGGCAATTTTTTGGCTGACTTTTTCTTTTTCATCCACGCCGCCGATACGCTCAAGCTGCTGATTGAGATTATTAATATGCTGCTCTAACTGCAACCCTTTGGCGTTTAATCTGTCCAGTTGATTGGGTATCGCGGTCTTAGATAAGCTCACCCGTGCAGCCGCCGTGTCTAATACGCTGACCGCTTTATCAGGCAGCTGCCTATCGCTGATATAACGTGCGGATAGCTCAACCGCCGCTTGTAGCGCATCATCATCGATTAATATGCCAAAATGATCCTGCATCTTGGCACTCAACCCACGAATCATCGCTACTGCTGTCTCAATATCAGGCTCATCGACTTTGACCACTTGAAAGCGGCGTGACAATGCTGCATCTTTTTCAAAGTATTTTTTATATTCTGACCACGTCGTCGCCGCAATGGTTCTAAGCTCACCACGAGCCAGCGCTGGCTTTAATAAATTAGCAGCATCGTTTTGACCTGCCTGTCCGCCAGCACCAATCAAAGTATGCGCTTCATCAATGAATAGGATAATTGGCTGTACCGACGCTTGTACTTCTTCAATGACTTGCTTGAGACGGTTCTCAAACTCCCCTTTGACGCTTGCCCCTGCTTGCAGCAAGCCCATGTCAAGACTACGTATCGTCACATCTTTGAGCTGATCAGGCACTTGACCGGCGACTATCTTTTGCGCCAATCCTTCTACCACTGCTGTTTTACCTACCCCTGCCTCACCCGTCAAAATAGGGTTATTTTGGCGGCGACGAATCAAAATATCGATCAACTGATGAATTTCAAACTCACGGCCAATGACAGGGTCTATTTGCTCTGAACTGGCTTTAGCAGTCAAGTCATAAGTATATTTATCCAACGCAGGGGTTGGCTTAGCTTCAGTTTTCTTAGTGTCTAAAGATTCTTGATTGTTAGCATCATTGTCTGCACTATTCGCACCATCATCAGCACCCTTATTGACGCCTTTACTATTGGTAATTTTATTACTGCTTGATCCACTGCCCTCAGTACTACCGAGACATTGACGCTCATAATCATCTTTTAGGGTAAAGCGGTCGATATACTGTAGTGGCTCAGGAAGAGTTTTGAGTAGCGACTGATAACGCTCATACGCCAATAGCACGAGCAATATATGACCAGAGCGAATTTCTAGCGGGCTATTTTTATCAGCACTTTGATTATATTGGCTACTGGCTAGCTCCCACGCATCTTCTAGTAACGCCATCAAACCTTGACTAAATACTGGCGTTGAGCCTGTTGCCTGACCAAAGGTGTTTAGCAAATCAGTTATATCTGCTAGTAATGACTGCTGATTAATCTTATTAAATTTAAGTATTTGAGCCACATCATTGTGCGGCGTGGCAATCAGTTCATGCAATAGATGGACAGTATCGACTTCACGATGCCCATTATTAATACAAAGCCTAGCTGCCTGCTGCAAACACTGTCGACAGCTTGGGCTTAAGCGGGTAATCACAGCTTTTAACTGGCTCATAAATCTTTTCCTTTAACATTCTTATTAGACTTAATACCAAACCCAAAAAGTAAGATTAGCTGTGTCAAACTCGCTTAGCCTACAAGACGTAGTACTTTCACTCGTTTTCCTTGCCACTCTAATTTCTGTGAATGGTATAAAATTATTTTTATTAAACAGCAATATAAAATTGATGCATGGCTCTTCATAATAGGTAAAATCTGTCTATTAACCATGAAATACTTACTGAATCGGCAGCGCATAGCGAGTGTCATCATGATGCTGCGTCGCAGGCTGCGATATCAAAAACCCACCCTGACCCAAACCACCAAAACTGCTCTCTGATAATGACAACGGGGTGATGTATTGCTTGTCTAACTCGAGCTGCATCTCGACCGCCAAGCAAACACCGCACCATTTACGGATAAAATCAATAATGACTTGATACATATCCCCTGCTGGTAACAGTCTTAAATAGCGTTTGGCATCCAACTGATGAAACACAATTCTAATTTTGCTATCAAACTGTACGACGCGCGCACCGCAAAATGCGGACAACCCAAGGGCAGCATGCTTCCCACCGAGCGCAGTCTGTTCACTAGCTGGTAGATCAAACCACTCCGGTACGAATTGCTCGACACTGACGGTGCTATCTAAAAAATGCGACAGTACATGTGACAACTGATCGGCTGTCAGGCGTCCTGGGGCGATCATGCCAGCATAAGCAATCAAGCTATCGATGGCGGTTAGCTTCTTCGGCTGACGCGCCAATGCCCGCAAGCTCAGTAGATAGTTGTCTTTTTTATTATTTATCTCATACTGTAATGGCAAGTTATAAAACCAACTCGCTTGCACGTACAAATCCGTCAATCGATGGTTAAATAAATCTAAAAAAGCGGGTGCCGCTTTATCTTTTGCATGATTGACTCGCGAGGCTAGATGGTCGGTATACATCGCTGGCAAGGCTGACAACGGGCCAGTCAATCCGATAACTGCAGGGCAAACCTCTATCCGCCTAGCATTTAATGAACTGGTTTTTACTTGACCATCCTTTACTGAGCTGCCACTGTCTTGCATATTGTCCTGAGCAATGAGCGCCATCGACTCAATTTCAGCTTGCGGATAGGCCAATGACAACGAGGCACGGTAACGTACCTCAATAGGTGCATTCCCCATACTGACTTCATGCCGAACCAAACGTAGTGCTTGTAATAACTCATAAGATTGCGGCGCCGCCATGAGATCCGTTAAATAAGAGGACTGAGACCGCTGCGTGGCTGACATCTGTATATCTCCTCTTTAGTAATGGCATCACTAATGGACACTTCAACAAAGCTATTTAAGCTAGCGTGATAGCCAAACACATGCGCCAATAAATGGGCAAACTGGCGGATACTCACTCCAGCAAAGTTCTTTTGGTTGATTTGAATATTGATCAGCGTGCCACGCACAAACCCAGGCTGTGGCAAACGCTGAATACGTCGAGCTTCGATATTGGTTTCGACAGACACAACACCTTCAACCAACAGTTTGTTAGAAGCAGATTGGGTAATGTCATATAGCGACAGATACTCTTTCATCAGCTCCGCATCTTGGGCGGCAAGCGATAAAAAATTCAGACTAATCAGCGATATCAAGCGCCAACGCTCTTCACCGGTATAGTCAAACCTTGCAGTCCGAGTTGGCTGCTTTAATAAAGACAAACTGCTAAAGCCCGTCATTCCTTCGCTAAACAAATCGCCACGGCTTTGACCGAATACCACTTGAGCCGGCAAATCTCTATTGGTACACAATAAAGACGCACTCATGCTCACCGCGCCGGCTAAATCTTCGCGATTTTTTTCTACAAACATAATCTGATATTCAAAACCCTGTTTGAACTCAGCCATATCTTTATCACGTTTGATATGATAATAACGACCTTCATCTTGCTGCTCATAGTGATTGAGCGCATAAAACGGATGGTATTCACGTTGTATCAAACGATTGTCACTTTGCTTGGACTCTATGACTTTATTGACCTCATAGATTTCATGTTGAAACAGCGCACGAGTATCAGGCACCAAATCGTAATAGATCGAACGATGAGTGACTTGAATAGGCTTGGCAGCCGCCTTGAATAAATTGACGACGGGCGTGCAAAACAGCTTGATACTGCTGGCACTGAGCTGCTGCAAGTTTTTTAGGCGGATGGTATTTTTTTTATCAAATCTAAAGTAACAGCGAATCTCAAAGCCATTGCTATCGATCTTTAAATTTGGACAAACTTTGCCAAGATTCAAACGTAGAAAATTAAATTTTTCAGGGAAATAGAAGTATTCTTTTAATAAGGCAGAAGCGGCATTACTCACTCGATGGCTCGGAAGAATTTGCTGCTCAGGATCGAAGCCTATAATCTCAAACGGACTACCCGTAATCTTATTGACCTGCCTACCATGCAGATGCGTTTGCTTGACATCACACCCTAGTAAATCCCATAGACTAGTACCCTGACTGGCGTCCTCGTCTATATACAAATCTAACGAGTGGTTTAATAAGGCTTGATAGTCAAAGCTTGAATTAAGCCCCTTAAATTTGATACTGATACAGCCATTCAGCAGTCCATGCTGATTGTCATACACCTCTTGACGAGTTTCAAAGTCGACGCTATCTATCTGTAGCGGCAGCAAGGTCACATCTTGGGTTGACTGAAACTGGCAAGGCGTGCCATTTATTTTTTGGCTGGCGAAAGGGCTGTTTTTAGGGACTAAGACTGCCTCGCTCATCGCATTGCCCTGTACGCCTAGATTAAACTGTGCAATAGAGACCGATGGAAAAGGTTTGAGATAATCGGGATAAACGACTTCTAATAGAGATTCGGTAAAATCAGCGTATGAATCGTCCAATTTTTTATTGATGCGCGCACTGATGAGCGAAAAAGCCTGTATCAACCGCTCTATATGCGGATCATCGACGGTATCGTGCCCCATCAACAACCGATTGGCTATTTTGGGATATTTTTTGGCAAATTCTTTTGACTGCTTATTAAACAGGCTAAGCTCATGCTCAAAGTAAGGAAGTAAACTGTCCATGACGCCTCAATATATTGATCGCTTCTAACTGTATAAATTGAGCGGTAGTAGTAGTTATTTTATTAAGTAACGCTGAGAGCTTGGCTCAAAGAACGCATCAAAACTGACCAGCTCTTGTGCTGGATAAACCTTTAATAACGCTTCAATAGAAAAACACAGTTGATTGACATCAACAGCGCCAATATCTAACGAGACGCGAACGTTTTTTAGTCGGGTATCTTGCTGCTCGACTGTTTGGGCGATTTGGCGACAGATATAATCACAGTCAGTAGGATTGGCACTGCTGAGTCCCACAAAATCTAATATGCCAAAATTCAATATCGATGAACGCACATGCTGATACTTTTGCAGTCTACTAGACACCACGCAGCGCGTATTTAATAAAGCTTCAAGGTCTCGTGCAACCGAAGACTTTAGCTCATCGATATTAAGACGACGAACCACGAGCTCATGCGACAAATGACGAGGCTGATCATCAAATAACTGCTCGAACAAATTTGGGCGAAAGCCAATTTCTTTGTTAGAGGCGTTAGTGGCGTAATTCATTGATATAATCATTCCTATTTAACAAACAAAAAAGAAAGGCCTAGATATAAACCTTTCTTTTTCGGTACGACACAATAGATGACACCTGATACAACCTAAATTAGGCGGTATAAGTAGCAGTGTTGTTGGCTAGTGACCATTTTTTAGTCACAGCGCCTTTAGCAGTACCATCGATATCTTGCTGGGTGTAAGTCCACTCGACAGCAGCATATTTGATACCGACTTTTTCGATTGGTACGCCTTCAGAACGTACCGTTGGCTCGACACTTGCGATCAGCGCATGCTTAAGTTTTACTTCAAGATATTTAACGCGTTTGTCACCGTTGGCACGATAAAAATCAATTTGAATCTCATCAAAAGTATAACCAGCAGAACACGCTTCCCATAGTTTAGGACTGGTTGAGTCCAAATCTTTCATAAACGTCATGTCAGCATGCTCACAACGCTCAGAAGTATGGCCACCAACGCTACTTGCTGTCGCTGATTTTGGCTGACGGATCAAGTGATCCCAAGTATTTACTTCAAGCCAACCTTTATGCTCGCTATCACGAGACTCGCCATCAATTTTATATTTACCGCGGAACTGAATATAAATATCTTTCATATCACATACCTTTTTTAAAATTTAAATTTCACGTTAGTTTTAATAAACGATTAGCTGTTGCTAGATTGCGGCAGTTGAGTGACCAGACGCAAAGAAACAGACAATTCGTCAAGTTGAAAGTGTGGTCTCAAAAAGACCACGGACTTGTAGACACCAGGCTTACCCGGCACTTCTACAACTTGTACAGAAGCTTCGCGCAGTGGGTACTGGGCTTTTGCTTCTTGTGAGGCGCCGTCATCTAGCAAGACATAACGAGAAATCCAGTCATTTAAAAACGACTCAACATTACCAGGTGCTAAGAAGCTGCCTACCTTATCGCGCATCATTGCTTTTAGGTAATGGGCAATACGTGACACCGCCATAATGTATTGGATCTGCGTCGATAGCGCAGCATTGGCGTTGGCATCATCGTTTTGATAAGTTTTGGCTTTTTGCACCGACTGCGCCCCAAAAAAAGCAGCGTAATTGGTATTTTTGCAATGGACTAACGGGATAAACCCTAAGTCGCTCAACTCTTTTTCTCGGCGATCGGTGATAGAGATTTCCGTTGGACACTTAAGTGCCAAATCCCCTTCATCCGTCTTAAAGGTATGAACAGGTAACCCTTCAACCAAGCCACCACCCTCAACGCCGCGAATGGCAGCACACCAGCGATAGTCAGAGAAAGCCGCCGTCAAGCGTGAAGCGAACGCATAAGCCGCGTTCACCCATAGATAATCGTCATGATTATTACCAGAGACTTCTTCCGTAAAATTAAATCCTTCAACCACCGTGCCATCTTTAGGATCGTAAGGCAGACGACCTAAAAAGCTAGGCACGGTTAACGCAACATATCGCGCATCTTCTGACTGTCTGAACGCGCGCCAGCGGATATATTCAGCGGTTTCAAATATCTTTGACAAATCTCGCGGGCGACCAATATCGGTAAAGGAGTCGAGACCAAACATTTCAGCGGAAGCCGCCGACACAAAAGGTGCATGAGAAGCGGCCGCAACATGAGACAATTGCTCAAGCAGATACATGTCTGAGTTTTGGCGAGTAAATTCAAAGTCACCAACGATAGCGGCATAAGGTTCACCACCGAAGCTACCAAACTCTTCTTCGTATATTTTCTTAAACAGCGTGCTTTGATCAAAATCAATTGACGATTGAAAATCTTTAGTCAGTTCGCGCTTCGTAGTATTCATCATACGAATCTTTAGCATGGATTCCGACGGAGTCTGGCTACATAAATAATGCAAGCCACGCCAGCTGGACTCTAGCTTTTGAAACTCGGGCGCGTGCATAACGGTGGTCAGCTGCTTGGAGATCAACGCGTCAATTTGGGCAATACGCGCGTCAATCGATGCGGCCAAATTATCTGACAACGTTACGGTGCCTTGCATGACTTCATTGGCAAGCTCTGCAATTTGCGACTTGGCACGATTTTTTTCGTCATCAGACTTGGCAACGTTACTTTTATTGACGATTTCTTCGAGTAAGTCGTAACTGTCATTATTTAACGCATCAGGTGCTAGATTTTGCTGGGCTTGGGCACTCATCGTTTAATCCTCACCGTCATTTTGATTTTGTTCCGCCATTTTTTTGACTTGCTCAGTATTTTTAAGCACGTCATCTAATAGGTCTTCAAGTTTTTCGTTGGCTGATATTTTGTTGCGTAAATCTGCTAAGCGATCTCGTGCTTGTACCAATTGCTTTAGTGGCTCAATTTGATCAGCAACCGCTTCAGGACGAAAATCGTTGATACTATTGAATGCCAAATCAACCGCGAATTCGCCGCCTTTATCACTCAAATCATTGCTTACTCGAAAGGTCGCACGCGGTGCTAGACCTGACATCACCTCATCAAAGGTATCCAAGTCCACTTCGACAAACTTTTTGTCCTTAAAGCGTGGTTGTTCAAGGGTGGAATCTCCTGAAAACTCTCCCAAAACGCCGACCACAAAAGGAATTTCCTTGGTTTCGATCGCATCGCCTACTTCAACGTCATAAGTCAGATGCACCCGAGGCGCACGCACTTTTGCGAGTTTCTTTTGTACACTGTCTTGCTTTGCCATAATAAGTTACCTCAGCAATGTCTAGTTTGAACGCAATATACTGAATGGATCAGTCGATTTGGCGTTACTTTTTTTGGTAGGTGAAGGTTTAGTAACAGGCTTAACTTTTGGTGGTCGTGGCGGTTTTTTTACGGCTGGTTTTTTCTTAATAGGCTTCGATGCTTTTTTTACAGACACCTGGGGCTGAGGTTTTGATTTAGTGCCTGATTTACCGCTTCTAGGCTTGACGACTGGCGCTGGTGGTTTCGGCAAAGACTCATCGTAATTGAAACCATAGATATCACCATATATTTTACTTAAAGCGTACTGATACTCCTTCAAAAACGCTGCATCCACTTCATCAGTGAGATAATCTGATTGCAGTTGGCTTTGGGAGACGATAGCGCTGCTATTGAGTAGTATCTTTTTTAGCTTAGCAGTGCTTTGACCCAGATCAATGGCTTCACTGGCTGCGTAAACAGCATAAGCATGATAGCCATTGTTAGAATAAATCTGCGCCAAAATCTCCCATGCTAGCGAGTCATTAGGATTACGAGATACTCTTTGGTTCAAATCCGCGACCAGTTGATGCAGTTGCGGTGATTTTGCATCAGCATTTTTGAGTGCCGAAAATTGATTTATGATGCTAGAACCGGGGTCTTTCTCTTGTATGACAAGCTCACTATGGGCGGTAGTCATTGCTGAACCCATGATGAACAGACCTGCCAAAAACGCTTTGGATAGCGTAAAACTGACTCTAATATTGCTTCTGATACTGGTCATTGTAAGTCGGTGCTCGCCATTATTGGTGTGAGATAAATACATGTGCCTGCTCAACATTATTTTAATTAGACGCGTTAACTAAAGTGGTGATATTGGTGAGCGTTTCATTCAGTGTTGCCTTATCACTACTATTCATCAAACTATTATCGTGATAAGCATCAATATTACTTTCCATTACTTTAACTGCTGAGAGCATGGCAAGCTGACGTGCGTCAAGTCTTTCATTATCAACGCTTAGAGCTTCATTAGCTGCTCTCAATGCCCGTGCATAGCGTTTTTTTTCATAGTCATTTTTGGCAATAGTCATCCACGCTTCACTGCTAAGCTGGTTGCCGTTTGACAAATAGGCAAGCGAAGGCTCACTCAACTGCTTCACTATTGGTTTGCTGACCGTGGTTTGTACATTTTTTTTAGCAGTGGTGCCACAACCCGCTGTCAATAAAGACGCGCTAAGTAAGACTGATAGCAGACCTGCGGTGGCAAGTTTAGTACGATAAATAGGATTCATAACAACAGTATCATCACTAAAAATATAAAAGGATAGATTTTTTAAAAGAAATAAATATAACTAAAGTTCATTAATCATAAAAAATCAATGAGGTTGATTATACATATACTTGACAATATTTCAATAAACTCTATACTTTTCTTAATAAATAATTTAGTAAGTAATCCATTCAAGCCATTTTCTTGGTATAAAATAAGCAGTAACGGTACCCTTCTTATGCCTTCTAAGACCAATCGTCTACATAATATTACCGTTCATACTGATAATACAACGATAAACACCTTTTACCCTGTTGCGTTTTGCGGTGCAAGCGGTATTAATCAATCTGACAATATTAACATACTAGTGTTTAGTTATAATTTTATCGAATCGAACGCTTGTTTATCATTAATCAATGCTCCGATATGCTTAACCACGTTTTCCGCTGATCGTACCGCTAGCTGTCGTACTGGGCTGATACGCGGCATCCGTTATCAGCAATCTGATGGCGCGATGCACTTTTATACTTTAGAAGTTGTTAGCCCCGATTGGCAGTTGGCACAGTCGATACATACCCGCAGTTTTATCAATCAATCGACGCTCGATATTGTTACCCTCATCCTTAGTGATTACGATCTAAATTGGCAAATATCTGAGTCTCTTTTGTCATCAGATAATGAATCATCCGCACGTTTATCGGCACCTTTATACATGCGCACCCAGTCGGATGCCAGTGACTATGAATTTGTTACTGGATTGCTTGCTGATATTGGTATATCGACTTTATGGGTATCAGGGAATTCCGTCGATGAGCTTGGCACGTGGTGGTTGGTTGATGGTTTAGACACAGGCGAGCTCATACCGCTGACCTATAGTTATGCCCAATCATCCGTACAATTAGGTCAAGATAGTGTCCATACGCTACAAATGAGGTCGCAGCAACTTGGCAGTGATAGGGTAATAGTACGAGCAGATGGGTTAGCGGCTGATACCATTTATGAAGGTCAAGCGGTAGATGAGTCGCCGCTTGCGACAGATGACACGACGGTATTAATTGGTGCGCCGTCTCGCGTGCACAGCGATGATGCCGCCGCTCATCTTGCACAGCAATGGATATCTGCCAATCACTGTCAGCGCGAAACTTATCAAGCGACTGGAGCCATGCGTGGTCTAAGTGTCGGTAGCCCAGTGAGTATCAATAACCTACCCTCTATTGGCAGCTTATCGACGCATTGTATCGCGGTTACCTTAATCGGCATTGAGCCTGACAACGATAGCGTGTCATACCATCATCAAGTATTTATCAAACAGTGGTTACAGCGCACTGCTCATTATATGCAGCACAATACTACAAACGCTATTCATCTGTCTGTACCTGATCATGGCTTTGATATCGCCCGCGACACTGGAGTTTGGGTATCAGCGACGTTACTTGACGCTACTATTCCTTATTGCCCCTATCCCAGCTCTTTATCCTTTGCCAGTAGCACTTACACGGGTCTCACCCAAGCACGTACTGGTGACATAAGCTTATCAGCCTACCCCAGCTATGACTCTAGTGTCAGCACTGATAATCTACAGCAAACCATCACCACGCCCGTTTGGTCAGGCATCAGCCCTCATGATGATGGCACTACCCCGCCACTGCGCTCATTGCAACTGTCATCGGGTAGCACGCATGGTTGGCAGTTTGCGCCAAGGCTTGGACAATCGGTACTGCTGAACCACTGGTATGGTGATATAGACAGTCCGGTGATTAGCAGGTCGCTTTATGACGGTATCGGTATGGGCGATGTCGATGACAAAGACATTACTGCTCGGGATGCAGGCTTATCTAATCGACACAATGCACAAGGCGGCACGTCCCCTAGATGGCATGGTGGTGGTTTGGGTCATTCGCAAATTAATGAAGATGATGGACACAGTGGCTGGATATCGGGTATTGCTCAATATGGACTGACGGCTGACTCTGAAGTGGCAATGAGTTTTGATGATACGCCAAACAAAGTCGGTCTACAGTGGACGGTGAATAATGGCACAAGAGCCAATGCCGAGACACCAACCATCACTTCTAGCGCCACCTTTGCTCCTGATGAGCATATCGTCGCATTGGGCACGCTACGCCATCGCTTTAGCAATCATCAATCAAATGATAGTGGTCAAGGCATCAATGTCGCCACCGATCATGGACTACAGATCACTGGTGATACCGGTGTGCTACTCTCTACCTTTGATATCAGACACACGCAAACCGAGCATGAGTCGGCGTGGGTCAATGATGCAGGACAGCAGCAGCTTAAGTTAGGCGCTGAGCTGAGCGAGACCTTCAAGGAGGCAAAGCAGGCACACTTGCAATCCACGGCAGCACTTAGCGATGCCAACCAAACGATAGAAGCCTTTAAGACCAGTGCACAAATCATCGATGAGACGCTAAATACGGAAGTATTGGGCGCTGCTGATGTGCTACTGGTTAGTAAAGACAGTATATTAGCCTCTGCAAGCAATACGCTATGGACAGCAAAAACAATCGTCAGACAATCAGGCGCAACTCAGTCGGATGTGGTGGCAGGCAATTATACGCTGACGGCCAATACGATTGACTCGCTCTCTGGGGTTGGTGGTCAAGTTGATCTATCAGGCTTACATATCAGCGCCAATAGAGAGCCACTGGCGGTACAGGCACAAGGCGGTGAGTTGCAATTGCACAGCCAGCGAGGTATGACGATTGGTAGTGAGTCGGGACAGGTGAATGTGTCGAGTCCGAAGCGGATCAAGCTGCAGACCTCAGCAGGAGCATCGATTACGATAGATGATAGTGGGATTAAGCTGGTGTGCCCGGGGATGATTAAAGTGCAGGCTGTGAAGAAGGGTTTGGTTGCGGGTGGCAGGGTTACCGTTAAAGTCTTAGATTTTTTAAGTTCTGATGCTTCAATGAGTTACTATTTAATAGATAGTGCGACTGAACGTGTTTTGAAAAACAGACGTTACCGAATGATTAATCCACATAATGGGCATATCACTCTGGGCAAATCAGATAATTCAGGTAAGATAGAAGAACATCATCCAAATATATTACTTGAAATACTGCCTGAGTTAAGTCGGACTTATACTCAAGATATAGGTGGTAACTTACCAAATATTATAGCTACAGCGGCGCCTAGTCCAGAGAAAAATATTTTAACAGCCAAAGATTTAAACTCTTTAGAAACTATCCTTAAGAACCTAAAAGCAAAAAACTCAACGTTTAAAGCTGATTATAATAGGAGAATAAGTGGAGGTTATAATTTAGATTCAGTTCCTATTGTACCAAATGGGGCTAAATTAGTTAGTTTTAATAAATTACTTAAATTAAAGGCAGGAACTAGCGATAATATGTTTTATAAATCTTTCGATGGTTTTGCAGGTAATGAAACTAACTTTCACAAGACTATTGATATATTAGAAGGAGATCGCTACTTACCTCATTCATATTATTATGTTTACGCTCATGGTAGCAACCGCAGTATTTTATGGGTGAACACAAGAGATCTAGACCCAGTTCAAAGAGCTTTAAACATAACAAAATCAAAGAATCAGTACGTGACTATAAGTGGAAAAACTGAGTCTCAAAAACGTGATGCCATAAATAAATTCTATGAGTTTATTAGTTTAAATGGATATACAGATAGTCAGACTTTAGTTCTTTTATCTTGTAACGTTGGAAATGGTTTAACTAAAACTCTTGGTGAGTATATTGCTGCACATCCAAATATAGGTACAGTATATGCACCAACATCTTTAACTTGGTATAGCTCAGCTGACCCAAGTGTGAGCTCTTATGCTAGATGGATACATCCTGACACAGGTATGAAAACCCTACCAGAAAAAAAGCTGATGGGTCATTTCAGAATCTTTAATAGCGCTACAACAGTACGTAGTAGCAGGTAGGACTTATACTAATGAAAAAATTACTAATTCCATTAACAGCTGTACTTTTTTTATCCTCATGCGAGTCTTCTACAGCAACTAATCAAGGGACAAAAATGAATAGCTCTTATGATCAAGAAATTAAGTTACCAACTGATCGACGCTTAAGTTTTAATGAAGCAATGAATTTACGAGCTAGTGACCTAAATCTTAGGATTTATGACGAAGAAAGAATGGAACTACTGCACAAATATGCTAAAGACCCAAAGGAGATAAATGCTCAGTACGCATGGGCAACATATCAATTGTGGCATGTTGATAACCTTGATGTCGAAACGCAAGGTTATCAAAAAATATTTGAATTAGCGAAAATTGATCATCCTTACGCTTGTGCGGACGTTTATACTTGGAGCTATCAATTTGATAATGATTTTATCAAAAATACCATGAAAATAAATAAAAAAGATATTTTAGCTATTAAAGATAATTGTTTAGAGATTGCCTTAAAATATAACGCCAACTCTATAAAACACACCTTAATTGAAAAGTTTTTTTCTGACTATAGACGTGGAGATGAATATGATGATTACGACATTTTATCTTATAGGCTCATGCAAGATGTAGATAAGCAAGAATTAAATAGAGTCAAAGAATATCTACTCATGTATTTGTTCTCATGGGACAACCAGTTTATGAATAGTATTCCTAGTAACAATTTAGCTAATGGTAATCTAGTGAGTTTCTACCTCCAAATTTTGGCTTATGACCCTTATGATTTTAATGTAACTGAAGCCTGTGCTTGGTTAAAATATTACGATCAGGATTTTATACCTTACCTTAAAGAAAACAACCTTCCAAACTTAAAAATCATTCAAAAGAAACTTGTTAAATCTCTACCTATCTTAAGAGATAAAATTAAAGATACAGAAATTAATATTCAACAATGTCAGTCACGTTATCTAGAAATTCGAGATACCAAACGTAACAATGATCCTTTTGAATTAGATTTTAACTAAAAATGTAGTGTGCTCAATAGGTGGCGAAGCATTTGTCAGTATAGAATAAATTGCACAATCAGTTGAACACTATATAATAGATGGCGAAAAGTATAGATCATTTGGAGCTTGCGAAAAATTTAATCTTGTTGAAAAACTAGTTTCAAATAGTAGTGACTGCCCTTCAAACATATCAGGTTGTTTTTGCAATAAAACAGAAAAACTACCAATGCAAGCTGGTTTTCTAAGTCATTCTCGTATGATAAAACATCATACTCCTAAGCTTGAAAGAATGAATTACACTCAAAAAATTAAAAAAATAATTTTGCATCGAACCGTCAATAGTTCTGCTCAATCAACATTTAATTCTTTTAATAGAGGGTCAAAACCATATGGTACACACTTTGTTGTAGACAAGGATGGTAAAATTTACCAAACAGCAAACTTGAATAAACTTACTATACACGCTGGTAATGCAAACTCCTATTCAGTAGGAATTGAAGTTGTAGGTATGCCCCTTGATAAGAATGGAAAACCAACAGTTGGACCTGCAAATGGTAATAATGTGCATAGTTGGCAAAAGCTTACTGTAAAACAAACTCAAGGCGTTGCTTGCCTTACCAAGTACCTACTGATTCATTATGGATTGACTCAATCTGATATAGCAGTACATGAAGATGTCGCAGCTAAAACCGAAGGTGAAGGGAGTACAGTATACAATGCTATTAAAGAATATTTATAAGACTGTAGGTATATTATTAATCACTTCGTGTCTATCTGCCTGCCAAGAGGAAGCAGAGGTTTATCAAAATTTATGCGTCGACGCAGACACTACAGTTAAGAACGACGTACCTAAAGAAGGTATTTCATGGTCGTTGTCTATAGATGATTTTAAACATCTGATGTCATTAGTCAAGAAAGAGTCGCAGCGGAACATTTATGTTATGAATTCTATTACAACATGCGAAATGGAGTTTGATGATATTGAAGTAGATAACAATGTTTGTAATATTACTTTAAATGCTGGAGCTTATGGTCATGCTGAATGTAGTGATGGCTCCAAATACAGTTTTGGGTGCTACCAAAAAGAATGTGATCAATACTTTCCATTTCTCTTTGTAGACCAAGAAAAATTTGAAAATGAATGAACTTTTATTAATCCACCTGAAACCTCTAATAAGGAAGCGTATGCCGAAAGTTATAAAAACTATCTCAATAAAATAAATAAGAAACCAGTCAAAGATAAACTAGCGGTCAAAGTATACTTTATAAACCCAAACATAGATGACTATGTCTATGTTATTCGACATGTAGATAAAGATTCACCACTAAAGAACACTATTCAAGAATACTTGAACGGTTTAACACCAGAAGAGAAAAAACTAGGGTTTGAGTCTAGTAATTTCGGCAATGAAAATTTTACAGTGAATATTGAGAACCACATCGCTAAGATTCATTTTACTGCTAATGACTTAACTAAAGATTTGAGATCGCCACAGCAAGTGATCGATTTTACAATGGCTATCACTTTAACAGCCGAGCAATTTGATGCTGTTAATGATGCACAGATTTGCGTCAATAATACTTATAATTACGAAATAACTTTTTTTGCTAATGAAGAATCAGTTGATTGTCCCTTTTAACTTTTATTTCAACTATCTACATTTAAAATTAAACCAAAAAAAATCCGACCACATTAAGTGGTCGGATTTTTAATATTTGGTGGAGATGGCGGGAGTTGAACCCGCGTCCGCCAGCATTACGCTCATGAATCTACATGTTTAGTTTCTGTCTTTGGTTTTAATCCGCACCGATCCGACAGTCAGGATGGATTGGACGATTCTCTACTTTTGAACCCAAGCGATTGAGACAATCACTTGTGGCGAGCCTACATGCGGACGCTTCAACTTAGTTGACCAACTGTAGGTGATCAGCAACTAAGTAAACAGGTTTAAACCATGTAAACAGGGTTTAAGCTGCTAGAGCGTAATTTTCGTCGTTTGCGACTATAACAATATATGTTTGATTAACGAGAGGACATATACTCTCGACATGCATCATTGAGTTTCATTACCAGCGTCGAAGCCAGAACATCCCCAATAAGGTCATCTATTATATAGGACTTATACGTCGACTTTCAACCTATATAATATCTATATTACATTATAGTTACAGCTGAACGCTCTAAGCCAGTACTTTATTAAGCCATTTACCGATATTTTGAATCTGCGGCATGCAAACTTGATGTGCCATCGGATAAGTATGATAAGCAACATTATAGCCTTTAGCGGATAATAACTGCTGCGCCTGCTCGCCCAAAATTACAGGAACAACTGGATCATGCGTACCATGCTCAATCAATATTGGCATATCTTTATTAGCAGCGCTATAGCTAATATTATCATTAGTCGCTAGATAAGTAGAGAGTGTCATCAAGCCAGCTAAACGCTGCGGGTAGCCAAGTGCCACATGATATGCCACTGCCCCACCTTGCGAAAATCCTGCGATTACAATGTGTTCAGGCTTAACACCACGCTCTATCTCACGGCTGATCAAATCACGGATTTGCTGCGCAGACTCTTCAATCTGAGCGACATCGACTTTACGCTCTAGGCTCATCTCTAAGATGTCGTACCATGCTGGCATTATCATACCACCATTCACCGTCACTGCGCGCTTTGGTGCATGTGGAAAAATAAAATGCACTGCCATATCATCCGCTAAACCGAGCTGTGGTACCACTGGCTCAAAATCATGACCACTCGCGCCCAAACCATGTAGCCAGATAACAGCTCTATCTATCTTTTTTTGCGTTGGATTATGCTCAACGATGACTGCATCTAAATAGTTACTCATATTTTTAAATTCCTTTAAATAAAAATGGTAGGTACATCAAACTTATTTTTAGTAAAACTGACATTCGCACTATATTTCAATATTTTTTATAATAATACTGATTATTTTACAGCCTTTCATCAAAACTGCCAGTCAAAAAAGTCTTCGCTAACAATGTCAATTTCCATCAACTTTTCACATCTTTTAAGGCCTAATAGCAAAAGCGAGTGCGACTTTTGTGCTACGATAAATTTATTAACATAGCTACTGACTCTAGCTACTGTATGATGCCCTACACTCATTTTTCAATGTTCGTATCTCATTAGATATTAATAACCCCTTTATCTTAAATAGTTTTCTTTATATAGCGATATAGAGCTTATGACCCATATTTTACTGGTAGAAGACGATCCTGCTATCGCGATGTCACTGAAAGTCACTTGCAAGCGTGAAGGCTGGCAAATCACTTGGCTTGATAACGCCAGTAGCGTATTGCCTTTTCTGCGCAATTTACATAATAGTGCTGAAGCGCAAGATCTATCGGCGATTATTTTGGATGTTGGGCTGCCAGATGGCGATGGTCTCAGTCTCTGTCAACAAATACGCCACACCCCTGATATTGCTGGCTTAAAGGACATTCCTATCATCTTCTTGACTGCGCGTAGCGATGAAGTCGATCGTATTTTGGGTTTAGAGATGGGCGGCGATGACTATTGTGCCAAGCCATTTAGCCCGCGCGAGTTGGTCGCCCGCCTAAAAGCCATTTGGCGACGTGAGCAATTATTGTCTCAGCAGTCTACTAATCATACAACAGCAGCAGATAATACCGTTAATGACAATTCTTCTAGCAATATGTCGGGGCAGGCCTTAACGTTTGAATGTCAATCTGGCATCTGGCACTACCAACCGCTTAATTACTCGTTGATGTGGCAAGAGCAGAAGCTTGAGCTGAGTAACACAGAACGCAAAATCTTATTAACCTTGTTAAAAGCCCCTAATCAAGTCTTTAGCCGTGAGCAACTGCTGAGCGCTGTGAGCGACTATCCCGATCATCGCTTAGCGAGAACCATAGACAGTCATATCAAGTCCATTCGTAAGCAGCTGGCGACCGTCGATGCCAGCATTGATGTTATCCATACCCATCGCGGCTTGGGTTACGCCTTGTGTCCCGCTTAGCTATAGTCAAAAAACTTAGAATGACTACCGTGCTATTGGGATGAATTTTACGCAGCCTCTGCGTATGCAGCACGCCAGAAAAATTTATACCAGTAGCACACTAATACAGCTGTAATAGCTTTACTGTTCATTAATTATATATTTCACTTAGCCATATTTTGCCTAAAACTGCTCTTTGATAACGTCAAATGACACACCGAAAAATATGAAGCATAACTCTAAAAACCCTATTAATAAGCATGCCAGCCAAAGTAATTGGTATGCAAAACTGCATCCTATCGGCACCGCGCAGCAAACAACTAAACCAAAACGACTACTGAATTTAAGTATATTTTTTAGGATTTGGCTCGCGTTGGCGTTAGTGCTGATTATCTGCGGTGTGGTCGTATTTACTCAGCTGTTTGGTTATGTCAAACCGACGGCGCAGCAAGTCATCGAAGATACGTTGTTAGATACCAGCAAATTGCTAGCGGCAAGTTTGCAGATGCCATTATCTTCAGGACAGCTATACGATGAGCAGTATCAAACTAAACTCGATGCGGCATTTATCGGCACGCCCACGATAAGTAAAACAACAGATCCAGAATATAAAAATAAAAGCCCTAGCAGCTTTCGTATATATGTCACCGATGATAAAGGCGTTGTCATATACGACTCACTACCCGAACCTGACAATGATGAAGGACAAGATTACAGCCGTTGGAATGATGTCTATCTAACGTTAAATGGTCAGTATGGCGCGAGAAGTACAACACTAGATCATAATCAGCGAGATGGTACGGTGATGTATGTGGCACAGCCGATAAAGGATAACGCTGACAATCTCATTGGTATTATCAGCGTTGGCAAACCTGTCGCTAGCGTGTTGCCTTATTTAGACGATACGCGCAATCGCATGCTTATCACAGCGCTTCTCATGAGTATTGCTGCCCTTATATTAGCAGGACTGGTCGCCTGGTGGCTCAAGCAAAGCATCAGCCTTGTGACCCAATATACCAGTGCACTGGCAGAAGACACCAAAAAGCCCTATTTTTACTTAGGTCATGAACTTAATAGCCTAACGGATACCATTGAGTCTATGAAACATCGATTGGAAAATCGTGCCTATGTCACCGACTACGTTCATACCCTGACCCATGAGCTCAAAAGTCCGTTAACCGCCATTCGTGCCAGTAGTGAGTTGCTAGAAGACGACGGGCTCGATAAAGAAGATCAACAGATGCTCATCCAGTCCATTGGTGAACAAAGTATCAAAATGCAGCAATTGATTGATCGGCTGCTATTACTTGCCAAAGTTGAGCAACCGACTTTTAAGCTGAATCGCCAGCTGACCCCTCTACTACCGTTGTTGCAAACCCTTGCAAAAGACAATAGCGCTAAATTGCAACAGCAGCACCTAGCGCCTATCGACATCTATCTTAATGATAAACGGGTGACTGAAACAGCGACTTTATCACCAAATACCTTGGCAAATACCAGCGTCTTCGCTGACCAGTTTTGGTTGGTACAAGTGCTGCAAAATGTATTGGACAATGCCATTCATTTTGCCGATAGCATTGTCAGTATTCATATTCATAACATCACGCAACATAGTTCAGCGCAAACTGTCACCATTGATATTTTTAATAATGGTAAATTGCTCCCTGAGTATGCCGTTGATAAAGCGTTTGACCGTTATTTTAGCTTATCGCATCAAAGCCAAGCTGCTGAAAAAACCTCAGAGCATCTATCAAAATTTTCAGCAGAGAATAACTCAATATCCGATACTACGCAAACACCGCCTAGCCTGTCTAGCAATACCTTAAAAAAAGGCACTGGCCTTGGTTTAACCCTTGTGAAGCAAGTTATTGAGCATCATGGCGGTCATGTTGCCATTACTAATATTCAAGCAAATAGCGATGACAGTAGTCACAATAGTAATGAAAACAATGCTGCTATTAAGCAATATTCAGGCGTGATGATTAGTATTACCTTGCCTTTAGCTAAACAATAAAGGCTTGGATAATATAGACAGTTACTCAAATTAATTAAATTATTTTCGATTAGGATTAATGACAATTCATTAAACTTCCATCATTCCTACACAGGTTTTCTATCTGCTTGTTTTACGATAGCGTTATTCAAATTCGTAACCCCTATTAAGGATAGAAAGGCCATGAAAGACGCTATTGAACAAAATCAAATTATAAAAAACTGTTTAGGCGGTAGTCGTCATTTTTGCCTACAAGCGCTGTCAGGTGAAGGGATTGATAGTATCGCTTTTGGGCATTGGTTAGCCATTCCCAGTCAACAACTGCTATTGGTATTTCGCCACCAGCAATGTGTGGCTATTGACCACTATCAAGTAGCGGCTTAAAAATTCATTCAATTTACTGATTAAACCTTATCAACTAAGTTGCTGGCTTGTTAATTATTTATAAAAAATCAGTCAAAAAAACCCTCTATCATATCTAGTTAGAAACGCTGGTTAGAAATGATAGAGGGTTTATAATTTTGCGGTAAATAATCTAAGTAATAGATGCTACTGGCGGCTTAACATCCGCATTTTGACCGCGATGACGAAGATAATGATCGAGCAAGACGATAGCCAGCATGGCTTCTGCGATAGGCGTGGCACGTACACCAACACAAGGATCATGACGACCTTTAGTGAGCATATCAACCGACTCGCCTTGTGTATTGATACTCTTGCCAGCCGTCGTAATACTAGAGGTTGGCTTAAGCGCGATACTGACACGGATGTCTTGCCCTGAAGAGATACCGCCCAAAATACCACCAGCATGATTTGCAGTAAAACCGTCTGGCGTCAGCTCATCACGAGAGCTATGACCGAACTGTCCTGCCACGGCCATGCCGTCGCCGACCTCAACGCCTTTTACGGCATTGATGCTCATCATCGCATGGGCAATATCTGCATCCAAACGATCAAATACTGGCTCGCCAAGTCCGACTGGCACACCGCTAGCGATAACCTCTAGGCGTGCCCCGCAGCTAGTGCCTTCACGGCGCAAACTGTCTATCAAGGTCTCAAAACGACTGACAGCATCAACATCGGCGCAAAAAAACGGATTGCTATTCACAAAGTCCCAATCAATTTGGCTTGAGTCTAGGACATTGCTGTACTCATTGCCAATTTGGGTGACATGACCACGGACTTGCACACCTAAGCGCTCTTGTAGATATTTCTTAGCGATAGCACCTGCCGCCACGCGCATCGCAGTCTCGCGCGCTGAGGAGCGCCCGCCACCACGATAATCACGAAAGCCATATTTCATGCTATAGGTGTAGTCGGCATGACCGGGGCGAAATGTGTCTTTAATCTCGCCATAGTCTTTGGATTTTTGATTGGTATTACGAATCAGCAGACCAATAGACGTACCAGTCGTCTTACCCTCAAACACCCCAGAGATAATCTCAACCTCATCGGGCTCGCGGCGCTGGGTAGAGTATTTAGACGTGCCCGGTTTGCGGCGATCTAAATCTATTTGCAAATCATCTGCAGATAAGGCTAAACCCGGTGGCACGCCATCGACGATTGCCATGAGACCTGCACCATGCGACTCGCCACACGTGGTGACCGTAAAAACCTGTCCAATGCTATTGCCTGCCATATTTATCCTTAAATAAATGAAGTCAATTTTTGAGTATCGCGTAAATCTCGATGGTTTTATTACTCAACAGTTCTAGTACTCGATAGCTCTATTACCTGACAGTTCTATTGAATGCTATCTAACAGTTGCACGTAAGCATTGAACAGCTCACGATGCGCCATGAGCTCATCATAGGTAATCGCAAAGACACCGTGACCACCGTGGGCAAATTTCAACCAATCAAACTGGATTTCAGGATAGGCTTGCTTTAATGCCCACTCACTATCACCTACTTCACAAACTAACAAGCCTTCTGGACTTAGATAATCTGGCGCTTCAAACAAAATACGATGCACCAAATCCAGCCCATCTTGACCCGCGGCTAGCGCATGCTCTGGCTCATATAAAAATTCAGGTGGCAGCTCTGCCATAATAGCCGCATCAACATACGGCGGATTGGTGACGATCAGCTCATACTGGTGTTCAGCAGGAATCTTAGCAAATAGATCGGACTCAATCACATTAACCTGATGCCCAAGATCATGATGATCGACGTTAACCATGGCTACTTCAAGCGCACTTTTATCGATATCAACAGCATCAACCAGCGCATCAACGAAACGCGTCGCAAGCGCAATAGCAATACAACCAGAGCCCGTGCATAAATCTAAAATACGCTCAGGCTGTGACAGCTGCTTGACCTCTAAACCGTGATCATAAAATGCAGCAGCCTGCTCGTTGACGCTCTTACCAAGTGGCTTGGCAAGCTCATTGACATCAAAATATGGATGGAACTGCTGACGAATCAATTCTGCAATAGGCGATCTTGGAATTAATACACGCTCATCGACATAAAAAGGCAAATCACAGAAGTATGATAAATTAATCAAATAGCTTAATGGTTTACGCTCAGCGATACGCTCTTCTAACAAACTCAGTACCAACTGCTTCTCTGAGGTGGTCAAGCGACAATCGAGAATCTGCTCATTGGCTGACCAGTCTAAAGCCAGAGAATGCAAAACAATGGCGGATGCTTCAGCAAACTCATCGGTGGTGCCTTGTGCAACGACCACATCATAATTACGGAGCTGGGTGACCGAAAAGCGAATAAAATCACGAATACTGACCAATTGCTCGCGGGCCTCTTCTAATTCTGCAGGCAAATTGGCAAATTGCTCGTCTTCACCCAGAATCCCACTCTCTAAATCAAACACCATTTCACTCTCTAGACCATCGTCATTGAAGTATTGATTTTGAAACTCTTCTGCGCTCATTGTTTGGTCTTCTGACATATCGCACCTTGCTGATTACATGTTCACTGACTACATGCGGATGGGTTAAAACGCCTTTTATTAAAAGCCGATCTATTAAATAAAAATTTATTCACCATTATAGACATAAACGCTAAGTTGCGCCAATTTTTGCAGTTTTATATTCATAAAAATGGTTTTAAAAACAACGTGAATAATTAGGATTGTAAGTAAGAATAGCGCATCATCTTATGCATACCCTCGCTCAGTTATTGCCCAACTGTAGTGAATACGTCAACGGTTGACGTTTGGCAAGACTTTAATGAAAAAAGATGTGTCAAAAGTTTGCGAAGCATTCAAATTATGCGCATAATAGCCCCATTAGTTATAACCATAAGTATCCCAATATGATGAAAATGAAGCCTCTTATTACCGCTATATCAATTGCTATCGTTACTGCCAGTGCCAGCGCCGTTGCCGCACCTGCTGATAATACGCGCACCCTGCCAGTACGAACCGCTGACTCAATGCCTAGCATTGCCAAAAAAGTTAGCCTTGATGTACAAGAGAATCGCAGTAGCTCAATCGATGGTCGTGCTCCTGTCGTAGCCACGCCTGCCTTAAAGCCTAATGCGCCTGACCGTATGACTCAGCTGATTGACGAAAAGCAGGAAGTCGATGTAGAGACAGCGCAACAAGCAGTCAGTGCTGATAATATGACGGTAGAAGAGCTGGCTCGTAAAGATGTGCAGTCTGATAGCACTGACGATATTAGTGAAGGTCAAGCCGTCGCTGCCCCTACCGCAGCCATATCTGATGCTAGCCCAGCAGATACTTCTATCAAAAGCATCGAAGATGTTAATGGTAAAAAACATACTACGCTGAATTTGTCGAATTACGCCAAACAAGTAAACGGTGCCACATGGACACCGAATATGAAAGTTAACTCGGCAATGACAATCAAAATGCAGGCACTGCTTGATTGGAACCATGCTTCTCCTGGTGCCATCGATGGCGGCTGGGGCATGAACAGTAAAAAAGCGCTGATCAACTTCCAAACCATGAAAGGTCTGCCAGCCACAGGTAAAATGGATCAAAAAACGTGGGATGCGTTAAATAAAAATATCCCTGCCAACAAACCTGTGCTCGTGACTTACACCATCACTGAAGATGATATTAAGACCAACTTTGCCAGCACACCTGCAGGTTCAGAAGCTAAGTCAAAAATGAAAGGCTTATACTATCAAGACATTAAAGAGATGTTTGGTGAGCGCTTCCATATGGATGTGCGTTATTTAGATAAGCTGAACAAAAATAAGCAGTATAAAGCGGGCGAAACCATCACTGTTTTAAATACCCGTGCACCACTTAAGCAGCGCATTAACCGTGTGGTTGCCAATAAAGCCGATAAGACATTATATGCTTATAACGGCGATAAGCTGGTGGCTACTTACCCAACGACAATCGGTAGCGATGCCACACCATCGCCACAAGGTTCGTTTAAAATCATTAACAAGGTGAAAATGCCTTGGTATAAAGCAACCGTTGGTAAAGGCGCAGACAAACAAATACATATGCTACCACCAGGACCAAATAGCCCTGTTGGCGTCGTATGGATGGGCTTGTCTAAACCTTCATATGGTATTCATGGTTCACCAAAGCCTGAAGGCATCAGTCGCCAAGCCTCTGCAGGTTGTGTGCGTTTGACTAACTGGGATGTGTTAGAGGTTTATGCCAATATTGAAAATGGCGCAACCGTTGAGCTTAAATAAATTGAGCTTAACTAATAAGTCATAAATAATGAATAAAAAAAAGACCTTGCTATCAAGGTCTTTTTTTATGGCTGATAATCGGACTTATTCATTTAAATTGACCATATTATTCGCTTTTATGCCTTATAGCCTTCTTCATTACCAGTGATGCTACCAACTTTTTTGGTAAAAAACATGCCTGCAGGGATAGATACCAAAATGCCTAATGCTACTGCTATTTGGATATGAGGTATTTCGTTAAAACCTGTGACTAAAGCGCCAATCATAAAAACGCCAATGGTAACGGTTGCTGCGATTGAATAGATAACAGAGAATAATGGCCAGTTCATAACTTATTCCTCATTTTTATTGTGGATATAGTACCTTTATACACTAAACCCACAAAGAAAGTAAGTATTTCCTATAAACCTGCAAGCCAGCTATAGTAGGTGACTAAGCATAAAAACCCTGTTAGGGTTAAGGTTTTTCTTGTTATTAGTTAATGATGCATAATTTTACTATTTTAAGTATTACTATTTAATGACACTGCGCTCTATTTAGTCGTAAAAAAACCATACGTTGTCCTCGTTTTATCATTACAATAATGTCTTTCTTTTACTTTTTAAGAAAGCCATCTGCCATGACCTCATCTGAAAACAAACCCTCTAATGATTCTTCAGTTATAAAAGATGCTTCAAGCACGGCCAATTATCTAGACAAAAAAGCGGCGCTATCTGACGCAGATGATAGCTCTGTACTAGATAGCACTGTCGAACATACTAAGTCTTCAAAAAGCTCAGAGACTCGTGATGACAATGACTGTGGCGAGGATATGGCTTGTGCGCAGCCTCCTGAAACAACGATAGCGATAAAGTCCCTTGGTGCTGACGAGGTAGTGGCAACGTTAGAAACCGCCAAGCCCAACAATGAGTCTGAAATAACTAAACTTGAAATCACTGGGCTTGAGACATCACTATCCAATGAATCGTTAAAATCGACAACAGCGCCCAATCATAAAAATCTAGAAAATGCATCAGCAGAACATGCTCAAGCAAAAGAAGATGACGCTTCCGAGCAAACGTCTCAAGAAGATGCTGACGCTGAGGTAACGGTAGAGGCAGAGGGTATTGCCCCCGCTGATACACAGAGCACTTATCCTATCTCTGATAACCCTCAGCAAGAAAGCAAAGCAAATAGTGACAACACAAAACCGTCCTCAATTGATAAACAGCCAGACACACCGAAAAATAATGACACTATCGTAAAAAATACCGTGAAAGATAAAGTCGATAATCAGGAAGAGCTAGAAGACGAGATTAAAGAAAAAAAAGAAGCCAAGCTCGAATCTTATAAGCAATTTGTTGCCGAGCAATTTAGCAATCAAAAGGTAGACTATCCAGAGGTACGGGTCAGAATCGAGGCCAACGCTCTGCCTAGCAAAATGTATTTCATTATGAATATACTTTCTGCCATCATCGCCAGTTATGGGTTAGTGACCAATTCAGCTGCCGTCGTCATTGGCGCCATGTTGGTTGCCATGATGTTAGGTCCCATTACTGGCATAGCGTTAGCGATTATTGATCATCGTATGCCATTACTACGTAAATCACTGATTACGGTTATCGTCGGCGTATCATTGGTGGTATTGGTTGGTTTTATCGTCGGCTGGTTACACAAAGACCAGCCACTGACCGCAGAGATATTATCGCGCACTCAGCCAACCTCGATGGATTTAATGATTGCTCTAGCGGGTGGTACTGCTGGTGCTTATGCGATGGTTTCACCGCACCTATCAGTGGCAGTGGTCGGCGTGGCGGTAGCCACTGCATTGGTGCCACCTCTTGCCGCGAGTGGGATATTATTTGCCAATGGCGAGACGCAGCTTGGACTTGGGGCACTGCTACTGGCGCTAACCAATATTATTGCTATCCAGTTTACCAATGCTTTAGTACTCTGGTTATTAGGCTTTCGCCGTTTGGTCGATGACGATTATAAATCAAGCACCTATTTGACTTTTTTACGCCGTAATGCGGTGACGTTATTATTGTTAGGTGGCTTGGGGACGTATTTGACCATCAACCTACAGACCAATGCCAAACAACAGGTTTTTGAGAGTAGCGTCAAAGAAGCCATCAATAGCTACTTTATCGACAAAGGCAACGTGCTGACCAATACTCAGTTTGATACTTCAGAAGACAATAAAGTCGTACGTGCGGTCATTCGCGGAGAGACGACGCCTACTTCATACGATGTACGGCAAATCGAAACCGTCATTGCTCAAGATATGGCAGAGAATTTCCCTGAGTATCTACCCATTAAGCTACAGCTACGCTACTTGCCAGTACAAGTCATTGAGTCCAATCCATTGAGTCAAGATAAACTGGACGAGACTGATGCAGCGATTTTAACCAATTAGTTTTTTTGACCAACTGGCTTTGATGCGCTACAAATCCATCGAGCATCTGCATGCGCAGAATAACCTAGCCGTTGTAACTCTTGTACCAAGAGCTTGGGCGTTTGTGCTAAAATCGTTTGCAAAATTATTTTACTCAATTCTATTCGCCAGTAAGGAGCCGCTGTGAGCCAGCCATTTCGCTCAGCCGATATTCGTCAAGCTTTTATCGATTTTTTCATAAGCAAGCAGCACACCCCCGTCGCCTCATCGAGTTTGATTCCACACAATGACCCGACATTGCTATTTACCAATGCCGGTATGAATCAGTTTAAAGAAACGTTTTTGGGTATGGAGCCACGTGATTATACCCGTGCGGTGACCTCGCAGAAGTGCGTACGTGCTGGCGGCAAGCATAATGATTTGGATAATGTCGGTTATACGGCGCGCCATCATACGTTCTTTGAAATGCTTGGCAACTTCTCGTTTGGCGATTATTTTAAGCAAGCCGGTATTGGCTATATTTGGGAGTTTTTAACCTCGGACGAATGGCTTGCGATTGATAAAAATCGCTTGTATGTGACCATTTATGAGACCGATGACGAAGCCTTTGATATTTGGCATAAAGACATCGGTATTCCTAGCGAGCGCATTATCCGTATTGGCGATAATAAAGGCGCGCCTTACGCCTCAGACAACTTTTGGACGATGGGTGACACTGGCCCTTGCGGCCCTTGTACCGAAGTCTTTTATGACCATGGTGCTGATATCGAAGGCGGTCTACCGGGCACACCTGAAGAAGATGGCGACCGTTATATCGAGATTTGGAACTGCGTGTTTATGCAGTTTAATCGTCAAAAAGATGGCACTATGCTACCACTACCAGCGCCAAGCGTAGATACTGGCATGGGACTTGAGCGTATCAGCGCCATCATGCAAGGCGTCCATGGCAACTACGAGATAGATTTGTTTGTACACTTGATGGATGCGGCGGCTGAGATTTTAGAGATTGAAAACCAGCAACAATCGTCATTAAAAGTCATCGCTGACCATATTCGCGCCGTTTCATTTTTGATTGCTGATGGCGTTACTCCAAGCAACGAAGGTCGTGGTTATGTACTGCGCCGTATCATTCGTCGTGCGGTGCGTCATGGCAATAAGCTTGGTGCTGACAGTGAGTTTTTCTATAAAATGGTCGAGCCCTTGGTTGCTGAAATGGGTACGGCGTATCCTGAGCTAAAAGATAAGCAAAGCGTCATTGAAAATGCCATTCAAAGAGAAGAAGCACAGTTTGCCAAAACTTTGGCACAAGGCTTACGTCTACTTGCCAGCGAACTGGAAGGTTTAAAAGATGGCGACACGCTATCTGGGGAAGCCGCATTTAAACTGTACGATACTTATGGTTTCCCGATCGATTTGACTGCGGATATCACTCGTGAGCGTGGTATTGTTATTGATGAAGCTGAATTTGATGAGCATATGCAAGCGCAACGTGAGCGTGCTCGTGATGCTGGCAAATTTGACGTTGATTATAGCAGTGTCATTCAAGTAGAAAACCCAACGACCTTTATCGGTTATGAGCAGCTTGCAGAAGAAGGCGTCACGATTGATGCGCTGTATCAAGATGGCAGTCCAGCCGATAGCTTAGCTGAGGGCATGGAAGGCGTCGTGGTACTTGACCGTACACCGTTTTATGCTGAAGGTGGTGGTCAAGTTGGTGAGCTTGGCGAAATTCGCACCGCGACTGGCGTTTTTGAAGTGCAAGACACCAAAAAATCTGGTCAAGCCATCATCCATTACGGTGTCGTGACCATGGGTGACATTAACACCAAACAAACAGCCGATGCGCAAGTCTTGTCCAGCATCCGTGCGGCTAGTGCTAAAAATCACTCTGCCACGCATCTATTGCATGCCGCATTAAGAGAAGTATTGGGCGACGCGGTCACGCAAAAAGGCTCGCTAGTATCAAGCGAAGTATTACGTTTTGATTTCTCGTATGACAAGCCCGTCAGCACTGCTGAAATTACGCGCATCGAACGCTTAGTCAATGAGCAAATTCAAGCCAACACCCCTGCTCGCATCGAGAATATGTCCATCGACGAAGCGATGAAACAAGGTGCAATGGCATTGTTTGGCGAAAAATATGGCAATGACGTTCGCGTCTTAACCATGGGCACTGACAGTATCGTCGATGGTCAGCGCAAGCCCTTCTCTATTGAGCTTTGTGGTGGTTTGCACGTTAAACGTACCGGTGATATTGGTGTGTTAAAAATTACCAGCGAATCAGGTATCGCTGCTGGCATCCGACGTATTGAAGCTGTCACTGGCATGAATGCAATTAAAAACATTCAGCAAAGTGAGCAGCAGCTGAGTGAGCTTGCCAGTCAGCTCAAAGTAAAACGTCCTGAAGTGGCACAGCGCGTGCGTACCATGGCGGATAAGCAGCGCGAACTTGAGAAACAACTAGAGCGTTTAGAGCAAAAAATCGCCAGCGCCCAAGCAGCCAATTTACTCGATGAAGTACAGACCATCGCAGGCACGCCCGTGCTTATCAGTACCTTAAGCGGTATCGACGGCAAATCTATCCGCACCCTGATGGACGATATTAAATCTAAACTCCCTGATAGCGTGATTGTATTGATTGGTGATAAAGACGAACAGTTAGCCCTAGCCGCAAGCGTGGCAAAATCAGTCACCGCTAAAGTAAAAGCTGGTGATATCATTCGTCATTTGGCAAGTGAGCTGGGCGGTAAAGGTGGTGGCAAACCTGACTACGCACAAGGCGGCGCACCAAAGTCTGGCAACAGTACCGCGGTTATCAACGCCCTACCTGCTTGGATTGAAACTCAGCTTAGCTAGTCCTGAAAAATACATGAATACATAGCATCACTTGGGTCTACTACGCATAAAATACGCGATTGGTTATAACGGTTATAACCAATCGCCATGTATCTAAGCGCTACGGGCACTTAACGTTGTGACGTAGATATGATATAAAGGTCAACGTTTATATGCATCGTGCGTGCATTACCTAGTCAGCACTACTGAATACATAAACGAAAAGCATGGGCGCAATTCTTATAATACGGCTTTATCTATACAAGCATTGATTGAGCGTCACATCCGCATATTGGCTCTCATTGATGATAATAAAAGGCCATTAATGAATAATAGGTAGATTTTTATGGCGTTAATAGTACAGAAATACGGCGGCACCTCGATGGGCAGTATCGACCGCATCAAAAACGTCGCCAAACGAGTCAAACGCTGGCATGACAACGGTCATCAAATAGTTGTTGTCGTCTCTGCTATGAGCGGCGAAACCAACCGTTTGATTGATCTAGCACGCCAAATTAGCACTCAGCCTGATCCCCGTGAATACGACCAAATGGTCTCAACCGGTGAGCAAGTATCGATTTCATTGCTTGCTATGGCGATTAAAGAGCTTGGTGTAGGCGCTCGTTCATTTACTGGTCGTCAAGTCGCGATTAAAACGGACAATGCCCACAATAAAGCCCGTATCGAAAGCATCGATGACAAAAATATCCGTGAGCAACTTGATGCAGGCAATGTCGTCATCGTCGCAGGCTTTCAAGGTATTGATGACGAAGGCAACGCGACCACATTAGGGCGCGGCGGCTCTGATACCACAGGTGTCGCTATTGCTGCTGCCTTGGGTGCTGATGAATGTCAGATTTATACCGATGTTGATGGCGTTTATACCACTGACCCTCGTGTAACCTCAAAAGCCAAAAAACTTGAAAAAATTACCTTTGAAGAAATGCTGGAGATGGCAAGTCTTGGCTCTAAGATTTTACAGATTCGTTCGGTAGAATTCGCGGGTAAATATGGTGTACCACTGCGCGTATTATCTAGCTTTGATGAAAACAACGATGGTAGCTTCGACCAAGAATTTCAAGACAATGTCGGCACCTTAATTACGATAGACGAAGGAGACAATATGGAACAGGCAATCATCTCAGGTATCGCTTTTAATCGAGACGAAGCAAAAATAGTCGTGCGCGGTGTACCTGATCATCCTGGTATTGCCTCTGCTATCCTAAGCCCGATTGGTCGTGCCAATATTGAAATTGATATGATAGTGCAAAACCTCTCTACCAATGGCACCACCGACTTTACTTTTACTGTCAACCGTACTGACATGGACAAAACCATGAAAGTACTGGAAAATGAAGTCAAAGATGAGATCGGTGCTAAAGAGATATTGGCTAATGATGAAGTCGTTAAAGTCTCTTTAGTCGGCGTCGGCATGCGCTCTCATGCTGGTGTTGCGAGCCTCATGTTCCAAACGCTTGCTGAAAACAATATCAATATTCAAATGATATCAACCAGCGAAATCAAAGTGTCTGTCCTTATCCAAGAACAGTATTTAGAAAAAGCCGTTAAATCACTACATACCGCATTTGGTCTGGATCGTGAAGATGGCGAAAGTAAAATCGCTGGGCTATAACTTATTTTAAAACGCTTAGAATAATCGATTTAGCATTAACAGTTATGCATTAAGTCAGTATCAATTACTTTCAACAATGTATTAATTTAAATAGGGTCTTTTTAGATCCTATTTTTATTTTTTATTATTGCTAGGGTGAGTATTTACCCAATAGTTTTGTGAAAACCCGTGACAGTCTCTGTTATGCCCCCTATAATGGGGCTTTCATTTGGGCTAAATGAATCTACCTATCATTACCGCTATTGGCACAATAGTAAGCATTGTGGTTGTCATTGATACATTGTCTTTCTAGTGCTGCGGTAATGTCCTGCAATTGAGAAGTAATCTGATGAGTAATAATTTGTTGATGCGACATAAGGAGTGTGACGCATGTTAATTTTGACACGCCGCGTGGGCGAAACGCTAATGATTGGTGATGAGGTCAGTGTGACTGTCCTAGGTGTCAAAGGCAATCAAGTACGTATCGGTGTCAATGCACCGAAAGATATTGCCGTACACCGCGAAGAGATTTACCAACGTATTCAGCATGAGCGTTCTGTACAGTCGCAAATGCAACATCTTGAGCAGGGCAATTTTGCGCCTTCATTTGATGACGAAGACTATTTCAATCGCTAAGTTACATACTTTCACTTTTTAATCTGCTCTGAGGTCATTTATTTATGAGTATCCGCCAATCAGATGTATCGGCTCTACTTAATGGTTTGGATAAAAAAGCCATTGGATTCAATGATGTCATCAGTTTTATTGATGATTTTTATCGCTACGCACCTGCCCCGTTTGTGAACGGTATGGTACACAATGCAGCTGGTGAAAATGAAGGTAGTGCGAAAATTTTTGGCTTTGCCAAGCACCATGGTCTGAATCAATTGGACACGCTAAAACTGTTTGGCGAGCATTATGCCAAAGTTCAAGCAACTCCTAACGGTACTGACCATGCCAATATCCGCAATTTTTTACATTGGGGCTGGCAAGGGTTTTTGATGCAAAAAAACCCATTAACGGTTCGCCCTAGTGTTGATACGACGGCGCTTTAAAAAGTTATTAAAAGTTATTAAATAAGAAAAGGCCACGCTGATTAGCGTGGCCTTTTTTATGTGCTTCATTTTTTATCATAAAACTTAGCCATCAGCCTATTTATCACGAAACTTGACGGGTTGGACTGCGCCTTTCGGATTAGGCATGTTTGGATAATGATGCTCATGCTCGACATCACATTCTGCCCCGACGATAGAACCATCGTCTTTGACTGGCTTATGAATATAGCCTGTGCGCTCAGCAGGTGGTAGATGCTCGTGCTCCCACACCATCACCGCTTGCATACAGGTCTCGCGCTGCTCAGCGGTCAGCTTGCGACCATCAGGCCACTTACCCAACTCAATCGCCATGCGGAATTTATCCACCACTTCTGGCGTTAAACTTGCTAATATCGTTTGCTTATCCATCCTGCCTATTCTCCACTACTATTTTTTATAACATATTTTTTATAACGTTTTTATATAAAAGAGACACTTATTCGTCGTCCATAATATCATCATCCACGTCAAGACTGAATTCCTCAGCATGGACGTTCCAGTGCAATTTAGTGCGACAAGCTTCATAAAAATCAAACCCTGGCGGGTGCAATAAAGTAAGCTTATCTGGATGCTTACGAATATAGAGCCGTTGCTCCTGCTCAAGTGGCACGCTTGGCTTGCCGTCGGCACTGACCATCGGCTGAGTGCGATTGTCTTCATGAATGCGAATGCATACTTCGCTATTACCGCTCACCACAATCGGTCTGCTAGACAGCGTATGGGGATGCATGGGCACCAAACAGATAGCATCCATACTCGGATGAATAATGGGACCGCCGCCAGAGAGTGCATAGGCCGTTGAACCGGTAGGCGTTGCTGCAATCAAACCATCACTATGCTGACGATAGACATCTTGACCATCGATTTTCATCTGAAAATCAATCATATGAACCGATTTTCCCGCATGCAATACGATATCATTGAGCGCCATGTCTTCATGAATGATAGTACGCCCTTCTCGTATCTCCATCGTTAATAGAAAACGATGATCCAACTGATAATCACCCATCAGGACTTGGCGCAATTTAAACGCCGCTTCATCAGGTTTTACATCCGCTAAGAAACCAAGCCGACCACGGTTGACGCCAAGTACAGGCACACGGTAGCGTGCCAACGCTTCAGCCGCGTGCAATATCGAGCCATCACCGCCAACAACGATGACCAAATCACAAATCTCACCAATCAAACTACGCTTAACGATTTTGACCTTTTCAATCTCAGTAAGGTTCAAAGTGGGCAAGTTCGCCGTTTGCACATCCATAATCAATGTGAGATTCATCTCATTGATAGTCTGGGCAATTTGCACCAAGCTTTGAGTGACACTGCGTTTACCAGCGCGACCCATGAGCCCAATGCGCCTAAAAGCAGGGTTTTTGATAGCGTGGAACAGCTCTGATTCATGTAAGTGCGGCAATCTTGCGGATTGCGCTGAGTTTTCCATAAAACGACTCGGCATAACGGTAAAGTACTCGCCAATGATAGCGATAAACGAGCGTTTAGACTAGCATGTTTATGAATTATCGTTGTTAACTGTCGTAATCAACCCCATATAAAAGCCATCGCACGTTACTCTTAAACGTGTTTTTTTAGCTAAGCAATACGCCAAAATACATCAACTAATAATAGCTCCATAAGGTCGTGAAGCCTTGATGGCTGTCACGTAAACACAGTTGACAATAATGGCGGTTTTGCTAAAGTAGCTAGCATTACTATTATTTATATTTTATTAAGGACAACTTTATGGCCAATCCTATTGTCAGTCGCGCAGAACTTGCGATCGGCGGTAAGCCAATGACGGTCAAGGGCGTGATTCAAAAGACCAGTCTATTACTTGGATTATCTGCGATCACTGGTGTGGGCTTTTTCTTTTATGCCCTTATGGCAGGTTTGTCGCAAGGCTTTATTACGATGGCCGCCTTCGGCAGTATGTTTGCCGCTTTTGGTCTCGCGCTTTTTATCACTTTTAAACCACATAAGGCCAAAACCTTTGCGGTGCCTTATGCACTGTTAGAAGGCATATTTTTAGGCGGCATCTCGCTGTTCTTTATGCGGATGTATCCGAGTGTACCAGTGACCGCTATGTGTGCCACTTTTGTGACGGCAGCCGTTATGCTAGGGCTATATCGCTCAGGTCTGGTCAAGGTGACTGAAAAGTTCCGCTCAATTGTGACCTCAGCATTGATTGCGATTATGCTGGTTTATGTGGCGCAATGGGTACTTTCTTTAGCGTTTGGTTCAAGCTTACCCTTCTTATTTGAAGGTGGCGCTATCGCTATCGGCTTTAGCTTATTTGTGATTATCATCGCCTCTTTTACGCTTTTACTAGACTTCGATAATATCGATCGCGGTGTGGCAATGGGCGTCTCTGAAGACTACGAATGGTTATTTAGTATTGGTATTCTTGCCACGCTCGTGTGGATGTACATTGAATTTATGCGTCTGCTTAGCTACTTACAAGACTAATTTAAAAACCAGCTAATCTTCATTTAAATAAAAAACCGCCTTATCTATTCATATAGTTAAAGGCGGTTTTTTCATGGGTAAAGTTAAATACTTATGATAGACATACTGTTTGGAAAAACTTGAGCAGCAAGGAAGATGAGTCTCAGTACTACATTAATTAGTAGGCTAAGTAAGTTTGACGCAGCTAATCGTTTTTTTGAATGGGTATTAAGCACGCTTTAAGCGCAGCGCATTTAATACCACAAACAATGAACTTAATGACATACCAATAGCAGCTAACCAAGGTGGCACATAGCCTAATGCTGCTGGTATTAGCACACTGCCATTATAAATCAGTGCCCAGCGGAAGTTTTGCTTGATAATATGTTCCGTTTTATCAGAGATACGCTTGGCCGCAGTGATAGCATCGATTTGACCATTTAAGATAATACTGTCACTCGATACTTGTGCCAAATCTGCCGCACCCGCAATAGAAGTCGAGACATCTGCTGCTGCTAGCACTGGCGCATCATTGATACCGTCTCCTACCATCAACACTACGCCACCTTCCGCTTGTAGTTCTTGAATGTGAGTGACTTTGTCTGTTGGCGACAGACCGTTGTAAGCAGAATGCATCCCTAAACTTTCAGCCAATACCAGCGCTTGCGGGCTTGGGTCACCAGTCAACATAACTGTCTCAATACCCAACTCTTTAAGCGTATCAAGCATGGCTTTGGCACTATCACGCACCTTATCATTGAAATAGAAGCATGCCAGCGCTTGCCAAGTGACCGAATAATTTTGTTGACAAGATAAAACCACCGCTGAGCTGGCGCGCTGTGATACTAAATCAATGACCATATCATTATCAGCATCGTTTAACGCAAAATCCACATGACCAATTCGATATAATACGCCATCAATCATTGCCTCGACACCGCCTGCTGGATAATGCTGTAAGGCCTGCGTCGATGGCAAATGCAACTGATAGGCAGCAGTCAATAGTGCATGAGCAATCGGATGACGACTCCCTACTTCTAGAGCCGCAGCGATTGCTAATAGCATATCTTTTTGCTCATCTGTATTGCTTAAAACACCATTATCTTTAAGCAGCTCAATATTTAATAAATTAGGCTTACCATAAGTGAGAGTACCTGTTTTATCAAAGGCGACATGAGTGATTTCAGCGAGCGTTTGTAGCGTATGTCCACGCGTCGTCAAAAAGCCATAGCTTGCCAGTCGATTGGTCGCGACCGTCAGTGCAATCGGTGTCGCTAAAGACAGCGCACAAGGGCAAGTCGCGACCAATACCGCGACCGTAGCCCAAATCGCTTGGCTTGGGTCAACGATATACCAACCAATGAATACCAAGACAGACAAGACCAAAATACGCGCAACAAACCAGCGTGCCAGCTTATCGGCCTGCTGTGCCAGTTTGGGCTTTTCACTCATGGCACGGTTCATCAGCCGATCAATCAAGCCAATTTGGCTGTCTGCTGGCAATGCTGTGACCAGCATCTCAAACGGTTGGCTATCGTTTTGTGCACCGCCAACGATATAGTCACCTTGGCTCTTGATAATCAAGTCGCCCTCACCCGTCAATAGGCTTTGCGACACGGTAGCAGTCTGACTCAGCAAAATACCATCGCTAATGATTTCAGAGCCAGCCTCAATTAAAATGATATCACCCACTTGCAAACTATGGGCGGTGACCATTTGTTTTTCTTTTGCCTCATCTGCTGTTGTTGTTGATATGGCTGATTGTTGAGTACGCGCGCGTTGCCAGTCTTGTGCAATTTTTGATGTGAGCCGATGAACATTGGCATCCATGCTTTGCATAAAATTAGACGTTAGATTGGCTGATGTGCTCGCCTCATTTTTATCCAAATTACTGACTTGATTACTCACGTCTTCATTTATAGCTGTTTTCTCGAGCTCATTTTTCTTTAACTGCTGTAATATAAGCGCGGCGGCTTCTTTATCTTCCGCAATTTTTTGTACCAGTACTGGCTCAACCACGACCAAGTCATTGGCCATGGTGGCGGCTTTTAGGCGGGCATTATGCTCAATGTAACGTCCTGCCAGTAAAAAGAAAATAAACATACTGACCGAATCGTAATAGGTTTCCCCTTGCCCAGTGATGGTGGCATACAGGCTCGCGAAAAAAGTCACAATCAGTGCAATACTGACGGGCACGTCCATATTGACTTGACGGGCACGAATTGCCGACCACGCTGAGGTAAAGAACGGGACACCCGCATAGAAGAAAACGGGCGTACTGACAAATAAAGATACCCAGCGCAAAAAATCGCGCTGAAATATTAGCATGTCGCTGTATTCACCAAAATAGATGGCAACGGCATACATCATCGCTTGCATCGAGCCCAACGCGGCAATGCCCAATCTTATGAGCATTTGGTTGTTATGACGCGCCAGCATCGCCTCATGCGTATCTTGACGATAAGGCTTGGCCTCGTAGCCTATTTCATTAATGGTGGCAAGAATACGGCTAATCGGCAGCTTATCCTCGTTCCATATCACTCGCATACGCTGATTGGTCAAATTCACCTGACATTTACTGATGCCCTCTAGCTCATCGAGACGCGACTCAATTAGCCAAGTACATGCCGCGCAGCGTAGGTTATTGACGGACAGTTCTGCAACCGACAGTCCGTCTTGAGCATAGACGAATTGTGATTTGATCTCGTCATGGTCATACGCCTCAAGGCGAGTCAACTGCGTTGGTAGACTTGCCGTGCGATTAATCTCTGAGCGGTCCAAGTAATACTGCTCAAGCCCTGCCTCTACGATGCTTTGAGAGGCTAACTGACAGCCCATACAGCACATCTCACGCGGCTTACCCAATATCTTGGCATGGAACGGCGGCTGCGGTACAGGATCACCGCAGTGGAAACAGTGACCTGCGAGTGGCAGTACTAAACCTTCGATGATAGAGTTATCTTCATAATGCTGGCTGGTGGTCGATGCCATTGATGATGGGACATTGGACATAATCGCGCTTACTTCCTTTAGACAGGCTTGCTCGAACCTTATTCGCTTTAAGTAAACTTACTATCATTAACGAGACTCAACGCCTATGCAGAAGACCTATCTAAAACAGCTATTTTAAATAACTCTCAGCACGGCTCACAAAAAATAAAACAATAACAGTAGCGGTTAATTCATAAAAAACACATCGTTGGTGCGTCTCTAAACTGCTATCGTGCATGGCTATGTGACATGGTGACATGGTGACATGAAGCTAATATGACACTTATATAACAATGATACTGCCACTCTAAAGCTTTTAATGCTTTGTTAGCAATGACCGTGTTTTAACAGAGATTATACTATAAGCAAGTGCTGTGAAGAGCATAACCACGCACAGCTTAAAATCAATGAATGCCTGCGTTGACGATGATAGATTGAAAAATTTGTCAATTTGCGTCATTATGAGGCAGTTTTTTATACCAAAATGGTGCGACATCAGTGCAAACATCCAATTCCAAGTTACCAAATACCAAGTTAACACAGTCCTCTAAATCTGTTAACCACACGCTCCCTTCACAGCAGCGTGGGTTGGTATTTAGTAGTCTTATCTTAATTGTCATTATTGCTGGCATGGTGCTCTTGGCGCTATATTTAATCAAACTTGATCGCACCATTACTCATAAGTTTGAGGGTAAGCGCTGGGATATCCCTGCTAAAGTGTATTCGCAGCCGCTTGAATTGTATCAAGGCGCGAGTGTCGACAAAGATACGATGAAGACATGGCTGGAGTTGCTGAACTATCAAAGCAACAAAGCTTATGATCGCACGGGAACCTATCATAGATCAGGTAATACCTACTTTATTCATACTCGCGGTTTTACTTATAGCGCCAACGATGTGGATAAAGAGCAAGTCATAAAAATGACCATTGCTGGTAACAAGATTGAGTCCGTACAAAGCACTTTGCCTGCCAAAAGCGGCATCATTCGCTTAGAGCCGGTGAGTATCGGTGGCATTTATCCTGACAGTAATGAAGATCGTTTGGTCGTCTCGTTAGATGAAGTACCACAACCACTCATTGATGCGTTAATAGCCACGGAAGACCGTGCGTTTTATGAGCACAAAGGCGTCTCTATACGAGGCATTGCACGTGCCGTACTGAACAATTTCTCTGGTGGCTCTAGACAAGGCGGCTCGACCATCACTCAGCAGCTGATTAAAAACTTCTATCTCAATTCAGACCGTACGCTGAAGCGCAAAGCCAACGAAGCGTTGATGGCAGTATTGCTCGAGCTACATTATAGCAAAGATGAAATTCTACAAACGTACCTCAACGAGATTTATTTGGGTCAAAACGGCAACCGCTCTATTAATGGTTTTGGCTTGGCATCACAGTTTTACTTTGATAAACCACTGAATGAGCTGCGCTTGGATCAGCAAGCCCTACTAGTCGGTATGGCAAAAGGCCCGAGTATCTACAACCCACGTCGCCATCCAAACGATTCAAAAGCACGCCGTGACGTCGTGCTGGGCAACATGTTAGCTGTTGGATCACTCAGTCAAGAAGACTATGAGAAAGCGCTAAAGCAGCCACTTGGTGTCGTGGACAAACCTGTCGAAGGCAAAAGTCAATTCCCTGACTTTTTGGATATCGTCAAGCGCGAGCTGAATACCGTGTACTATTCTGATGACCTCAAGAATGAAGGTCTTATCATTATCAGTACTTTAGACCCTATTGCACAATTAGCCGCAGACAAAGCGGTTGATAGAAAATTGGGTGAGCTGCGTCGTAACAGTAGCAAAACTAAAGACTTGCAAGGTGCTCTAGTGAGTGCCAATCCTGAGACTGGTGAGCTGGTCTCTGTGGTGGGCAGTGGCAGTGAATTTACCGGCTTTAACCGTGCTGTCGATGCCAAGCGCCAAGTGGGTTCTTTATTGAAGCCTATTATTTATATGACAGCGCTTGAAAGTGGGCGCTATAATCTTGCAAGCTCAGTCGATGACTCACCGATTACCGTGAATCTAAGCGATGGTACTAAATGGAACCCCAAGAACTATGACAATCGTGACCATGGTTATGTGCCATTTACCACCGCTTTATCAAAGTCTTATAACCAAGCAGCGGTACGCTTAGGTATGGAGTTTGGGGTCGATACCTTTGCCAAGCAGTTACAGCGCATGGGAATTAAAGAAAAAATACCACCCTACCCGTCAGCATTGTTAGGTTCTGTTAATCTTAGCCCAATGGACATGCTTGGTGTCTATCAAGTCTTTGCAACTGGCGGCTTCCGTACGCCTATTCATAGTATTCGCACCGTCATTGATGACCGTGGTCGTATTTTACAACGTACTGGACTCAACACTCAGCGTAGTATTCCGCCTGAAACCAACTTCTTAATTAACTATGCTTTACAAGATGTGGTCAAAAACGGTACTGCCAAACGCGTGCAATCACTTGGTAGCAATCTAAATCTTGCTGGCAAAACAGGTACCACAAATGATTACCGCGACGCTTGGTTTGCAGGTTACAGTGGTAACTATGTCAGTGTGGTTTGGGTTGGCCGTGATGATAACAAGCCAATTGGTTTAAGCGGCGGTACTGGCGCATTGCCAGTTTGGGTTGACTATATGAATCGCTTGAAGCTGACGCCTGTGGCACTACCAGAGCCTGAAGGTATTGAATGGTTGTGGTTAGAGAACAACTCAGGCAAGCTGTCTAATGAGCGCTGTGCAGATGCACGCTATCTGCCTGTCCTGTCGGCATATTTACCAGAAGAAGCCAGCAGTTGCGCTGTCGGCTTATATCAACAAGATCGTGCTCGTGAACAAAACCAGCAGCGCCGTAGTGAAGGTTTAGAGATTCCAAATGGCGAAGCTGTTGATAGTGATAACCAAGAAAACAGTGATGGCTCAAATGGTAATGATGCAGAAAGTCGTGACGATACTTGGTATGATCGTGCCGTTGAATGGTTCTAAAGTTATTTGTGAAACTTAAAAAAGGTCTCAACTTAATGTTATCTCTCAAGCAAACTGTATCAGCTAGCTCAGCCGTCATAACGCGGTCTATCAAAATCAAGCCAGCCAATACGATGCTGGCAGTCAGTGCTCTAGCTGGCATGTTGAGTTTGAGCGCTTGCCAGACTGCGCCGACTGCATCTACCGCGATAAAAACGGTACCGACTCAAACGCTGCCCTCATCGCATACAGCTAAAGCCCCCATAGCGACTGTGACGCAAGCGCCCATTGTCAGAACAGAGAACGACTACCCCATTGAGCCTTATAATTCCTATGAACCAGCCGAATCAACCAATCCATTGACTCAAGATACGCCTGTATTTACACCATCTAATCCTGTGTTGACCCAACCTGATCCAGTTATTATCATACCTTCGCGTGATGACTACATCATCTCTGAGCCGTCAGCACCGTCACACAACGAATTGCTAGAACAGGCAAGAAAAAACTCGCAGCAACGGACACAGCAAGCTACCACCAACAATAGCAACTTGCCAGCATTTCGCAATTTGATGCAAGCAGGTATCAATCAACTAAAAGCTGGCAAACTGACCAATGCTGAAAACAGCTTTACCCGTGCTCAGCGCCTAGCACCTAAATCTTCTGCGGTGTATTTCTATTTGGCACAAGTGGCATTAAAAAAGAACCAGCCGCGCAAGGCAGAAGCCATGGCACGCCGTGGTCTGAGTGTTTCTCAAGATACCAGTCGTCGCCGTGCGCTGTGGCAAATTATTTTGCAATCAGGACAAGCCCAAGGCAACGCTCGCGTCATCAGTGAAGCGAAGCAAGCCTTACGCTAATATCAAGACATACCGAAGTGAATAGATACCAAGTTTATTACTTGGTATCTATTCACTTTTTATATTTTACAGACACATCACTTATCCAAAATATACATTTATTCTTAATTAAGGTTATCGTTATGGCATGGCAACAACTGCATTTACAATGTGAAAAAGCAAACGTCGATTTGGCTGAGGCACTGCTCCTAGAAGCAGGTGCATTATCAATCGCCTTAGACGACGCAGGTGACCAACCTCTATTTGAGCCATTACCTGGTGAATCACCGCTATGGGATGAGGTTATCTTGACAGGGCTATTTGATGCGACCACCGATGCTGGCAGTCGTCAGGCAGTCGAGCAGCTCAGTCATGAAATCGCAGCACAAGTGCAAGCCACTCGTATCTGGCTCACGGCTGTCGATGATAAAGATTGGGAGCGCGAATGGATGAGCAATTACCATCCTATCGAATGTGCCAATAATTTATGGATTGTGCCCAACTGGCTGACGCCGCCCAATCCTGAGGCGACTAACATTATTATGGATCCTGGTCTAGCCTTTGGTACAGGCTATCATGCCACTACTCGCTTATGTCTTGACTGGTTAACAGAACAAGATCTAAAAGACAAAGTGGTGATTGATTATGGTTGCGGTTCAGGTATTTTAGGCATCGCTGCTTTGTTATTAGGTGCACGCCACGTGTATGCCGTCGATATCGACCCACAAGCAGTGCTGGCAACCAATCAAAATGCCGCACGCAATCACGTTGAGGATCGCCTGCAAGCGTTTTTACCAGAAGACTTCACTGACTACTGCGCACAAAATGATGTGTTACCTGTAGACGTAATCGTTGCAAACATTCTAGCCAAGCCGCTTATTGGCTTAGCGCCTTACTTCGCCACTTTAATCGCACCAAAAGGTCGCATTGTATTGGCCGGTCTAATAGAGTCACAAACCGAACAGGTAACGGCGGCTTATCAACCTTATTTTGCGCTTGATGCAAAGCATGCTTTTACAGCGCAAGAAGACCAACATTGGCAGCGTTTATCTGGTACATTTACAGGCTAGCAACATTTAATTACATCTGTTACGATAGAGGGCAGTCAAATGTCATGCATTTGACGCCACTCTGTCCTTATTCATGATTTATGGACATTTACAGCTAATATTTAAAGCTGATACAAACGGCAGTATTAGCACTATAGGTAACTATTAGCGAGTGGCTAAGCGGTATTGATAACCATAATTTTTTGGATTCGACCCTATGACCACGCCCATAAAAACTCAGTGCCCTCATTGCCAAGCTTGCTTTAAAATACAGCAAACACAGTTGAATAAAGTAAACGCCACGGTTAGCTGTGATCAATGCCAACAGAGTTTTTTGGTCAATAAACATCTTATCCTTACTGCCGATGCTGTCAGTACTTCCGCGATTCAAGAAAATACAACGACTGACACCAATACGCTAGCCGATTCAAATGTACATTCTGCACAAACTGCTGACAATCATAATAAAAATCAACATGCAGCAGGCGCTGCTAAGCCACCACTCACTCCTCCACATTCAAAAAATATTTCATCTGATACTTTAATTGAGGATGAGTTGATTCATGACGGCTTAATCTATGATGACATGGATAGCGATGAACCAGAAGAAAGTGTTTTAGAGTATGATTCTCTAGATAGTATGGATGCTTGGCTGACTCAAGCAAGCAATATGAACAATAGCAGTTATACTTCTACAGCAGACAACCAACCAACAAGCAACCTCTCTAAAAAAACAGATAAAAACAACGGTTCATCAGCGAAAGTATCATCTGATGCGACAACAGAAAATTCCTCACCAGCACAAATGGCGCTCAGTTCAGCAGCCGCTAATGATATTCATGCCAATGTGGATGATACTGCGGATAATTCTTGGCTCGAAAAACTCCTAAAAGAACAAAATAAAAGCGAAGAGGTTCGACAAGACGATACCGATTTATCACAACTATTGCTCGATATGGGTGTACCACTGAAAGATGAAGCGCCAACCGCCGAAGAGCGTGTGAGAAAAGCACAAGCAAAGTTTACACCTACGCCGCAGAGACGTTCTATCGCATCCTTACTATGGACGCTAGGATGCTTAGTATTAGCACTGCTACTTTTTGCTCAATACGTCATTTTTAATCTAGAAACTTTGATGAAAAACCCAGTGCATGCAGAGCGCTTACAATCAGTATGTGCAGTGGCTGCCTGTAGTTTACCTAGTGCCGATCTAACAGCATTCACGATTACCAACCTTAATCATAAATCGAGTAAGATTAAGATGGATGGAAAGTCGAGCGATGTCAGTGCCACATTAAACAATCAAAGTGCCAAAGCACAGCTGTATCCGAATGTTAAAGTCAGCGTATACGGCGCAAATGATATGATTGGAGAATTCATCGCCACGCCAGCTGATTATCTATTAAGCAAGCAAAGCCAATTAGCAGCGGACAGTAGTCGAAACATATTATTTACCATCCCTGTTGCTAATAGACAAATTCGAGAAGTGACTATAAGTCCTCTGTATTGAATAGATAATTACCAACAAAATAGCTGTTTCTATAAACAACCTCGTCTTTTAAAACTTCAGCCCTCAGAAAAACGTAGGCAGGTCGCAAGTTCAGTAGTGATGCAAGTGCGACCCAGCCAGTTATATTTTGTGGCAATGTTATAATAGTAAGCATATACCCTAGTCATACTGCTGCCAATATAAGGTTAATCTGTCAGCGCTAAACGATATTAATTTGATATAATACCCTGATATCTTATGGTTTGACTCTTTCCAATCCCAAGGACATTATCTTATGGCACCTCATGCACAGCATAATGCCAATCATTTTGCCACAAGCTCTGAGCATCCTGCCGATTATAGTACAGCTAACCATCATTCAACTCGTCATGTTGACTCCTCATTAGACAGCAATGCGAGCCACCGGCATGAACCACTGCGCGTACATGTGGAGCGTGTGGTACGACAATACTTTGCGATGCTAGGTGATGAGATGCCGACCGACTTGTATGATCTTATTTTAAAACAAGTTGAAGAGCCACTATTATCGGTTGTCCTTGAAAAAACGCGAGGTAATCAAACCAAGTGTGCACAAATCTTAGGTCTGAATCGTGGCACTTTACGCAAAAAACTCAAAACTTATGACTTAATGTAGCATCTGCTATATGCATTTCTCTGTCTTTATTACCAATCATTATGTATGGCAATTTAACGTTATTGACGCTATCCATCATGATATTGTCTGCAACAATTGTCATTGTCACCTTGCCAGACGTTTACGTCAGGCTTTTTTTATGGAAATTTTCTTATGAGTACAACCCCACTTGCTCTATTGTCAGTCTCTGATAAATCCAATATCGTTGAATTTGCGCAAGGCCTTATTAAGTCAGGCTTTGGCTTACTGTCTACTGGCGGTACTTATCGTTTACTCACAGAAAACAATGTCGCTGTGACCGAAGTATCCGATTACACAGGTTTTCCTGAAATGATGGATGGCCGTGTCAAAACGCTACATCCTAAAATTCATGGTGGCATCTTAGGACGCCGTGGTACAGACGATGCCGTCATGAGTGAGCACGCGATTGAGCGTATTGATTTGGTTGTCGTGAATTTATATCCGTTTGCTGAAACCATTGCTCGTGCGGATGTCACCATGAACGATGCTATCGAAAACATCGACATCGGTGGTCCTACGATGGTGCGTTCTGCGGCGAAAAATCACGCCCATGTGGGTATCGTGACTGATCCAGCAGATTATGAGCGCATACTTGCCGCTTTAGGTGATGGCACCGAGCTGACACCTGCTTTGCGCTATGACTTAGCGGTTAAGGCTTTTGAGCATACTGCACAGTACGACGGAATGATTGCCAATTTCTTAGGTAGCCGTGTCAATGAAAGCCAGCAACCTGAGAATTTTTCACGTACCTTTAATGTGCAGCTCGAAAAAGCACAGGATCTACGATACGGCGAAAATCCACATCAAAATGCCGCTTTTTATACAGAAAACCATCCGCTAAAAAGCCAACAGGCCTCTATAGCGACTGCTAAGCAACTGCAAGGCAAGGCGCTGTCTTATAACAATATCGCCGATACTGATGCTGCTCTTGAGTGTGTGAAAGCCTTTAGCGCCCCTGCTTGCGTTATCGTTAAGCATGCCAACCCTTGCGGTGTCGCTGTGGATAACGATCAAGTAACCGCGTATAACACTGCCTTTAGTACTGACCCTGAGTCTTCTTTTGGCGGCATCATTGCTTTTAACCGCCCATTGACGTTGGCAGCGGCTAAAGCCATTATCGACAATCAGTTTGTAGAGGTTATTATTGCACCAAGCATCGAAGATGGTGTGCTTGAAGCGACAGCTGCTAAGAAAAATGTCCGTGTATTGGTGTGCGGCGAACTGCCAGCGCCAGATCAACGCGATAGTCAGCTTGACTACAAGCGCGTCAACGGTGGCCTGCTAGTACAAGAGCAAGATCTTGGTTTGATTACGGCCAATGACTTAAAGATTGTCACTGATGTACAACCAACGGAAGCGCAAATCGCCGATCTATTATTCAGCTGGAATGTAGCAAAATACGTCAAATCTAATGCAATTGTTTATGCCAAAGGTCAGCGTACTATCGGTGTTGGCGCTGGTCAAATGAGCCGTGTCAACTCAGCGCGTATCGCTGCTATCAAAGCTGAGCACGCTGGATTGGCTACTGAAGGTGCTGTTATGGCATCAGATGCCTTCTTCCCGTTCCGTGATGGCATCGATAACGCAGCCCAAGTCGGTATTGCTGCTATTATCCAGCCAGGTGGGTCTATGCGTGATGATGAAACCATTGCTGCGGCAAATGAGCATGGCATCGCGATGGTATTCACTGGTATGCGTCATTTCCGCCATTAAATTGTTCCGTATCACTTTGAATATTAGCATTGATAGCAGTATTGAATTTCGTATCGCCATTAATGCTAAATCTTTATGATAAAAGTAATACTCATTAAAAAAGCCACTGTCTACAGTGGCTTTTTTATGCTTAAAATTTGAGAAGATTATTTGGAAAGAATGACTAAGTAAGTATCTCAAATTTTCCTTAATAGCTTTACTTCTAACGCCCTTGCGCGTTTGCTATATTGGCGTCATTAACTTCAACTTTATATACCAAACGTAGATAATCCAAGTAATCTTGTAGCTGATCTTGCCCCAAGTTATCACGAATGATGGCAGCTGTTTGGGCTCTTTGCACATCAGATAATGGCGACTGCTCCTCTGTTTTAATACGATCACCGACCAACAAAGTCGCACCCATCTCAGTCTCACTGGCAATGGCAACGACACCATTATTAGCTGCTTGCTGACTAAAGGCCAATCCGCGCTCTTTCTCTGTCAATAGAGTGGTTTGGCGATTCACTTCACCTAATGATTGAAAACGTACTGGCTGTTTATTGATATCAGCAGGCGTTTTAATACCAGCGGCTAGTTTCTTCGCCTCTTTTAGCGCCAATGCCGTGGCCTTTTCTTGACGTAATATCTGAGTGATTTTTGGCGTAGCAGCAGCTAAGCTAAGCGTTTTCGTAGGACGATAGTTGCTTGGTTGCACCCATACCGTCCCGTTACCAACTTCGATACCTGCGGTTACTGCCTGATCTTGAATGGTAAACTCATCAAAAGCCTGCTTAATCACTGCTGGTTGTGATAACTCCGATTTGTTGTTTTCTTTACGATAATCCTTGATACGTTTTAGCGTTACGTTCTCTTGCTGAGCGATGTCTTCAATACTGAAGCCATCTGCTGCCAAGTCATTAATCGCTGTCACTTTATCTGCATAGATTTCTTGACGCTTATATTCTTTGGCTTTTGCTGTCAGCTCTGCACGCATGCTTTCTAGGCTTGGGATTTTACTACCGTTATCTTCGGTTACGGTAAATATCTGGTAGCCAAAGCTAGTCTTAATAGGTGCTGTTACATCACCCACACTTAAGCCTTCTAAAGCCTGCTCAACCGCTGCGGCATCATTACCAAACACAGAGGGATTAAAGGTACCAATATCGCCACCTGTTGCTCCCGATGGATCATCTGACTCGGTTTTAGCCAATGCGGCAAAAGACTCACCTTTATCCAAGCGAGCTTTGATTTTGGCCGCTCTGGTCTTCGCGTCTTTACCCGTTAATAGGATTTGACTGATCTTACGTTCATCGACGACCGCTAACCCTTGCTTATAAGCTTCATATTGCTGCTGCAAATCCTCTTCCGTAACTTCATTCACTTGAATGGTTTTAGGACTTAATTGCAAATATGCCAAATCTACCATCGCCGCACTTTTTAGCGTGTCTTTATTGGCATCATAATAGGCTTGTATATCGCCTTTGCTTAACTTGACCTGATCTGCATAATCTTGCCAATTAAATCGATGCAGCCAGATATTGCGCGACTCAAGTTGTAAGTCAATCAATTGACTGACCGCTTGCATAGGATATACTGCCGTGCCAACAATACTGGCGTTGAGTTGGTCGAGGCTTAACTGGTTACGAAACTCAGCAAATAGCTGATCTTTAGTCATGCCGCGCTGGCGCAAGAAGTTTGAGAATTGGTCGTTAGAAAAATTGCCTTCTGCGTCCTTAAAAATTTCTTCTTCACGCAACAAACGATTAATCGTGTCATCAGAGACTGTCATACCAAGCTTGCCCGCTTGCTGCTCCAATAGCGTACGATCAATGAGACCTTTGAGCACCTGCTCGTGCAACACATCTTCATTTAATAGACTGGCATCATCAACTTGTTCTAGTATTTCAGTACGACGGTTATTTACGGCAGTCTGATACTCGGACAACCCTACGCTTGCTTCACCCACCTGAGCGACTTGGTTGGGATCGACCCCGCCTCCAAAATAGCTTTCGACACCCAATAGAGCGAGCGGCGATAGGCATAAAATCAATAAAATGCGACCTGGCCAGCTTTTTAAGAAATCGCGCAATTTATCCATAGTTATCTCTGCTTTATAAACCTATATTGATGAAAAACCATTGTAATATTACTATTAATATCAATGCTATCTAAGCAGGCAATGGTAAGAATAAGAACGTGTGAATTTGATATAGAACAACAAGACTGAGTAAAACGGCCTTATTTAAACAACGCATCTATCGCGCGCCCTATGATACGTGATTTTTGATGCAGACTCAAAATATTCACGTGGTATGATACAAACTATAGCGATAAAAAAAGCACCTAATATCTAGGTGCTTTTTTATGATTCATATTATGACTTTTCAGCCATGCTATAAACCATATAGTGCTTTACTAAGTAAATGCTGTGTTGATTCGTATATCACGTCGTTATACAGCATCCATTTTTAATAAAACGGCTTAGTTTAAACGCTCTTTTAAGTTTTTACCCGCTTTAAAGCTTGGTACTTTACTTGCTGGAATGCTAAGCTCTTCACCCGTCTTAGGGTTACGGCCAGTACGTGCTTTACGGTCTTTTACGCTGAAAGTACCAAAACCAACCAATGAGATGCTATCGCCAGCTTCTAGCGCTTCACCAACACTTTCCATAACAGCATTCAATGCATCGCCAGCTTGGGTTTTGTTTAGGCCGCTTTTGTCTGCGATGCTATCAATTAATTCTGACTTATTCATAAAATTTCCTTCAAGTTTAAGGGGGATAATAAACGCTCACGCCAAGCATTGTAACGCTCTCATAGCATTTAAGCAATAAAAACTGCCTGACTGGCGTATTAACAGGTTTCGCTTTGTTATCGTCTTTATATCAAGGCAGCATAAGGAGCGCAAGCGATTTTACATATTTTTGCCTACTGTACTACGTATTTGACACTCAATGTTACGCAAAGCCTCTGCAATGGTCATAACCGCTAGTGACCTTGGCTTTTCCTAACTTCGACTTAGCGAGTCAACCTCTATACTGCCTTATCGTTCAAAGAGATGTTATCTCGTACTGAGGCATCGCCAGTCATAAATATCTGTGTCCTTGTTGATTACCAAATTGTAAAGTAATAATTTTCCAACTGACAGAAACTAGCGTTACTTTTTATTATAAAGGCGTTACTATAAGCAAAATATCACTGCACCTTTTGGGTCAATTTTGACTCTTGTTTGTCTTTTGCCTCTAATTTGCCAAATATAAAACGGATTATTTACATGAAGCGTTCTACGTTGTCTCACTCTTTTCTTAATATCATTCTGGTGTTCATCGAGTCGGCGCTGACACTATTGTTACGTTTAGATCCCGAACTACGTAAGGCCGCTTACCCACTTGCCAAGCAAGGTACTGTCGTGGCGCTACGCTTGTATCTACCGCATGTTGAGGTGTTTGCCACGTTTAGCACCAAAGGCGTATTATTAGACGCAGAGTTACCTATTGACCGCAGCGAACCTGACGTCATCATTAATGCTTATAGCATCCAAGTGATCAATGCGATCACCACCCATGACAGCGAAACCACCGAAAAACTACAAATGCGCGGCGAGTCTGTTCAAGTACAGTTGGTCAAGCAGTTTATTATGCAACTCGGTCTTGGCAGCTTAATTCAAGGTCTTATTAAAAAGATAAAAGGTGGCAAAGGTAAGACCAAGCCTACTGAAGCTGAAATGGCTGACAAAAAAAACAGCTATAAATTACGCATCAAAGAGCAACAAACCCAAATAAACACCTTAACTATTAAAAACCGTGAGCTTGAAATCACGGTTAAAGAGTTACAGAGCAAACAAAAAACGCTGATAATCGTCACCGTGGCTGCTCTCGTCATTATGATCGCAGCCATTATCGCGCTATTGATGAATTAATGTCGCCAACGACGACTTATCAATGACAGCTTACCAATGACGGCTGCTTACTTTACCAAACGCGTTTGATGCCGATTAAGGCATATTAAGCGCTTAATATACTAAGCGCTTAGATGACTGGGGCGTATTGAACATTCAGCACGCCCTAATATAATTGATAGTCGTTAAAGAAAAAACTTAGAACTCAAACCTCAAGACTGTATTTTAGTATTTCAAAATTTTAGTATTTCAAAAATGCTAGGAATCAATGTTCTCAATCTTATAGTCCCTCCTTTTAATACCATTGTTTTTATCAATCATAGTGATAAGCTCGATTAACCATTCAACCACACTTTAATCTTGACTAAATTACTCAGGATTAAGTATAATTGGCTTAATCGTTGCACACATCGGGTTCATCATCTGCTGTTTAATAACGATAAGACACAACTTAGCGGTTATGTGATTTCATCAGTAGCTTTCATATTGCGCTACAAGCTGCCACCACTATCATTTTGCTAAGGTCGTTGTTAAATAAAAATGACTTAAAAGTTTGGAGATAACACATGCGTTTGACTACTCGAGGCAGATATGCCGTTACTGCGTTACTAGATTTGGCACTACAAACTAGCCAACAAGACACTGCAGTCTCCTTATCTGATATCGCCAAGCGGCAATCGATTTCTATCTCTTACCTTGAACAACTGTTTTCCAAACTTCGTAAACGTGGTCTGGTCACTAGCATCCGAGGTGCAGCAGGTGGCTATCATCTCGCCAAACCATTGCATGAGATAGATGTCATGAGCATCATATCTGCCGTCGATGAGTCGGTTAATGCGATGCAGTGCGAAGGACGTGGCGACTGTCAAGGTGGTACAATGTGCTTAACCCATGATTTATGGTGTGCACTGTCCAATCATATCGAACAGTACTTGAAAAATATAACATTAGCGCAATTATTAGACATGGAAAATGTGCAGTCAGTGTCAGAGCGTCAGCACAGCTCTACCAAAGAGATTTCCATAAAAGATATCAACACTATTACCCTATCGAACAGCGAGGCAAACCCAGCATGAGCCAACATAACAACCTTATATACTTAGATTATGCCGCCACCACACCAGTTGCAAAATCAGTAGCTGCTAAGATGAGCGAGTATCTGACAGTAGATGGCATCTTTGGTAATCCAGCCTCGCGCTCGCATGGCTATGGCTGGCAAGCAGAAGAAGCGGTAGAAACAGCGCGTCAACAAGTGGCTGAAGTCATTAATGCTGATCCACGCGAAATCGTCTTTACCTCTGGTGCAACAGAATCAGACAACCTAGCGATTAAAGGTGCAGCGCATTTTTATCAATCTCGTGGTAAGCACATCATTACCAGTAAGATCGAACATAAAGCCGTATTAGATACGTGCCGTGAACTTGAGCAAGAAGGTTTTGAGATTACTTATCTTGAGCCGCAGCCAAGCACTGGGCTAATCTTACCAGAGCAAGTTAAAGAAGCATTACGTGACGATACTATCTTAGTATCACTCATGATGGTAAATAATGAGCTTGGTACGATTACTGATGTCGCTGCCATTGGTGAAATCACTCGTGAAGCGGGTGTGGTCTTCCACGTCGATGGCGCACAATCTGTTGGTAAAGTATTAATTGACCTTGAAACCACGAAGATCGATTTGATGAGCTTCTCAGGTCACAAAGCCTACGGTCCTAAAGGTATTGGTGCATTATTTGTTCGCCGTAAGCCACGTATCCGCTTGAAAGCAGAGCAGCATGGCGGTGGTCATGAGCGCGGTATGCGTTCAGGTACATTACCGACGCATCAAATCGTTGGTCTTGGAGCAGCATTTGCTTTAGCCAATGAGCGTTATGAAGAAGACCATGCACATGCAGCCAAGCTACGCCAAAAACTGTGGGACGGTCTACAAGATATCGAAGAGATCTACCTAAATGGTGATCTTGAGCACAGCGTGCCTAACATTGTAAACATCAGCTTCAACTTCGTTGAGGGCGAGTCTCTCATGATGTCACTTAAAGATTTAGCTGTATCATCAGGTTCAGCCTGTACATCAGCGACGCTTGAGCCATCATATGTATTACGCGCTATTGGTCGCCCAGATGAATTAGCACACAGCTCAATTCGTTTCAGCTTCGGTCGTTATACCACTGAAGCAGACATCGATACTGTCATCAAACAAATGCATGAAGCGGTCGATAAATTGCGTGCCTTATCACCACTTTGGGATATGTACCAAGAAGGTGTTGATTTAGATTCAGTCGAATGGGCTGAGCACTAAAATTACCGAAAGCAACGATATAGTTATCAAACAGAACCATTAAACGATTGATCAGACACTTATAAATCCAGTTTTTATAAATACCGTTTTTATAAATACCGTTTCTATTAACTAAATGTTTGACCCCAATTATCGATGAGTAGTTAGACATTTAAAGTCAGTAATTGACTACTCATCATCTAACTAGGAGAAAACCCCATGGCCTATAGTGACCAAGTTATTGATCATTACGAAAATCCACGCAACGTCGGCAATCTTGATAAAAATGCCAAAAACGTTGGTACTGGTATGGTTGGTGCCCCAGCTTGTGGCGATGTAATGCGCCTACAAATTCAAGTTGATGATAATGGCATCATTGAAGATGCACGCTTTAAAACTTATGGCTGTGGTTCAGCCATTGCTTCAAGCTCACTTGTTACCGAGTGGCTAAAAGGCAAAAGCTTGGATCAAGCGGGCGAAATCAAAAACAACGATATCGCGAAAGAGTTGGCCTTACCACCAGTAAAAGTGCATTGCTCTGTACTTGCTGAAGACGCCATTAAAGCCGCTATTAGCGACTATAAAGGTAAGCATAGCGCAGCAGTAGAAACAGAAGAAGCGGCTAGCTAAACCTATTAGCGTAAGTATTGTACTTCTAAGTACACGGTCTTAATGGCCGTACTTTAGTAGTCGATGTATTGAACAGCTACTAACGCTAAAGAGGTGACAATAACGCTAATGTAATTGTCACCTTTTATTTTCTAGTGATTCTTAACTGGTCGTTATTAAGATTTTTTGGCAAGTGCGCTATTTTCATTGCCAGTTTATACAGATTTTTTTGATTGATATTTATCATTGATAGTCAATGGGAGTTGGCATGATTGAAATGACAGAACGCGCCGCTCAGCATGTTCGAGACTTTTTGGACAATCGCGGCAAAGGCGAAGGTATTCGAGTGGGTATCCGTACCGCGGGTTGCTCAGGCTTAGCTTACGTTTTAGAGTTTGTAGATACCCCTGATGAAAATGACACGCGTTACGAAAGCCGCGGCGTTAACATCTTTATTGATCCTAAAAGTTTGGTCTATTTAGATGGTTTGTTGATGGACTACGAAAAAGAAGGTCTTAACGAAGGCTTTAAGTTCACCAATCCCAATCAAAAAGGCGAATGTGGTTGCGGCGAATCTTTTACCGTTTAATGGTTCAAAGGTTAAAAAACCCTTGAGTTTAGAGTTTCCTAACTCTATATTCAAGCCATAGTAAATATGTTCTCAGCCAAAGAAAACTTTCAAAATAAATAACAAGCAAGGCGTATGATATGACAGACATTACTGCAGAAGCCCAGTTTGATAACTTCTTTGCCCTATTTGAGCAGCCTGTACAGTTTGAAGTCAATCAAGAGAGTCTCGATCAGCATCTACGTCTGCTACAAAAACGTTATCATCCTGATAATGTCACCAAGAATCTAGCCAATACTACGCAAGCGCAACAGCAGTCTGAGCAGGCCTCAGCGTTAATCAACCAAGCCTACCAAGCATTAAGTGCGCCTGATAGTCGTGCTAGCTATCTACTAGACATGGCAGATCAAGCACAGAATCTAGAGCATTCAATTGCAGACTTGGACTTTTTAGAAGATGCGATGCAGATGCGCATGGATTTAGATGACGCTATCGAGGGTAAAGATCGTGCGACATTGCAACAACTACACCCTCAAATCACCGAGCGACTGGCAAAACAGTCTAAGCGTTTTAACGATGCTTACCAAAACCAAGATTGGCAAACGGCGATTGATGCGACACAAAAACTAAAATTCTTAGTCAAATTAAATGCTGACGTGACTACTGGTATCGATGAGTTAGCGACTGCTGAGCATTCAGATGATGATGATTTATACGTCTAACTAACTGACGTATAAGCTTGTTAATTTATTTTATATGCCAAATTTATTTATAAATGGTATTAGCTTATGACGCTTATTTGAAAACTATATTATAAGCGATGGTTAAAATAGTCACAGCGATGCCGTATAATCCCTTATTTTAAGCACTTTTAATTGCTAAGTATCTTCGTTTTCACGTGCATACAACGCAGTTAAACTACAATAGTGCGCTTATCATATTTGTTTCATTTCACTTATTAATTTTATCTCTTTCATTTTATCTTTGAGTTATCTTATGTCTTTATTGCAAATTGCCGAACCCAATCAAAGCGCCCAACCCCATCAGCATCGTTTTGGCCTAGGAATTGATCTTGGTACTACGCGCTCATTGGTCGCGGTAGTACGCTCAGGCAAGGCGCAAGTCTTAGAGGCAAGCGCAGCTACCGATACCTTATTACCTTCTGTGGTCTATTATCCAAGTGTAGGTAAGCCCTTGGTTGGCTCTGATGCATTAGCTCACTTAGCGGATGATCCAAAAAATACGATCGTCTCGGCTAAGCGTTTTATGGGTCGTAGTCAAGCTGATATCAAATTCTCTCATCCTTATGAGTTAAGCGGCAGCAAAGATGACATGCCAGCATTTGTGACGGCTCAAGGTGACGTATCGCCTGTTGAAGTATCAGCACGTATTTTAGCAGCGCTTGAGCAACGGGCAGCGAGCGCATTGCCTGCAGACAGTATCGAGGGTGCGGTTATTACTGTCCCTGCTTATTTTGATGAAGCCCAGCGTCAAGCGACCAAAGATGCAGCCCAAGCGGCTGGTATCAAAGTGCTACGTCTGCTAAATGAGCCTACTGCTGCTGCCGTCGCCTATGGTCTCGACCAGTCAACGCAAAACGGCGATAAAGAAAGTTATTATTTAATTTACGATCTGGGTGGCGGTACTTTTGACGTTTCTATCTTAAAGCTGACTGATGGTGTCTTTGAAGTACTGGCAACTGGCGGTAATAGTGCATTAGGTGGTGACGACATCGATCGTCTAATGACCAATTGGCTTATCAAGCAATTAAATATAGATCCAAAAGATGTTAGTCGTCATGATAAGTCGATACTTGCACAGCAAGCCAAAGCTTATAAGCAAGCCCTGACTGACGATGAACAAGTTGATATCGATATCACTGTGAATGAGCAATCTTACCAAGGTGTGCTTCGCCGTACAGATTTGCTGGCTATTGCAGAGCCAGTTAGCCGCCGTACACTGAGCGTATGCGAACAAGTCCTGCGTGATGCCAAACTTTCGAGTGCTGATCTAGACGAAGTGATTTTGGTCGGCGGTTCTACTCGTATGCCTGCTATACAACAAGTTGTGACAGAGTTTTTTGCCAAGCAACCACTTTGTCGTCTAAATCCAGATGAAGTCGTGGCTTTGGGTGCTGCCCAAACGGCGCATCAACTGGTCAATGGTGATAGTAATAATAACCTACTATTATTAGACGTAACGCCGCTATCGCTTGGTCTTGAGACCATGGGCGGCTTAGTTGAAGTACTGATTCCACGTAATACGCCTATCCCTGTCAAAAAACGCCAAGTGTTTACCACCTATCAAGATGGTCAAACAGGCATGGTGATTCATGTGGTACAGGGCGAGCGCGAGACAGTAGATAACTGCCGTTCATTGGGTCGTTTTGAGCTATATGGTATCCCGCCGATGAAAGCTGGATTTGCTCGTATTGAAGTCACCTTTAGTATTGATGCGAATGGACAGCTAACCGTCAGCGCCCAAGAAACCACAACCAAGACAGAAAGTAAGATTGAGATTGTGCCTTCTTATGGGTTATCAGATGAGCAAAAAGAGCAATTGCTCGTCGCAGGATTCAAGCATGCAGAAGAAGATAAAAATACACGTTCTTTAATCGAAACCAAAGTAGAAGCGGAGCGTGAAGTATTAGCGCTACAATCTGCCCTTAAAGAATTTGCGGCCTTATTGTCTTCTGAGGAGCAGCACTCATTAGCTGAGCAAATACAAGTGTTGCAGACAACGCTCAGTACTGATGATTTAACACTTATCGAAGCACAGCAAGCAAAGCTCAAGCCTCACAGTGATGCGTTTGCTGCCCGTATTATGAATCAAAGCGTCAAAGCCAGCATGGCAGGCACGAATGCCCAAGATTGGTAGCAGATACATTTAAAAATGTGGCTTAGTCACCATACTAAGCTCATTTCTTATATTTTTATTCTTTTAATTGATTAGCACTGGAAAGACGATTTATGCCAAAAATTACCGTACTACCGCATCATGAAATTTGCCCTGAAGGCGCCGAAGTCGAGCTAGAAGCTGGCAGCAACTTATGTAAAGCGCTATTGGAAAAAGGCATTAAAATTGAACATGCATGTGAGATGTCAAAAGCCTGCACCACATGCCATGTGGTCGTCCGTAAAGGTTTTAATAGTTTAGATGAAATGGATGATATTGAAGCCGATTTATTGGATCGTGCTTGGGGATTAGAGCCTGACTCACGCCTATCTTGTCAGGTCATGCTCGATGATGAAGATTTAACCATTGAGATTCCTAAATATACGCTCAACCATGCAAAAGAAAACCACTAAACGCTAGAACACGTTCTAATATTACAGTTTACTTCATTAGATAAGAAAGCCAGCTATCATAATAATAGCTGGCTTTCTTGCGCTTGATTTTATAAACATTATTTTTGGATGATTATTTATGATGATTGTCATTGATTGTCATTACGTTTGCTTGCTGCCGCTATGTCAGTTGCCACTTTTTCTTGCTCCTGCTCGACACGTTCAAGCGCAAAATTTAAGCGTGCTCTGATATCTTGATAATCATTATCCTTCATATCTTTAAAATTTAGATGCAAATTGAAACCTGGTAGTGTGTGATCAACCCACTTTGATAAATGACCTTTATACGTATCTGGATCCAGCACTTGCCATGCATTTACCTTGCTATCAAAACCCTTTAACTTGAACGCACCCGCATGCTGACAGTCATAATTATGACAGATATAATCGTAGGTACTCTCACTGACCAGTATCTCATCTTTACCAGCGCTCGACTCAAGTCTTGCCGCTAGATTGGCCTCTTTACCAATAAGAGTATAGCTTAGGCGATTATTACTACCAAAATTACCAACATGGCAATAACCTGTGCTGATGCCGATACGGATGTATAACCCCTCAAAGCCCATCAAGCGCCATTTCTGCCTCAAAGTTCGCATCTCGCGACGCATGTCTATTGCCATTGCAATACAGTCTAAAGCATCTTGGCGCGCACCGCGACTATTTGGCTCACCAAAAAAACATACCATGCCATCACCAATAAATTTATCAAGTACGGCGCCATGCTTGTTTGCTATCAATGTCATACAATGCATATAAGTATTTAAGATATCAGCCAAATTGTCAGCGCTCAAACTATCTGACAATTCCGTAAAACCAACAATATCTGAGAACATAATCGTCAGCTTAGCACGCTTATTAGCAACGGTAACTGGGCTATCAGATTTTACGATAGGCTCCCAGACTTGTGGAGGTATGAAGCGCGTCAACTTATTAATGACGGAGACCATAGTGCTTAATCGCCCAACGGCCTGATGAGCACGAGTTTCATAACCAATATACTCTTGGTACACATGCCAAAACTGATACAGTATGACGATCATACTGGCTAATAATATTATTGGTGTGGTCCAGCCTTCATGGCAATCTATATCAGCACTGCTTAGAGTAACGCTAACATAATAGAAAACAATGACGGTGATTATAGAGACGGCAATCAGTTTTAAATGATTTTCAGGGCTACTGATAATAATTCTGAGTGCTATGAGCGCGGCTAAGCTAAGCGAAATAACCGTACAAAACTGTATCGACCCAATAACTACCGATAGTAAAATGATAACAATGTTAGACGTCCAAAAGCTTTTTTGGCGGCGATAGTTATAAATCAAAATCATTAAACTTGGCAGACAAACAATAACGAGCAGTGCCATTGAAGTAGGTCTAAAATTAAAATGTACAGCGAGGAGTATGACCGTAAGTATTAAAACGAAGACTTCTGGATAGTCAAATCGATAAATCCCTTCATTTTTTGAAGAGTGATTTGGTCTCAGCGTGTCTAAAAAAGGCATATGAAGTATTCGCTCACGTAAAACAGGCTATGTAAAAAATTAAAAGGCTTGAGGATAGCACACGCGTACTACCTGCCTCTATGCCAAGTTGTGTATAAAATTAATCAATGATTACATTATACTTTTTAAATGCAATAAAACCCATGTCACTGATAGCCAAAAGCCTACCACTCATCACTCATCTTGTCTTAATATGCTACCAAATCGGGATTATAAGACATATCGTTTGAGCAAAACACAAAAAATCCAGATAATATTTATCTGGATTTCAAATACTTAAAACCTATTAATATATAAAAATTAGGGGCTGTAATAACTGAGCATAACGTTGGCACATAACCGTAAAACGACTAAGACACCAAAATAAGGCTTAACTTTAAACGTTTGGCCATTTTTCCAGTTATTTTGATGGGTCAATCGATGCCCAGTTAATCGATACCCAGTTAATCAATACCTCGCCAATAGAGTATCATTATCGATTTGCCAATCAACTTACCGACCTGTTACTACTCAGGTATTTATTACATTTGCCAGTCAAACGGCATCTGATGATGGCCACGTAGCGCCATCATTAACGTTTGCTGCATCTGCGCCAACACCTCTTTAGTATAAGGAATAGCAGGGACGCCCCATACTGGATTTGGCCATTGCATGTCATTTTGATAGCGAACGATGTGATGAAAATGAAGTTGGGGCACTTGATTACCGAGTGCAGCTACATTCATTTTATCAGCTTGAAAGGTCTTGGCTAGCTGACTCGACAACCAGCTCGATTCACGTAAAAACTGTGTTTGATCGGCTTCAGATAACTCATATAACTCTTTGATACCTGATACGCGCGGCACTAATATTAACCAAGGAAACTGGCAATCATTGATTAAACGACAAGTCGATAATGGGAAGTCACCCACTAAAAAGCTATCGGCAGCAAGTTTATGATGAAGTTGGAACATAATGACGGTTCTCTTGTTATGACACTCAGATAAAAGGAATATGAATCTAGAAAAGCAAAATTTAATTTACTAAAAAACAATAGGCTAAATATAGGATGTCGCTATTTTATCAGTTATCCGACCGATAAAATAGCGCTATGACTCATTGTCTTGACGTCCTACTTGAGCACTGGCTAGCTGACTTATTGAGCTGATTGAATCTACCGAAAATCATTGCCAAGCTCTCAAAATGCCGAAATGCCAAAACAACTACGCTGACTCTGCCACCATATGCTCGCTAAAATAGCGTAATAATTCTTGAATCGCGGTGACGCGCTGTTGCGGCGTTGCCAGTTTATCAGCATCTTGATAACGAATACCAGAAGCACCGTTCATACGATAACGCTGACCATTGCTCTGAATCAACTTAATAATTGCCAAGGCATCGACTGGCGTATCAGGTGCAAACTCTAATGTCATGCTATTACTATTGGCATCAATCTTATTAATCTTTAGCGGCTCAGCTTGTATACGCAGTCCGTGGATGGCGAATAACTGCTTAGTTTGCTCTGGTAATGTACCAAAACGGTCAATCATTTCGGTACGAATATCAATCAATGCCTCTTTATCATCGGCATTACTGATGCGCTTATAAAATAACAAACGCTGATGGACATCATGCAGATATTCTTCTGGTATCAATGCTGAGCTATGCAGATTAATCTCACTAGTCAGCGACAATGGTGTGCTTAAATCGGGTTCTTTACCCGCTTTAATCGCCTTAGTTGCTCGCTCTAGCATATCCATATATAGGCTAAAGCCAATCGCCTGCATATTACCACTTTGCTGCTTACCAAGTATCTCACCAGCACCGCGAATTTCTAAGTCTTCGCTAGCCAGCATAAAACCTGCACCCAGCGTATTGGCACGTTCAATCGCATGCAATCGGCGTTTAGCATCGCCTTTGAGACCTTTGATAGAAGGCACAAGTAGATAACAATATGCTTGGTGATGACTGCGACCAACACGACCACGTAACTGATGTAATTGCGCCAAGCCAAACTTATCGGCGCGCTCAATGATGATAGTATTAGCATTCGGTACATCAATACCAGTCTCGATAATGGTGGAGCATATCAGGACGTTGAATTTTTTATGATAAAACTGCTGCATGACTTGTTCAAGTTGGCGCTCTTGCATTTGCCCGTGAGCGACCCCTACTCGCGCCTCAGGCACCAATTCACGTATGGTTTCTGCCATACGCTCAATGCTCGCCACATCATTATGTAATAAATAAACCTGCCCACCGCGCAATAGCTCACGCAAGATGGCCTCTTTCATTAAAGCATCAGTTTTTTGCATGACAAAGGTTTTAATCGCCAAACGTCGTGCTGGAGGTGTCGCAATAATTGACATATCACGCATACCTGAGAGCGCCATATTGAGCGTTCTAGGGATCGGTGTCGCTGTCATCGACATACTATCCACATCAGTCTGAATCGCCTTGATACGCTCTTTATGGCGCACACCAAAGCGATGTTCTTCATCGACAATCATCAAACCTAAATTAGAGAATTTCACATCAGGTTGTAACAGTTTATGGGTACCGATGACGATATCGACTTTACCTGCTGCTAAATCTGTCAACACCGTTTCTTGATGCTTTTTGCCACCAAAGCGCGATAGCGTCTCGATACGCACTGGCCAATCAGCAAAACGGTCGCGGAAATTGTCTTCATGCTGACCGGCCAGCAAGGTCGTCGGCACTAGCACCGCTACCTGATAACCGGCGCTGACGGCAATGAATGCTGCCCGCATAGCCACTTCTGTTTTACCAAAACCCACATCACCGCAAATCAGACGATCCATTGGTTGGTTTTGCCTCATGTCTTCCATCACCGCATGAATGGCATTGGCTTGATCCGGCGTTTCTTCAAAAGCAAATTGACTGGCAAACAGCTCGTACTGTGATGGATCTATTTTAAAATGAATACCAACTTTGGCTTCGCGCCGTGCTTGCATATTAAGTAGCTCGGCCGCCACGTCATGGATTTGCTCGAGCGCTTTTTGCTTAGCCTTATCCCATTTGCCGCTACCGATTTTGTGCAATGGTGCAAGTGCTGGGTCACCGCCACTATAACGGTTAATCATTTGCAAATTAGCAACGGGCACATAAATACTGGCATCATCGGCATATTTTAAGTGAATAAACTCTTGCTCGCCATCACCCACATCTAACGTAATCAGCCCATTGTAACGCCCAATACCATGCTCGATATGCACCACTGGGCTGCCTTCAGTTATTTCAGTAACACTCTTAACCAAAAACTCTTCCGACACCCCGCTTTGGCGGCGACGGCGTGTTTGCAGCACTTGCCGACCAAATAACTGCGTCTCACTAATCAGCACCAAACGCTCAGGAACATAAACCCCGCGCTCAATGGGCGCAACGGTTAAACCAACCTGCGGCAGCTTATTACCTTTAACGCTGTTGGTTTTGTCCGCTGCTAGAAACGCTGCAAAGCTGTCATAAGCCTTAATGTCAATCTTGCCTTTGAACAGCTCAATAAGAATCTCACGACGACCCGCTGTTTCAGCAACGATCAATACTGGCGTCGCTGTTTGTGCTTGCAGCTCTAAAAATTCTAATAGCTGGGTAAGAGGCTCAGCCTTTTGGTGGTTAACGGTCAATTGTGGCGGCTCTTGCGCACTGAGCGTCACCAAGCCTTGCTGCTTATTTGCCGTCAGCGGCAATTGTGGCTGTAAATCTGATTGGTGTTCAACTTGTAACAATGAACTGTCTGCTAACAACGAATCACCGCTGTCAATCGCAGCGACATCCGTCATGCTAGCCAGCTCATTGCGCGCACTGAGAATCACGCGTGGATAATGATTAAGATGTTCGTTAAGAGTATTTGACAATAAATACAGCAACTCAGGCGCGACAATAGGTTTATCGATATCATGACGACGCTCTTCATAACGGCGCTGAATTTGTGACCAGTAATCTACCTGTTTTTCATTAATCAATTCATCAGTGATAAACAGCGCATCGCTTGGTAAGTAAGCAAACAAGCTACTCTCTGCTGTCCACGCTTTTAAATCAAAAAATAGCGGCTGATAATATTCAAGTCCGCTACTAGCGATACCTGCCATTACGTCTTTATGTAGCTCAAACTTGCGGCTGCTCGCATTAGGGAACATCGTGGCGAAGTTGGTACGAAACGTCTCACGCCCTTCATCAAGCGGGAACTCTTTGGCGGGTAGTATTTGGAATTGTTCGATAGGTTTTGAGATATCTGGCAGCTTGTGTAGCAGTGATAGTGACTCTTTGCCCATACTACTATCGTTGCCGCTCATCATTGTTTTGAGGTCATCAACGGTCAATGTCCGCTGGGTTTGCGGATTAAAAAAACGAATGGTCTCAATCTCATCATCAAACAAATCTAAACGTAATGGAAACGGCTGACCCATAGCAAAGATATCAATGATACTGCCACGTACCGCGAACTCACCCGGCTCAAACACATTCTCAACGGCGCGGTAACCTGCCTTTGCCAGCAATCCGCGCTGGGTATTTATATCAAATCGATCACCAACGCTCAAATCAAAATGCTGCCCAATCAACCAGCTTGGCGGTGCTACGCGATGCATTAATGCCTGTACCGAGATTAGCAGTACGCCTGTCGTTGGCATATCCGTTAATAGATTGATACGCTCACTAACAATATCTTGATGCGGTGACAGCTCATCATAGGTCAACGTCTCCCAATCGGGGAACACATAAGCATCGACGCCGCAAAATGCCAATTCCGTCTCTATCTGATTGAGCTGGTTTTGGTCACGCGTCACCACAACTTTTAATCGGTCGGCAACATTCCATAGCGGTGTTTGCACCAGACTTGCTAGCCACAAACTGCTGACTGCGCCATGCACAGGTGCCAGCCAACGCCGCTCGGCATTCTGGATAGGAAACAACTGCTGGTTAATTGGTTCAAAGGCGTCAGTCAAAGCAGTGATAGGCATAAAAAGTAGGATCAACGTTAAGAGTCAGAGAGCTATTATACGAATATTTCAGCAATTACCAAAATTTATGCCGTAACGGTTTGTCACTTAGCATTTTTATTAAAAAACCAATAGCCAAATAGCTGATAAAGATTATATTCGTATATAAAGACAGGATGATTAAATGTAAAAACCTCAACGGCTAAGCTGAGGTTTTTGAGTGCTATTTATTAAGCTAGTGTTAAATTAATGGCTTGTCGCTAGCGATAATACCGTTATTGTCTGCGTAGACAAACATACCAGAATTTAGTGTTAAATCACCAAAGCTGATTTCAATATCGGTTTGACCTTCATCGCGGCGATTCGATTTACGCGGAATGCAACCAAGCGCCATAACACCGATGTCCATTGCTGCCATATCATCAACATCACGGACGCAGCCGTACACGATAACCCCCACCCAGCCATTATCAATCGCTGACTGCGCAATCATGTCGCCTAGCAGCGCACAACGCATTGAACCACCACCGTCAACCACCAATACTTTACCGTTACCATCTTTATCTTTACCACTGCTATTCAATAACGATTTCACGCGGCTATTGTCTTCAAAGCATTTCACCGTCACAATTTCACCGCAGAATTTTTTTTTGCCACCAAAGCTATGAAAAGACTTACCTTCGATATTTGGCAAACATACCTGCGACTCAGGATTGGCATCCAATAAATCACAGGTCACAAAGTTCTCTTTATTCATTGTTGTTGATTCTGGCATATCTGACGCTCCTTGTTATGTATGATTAGTTATTCATGACTGATTATTTATGAATAGGGCTTAATTTCAATTGTTTCTTCAATTTAATACTTAGGCTATTTTTTAACTTTAGTCATCGCTAGCATTTGCTTATTTTCGATGATATCAGTGGTTTGGATAGCTGGTTCATTACGGTATTTATTACGCTGATAAACATCATGCGCACTCATCGCCATGGCAATGGCAACACGCTTTGCAGAAATAGGATGCAAGGATAGTGACTCTGATACCAAAGGCGAGATAAGCTGAAAGGCTTTTTGCCCAATACTTTCGAGCGGACGACCTTTATGCTTGCCAAGTAACAAGGACGGACGGAAAATGACTAGCTGCGTAAAACCTAGCGCCATAATAGACTGTTCAGTTTCAGCTTTTACGCGATTGTATAAAAACCGACTATGAATATCAGCATTCATGGATGATAACAAAAAGAAATTTTCGACACCTTTTTCTTGGCACAGTTTGGCAAAATTGACATTATAATCATGATCAACCTTTCGAAAGGCCTCATCGCTACCAGCCTGCTTCTTAGTCGTACCAAGACAGCTAAAAGCGTCCGTCTTTCGATCAACACCAACGCTGGCAAATATTTCAGCCAAATTATCAAAATCATTGACCTGATAAAAACGCATGCTGGTATTGATATAGCGTGGCGGACGCCTTGCAATCACAATTAACGTGTCATAAAGCTCACTAAGCTGTTTGACAAGATGCTGTCCGACCAATCCTGTCGCGCCAATTACAATTGCTTTTCGCTGCATAGCCTATCCATTTATAGTGTGTTGGAAAATAGATGATAATGAAAAATCTGATTTTAAAGCCTATCACCAAAGCTTTTCATCTTAGGGCGTATCCTCATTTTTAAAATGGTGATAACAATGAGATAAATCATAGTCAAATGAGGAAAATAGCGCAGATACTATCAGAATGTTAAATAGTATCGGGATATTAACCAGCTATTTGACATTTTTTTTAACATTGTTTGGCAAGATTCAGCCACTTTTAGCCCATTTAGATGTCCATCGATTGAATTGAGGACATGCCCTAGTATCATACCTAAATTAACGCATAACTGAGGGTATTCTATAGAATTTATTGTAAGAGATTTTATCGGCTAAGCGATTTATTCACTCATAAGCGGTTTTTAGTGCAACAATATTGATAAATATTTCAAGAAATAGTTGAGCAGAGACACAAAAAACTGTCGTATATATGATCACACAACTTCTTTAAGCATTAATCATCAAATATATTGTTCTAAGGGCGATAATTTGCTAAGATAACCGGCTTTACACGTTAACGCTGTTTAATTATTCCAAACAGTTTTGGCGCTTGCGATGCTCTATTGCTCATTTAGGTGCCTTTAATAACAGATAGGTACTTTAATATTAGACATCGACATCATGTTTGGCGAGACGGCTGCTCGTTACCGATGATGGTTAAACCCTTTTTTATTGTAATCCACATTCATATTTTTATCTGTCTTTATCAAGGAGATTCGCGTGGCTAATACTGCACAAGCTCGTAAACGCGCCCGTCAAAACACCAAACGTCGTCAGAACTCTGCGTCACAACGCTCTATGGTTCGTACTTACTTAAAACGTGTTGATGCGGCTATCGCAGCTAAAGATTATGACGCGGCTACCGAAGCTTACAAAAAAGCGGTACCAGTTCTTGATCGTATGGCTGACAAAGGTATTATTCATAAGAATAAAGCTGCTCGTCGTAAGAGCCGCCTGAACAAAACCATCAAAGGCCTACAAGCTTAAGATTGGTAACGTTTAGACCACATCTCGCCTTTATAGCGTGATGACTAAAACCTTGTTACTGGTTCTAATACTGGGGCAAGGTTTTTTTATGTCTGATTGAAAAATGAGTAGTAATCTTTTCAATAGTATTTAGATTAAATAGTATTTAAATCCATTTTACTTCTGGTGGTAAGAGCAATGTATTAGGATGAAAGCCGGCAGCACGGTAGTCTTCTAATAAAGTATGAATCGGGCGCACATACACTTCACCGCGCCAAACGAAGTGTGCACTGGCTTGTTCAAACGGCTTATCATCAAACCACAAAAACACGCCTTCCATCATCTTTGGCCAATCATTCCAATCAATCTCGACCACATCAAACATCACTGCTAAAAAAGCAGATAACAACGTATCATGACTAACAGCAAGCATGAGATGCCCTTGCCGCGGCTGATGTTGATAAAACAGCGATAAAATATCGAGACCGCCTTGGTAAGCGTTTTTGGTACCTTCAAGATTGCCTTGCAAAAATCGATTGATAAAGTTGAGTACACCAATTTCTTTAAATACTGGATTTGCTATTTCAGGCTCAGTCACTAGGCTACCAGGCTCGACCAACAATGACTGATGCGTAATATCACGTTGTAGTCCCGCACCTGCTTGCATCAGCTGCGCCGTGTCAATACAGCGTCCAATCGGACTTGAGATACTGTCTACATCGAGCGAGTACGGTAAATGCCCTGCCAACCAACGCCCCCAAGACTTCGCTAGTACTCGACCTTTAGGTGTTAGGGGTAATTGATAACTGGCAAAACCATTGCCATCAGAGCGTTCACGTAAGGAATGTCTGGTAAATAAAATCAGCCGTTTATCTTCAGGCAATAAGCTGACTGAGGAAATCATACTATCAGGCAAGTGCGAAGGCGCCGGAGCACTTGGAGTATGACTCGCAAGTTTTTCAGCCGACAGTTTTGAGGGAGTGTTATTGAGATATTTGCTCATGGTAGCAAGCGTAGCAGATTTTTTGATATGAATGAACAAAATATCAGTTCGATTGTAATATTGCTTACGAGTCTAGGCGGTTAGACTTTAAAATAAGCGTTATTTTAAAAAGACAGATCAAGGTGACAAATAACTAAAAAGATATTTACTTTTGAATGATTAAAATTACTTAGCCGATATCAATGACTTTGTCCCACGCGAACGCTAATGCAGTGCTGCTCACTTCATTTGGATACGCACGTGGATTGACAATGACTCGTGTATTACCAATACGGTAGTCAAATGCTTCGTGTGTATGTCCATGTACCCATAGTATTGGTGCCCAATCTTCATGCATCCAGCCAGATAAATCACTGACAAAAGCTGCGTTACTTGGTAGATTCGCATACTTCTCAGACACCGATAATGGGCTAATACTATGATGACTCATTACAACAGTTTTTTTGCCAAGTGTTTTGGCGGTGATCAATGCTTGCTTTAACCATTGACGCTGCTTAGCATGGATTTGCATCGATACTTCAGGTGAAAAAAGCTCGCCTCCAGCATAGATTTGTTTATAGTCACGCATAAAGCGCATAGCAGCAGCTATAGTATCTTCATTGGCCTGATATTGGTAATCTGTCCATAAAGTACAACCTAGGATACGTATGTCACCAATATCAATATGTTGACACTGTAGAAAACGGACGCCTTGCTGCGACTGGGCATTATAATTATCCCAAGTCGCAAGCTTTTTATCAAAATGTAGCACATCTTCATTAAAGTATTCATGATTACCAGCTATCGTAATCACAGGCACTTGCAAACGTGCTGCCTGCTCTTGTAGCCATGGCATACCACTATCACTGTTAGCAGTATCGCCCGCGACTAATACCACGTCTGCATCAGTTTTGGGAATATGCCCTAGCGGATGTGACTGACGCGCATAACTGTCAATATGTAAGTCACTTAAAATCTGTAATTTCATAAGTTCTAATATCATTAAATAAACGTAAATAGTTTAGCACTTTTTGATATACCCGCAAAAATTAAAAAAAGACAGCGGATGAGGCTGTCTTTTTTATCATGCTGACACTATAAAATGCTAAACATTTTGTAAATATCCAAATATTTTATAAGTATCTAAATACCTTGGAGTATCTTTTGTAATTTAGCCGCAGGATCTGCTGCCTGAGTAATTGAACGACCAATCACCAAATAATCAGAACCATCATCTAACGCCTGTTTCGGTGTGCAAATACGCTTTTGATCATCTGCATTGTCGTCTAGCAAGCGAATACCAGGGGTAATCAATTTAAAATCCTGACCACATAGTGTCTTGAGCGTTTTAGCTTCTTGCGCTGAACAGACCACACCATCAAGACCCGCTTGCTTGGTTAATTGTGCCAATCGACTCACTTGCGCATCTAGACCATTGGTAATACCTGTTTGCATCAATGCTTGATTATCCATAGAGGTCAGCACGGTGACGGCTATCAGCAAGGTATCAAAGTTACCGTCCAACAAGCGCTGTTTAGCCAATGACATCGCCTCTAAGCCCGCGCTGGCATGCACATTCACCATCCAGACGCCAAGCTCAGCTGCCGCTAGTACCGCTTGAGCGGTAGTATTAGGAATATCATGGAATTTCAAGTCTAGAAATACGTCAAAATTACGCTGATGTAGCGCCTTAACTATCTCAGGACCACAGCGAGTAAATAGCTCTTTACCCACTTTTAAGCGGCATGATGTTGGATCTAACTGATCAGCTAATGCTATCGATGCCTCCATCGTCATATTATCTAAGGCAACGATGACTGGGGAATTCATTGTATTATTCATGGTTTTACCATATCTATATCAGAATTATCAAAACACTATATATGGACTGCTCATAGATCAGTACAAAATATAATCTAGTCTCGTTTTTGTTTGGTAAGTGTCGCGCCTTCATCTACAGTAAGTACTTCTGCGTCTTGCACTTGCACATTGGTTGCTGTCGAACCATAAACAGCTTCTTCCACCGTTGGCGCACTTGCTTGGCGATCAATGACAGCATTGGCTTGTGTCAGTTGCGCTTGCAAGTTCACATTCGCTTTTTGCAAACGCGAGATTTCCCACTTATTCTGTAAGACACGGAAGATAAGCAGTGCCAACAAGATGCCAATAACAATACCAAGCATAAGGCATAAAATCAGTAGCAATCCTAGATTCATCGTCGGTGCTTGAGAAAATAATAAATTTACGCCAACTTCGGTATTATTTGCCAACACCAAACCAAGTGCATAAGCAAAGCTCAAAAACAGCAATACAAATAGTAAAAAGCGCATGAGACGTCTACCTCGATTTGGAATGTCGTTAGTGTTTTAAAAATAGCACTTTAAAACCTTCATCAACCCACACATTTATATGCTTATAAACTCACTAGTGATAAGTTCTAGCAAAAATGGCTGGCAAGCACTCTTGTTGGCAATTTTACCCAATAAATACTTTATAACACACTTAGCTATTTGCTACTGTATCATTGACTGCCTCACGTAATGCCTTACCTGGTTTAAAGTGCGGTATCGCTTTGGCAGGTACAGGTACGCTTTCTCCTGTTTTAGGATTTCGACCCATACGGGCACGACGATGGTGCAGACAAAAACTGCCAAAACCACGAACTTCTACGCGTCCATCATTGGCTAACGTATCGGTCATCAAGTTTAATATTTCACGTACTGCATCATCGACTACAGTATCAGTCATATTGTCACAGTTCGCACTTAAATTACTAATAAATTCGGACTTGTTAATCGCTTGCTGCATTATTACGCTTGCCTTGTTGATTAATGGATAAGATGACTGTGAATTGGACCATCATTTTCGATAGCTGGTTACTTTTAAGACAAGCTATACATCAAGATCATAAGGATAAATAGCCATTCACTAAAATAATCTCAGTGTCTTAAATAAGTAATAATTCACATCTCGTTACTCAATGTTGCAAATGATAGCGGATATTACGGTAAATGGAAATAAGAGTTTGCCCGTTTAAGCAAAAACCTCGTTGATTAAATAGTGCACTTAAAATTTAAGCAAAAAAAAAGCGACCATAGTCGCTTCTTTTATAATCTTATATCAATAACGTGCAGCTTACTGCATTTGCTCTTTGATCAAATCACCAATTGTTTTTGGCTGTGCATCAGAACTGGCAGTAGTACTAGTCGTGCTAGTGCTGCTTAGCTCTTTAATCGCTTGACGCTCTTCAGCTTCGTCTTTCGCTTTGATAGACAAGTTGATGTTGCGAGTTTTACGATCAACACTGATGATTTTCGCTTCAACGTCATCACCAACGCTCAAATGCTTAGTCGCATCTTCAACGCGATCACGTTGAATTTCAGAGGCACGTAGATACGCTTCAACTTCGTCAGCAAGCTCGATAGTAGCGCCTTTAGCATCTACTTCTTTTACTTTACCATTAACGATAGCACCGCGGTCATTGTTGACTAGGTATTCGTTGAATGGATCAGAGCTTAACTGCTTCACGCCTAGGCTAATACGGTTTGCTTCTGCATCTACTGACAATACCATTGCTTCAACGGTGTCGCCTTTATTGTAGTTACGGATAGCGTCTTCGCCAGTTTCGTTCCAAGAGATATCAGATAGATGAACAAGACCATCAATACCACCGTCTAGACCGATAAAGATACCGAAGTCAGTGATTGATTTAATCGTACCAGTGATTTTATCACCGCGCTCATGTTTCTTATCAAACTCATCCCATGGGTTAGCTAGAGTTTGTTTGATACCTAAGCTGATACGACGACGTTCTTCATCGATATCAAGAATCATTACTTCAACTTCATCGCCCACTTGAACAACTTTTGATGGGTGGATGTTTTTGTTGGTATGATCCATTTCTGACACGTGTACTAGACCTTCAATACCTTCAGAAATCTCAGCGAAACAACCATAATCAGTTAAGTTGGTGACGCGTGCTTTAACCACACTACCTACTGGGTAAGTGCCGCCAACGTTATCCCAAGGATCAGTACCAAGTTGTTTTAGACCTAGGCTAACGCGATTGCGCTCACGGTCAAACTTCAATACTTTAACTTTTAGGTCTTGACCAACTTCAACAACTTCAGATGGATGCTTGATACGGCGCCATGCCATGTCAGTGATGTGCAATAGACCATCGATACCACCTAGATCAACGAATGCGCCGTAATCAGTAAGGTTCTTAACGATACCTTCGATCTCGATGCCTTCTTCAAGCTTGTTCAATAGCTCTTCGCGCTCAGCTGAATTTTCAGCTTCCATAACTGCACGACGGCTAACAACAACGTTGTTGCGCTTTTGATCAAGTTTGATAACTTTGAATTCTAGCTCTTTGCCTTCAAGATGCGTGGTGTCACGGATAGGACGAACATCTACCAATGAACCTGGTAGGAACGCACGTACTGAACCGATATCTACAGTGAAACCGCCTTTAACTTTGCTTGAGATGATACCTTTTACGATTTCATCATTATCAGCGATTTTTTCAAGGAAGTTCCAAGTTTCAACACGTTTGGCTTTTTCACGTGAAAGCAAGGTTTGACCCATGCCGTTATCAACCGCTTCAACCACGACATCAACGCTATCGCCAACTTCAACTTCAAGTTCGCCTTCTTCGCTTAAAAACTCTTCACGAGCGACGATACCTTCAGATTTCAGACCAGTATCAACAGTGATCCAGTCGTTATCAATGGCCACAACAGTACCAGTGATAACCGAGCCACGCTCGATATCCAGACCTGTTTCTTCGATGCTCGCTTCAAATAGTTCAGCAAATGATTCCATTATGTCTACCTTTGTATAGCCGTATCCTGTCCAGCACAGTACGGATCAAATTTATGATTGCATAAAACGAGAATACTGGTTTTATATCCCATACAATCATATATAAAAACGTTTGTTGTTAGTAAGCACATAACTTATTAAACTTACTAGCAACAACTGTCTTATATTGCAATGCCTTATACTTTTAAATCTCTATGATTTAGAAAGAATATTTTTATCAATCTCTAGAGGTTATTAGCGTCTACTACTGTGATTTTATACTAAAATCAAGCGTATAGGAAACTTTTTCATACTTACTAACTTGTTTTTATTAACTATTAAAGAAAATACCTTTATCCTGACAATGTCTTTTCACTTGTGCATAAACTGCATCAGCATCTAAGTTAGAGCTATCTAGTAGTAGAGCATCTTCTGCAGGCTTTGAGGGTGCAGTCGACCGATTCTCATCACGATCATCACGAGCTTTAATCGTCGCTAGAATCACGTCAAAATCTGCCGTCTGACCAGCATTTATTAACTGTGTTACGCGGCGCTCGGCACGCGCTTCAGCACTGGCAGTCAAAAACACCTTAACATCCGCATCTGGGAACACAACCGTCCCCATATCGCGACCATCAGCGACCAATCCAGAGCGAGTTGCCATATCTTGTTGCAACTGTAGTAATGCTTGGCGAACTTTTGGAAATACTGCTATTTGTGATGCATAGCCACCCACGGTTTCATTACGAACCTGCTCACCCACCGCTTCATCATTCACTAAGATATCAACACGTCCTGACACATTGTTAGGTACAAAAGCAATCTCTAGGCGCTGCGTTAATACTAATACAGCCATCTCGTCAATGGCTTGGCTTCCGTCTGCCGCAACTAATCCCGCTTCAAATGCTTTGAGTCCAACGATACGATACAGAACACCTGAATCCAGCAGTTGATAATTCAATGCTTGGGCCAAACGCCACGTCACCGTACCTTTACCTGCCCCACTTGGTCCATCAATGCAGATAACTGGGTAGCGCAACACTGGCGCTTGCTTATCATTATTGCCAGCACCAAAGTTATCAAGTATAGCGTTATCAGCTGTAGAAACGGTCATAATACTCACTTAATAGTAGACGATACTGATACGGCTTAGTGCATGCTAGCTGCAGAACAATATTTACTTATTTATCAAACGCTTGACAATCAATTCATCATTTCGTCATCAAATAGGGCGATATTATAGCAAAGAAACCTACCCATCACTAGCAGCAAGACTGATATCTTGTTAATTGCTTATATTGTCTTTCTTTTTTGCCGCTTTTCGTCGTTCACGGAAAAAGGTCTTAAGCATCTGGCTACTATGCTCACGACATAAGCCATTATGTACTTCGATAGCATGATTATAAAAAGGTTGTATCGGCAAATTCATTTGACTGCCAACCATGCCTGCTCTTGGCTCGTTTGCTGCATAAACCAATCTATCTACCCGCGCATGAATGAGCGCTCCGATACACATCGTACAAGGCTCTAAGGTAACGTATAACGTTGTCTTTAATGGTAAACGATAGTTTTTTAAGCGCGCACACGCTTCTCTTAATGCGACAATTTCGGCATGAGCGGTCGCATCGTGACGCCCAATCGGTTCATTAAATCCTTGACCAATAATCTGCTGATCGTGTACCAGTATCGCCCCTACCGGCACTTCTCCACGCTCAGCACCTTGCCTAGCAAGTTTAAGAGCTATTTTCATCCAGCTCATATCTTGAAGTGACCAAAATGCGCTGGCTTGCATATCTTCAATAACTAACTGACTATTTGCAGTTGGATGTGGCTTCAATCTTATATTCTGTATATGTTTCATTTATTTTGACAACTATTGCGGTAATTGCCAATCGATAGGCGTTTGCCCATACTGTACCAGGTAATCATTGGTCTTAGAAAACGGCTTGGAACCAAAGAATCCACCACGATTGGCAGCAAGTGGTGATGGATGTACAGCGGTCAGAATAAGATGCTTATCAGTATTGATATATTTGCCTTTTTTCTGTGCTTTACTGCCCCACAATATAAATACGGTATGTTCTGTTTGTTCATTAACCACATCAATCACCGCATCGGTAAACTGCTCCCAACCTTTATTTTGATGACTATTTGGCTCACTTTCTCGCACGGTCAGAGAGCTATTTAATAGCAAAACTCCTTGCTGTGCCCAGTAAGTCAGGTCGCCATGTTTTGAGGGTGCGATACCAACGTCACTCGCCATCTCTTTTAACAAATTATTGAGTGAGGGTGGCTTTGGAATGGCTTTGGGCACCGAAAATGATAAGCCCATTGCCTGCCCTGGTCCATGATAAGGATCTTGACCTAGTATCACGACTTTAACTTGTGATAAAGGGGTCAGGTTTAACGCGTTAAATATTAAGGGTGCTGGCGGATAGATACTGTTTTCTGATTGATAGGCTTCTTTTAAAAATGCACGCAAGTCGTCCATATTGTTAGAAGTTAACTCATCTGCTAACGCCGTTTTCCAATCTTCTGGCAAGCGCACATTGTCTAAAATAGCCTGCTTTTGCGCTGGCGATTTTGGCGTTTGTTCATCGAATAATTCCATAGTATGTCCTTTTATATTTGTTATCGATTAGATAAATATCGAATGGGGGAGCGTGAACCAATCTCGCACATGAGATCTAGTGATTTCATACGTTGGTTTTGTTATGAATTATAGCAATAAAAAAACGGCTACCACAGTAACATGGTAACCGTTGTTATTACATTAGTAGCAAAAACTTAGCTGGCGAGTGATTCAGAGTCTGGATGTGGCTCATGAGTCTCAACGACCGTCAAGATAATACGACTATCTGCTGATCCTTTATCTGTAGACTTATAATCCGTCTTACCACTGTACTTATCAAGCTTAACAGAATCACCATCTTGCTCATCATTAGCTTCAGGCTCTAAGGTAAGATGTACTACCCCGCCATTGACCAAATCACCAAACAAAATCATACTTGCCAATGACTTTTTGATCTCATCTTGAATCAGACGCTGCATTGGGCGTGCACCCATTAAGCGATCATAGCCTTTGTTAGCCAAGTAATCGCGTACTTCGTCATCAATCTCTAAAGTGACTTGTTTATCATCAAGCTGGACTTGTAGCTCAACCAAGAATTTATCAACCACAGATACCACCACGGAGGTATCTAATGAGTTAAATTGGATGATGGCATCTAGACGATTACGGAACTCTGGCGTAAAGACACGTTTGAGCGACTCCGTATTATCACGGCTATGGTCTTGCTGAGTAAAGCCCATTGAAGAGCGGCTAATACTATCAGCACCGACGTTGGTCGTCATAATCACAATGACTTGCTTAAAGATAGCCACACGACCATTGTTATCAGTCAACGTACCATGATCCATGACTTGCAGTAACAAGTTGAAGACATCAGGATGGGCTTTTTCAATCTCATCAAGCAATAACACACAATGTGGATGTTGATTGATTTTTTCAGTCAACAAACCACCTTGATCATAACCGACATAGCCAGGAGGCGCACCAATCAAACGCGATGCAGTATGGGCTTCCATATATTCTGACATATCAAAACGAACCAGTTCTACGCCTAACAAATTTGCCAATTGACGTGAAACTTCAGTTTTACCCACCCCAGTAGGGCCAGCAAACATGAAGGAACCAATTGGCTTATCTGGTGCTTTTAGACCGGCACGCGATAGCTTAATCGCATCGGCTAGCGTTTCAATCGCTTCATCTTGACCGAACACTAAGTGTTTAAGATCACGATCTAAGTGCTGAAGAATACTCTTATCATCACTCGATACTGACTTGGGAGGAATACGTGCAAGCTTGGCAACAATCGCCTCAATATCTGCCACATCGATTTTCATCGGTGGTTTTTTCTTAGCCTTGGCACTTTTTGACTCACTGAACGATTTGGCACGATCGTTGGCTTTTGCAGTTTCCGCTTCATCCTGCATTTCGCTATCGCTATACGTGTCGCCATCGAGACCCTCAACATCGGCATCAATCTGAGCATCAAAATCTTGCTCTATATCCGCAATGAAGCTTTCTTCTGCATCAATATCATCAGCATCAGGAATCACACCTAAACGCTTATAGGCACCTGCTTCGTCAATCACATCAATCGCTTTATCTGGTAAAAAACGCTCGTGAATATGCTTAGCAGATAATTGAACGGCGGTGACCAACGCTTCATCGGTATATTCAACGTTATGAAATTCCTCATAACGAGGCTTCAGACCGCGTAAAATATCAATCGTATCGTCAACACTTGGTTCTTTGACATCAATTTTCTGGAAACGACGTGACAGTGCATGGTCTTTTTCAAACACTTGACGGTATTCGGTAAAGGTGGTTGAGCCGATACAGCGCAGCTCACCATTAGCAAGTGCTGGCTTAATCAAGTTTGATACGTCCATATTGCTACTCATTGACGACCCTGCGCCAATAATCATATGAATCTCATCAATAAACAAGATTGCATTGGGCTTTTTCTTTAGCGCATCAAGCAGTGACTTCATGCGTTTTTCAAAATCACCACGGTATTTAGTACCAGCGATTAATGAGCCAATATCAAGGCTATAAATCACACAGCCATTCAATGGTTTCGGTGCTTTATCATTAATAATCAACCACGCCAAACCTTCAGCGATAGAGGTTTTACCGACGCCTGGCTCACCAACCAATAACGGGTTATTTTTACGGCGACGGCATAGCACTTGCGCGGCGCGCTCAATTTCAGGGCCACGTCCAATTAATGGGTCAGTCTTACCTTCAGCCGCACGCTGGTTTAGGTTGGTCGCAAACTCAACCAAGGGATCCTTACTGGTTTTTTCTGAGGCACTACGGCGTTCACCCGTCATAGAAGCACGTGGCTCGGATGGCTCGTCTTTATCTTGACCATGTGATAAGTACTGGGTCAGCTCAAGACGACTTATGCCCTGTTTTTTGAGCAAATAAACGGCATAAGTATCGTGCTCTGAAAACATAGACACTAAAATGTCTGAGCCTTCAACAAGGCGACCACCACCAATAGATTGCACATGGAAAATAGCACGCTGCAGAATACGATCAAAGCTTTGGGTTGGCTGCGGTGACTGCTCCGTATCTGCGTCTACCGTTGGCGTATGCTTATTGATATAAGCTTCTAACTCGGTACGCAGCGTTGAAACATTGGCATTACAGGCAGTTAATGTATTGGCAGCGTGAGTATTCTCTAATAACGCCAATAATAAATGCTCAACAGTGAGGTACTCATGCGATTTTTGGCGCGCAAGTGTCATTGCTAAACGCAAAGAAACTTCAAGATGACGACTTAACATAACGACTTCCTACGGTTATACCTATCTTTATAATTGATAGCTTTATGAATGAGTTAGTAAGTAAATCAGGGCGACAGATGGATTGTTCAAGGGCTAACTCTGTATTATCAAAAGACAGCGCTAAATGATATTGACCATGTATTACTCAAGTAGCAGTGCTATCTACTTATCACCAATTAAGCGTTTTGATCACTCATACTTGCTTTTCTTTATCTCAACACGATACTTAAGAAGAGTCAATCTATTAACACAGACTAAAATGTATCAAGGCGTACTGCGCATCAATATTTATAGTAAAGAAATAGCATGAAAGCTTCAAAAACTGAGCAAATAAAGGAGAAATCGGTAATAGAATAATAAATGAGAGAGTGAAGGATACAAATGACTTTTTTAAGCCATCAACTGATTAAATTATAGAAAAATTCAAGTTAATAGGATGATTAGAAAATGATAGGAATGCATCAATCATTTCTATAAAATTTAGACAGCTGTTTGATGTGATGACTTAATATAGATAAGGGTATATTAAAGAAAAATCAAGGTTAGGATATTTTTATAGTAAGGAATTTATGAGTGACTGCTTGGATACAGAGTACCTATCAAGCTCACAATGAGCGGTTTTAGAGCTTGATAGGGTTTCTAAACGATAAAACCATTGAAAATAATAAGATAGAAATACGAAAAGAAGATAGAACTTTAAATTCATGTTTACGCTATTTCCTTATTCGCCTTGATGTGGCTCAATCTGGGTCAATAATGGATAGCCTTCACGATGTGCCAGACTGTTTACCTTTTTGGCTTTGGTCTCAGCGATATCTTTAGGATAGATACCAGCAATGCCTTTGCTACTGTTATGAATCGTTAGCATAACTTCGACTGCCGAATCCATACTATGACGAAATTCGGACTGCAAAATATAAACGACGAACTCCATCGGCGTATAATTATCATTATACATAACGACTGCATACATAGGCGGCTTAGCCACTTCTGGCTCTGCTACCAGTACATCTGCTTGTGGCGAGGTCTCACCGTCCGTATCGCCATCTTGTGCACGATGAGCAGGTATGGTTGGAAAGTGCCAATCAGCAACAGTTGGCAACGCTTGCAATAGGGTTTGTTTTATCATAATTGGCATACAAATTAATGGTTATATTTATAACAGAATAAAGGGCGCTAGCAGAGGTTGGCAAACGCAATGCTTATTATAGCGCTCTTAAATATGAATAGATTAAGGCTCAATCGGACTTTCGTCGACTTCAGGCAAATCTAAAAGTGATAGCGGCATATTATCAATTCGGTCGCCAAGCTTCCAATCATAGAGCTGCTCCACTTGTTGCCCGCCAGCTTGTAAGCTAAGTTTGACTTGTAACGGTTTAAAGCCTGATGGCATCATGAAACGACCACGAATACGAACGATACCTTCAATAGTATAAACTGGAGGATCTAGCGGCACCTCTACAAAATCATCGTCATTGAGCAACGTCAACGTTGGCTTTAGGCGTTTGGCTTTGCCATCGCTAGCAAGCATGCCTATATCGAAACCATATTCGAAGGCATTTTCAGGTAACGGCTCAATCTTTGCCGCTATTACCTGTAAAGGCATGCCGCCTTTGTCACGAAGGACATCAGCATATAATTCATTCAGTTGAGAGACTTGTCTATTCTCAACCGTTAATTCTTGCTGGTTTTCACGCAACTCTTTGATGTTAGCCAAGCTAATCGCCAGCTCCTGCTTAGCAGTAGCCGCTTGATTGGCCGCTATTTTATGACTAAGACGCAAATCTTCAAGCGCTTCTGTTGCCTCAGTGCTATTGATCATCGCTTGCTTGGTTTCAGTTTGCATAGAATGAAAGCCACGCTGATATCCTAATTTATGACCGAATATCAATCCAACAATGGCAGTCACCAATATGACAACGACAAAGAGAGCCAACACCAATGTGGATGCCCCTTGTTGGGTACCACCTACCTTAGTTACTGAACTAGCATTGGTTTTAAGAGAATGCGAACTACGCTCTAAATGATACAAATCAGAGTCTTTGCACGATGAAAGTGCGGGCTGTGAGCAAAAGCGTCGTACAAGCTTGACACGCATTTAGACAATATCTCTTAACAGTAATGGCAATATTATAGCGGAATTTATAATCAATACCTAGCACCATAAATGTGAATGATTTGACCACAGCTAAACATCTGCTACGGAACAATAGGTGCAAAGTTTAGACCCATTGTTTCATCGAATCCGAACATGACATTCATATTTTGTACCGCTTGTCCTGCTGCCCCTTTTACCAAATTGTCTTGTACGACAATCACTGTCAATTCAGCCCGTTCATTGTCTTGATGCACAGCAATGCGTAAACGGTTGCTGGCGCGGACACTACGGGTATCTGGATAAATACCTTTTGGCATGACATCAATAAACGCTTCTGATTCATAGCATGTTTCAAATATCTGCTGCCAATCAATAGCAGCACCCGCATCCGTCAGCTCAAGATGAATAGAGCTCAGCATGCCACGTATCATCGGCACAAGATGCGGTAAAAAACGAATGCGATGGGTGAACTGGCTGTCTAATAACTGCGCCACGCCTTGCTCAATCTCGGGCAGGTGACGATGTCCTTCAACGCTATAAGCTTTAAAGTTATCAGTAGTTTCAGCATAATTAAGCGCAAGTGAAGCTTGGCGACCAGCGCCAGAAACACCTGACTTTGCATCGATAACGATGCGGGATTCCACCAATCTCTCTGCTTGCTTATTTTGCATGTCGATTATTGGTTTCAAACCCAAAATAGCGGTAGTCGGATAACAACCAGGATTACCGACGACTAAAGCAGTGGCAAGTTTATCCCGATTGACTTCAGGTAAACCATAAACAGCTGTCTTTAGTAGCTCAGGACAAGCATGCGACTGCTGATACCAGTGTTCAAAATCGGACAGTGACTGCAAACGAAAATCAGCAGCCAAATCAATGACTTTCACACCGGCTTGCGTTAGCGCCTCTGCTTGCTTCATCGCTACGCCATGTGGAGTGGCAAAAAAGACCACATCACACTTTTGCAGCGTTGCAAGCGTCTCATCGCCCAAGTCGCTAAAGACAATATCTGATATACCGCGTAAGCTTGGAAATATCTCATCAGCGCGTGTACCAGCTTCGCTACGCGAGGTTAGCAAATCAATAGATACTTCAGGATGCGCAGATAACAAGCGAATCAGCTCAATACCCGTATAACCTGTACCACCAACAATCGCTGCTGAAATCATAAGATATTCCTTTTTATTTTACTTGGTAAATATCAGTATTTGTTAAACAAATCTTAGATAGAAAGCTTGCTTATATACCTGAACTTTGTCATTTTTAGATTCTAGCGGCTTTAGATTTTATAATCGTGCACCGCATCGATGAATACTTTGGCATTGTCAGGATTGACCCACTGTGTAATACCATGACCTAAGTTTGCTATATAACCCGTTTTTTCGCCGCTTGCATAAGCACTATCAAGCATTGCATTTACTTCAGCACGAATCGTCGCAGGTGAACCATACAATGTTGCTGGATCCAAGTTGCCTTGAATGGCTTTACTACTCTGTAGTTTTTTGTGCTGTTTGGTCAATTGACGCTGACTTTCAGCCAATACTTGGCGTGCACGATCAATGGGCATCGTCCAATCTAATCCTAAAACATCGGCCTGACTATCTGCTTGCACATCCAACCATAACCCACCGCCTTTGGTAAATAATACCACTGGTATCTGCGGATGGCGTACTTTTAATTCAGCGACAATACGCTTATTATAAGCATGAGAAAAATCAATAAACTGACGATGGCCAAGCGCCCCGCCCCAACTATCAAAAATCTGTAGAATTTGAGCGCCAGCGACCACCTGTGCATCTAGATAATCAATGACAGAGGTGGCTAATTTATCTAATAATTGATGCAAAAAATCAGGGTTGCTATACAAAAAGCCTTTAGTATAACGATAGTCTTTTGAGCTGCCGCCTTCGATCATGTAAGTGGCCAATGTCCACGGACTACCAGAGAAACCAAATAAAGGCACTTGACCATTTAACGCTTTGCGGATGCTCGTCACTGCACGCATGACATAATCAAGAGAATCATTGGGTTCAAGTACTGGCAATCTATCTAAGTCTGCTTGCGTACGAATAGGATGTTTAAACTTAGGACCTTCGCCCGCCTCAAAGTATAAGCCCAATCCCATAGCGTCAGGTATGGTTAAAATATCACTAAATAAGATAGCAGCATCTAAATCATAACGGCGTAATGGCTGTAAAGTGACTTCAGTGGCGCGGTCCGTATCTTTGCACAGGCTCATAAAGTCGCCGGCTTCTGCACGAGTGGCTTTATATTCCGGTAAATAACGACCAGCTTGACGCATCATCCAGACTGGCGTGGTGTCTATTGATTCAAAGCGTAATGCCCGTAACAATCTGTCGTTCTTTAAAGGCGCAAACTCTTGCTGAATCGAGTTACTATTGTCTGAAGCACTCATGTACAAATCTCCAAAACAACACCGCATTCATGATCATCAATGAATACGGTGCTGGATAAAATAAGTTGAATAAAAGAATATTAAAACGTTTATATAGCGACAATCTATTCTAAAAAACCACAAATAATGAGATATTCACTAATAACAATTTATTGGTTAATATCCCTCGTGTTAACAATCATAAGAATAATAATCATTAAAAGTATTTGTGTTTTTTAGAGCGTCATTTGCCGTTAGTCTTTAATCAATAATATCGTGCTCATATTTGAAATTGGATGAATACCATGAATGGTCTACATGGTCAGCGCTAAATTATCACGGTGTACCATGACCACACGCTCTTCATTATTACCAAGAATTCTATCAAACTGCTCAGTACGCTCACGAGCCACTCGGCAAGCATCACGAGATGAGAAGTTCACTTGTCCAACTGCTAAACGCTCGCCCGTATCTTGGTGTACCACCTCAACCACGTCACCTTCATCGAAATCACCGCGTACTTCCACAACACCGACCGGTAGCAAGCTCTTGTGATGCTCGACAACCGCTTTTGCTGCGCCTGCATCGACTATAAGAGTACCTGACATACGTAAATGTGCGGCAAGCCATTGTTTGCGTGCAATGATTTTGTCTTGATCATTGGTGGTCAATAAAGTACCAACCGCTTCGCCTAATACCACACGAGTGATCACATCATCGATAGCACCGCTCACGATAACGGTTGGACAACCACCCATTGCAGCAAGACGACCAGCACGAATTTTGGTCAGCATACCGCCGCGACCAAGCTTGCCACCATCCCCTGCAATATCAAATAAGTAATCCGCCATCGCACGCTCTTGGCGAATCATTTTTGCATTAGGATTGTCACGTGGGTTGTCCGTAAACACCCCATCTTGATCAGTCAAAATGATATATAAATCGGCATTGACCATCGCCGCCGCCATCGCGCCCAAAGTATCGTTATCACCAAATTTAATTTCATCAATGGTAATGGTATCATTTTCATTGATGACTGGGAGCACGCGCCACTCTAGTAATTGTGTCAACGCGCCCGTCGTATTGAGATAACGGCTACGATTAGACAAATCATCATGTGTTAGTAGCAGCTGCGAGCTTTGAATACCATGTTGGATTAATGCTGACCACCACGTTTCAATCAAACCCATTTGACCAATAGAAGCACAGGCCTGTAGTGCTGCTAGTTTCTTCGGGCGCTCCTCAAGATTCATTCGTACCACACCTTCAGCAACGGCACCTGACGATACTAGCAGTACTTCGACGCCTTGCTTGTGCAATTTAGCGATCTGCTTTGCCCACTCATATATGGCAGTTCGATCCAGCCCTCGACCGTTATTGGTTAACAACGATGAGCCAATCTTGACAATAACGCGCTGAATATCAAAGTTGCGAGTTTGTTTAATAAACCTTGCTTCTTCGGTCGTGTTTTCTATGTCACCTGCCATATAAACTCCTGTCTCTCATGTGAATTGATTACGGGGATTGATCTAAAAAATTCAAGTATATCAGCTCAAGCGTGTTAGCTTAAGGAACATAAATGACCTCAACACCATCTTCGTCGTCATCGTCAAAATCAGCATCGTCGTCGCTTAAATCTACACCTTCGCGAGCTGCTTTGCGAGCCGCACGATAGGCTTCACGCTGCGCCTCAGTGTTTAGACGCACTTCTACTTCTAAGCGCTCAAAACGGGTTCTTTGTGCTTCAGCGAAGATAGGATCTTCTAGTTCACGCTCACGCTCTAGTTCAATCTCATTCATTAAATGATATTTAACTGCATCCGTCCCTTCACCCATTAAGGTTGACGTGCGAAATACATCGCCTGTCCAATCAAGCTCGGCGACAATATGAGTACAAAGCTCATCTAACTCTTCGTCAGGCACCTGATCAATTTTGTTTAATATCAAAATCTGGGGCAAGTTGGATAACTCAGGCGAAAAACGCTCAAGTTCATTCAAGATAACACGAGCGTTGGCTACCGGATCGCTGCCATCAATTGGCTTTACATCAACCACATGTAACAGACGACGAGTACGAGCCACATGTTTTAAGAAACGAATGCCAAGTCCAGCACCTTCTGAAGCACCTTCGATCAAACCTGGAATATCTGCCATCACAAATGAGCGATGACGACCGATATCAACCACACCTAGATTCGGAACGAGGGTGGTAAACGGATAGTCAGCAACTTTTGGTCTAGCAGCAGAGACTTGACGAATAAAGGTAGATTTACCAGCATTAGGCAAACCAATCAAGCCAACATCAGCCACAACTTTTAGCTCAAATTTAAGAACTTTTAACTCACCTTCAAAACCAGACGTCGATTTACGCGGTGCTTGGTTGGTAGAGCTCTTAAAATGGGTATTGCCCAAACCACCATCACCACCTTTGGCAATCAGTAACGTCTGACCAAGTTCAATCAAGTCACCCAACACTTCGTCAGTTTCGGTATCAACTACCGTGGTACCAATAGGTACTGGTAAAAACAAATCATCAGAACCCTTGCCTGAACAGTTTCTACTGTGGCCATTCTCTGCTCGCATAGCATCGTGACGACGGGTATAACGATAGTCCACTAGGGTGTTGGTGTTATCCTCTGCAATGACGTAAATATCTCCGCCCTTGCCACCATCTCCACCATCAGGTCCACCACGTGGGACATACTTTTCTCGGCGAAAACTGGCGATTCCGTTACCACCGTCACCTGCTTTTACCGTTACGACGGCTTCATCAATAAATCGCATCTTACTTTCCTTTATTTACACTCTAGTTTATAGACTCAATAGCAGTCATATACTGCTTCTTTTGCCTATAGGTATCTTTTAAAAAATAGAAGACTTGCGTCTATGTTGCTATATATCATCATATCATTGCTTTATTTATGACAATAACACCCGATAACCAATTGGACTATCGGGTGCGGTATATATTAACTTAAAAAATCACATCTATTTGTCCATGCTAAAAGTGACTATTAAAGTACTTTCTTATAAAGAGTACCTCAATATTAAAAACTCACTACTGCTGTACAAATGTATTAAGCTGGAATCTGTGTATAACTGATGCCTGCCATTTGTGTGGCTAAACGTAATACTTGCGTACTATAGCCAACTTCATTGTCATACCAAATATAAACAATGGCATGATTGTCGGTCAAAATAGTCGCTTGGGCATCAACGATACCTACATGGGTGTCACCAACAAAATCCGTCGATACCGCTTCAGTAGAATCTGTATAAGCAATCTGTGTTTGCCACTGACTGCTATTAGATACTTTACGCATAAACTCGTTTAATGCATCAGCATTTTCTGGTGCTGACTTAAGATTTAAGTTTAAAATCGCTAAGCTGACGTTTGGCGTTGGTACACGGATGGCATTACCCGTTAGTTTACCACTAAGCTCTGGCAGTGCTTTACCAACCGCTTTAGCAGCACCCGTACTGGTAATAACCATATTCAATACAGCACTACGACCACGGCGATCCGCTTTATGATAATTATCAATCAAGTTTTGATCGTTAGTGAATGAGTGAATCGTTTCAACGTGACCGTTTTCGATACCGTATTCATCGTTCAATACTTTTAACGTTGGGGTGATTGCGTTGGTGGTACAGCTCGCCGCACTGACGATGGTATCTTCACCGACTGTTTCGTTATTTACACCATAAACAACGTTTTTAATCTCACCGCCAGCTGGGGCTGTTAATAGGACTTTTTTCACACCGGTCGATTGCAAATGCTTGCCAAGACCCGCTTCATCTTTCCAAATGCCCGTATTGTCAATCACTAACGCATCATTAATACCGTAAGTCGTATAATCAATCTCGCTTGGATCTTTAGCGTAGATGACCTGAACAAAGCGACCATTGATAATCAAGCCGTTGTTTTCATCATCAACCACCACGCCACCAGCAAAGCTACCATGGATCGAATCACGCTCTAGCAATGAGGCGCGCTTGGCCAAATCGCCAGATGCCGCAGGACGTACGACGATAGCTTTTAACTGCATACCTTTAGCACTTGACGCTTGTGATAATAGCAGGCGAGTTAAAATACGACCAATACGACCAAAACCGTATAGCACGACATCAGTCGCAGGATTAACCGTAGTGTCATCAACATTAACTGCTTGAAGTGCTGCTTGTAAATCACTGTCATTAGCGATTAATTGACCAACATCAACCTGTGCAGACTGAAGCTTATCATTAGCCGCTAGCGCTTTAACCATGGCTAAAGTGTCAGCGATATCAATAGATTTAGCGTCTTGGTTACGCAAAGCTACTTTTTGATGCAATGCCAATATTTGACCAACTGACGTCGTATTTAACGTGTCACCGAACAAGGTTACTTGTACGTCTTGCTCATTATAGAGCTTATTCAATAGCCCCATCAGCTCAATCGCTTGTTGCTCTTGATTGTTGTAGTTGCTTAAGTGGTCTTGATGTAATTGGCGTAAGGTATCAGCGTTGCTCACGAGAAACATCCTTATGGTCAGTAATGTGTGATCAGTAAATGATAGAGAATACAGATTAAATAGATTATGTGTGGTCTACGCAATCACTCTAGTATGGCAACCGCACGATATCGGTGTCAGTTATTGATGTAGAGTATTGAGATCGCCTAGATTTTAGCCTAAAACGGCCTATTTTGCCAGTGATAACCGATCTGCTAGCGCTTATAAAGCATTTTATTGAGTTGTGCAGGTTATTATGAACAATAAGGCAGCAAATTATGCTGCCTTATTGTTCATTATTGCCAATATCGAATAGTGGATGATAAAGTACCACTACCATTTAACCCAGTATCTAGTAAGTGATGCTTGTTATGGAACGAGGCTAACCGTTTGATTGGTCTGCGAGGTTAACTTAAATTCTTTTAAGTCATAGCCTTGCTGTTGAGCGATTTGACGATATTTGGCATAGGTTTCTTGAGTGACGTTTGGCGAACGCGCCAATAACCATAAATATTTTTTATCAGGTGTTCCTACTAAAGCAGTCTTGTAATCAGCATCACGTGCTAGTACCCAATAGTCGGCACGACCAACTGGCAACCAACGAATCCACGATGGCAAAAAGGTGACCTTTAACTTACTGCCTGACTCATCAACAGGCTTAGCGATACCCTCAGAAGTAATGCCAGAACCGTCTTTCTGTACGCATTTATTAGTGACTATGATACCTGAACCATCGGTTTTTTCCGTATAATTGGCGGTGACATCACTGGCACAATTGCGCTGAAAATACATGGGCAAACGACCTATCTCATACCATGTTCCTGCATACTTTTTTAGATCAACGCTATCCACTGTGGTCGGTGTGCTTGCAGACTTATGAATGATGGCGCTTGGCTTGACTGACAATGTCTCTGTAGTGGTTCTATCCGTATTGGCGTTAGCAGTCATGTCAGCGGTAGCATTAACCGGTGGCGTCGCAGCATACGCTGAAAATGCGGCTAATGGGATGATAATAGCTAGCGCTATACCCGTATGCTTGATAAGTCCATTCATAAATATACGCTCCGGTATTTCTTTGTATGATGAGTAAGTAGAGGTTGATGATGAATCAGTATTTTGCGTTGAATGGTGATTCTGTCCAGATTCTTTTTCGCTCAACTCTTGTGACCATTTATAATCGTTAGTGCAGTGACCACTATCCTTGGTACAGTAATCACTAACAAAATTACTGCTTTCGCTATGTTTTGAATCGCCGTCTTTGTTATTATTGCTGTTAGTCATAGTAGACTCTTTTGCCCGTAGTGGGCTCTTATCGGCGCTTTTATATCCAAAATAGTGATCTTGCGAAGACGTTTTTTTTGCCAAATGGGTAGAATATTGGTCATTTAGATTATCATGGTTGTAGCTAGCATCGTTGCTGGCGTGACCTGTCTGCCGTGTACTATCCTCATTCAGATGATAGTGCCGCGACTGGGTAGTCTGCTTAGATTGAGAACCAGCTTCCTTTGTATCAGACCATGCTGATTGAGGTAACTTATTGGTTTTCATAGAGGTACCATTATTGATAGTGACTGTTAACTATTCTTCTTATATGCCCTATATGTACTCTCATCTTCTGTGCGTCTTCAACTTTTAAAAATATATTGAATGTAAAAGCTGGCGCTGCAAAAACCAAATATTATGAGAGCAGTTAAGAGATATGTTGATAAGCAATTCGCTTATAAGAATATAGAGTAAGTACTCTTTGTTTAGGTGATATATATTAATGGCAGCTCGGCTATTAAAACAGTGTCGCAATGTAGGAAAAAGCAACGGTTTGTAAGTAACTATGCGTTTATGCAGTAGAATAAATACCGAATAAACACATAGTTACTGATTGGATAAATATATTATAAATCAATTATTTGCCCTGATAGATGCCAATTAATGGCAATTCTGGGTCAGCATTGGTGCCAACACCCCCTCTATTAGTTTTTTACTATTCAAAGAACTGTCGAATACCAGCAACACTGATACCACCATGCTCTAATACTTGATGAATCATCACAGGTGATAAACCACCCAAACCGATAATCGGCATGTCAGCCAATTGTGCCAATGCTGACCATGATTCCCAACCAAGTGGCACAGTATCAGGATGTGTATGGGTGACTAGTACAGGAGACAAAAAGGCGCCAATGACGGGCGGTAATTGCTGTTGTAACCGAGCATGAGCCAGTTTATTGGCAGCATCAATACTGGCGGCATCATGACAACTGACTATTAACGGATAATTTTTAGACAGCACTCTATCTTGTGTATTCTCCGACCATTGCAACAATGCGGTATGAGACAGCTGATTGGCAACGATTGAATTGGCAGTGGTTGTATCTTTCATTGCTAGCGGCGCTTCAGTGGTTAGGGTCTGTCCATTGACATCACAAGGGACAATCGCCTTAATATCTGGACGCATATGCATCAACTGCGCTGCCATACTTTCTGAGCCAGCTGCCTTTATTCGAATATATACCCAAGCATTGGCTGTTAGCTTGTTTTGATGAAAAGTCAGCCACGCGGCCACTGGATCAGGTGAGGCATCAAAATGCGTCAATGGATAGGTAATTGCTATCGTTGTTGGCACACTCAACCATTCGAGAATCGTCTGGTTAGCAGCGGGTAAATGATACTTTCCTGCTAATAAATCTGCCTTATTTACCCACGTTAGCGCCTGACCTTCTAGCCCATATTGGCGATGCTTATGCTCCTCATACTGCTGCGCGGTCAGCTCAACCTTATAAATCTGTAAACTGACCTGCTTATCACCATAATCATGATGCAGACGTCCAAGCTTGACCATCGTATTGTCACAAATCTCAATGCCTGTCTCTTCAGCGACTTCCCGAATTAACGCCTGCTCGGCGTTTTCATTAATTTCTATTTTGCCACCTACAAATTCATAGCGATTGCCTTGATGCTGGACGGCGTTTCTAAATCCAAGTAAATATTGGGCTTTATGATGAATGACCGCAACTGCCACGTTTACGATAAGTACTTTGTCGCTGTTATATGAGCTATCAATGTGGTTATCTGCTTCATTTGGCATCGGCGTCTCCTTTATTACTGTTTTTTTAAAGTGTGATTTGATTGGTTTATACTTTCAAAAAACCAAGTCGATTTAAAACCAACCTATTGATTTATAATAATAATTAGCTAATTTTTATTTATTTAAATCTCATTTGCGGAAATTGCTTTAGATAAGTTTACACAATGACTGCATTTTATTTTATCAATTACCTTGCAAAATCTTCCAATGTAAATGATAATTATTATCGTTAAAGATAGTTACTGTATCGCCATTACTATTCAGCCATTTTTTATCAAAAGGAATTTATTATGAGCATGGTTATCTCTCGTTACTTGAATTGCCGTGAAAACCGTTTACCAACTTTGCAATCACAACACTTATTTGCACTCACTAAAGAAGTGCGTATCGAGCATGAGGGTGAAGAGTATCGACTACGTCTAACACGTAATAATCGCTTAATTCTGACTAAATAGATTAATATCATTCATCATCAATATTAGGGTGTGTCCTCATTTTAAAAATGAGATAAATTGCCGTCAAATAAGGGAAAATAGCGCCGATAATATCGAGATATTAGTCAGCTATTTGACGCGGTTTGGCAAGATTTAGCCATTTTTAACCCATTTAGATGACTATCGATTGAATTGAGGACACATCCTAGCCTACCTATAAAAAAAACGCCTTCATTAAAAGGCGTTTTTTATTGGATAAAACGATGCGATTTAGAACTGCCAGCTGTAAACCACATCCACCGCGTTTTCTGCCGCTGAGGTTGCCTCTACATAAATACGTCGAGTTAACTGATAACGAATGGATAAGCTATTTTGAGCATTAAACACCCCTACTCCGTAGCGTATATACAAGTCAGGCGTCACGTAACCGGTGACGTTGACGTTGGTGTCTTCACTACTGCCTGAGGCATCAACGGTCAAGCTCTGAAAACCAAAAATCTGACCGATTTGATTGGTTAGATTGCGCGTGCCACTCAGTCCAAAGCTTAAGCCCGCGGCGGCTAGGTTATTTGTCACTTGCGATTTAAAGCCTTGCTCACTGATTTGGGTGGCGCCCTTGTTATTAATTCGACCTGTCACCAAAGCATTCATCGCCTGCTGTTGGGTCAAACCTGCATTATTAAAGACGATAATATTGGGACTTTCTGTATTGCCTTTGACACGCACACCTACCGTTTTACCACTGATCGTTTTAACCGCCTCAATACTGAGGTTAGGTTTCATCACATCACCGTTGAAGCGCACTTGTCCGTAGTTAAGCTCTAGGTTCTGACCAAAAGCGTTGATATTGGTACGACGTGATACTTGCACCACCCCTTTTGCACGCATGACACCCGTGCCAGTTTGAGTGATATTAATCGCACCAGCTAAAGGAATAACGGCACCAAAACCACGGAAGTTGATATCATCACCCAAGTCGACACCGATATCTGCATTGATTGACCAAGGTTTAGATATTGCCAATACCTCGTCAATATTGCCAATGAGACGACGATCAAGAACTACTGCATCTTCAGTTTGAGTAATGATATCTTCGCTGGCTTCTGGCGGACGAATGGTCGCTGACGGTACGCTGACCGCCCCTTTAATATCGACATAACGATCGCCTGGACGCACGATGATATCAATATCAGGATTGATTTCTGCCACTAATAATGGTGGCTGAGTAATCACCAAACGCTCACCGCTGACGCTAAGCTTGGCTTGGAGTTTTTGTTGCCAATTAACGGTACCAGTCAAAACCCCTTTACCCGTACCACTGCTAAAGGTTCCATCAATAGTCGCTTGCGTGCCACGAATTTTGGCGTCAGTATTTACATTGGTTAAATTAATGGGCAAATCAAGCATCGCAATACGACCATTAGCAAGTTTTACATCGCCATAGAATTGCGGCTTATCTAATGTACCGCCCAATCCTCCTGCCATCGTGACATTGCCCTCTAGCACTCGCATACCTGGGAAGAAAGGCTTGAATATCGCAAGGTTAAGCTCATTCAATACTAAAGCGCCCGAAATTGGCTTAGGCGTCTTATAAGGATCAACGACCACTTCAGCATAGCCACGCGCACCGCCACCAGTGTTGATGTCGGTACGTAGTTTGATGCCCTCAGGGACGGACAGTGCAATCAGTGAGACCCGCTTATAAGGCAGAGTGACGGGTAGACTATCACCATCTTGAATCAAGCCGATTTTGCCGTTGTCTGAATACAGTGTGGTATTAATCGTCGGTGGACGACCACGTTGCCAGCCAACAATCGCCTTACCATTAATTTTGCCATGCCAGTCGATATCTTTGGGTAAAAAGACCGATAGTAATGACGTATCTAGATTTTGTAAGGCAATATTCACCTCACCTTTATCAGGTGACGCGATTAAGTTTTCACGTAAGCATACCTTGCCCGTTTGATCGGTGGCTTGCCAGCAGTGCGCTGCCAACTGTACTTTTAAATCGTTATTATTGCCATTTTTATTGTTGGGTAAATTAACAATTAACTGCGCTGGCTGTAACTGATTTAAGGTCGCATATTTGGATTGAACACGACCTTTACCGATGACGCCAGACCAGCTCAATTTATCCCGATTGAAGCCGCCTTTAAGCCTTGCGCCAATCGTAAGCTGCTCATTGGCAACGTCAAGATTGACCACATGCGCCTGCTCAGTACCATTAAAGGTTGCTTTAACGCTTTTAAAACTCTGTCCAGCTGCATCTAAGCCTTCAGCGGTGATAATCAGCTGACTTGGGCTGTTTGCTAAATTGACCAGCTTACCGCGCACGCGACCTTGGCGCAAAATAAAGCCCGGCAGCGCAATCCGCTCACCAACCAAATCGATATAAATAGTTGGCAGCGCTTGTCCTACTGGCTGTGATAAGGTCGCACCGCCAGTGACTTTGCCAGCCAATTTATCTGACAACTGATCCAGACTGGTGATATTAATTTTGGTTTGTAATTGCTTAGCATTGCCATTAGCAGTGACATAATTATCACCCCAACGTAGCACTAAATTATCCGCGTTTAAGCTGTCTATCAAGGCATTTACTTGCTTATATTGCGCCTGTGCATCTTGCGTTTGTAGGCGCTTGAAATAGCTTGCCAAATCTTTTGGCAGACGCATCTTCGCCGCTAAGCTACCCTTAGCACTAAGCGGTTGACCCTTTAGCGTGCCTCTTAAATCAATTTTTTTGATATTAATGATTTGCTGCGAGTCACTCCAGCGCCCATCCGTATCGATAGTGCCGGTGATAAGGCTTGGGGTGTCTTTGAGGAAATAACCAATATTAAAACGATCCATCACTGCGTCAATATCCCACGCAATGCCTTGACGTACATCAACCGTCCCTTTGGCATCAATACTACCTGCTGCGCCCACATGACGGAAACGCTTGATACGAATCAACTGATCATCACCACTGGCATCAATGGTCAGCTTGCCCGCTGGCAGTTGCTCAGCATCTAGCACTCCATCGAAATTCACCGCAAAACGTTGCAGTTTGCCTGCGACATTTTTACTATTCTTAGGCGCAGTTTGCCACTCGCCACTGGTTTTTAGATCACCTGTGATAATCGCTGGATTATTGGGCAAGAAATAACCCAAATTAAATTTATCAAAGCGACCATCTATCGTCCAGCCGATATTTTTACGCAAATCGATGACGCCCTTGGCGTTCACTGCGCCCGCTTCACCGTTGTAATTGAGCTTACGAATACTAATAAACTTTGGCGTGCCAGCCGCATCAATAGATAGGCGTCCTTTTGGTACATCTGCAGTATCGACTTGTCCATTGAAGCGCGCATCGAACATAGACAGCTCGCCACCAACGATATCGACTTTGGCATCACCCGCACCCGTTATGCCAATAGCACGGCCATCTTGAGTCGCATCAAGTTGCGCCTGCAAGTCGGTATTGTTTAAGGTAATAATATGACGCTGACCACTAACGCCGCCTTTAGTAATAGTCAATAAACGACCACGCGCGCTGACACTACCGGTTAGGCGCTCAAGCGGCAAATCACTGCGATACTGTTTGGGTAATAATCCATTGGTACGCGCATCTATCTGCCATGTGAGCGGACGCTTTTTATTTGCCAATTGAATCTGCCCAGTACCTGATAAGTCGCCCACGACTCCTTTATAATTCAGGCGATTGATGTCAATGACATCCCCAGCTTTGCGCACGCTCACGTCATAGTTGCCTTTAGGAGCGGCATTCAATTCATTAATGACCGCATTGGCATCTACTGATAACCGTGAGCCACGAATGATGACATCCGCCTGTCCACGCGGACTATCAATATTACCGATATTAGGCACATCGCGGCGGATTAGGTTTTGCCATTTGGCATCGATATACCAAGGCGCTACCTGTGTCGACTTCGCTGACGTTTTGCCTTGGACGATATTAGCATTCACATGCTCGCCATCACGTTGACGCAAATCTGCATCAAGCTCTATGTTACCAGTGCTGTTTTGCTGCTGATAATGTAATGACAGTCGACCATTCAGCTTTTGCGGTGCATATGCTCTGAAATCAGCATAGTCATCAGGAATAACACGGCGAATATCAAAATTGCTACCTGTCGCTCGTACTTTTGCATCAAAGCTGTCTTGCCAATCTAAAATACCTTGCAGAATTAAATTTCCAGCTGGCACCTGAGCATCTAAGCGATCAATACGTAACTGACTGTTTGCAATGACGGCGCGACCTTGATAGTGACCAGACGGAATGTCTTTAGCCGTCAGCTCAGTATTGATACGCAGACGTATTTCAGAGATTACCCCTGTCGCGGTAGCAGTACCACTTTTTAAACGAATTTTTTGGCTTTCCGCATAAGGGATCAAAATATCATCCCATTGCAATTTTGCCTGGAATGGCGAATCCTGATCTAAACCTTGTACAACAAAATCACCGCTCACATCGCTGTCATTGTAGCGACTACGAACTTTACCGACCGTACGTTTTAGCGTTCCTGTTGCTGTGATATTCAATGGATCAACGTAGGCTTTTTCTAGCGCACTGACTTCTGCAATCGCGCTTAAATCTAGCGGATAGTCGCCTTGTAAATCAATTTCACCTTGTAAGGCACTGATTTTGACGATATCAGCATATTGTAAATCGCCGCGACCAACCGTTACCGTGCTACCGACCCATGTTAAATCACGGGCAACAATATCCTGCACAACAATGGGCTCTTTGGTCACTTGTTTATAAGTAATATTTTTTATTTTAGCGTGATCAAAGCGTAAGTTCACTGGTAGCTGTAACGTTTTATAATCGAACGGCTCACCCGTTGGTGGCTTGTTATTGATAATCTCAATGGTTTGTATGTCTGCATCACGCAGATGCACTTCTTTGGCAAATATGGCACGCCAGCCTATCTTGACGTAAGCTTTATCAACCAATACTTCAAGGTCTTCAGTCGCCTTGATATCGATATCAGTGACCCAGATTCCATCACGTAAATTACCGCGACCATATTTAAAATCAATGCCCGTCTCAGCACTGACTTTCTCTAATATAAACTTCGTACCCGACTCTGTGCCCATTGCGTAAAAAAACACGGCAAACATGATGGCCAGCACAATTAAAATAAGCACCAGTAATTTGAGCAAAAATGACAGCGGATACCAACGTCTGACGGCACGAGCGTCGCGCTGTGCTGGATCTTCATCTGGGGCGTTATTAGGCGGGGTATTTTTTGTCAGCATGACACTCAACTACGTTAAAGAATGGTCGCCGGCAATCGGCACGATAAATAAGGAATACAACGGATATTGCTAATAGCGCGTGTTGAACCTGTCTCAATTTCACTAACTGAGACGACTTAATAATGTTCAATACGCGCTAAATGATGTCACCACTGGATTACATGGCTATAAAGGCGAGCCAATAAAGAAATGCAGTCTAACTGGTATGCTTTCTTCTGTCACGCCAGCAGCCACATCAACTCGTACCACACCGACTGGCGATGCCCAGCGGATACCAACACCGACGCCGACCTTTGTCTCAGTCTCGAAGTTTTTGTCGTAAGCATTACCCACATCAGTGAAGAATGCCCCACGGAATCCTGGTTTAAATTCATAGTTATACTCTGCACTACCAACCGCAAGCACTTGCCCACCAGTCAAATAGCCCTTGTCGAGCGGTGACAAGCTCTCATAGTCATAACCACGAATACTTTGATCGCCACCCGCAAAGAAGCGTAATTTATAAGGCACATCATAAAAATCATCTGCCCAGATGTAGCCTGTATTCAGACTGCCCAGCACTTGATGCTTTTGCTCATCGCCAAAACTATAAATGCCGCTGACACCCGCGCGAATGATTGCCATATTAGTGTCGCTAAGGGCTTTATCAGCTCCTGCTTCAAGCGAGTAATACTGACGCATACCGCGAGTCGGATTGGTCACACTGTCTACATCGGTTTTGTTCATACCATAACCGAATAGCAGCGCTTGCTGCTTAGGCTTAGAGGAAGTAAAGCGAATAGGTAGGTCGTCCAACTCTGTCTCATCGACCCCAGTCTCTAGCTCATCTAAACGGTAATTCACAGAGTAGCTGCGATTCCAGCCACTGTCACGGCGAATATTACGCGCCAATGCCGCTTTTAGCGTCGTAGTAGATAGGTCGAAATTGCCTTCACCTTGGTCGATGACCTCTTCTTCATAGGTAAGACGCGCATCTAATTTATCGTTAAGTGGATGCTTCCAAGGTCGACTGGCATAAACAGCGACGTTTTTAGTAATTCTGGAAACTTCGGTCTCTGCACCAGCTTGGTAGCCTTTACGATTGAGCAAATTATAGTCTATTTTTGCCGTCGCTCGCACGCCCGTATCTGTGCCGTAACCAAGACCTACTTGGGCATCGCGCGGCTTACTTGAAGAGACAAAAACATACAACGGTACTTTTTTACTTTCTGCCACTTGTTGCGGTGTTTTTCGACCAGCCAGCGTTGGTGGTACAAAGTTTTCATCAGTGATTAAGCTTTCTTCATCAGGGAATATTTTTTGCGCAATATTACTGATGCCGTCGCTTATTTTACCTAAAAGGTTGTCCGCCTCTTGGTCTTTTTCATCCAATACACGGTCATTTGGTAAGCGGCTCAAACGCTCTGCTTTTTGTTTGATAGCTTGTAGTTTATCAAGTGTTGCTGCATCAGCTTCAAAATCGATCGCCGCAATGTCGGCGGGATTGACTATTTCACCGCTATTGGCAGTCGTATTGTCCTCACTCTCTGCATTATTTTCATCACCGTCATCAGCGCTATTGTCATTATTAACACGGCTACTATTAGAAGCAGCTGAGCTTTCAGCACCATTATTGCCCGCAATGTCTGAGGCGCCATCACTATTAATATCGTCGTCGAGTGTGCCGCTATTATTGGTAGGCGTGTTATCAAAAGCCAAAGTACTGGCTTCACTGCGTTCATCTGGCGGCAATATCGACTCAACGTTGACCGTATTAAAATAACGAGTCGCTGATAAGTCATTGCTAAACTCGGTCACCGCTGGACGATAAAAAGGATCACCGGGCTTAAAGTCAAACAACTGTTGTAATAGTGGCAACTCAACAGGTAGCTTGTCAGGATCTTGGGTTAAGGTGTTGGTTTCTTCATCGTATGTAAAAAACACAACGTCATCAAACTCATAACGATCACCAGTGTTGTAGACCAGCGATACATCTGCTGTATTATCTGGCAAGATAATATCGACGGATTTGTTGAGCCAATATTGATCAAAATAGCCATAAGTATTACTCAGCGACTCAAGGGCCGCCTTGCTATCTTTATAAACACGGTGATTGAAGATATCGCCTACTTGTGGCGGCAAGTCTTTTTCAAGTGCTATATATTCTGGTTGTTCACTGCCTTCACCGCGAATCTCAACAATACGGCTGTCCACACGTACCGGCTCGCCCAGCTCTTCGATAATGACATCGATCGTGTCAGCATTGCGCTGACGTAGGCGTAACGTAATATCATAGTAACCCACTGCTTGAGCTGCCTCTAATGCTGTTTGGCGTAGGCGTGGCAAGGCGGCCGTAAAGTCGGTAACTGACTGAACTGTCGTATCATCAAGGGCAGCCTTGATGTTTTTCATGGGCTGAACGTCATTGTCCGCTTTGGTGAGCTTTGGCTTACCATTGACAGTACCTTCAGCGGTCGCCTGCCGTAGATAAATTGTGGTATCTACATGTGGTAATGCCATCACACCTGCATTGAATAAACGGTTATAAAGGCGTTTCACGATATTGCCTTTATTACGCGCCATTGGCTTGGGCTTACTCGCTTGTTCGATACTCTGGTTTATTCCCTGAGAGTCCGCTTGATAGTCTGGCAAGTAGTCATCAGGATTGATGATATCTGACGTTGTACCATCTTCATTGGTCTCATCACTGGCATTGGCGACAATCTCATTATCGAAAGTACCGGTTCCATCCACGCGTCCACTACTGACAGAGTCGCTAACATCGATCGGACGCGACATAACTTCAGCCGTCTGTGCGCGTTCAGCGGCGCTCTCATTCCTACCTAATGTCTCAAGATTGTTAGGAGCTGGCAGATTGGTCGCATCCAAATCCACATCTAAACCAATAGGCGGGGTTGTATCATCTAATGTAGCAATTGGCGCGTCAAAATCGCGATCGTTATTGCTGATATCATTATTATTGTTACTGTAATTGTTATTAACGTTGGTACTATTAATGTCAGTACTGCTATTAACGTCCGTACTATTAGTGATGTCATCAATATCTTGGGCATTCTGCATGTCCATCGCAGCCAGCTCACGATTAATCTCCTCGGGCGTCATCATCTGATAACCCTGCTGCTGTATGGCTGCGGCTTGTTGCAACAAGTCATCATTGGCGCTATTAGAAAGATCGAGCTGAGCATCATTTGCGCCAGCCATATTATCCATGGCATTTACCTGAGAATTGACCATACCCTGAGCATCTGGTTTTTTAGCGCTTTTATCTTGAGCATCAGACTTCTTAATGCCTAGGCTTTGTTCGCTGTACTCATCCAATACTGACTGATCGATAATGCCCTGCTCTACTGCCTTTTTTAGGCGCAATGCATCCAAAGCGATATCGAGCTGAGTATCATCATCTGACAGTGTGGTCGATTGAGTGCTGGTTGGTTGAATGTTTGATTGATCGACAGCTATTTGATTGCTCGTAGGTGGTTTAGGAGAACTGACATTATTTGTGGTATCAGCCAATGCAGCAGGTGCCATACCGAAACCCACTAGGCTGGTCGCTAGCGCAGTGAAAAGTGCTGAACGCGTAAAATGAATGCGCGGCGCATTACTATGAGTTGCCATAGCTGCTGTACGACGTGTTTTTTGAAAACGGTCACTCTGAGAATCTTGAATTTTAATATCCTCTCGAACATTATCCGTATCACACTGCATCATCGATACATTGCGCGCGAGCGTTGAAGGCTGGTGTTTCATGTGTATTTCCTATCACCTCACGCGGCACAATATTATGAACGATAACAATCGCCTAGTCTTACCGGTGAATAAACTTATAGCAGTTGGCTGAATTATGGTTTACTGTCTTGCTTTGGATAATGACCGTTTATAACGCAAACCTTGGTGTCAGATTAGCACCATGTTTTTATCAAAAAATAGACATGCGTGAGTGGTAGCAAGCCTTTGCCATTACTCACACCTCGCGACGCAACCATGCAAAATTTACAAATCATAACTTAGATAATTATGAAATCATAGCGTCGAGCGCATGTATTTTTACCAAAGCCTTGCTATTATACGGCTTAATATTGATAAAACCTATGCTATATTTCGATAAGTTTTTGATACTGTTAATAATTATATCGATAATTACTTTCACTTTAAAAGCGGTATTCAGCGCTTTTCTTTGATCTAGCAACCGCGACCCGTCTGTAGGAATTTTCATGGCCAATCAGTTTCAATTATTTAAGCACCGCCGTTTTAGCGCCATGTTTTTTACCCAGTTTTTGGGCGCGTTTAATGACAATATTTTTAAGCAAGCGCTCATACTGGTTTTGACTTACACCGCTGCGAGTCAGTTGGGCATGGAAGTCAGTATTTTGAATAACTTGGCCGCGATGTTGTTTATTTTGCCCTACTTTTTGTTTTCTGCACTGGCAGGACAAATCGCGGATAAATTCGAAAAATCAAAACTCACACGGTTGATTAAGCTGCTTGAGTTCGTAATTATGGTGATTGCGGCAGTAGGGTTCGTGTTTGAATGGTACGCATTGTTATTTGTTGCGTTGTTTCTCATGGGCACTCAATCTACTTTTTTCGGGCCTATTAAATACGCCTACTTACCACAAGCGATGAAAGAAGATGAATTGGTTGGTGCTAATGGTTTGTTTCAAATGGGGACATCGTTAGCGATCTTGCTCGGTATGATTATCGCGGGCGTTTTAACCCAGATAGCACAGCCGCTCTATTGGATAAGTGTTACAGTATTGGTCATCGCCGTCTTGGGTTATTTTGTCGCACGATTGATACCCCACATGCCAGCGATGCAGCCAAACCTAAAAATCAATTGGAACATTGTGACCACTAGTGTGGCGACGGTGCGCTACTTATATTCATTGCCTTTTTTGTTCTTTGTCATCCTTGGTAATAGTTGGTTTTGGTTTTATGGCGCGACGTTTTTGACCCAAACGCCAGAATTCAGCAAGGTCATCTTACATGGTGATGAATCAGTGGTTATTTTCCTATTAACCTTGTTTTCTGTTGGTGTGTCGATTGGCTCATTATTATGCAAATCATTAACCAAAAACCAAGTCAGCTTGCGTCTTTTGCCCTTTGGTATCGCGGGCTTAAGTATTTTTGCGATTGATTTGTATTTTTCGCTGTCAAGTCTCAACATCAATGTGAATAATGCGACTCTGTTTGGCATCAGTGAGTTGTTTGCGGTGAGTGGCAGCTGGCGCGTGTTTGCTGATTTATTTTTTTTGGGCTTTAGCGGCGGTTTATACATCGTACCATTATATGCATCTATGCAGGCCTATGCACCCAAGAGCCACCGCGCGCGCGTCGTTGGTGCCAACAATATCTTTAACGCGATATTTATGGTCACCTCAGCGATTTTCTCTATCGTGATTTTGAATGCTTTGGGATTCAATTTACCTCAGCTATTTTTAGTGACAGGACTCATAAACATTGCCTTCGGTGCCTTTTTATACAGTAAACTCAATAAACATATTAAAAATGCGGTCATCCAAACGCATGATGAAGTGGCTCCATAAGTAAGATTGACATGCTGCTATAGCAATCGGTGTGTTATCAAATGGATAATATTGGTGCTGATAATTTAGATTGTTTGCTATAGTAATACCTATGCGTTAATCACTATCATTATTTTAGAAAAACAGATGATGTTTTTAGAAGAACAGATAAGTTTAATTTTTTGATCGTATTTAAGCCATCAGGAGTGAATCATGGCCCTGCGTCCCTTATCCAAAGTCGACCAATTATTACTTGGGGTCGATAAGGCATTACGAGCTGTCGTACCACATTCAAACCCTAGCACTCGTCCACTACCAGTCAGCAGTGACGAGATTCCTGAGCTCACTATCACCGAGGCGCGACATGTCGCAGGATTGATGCGTATCAATCATACTGGTGAAGTATGCGCGCAAGGTCTGTATCATGGTCAAGCATTTGCCGCCAAAGACAACGGCGTCAAGCAAGCCATGCAGCAATCAGCCGAAGAAGAGGTCGATCATTTGGTCTGGTGCGAGACGCGATTAGACGAGCTTGGCAGTCATGCCAGTGTCTTTACGCCATTATGGTATGGCATGTCTTTCGGTCTTGGCGCAGTCGCGGGTGCCATCTCTAATGAATTTAGCTTGGGATTCGTCGCAGAGACAGAAGCTCAAGTCAGCGAACATTTACAAGACCATATCACCCAATTACCAGAGCACGATAAACGCTCAAAAGAGATACTGGCACAAATGGATATTGAAGAGTTGCATCATCGTGAGCTGGCATTAGCAAGTGGCGGCGCAGCGTTATCACCGCCTGTACGTCATACTATGCGCTGGATGGCCAATCGCATGAAAGCCACGGCATATCACTTGTAATTGCCATCTGTGATAGCAGGTTTTGAGCGATAGATTGTGATGGTAAGTTCGTTGTGATGGTAAGTGCAGTGCGCTTTATTATTGATATTGCTCTCATTTACCCTGCTGTCGCTGGCATAACGTACACGCTATCGCGTTACTATTAACAATCCTACTACTGATAGCGCTCAGTTGAATTTGTTAGGGTATTAAAAATTTGTATGATTTTGCCGCAAAGACATGAGCTAATAACCATTCAATTGCTAAATAACAACTAAATAAATTAAGGTAACGATTTTTATGAAAGCCATCAACCAATCGACTCTCTCTGCCCGTTCGTCTAGCAAGTCGCCTAAACTGGCAACTCTGACAGCACTGGCCACAGCTTGTGCCATGCTATTATCAGCGCCTGTCAATGCGGCTGAAACCAATGCGGCAACAGATGCTGCAAAGACCGATACTACTGCCACATCGGTGCCTAGCGCTATGGATTCTAGCAAACGTGTGATTCGCCTTGCTCGACCGACTGCGGCTAGTACAGCACAAGAGGGTACTCCATCCACTTTACCGACTGCGGCGGTGACAGCCAATACTCAACCAACTGACCTTCAAAGCAGTAGTGTTCCACAAAGCGCTCCTTTGCCAAATAATGCTCAGCCGTATCGTGCGCCAATGAGTACATTGCAACCACAAGATGTTGTACCAGCACCAAAAATACCTGAGTTCACTGGCACCACTCGAGTTTATGAGCCTGGTCCTTTGACCGCTACTGGTGTCGACCTGCGTAGTGGTCAGCTTGCCAATATACCAACGCCGCAAGTGCAATTGTCGGACGTAAGCTTTGTACCGACTGTGTTGATTCCTCAGCAAAACGGTAATAGCAACGATCAGCTAGACGTGAGCTTGCTTGATGACTTCATCGAAGACGTCTCACCAAATGCCCGTCATTACCCACCAAACTTCCCTAACCGCTCACAGCGCCATTATACGCGTGAAAAAATCAAAGTATTGGCTGAATGGATACAGCCTTATGCTGAATCACCAAATGCCTCTTATGATGTATTGATTCGTGCCGCTAAACTCAATGGCATGGGACGTAACTTAGATTTGGGATCAGACTATACGATACGCGGTGGAAAATATGTTGACCGTGCCATTAAACTGCAACCTGATAGCGGCGAAGCCAACTTCTTATACGGCATGATGTTGTCAGAAGGCGGCGGCTTCAAAGAAGGTCAAAAATACCTAGACCGCGCAGTGTCTCTTGGCTATACCGAAGCAGAGCAAAGCTTGGCACAGTCAGACTTATTAAGTGACCGCCGCGATAATGCACTAGAGCGCTTGCGTCGTCTTGAACAGAAAAACCCTAACAATGACATCATTCGTCAGCAAATCAAACTTATTGAAGAGGGTAAATTCTACATTTGGGATATACCTGCGCCTGACATCAATGTTAAGCCTAGTGCTTAACATTGATTAGGTGTTTAAATGTCATTAAGTGAATTTACCAAATACTATGATTGCTCCATAAGCTAGATTGACTCGACTAAGCCCCTGACTTTATATCGAAATTACTTCAATATAGAGTCAGGGGCTTTTTTATGTCTAACGAAACTCCATTGAACCCAACTTGCTGTCTACCTTATTTAAATGCGTGTTCGATTCGATTATCGAAGTTCAAACCGTATTTTTGAAATTTAAATAAAATAGTTTAATGCGAAAAGTTACGCTACACTTCTTCTTATAAATTACTGACTCAATCATGCTTTTACGACTAACTGGACTCACCTATGACTTTCGCTAGCCCTATCAAAAATATGGTGACGCATGCTAAGAAAACCCCATTTTCGATCACATCAGTCGCCTTGATAGCCGCGGTAGCATTATTACCTGCGTGCAGTACGGTATCAGTGAATAAGCAAGCGTCAGCGAAGACGATTACTGCGCAGCGCGGTAATATCGTCACCACCAAGAAACTAAGCAGTGATACGGCATCAGCGCTCTTATCGGCAGGGCTCAATGAGCAAGCCTGTATGCAGCAGTTTGATTTATGCCTCACTCAGCTTACTGACAGTATTTTGAATGAACACTACCGTCCTGCTTTGGCAGTTTTTGCAGAGTTACACTACGCAAAAGCGCGACAGCTTTCTGCCTCTCAGGACTGCCGCAATGCGCTGGCTCGCCCGCCACTTGATCCTTATTATGCCAACGCACCTTTAGAGGATACAGAAGCTAAAGTCCAGCAAGAAAACACCAATCGCTGTCTAACAGGTTATCAAGAGCGATTATTCGATGCTATCAAATCCAGTTATACCTATTTATTTTATGACAGTTTGACGCATGATTTTGAGGGCGCAGATCAAGATAAAAGCCCCTCTCAGGCACAGAATCGTATTCCAAATGACACCGATATTCAAACCCAAGACATCTATAATGCCGCCAGTAATGATGTGATAACCCAGCTTTATAGATCAACCAACGGCTCAAATAAATTGATGGGCGGCACCAAAGTAGATTATTTGCCCACATCCGCTAGCCATCTTAATGACAGTAACCAAGCCGCGATTGCCAATTACTCACCGCTCAAGGGCAAACCTACTGATCAAGTCAACGTCATGAAAATACAAATTGATGATTATGATCTTGGTGTTTATTTGCCTAATGAAAATAACTATTTGCAAAATGCACATAAGCAGACCTCTGCACTAGCAGACTTGGTTTCCACTTACGAGTTACGCCTCTCTGGGCTTAACTCAATCAGCAAACGTCCAGGCTTAGGTATCAGCTTGGTGGCCTCACTGGATGACCGCTATACCACCACGATTCGCCAATTATTAGTGTCATCATTGTCAGGTCGATTGGCCAATGAGAAAGATGGAGACACAGATGAGAGCAAGCCAAGTTCGCGTATCTACCCTACTGGACATTTGCTGCTAACAGGATTGATTGAACCAAGCGGCGATAGCGTATTGGATGTACTAAGCAGTCGCAAGCTCGATATTCATTTATACAACCCATACCAAAGCGAAAGCGTCAATATCCTTAATAGTGACTATCCACTGGCGGCTAACTTTTCTGCAGGTTATGGCTTGTGGCTGTCAGAGAACCAGCTAGATGGCGTCGGTTATCTCAATTTAATCACTCGCCAGCCAGAGGCCAGACTGCCCAAATTATTCATGCTTGAGCCTTATGATCCTAATAAGCGCGTCCTGATCATGCTGCATGGTTTGGCTTCTAGCCCTGCCACTTGGGTCAATTTAACCAACGATATTCTCAACGACGATAAGTTGCGTGATAACTATCAAGTGTGGCAGATATTCTATCCAACCAATTTGCCCATTTTAGAAAACCGTTATCAAATACAACAGTTAATCAACAGCACCTACCAGCAAACTGATCCTAAAGGACAAAATCGCGCCAGCAAAAACAGCGTGATTATCAGTCATAGTATGGGTGCCATTATCGCTCGCATGATGCTATCTGATGAAAACTTGGTCGATGACCTAGATAGACTAGACGATCAAAATGTGCTGTCTGACAGTGAAAAACGTAAGATTCGTGACGCACTTAAAGCATCATTTGGCGAAGATCAGCTAAAAGAACGCTTTGAGCTAAAAGCCTTACCACAAGTAGATACGGCTGTCTTTTTATCAGCGCCTTTTCGCGGAACTGACTATGCAGATCGCTGGTTCACTCGGGCACTACGCCGTATTGTCTATTTGCCAGTCGGTTTGGTAAAAACTGTCACGGACAACTTGGCAACCATTGCCACGCAAGGTGATTTGGCACAAAATCCTTTGGGTGCATTATATTTACAAAATGGTGCAAGTCAGCTGAGCGACAAATCCTCTTTTATACAGCTGACGAAAGACATCACCATCAATGATCGTGTTACCTATCACTCTATCATTGCCAATAATGATGCCGACATTACTAAAGGACTGGCGCAAATGCAGCCAGCTGGTGCAAAGGTTGATTTATCGCAAGCAGTAGAAGAAGACATTGAAAATGAAACAGTCGGTACCAGTAGCCCTTCTGATAGCTCAAAGCTCTCTGCCCAACCACTGGTTGCAGCCGTCACTGTCAATGAAGATATCAGCCAAGCGCTAACTGAACGTTTATCAGATGGTATTGTTCCTTATACCAGCGCTCATCTCGATGGCGCGGCTTCTGAGACGATTATCAGCGGTGGTCATAGCATTCAAACTAACCCGCAAACTATTTTGACATTACGCCAGATTTTACATAAACAATTGCAGGAATAATGATTGCTTGTGTCATATAGCACTGCACTGGTCTTTGCGCTTTAAAATTAAGAGTAAAGCAGATGGCTTTGCAACTTTATACTCTGTTGGATATTTGTGCCTATATTAGTATATAAATAAAACATTACTGTTATTAAGGTGAACTTGATAACACCTTGTTTTGCCAAGCGATTAGTCTGATATATCTGGGTTTATCTCAGCAGTTTTTAATGACTATCAGGTATGCGACCAATCTGTTGCGCAGCTTGCGTGTGTATCGAGGGAAGCGCATAATATATTGACAGCACCTGACAGTAATGTATTAATTTATAGGGATATAAATTACTTAATTCAGCTAAACAGTCGTTAGCTTAGCCGCACTCTATCCCTAAGATTGCTCGCTAATCAACACTGAGCCATTGCCCGTACTACTTTTTACCTTAATCTATAGACGATTGCGGGCAGTTACTTGAGCGTTTTATGGAAGCCAGCGCTATTCAGCTAACAGATAAGGGTAACCGTTTATGTTCGCTACGTTTATGATTGACCAGCTCGATGCGCTGATGCTCGCGCGTATCCAATTCGCTTTTGTTATCTCGTTTCATATTGTTTTTCCCGCGTTTTCTATCGGACTTGCCAGTTGGTTGACGGTACTTGAATTCCGTTGGCTCAAAACAGGCGAGCCTATCTATGCTGAAGTCTACAAGCATTGGGTCAAAATATTTGCCGTGGTATTCGGTATGGGCGTGGTATCTGGTGTAGTAATGTCCTACCAGTTCGGTACTAACTGGGCGGTCTTTTCTGACAAAGCCGGTAACGTGTTGGGCCCACTACTCGCCTACGAAGTATTGACCGCGTTTTTCTTAGAAGCGTCTTTTTTAGGTATTATGCTGTTTGGTTGGGGGCGCGTGAGCAAACGTATGCACTTTGCTTCCACTGCCATTGTCGCCATTGGTACACTGATTTCAGGCTTTTGGATTTTAGCCGCCAACAGCTTTATGCAGACGCCGCAAGGCTTTATGATGGGCGCAGATGGACTTTTATATCCTACCAACTGGATTGAGATCATCTTTAGCCCTTCATTCCCTTACCGCTATGCTCATATGATGACAGCGGCATTCTTGACGACTGCCTTTGTCATTGGCGGAGTTGGTGCTTATTATATTCAGTCCAAAAAACACACCGAACACCGTCAACATGGTCGTGTCATGCTAGGTATGGCCATGATTATGGCGATATTTGTCGCACCCGCTCAAGTATTGATTGGCGATGAGCATGGTCTAAACACTTTAGAGCATCAGCCAGCCAAAGTCGCAGCGATGGAAGGAATTTGGGAGGATGAGCGCGGTGCAGCGTTACGCCTATTTGCTATTCCCGACCAAGAAAACCAGACCAATAAATATGAAGTGAGCATTCCCTATGTCTCAGGTTTGATTCTTACCCATTCGTTAGATGGCGAAGTAAAAGGTCTAAAAAACTGGGCACCTGAAGACCAACCACCGGTGATGATTGTATTCTGGGCATTTCGCATCATGGTCGGTATTGGCATGTTAATGGTGCTGGTCGGCTTATTTAGTCTCTATAAATACTTTAAAAAACAGCAATATAATCCCGAAAGTGTCTGGTTCCACCGTGCTTGGATGATGATGACACCGCTTGGCTTTATCGCATTATTGGCGGGCTGGTTTGTGACCGAGACAGGTCGTCAACCATGGACTGTATATGGTGTGATACGCACCGCAGAAAGCATGTCACCGCTCGCAGCACAGCAAGTGGCAACCACGTTGATTGGTTTTATTGTCCTCTATATATTTGTCTTCGGTGCAGGCAGTTTTTATATTCTACGCTTGATCGCTCAAGGGCCAAAACCGTACGAAGATCCTGCCGATGATAATTTCTATGAGCACTCAGTGACCGAAAGCCAAGGTCGTGCGCTCAGTGGCGATAACAATCCTGCTAAGAGTACTGAAGAAGATATAGATACTCCTGCAAACGACGTCGATGATGGAGGGTTACGCTAATGTTTAACTACGGTGATGTATTAGACTTACCTTTAATTTGGGGCGGACTGATCGCTCTATCCGTCTTTATCTATGTATTGCTTGATGGCTTTGATTTGGGCTGCGGCATCTTGTTTCCCTTTGCTGGCTCAGATAAAAACCGTAGCCGCATTATGAACTCTATTGCCCCGTTTTGGGATGGTAACGAGACTTGGCTAGTATTAGGCGGCGGCGGCTTGTTCGCTGCTTTCCCAGTGGCTTATGGCATCATTATGACGGGGCTTTATCTGCCTGTTACTTTTATGCTATTCGGGCTAATAATGCGCGGTGTGGCATTTGAATTTCGCTTCAAAGCATCGTCACGTCGTCACGTATGGGACACTTTCTTTTTTGTTGGTTCAGTCGTTGCTACATTCTCTCAAGGTATTATGCTTGGAGCGCTTGTACAAGGTCTTGAGGCAAGCAACCGTCTCTATACTGGTGGGCCGTTTGACTGGCTCACACCTTTCTCGATTGTCTGCGGCTTTGCCATGATTATTGGTTACGCCTTACTTGGCTCTACATGGCTCATTATCAAAACTGAGCATACCCTACAAGTCTGGGCACGCAAAGTGTCTGGCTGGATGCTTTCTGCTTTGGTAGTGGCAATGATCGTCGTCACAGCGTTTATGTATTTTTCAGACATTAATGCCCTCGAAGGCTGGTTTGGCTTCCCAGGTCTATTATATCTAGCGCCTATGCCAATTATAGTTTTACTATTATTTTTCTTGATGCGTAAAGACTTAAGTGGCGAGCGCGAATATCGTCCTTTCTTGTTGACTGTGGCACTGTTTTTGATGGGCTATATCGGGGTTTGTTTCGCCATGTTCCCATACATCGTACCGTATCAGATGACGATTTATGAGGCAGCCGCAGCTGACACCTCACTATCCTTTATGTTAGTTGGTGCCGTCATAATGCTACCGATTATCCTGAGTTATACCGCTTTTGCCTATTACACCTTTAAGGGTAAAACTGGACATGAGCATATGTACTAAGGGTAAACAAAGGATATAAAAATGTGGCTACTGCAAATATGAGCAGTGGCTACACTTTTTAAAGCGCATTCACACGTAGTAGGAGGCGAGCATGAAGAAGCTCAGTAAGAAACAGTCACAATGGGCATGGTTCATTGGGCTATATATAGCAGGGTTTGCAGTTATTTTTACGATTGCTCAATTAATCAAGTTGGCTATGGGCATCTAGCAGTCATTTGCAGCCCACTTAGCCATGGCTATATCACATAAAAAAGCAGCGTCGATGAATCGGCGCTGCTTTTTTATGTGATTACTTATATAAGATTAATAAGAATTATGCATCTTAATCTAAGCCCTTTATTATAAATACCATAGTCTAAACGCCTTGATGGTGATCAACACCGTTGCTTTTGATAAATTCATTTACCTTCGCTAAGCGTTCAGGCGTGCCCACATCTATCCAATTATCAGAAATGATTTCAGCCGTGATTTGGAACTTTATCATCGCTTGCTTGAGCAATGGTGCCAACGCCGCTGGCTGACCTGATACCAGCCCATCGACCAATCGTGGTGACATCACACTAATGCCAGCAAAGGTGTATTTGTCTGCATCACCAATCGGCTGCTCGCTGGCTAAACCATTATTGATGGCAAAATCACCGCCGTTATTATGCTCTGGATTATCAATCAATAACAGATGTGCGCGCTGATCTGCGCCAAGCTTATAATCTCGCAACTGCGCAAAATCATAGGTCGTCCATACATCTGAGTTCACTAAGATAAATGGCTCATCGCGCAGCTTGCCAGTTTGTAACGCTTGAAAAATACCGCCTGCGGTCTCTAGAGGCTCATCATCCTCTACTGACCAATGTAATTTAACACCGTATTGACTGCCATCACCCAGTGTATCCATCAGCTTATCAGCCAGCCATGACGCATTAATGGTGATATCAGTGATACCAGCTGCTTGTAGCGCTTTAATGTGCCAGACGATAAGCGGTTGCCCACCCACCTCCACCAGAGGTTTGGGTGTATCCAGTGTTAACGGACGCAAACGCGTGCCCTTACCAGCAGCCAAAATCATTGCTTGGGTAATCATTGCTCGGTCAATCTCAGACATGTGCGCTCCTTTTTTTATTTTATGGGATTATACATTCAGATTAAAACTTGCTAATGTTTTAACGTAACTTATCAAATGAGCATTACTTATCAGATGAGCATTCGCGTCAAATAAAGCTCGCAAGTGCTTCGTTCTAAATATATTGCTGTACGAACTTACTTTGATAAGCTGGCAGTATATTATCCCTGAGACTCTCATTAAACGGCGCTACTGCTTGTTGCATATGCGGTCTACCGTGCGCCTCTAACCATTCTAATTCAAACATTAAATCACGCATCACCTTAGGAATATCCGCCAAATAGCGGTCTTTGCCATCTCGCTCAGACAAGCGAATAAAAATCCCCAACACTTTTAAATGTCGCTGTACACCCATGACATTCATATCGTTTTCGAGCTGCTCTATGCTATCTGCCGTGGTCAAGCCTGCCTGCTTTTGCAACTGCCAAAAATTATTAATCCATGCAGAGACTTGGCTCTCTGGCCATTCTACATAAGCATCTCGCAGCAATGACACCAAATCATAGGTATAAGAGCCGATGACGGCGTCTTGAAAGTCAATCACGCCTAAGCGCGAGCGATCCGCTTGGTCCTGCATCAAATTACGACTGTGATAATCACGATGGACGATGACTTGTGGTTGCTGCAAAATCTCTTTTATTAAGGCTTCTTTTAAAGTCTTCCATAATGCTTTATCAAGCTCGACACCGATATAAGGTATAAACCAATCGCTGAATAAATCCATCTCACGATCTAATAGCTCGGTATCATAATCTGGCAATTGATGTTGCGACTTGGCTGTTTCAACTGGCACGGTCTGTAGCGCGACCAACGTCTGCATTGCCAACTGATAATGCTCATCTATCTGCGCAGGCGTCGCATCAACTAGCAGATGGGCGAACTCTATCGCACCAAAATCCTGTAACACCAAAAATCCTTTCGTCACGTCTTGTGCGATGAGCGTCGGCACATTGATCGCCGGTGCCATCAGCTTAGTCACATTGATAAACTGGCGCATGGCGTCTTGTTCGTCCGCTGAATCCATAACAATATAATGTGCGACTGTCGTGCCATTACTGTCTGACAGCTGGATTCTATGGTATTGGCGAGCACTTGCGTCACCGGGTAGACTATCGAGTTGGAACGTTTGACCAGCAAATACTTGCTGCAACCAGCTCTCTAATTGTTGTAGACGGCTATTGAGTTTGGTATCGATCATATTAGGCTCTAAAAGTATTTTATCAGTCATAATGGGCATCGCAGGTTAAATATAAGTCATAAACAATTAAAGTAGTGATAAGTCAGGCAAAACCTTGTTAAAATAGCAACGTCTTGAGCCAAAAAAACTGCGATAGCAGGCGTATTGGAATATCATTCGACATCTAGCGCTGAGCATAACCTCAGCAACCATTCAAAAAACAGCTTGGCTATATTATAAATTTTGGTAAATAGTGTAGCTGATTTGGTTTTTTTTGACTATGATTAGTCGTCATTATATGTAAAACAGCCAAATTCTTAAGATAGCATTATCAATCAGTGATTTTTTAGTCGTTTATTAACCGCCATACATGATTAATAATATGGTTACTAAATTCAGTATCGCAATTCAATAGGCTCTGCAATCATAGGTGTGCCCTTGTTATATTCTCCGCTTTACCAAAGCATCCGTTTGATCTTATTTGGTGCCTTAGGCTTGTCCAGCCTAACCGTTAGTGCTGCGCCCAGCAATGCTGACACACAGCAAACTGAGTCGCTAATCACTGACAGTAGCACCCACTATATCTCTGATGTTACACCTGATGCCAATCGCAGTAGCGTCCAAAAAGACAGCGACTATAATGATATCCGCTATCAAAATAGCAATAATCAAAAGACTGACTTTCAGCGTAATGCGTCTCAAAAGGCTGCTACTGATAACAATGCGTCAGACAGTAGTTTTGACAATACTTTTAATGAAAGCACCTTTAGTGAAAACACCTTCAACGACAGCATCTCTAATGAGAATGCTATTAATGAAAGTCCCTTAGACAACCGCCCTCTAGAAATTACCGCCATTAATGAGAGTGATGATCAAGGTTTTGTACCAGCAGCAGATACGATTTCGACCACTCAAAACAATAGCACTGCTCAGCTTACTGAAACCACTGCACCTAAAGCCGCACAGAAGACTGGTAAAGTTGATGTGAGTGATGAAAGTATTCAAGATAGTCTGCTGCGTTTAGCAGAGTTTTATGAGCTGACACCTGATACAGATGCCTCAACGTTAAACAATAGTGATAATGCTAACCAAGATATCATTCAAAACGAGCTAACACCTACCCCGCAAACCATTCCAAAAGTGGGTAAAAACTTACAGTTATTACCGAATGCCGTAGATAGCGCCCAACGCTGCGAAGGTCAATGGGTTTATCCAAAGAGCAACCCCAACTATCAACGCGCGGTCAATGAGGCGGGAGCAACCAATGGACAGCCTGCGCCAAACTTAAATGGTCTCCCGAATAATCAAGCGCCGCTGTTTTCAGAATCAGATTATGGTTATTACGACAATGTCGACTATGCAGAGCTGTCGGGCAATGTCATCATCAATCAGGGTACCCAGCAGATAGAAGCAGAAAAAGTCTTGTTAGATTTGAGCAATGGCGTAGCCGCCGCTCAAGGTAAAGTCATGTTTACTGACCAAGCGACAGGTCAGCAAGTATCACGCAACAACGCACTAGATAGCAATGCGCCAAACCGCTCATCGAATAATTCCCAAGCCAATTTCACTGAAAAAGCATCAAAAGGCGGGCTTATTGGGGTCGCCGATAGCTTAAATTATAATACTGAAACTGGACAGTCGACAGCCAATGATGTGGCTTTTGCTAGTGTAGAACTGCAAGCTCATGGTTATGCCAAGCGCTTGAACAGACCGAATGACAGTCAATATGAGCTAGATGATGTCATGTTTAGTACCTGTCCACCAACCAATCGTAAATGGCAGTTTGATGCCAAAAGCATTGATTTGGATACCGATACAGGTCGCGGCGAAGCCTATAATACTACTTTCCGTATCGCTGATGTGCCTGTGTTCTATTTGCCTTACTTCAACTTTCCGATTGATAATCGTCGCACCAGTGGTTTTTTATTGCCGAATGCCAGTATCAGTAGTGAAAGCGGTCTTGAGGTTGATATACCCTACTATTTCAATTTGGCACCCAATTATGATGCCACGCTCAATACCCATATTTATACCGATCGTAATCCTATGGTGTCAGGCGAGTTTCGCTATCTGACCGAAAGTTACGGCGAAGGTATTTTTAATGGTTCATATTTGCCTAATGACAAAGAGTACAATGACGAAGACCGCTCTAGCTTCTTTTATGATCATTATTGGTCATCTAAGAGCATTCCACGCTTAAGCGGTGATGCAAAATACAGCTATGTGTCAGATTCAGACTACCTCAATGATTTTGACACACTGGGTCTATCAGACAGCACCATAAACTTACCACGCCGTGCGCGTGTCAATTATTATAATGACTATGTTGATGGTGAATTGAAGGTAGAAACCTTTCAAACTCTAGACGCTTTTACCAGTAATGGTAAACCCTTAGAAGACAAAGATAAACCTTATTCAAGATTGCCGCAGCTCAAGCTCGATTATCGACTGCCTTGGGCGAAGAGCTTCGATATCACTGGTGTACACGATTCCGCTTATTTCAAAAAATCCATCGACGATGGCTCTGAGAATGAAAAAAGTGGCGGGCGAATTTATAATAAACTCAGCGCCGTTTATCCAATGGAAAAATCTTGGGGTTATATCAAGCCCAAACTGAGCTTACAACATCTCTATACCTCTTATGATGAGGATAGCTTAGCCGACAACCAGTTGAGTGATAAAGACGGTAGCCAGTCGGTATTTGTACCGCAAGCCAGTATTGATGCAGGTCTGAATTTCTATCAAGCAGGCTCGCCTTTTGGCGCATTCGACGATACCATGGGTGGCTATCGCTTGCTAAGCCCGCGATTGAAATACACCTACTCGCCATATGAAGACCAAAACGATATTCCGAACTTTAATACGCGTATTGCCTCTATTAACTATGAACAGCTGTTTTCTGACAGTTGGTTCTTAGGGCATGACCGCTTGCAAGATTTGCATTCAATTACTCCTGGTATCAATTATCGTTACATCGACGCAACGGGTGTGACACGTTTTGATGGTAGCATTGCAGAGCAGTTTTATATCGATAATGGACGTGTTACGCTTGATGATCAGCAACCTGTCTTCACCTCTTCATCTTCAGGGATGGTTTGGGATACCAGCACGCAGCCTTACAACAACTTTTGGGTTGATGTTAGTGGCGCACTGACCAATGATTATGATTTAAATTATATTACGACTGAGCTGCGTTATCAGCCGTCTGACAACAGCTTGTTTAATGTTGGATTTGTCAAACGTCAACGTGATGAAAACACCGATCAGCTGCCACTCTCTGCTTTTACCGCATCGGCTGTCTTTCCAATCAATAACAGCTGGCGAATCTTGGCTCAAGGTCAATACGATTACAATCGTGATAAAGTTCTTGATTCGTTGGTCGGCGTTGATTACGAAGATTGCTGCTTTGGTTTTGCAGTTTATGGTCGTCGTTACTATAATGACTTAAATGTCAAAGACAAACCAACGCAAGCTATTATGGCAGAGATTAGATTGAATGGTTTGGGTAGTGGTAGCAGCCGCCTGACTCGCTTACTCTCTGATAAAATCTTGGGCTTTGAACCTGTCCAGACTGCTTGGAAAGATTAAGACCGTGCTTGTATAAATATTTTTGCTATGTATTTCATAACCCAGTTTGTAACCCTATTATGGTCAACGCTGCCTAATATTTGACTGTTAAAAGTATTAAACAGCGTTGACCAACTACCATCCGATGCGATGACATTGATGAGGAGCATCATGAGATTTTTTTCTTTACGTCAAACCAGCCGTGCTGTATTGCTATCTATGAGTGCCAGCCTTGCGCTTACATTGAGCGCCCAAGCTGCCACCGTTAAACCTGCAAAAGCACAAGCGCCTCAAGCAAATGCCGTGACCGCGCAGGATAACGTCAATCGTTTGACGCCAGCCAATAGCACCGACGGTATTATTGCTTTAGTCAATGAAAATGCTATCTTAAAGAGCGATTTGATCGATGCTATTACCCAAGCACAAGCACGTGCACAAGCGGCTGGTGAACCAATAGCAAACTCAGCACAACTACAGTCTGAGGTGTTAAATGCGCTCATATTGCGTGAGTTACAACTATCAATGGTCAAGCGCGTCGGTTTAAACCCTGATGAAGCGGCTATCAATCAGCGCCTCAGTCAAATCGCTCAAGCAGAAGGGCTGACGAGCATCTCAGCTTTGCAACAGCGTTTGGACGCAGCAAAACCTGGTAGCTATGCGGCGCTACGTGCGCAATTAATCGAAGACGCAGCCATTCAAGCCTTGCAACAGCGCCAAATCGGTAACCGCGTGCGCATCAGCGAACAAGATATTGATGCATTTTTGGCCTCGCCTGAAGCCAAGCGCTTAAACCAGAGTGAGTATCAAACGATTCATGTACGAGTACCTTACATGGATGACTACAGCCGACTCTCAGAAGCCCAACGCAATGAGGCGTTAAAGGTAGCAGAAGCTCTGCGGACTCGCCTGCTTGCACCAAACGTTGATGTCGCTGAAGCGGTCGCTGCCAGCCAAGGCAACTATCCTATTCCGCTACAAGGTGGCGATATGGGCTTTCATAAAGCCGCTTCTCTACCTACAGAGCTATCAAGTGAGATTACCAAACTTGAGGTTGGCGCGGTCAGCGCACCATTAATAACGCCTGAAGGTATCGATATCATTAAACTTGCTGACAAAAAAGCCAGCGACACCATGCTGATACCGCAGTGGCGTACTCGTCACATATTGGTAAAAGTTGATGAGCTACAGACAGACGCGCTTGCTGAGCAAAAGATTAATGATTTGTATGAACAGCTACGCAGCGGCGCTGATTTTGCTGGTTTAGCATCGACCTATTCAGATGATCCCGGTTCCGCTGGCCGCGGTGGCGATCTTGATTGGGTGAGTGAAGAAGATATGATTGGTCCATTCGAAGCCATGATGAAAAACACGGCGGTTGGTGACTACTCTGCTCCTTTCAAAACCCAGTTTGGCTGGCATATCTTGAAAATAGAAGGCAAACGCCAACAAGATGTTAGCGATCAATATCGTCGCAATATGGCACGTCAAGCGCTTTATCAGCGCTTAGCACCGCAAGCCAAAGAAGACTGGCTACAAGAGCTACGCGCAGGTGCTTACATCCAAGTACTTGGCTAACTGATACAGGCATCGATAAGTCAAATCTAATAATGCTTTGTCAAAAAGGGTATATGCTAATGCATGTACCCTTTTTTTATTGACGTTCATTTATGCGCTAAAAATAATCAGAAGGTAATCTCAAATATATTGCAGCATATCCAAACACAAGAATATCGAATAAAATAAATGTAAGCATTACGCACACAAAGAAAAGCCCCGAACCTAGGGCGATTGGTTCGGGGCTATGGCGCTTCATATTGTTGTTATTATTTCTTCCATGCTGACTCATCCTAAGTCATAAACAGTATCCTATAAGACAGCGGGCTGACCTGTGCTTTTATTGATACTGTCTCAACACTGCATCCATGCGTATCCTTGTGTTGATGGTGGTATTGTAGGGTAATCAGTTTGATGCGACTAGAGGCTAAAAACCTTATTTAACGTAAGCATATGCTTACAGCCTTTTTTAACATTGCATCATACGATGGCTATAGTATTGGCAGGCTATCAACCCTAACTTCTCTGCTCTTCTGCATGTTCCTTTGAGACTTTTTCACCTTCTTTTTTACCTTCTATTATTTTATGATCGGTCTCTTTAATATCTTCCGCTTCTGCAGTAGGAGCATTTTGCGCTTGATTGCTCTCCTCTTCTGGTTCGTATTGTAAAGTCGTCATAACAGGGAAGTGATCCGAACCTATCGAAGGCATACGCCGAATATCCACTACCGTAAAGCAAGCACTATGGAAAATATGATCCAGCGCCCAACGTAAAAATGGATAGCTGACATGAAACGTATTGATAAAATGTCGACCAATACGCGGATCCAACAATCCTGAGATACGTTGAAAGCGTCGCGTCGTCTTTGACCATGCTACATCATTGAGGTCGCCTGCCAATATCGCCGTTTGCTTGTTTTCTTTGATGTGTTTGCCAACCATCAATAGTTCAGCATCGCGGGTAGTAGATTTATCCGCTTCCGTCGGGCTTGGCGGCATGGGATGCAAGCAATACAACCAAATCACACGCCCGCTTTGCAGGCGCAGTTGGGCATGAATAGAAGGTATGTCATCAATCATCAAGTACTTAACTTCAGGATCAATCAACTCAAGCTTAGAATAAAGATGCATCCCATACAGATTGTCTAGTGGCACTTTCACGGTGTAAGGATAATCAGCTTCGATTTGATGCAGCGCTTTTTCCCATTTTTCATCACTCTCTAGCGTGATTAAAATATCAGGCTGTCTTTGCTTCACCAAATCCACCAATTTTTGGGTGTCATCATTGGGCGTCAGTACGTTTGATACCATTATTTTTAGTTGATGCACCTGCCCTTCTGGCTTGTCTTTTGCCTTTTGAACTTCTTTTTTCCATAGCTTGGTATAAGGCAATACCATCCTAAGCTGAAAGGCTAATGTAATGCTTAAGACGATAAATAACAGCCACTGTCCCAGCTGCCACTCTGACCAAAAAATCAGCATACCAACCCAAGCAATGACACCCAATACCATGATCTGAATACGCGGAAATTCAACACCGCGCACCCACCAATTATCCAGTGGTATCCAGCCCCAAATCGTCACAAATGCGATGAACCCTGCTAGCCACTGTATGCTGTAATATAATAGTGAGAGATCCATAGTATGTATTAGCCGTCTATTAAATGATGAATATCGCCATGATTTTAACTGAACTGACGTTAGCTGTTTACTTTAGCATTTCAGAAGGTTATCGCCTACTAATGAGCATGGATTATTCGTTAACCGCTATAAAACATTACACTTTTAATTCGCCCACCATAACGGGTACTATGGACGAACTTTATTTTTAGGGCTATCTACTTGTGGCGAGTGAGGCGTCGATACTATCGCCATTAGGTTAATAACTTAAAGTTATACTGAACATCATTAATAGTGTATGAAAAACCCCTAAAAACGGCCAAAACGCCTTGCTTTTTATGGCTATTCACGGCATTGTTATCGGCTGGCAATGCAACAATTTATGGTAAAAAGGATTGAGTTTGATGAGTAATTTAACAGTAGGCTTGGTAGGCTGGCGCGGCATGGTCGGTTCAGTATTAATACAACGTATGACTGAGGAAAAAGACTTTGACGGTATTACACCCGTGTTTTTCTCAACCAGCAACGCAGGTGGTGATGCCCCAAGCCTTGATGGTATTCATACCGGCCAATTAAAAGATGCTCATGATATTGACGCGCTAGCAGCTTGTGATGTCATCATTACCTGCCAAGGCGGCGACTATACCTCGCAAGTCCATCAACCGCTACGTGATAGTGGCTGGAATGGCTACTGGATTGATGCGGCGAGCACATTACGCATGAAAGATGAGAGTATCATTATTCTTGATCCAGTCAATCGTACTGTCATTGATAGCGCCTTAGCCAGTGGTAAAAAAGACTTTATCGGTGGTAACTGTACCGTGTCATTGATGCTCATGGCGATTGGCGAGCTGTTTAATAAAGGTTGGGTTGAATGGGTCAGCGCCATGACTTATCAAGCCGCTAGTGGCTCTGGTGCAAACAACATGCGCGAATTAATCGCTGGCATGGGCGTGCTACACGATGCGGTCAAAGATGAATTGGCTGATCCTGCTAGCGCTATTCTTGAAATTGATAAAAAAATCGCGCAAACCCAACGCTCGAACGACTTCCCTACCCAGTACTTTGGTGTACCACTAGCTGGTAGCTTGATTCCATATATTGATGTTCAACTAGAGAACAAGCAGTCAAAAGAAGAATGGAAAGGTGGTGTTGAAACCAACAAAATCCTTGGTAATTCTGAAGCTGATAAGATTGCTATCGACGGTATGTGTGTCCGCGTTGGCGCGATGCGCTGTCATGCGCAAGGCCTTACCATCAAGCTCAAAAAAGACATTCCACTAGAAGAAATCGAAGCGGCGCTAAAAAATAGCGGCAACGAGTGGTTGGACTTGGTAGAAGACGACAAAGAAACCACCATGAACCGCTTAACGCCAGTAGCCGTGACTGGTACATTAACAGTTGCACTAGGTCGCTTGCGTAAGCTCAATATGGGCCCTGAGTATCTAGGCGCATTTACCGTTGGTGATCAACTATTATGGGGCGCAGCCGAGCCGTTACGTCGTATGCTTAATATCATCCGTGAGCAAAAAGACTAAGTTTACTTTCTTAAAAAGTCAGTACAAAAAAGACAGCATTTGCTGTCTTTTTTTATGGGCATATCATTTCCAAAAATTTGAATAGCACGGCAAACAGATGCAAACACTACTTATAATAAGCTCAGCAAATGTGACAACGCTCATCTTATACTTTGAGCCTAGTATTACTTTGGCTTGTAAGCAATCATCACTTCATTACGGCGCAAAAAAGGCAGCGTCCAAGGCGGATTATAACGTGCCAGTTCAGGCTCGCCCGTTATAGTCAAATTTTGGGTTTGCATCCAAGATTGTAGCTCTTCCGTTTTAGTAGCTACTTTTTTACTGCCTGCCAACCCTGAAAACTTAATCACACCGTACGTCTGTGCTGGCACCTCGGTAATCGTGATGTTTGGATTATTGGGCTTTGGCAGTGTTTGCATCGTATATTGACTGGGCATAGTAAATTGTACACGCCACTTACCATCGTTTTGCTGCATGCTTACTGGTGCTGTCATCGCAATTTTTTGTGATTCGCTATCACTCTTTTTGTTATTAGGCTGCATTGTAACGGGCGCAGTCATGCTAATTTTACTACTACCGCCAGTTGGCGCTGTATTATTGCCAAATATATAGTCGGCTAACACTTTAAACCCTTCGCGACTGGCTGAGTCTTGGTCACCACTTACCAACGTTTGCGCCACTAGCTGCTTATCGTAACGACGCAGCTCAAAGTCATCCATTTGCGACAACACTGTATAATTCGGCTCTTCGGTCGCCATAGCTGCTCCTGAGGTTAATAATGAACCACTCAATAATAAGTAGGTTGCCTTTTTCATAGTATGTCTCCAGCAGTTGAAACATCGCTTAGCAATGGTTACTGTCTCGCCATTATGATTTCTACTTTATCAATTACTCATAAGTACTGTCTGTGTCTTTTGGTTATGACAAAATACTATTAACCAAAAGACACATTTATCAGATATATCAATACCTCATAAACATCCATGTCCAAAAAAACTACTAACAATGCTATAATTATCACCATTTTCATAGCGTAAATAGCGATAATCATATGCAATTTGTCTTACATAAAACGGCCAGCGGTGACACGCGTGCGCGCCGTGGTACGGTTCATCTCAATCATGGCGACGTACAAACGCCAGCGTTTATGCCTGTTGGTACTTATGGTACAGTCAAGGGCATGCTGCCACGTGATATTGAAGCCATTGGTGCGGATATTATTTTGGGCAATACCTTTCATCTATGGTTACGCCCAGGTACCGAGGTCATCGATAAATTCGGCGGTTTGCATAAGTTCATGCATTGGGACAAGCCTATCTTGACCGATTCAGGTGGCTTTCAGGTATTCAGCCTGGGTGCCATGCGTAAAATCACCGAAGAAGGGGTCGACTTTAAATCTCCTATCGATGGTGCGAAAGTTTTTCTGTCACCAGAAAAATCGATGCAGATTCAGTACAGCTTGAACTCAGACATCGTCATGCAATTTGATGAGTGTACGCCCTATCCTGCGACTCATGACGAAGCCAAAAAGTCGTTAGAGCTGTCATTACGTTGGGGACAGCGCTGTGTTGATGAGCACAACAGACTGGGCAGCACCAACGCATTATTTGGCATTATTCAAGGAAGTATGTATCCTGATTTGCGTCAGCAATCACTTGAAGGCCTGCTCGATATCGGCTTTGATGGTTATGCTATCGGCGGTCTGTCGGTTGGTGAACCAAAAGATGAAATGATAGATGTCCTAGACTACCTCCCTGATGATATGCCAGCAGATAAGCCACGCTATCTAATGGGCGTTGGTAAGCCTGAGGATTTAGTTGAAGGTGTACGTCGCGGTGTCGATATGTTCGACTGTGTGATGCCGACGCGTAACGCGCGTAACGGTCACTACTTCGTCACAGGCGATGCAGACAATGCTGGTGTGGTACGTATCCGTAACAGCCAATATCGCAATGACGAAGGTTCACTAGATCCTGAGTGCGACTGCTATACTTGCCAAAATTTTAGCCGTGCTTATCTCTACCATCTTAATAAGTGTAAAGAGATGCTGGGCGCTCAATTAGCGACTATCCATAACTTGCGCTATTATCAGCGTTTGATGCAAGGTATTCGTGATGCCATTGAACAAGACAAATTTGATGAGTTTGTCAGCGAATTTTATAACAAACGTGGACAAACAGTACCTGAGTTAAATCTACGCTAATCATATTTTTGCAATTGTCATAGCTATAAAAAGGGCTTAAGAATTATCTTAAGCCCTTTTTAGTGTGTTGCTTTTATTATTTCTAGTTAATCAGTACTAGCCCATTAACGAGGTTACAAATACCACGATCACGGCAATTGGTGCTACAAACTTAGCAACGATTTGCCATAATTGCCATGCACCATTAGACAGACCAAGCTCTTGCTGAATACTGCGTTGATCCATTTGCCAACCAACGAAAATAATTGCAGCAAGACCAGTTAGCGGGAGAAGAAATTTACTGGTAATTTTATCCAATGCATCAAAGATACCATTACCCATGATAGTGAAGTCAGACCATAGGTTAAATGATAGTAGTGCCGCAACGCCTAATAGCCAAATCACCGTGCTGGCAACGATGGTTGATACCGTACGACTCATCGGTGTACGTTCTTCTAAAAACTCAACGGTTGGCTCAAGCAATGAGATTGATGAGGTAATAGCAGCAAAAGTAATAAGTAAGAAGAACAATGTACCAATGATCGTCCCTGCGCCCATGCTACCAAAAGCGATCGGTAGGCTGACAAAGATAAGACCAGGACCTGAAGCAGGGTCTAGACCATTGCTAAAGATGATTGGGAAGATTGCTAGACCAGCAGCCAAAGCAATAACCGTATCTAAAATCACAACAGTACGGGCAGTTTTTAGTAAGTTCACTTCACGACCCAAATATGAGCCATAAGCAATCATAATACCCATACCAATAGATAGGGTGAAGAAGGCATGACCCAATGCTGCAAGCATCACATCGCCAGTCAACTTGCTAAGATCTGGTGTAAATAGATAAGCCACTGCTTCGCCAAAACCACCGTTAATCACGTTATAACCAACGATGACGAACAAAATCACGCCGAGTAATGGCATTAAGACTTTAGCCGTGGTTTCGATACCTTTGGTCACACCAATACCGACAATCAAAGCAGTAATAGCCATAAACACCGTATGCCAAATCGTCAACGTCCCTGCTGAAGCCAACATAGCATCAAAGGTCGCAGCAATAGAATCACTGTCTTGACCAATAAAACTGCCTGTACCTGCTTTAGTAATGTAGTTGAGTGCCCAACCGCCGATCACACTATAAAACGATAGAATTAAGAAACCACCTAAAATACCTGACGCGCCAATGATGCCCCAACTGCGCGACTTACCTTCACTTGCTGCAACATCCGCAAAAGTGTTGACTGGATTTTTTTGCCCACGGCGACCAATCAGCCATTCAGCGACTAGAATCGGAAAACCTACCAGCGCGATACAGAATAAATAAGCGATAACGAAAGCTGAACCACCGCTTTCACCGACCATATAAGGAAACTTCCATATGTTTCCCAAACCAACTGCTGAACCAACCGCTGCCAATACGAAGCCAAAACTTGAGCTCCACTGTGCATGTTCTTGTTTATTAATAGCCATTTTTTCCGTCCTCGTGCTTCAATTAACATCACTGATAATCTTCCTTGATTATCATAAATAGCCATGAAAAATATCAAGCTATTCAATAAACACCTCAATGTGAGGCGTCCAGCAACATTAAGAAAGAATTGTTTACAATATCGTAAAGGCTCAGTTTCTGCTAAGCCACCAAAAAAGTCAAGCGCTCATAAACATAAAAAGCCATAACAATTGGTTATGGCTTCTGGTAATTTTATCTATAACTGACAAGAGTTTGGCTAATTAAAAAAGGCATACTATATATGATTTTCAGCAAAAGCCAATCGCCGTTCTAGCGCACCACACCACGACGGCTTTTTTGTAGTGAATCAATGAGCAACTGGATTTTCGGCTCTTTTGGTAGCAGCTCATTATTCAAAACTTCAAGCGCTTGCACGGTCGTCAGACCGGATCTAAAAATCATACGATAAGCTTGACGCAATACCTCAATTGTCTCTTTTGACCATCCTTTACGACGCATGCCTTCCACATTGAGACCATGAGTCGTTGCTGGATTACCAGATACCATGGTAAAGGCTGCTACATCTTTTAGAATCAGACTTGCGCCCCCAATCAAGCTATAGTCATCGACCGTACAAAACTGATGAATACCTGAGTTACCGCCAATGATCGTGTGATTACCGACAGTCACATGCCCTGCAACGCCAACATTGTTGGCCAATACATTATGATCGCCAATTACACAATCATGAGCCACATGAGTGTTCACCATCAGTAGATTATGGCTGCCTATTTTAGTGAGCTCACTATCTTGTGCGGTGCCGCGGTGTAAACTACAGGCTTCTCGAACGGTATTATGATCGCCAATCTCAAGCCAAGTACGCTCACCAGCATACTTCAAATCCTGAGGATCTTCGCCAATGCTCGCAAATTGATAAAACTCATTGTGTTGACCAATACGAGTCAATTTGGTAACAACTACATGGCGATGCAGAACCGTGTGAGCGCCAATAGTGACCTCATCACCGACGATACAATACGGACCAATGATAGCAGTCTCATCAATTTGGGCGGACGGTGAGATGAGTGCTGTTGGATGAATCTGACTCATAATGTGGGCCTTTGTATGATCTGATGCGAGTAAATGGTAAAACAAATACAGCCAATTTAGTTTTATGAGAAAACCTAAGCATGGCTCTGCTGTTAAATGCGAGTGTCAATTATAATGCTTATGACCCGCTTTGACCTAATTCTTTAGACGCTTTGTTTAAAGAATTAGGTCAGCTACGAGGCACAATGGCTATTGGTAAACGTTATTGTCCTTGGCGAGCAATCATTATTTGCGCACTGGCGGCTAACTCATCGTCAACATGTACAGTACAGTCAAATTTATAAATACCGCGCTTCTGCATCACTGTTTTAGCACGAATAGTCAGCTGATCACCAGGAATCACTCGACGCTTAAAACGGACTTTATCAACACCTGCAAACAGATATAAATAACCATCTTCTGCGGTTAGACCGGCACTGATAAATCCGAGCACGCCTGAGACCTGAGCCATGCACTCAACCATAAGTACCCCTGGCATAATCGGCTCATCAGGAAAATGACCATTGAAAAACTCTTCATTGATAGTCACATTCTTAATACCCGTAATGCACTCACCAGGCGTGCAATCAATAATCTTATCTACTAAAAGAAAAGGATAACGGTGTGGCAAATAATGCTTTAACGTATGATAAGTTAATGGCAGCGTAAGACCTTGCTCAGCTAAGCTTTTCATTTCTTTATCATTCAAAATATCGATATCGGTGCTGCTCATAATGGTGCTTCCTTGCTATGTTTCAAATCGCTATGATTTTACTGTGTTTGTATATATGCGTTGATATTTGCGCTAATCACGCCCAAGCTGACGGAAGCGTACAGCTGCCCGTCGCCAGTTAGCTGTCGGCATAGCAGCCGTTCCAGAGGAGTATGAACCAGCGGTTTTGATAGATTTGGTTACCATGGTCATCCCAGATAAAGTGACATCATCTGTAATCTCGATATGACCTGTGATACCGACCGCACCGCCAATAATACAGCGCTTGCCGATACTAGTGCTGCCTGCAATACCCGTTTGAGCCGCGATGGCTGTGCCATCACCGATACGCACGTTATGAGCAACTTGTACCAAATTATCAATAATAACGTGATTGCCAATGATAGTATCATCAATGGCACCTCGGTCAATGCAAGTTTGACTACCAATTCGCACATGGTTGCCAATTACGACCCGTCCTAACTGAGCAATACGCTCCCAGCCACTGTTACTAGGATCTTTGGTTGGTGCAAAACCAAAACCTTCTGCACCCACACTGACACCCGCGTGTAACCTCACATGATCACCAATGACACAATCATGCCCGATCACCACTTGTGATTTAATAACACCATCAGTACCAATAGTCGTATTTTCTTCGATCACCACATGCGCCGCAAGTGAGCTACGCGCACCAATTTGCACATAATCGGCAATCACACAAAAAGGTCCGATATTCACCTGCTCACCAATGACAGCACTATCAGCAATCACAGCGCTAGGATGAATACCACCAGACAGTGACTCACGAGCAAACAACTGGCTAGCACCAGCATAAGCTAAGTATGGGCTTGCGACGACTAGCGCTATCGCTGTGGCGGGCACTTGGTCGCGATATTCTGCAGTAACCAATACAGCCCCTGCCTCGCTAATAGCCAGACTAGAAATATAATGAGGATCGGCCAAAAAGCTTAACTGATTATGACCAGCCGTGGTCAAACTACCAATACTGCTGAATTTTTGACGTAACTGTTCAGCGCTGATTTCAGCCTTATTAGTGATGGGCTGACGCTGCTCAATCCGAGTGATAAGTTGCTCAATCGTTATCATAGTGACTATTAATATAAATATTATTATGAATAAGACAATCGCCAAGCTGAACAATCACCTTGGCGATCTACTAATATCTAACAGATGCTGCGTTCATTTAAGTAACTGCTATGGTTAACGACATGAACGCAAACAATCATGCTACGTTAGAACGTATTACCAATCTGGAACTGAACTTTTTCAGTTTCATCGCCTTCTTTATCACCAATAGGTACAGCATAACTTAATGAAATTGGACCAATTGGCGTATACCAGGTTATACCTGCACCCGCACTAAAACGCATACTATTGTCTTGCGTCAACAGTGGTACGCCCGTATCAGTACCGTCATTAGGATTGATAAAGGTACGATCTTCCTTATCAGTCGTATCAAATACTTGACCACCTTCAGCAAACAATACCGGACGCACCTGATCTGCCCAATCGCCCTTAAACGGCATTGGCAAAATTAGCTCACTACCGAAGCTGACTAACGCATTACCACCGATGTCTTCGTCTTTGTAACGCACATCATCATTTATGGCATCATAATACGTTTGTGATTTTGGCCCAAGGGTTGAGGCCTCATAACCACGTACAGAGCCATAGCCACCAGCATAAAAGTTTTCATAAAATGGCAAGTCATTACCATAGCCAAGCTTAGTATAACCGCGTGCTACCCAGTCTTTGTAGAAGGGATAATAGATGTTGCCGCTATAAACAAGTTTTTGATAGTTGGTATCACCCAAGCCAATGGTGGCATCGACCGTATGGCTCATACCTTTGGTCGGGAACACTGGACGATCTAAGGTGCTATAGTCCCAGCCGAATAGTAGGTTATAAGTATTGTAATCATTTTTAAAGCCTGTGCGTCCAGAATCCTCATTGTCATCATTGACAAAGTTCTCAAACGTACCGCCATCATCAATAATTTGCTGAACGTTTGATACACCTAAGAAGCGACCACCACGTACTGAAGTGTTATCAACGTTCAAACCCGCACTAACGCGTTTGGTTTCATCAACAGGATAACTGTAGTTCAACGTAGCACCATAAGAATCGGTGACATAGTTACTGACGTTTCTATCATCGTATTTCGTTTCACGATAATAGGCACTAAGACCTTGTGAGACGCCGTTTTCGGTAAAGTACGGATCGGTATAACCCAAGCTATAAGAATCACGGGTTTCTGAGCGTGATAGTGCCGCTTTCACACGGTTACCTGTACCCATAAAGTTGTTTTGTGTTAGATCTAACTGGAAAGTCACACCGCCGCTTTGTGAGTAACCCGCGGCAATCGTTGAGCTACCAGAAGGCTGCTCTTCAACCGTATAATTGATATCTACTTGGTCTGGTTGATTTGGTACGGGCTTGACATCAACGTTGACAGCTTTAAAGAAGCCTGTACGCATCAGACGTGTCCGTGACAACTGGATTTTGTCACTAGTTGCCAATGCGCCTTCTAATTGACGCATTTCACGGCGCAGTACTTCGTCTTGAGTTTTGATGTTACCAGTAAAATTAATACGACGAACGTAAATAGGACGTGCAGGGTCGATGAAATAATCGATATCCACTACTTTGGTCTCGTCATTGATACGTGGTACTGGTCTTACCTGCGCCAAATAATAGCCTTCATTACCGTAACGACTCTTAAGTGCCGCGGTGGTTTCATCGAGCTTGGCTTGCGAGTATTTTTCATTGGGTGCAAAAGTCACCAATTCTGTTAGTTCATTGTTCTCAAAAGTCGGCTTACCTAAGAAATTCACTTCGCCAAACTGATATTGCTCGCCTTCGCTTAGACTCACTTCGATAAACACGCTGCTCTTATCTTCACTGATGTTGAGCACCGCATTATCTACTGCAAAACGCACATAACCATCGTTTTGGTAAAGCGCTTTTAAATTCTCTAAACTGGCAGCCAGCTTTTCTTTGGCATAACGATCAGACTTTGATAGCAGACGTGTCCACGAAGACTCTTTTACCGCAAAAACGTCTTTGATTTCTTCATCACTAAAGTGTTTATTGCCAATGATATTAATATCGACCACTTTGGCAGGTTTACCTTCGACAAAACGCACGTCGAGCTTGACGCGATTGCCATCAAGTAACGTTTGATCAACCTCGATATTGCTGTTGTAATAGCCTTGGCTGATATATTGCTGCTGTAGCTCATTGGCAACGCCTTGTAGCGTGGCTTGTTTCAGCACATTACCGGCAGACAGACCAGCATTGTCCAGCCCTTGCTCTAGCCCTTCTTTTGGAATGAGCTTATTGCCCTCAAAATTGACTTCAGCAATCGTTGGGCGCTCAACGACATCAAACCGTAGCTGTCCACCTTCGATACGGCTTTGAATATCAGCAAAATTTTCGGTCGCATAAAGCGCCTTAATACTGGCTGCTAAACTACTGTCATTTACCGTATCCCCTACCGAAATAGGTAGAACCGGATAGAGGCTATCGGGGGTTAAACGTTGCAAACCATTGAAACCGATGTCAGTGACTACAAATTCTGCAGCCTGTACTGGCATACTCATCATCGCTACAACTAACGGCAACCCTGCCGCGCTCATAAATAAAGGCGTACGCATAAACACTATCCGTCAATAAAAAACTTGCTTAAGTTAAGTTAAAAAGCCCATATTGTCTAGCGCATTTCGCATGAAATTTAAGCGTATACGCAGCAGACTCAGAACACTTTATATAAAATGCATCACAAAATAAACTAAAAATTACGATTAGTACAGAGGCCATGATACAAAGCATGCTACCTATCATAGTCATAATCATCCCATAATAGGCGTAAAACCATTAGTATCTCGTGCCTTATCGATCATATTAGCGATTCGCTGGTCAAAACAGCCGACTAATATCATTACCAATTGCTAACACCATGAAACCTGCCAGCAAGAGTAAGCCGATATTTAGTCCAATCATTTGCACCCCTTCTGAGAGTGGCTTACCACGAATCAATTCAATAAGATAATACACAATATGACCGCCATCCAATACAGGAATGGGCAAAAGATTTAGTACAGCAAGACTCAAACTAATCAAAGCCGCCGTCGATAACACCATCTGCCAACTGATATCAAAACTCTGTTTGGCCACTTTGGCGATGGTAATCGGACCTGACAAATTATCCAAACCAATCATGCCTGATAGCATCTTGCCCATTGAGCTGACGGTCATCACTGCAAGCTGTTCAGTTTTCTCAAATGATTTCACCAATGACTCACCAGGGCCATAGACTACAGTGGTCTTGTAAGCGTCAGGAATAACAATTTCGGACTGTGCCACCATAGCACCAATTTGCCCATAATCGTTACCCAAATTGTCTTTTTTGCCTTGCGGCATAATCTGAAGCTGTACGGATTTACCATCACGCAATACTGTGAAATTAAGCAAAATTTCAGGACTGTCGCGGATGATACGAGTGGCACTGAGCCAATCTTTAATTGGTTGATCATTGATAGCAACAATACGATCGCCTACTTTTAGTCCTTGGCGACTGGCGGCACCATCAGCGGTCAAATCACCTACTATCGGTGCAATATCTGGTTGCCATGGCAGCATGCCAAAGCTGGTCAACGCATCTTTACCTTGCGCGCTGCCTTGCATAAACTGAGTTACGGGCGCTTGATAAGTTTTGATTGCATTATCAGCTTGTGTCTCTGATTGCAAAGTAATACTGACATTATCTGTCTCGCCCATCCGTCCAGCAAGCCGATAGTTGATGCCTTCCCACGTTTGTACCTCATGCCCATCAATCGCAACGATTTTATCACCAACTGGCAACTGTGCCATAGCAGCAGGCGTATCAGGTAGTACCTGCCCAATCTTGGTCGCCAGCTGCTCTGATGGCGTCATAAATAACACCCAAAACAACGCAATAGCAATGATAAAGTTCATGATAGGACCAGCTGCAACAATCGCAATCTTTTTTAGCGGATGCTGACGATTAAACGCCAAATGTTGCTCAGCTTTTGCTACCTCGCCTTCGCGCTCATCGAGCATTTTGACATAACCACCAAGTGGCAAAGCAGAAATGCGATAATCAATACCGCTTTTTTTGCTCGTCCAGCCAAAGAGTTTGGGACCAAACCCGATAGAATAGGTCAATACTTTAACGCCGCAAAGACGAGCGACGATATAGTGTCCCCACTCATGTAAGGCAATGAGCGGACCTAAGACAAATATTGCCGCAAGGAGCGTTAATAAAAACGTCATGATCTTTTCTCAGTATGGTTTCTCAGCATTCTTTCTTTGCATCTTTTATTAACATCATTTTTTAACGACGCAGTTGTTGATACACTTACACCAACTTTGCCACAAGTTTTTCTGTAAGGTGACGTGCTATTTTATCAATTGCGAGTATATCTTCTATGTCAGCCGTTTCGTTTAACGGTGGCAGCTGTATGTCATTTAATGCTTGCTCATTGATATCAGCAATGTCGGTCAGGCGAATTTTTCCAGCCAAAAATGCCGCCACGGCAATTTCATTCGCCGCATTTAAGACAATCGTCGCTTGTGTGCCCGCTTGCATCGCCTGTCTTGCCAAACGCAAACAGGCGAATTTTTGCAAGTCAGGCTCAATAAACTCCAAACCACTAAGTGCAAATAAGTCTAACGGCTGCGAGCCACTATCGATACGATCAGGGTAACTGAGCGCATGGGCAATGGGCGTTTTCATATCTGGACTGCCCAGCTGTGCCAAAAAGCTACCATCGCTATATTCTACCATTGAGTGAATGATACTTTGTGGATGAATCACCACATTTATCTTATTTTCAGGCAAATCAAACAAATGACAGGCTTCAATCAACTCAAGCCCTTTATTCATCATCGTTGCTGAATCGACAGATATCTTTTGACCCATTGACCAATTTGGATGTTTGACCGCTTCAGCGACGCTCGCTTGCTGCATCTGCGCAAACGATTTTTGCAAAAACGGTCCACCAGAGGCCGTTAACCATAGCTTACGCACGCCGTGGTTTGGCTGATGAATTTGGGTATTGTCCTGCTGAATAGCCAGTGGTAGACACTGAAAAATAGCGTTGTGCTCAGAATCAAGCGGCAGCAAAGTAGCGTTATGCATTTTGACAGCAGTAATCATCACTTGCCCTGCCATCACCAGCGCTTCTTTATTCGCCAGTAAAATACGCTTACCTGCACGAGCAGCGGCTAAAGTAGAAGGCAGACCAGCTGCGCCTACGATCGCAGCGACAACGGTATCCGTCTGCGAATCAGTGGCAATGTCGACCAGCCCTGCTTCGCCGCCTACTACATCGATGTCAAGACCTGTCGCACGGAGTCGCTGGGCAAAATCATCGACTGCGGCGGTCGGTACGCTAACGCGCTTTGGCAAAAACTGCTGGCAAAGTGCGAACAGCTTGTCTAAACGGTGATAGCCTGACAGAGCGTAGACCGTGTAAAGCTGTGGTTGCGCCGCTAATATTGCTAACGTGCTATCGCCAATCGAACCTGTCGCGCCTAGTACGGCGATGCGTTGCGTCATAACCATCGATGCCTGTAAATGATACTCTAAAAAATTAAATAAGAAATCGATAAAACGTTTGATAAATAAGAGATAGACGATATCCAGTGTATTGACTAGTCACTCATCTTAACTACTATGATTAGGGCGTATCATCGTCTATGAATTATTTTTTCAGTCCTAAACCACTATCAAACCTACCTGCTGTATCGCCCAAAAACCAAGCGCAAATATCGGTGTGGCAGATAGCAGTGAGTCGATACGGTCAAGCACGCCGCCATGCCCCGGTAAAATCGTTCCTGAATCTTTGACATCAGCGCGGCGCTTAAGCATCGACTCAAATAAATCGCCAAGTACCGAGGCTAAAATGGTCAAGGCTGATAATGCTACAAATGCGACTAACGGCACACCCGTCAATTGCAACTTAAATACACTGATGGCAATGACCACGAGCAGACCAGTGACCAAACCACCAGCCAGCCCTTCCATACTTTTATTGGGTGAGACGTTCGGTGCCATTTTGCGGCGACCAAGCTTACGCCCCACAAAATAAGCGCCACTATCTGCGCACCAGACCAAAAGGAACACATAGAGCAACCACCATGCTGACAGTTGCCACAAATAAAACATCGCCGTAATCGAGGCGGTCAATATCACCGCACCCATCAATGCCAGTTTTTTACCATACCAATTGGTATGAGTCGGGAACACTCGCACCCAAGACAGCGCCATTAGCCATATAGCCAGTGAAGCCACCCACCAAAACAGCCATGTGACTTTAAACATGAGTGATACTAGGGTCAGCACCAAAACCAATAGCACAAACAGCGCAGGATGACGCCACTTAGGCATCAGCTTAGTCCATTCGTGAGCGGCGATAATAACGCCAATCGCTAACAACGGTGCAAATAAAATAGGGGTTTGGCTCGCAAACATTGCAATACCAACGATAATAACGAGAACAACTGCCGTCTTAATTCGTTGCCACATACTTATTGAGCCTTATAATAATGAAAAACGCATGGTCAAAACGTGCATTATAGCAGCTAATCTACAATAGCCCACTAATAGCAGTTGACGCTTATTGACGCGGTTTATTATTTCACAAACAAGCAATATTAACTACTTATACGATAGCGGCTTTGTAAGAGCTTTTTCCTTTACAAGATAACAGCCAAATGCTTACACCATTAACGACTTGCTTGCTCTATCACTATCTGCTCACTGGTTTTGCCAAAACGGCGCTGCCGCTGAGCGAACTCTTTTACCATTGCTGCCAACTCATCAGCTGCAAAATTTGGCCATAATGTCTGGGTAAAGAATAGCTCAGCATAGGCTGACTGCCACAATAAAAAGTTAGAAATTCGGTATTCACCGCCCGTGCGTATCAGCATATCTACTGCTGGTGCATCTGCTAATTGCACATAGTTACCGAGCAATTCTTTATTAATATCATCAGCACGTAACTGACCAGCCTCTACTTGCTGCGCCAGCTGTTTTGCCGCATGGGCAATATCCCATTGCCCACCATAACTGATAGCGATGACTAGAGTCATGGCTTTAAAGTCTGCTGTTTTTGCTTCAGCGTCCGCCATTAATGCTTGCAAATCATCACTCAGCTGACTGCGGTCACCAATAAAACGCAGACGAATACGATACTCATTCATGCGTGGTATTTGCTCATGAATGGTGGAGGTTAACAGTTGCATGAGTAGTGCCACCTCACTGGGCGGGCGTTGCCAATTCTCACTAGAAAATGCAAATACCGTTAACACTTCGATACCCGTATTGACGCAATACTCGACGATAGGATCGAGTGCATCTTTGCCAGCCACATGCCCTTGGCCTTTGCCCAAATCATTGGCTTTACCATAACGATTATTGCCATCCATGATGATAGCGATATGGCGTGGAAGAAGATCAGGAGCCAAAACGGCTGAAGTGGACATAGGCGAAAGTGCTTATTGTTAAGGTAAAATAATAATAACGGCTGCGATAACGATTAGAAAGCGTCATAACCATAATTCACAAACTTATCATAAACCCATCAGGTATGATTTAGTTTGCAAGATAGCGCTTATAAAATACAGTTTACAAACCTGAGAAAGCCTATTGCCGTATCCGATTGATATAACATTGACGCTATTATCGGTCCCGTCTACACAATAATAAGCAGCCAATAGTACTGACAGATTGGCTGCTTATTATAAGGATATGACATAACGGATTTTTGTCTTACATGATCGAAAAACCAGTGCTTTACACGTCCATCAAGTCAGTTTCTTTTTTGCTCAAACGTTTATCGATGGTTTCGATATACTTGTCAGTGATTTTTTGAATATCATCACTCGCGCGGCGCTCGTCGTCTTCTGAGATCTCTTTTTCTTTGGCCAATTCTTTGATGTCATTCATCATGTCACGGCGAATATTACGGATAGAAACACGGCTACTTTCTGCTTCTCCACGCGCAAGCTTTTGCATGTCGCGGCGTGTCTCTTCTGTCAATGCAGGCATTGGCACACGAATCACATCGGCGGTCACTGGGTTGAGACCCAAATCTGCTTCGCGAATGGCCTTGTCGATTGCTTGTACCATGGTACGGTCAAACGGCTGAACCATGAGCGTACGTGAGTCTTCGACGTTGACACTCGCCACTTGATTCAAAGGTGTAGGCGACCCGTAGTAGCTAACCATCACGCCTGACAACATACCCGGATGCGCGCGTCCTGTACGGACTTTGCTAAAAGTGCTCTCAAGCGCTTCCAGTGTTTTTTGCATACGCGCTTCGCCATCTTGCTTAATCTCTTTGATCATTAGATATCCTTATTTATCGCTGTCGATAAATCATTCATTTGTTAGTAAATATACGGGTGTTCACTATTAATTATTAGCGACTGGTAGTTATTAACGACCAATCTAAGTTTAATGACTGGTATTCTCGTATTAATATTTAGAGCGTTCAGAGCGTTCAGGCAAGTCAGTGATAAACGCGTGTGCCTTCATTTTCGCCCATAATGACGTTTAATAACGCATTAGGCTTGGTCATATCAAACACTTGTAGCGGCACGTTGTGCTCACGGCATAATGCAATAGCGGTCAAATCCATCACGCCAAGCTTTTGCTCTAACACTTCATCAAAAGTTAAACCATCATATTTAACTGCATCGTCATGTAAGCTTGGGTCTTTGTCATAAACGCCATCAACTTTGGTGGCTTTTAGAATTAAGCCAGCTTCAATTTCAATACCACGTAAGCAAGCAGCGGTATCAGTGGTAAAGAAAGGATTGCCTGTACCAGCAACAAAGATACATACTTCGCCATTTTTGAGATAGCGAATGGCATTGCGACTGCTATAGCTTTCGGTCACTTCACCGATTGGCAAGGCTGACATCAAGCGGGTTTTAATATTGCGGCGCTCAAGCGCATCACGCATCGCCAGACCGTTCATAACGGTTGCTAACATACCCATTTGATCACCAGTCACACGGCCGACTAAGCCTTCTTGTTGCAACTGCGCGCCGCGATATAAGTTACCGCCGCCGACCACGATACCGACTTGAACACCAAGACCACGCAAATGGGCGATAGACAAGCTCATCTTATCGAGCACTTCGCTATCAATTCCCATCTCTTTGCCACCAGCTAAGGCTTCACCAGAGAGTTTCAGCAAGATACGAGAGTAACGCGGGTTTTTGTCAGACATGAGGTCACCTTGTTAGCATTAAATTATAATTAAAATGAGCGGTAAAACACAAATAGAGTTTGCCTTCGAATTTACTCGAAGTGTCATCACCGAGGTACTATATAGGAAGCACCGCAACTGATGACAAACGTGTAAAAAGGCTAAATTGCGCTAATTGTAGCAAAAACTGCCCGCGATTGGGCAATTTTCACTCGTATATTGTAGTGACTAATCAGCTACAGTGACTGCTTAGCATTTGTAACTGGCAAACAAATCATATTCGCTAGCGTCATCAATCGTGACCGTTAGGAATTGTCCGACTTTAACTTGAGCGGTAATCTCATCGACATAGACATGACCGTCAATCTCTGGTGCGTCAGCATAGCTACGACAAATCGCAACGCCCTCTTCACTATCAATTTCGTCGACCAATACCATCAAGGTTTTACCGACTTTCTCTTGTAGCTTTTGCGCTGAGATGTCTTGTTGCAGCGTCATCAAACGCTCATAGCGCTCTTGCTTAATCTCTTCTGGCACATGATTTGGCAGGTCATTAGCCACTGCGCCTTCGACTTCTGAGTAAGTAAACGCACCAACGCGATCAAGGCGAGCTTCTACTAACCAATCAAGCAAGCATTGGAAATCTTCTTCTGTCTCGCCAGGGAAGCCCACAACGAAGGTTGAGCGAATGACGATATCAGGGCAAATCTCACGCCATGCATGGATACGCGCCAAGGTATTTTCGCTATGCGCTGGGCGTTTCATCGCTTTTAGGATGCGATGGCTAGCATGTTGGAACGGAATGTCGAGATAAGGCAGTAGCTTTTTCTCGCCCATTAGCTCAACCACTTTATCGACATGCGGATATGGATAGACATAATGCAAGCGCACCCAAATGCCCAAGTCATTTAAGGCTTGGCACAAGTCATAAAACTTCGACTTCAGCGGCATACCATTCCAAAAACTGGTCTTATATTTCAAATCCAGTCCATAAGCAGAGGTATCTTGCGAAATAATAAGCAATTCTTTCACGCCAGCATTTTTCAGCGCCAGCGCTTCATTCATCACACTGTCAATCGGACGTGAAACCAAGTCTCCACGTAAGCTTGGAATGATGCAGAAAGTACAACGATGGTTGCAACCTTCTGATATTTTTAGATAAGCATAATGGCTTGGCGTCAATTTGATACCCGCTTCATTAATCAAATCTATCTTTGGATCATAACCAGCGTCCTGACTGCGGTCAGGCTTGGGCACATGCAGCGAAACGGCTCTAATGACTTCATCATAAGCATGAGCGCCAGTTACTGCCAATACAGCGGGATGCATTTCACGGATTTTATCTGCTTCTTTACCCAAGCAACCAGTAACGATTACTTTACCGTTTTTGCTAATCGCTTCGCCGATGGCATCAAGCGACTCTTGTACCGCAGACTCGATAAAGCCACAGGTATTGACCACCACTAAATCAGCACCTTCGTAATCGCTCGCCACTTGATAACCATCACGGCTAAGCTCAGTGATAATGCGCTCACTATCGACCAAGGCTTTTGGGCAACCTAGTGACACAAACCCAATCTTTGGCGCTGCATTCACTGGCGCATTTTCAGTCGATAAAGCACCTGAAGTCACATCGCTGCTTTGCTCAATGCTACGGTTTTGATTGTGATTGGCTTTATGATGGTAAGGTTGGTTAGTATTTGCTTGACTAACATCTGCCTGATTGTCTTGTGCTATATTTGGTTTAGCAGGATTAAAAACGGTGGCAGTGTCTTTTAACATAGAATCTGTTGGCGTAGAAGTTGACGGTGAGGTAGTAACAGTCGTATTAACCGACTCGGTAGAAGTGTTGGGCATGGCTGACCTTGCTAGAGATAAATTGGCTGTGCGCATTGTACGTTTTTTTTGCAAAAATCGCCAGTTTTGCCGCTCTATAGTGTTGATTTATGGTTAAATATTATATCGCGTCTTCTTTTATTCTAGGCAATAGCCATGACAACCCATTTGACAACTGTAAAACCGACACCTGACTTAGCATTCATGTCACAGCATTTGTTCACCGCTATTTTATGGATCAATGATGATTTATCGATCACTTGGCTAAATGCCCAAGCCGAACAACTACTCGCTATTAGTAGTGGACGCTTACTGGGTCAGTCTATATTGACCCTGCTTGCATCAGAAGCATTGAAATCAGCCGACAGCAATTATGACAGTGATAACCATGACAACCATGTAACTGTCGATAAAAGTAGTGGTGAAGATACTCATGAACAAACTTGCTCTTTGAAAGAACGATTTCAGCAAGCAAAGCAGTATCAACAACCCTTTATCGATCATGATCACCTTATCAGTACACCGCTAAATGGTAATTTATCATTCTCAGTTGATTATAGCGTGACCCCTGTCATTTATGAGCAGCAACCTTATTTTATTATTGAGATGTGGGGTAAGGATCGCCAAAGTCGCATATCAGAGGAACAACGCCAGCAGCAACAATATAATGTTGCCCGTCATATGCTGCGCTCGGTCGCTCATGAAATCAAAAATCCGCTTGCTGGTATTCGCGGGGCGGCTCAATTATTACAGCGGCAATTCATCAAATTCAGTGACGCCTCGCCTTTTAATAGTGCCTCTCCTGCTATTCTTGGCACAAACCCTATGGTAAACCCGAATAGCCATCTGCAAAAAACGGCTGAAAAACTGCGCAATTATACTGATATCATCATCTCAGAGACGGACCGTCTAACCCATCTTATTGGCAAGTTTCTTGGCTCCAATCAATTACCAAATTGGCAAACGCTAAATATCCATGAGCCACTGGAGCATGTTTTATCTTTGGTCGTCAATCAATATCCACAAGTGACGCTACAGCGCGATTATGACTTGTCATTGCCTGAGTTATGCGCTGATAAAGATCAGCTGATACAAGTGTTTTTAAATCTGATTAATAATGCCTGTGAATCGATGACTGAGTTTGAGCAAACGCTGCAGCAAAGAGAATTGTCCGAGCCTAAGGCGCAACAACCTGTCACCTCACAAATGAGCAATAACGACAGCGCCAGTTATAAGCCAACGCTGCACATTCAAACCCGAATTGCCTTTCAACATACCATTGCTGGGCAACAGCACAAGCAAGTGCTACAAATCAACATTACCGATAACGGTTCAGGCATTGATCCTGCATTGATCGGACAGATATTTTTCCCAATGGTGACCAGCCGTGCCGCAGGGACAGGGCTAGGATTGTCTATCGTGCAAGATATCATCAGTCATCACCATGGTATGATTGACGTGAGCTCCCAACAATCAAAAAGCCTTAACGATAGTGTCAAAAATAATCATAACCATCAACACACCAGTTTTACGCTGTACTTGCCTTTCAATCAGCCAGCGCACCATGCTTAAAACAGCCAGCACCCAAGGCTTAGAAACCATGACCTAACTTATGAAACAATCACCCTGAATCACTTGCTTATTAGGCCTGATAAATGACTGCATATAATGACCACGCCACATCTAACAGCGACAATCAAGGCTCTGCCCAAACATCAGACAATCAAGAATCTAGTAACCGAGAGTCTGATAAACGAGAACCTGATAATCAAGCTACAAAAGTAACGGTCAATAATGCACCTGATGCTAACCCTGCAACGTTATGGCTCATCGATGACGATGCAGCCTTACGTTTGGTGTTGGCAGATACTTTTGAAGATGCCGGATTGACGGTTATCAGCTTTACCCAAGCGCAAGCGGCGTGGACACGCCTCAACGATATTTTGCAACAGCAGGAATCAGCCGCTCAGTTGCCTGACGTGATATTGACCGATATTCGTATGCCCATGATGGATGGTTTGTCTTTTAGTGATTGGGTACATGAGCATTTCCCTAAGCTGCCCATTGTCATTATGACGGCACATTCTGACCTCACCTCTGCTATTAATAGCTATCAAACAGGTGCTTTTGAATATCTCCCAAAACCTTTTGACTTAGATGATGCAGTCATCACGATTTATAAAGCCATTAATTATCAGCCCAATATGCTGGCTGCGGCGGCGGCAAACTCTATAGCTACACCTGCTCCGAAGACAATTACCAAAAATTCATCAAATACTTTACCCAATATGCAGGTAAAACCTGATACCAGACCCAAGCTTGCTAGCAAGGCTACTCTGGTCAGCAAAACCAATAAAACATCCAGCCCTAAAATCAAAGTTAAACCTGCCATCAGCGCTAATGACAATCCGAGCGGCATCATTGGGCAATCACAAGCGATGCAGACGGTGTTTCGTGCCATTGGCAGACTGGCACACTCACCCATTACTGTCTTAATTACTGGTGAATCAGGCACGGGTAAAGAATTGGTCGCCAGTGCGTTGCACCAGCATTCACCGCGTCACCATCAGCCTTTTATTGCCCTAAATATGGCCGCCATTCCACATGATTTGATTGAATCTGAATTATTCGGTCACGAAAAAGGGGCGTTTACTGGTGCGACGACGACGCGACAAGGTCGTTTTGAGCAAGCGGATGGTGGGACATTATTTCTAGATGAAATTGGCGATATGCCTTATAGCACCCAAACTCGACTGCTACGAGTACTGGCCAATGGTGAGTTTTTTCGTGTCGGTGGACAGCAGCCGGTCAAAGTGAATGTACGCATCATTGCCGCTACTCATCAAAACTTAGAAGAACTGGTCAAACAAGGCAAATTCCGTGAAGATCTGTTTTATCGCCTCAATGTAATTCGCTTGCCATTGCCGCCATTACGGACACGACCTGAAGACATTCCAGCATTAGCCAATTACTTCATGCAGCGCGCTGCTGAACAGATGAACAGTGCAGAGAAACAGCTACACCCGACAGCACTACATATCATGCAGGCTTTTAAATGGCGTGGCAATGTTCGCCAACTTGAGAATGTTTGCCTTTGGTTGACCGTGATGGCCACAGGCGACACCGTGATGGTGAATGATTTACCACCAGAGCTACTTGAAAATATCTCGTCTAATTTAGAAGAATATCAAGAGCAAAGTCAGCCTTCACAAGCTATGACTCACAATGACCAAATACGCCCTCATTCCCACAGTTCAAGTTGGCAACAAGCATTGGCTGCTTGGGCTGAGCAATCGCTACAAACAGGAGAAACCGATATCTTGCAGACGGCAACCCCTGAGTTTGAGCGTGTTCTACTGACAGCTGCGCTCAACCATAGTGGTGGCAAAAAGATCGCTGCTGCCAATCTACTCGGTTGGGGGCGCAATACCCTGACACGCAAATTACAGCAATTAGATATTTCTTCAGCAGAAGGACAAAACAATCGTTATTAAAGGCGCAAATTTATAAATATGAATACCATTAATATCAATAACTTATAAAAATAAGTGAAAATAAATGATAAATATTTAAAAATAATTGCAAATAGGGGTTGCCAAACGTTTCAAACTCTATATAATAGCCAACCACTGAGACGCACTACCGAATCAGTTAACTGTCTATATTGTGTTTGAGTTTAAACGCTAATAATGATAGAGTAACGGAAAATGGGGCTGTGGCGGAATTGGTAGACGCACCAGATTTAGGTTCTGGCGCCGCAAGGTGTGAGAGTTCGAGTCTCTCCAGCCCCACCATTTTCGGATAGTACATCTTAGACCAAATATCAAAGCCTGCTTTTTAGCAGGTTTTTTTGTGTCTGTTCTTTTTGTATTTAGAGTGTGGTGGATTTATATTTTCCGATTTATTTGCGTAGAGCCATTAGCTGTCAATACTTTCTAAATCTAAAAGTATCTGCTTCATACTCTGATACCTTCTCTCCACCCGCTTTGCCAATGCCTTATTGATGATACTTTGATAGTGACTATATTTTAATGGCAAGGTTGGAATAGGTTGTTGGCAATGCTGAATCGCCCATGCTTTTAATTTGTCATTACTGTTAGCACATATCTGAAACGGTCGCTTGCCTGTTAGTATTTCAACCATCATGATGCCAAACGCATAGATATCACTTTGCACTGTCGCACTCTGACCTTGCCAGCGTTCAGGGGCAAGATACGCAGGTGTAGCAGCAGGACTTGCCAAAATTGGGGCGTTAAGACATTCTGCTAAGGCAAAATCGGTTAACAATAAATCAGCCTTGATACAGCTATCATCCGCATGATTTGGCAAAAAACTATCGAGCAAAATATTGCTGGGCTTAATGTCATTATGTAACCAGCCAGCGCTATGTAGAGTGGCGATAAGGTGCGCAGATTGCGCAATAAAATGATGCTTTCGTTGAGAATTTAATAACGAATGATTTCGAACATTAAGCTGAGTTGCTAAGCTACCACTGAGATAATATGGCATAGTAAGTATCGTCAGCTGCGAAAACTGATCTAGTACCTTTACCCTTAGAGTTTCATAAGCGAGCATTGGCGGAGCAATAGCAAAAAGACTGTCTTGAAATCTATTTTGATTGGCTGATAAATTATTGATAGATTTTAGAACACCGATTTCATGGGTTAAGCCCGCCAAACTTTGATTAGTAGCAGCCGTTAACTGCCATTTAATCATCACTCGACCAAATTGTGGATGCTGGGCACGCGTCAAGCCTTGAAAGTCATTCTCGTTATTCTGAGCTTGCTGGCTGATGCGCTGATGCGAAATCTCGCTATAATTCAAGCTTGAGAATAACGTAGTCAATGTTGGCAACATTTGCTGCGCTTGCATTTGTAATGCTTGTTTTGCACACGCTTTTGCATTAGAGGAATTACTGGCACTATTTTTCATGGTAAAGTGATACCTCTATATAGCTAGTATGCCGAACGTCATTTTAATTTTTATGAGCGACTGAGTATTATGCCCCAATCCACTAAGCCTGTTACGAATTACGCCCTACCCGACCATTTATTGGATTTACTCGGACAGTATCTACAAGAGCAAGTCACGCCAACTATCGAGATTGACCCTGCACAGCTCGCCTATCGCTGGGTCGGTGGTCATAATGGACATTTGGAGCCATTGGCAGTGAACTTATTTTTAAGTTTAGATGATTTGCACGGTATCGATACCCAAAAGGCAAAACTGGTACAAAACACACGGCAATTTCTAAAGGGCTATCCTGCCAATCATGTCTTGATGACAGGGACACGTGGTGCTGGCAAATCATCGCTGATTCGGGCATTGCTACAAGCCTATCATAGCGAAGGACTGCGCATTATTGAAATTGCCCGTGATGACCTGCGAGTGCTTGATAAGATACGCGCCGCCATTAATGCACTGCCGACCGAGTGTGGTTGTCACTATGTGGTGTACTGTGATGACTTAGCATTTAACGGTCAAGACGAGAGTTATCGGACATTAAAAAGCGTATTGGACGGCTCGCTAGACTCAGAGCAAGATAAGTTGTTGGTTTATGCGACCAGTAATCGCCGTCATCTATTGCCTCAGCTAATGAAAGACAATGTCAATATTTATAACGGTCTAACCGATGAGGTCAACCCTTACGAAACCATTGATGAGACGGTATCGCTGTCTGATCGCTTTGGGCTTTGGTTGTCCTTTCATCCAATGGATCAAAATACCTATTTACACATCGTGCGCCATTATTTATCACTTTCGCCAAACCGCCATCTAGATAATGCAAATGACGTTAAAGAAAGTAATAATAAAGAAAATAATAAGACGCTACCTGATAACGTCAGAGCAGCAGCGTTGCGCTGGGCATCAGAGCGCGGTGGACGTTCAGGACGAGTGGCTTATCAGTTTAGCCGCTACTGGATAGGACAAACACGATTAGCAGCTGAAGACAATCCATCGTAAAGCTTCATTAAAAGTTATTTTTATGATGACGCTCAATGCTTAACGACCGCGTGCAGAACCCAGATATTGTACGCGGTTATTTTCGTTAATATCTGCCACATCAACCGCACCATCGACCATATATTGGTCAAAATCTGCTGCTAACCATAGATTACCTTTGTAAACGCTCTCAGCATCCAAGCGAATGTATGCCATATTTGGTGTCTTGCTATTAGGATTATCAAAGCTTTGATAACGCGCGCTAAAGTGAGTCAATATTAGATTATTTACACCACTTTTTTCCACAAAATCAGCCACCCATTGCGCACTACTATGCATTGGATCAAACTCTGGGTTTTTGCCTTGAATCTTAGTCAATACCTCATGCGTATACGTCGCTTCATGCACCAATAAATCCGCATCAACCAACGCCTCAGTGAGACACGCTGGCGTATCGTTATCACCAGCCACCACTACTCGCGTTCGTGATAGTTCATCATTGACATAATCTACTGCACATAATTGCTGACCCTCTTCAGTGATGACATCGTGACCTTGCTGCAATTTACCCCATAGTGCGCTTGCAGGAATACCTTGCGCCAGCAGTTTGTCCGTATCAAGCGTGCGATGATGGATAGTCTGCGTGATACCAAATGCATGAGAAGCAACCCGATGTGCTACCAGCGTGATATCAATATCAAGCTGATGCTGGTCGCTTAATCGGATATTCACCTTGCTTGTATCACGTTGCTCAGATAGCACCTCTTCAATCACTATAAAATTAAGAGCAAAAGGTAAATACAATTCCGTGGTTAAGGTAATGGCTTCGAGCAATGTCTTGATTGCTTTTGGGGCAATGAGGGTCAACGCCTCGCGGCGTCCTGACATGGCGGCACTCGCCAGCAGTCCTGGCAGACCATAACAATGATCGCCATGCACATGGGTAATACAAATCGCTTGGAGCTGATGCAAAGACAGTTTGGTATGCAATAGCTGCTGCTGCGTGCCTTCACCGCAATCTATCAGTAGCCATGGACGCGATTTTTTATTTTGATTGGTATTCTGTTGACGACTGCCTTGCTGTGACCCAGACAAATAAGGATTCAAGCATTCAATCGCCAGTGCGGTCACATTACGCTGCATGGTTGGCACACCGGCAGAGGTACCCAAAAAAGTCAGCTTCAACATAGATTACCTCTCTTACACATGATACTTATCTGCTATGACAATTGGCACATCATGGTTTTTTTCGCTGCAACCATCTGCCCACCATTGGCCGTACATTCACTGACCATATTGGACTCATAAGATTTCCAGCCGCCATAAAAGCTGGCAATACATAGAATCACTACGAGCAATTTTTGTGACCATGCTTTAATGGATACCTGCTGATGGTTCACATTGTCAGCGGTAGTATCAAGCGCGGGCTTAGCAGCAATGCCAGTATCGATATCAGTATGCTTGTTATGCGATTTATTTAAGTCTGTCATTTCTTATCCTAAAAAAGGTTTTGTCTATGAATAAACAAAACCCTTCATTTTAATATCAAATCAGTCATTTATGAACGATTAAATGCGCCGCTTTTAGAACTGCAAACGACCACCCTTTTCTTCTGCACGCTTAAAGGCATCGCGCTCTTCACAACGTTTTAGCCAAATTAAGATATTGGCGTATTTACTGCTATCTAATCCTGTACCAGCATTGGCACCTACAACCGCAAGATGCATTTGGATATCAGCGGCACTAAATTCAGCCCCTGCAAACCAATGATTGTCTTGCAAATGCTGCTCCATCATCGCCAATATAGCATCTAGACTTTTGCTTATCATATTTTTTTCGACTTGGTTGCGGATGCTTTTGCTCACAGGCTTGATGAGCATGGGCGACTGCTCAACCACTTTGGTAAATACCAAACGCATGACCAATGGCGGCATCACGGATGCTTCAGCGAAATGCAACCAAAACGTGTAAGCCTCCCACGCCGCTTCATTATCATCCACAGGCTTGAACTGTTTCTCGCTATCATAATGCTTCAACAAGTATTCGATTATAAACCCTGATTCGATGAGCACACGGTCATTTACTTCTAACATGGGTGCATGACCGAGCGGATGTATTTTTTTTAAACTGTCAGGCGCACGGTATGCTTTATTGCGCTCATAGCAAGTCAATTGATAATCGACGCCAAGCTCTTCTAACAGCCAAATAATACGAAATGAGCGCGAATTTGCTAAATGATGAAGGTGTAACATAAACCATCCTAGTTATAATGTGAATAAGTTATCGTGTGAATAAGTCATAACATGTATAGTTGGTACCACGCATTCCATTAATAAACGTTGTTAAGCGTGGCAGCAATGCTATCGATAATAGCGTAATTAGTGCCTCTTTAACACAGAAACTGTGTAGAGTAATGACGAAAAATACTGCCCGCTAAGTCAAATCTATATCGACTTGCTGGCAGGTGCTACTTTGAATGCAGCTCTTCAATTTTGCGTGTCATCTTATGTATTTTTTGCTGATACTTTCTAATTTTACGGAAACGATGCGCGGTTAAGACACCTTTAATACGACGGTTTTTCAGACGGCGACGTGGCGGGAAACTACCTACTTGTGGCTCATTGTAACCATGCAAACGGTCATCACGCTTACGTGCCAAGTAACCAAGCGCACTATCCACAATCATCATCAACAGCGCGACAAAAATCATGCCGTACATAAATAAAGAGCCTCCCTCATCGATACTTTGATGCAAAATCGTGATGGAAAATATGAATAAAAATATCGGCTCAAGGTAGCATAAGGTGCCAAATAATGAGACGGGCAGCTTTTGACTGGCAACCATGGTCAATGACATCGCAGCCGTACTGATAATGCCTAATAGTGGCAACAGATACCAAAACTTATCGGTAGATATCGCCAGCGCAAATCCGCCATTGAGATATAAAGCAATCAACACCACCGGCGTCAATAAAACAAGGTCAGAGATAAGCCCTGTGATCGGCGGCACTGCCAATTTACGACGCAGTAGATAATAAGGCGGATAACCCAAGCAAACAAATAAAGTCGCCCAAGAAATACTGCCGTACTGAAAGACATCATAGGCAATACCTGCGCCTGCGCAAATGGTGGCAATCCATTGTAACAAGCTCATGTCTTCGTTATAAAAAAACCGACCAACCATAATCATAATCATTGGATATAAAAAGTAACCCAATGTCACCTCAAGCCCTAAATCATTGACAGGTGCCCACATAAATATCCAGATTTGCGCGCCCAATATTGGTGTGGGTATGATAAATAAAAACCATTCTTTAGGCGTCTTCAGAGTTTTTAGATAATCAAAGATATGCTGCCACTGCTTAAGCACACTAATCAGCAGCACCAGACTCAATAGCATCATCAGTACGCGCCAAGAAGCGACTTGCGTCCCTGACAACGGCTGCATCAATAGACCAAATAAGAATAGCAATGAATATAAAAAATTTGCTGCCACTGCAGCGATGGTACCCTGCGACGTTTGATTCGTGGTGAGCATAATGACAACCTTGAAAAATGAGCGCACGTCCTTGGCAATTTTAGAAAAAAACAAAAGCCTCCGACGCGGACGTCGAAGGCTTTTTGATCTATAAACTCTGTTATCTACAACATAATCATATAAGATTGAGATAAATACTTGGAATATATCGTGTTTATCTTGTGGTCGGTATTATGTCAAAGTCAGAATAGATAAGCAATACACCTGCCTTACTAAAGCGTTCACCTACCCATTCAGCATCTTACTTTGCACTCAACTGCTCGATTTTTTGCTGTATTCTATCCATCTTTTTTTGATAGCGCCGAATCTTACGAAAACGATGCGCGGTTAAAACCCCATCAATACGCTGATCTATGAAACGACGACGCGGCGGAAACCCACCCACTTGTGGCTCTCGATAGCCATGCAAATGATTGTCACGGCGGCGCTTAAGATAACCTTTTATACTATCAACAATCATCACCAGTAACGCCAAACTTACCATACCATACATGAATAAAGAGCCGCCCTCATCGAGACTTTGACTTAGAACAGTGATGGATAAAACAAACAGCAGCATAGGCTCGACATAGCTTAATGCCCCAAATAATGACACGGGTAATTTGCTACTGGCAATCATGGTTAAGGACATCGCCAGTGCACTAAAGGCTCCTAGCAGTGGTAATAAATACCAGAACTTGATGTCCTGTGCCGCCGTATTAAAGCCGCCGCTAAAATACAACATAATGAGCACCACTGGCGTTAACAAAGCCAAATCAGACAACAGCCCTGTAATAGGCGGCACAGCCAGTTTACGCCGCAATAGATAATAGGGTGGATAGCCCAAGCACACAAACAACGTTACCCAAGATACTGAGCCATATTGAAAGATATCATAGCCAATACCTAAGGCTGCACATAGCGCGGCCACCCACTGCAACGCACTCATATGCTCGTGATAAAAAAATCGACCAAGTACAATCATCACCAGCGGTAATAAAAAATAGCCCAAGGTGACATCCAGACCAAAGCCATTGACCGGTGCCCACATAAATAGCCAAATTTGACCACCCAAAATCGGTGTGGGCAAAATAAATATCAGCCACTCTTTCGGAGTTTTTAAGGTTTTCAAATAATCAAAAACATGTTGCCATTGCTTGGTAAAACTGACCAACAATAGCAAACTTAGCAGCATCATGAGCACGCGCCATGAGGCTACCTGTGTACCTGTCAAAGGCAGCATAAATAGCCCAAACACAAACATCATCGAAAATAAAAAGCTCGATGATATCGAAGCAAGGGTTCCTTGAAAAGTTTGATTGGTCGAGAGCATAACAACAGCCTTAAAAATAGAACTTTATGGGCATTATTTATAAAAAATTAGAGCAGCGGAAACTTAAAGGCAGACTCTAACAATAGATGGCGTACAGAAAAAAATAAAAGCCTCCGACGATAACGTCAGAGGCTTTTTATAGAACAATCATATAAGACTAGATCAAAAAGCTAACTACTGAGACATTTATTCGTCGTCTGCGTTTTCACCGTCTGTACTATCAACATCTAATTCATTGTCAGTAGCAATATCCATAACGTCATTCGTTGCTGTGTTGCCAGTCGCCGCATCAATATCTATCTGCTCTTTACCTGCCACATCAAATGTACCGTCTTCTCTCATGGCATCAACCAGCTCATCGTCACCTTCTTCATGCTCAACACGCGCCATAGCGACCAGCTTCTCGTCTTTTGATAGACGAATCAGCGTCACACCTTGCGTATTACGACCAGAGCTAGCGACATGCTCAACGGGCGTACGAACCAACGTACCTTTGTCAGAGATTAAAATAATATCGTCTGTAGAGTCAACCTTAGTGGCTCTTACTAGCGCACCGTTACGCTCACTGGTTTTGATAGCAATTACACCGCCGCCGCCACGATTTTGGGTATTGAACTCATCGATAAAGGTACGTTTACCAAAGCCGTTTTCACAAGCAATAAGGATTTCGCGTACATCATCTTCGATCACAACCAATGATTTTATCGACTCATTAGCCGCCAAACGCATACCACGGACACCTTTAGCCGTACGACCCATCACACGAGCATCATTTTCATCAAAACGAATGGCTTTACCACTGGATGCAAACAACATCACTTCTTGGCTACCATTAGTGATACGAGCACTGACCAGCTTATCGCCCTCTTCTAGTCCAACCGCAATCAAGCCGTTCGAGCGAATATTGGCAAACTGCTTAAGCTCTACCCGCTTCACCGTACCATTGGCGGTTGCAAAGAACACAAAAGGTGGCTCTGCTTGCGTGCTAACGTCTAATGAATCATCATCCCCATCTATTAGATCATCTGTTAATGCGTCACCTTTTACCGATAGCTCTTCCACTATTTTTGGAATCGGTAGTATCGTAGTGACGGTTTCATCAGGATTTAAGCCAATTAAATTCACTAATGGACGACCGCGAGCACCTCGACTGGCAATCGGCACTTCAAAACCACGTAAGCTAAAGACACGACCGCTATCCGTGAAGCACAATACGGTAGCGTGCGTTGAAGTCACAACCAAATGATCAATCACATCATCTTCTTTCATTGCGGTTGCAGACTTACCTTTACCGCCACGTTTTTGCGCGACATAATCGTCAATCGGCTGAGTTTTTGCATAACCAGTACGCGAGACCGTCATGACAACCGTCTGTTCAGGAATCAAATCTTCACGGTTAAAGTCAGTACGTGAGTCAATAATATCTGTACGGCGCTCATCACCAAAGTTATCACGAATCTCAATCATCTCATTGGAGATAATGGTCATTAGCTTATCAAAATCACCAAGAATAGACTCTAAATGAGCGATTTCACGTAGCAAATCCTGATATTCTTCGGTCAATTTGTCTTGCTCAAGACCCGTTAGACGATGCAACTGCATATCTAAAATCGCGTTGACCTGCTCAAGTGATAAGCGATAACGTTCTTCGCCCTCAATCAAGCCAAATGGTGCTTTAGGATCTTCGCCTTCGATATAGTCAGGACGCACAGATTGACTACCAGCAGCAGTAAGCATCGCCACCACGCTACCTGAACCCCACGTATTATTTAATAAGCTTTCACGTGCCAAACCGCGGTTAGCAGAGGCTTTAATTGTTGCAATAATCTCGTCGATATTGGCGAGAGCAACCGTTAGACCTTCGAGTAAATGACCACGTACGCGCGCTTTGTTCAGCTCATAAATCGTACGGCGGGTCACCACTTCTTGACGATGACGTACAAAGGCGGCAATCAGCTGACGCAAAGTTAATAATTTTGGCTGACCATTATCGAGCGCAACCATATTGATACTAAAGCTTGATTCGAGCGGCGTTTGCAAGAACAAGTTATTAACGATAACTTCAGCTGTCTCACCACGGCGCAAATCAATGGCGATACGCATACCATCTTTGTCAGACTCGTCACGAATCTCGCTAATACCTTCAATCTTTTTATCACGTACCAGCTCTGCGATACGCTCAATCATTTTGGCTTTATTAGATTGATAAGGTACTTCGGTAAAGACAATACGCTCACGATCGCGGTTGACACCCGTATCACTCATGGCTTCAATATGATAGCGACCACGGATGTGCAAACGACCTTTACCCGTGCGATAAGCATCTAAAATACCAGCGCGACCATAAATGATACCGCCTGTAGGAAAGTCAGGACCTGAGATGTGTGACATCAACTCTTCAGCTGATACTTGCGGGTTTTCGGCATAAGCCAAACAAGCATTAATCACTTCTGTCAGGTTGTGCGGCGCCATATTAGTCGCCATACCAACGGCAATACCAGTCGCACCATTGATTAGTAAGTTTGGAACACGCGCAGGCATGACGCTAGGCATACGCTCAGAACCGTCGTAGTTGTCTTCCCAATCAACCGTGTCTTTGTCTAAATCAGCAAGCATCTGATGCGTCAGCTTGGTCATACGTACTTCGGTATAACGCATCGCTGCCGGAGGATCATCATCGATCGAACCAAAGTTACCTTGACCGTCAACCATCGGATAACGCAAACTAAAATCCTGCGCCATCCGCACAATGGCATCATAGACCGCACTATCGCCATGTGGGTGATATTTACCAATGACATCGCCGACGACACGTGCAGACTTCTTATATGGCTTATTATAGTCGTTAGATAGCACGTGCATGGCGTACATCACACGGCGGTGTACAGGTTTGAACCCATCACGCACATCAGGCAGCGCACGCGAGACAATCACGCTCATCGCATAATCCAGATAGGATTGCTTTAGTTCCTCTACGATGCCAATAGGACTGACCGATTCGCTCATATACACTCCTTCACTCACATTGTTTTTCTAATGTTGACACGTTTGTTCAAGATACTCATGGGTTATACAAAAATATAGCTGCATCAATGCGCAGCTACTATCAGAATAGTGACCCTAAAAAAGCACTGTCAAAGGTGCAAAACAATAGGAAAATAGTGATACGGTTTTTGTTAAAAATAATGTTCAATTAAAGAAGCTATTTTAGCACAAATTTGCTGATTTAGGGGCGTCTGGCTGTTATTAAAATTAAGCAAAACAGCTGATTAGCGGTTTTTTTCACTCTAATAACAAGGGTAAAAACAACTTTAACGACATACTTGTTTTGATTGACTGATTTTGCCGTTTTTGCAAACAAATTTACCATCTTTTGAGCAGTGAGATACGCCGCCCATTTTGCCCGAACAAGGTGTATTCTTAGCCTGTGCTTGACTGATCGGAGCTATGATAAAGACACTGGCAATTAGTGATAATATTATCGATTTCATATTTTTCTCTTATTGATGATTAAATGATATTCATGAAAAAACTGCATCCAGTGGATACAGTTTTTTCGATAGTCAGGCTATTTTTTATGGTTAAAATGACCTTTATTAAGCAGGTTTAAATTCCTGATTAAAGAACTCACCTGTGGCTTGCGTACAAGCCGTACTGACCAGACCGCCGTGATAGTTGCCCAATACAGCAACGCTTGCAGGTATGCCTTGCTGTGCTCCTGCAGCTACTACGCGTTGAAGATTTTGAACAAAGTTACTTTGAACACTTGTTACCACAGAATTAATATTCCATTGGTTCATGGACGCCTGTCCAATAAGTTGAACATTAGGAGTATTAGGACGATCATCAGCTGTCGTCGCATCAACATCCAATACTGTCACGTTAACGGTAAGGGCTGGATTTTGTGCGACACTCCCTTGAATAATAGCAGCCATTGAACTGGTATTTAGGTCATAAAAAACCGTTGGATCTTGATTACCACCACATAGCAGCGTTGGCATTTTTGGTACATACCCACGTAGATCATTGGCTTTTAAGGCTTTTCGCAAGTTATTTTGTGGATTGGCTGCTGGTAATGCTCCTGTCATCGCGATTAGGCTATCAGGGTTCTGTAATGCATCTGCGACATAAGCGGTACGAAAGTCTGTTTTGATCAGATAATTATCATCCGCGAAGCCAATAGAAGCAAAGGGAACGGTAGGCGCTGGTAGAAGATCAAGCGTGGGATTGTTTTCAGGATCTTTTTCAAACAGCGCATTATCAGGCAGTTTATTAGCAGCGACCAACTCACCAAAGCTCAATAAACTTGGTAATTGTGTGTTTGCATAATTGGCAGTGAATATATCAGCAGTACTATTATAGACATTGCCATACGCATTTTGGAGACCAGATGCCAGTAGCGGTGCAAAACGCGATGCACCGATATTGACGTTACCCGAAAATATTGCATCACCAAACGCTGCCAGTGCATAAGGCCCTGATAAAGGTGCAATGGCAGTGACAGGCTCATCATTTTTCTCGAACATTCTTGCAGTTGCCATCGCCACATGCCCGCCCTGTGAGTAACCACTGATAAATAACTTACCAGAGTCATCAAGGTTGGTGTAATCAGGATCATTAGCGCGCTGTTGTCTTGCAATGATGGTACGGGCACTGTCTAATGCATCAGCCATGTCAGTGGCTTGTTGTTCAGCCACAAGGTATGGATGGTAATCAAGAGCAGACTCATCATAACCAGCATAGTTTGGTGCAACGACGATGTAGCCTTGAGCCGCAAAGTTGGCAGCGATTAATGTCGACTCACCAGCGGCTGGATTTTGAGGATTAGCGACTTGACTAAAATCGTAGCCTTTGTCCGTAGTTGTGCCATGGGCATACAGCAAGATAGGTCGATCGCCTTGACAGTCAGCACTGTCACCACTTGGTAGCATCAAAGCTGCTGTCGCGTTGGTACGCTCACCCGCTGCCCCTACTGTCGGATAGTTAACTTTTTCGATTTTGATATCGCATTTGGCATCAGGGGTTGCCGTACCATCAAGACCGAACTGGGTATTTATTTGCGCGGTGTTAAATGAGCTGATTGATTTAACTGACGTCGCAGAGTCAGAGCCTATGACAGCATCAAAGTCATTGTCATCGCCACAACCGACGAGCAGCAAGCTACTGGCAATAGCGACCGATAATAGGCAGCGCAGCATCACAGGCTTGCTCGTTGTAATGGATAGTGATTGATGGGTACTGCTAGGTGATTTGTCATTTATAGCGGTAGTAGATTTAGATACGATCATGGTTGCTGTCCTTAGCGGTGGTAGATCAGACGTTTGCTGAGAGTCCTTGACAATAAAAAATTTCAGTATGGCAGACTCTTTTTATCGATTGTTTTTTATTGAATACAGTGAAGTATCAGATATTTTCAATAAAACTTACTCAATAATTGTTTCTTAAACCTTACTACTTATACCGTAAAATATTATGAAAAGCTACTGGGAAACAGGTATTTAATAGCATATTTAACGCTCTGGTAAAGCTAGTATTGGTGTCAAGCCTAGCTTAGATTTTGTCTTTGTTGTACGATGTTTCAAAATACCACCCTAATACAGATAGCGCTTTATGCAAACCTATAGTGAAAGTACCAAACAACATGACAACCAATCGGTTGATCTGACACAACCAATCGCTGCATCAGGCGATATACGTGCCGATCGTAGCTTCGATGCGATTGCGGATCATTTTGAAAAAAAGGTCTACGGTGGCTTAAAAGGCGATATTCGATTGGCGGTGCTACGCCGTGATATCTTTGAATATAGCGCGCAAATGAGTGAAAGCCTTGGGCGACCTTTACGTATTTTGGATGTGGGTGCAGGGCTGGCACAGATTGCAATAGAGCTGGCAGCTCAAGGTCATACATTGGTCATCAATGATATCTCAGGCAACATGCTAGAAAAAGCGAAAGCGAGTGCCGCGCAGATAGACGAAAACCTCGATATCACATGGTACGTTTGCCCTTATCAGGAACTGCCAGAAAGATTAGGCAAAGAAAATCATGAAAAGTTTGATTTAATCATGTGTCATGCGCTGCTTGAATGGTTGGCCGAGCCCGCTGCGGTGATGGACTTTTTTGATCAGCAATTAATGGATAAGGGTGGACTATCTTTATGCTTTTATAACCCAGCAAGCTTTGATTATCGCAACCTGATCATGGGGAATTTTAACTTACTCGATAATACAGAATATAAGGCGGATAACAAAAAAAGCCTCACGCCCAACCATCCTGTCGCCAAAGAAGAAGTTGAATCTTGGTTGACGGCGCATCATTATCAGACCATACGTACCAGTGGTCTGCGCGTATTTCATGATTATGCCCCGCTTAAGCGTGGTGGTCACAATGACCCAGAGGCCGTGATACGCATGGAGCTGCGCTACTCGCAATTAGAGCCGTATAAATGGTTGGGACGTTATTTGCACATATTGGCGACACGATAAGCGTAAGTGCAAGCCACTGTTGTTTGACGTAAACATGAATTAATATAATCGCAGCAGTGTAAAATAGGTATAAAGTAGATACAAGGCAGCCAAGCGTAAATAGCATGTTGTGTGCATGTCGCAATGTTAATTTTCTAATCATTTAGAAATGCTGCGACATGCTTCGACTATGAAGACTATGAAGACTATGAAGACTATGAAGACTATGAAGACTATGAAGACTACTCTGTCTCATCAACTCTCTCTGACCTATCATACTCTGACCAAGTCGTCGCATTGATGTCTTTTTCATCAAATACCACGACATGCTCTAGGATAGGTAAGATACCAATCTGCGATCCAATATCATGATTATGGTGACTGGCGACTAAAGACAGTACCGTTTGCCCGTCATCGAGCTGCAAGCGATATAAATAGTTGGCACCGCGAAATACGCGTCCAACGACTAAAGCGGTTTGTGTGCTCTCATCGTCATGAATGATATCATCAGGGCGCACCAGCACCTTAATCGGTGTGCCGTTAGGATAGTCGTACTCGCAATACTGTGGGTACCCTGATTCATCGTACACTTCCATACGCCGATAGATATCGCCTAATGCCGTCTCAACATGACCTTCTTTGATGATGCCATCTATCATCGCGCCTTCGCCGACAAACTCAGCGACAAAAGGACTGATTGGCTCATGATATAGCTCACTTGGGGTTGCCCACTGTACCAGCTTACCTTTATGCATCACCCCCACTTTATCAGCCAGTGCAAAAGCTTCGTTTTGATCATGAGTGACCAATATTGCCGTGGTATTGGTGCGTTTAAGAATATCACGGACATTCATTGCCAATGATTCACGTAGCACCACATCTAGATTAGAAAACGGCTCATCAAGTAGTAATAGTTTTGGCTTTGGCGCTAATGCACGGGCTAATGCCACCCGCTGCTGTTGGCCACCTGACAGCTCATTTGGACGTTTGTCAGCATGCTCAGACAATTCAACCAGCTCTAGCATCTCAGCGACACGGGCTTTTTTGTCAGCAGCCGACCATTTATTCAGACCAAAAGCGATGTTTTTTGCCACGCTCAAATGCCCAAATAACGCATAGTCCTGAAACACCATACCCATACCGCGTTTGGCGGGTGCGACTGCATATGAGTTGCGGTCAGTTTTATCAGTAAGACATTGATTGTTTAAGAGAACCGTACCATCACGGCTTTGTTCCAGCCCTGCAATCGCTCTTAGTGCCGTGGTCTTGCCGCAGCCGCTATAACCTAAAAAGCAACCAATCTCGCCTTGCTTCAATTCCAATGACAAACCATTGACGATAATCGTATCGTCATAACCGACGATTAAATCTTGCACACTAAAATAAGGACTAGTAGCCGTATTTGTCTCAACATCTTGGCTAAAAGCACTACTTTTTTCTAAAGACTTACTAGGCTGGGCGGGCGGCGTCTTAACTTGAGCAACTGGTAATTTTTTTATATGCTCCAGTCTTGCCTTGGCCTTTATTGACTTGGCATTGATTGATTTAGAGTCTGCTGAGCCTTTCATTGAATCAGTGTACATAGACGGTACCAGTTAGCTATTAGTAAATAAAACCCATAGATAAAACAGTGAAAACAATCATAAAATGGAGCGTTATCAGATAATGCAGATTCACTCTAAAAACACCTTAACTTTGCTTATCGCTTTGACGCAATAATATCCAAACAGGCAGCAGCCCAACCAGCACAATCAATAAACTTGGCAACGCAGCTCGTCCCCACATGCCTTCACTGGTCATCTCAAACACCCGCACCGCCAGCGTATCCCAGCCTTGGCGACGCGTCATTAAGGTAATCGGCATCTCTTTCATGACTTCAACAAACCCCATCAACAGTCCTGTCAATATTCCTGGACTAATGACAGGCAACATCACTTGTCGCCAGCGCTGATAAGAACTGTCACTCAGTAATTTGGCAGCCGCTTCTTGATTGACCGTTAGTCGCTGTAGCTGCCGATCAACTGGCTGAAAACTCACCGTCATAAAACGCGTTGATAATGCCAATAGCATCACTATCACACTGCCTGATAATACTTGCTGCGTGGTAACCCCAAAGGCAATCATTTGGTTGTCTAGCCAAGCAATTGGAATAAAGATGCCCACTGCCAATACTGTACCCGGCACCACATAACCCAAATTTGCCAAAGTAGTCATGAGCTTGGTCAATTTATCAGGATACTGCCGCTTAATCCACGCAATGATAATCGCCAAAAAGGCAATAAAAATCGTGGTCATGCTAGCAATCATGAGGCTATTGGTCACAAAATCAATATAGCGCGCATCAAAATCTTGGCGAAAATTCAATGCCGTCCAGTAGATAAGCTGCAAAAATGGGATTAAAAAAGCGCCAGCAAATACCAAGGCACACAGCAATGTCATGCCCAATTTTGCAGACGTGCTGGCATCAAAACGTTGACTGCTGCCTTGAGTAACGTTATTGCCGCGCTTGGTTTGCCAATACTGCTCAAACAATACCACAATAAAGATCACACCGATGAGCAAAGCCGCCAATTGTGCCGCAGTGGTCAAACTAAAGAAGCCAAACCATGCTTTGTAAATAGCCGTGGTAAAGGTATCAACATTAAAGACTGATACGGCACCAAAGTCTGCCAAGGTTTCCATACTGGCAAGCAATAGTCCGCCAATAATCCATGGCAATGCTTGTGGTAATGCCAACCGAAAAAACACGCGGCTACGGCTTAAGCCCAGCATTTGTCCCGCTTCAATCGCGCGCCTGCCTTGCGATAAGAATGCTTGACGCGCCAGCAAATAGACGTAGGGATAAAATGCTAGGGACAATACCAAACCTGCTCCCCAGACATTACGGATCGAAGGAATCGCTGCATCAAAGCCTAGGTCGCGCAAACCTGTCTGTAATGGTCCACTAAAATCAACAATACCAATGGTGACAAATGCTAATACATAAGCGGGTATCGCCAGCGGTAACATCAGCGCCCACGAAAAAAACCGCTGTCCAGGGAAGCGGTACATACTGGTTACCCAAGCAAGCGCGGTGCCAATAGTGCCAGACACGACCGTTACCATCAGCAATAAAATCGCGGTATTTTTAAGCACTTGCGGCAGCACATAATCTGCCATGTGCGTCCAGATATCAGCAATTGGCTGCGTCCAAGATAGCAACACAATCAAAATTGGCAAAAGCATAAACGACGAAATCAGTCCTAAGACTGATTTTGAGATAATACGTTTACGAACGGCGTGGTCTTGGCTGACAGTCTGCTTTCCATCAATATTATGATTATCCATATTGTTGGCATTGGCACTATCATTGACTGTATCGTTTTGACGTACAGACGCGTCTGGCGTTTTGATCATATCATTATTACCGTGTCATACGCATAAAGACCTTATAACATTATACCAAACTCAAAAATACGGCTAAAAACACTGTCTGCTTTGAACATAAACACTATCATTTAGCCTATCAAACTTGATACTCGTGGTTGATAGGCATTGTCATTTTTGAGAATGGTATGACTGTCAATACCTTATTTATAGCCTGCTTTGTCCATCAACTGAATGGCTTGGGTTTGTAGCTCACCAAACTTTTGCACATTGATATCGTCTTTTTTGAATTCACCCCATGATCTGAGCATTTCTGACTCATCAACCCCTACTTTTACTGGGAATTCTTTGTCTGAGCTGGCATAAAGACCTTGCGCCTCATCAGAAGACAACCATTCTATCAGTTTAAGCGTCCCTTCTGGATTGTCTGAACCTGCGACCACACCAGCACCTGAAATATTTACGTGTGTGCCAGTCGTGCCTTGGTTTGCCCAAAATATTTTCACAGGGAAGTTAGGTTTTTCATCGAGCAGACGACCGTAGTAGTAACTGTTGGCAATGCCCACTTCACACTGACCAGCAGCGATGGCTTCTAGCATACTGGTATCATCGCTGAACACGTCAGTCGCTAAGTTAGCGACCCAACCACGGACGATTTCTTCGGTTTTCTCTTCGCCCAAATGCTCCATCATACTGGCCACAAGCGACTGGTTATAGACCTTTTTAGAGGTACGTAGGCATAACTTTCCTTTCCACTTCGGATCGGCTAAATCTGCATAAGTAGATAATTGGTCGGCACTGACTTTACTTGGGTCATAAAAGATCGTACGAGCACGCAATGATAGCCCTGTCCACTGACCTTTTGGATCACGATATTTGGCAGGGACATTTTCTTCTAACACAGTAGAGGATACTGGTTGCAATAAGCCTTGCTGAGCGGCTTGCCATAAGTTACCGGCATCAACCGTTAGCAGCATATCGGCTGGCGTGTTCTGACCTTCAGCTTGCAAACGCGCCATGAGCGGACCTGTACTATCTGTGACCAGCTCAATCTTCACACCTGTCTGTTCGGTATAACGGTCTAACAATGGCTTAATCAGTTGCTCATTTCGCGAAGAATAAATAGTAATCGTTTGACCACCTTCACTCGTAGCACCATCATTAGCAGCTGGTTGCTCAGTAGCCGCCGCTGATGTCTCCGCCTCCACGCTCTCTTCTGTTGTAGATGAATTGCTACAACCAGCCAGTCCCAACATCATGCCAAATACGGCAACAGGCAAGATAAGCTTAGTAGAAGTTAGGTTAGCGCTAATGGCATTCAATGACATGGTTTTCCCCATAATGATGCTACGAAAAGGTGAGATAAATAGACGAGATGACAATAAGATAAGACGGTGCTAAAGACCTCTAATAATAAGGTTCAATCACGCGATAATCTCTGAAACAACATACTAATAGAAATGAGATTAATTATCAATACATTTGTTTAACTCAGAAATGCACCGATAATTTGGCTCAACTGTCTCTTTTTAAGGATAAATTTATAGATCCTCATGAATCAATCTATAGATTTTCTAAGTGATGGCATGTCTTAATTATCTTTCAATGATCTGCTGATTCACGACAGCAACCATTGACCCAAAATCACATTGACGGCGGCTTCTGTACGCAGGATACGCGAGCCTATAGTGACTGCCGCGCAACCTTGAGTGGCAAGCAGTGCTATTTCATAATCAATCCAGCCGCCCTCGCTACCGATACAAACCAGACTTGGTAATCCTAACAATGGCGGCTGTTGTAGATACTGTGTAAAGGATAGCTCACTATACGGGTGCGCCACGATGGCTCGATTGGTTACCAAACCTGCCAGCTCATCTTCCACGAATGGCTTGAAGCGTTTTTGTAAAGTGATACGAGGCGCTATGGTGTCAACCCCTTGTTGCAGCCCTTCTAATACAAACTCATCAAGGCGCTCAAGCATCGGACTTTGCCAATAGCTTTTTTGCGTGCGATAGCTATTGATTAGGATAATATCGCGCACCCCAAGCGCGGTCATATCCATGATTAAGCGGCGTAGCACTTTAGGACGCGGTAGTGCCAACACAACGGTCAAATCTAGTTTTGGTGGCGGCGCAGTGGTGAGCTGAATATCACGCAACTCAATAGCATCAGAGCGGATGCTCTCAATCACAGCAGTGCCCAAATGACCGCCCATTTGACCGATTTTCAGCGTATCACCAACTTTTGCTGTTAGCACTTTATTGACGTGATTTATTTGTGATAATTTAGCAATATATGCCGCATCCGAAGAGAAGTTTTCAATGGGTAATAATAAACAATTCATAGCAGCTCTTGGCTTGGTTGTTGAATAGCATGCTGCTCGACAACCTCTTTAATCATGGTAAATTGGCGGGTCAATACGGCTTGCTGTTGTCTCGTCATTCGCGCGCCAGCTTGCCCTGCTTGTGCCGCTACCTCAAGATCACTGAGCCAAGACACTAGCTGCTGATAAATGAGCGCTACATCTTCTTTAGCGGCAGGCTTCTTACGAGAGGATTGTTGATTTGTATCATCATTAGTAGTAGCCGCACTAACAGTAACGGGACGATAGAAAACATTGTTTGGCTGATATAACGCGCCGACCTCCGCCAATTTATCCACCACGCTTTGGCAAGACTGCGTATAGCGCCCCATGAGTACAGGCGTTGCCACACTCGCTGGCTCAACGGGATTGTGCCCACCGACATCCACTAATGAGCCGCCGACCAGTGCCACATCTGCCAACTTATACCACGCCATCAGCTCACCCATGCTATCAGCCAGATAGACTTGTGTGTCTACATGAATGCTATCTTCTGCACTACGCCGTGCCATTGTTAAGTCGGACGCTTGAATGAGCGCTGCTACTTCATCAAAACGTTCAGGATGTCTAGGTACAATGATAAGCAGCGCATCAGCGAGCGCGGGATGAGACAATAGCTGTTGATGCAGTGACAATGCCGTCTCTTCTTCGCCACTATGAGTGCTCGCGGCTACCCAAATCGGTCGACCAGCGATATTCATCTCTTTTGCTAATGTAGACTCTTGGACCGATTCAGAATATTGGTTTGGTACGCTAGGATTTTCTGTATAGTTATCTTCTATATCAGCTTCTATATCAGCTTCTATATCAGCCGCTTTATCTTTAATTTGAGGCGTATTAATCACCCATTTGAGTGAACCTGCTACACGAATTTGCGCGCTATTCGCACCCAATTGTCGAAAGCGTTTCGCTGAGTCGCTGTCTTGGGCGATAATCAAAGTCAGATTTTTCATCATGCTGGCACTGACCGCAGCAATTTTTTGATAACTTTTAAAAGAAGACGCTGACAGCCGACCGTTGACCAAGATACTGGGAATATGGTGTTCGGATAATTTGGTTAGGATATTTGCCCACAGTTCCGTTTCTACAAACAGAGCAGCGATGGGCTTGACATGCACCAAAAAAGCCTCAATCACAGTTGGGCTGTCGACAGGTACGTAGCTATGGCTCATCCGACCTTGAGCAATATCATCGGCGAAACGACTGGCACCGCGAGCAAAACCTGTCTGCGTGGTATTGGTTAACCATATTTGATAGCCATCAGCCAATAATGTATCTAATAATGGCGCGACGGTATTGGTCTCGCCCAATGACACCGCATGACACCAAATCACACCTTTATCGGTTTGCGCATTAGTCACTTTAGCCACTGGTCGCGATGGATATTGCTTACCAAAACGCTGCGCCACTTCCTGCTGATAGTTGTCGCGGTTGTGTGAGCGTTGCCAAACTTGCAGTCGATATAGCGGCTTAAGTAAGCCAATGGCGCACTGATAATACAAAGGCGCAGTATAAACAGTGCGGCTGGGCAACGATACTGGGTCAGTCGCTTCTGAAGCACAATCAGAGGATATAGGAGAAGATGGCATAAAGTTGCCCAGATTAGTAATGGCTTAAATAATATAGTCAATTCACTATAAAAGAGTGACGGCATTAACCTCTTTAAATTAAATCGACTATAGTAAGGTGACGGTAAAAAATGCGCCAATTCTACCTGAATTTAGCGATTAACAATACGCTTTACAGCATGTTGCCATAAAATATTTTAGACAATAATTAGGATCAGTATTGCCACCACGAGTATGGCAGCGAATAACAACTGATAGCGCTTCATGCTATGTTGCTCTTGTTTTTGCGTCGTTATCAGCGCTTGCGCCTGTTGCCACTGCCCTACTACGCTCGCCGCTTCCACATGTCCATTCTCCGCTGCTTGCTCTAGCCAATATTTGCCAATGTCTATATCTTGCGCCACGCCAACCCCTTGGTAATACATCTTGCTTAGTAGGCGCTGCGCACGACTGTCGTTTTTGCTGGCTGCCTGCTTAACCCATTCAACCCCTGACGCTGTAGCAGCACCCTTATCAACCGCTAATCCTTCACCAAGTAACTCATACATTGCCAAATGTAGCATGGCAGCGCTATTCCCCGCATGCGCCGCCTCTTGTAGTGTTAATAGCGCTTGCTGTTTTGCCGCCAAATGACTCTCTGAAAAGTTTATTTGCGCGCGTGGCTGACTTTGTTTAGCAATATGCTGTTCTAACTGCTCCAACACTTTATGGGCTTGCTGATATTCGCTATTGCCAGCCGTTTGAACGACGTCTATGTTATCCAGCTCTACGAGTAGTTGCGTAAAAATCGCGGGCGTTGGCAATTCTTGAAGAGAAGGCACTAACGATGGTAGTGGCTGCTCTAATACCGTATTTTCTGAGGTTTTATGAGGTTGCACTGTTTCTGATTTAGACAGCACAGGCTTAGTTTGGCTCTCTTGCTGAGACAGGTTCTGAGATTCTGGCACAGCATGTGGCGTATGACTCAACCCTTCTTTTTCCAACGGTTCCTGACTATCAAATTTTTTAATGCGCTCTACACTAGCGCTTGTATGTGGTGTGCTGATATTAATGACTGGTGTGATCGAATTAGCAACGTGATTGTCGTGCGCATGTGGCAACCTTGCGCTAACCGCTTGATACAGACCACTCGCCACTTGACTGCCTTGTACCGCCTCAAACGGCCGATCAATATGACCAAATAGACGCATCCCTATTGGTTCTAGCGCAAAAAACAATGACGTAACGCTATTAGCATCAGCCGACTGATAATATACAACCGCCATGTGTTGATAAAAATCATCGGTCGTCAGTACCAGTTCAGGATAGCGCTTATGTAGCTCAAACTGTCCATACCAATGCGGCGTACTTTGCCATTGCTGTGCCAATACTCGCCCTGCATAAAACGCCAAAAATACCATAAAGTTACGATAGCGTTCATCGAGCAATAATGTCTCTTCATGCCATCGACCAGTTTTAACCATCTCACGGCGTATGTGCGACAGCAGCGTATCGACTCGCTGTAAGCTGGCCAATGACTCATCTAATATACAATCACGAAGCTCGCTTTCGTAAGCAATGCCACCAGCGATAGGACGATCCGCTAGAAAGTCTTGCCAATAGCCTGCTGCAATATAATCAAAGGGCGTTAGAGGTGATGCAGACGATGCATACATAGACAAGCGCATCCTTTATCGGGATAAATTAATAGTAATAAAAATAAGGTCATTATGGCACTAAACTAACATCAGTCGTTTACCTTACCCTAAAATCGAAAATGCTACAATAAAGGACTAAATAAGCGTACCACATTGTCAAACAAACGCTCTGCACCATGGCGCTGTTGCCACTGCTCTAAACTCAAAAAACGGCAACTTTGTAAGTAGACTTCTTGGCAATCAGCCACTTGAGCGACCATCTCTGGTGTATAAATGGCCAAGCTCACTTCCATATTTAGATAAAAACTGCGCATATCGATGTTTACAGTACCAAATAAACAATAATCATCATCGATAACCACTGTTTTGGTATGCAACAGACCACCCTTAAACAAGGCAATCGTCACGCCTGCCTCGAGCAGCTCTTGATAATAGGCTTGTGACGCATGCTGTACAAGAAACGAATCCACCTTTTCAGGGACAATCAGCGTCACCTCAACCCCGCGTTTGGCAGCGATCGTTAATGCTCCCGAGAGCGCCTCGTCAGGTACAAAATACGGTGTGGTAATGCGAATGCGTTTATTGGCGCGATGAATAACGGTCACCAATGTATTGTAAATCACATGGGCTGTCACTTGCGGTGCGGAGGGTATCAGCTGCGCCAGCACCCCTTCTACCATCGGCATCTTCGGTATAACAATCGATGTCGAGCCAATATTTGGCTGCTTATAATAGTCGATCTCACCAGCCAATACCTTTACCCGACTGTTTAAATCATTAATGGTTGGGTTCATCACATATAGTTTACGAGTATAGCCATTTACTCGCTGATTGAGCGCGTCTAAATTGTCATTGTTTTCCGCACCAATATCCGTGGCCACCACGATCGCCATAGCGGTCGTAATACTAATAGAGTGTTGACTGGTCGTGCGTATCGCCACATCGATCCACTGTCCAACGTTTTTATTTTGTTTAAAAAATCTTGGATCGACCAAGTTAAAGCTACCGATATAACCAATGTGCTCATCAATCACCACAATTTTACGATGATTGCGCAAGTCAGAGCGCTTAAATAGCGTTTTAAATAAACCCACTGGTAGTGACTGATGGACAAAAACACCTGCTTTTTCTAAAGTACGATGCGCGCTACTATTAAAGAAACTAAAGCTGCCCACGCTATCGGCCAAGATATGACACTCAATACCACGCTGCGCTGCCGCTGACAGCGCCTCTATCACCTCTAGTACTTGTCCTTTAGGATAAACAATATAAAACTCCATCAGGATAATACTCTGAGCGGCATTGATATCTTCGATTAATCGCTGAAAGATAGTATGAGGATCTGTCAATAACTGCATATTGTGATTAGGAAACACGCCCAGCCCCGTCCAACGCGTGCCTATTTGACTGACACCGCGGTAGTTGGCTGGCAGCAGCTCTTGTCCCTGATCAAAAACCAAATTCTCACGCCGTGCCATATCATCCATCAATAAGCTTGCTTGGTCTACCCGTTGACGATAGCGCCGCCCTATCATCGGCTCACCCAATAGTATATAAGCGATGAAACCAAAAAGAGGCAAGGTATAGAGCACAGCAATCCAAGCAATGGACACACCGATATTGCGCTGCACCGATACAACACGTAGCGTCATTACTATCATGAGAACAATATGCAATACCAGACCCAAGCCTGCAAAGTCTCCCCAAGACCAGGTCGTAAAAGTTTGTTCAATAGTGGAATTTTCTATGCCCGCCTCCAACAATCAACATAAAATAAAGCATGAGTCGTAAAACACCCTCAATAGTATAGTAGTTTTTGACCATCAAACAATGACTAACCATAATAAGTTTTTAGGCAGCAACCTTAGTAAACACGTGCCTCAGACTACTATTAATAATAGCTTTCAGACAGTATTTTCAATTATTTTTCAAAATAGTTAAAAAACTGTTTGACAGCCATGTGTAAATCTATATAATACACACCCACAGCAGCAGAGCTTAGTGACAAACTTAGAGCTCAGTTGATGTTGAATAAATTGCATAGCAATTGTTCGAAGGGTGATTAGCTCAGTTGGTAGAGCGTCTGCCTTACACGCAGAATGTCGGCGGTTCGAATCCGTCATCACCCACCACTATTTAGTAAGCGCTACTCTTAAGTAGTAGGCTAAGTGGTTAAATAAACTAAGTACGACCTAAGCAGCGGTAGTTCAGTTGGTTAGAATACCGGCCTGTCACGCCGGGGGTCGCGGGTTCGAGTCCCGTCCGCTGCGCCATATTTAAAACTTAGTTTTAATACAAAAGTTTCAACCTCAAGTATTAGTTTACTTGAGGTTTTTTTGTGTCTATTAATTCTGCCATATCTCCATTCACTTGCCTCTCATATCATTTGTCGTAAACCACCCTACCAGCTCTTTTCACAACTCTGAATTGTAATAATTGTTGCTAGTGGTTTAGTCTACCAACTACTTCGACACATCTCCTTGCTTACAAAAATAATAAAGCTGACCATTTAGTCAGTTAATTTAATAAAATCATAAACTTAGGTAATATCAAATACTTAGAAGGCTTGATAGACCATTATTTTGAGCCAGCTTATGGTTGTTACTCATTATAAAACATGCTTAACTGTTTCAAAGTGTTAAGAATTATTGCGGATAACATAGCCAACAGAGCATTTTTTATACTTTTGACAATACTTATATTGATAGCATTTATCTTTATTATTTTAGATTACTATCAAAAATTGACCGCGCTTCGTCCTTAGCAGCATTGACCCGTTTTGACAGGAAGTTAAAACGCGCTTCTGTCATATACCCAGCCTGCTAGGATGACCCACTCTATATAAAGGAATATTACTGTGCGTTATCACTTGTTTGTAAACCTGCCACTGGCTAGCCAATTATGTAGAACCAATATTCAGAAAAAACTGTTTTTTAGTAGCTCATTAACCACCGCTTTAGCCGCGATCGTTGCCTTGGGTACGATGAGCAGCAGCCATGCAAAGGTGCTTTTCACCGATACCAGTCTTTCTGTACTGTATGGTAATGACTATGAGCTGGTAGAAGACGGAGAATTGACGACCATCACTCTGGAGCACGCATCTACCCATAGTTGGGGCGGCGTATTTTTCTTCGTCGATCGTCATCAAGGCGCAAATGATATTGAAAACAATAGATTTAAAGAAACGTATGGTGAGTTTGCGCCCAAGCTTAAGCTCACAACTTTCGATGATAGCTTTATCAAACAGCTCAATCTAGCGGGGCAATATGAGTTTGGCTCGAACAGCAAAGGCTTTAGCCAAGACAACTATATGATAGGAATAGGGGCAGATTTGAATGTCCCTATTTCAGGTATGAAGTACGCCTCTGCTTCCCTATATCATGTCTTCAATGATAATACTGATGATGACCAGCAAATCACCTTAACTTACGGTTGGGAGAAAAACAATTTTGTGGTCGATGGTTATGTAGACTACTCTTTTAACAACGACGACTTAAAAAACCAACTACATATCAATCCGCAAATAAAGTATAACTTACAACCACTATTAGGCATTGATAATCGCTTAGAGGTCGGTATGGAATATAGCTATTGGAAAAATAAGTATGGCAGTGATACAACTCAAAATGTGCCTAGCGCTCTAGTGAAGTTTCATTTTTAACCAGTCTAATTGGTTTGACGAATAGTTCTAAAACAGCTCTCAACTCTTTCTCACTAAAATAAATAGTTTGTTAATAAAACAAATAGTCCTCATGCAAAATTGACAGCTTGCATGAGGATTTTCATTTTATATTTGATAAATTAACCCTTAGGATTCTACTGATTTTCAAGCTGGATACGCATTCATACGTTTTATAAGGCTGTTACGACGTATAATTACTGGCTATTTATATCCGCTAAATAATCATTTTTAATTGACTTTATCAATGGCTATGTTTCAAACTTATTCAGCATTTTTTTATTATAAAAGGGACAAAATATGGAATATAACCACATACCCAGACAATCATTGGGCTTCTTCCCCACTCCATTGATAGAGCTCAGCAGATTGAGTAAAGCGCTTGATTGCCCTACTATTTTTATGAAACGAGATGACAACACGGGACTGGCATTGGGTGGTAATAAAACCCGTAAGCTTGAATTTATCATGGGTGATGCCCTTGCTCAAGGTGCTGATTGCGTGATTACGGCAGGTGCCGCACAATCAAACCATTGTCGCCAAACTGCTGCCGCAGCGGCAAGCTTGGGACTTGAATGCCATTTAGTATTGGGTGGAGAAGAACCCGAACAAACAAGTGGCAATCTTTTATTAGACAAAATTTTTGGATCGCATATTCACTGGGCAGGCGCCAATCGTAAAGGAGAAGATATTCCTAAAATCGTTGAGCAATTAACAAAACAAGGCAAAAAACCATATGTCATACCCTATGGCGGCTCCAATGAGCTGGGTGCTTTAGCGTTTGTAGAAGCTTTTAAAGAGTTGGAATCGCAACGCGAAAGCATGGACGTATTATTTACTCATATCGTTTTTGCTTCTAGCTCTGGGGCAACACAAGCCGGTTTGATACTTGGCAAAAAAATACTTAACTCACCTGCGCATATTGTAGGTATCAATATAGATAAAGGTGAAACAGACAAAGTGCCTTTTGATCAGTATACCGTCGCGCTTGCCAATAGCACGGCTTCCCTTATCGGTGCCGATCATCAGTTTTCAGAAACCGATTTAATACTCAACTCTGATTATGTGGGCGAAGGCTATGGCGTGGTTGGTACATTAGAAAATGAAGCCATTGCGATGACAGCTCAAACAGAAGGCATACTTTTAGATCCTGTCTATACGGGTCGTGCGATGGGCGGACTCATAGATATGATTCGGTCTGGCAAAATCAAGAAAACCGATCGTGTCTTATTTTGGCATACGGGCGGTGCACCAGCTTTATTTGCCTACTCAAGTGACTTAGATATGATGAAAAGAAATGGATAAATAAATTTTGACGCATTAACTCAAGCTATAGGTATTAACTGCAATCTTATGAGCGTTGATTCAGCCGGCTCACACTAGCAATCAGCGCCACCATAACCACTCCCATAATGATGAGAATCCCAGACATCATGTGCGCTGCCTCGTAATTTAGCGCCTCTACTTGCTCGTATATCGCAATCGAGACCACTTTAGTCTCATCGGATATACTACCCCCTATCATCAAAACCACACCAAACTCACCAATAGTATGGGCAAAACTTATTAAGCTGCCGAGCACAATACCGACACGCGCTTGTGGCAGAGCGACTCTGAGAAACCGTTTGAAACGGCTTGGCTCCAATAAATGTGCCACTTCCATCACGCTTTCTGGAATACGTAAAAATTGGGCGTAGACAGGCTGAATATAAAAAGGCAAAGAGTAAATAATCGAACCAATGACAAGACCTTCAAAGGTAAATATCAAGGGGCTGATATGATGTTCGCTAAGCCATTTACCAATACCGACACTAGGGCTTAACAGTAATAAAAGATAAAAGCCAATGACGGTAGGCGGCAAAACCAATGGCATGGCAATGATGCCCATAAGCAAGACTTTAAGACGTGCCACAACTTGCATACGACTGGGCTTAGCGAGCCAATAAGCCACAGGCGTTGCGAACAGTAATAGACAAATGGTAGTGACACCAGCAAGCTTAATACTGACCCAAAATGGACTAAGCATATCGGACATAAGAGACTGGTCTATCATAATGTCACTGCTCGTTGCCATTCGTTATGAGGATAAAGGATCTATTGTATCTAATATTAAAAGATTGAACAGACAAATATAATGCCAGCTCTTATAACCAGCTCTTATAAATAGCACGTTGATAAGTAAAGCACATTGATAAACAAACAGTGTAGCGTTTATCAGTCACAGTATCAGCCTTCTTGTGTCCATATTATTTATTAAAACCTGACAAGATTATGGTCTGTTGAAAAATAATCATAGCGTAAAATAAAAAAGCACCCTAATAAGGTGCTTTTTTATTTTATTCACTAAGCTCATCGTATTAAATATTACCGTCAAAAATGATGGTTAAAAAATTTCTTTTAACACGCTAATATGAGAATTAATACGAGTCAAAAAAAGTTCTATCAACCTGCTTCACCACGAAGCTAACGATGACGCACTACGCTGAGTAATAAAGCCGTCTGGAGTCTGACCATTGTCTGCTTGCCAGCGCTGGAACGCCAACCGAGTATTGGTACCCACGATACCGTCAGCGCCTTTAGTATCATAGCCTGAGTTGGTCAAACGCTGCTGTAAATTTCGTACTTGAGCTGTGGATAATGGACGCTCATAACGCGGCCATGATTTCTGTAACCCGCCTTGTCCAGCAAGCGCTTTACCCAACAAGCTGACACCTAGCGCATAGCTCGATGAATTATTATAAACTTTGATCACATCAAAGTTTGGACTGAGTAGCAGCACTGGACCATCCTTGCCAGCTGGTAGCCACAGCTCCATTTCGGTATTGGCATCCAAATAAACATCAGCTATCGTATCAACACCCATCGCCGCCCATCTCGCGGCAGGCTGCTTACTACCAACCATGGAGTAATCGAATGAGGCAGGAATGGTCGCTTCGTAAAATGGCGCTAGACCTCGCACCCAACCTGAGTTGCTCAAATAATTAGCTGTGGACGCCAGTGCATCGCCCGTTGCCCACGGATTACGGTGACCATTACCATCGCCATCCACTCCGTGCTTCAGCCAAGTATCGGGGATAAACTGCGTCTGCCCCATGCCGCCTGCCCAAGAACCATCGAGCTGCGACCAAGACACATCACCGCGCTGCAATAACGTCGCTAATGACAACAACTGAGTTTCGGCAAATTCTTGGCGACGACCATCATAAGCCAGACTCGCAAGTGAGCTTGGTATGCTGCTATTACCCGTCACCACGCCGTATGACGACTCCATGCCCCAAATGGCAGCGATTATTTCTGCATTGACACCGTACTGCGATTCTAATTGCGACAAAAATGCCCGTTGCTCGGCAAACTTACGCTTACCAGTACTCACACGCCCATCAGATACGGCAGAATCGACGTATTCCCATGGCATCTTAGAAAACTCTGGCTGTCCTGAGTCAAGTGAGATGACTTGCTGATTTAAATAAGCGGTATCAAGTAAACGGCGCACCGTCGCTGCATCATGGCCTGATGAAATCGCCCGCATAGAAAAATCCGACTTCCAATCAGAAAAACTGTTATAGCTTGGCTTTGCCACTGGCTGCGGCTTGATGACAGGCTTCGGTGCTGGCTTCACTTGAATGGTTTGAGTTTGGGTAATCTGAACGTTGCCTTGACGCACAGGCTTGCTAGGTTTTTGCATTGCCTGTTGGCTGGTACACCCAACCATCACTAACGCAGGAAACAGAGCAAGATATTGTTTTTTTAACATCATAAAATTCTCAAGTATGAATAAGTAAAGCGACTCAAATAAACCGATTTAGTTAAGGTGGCTTTATTCAAACACTCTGAAATTCAAGCGCTCTGAATAAAGCCACTAAACTTGCCAAATCAGTCAAAACTTGGCATCACGTTTAACGCCCTAGTACCGCACGTGGATCAATAGGATTGCCATTTAAGCGCACTTGGAACTCTAAGCCGACCTGATTGGTTTGGCCACTGTTACCCATGTTTGCAATGCGCTGACCGCGCTGTACAGCATCGCCTTCTTTGACCAGTAGCTGACTATTATGCGCATAAGCGGTGATGTAATTATCACTATGACGAATCATAATAAGATTGCCATACTCTGGCAAACCATCGCCCGAGTACAGTACCGTGCCAGATTGGCTAGCAAGTACTGGATCACCGATATTACCAGCAAACCACATACCCATCGTGCCCGCTGCCGCATCAAAGTTACGGGTCACTTGATTGCGACTTGGATATTCATAGCCTGACGTTGCGTTAGCCGTCACTTCGTATACAGGGTTTTGTGAGCTATTATTAGGCACGCTCGTTACAGGTGGTCTGTACGTTGGCTGTGTCGTTGTAGGCGCGTTATAACGATTGTTATCGGCTGGCGTACCTTGCCACAGCTTAAGCCATTGACCACTATAAATCGTATACTTGCTGTCCAAACCATTGAGCGAACCGATTTGACGGTAACTGAGACGATAGCGCTCAGCAATCTGGCTGACCGTATCGCCACGCTGTACGCGATGGTAGTTAGGAACGCCTTGTGCATTGGTAATAATCTTCGGTCCCGCTTGGTTGGCTGATTGGTAAGTAGGCTTGGTTGCACAGCCCACCATCGTTAACGTTGCTGCTGTTAAAGTACCTATCAATGCCACTGTTGCAAAGCGCGATCCAGCAATAAGCTTCTTCATACAAGATTTCCTATTCTTTATGTTACTCACAAACTCCTTGTGTTACTCACAAGCATTTTGCTAACTTTTATACCGTTTAGTATTTAGTATTTGGCAAATACCATTATCAATCATTCGATAGTAAACCATTTTTTAAGGCGTGTCCTCATTTTGAAAATGGTGATAAAAATGAGATAAATGGCAGCCAAATAACAAAAATAGCGCAGATAATATCAGGATATTGACCAGCTGTTTGACGCATTTTGGCAGCGTAAATTTATAGCATTAACGCCGACAGCGTTTTAAGCGTGTCTGCTAGCGTATGATGCAGGCGCACTGGCGATAGACTAATATAACCCGCCGCTACCGCTTGATCATCCGTCAGATCTGTTGTGGAGGACTGCAAACCTTCAGTTTCTAATGGCAACTCATGTGGGCATTTACGTAGCGACAACCAATAAGCATCACGCCCACGTGGATCGACCACATGATGTACAGGACGCGCAATCTGACGGTGCCCTAACGCCGTTATTTTCCGACCTTTGATCTCATCAGCACTATCCACATCAGGAATATTAACGTTTAATACATGATAGGGCAAATTTTTGCAAGCATCTAATATCGGTGTTTCTATCAATAATTTAACAATTTCAGCTGCCGCCATTTGATAATGACTGGTCTGCTCTTGCTTTTCTCCTTTGACGCTGCCGCCCACTAGGGAGGTCGCAATGGCAGGTATTCCAAAGAGCTGTGCGGTTAATGCAAGCACCAAAGGTACCCGAAAATAAAACGTCTTGACCAAGATTGGCACCAGAATTGATACCAGTAATCACACTATCAAAACGCGTATCAGGATACAACTCATGCAATGCCAAATGTACACAATCCGCAGGCGAGCCATTTACCGCTATAAAACCAGAATCCAATTGATGAGTATATAATGGCATCGATAGGCTCAAAGCACTCGCGCAGCCACTTTGCTCACTGTTTGGCGCAACCACTACCACCTCTGCAATAGCAGACAGGGCTTGATATAATGCTAATAACCCTGGTGCATAAACCCCATCATCATTACTAATTAAAAATTTCATTTTCACTCAATATACTCATTAATGACCGCCTGTCCACTTATGAACTTTAGCCGCATAAAATTGCTATAATCAGACCCGAAAATGGTGGTTAGATTGTGTGATTGTACTGTTGATGCTGATATCTACATTGGCTTTTTCTGCATAAACAGTATTTATACACAGCATTTGGCAAGCGTCAAATGGTAGCTGAATTTACTATAAAAGTTAAAAAAGCCATACCGCTATCAAAGTAAAATGACACTGTGTTTATATCACAGCATGCATATGAAAAAATTGATAGAGCAAAACGCGGATGCCACCATAATTTTGGGCGATTATACCCTAATAATACGCTGACACGAACCCAGTCTTTGCGCATAATCCATCCAATTCATAATTTTATCTTTATGATATCTGCATCAATAACAGCAAAAAAACTTGGCGTGACGTTACAATAGGCAACACCTTACAACAATACAAACTTATATTTTTATGCTGACGTAACTTATGAGTCTATGCTGCTGATATGTTGCTCAAAAAGAGCTTTGGCTCACAAGATATCTACACATAAATCAATATTTTATGTGACTTTTGTTTTTTTACCCATTAACATATCACCATTAATTAAAGATAAGCGAGTGTAATACTGCATGAAAAATCAATCGATATTATCTATAGCTTCTGTGATAGCAAAGACGGCGTCCAAAATTAGTCTTGCAGGACTGGTAACGTCCGTTGCCATGCTGTCTCAAGCATCCTTTGCGGCGAATAATTCTGCTACAACTATACCTCTAGATATGTCTGGCATCAATGTTACTAAGCATGAAATTGCGGTCATGCAAGTGCTATCAGAGATATGTCCACCGATGCTCAATGGCAAACAAAAACAGCGCTTTTATAAATCTTATAACGTGCAGCTTCACGAGTTGATGCCGTCTTTAGAAGATCCAAAAGCAGCGATTCAATATCTATCCACTCAGCAAGATTATCGCCAGATATTACAAGGCATTCGTAGCTGGACAATGGGCTTCTCTAAACAAGACAACAAAGCTCTATGCGAAGATTTGGCGAATGCTGAATACCAGTAGTGGATCATCATAATTAAGCTCAACAATTACAACATTATAATTGGCTTACTTATCATACATCCTATCGTCTCCCCTACAATAAATATGCCCCAGTATTGATTCTAAATTGATAAAGTCAGCTATAATTAATGACAATAAATCATGGCATTATCTGTCTTGGAACATTGAATATGGGCTATTTAGCGACAACTTGTAAGCTTGTTCATCAGGCTTATAAGTAACAAAAAAGCTTACGGTCATTCTGTTGGTATAAACAGAATGACCGTAAGCTTTTTTATGACAGTCGAATTATTTCTATTCAAGGCACTGTGGCAGTATTAGTCTGAGCAAACGTTTACTTCTTACTACTCTTTCTTTTTAATCGGGTCTTTTTTTGCATTTATCGATTCCCCATCGGTTGGCATTTTGCTAAGATAAGGCGTTAATTTTATGTCTGTCGCTCAGCCATCACCACTCTTATTAATACATTGTTTTTAAACAGAATGTTTAAGACAGGCTACTTAAAATGATGCATAAGATTTAGTGCAAGGTACAAGCGGTAGATACATTTGGTTTCATGATGCGGTGTAACGATATATGACAGTAAAGCGTGTAAAAAATCAGCTGGTGCAGCTGGTAGTCGGTGTGAGTATCTCTATGAGTGCAGTGATGGCAAACGCAGCCATCCAGCCGCCTGAGATGGATAATACCGCCTATGTATTGATGGATTATAATACTGGTGAGATTTTGGCACAAAAGAACGCCAATGAGTCGCTACCGCCAGCGTCTTTGACAAAAATGATGACCAGTTACATCATTGAGCAGCGCTTAGCATCAGGCGACCTCAAAGAAGATGACCAAGTCATAATGAGTCCAAATGCTTGGTGTCGTGGTAGTAGCAGCCAGTCTTGCATGTATGTGCCGGTAAATAAATCTGCGAGTGTTATCGACATGCTACGCGGTATTATTATCCAATCAGGTAATGATGCCTCAAAAGCTATGGCGGAGCATATCGCTGGTAGCGAAGCCTCATTTGCTATCTTGATGAATGAGCAAGCAGAAAAGCTTGGTATGAAAAATACCCATTTCGTCAACTCTACGGGTATGCCTGACGAAGGGCATGAGGCATCAGCACTAGATTTAGCCAAATTGTCACGTGCTATTATCAAGAATAGCGGCGACTATTATGGTATTTATGCAGAAAAAGAGTTCACCTATAACGGTATTACTCAAGGTAACCGTAATGCTCTACTTGCAACCGATCCAACCGTTGATGGTTTAAAAACTGGCCACACTGATGCCGCAGGCTATTGCTTAGCAGCTTCAAGCAATCGTGATGGCATGCGCTTGATTTCTGTGATTATGGGAACAGAGAGCCAGCAAGCACGTGCCGATCAATCACGTGAGCTGCTCAACTGGGGCTTTGGCCACTTCACTACTGTCACCAAAGCACCTGCTGGACAATTCGTCAGCAAAGTTCCAGTCTGGTTCGGTGAAGCTGATGAAGTCGAACTAGTCACTGCGGATAATTTGCAAATTCTAACCAGCAAAACGCAAAAAAATAAAATCACGACTGTGGTAGATATTCCTGAGAGCCTAGAAGCACCCATCAAAAAAGGTCAAGAAATTGGCAAAATGATGGCGGTTATTGATGGTAAAGCGGTGGCTTCAGTGCCTATTATAGCGACCAGTGATATCGAGCAGTCAGGCTTTATGAGCCGCACTTGGCAGCGTGTCGTACGTTGGGCACAAAATCTGTTTTAGAGAATATTAGTAAAAGCTATTTTTCAAGAACATTACTGACAAAAAAGACGCCTCAAAACGGGGCGTCTTTTTTATGTCCTCAGTCACCGCACAGATTTTATTATTGCTATTAAGTAGTGTCATCATCAGACTGTGATAAACACTGATTTATTAGAATTAGCAGGTTTGCTCTCGTTCATCATATTTTTCAAATTAAAAGCAAGCACCTTTGTCGAAAATACGATGTTCGAAACTATTTACAGTAAATGAGAGGCAACGGAGTACATTAAACGAGGTTAGTACGGTAAGCGTGACAAATATTTCGATCTATTACGTCCATACCAGCCAGCGCTTGAGCAAGTCGCTTAATGCTTTATCTTTATAAGTGGCGCTATAACAGTAATCGACACCAGCTGCTTTTAAACCATGCTCAAAGCTATCTAACTGCTTCGCTCGATGTGGTGGATACCAATATACCAATAAAGCCCGATGTTCACTTTCAAATTGACGAATACGCTTGGCTAACGACTCAGCTTTACTTGGAAAAATATCTTCCGCAAACATCACCATATTCACCTGTCTTATACTCATCTCCTCTATAACCAGTGCTTCATGCTGACGATAAATGACAGTCGCGCCTAAACGCTCTAGCTCTTTCGCTAAAAACCCGACTTCATGATAATAATAGTAAATAATAGTCAATCCAGCCAACAAATGCTGCTGCCGAGACTGCTGTTTATTGGTCATCGATATGGTCAGCATGAATTGGGTACCTGACCCTAACGTGCTATCTACTTCTATAGTAGCGCCCATCAGCTGAGCCATTTGCTTGACGACTGGCAAACCAACACCTGAGCCTTCATATTGACGAGTTTGTGATGAATCCACTTGGAAAAACGGATTAAAAATATCATCGATATGAGTGCTATCGATACCAATACCTGTATCTTTAACACTAATTTGCCAACGATTGCTTTTATCAAAATGGGTCAATTGCGACGTAATAGTCACCTGCCCCACTGGAGTAAACTTAATCGCATTGCTCAGTAATATCGATAATATTTGTTTTATTTTTTCCGCATCCCCTTCCAGACCATAGTCTATATGATGAATACGGCTAATCAACTCTAGCCTTTTTTGCCGAGCAATAGGCTCATATTCTGCCAACAGATCAGCGATTAACTGCAATGGATTGAACGCAATACAATTAATACTCATCTGACCTTTTTGTATTTGATTCAATTGGATAATATGATCAAGCGACGACACCAATTTATCACTACCGTCACTGATAATTTCAACCGCATCTTTTTGTTCTCTATTGAGGGTATCGTAATCTAACAGCTGTAAACCGCCTACGATAGCATTTAGCGAAGTTTTCAGCTCATGGGTGATCATGCTTTGAAAGTTATGCAGCTGCACATCGAGGGATACGTCTTTGTTGTGTAATTGCTGCTCAAAAATCGCAAGCGCCTCATAATCTTGTTGGACTTTCTGTAAACGATCAAACAATACAGCCAAAGTTTGCTTGATTTGTACCAGTTCCTGAAATTCAAAAAGCTGTGGAATCACTGGTAACTGCTCAAGCTCTGGGTTTTTCACAACGATGTGACAGACTTCTTTCAAAGCTTCAATATCTCTGATTGGCCATTTGAGTTTGCGCAGAATGTACAATACCCAAAGTACCGTCAATATCGTGGTAATAAGCCATAGCAATATATTGCTTCGAAACCAATGTGAACGCAGGGTGTTCACATCTAAAGTAAGATTAATATATCCAACTAACGCGCTATTTTTATTGGCCTCACTAGACGCTGACGATTCTTGCTCACCATTTGATAAAGTCGTGGACAATTGCTGACTGCTGTTTAACGTATCTAGCGCGCTATCATCACCGATATCGTCACTGGTAACGGGATAATTGAAGCTGACAGTATCTGCAAATAAGGCATTCTTCCAATCATCTCTGGATTGATTAACTTCATCAATAGGTTTGGGTGTTGAATAAAATAAAATACTTCTAATGCTGGGTTCACTTTCTAACAAGAATCTCACTTGCTCAGCCACGATATCAGCACCATCGGCTGTCGATGCGCTGGTGGTCAACATGGTAGCCAATTGCTGGATATGCTGACGCTTCTCTTTATAGTGGTATAACAAACCATAAACGATAGACATCAAGAAGCCTGCCAACACAGCCAAAATAATGGCTTGTAAGACAGAACGCCAAATAAGCGTAGAGATGGTTTGAGAGGGACGGTTGTTCATATTACTTAACTGAGTTAAGAAAACTTTTGATTATAGTACAGGTATTTTGTAGGAGTAGTGAGGGAAATATCACATGTTAATAAAACTTAACAACGTATTAATATATCATGATGACCGATATAATCATCATGATATGGCACATTACAGAGAAGCATGAACAATAGAATAAAACAGTCTTTATCTACTACAACAATATAAAGACCGTCATCATTTTGCTAAATTAACGCTTTTTATCTTTATTGGTGAATTTCTGCTTATCTTTGGTAGTAAATTTCTGTGCCCGATTACGCTCGCGTTGGCGCAACTGTTGCGTCTTCGCTTTGGTTGGCGTATCGCTCTTGTTGGCATATGGGTTGTCATTTTGTTTAAGGACAACGTTGAGCGGCGTGCCTTCGAGCTTAAATACTTGACGGAATTGGTTCTCCAGATAACGCTGATAGCTCTTAGGTAATGCACTGGTTTGGTTACCATGAATGACAATCACGGGCGGATTGTGGCCACCGATGTGAGCGAAGCGCAGTTTAATACGGCGACCAGCAACCGTTGGTGGTGGATTGGCTGTCACCGCATCTTGCAGAATCTGAGTCAAACGATTGGTTGACACTTCAAACATCGAAGATTTATAAGCACGCAAGATAGACGGGTATAGATTACCCACACCCGTACCATGTAGTGCTGAGATTAGATGCACTTTTACATAAGGGATAAAGTTAAAGCGGCGATCCATCTCAATCTTGATATAATTTTTCTGATCAGCAGTCAGACCATCCCACTTATTAATCGCAACAACTAGAGCACGACCCGCATCAAGCGCATAGCCAATCATATGCAAATCTTGATCAACGATACCTTCATGCGCATCAATAACAATAACGGTTACATTAGAATCTTCGATTGCTTGCAGGGTTTTAATGACCGAGAATTTTTCTACTTTTTCATCAATTCTGCCGCGGCGGCGTACACCAGCAGTATCGATTAAGACGTAGTCCTTACCCTCACGTGTATAAGGAATATAAATACTGTCACGCGTGGTACCGGGCATATCAAAAACCACTACTCGGTCTTCACCCAATAGACGATTGACTAGCGTAGATTTACCAACGTTTGGACGACCTATGATCGCTAACTTCAAACCTTTTGGCTCTACGACATTCTCTTGCTCAGGCATATCAGCCGTCAATATTTCAAGCAAATTACCGACACCGCGACCATGACTTGCCGCCATCGGATATGGCTCACCCAATCCTAATGCATAAAACTCGGCAGGTGCAGCGTCGTGAGCACCATCGACTTTATTGGCAACCACATAGACTGGTTTGCCAAGGGTGTGTAAAAACTTACCAATCTCAGCATCTGCGCCGATCATACCAGCACGAGCATCCACCACAAATACGATGATGTCCGCTTCATGAATCGCTGTATGCGATTGCTCAGACATATAGTCATCAATGTTGCCGCTACCATCATCCGCCTCACCAATACCACCAGTGTCGACAACGATAAAAGATTTGTCTTCATAGGTCGCATCACCGTACTGACGGTCACGAGTCAGTCCTGACAAATCAGCAACCAATGCCTGCCGACTTTTTGTGAACTGATTAAATAAGGTGGATTTACCGACGTTTGGACGACCAATTAAGGCGACCACAGGCTTGATACTCATGGGTTACTCTCAGTGAAAGGCACAATGGCGGGCAGTACAGTTATTCTTATAACCAGTGATATAACAGTAGTCGTGAATAAGCTGCTCTTGACCGCAAATTAAAATGAATGATAAAACAATAGCAAAAATAATAGTCAGCTATTTTACAATTAGCAAGTGGTACATAAGATGACTAAATGATAAATAATATATATGGATAGCACCTACGGCGCATCGGTCGCATAGAGTACGCGAAAGCCTGTATTTAAACAAGCAATTTACACAAGGCACTAAACGCTGACGAAGCAGCGTTTGTGTTCTCTAAAATTGCAATCAACCAGTTGGCTTAACGATAATATCAAACATACTATCTAAGTAAGCATTAACCGATAAAAAGCTTAGCGGGCTAATTGCCAAATAGCAACCTGTCCTGATGTGCTCTGTGTCATCAAGCGGCTGCCTTGTACTTGCAAGCTACTCAAAGCACCCTTGGTTTGTACACGGCTAACGATTTTGCCGCTAGCTGGATCAAATAAGTGTACCATGCCGTCAAAATCACCCACGGCAATATAATTGCCAATCATTACAGGATTGGTTAAATGACGATAAGCCAGCTCTTCACTTTCCCAAAGAACCTCACCATTACTACGATTATAGGCAACCACTTTGCCCTCTAAGCTGGTACCAATCACTTGCTGGTTATTTACAGCAAGTGACTTTAAGCTGGCAAGCTCGTTGACAAACATGACTTGACGCGAAGCCAAATCAATACCTAATAACTGACCGCTATAACTGATGGCAAATAGCTGGTTTTTATCGACGATCGGCGTACCATCGACATCACTCATGCGCTCAACTTCACTACTACCAGTGCCAACGCCAACACGTCTTGACCACTGCGGTAAACCACTATCAGTCGTCACCGCATGTAAACGACCATCAGCAGTCGCCAATAATGCCGTTTTGCTATCTAATAACGTTGGCGCCGCACTACCGCGTACACTGATGGCTGGCACTTGTGTGGCAAACTGCCAGACAGACTGACCTGTCTGTAGTGACAAGCCATGTAAAAAGCCATCGTTCGCTGATAGAATGACACGGTTATTGGTAATTAAAGCGGGTGTCAATACTGATCCTGATAACTGCTTCTGCCAGCGTTTTGCGCCAGTCACACTATCAAATGCCATCACTTGACCACCGCGTGTGCTAATAATCGCTGTTTGGCTTAAAGCATCTAAAGCAACGCCGCCCGTGATTTGATCGCCAACGTTGATCGACCATAAACGTTCGCCTGCACTGTTAAAACCGGTCAAATCCCCACCGCGCGATGCAGTGACGATTTGTCCATTGACATAACCTACTTGCAAGTCTAATGGATCTTTCTTACTGGCTTTTTTATTGCCAATATCTGTGCTAAAAACCGGTTGCAACACACTGATAGGCTCAGCAATCTGTACCAGCTTGACTGGATCATTGACGACGGGTTTAATACCGCGATTACACCCAATCACCGCAGTGCTCATCACTGCCAATACTGCCACATGCATCACCGTCGATTTGATGGTTTTAGCTTTTGATATCTTGCTAGAGCGAATAGATTGAGTCATTATGAGTTCTCACTACAAATAAATTATTATTAATTAGTAAATTGGTTATCAGTAAATGTAAGATCGGCGATTAGTATTCATCAAGCACATTCAATGAGTGCTGGTGGTCTATCCGATGCTGTTTTACTGCACCACTTAGCTTGTAGAACGGTTATAGATACGCGCTATTGACTAGCAATTATCAGACATTAGGTAGAACGCAAACGCTATTATTGGTTAACAGCGCTTGTCACTATACAATTATTGCGCAACCTCGGCAGCAGCATTTTCTTCCACCAAGGGCTGTGCAGGATTACTTGACTCTTGAATCAGACTGACTGGTTCGTCGATAGGCTCAGGTACGATGCCCAGACTCTCCATCTTTAATGCCAATACTGCACGCGTCTCTTGACGATTGCGTAACAACTCCCAAGCATTATTGTAAGACTTGATCGCTGAGTCTTTATTATCTTGTGCCAAATAAATATCCCCTAACAACTCTTGTTGGCTGGCTTCAAATGAGCTTGGCATATCATTGTTGGCTTCTGCTAATGCAGCATCCGTATCGCCCGCCGCCAGTAACGTTGTCGCATAGCGCAAACGAGTAATTGCCTGTAAACCTGCATCACCTAAGTCAATAGCCAATGCTTTTTTGAGGGTTTCACTTGCCTCGGCAAATTCATTATTATCTACTTGCTGACGCGCTTTAATCATCAGTGCCTGCCAAGCGTAAACCGACTCACCATGCTTGCTAACTAGCGCATCAATATCTTTATTTAGCTGGGTGCGACTTTGTTCAAGTGCTGCCTGTGCCTCTGCTTCCAAATCAGGGTTTTGTGAGGCCAAACTGACTTCTTCATTCAACCGCTGAATGTCTGCATAATGATCTGCTGCAACGGTGTCTACGCGCGCATGGTTGTCCTGCCAATATGTCCAACCAAAATAAGCGGCCAGTGCCAACAAAATCACAGTGACAATATAGCTGCCATACTGCTTTAACGCTTGCATTGAATTGTCTGCATTCGGCGAATTGGGTGTCAGAGCCATATATGTTTACCTGATAAAAGTGTTATGAAATTGCTAATGCTAAAACCGCAATCGATTACTGACGGATAAAATTTTCTTTGCTCGACAGCCAATCTGTCGCAACCGTCTGTTGTTCGCCCGTCTGCATGTCTTTAACGCTGAGGGTATTATCATCCAGCTCTTGCTGCGCAATAATAACGGTCAATGCAGCACCTGACTTATCGGCTTTCTTCATTTGCGCTTTTAGGCTCGTCGCACTCGCCATTTTCACCCGAATGTCTGGGCGACTATAGCGTAGACGTTGAGCATAGCCAATACCAGCACTATAAACCTCTGGATGGGCAACCACAAAGACATCACAAGCGGGAACATCAGCAATTGGCGCAACCGCTTCCATTAACAGTAATAAACGCTCAAGCCCCATGGCAAATCCAACAGCAGGCTCAGATTTTACTGGCTTATTGCCATCAGTACCGATGGATTTTAGTTGCCCAATCAAACCATCATAACGGCCGCCTGCACAAACAGTCGCTTGGCTACCAAGCTTGTCGGTCACCCACTCAAAAACCGTTTTGTTATAATAATCAAGACCGCGTACTAAGTGTGGATTGATCTCAAAATTGATACCAAGCTCAGTCAGATACGTTTGCACTTGTTCAAAGTGTGCCACGCTCTCTTCACCTAAAAAGTCAGCCAGCTTCGGCGCATCTACCAACACGGCTTGGGTGCTGGCTTCTTTACTGTCTAAAATACGTAGCGGATTGGTGGTCAAGCGACGTTTGCTGTCTTCATCCAGCTGATCTTTTTTATCGGTTAAATAAGCAACCAATGCTTCGCGATAAGCATGACGCTCATCAATTTCGCCCAGACTGTTTAGCTCTAAACGCATCTCATCTTTTAGACCCAGCTCTTGCCACATCAGATGGGTCATGGCGATCAGCTCAGCGTCAGCGTCTGGTAAGGCACTACCAAAGCTTTCAACACCTATTTGATGAAACTGACGATAGCGACCTTTTTGTGGACGCTCATAGCGAAACATTGGACCGATATACCATAATTTAGGCGTATCACCGCGCAGCAAGTTATGCTCAATCACAGCACGTACTGCACCTGCTGTACCTTCAGGGCGTAGAGCCAACGGCGTTGGTGGATCAGACTTATCGGTGAAGCTATACATCTCTTTTTCGACAATATCAGTCGCGCCACCAATAGCACGCGCAAACAAATCGGTTTGCTCAACGATTGGTAAGCGAATATGCTCAAAGCCGTATCTGCCCAGTACTTCAGCCAATATCGCTTCTAAATGCAGCCATTTTGCGGACTGATCAGGCAAAATATCATTAAACCCTTTGATAGCTTTAATCATGGTACGATCGTATCCTTAAAAATTTTAACAAGTGTCTCTTTTATTTTTTGCTCATAATAGTGTTTTATTTTACGCGGATAATCTCATTTTCGCGTTTTTTAGCCAAATCTTCGGCATGTGCGCGTACCATGCCTTCTATTTCATCGACCAAATTATCAGTATCGATAAGATGGCTTTTTTCACCCATACGATATACCAAGGATCTTGGTGCGGCACCAACAATGCCAATATCGGCCTCTTTCGCTTCACCAGGACCATTTACTTTACAGCCGATCACAGACAGGTTCATTGGTTCACGAATGTCTTCTAAGCGCGACTCTAAAGCCGTCATAACTCTAATCACATCAAACTCTTGGCGCGAGCAGCTTGGGCACGCAATAAAGTTGACACCATTAGAGCGTATATTGAGCGATTTTAAAATATCAAAGCCGATTTTAATTTCTTCTTCAGGCTCTGCCGCCAGTGAGATACGAATGGTATCACCGATGCCATCTAATAATAAACCGCCAAGTGCAATCGCGGATTTAACCGCGCCCGTACGATAAACGCCTGCCTCGGTAACGCCCAAATGCAGCGGGTTATCAATCTGTGCAGAAATCAGGCGATACGCATCCAAGGTCAAAAACACATTGCTGGCTTTAACCGATACTTTATATTGATCAAAATTTAGACGCTCTAATATATCGATATGGCGCATGGCTGATTCAAGCATCGCCTCGCCAGTTGGCTCGGTATATTTGCGCTGAATGTCTTTTTCGAGCGAGCCTGCATTGACACCGATACGAATAGGGATGTTGTAATATTTGGCACAGGCGACCACTTCACGTACTTTGGCGTCGCTACCGATGTTACCTGGATTAATACGCAGACAGTCAGCCCCCGCTTCAGCAACTGCTAACGCAATTTTGTGGTCGAAATGCACATCTGCAATCAAAGGCACACTGACCAGCTTACGAATTTCGCCAAAAGCTTTGACCGTATCCATCGTTGGCGTCGACACCCGCATCAAATCCGCACCAGCTTCAACGCAGCGTTCGATTTGAGCGACAGTTGCTGCCACATCGCAAGTATCTGTATTGGTCATACTCTGCACACTAATCGGCGCATCACCACCAATCGCGACATCACCGACATATATTTTTTTGGTAAGGCGACGGTTAATAGGCGCTGACGTTGACATAGACAAACCCTTCAGTTAGAGCGAAAAAACGCAGAAAAAATACACTTATAATAGCTTGCAGATAGCAACTTTTAAAAATAAATCTTGTACAGCAGTCGATAAGACTAGCATTCAAAATTAGCCACTTAAAAAGTTAAGGCGCTAACTCAAAATTGGCTTGCTTATCCGTTGCATAAGTATTTAGCGCAACCGCTTCTTGGTTAAGCATTATGCTGACATTATCGACATTATCAATTTGTACATTAAACGGCGGCGTACCTGACAGTTTATAATCCCCAGATGTCTGCGAGCCACTCATTAGACTGCTACCAGAGGCATCAGTAATACTCACGACGGTGGTATCCGTCAGTTTGACATCTAAAGACGCTGGACTTGCATCGCCGCCCAAGTTTAGAGCAGAGCCAGAGGCACCAACGCCCATCTCATCAGTATTGATTGCCGCCCCTTGCGCTTGCTCTATCGCTGAGACGTCTTCGACCGTCGATACTGGCTGCTCGGCATTCTCTTTACTTGCATTACTCACCATGCGAAATAAGAAAATCGCTAAAATAATGACACCAATAACGGCGATGATCAGTAGTGGGTTAAAACGAATACGATTGTGCGTATCACGTTGCAACGTGCCCATTGGACGCAGTGGCGTATCCGTGTTATTCACTGACTTTGCTTTCAGCTCCGTAGGATAAGCGGCATCAAAGCTGGTTGCTATTTTTACAGGATCCAAACCCAAAAACTTAGCATAATTGATGGCAAACCCACGGGCAAAAGCAGCTTGCGGCATCTCCGAAAAATTTTCATTCTCAAGCGCTTGCAAATGACGCTTTAAAATAAATAACTCGGCAGCTACCTCGTCTAAGCTGACTTGCTTATTTTTACGGGCTTGCTGCAACATGGCACCAAATGATCCCTGAGCGTTAGATTGAGTGTTTAATGATGGGGTGGTCATTTCCATGGTGCCTCTGGATTGTTAAGCCAAGTCTTAAGTTGTTTTGCTTCATCACTTAAAGGATAAGCAGATAAAAGCTGCTGTGCCAATTGCTGGCGCGTCGTTATGTTATTTTGTGCAGCGGCCAATTTGATACCTTGTAATAGCAAGCGCGGGCTAATGCCCTGCCCTTGCACCAGTATCAAGGTTTCATCATAAAGCCTTTGAGCCTGTGGAACACGTTGCTGCTCAAGCAGTAAGTCGACCAACTCGATATGGGCAATAATACTATTACGATTGCCATCAAGTGCCCGTAAAAATGCTTTAGCAGCCGCACTGCGATCCCCTAGCTGTAAGTAAGTGCGCCCTAGATTCTCTAGCGCACCAATACGACCTTCGTAACCTAATGCTGAACCTGCAATCTCAAACTGCTCTGCCGCCTCACGATAGCGCTTCATTTGTGACAAATAAACGCCATAGTTATTGTGGGCTTGCTCAAAATCTTTATCAAGCGTAATCGCTTTTTTAAAATACTGATCGGCCTTTTCGAGATTGAGTCGACTGCCCTCTTGCTGCAGCAAAACGCCCATCATATCATAGGCTGGCGCGTAACGGCTATCGGCAGCAAAGGCTTTTTCGAGTTGGCGCTGAGCGGTATCAAGCTCATTTTTGCGGATATATTGCGCGGCAAGTGAAGTGCGCACGCGAGCAATTTCTTGTTGGTCTAAGTTACGATTGTCATTGGGTCGCGTAGACGTTTGATAAGCCGCGATGTTTGTCAAATCATTGGTCGGCGTGCTTTGACAACCAGTGAGCAGCAGCCCTACCAATGCCGTCACTAATACCGTACGCTTCGACATCGCTACTGGGTCAATAGCCCCTAGTCCATTCGCTGTACTCAATCGCTTATAAGTCTGAGAAAATATTTTTTGATAATTGAACTGACAAGAATTTCTAGAAGTCATCATAGCCGCCATCATAAAACTGTGATTCAATGCGTTCGATCCTCGAGGCATCAGTTTAATAGATTTAGCCCGCATAAGTACAATTTAGTTGTCATTAATTGCTGTGCACATCCAAACTAATCGTTATTGCTACATTTTTATTACCATTGCGACAGATAAAAGACAAATACGATGCTACATCGAAAATGTCTATTCACCATTTATATGACCATCATACTAAACACTTTCGCGATCCTTGATGCTTTGCTGCCAAGCGGCTGAGCGACGCGTTCTGTCAGCTACTTGTCCAACCAATTGACCACAAGCGGCGTCAATATCATCGCCGCGCGTTTGACGAATCGTACAAACAAAACCGGCTTCACTTAATATGTTGCTAAAAGCATGAATACGATTATTACTCGACTTATCGTAATTTGCATGAGGAAACGGGTTAAACGGTATCAGGTTAATCTTACTTGGTAAATCACCCAACAATGTGACCAATTGTTCAGCATGCTCATTACTATCATTGACGCCATCTAGCATCACATATTCAATAGTCACGTGTTTCTTGTGGCGCGGGTTCACGTCAAAAACGTAATTTCTCGCCGCTGCCATTAACTGCTCTAATGGATATTTTTTATTAATCGGTACCAACTCATTGCGCAGCTCGTCATTTGGTGCATGTAATGAAATCGCTAAAGCCACGTCCAGCTCCTGTGCCAACTCATACATTTTTGGCACCACACCTGAAGTCGATAAAGTAACACGGCGCTTTGATAAACCATAAGCATGGTCACTGAGCATCAATTCCATCGAGCTGACAACGGGACGATAGTTTAATAACGGCTCACCCATACCCATCATAACGACGTTGGTGACGTTGTTTTCCCATAAACTATGGTCAACATTTTCTAAACTGTCGTTTTCATCAGTCATATAAGAAGCATTTGCCACCCATAATTGTCCAAGAATCTCAGCCGCCGTCAAATCGCGCTCAAAGCCTTGCTTACCCGTACTACAAAAACTACAGTCAAGCGCACAGCCCACTTGCGAAGAGACACACAAAGTTTTGCGACCGTTTAATTTACTATCATCTGCGGGAATCAGTACGGTCTCGACCAACGAGCCACCCGTGACTTCAAATACCCATTTACGTGTGCCGTCATCACTGTATTGACGATGAATCACTTTTGGCGGAATGACGCAGGCATTGGCTGATAATTTATCACGCAAAGATTTACTCAGATTGGTCATTTGCTCAAAATCAGTGACACCCTGCTGATATATCCACTTAATGACTTGCGTCGAGCGAAACGGCTTTTCGCCAATACTCTTAAAGTATTCCGCCAGCTGCGCTTGTGTCATACCTAGTAGATTGGTTTTCGCCTGCGCCTCGTCTACTAATTTTATACTCTTAGCAGTCTTAGCAGGTACGTGTTGGACGTCAGTTTGAATAGGAGTTTGAGCAGTTGACATAATAAATAACCTTTTTGCATCTACTGGTATAAGCGATGCAATTGTTGAGATGGGTGTTGCTAGACGTACTCAATATATGAGTGCATGAGCAATCCGTTATGAGCGCATTTTTTACCAAAAACTGAAAGTAATATGCTGATAAAGGATTGATAACGCTATATAAAACCAATAATGAGGGAGAAAAGTTGAAATTTCAATGCATAGTCAGACTATTATAATAGCTAAAACGGCTTATACCAAAAGATATAAGCCGTTTTACCACACTAATTATTAATCAGTACTATTATTCATAACAGTGGCTGCTAATAAAAACTGCTATTAACGCGTACGTGCACACACTTCTTCTTCATTGAAGAAGTAGCTGATTTCACGTGCTGCTGATTCAGCTGAATCTGAACCATGAACCGCGTTTTCATCGATGCTGCTAGCGAAGTCAGCACGGATAGTGCCTTCAGCCGCGTCTTTTGGGTTAGTAGCGCCCATGATGTCACGATGCTTAGCGATCGCATTTTCGCCTTCTAATACAGATACCAATACTGGACCTGAAGTCATAAATGATACTAGATCGTTGTAGAATGGACGCTCAGCGTGCTCAGCGTAAAAACCGCCCGCTTTTTTATCATCAAGTTGCATCATTTTAGCGGCAACAATTTTTAGACCTGATTTTTCAAAGCGATCGTAGATAGCGCCGATGTTGTTGCCAGCGACTGCGTCAGGTTTGATGATAGATAAAGTACGTTCGTTAGCCATGAAAAGCTCCTAATAAATAATAAATTCGATAAAAATGAGATGGTAAATACTTTGTTTTATCTTTGGCCGCAATGTTGACTTAGGCAGATTTAAATAACTCATGGTCTATCAATGCGATAATATGAGCGCCAACACAGGATTGCTGCCTATTATAATGATTAGCGCTATAAATGATAGGGTTAATTTATGACCGCACCTTGCATAAAAGTAAATTTATTACCGCAGCTTATCTTAAGACAAAGTGAGCATTCATCAATAGCAGATTCTTACCCTACGTATCTCATCACTAACTATCTTTGTCATTAATAAGCATAAAACCAACTTGGCGAAAACTCTATGTAAGTGTTACCAACAAAAATCCCTCAGCATATAATGCTAAGGGATTTTGTTAATACGCAGCTATGAAGGTCACTGCTTTCAAGCAATACTAAAAAACAACTACTCGCCTAAGCGGCTGTCGCGGCAACTGCCAGCGCTACATTCACGCACACGATCATTTAAGAAGTTCACTCGCTCAGTTGTCACCCGAGTCGCACAGCCCATGTTGACAAAAAACCCTTCGTCATTATTATAACTACATTGGTCATTACGCTCGCGTATCCACGCCAGTTGTCCACGCTTTAATTTGGATTTTTGCTGGCTATTTAACTGCTTAGCCAATTTTGCATAAGAACTATTCAGCTCTTTATCTGCCTCCAAATATACTTTCGTTAAGCAATATAAATCATCAAAATCATTGTTGGGTTTATCACAGTTTTGCGCGCCCCATGACAGCATAGGAAACATAAAAGCCGCAGACGTTAGCAGCGCTAAAGCTGTTTTTCCTATAGAGTGCTTGATAATAGTCGCTTTCATCACGTTTTCCTTTTTATATATTGATAAAATTACATTCATTTATGACATAATATACCAATTAAACCAGAATAATGTTAGCAATTCTCTCCTTTATGCTATTTTTTCTTATCTCAATTTATTAAATTACCAGATATCTTGATTTTTTATCGTTAGAAATTAATAGTGATTAACATTTTTTATCACTTGGCATTAATAGTAGTTAGCATAATAAAAAATGATAAGACATTACTCACAAGATAATACTCATAAAAAAATCCCAATGCTCAGCACTGGGATTTTTTATTAATACTAAAAGCGATTTAAGCAACTTTATAGTAAAAACTAAGCGTCGTATGGATCGCGCAATACGATTGTTTCTTCACGGTCAGGACCGGTTGAGATAATATCAACTGGGCAACCAATCAACGCTTCGATACGTTTGATATATTTTTTCGCATTTTCTGGAAGTTCATCATAGTTAGTGATACCAACGGTTGACTCACTCCACCCTTGCATCGTCTCATACTTAGGCGTGACTGACTCATAGAATTCAGCATCATGTGCACCTGCACATTCAGTTTCAGGCAAGTTATAACCCACACCAATTAGTAACTCTTCAAGACCATCTAATACGTCAAGCTTAGTTAAGCAGATACCTGACATAGAGTTCAGTACCACGGCACGGCGTAATGCTTCAGCATCGAACCAACCACAGCGACGCGCACGACCAGTGGTCGCACCAAACTCATGACCGACTTTAGCCAAATGCGCACCAACATCATCAAATAGTTCAGTTGGGAATGGACCACTACCGACACGGGTAGTATAAGCTTTAGTAATACCAAGTACGTAATCTAAGTACAATGGACCGATACCTGTACCAGTCGATACGCCGCCAGCGGTTACGCTTGAGCTGGTCACAAACGGATATGTACCATGATCGATATCAAGCAATGTACCTTGCGCGCCTTCAAACATCAGGTTCTTACCAGCCAAACGCAATTGATTAAGGTCTTCGGTCACATCAGTAACCATGCCTTTAATCTCTTCCTTCCACTCTTGGCAAAGCTTAAGTGTCTCATCAAAATCAATCGCTTCAACTTTATAATATTGAGTCAGTTGGAAGTTATGATATTCAATTAAGTTGCGGAGTTTTTCTTCTAAATCATCACGGAACAAGTCAGCAAGCTTAATAGCACGGCGGGCTACTTTGTCTTCATAAGCAGGTCCAATACCCCGACCTGTCGTACCAATTTTACCGGTACCGCGTTTTGCTTCACGTGCTTGGTCAAGTGCCACATGATACGGCATGATAAGTGGGCAGTTTGGAGAGATACGCAGACGCTCACGTACAGGTACGTTGTTATCTTCTAGCTCTTTCATCTCTTTTAATAAGGCGTCAGGTGCTAATACCACACCGTTACCGATGAAGCAGGTAACGCCTTCACGTAAAATACCTGATGGGATTAAATGTAGGATGGTGGTTTTGCCATCGACAACTAACGTGTGACCAGCGTTATGTCCGCCTTGAAAACGTGCAACTGCTGAAGCTTTTTCGGTTAGTAAATCGACGATTTTACCTTTACCTTCATCGCCCCATTGGCTACCCAAAACTACGACATTCTTACCCATGATCAATCCTTACCTTTATGTATTGAGGTGTGTGCAATAACGGTTTAAAACCTGTGATAACTTTCGTTATCTTGATTTTAAAGACGTTAAAAAATGGTAATAATACTAATATTAAAAATTAATGCTTAAATACTCTGTAACTGCCAATGATTATCTATAAAGCTCAAAAGATGCGTCATATCAGAGGGACGATCTTCTGCATTCAATGGCATGGTGACGCGATAGCCTTGCTCACGTAGACTCTCAACCTGCTGTAGCAGTATCTGTCTCTGTTCTTGGTTCGCACTGCTCAAGGCTTCATAGTCGACCAATACGATGATTGGCGTCTCAAGCTGCGTGTGTGCAAGCAAACGACTGACATCCATACTAAAACCAGTAGCTTCACGTGGCTGATTAATTGCCAACTGGTTGCCACTTTGCATACCATCGAAACGACCGCCACGTACCAGAGGTTGCGTCTCACTATTGATATAGCCGTTGAACACAATACCCGTGTGATAATGATAGCCTGATAATTCCGTCACATCGATACTCACAGGGCATTGCCACTGGTCTTGTAGATGCGTTTTTAAGCGTTGTAATTCATTGATAGCAGTCGCGACTTGCGTGTCCTGCTGTGCAGTCTCTGACAATCTCGCCAATAGATTGGTAATATCATGGCCAAAACGTGCCAATGCATAAAAATCATCACCCATTGACAATAACTGGCAGACACGCTTTAGCTCTGGTAGATTTTTATTGGCATATAAATGCATGAGTTGCTCAGTGTCATTATCAGACAACGCTGCCAACTCAGCCAAGCGTTTGAATATCGCCACATGACCCAAGTCTATATGCAGCGTCGCACTCATATTTAGCTTATTTATCATGCCAAACAAAACATCTATCAGCTCAATATCTGCGGCAAGTGAAGCACAGCCAAATATTTCAGCGCCGAGCTGCAAAGGCGTACGTGAGCCAAATAGCCCTGATGGCAAGGTATGAATCACATCACCCGCATAGCAATAACGCGCAATACCTGTGCCGCCCCAATGCGCATCAATACGCAAAATCTGCGGGGTAATATCCGCACGCAGACCCATCAAGCGACCCGTTAGCTGATCGATAATCTTGAAAGTTTGACGCTTTAAATCTTCTGAGGCGCCACTCAACAATGACTCAGTAAATTCAATCATTGGTGGATTGACCAACTGATAACCATGAGCAATAAGCTGCTGAGTCAGCTGATACCTAAGCACTTCTTGCTTACGCGCATCTTCGAACAGCACATCCACCACCCCATCAGGCAACAGCCAGCTATTGGCAACGTCGCTGGCAAAATTGTTCAAATATGGCATGCTAGTAGAGGTAGCAGTGTTTTCAGCAGGCTGAGCCGCCGCTTCATTAGTCGTATTTAACTGGGCAAGTTTTGCAGAATCAGAACTGACAGACACAATAAATCCTTGTTTGGCGTATCGCTTACCAAAAACGCGGTACTGATGCGGTACTTAAAGGTTATATTTACAATTGCATTGACGCCATGCATTTTTATTTTTAACGCGCAACATCATTGACCCAATTATTTATAAACAAACTAGGTAGCCGCAAAAGGGTGAGTAATAAGTATAATTTAGAATGATAAGACGAGTATCTTTATGCGCTAATAAACGGCGTTAAATAATCAAGGCACTTTATGCTTTAGTTTAGCATAGCAGCCAAGGTTCGCCTAGTGACAATTAGCCACAATTACTATCTAATTACGTCTTATCAGCACTTAATCTATGAAGGTTATCTGTAGACTATATAAGTAATCATTGACTCAAAAATGGTTACCATCATTTTATATCATAAAGAAAATAATGAGCAAAGTGAGAACAACGCCTTCGATACCGACTCATGGTACACTAAGCCATATTTTTATCTCGGAAGCCTTATGTCATCTGATTACCACCCAAACCCTGCCAACAATCAAGCCAATGTCTTAGGTACGGCACTTGCCAGCTGCTGCTTTGACCCTATTACCGGTTATTACCGCAACGGCTTTTGTCATACTGGCAACCATGACGTTGGTCAGCACACCGTATGCGCCAAGATGACCAGCGAGTTTTTGAACTTTTCTGCCAGTCGCGGCAATGATTTGATTACGCCGCTACCTGAGTATGGATTTTCTGGCCTCAAGCCTGGTGATTATTGGTGCATTTGTGCGTTACGCTGGGTTGAAGCTTTGGACTTTGATATTGCCCCGCAAATCAAACTAGAAGCTTGCCACGAAAGCTTATTGAGCTTGGTCGATATTGATACTTTGAAAAGTTACGCCCTTTAATAACGATCATTATTAACAACAATCATTATAAGTTCTGATTGTGACACGTTTTTTACTTTATAAAGGGAGGGTGTATGGAAAACAATAACGACCAGTTGATCAAAAAAACCGCGCGTATTGCACCTAACTCTAATATCAATCGTATTTACGCCGATATGAATGATGAACATCTCTATCTAGACAATGATGACAGCTATATCTATGGCGATGCTGATACCACCACTGAGGACACCATCGAGACCATGACGGTCTACGATCCTGACTCTGAACGCTATGAAGATATTGACTTGTCGAGTGCCGATGAAGTCGTCAATTGCTATGCTTACTCACGTAAAACGGGTGAAAATCTCGATAAATTGGCGCTAAACGATGTTAGTCGTGCATTAAATAATAATGGTCAGTTTATTTGGCTTGGTCTCTATGATCCAAGCCTAGAAACCATGGTCAAAGTCAAAGAAGCCTTTGGGCTACATGAGTTGGCGATTGAGGATGCATTTGCCGATCACCAGCGTGCCAAAGTCGAGAACTACGACAATGACATGGTGTTTGTGGTATTGCGTACCGCTAAGCTTGAGGACAATGTCATTCGCTATGGCACCACCGCGATATTTATGGGCAAAAACTACCTGATTACCATCCGTAATGGTCCATCAAACTCCTACGCACCTGTCCGTGAGCATTGTCATCGTCGCCCTGAAAAGCTGCGCATGGGGCCGATATTTGTACTGCATGCTATTCTCGATTTTATCGTGGATAATTATATGCCGATTACCGATCGTTTAGGTCGCTATTTGCGTGAGCAAGAACGTTACGTGTTTACCTATGAGTTTGATAAAGGTACATTAAAAAACCTTTATGAGCTCAAATCGCAACTAGTACACATGCGGGCGATTATTTTGCCAGTACAGGATATCTGTAGTTTTTTTATCAATCATAAAAAAAGCGAGATGGTTTCTGGGTTTTCTCAGGCCGCTAAGCCCTACTTTCGTGACGTCAATGACCATTTGCTACACTCATTAGACGCCATTAATGGTCTAAATGAGATGCTGAGTGTGGTCATGAATACCTATATGGCCATGGTTAATATGGGACAGAACGAGGTGGTGCGTAAGCTTGCTGCTTGGGCAGGTATTTTAGCTGTACCGACGGCCATTGCAGGTATCTATGGGATGAACTTTGATTTCATGCCCGAGCTGCATTGGCAATATTCCTACTTTGTCATCATGCTCATCATTGGATCATTATGTGGCTATTTATATTACAATTTTAAAAGGCTTAAATGGTTATAACCAAAATTTATAGTTGATGTTTCATTGATAGTCAGCGTTCAGCTTTTAAAAACAGCATCCTTCATGGTGCTGTTTTTCCACTTTATTATTGATAATAATTCTTATTTGTAATACTATTCACATTTATTATTGCTAAACTCCTGCCGCCATTTCTATTATTCCAATGCCATCATATACGATTGACTCAGTCAATAGCACAAACCCTACAACCGTCGGATTTGTATGGGACGGTTTTGTTATTTTACGGCTGGCGTACTGACATATTGTCAATTTGCATCTATCGAGGTTTTTATGCGTTTATCCCGTCTTACTCAAGCTGTCGCAGTCGTTACCGCAGCCTTGATTCTTACTGCTTGTGGCAATGATTCCGATACAGCCACTGCTATCATAGATGGGACACCGCCACTACTAACCACTGATAGCAACTTTACTGATGGCTATAGCGCGGTTGCAGCGGTATTTGTCTCAGGACAAGTACAAGATAGCAGCGGCGTTAAATCATTGACCTATATGCATAATAACGAATCAGCCCAAGCGCTAACGCTAGATGCTGACGGTTATTTTGATGATCGTATTTTATTAACATTAGGTAGCAATACCATTGTCTTAGAAGCCACAGACAATGCCGGTAATATCATGCGCTCAACCAAGACCATCTACGTAGGCGATACCATAGCGGCAGGTGGTTCGCATACCGCTGCCCTGCGTGATGGTCAGCTATATGGTTGGGGTCGCAACAACTATGGTCAGACAGGACTCGGTCTGACCACAAAAATCAGCGATATTATGGGACATCCAGACACGCCGATGCTAATAAACAGCGCACCAAAAGATTTGCTATCTATTGGCTTTAATCAAAATCATTCACTCGCTATTGCTCAAAATGGTCAAGTTTATAGTTGGGGCGAAGACAAATACGGGCAGCTGGGTCGCGGTGATGGGGGTCGTAATGACTGTAGCAAGACTGCAGACTGTCGTTTGGATATCAGCGCGATCGAAGGTATCGAAAATGCCGTCATGGTCGCACCCGGCTATAGCCATAACTTGGTATTGACCGAAGAGGGTACGGTTTGGGCCTTTGGTGCCAATGGGTATGGTCAACTTGGTAATAATACCAGCACCGATAGCAGCACCCCTGTCAAAGTTGACTTTACAGCAGCCACAGAGGCAGGACATATCGTGCAGGTGGTTGTCAGTGGCAATAGCTCTTATGCCTTAGATGACAAAGGTCAGGTTTGGGGTTGGGGTAGCGATACTTACGCTAACCTTGGCAAAGGCAAAGTCTGTAACACTACAACCAACTGTATCAACGTCAATACAACCCCTGTACGTATTCATGTCATTAATGAAACGATTAATAACGCCATTACTGCTAAGACAGATAACGCCACTCAAAAAGCTGACGACCAACCCGCTATAGATGTAGAAAAAGTGACCCAATTGACGGCTGGCAAAGACCATATCTTAGCATTGACCAATAAAGACGCAGTGTATGGTTGGGGGTTAAATGCCACTAGTCAATTGGGCTACAATGGTGAGACATTTAATGGCAGCGAAAAGGCATGGGCAGATGTCATTACCTCACCGACCAAACTGCCTTGGTTTACAGATAAAGAAGTTCGCCGCGTCTATGCCAATGGCAATGCCAGCTATGCGTTACTGGACAATGTCGCCACTAATAATGGCTCATCAGCAACGAATGGTATTCTCCATGCATGGGGCATGTTTGGGGAGACAAATGGCGCAGGCAAGACCATTTACAACGACCTAGATGAACCAACCAATAAGCTGCCGAATCTCAAGAATATCGATAATATGGCCATGGGTGCCATGCATCTGATTGCTCATGAAAAATCGTTTGATCAAGACAATAATACGCTGAAAGCTGGTCATTTATTTACGTGGGGCTGGAGCTTTGAAGGCTCACTCGGCAACAAAGACACCACTCATATTTGGATGTATAACAACCCTATCCCAGTTGCTTTACCTAGTCAGCTATAAGTGTTTTAAGTATGACGAAGCGAACAGTGCATAGTTGGTTGAATTTCCTATCATAAAATTCTCAAACAAGCAGCCTCGTTTATGCTGCTTGTTTGAGTCAATACGCCTAACTAATGCTCGGTAGCTTATCGCACAATCCTCAGGATATCCTCAATTAAATCGACAGCTCTCTAAATAGGCTGACGATGAAGATACACTCTAACCCCTTATATTTTAGCCATTTCAGGTCAGCCCATGTTTTTACGATCAAACTCGTCAACCATATCAAATTCTTCATTGTATACATTACCTCCCATCATACGTAACACAATACTCAGTGTAAGTATGGCGCTGCTGCTCACTGCTTGTGGTGGCTCAGATGATTCAAATAATTCCAGTAATAATGGCAATACTAATGCACCCAACCCACCCACTACTCCTGACACTCCAGAAATCGATACCAACTGGCAGCCAGCAGGTGGCAGTGCTACGATTGCCGCCAATGGATCACAGCCTTTTTTGCAAATCATGCCCAACCTACCGAGCAGCGCTTTAGGCGGGGTATCACCTGGACGTGAGTTATTTATCACAGAGTGGACACCAGCAAATGAGGGTCGCGTACTGTTCGATGGTGTGGGGCCACTGTTAAATGCCAATGCCTGTACCCAATGCCATAGCGTTGAAGGTCGCAAACCCATTTATGCAGCCAATGGTCAGCTGAGTGATGCGATTTTATTCCGGTTGGGTAATAAGCAAGGCCTGCCACATGCTTATTACGGTGAACAAATGCAGCATCAAAGTATTGCCACAAGTATCCATCCCGAAGGGAGCATGCGCTACGCAGCGATGCCCAGTCAAAATGATAAACCTGCTGGCATACAGTTTAGCTTTACTCCAACTGACCCTAATCAACCCTTAGGAAATACAGCGATTAGCGGACGTATCTCACCGCAATTGGTCGGCATGGGCTTGCTCGACCTGATTCCTGAAGCGAATATCATTGCGGCAGCTGACCCTGATGATAACAATCAAGACGGTATCAGTGGCCGCGTACATTGGGTACAAGATGGCAAACAGCAGCGCATTGGCCGCTTTGGGTGGAAGGGCATTAATAGCAGTCTACGTACCCAAAACGCCAATGCCATGTCGCAAGATATGGGTTTGACGACCTCGGTATTTATGGATCCTAACTGTACGGTAAATCAGCCTATTTGTTGGACGGCAGCGAATGGCGGCTCTCCAGAAGTCTCAGACAGCAGTCTAGACGCTGTGACCGATTTTATGACCGCCCTTGCCGTACCTGAAAGGCGAATAGACGATTTATCAGATTTTAATAAAGGAGCGCAACTGTTTGCGCAAGTCGGCTGTGCTGGCTGTCACACACCCAAACAAAAAACAGGCAATAGTGATCGCTTCCCGCTCCTATCACAGCAAAACATTTATCCTTATACTGATTTATTACTGCATGATATGGGCGCTGGACTAGATGACAGCGTGAAAGAGAAAAATGCAGAAAGCTTTGAGTGGCGTACGCCGCCATTGTGGGGAATTGGCATTGTGGCACGTGATCCAGAAGCGCGGTTTTTGCATGATGGTCGTGCCAGCAGCTTGACTGAAGCGATACTCTGGCATGGTGGTGAAGCAGAAAGTACAAAGACGCGCTTCACACAGTTATCCGCCACGCAAAAACAAACATTAATGACCTTCTTAAAGGGCATTTAACGCTCAAACAATAAAATGTGAGAGTTAAGAAGGCAAAAAAGGGCTACCAGTGGTAACCCTTTTTTATGCTGCTATTTAATAGTTATTCACGGCGATGCTTGGTATGACTATCAGGCGCTTGAGCATTATCAGGTAACAGCGCTTTAATCGTTAAGTTTGCATGCTGTTTATCTAGATTGTCCTCTGGACGGCCAAACGTTTTTGCTGTCCAAGTTAATACTACGATAGAACCGCTCAATAGCATAATGGCCACAGAAATTGTCGCCAGCAGCCATAAATGAAAATAGTCTGAGACCGCCTGTACATCGACCACCAAATGTCGTGATAAAGCAGTAATCGCGATAAATATCAAAAACTGTACCGGCAGACGGTGGGTTTTAAAATAAATCCCTATCATGGCGAGCAGCTCAAGATAAATAAACAACATCAATATGTCTTTTAAATCCGCTGAGCCTTTTTGAACAATACCAACGAACTCTTTACCGGCGGTCCAAACGACAACCACACTGATTAGAAATAAAATAACGTAATGACAGACATCGACAAACTCTCTACCGATACCTTGTAGTCGCTCATGAACACCTACGTTTTTTTTAGCCATGTTTAGGTCCTATCAACTGAGATGTGGTTGATTTAGCCTGAGTATATATTACCTCAGGCCCCTTATTTATCGGCAATCAGTATTCGTATGACTCTCTTGTTAGCCGATATTCAAACCGGCAGATTTTTCAGCAGCATCAACCGTTTGGCGAATCAAGGTATTAATGGTCATTGGACCCACGCCGCCCGGTACAGGCGTATAAGCACTGGCGATATTTTCTACGCCTTGCAATTCGATATCACCAACGCCGCCATTATCAGTCGGATGGAAACCTGCATCGATGACTACCGCGCCTGCTTTGATCCAATTAGCTTTGATCAGTTCAGGCACGCCCACTGCCCCAACCACGATATCCGCACGCTTAATATGCGACTCTAAATCCTGCGTTCTTGAATGGCAAATCGTTACGGTGCAGTTGGCATTCAATAGCATCATCGCCATTGGTTTACCCAAAATGGCACTGCGACCTACAACTACGGCCTCCTTACCAGCAAGCTCGATATTATGATGCTCTAATAAGTGCATGATGCCTTGCGGGGTACATGAACCATAAGCAGATTGCTGCATCGCCATACGACCAAAGCCAAGGCAGGTCACACCATCGACGTCTTTTGCCAAGTCAATCTGCTCAAAGCAAGCACGCTCATCGATATGTGCAGGCACTGGATGTTGTAGCAAGATACCATGGACGTCTGGATTGCTATTGAGTTCATCTATTTTCGCCATCAGCTCTTCAGTGGTCGTCGCACTTGGCATCTCAACGCGTATAGAATCCATGCCGACACGTTTACAAGCATTACCTTTCATACGTACATAAGTCGCAGAAGCGGGATCGTCGCCGACCAATATCGTCGCTAAGCTTGGGGTACGTCCTGTTTTAGCTTTAATAGCGTCTACACGCGTACTCAGTTGCTGTTCTATTTGTTTAGCAAGTGCTTTACCGTCCAAAACGGTAGCAGATCCTTGGGCAGTTGACATAGTAACTCCAATAGAGGGTGCGATAAAAAAAGAAAGACAGCGCCCGCAACTACTTGCATGCCTGTCTTATGCTTGATCAATGTATGATTAAGACTGATATTGTACCTGTCTGGACTAAAAAATCCTAGCGTGAGATAAGACTTGGATACTTATAAATTTCTATCACTCGCCAATCTAGCAATATCATGTCATTACCAATGCAACCTTGACAACCTTTATCGTTTTATAAGACAGTCTACTCACAAATAAAAGCCAATAGCCGCAACTATTTATAAATACTCAACACGCCTTAATAAGCGATATTCTCACATTACTGAATCATTGAAGCAAACACGCGATCGATTGCATCTACCGTTTGCGCAATTTCGGCAGTGGTTAAGGTAGGATGAACCAAAAACATTAAGCTGGTCTCTCCCAACTGTTTTGCTATTGGCAGTCTGTTTTCTGGACGCAAGCCTGTATCATCGAATGCTTTTTCTAAATATACCTCTGAGGCAGAACCTGAATAGCAAGGCACGCCTGACGCATTTATTTCTTCAATGATGCGATCACGCGTCCAACCCTCAGCTAGGTTATTTGGTTGCACGTAAACATACAATTTATAATAGGCATGGGTAGAGTTTGGAAACTGATAATCTTGCTCTAATGTCGGCACCGATAGATAGCCTTTTTCTTCCCATTTAGCACATGCCTCTAATATCGCTTGAGCATTAGCACTGCGCTTCGCTATCCAGTCACTCATATGTGCCAATTGAATACGCCCAATCACGCCCTGAATCTCGGTCATGCGCCAGTTGGTGCCAAAGCTCTCATGCAGCCAATTATAGCCGGGCAGCTGCTCGGTCTCATAGACCGCCGCATAGCTTTTGCCATGATCTTTATACGCCCACATTTTTCGCCATAGCTGCTCGTCATCGGTGATGACCATGCCGCCCTCGCCGCCTGTGGTCATGATCTTATCTTGGCAAAAACTCCACGCGCCAATATGGCCGATACTGCCAACGCTACGACCTTTGTAGCGTGCACCATGCGCTTGTGCACAGTCTTCAATGACATATAAATGATGCTGATCTGCCAGTGCCATAATGCCATCCATATCACAGGGCCAACCTGCCAAATGTACACAGACGATGCCTTTGGTTTTGTCCGTCAATACCGCCGCTATCGACTCTGGAGTGATATTCCCTGTTGCCTCATCAACATCCGCAAAAATGGGCGTCGCGCCTGCATTAACCACTGAGGAGATACTGGCAATAAAAGTGCGCGGCGTCACGATAACTTCATCACCCACACCTATACCAAGTGCCTGCAATGCCGCGTCCAATGCCAAAGTTCCGTTGCCCAATGCAATCGCGTATTTGCTACCCGCCCAATCAGCGAATTCCTCTTCAAACTGACGGCATTCTTGCCCTGTCCAATAATTGACCTTGTTGGATAACAATACTTGACTGACCGCATCCGCTTCTTGCTGAGTAAAACTAGGCCAAGGTGAAAAAGGAGTATTTAGCATGCGTTCCTCATCAAAGCGTGTTTTTATCGACGCTATTACCTGTGAATTTACTCATGGTCGCTTCACCATCAGCACTAATGCCATCTTTGATAATGACTTTTTTTACTGTTTTAACCAAGATCATAATGTCTAACCATAATGACTGATGATCGACATACCATGTGTCGAGCGTAAATTTTTCATGCCAACCAATCGCATTTCGACCATTAACTTGTGCATATCCCGTAATACCCGGACGTACACGGTGGCGACGCGCTTGCTCATCATTATATAGGGGCAGATATTCCATCAATAGTGGTCGCGGCCCCACCAAACTCATATCGCCTTTAATCACATTCCATAGTTCAGGCAGCTCATCGAGACTGCTATTACGCAAGGTCTTACCAAATACCGTCAAACGCTCATCATCCTCTAAAGGATTACCCTCTGTATCGATCGCATCTTTCATCGAGCGAAACTTAATCATCTCAAACGGCTTGCCATTTAGACCAGGGCGAGTTTGTTTAAATATCACTGGCGATCCTAAGTTTTTTTTGACTTTATAAGCCGTAATAACATAAACAGGAGATAATATTACCAAGGCCGCCGTGGCCGCCGTGATGTCAAATAGTCGCTTTATCATTTTGCAGCCCGCCTTTTGTCGTTTACGCGGTCATCCCTACTGCGTAAATAAAAACTTAAATAACTTTGCCACAATTGCTTGCGTTCAAAATTTGCAATGGCCCAGTCTCTTGCATCAGGATATCTTTTTTCAAATTCCTTATCAGTAGCGGCATCGCGGATTGCTTCGGTGACAGACGACATATCCTTAAAGTTAAATTTTCGGCCGCTCACCCCTTCTTTGACACTATCCTTTACACCAACAACATCATAGGCAAAGGTTGGCACCGCGCAACTGGCTGCTTCAATAGCTACACTACCAAACCCTTCACGATAGCTCAAAAACAAATGCAAATCAGCACACTGAAAAACCTCGTGCACGTTTGAGTTGGCTGGTATGTATACACCTCTATTATCTTTGACAACTTTTTCAACGACTGTTTTTCCTATGTCGTCTTCAAAGTCTCCTATGAAGATAAAGTAGACGTTTTCATCTCTCAGTTTTTCAGAGATATACTCAATATCTTTGAACCCTTTATCATCACAAACTCGCCCTACCACGCCAATCACAAAGGTATTAACAGGCACCTTGTATTTCTTTTTTAACGACTCTTTTTCTATCTGAGCCACAGGTTGCAGCAAATCAACATTAATACCGTTAAATGAGCCATTATCAATAACTCTTGCCTTGCTTTTTTTGAGGATATTTTCTTCTAGGCATACGCTGAGCAAAGACTCAGAAACAAATAAAACCTCGTGAGATAAGCCAAAGCTTAATATATCCAGACCCTGAAACACCCTCTTTTTTAAACCTGAAAAATTCTCATAGGCTCTACCCACGCTAAAAGCAATTCGTCTCTTTTGCAATGTAACAGCACTTGCGATACTCCCTAACAACAAGGCTTTAGGCGTTAAATAAACCACCACATCAAAACGATTCGATAGCATATAACGGGTTAAAAGCGCGAGCGACTGAGCATCTTTAAACAAAGATGGCTTACGCTGAAAATTTAAATTAATCACCTTGCCTATTTTGCGCTCACGTAAAATATCTAACTGCTGTTTATCGCCACCGCATATTAAGGTGATATCAACATCCGCATGGTCTCTAATGTATTCAAGCTGATCACGATATAGCACATTAAATGACACCGCATCTGTCATTAGAAAGCATATCTTTAATGTCATTTCAGCACCTCAATATTTTTTTATATTATTTTATCAGTGACATTTTATAAATAATATTATTTAGCACAAATACTATTTATCACTGACTGATGATGACTTCTTAGCGTGTCAGATATTGTTAACTTATTTCTTTTATTGGCTATCTTTTGTAATAATCCTATCGAATCTAAAAAAGTAACTGTTGTCAGTTTTGCTGATAATTTTAAAGAACCTAAATAACTGTTTCCTTTATATTCACAGTACGTTTTAAAACTGTCTTTGTATGATCTGGTTATTTTAGATAGTGATAAATTTCCTTCTTCTCTATAATAGTATAGTAAATCGGGCAATACCGCTAAATTTAAATCTTGATTTGAGATAGCTCTACACCACAAATCGTAATCTTCAGACCTTGGATAATTTTCATTATATTTATTTCGTTCATACCAGCTCTTTTTTGCCAAAACAGCAGCATGTACAATAGGATAAGCCGCGGCTATTTCTTTAAATTCCGTGTAAATTTGGTCGACATGACGACAACCATAAACTTTATTAAAATTATCAATAGACACGACACCTGTAGAAACCAAATCATAATTTGGATTTTTTTCTAAAAAACTTAATTGAATCGCTAGTCTATCTGGATGAATGAGATCATCGGCATCCATGCGCGCTATATAATCATAATTAGCTTCTTCAATAAGCTGATTTAATCGAGCAGGCAGTTTTTTATTTATGCCATCAGCAATGACCCTTATTCTATGATCAGCCTCTTCAAAACGCTTGGCGATGGCCAATGACGCATCAGTAGAGCCATCATCAATTAATATAAGCTCCCATAACTCATGCGTTTGAGCCAATATAGATTTGATAGCGTCTTCTAAGTACGCTTCAGCATTATAAATGGGAATACCAATAGATATATATGTCTGATTTTTCATTAGAAAACCTCAAATATCGGATTGATAATATACGGACTCAAGTTACTAAATCTCGATGTCGTCAAGACAAAATACATGAGAAAAATAACGATACTCGCTATATATAAATAAATATTATTAATTCTTTTTAAAATCATAGGCAGTATCAAAACCAATATCCATGTAAAATACGCAAGCAGCCTTTGAGGACCTGAAGGACTGGTACCCAACATCGCTAACGGTATGATAAAAACCACGCCTGATGCATAAAACGTTATGAGTTTTTGAAAATCTTTGTCTTTAATTTTATACAGATAACTGACCAAGATGATTAAAACCATGATAGCTGTATAAAAACCAAGCGTTAAAAACCCGCCTGCTTCATCGGATGCTTTCGCATAGCCCTCATATCTATCGTTAGTAGAAGAAATATAAGCGACCAATACCCCACTTACTAATAGCGATCCTAAGAATGTTGCCAAAATCTTATATAAGGGTTTTATTCTTAAATTGACGATGAAATAAAATGGAATCATAAACAATGCAGTTACATGGAATAATGAAGCAATTGCACAAATCAACAGGTATGGAATAAATCGTTTTTCTAAAAGATAAGGAATGGCCAATGTAAAGATCGCCATTGCCAATCCTTGCCGCAGTCCATTAAAAGAAAAAGTATAAACGCCTAATGTAATAAATAAAAATACGGAAAACCAATAATTTACGCTGTATTTTTTAATCACTCTAAGATAGCAATAGACAATAATTAAACTGGTAATAACAAGCAGCCAAAAATAATGAGTGGTCATACGTAACAACGCATACTCTAATAACTGATAACCGAACTCAATGTCTTCGTTGAACCTAAAGTATTCGGCATTCAATTGACTGTTGAAATTTCTCGTATAGTTTCCTGTATCCGTACCGACTCGGTAGCTACGAAGACCTGCAAACAATGTCAATATAATTAGCGGCAGCCAAAAAGACGTACGATTGAGAGATTTTTTCTCCAGTACGATCCAAAAAACAACAAGGCTAAGAACCAGCAGGTATGGAAGCATTTAACCCTCTATAAAAGTAGATGTCGTCAATCTTATATAAATCGGATATGATGGCAGGTTTACACCGTCTAGTATCTTTTGTACCGTCCAATACCTATATAACTATAGCCTTCCTAGCCACCTCGCTTTTTTTCTCATTCCGTCCAAACTACCTTGAAACAACTATAAATAAGAAGCAACCACTCTGTCACATATTCAAGTACTTTTGCATTAGTGTTTGCGCGTTGGTAGCAGCACTAAATCCATATAAATTCAGCGCTGCGGTTATGTCTTTTTCATTGGGCTCTGGCTGTTTAGGCGCTAATAAGTAATCAACCCAATCCTTGGCTGAGTGAATCGGTAAAAACTGTACTAATCCAAGTCCTAAATCTACTTCAGGTGATACTTGGTCAGAAACCAACGCCTTTAACCCAACTGTTTGGCTCTCTACCAAGACGACAGGGAAACCCTCGTGCAACGAAGGCATAATCATATAGTCGGCGCTGGCCATTAATTCTGTGATATCCGTACGCATCCCCAAAAACTTGACCGTATCTAGGAGTGACTTATCTGCTACTTGTTGCCTGAGCCTCATATCCAATGAACCTTGTCCAACAATATATAAGGTAAAAGCGATTTGACGTTTTTTTAACTGCTCAGCGATCTCTAAAGAAAACTGATGGTTTTTAACCTCATTTAGACGACCAACTTGGATGATTTTTAGCCCCTCATCGCCAAATTCTTGGTCGATATACTGTCGTGATTGGTTAGCGACTGTCATCATCTGTTTTATGTCCACAGCATTGGGCAATAGCCACACATCTTTTATGCTGCCAAATAGGTAATGTGCCGCTTGTTCACCGCAACTCATTTTATTCGTGGCCAATTTACGATTGGTAATGAATGCCCACTGTTCATATATTTTTTTAACAATATTGGTTTTCCCATTACTGGTGCTATGAGAATGTGAAATGCGATGCGGCACGCCAGCACCTTTAGCAGCCAGCAGATGAAAAGCATTGTTTAATAGCATATGAGCATGAATGACTTGATAGTCAGGATGTTGTTTAAGGAAGTTTTTAAGCTTCCACATACGCGCTAACGAATGATCCGCTAAAATCGGTATAATCCTACCGCCCAGCGCTATTATCTCAGCATCATAGTCACCGACCTCGTCGGTAAAAGTGATAAAATCAAACTGAATCTGGCTATGATCTATATGGCGATATAGATTCATGAGCATGGTCTCTGCCCCAGCCCGATCCATTTTTCCCACGATGTGTAGCACTCTCTGAACAGTCATCTCTTTACCTATTAAAAAGCCATAAAACCAAACGTATTTCTCAAAACTATTCTGAATCTGTTTTCTCTTGACCTTTAACCCTTGCTCTTTTGTCTAGCGCTTGACGAAGCACCTGTAACATAAGCAAGGCAACTTGCGTCGGCATACGTACGATATTACTAATCATCATATTTCTTACGGTCAAATCGCTCTTATAACCCTTTAGTCGTAACGTTTTATCTGCTTTTTTAGCTTGTGCTACTGCAGCTGCTAAATAGTCATTATCTATACGAGTAAGGATACTCCAATGACTTTGTTTAATTTTATTGGCGAGCGTTTTTTTAACCTCATCCGCTTGATAGTCCTCTACTAAACTGATGACTTCTGCGTGGATAACGAAAAGGTCTAATAGTTTTTTATCTGTTGACCCTGTGATCGACGTGCCACGCTGTCTGTATAGATAAAAATCAATGGGCAGGTGATACTTAATATTAGTAGCTAAGCCAAGATGCCAATGAAAAGGCCAGTCTTCGTAGTACAGACCCACTGGGAACTGTAACGAGTCAGACCGCACTGCGCTAGATTTAATAAATTTGAGCCATGCAAAATGCGGTAAGCTAAAATATGAGCCGTCTATTTTGGTTGCCTCGAATGCTAAATTGCTAGCCGGATACGGCAGATCTGTCTCTGTAATGCCCTCTTTGAACGGTGTAAAGCCATATATTACAACCTCTGCATTCGTGGTGAGCGCACAATCCACACACGCTGCCACCAAGCGAGTGTCTATAATGTCATCAGAATCAACGAACATTATGTATTTGCCTATCGCAGACTTGATACCAGTATTACGAGCCGCAGAAAGACCGCTGTTTTCATGATGCTGAATGACTTTGATGCGTTCATCTGTGAGATGTGACGCAAGTACTTGTTTTGAATCATCAGTGGAGCAATCTTCTACAACGATAATTTCAATATTCTGATAAGTCTGCTGCTTGATGGATGCCAAGCAAGCATCGATATATGACGCAACGTTATACACTGGTACGATGATACTTACTAATGGCGTTTCGATAGTCGTCATATCGCTACCAGCGCTTTTTTTAGGTCATCATACTCAGCTATATCAACTGGAGACTCATCCATCGTACCGTGAGGCAGGGACAGAAGGCTATCGATGAATGTTGCAATATCAGCAATCTCTTCCAATTCTAAAAACACCAGCCTTGGATGACCGCCTAACCAGTCCAACTGCGTCTGTCTTATCTTATGATTGGCGTTCGGGAGTACCAAGCACGGCGTACCCGATAGCAAACATAAAATCATGCCATGCAGCCGGTCAGTCACGACCAATTTTGCAGCACGGAATTGACTAAGCTTGTCCGTCAGTAATTTTGTGCAATGTGCCTCATCGAGTTGCGAACCACCAGCATGTGTATCGGTCTTTTCAATCTGATAGCCAGTATCTGCCAAGGCTTTGTCTATCATGGCGTATTGCTCAGCTGATAATGCGGCTTCTTTGTCATCTCGTAAGCAGCGCAAAATACCTGAAGGCGCTAAGCAATCTGTCGTACCCAGCACTGTTGCATTAGCGCTCATCACAATATCTGGTACGAGACCAATATGCACATTACTGTACTCAGCAAAAAGCTCGATGAGTTTTGCCGCTGTTATCGACTCTCTGGCAAAAACATGTATATCTGGATGCTTGGCGTAGACTTTCACAATACGCTGCAAGGCACGTTTAGATTGAATAGAATCATTCCAATCTAGTGTCTGAGGAAAACAAACGATTCGATTGGCAGGAAATGACTTGATGACTAATTGGCGCAGCTCCTCAATATCAGGATACGTGCTACCCATATTACCGCCGCCGATGATAGTGACGATATCCGTCTCCTTTATTTGCTGTTTAATGGAATTGAGCACAAATCTGGTTTGACTGATAGCCACACTAACAACGTCATAATCCGTCAGCACACGTTGCGAATACTGCTTTTGCGCGTGAGAAATAGCAATATCACCAATATTGCCATAGTCAGCGGCAAGAAAAATAAAGCACCGTTTACCAGTTGGTAACGGTAAACCTCTCGCCCCCATATAAGCGGCTAAGTGTTTTTTTAGTTTGAGTGGTATGAGCTTTTTTATAGCAGCAATATTCATTTTTAATGCTCCCTTATTCGTTTCTCATTAACAGCTTCTTCACCCACATACGACGCCTTGAGCCAACAGGAAACAATCTATTCAAGTTAGAGGGCGGTTTACGTTTGAGTGCTTTTTCAATGTATGGCAGCCATTCAAGACCTCTACCCGTTTTAATCATCTCATGACGAATTAACTTCCAATCTATGCTGACAGCCCTGCCCTTTAGAGCCATTGGTTTAAAAAGTGATGAGTCCATGGGCTCGCTAAAACATTGAGGGTTATCTATACCTGCAACCAAAAAATTGAGACGTGTTCTAACACATTTTTCACAGCGACCGCAGTTGCGATCATGCTTATCTCCAGCCCAACAGACACGTAAATTCTCTATACCCAAGGGCCATTCTGCAAGCGCTTGCAGCTTCTCTGACCGACTAAACCCTGCGCCATCATGAATCACTCTAAAGTCACCTGAACTTAGCAGCGGGTCAGTGATTGGGTGTGAGCCCCAAGGACTAATTAATACATCATAAGAATCACCACTACCAATGAGCCCAATTCCTGCATATCGTTTCAAGCCGCATAATACTGAGGCAATAGCAGCAGCATGATAGTCTTCCCAGTTGATAGACCAAAGCGTGCGAATATTTGTCTCAACTGGCAATAGCTCGATATTGATATCTGCGAGTGTGTTTGCCGCTATTTTTGCTGCACTGGCAAAGCCTTTTGTATCCTCTAAAGGTATATCAAAGCCATGCACAAAAACCCCTGCTTTAATATTTCGTGTGGCGTAACCTGCTCTGCCTGTCGCATGACGATAAGCGGTAAACTGAGCATCAACGCCACCAGAAAATGCAGCAATCGCACCATCTACTTGTACGTCGCTCTCTCTAATACGATCAACTTGTATATCAATCAAAAAATAACGCTCTGGTAACCACTTATTCCAAACATACTGTAGCTCTGTCAGGTTGGCTAATAGCTCATGCGACACGCTACCATGCACATGAATGGCTGCTCGCATCTGCATCGCGGGCAACAATGTGGCCAGTAAATAAGCATCACAATCATCGTCTTCTGGCATTGGCAAGTTCGCTGGATATAGAAACCACAATGCCTTCTCAGTCATTTGCCCGCTAGCTGTTGTCTGTTGCAGCAAACAACAGCGCTTTTGACCGTTTTCGTCACTGCGTAAAGGCTGAGGCAACACATCAATATCAAGCATATTTTTTCACCTTTGCTTTAGACCAAGACAGTTGAAGAAAAACCAGCGTCATAACATACCAACGCCGTGAAAAACATAAAATCAATACACGAATGCCACGTGCAGGATGTCGTTGATAATAATGCGGCAAACAGTTCTGATAAACGAAAGACTGGCGTATTTTAACTAGCTCTGCACGACGCTTTTTCATATCGATATGCGCTAAATTATTAAGTAAATATGGCAGCATATGCTCAACATAACTACGAGCAAAGTCCGATAATAGTACTTGCTTCTCAGTAGCACTGATCGACCAATCATGTATCCTGACTCTGGCTGTATAGTCCGCTTCAATGGATTCCAAAAGCCCTGATTTGTATTGTGAGCTTGTTATTGAGGTCGCATTTTCATAGTAGTTGTATGGACAGTCTGGCAGCACCGATAAACGATTCGCTTTGCTTAGACATTCGATATTAAAAATACCATCCTCACCAAATTTGACGTCGCTATCAAAACGCAGCTCTGCAATTAAATTTTTGCTATACACCTTGGTGCAGGCGTACCAATATATATGTCTATTCTCTGTCACTCTCAGTTGTAGCGTTTCGATATCTTGCCGTGAGTATTCTGCCGTACTATTAGGACGCTCAATAACAGAGCCATCCAGCATCATGCGTTTATGACCAAATGCCAACATCTCGACATCTCGATCTACAGCTTTTTCAAAGACAAAATCAAAATACCAATCATCAATGGTGTCATCCGCGTCTATAAAAACGATGTAATTGCCGGTTGCTATATCGAGCCCAGTATTACGAGCCTCTGCCACGCCTGCATTTTTTTGATATTTCACCGTAATCCATGACCTAGCATTTGACCAGCTATGCAATAGGCTAGCAGTTTTATCTTTAGAACCATCGTCAATGACTATCAGCTCAATGTCGTGACTCTTTTTCGCAACGTCAATACTATTAATACAACGATCAATAGTAGCAGCGGCATTAAATGCAGCGATAATGACTGAAATCATAGTGAGCCTCTCAAGTTGAGACTTCTCATACATATCCTTTGTGACATTCAAAGCAGTCAAAAAACGTACCTACTGCTCCACTTCATCGATATGAACAAGACGCCGAAAAGCGACATAAATGATAGATAAACTGAGCAAAAACCCAACAAATGAGAAAAGGGCAATGGCTATCATATCTGACTCAAAAACGTAAAAACCTACATACAGCGCTGCAGCACGAAATACCACTGCAAACACTTCTCTAATCAAAAGGAATCGCTGTAAACGTAATGCTGGCAATGCCGCAGTACTCGCACCAGACACTAAACTGGTCAAAAGCCAAATAGACAGCCACTGCGAATAACTACCTGCCAATGCCCACTCTGCACCGAACACTAAAGAAAAAAGATAATCGCCAAAAACGAACACTGTACCGAATGGCACAATACCTACCACCAATAAAATCAACGTCACTTTTAATAAAAATTGATAAGCCTCAGATGAATTTGCTGTGATGGCACGCGTAATTTTAGGATAGAAAACCTCTCCAACCGCCTGACCTAACAGCATCGCGGGTGCACCAAGCACAAGGACAGCCAACGAATACTGCCCTGCAGAAGAGGCACTAAATAATGACGCTAACAAGATAGTTGGCAACCCCACTGAAGCTGCATTCAGGATACTTTGTGGCATACGATATATCGCAAAATCACGCTGCGATATCGCGGCATGTCGAATACCCTTAGTGCCAAACCAATGACGGACATTTAATACACCTACTCTAGGTACACGAAGCATCTGCATGATAAAGTTTGTGAGCTGCCCTGCTATCGTCAATAAAATAAGTAACATCCCTGAAGGTGCTAGCATACCGCCTATCAGCTTACTACTATCTGTCACAAGCTTGCTTTCCACATAAGCTCGAGCTTTCGCTTTAAATAAGCCCACCCTAATAGCAGACTGATCAGCGACAGAAAGAAAAGCACCGACTAATAGCGTTAATGGTATGAGATATAGCATGTTTGGCGTGCTTTCCATACCCATCCAACTTGCCAAATGAAACTTGCCGACATAGACAACAATGAATGAGAGGACAGCTATAACCACACTGAGCAATATAGACAATCGAGCAATTGCCGCAGCATCCTCGTCACTGTCTGGCATCACGATTGCATTTGCATAGCCCATAGTGGCAATCGGAGTAATAATGCTGACGATAGCAGTAAAGGCAGCAGCGATACCGAAATCCTCAGGCCTGTACAGTCTTGTGAGAAATGGCATAAAAATCATGGCGATGGCCTGTCCAGCAGCAATCCCGCCACCGACCATGACCACATCTCGCACAAAGTGACTGGTTCTCAACCTGTTTATTGTGCTCTGTATCGATGAAAATACTTCAGAGCTCATGACATATTGTCCAATTTAGTGACTCACAGAACTTGTAAGGAATTTATGACAGCGCGCTTCATTCTATTAACCCATTTCATCTGTCAGTGTGGTATCTACTTTCTCTACCTCGACATCTTTATCAGATCCTTCTCGGTAACCTTCGACAAAAAACTTAAACTGTGTTTTTAGCCAGACCACATCCTGCTGCTTTGCTTTTTCTGCAAATTCAAATAAAATATTTTCGATATCTTGCAAAGGAAAGCTGTGCTCCATTGCTTGCATAATCAATGGATGAAAAGTAGGTTCGATATTGTCTTCACCAATGATTAACTCCTCGTAGAGCTTTTCACCCGGTCTCAAGCCAGTAAATACGATTTCGATATCGCCATTGGGATTGCTATCATCTTTTAGCTCACAACCTGTCAAACGAATCATACGTTTTGCCAGATCAACAATTTTGACGGGCGCGCCCATATCAAGCACAAACACTTCACCACCGAATGCCATCGCACCTGCCTGAATAACCAAACTGGCCGCTTCTGGAATCGTCATAAAATAGCGTGTGATGTCTGGATGAGTGATGGTGATCGGACCGCCTTGCTCAATCTGTTTGGTAAATAACGGCACCACAGAGCCTGATGACCCTAAAACATTGCCAAAACGCACCATGCTAAAACAAGTCTGACTATTACTTTGGCTCAATCCTTGGCAGACCAGCTCAGCCAAGCGTTTGGACGCCCCCATGACATTGGTAGGTCGCACAGCTTTGTCAGTAGAAATCAGCACAAAAGTCTCAACGCGAGCCTGTATCGCAGCACGGCCACAATGGTAGGTGCCTTTGGTATTATTGATGGTGCCCTCAAAGGGATTGGACTCAACAATAGGCACATGCTTATAGGCTGCAGCGTGATAAATCGTTTTTATATGGTTTTTTTCGAATATATTGATTAATTTTTTTTCGTTACTGACACTGCCGATAATGCTAATAATCTCAATATTTTGATAATCAGCATCCGCTTTTTTGAGGTTACTAAGTTCTTGATCTATGGTGTATAAAGCATACTCAGACTGTTCATATAGCACTAAGCATTTAGGCTTATTTTTAATGATTTGCCGACACAGCTCACTACCGATTGAACCACCTGCCCCTGTAACGAGAACGTTTTTACCCGTGATGTTTTTTTGTAGCAACTCCGCAACAGGTTCGACCGTTTCTCGTTCGAGCACATCTAGTATGTCAACGGGTCGTATATGACTGACGGTTACTATCTCATCAGCAAGCTCACGTAAGCTTGGCAAGTCTTTTATCTTAACGGAGATACCTGACAGACTGTCCATAATCTGTTTTTTACGACCACGGCTCATAGAGGGCATGGCCAAAATCACCTGCGCCACATTGAGTTTTTCTATCAACCACGGAAGCGCGTGAGCTGCATATATTTGTTTGCCATGTAAATAAGCCCCAGTAAGCTGCGGGTCATCATCGATATATGCCACCACATTGTACTGATAAGAATGTCTCAAACTTTCTAGCAACTCTCTACCAGCTTCTCCTGCACCATAAATAATCACGTTGTCACAACAGGCATCTGGACGACGGTTTTGACCTGCACCCTGTAGACGTTTCAGTAACGCGCGGATCATGAGCCTACTATTCCACAGCCAAATAAAAAATAGAAATAAAAATATAACAGGGGCTGAGCGCGGTATCGTCGCTGATGGACTCAAATAAATGATGACTTGATAAACAATAATAAGTAAAAAAAACAGTTGCAGCACACGACCCATCACTGCATCAAAAAACCCTCGAGAGGCGCTGCGATAAAAACCAATAAGATATAAGCTAGCAACCGGCACGAATGCATAAAAAGCCAACGCTGCAAGACTGATATGAGAGGCCACATAGCCTTGTCGTAGCATCAATGCCAATAATAGGCAAAAGATCGACATGGCAAAATCTATACTAAATAAGAGGGTGCTTTTCGTCAGGCGTGGTAATGACAATAAATACAGAGCCACACGCTTCGACCATTGATTAAAACCACTGGACGATTGATAAGCATTGTTTGACTCTGTTTTTATAAACATAATATCCACCCAATTAAGTTGGTTTGCTTATGAGCGACAATCACGCAAACTAGCGGTTATCTCCATAGGCATAATGATAATGGTAGCTATATTTATCCATAAGACCCTGCTGTACATCGTTGAGAATAATGCCATCTACTTGTACATTGGCTTTATTCATTTGCTTGATCGCATAAACCAGCTGCCCTTCTATTGAATGATTAAACTTCGTAACGATGAGTACTTTGTCTGCATGTTGCGCAAGTACCATAGCATCTGACGCCGCCAATATCGGGGGTGAGTCGATGACAATATAATCGTATTGAGTCTTTAATTCTGCCATCAAATGATTGAATTTTTCGCCCATCAATAAGGAGGTAGGATTATGCGGCTGCCGTCCGCGCGGTATGAAATCAATCAACTCCATACCAGTGGAATGAATAAAGCTTTCGACCCCTAAGCTAAGAACCTCACTGTCTGATCGAGTACCATCAATCGGAGAAAAATGCTTTTTATCCTGCAACAAATAATCGGCAAGACCATCATGTTGGCTCATATTAAACATTTTATGCAGCTCACCTAAGCGCATGTCACCATCGATGACCAAGACTTTTTTGTTGAGCTGGGCAAATACCTCTGATAAATTGGCAGCGATAAACGACTTGCCGACACCAGGGCTCTCCCCAGTAATCAATATGACTTGCGCGGGCTGCCCGACCGCTGCCCCCATTGGCATACCAAACATCAAATTGGTTCTTAAACTTTTGATCGCCTCATAACTCAAACTACTGTGATCAACATGAGCGAGCATGCGAGGGGTGGTATTCTTCTTTTTACTCAACCTCGACAGTAAGGGTGAGCGTGGAATCGTTGCAATGACAGGAATGCCCGTTGTGACCTCTAAATGCTCTGGATCTTTTACGACATTTCTAACAAGGTTCTTCAAGAGCACCAGCATTACCCCAAACATCATGCCTATCAATGTGGTCAGCATCAGGATTTGTAGTTTATTTGGTGCAATGGCATTAAAGGTACTGGTCGGTGAATCGATAATACGGGCATAGCCGATTTGACCAGCCTTGACGATTTTAAGTTGCTCATAATTTTTGAGCAGCGTTAGATAGATTTCTCGATTGATTGCCGTATCTTCTGATAGCTTTAGAAACTCTCGCTGTATTTCAGGTAGACCTGCAATGGTATTATCTATCTCTCTTGTTCTATTATTGAGCACTTTGAGCTGTTCATTAATTTGAATGACCAGTGGATGTTCTTCGGTGTAATAAGTGGTTAGGTCTGCTTTTTTGAGTTTAAGCTCATTGAGCTGCTCATCGATGCGGGATTTCTCATTCAATAACAACTCGGCTTCTTTACCCACATCAATCGTGCCATATTTTTTACGAAAGTCATTAAACAGTGCCTCAGAAGTCTCTAATTTTTCTTTTAATAGAGGGATCTGCGTTTCCATAAAGGCAAGTGTTTTAGTCGTTTCTTCAGAACCGCGAGATTGATTTTGATCGACGTAAGATCGGACGATCTGATTGAGTATAGTCGTGATTTGCTCTTGGTTGGGACCCGTCATCGACAGCTGAATGATCCCCGTTTTTTGACCTTTTTCTTCAACGGATAAGGCGCTGTTGATAGCGTCAGTCGCAGCCTTTATCGTCTGCTTACCAATATTAATTGGGTAACCATCAGCAGGTAACTCTGTGACAGTAATATTAATCTGACCGCCCAACCCTTTGAACTGATGCGCCTGACCAAGCTGACCTTTGAATTCATCAAACCCATTGCTCAAAACAAACCCTGTAGCAGATTTTGTTAGTGTGAAAGGTTGGTTTAAGTACGCTGGTGATACATCAAATTGGCGGACTTTCACTATGCCATTTTCGGTATCAAGTGACACATCATCCGGTGTATTTAATTGCGTGTAAGTACGATTGCTTTTTATTCTATCAAGATGACCAATATTGGGATCTGTTAGCTTAATGCGTAGGTGCAATAGCTCAACCACCGGCTCCAATATCATACGTGATCGTATCAGCTCTGCTTCTGTCTCCGCTTTGCTGACTTCTGCACCAACCAACTCTGAGATACTCTCACCAAGCGCCTCTATTCCTTGAGTATTTTCTTCAATCTGTATCAGCGCATCTGATTTATAGATGGGATTCACATAGCGGGTATACAAAAGCCCTAGTAAAAGCCCCAATATCGCCATGAGAGCAATGATTTTCCAACCGCGTAACAATACTAAAACCAGCGCCATTAAATCGATGTCGTCATTGTTTTTTTCGCCCGTAGACGTTGATAGGTCTTTTGAATCCATATTATTCATAACCATATACTCATCGCTCAATGTTGATCGTTTAATAGCATTCGCTGAACTTCAACGCTCTAATCGATGTCGCGTCGCTAATCTTGTCAGTCCATTGTTCAAGACTATCGATAATATCTTGTCTACTCTTCTCAAATGCTGAGTCATCCTGCTGATAAGGGTCAGCAATATCTTTATCAAGCCAATGCCCTATTCGAAAGGTTTTTCCGCGACAGTGCGGCCACTGATTTTCAATCCATTTGGTTTGGCTGGTTGTCATCGTCAAAATTAAATCTGACTGACTGACTAATGCTTCATCAATTTGCTTGGCGATATGAGCACTGATGTCTATATTATGAGTGGCCATCAATGCAACCGCTTTGGCATCAGCTGCGTGACCTACGAGCGCTGACAGACCAGCAGAGTCGATGTGCTTTTCTGGATAATATGCCGTTAATATGGCAGCGGCCATCGGGCTGCGGCATATATTGCCAACACAAACAACCAAGATCTGATCAAACGCTCGCATGACTGACTCCTATATCCCTGAAATCACATTGATTGCTGATGTTGAAGGCAGTATGGCGCTGATAATACGGTTCCAGCGCGCCAAGCCAGTTGGATCAACATAAAGGATGTCATTGGCTTGCATGTCAAAACGACTGGCCAAAGCAAAACTTGTGATGCTCTGCATGTCGACATAATAAATATTGGTGTATTGATACTTTGGATTATCCCGAACGATATATACTTTGGCCGCATTGGCCGTATTAGAATTCAATCCATTTGACTCACCTAATACATGCGCTAGGCTCAGCCCTTGCTCAGGAATAGCAACGGGCTCAATTTTGCCAAATTCTCCCAATACATAGACCTTATTGCGGCTTTGGCTATTGACATGAATAGCATCGCCGTCTTGTAAGTATATTTGATTGGCAGACAGCCCCATTTGATTTAATGATTGGATACCGAGCTTGTAACTTTTGCCTTGACGATTTAATACGATATGGTTTGAATCACCCGTATCAGTCGTACCACCCGCCATAGAAATAGCGCCATATACTGAGATGGGCACATCTGCGATAACAAACTCACCAGACTGCTTGACCTCACCATCTACGAAAAACTTACTACCACGGTAGTTGATGATTTTGACCTGAGGATCTGAGTATTTGAGATAGCGTTGAAGCTTGCTTTGCAAAGTGGCAGTGAACTGCGGCACACTGAGACCACTGGCTTTGACTCTCCCTACTAAGGGGAATTGTATAAACCCTTGCTGGTCAACGGTCAGACTAGACGTTGAGGCATTAATATCTGGATAATTGGTCAGGATAATATTGAGAACATCCCCTTTAGCAATGCCATAGCTGACACGCCCAGATGTTTTTACTAAATGATATAAATCTCGATCAAGGATGACGGCTTCTTTAGCTGGTAGATTAGCCAAACTCAAAGGTTGAATATAGAATTGTAGACCGTTTTCTGCAGTGAATGTCCCTGACTCGGGTAATTTTCCAGACTGAAGTCCTGAATTTATTGTGCAACTGCTGAGCAATACTGTCAGCAATAAGCAAGACGCACTTGCTATTAAGGAGCGCTTTTGTACAGAAATGAAATATTTATAAACCATAACAGTTACTCATATTTATATTCGTGAATCAAAAATAAGTGCCTTGCTGCTATCAATATATTCATAAAAAAGGATGTATTTATTGAATATACACCTAAACTATACATAACGCAATATTTATAAACATTGATGTAAGAACAATTTTCCTAGTTAATTTATTTTAGGTAAACCCTTTTCACAAATGACGTATAGTGCATATCAATAAAAACAAAAAGACAGAAAAATCTAAATAGGAGGACATATTAAAAGGCGTTAGCAGTATTTTTTAGGGTTCATGCTGTCGAAAATAGAAATTTGGTATTGGTTATGCTGCTTAATTGATCTTAATAATATTCAAAGAAACCACTGTTTTATTAAAAAATAAATATAAGCATTTGTGTGCAAATATCTTACTTTTATCACAACTTAATCAACTTTTATTTTACAAATCTCTTTTAATTTAGCAAACTTTATTTTATTAATATAAAACGATAAATTGATACCGTTTGTAGATACTGGTTTGCGTGCTAAAGTCATCAAAATAGCGTAGAATAGTCAATCCAATTTTTTACATTGAGAAATGTAAACCCACCGACTCAAGGACATGATTATGAAAGATGAAAAATTACAGAAAGCCCTCGCCCGTATGGGTCTTGGCTCACGCCGTCAAATGGAAGAAGTCATAAAATCAGGGCGTGTTACTGTTAATAACGGACCTGCGACCATTGGTGATCGCGTCGAACAAGGCGATGAGATTCGCGTTGACGGTCGTCAGATTAAATACACCTCTGAAAACGAAAAGCGTCGCCGTGTTATCGCTTACTACAAGCCTGAAGGCGAAGTCTGCTCTGCTAAAGATCCAGAAGGCCGTCCAACCGTTTTTGAGCGTTTACCAAAACTGACTCATGATCGCTGGGTGATGGTTGGTCGCTTGGACATCAATTCAACCGGGCTATTATTGTTTACCAATGATGGTGAGATGGCGCATCGCTTGATGCATCCGTCTGGCGAAGTCACTCGCGAGTACGCAGTACGTGTATTGGGTGAAGTCACGCCTGAGATCGCTCGTGCGCTAACGGCTGGCGTTATGCTAGAAGATGGCCTTGCAAAGTTCGAAGATATCAAAGAAGGCGGTGGTGAAGGCGTCAACAAGTGGTATCACGTCCAACTGAAAGAAGGTCGTAATCGCGAAGTACGTCGTTTGTTTGAATCACAAGGCCTGAAAGTAAGCCGTCTACTACGCACGCGCTATGGCACGATTGCTCTACCAAAAGAGCTACGTACTGGTCGTTTCTTAGAACTCGACAGAAAAGACATCAATACCTTGACCGATCTAGTGAGCTTGCGTCCTCGTTATGGTACGGGTCTGCATGGCGCAGCGAAAGAGAAACAAGAGCGTATCAGAAGCAAGCCGCTTAAAGCGCGTCGCGCTACTGACAGTCGTAGCGATAGCCGCAGTGGTAGCGACAATCGTAACAGCAGCGCGAAGCCTAAAAGTAGTGCTAGCCCTGCCAGCCGTGGTACGCGCAATACTCGTGACCGCAACGACAAGCGTTAATCGCCTGAATGTAAAATGTAGTGTGACTTTGAATCTTCAATAGTTTTAAAGTAGACCACAAAAAAGCTGCCAATGATGAATAATCATTGGCAGCTTTTTTATATAAGTTTTATAAAAAGTCGTTGTCAACCTGACGACTGATATTTAGCTATCGTGGCTATTAATATAATTCCTCATTACTCGTAGCTCTTGCAACTGCTGACTTTCCATTTGTTCTAATAATCTATCCAGACGCTGCTCAATATTATTAAATACCTGCTGTAATAACTGATTGGCTTCTGCCTTTTTTTCATTATCTGCATTGTCAGCGCTTATATTAATATTCGCTAGATGATGATGACTGGCAAGCATTTCAGGGAGTCGAGTGTGCAACATCTTATTCAATACAAACTGTTGCTCGGGTACGGCAGGCGTTTTATGCTGAGCTTGTAGTGATTTTTGATATGCTTGATAGTGGGTTACTTTTTCATCGATACGTTTTAATTGGCGCAGCTGTGTCTCTGATAAATTTTTCAGGTGTTTTTTATTTAAATTTAGTTGCTGCCAACTGAGTTTGGACAATGACAACGGTGCATCATAATCCTGATAAGTGAGTACACCTGGCGAAATACCGACCGCTTTGTGCAGCGCATGCCAGCCTTTTTTACCCAAATAGAAGGTGGTAACGGTCGTTACAATGCCAATGCCTATTAAGATGCTCATATACCCTTACTCTTCATCGTTTAATCAAACCACTTTGCCTTTACAGTTTAATATTCTCAGCACTCACATTTTTACCAGTTGCGCCAGTTGGATTTTCAATCGCTTTAATTTCTATATCGGTATTAGCATTACGGACACTACTAACATTGCTATCGAGCTTTTGCATATCTGTCGTAGTAGCAGGATTATTAAAGCGTTTTTGTAGATAGCGGTTGGTCGCGAGCAACTTTTGACCATCTTGATGATAAGAGGCATTCAATAAATCATCAAACTGAGTATTAATGGTACGTAATACATCTAATAGCGCTTCTTTTCCAGTCACATTAGAGTGCTTGATTTTGGTCGTGTCAGCGCGCGCGCCATCCCCCACATCTAAGTCGTGCAAGCGGCGATAGTCAGTCACAGCAAGTGGCACATGTCTGTCCATTAAATTTTGAATCATAATGTAGGTTTCATTGACCGTGTCCTTATCGTCTATCTTGCCATCATTATTGGTATCGCCATAAATGACCCGTAGCTTCTCCCCTTTTTCATTGATTTGGTCGAGTGCTGTTTTGACTTCAACAGGCAAGCTTTTTTCTGGGATGTAACCCAATTGCGGCATCGATTTGTACTCAAGCATTTTAGGCGCAGTCATTTTTTTGATACCACGATACCCCAGATATAACCCAGCGACTGGTAACACTCCATATAAAATGAACATGACAAACATCGCAGTAACTTGAGTCATTAGAGTATCCTAATTGTTGAATAAAATGGCTTGGCTAAATGGCTTGGTAAATTTCTTATTATTTTAAATAAGATAGATAGTTATTATTAAACAAAAAAATAAGGCTCTATTAAAGCCATATATTGTTATGCATTGCGTCGCTTGTGTGAAAACCGTGTTAGGGCGTGTCCCCAATTCAATCACAGCTCTGAATTATGTTAATTTTATAATGCCAATTAACAGCCATTAACTATTAGCCCTTAACTTTTTGTCCGGCTTTTGACATAACGGTGCGTTGAAGCCAAACGATTCATCACCGTTTGATGCAGCTCATCTAACAATTCATCAAGCTCATAATCAATTTCTAAAAACAAATCCGTCAGCATGTCACCTGCCGTCATTTTGCCTTGCACCATATTGTTTTTGGTACGGTGCGGGCTAAAACGCTGTAGCTGCTCATAATGATGGAGGGCTTCTGGAATGCTCTCTGACACCAGCTTATCGATGACAAATTGGCGTTCATTATGTTGCTGTTGTTGCTGTTCGTTGAGCTCACTGCTCCACTCACGATAGCGTTTTAACTTACCATTGATACGGTCTAGTATCGCAACCGCCTCGATGGGCATGGCGTTTAGGGTGGCTTCATCGACCACATCAACAAGCTCAGTCATAATCGGGCAGCGTCCATGTTTGAGATACCACAAGGTATCGGGGTCAAAAGGCGGTCTATTGGTCGGGCGCATCTGAGCGCGATTGGATATATAGCGATCAGTCAAAGGTGTTGGCGTTCTGATATCACTCACTTGCGCCAAAGCATCACAAATACGTTCGCTGCGCTCAGGCGGCGTCAGTACAGAACGCTGACTGACAGCTTGATCGTTTTTATCAGTGTTTTTACTATTATTATCAGTCACCTCTATATCTTGACTGATAGCCATCTCCTGAGCATTTTTGGCTGCTAGCGTTGGCAGGTCATCTTGAGCTTGCCCAAATGACTTTAGCATTCTTGTCAGACTTACCACCATGACCTACCTTGCCCCTCGTCCCGTGCACGCTTATTGCGCTCGTATTGCATAGATTTATCCAATAGCGTATCTTAACAGCTTTTTACCGCGCTGCCAGTAAGCAAAATGTCAACACCTCTCATCCGCCCCATGCTAAGCACACTATTATGAATGCGACCGACTACACCTCTGGATTCTTACTTGGGCTATCGCTCATCATCGCGATTGGCTCACAAAACGCCTTTGTACTCAAACAAGGACTCAAACGCGAGCACATATTTTTTGTCTGCTTATTTTGCGCGGTCAGTGATGCGCTGTTAATCTCTGCTGGCGTTGGCGGTTTTGGCGCGGTTACGGCGCAATATCCGCAAGTGGTCAATATCGCAAAATTCGCTGGCGTCATATTCTTGCTAGGATATGGATTGCAGAGCTTATATGCCAGTGTGCGCGTCACACATGCACTCACCGTCGAGGGACAAGTCGTCACCAGCTTAAAAAAAGCCCTGTTATTATGTTTTGGCTTTACTTGGCTCAACCCACACGTCTACTTAGATACATTGGTACTCGTTGGCATGGTTTCAACGGGTGCTGGTAGTAAGCTGGCATTTGCAGTCGGTGCAGTCAGCGCCTCATTCTTTTTCTTTTTTGCGTTGGGTTATGGGGCGCGATTACTCAAACCATTATTTGCCAAACCAAAAGCGTGGAATATACTCGATGCTTTGGTAGGGATACTCATGTTGTATTTGGCGTGGCATCTGTACCGAAGTTAAAAATAGCGATAAAGGCAAAATAGGTGATAGGCTAAACCATTAACACAGCCCCTACATATTAATATAAGAATAAAAAAAGCCAAACACATTGTATAAACGCGTTTGGCTTTTTGGAATCTGACACTTTTACTATTTACGATACTTTTTTACGCTTGTTAGGCTTAACGAATGTTAAGTTCAAAAAATGCTCAAGCGAGTCATCAAGGACGTCCAACCAAGGCTCTGGCAACTCAGGCGATAGCGTGCCTGTTAACGTAGAGCGATACGCCTTTTCTCTAAAGGTCATGATATTATCGGCTTTATCTTTTTGCCATTCTTTTAAGATTTCACCCTGTTTTTCAACTGCAAATTCTGGATAATCGGTCGCATTGGTTAAATCACGAATATAAGCGGCTTGAAAGTCGATTGAATCGCTGACCGTCACGCACTTCGCATAAGTTGCCAACCACTTTTTCTCATCTGCTTCACGGTGTACCAATTCAGGCAATTCGATATCGCCCATCATCACATCGCGTGCATACCATGCTTGAGCGTCAAACATATTAAAGGTGAAATACTGATCCTGCATACCTAAATAAATGAGCTTTGGGTTTGGCTGCCAGAAAATCCCTTTGTGCAAGTTGGCTGGATATAAGCAGTTATGCGTTTGCAGACGTAACTCATCGGGCATAAAGGGGAAATGAAACAAATAACCGGTACACATAATAATGGCATCAAATTTTTGGCTGCTACCATCGGCAAAATGCGCCACATCTTCTTCAAAATGGGTGACCAAAGGCACTTCTTTGATGCCCTCTGGCCAGTCATAGCCAAGCGCTTGCGTGCGATAGCTGATAGTGACTGATTTGGTGCCATACTTATAGCACTGCGTGCCAATGTCTTCGGCTGAATAACTACTGCCGATGAGCAAAATATCTTCGTCTTTGAACTCTAAGGCGTCACGAAAATCATGCGCGTGCAGAATTCGACCGGGGAAAGCTTCTAACCCTTCAAAGTAAGGCATGTTTGGCGTGGAGAAATGACCCGTCGCTACCACGACATAATCAAACTCTTCGACTTCTTGCTCATTGGTTTTATGATTCATCACTGTTACGGTGAATTTTTGCGTGTCATCATCGAATGACACCCAACGTACTGGGCATTCAAAGCGGATGTATTTTTGGATATCTTGCTTATCGATACGCCCCATAATGTAGTCTTTTAGGACTTCACGCGGTGGGTATGAGGGAATCGCTTCACCAAAATGCTCATCAAACGAATAATCAGCAAATTCTAAGCACTCTTTGGGACCATTAGACCACAAATAACGGTACATACTACCGTGAACAGGCTCACCATTTCTGTCTAATCCTGTGCGCCAGCTATAGTTCCACATGCCACCAATAGCGTTTTGCTTTTCATAACACACTATCTCAGGTAAGTTCTTTGCGCCAGCCAAACGAGCTGCTTCAAAAGCGCGTAATTGTGCTAAACCACTTGGACCTGCACCTAAAATAGCAATTCTTTTATTACTCAAGACTAACTCCTATGATAATAGTTGTCTGTCCACTGTAACATATTTTTATGAATGGTGTTTTTTCGAATACTTTTGGTGATTAATTGGCCATAGCTTAAGACATGACTATTCTCCAAAAATGGCTTCTAACCGAATCTTTGGTGCTTAAATTTGATATGAGTTAGCACATACTTTTCATTAGGACGTATTAAACATTCATAAATCAGCACTGTCAGTGCTAGAGTTGAATACACAACACGCCCATTGAGGAATAAATCAAAAAACTGACGGACAAACATAAGGTAGCAGCGTCATTACACTAAATCAGGAAATAAAGTGCGTAAGCCATTAACGATAATTTCGATAGAAACTGCCGCCAATAACATCCCCATAATTCGGCTCATAATGTTCAATCCAGTATCACCCAGCAAGCGACTGATACGACCTGCCGCCATCAGTGCTAGATAGCAAAACAGACTGATAAATAAACCAGCAATCAATATGGCAGATACTTGCAAAATACCAGAGACTTGTGAAGAATAAATAATCACCGTCGAGATACCGCCCGGTCCAATCATCATTGGAATAGCGATAGGCACAACCGCTGCAGCCATGGTGGGCGGCGCGTCTTGTACATGGTCAACATCGAAGTTTTCTTGATCGGGCTTCACGGGATTACCGTCGCCATTCATCATATTAAGAGCAATCAAAAACACCAAGATACCACCTGCCAGCTGAAACGAGCCGATAGAAATACCAAGTGCTTTTAGTAGTGTCTCGCCTGCTACCGTAAAGAAACTAATAGTGATAAAAATCGTCAAACAAGCAACACGCGCCACTTTGCGTCGATTATTCATCGAATAACCACGGGTCAAATCCAAAAATAACGTCAAAGCGCTAAAGGGATTAATCAGTACCATAAAGGCTAAGATTATCTTGATGATTTCAGTATTCACTGAGCGCTCGCTTGTCTATTAGTCAAATCGGGCAAAAAGATAAGGTCATCGTGCGAGTGCAACGATGACCCAATAGATGGTTAACAATAACTTTGTAGTTTATATTGTATCATAGGCAGATAAGCTAATTAAATCATTAACTTTGCTTACCTTTCTGACAGCAGACTATCAACGAAAATAGAGGCTCAACATTGACCTATCAGCCACTATTTGGCGGGTAAAAAACCTCATAAAGCTTAATCGCTAAAACAGGTATGTGAAGACAGGCAGGTAAAGACAGCCATATTGAAAATCATGCGCTAAAATCAAGACCGATATCTAATGCCGTGGTACTGTGCGTCAAATAACCCATGGCAATAAAATCAACACCCGTTTTTGCTGCTGCTTGCACCGTTTCAGGGGTAATACCGCCTGAAGCTTCTGTTCTCGCGCGACCTTTACACATCGCTACTGCCTGCGCTAGCATTTCAGGGGACATATTATCTAATAGCACCAAGCTCACGCCAGCGTCTAATGCCTGCTCTAGTTGCGCTAAAGTATCGACTTCTACTTCGATGGGAATTAAATGCCCAGCGAAGTTTTGGGCTTGTTTAATCGCAGTCTTTATATCACCAGCGATAGCAATATGATTGTCTTTGATTAAAATAGCATCATCCAGTCCCAGACGATGGTTGCGCCCGCCGCCGCAGCGTACCGCGTATTTTTGTACAATGCGCAAGCCTGGAATGGTCTTACGTGTACAAGTAATTTGCGCAGGATAGTTTGCCACACTATCTACAATTTTTCTGGTATCTGTCGCAATGCCACTCAAGTGGGTCATAAAATTGAGCGCGGTACGTTCTGCTGTCAGTAAATGGCGCGCATTACCACGCACACTAGCCAAGACTGTACCTGCATCAACCCATTCACCATCAGCAACTTGAGCCACAAACTCAATCTGAGGATCAACCATGGCAAACGATAAACGTGCCAAATCCATACCACATATCACGCCTGCTTGCCGCGCTTTAATCTCTAGCTTCGCTTGCATATCGGTTGGAATGGTGGCTTGTGATGTGACATCTCCGCGTCTGCCCAAATCCTCAGTTAGCGCAGCTTCAACCAAAGGTCTAAGCAATACATCATCCAATGCTGGTTCTTTTTTAACTGTCATCTTTAACCCTTAAATAAACGTGGCGTTCATATATGCTTATGCAATTAAACTCAAAATGAGCATAAATATAGCGTAAAGTTAACAGCCTCGCAAGGAACCGTCATCATTTTGGGCAGCCGACAGGGTTTTATAGTCATAAAAATAAAGATAGCAAGGTAGTCTATTAACTCCTATTTACGCTTAGGCAACTTACTATCCATCAATAAGCTTTGTAGTTCAATATCATGACGAAATCGATAAAGCTTGGCAGGGCGACCACGTTGGGCACTACTACTCTGCCCTGTCTCCATCACAAGTTTTTGTGAATCTAGCAAACGACGGAAATTTTGCTTGTGCAAGCGCACTCCTGAGAGCGCTTCTACGCTTTGTTGTAATTGTGACAAGGTAAATACATCTGGCATCAAGCCAAAAATAAGCGGTCGGTACTCAATTTTGGCACGCAGCCGTGAAATAGCCGTTGCAATCACTCGGCGATGATCATAATACATTGGCACCCCAATGAGCTGTGACCAGTTTTCAGGTAGCTTATTTTGATGGCTCGGTTGGTGAGCACTTTGATGAACGCTTTGATGATTCATTGAATAGCTGGGTGGATAGTTTGGTGCTTCCGGTATCAGTCCCGCTTCATACAGCATCTCATAGCGCAGTAACACATGCTCAGCGACCCACTCTCTATTTTCATAATGCTCATATGCTGTGTATTCATTATCCGCATTTTCACTTGTGGGCATATCACCCACTAAGAGCGCTTCACTTACACCCCAACATAAACCAATACGCTGACGGCGGCGCTGCTGGATGCCTGAATCTTTAGAGCTATCTGCCCAGCTCAATAATGCTGGCACAATATTGTTCATAATGATGCTAGGTATGCCATCCAAATGATTTTCCCAAGGAAAGTAATCATACCAATCGCGCCACAATGCTTGGCTTTGTAACTGCGGCGTTTGTGTCTCTTGCACCAGTCCCAAATAGCTCACGTAGACCAGTGCATGACCATCAACGTTGCGCCTATTGGTATCGACAAAGGTGTATAGCTGCTCCAAATAACCAAGTGGTTGCTGTGTTTGCTCCTCAACCCATTGGCGCACACCTGCTTGCAAGGAACGATGCAACGGCATCAATGGACCATTGGGTAACAGCTTCCCTTGATCAACGGTTAAGACCCGAGCGGTATGCTCAGTAATGGCGACTAGCACGGCGACAACTTCTGTGGTGCCACTACCTTGCTGATGCGCATGTGAATAAGACAACGTCATGACTTTAGTGATTACCTTTTATTTTAATTATTAAATAAAGCTCAACTGCTAAGCTGTTGACCATTTGCTCAGTATAGCTTGAATCAACGATTATCATAGTTCGTGGTTGTAATTATATAAAATGAGTCTTTATAAATCATAAATGTACAAATCATAAATGTATAAAAAATACTTGTGTTTATGCTCAAAATGAGCATAATTAAAACATCTGACTAGCCAGCGATATTAATTGACTTATTTTTAGCGGCATATTGCTTGTCGTTACTGCCTAAAAGGTTTGCATCTATGAAAACTTATCCTTACGACGCGCCCATCATGAGTAATGACAATCGCATTGCCACTCAAATGAATATCGAATATGCCAAAGCTAAAATGCCAGCAGACTTGCCGCGTGCTGAACGTCTCACAGTCGAGGAAAACATTAAACAGCTATTAAAAGCGCATAATGCAGTATTGGTCGCCCATTATTATGTCGACCCCTTTATTCAGGATTTGGCATTGGCAACGGGCGGCTGTGTGGGTGATTCGCTGGAGATGGCACGCTTTGGGCAAGCGCATAGCGCCCAGACCTTAGTGGTCGCTGGCGTCCGCTTTATGGGTGAGTCGGCGAAAATCTTAAGTATGGAAAAAACAGTACTGATGCCAGACCTAGAAGCCGAGTGTTCGCTTGATTTGGGCTGCCCTGCTGACGAGTTTTCCGCATTTTGTGATGCTCACCCTGAGCGTACAGTCGTCGTTTACGCCAATACCAGCGCCGCTGTAAAAGCCCGTGCCGACTGGGTAGTGACGTCATCCATTGGCATCGATATCATTCGCCATTTACATGCGAATGGTGAAAAAATTATTTGGGGGCCTGATCGCCATTTAGGTAAATATATTGCTGCTGAGACTGGCGCAGATATGCTGCTTTGGCAAGGCTCGTGCCTCGTACATAATGAGTTTAAGGCGACCGAGCTGATTCAATTAAAAGAGGATCATCCAGAGGCCAAAGTATTAGTGCATCCTGAATCCCCTGATAGCGTGGTGGCGCTGGCCGACGTGGTTGGTTCTACCAGCAAGCTATTACAATCAACTTATGAGATGGATGCCGATACATTTATCGTAGCTACCGACTTGGGCATCTTGCATGAGATGCAAAAGCGCTCGCCAAATAAACGTTTCTTAGCCGCGCCGACGGCTGGTGAAAGCGCCAGTTGTAAGAGTTGTGCGTTTTGCCCATGGATGGCAATGAATGGTCTAAAAGGTATTGAACAGTGCTTGACGCAGCGCAGCGGTGAAGTTTTGATGACGCCTGAGCTGGCAGCTGCAGCTAGAAAGCCACTACAACGTATGCTTGATTTTGCAGAGTCGCAAAAACGGCGCGTAGCAGCAAGTGGCGATATCGTCAAAGACCGCGCGCTATTTGCCAATGTCGGGGCTGCCTAATATGAGCGCGGCATTTACAGCGGAATCATTAGGTCTCGACAGCCCTGCTGCTATGGTACAAACTGACGTACTTATCATTGGCGCGGGATTAGCAGGCTTAAGTACGGCTCTAGCATTACCAAAATCGCTGAATATTACTGTATTGAGCAAAGCCGCCTTAGAAATTTGCTCCAGTCATTATGCCCAAGGTGGCATCGCGGCAAGCTTGGATAAAGAGGACTCTGTCGCTGACCATATCGCTGATACCCTAATCGCTGGCGCAGGGTTATGCGAAGCTAATAATACCAGGCGCATTTTAAGTGCCGGGCAACAGGCAGTGCAATGGTTATGTGAGCAAGGCGTGCCTTTTACGCAGATACCGCAAGAAGATAATGCAAAACCTTTCACCAAACTACAAACTGCTGACTTACATTTAACCAAAGAAGGCGGGCATGGTTGCAGGCGGGTTGCACATGCGGATGATGCGACTGGTCGACACATTATGGAAGCCTTGACTATAAAAGCGCAAGCCGCTGCCCATATCACTATTTTGCCTGATCATGAAGCGCTGAGCCTTTTAACAGACAGTGCCAATCCAAATAAGCAATGCCAAGGGGCGCAAATTTTTGATCATAATAATCAACGACAACTGACTTTTTATAGTCGCGCAGTCGTACTGGCTAGTGGTGGCATGGGTCAATTATTTAAGCGTGCTAGTGCTCCGAACGTCTGTGTCGGCGATGGGGTTATGATGGCTTGGCAAGTGGGCTGCCGCTTGGCTAATTTGGAATTTATTCAATTTCACCCGACTGGCTTAGCCTTAGATGACAGTAGCTTTCTGATATCTGAAGCACTACGTGGCGAAGGTGGGCGGCTATATTGTCCGCAAACGGGCAAACGTTTTATGCTCGATGTTGATAAGCGTGCAGAGCTGGCTCCAAGAGATATCGTCGCCCGTGCCATCGCTGAGCAAATTAATAAGAATGGACTTGGCTACGTCAATCTTGATGTTAGTCACTTGCCAGCAGAATTTTTGCAAGAGCATTTCCCGCAGATTTATCAAACATTATTCAACCTCGGCATTGATATGACTAGGGAATCTATCCCCGTTGCCCCTACCGCTCACTATAGCTGCGGCGGTGTAGTGACGTCTGCTAATGGTTTGACCGATGTGGCAGGGCTTTATGCTGCTGGTGAGGTTGCTTATACAGGTCTACATGGAGCAAACCGCTTAGCTAGTAATTCACTTTTGGAGTGCGTAGTAGTTGGGCGCAATATCGCTACGGACTTGCCGCGCTATTTAGCATCAATAGAAACGTTAGAAACGACTTTACCTCATGCTAATTTAAACAAATTAATCCATGATACGTGGATAGCGCCAACGCTTAAAGATAGTCAGCGCATTACTTTGCCATCGTCTACTGAATATGAAAGCTATACTAATCATAACGTCAATATAAATGCTGACACCACTGGAATAACCGCAGAACTAAAAGCTTTGATGACCTCCCATATGGGCATTACTCGTGATGCTCAGCAGTTAGAACAAGCACTTTTACAAATACAACAATGGCAACAACAGCTTAACTGCTACGACTCTAATCAACTAAGCATCTATAATAAAGACAACGCTACTATTTTGAATGAGCTGCCTTACTTTCAATTAGCACGACAATTACAATTAGCCACGTTGGTTATTCAATCAGCTTATCAGCGTTATGAGAGTCGCGGTGGTCACTATCGTCAAGACTATCCACATTTGGCAACCACACCTCGAACCAGTGTGCTTGCGCCCTTATCGAAGTTGAGAGAAGGTGACAAAACAGGCAGCAGAGAGGGTGGCATTGATTGGCTGCTTCAGCCTATAATCGATGACACAGAGGCTAGAGTGGTAAATACAGTTGTTAACATCTAACAGCAATTGGAAGCTGCCACTTTAGCCATGAAAAATGGTAACTTGCCGTTCTTTATTGACCTTGAAGTGCTAAAAATATGGCTACTGATTTGCAGTTTGTGACCGGACTTATGATGGTCGTCAGTGTGACGTGGGGCATGCTTGCCCTACCTCGCTTACGTCAGCGCTTACCGAAAATCTATTTGATCGCCCGCTCATGGTGGCTCATGTTAGCGGCACTTTGTGCTTGTTATGTTATCGCTAAGATAACGGATAATAACCAACCCATGCAGCCTCCTACCTACCCCTACCAATGGCTGCTCATCGCTTTTTTCATCTTGATTGGTCTGCGTGGCTGCTACGAGATTAAACGCTTATGGTGTCTACAAAGCAAGTCTGTGCTGATTGAGAAACTGCAAGAGCGCGGTTTACAACCCAAGATATTGCCTTTTAGCCAAACCTCTTCCCATTCTACTCCAGCTTACACACGTCTAAATCGGTTAGACCTAGTCGTTAGTTTTGCTTTTATCACCCTGATTATCAGTCTCATTGCTTTACAACAATTAATCTGGCAGCGCGAGCAGTATGGCGTTTTATTTTTTGTGTTATTCGCCAGTCAATTTAATGATATTGCCCAGTATTTATGCGGACGATTGCTTGGTCACAAACTGTTTAAGCATGGTCTTGCCCCAACCATTAGCCCGAATAAAAGTATCGAAGGCGCTCTTTTAGGCAGTATGCTAGCGGCGATATTGGCAACGCTATTAGGCATTTGGCTCACGCCTTTTAACTGGTGGATTTGCTTATTAGCCGCTTACGGCTTAGCGGTCAGTGGTATCGCTGGAGATTTATTAGAGTCCGCCTTTAAACGTCAGCACGGGGTGAAAGACACGGGTACGATGCTCGCCGGACATGGCGGCGTATTAGACAGAGTAGATAGCTTGCTCATTGGCGTGCCGCTATTTACCTTGTTTTATTGGCTACTTGGGTAAGCTGTTATCAAGTCGTTTTATCCAATTTACTGCGTAATATCCAGTTAAGCATAGGCTTAGGCAAATGATTGAGCGCTCGAGTAATATAACGCGTGGAGCGCGGAAATACTGCCAGCTCAACATCATCATCAATGGCTTGCATAACATTCTCAACCGCCGTTTGCGTACTGATGATGAATGGCTTATGACTGGCATCGCCGTTATTCAAATCGCGTAATGCTTGAGTATCGATATAACCTGAGGCGATGCAGTTGACTTGAATATTATAAGGCATCAGCGCCGCTCGATAAGCGCTAGCAGTCGCAATCATGGCACGTTTGCTTTTGGCATAAAGACTGGCATAAGGATAATCCATAGTACCGGCGATAGACGCGATACAAATCAAGCTTAGTCTGTTATTTTCGTTGAAATCTGATGAATATCTTTGTTGCTTTAACTGCTCGCTTGCCCACCTAAAAACCTGCTCAAAGGCTTGAAAATTAATCGCGAGCATTTTATCGCTGTCCGCTTGATTGAGACGATGGACACGCTCGTTAGTGTAACTACCAGCGCTATAAATCACTCTTTGAAAGCTGATATCTGACAGGCTCTCTAACAAACTTTGTGTTTGCACACTATCCATCAAATCACAGCAATAAGTGACAATATTAGGATACTGACTATTGATATTATCTATCTTCTCCATACTATGACCAACCACGCTTACTTGCCAGCCAAGCGCCTGATGATGCAGCGCCAACGCCAAGCCAAGTCCACTCGTACCGCCAAAAACGATAAGATGCGATGGCTTATGAGTGGAAGTAGATTGTGTAATATTTTTCATTTGTGCGTTCATAGACCCTGCTGCCGTATATAGTCAGCTGTACGCTGATAGCCATACTGCCACTGCGCCTGTATTTGCTGCACAAAGCCATCATAGTCACTGTGAATAAGCTCAACAGTCAGTTGTTTTATGTTAAAACGCTTTTGTACATGCTGTCCTGCCAACTGCTGACCATTATCTGCAAAGGGTAACCAATGCAGTTGATGGCTATTTCTTTCTGACTTCATAAGTGATGACGTTTCCATTGGCTCATAACCATGCACCTGTGCCAAACGCTCATTGGGGTCAAAACCAAAAACGCGCTGAATCGCAGGTGCCGCCAGCCATGAATCATAACCTGCCTTGGTCTCTGCAAATACCGTCTGCCCTAGCTGACATGCCAGCTCGATCGGAGTGAGATTAATCACCCCACCTAAGCACCACCCCAAATCGTCTATATGCGTTGGCGGTAGATAATACATATCTGCCATAGAAGCACGAACCGCTGGATTGAATTCCCACTGCTTTACGATATTTACTGACTGATGAATACGCCTATCGGCAAACGTATGCGCAGGTGCGTTAAGTATTTCATCAAAATGCTCTGATACTGCCAAACACGGTGGCGCAAATAATAACTCTTGTAGTTTAAACTCATCGTAAACAGAGCTGTCAGTAGTAAGCGTTTGATTGCTGGGTTGATTGGGTGCTTGATACAGTCGGCTAGCGATAATGGCTATCTCTGGCGCGGCGGTATTAAAAGAATTATTATTCTGCTTGGGAGAAAAACGAGACAATTCATCAAGCCATTGCCGCTCGCCATCAATTCGAAACATCGCCAGATGCTGCAACTCACTTAATAGTCGCTCGTAGCTATCTGCTTGCTGCTGTTTTTGGCGGTTAGAAACCTGCCGTGACAAGCGCCAGCGTTTAAGCGCCTGCATCATATAACGTATTTTTAAACGTCTATTGGCTTCGTTTGGCGCGACATGTCTGATTGCAGTGATGGTATGGTACAACTCACGACTGCACATGAGCGCCTGCAAATCCTTTGGATCAGGCGCTAGATTGACCAAATAAGCCGACAGACTGCCACCGCAAGTGCCGACGATAATATCTGGCGTCAAATCATGGGCAACCAATGCCGCATAACTGCCCAAATAATAACCAAAACGCGAGCCACCTCCGGAGAAAAGCTGGACGCGCTCATAAGGTTTGGCATGAGTATTATTCATGATTGGTTGATGCTGTTTTGATCGCTAGCGACACGGTAAAGATACCAAAGCGATCGATACGCATGGCGACTTTTTTAAAGCCAGCATTTTCAACCAATTGATCCATTTCTGCTTGCGAGCGACAGCGCATCACCCAACTGCTACCGCGATGATTGTTTAAGGTTTTACTGATAAATTCCTGCTCAGGATGCCACGGCTGATTGGTATAAAGTAAATAACCATCAGCTTTTAAACTGTCATAAATACCTGATAACGCGGTAGCTGGTAACGTATTATCAGAAAATAACTCAAAGACCCCAGAAGCAATGGCGATATCAAATTTTTTATCGTCAAGGCCTTTAGTATTGTCACTTGCCTTCTGTAAATAAGAATAACTGGCAGAGTCAAACGCATCTTTTTGACAAGTAAGGACACGATCAGAAATCTCTAACTGCTCCGCCTTTGCCTGTAAGGCTTGGATATTATGCTGCTCATAATCGCGTAGCTCAGCATATAAGTTTTCAAACTCTGTCAATAAATCAAACGCATAAAAGCCATGTCCACTAGCGATATCGAGTAGTTTTGGTTGGTATGGTTTAGTAATGCTCTGGTTTTTGGCTTCAATATCTGCCAGAGCCTCCCGTGCGAGTTCTAATATATGCTCTCGGCGAATACGAATCCCTTGCCAACCAATATTGCTCAAGTAAAACTTATCAACTGCTTGACCAAATTTATTTTGACCACTAGGCTGATTATAATAAACGTGATCGAGCGAATGCCCCGAATCAAAGCCATGCTCCAGTCCTGTAGCAATAGCATCGCTGACATGACCAAATTTTTGCATGGCAAATCGAGTAATGGCAAAGCTCGGATTAAAAGGCTTAATCGCTAAACGGTCAACCTTATCTTTACTGGCACTATTCATATGCGCCGCGCTTAAATCAGGCGCTTTAACGTCCTTACTGAATACTTGCTCAGCGAAATTAATACAATCCGCGAAGACGTCTGCTTTATTGGTCTCATGAAAGATTGCATGATAACTGTCTGGATATAATTGCCAGCGTTTATCGGTAGCATTAATCGCCTCATAAAAATCGCGTTCAGCTTGCTTATCGACCACGTAATCCTTGCCTGCACATAATACAAACGTCGGTACAGTAATAGCGCTAGCATCATCGAGCAAGCGTTGACCGGTTGCATGAGTATCGATAAGCAGATCAGTTGAAATACTATTAGAAATCAGTGGATCGGCATTATAAGCTTGCTGTGCATCTTTATCATGGGTTAAGACTTGCGCCTTGACGTAGCTGCTCACGCGTGACATCAGACCTAGCGCGCGTGCCACCTTTAGCGACGGTATGGCAAACGGCATGTACAAGCGAATACTCAACGCTGGCGTACCCAAGATCATGCCGCGAATGTTGGGTGCGTAATCATGTACCCATGCCGCTGCGAGTACTGCACCGATACTACTGGCGACGATTAAGGTATCCTCGATAGCAATGCCCGTTTGCCCGATAACCAATTGCACAAAACCATCTAAATCTCGCTCAAGCTCGGTGACGCTTTCGGCATGGTCCTTGATGCCACCCGAGCGCCCGTTACCGCGTGCATCCCAAGCGAATACTTGATAGCCAGCCATGGCAAACTGCTCCCCAAGTTCTGCTAAGCGTCCCGAATGCTCGTGACCACGATGTAATAAAATGACTTGGCGCAGAGGCTGACTGGCTTTTTTGATAGCCTCTAATGGCATCGTCAGCCAATAGCGGTAATAAATTGCCGTGCCATCGTAAGCATTGTAGCAACTTTCACCGCTTATCAATTTGGAAGACGATAAATTGAGCGTATCGCTAACCTGCTCCACTTTTTCATGACTATTGAGAGGGGTGGTCGGCATTGTCTTAGGCTCCAAAAAGGAAGTTTTAATAGCAGAATTTGATAAAGGGGCATTTAATGAAGAAAAATTTGATGAAACAGCATCGAAAAATAGCGTATCGGGTTGACCAACATTCTCTTGGTAACCAAGAAGAAAAACTGATTTATGCGATGACTCTAGTATTAACTTAAAGGTTTCTGAGTGATTTGAACGAAGCACAGGTGGTTTACGCATCAAGTATAAATCTGCCATATAACGCAGCCGATTCAAGCAGGTTTTTAGTAGCAGTGCCTCTGTCAGTATCAATAGCGGACTTACTTTGATATGCGATAGCGCGGTCGGCGCTTTAGTCGCCATGAAAGCGCCCAGCAAACCTAGTAAAAAAGCACGATCGCTTTTGCCTAAAGGCCCTTGGTTTGCTCTAATGTCTAACATCGTATTACTAGTGATACCTAGTAACTCAGTACTTATACTAAGCACAATCAGACCGATAATCTGACGCTGATGGATTGATATACGGTTTGGTAAATTGACTGTCGACGCTTGTAAATTACCATTAGCAACATGCGGAGCTAAACTTGCGATAAGCGCCGTATCAGCCACGATATCACCCACTTCATTAAGCACTGCCCCAAGCCTTGAGGCTTGCCCATGCTCACGCGCCATCATGCCATCGATAGCATTGAGCGCCATACGCACAAACAGTGATGAAGGTAACAGCAACCAGAGTCTAGGCTGATTTTGCGCAGGTCTAGCAATGACATAAGCCGTACCAAGGCTCAATAATACGGCCGACACCGTCACTTGATTTGCTGTCACCTTTTGTTCGACCAACGCATCACTTATTGGGCGCAGCTGATCTTGAAACTGAGACTTGAGCTGATATAGCGACATGAGGCAAGCCAAATATAGTAAGTCTATTAATGTAGCAACAAAAGTTGGTCAGGTAAATACTTAAGCGTTGTTAGCAGTCAAATTATCATGAATGAAATCCTGACTTACGGCTTAGTGATTTAGGATTTTATCTTAACGCTCAATAGTTGGTCGTTAAACAGTCGGCTTTTACAAGGAATCTTAGCCGCTCATGGCAGCATTGATCGTTTCATGTGATACAATTTCCAGCTTCTTAAAAACGCCTTTGAAAATGCCGCGAGCCAATCACCATGCAAAGCCTAGTTACCCTTGTTCTGGTATTAATGCCAATGTTTATTGGCTTTGCCATTCCTTCTCATCCAACCATGACAAAGCTTGCAGATAAAGGCTTATCTTATCTGGTATTTATCATCTTAGCGCTGATTGGTATCGAGCTGTCACAAGTTGAAGGACTTGGCAGTCAGATAGGCGAAATTGCCCTTTATGTGACTATATTATCGATATTGACAATTGGCAGTGGTTTGTTTGCCCTTATGCTATTTGACCGACTGCGTCCATGGCATGCCAAAAAACCCAGCGTAAAATCTAAAGAACATCGCGTGAGTATCCGTGGTAGCCTCGCTCAAGTCGTTTGTGTGGTCATTGGTATGGTGATTGGTTATTTCTTACCAGACAATTATATGCCGCCTGAAAATACCATGACGGTGATGCTGATGATATTAATTTTGTTGGTCGGCATTGGCTTAAAAGGCTCAGGTATTACGCTAAAAGAAGTGCTGCTGAATAAGCGCGGCGTTGAGATGAGTGTCATCTTTACACTAGCTGTATTGGTTGGGGGCTTGATATTTGCGCTGATGTTCAGTGAGGTATCGTGGACCAAAGGCTTGGCACTGGCGTCAGGGTTTGGTTGGTATTCGTTATCAGCGATTGTGATGACCGATGCTTATGGCGCGGTTTGGGGCAGTGTCGCGCTCTTTAATGACTTGGTGCGTGAGTTTTTTGCGTTGATATTTATTCCCGTGTTTATGCGTAAATATCCATCAGCAGCAGTTGGGCTTGGTGGCGCGACCAGTTTGGATTTTACCTTGCCAATTATTCAGCAATCTGGCGGTCTAAAAGTAGTGCCTTTAGCGATTAGTTTTGGCTTTATTATTAATATTGTCTCGCCAGTGCTGATGGTGGTATTTTCAGCGTTGGGGTAAGAATAATTTTTAACGGTTGAAGAAAATCAGTCGTTATTATTCGAACAGTTCACAGTGCTTGGCATATTCACCATATTTTTGCATATCAGAATCATATTCAAGATTCATCAAATCATGAACTTCACTACTCGCCATTAAAGTTGCGCGGCGTTGTTTTGCCTCAATATTTTTAAGACTGAGCTTTTCAAAACTTGGATCTATAAACGCTGTATCTGTAACTATAATCTTATTTGAGCACTCATAAGTACGGATACGCTCAGCATCGATATTATATTGCAACACTAAATTATTCTTAATAATTAGCGCGCGATTGCGTGATAAAGAATCGAAACCAAAAGTCGCTAAAGCATCTTTATCTATTTCACTTGTCGCTGCATGACCGAAAATAAAAACATTGGCTTTTGGGCGATCATTAAGACTTTCTGCTATTTTCACAAATACTGCATCATAGATATCAAATAGCTGACTGCTCATTTGCGAGAAAAACCCATTGAACTCCATTTCAAGTGCCTCGCCTTCCTCAATTATTATTTCACAGCCTTTAGCATCAATTACTACATTGGGTCGCGTTTCAGGGCATTCGTCTATAGCATCAAGCACACCATCGCTATCTGCCTGCATCGTTCTGATATTTTCATATTGAGGCAAGGTTTTAGCCGCTACGATTTCAGTCGTTTGACAGCCTGCTAAACCAATAAATAATGCCAGTAGCAATAAATTTCCATAGTTTCTATTTGTCATTGCTACTCTCTTTTCATTCAGAATAATTTAAGGCTTTATCTGTCATCACTTTCAGTTTTTTTGAAATGTTTAATATATTACTTAACATTACTAATAAGCGCATAGATACGCTGGTTGAGCCAACTGTTTTCGATATCATTTGGCGCAATTGGACGTTCTGATCCATAGTAAAAAGTCTTAATACGATCAGGATCAATATTATATGTCATGGTCATATAATTTTTAACTCCTTCCACGCGGTATCTTGATAATGTTTGATTTGCATTATTGTCTTCACGTTTGGATATATGCCCTTCGATATGCATAACAGCGTCCAAATGATCTTGCATTTTTTTGCCTGCGTTATCTAGCTGTTCATAATACTCACTTTTTATCTCACTGCTATTTTCATCATAATAGGCTCTAGCTTCCATCATAAATTCATTTTCACCAAAAAGTAAGGAATCTGGACACCCTCTTTCATCTATCACTACGTTAAAAGGTGTACCTGGACATTCATCTATAGCATCAAGCACACCATCGCCATCTGAATCAATCTCTGCTTGCATCGTCCTGATATTTTCATCTTTAGGTATCTTTTTAGACGGCGCAGTTGTAGTAGTTTGACAGCCAGCTAAAGCAATAGATGCTGTTAATAATAAAACGCTATAGAATTTCAAAGTAATTCTTCCTTAATGTGGTCCGAAGCTCATTCATATATTAAGTAAAATCTGAATTAAGCCATCGGTAACGCTTTATCCACTCGACAAGCCCTATCATGCCAATCGACCAAAGCCTTTATCGCTACAGACTGTAATTGATGACTGGCTTCCCTGCCAGCAAAACTCTCGACATAATGACAAGCACGATAGCCTTGGGTAAAACGATCATAGTCAACAATCCACTGCTTACGCGCTTTTAACTCATCTTGACGTTGCTCAATGCTATTATCCACATCGGTATTATCAGAGCCAAACCAAAAGTCCTTAGCAGGGATATCTTTAGCCAACTTATTATTTTCAACCTCACTCAGACGCCACGGCTTGGCAGTGAGCCGCGCACGAAAGCACTGCTGCACCTGACATAGACGCACATAATTGGTATCCGCATGGAAATACGCAAACCATTCCGCGACTAACCTATCACTTGGCAATACAACATCGTGAGTGGCGATAATACGAAAACCTGCGGGCGTCTGATATAAACGAAAGGACTCGTTGGGATGATTGGTAATACGATTTTTGATTAAATCTGTCATATAAGGCAGTAACGAGGCGGCGTCATCGGTATATTTTTGCGCGCGGGCCTTGTCTTTAACACTGGCTTGTTGCCATAGATAAGCAGTCACACCAAACATAACTGCCAATAGCCACAACCAAGACAATCCTAGCCAAGCGATGACACTGGCAATAATTATAAAAACAACAACAAAAAGCCAAATTTTAATTTTGCTGGCGGGATTGCTTTGATTAACGAGGAAGGCAGGCATAAAGCCATGATGAGTATAATCATCAGGATAGATATGACGCAATAAATCATCATTATCGACATCGATAATGGCAATATTATCGACGTTAGCCACTTGAGCACCGTAGTTGTTACGCGTAACGATAAGCTTCGTTACTGCTGCACTATTATTAGATAGTTCATTTTCTGGAAAATCATGCTCATAAATAATCTTTTCACGAATAGGAATGCTATTGCCTTCGTTATACTCTTCCTTGCGCTCACGACGTAAGATATCTTCACCTGCCAGCCATCGCTCATGGGCGTCATCTACTCGCGCTTTAGCATGGGATAGCGCTTCCATTTGGCTGACATCCGACCAACCGTAACGTTTGATAGTGGCTTGCTTGGAAGGGTTACTAGACGTTTCTAGCGATTCAAAGCGCTGTTTGTGTTGCGCCCAGTATTTAGGGATAAGCATGAGATTTGCCTTCGAGTAGTTATTTTTATCTTATGGTTATTTATTAATAAATGACAAAAACTAAAACTCGATACACCTGTTTGAGCCTAGGTCATTTTGATGATAATTAGCTTTGTGGTTTTTTAAATCAGTTACTAAGCTATAAACTCTACGATTCATAGATCTGCCTTCCTCGGTATCAGAAGGTGCAATAGAACCTTTAATACCGCAATCGAGAGTAGTCAGACGACTAGACTCGATTTTGTGATTTAAAACTAGGTAGTTTTTAACAATAAGTGCTCTATTCTTAGCTAGTGAGTTTGATTGCAACATTGAGGTAGAAGCTTTATTGACCTCATCCTTCGAGACATGAGCTTCAATTTTCATAGTAGCCGTATCATAGTTATTCATTTGTTCTGCTACTCTATCAAGCTCATCATGATACTGTGGCAATAGCTCACTGCTGTCCTTGGTAAAAAAAGCACGATACTCCATCATTGGAGGCATACCAATAAGACTTGTAATCTCAGGACAACCTCTTTCGTCCACTACCACGTTCTCTGTCGTATTTGGGCATTGATCTAAATCATCAGGCACGCCGTCGCCGTCGCTATCTAAATTAATCAGAATAATTGGCAAATTAATAGTTTGAGCTTTTTGGTTAGACAAGTCATGTGTTTGACATGCGGATAGCGTTAAGACGCTGATTGAAACAACAAGTATACTTCTCAATAGCGTATTCATAAATTATTTCTTCTAAAGCTGCTGACAGACTTCTTTATAATGCTTCAAAGAATGCTGCTCATCAGGGTAATTCCTAGAATATGCTTTATCAGCTTCTATTACCGCCCCAAAAACTCTTTGATTCAACAATGACATTTCAGCAGCATGCTTTTCAGTTTCAATATTAGCACCTTCATTATTAACACCAAGCTGAATTTTATCCCTGCAATCAAACGCCAAAATTTTATCAGCAACAATCCCTTGCTCTACTAAATAATCTTTGACTAATTTCACGCGATTACTCGCTAAGCGTCTATTATTAGGCGTGGCGTTAGTGGCTTGACGGTTTTCAGCTTCAGCTTTGGAGATATGGCCTGATAAAATGGTAACTAAATTAGGATTGTTACGCGTTTTTTCAGCGACCTTTTGTACTTCAGTTAAATAAGCTTCGTTGGTTAGGGTAATACTATCTGAGGTGAAATAGACTCGAATATCCATTACTAGTGACCCAATCAAATTGACCGCCACTGGACAACCATAGGGATCAACCTTGACCCCTTCAGCAGTGTTAGGACAGTTATCAATTTCATCGGGCACGCCGTCATTGTCTGTATCTGCAAGTGGTTCTATCAATACTTTAGGTGTGTTGTCTGCCTTTTTATCTATTGTATTATTTTTAGGTGTAGATTGGCAGGAGGCTAAAATAAAACTAGCTATTACGACAGCTATCGCCATCCATGACTGAGTCTTCATACGCCATCCTTAGTTTAGTTAATAACTTCATTCAAACCTCTAAACCCCACTCGCCTGTTTAGCAAACAGTCTCATCAATGGCTTGATTTTGCCAACGCGATACATACCTTCATTACGAATTTGTTGAATAGGACGCATCTGTGCAAGTGACCCTGCAAATAGCCAGTTAAGCGCGGAAAAGCTATGCATCATCAGGCTATTATGCGGACGGCGCAAACGCTCGTAGCTACGCAACGTTTGATTGCTGCCCCAGCTGGTTCCACCACTACGTTCAAAATCATGTGCCAATTGCTCGCTTAAAGTCTGTACATCGAGCATGCCCAGATTCAACCCTTGACCCGCTAACGGATGGACGCCATGCGCTGCATCACCGATCAAGACTAGGTTGTCCGCGACGTAGCTTTTCGCTTGTTGCGCGGTCAGTGGAAAGCTAGCGATTGACTCAATCTGAGTGATAGCACCTAACTCATAGTTACTGGCAGCAGCCAATTTATCAGCAATGACGCGCGCGTCCTCCTCTATCAACGCCAATGCTTGATTGCGCGGCAATGTCCATACGATCGACTGCCAATGTTGTGGGTTGGCTTTATCCTCATCGGTAATATCCGCTAACGGCAATAGTGCCAGCGTACCTGTGGGCAGCATTGCTTGGCGCGCAGTCGCTTGATGCGGTTTTTCGGTGTGAATCGCACAGCAAATAGCGGTTTGATTATAATCAAGTGTATCTAGCCCAATCGCCGCTTGCTGGCGCACAAATGAGCCACGACCATCAGCACCAACCAGCAGCATCGCATCGATAGCAGTCTGATTGTCTAACGTCACACGGTAGCCTTGCTCTGCACCTAACCAATCCATGTTTGTGACTTTTTGCCCCGCGATAATGGTTAGATAGTCACTGACATCATCTTCATACAGGCGTTGCCACAATGCATGTTCAATGACGGCAGGCTCGACCATGCTACCGAGCATTTGCGGTAAATGATTGTTAGGATGATTATCGCCGCTATCGCCAAATAATAGCTCACCCATGCCGTTTAGTTGCCACACCTGCATTTGCGAGTAGTCCGCTTTGCGCTCTGATGCTGCTATCTTTTGCCATGCGCCCACGTCTTTAAGTAAGTTAATACTGGCAAGACTCAAGGCATAAACGCGCGCATCCCGCTTGCCAAGCACCTGTTGCCATTCTGAGTCATCACGTGCAGGGCGAGCATCAATTAACGTCACGGGCATTTTTGCTTGCGCCAACTTTAAAGCAAGCGTTGCCCCAACAATACCGCTACCGACAATTAGCGTATGATTATTTTTCATAAGTTATTCCTACAGTTAAGTACAATCGTATAGAACATTGGTCTAAACCGTTAATATACCGTGATATGGCAAACTAGGACTTTAATCCCATAGCATAGTTAGCGACTAGTGGCTTAATATTTGGCAGTTTATCAAAGGCAACCAAGGCCACATTCCTTGCCAACTTGATGGCTGTATTAGGATGAGTAAAACCATGTACCACGGCATCACAGAATCGAATGACGCGTTTTTGATCGCTTAGACGTGCTTTCTCATAGCGTTTTAACAGTTGCGTATCGCCGATATCTTCGCCTTTTAGCACTTGCGCGCTCATCATTTGTGCCAGCACATGGGCATCGCGCATACAGAGGTTAAAACCTTGACCAGCGACAGGATGCAAAGTGTGGGCGGCATTACCCATGATGACGCAGCGACCCTCTACTTGCTTGTCTGCCAGCACGCGTGTCAATGGATAAGCGCCGCGACGACCAGCAGCGACAAACGTGCCCGCACGCTCACCAAAGGCTTGCTGCAATGTCGCTAAGAAATGGGCATCGTCTGCTAAGTATTTATTTTCTTCCCCTTTTGGACAAACCCAAACTACTGAACGTCTATAGCCATTTTGATAGTCGTCATTGCCATCGCCGTCTGGATCGGTCAGTGGAAGCACCGCCAGTGGCCCTGCTGGACTAAAACGCTCAATCGCTACATGCGCGTGTGGCTTGTCAGTTTCTACCACGCCGACGATAGCGGTTTGCTGATAATCATAAGTCGTCGTGCCAATGTTTAATAATTGGCGTACCGTCGAATCGCGACCATCACAAGCTACCAACACGCTGGCTTGCAATTGCTGCTCATGTTCCTCTTCACCATAATAGTTAAAGCTGAGTGTCACCCCATCTGCTTGTTGGGTCACGGCGCTGACATTGGCATTATCAATCAAAGTGATTAATGGCTCTTGCTGCGCGGCTAATAAAAGCTTACGTCCGAGCCACGCATTTTCCATCACTTGTCCAAATGACTCGACCCGCTCTTCAGCTTTGTTTAATTGTGCACGCCCAAAGCTGCCTTGCTCACTAATCTGCACCGCATCGATACGACAAGCATGACTTTGCAACTCATCCCATAACCCAATCTCTTGATAAATCTGTACCGTACGACGTGACAGTGCTGTATTGCGGCTGTCTAAATAATGGCTGCGATTGCTGTCATCATTTGGACTGATGGTTGGATAGCTATTTTTTTCTAATAACGTGCTAGCAATACCGTGATGCGCTAGTAACAGTGCAAATGACAATCCCACATGACCACCGCCAGCGATGAGGACTTGCTGTTCAGTAGCTGCCTTTTTTTGTTCAAACTTTTTTTTAGCATTCGATAAATTTACATCAGTATTTTGCATTATTATTCCTAATTTTCATGTCTATTTTACGCTGTTGGGCGCACGCACTATAAGCGATGAATAATCGCTAGAATTCTTTTAATTTTTTAGGGAATATTTAACATTCACACATCGGCATAGCCTTAGTCGAATGCGTAATAAGCACTAACCTTCGTCAGCTTTCATCAGCCTTTATCATTTTATTCATCTTTTAAACCTCGCGACGAAGTACTATGACATCCCCCATAGATTACCACAAATCACTCATCACTCTGTCGCCTTAACAGTAGCCAAAACGTATAACTGAAACGCTTGATTTCGTCACGCTCTAAACGTTATTTGACATGCCGTAACCCGCTCAAAAATGGACATAAAAATATCAAAGTCGAAAAGCGGTTGCAATCGTCGTACAAAAACAGTGGCATCTGTTCGACGTATGGCTTGAAATTTAAAATCTATCGACCATAATAAAGGCAAGACCGTTACTTATCACCACTCCTTAAACGAATAATAATTCTACGTCATTTCTATCTCTATAACGTAAAGCCAAGACCATAACGACCGACCATTTTATCTCTTAAACCCGCAATGCCATCAAAACCAAATCATAGCGTTGGGGTACATAATAAAAGGATAATCGCTTGACTGATTCCATGAGCCGCCGTATAAAGTTTGAATCATTGACACCCGCACAGCTCAAAACCGTGCTTGGTGAATACAACAACCACATGAAATATATCCAACAACGCCTCGATATCAAAATCATGCAGCGTCAAGGTGACTTCTGCTTGAGTGGCGACATATCAAATGTCGAGCGCGGTGAACGTATTATTTATAAACTGGTAGATGAGGCACAGAATACCAAGGACATTAGCGCAGCGGAGCTACATCTTATTATCCAATCGAGCATTTCTCGTGATGAAGATATGGAAGCGGATGAGCAAGAAGCCAAGGATAATGCAGACGCTGAGGCGGACTTAGAATCAGCTCACGAGTTTACGCCAGTTAGCTTACGCACGCGTAAAGGTCGTATCATTCCTCGCGGTGGCAATCAGCAGACCTACGTCCAAAACGTACTGAACTCTGATGTCTCATTCGGTATTGGCCCTGCTGGTACGGGTAAGACCTATTTAGCCGTGGCTTGCGCCGTGGATATGCTTGAGCGTAATGAGATTGAGCGGATTTTATTGGTGCGCCCGGCGGTAGAAGCTGGTGAAAAACTGGGCTTTCTGCCAGGTGACTTGACGCAAAAAATCGATCCCTACTTGCGTCCATTATATGATGCGCTATATGAGATGATCGGCGTTGAAAAAGTGGGCAAGCTGATTGAAAAACAAGTCATCGAAATCGCACCCCTTGCCTATATGCGCGGTCGTACGTTAAACAACTCGTTTGTCATCTTAGATGAAGCGCAAAACACCACGCCTGAACAGATGAAAATGTTTTTGACCCGTTTGGGTTTCGGTTCACGAGCAGTAATTACAGGTGATATTACACAGGTCGATTTGCCACGTGGTCATAAGTCAGGCTTAGCGCAAGCAATGGAAATCTTAAGTGGTATTGAAGAAATTCATATCACCAAGTTTGATTCAAAAGATGTGGTACGTCATCAATTGGTACAGAAAATTGTAGAAGCCTACGATGTTTATGATGAAGAACAAGTAGCGTTAGAAGAAAAGCGTAAGTTTGAGCGCAGAAAAGAGCAAGAGCGTAAACAAGTTATTGCTAATGCTGCAGCCAAGCTATAAACGGTCTAGCCTGCTACTTAATGTTATAAAAATGCAAAGCCGGATTACTGTCAGTAATCCGGCTTTTTACGGCTAAGGGCTTTTTAGCTTTAGTCATAGGTTCTATCAGATGATAAAGCACACCATCTTACAATAAAGTAAAAGGATAATGGCATGAGCCAAGAGAAGGGTAACAACAGCTTTGACAATCATGATGCAAATGAGCGTGCTGGCGATGATGCCAGTTTGGCAGCACTTGATATCAGTGCCACCAGTAGTATTGATGATGACATACTGGACACTTTTTATGATCGTAAGCACTTACAGTCTGTGATGATGGCAGCGTTGGATTATATCGATGGGCGCATTAAAGAAGGTCTAACGCTACCCTATTTTGTAGATATCGACCCTGAGCTATGGCAAGAGAAATCTAAAGTATTAGACATATATATTACCGATGAAATTGAGGGTCAGGCATTAAATCTGGAAGCACGCGGTAAGGATTATGCGACCAATATTTTATCTTACCCAAGTGATCTACCAGCCGCAATTATTGAGCTGATGCCAACGCTACCTCTCGGTGAGCTGGTCATCTGTCATGGCGTCATAGTACGTGAGGCCGCAGAGCAAGAAAAGACAACTGCACAGCACATTAGCCATTTACTGATACATGGTGTGCTGCACTTATTGGGTTTTGATCACGAGCTTGGACAAGCCGAGCAAGATGAGATGGAACAGTTTGAAATTGAGATTTTAGCAGGTCTCAGCCTTCCAAACCCTTATACTTAGTTCGAATTTTTAGCGACTAGTCTTTGGTCATCGGTAGCTTTTGTGCTTGACTCATCTGATTAATCATCTGATCCAATCCTTTAACATGGACATTACGCTGCGGGAATGGAATGTCGATTTTTTCATCATCCAAGGCGTATTTGAATTGCTCCAGCAAATCACACTGCATTGTCCACCAGTCAGCATTGGTTGTCCAAATATTTAGCGTCAAGTCTACTGAGTTATCACCCAAATTGGTGACACGTACGATAGGTTCAGGGTCAGTAAAGGCCAACGGATTATTTTTTGCCAAATTCAGCATCACGTTTTTGGCAGTTTTGATATCGGCATCATAGCCAATACCGACCGTGATATCGACACGGCGGTTGGGTAGCGCCGTATAGTTCGTCACGGCTGAAGTCGTAATATCACTATTTGGGATAATGATATCGTGATTGTTTATCGTCGTTAGGTGGGTATTGACCAAAGTGATTTCTGTTACGGTCCCTGTGTAGCTGCTGATTTGTACATAATCGCCGCGCACAAAGGGGCGAAACGTCACAATCATGATGCCAGCGGCAAAATTAGACAACTGATCTTTTAGTGACAGACCAATGGCTACTGCAGCACCGCCCAATATAGCGACGACTGAGGTGGTCTGTACGCCAACCTTACTCAAGGCAGCTAATGCAACCACGACCAGTAGCACTCCGTAAATTAGACGACCTAAAAAGTTCGCAACGGTATCATCTAAGCGACTACGCAACATCATTTTGTGAGCAACGGTGACTGCCTTTTTGGCAAGCCAGCGACCTACGACGAATATTAATATCGCTAGCGCAACTTTAATGACCAAGCTTAATGCGTTACTGGTTAAGTTGGCAACATCTATTGTAAAACCTAAAAATTCCATACTGACTCTTTATTTTATAGCGGTGTGTGGTATTCATTTGTTATAAATATTAGTATCTTATCTGTTTGCAGCGTAGCTAACGCTCATCATCTATATATTCAACACGCCCTAATAAGTAACATCCACTTTATCGCTGTAACGATAGGTACGTATCAAACGCAGCTCAACAATATCTTCCATGTCTTTGGTGAATTTACCAAAGGGTGCTGCTTGGCGTACCGATTGCTTTGCTGCTTCATCTAGTAATGTGGAGTTGGAGCTTTCAAGCAGACGTATGGCTTTAATATTACCATCACTACTAATGATGACCATAAGGCGCACTTCGCCCGTGATACCTTGTGCCCGCGCCTGCATGGGATAATGCAAATTCCCAATGCGTTCGACATGCTCACGGAAGGTATTAATATAATCAGCCGCGGCACCACGCGTCGTCGAGTTGCTATCGACCGTCACGACTTTTGATTTGGTTGCATAGACTTGCTGACGTTGAGAAAGCTGTGTCTCTAAGGTAGCAATTTGTTTACGCAGACGCTCTTCTTGCGCCATCATATCATCTTGTGTTTGCTTGCTATCATTATCAGACTCCACACTCGCTTGACGCCAGCTTAAGGTGGTACGCAGATAGCTTTCTTGATAATGCTGCTGGCGGACTTGACGCTGCAGGCTAATCACATCTTGCGTCTCACTTATTTGCTCAGCAGACAATGGGCTGATTTGGTCGTTCTCTTGTCTTAATTGCTCCTCCACTGTGCCGCCACCTTCTTGGGAGGCATTAGCAATAAAGTGAGCGTCTTCATTTGGCTGCATATTGTCGGTTAGCGCTTTTGCCACATCTTGCATCATTGCCGCAGGATCTTTGCCCATCGAAAAGCCAATACCAAAAATAATAATGGCGTGTACGGCCACAGCGATAACGATGGCCACCGGTAAACTAACATCCCGCTTAGGTGCTTGCGCGGAAAAATGATAGCTTTGTGAATCTTTGATATAGGCCACAATGGGTCTCAGCTTATGAATATGAGCTTATAAATACAAGACAGCAAGTAATAAGCGTTATGATAATGGACAGGATTTATGCTGGCGCTATCATAACATGACATAGAATTCTGTCGCTAGCACAACCGTTGCCGACTCATTTTAATCCGCTCACACATTATTTGTCTCCTTTGGTCAATTTATTGACAAGCTGAACCAGCAAAAATGATATAACACCAATGCGGCTATGTCATCGCTAGACCGTATTTTGAACATATAAGCATTGCCAATTAAATGATTTGCGACAAAACCCATGTGTCCATTTTGAAGCCATCATATTTGTTATATACTGTTTTATAATTTTTGTGTCATTAGGGTAGGTTAAACAGGCGTAAATAAACTGGACAGATTATTGCTGATTAAGCAAAAACGCATGTAATGATCACTCGCCAGCTTTCATTAAAGAACAGTCTGTCTGTCATTTTTTAATCAGTCGCTCTTTATGCCATTGAATCAGCTACCTCCCCTATAATTATAAGGATAATAAGTTTGAGTGATTTTGATAACAGGGATAATTCAGACAATTTTGATGAATTTTTTGAAAATATGGGCTATTGTTTCGACGAATCATTTAGCGATGGTTGGGAGCGCCTTACCCAATCAATCAAACAGATATATCATAGAACAACTGATAAATTCGAAGATGAGTTGTCGCTGCCAGTGGCACAGATTTATGTCAATGATGCGCTGCAGAAGTTCGTCACTGATAATGTAAAAGCCATCTTAGAGTTACGTGTTGAGATGCATGATGACTGGTTTCGCTTATACTGTACGGTCGATGCTGGTGGCATTTATGCAGAGGTGGCGAGTAATTTTAGTTTGATTCATGTACAGCTCGATCGTAACGTCCAGCGATTTGTCTTTGGTCAACAGACTTATACTGATGTGCTAAATCTACGTTGTGAGTCGTTTATTAAGCGCCAAGGTATCAAACTGTTTATTTGGTTTTATCACACTATTCTGAAAAAAGATCCTTTAGGCTTTATTCTCTCTTATATCAATATCGCCCGTGCAAAAGACGAGGTTATCTACCTTGATATCAATCGTTGGTTAAAAAAGAACAAGAAAATCATGAGCACTTTGCATAAAGTTCAAGTCAACTATGGCGAGCTTGAAGAAGAGCAAATGATTTTGAAAACTCAAATCAATTATCGTGATTTATTGGCTGCCAGCAGTAACGAAGATATTATTAGCGATGATGATGAGCCTGAGCTGATGCAAGGCCCTATTAACCCCATAGATGACGCTACCGAACCGAGTCAGGTATAAATCCCTCAGTATACAAATGACGTTTTTTACTTAGCAAAAAAGCGCTGACACTTAGAGACTATTATTGTCTTTTAGAGTCAGCGCTTTTTATCAAGCAAATTTTCAATGTCTTCTAGAGCGTGCCGTCATCAATCATGCAACTACCAGTAATTTTCTACCGCAATATTGCCCTCGCCGCGACGATTCATCACCAAACCTAAAGTCTTGAGCGCTTCTTTGGTATCTTCCACCATGTCTGGATTGCCACATAACATGACGTGCGTGCTATCAACATCCAAGGCGATGCCCGCTCGCTCTTGTAGCGTGCCATCCAGCAGCAGCTTGGGCAAACGCTCTGTCATTGCGCCTTCGACAGGTTCACGGGTAACGATGGGAATAAATATTAGTTTTGCAGGATTGTCAACTAGAGAACCAAAGTCTTCTTGCAAACTTTCAATCTTGTCGATATAGGCAAGCTCTTCTATCGAGCGCGCGCTATAGGCCAAGATGATGTGCTCATAATCTTCCCAAGTTTTTAAATCTTGCAGCATTGATAAAAATGGTGCCAAGCCTGTTCCAGTCGCGAGCAGCCATAAATCTTTTGGTAAAGGCTTTTGATAACGTGCTAACGTCAAAAAACCAAACGGCATGGTATTAAGCAGCAGCTCATCGCCCACTTCTAAATGCTGCAACTGCGACGTAAATGCACCATCAGGAATTACGATAGAGAAAAATTCTAATACTTCATCAAACGGCGAAGAGACGATGGAATAAGCCCGAAAGATGTCTTCATCAAGCGCGGCATCAGTCTTTTCATCAAGTGTGTTTTCTTGCTGCTTATAGTAGTTTAACTGACTGGGATTAACGCCCAAGCGTACAAACTGCCCCGCAGTAAACTTAAAGCTATCAGGACGGCTGACAGTGAAGCTAAATAGGTTTGGCGTCCACGTAGTCTTACTAAGCACGGTTACTGCCTGAATATTATCACTCATAAGAATTATCGACTCACTTTTTAGTAATCATTATTTTTATCAAGACTTTGAACGACACAAAATAAAAGATGCGCCAAGCTTATCACAAAGCTGGCGCATCTTGGGTTTCTGACCGTAATAACAGATAAGCAGCGGTATCAGTATACCCCTACTTACCCTTTTGCTATTTACCAAATACGTGCCAGACTTGCCCATTCAATCATGCTGTTTGGCAAAATACCAAAGAAGATAATCATCGCAGTCACCGCAATAACCATGATCCCGCCAGTACGCATCGCCCATTGGCTAGAAACGTCAAACTCAATGAACTGTTTAGGACGTTTAAAGAGGGTGAGCATCACACGTAAATAATAGAATAAGCCGATTGCACTACCCAAGATAATCATCGCTGCTAAGAACCAGTTGGTTCCTTGTACCGCTGCCAATATCGCAAATAGCTTGGTAATAAAGCCTGCGGTCAACGGAATGCCTGCCAATGACAACATCATAATAGTCATAACCGCAGTCAATACGGGACGACGCCAAAACAGCCCTTGATAATGAGTCAGCTCATCAGCCTCACCAGATAAACGATAAGGGCTCGACATCAAGGTTACAACGCCAAAGGCACCGATAGAGGTTAATGCATAAACCGCCATATACATACTAGAGATACTATCCGCTGCCGCGCCGATACTGACGATGACAATCAACACATAACCCATATGGGCAATGGATGAATAACCCAATAGGCGTTTGAGGCTGGTTTGACGTACTGCTAATAAGTTACCAATCAAAATAGATAAAGTTGCCATGACCATTAACAGCATTTGCACCGATGGCAATGCCAATAAAGACGTATCGATTAAGAAACGAACCGCCAAGCCCATCATAGCTACTTTTGATACCGATGCTAAAAAGGTAGCGATTGGTGCTGGAGCGCCTTCGTATACATCTGGTGTCCACATATGAAACGGCGCAGCAGAGAGTTTGAAGGCGATACCAAACATCATCATCGCCGCACCAAGTATCAGTAGTGGCGACTCAAAAACATCACCTAATACCATACTGATTGGTTTAAAGGCGAGCGAGCCTACTTCGGCGTAGATAAATGCCATACCCATGAGCAATGTCGCCGATGCCGTCGCTGACAGCACCAAGTATTTCAGACCCGATTCGAGCGAGCGGTTGCGCATATAGGTATATGACAGCATGCCGTATAGCGGTATAGACAGCATCTCTAAGCTCATAAAGAATGACGCTAAATGCTGAGCACTGACCATCAGTAAAGCACCAATCGTCGATAGCAACATGAGCAAATATAGCTCTTCTTTATTATCTTTGAGGTTGGCGAGATACGCATAAGACAACGTACAACAAGCCAATGCACAGATAAAAATAATCACCATATTAAACTGAGCAAAGTTATCAATAACGAATAGCTGCTCAGCGTTTGGTACGAGATTACCGCTATTCACCATACCAGTCATTTGCCCAATGAGGGTAAATAGACCAATATTTAAGCCGACGACCGTTATCGTACCAGTCACCATATGTGAGCGTTTAATTGCGATGGCAATCATGACCACCAATACCGTAATAACAACGGCAATGATTGGCGCATAAGGCAACAATCCCATCAAATCATTCATCGTAATATCATTCATGACTTAACGTGCCTCCATTGCATCAAGCAGTTGCGACGCATCTACTTGTGTGACTTGACTGTATATATAAGCATTATTGATCCACTGCATCGCATGACTTGACGTATCAAGGAACGGCTGTGGATATAGACCAAGCCATACCAAGCCTGCAGCGAGCATCAATAACAATGACAACTCACGCTTACCCAAATCTTTTAATGGACGCGTAGGCAAACCATGTGCTTTGGTTTCTTGCATGGCGACTGCTTCGATGTTGTTTTTGCCAAATAATGCACGGTGAATCAAAATAAGCGAGTATAGCCCTGCTAGTACCAGACTGAATGTTGCAAAGACCACAAATACTGGATACTGAGCAAAAGCACCAAATAAAATCATGAACTCGCCGATGAAGTTACCTGTGCCCGGAATACCGAGCAACGCGGCACAGAAGAACATCAGTATCGGTGCGTAGTAACGGAACTGACCCCACATACCACCCATCAAGGTTAAATCACGCGTATGTAGACGCTCATATAACTGCCCTGCCATGATGAATAGCGCTGCTGAGCTTAAGCCATGTGCTAGCATCTGAATCATCAGACCTTGCAAGCTTAATAAAGTACCCGCATAAATTGCTAATACCACAAAGCCCATGTGCGAAATACTGGTATAAGCGAGCAAACGCTTCATATCGGTCTGCATAAAGGCGAGCCATGCACCATAGAAGATACCAATGGTACCCAAGGTCATCGCAATCGGTGCAAAATCTTGTGATGCTGCTGGAAATAATGGCAAGACAAAACGAATCAAACCATAAGCGGCGGTTTTAATTAATACCCCTGCCAAATCCACCGAACCTGCCGTTGGGGCTTGTGCGTGCGCATCTGGCAACCAGCCATGAAAAGGAATAATCGGCAACTTAACCGCAAAGCCAATAAAGAAGCACAACATGATCGGATATTCCCAGCCGCCAAGTGACGTACCGAGCAAATCATTATAATTAAAGCTCACCACCCCTTTTTGAGCGTAGCTGATAATGACCAATATCAAGATCCCGACCAGCATAATAAGCCCAGACGCTTGGGTATAAATAAAGAACTTAGTCGCTGCGTATTCCTTGGTTTTGCCAACCACATCATGACCCCAAATCGCGATCAAGAAGTAGATGGGAACCAGCATCATCTCCCAAAAGAAGAAGAACAAGAACAGATCAATGGCTAAGAACACACCAATGACGCCGCCCAAACTCCACAAAAGGTTGAGATGGAAAAAGCCGACTCGACGCTGAATCTCATTCCACGAACAAGCTACTGCAGCAATACCGAGCAATCCTGTTAACGCCACCATCATCAGCGACAAGCCATCCATCGCTAAATGGAAGCTAATACCAAAAGTCGGTATCCATGGCACACTAAATTCAGCGACCCAAGGCACAGCAGCGTCTGGCGCAATCACTTGCTTACTCATGCCGCTAAAGTCGCCGTATTGCCACAGCACTAGCGACAATACAAAGGTCAACGTCATACCGATTAGAGCAATCCATCGCGGCAGACGTTTATTAAAGCGCTCGACCAACCAACATAACAACCCGGCAATAAAGGGAATTGCAATTAATGCTGGTAGCATCCACGTTTGTTGTAACTCAATCATCTTATACCACCGTCATCATTACCAGCACTAGTAATACAGCCATGCCCAAGCCAAAGCTTGCAGCGTAACCTCGAAGTGACCCAGTTTGCGTCGCAGACAATACCTTATTACCAGCAGATGCCAGCTTAGGTAAAACGAGCCACGCTTTATCAAAAGGGTCGGCTTTAAATAAGCGGCCGATGAACAAAAAGGGTTTTACAAAAATTACATCGTATAGCGCATCAAAACCTAGACCATGATAACACCAGTGATATAGCGCCCCACCAACACGTGAGCGCTTAAAGCGGGTGAGCATGCGACCTTTATCCACCACATATAATAGCGCCGCTATTATTAGACCAGCCAGCATCGCACCCATGGCGATAAACTCAGCCGTATGCTTACCATGTGCTTGACCAGCCACTTCTAATAAGTGCCCAACACTCTCTGGCAAGACGCCTTGTAATGGCGGAGTAATAAATGCGCCCACTGCCGTTGATAATACGAGCAACACACTAAGTGGCAGCCAATACGACACACCAGATAACTTATGCGCGTGCGTTTTCTCTTCACCAAAGAAGATAATCCAAATCATACGGAAAGTATAAAGTGCGGTTAAGAAAGCACCGAATACACCCATATAGAATAAAACCATGTGACCTGTTGCATAACTCTCCCAAAGAATCGCTTCTTTAGAATAAAAGCCGACCGTGACCCAAGGTATCGCCGCCAATGCACCTCCACCGACGATATAGCACCAAAATACCAATGGTATCTTTTTACGTAGACCGCCCATCTTAAAGATGTTTTGCTCATGGTGTACCGCAAGGATGACGGCACCTGATGATAAGAATAACAGGGCTTTAAAGAAAGCATGGGTCATCAAATGGAAGATAGCGCCTTGCCACGCGCCAACGCCGAGTGCTAAGAACATATAGCCAATTTGGCTCATCGTTGAGTAAGCAAGAATACGTTTGATGTCGGTTTGTGCCAGTGCACAGAATCCAGCAACGACCAACGTCAATGCCCCGACGCCGCCGACCCAATATAATAAAATACCAGGGGTCAGCTCAAACAATGGATGTAGACGAGCGATTAAATAAACACCTGCCGTGACCATCGTTGCCGCATGAATAAGCGCTGATACTGGCGTCGGACCTGCCATCGCATCAGCAAGCCATGTATGTAGTGGTAGTTGCGCTGATTTACCCATTGCGCCGCCAACTAACATCATGGTTGTCAACATCATCGTTGGATTGTTGATATCAAACACTTCTGGCGCACGGGTAATAATCTCTTGAATATTAAGCGTACCAAATTCACGGAATAATAAAAACAGACCGAAGGCTAAGAATACATCACCTACGCGCGTCACCGTAAAGGCTTTCATCGCTGCAAGACCATTGGCGCGGTCATGGTAATAAAAACCGATCAGTAAGTACGAACAGATACCAACGCCTTCCCAGCCAAGATAAAGCAAGAACAAGTTATCTGCCAAGACTAGCAATAACATGCTGGCGACGAACAAATTCATATAGCTAAAGAAGCGGGCAAATCCAGTGTCGCCTTTCATATACCAAGCGGCAAAGAGATGGATTAAAAAGCCAATCCCAGTGATGACACCCGTCATCGTCAGTGCCAAACCATCAAAGCTCAGACCGAAACTTGGGGCAAAATCCCCGACTTGGAACCATGTCCAAAGCGGAATCTCTATGACTGTTCCTGCTGGATTATTGGTTAAAAAAGTATAACTAACGATTAGCGTGCATAGTGCTGATAACAGCATACTACCGACACCGACAATCGCTGCCACCTGCTCTGTTAGCTTGTCGCGTATAAAGGCTAAAATCAAAAAGCCAACGAGCGGGAATATAAAGGTTAATGGTAATAAACTCATGACATCATCCTTTCATCTCATTGGCGCTATCGACATCGAGATGCCCACGCTGATGATAAAACCGCAATAATATTGCCAAACCAATGGCGGCCTCTGCTGCTGCCAAGGTCAAAATAAAGATAAACATAATCTGTCCATCTGGATCAACCCAACGACTACCTGCCACCACAAATGCTAATGCTGTTGCATTCATCATGATCTCAAGGCTCATTAGCATAAATAGGAAGTTACGTCGTACCATGACGCCGCACAGACCAATGGCAAATAAGATACCTGCCAAAATCAGTCCATGGCTCATGGGTATCATGCCAAGTACATTCTGCGCCTCAGCAACTGGCTGTACTAAGCCTGCTACCTCGTGGGCAAACGGCACGTTTGACACATCTTGTGCCACGCTCGCTGCTAGTACCATTAGTCTGACTCCTTGCGCGTGACTTTATTCACACCCAGCTGCGTACCTGCATTCATACTTACATAGTCATGCGGGTCAACATCTTTATATTCGTAAGGTTCTGCCATTTTCGCCGCGTCAGCATCTATAGACATGCCGTGATCATCGTAGTGTTTGATACTTGCGACATTAGCATTAGATCCTTGACTATCATTACTGTAGTTTGCATTAACAGTAACCTCATCAGCGATAGACTCTTTACCCAAATGATAAGCGGCGACTAAGGCTGCCAATAGTAGCAATGCAGCCACTTCTATCAACATCACATATTTAGTAAATAGCACCGTACCGACTGCTTTGGCAGATATTGTCGAGCCACCAATCATTGCCGCTTCGTCATGACCCATACCAATCATCGCATACAGCACAACCGCGATAATAATCGTTAACCCTGTCGGTAGCGCCCAAGTACCAGCATCAAGCCAGCGCTCTTCACGCTCATCATTGCTCATACCTAAGTTCAGCATCATGATGACAAAAACAAACAGCACCATAATGGCGCCGGCATAGACGACAATCTCTAACGCACCAGCAAATGGCGCGCCTAGGACGAAAAATATCCCTGCGATTGCCAGTAATGACACAATCATCGATAAGATAGCATGCACTGGATTGGCTTGAGTCACGACGCGCAGACTGGCAAATATGGCCACTGCTGCAAGCGAATAAAACCCAGCCAGTTCAGGATGGTTCAAAATATTCATCATGGTAGCAAGCTCCTTAGATCAATCGGTGCAGCTTCGTTTTGTGCTGCGCCTTTTGGTTTGTCCGCTACCGCCATACCCGTCACACGATAATAGTTATAATCAGGATATTTACCCGGCCCTGAAATGAGCAAATGCTCTTTTTCATAGACCAAGTCTTGGCGCTTATATTCACCCAACTCAAAGTCAGGCGTCATTTGAATGGCTGTCGTGGGACACGCCTCTTCACACAAGCCACAAAAAATACAGCGCGAAAAGTTAATTCGAAAAAACTCTGGATACCAACGACCGTCTTCACGTTCCGCTTTTTGTAAGGAGATACACCCTACCGGGCATGCCACCGCACACAAGTTACAAGCCACACAGCGCTCGTCTCCATCAGGGTCACGCGTTAGGACAATACGTCCACGAAAACGCGGCGGCACAGGTACCGGCACCTCAGGATAAAGGATGGTGTCACGCGGTCTGAGCGCATGACTATTGACCATCCACATGCTGCGGACAATGGTAAATAGTCCAATGACGGTCTTTTTTATGGTAGTAAACATGGGATTATTATCCTTATCAGCTTTACCCTAGTTCATCAATGATGGCTAGTGATGATTACTAGTGATGACTACAACGTTGGGGAAAAGATCAAAATGACCGCAGCAGTAACCAACAGATTAATCAGCGTTACTGGCAGACAAACTTTCCAGCCAAAGTTCATCACTTGATCATAACGCGGACGCATGAGTGAGCCTCGAGCCAAAATAAACATGGTCATAAAGAACAGCGTTTTAATCATGAACCAAAAAGCTGGTGGAATAAATGGAATATCTAAATTAAAAGGTGCAAGCCAACCACCAAAGAATAAGCACGTCATCAAGGCAGAAATCAGGACAACGTTGACATATTCGCCAATAAAGAACATACCAAACTTCATGCCAGAATATTCAACATGATAGCCTTCAGCCAGCTCTTGCTCTGCTTCTGGCTGATCAAATGGATGTCTATGGGTGACTGCAACACCAGCAACCACAAAGGTCAAAAAGCCAAAGAACTGCGGAATGATATACCAGCCGTCGATTTGCGCCTCAACAATGGCGCGCAAGTTAAATGAGCCTGTCAATGCGACTACGCCCATCAGTGATAAGCCCAAGAAGACTTCATAACTGATGGTCTGTGCAGCAGAGCGCAAACCACCCAGTAGCGAGAATTTATTGGCAGACGCCCAACCACCGAACATCACTGCATAGACGGCAATACCTGCCATCGCAAAGAAGAACAGAATACCGATGTCCCAATCAGCCACGCCAAGCGTTGGCGAAATAGGAATAATGGCAAATGAGGCCAGTGCGGTAAACATCGCGACCGCAGGTGCCAAGGTAAACATGAACTTATCGGTAAAGTTTGGCGTCCAATCTTCTTTAAAGAAGATTTTGAGCATATCAGCAACCAGCTGCAACGAACCAAAGGGTCCGACGCGGTTTGGACCATAACGGTCCTGCCATAAAGCTAGCATGCGGCGCTCATAGACAATCATCATAGCGGCAACCATAACCACGACCAAGAAGATGACCAGTGATTGCCCGACCATAAATAAAATGGACCAAGCATCAAAGCTCATGCTACCAGCCAAGAAGCTTGGCACATCAGGGATAATACGGGTAACTTGCATATTACACCTCCTGTGTGGTGGTCGGTGCTGTGTTCATTTGCGCAGCATCGTTATTGTTCATCATATCGTTAGCCATGCTACCCATCATCGTTACTGGTGCATCCACTTTGCGAACCGACGCTGGCATTGATGGATGAATAATACTCACCTGACCAACTGGGTAACCAATACAGCCTTCTGCTAAATAACCGACAATCTGTACTGGCAAGGTAATTTGTTGCTTATCAATCTCTATCGCCAAGTAATCGCCATTAGCGATGTTCCAGTCCTTAGCATCATCCATCCCGATACGCCATGCAGCAACAGGCAGTTGCTCCGCAACCACTGGGCTACGTGACGCCATCATAGAGCTGGCATAAATATTATGGATAGGCACCAGTTTGGCTTGTCCTTGCTGCATATCCGTCGTCGTCACAGATATAGCATCTGGTGCAACATATTGACGTGTTTCTAAACGTGCTAGCTGATCGAACATGCGCACACCTGGGTCGCCATTTTTTAGATGACCACCGACCTTGTCTTGGTATTTATTCCACGCTTGCGGTGAGTTCCAACCTGCCGCATTGGCAAAAGGAATCATCGAGCTTGGCGTTTCTTTACCGCTATAACCTTCCATTGAGAAAGTTAAACCAGTGTCTAAATCTTTTGGCTGCATCGGCTCATGCACAGATATCGGTGCACGCATAGCGGTACGGCCTGAATAACGACGCGGCTGACGAGCAATTTTAAGACCCGTCATACGGTAATCAGCATCAGGCGCAGCGCCTTTAATCCCAGCAAGCTTAGGATGCGTGGCGATTAGTGCATTGATGACATCATCTAGCTGCGTCCAATCAACATCACGACCCTCGATGCTGCTATGCACGGCATGTAGCCAGCGCCAGCCTTCTTTGATACTGCTCATTGGATGGTAGTATTCGTTGTCGTAAACTTGGAAGAAGCGCTGTGCACGACCTTCAGCCGATATCAACGTACCGTCTGCTTCTGCAAAACTAGCCGCTGGCAATACAATATCGACACCTTTATGCCAATCAAGGAGCTGATGATCTAACGCAATGACGGTTTTGTCGGCTAATAGTTGAGTCAACTTACTGGCATCGATGGCATCTGTTAGCTGATTTTCGGCAACAATCACCACATCAAAATCAGTGGCCAGCAGCTCTTCTACTGATTGACCGCCAAGCATGCAAACACCCATGCTATTGGCATCGGTAACTGTTAAGTAAATACCTGCTTGTGCCTGATATTTATTATTCACTTCTTTCAGCTCAAGTTTTTTAGCAGGAGCGCGTTCTACATTGTCTTGCGTTTCTGTATCAACACCGGTTTCAGGTTTGTTTGGCTTAGCAGATAGCTCTTTATCTTCTATTTGCGCTTGCTCATCACGAACTTGAGCATTATGCGTGTCCACTTGCTGCTGTTCAGTCGCTTTAATGGCTGAGCGTTTTTGGGTCAATGCTTGAGTAATCTGCGCCGCTGCTTCTATCAGTGCGGTAGACGACAAACTACTGCCCGAGATAACCAGTGGCTTATCCGCTTGAATCAAGTCATAAGCGATTTGCTTCGCTAATGCTTGCATACCGTCAGTCTCAGTACTGGCATTAGTACTAGTAGCAGTATCGACATCTTGATCAGCCGCTTGTGGGTCTGCGATTTCTGCGAAATCATCAGCGAAATTGGCAATTTCATCAGCGACTTTAAAGCCAAGTTTAGTGATGTCTTCAGGCGTTGCTACGACACTGACTTTACTGATGTCTTCTAGCTTAGTCTGTACCACGTCGATGACATAAACTGGGCTTAACGCATCTTGAGCAATACGTTTAACAGGCTCTGCAAGCCACGGCTGCGTTTGCAACGCCGCTGCCATTTTCAGGCCTTCATTTTTTGCCGCTTGGCGTACTGACAACGCGACACGTGATGAAGTTTGGGTGATATCTTCACCCAATACCAACACCGCATCATAACTTTCGATATCAGTCATGCTAGGGTTATAAATACCATCAGTACTTAATACTTCGATGCATTTATTGACCAGTGCTTGCTGCTGATGATTGAGACCCGTTGAAAACTTATCAAAGCCAACGAGGTTTTTTAGCGCAAAGTTGGTTTCTAGACTGGCACGCGGTGAGCCAATACCGATGACTTTTTTATCTTTGATACGCTTGATGGTTTCATCAAGTGCGTAGTCAATATTGATTTTGACATGCTTATCGTTGATACGCTCAAGCGCTTGGGTTGGGCGATCGTCACGATTGACATAGCCATAACCAAAGCGGCCACGGTCACATAAGAAATAGCGGTTTACTTCACCGTTATAGCGGTTTTCGATACGGCGCAATTCACCATAACGCTCACCCGGTGAGATATTACAACCTGCTGAGCAACCATGACAGATGCTTGGCGCATACTGCATGTCCCATTTACGGTTATAACGCTCAGAGTGTGTCTTATCGGTGAAGACACCCGTTGGGCATACTTCCGTTAAGTTACCTGAGAACTCGCTTTCGAACTGACCATCTTTATCACGACCAAAATAGACACGGTTATTTGAGCCGTAAACACCCAAATCTTCGCCGCCTGCATAGTCTTTATAAAAACGGACACAGCGATAGCAAGCGATACAGCGGTTCATCTCATGCGCGATGAATGGGCCAAGCTCTTGATTATGATGCGTGCGTTTGGTAAAGCGATAGCGACGACGGCTATGACCTGACATATAGGTCATGTCTTGCAAATGGCAATGTCCACCCTCTTCGCAAGTTGGACAGTCATGTGGATGGTTGGTCATCAGTAGCTCAACCATCGACTTGCGGAATGCTTTGGCTTCATCGTCAGTAACAGAGATATACATGTCATCGCCCGGAGCGACCATACATGACATCACAAGACGACCACGACCTGCTTCCATATCTTCTTTGTTTTGGAATTGCTTGACCGCGCACTGGCGGCACGAGCCTACTGAGCCAAGGGCTGGATGATAACAAAAATACGGCACATCAATGCCGAGTGATAAGCAGGCTTGTAGCAAGTTATCTGCGCTATCTACTTCGACAGTGGTTCCATCAATATGTATGACTGCCATGCCGCTCTCCTTATTTCACTTCTGGCTGTTGATTGGCTGCCGCATCAATGACATCGACACCAACCGCCTGCGCGATTTTTTGATCAAACTCTGGACGGAAATATTTAATCGCACTCATCAGTGGTTCCATCGCACCCGGCGCATGTGCACAGAAAGTTTTACCAATCCATAAGTCACGCGTAAGGCCTTCTAGTTTTTCGACATCGCCCACTTGCCCTTCACCATCATTTATAGCGGTAAGCAATTTGACACCCCAAGGCAGACCGTCACGGCATGGCGTACACCAACCGCAGGATTCGCGCTGGAAGAAAATCTCGAGATTACGAACGAGTGGCACCATATCTTGTGCTTCATCCACGACCATAATCAGACCAGTACCCATACGGCTACCTGCTTTTTGAATAGTGTCAAAATCCACCACCACATCTAAATGCTCAGTGGTTAAAAAGTCAGTAGAGGCACCGCCCGGTAGCCAAGCTTTGAGCGTTTTACCATCTTGCATACCACCCGCTAAATCTTCAATGATTTCGCGTGCCGTATAACCAAACGGTAACTCCCACAGACCTGGGTCATTGACTAAACCTGAGCAGCCAAACAGTTTGGTACCCGGTGTCTGACTCTTGCCTTTGATATTAGATAATGACTGATACCATTCGACGCCATGGTTTAGAATGGCTGGCATGTTGCATAAAGTTTCAACGTTATTGACTACCGTTGGACGACCCCATGCACCAGATATTTGTGGGAATGGTGGTTTAGTACGTGGGTTAGCACGGCGACCTTCTAGACAGTTAATCAATGCCGTCTCTTCGCCACAGATATAGCGTCCAGCGCCCGTGTGCACGTGCAGATTAAAGCTAAAATCTGAGCCTAAAATATTCTTGCCCATCAGGTTATTGGCCAAGCATTCTTCAATAGCCGCGACCAAACGCTGGGCAGCTAAAATGTATTCACCACGGATAAAGATATAACCGTCCGTTGCGCCAATCGCATGAGCGGTAATCAACATACCTTCAATTAACTGAAACGGTAGGCGCTCCATCAATAGGCGATCTTTAAAGGTGCCCGGCTCCATTTCATCAGCATTACAGATGAGGTAACGTGGCAAGCCATCTGGTGGTGACATGAATGTCCACTTCAAACCAGCATTAAAACCTGCGCCGCCACGACCTCTGACGTTGGCAGCTTTAATCATATTGCCAACTTCTTTAGGCGATTGACTCAAAGCTTGCTTTAAGCCATCAAAGCCTTTTAACGACTCATAGGTGGTCAAATCTAGTACGGCATCATGATGTGCTAGACGCCATGTTAACGGTTTGGTTTCGCTAGTCGCTGTGGCTTTATCACCATAAATTGGAATGCGCTGCTCATTGAGCTGGCTAGGTGCTTTGCCTTGACTACGTTGAGCAATCTGCTCTGAAAGCGTTAATCTCATGCGTATAGCTCCAATAATTGCGTCACTTCTTCAGGCTGGACAGGACCATAAGTGTCTTCGTCAATCAACACAGCAGGGCCTTTGTCACAGTTACCTAAGCAGCAAATTGGCAATAGCGTAAAACGACCATCAGCCGTTGTCTGACCATACTCAATACCCAGCTGCGATCTGATTTCAGCTGATAACGCCTCATAGCCTGTCAAAAAACAAGCCACTGAATCACAGATAAGGATGACGTGGCGACCGACAGGCTGACGATAAATACGGTTAAAGAAAGTAGCAACCCCGTCCATATCTGACATCGGAATGTCTAGAATATTGGCAATGGCATTCACTTGTGCGTCATCGACCCAGCCGTTGCGCTTTTGCACAATCTTTAGCGCATCGAGCGAAGCAGCACGTGCTTGTGGGTAATGGTGCATAAACTCATGAATAGCCGCAATTTCCTCGCTAGTGAGAATGCTTGCCACATCTACTTTTGGCATTTTGTCGGAAACAATTTTCATAGTCTTCTATCTGTCCTCACTCATCACGCTTTATCAGCTAATAGCGACAGTCTTATAAGTGTCGCTATATGGCAAGATATCAGCATTTTGGTGTGCCATTTGGCAATGATATATTGATAAACGTATTTCTTTAATAACGATAATTTTCTGATCAAAGCATTAGACTAAAGTGCTAGCGATCACAGTACTAACGATCACAGTCAGCCATTACAATATCAATCGATGCCAAATACATGATGGCATCAGAGACGAGCGAGCCGTTAATCACCGATGGCATCTGCTGCAAATGCGCAAATGTCGGCGTACGAATACGGGTACGATAGCTCATCGTCGCCTTATCTGAGGTGATGTAATAGCTGTTCAAACCTTTGGTCGCTTCTACAATCGTCGTACACTCGCCCGCTGGCATCACCGGACCCCAAGATACTGAGATAAAGTGATTAATCAAGGTTTCAATATCGTTTAAGGTACGGTCTTTTGGCGGTGGTACCGCTAGTGGATGATCGGCTTTGTAAGGGCCTTGTGGCATGTTATCCATGCACTGGCGAATAATACGTAGCGACTGACGCATCTCTTCGACTTTGACCATACAGCGATCATAAGCGTCACCGTTATAACCGACTGGCACTTCAAAATCGTAATTTTCATAGCCCATGTATGGACGTGCTTTACGCAAATCAAAGTCAACGCCTGTCGCGCGCAGACCAGCGCCCGTCACGCCCCAAGCAAGTGCTTGCTTAGCATTATATTGTGCAACACCTTGGGTACGACCTTTGAGCACGCTATTTTGCAATGCCGCTTTGACATATTCGTCCAAGCGTTTTGGCATCCAATCCAAGAACTCACGAACCAGACGCTGCCAGCCACGTGGTAGATCAGCAGCAGTACCGCCGATACGGAACCAAGCGGGATGCATACGATAGCCAGTCACGGCTTCGATGACGTCATAGGCTTTTTGGCGATCGGTAAACATATAGAATACCGGGGTCATGCCGCCCGCATCCTGAATAAACGTACCGACGAACAGTAAGTTATTGGTAATACGGAAAAACTCGCTCATCATCACGCGAATGGTCTCAGCGCGCGGTGGAATCGTAATCCCAGCCAGCTTTTCGACCGACATGATGTACGGCAGCTCATTCATCACACCACCGAGATAATCGATACGGTCGGTATACGGAATAAATGAGTGCCAAGTTTGACGCTCAGCCATCTTCTCTGCGCCGCGATGGTGATAGCCGATATCAGGGATACAATCGACAACTTCTTCACCATCAAGCTGCAGCACAAGTCTAAAAGCACCGTGAGCAGAGGGATGGTTAGGACCGATGTTCAAGAACATAAAGTCTTCATCACGACCTGAGCGTTTCATGCCCCATTCTTCTGGGACAAAACGCAAGTTTTCTTGCTCGTATTGTTGCTTGGCGGTGTTCAAGAAATACGGAGTAAATTCAGTCGCACGCGCATGATACTCTTTGCGCAGTGGATGACCTTCCCAGTATTTTGGCAATAAGATACGGGTCAAATGCGGATGACCGGTAAAGACAATACCGAACATGTCCCACACTTCACGTTCATACCAGTTGGCATTTGGCCAAATATTGGTGGCGCTCGGCACATTGACATCGTCTTCACTCAGCGCGACTTTAATACGCACATCACTATTACGCTCAAGCGACATTAGGTGATAAAACACCGTAAAGTCACTGTCAGGCAACCCTTGGCGATGTTGGCGTAAGCGCTCATCTATCGCTGACAAGTCAAATAGCATGACGTATGGCTGGGGTAATTTACGCAGGTATAGAAGAATATCCAGCAAATCAGCACGTGCCACCCAAACCGTTGGAATCTCATCCACAGTGTGCTGCACGACAAACTTACCGGCATACTTCTGCTCCAGCTCGGTGATAACCGCTGGAATAGGCTTAATATTAGGATCTATGTTTTCAACTACCGTGACCATGAATGATGTATTCCTTCATTAATCATCATTGAGCTATGTTGAGCCTAACCGAGCTATGTTAATCATAACTGAACCATGTTAATCATAACTGAACTACGCTAAACATAAGCGAACTACGATGAATATATGCGTACTGAGCACTTTTACGGATTGTGTATGATTGAGCCAAACTAAAACATGATATAGCCAAATAATTTATGCCTAATATGCTGTTTATCACATGCAGTTTGGCTACAGGCTCGCTGATTAAATACTGTCTGGGCTACGCAAGTTTTTCACAGCGATACGATCTGCTTGCTTACGGTCACGCTCAGGCGTCATTTGTGGCTGATAGATACCCTGATCATTGACATGAATACCTAGCGGGCGACGCTCTTTAGTAATCGACTCTTGCAGCAACATCAAGCCTTGGATCAACGCTTCTGGACGCGGCGGACAGCCTGGCACATAGACATCAACAGGGATAATTTTGTCCACACCTTGCACGACCGAATAGATATCATACATACCGCCAGAGTTGGCACAGGCACCCATCGAGATAACCCATTTTGGCTCAAGCATTTGCTCATACAGGCGCTGAATAACCGGTGCCATTTTGACAAAACAAGTACCAGCGACGATCATCACATCCGCCTGACGGGGCGACGCACGGATAACTTCGGCACCAAAGCGTGACAAATCATGAACGGCGGTTAAGGTGGTGGCATATTCGACATAACAGCAAGAGGTACCAAAGTTAAATGGCCAAAGTGAGTGCTTGCGCCCCCAGTTTGCTGTTGAATGGACGAGGTCTTCGAGACGACCCATAAAGACGTTTTTATTCACTTCGTCTTCGATTGGATCATTGACCGTTTGACTGGTCTGTGCAGGATAGACATCTGCATCAGGGTTGGCTTTTGTTAATGTGTATTTCATAACATACAACCTTTATATTAGGCGAAGCGCAGCAATCATCTTGCTTCCGCTATCGCCTTAACTTCTATTATTAATAAGCGACCATTTTGCAGTAATGTGCCACAAGACCGTCAAAAGCGATTAGCGTTTGACTTTGTCTTGTTGCGCAGATGTAGCAAAATCCATGGAAGTCACATTACCAGTAGTATTAATATGATCGATATTTTGCAAGTGACGACGATTGGTCTCGATATTGTTCGAGACATTAATCTGCCCTGAAGACTGGGCTGGTATCTTGCCAGTTGGATCGACCATCAGCTCATCGACGCCATCAAACTGCGTAATATCTGCCAAATTAAAACCTGCTGGAGCTGCATATAGACGTGGTTGCTTGCGGCGCTTGTCCGATGGTGCCCAATTCATCGCACCCAGACTGAGCTCGTATACCAAGCCTATAATCAAGATGGTAATGAATATCGCGGCAGCGGCGAAGCCCAGCCAGCCTGCTTCACGTACTGAAACGGCATAAGCGTATAAATATAGCGCTTCTAAATCAAAGATAACGAAGAAGATTGCCACCAAATAGAATTTGGCAGACAAACGAATACGGGCGTTGCCAGCTCCGACAACACCCGCTTCAAATACTTCTTCTTTTTGTGAGCCCTGAGAGCGACCGCCAAGCAAACGCGGCACAACCAGCATAAAGACCACTAGCCCAATGGCGGCTAAGATAAAAGCAATGGCTGACCAATTAAAAGCAGACATGATAATACGTGCTCCTCACCCAATCGAGTGTCAAGCGCAGCGCGCATACTCACAAACTATAGAGTGGTAATAGCGACTGGCATAACGCAGACGAAAACACAAAGTAACTGCCATTGGGTCTTAATAACTCAATGGCTCATATAGATACTGTGCTGGTAATAACCAATTATCAAGCTTATTGACGACGATGTCAGACATGACCAACTATAGATACTCCGATGTATAACGGAGAAAGGCTGGTCGCCTAACGCATCTTCTAACAACGTAAGATCAACGTATTAAATCAATATCATATTCGATAGTTTATTTAATTGATTTAATAGCTCATTACACGTGGTCAACAATGACGAGACAACTGGCATAAATTATTTACGTACTATACGCATATCAGTGCCTAAAAGCTAGTTTTTAACTGTATTGAACGGTCACTTTATAGGTGAAAAAAACATGTTTTTTTTGCCATGAATTATGATATAGACGTTACCTTATATTAAGCCCAAATCTACATTTTTGAGTGGACGCTAGTATATATAGTATAAGTCACGAAAAATTAACGCTTTTTTACTGGGTGTCGATCCTTGAACTCCTCCCCAATGTGACGGTTTTTGCTTTATAATAACCCGCCTAATTGCATGGTAGTATCAGCGGCTGTTTTAACGATGGCTCTCTTGATTAATTGTCACAAAATATTAATGGTCATGAGCGTGATTAGCGGATAGGTTGATTAACCTTATCGACGCTATGTTTTGATATCGAGATGATGCAACCAACTATAATGCTATGTTGCCGTCTTGCGCTATCGATCTGCCTCATACGTGCCGTTTTTATCTCACTGAGCAACGCTTGATATCAACACTCGTCTTTTTTGCTTTTGTCTTACAGGTCACCTTATGAGTCAACTTAATCCCAAACAACAAGAAGCGATGCTTTACGTATCCGGTCCATTGCTTGTGCTAGCAGGTGCCGGCTCCGGTAAGACATCGGTGATTACCCGCAAGATTGCGTATCTAATCGAAGAATGCAACATGCCAGCCGAGCGCATTACCGCGGTGACCTTTACCAATAAAGCGGCGCGCGAGATGAAAGCCCGTGTCAGTAAATTACTGCCTAGTGAAAAAACTCGCGGGCTGACGGTGTCTACCTTTCACCAATTTGGGCTACAGTTTTTGCGCTATGAGCTGATTCATACACCACTCAAGGGTAACTTCTCCATTATGGACAGTGACGACAGTAAGCGTTTGCTGATGGAGCTGATGATGCGTGACAATTTAAGCGGCGCTGAAAGTCGTGAATTGGTCGGCAAAGCCATTAAAATGATTTCTGACTGGAAAAACGATCTAATTGAACCAGATAAGGCGATGGAAACCTTAGACGATCCAGAAGACATGATTTTTGCGACCCTCTATGCCTTATATGAGCGCAATTTGCGTGCTTATAACGCCGTTGATTTTGATGATTTGATTGTCCTGCCGACCAAGATATTACGTGAAAACAGAGAGCTGCGCGATAAATGGCAAAACCGTATTCGTTACTTGCTCGTCGATGAATATCAAGATACCAATACCGCCCAGTATGAGATGATTAAATACTTAGTCGGACCGCAAGGGCGTTTTACCGTCGTGGGCGATGACGATCAATCGATCTATGCGTGGCGCGGTGCAAAACCGGAAAACATGGCGTTGCTAAAGGAAGACTTTCCTAAGCTAAAAATCGTCATGCTTGAGCAAAACTATCGCTCGACCACGCGTATTTTGACCTCTGCCAATGCCGTTATTATCAATAACGAGCATTTATTTGAAAAGAAACTCTGGTCAGATAAAGGTCAAGGCGAAAAAATTCGCATTATTAACTGTCGTAATGATGATGATGAGTCTGAGCGTGTGGCAAAAGAGATTGTCACTCATAAACTGCGTTTCGGTAATGAGTGGGAGCAGTATGCGGTTCTTTATCGCAGTAACTTTCAAGCGCGCATGCTAGAGGCGCAGTTGCGTCAACTGCAAGTGCCTTATAAGTTGTCGGGTGGTCAGTCGTTCTTTGCGCGTAGTGAAATCAAAGACATCATGGGCTATCTGCGTTTGATTCTGAACCCTGAAGACGACAGTGCGTTTTTGCGTATTATCAATACGCCTAAGCGTGGAATGGGGCCAGCAACGCTAGAGAAGTTAGGCTTATTTTCACAAGAGCATAGCATCTCGCTACTCGCTTCTTGTACGCATGCAGGGCTCGCGCATGTTTTACCGTCGAAGGCTTATGGTACGATAAAGGAGTTCGGTGAGTTTATTGAACATTATACGCGTGAGCTGGATCAGCATCCTGACCCTGTGCCTATCGTTCGTCAAATGATTGATGAAACGGGTTATATCGACTTTGTGCGTAGCGACGCCAAAACCCCACAACAAGAAAAAAACCGTATCGATAATATTGATATGCTCTACACTAGTATTCAATCGCTGATTAATCGCGCTGAAGAAGACGAAGATCGCACCATTGATACCATCATTCGTAAGCTGGTGCTGCTAGATATGCTCGAGCAACAGCAAGAAGAAGAAAATACCAACAAGGTTAACTTGATGACCTTGCATGCAGCAAAAGGCTTGGAGTTTGATTTTGTGTATATCATGGGGCTTGAAGAAGAAATGCTACCGCATCGCAATTCTATCCTAAGCGAGACGGTCGAAGAAGAACGGCGCTTGATGTATGTGGGCATTACTCGTGCGCGTCGAGAGCTGACATTGACGCTAGCGACTCAGCGCCGTGCGGGCGGACAGATGCGTGTCACTTCTGAATCGCGCTTTTTAGATGAGTTACCAGAAGAGCATATCGACTGGCCAGCCAAGGCGAAAAAGAAAAAAGCGACTAAAGACCCAGAAGCCGTTGCTGATGAATACTTGGCTAATATTCGCGCTTTATTGGGTAATCGTTAGCGTTAGGCTCAACACTTGAGAGCATCACCAGTTAGCGACATGAGAAATTAGCACTTATTCGACATTTTAGTGTTTGTTATTATTTATACTTTTTAAAAACTTTGGAACCTTTATGCCTACCCCTATGCCTGATCAGGAACGACCATCTACGCTACAGGGAGATTACAATCCGGCAGAGTATAGCGGCGAATATAAGCTTCTATACCTGCAAAGTTTGGTTGCTGACAAGGCTTACGAGGCGATTACTGAGTTTTTAGAAAAGCAGTCCAAATATGAGATTGCGAGCCTATTAGAATCGTTCCCTAGCCAAAATCGCTTATTGATTTGGGCACAAGTACCAGAAAACATCAAAGGCGAAGTGCTTGCCGAGTTAGAGTTTGATACACGCCAGCCGCTGTTAGAAAACGTCTCATCGAAAGATATTTCCTTATTTACTCAAGACCTTGATGCGCAAGACATCTCTGAGATTTTAGATACTGTCACCGAAAGTGTGCGTACCTCGGTCATGGCAACCTTGGATGAAGACATCCGAGTGCAGGTCAACAAGCTTGACACCTATGCTGACTGGGAAGTCGGTCGTTATATGGATCCTGACCTCATTCAGATCAGGGATGATATCACCCTTGCAGAAGTACAGAACTGGCTACGAGAAAATGACGATTTGCTCGATGATGAAAGCCAAGAGCTGCTGGTCGTCGATCAAAGCCAACAATTACTCGGGCTGCTCAGTCTGGTCGATTTGATTAAACATGATCAAACTACCTTAGTCTCAGAATTGATTGATAACGCCATCACTATTAACGATCGCTTAGACATCCAAGATGCCGCAGCGATTTTCCGCTCAGAGGACATTCGTTTTGCCCCCGTTATTAATAGCCATGGTGAGTTGGTCGGTCAGTTAAATGGCGAGGACATCATGGAAATTATCCAAGATGATGTCGATAGCACCATGAAAAACCTCGCGGGTGTCAGCCAAGATGAAGAGCTGTTTGCGCCTATTTTAACCAGTGCTAAAAGCCGCAGTATTTGGCTAGGTATTAACCTGTGTACCGCCTTATTGGCTGCGGCTGTGATTGGTCAGTTCGAGGCGGTACTGGCAAAAGTGGTGGCGCTGGCGATACTCATGCCTGTGGTCGCGAGTATGGGCGGTATTGCTGGGTCACAAACTCTGACAGTGGTTATTCGTGGTATGGCGATGGGTCAAATCGGTGGTTCCAACCGTTTGTGGTTATTAAATAAAGAGCTGTGGGTTGGCGCGATAAACGGTATCATATGGGCGATAATCATGGCGATTATTGCCCAACTATGGTTTCATGACATTAAAATCAGTGCCGTCATTGGTTTTGCCATTGCCATTAATATGACCGCCGCCAATGTGTCAGGCATTAGTATTCCACTGCTCCTAAAACGCATGAATATTGACCCTGCCCTATCCGCCTCGGTTATCTTAACCACCGTGACGGATATCGTCGGCTTTATGTCATTCTTGGGTTTGGCAAGTGTGTTGATACTATAGTCACATAGCCAACGTTAAAACTATATTATTTAGAAATTATCTTATTTAGAAACAATATTATTTAGAAACTATCCAACCGTTAAGTGAGTGCGTTATGCAAGCTGTACAAGTTAAAGTATTAAACCCTAAAATTACTGAAGATAAAGCGTTCTCGTTACCGACACGCGCCACTGATGGCAGCGCTGGTATCGACTTGCGCGCTTGTATTGATGAGCCATTGACGATTAAAGCAGGTGCCACGCATTTAATTGGTACTGGTTTGGCGGTTTATATCCAAGATCCTAATTTTGCAGGGATGATTTTACCGCGCTCAGGTCTTGGTCATAAGCACGGTATCGTCTTGGGTAATTTGGTTGGCTTGATTGATGCCGATTATCAAGGTGAGCTGATGGTCAGTATTTGGAATCGTAGTAATGAAGACTTTGTGTTGAATCCTGCGGAACGTATGGCACAATATGTCGTCGTACCCGTTGCCCGCCCTGAGTTTGAAGTGGTATCAGAGTTTAGTGATACCAGTGCACGCGGTGCAGGCGGCTTTGGACATTCAGGCCGCCAATAACCAGTTATCATTACTGATTTACCATGTTAATTGTATTTTAGTCATCACAAAATCACCATCACGTGAATCACGCCATAAGGAGAGTAAGCGATGCCGTCTTTTGCTGCGCAGCAATGCTTATTTCGTGCTTATGATATTCGTGGTTCACGCCAGCATTTTACCACTGACTTTATTCAAGCATTGGGCAAGGCATTTGCTCAACTTTATATTGCCACAGATTGCAACCCAACCGCAGCTCCTGCCAAAGCCTGCCTGCCAAAACCAAGTATCGACCTTAAAAGAACCGTCATTGTGCTTGGTTATGATGTGCGTCTCGGTAGTGATATTATCGCTCAGAGATTGGCTAATATACTGACTGAATATGGCCTACAGGTTATCCAGCTGGGGTTAATTACTACCCCCATGATGGTTTTTTGGGCAGAGCAATATTCTGGTCATGGCATTATCGTCACCGCCAGTCATTCTGCTAAAGACATTTTAGGTATCAAATGGTTGGTCAACCATCAATCTCCGAGCCATGCAGAGATTCAGTTGCTTTGGCAAAAAACACGGGCTAACTATGCCTGTCACCTCAATCACGCTCAAGCACAGGTTGATGCTCAAAATACGCTGAAAAATACAACTGCTAAATCTATTTATAATCAGCCGTTCAATTTATTTGGTACACAAGTCGCGACGACTTATATTGAGGCGATTGCCCAAGTCTTTCAACAAATCCACCAATCTAATCAGCAATATTTAAATAAACGATATTCAAAAAACAATAACCTGCCCTCCAACAAACTTGATTTTCGGGTCGTGATTGATTGTATGCATGGGGCGACCAGTAATATCGCCCAGCGTTTATTTGAGCATTTTTGCCAGCAGGTCATCATGATTAATGACACCGCAGATGGCAGTTTTCCCTCTGGCAATCCTGATCCCACTGAACCACACCGTCTCAAACAATTACAGCGAAGTGTGCGTCAACATCAAGCAGATATAGGTATCGCTTTTGATGGCGATGGCGACCGCTTAATGATCGTCGATAATAGCGGTAAAGTTGTCACGCCCGATCACTTGCTATATTTATTAGCGCAAGTGGCGCTGACCGAACACCCTGAAACGCTGTGTTCTAAAAGCCCAGGCCATTCACAACTGCCTTTTCAAATCCTTTTTGATATCAAATGCTCCCATCATCTACCGAACCTCTTGTCTGAGCTTGGCGCAACACCTGTGCTCAGTAAAACGGGCAGCAGCTTTATGCGCCGACAGATGCAGCAGTCTGCTGGTCAAATTGTCTTTGCGGGTGAGTTGTCAGGGCATTTCATATTTAACGATAGCCGCTTTATTATTTATGATGACGCCATGTACGCGGCCTTGCGATTGCTGCATTGGCTAGCGGCTTACGATGCTCAGGGTAAAAAATCTCTGACTGATATTACAGAGCAATTGCCTGCTATGGTCAGTACGGCGGATCATTATTTGCCGATGCCTAAAACCCTTAAAAAAGACGATACTATCGTCGAGCAGCTGACCAAATTTTGTCAGTATTTACGCCAGCTCGTGGAAGCGACTGTAGCAAAAGATTCTGGTGATCATTGGATAGCTACTAGCCAGCCATCGCTTTGCCGTTGTTCGATGAGTCGGCAATATATGACGTCCAAGCAAGCCAAATGCTTATTGCCAGTGGGGACAAAGCTGAGCTGTATTGATGGCGTGCGTTTGGATTTCGACCATGGTTTTGGGGTGCTCCGCCAATCAAATACCAGTCACAATCTTACCGCACGCTTTGCTGGTGATAGCATAGAAGACTTACGCGACATTCAAGAAAAATTTGCCGCTTTATGTCGCCCATTTGATAAAAAACTAGCGGAACAAATTGTCGCTATTCCTGCCGAATAGTTTTGATCAAAACAGTTAACGTCAAAGTAGTTGCTGTCACATAAAAATATGATTTTTTAATACCATAACTTAGGAGTTTATAATGACGCTTAATTTAGATGATGCCAAAAACACTGCTGAAGTATTGACCACAGCGCTGCCTTATATCCAGCGCTTTGTCGATAAGCTTATCGTGGTCAAATACGGCGGCAATGCTATGACGGATCCTGCGCTTGAAAGCTCATTTGCCCGCGACATCGTCTTGTTAAAAACCGTTGGCATTCATCCCGTGGTCGTGCATGGCGGTGGTCCACAAGTGGATAATTTGTTAAAAGAGTTGGGGCGTCAGTCAGACCGTATCGATGGGATGCGCGTCACCGATAAAAGCACCATGGATATCGTCGAGATGGTTTTGGGTGGTAGCGTCAACAAATCTATTGTTAGCTTAATCAACAAACATGGTGGCCGCGCCATTGGTCTGACGGGTAAAGATGCCAATTTAATCCTAGCCAAAAAACTGATGATGGAAAAAATTGGCGCAGATGGGATTGCTGTGCCCGTCGATTTAGGGTTTGTCGGTGATGTGGTCAGTGTCAATAAAGACGTGATTAACATGCTTATTGCTTCTGATTTCATCCCTGTCATTGCTCCACTTGGCGTCGATAGCGAAGGTAATACTTACAATATCAATGCCGACTTGGTCGCGGGTAAAGTAGCGGAATTTTTACAAGCTGAAAAGCTCATGCTTCTAACCAATATCAAGGGTGTGCTGGGTCGTGACGGCGAAGTCGTGACTGGACTCACGCCAAAGAAAGTCGACAGCCTCATTGAAGACGGCACTATCTCAGGCGGTATGATTCCCAAAATCCAATGTGCACTTGATGCGGTACGTAGCGGCGTAAAAAGCGCGGTGATCGTCGATGGTCGCGTGCCTCATGCCACACTGTTAGAGATTTTCACCAACGAAGGGGTTGGTACATTAATCAGTCGTGATTTAGGCTCATCATTGGCCGAGTAGCAGGAGTAAATCATGGCATTGTGGCTCTGGTGTCTACTTTTTATCTTAGAAAGCTTGTATTGCTGGTGGATTATTGGCTATGGTGGCGCAAAATGGATAGAAGGGTGGAAGTCATTTTTCCTCATTGAATGGTTTGCACTAGATTGGAATGCTGAACAAATTCGCTTTTACGTCTTGCTTATATGGCTCGCAAGTGTGATTTGGTTTATTTTAGGTGTTATAAAGCCCGAGCTAAGAGGTTCTTAGCTCGGGCTTCATTGATGGTAGCCGTATTCTTTTACGAAAAAACTTTATCAAACTCGGCTTCGTCAAAGCCGCATAGTAATATATTCTTATTTTTATCAGTCAGCTCACCTTCAACTATCGGACGCTTAATCATACTGGTATTTTCTACGAGCAAATCAATGGCGTTATCTAGACTAGCATCAGCCGCTTGCTTTTGACTGTCGTCTAGTTTTCGCCATGTCGTACCGCGTTTATTAAGCACTTTATCGATGCCTAATTTATCTACCCAACGCTGAACGTTATCTTTATCGATACCTTGTTTTTTATAATCATGAAATTCATAACTGACACCTAGCTCGTCTAGTTTGGTAAAGGCTTTTTTCATGGTGCTGCACGATTTGATACCGTAAATAGTGATGGTCATAAAAACTCCAAATCAATGATCATTATTCTGTTTATTATACCTAAGCCTATGGGTATTTGGTTTAAGATAACCAAAACATTAAAAACCCGCTCAAATTTTCGAATTTGTATTCTTCGTCATGCGTAAACGCCCTATCATATCGTCGCAATTTTTGCCAAATTACGCTATGCTATGGCATTGTGAAATTTCACCCAATTTATTCGTATTAATCAATCTCGAGCCAACTATGAGCAATACTGTGACATCTGACCAAGCTGAAAACAATCATTATAACCCACAAGCGATAGAAGCGGCGCAGCAAGCCAAATGGGCAACTGACAAGCGCTTTGAAGTGAGCAATGAGCCAAGCGATAAGCCAAGTCGCTATATGCTGTCGATGTTCCCTTACCCAAGCGGTAAGCTGCATATGGGTCACGTGCGTAACTATACGATTTCTGATGTACTGAGCCGCTACTATCGCCTCAAGGGCTATGAAGTCATGCAGCCTATGGGCTGGGATGGTTTTGGCTTGCCAGCAGAAAACGCGGCGATTGCTAACCAAACGCCACCTGCCAAATGGACGTTTGCCAATATTGACAGCATGCGCGCGCAGCTTAAACTACTGGGTTTGTCTATTGACTGGTCACGTGAATTTGCTACTTGCAGCCCTGAGTATTATCAGTGGGAGCAATGGTTGTTTTTACAGCTATACAAAAAAGGCTTGGTCTACAAAAAGCTTTCGACCGTCAACTGGGATCCTGTTGATAATACCGTCTTAGCCAACGAGCAAGTCATCGATGGTAAAGGCTGGCGTAGTGGCGCTGCGGTCGAAAAGCGCGACATTCCGATGTATTACTTTAATATCACTGATTATGCTGACGAATTGCTCGATGATTTGGATCAGCTAGAAGGTCACTGGCCATCAGAAGTATTGACCATGCAGCGCAACTGGATTGGTCGCAGCGCAGGCATGGAAGTACACTTCCCTTATGAGCTTGCTGGCGAGACCAATACGTTAGATGTGTTCACTACTCGCCCTGATACTTTGATGGGTGTGACTTATGTGGCGGTCGCAGCCGAACATCCGCTAGCGCAGTATGCGGCTGAGCATGATGAAGCGATTGCGCAATTCTGTGCGCTTTGTAAAAAAGGCTCAGTTGCAGAAGCAGACCTAGCTAAAGCTGAAAAAATCGGCATGGCTACTGGTCTTACGGTCACGCACCCTCTCACTGGCGAAGAAGTGCCAGTATGGGTTGCCAACTATGTGCTTATGAGCTACGGCTCAGGCGCAGTGATGGCTGTCCCTGCTCATGATGAGCGTGATTATGAGTTTGCGATTAAATACAGCTTACCCATTAAACAAGTCATCGATATCCCTGTCGGCTATTTCGATGCGTTAGAGGCAGATGCAGAGGCGAACGATACTGAGATTAATCGTGCTTATACCGAACGCAATACTTTGGTCAATTCAGGCGAATTTGATGGTTTAGACTTTGAGCAAGCATTTGAAGCGATGCTGACCAAACTAGAACCACAAGAGCTTGCTAAGAAAAAAATCCAATACCGTCTCCGTGATTGGGGTGTTTCTCGCCAGCGTTATTGGGGCTGTCCTATCCCAATGGTTAACTGTGAGCATTGCGGTACAGTACCTGTCGAAGAGCAAGATTTGCCCGTTGTCTTACCGACTGATGTCGTTCCTGATGGTCGCGGAAATCCGTTAAAAAACATTCCAGAGTTTGTCAATACGACATGTCCTAAATGCGGTAATCCTGCTGAGCGCGAAACCGATACCTTTGACACCTTTGTGGAGTCAAGCTGGTACTATGCACGCTTTGCAAGCCCAAATGATGCGCAAAGCATGGTCAACAAATCTGCCGCCAATAAGTGGCTGCCTGTCGATCAATACATCGGCGGTGTTGAGCATGCGGTAATGCATCTACTTTATGCACGCTTCTTCCATAAACTGATGCGTGATGAAGACTTGGTGTCAGGAAATGAGCCGTTTGCTAATTTGATGACGCAAGGCATGGTATTGGCAGGGACATTCTATCGCCTAAATGCGGATGGCAGTACCACCTACTATTTTGCAGAAGACATTGATATCGACTATGACGAACGTGGTCAACCGATTAAAGCCATCTTAAAATCTGATGGGCAGCCGGTGACCATTGGCAAAATCGAGAAAATGTCTAAGTCAAAAAACAACGGTGTCGATCCGCAAATTACCATCGATAAATACGGCGCTGATACCGTTCGTCTCTATACGCTCTTCACCGCGCCTGCGGATCAAACGCTAGAATGGTCAGATGATGCGCTCAAAGGCCCTTATAACTTCGTCAAAAAAGTATGGCGTATTGCTACTGAACACATGCAAGCGCTTACTGCCGCGAACCTAAGTATCGAGACGCTGAACAATGACGCTTTGAGCACTGATGGCTTAAGCAAAGAAGCCAAAAACTTACGCCGTAAAACTCATGAAACCATTGCTAAAATCGATAGTGATTTGGGTGATCGTTTGGCATTGAACACGCCTGTATCAAGTTTGATGGAGCTTGCCAACGAGCTGACTGGCTTTAAGGCCAATAGCAAGCAAGACCTACAGGTACAGCATGAGGCATTGACGGATCTGCTGATTATGCTATCCGTATATGCGCCGCACATTGGTGAACATTTACTTGAGCAATTGGGTTTAGAGACCATTACCTTGAATTATCCAGAAGTTGATAAAAGCGCTCTGGTACAAGATATGATCACGATGGTGGTACAGGTCAATGGTAAAATGCGCGGTAAAATGGATGTAGCCCCAAATAGCGATCCAGAACAGCTAAAAGCACAAGCACGTTCAATGGAAAGTGTGGCAAAATTCTTGACTGGCGACATCAAAAAAGAAATCGTCGTCCCTAATAAGCTGGTAAACATCGTGGTGGTAGGCTAGATTTTTTAGGCTCAGTACTTTTTATTAGTTTAATGATTAGTCTGAGCCTTTTTATAATATTAGGATAGCGATTATGTCGTATAAATATCGAGCAGGTCAGTCACCCAAAGCCAGCTTAAGCAAAAAAGACGCTTTTGCCAAAAAATCAAACGGACAAAAACTGGCGGCGGCTTTTCTGACTGCCCTGCCAATGTTTACGCTACTAGGTGCAACGGCAGCTATTAGTGGATGCGGCTTTCAACTGCGTGGCTATGATGCGCCAATGCTGCTTGATGTCGCCAAAACAGCCGTGATTCTAGAAGACAATCGCACCTCATTTCCGCTTAAGCTGCCATTGACAAGACGCCTAAAAACTTTAGGTGTTGAGGTCATTGACAACATGACAGCAGCTGATGTTGCGAACAATAACAAACAAGCAAGCGCTGAACCCATTGCCGCTATCACCATCAATAACGTGCGTTTTAAGCGTTATGAGCTGGTCGGTGTCTTGACAGAGATACGCTTGGTACTTTCAGCAGATGTCAGCTATCAGACCATGGAGAATGGCAAACCAATTACGCTAAGCAACCCTATCCAAGTCGAGCGTAGCTATCAATATAATGAAGCATCAGTGAGCACTGATGATCAGCAAGGCGATCAAATTCGTGACTGGCTCTATGACAGTTTGGCACGCCGAATTACTGATCAATATGTCGCCATCTCCCTACCTAAGGTCAGCTCTTCTGGAGTCAGACAATCTGTGCAAAGCGGTAATGGCTCAACGTCGATCGCGGTGGTGGTGCCAAACCCATAATTTATAATGCGCAACACATTCCACGTTTATTTTCATCAATCTGTGTACTTATTACCCTATGCAAGATACCTTCATACAAGCCTACCCAAAGCTACTACAGCCTTCCGTTGCAGTCGCGGGCTTGTGGCTGGCGCATGGTGATGAGCCACTACTCAGTCAATGGCTCATCGATGCCCTGCGACCACATTGGCGCGCGCAGAATTACGCGATTAAGCGTATTGAGCTGATATCAGTCAAGAGCTGGCAAGAAGTATTGTCAGAGCTTGGTAGCCAGTCTTTATTTGATGATGCCAGTGCACTCATCGTGACGGGCAATCATAAGCCTGACAAGGCCGTTATCACTGAGCTTGAGCGCTTTGCCGTTGAAGCTCAAACAGGGACGCACAGTCATAGTTTATTATGGCTCACGCCCAAACAAGACAAGCGAGCGCAGAGCAGCAAGTGGTTTACGCCATTTGCTCAATATGGTCATGTCATTGATTGCAATTTATATAATGAGCAGCAACGACAGCAGCTACTGCAAATACAAGCTCAGCAGTTTGGCTTACGGCTATCGCAAGAGGCGTGGCAGCTGCTTATGTCGCATACTGAGCACCATCTGCTAAGCGCTTATCAGACCTTATGGCGGCTATCCTACTTATTTGCGCCGCAGCTAGTCGCTAAGAATATTGAGGCTAGTCAACAGGCTGATCACTCTACACAACTGACAAACAATGTTGCCTTAGACATTAAGGATCTACAAGCCGCGTTGGTCAGTGATGCACAATTTAGTGTCTTTGATTTATCGGATGCCATGCTTGCCAGTAACAGCACGCAAGTCGCTAAAATCATGTTTCAGCTGAAAGCCACCGACGAGCCAACCACCTTGGTATTATGGGCGATTAGTAAAGACATGCGGCAAATCATGCAATTGATGGATGGGCAAGATCCGCAAGCGCTTGGTATCTGGCGTAGCAAACAAGGGTTGTACCAGCAAGCTTGCCGTCGCCAGTCAAAAGCGCAAACGGCTGAATGGCCTGCCCTGCTTTATAAATGTGACCAAGCCATCAAAGGACTCGTGCGTCAGCCAGCGTGGGAGTTATTATTGCAGGCAGCGTTAGAGCTATCTGGAAAGCGTTTGTTTGTCGTTTAATCATTTGAAGAAATTTAACAACTTGTTTAACCAAGTTTTCTTATCGTAAGTTCTGTTATTAACTGAATAAGGAAAGTTTTTTAAAGTTTCTGTTATATATGCTTCTTTTTTTCTACCCCATTCATGATTTAGCTGCGTCATAAGTTCAATTTGCTTATTAAAGCGTATAACTCTTTGATCTTCACTCATGACACTATTCTCTTGCTCATACTCGCCTGCTACCCTACCCTAGACGTTACCATCTCAAAAAACTCATAAATGAAATCATCTACATCTAAAAAAGATTCTCTAGATAACTCACTACCGCGCTCACATATTACATAGTGGTAATAGCCACCGCTTATCTCCAAGTGTGGCTCACCAAATCCAGAAGGCATATCTCTTAAAATAACATCATCAATATTTAGCCCTATCTTTTTACTATAATCGTTAATTATTTTTTGAATTTGCTGATGGTTTAACATTACATTCTTCCTTTGTTTATTATTTCCATAATATAGTCTGCCTTATCTCTACTGCTGAACTTCTTAACCTTTCGTAAACTAATTTCCGTTCCCTTTTGCAGGTGAAGTCTCTACTATATCTACACTTGATTTAATTGTAATTGGATTGTTGTCATGCGCAAAATAAGCAAAAAGTCTGCTATCAAATGGGGTGTCATCGCCTTAATCATCGTAGCATTAGGGGCTTTGGCCTATACTTTTTTAAAACCAGAAGAAGAAAAACCCAGTTATTTAACCGCACCTGTTGAGGTTGGTGATATCGAAAACAATGTCATGGCATCAGGTAAAGTTAAAGCACTTAATACCGTTGATGTCGGTGCACAGGTTTCTGGTGAGGTCACAAACCTCTATGTAGAAGTGGGTGACGAGGTGAAACAAGGCGATTTGATTGCACAGATTGATCAAGTGACTCAGAAGAACAGCCTGAGCAATGAACAAGCCAGCCTTGAGCAAAGCGAAGCCGCGCTACAAAGTGCGCAAGCAGAATCGTTAAGCAAACAAGCTAGTCTAAAAAGTGCTTATGCTGATCTTGCCAGCCGTCAGTCTGAGCTTAAACAAGCACAGTCTGATTTTGCACGCCTGCAAGGACTACTCGCTATCGATGCGATATCACAACAGGATTACGATACACAGGCAACAAAAGTTCAAACAGCGCAGGCAGCGGTCGCCAATGCACGCGCTGCTATTGATACGGCACAAGCCGCCATTGCAACAGCCACTGCAAACATTAATAGCCAACAAGCAGCATTACGAAAGTCTCAAACCAATGTCGCAACGGCTCAAGAAGACCTTAGCTATACAACGATTCGCGCACCAATATCAGGTACTGTCGTCTCAGTGACCACAGAGCAAGGCACGACGGTCAATGCCAATCAAACAGCCCCGACCATCGTAACTTTAGCAGATTTGTCTACTGTTAGAATCAACGCACAAATCTCCGAAGCCGATGTTATCAATGTCAATGCTGGTATGCCCGCCTACTTTAATATCATCGGTAATCCAGACAAGCAGTATGATGCGACACTGACAGCTATTGAGCCGGCACCTGAGGAAATTAGCAAGACCAGCTCAACCGATTCTGCGATCTACTATGTTGGCTATGTTGAAGTAGCTAACCCTGAGCGATTATTTCGTATTGATATGACCGCCCAGATTTATATCATCATCGATCAAGCCAAAGACGCGTTGCTTGTGCCATCAGCAGCCATACAAGAAAGACCCGCGAGAAATCAAACTGAAGGTCAAGCAAAAACCAGCAAGGTTGTACGCGTACTAAGTGATGACGGCACAGTAGAACCTCGCACAGTAGAAGTAGGCATTGATAACCGAGTAAATGCGCAGATTTTAAGTGGTTTAAAAGAAGGTGAGCAGGTTATCATCGGCGAAGGTAGTGCCAATGCTTCAGGTAAAGGTGGTGGTCGTACTCGTATACCTGGTGGTACTCCAAGGATGTAATTAATTCTTTGACTATGTTAACGATGAAAGGGCTTGAGCAACTTAGCCCTTTTCTCACGACACTCACTATCTTTGATTAAAGACATTGCTATGACTATATCTCAATCTGCTAAACAGCCGACCGACAGCACTAGCGCTTCGATAGAAAACGACTCATCGAATGATACTGCAGCTACCGCTGACAAGCCCATTATGGAGCTGTCGGGTATTATTCGAGAGTTTGCTGCCGGCGAGCAAACCATTCGCGTATTGCACGAGGTTAATTTAACGATTAATCAAGGTGAAATGGTCGCGATTATCGGGCAATCTGGCTCTGGTAAGTCTACACTAATGAATATCTTGGGTTGCTTAGATCAGGCGACAGCAGGTGACTATAAGATTTATGGCCAATCAGCAAACAAACTAGAGGCAGATGAATTGGCTGAGTTACGCCGAGAGCATTTTGGCTTTATCTTTCAGCGCTACCACCTGCTTGGTGACATTAGCGCCAAAGATAACGTTGCCGTCCCTGCCGTATATGCTGGTATGAACACTGAGGCACGAATCAATCGCGCAGAAAAGCTCTTGACCAATCTAGGTCTTGGTGAAAAGGTAAATAATCGTCCTAGCCAGCTCTCAGGCGGCCAACAACAGCGTGTTTCTGTTGCTCGCGCTCTGATGAATGGTGGCGATGTCATCTTAGCTGATGAGCCAACTGGCGCACTAGATAGCAAATCTGGCGAAGATGTGATGGCGATCTTACATGATCTAAATGCTAAAGGTCATACCATTATCATGGTCACTCATGATCCCAAACTTGCGGCCCAAGCCGAACGGGTTATTGAGTTAAAAGATGGCTACGTCATTGCTGATTATAAAACTGAGCATTATAAACAGACAACTCAACACCCAGAATCTATCCTCGGTGGACATCGTAAAAGTGCCTTCGGAAGCTTTGTGGATCGTTTGCTCGAAGCTTTTAAAATGTCCTTACTTGCCATGCGTGCACACAAGATGCGCACCTTGCTGACCATGTTAGGCATTATCATCGGTATCGCTGCGGTTGTGTCTATCGTTGGTCTTGGTCAAGGCTCTCAGCAGCAAATTCTCGCAAATATTAGCTCGTTAGGAACCAATACTATAACAGTGAATGACGGCTACCCTAGAGGCGACCCGCGACGTAAATATAATGACGACAACCTCACACCAGAAGATGCAGAAGCGGTCAGCAGTCAGCCGTATGTTATCAATGTGAGCCCTCAAGTCAATACCAGCTCTAGTGTACGCTATCGCAGCGTGCAGGAAGACTCGACCATCAATGGTGTTGGTGAGTATTATCTAGAGGTCACTGGTGAGACGCTGGCATTAGGTCAAGGTTTCGATTCGCAAAGTATCGACCTTCGCAGTCAAGATATTATTATCGATGACAATGCCAAGAGTGCTTTTTTTGCAAATATAGATAACCCTATCGGAGAAGTCATACTCATCGGTAGTGTGCCTGGACGCGTGGTTGGCGTCCTTGAGGCAAGCGACAGTGGCTTTGGACCAAGTAGCACGACACCCGTCATATATATGCCTTATACCACTGTGATGTCACGTATAACTGGTAGTGCAAATATTGATAGTTTTATAGCACTGTTAGATGACAGTGTCTCATCTAGTGTCGCTGAGTCAGCTATTTCCGACATAATAGAAGGTCGCCATGGTAAAGATGATTTTAATATTATTAACTCAGATTCTATTCGTCAGACCATTGAATCAACGACAGGTACTATGACACTGCTCATCTCATCGGTTGCTGTTATCTCATTGATCGTTGGTGGTATTGGTGTGATGAATATTATGCTAGTATCGGTCACGGAACGCACTAATGAAATTGGGGTACGTATGGCAGTTGGGGCTCGTCAAAACGATATCATGCAGCAGTTTTTGATAGAAGCCGTACTCGTCTGTATTTTGGGCGGCTTATTAGGTATTGGACTGGCCTTTGCTATTGGTGAAATCATTAATAATTTTGCTGGTGATAGCTTTAAAGTGATTTACTCATCAACCTCTATTATTGCTGCCTTTATTTGTTCAACCTTGATTGGTGTCGTATTTGGATTCTTGCCAGCGCGTAATGCTGCTAAATTAGATCCTGTTGAAGCACTGTCTAGGGACTAAAACGTCGCGACTGACGTTTTAAATAGTCATTTACTGCCATGAAACAGCCACCAATAAGCCAAATTATATAAAAAAACGCATTTTTTCGCATTAATTGCACTTTTTTTATATTACGGGGTTGTAATTGTGCTGATAGTGTATATAATGTGCTCTCACGTTTAGGGATAGAAATTCTTTAAACGTTGAAACAAACTTAATGCCTCTTTTAATGTTGATTGACCTAATATTAAAAATTAAGTTTAAAGACATTTTTTAGATGTCTAGTTTTAATAAGTTTGCCTTTAAGGAAATTTATCTTGCAGAGTTAAAAAAGCCATGCTTTTTTTATACACTCTTCAGGGCCGATAGCTCAGTTGGTAGAGCAGTTGACTTTTAATCAATTGGTCCCGCGTTCG
>LIQB01000003.2:773128-791419 GCA_001411745.2 Psychrobacter glacincola
TTTTTTATACACTCTTCAGGGCCGATAGCTCAGTTGGTAGAGCAGTTGACTTTTAATCAATTGGTCCCGCGTTCGAGTCGCGGTCGGCCCACCATATTTAGAAAGCCCAGTCATTATATTAATAGTGACTGGGCTTTTTTTTGTTTAAAATTTCACTTTATTTTTTACGGTTTCGTTTGAAAATAGTGAAGTCAGCGTCTTTTCGCCACAGTAGCTTATGCTTAATCGTGTCTTTGATCGTCCGTGGATGCTTGGGTGCTTGCGTAATCAGCATATCAAAAGTTGCTGCATCTATTGCCAGCTCACATCCATGTGCCATCATGACCATAGAAGGTTTTAACGCCTTTATTCTTTGTAGTGACTGAATATAGACTTTAGGATCATAAATAGGAAAAGGCGCCACAAACTTATGACGCAGTTTGATAATGAGATCGGCCGTATAGACTTGCCGACTTGGTACATGAAATAGAGACAAGTCACGATCTGTATGTCCGGGTGTTTCCAGTACTTGCCATTCATCAAATTTCGGCACACTATCCCCATCTTTAACGATAATATCAGGCGTAAGATGGGCGGGATAATACAGGTTCTTAAGAGAGCGACCTTGACGTCTCGCCACATAATGCGCAAGATTTATATCCACAAAATGCATGGCATGCCCACCGATACCGCTATACCATTGACGCTTTTTTTCTGCCGAAACAATGATACAGCCCGTCTCTTTTCTAAATTGATGAGCGCCGCCTGCATGATCAGGATGCATATGGGTCACCACGACGACTTTTAGATCGCTGATTGGTCGCTGTAACGTCGTTCTAATATAATCTAATACCATCGCTACATCAGGGCGGCAACCACCGTCCAGCAGCATAATTTTATCTGGATATACCGCAAGATAAGTACTTTGGATATATCCTTCTAAACGTACAATTTCACATAAACTCATTCGCATTCCCTGCTACATTATTGCTCACTGTTATAGTATCCCTACTATAGGAGACGCTTTTAACGCGCCTTAATAGGATTTAGTATAACGCCCACCATTCAACTTGTAATGACTTTGAGTGAACGCTTGTGACTATAAATTGCTTTTTTATAAAACTTACAATAAAAAAACCCAGCGCTAAGGCTGAGTTTTCGTTAAATCGGTAAAATTTTAAAAGTATCAGAAGTTCAAACTTAATACTACCTTATGCCAAATCACGAACCTTTGGCTCACGTTCCCACAGACGAGATTTGGCATTCTCAATAAAGCTATCCAATTCAGCCAGTGGCGTCACGAAACTGTCTTTTTCGATAGGTAATTTACTTAAGATAAACTCATCAGTCGCGCCGCAATAAGCAATGGCTTTGCAATGACCATACGCATCGTTGAACCAATCTAATGCTGAGCTGTCTTTTGCTAACTTCTTAGCTTGCTCTGGCATAATGATACTAACGACCGCATCAAACATCACTGATGGACCGCCAGCGAGGCGCTCATCTGCTTGTATGCGAGTGTCGTCATCTAAGACAACCTCCTTATTGGGCGCAACGATTTTCACACTAGCGCCCTGCGCTTTTGCTGCCTCTTCAAACTTTTTGATTTCACTATGCTTGGAGCCTTCAGCGACCAAGATACCAATCAAACGGCCTTTTAGACTTTTCGGCGTTAGACCAATCGTTTGTACTGCTTTCGATGTCGCCATATCCTGTATAGGAGCAGCGGCATCAGCAGGCTCTGGCAGTTCCATACCTAGCGCTGTTGCCACACGATTTGCCAAGTCTTCATCTATATGCGGCAGATGGCTCAGCATACGCGTACGTACATGCGCCGTATCTACTTTACCTAGCTCAAAGGCATAAGCAGAAGCAATGTGCGCTTGCTCAGCTGGCGTCTGGCTGCGATAGAACATCCGCGGTTGACTATAATGATCGGCAAAACTTTCTGCACGCACGCGACCTTTCACACCATCATCCAACTGCTCATGGAATGATTCAAAGCCACGCTTGGCGCTTTCACGTGGTCTGGTTGGGTCTAAACTTTGCGGCTCATAAAGTGTGCGAGTTTTAGGGACTTGCATCTGCATATGACCATCTTGCTGATTATTGGCAAACGGACATTTCGGCGCATTGATTGGAATTTGGGCAAAGTTAGGCGAACCTAAACGTGATAACTGGGTGTCTAGATAACTGAACAAACGACCTTGTAATAATGGATCGTTACTGAAATCAATGCCCGGTGGCAGATGCGATGGACAGAACGCCACTTGCTCCGTTTCTGCAAAAAAGTTATCGGGATAACGGTTTAGCACCATTTTACCCACGACTTTCACTGGCACCATCTCTTCTGGAATCAATTTGGTCGCATCTAGATGATCAAACGGGAATTTATCAGCTTCTTCTTCAGTAAATAGCTGGACGCCAAACTCCCATTCAGGATAGTCGCCATTATTAATGGCTTCAAACAAATCACGGCGATGATAATCAGGGTCAGCGCCTGAGATTTTTACCGCCTCATCCCACGTGGTTGACTGTACACCAAGTACAGGTTTCCAATGGAAACGGACAAAGGTGCTCTTGCCTTCTTTGTTGATTAAGCGATAGCTGTGAATACCAAAGCCTTCCATCATACGTAAACTGCGTGGTAGTGCACGATCACTCATCAGCCAAATTAAATTATGCATGGTCTCAGGACTTAATGACACAAAGTCCCAAAAAGTATCGTGCGCCGAAGCGGCTTGCGGAAATCCACGATCAGGCTCTGGTTTAACCGCGTGAATCAAATCTGGAAACTTCATCGCATCTTGAATAAAGAAAATCGGCATGTTGTTACCAACGATATCCCAATTGCCTTCTTCGGTATAAATCTTCACGGCAAAACCACGCACATCACGTGGCGTATCTTTTGAGCCTTTGTTACCTGCAACCGTAGAAAAACGAGTAAATAAAGGCGTCTGTTTACCTGTTTCAGTCAAAATTTTGGCAGTGGTGTATTTTTCGAGCGACTCAGTGAGTTCAAAATAACCGTGAGCAGCACTACCACGCGCATGAACGATACGCTCAGGAATACGCTCATGGTCAAAATGATGAATTTTTTCACGCAATACAAAATCCTCTAGCAATGTGGGGCCACGACTGCCTGCTTTTAGAGAGTTTTGATTGTCAGAGATGACGACACCTTGTTGGGTCGTCAATACTTTGGTGTCATCCCCTGCGCGCTGGTGAGTCTCACCGCCATTGCCACGTTCCGTATTCATATCTTTAGCGGGGTCAGTATGATCTATATTATTTTTCATTATGCATCCTAGCTAGTAATTAAAAGTAGGCTCTATTTCTTTAGAGCTTTTGTATAGAGCTACCTTTAATGTTAGCCAAAAAATATGACTAATTCATGGCACTCCTTGTTGATATTTGGTTAAAGTTTGCAGCCGTGATAAAGCCGTAATTTCAGCGTATTTAAAGAGAGCCTCAACGTTGACGATAGATTCTTGTCATGTAGTGATTTTTTGAGGTATGCTCTTATGAAGCATTAAAACAGTTGATAAATAAAATGGGCATGGTTTTAGCCAACTATTTATCTTTTTTATACGATTATAAGGCGACCTACCATGTTATCAACTTCAAACACTCCGTCCAAAAAACCTTATCACTCATTGCTAATGGGTGCGTCAATCGGACTAATGGCACTGACTTTCAGCCAAACAGCTGCCGCCATTACAACCAAAAATATTACCTATACCGTGGATGATCAAGCATACGAAGGCTATTATGCCAAAGCCGACAAAGCGAATGCGCCTTTTATTCTACTCATTCATGACTGGGATGGATTGACAGACTATGAGCGCAAACGTGCTGACATGTTAGCAGGCGAGGGCTACAACGTATTGGCGGCAGACATGTTCGGGCAAGGCGTTCGTCCTACTTCTATTGAAGAAAACAAACGCTTAACTGGGGAGTTATACGATGATCGCAATAAAATGCGCCGCATACTTCAAGGTGCGTTGAATGCCGGACGACTACAAGGTAATGATGTGCGTAAAGGCACTACCATGGGATATTGTTTTGGCGGTACCGTTGCTCTAGAGCTGGCGCGCTCAGGATTTGAGCAAAAAGCATTTGTACCCTTCCATGGTGCCTTTGATATTCCAACGGGTCAAAGTTATGACAAGACAACTGGAGAAATCTTAGTATTCCATGGCTCTGCTGATGAATCTGTCTCTCTAGAGAGCTTCGCAACTTTGGGTAAGACGCTAGAAGCCGCCAAAGTACCGCATGAGATGGTGACATATAGTAATGCACCACATGCCTTTAGCGTGTTCGGCAGTGATAGATATGATGCACGTGCAGATGAGCGCTCGTGGAAACGCTATTTGGATTTTTTAGCAAATGAATATAAATAACTTTAATTTATATCCTATAAGAACAGCGACCCTTATTCATTAACCAGCCTATCTCATTGATAAATGAGTCGATTAAAAGCCAAGGAAGCCAATTATGTTATTGAAGAACGACGTATTGCGTGCGCGTGTTAGATTGTTAGGCGCATTTTTAGGTGAGGCCATTTCTCGCCAATCTGGGGAGGATACCCTACGTACTATTGAAACATTGCGCAAAGGCTTTATTCAGGAGCGCCGCGAGCATAATCCAGCACACAAACAGCAGCTGATCGATCTTATTGCCTCATTAGACAATCAAACCTTAAAAAACGTCATTCGCGCATTCTCTATTTACTTTTTCCTCGCCAATTTAACGGAAGAAAACTATCTGCGTGAGCAACGCCGTACTATGCGTGCCCAGTCCAATCAAAGCTGGGAGGGATCCTTTCGCCGCACCTTGTTAGAATGCCGTGAGCGGCAAATCGAACCTGCGCAAATCAAAGAGCTTATTGATCACCTTAAATTTATTCCTGTTTTTACGGCTCATCCTACCGAAGCCCGTAGACGCACCACCATGAATATTTTGCAGACCCTCTATGAGCATACCGATGCCATGAGCGACTATCCCGAAGGCAGTCTAGCCTTTATGCAAGCCAAGCAAAAAACCGCAGAAACCATTGATTTGCTATGGTCATCAGACGAAGTGCGCAGCCGAAAACCTTTGGTTTATGATGAAATAAACAACGGCTTACACTATTTTGATGCCAGCTTATTCACTGCCATTCCCAAAGTATATCGTAATATAAAAGACGCTATCGTCGATATCTATCCTGAGTTAATCGACTACCCTTTACCCGCCTTTGTCAGTTTTGGCTCTTGGATTGGCGGCGATAGAGATGGCAATCCATTCGTCACCCACGAAACCACTGAAATGGCGGTATTGATGCATGCCAATACCGTGCTACGCCATTACCAAGTATTGGTCAGAAAATTGCGTCGTGAGCTGATTCATAGCGATACTATTGTCGATATCGCACCAGAGATCTATATCCGTATCAAAGACTACAGCACACTCGATCAAAAAGTCTTTTGCTACAATCCTGATGATTACAATAATGAGCCGTACCGAAGATTGCTGTCCATTATTCTGGCTAAAATAAAAGCGACCAACCAGCATATCCAAAGTCAAGGCACAGATAAAGAGGCTGCAAAAGAGGCTTACTCAACACCGACGGCCTTGCTAGATGATTTACGCCTTATTCGCAAAAGCGTCAATACTCATGACAAAGCGCATGGCGAAGGCTTACTGCTTGATACTATTCGCCTAGTCAAAACCTGTGGATTTCATTTAGCCTCGCTAGATATTCGCCAAGACTCAGGATATCACGGCGAAGTTATTGCAGATATTTTTGCTAGCGCCTCGAATCTGCCCGACTATCACACCCTCAGCGAAACAGAGCGCCAAGAATGGCTAACGCGTTTGCTAGAAAAGCCAGGTGCACCACTGATTTATACCGACAACTTAAGCGCGCAAACACACGAACAGCTTGCTCTGATGAATTCTGTCGCTAAACTGCGTAAACTGGTTGGCGACGATACTTTTGGTAGCTATGTAATTTCGATGACCAATAACGCCAGTCAGCTATTAGAGGTACTGCTACTGATGCGTTTTGCAGGCTTATCGGGTATTGATAAGAACGGGCATTTATTTTCTGCCCTACCAGTTGCGCCACTGTTTGAAACTATCGAAGATTTAAAAAATATCGATAAGATTATGCCAATGGTGTTGGACAATCCGCTATATCGGGAGTTACTTGAGCACTCAGGAAACATTCAAGAGATTATGCTTGGATACTCAGACTCCTCTAAAGATGGCGGCATTATTACTTCCGCTTGGCAGTTATATAGTGCCCAGCAAACCATCACCGATATCGCCAATCAATATGGTATCACCACCCGCCTGTTCCATGGTCGTGGTGGTTCCGTCAGTCGTGGTGGTGGCTCAACCCATCAAGCCATTGCCGCTCAGCCTGCTGGCACTTTACATGGACAGATCAAGTTCACTGAACAAGGCGAAGTACTTTACGCCAAGTATGCCAATCCAGATACTGCCGTGTTTGAATTAACCATGGGAATCACGGGGGCGCTAAAAGCCAGCTCGTCACGATTTGTCGAACAACCCAAACAGCTAGATAGCTATGAAGCGTTGTTTGCTGATTTGGCAGATGCCGGCGAACAGCAATATCGTGAGCTGACGGATAATACTGAAGGCTTCTATCAGTTTTATTCTGAGGCCACACCAGTACAAGAGATTTCATTGCTCAATATTGGCTCGCGTCCTGCTCACCGTAAAAAGGGACTTCCGAGCAAATCGACGATTCGGGCGATACCATGGGTATTTGGCTGGTCATTGGCACGCTTTACCCTTCCTGCTTGGTATGGCGTGGGCAGTGCTTTAGATAGCGTCAAAAAAGACGAAGCGTTAATGAAAGAGATGAATAAAAACTGGCCATTTTTCAATGTCTTTATCAGTAATATTGAAATGGCTTTTACCAAATCCGAGATGAATATCGCCCGTGCATACAGTCAACTGTGTAAAGACGAAAGCTTACGTGAGCAAGTCATGCAGGCAGTGATTGATGAGCATGAACTGACGCACGCAGGTCTCAACTCCTTGCTAGAGCAGGCGTCTTTACTCTCAAACCAACAAGACTTGGCTCATTCATTAGAATGGCGTAACGCCTATTTAGATCCCATTAACTACATCCAGATTGAGCTACTCAAGCGTATGCGCCAGCCTGATAGCGCTAGTGATGATAAATTGGAAAATAATGAGAGACTGGCTGTCGAAGATGCGTTAATTCGTAGTATCAATGCTTTGGCAGCAGGGCTACGCAATACGGGTTAGTATTGATACATACAGGAAGGTAGATATTTACTCAATCAAAATCGTACCAACGCTGAGTTGATTCATAGTGTTATCACAGTGAATCAATTCAGCTTTTTACGTTAATAAAGTTTTTCAAATACTAATATTTGATTGTTAGATGGCATCTCATAACGCTTACTTAACGTTAAATGATGTGTATTTGCCAAATCTATAACGTCTTCTAAATGACGGATGCCGCTGTTAGCATCGCGCTGGCGCAAGCTATGATCAAACTGATGATTGCTTGCGCTGCTATAACTGCCATTTTCGTTAAAGGGTCCATAAACGATGAATTTACCATTTAAGGGTAGCATATCACCGACCAATTGGAATAATTTAGCCACTAAAGTCCACGACATGATATGCAAGGTATTGGCGGTAAATACCGCATCATAAGGCGCATCGGCAACCTCATTGACTGGCACTGAATCACACGATACATCAAAAGTAAGCGGTGCATATAAATTAGGGGCAGGATAAGCAGCATGCCAAGCATTGATGGTGGCGTGATTAGCCAACATATCACTGGTCTGCCATGTTAAATGAGTCAATCTAGGGGCAAAATATACACTATGCTGACCAGTTCCAGAACCAACCTCTAACGCATGGTTAAAGTCTTTTAGCTCTTCTTGTAGAACTGTTAGAATCGGTTGCTTATTATTTTCACACGCTTGAGAAAATGGCAGTCCAGCCGTAAGAGTAGACTGTTTATTATCTGAGTTATTATTAAACATAAAACCTCTTACCTTGATAATAACTAAATAGCAACGGGGTATGAACTACCAACCAACTATCAATAAATTAAAGATTAAGCACTAATAAATACCCGCTTCCAATCCAGCCGCCAGTGTCATCGCCAGTTCTTCTACTTGTTCAGTAAAACCATCTTGCCAATCACCTTGCAAAATCAGCGCCTCTTGAATCCATGACCAACGCAATCCGGTCGTAATGGTTTTCATAGCAAGCTTAGTACCCGTACCGTCATGACCTGCGCGAATGTATAGTGCAAATGGCATGCCCTGCTTCTTCTCTAACGCCGGATAATAACAGCGATCAAAAAAGTCTTTGGTCAGTCCTGCCATATAAGCCAAGTTCTCAGTCGTGCCTAACAATAACGCATCAGCAGCTAGCACATCTTCAGGTTGCGTATCTTGAGGAGATTTGATTATGACATTGATATCTATATCAGGATGATTGGCACCATCATAAGCCGCTTGCGCCAACCTCTTAGTATTAGGCGATGGCGCATGCGCAACGATAAGTAAGGTTTTGCTAGCCATCTCAACCATCCTTATAAAGGTCACTGGTTTTTGGAATTAACAATTCTTGGAATCAGTAGTTCTTAGAATTAAAAGCTCTTAGAATTAATGGCTTCTGGAATGAATAGTCACTTTTTGAATGATATCAGGATGAATACTTTTCGCAACCGGACAAGTCAGCGCGGTGTTATAGAATATTTTTTGCGTCTTATCATCTAACTCTTGATTAAAAGTAATGGCAATATGCACTTCACTAACACGTCTTGGATCAGCAGCCATTATTTTAGTCACTTCAGCGGTAGTACCTGCAATATCGATATCCATATCACGGGCTTTGATACCGATAATGGTTAGCATACAACTGGCTAAGCTGGTCGCCAATAAATCAGTTGGTGAATACGCCTCGCCCTTACCTTGATTATCAATAGGTGCATCGGTAATGATTTCATTGTTTGATTGCAAATGAATAGCAGTGGTGCGTAGATTGCCTTGGTAAGTTACTTTTGAAGTTGTCATTGGGTTCTCTTTAAGAATTAATGTTTCTGTCAGACTATCATCTTAATTTTTATAAGTAGTGTTGCAATATGGATGCGAAAGCTGCGCATTACTTAGCAAACCCGTTCCACCATCTTCTTTACGAATTTTATGATCGATTGAAATAGATTTTTGATGAAGAATTCCTCCACATATCTTGCATTTTGGAGAAGTTTTAATCGCTTCAGAAATATATGCCGCGCTTTTCGTCGACTTTGAAAACGATGTAGAAGCGGTTTCTTCTTGGTGTAAGTCATCCAGATTTAGATATGAAAAATCGGATGACTTACTTAGCATTATTAATACTTCATCAGATTCGGTAGCATTGCTAAGATTATCGAGAATAGCATGGAAAAACTTAACTAAAGGTGCCACAGCTTTATTAGCTTGTCGTGCTTTGCGTACTATCTGTTGAATTAACACATCAGAACTAATAATGATATTCTCAAATTCTGCTCTATGTTGAGTAAAGACATTTAATTTTTTATTGTTTGAAAGCTCCTCAATGAATACAATTGTTGCATGAAAGCACTAACTCTGAAATTTCCTGACCGACTATAAATATATACAGCTGGGTGTAGACCTAAAGAAGATGGATGAATATCATTTATTCGTTGCATGGACTTTTTAATTTTAATTAGGGCTTTAAGAGTTTCTTCTCCAGTAGTGTCTTCTTCAGTATTATTGACACCTAACAACTTAACAAGCTCGAATACCATCGATAATGAATTGCTAGCATGATTTTTTCCACCTAGTGGTAAATCTAATGTTTTAATCGATGTTAAAAGCTCTGGTTTAAAAATCAATGCATTAATTATTCCAGCTTCTTTTTGAATTTTATCAGCCAAACTAGCTTCAAATACACTCCAGTATTTATATCCTTGACCACCACGCAAGATAGCTCTAGAACACAATCCAGATGGCTTTCTTCTCGCTTCTAATATTGCAATCTCAGTATCACTAATAGGTGTAGACGATTGATTTATTTTAAAAAAACTACTTTCAGCTTTTTTGGAATCACCATCTACCCACTGTAATTGTAATGCTCTTGTACCGAAACTCTTTAATCTTTTTTTAACATGCTCGGCTGCACTATCTGGTTCATATAGAGCATCTTTGAAATCCTTATAAGCACCAATATCTCGATTTATAATTTCGCGAGCTTTCTTTGCAATATCTAGTTGTTGTTCTGGTATAGCATTGTCAAAAAACTTTCTAGAGACTCTTCCGCCTCCATAATCATCATTAACCCATGCAGAAATTGCACTAATTCTATGAGCTCCATCAATTACAAATGTATAGCTATCAGCATACTTCCAAAGAATAATAGCAGGAACTAAATCTCCATCTAAGAAACTTTTCACAAGATCTTTAACCTTCTCAGCATCCCACTCATTGGTTTCACGCTGAAAGTCTGGTTTACGAAGTGATGAAAAGAAAAATCCTGGTATCTCAAAATCAGCATAACTTAGTGTAGTTTTGTGAGGTCCTTGTGAACTATGCGATTGATCCTCTACTTCAAAATCATCTCGTCCAATAAGAGCATCTAAAAATAGTTTCTGAGCCATACTGCATCCTTGATTGTATTTTACTTATAATAGTCATGTACTTTGCAAATCTAACATTAATAGTAAAATATTAGTAGACTTATATTTATCAAATTACCAACATAACTAGGACCTATTAATTTTTTTAAACCTCATAAAAAAACATCCTTTAGAACAAATCGAAGAGCTTTATGTAAGGTAGGTATCTAACAATCAACTTTCCACACCATAGCAGACTTTATGACCACCCAATCCATATTAAAAACATCACTCAGTGCTAACTCGTCTTAAACTATTCATTAGCCAAGCCTCGCTGAAATATAAGTCCAGTAACCTAACAGCAGTACGAGCAAACCCCACGATAACGAAAAGCATAAGTAGTATGACTCGCTATCAAGTGCGACGTAATAATAAATAGCTAATCCAATGCTCACTAACAAAGATACTGAATATACGATGAGTAAAGTAAACAGAGCTTCATTTTCAAATTTGGATAACACAGGACTATTTTCTGCACAAATGTAAAAGAGAAAACCAAGTGAAAAAGCCCCACCAATCGTAATATGCAAAATGATATTAGAACCAGTGACCAAATCGACATGAATTATCCTTTAGTGGATTAACGATTTCTTAGAAACTCTATATTATAGCTTTAATAACTGAGTATTATTATATCTTGAATGGAGTCAGATCTATCTCTTCAAACTTACATACTGCTTTTATACTAGGGTTTTCACTTAATCGACTTAGATACACTGCCAAATTTTTATACGTCATAGGCGATTTTTCTAATACCAATGACCACTCCGCCAACATAAATAAGAAATAATCACATGCTGATAGTTTTTCACCAAGCAAGAACTCCTTAGAATCAAGCTGATTGTCTATTATCGACAATGCCTCTCCAATACGATCATCTTGAGCAGATATAATATTGGGTATATTGCTCTCATCGTTAGTATGGCGATGTGGATAATAACGAACCATCAGTTCCGCTTGTAGTGTGTTGTTTAAAAATGCAAGCCCCTGAAAAAACAATGGTCGTTTAGGGTCGCCAATTGCTGGTATTAACTCATACTCTGGATATGATTCACAAATATGAACGCAGATGGCGAGGCTTTCGAAAATTGGCTGCTCATCATCAACCAGCGTTGGAATACGTCCAGCCGGATTCAACTTCAGATAGTCAGCTGATTTGTGACGGTTACTCTCTCTTTCAACCAATACCAACTCATAATCCGCTTTCACATGATGGAGCAAAAAATGTGGTGCTAAACTCGCATTGTTTGGGTAATAGTAAAGTTTAAACAAAACAGACTCCGTTCTAAAGTTGACAGAGATTGATAGTAATTTACTATCCGACCAAAATATATCTTAGATCAAAGCTCAATCAATTAGTAGAAAATCACTAATCGCTTTAGCTATTAAATATACTTTTAATAGCAGGTTCATCATTATTGATACTTGTTAGGGTCTCAAATCCTTTCTTAGTACCAAAGTATAGAGCGTCTGTTTGCTTCTCTCTATAAAAACGAAGTTCATCGCCTTTGTTGTCAGTTAACGTAAAGTCATTAAACACTTTTTCCCAGTGCGATTTCTTTTCAGCTTCGTTATGATCAGCTTTAAATGTTGGCTTTAAAATATAGGAAATATCTTTACCTGCTTCTGTGGTTATCAAAGGCAACAACTCTTTGTGCGTTGTTAAATATAGACATATTTTCTCAATATCATCTAGGGTTTCTCTTTTATCAGTCAATTTAATAATTAACATCGGTTTATGTCCTAATTTACTTTCTAGCTTAATTTTATTAAAAATTAACTAACCTTTAAAATTGTTTTCCTTATCTACTTTAAACCGATATCAGAGAGAATACTATACTGCATTTTTCTCGCACACAAAGAAAACCCCCTCCGACATAAGTCGAAGGGGGTTTTACTTTTAGAATAGAGAGCTGACGATGACCTACTCTCACATGGGCGAACCCACACTACCATTGGCGCAATGATGTTTCACTTCTGAGTTCGGGAAGGGATCAGAATAGAGAGCTGACGATGACCTACTCTCACATGGGCGAACCCACACTACCATTGGCGCAATGATGTTTCACTTCTGAGTTCGGGAAGGGATCAGGTGGTGCCATCATGCTATTGTCGTCAGCAAAGGGGGTTAGATATGAGTCTGTTATTTTTATTGTTTGACTATAAGTGTTTAGTTTATGGTCGATCAACTTGTAACCTAACTGAATCAAGGTTAAAGGTGATATCGAAATATTCTTTCTTTTATTCTATAGCCTGAGCTATACAAGATAGATTAATTAGAGCTTTCATACAAACCACTTGGGTGTTGTATGGTCAAGCCAAACGAGCAATTAGTACAGGTTAGCTACATGCATCGCTGCACTTCCACACCCTGCCTATCAACGTCGTAGTCTTCAACGGCTCTTTAGGGAAATCTAATCTTGAGGTGGGCTTCCCGCTTAGATGCTTTCAGCGGTTATCCCATCCGAACGTAGCTACCGGGCAATGCCACTGGCGTGACAACCCGAACACCAGAGGTTCGTCCACTCTGGTCCTCTCGTACTAGGAGCAGATCCTCTCAAATTTCCAACGCCCACGGTAGATAGGGACCGAACTGTCTCACGACGTTCTAAACCCAGCTCGCGTACCTCTTTAAATGGCGAACAGCCATACCCTTAGGACCTGCTTCAGCCCTAGGATGAGATGAGCCGACATCGAGGTGCCAAACACCGCCGTCGATATGAACTCTTGGGCGGTATCAGCCTGTTATCCCCAGAGTACCTTTTATCCGTTGAGCGATGTTGTGGGTCTCGCAGTTAAGCGCGCTTTTGCCTTTATACTCTACGACCGATTTCCGACCGGTCTGAGCGCACCTTCGTACTCCTCCGTTACTCTTTAGGAGGAGACCGCCCCAGTCAAACTACCCACCATACATTGTCCTCGGTATTGTTATACCTGAGTTAGAACCCCAACATGACCAGGGTGGTATTTCAAGATTGGCTCCACCGAGACTAGCGTCTCGGCTTCAAAGCCTCCCACCTATCCTGCACAAGTCAGGTCAAAGTTCAATGTAAAGCTGTAGTAAAGGTTCACGGGGTCTTTCCGTCTAGCCGCGGGTACACAGCATCTTCACTGCGATTTCGATTTCACTGAGTCTCTGCTGGAGACAGCGCTGCCATCATTATGTCATTCGTGCAGGTCGGAACTTACCCGACAAGGAATTTCGCTACCTTAGGACCGTTATAGTTACGGCCGCCGTTTACTGGGGCTTCGATCAAGAGCTTCGCTTACGCTAACCCCATCAATTAACCTTCCAGCACCGGGCAGACATCACACCCTATACGTCCACTTTCGTGTTTGCAGAGTGCTGTGTTTTTAATAAACAGTTGCAGCAGCCTGGTATCTGCGACTGCCAACAGCTCAAGGAGCATGTCCTATCACCATCAGCAGCGTACCTTCTCCCGAAGTTACGGTACCATTTTGCCTAGTTCCTTCAGCAGAGTTCTCTCAAGCGCCTTGGTATTCTCTACCTGATCACCTGTGTCGGTTTAGGGTACGATTCGTTTATAACTATTGCTTAGAAGCTTTTCCTGGAAGCATGGTATTTGCCACTTCACTGTACAAGTACAGCTTGCTATCAGATCTCAGCCATGTAACAACCCGGATTTACCTAAGTTGTAAGCCTACATCCTTTCACCTGGACAACCAACGCCAGGCTGACATAACCTTCTCCGTCCCTCCATCGCATTATAAACAAGTATCGGAATATTAACCGATTTCCCATCGACTACGCCTTTCGGCCTCGCCTTAGGGGTCGACTCACCCAGCCCCGATTAACGTTGGACTGGAACCCTTGATCTTCCGGCGTGCGAGCTTTTCACTCGCATTATCGTTACTCACGTCAGCATTCGCTCTTGTGATACCTCCAGCATGCCTTACGACACACCTTCACAGGCTTACACAACGCTCCCCTACCACTTGAAAACAAATTCAAATCCGCAGCTTCGGCTCCTAGTTTGAGCCCCGTTACATCTTCCGCGCGGGCCGACTCGACTAGTGAGCTATTACGCTTTCTTTAAAGGATGGCTGCTTCTAAGCCAACCTCCTAGCTGTCTATGCCTTCCCACCTCGTTTCCCACTTAACTAGGAATTTGGGGCCTTAGCTGGCGGTCTGGGTTGTTTCCCTCTCCACAATGGACGTTAGCACCCACTGTGTGTCTCCCGGATATCACTCATCGGTATTCGGAGTTTGCATCGGTTTGGTAAGTCGGTATGACCCCCTAGCCGAAACAGTGCTCTACCCCCAATGGTGTTCGTCCGAGGCGCTACCTAAATAGCTTTCGGGGAGAACCAGCTATCACCGAGTTTGATTAGCCTTTCACCCCTATCCACAAGTCATCCCCTGGCTTTTCAACGACAGTGGGTTCGGTCCTCCGGTGCCTGTTACGGCACTTTCAACCTGCTCATGGATAGATCACTCGGTTTCGGGTCTATACCCTGCAACTAAACGCCCTATTAAGACTCGGTTTCCCTACGGCTCCCCTAAACGGTTAACCTTGCTACAGAATATAAGTCGCTGACCCATTATACAAAAGGTACGCGGTCACCCTAATAAATTAAGGCTCCCACTGCTTGTACGCACACGGTTTCAGGTTCTATTTCACTCCCCTCACAGGGGTTCTTTTCGCCTTTCCCTCACGGTACTGGTTCACTATCGGTCAGTCAGGAGTATTTAGCCTTGGAGGATGGTCCCCCCATCTTCAAACAGGATTTCTCGTGCCCCGCTCTACTTAATATGTTAACGCTAATGTTTCGAATACAGGACTATCACCTACTACGGTCAGCTTTCCCACGCTGTTCTTCTACATTAGCATTAATCGGCTTCTCCCCGTTCGCTCGCCGCTACTAGGGGAATCTCATTTGATGTCTATTCCTAAGGGTACTGAGATGTTTCACTTCCCCTCGTTCGCTTCTTGTACAAGTACAAGATACCTACCTTATGGTAGGTGGGTTTCCCCATTCAGAAATCTCCGGATCACAGGATATTGCCGCCTCCCCGAAGCTTATCGCAGGCTGTCACGTCTTTCATCGCCTCTGACTGCCAAGGCATCCACCATGTGCGCTTCATTACTTGACCATACAACCCCAAGTAGTCTAACTTATAAATAAGTGTTGACTTCAAAGTGTCATAAAGTCTAATTATGATAACGATATCACCTAATTTTATACGCTTGATTCAGTTCTCTTATTACTTTTTTAATAACTCACCCCTGGGATAACAACTGATGTCGTTAAGAGGTGAGTTATTAAGGTTAAGAGGTGCGCGTGAACACGCTCCTCCTAACCCAGACTCATATCTATGTTTTTAAATAGTCTCTATGCTCTCGTCGAGTCACAGATTCTGTATAAAACAGAAAGAAGTAATCGTGTCTTTATTCAAAGATAAATCACTTGTTTCTATTTATACTATTAGCACTTAAAGCTTATTCGTCTATAGTGGTGGAGCCAAACGGAGTCGAACCGTTGACCTCCTGCGTGCAAGGCAGGCGCTCTACCAACTGAGCTATGGCCCCATTATAAAATGGTGGGTCTAAGTGGACTTGAACCACTGACCCCCGCGTTATCAACACGGTGCTCTAACCAGCTGAGCTACAGACCCAATTACGCTTGTTAAAACGTAAGCTTAAACTAAAGAACAACTTGTTGTGAATTCTTGCTGACCGAATGCCATCTATAAGGAGGTGATCCAGCCGCAGGTTCCCCTACGGCTACCTTGTTACGACTTCACCCCAGTCATCAACCACACCGTGGTGAACGCTCCCCCGAAGGTTAAGCTATCCACTTCTGGTGCAATCAACTCCCATGGTGTGACGGGCGGTGTGTACAAGGCCCGGGAACGTATTCACCGCGGCATTCTGATCCGCGATTACTAGCGATTCCTACTTCATGGAGTCGAGTTGCAGACTCCAATCTGGACTACGATAGGCTTTTTGAGATTCGCATCACATCGCTGTGTAGCTGCCCTCTGTACCTACCATTGTAGCACGTGTGTAGCCCTGGTCGTAAGGGCCATGATGACTTGACGTCGTCCCCGCCTTCCTCCAGTTTGTCACTGGCAGTATCCTTAGAGTTCCCGGCTTAACCCGCTGGTAACTAAGGACAAGGGTTGCGCTCGTTGCGGGACTTAACCCAACATCTCACGACACGAGCTGACGACAGCCATGCAGCACCTGTATTCTAATTCCCGAAGGCACTCCCGCATCTCTGCAGGATTCTAGATATGTCAAGACCAGGTAAGGTTCTTCGCGTTGCATCGAATTAAACCACATGCTCCACCGCTTGTGCGGGCCCCCGTCAATTCATTTGAGTTTTAACCTTGCGGCCGTACTCCCCAGGCGGTCTACTTATTGCGTTAGCTGCGTCACTAAGTCCTCAAGGGACCCAACGACTAGTAGACATCGTTTACGGCGTGGACTACCAGGGTATCTAATCCTGTTTGCTACCCACGCTTTCGAGCCTCAGTGTCAGTATTATGCCAGAAGGCTGCCTTCGCCATCGGTATTCCTCCAGATCTCTACGCATTTCACCGCTACACCTGGAATTCTACCTTCCTCTCACATACTCTAGCTCTACAGTTTCAGATGCAGTTCCCAGGTTAAGCCCGGGGATTTCACATCTGACTTATAGAGCCACCTACGCTCCCTTTACGCCCAGTAATTCCGATTAACGCTTGCACCCTCTGTATTACCGCGGCTGCTGGCACAGAGTTAGCCGGTGCTTATTCTGCAGCTAATGTCATCGTCCATGGGTATTAACCATGGAGTCTTCTTCACTGCTTAAAGTGCTTTACAACCAAAAGGCCTTCTTCACACACGCGGCATGGCTGGATCAGGGTTTCCCCCATTGTCCAATATTCCCCACTGCTGCCTCCCGTAGGAGTCCGGGCCGTGTCTCAGTCCCGGTGTGGCTGATCATCCTCTCAGACCAGCTACAGATCGTCGCCATGGTAGGCCTTTACCCCACCATCTAGCTAATCCGACTTAGGCTCATCTAATAGCGAGAGCAGTAAACTGCCCCCTTTCTCCCGTAGGTCGTATGCGGTATTAATACGAGTTTCCCCGTGCTATCCCCCACTACTAGGTAGATTCCTAAGTATTACTCACCCGTCCGCCGCTCGTCATCTTCTAGCAAGCTAGAAATGTTACCGCTCGACTTGCATGTGTTAAGCCTGCCGCCAGCGTTCAATCTGAGCCATGATCAAACTCTTCAGTTTAATCTTGCTATGAAGCTCTTTAAAGAAGCTTCTAAACTTGGCTCATCTAATCTGGCAAAATCGCTAAAAATTATGTTCGTAATGAATTAACTTTGAGTTTTTCTGCTGTCTTAAATGATAATTTTTATAGTTAGAATGAACTCCGAAAAGGAGTTAAAACCAACTTTATTTTTTAGCATTCTGAATCAGCAAAAATCCACACAAGTTGTTCTTTAGTTATGCTTTTAAATAGTGCTCAATCACTGTCGTCCAGTAACTGGAATATAGGGTAATTCTCTTGCTGTTTAGTCTTAAACCCTTGCGGGTCAAGCTATCTAGCGAGCCGACTATCTTATCATAATGATTTGATTTGTCAAGCTTTTTTATGTTTTGT
>LIQB01000002.1:0-415435 GCA_001411745.2 Psychrobacter glacincola
ACTATACAGTGAGCGTAATTTTACCCACTGCTTTACCTGATTCAAGGTGATCATGTGCCCGTGCTACTTCCCAAATAGAGTAGTTACTATCATCTATGATAGGCGTGATTTTGCCACTATCAACCAGATCCGCAATCATTGTCAGGATACGACCGTGCGATTCATGGTTGACGCCATGAAATAATGGAATGAGCACCAAAACACCATGAAAGGATAAGGCTTTGAGAGCAACTTGCAATGGATCCGCAATGGGTAAAATAGTGGCGACATGGCCATTGAATCTAACGGCTTGAAAAGATTTTTGAATATTATCACCAGCCACCGTATCGAAAATTTTGTCAAAACCCACGCCGTCAGTATACATCGCCACATAATCATCAACCTCCGCTGTTGTATAATCCACTAGATGATCCGCGCCTAGTGTTTGTGCTAGTGCACGATTAGCAGGAGAGTAGGTAGCGGTGACTGTCGCGCCAAGTACTTTTGCTAGCTGAACGGCAATATGACCAACGCCCCCTGTTGCACCATGAATCAAGATATTATCGCCTTCTTTGACATTCATTTTTTGTACGAGTGCCTCATAAGAAGTGAGTGCGACCAACGGCAGGGCTGCGGCTTGCTTCATACTGAGAGTTTTAGGCTTTTTAGCCATTAAACGCACATCAACTAACATGAATTCAGCAAGTGCACCATTAATACCGTTGAGGCCACCAGCCATACCATAAACTTCGTCACCAACACTAAATTCAGTAACGTCGGCACCTATCTCGCTCACAATGCCAGCTACATCACCGTGTAATATCTCTGGCAAATTATCCGACCAAGGCAGCTCGACTGAGCGAAGCATGGTATCAATAGGGTTCACACTAGTGGCTTTCACTTCCACAACCATATGACCTAGTGTTGCCGTTGGTTTTGGTTTTTCTGCCAATTGGAAAACTGCAGTTGTACCGATTTCTTTAATGATCATCGCTTTCATGTTATTACCCTTTACTGGTGTGGATGTCTTATTGTTTGTTTCAGGACAGTCAGTTTAGCCGTTGCTAATCCAGCAAACCATTACCCAGTAAACAAATTGCTTTTGCTTTTTGAGCAAGCCATGGTTACAGTTAAATGGAATACCTATCAACTTAATAAAGGAGTGGCGATGAGCTCAATAAATCGACTGGCATACTTCAATAGTGTTGTCGAAACTGGTAGCATTTCAGAGGCCAGCCGCATCTTTGATGTACAGCCGTCTTCTATTTCACGGCAGTTAGCAGTGCTTGAAAAAGAGTTGGGCGTACGTCTGCTCAATAAAACGACCAGAAACACCAGTTTGACTGAAGCTGGGCACAAATATTACGAATACTCTCAGCGAATTGTGTCAGAGTTTGATAATGCCAAAAGAGCCGTTAATGATTTACAAATAACGCCACAGGGTAAGCTAAAAATCAGCATGACAGTCGGTTTTGGTGAAAGTATGGTATTACCATTAATACCGAAATTTATGTCGTTATATCCAGATATTGATATAAAAGTTGAGTTAACAGAGCGGGTTGTAGATCTTATAGAAGAAAATATTGATGTGGCTATTCGAAGTGGACGCCTATCTGATTCGACCATGATTGCCAGACGCTTGGTATTTAATGACTTTCTACTGTGTGCAAGCCCCCAATATTTAAAAAATAATGGCACGCCTTATAGGATTGACGATCTAGCTGATCACCAATGTATCCGATATGGCTATAACGGTTGGAAAGAGTGGTTTTTGATAGCAGAAGACTCTAAAAAATTAATGATTAATAGTCAGGTTTCAGTGAACTCAGTGAATGGTCAGAAGCAGCTGGTATTAAATCATACAGGTCTGACGCTAATACCACTGTGGGCTGTTAAGGATGAATTGGCGAANGGTTTCAGTGAACTCAGTGAATGGTCAGAAGCAGCTGGTATTAAATCATACAGGTCTGACGCTAATACCACTGTGGGCTGTTAAGGATGAATTGGCGAAAGGGTCATTGGTTCAAGTCATGCCAGATCATATTTTTAGTCCATATGAAGAACTGAGTGCTACTTACGCTATTTATTTAAAGCGAGATATGGTTTCATCAAAAACACGCGTTTTTTTAGATTTTTTGGTAGAGCAGATGATAGTGATTTGAGTTTGGATCTACAGCTTGATCTCATAAGTTTAGTTATAAGGATTTGACGGCAGGGGTCAGCTTTTATTGGAAGCACGCAGGCGTGGGTTTTGTTTGGTGATAATGTTTTCGATACTAGCAGGCTCAATATCAAACCACTCAGCAAAATGATTAATCATACTAAAGGTTGTTAACGCCATATAAAATTGTAGTATTGGCCACCTTTTTTACTGCTGTAACAGCCTAAAATAACAATAACTAAGATATAAACGCAATCGATTTACCAAGTTATAAGATGACAATTAGGGTTGCCTTGTTTATATTTGTAAGAATTTTATCACTTAATGATTATCAAATAGTATATATAAAAGCTAAATCGACAAGAGTTTATTAATTCGAAAAAATCCTTCCATCTGTACCATGATTCTAAGAATGATTAATTTCATTATTAAATTTATTATCAATATTTTGTTGCAAGTTATTTTCTATTTTTGATCTTAATCTTTTACCTTGTTGATAGTAAGATATCTTGCTACATAGAGGTCTGACTCCAAATAAATTTTGTAGAGTAACTACAGATGAATATTTCAGCATCGAAAAATTTGACATTATAGGTCAAATTTTTATCATAAAAAAGTGATCAAATAGGAAGAAATTATGTCAAGCAACACTCTTAAGCTACATGAATCATTTGAAAACCGTCGTACTATTTATTCTTTGAATGATAAATTACCCGTTGCTACGCAATCTGTCGTTGAAGCGGTAGAGCACGCTATTTTGCATACCCCTTCATCGTTTAACTCACAAACAACTCGTATTGTGATTTTACTTGGCATTGAGCACAAGCGCCTATGGGATATTGCCGAAAAGAACTTAAGAGAAATTGTGGGTGATGGCGATTTTTCTAGTACTAAGCAAAAGATGGATAGTTTTCGCGCGGGCGTAGGGACTATTTTGTATTTTGAAGATGAAAACGCTATAAAAGCATTACAAAAGCAGTTTGCACTTTATGCTGAGAGCTTTCCCGTTTATGCCCAACATACAAGTGCCATGCATCAATATGCTATTTGGATATCGCTGAGCGATATGGATATAGGCGCAAGCTTACAACACTACACGGCTATATTTGAACGAGATGTTGCTAAAGCTTTCAATATCCAACCATCTTGGAAGCTGATCGCTCAGATGCCATTTGGCGGTATCGACGCAATAGCTGGCGACAAAGAGTTTGAGCCGATTAGTGAGCGTGTACGCGTGTTAGGTTAGTAGTAAAGCAATAATGTGGATCTCACTGGTTAATAAATCAATAAAATCTAATAATACTCGTAGTGTAGCCTATCCATTGAGTATAAAAAGATACGGCAAAAAAAGTGCTTTGAAGTAAACCACTTTTAATTATCTAGCTTTATAATTTTATTTTCAAAAGCGCATCAGTCTATATGATGCGCTTTTTGTTATCGGGCTTGGCAGCAATGATAGTAAAATTGATAGATAGTTATAAGTGAACGACTGGCTATTACAGTCTCTAGTTATTCATCAACTATCTGTTCATCCCAATACGGCGGTGCACCATAATAGTCTGTCATAAAGTCAATAAAACACCTGACTTTATGAGGTAGCAGTTTTCTATGCGCATAAACAGCATATAAGCCTAAAGGGCTTGGCTCATATTCAGGCAGTACTATGACTAGCTTGCCAGCGTTTAGGGCTTTACTAGCAATAAAAGTTGGTTGCAATACCAGTCCAGCACCTTCAATAGCGGCCTCTACTAAGACATCGCCGTTGTTACTCCGAAAAACACTACTGTCCTTAAGCTGTTTTGCTTTTAGGTATTTAAAGATTTGTCCCTTAGTCTCTACATTCATATAGCTATAATGCAAATAGCGATGTGCTTCCAAATCCTCAAGCCGTTTAGGAGTGCCATGAGCCTTGAAATACTTAGGCGCTGCGCATAAAACCACGCGGATAGGTGCGATTTTTTTAGCAATAAGAGATGAGCTTTCAAGCTGTCCGATACGCAGAGCAATATCAAAGCCTTCCTCAACGATATCGACCTTTCTATCACTAAGTTGTAGATCAACAGTGACTAAAGGATAGCGTGCCTGAAAGTCAGCAATCAATTTTGCCATATGTTTTAGAGCAAATGAGACAGGCGCACTGATTCGCAGTGTCCCTTTAGGATGCTGCTGTAAGCCACCTAATTGCGCCTCCATGTCGTCAATACTTAATAAGATCTGCTGCGCATGAATAAAATATTGGCTGCCAGATTCAGTAACGCTTACTTTACGGGTAGTACGATTAAGCAGGCGAGTATGTAGCTGCTCTTCTAACTTTGCCACATACTTGCTTACCAACTGTGGGGAAAGCTGCATAGTAATGGCAGCCTTGCTAAAACTACCCTCTGTTACTACCGCTACAAAAGCACGCATTGCGTCAATTCTATCCATGTCTCGTCCTTTATTTAGCGTAGTAATGAATCTATTATAAACACTGTGTTGATTATCATTCAATATATCCTATCTTACTATTTAATAGCGTTGATAGTAAAGTATGTCTATACCTAATGGCTTAACTGCCTATTTATTAAAATGCTACGGAGTAGTCCTCGATGAAAATCTCATTACTGAATAAAGCTTTTGCAACGAACGCTGGATCGGCAGCTTTAATTCTTCGTGTACCTGTAGGCCTGATTTTGATGGCTCATGGGGCCCAAAAGCTATTTGGCTGGTTCGGTGGTAACGGGCTGGCAGGAACGGCTGGGTGGTTAAGCAGTATGGGTATGGAACCAGGTTTACTTATGGCAATACTAGCAGGAAGCGCTGAATTCTTCGGTGGTCTTGCCTTAGTATTAGGAGTACTCACGCGACCTGCTGCCGTAGTTGCAGCCTTTACTATGCTGGTTGCTATTTTTTCTGTGCATATCGGTAATGGCTTATTTGCCGCTGATGGTGGCTACGAGTATGCACTAGTATTAATGGTGGCGCTGATTGCTTTAGCTATACAAGGCGGTGGTTATCTCAGTATGGATAAAGCATTATCAGAGAAAATAGGATCGGTTTAACGATTATAAATAAAGGAGTCGTGCACATGAACAGTCAAGTAACTTCAGTTAAGCAGCCCGTATTGTTTATACCTCATGGTGCTGGGCCTTGCTTCTTTATGGACTGGCAGCCTGCCGATACTTGGAGCAAGATGGCTGAGTTTTTAACGGGTATTCCTAATCGTCTACCACAGCGTCCCAAAGCTATTTTGATAATTAGCGCTCATTGGCAGACGTCAGAGTTCAGTATTACCGCTGGCATGCAACCTGAGCTTATTTACGATTATTATAACTTTCCTGAGCATACTTATCAGCTGATTTATCCTGCAGCGGGTGCGCCAGAGTTGGCTGAACGTATAGGTAAGTTACTCACCGATGCAGGTATAAACAATAAGCAGGACAGCTCCAGAGGTTTTGATCATGGCATGTTTATACCTTTAAAACTGATGTTCCCTGACGCCGATATTCCAGTAGTACAATTATCACTACGCAATGATTTAGACCCTGAAGCACATATACTGGCAGGCAAGGCAATCGCAGAATTACGAGATGAAGGTGTATTGATCGTCGGTAGTGGCATGAGCTTTCATAATATGGCGGGCTACAACGATGCCACTTTTACCGCGCCATCAGAGCGTTTTGATGAGTGGTTAACGACAACGGTTGCCGCTGATCAAGAGGAGCGCGATGCTGCTCTTTGTGGTTGGACGCAAGCGCCCCATGCCTTGGATGCTCATTTGTTAGGTGCAGAGGAGCATTTGTTGCCGCTTATGGTTGCAGTAGGCGCAGCAGAGGGAGATAAAGGTTATAAGGTTTACTCCCAGCAAGTGCTTAAGACCCAGTTATCAGCCTTTCAGTTTGGCTAAGTTTAATGAGCAGATACCAACCTAGTTATTTATAAACTAACTCGCATTTATAAACAGGAAAATATGATGAAAATCGACCTTAATGGAAAAACAGCATTCGTCACGGGCTCAACCGCTGGTATTGGGCTTGCTATTGCAACAGGTCTTGCCAAAGCTGGCGCACAAGTCACTATCGTTGGCCGCAATCAAGCGGGCATTGATGAGGCAATCGAACAGATTCAACAATCTGACGGTGTCAATGATACCAATAACATAAAGGGAATTGTTGCTGATGCGGGTACGGCTGATGGCTGTCAAACGATTATCAACACATTGCCAGAAGTGGATATTTTAGTGAACAATCTCGGTATTTATGGCGCCACTCCTTTTTTCGATATTGATGATAATGCTTGGGAGGAGATGTTCCAAACGAATGTGATGAGTGGGGTTCGCTTGTCACGACATTACGCCAAAGCTATGAAAGAAAAAGGCTGGGGTCGAATTCAGTTTATCTCTAGTGAATCAGCACTGAATATCCCTGCTGAAATGGTGCATTACGGTGTCACTAAAGCCGCTGTTCAAGGCGTATCACGCGGACTTGCCAAAGTGCTCGCGGGTAGCGGTGTCACAGTAAACAGTATTTTGCCAGGACCGACTCGTACTGAGGGTGCAAAAGCCATGATGCAAGGACTGGCGGAAGAGCGCGGCGTCACAGCGGTAGAAATGGAAGGCATATTCTTAGATGAAAATCGTCCCTCAACCCTAATCAAGCGTTTTGCGACCCCTGAGGAAATCGCTCATATGAGCGTTTACATTGCCTCAACGCAAGCGAGCGCAACGACGGGTTCAGCACTGCGTGTAGAAGGTGGTATCGTCGAGAGTATTGCTTAACCTGGTTTAGGCAGCACGTTTCTATCATTAATATTAGGAGTAATTAACCATGCTGACCTCAAGCGCAACCATACAAACACAAGATCCGGCACGAATAATGAATCGACTGTGCAAACACTGGGCACATAAACTACCAGTGACTCTTAGCTCAGATCAAGGCGTTATTGAGCTACCTATGGGAATTTGCCAGATGCATTGTACTGATGTACTCACAGTGACCCTCAAAAGTGAGACGGAGCAGATGTCAAAACTACAGGAAGTAGTAAGCGATCATCTACTACGTATGGCAGGAAAAGAGACGCTTATCATCGAATGGACATGAGTTGTTAATACAGGTAGTAAAAAGGAAAAAACATGAATACCGATTCAAAAAAACGCTATGGGCGCGTTAGCAAATTTTTGCACTGGAGTATGGCACTATTAATTACATGGCAACTGCTTAAGTTTGCTGATCGTATCAGCGATGGCGAGCATTGGGTCGGACAGACCTTAGTGCCTTGGCATGTTTCTATCGGCATACTATTGCTAGTATTAATAATCATAAGACTGCTATGGGTAGCGACGCAGCGCCATCAGCGTCCTACGCAAGATCCAGCCACTATCAAGCTAGTTACTGCAGGCCATCGCCTTCTTTACGTCTGTATGCTACTAATGCCGCTGACGGGAATTATGGTTATGCTGGGAGGAGGGTATGGCATCACTGCCTTTGGCGTTGAGCTAGTTGCCAAAGGTAAAGAGGTTGCTTGGGCGGCTACCCTTGGCGAATTGCATTCACCACTGGCTTGGTTATTAGCCGCTTTAATCATTGGGCACACTGCTATGGCTTTAGTTCATCACTTTTATCATAGAGATGATACTCTGACACGGATGTTATAATAATGCATTTTGTAATATTGGATACAGATGCCTTATTACTTTCATTGAAAGCTATCCTATAAGAAAATAGATAAAACCGCTAATAGCGGTTTTATCGCAGTAGTCTTTATATTATTGAATGCCTATTGATCAACCCCCAATATTAACGACATCACCTGAGAAAAGTGAATTTCATACCTCAGCCTTCTACGCTATAAAAATAATAGCATGTAGGGGCTTTTCGGATCATTAGATTAAAATAAATCCATGGCATATGGAGATGTTATTGATATTTTGGACGCCATAGTATCGGGGAGTGTGCCACTTAGTAAGTTATAGTTTAAATTAATATTTGGTTTACTCTAGTATTAAATAATTCTTTGCTATCGATATTAATTTTAAAACTATAGTCGATCCACTTTAAAAGAATACAGTGATGCTGGTATGAATTTTTTGTAGCCTCTGTCTGCGGAAGCACAGCAAGCAAGAAAAATTTGTTCCAGCAGCACGTTATAATATTTTTACTTCTTTTATTTAGGATTGACCATAACTTGATAGGTATGCCAACAGTCCTCTAATTCCTATTGATTCCCACAAAAGTGATCATATTAATTAGCCGTTTATTCTCACTACAGAATCTACAAAAACGATGGCTATTCAGCCCTTAATCTGATGAATTCCTAATGTGTCAGTATGTTGGCATAGATCAAAATGTCTGGAGACAAAAAATGAAAGACATATTTCATATGATGAAATATATATCTAATTTAAAGTTAGTTTTCAAATTAGAACCTGAGTTACCGACGCTTTACTATAAAAAAGATGGGTTGTTTAATGATACTGTTACAACTCTAGAGCAATTACAACAGCAATATAATCCAACTCCTTGGCTCCGTAATCATCATATACATCTTATGTTTTTTGATGTTATCAAAAAGAATCTTATTAATTTAAAATATGATTCTATTGAGCAATTAACTATGACGGATGGGGGTATTACAGCGGTCGCTTGGTTTGGATTGGATCTGCCTGAAGATACACCAACCATAGTTCTTTTACATACGATTACTGGCACATTTGATTCAATGCGAGAAATAGTTCGTGATTTGAATACTTATACAGGATGGCGTGTGGCTTTGTGTGTGCGTCGTGGACATGATTGCCTACCTTTGACGGTTCCTAAAATTAATCTTTTTGGCTCACCTCAAGACCTTAAAGAACAGATTATTTATATTCAGGAAAAACTTCCAAATTCTGATTTATATGCAGTAGGTTCTTCTGCTGGAACTGGACTATTAATACGGTATTTAGGAGAAGAAGCAGAAAAGACACCTATTAAAGCTGCTTTTGCACTCTGTCCAGGCTATAACACTGAAATAGGATTTAAGCATGTTCATCCTATTTATAGTAAAATTATGACTAAAAAACTCATTCGGAAATTTATTTTGCCCCATCAAGAAATATGGCAACAAATACCGCAATGGGAGGAAATTTTGTATGCCAAAACTTTAGCCGAATTTGAAAAAATATATTTTAAACTGGCTGGGTTTTCTGACTATGAAAGTTATACTAAAGCATCTAATCCAATTTATACGTTTGAAAATATTAAAGTCCCTTTAATGATTTTAAATGCAGAAGATGATCCTGTTTGTCATATTAAAAACTTGGAACCTTACAAAAAAACTATTGAGAAAATACCAAATATTATTGTAGTGACTACGAAAAAAGGCAGTCATTGTGGGTTTTATGAGGGAATGTTTAAAACAACTTCTTGGGCGACGCGCTTAATGTCCAAATTTTTACTTAGCCAAGAAAAAGCCCATAAAAAGAATTAGAGAGTTATGGTTGTCTTGTTCAAGTGGACGGTTCTGAGTATCCTATAAATGACATATGGAAATATTTTAGAGGTTTAAGCTATGTTCAAAAATCAAGCCACATGATTTGAGTAAGTATTAAGACCTATCATTAAATGATCTTAAGTTAATTACGAGCTGTTTAACGCTATTGGATGATTTTACTTATCAAAAAAGCTTAGAGGAAAAAGAGAAGGACAAAGAAGAGTATTACCAGAACTGCGTATTACAAATGAATGCGCTACGTGAAAAGCTAAACACCATTGAAACACATACCATGTATAGCGGTCTTTTATAAGTGGTAACCCTTTTTAAGGAGTTACAGAACTCACGTTAAACAGCACAATCTAGTCACTAGATTTTTACTTGGGTTATGGCACACTTCTTATTAAATTCAATTGCTTAGTATTCGTCTTCCTATATATCCATATTAAAAATGCCACTGTTTTTAACAGACAAATTATTTCGAATGTAGGTGGAATGATAGCGAAAGATGGTCTCTTAATAACAAGGAAGAAACGTGACTTCAGGAAGAAGCCCTAATATAAGTAGGCAACCTATCTATATTTCACCAAAAAACTTTGCTGACTATTTATCCTATCAGCAAGGCTATTGTTTGTTTTTAGATATAGATGGCACATTAGCTGATTTCACTTTGAATCCTAAAGATAGCGTTATCCCAGCGTCAACCTTAACTCTTCTACAAAAAATACAAACCCATGGTGTAAAAATTGCTGCCGTGACAGGACGCAGTTTGGCCGAAGCAAGGCAAATGCTGTCGCCTTTAACATTACCGATCGCAGCAACGCATGGACTAGAAATAGCGTTTGATGATGACAGTATTAGTAACGATGAAAATATCGTATCTATTGATACCATCGAGCTTGCGACAATAAGGCAGGCTATTATCCAATCTTGCATTCCCTTTGATGACTTCATCGTAGAAAATAAACCCTATTCTGTCGCCCTCCATTTCCGGCAAGCCCCTGATTTGGGCGATATGGCTTATACCATCATGACAGAAACATCAAAAAGCCATCCTAACTGGACATTAAAATCCGGTAAATATGTATGGGAAGTGGTACCAAAAGGGGTAAATAAAGGCACAGCCATACTGACCTTATTAAAAAAAATACAGAGCGCTAAGCCTCTTTGTTCTATTTTTATTGGTGATGATATTACGGATGAGGCAGGATTTATGGCTGTACAAGGTGACAGTAAATCGCTAGCAGACGACTCACAGTTAATAAAAGGGATGGGGATTAAGGTCGGTTGTGAGCCTACAAGTGCCAATTACTACGTCCGTAATACTCATGAGGTGACTGTTTTACTAGATAGCTTTTTAAGCTTCTGTCAACAACATAATGCGTTAGTAAAAAAAATAGTGAGACACGTGGTATGAGCCGCTTAATCGTTTTGTCTAATCGGGTTAAAATGCCTGATAACAACCCAATGGCAGGTGGACTTGCAATAGCACTGCAAGACGTATTAAATGGAAAATCAGTCATTTGGATGGGCTGGAATGGTGAAATTATCGAGCGCTATAATGATGATTATACTAATGAATTTAGGAGTATCAAACAAACTGCTTTAGCAGACGCTGACGCACCGTGTGCCAATACATCTATCACTTATATGACCACTGCACTTACCACTGAGCAGTATCAGCAGTTTTACTGCGGCTTTGCCAACAATGTACTGTGGCCACTATTGCACGAGCGAGTTGATTTAATCAGTCAATCGCCAGAGGATTACGCAGGCTATCAAACGGTAAACCACCTCTTTGCTAAGCAATTAAAGAAGATTATTGAGCCTGATGATGTGATTTGGGTGCATGATTATCATTTTTTAAGTGTGGCGTATCATTGTAGGCAATTAGGAGTTCGTAATCGTATCGGCTTTTTTTTCCACATCCCCTTTGTCTCATTGCCTTTCTGGCAATCACTTGATAAAAGCGGTGAGCTCATTAGGCATCTTGCTCATTATGACGTACTTGGCACACAAACTCAGCAAGGGAGAGCCAACTGCTTTGTTGTATGCCATTATTATTTAAAAGATTCGCTAATAAATGTCTTACATGCCCCGCAAGGTTTTAGCATCTCTACTCAGTCAAAAAATACGCAGGTTATGCTTAACTTAGGTCTAAATAATCCTCACTATTTGCGGATTGATGCCTATCCAATCGGCATAAATGTGACAAGAATACAGCAGCAAATTAGCCATTTATCCTCGCAATATGCTAAAGCCAATCAGAATAAAAAGACCATAAAATCTGCTGCCCAAAAAATTATTGCGGTGGACAGAATCGATTACTCAAAAGGGTTGTTAAAGCGTTTTTCAGCATACCACGATTTTTTACAGCAAAATCCGATCTACCAGAATCAGCTGAAATTATTACAAATCGCGTGTCCTAGTCGCTTAGATGTGCATGTTTATCAACAACTCTATAATGATGTTAAAACTGCTGTTAATGATATTAACCAGCAGTTTTTGCCTAATGCATATTCTTGGCAAGCTATCAACTACTGCGAAAGCGTAATAAGTCACGAGACACTAATGACCATGTTTTGGCAGAGTGATATTGGCTGGGTCAATTCGCTTAAAGATGGTATGAACTTGGTTGCCAAAGAATATATTGCGGCTCAAAATCCTGACAATCCTGGCGTGCTATTGCTCTCACGTTATGCTGGGGCAGCGGAGCAAATGCAAGCCGCAGTCATTATCGACCCGCATCAACCAAAAAGTATGACCGAGGGTTTAAGCGTCGCTCTGACAATGCCATTAGGTGAGCGGCAGTTGCGCTATCAATCCTTACTGCAAGGACTACAACAAGATAACTTACAAGCTTGGCAGCAGAGTTTTTTAGATGATCTGTATGATGTTAAAAGGCGAGAAACAGACATCTCGAAACCTAATACAGTCCAAATGTTTGGCTCATAAGAATAATTAGGAAACCCTTATGCTACCGTTAGATACAAAAAATCCTTTATTATCAGAGATGAAAGGCAGTATAGAAAATATTTTACTGACTGATAATCAAGCTGTTAGTACGCCTAGCTTAACTGATACTTTACGTCATGATATTTTAAAAACCTTAATTACCTATAGCGATAAAATCCCGCATCCCGCAAGCGGTGCTAGCCCTGTAAATGGTGAAGTCTCAAGTACGTTGAGCCGTTGGCAAGTTTTGGCTTATGTAGCAGGGATTGATCTAACAATTGCAAAATGGTTTGAGTCGCACTTGGATGCGCTAAGCATTTTACATGAAGTGGGCTATGATAAAGCGGATCAAGGGTTGTGGGCCGTTTGGGCAGCAGAAGGTAATCCTATAGGTTATGAGCAAGGAAAAGTTAGTGGTACCAAAGCGTGGTGTTCAGGAGCCAATATCGTAGATCATGGACTCATAACGTATCGTAATGCCAATGATCAAGCGCATTTGCTTGTCGTAGATATGAGTCAATCTGGTATTGAGATTGATAACGAGGAGTGGCAAGCGGTAGGGATGCAGGCCACTGATACAGCGACATTACAGTTCCATGAAGTATCGGCCATTCAAGTTGGGAGAGCCAATGAATACCTAGAACGGGTGGGTTTTTGGCATGGGGCGGCAGGGGTTGCTGCTTGCTGGTATGGAGCAACGTCTTATCTAGCAGACTATTTAATCAGTGCCTATCAGCAGAAAACAAACGATTATAAAGCCATGTATTTGGGTAAAATTAGTACGGCATTGGCAGTCACTCAGCAGTATTTTTATTATGTTGCTGATTTAATAGATAGTCAGCCACAGCTCAGCCACGAACTTGCCATACGCCAGTTAAGGTCACAAGTTGAGAAAGTCGCTCGCCAAGTAATGGATATGGTTGGGCAAGCATTGGGCGCGGCACCATTTTGTCGCCATGCCCATTTTGCAAGATTGTCAGCGGATCTGCCCGTTTTTATCCGCCAAAGTCATGGTGCTTTTGACTTACAGAAAATCGGTGAGTTAGCTGACGTTTTATCCAATGACTTAACCAATGGGCAGGACAATATATGGCAACTATAATATATAACGACGCTATAAAAATCATAAACAAAGATATTGCCATCACGCATGTTGATAGGCTTAAAGGCAACCATCCGATTGTAGGTGACCGTGTTATTGAAGGTGATGGCACCAGTCAAGAGGCTTGGCAAAATTGGGCAGGATTGCAAGATTTGCCTCGATTTGATATTACAAAAAGCTTTGCGCCACATCAACGAGTCTGCATCTTTGCCCCGCATCCTGATGATGAAGTACTAGGCTGTGGCGGTCTGTTGCAACAACTGGCCGCGAATGGCAATCCTATTGTTCTTATTCACGTGACCAATGGCACACAAAGTCATCCGAACTCGCAAATTTATTCTCAAGAAAGCCTTGATATTATCCGACCGCAAGAAAGTGTTAAAGCGCTGGAAGTATTGGGCATTGCTCATCAGGTCAAAACTATTGCTTTAGACTTAACAGATGGCGAAGTCTTTGCTCAACAAGATCAGTTTCAGCAAAAATTAACCTCTATTATCCAGCCTGATGATGTTTTAGTAACGCCTTTTATGCAGGACGGTCATCCCGACCATGAAGCAACCGGGCTAGTGGTTGCCTCATTTGCCAAGCAGCATCATTTGGCCTGTTATCAAGTATTAATTTGGGCATGGCATTGGGCAAAACCTGCCGATAGCCGTATCCCTTGGCACCATGCTATGAGAGTGGATTTAACCACTGAGCAGCTACAGCGTAAAATAGAAGCCATTGTCTGTTTTGAAAGTCAAATTACTGCGGATGAAAGTACGGGTAACCCTCCCATTTTATCCGCGCAAACGATTGCTAGAATCAGCCAACCTTGGGAGGTCTATTTGTATGAGTCATACCTCTAAAAATAGCTTAGCCTACAATATTGATATTAATAGCCAATCAGCTGCTTATTCAGAATCGTATTTTGACGCGTTATATAATGACAATAGCGATCCATGGCAGTATCAAACTCGTTGGTATGAAAAACGAAAACGTGATATTTGTCTGGCGATATTGCCGCAATCTCAATATAACGATGCTATTGAACTCGGCTGCGGCAACGGCGTTCTTAGTGCGTTATTGGCTCAACGTTGCCTGGCATTAGTGAGTATCGACGGTAATCAACGGGCGGTGCAACTTGCCAAAGCGCGCTTGGCAGAATTTCCTCACGTTAAGGTCATTCAGAGTGTGATTCCGAATGAATTAATGACTTTAAAAGCTTCCACTATGGACGATTATCATTTATCAGACGATACGTCTACTAACAAGCCACCCTTTGATTTAATTGTCATCAGTGAGATTTTATATTATTTATCACTCAATGATATTGATGCAGTGATCGCTTGGACTCAGCAAAACCTTGCTATAGGCGGTACGTTACTATGTTGTCATTGGCGTTATGCTATTGATGGATTTACCATGACAGGAGAGACTGTACATCAGCGCTTAAATGATGCTTTTAACTTTGCAAATAATGAGAAGCATCAAATTGCGTTTAATCATCAAAGCCAAATAATAGACAGCGACTTCTTATTAGATGTTTGGCAACGATCCCCAAGCTCGGTAGCTATGCAAGAAAACCTGATATGAAAATCGGTATTGTAATTCCCGCTCATAATGAAGCAATGACTATCGCTAAATGCTTGGCATCAGTGCAATCTGCTATCAGGCAATTGCCCTCAACGATTAAAGCGTATCCGCTAGTGGTGTTAGATAGCTGCATTGATGAGACGCAGAAAATTGTCAAAGCTGCAGGTATTGACTACCTGTTCTGTGACTATCAATGTGTGGGACAAGTAAGAGACATCGGTATTCGTCATGCAATCGCAAATGGGGCCACGTGGCTTGCCTGTACAGACGCTGACTCAGTGGTAGCTGTGGATTGGTTAGTACAGCAAATTGAACATATTAGCCATCAATCGACAGATGTGATTTGCGGGGTGGTGGACGTTGATAGCTGGGCACATTTGACACTGCAAACTCGAGAGAATTATATCGATCATTACCAAGATAAGATGGGACATCCTCATATTCATGGGGCAAATTTAAGCTTTAGCAGTGACGCTTATCTTGCTGTTGGTGGCTTTGCTCATATACCTTGTCATGAAGATGTAGACTTGGTCGGAAAATTTGAAGCTCAAAGCTATGCCATTACTTGGAGCAATCGTGTTCGTATAACGACAAGCAGTCGTTTGCAGGCACGGGCAAGCGAAGGATTTGCAGCATTTTTAAACAATTTAGAACAAAACAATCTACATTAAGATACGCAATATAAGATTGCGCTGACTTATCATTGAGTGTAGATATACTTCAATAATAAGGATGATAAATCATGTCAGATAAACCTACGAATAACGATAACATTAAGAATGCTTTAGAGTCTCTTGAGAATACAACAGAAGCACCTTCAAATGATGGCGTGACCGGTGTTGAGGTCTTAAAAGGCGATACGGTAATGTATGAAGACGGCGACTTTGAAGATTACAATGCCGAAAAACAGGCTGAGTCTGATAAAAATGATAAGTCTAACAAAGACGATGACTCTAACAAAGACGATGACTCTAACAAAGACGATAAGCATGGTATGACGATAGCGAATATCTATCAATGGGCGTCTAAACTTAAAGATGATTTTATATCTGATAAAGAGGGAAAATCTGATTCCAATGATAAAGAGACATCTAGTAAATCTGATCAGGATGACAAGCACAGTGCAACAATAGCTAATATTTATCAATGGGCGGCGAAGCTTAAAGATGATTTTACCTCTGAAGCCTTCAGTATGACGCACGAGGTTTCTGAAAAGGCGGTTGCTATGATGCTTAATAGGCTTCTGGATGCTGCAGAGGCTGAGCTCAAAACTTTTGATAAGAATGCAGAAGACTCTAAAGAGCCAGTGCCTAATGCCGCAGAGGAACGTAGTAAAATCACTGATAAAAAAGATAAATACCAAAGTATGCTCGAGCAACTACGAAGCTAATTAGCACTTTGCTTCAATTTAACTTAAGGACGTTGAGATGAGAAAAATAGAATTAAACGCGTCATTCGGTACAGGTCTTCTTATAGCGTCCTTAGCCGCTATTATGAGCATGAGTGCTTGTAGTAGTGAAAAAGAGGACGCTAATACTCAATCAAACGACGCCATAGGAACCACCCAAGGTTCAGAAGTTGAGGATGCAGCCTCTCAAGAGGGTACGCTGTCACCGACAAACGATACTAATGTGGATACTACTACAGACTCTACTGCTAATTCTAGTGATGGAACAGGCACAACGAATCAGTCAGAGTCTACAGATAGTATGGGTAATGAGGAGTCAGACAATCATACTGACGAGAATCCAAACTTAGATCAAACAGCGGCAGACGGTGTGCAGTAGAAGTCTAAATGCTCTCAAAGGGATGGCGAAACTCATAGAAAAATTGAGGTCGCTGTCTATATTTTTCAAAAGTATTTGATGGGGGATTAAATGGTTTTAATACACTGAGTACTATAGTAGAGTTCAGATAAAACCGATACAACACATAAAAACTAATCAACTATTTAGATAAACCATGACTTATTCAATCGACTATCGTAAACAGGTTCTTTCTAGCATCGATAATGGTCTGACTGTTAGAGAAGCTGCTGCTTTTTACACGCTTAGCACCAGTACTATACATAGCTGGAGACAGAGCTTAGAGCCTAAGAAAGGGCGAGATAAAGCCCCGACTAAAATACCTGATGACGCTTTGCTTCAGGATGTCAAAGCGTATCCTGATGACTATCAATATGAGCGTGCAGGTCGATTAAACTGTAGTAAGACGGGCATTCATCATGCTTTAAAACGATTGAACATCAGTCAAAAAAAAGACACTAGAACATCCAAAGGCCTGTCCGATAAAAAGAGCTAAGTATCTCAATTATTTGAGTGATTATATGATTGAAGGCTATCCGATTGTTTACATGGATGAAAGTGGCTTTGAGCATGAGAGCATCAGGCCTTATGGCTACGCACCGATAGGTAAACCTTGTATCGATCGCTACAATTGGCAAGGTAAAAAACGTACCAACGTCATTGGTGCCCTGTACGAAAGAGTACTATTTGCACTTGATTACTTCGAGAAAAACATCAATGGAGATGTATTCTATAATTGGTGCAAGTACACGCTAATACCGAGCCTGAAAACCAAGTGCGTAATCGTAATGGATAATGCAAGCTTTCATAAACGCGTGCAAAAGCTACTTAATAGACACGGCCATCGCCTGTTATTTTTACCACCGTACAGCCCTGATCTGAACCCTATTGAGAAAAAATGGGCACAGGTGAAGTTTCTACGACAAGGGTGGATGGAGAATAATCTGCCTAAACTGTTTCATGATATGGGCTGTATCGATTTTATATTAAGCTGACTATAATCAATAAGAAAAAAAGATTAAAAATTACCATAAACAAAGACCAATAATAAAATTAATGGGTGATTTATAAGATTAGGATCAGTGATCCAATGTTAGGTGTTTAAATAAAATGCCTAGCATTGGATTTTTTATTGTCTCTTAATTAGCGTTAAATTTATCACTCTTCAGAATCAGTCTATTCACAACATTTTTAGTGCCACTCAAATATTTCTTTAATATAGGAAACTGTGTCTATAGCAGTAAAAAAATAGGAAAGTCATCAATGGATTGGGCTAGTATTTTTATATATGACACTACATGGTCAGATTTTTAAGACTCCTCATCAATAATAGGCAGGGTTTCGTCAGTGACAAGCATCATATGCACAAAAAATCGTAGCAGCGGTGAGTATTGCCATTTAGCTTTTTTAGTGGCACTTATTTTATTGTTTTCTGAATTGTAATTATTCACTCTGTAGTCTCGATTCGAGATACCTACATGAATAATATTCATTAGACTTTTATTTTTATTTTTCATACCTTGATAATCAGAAGGAAGCATGCGTTCTTCAAGTAGGGCTTTATTACTTGTAATAAGCCAATTCTTATCAGGCAACAAGCGTTTTGCAATTCTAAAAAACCGTTGTAATTCATCCGTTTCTTTTGGTGAAAAAGGCACAAATGACCTACTACTAGACAGCCTTTGTTTGCATATCGTGATGAACCATTGCCAATCATAATATGTCTGATGTCTAAGTTGATAAGCGTTATTTCGTAAGATTGATAATAGCCTGAGGTCACTTTGATGTTGTAATTTCAGTGGGCTTAGCGTGGTAGTCTTTGAATCTGATAACTTCGTAAAGCGAGATTTACCCTTTGTAGTGGTGATGGTTGCGACCTGAATACCACGCGCTATAATTATTTGTGCATCATAGATGGTAATGCTTGATAATGCGGCGGCTTCATTTAAAGGTATTTTATTATCATAAGCTTGTAGTAAAAGCTGTACACGATTTAAACCATAGCGCATAAAGAGCTTATCATTTGAGGAGGGTGCAGTATCTAAGATGTTTTCATGCTCATGAGTTTCAATAGCGAAAGACGGCGACTTTCGAATACCTTTGATAGATTTTTTAAATAAAAACGTACGGATGCTTGGCATGCTAACGTTTTTATTATTGATAGTGGCGTGGTTTTCCATGAACTGTTTTTTGGTAAAGCCTGTGATATTGTATATTGTTTGAATAGGCATCTTAATATCTGCCACGCTTAGCTTATAGGTTGCCATTAAGGTTGCAATATGATTGTAGTACTCAAAACTACGCTGCGGCGATAGATGTCCCATCATACCCGATAGAGCGTACCAATGGTCTTGCGCATCAATATGCTCACCTAGTAATCCCTTCTTTATTCGTAATACATCGCTTTTATCGTAATCAGTTAGTGTTTCTATTAGCTCTGTATGACCTAAAAGCACTAATGATAGGTTACTGACTGCAGTATGCCGAAATGCATGAAAGGTATGGTTTATCATTTCTTTATCTATCGATATATCCTTTAGAATACGTTTAAGCAGTTGTAGAGGGATGTGATCATCGATGGGACGACGATCTACTGAAAGCGTAAAGATGAATTTATTGTTATTAGCGCCAATATTACTTTGGATATAATTGATGAAAAAATTCAGCTCAGCTGGTTTAAGTAGAGCAAATAAGGCAATGCGGCGAATACTACTTTGAGTCTTAGTTGATCGATAGCTATTTGGTTTAATAACGATTGATGGCACTGATTCATTCAGACCTTCTATATCATTAAATTTCAATCCTAATAGCTCTTTTTTACGCATGCCAGTTCGATAAACCAGTATAAAAAGGAGTGCAAACATCTCGCGCTCTAAAATATCTACTGACGTTAGTATTTGCGTGATAACAGCTCTATAAGCTTGTGGGGATACCAGCTCAGCACGGACACGTCGACCATTTTTTGAGTGTTGGATAGTAACTGCAGGTAGTCCATACTTAATTTTAGCAAAGTCATGCATGCTTTGAAATAAGCGAGCAGAGTAGCCAATATCAGTATTATCACGCACAATAGATTTGTGCTCTAGAATGTCCTCATAGAGTGTTTCAAAATCCTCTTCTGACCAAATATCAAGCGGTTGGGCCATTGTAAAATATAGCCACTCATAGCCTATTGTTCTAGCATATTTTAAGATAGTTTCATCGCTAGAAGAGCCTCTCTGATTGAGCATGCCTAATATCCAGTCTAATAAGATGACCTCACTCAAGTCACTGTATTTATGACGGCGCTTGATAACCCTCTCAATAAAAGTAGGTGGTACATAGTTTAGCTTTTTATTTTTTAGCTCCTCAGTTAATTTGAAGTCTTGTGTGATCTGGGTAATTAAATCTGATTTTCTCACTTCTGCTTTTTTATAGTTTTTGTTAGTTAATGCCGTTTTTGACGTCGGCGTTGTATTTATAGACAGCTTTAAAATATCATTTAGATCATAATCCACAGCTTTGTTTTTATACTTCTGATTTAAGAGTTGATTAAAATCTTGGGTACGCAGTCCTACTGTATTTTGATCACCGCGCAGCACAGCAACCGAAGCTTGATCGATATCAACGCCGTCAAGCATTTCCCAGTGGTAGCTGGCATAACCTAGGAGGTTAAATAGAGTAGGTGTGTTCAGTTGCAACGGTTCAGTGACGATAGATAATGTATTGGTAATATATAGCTTAATTTTTTCCTGTGACAAATCCGAAATCGTAGGCCTGTCGTCAGCTTTATGACATTGATGGTAGCGTATCAGCCAACACTGACTGACCAAATCTAAAATAATTTGCTTGGTGTTAAAAAGCTTATCACTACTTTCTAAACGCTCATTACCGTAACGTTTTTGTTCAAAGCGAGGCGATATAAGTATTCTTTGATGAATAAAGGGCTGGTATTCTTTACTAAGTAGAGCTATAAGCCATCCTTGGAGCATTTGCTTTTCATTAATACCGCCGTACACAATCCCAGAAAATAATAACCAGCCTAAAATCTCATCATGACTATAATCTGATGTTTGATGCCAGTGCTCCTGTACCGAACGAATGACTCTGTTTAACTCTTTACCCTGTGTCACCCAGTTATTTTTAATAATTAGCGGATTAGACTTTTTCTGCTGTGGTGCAATAAGCTTAGGATAGTAATTCTCTGCAAGCATAAAATTTTGGTTTTGATAATCAATAAAGTTTGTAATGGTTTGCCAGCCCTGCTTTATTATTTTTTTCGTTTTATATTCTTGTGCTGATTTCTTATTAATATAGGTTTGGAATTTGCTGAAGCCTTTTTTGGATAGTGGTGTTAATTTCTCATTAAGTTCATAACTGAACTGACATAGCGATTGACTCCAAAGTAACCATGTTTTATCAAGAGAGCTTATAGTAGGAGAAGTAGGCGTAAATATGGAGTCGTTTAATTTAAGAAATTGTCGAAAATATTTGGTAGTAGATTGAAGGGAATTACTATTACCAACATACTGTTTTCGTAGTTGCTCCCAATTAGTTTGTAGATCGGCGAGCAATAGAATCCTGAATTTTTCAGTATCGCAGCTACTATCAAGTACCGAAGGGTAAGGCACATACTTCTTTCTTCTGCCATCAAATCTTGCTAGGCCATCAATAATTTTAGTGGGCCTTACATTTTCACTCGACATATTTTACCTCAGTGTTGTAGGTCGTTGTTATCTATACTATCTAGATGTAGATCTAGGATTCTAGCGATATGCTCAAATGCGCCGCTTACGACTTTAATCTTAGCTTTACTTAGGCTCGACAAACACCCCAATCCTTCTTGGCGAGCCTTTTCATGGCCAATAACGGCATTAATCAGTGTCAGGTCAACACCTAACTTTTCAAGTTGTGTGCGTACAAAGTGACGCGTCCAATAGGGATTGGCGTTAATAATATCCTTAGTCATATGATAGGCATCACCGCGTTTAATAATTTTTAAAGTATTGAAACTATCTGATAGCAGTCTCAGTAAAGCGACATCATTATCACCTAATCTGATCTCATCAATACTTATACTGATATCGTGTTCTAAAGGGTTGTTTAGCTGATACCGTATAAGATAGCTTCTGTAGTCAGTTAAATAGCGTAAGAGGGTGGTACATAAAGGTATTAAACGTTGGTTTTGAACTTGTTTGTTTGGTTTGTCATCAATCTCAAGCCATCCCATATCAAGATCGATATCGCTTATTTTTCCAATACCATTGTTTGGTCGTACGCCAGTTAATAAGCAAAATACAAACCACACAAATATGCTGGTTCTATTGAAATGAGTAGCGGCATCTGAGCTATCATGAACCCAGCCTTTAAGCTTTCCAATTATTTCACGAACATATTCAGAAGTGAGCGCTAACCCTGAGCCTAGAGTGTATTTATGCCAGGGAGTAATATAAGACAAGTCAAAGCTACCTGCTTTATTTAATACACTTAGGGCAGATCTATAGTGGACAAGAAGTGTCTCACTGCTGTGACTGCTGTAATACATTGCAGGCGCATGAGATGCGGGCGTGCGACAAATAATATCTGCAATATGATTATGACTATGAGGTGTATAGCGAGAGATAATGATATGTAGTGCAGTTTGTACTCTTTTTAGTGATAGGTAAGGTAGCCCTATGTTGAAACGCAACATAGCAAGGTAAGTATTAAAATCATCTATTGATGGAATATCAATAGATAGTAAACTTTCAATCAGCCACAAAGGTATGGGAATTTTTACTTCATCAAACTCGTTTTCATGTTTGGCACTATCAAACACCTCTGAGCGTTCAGTGATGCCTAAAGTATGTTTAATATAAGCCCGTTTAACACCTATGCTAAAAATACGTCGATGGCCAATGTAGCCTTTCAACATGAGTAATTTGATAGGTAATGCTGTAATCATTGATAGCAATAAAATACTGGCACATATTTTATAATTTAGTTGAGAGGCTGATTTAGCATCATGAACGAGAGCAGCAAATAATAATTGGTAGCCTACTAATGATAATACTGAAGTGCTGGAATTCAGCCCTAAGTCGCGCTGAGACATATGGTGTTGCTGTAAAGATATATCAATAGTTTGTAATGGAGCAGATTGTCTAAACAACGGATCTGGTAGTCTCTCATAACTGATATAGGGCTCATCATAATTATCAACGATTTCTTCAAAACTGGTTGTTAATCCTTCATAAGTCTCATTGTTGGCAGACAAAAAGTTGATTTCTACAGGTATGGTACTGTGTTCAATATCATCAAAAGGTGTGTCCCAGAAATAAGGGGTATGCTCATTGTGGGGCTGATAGAATGGTTTTTGTTCGGCTAAGTTAATAGGCTCAACTTTGGTATTATCTGTCTGAGCTTTGCGCGGTTTTTTAGGTTTCTTAATTTTTAAGTAATGTGCGTCTTGATAAGCGTTCACAATTTTCTCTATTTGACCAAGCTTAGCGATTGCTATAGACATATCTTCTTTTAGTTTTATTTGAGTAATAAAGTTTTTACTGTCTAGATCCGTAGTACTCTCTTGATTTTTCTCTAATATATTTGTCAATATTGATAATATATTATCGTGACTCATAGTTGGCATATCAGGTAATTCAGACCAGATCCATGTTCGTCTAGATGAGCCTGAAAATTGAGCCAATTTAAACTGCATCATTATATTATTAGCGTGAGTCTTTTTCTGGTAATGCTGTAGCACTACAGCAGTATGCATTGCTATAGAAAGCCAAATTAGCTTTTTTTGTGAGCGACTTTGCTGCCCTCTATTGACGATATCTTGCATCAGAATCAATAATTGCATCACGAGCGGCTTTTTTGCTAACGCAGATTTAGTGATTTGCATATGGCGGTAGGAAATGGGCTGTGTTTGCAGTATATGTACGATACTTTCAATCAACTTCTGAATAGGGTTATCAGAGGATGTATGGCTTTCATTTACTGACGTAAAGATTGCCGAAATGGCGGAAAGAACAGTTTCTTTGTAGATAAAATTCTTATCTTCATCAAATGTGTTAATGATATTTTTTAATACTTCAGAGCTAAGCTGCTTTTTCTGATGATAAACGCTTTGACTGTTTTGTGTCATGATATGCTCGTAGAACGAATTTTATGATAGGTCGACTCAGTTATATTTATAAGCTGACAGAACTTAGGAATAGTAAAAATATTTTTATTAAAAAACCACCTGTTTATTTCTTTTGTTAGGATTTTTTTGAGGTGATTATGAATTGCCTTGACGTTTAAATTATTTTTGTGTTGAGCTATTATTTCAATAAGCTCATCAAATACCATCTTAAAATCAAATTGATTTTCAGTTATATTTATAATTTCTATCCCTTTTTTTAGAGTTTTTTGATCAGTATCTGGATCTTTTATAATGTGATATAGCTCGAAATTATTTACTAAAAATAGCTTTTTTTTATCTTTAACAAATAGTGTGTATTTAGATTTCTTAGCATTTCGTTCGATAATCAAGGTGTGAGTATCAATAAAAGGTCGAATGTGATGGCTGTAGATAAGAAAGAGATTCACAGCACTTGGAAATATGAGAACAGTGTCTTTTTTGAGTTTAGCTACTGTGATTATTTTCATTTATAATTCACTCAATTAGCATCCATAAAACATAAGAAATTAATCATATAGCTAAATGCTTACAACCTTTTTTCTTAGTATTTATGATAGAGAAAGGTGAGGAATAGTATTAAAAATAATATTATAGTAAATTTCTTATGAGTACAATCTCTTGCTGAAGTGAAAAAAAATATTAGATAGAAAATATTTTCATTAATATTGAAAAGAATAATTAATGATGATTAATTTTTTAGGAGCTGTATTGTGGTTGTATTCGATATGGATATTAATTTTTTTGACAAAGAAGTTGTATGCCTTGCAGATAGTTATGATGATTGAATGCTAGGGTAAATATAAAACTTATCTTTTATTTATTTTAAATATTATATGTATACTCATTTAATTTATTTTTTAATAATTTTTTATTGTATTCTATTTGTAACTTAGGGTGATTTGTGAATAAATTGGCTAGGAGTTAATATATAAATATAGCTAATTCTAAGTCACCTATGCGGTGATGAAGCGACTCATGTACTGGCATTCAGCCAAGTCGCTTTTCTAAGTCACCTGAGCGGTGATGAAGACGGTAGCGTTGTTTTCTTTGCAGCTGTCATATTTCTAAGTCACCTGAGCGGTGATGAAGTTGATACGCGTAATGTTGTCAGCGTGTGTGCATTTCTAAGTCACCTGAGCGGTGATGAAGTCAAGCAGTCTGAGCCGGTCTATACACTGAGCTTTCTAAGTCACCTGAGCGGTGATGAAGAGCAACCATCATTTCCGCTACTTCTTCATAGTTTTCTAAGTCACCTGAGCGGTGATGAAGCTTGCGCTATGCTCTTTAAGATATTTATCAATTTTCTAAGTCACCTGAGCGGTGATGAAGCCACTGTTTGTTTGCATCACGGAGGGCAATATTTCTAAGTCACCTGAGCGGTGATGAAGCCATCAGCAGCGTCGCCGAAGTCACCGACGACTTTCTAAGTCACCTGAGCGGTGATGAAGTGCATTATCTGACTGATAGACTGTTGCGCAATTTTCTAAGTCACCTGAGCGGTGATGAAGACTCTGTTCAACTTAGCGGCTTATGCGGACACTTTCTAAGTCACCTGAGCGGTGATGAAGTACCCTCGTAACGACCCCAACTAAACTCAAGCTTTCTAAGTCACCTGAGCGGTGATGAAGTAAGTGTGTGCTTTTTGGCCAGTCCAGCCGTATTTCTAAGTCACCTGAGCGGTGATGAAGATCGGGAACGTGCATCAAAACCCTGACCTATTTTTCTAAGTCACCTGAGCGGTGATGAAGCTCTTTGGCTTTGAGATATAGATGCTCTCAACTTTCTAAGTCACCTGAGCGGTGATGAAGGCAAGGGTTCGAGTAAGCCATTGATTGATACGTTTCTAAGTCACCTGAGCGGTGATGAAGGCCTCTGTGACATCGATACCCAAGCCCTTAGCTTTCTAAGTCAGCTGAGCGGTGATGAAGATAACGGCATTGGTGCCAAGCTATTCGCAAACTTTCTAAGTCACCTGAGCGGTGATGAAGATGACAAGCCCGTTTATTATCGATTGCAAAAATTTCTAAGTCACCTGAGCGGTGATGAAGTAAATATACGCATGTCCAAATTGGGTACGTGATTTCTAAGTCACCTGAGCGGTGATGAAGCCGAAGCCTATGAGCACATTGAAATGCTTGAGTTTCTAAGTCACCTGAGCGGTGATGAAGAATGGATGATATAGAAATACTTGGTTGGGTTTTTTCTAAGTCACCTGAGCGGTGATGAAGGCGTGTAGGGGATTGTGCGTTCACGATAGACGTTTCTAAGTCACCTGAGCGGTGATGAAGACGGTCTATGACCACAACGAGGATAGAAGTATTTTCTAAGTCACCTGAGCGGTGATGAAGTCAAAACAGGGTATGCCGTATGACAGCGTAATTTTCTAAGTCACCTGAGCGGTGATGAAGCGCAAGCTGTTATCAGAGTTATACATGCTACCTTTCTAAGTCACCTGAGCGGTGATGAAGGCTTCTCTGCGGCTGATATAGCGACGCTATCATTTCTAAGTCACCTGAGCGGTGATGAAGTTGGCGCACATGAGCTTTGAAAAAGCAGTCGATTTCTAAGTCACCTGAGCGGTGATGAAGAAGAAATATCAATGATTCAGCGTTCAGACAAATTTCTAAGTCACCTGAGCGGTGATGAAGATGCTATCAATGCTGCACCTAGAACCGCAGACTTTCTAAGTCACCTGAGCGGTGATGAAGACCCCAAGCTGCCAGCTTTACTTTTACATCACTTTCTAAGTCACCTGAGCGGTGATGAAGTGGCAGGTGGCGCTATTGGCGGTGCTGTCGGTTTTCTAAGTCACCTGAGCGGTGATGAAGCAACCACGTGATGCAATCGGCTTTGGTAGTTTTTTCTAAGTCACCTGAGCGGTGATGAAGACGCATCAGCAATCGCTTGATTGCGTAGCGACTTTCTAAGTCACCTGAGCGGTGATGAAGTCGCGCTGCCATGCGTTACCATACTCTTGACTTTTCTAAGTCACCTGAGCGGTGATGAAGATAATCTTGCGCCAGTTCTCTAGGCTCTCACTTTTCTAAGTCACCTGAGCGGTGATGAAGATTATCAATCCACTGCGCCAATGCCTTAACATTTTCTAAGTCACCTGAGCGGTGATGAAGGGGGAAGTCATGATAAGAGAGCAGGTTTTTACTTTCTAAGTCACCTGAGCGGTGATGAAGCATACATACGACACGGTATCTATCGACCCATTTTTCTAAGTCACCTGAGCGGTGATGAAGAGCTTATCAAAGCTAAGTTTGGAGGCTGAGATTTTCTAAGTCACCTGAGCGGTGATGAAGCAGCCGCCACCCCGATAATCCCAACCGTCATTTTTCTAAGTCACCTGAGCGGTGATGAAGATCGCCAACCTTACCTGTCGTCATACCTTCATTTTCTAAGTCACCTGAGCGGTGATGAAGTAAACGAACCCATTGTTATGAGTATTTTATCATTTCTAAGTCACCTGAGCGGTGATGAAGGAAAGAAGTCACGCCTACGTTTGGCTTTATGCTTTCTAAGTCACCTGAGCGGTGATGAAGGTATCGGTGTCGCTGCTGTATTTGACGTGGTATTTCTAAGTCACCTGAGCGGTGATGAAGGTGTCGTAACCTGCGTTTTCAGCAGCGTTAATTTTCTAAGTCACCTGAGCGGTGATGAAGTATGAGGTCAGCCGTGGCGCACTGTCTAAAGATTTCTAAGTCACCTGAGCGGTGATGAAGAACAAGCAAGCGTGACGCCATCGGCGCGGATGTTTCTAAGTCACCTGAGCGGTGATGAAGATAGATCATTGGCTAGTTCGGTTGCAAGTTCATTTCTAAGTCACCTGAGCGGTGATGAAGGCATCGGCTTTGATAGCACCTAAAATGGTGTGTTTCTAAGTCACCTGAGCGGTGATGAAGTCAATGTTAGTGAGTAGCGGCACTTTTACAAATTTCTAAGTCACCTGAGCGGTGATGAAGTGTATGAGTACGGGTTGTAATCAGAAGCAGCTTTTCTAAGTCACCTGAGCGGTGATGAAGGCATTACCGCATAAGCAAGCTCACCTTCTTTTTTTCTAAGTCACCTGAGCGGTGATGAAGTGAGGTTGAAACCATATCAGGAACACACAGAATTTCTAAGTCACCTGAGCGGTGATGAAGTCCGCCCATTAAAAAACCCCACGATTAAGTGATTTCTAAGTCACCTGAGCGGTGATGAAGAGTATATCGCGCACACTGAGGGGTTAATCATGTTTCTAAGTCACCTGAGCGGTGATGAAGTGACGGCGGCTGGCGAAGGTCTTTTGCTTGTTTTTCTAAGTCACCTGAGCGGTGATGAAGTAATCGGACACGTAGCTATGAACGTACCTTGTTTTCTAAGTCACCTGAGCGGTGATGAAGAGTAGATAGATATGGCGAGGCTGACATCGCAGTTTCTAAGTCACCTGAGCGGTGATGAAGAGGAATTATACCTCAAAGAAATCAATTACAACAAGGCGTGGAGGGCAAAACACCCTATTTTACCCTCCATTTCTATCCCTGATATAACTGGTTGATTTTATTATAATTTTTTAAATAGTCAAAAAAAAGGGTTTTTATGCCTAATTTTTGGGTAATTCGTCATTACCATTCAAGTCGATTACCAATGTGGCACGGTAATCGCATCTGACATACCATTTATGCCATAGATATTAAAGCTGCCTACTTTGGGTTGATCACAAGCCCGTTGCAACACTCTTAGACGGTAGTTGCTATTGTTAGTCTGGCTACGCATTTGAATGTAGGGCAATGCCATTTCATTCTTGCGTTTAGCCACAGTTATCATGGCCTCCTCATAACTAACTTTAAGTTTCTCTGACAAAGTTTTCGCTTGTATATCAATAGGTTTAAAACGGTAACGATGGACACTGACATAGCCAGTGGCCTTGTTGCCAACGTCTTTGATACCTTTGATATGTACATAGTCTGTCAGTCGCGATAGCCAATCGTTAAGGTTTAAGGTTTCTAAATCTTTTTGGTTGGAGGCAAAGACACGTAGCTTTAGCCCAAGCTTGGATGACTGCTCTGTTTTATCATCATAATGATAATCGGGGAAGCTGACACCGATAGAGTCGATATTGTGCTTGTTTTTCATATCTACCAACGCTATATGCAATTGGATAAATAATTTGCTCCAGATAAAGTAAGGCGCAATAGCAGGGTCAGGGATAATGGTTATTTCTTGAAAATGGGTTAGGTTAGTTGAGTCCGTCATGACTTACTCCTTGCCACTGGCACCGAACACGCCACCACGAATAAGTACACCCATCACATAATGCTGTTGGCTGATATCTGGAGCATCACCATTTAACACCCAATTATCAAATAAGGTATAAAAGTCCATCTTAGCTTTAGGCTGACGAAATGCTGTACCTAAAGTAGTCACCGCGCCGTAAGGTTCAACAGCGATAGGGAACTCGGCATCAGGATACCAGTCATCGATAGTGCGAATCGCGTTACTGACTTTTTGTGAGTGCATACCTGCATTGTCCTCAGAGCCCCTGCGGTCACTGACACGGTAGAGTACTTTGCTCTTCTTACTACCAGTATCTAAGATTAGTTCTTGCGAAGGATAAACCTCTTGACCATAACCAATGATGGCCTGTGCTTCTACGTATAAAATAATGAACTCATCACCGTTTAAACCTGCTTTGATCCAATCTGCCACCTGCCTAATATTAGCATCATCACTATTAAAATCTTTTAGACCGTAGGCTTTTGCATCATCGATAATAATAGTTTGATCATTACATTTAACAGTGATTTTGATACTTTCAGTGCCTACACGATTACGCCATAACCAGCGAGCATTTAAAACGTTAATCGCATATCGACGTGCTAATTCATCGACACCTTGAGTATCGATATAATCAGTGACCACTTGCTCTAAAGCCTTCTGATAATCTTGATCGTTACAGACGTTAGGCTTACCTGTGAAGGGTAGAACCTTCAGACTAAAACGCGCAACCAAGGTATCATTGTTTTCATCTAATGACGCAGAATCAACTTTTTGTAGATTAGCTTTTTCTGTTTCAGCATCTAGTTTGGCAGGATCATTGGTAATGGTATTTTTCAGGCGGTTACTAATGGTGCCACGTACTGACTTTTCTTTAATAACGACAGGCGAAGGCGAAGTTGCTTTATTGGCTGCTTTACTATCGGTTTGCCATAGATAGGCGTCTGATACATCCAAGTTACGCTCAAAAGCGAGGACTGAGGCAGTTTTTAAGGCTGATTTTGACATAAAGTTCTCCATAGGAATCAAGGTTAAGTTACATTTATTGTAAAAGTTGATTGGTTTAAAAGATTAAAAGTAAGGTCAGAAATCTTGTCGTTGAGTAACTAAATAGAGAGAGTCATCAGCATCGTAGCGATAACGCCAAAAAGCATTAGCAATATCATGTTCACCGCCAATGCGATTTAAACGCTGTGGATAGACCCATTTACCAAGGCTATATACGGCTTCGACATATTGGCTAGGGTATTCAGGATTGCGCACATTTTGCATGACACCTGAATCATATAGTTCAGAAATCCCTTGATACCCTACAGGCATAGGTACAAGCCAACCATGACCACTCTTACGCGAAGTAGTCAGCCATTTGGTATCACCATTTTTTTGAGTTTCTGGTATTTGATGCAGCGCGCAAACCTCTATCAAGGCATCTAAAGGCGTCGCATCTGGATCGTCTTTTTGTACATCATTAATAATTTGAGCAAACTCATTTTGTGCATCCATCAGTACAAAGGCAGGTAACAGCTGTGGTATGACGGCACTGATATCACTATTATCAAAAAACTGTACTGGCTCAAATCTAGCCAGTCCGCGCACACTACCACCCGCCATACGCTGCTGCTGAATCCATTGCTTAGTGTTTTGAATAGCAGACGCTTGCTGCTCAGTCGTTAATGTAGTGTCTGCCAATACTTCAACCACAAAGCTCATGACTAATCGACATTTGCCTTCTTCAATAATAGACGCTGTTTTTCCGTCTTTTTTTATAGGATTACGAGTTTGGTTAAAAGTGTAGTTATTGTAGGAATTTGGGCGATACATTTGTGGTTGGCAATCATGACATGCCAGTAATACGCCACCTAATGACACCTCAGATAACGACTCATCATCTGCCATCTTGCGAGACATTGCGTGAAAGCTACCTAAGAATCCAGTGATAGCAGGAAACCCATAAGTGAGTGGGCTTGAGATAGTGTTTGCCCCATCAATCATTACCTTTTTAAATAGCAAATAGCCAACTATACCAATATTATTATCATCGTCTACACGGCTCATAAAAATACTCCTTTGCCTGCACGCTCATAGCGTTTTTTCATATCCTCAATCTCATGCTCCCAGTCTAAATGCTCGGCATCGCCAAAATTACTGGCAATCTCCTTGAATTCGGCTTGCATCAAAGTATTGAGCCAACGAGCAAAAATATGAACGATTTGACTATGCCAAGCATCATCTTGTTCACGTTCCGCTTTAAATTCCTCTTCGCCTTCAAGGTCAGCGCGTTTCGGATCAAGCCAAAGCTTCTCGACACGATCAAGCTCATAGTCTTTTGACCAGCCTGCAGGCATAGTCGTCCGAATGTCTTCTGCGGCTGCAAATATTTGATAGAGCACCCCATCAATCGCACTTTTGCGCGCATCTCTAACATCGACGATATTGCGAGTGTCTTTTATAGATTTAAAAATACTTTGAATCGCCTCACGCGCGTTGTATTCCATACTGGTACTAAAAATACTATTGGCAAACTTGGATAATTTAAACGCGCGTTCTTGTTTGATAATCGATGGGAGTGAGGGCAGGAGATAGTTACGACCACCTTGTTTACTCATGTGTCTACTCACACCTTGAGGGTTGCTTCCACCAATCGTTACGGTTGCGATATCCAAAAGGGTTACATAGGGAGTTTTTTCGGCACTGCTTGAAAAACGATTTTTTTTAGCAATTTTTACGTCATTGGAATATTGTATGTGCTGTATTTTTTCATAAACCGAATTTGTTAACGAAGAGGGATATAGAGGGATAGTACAGATATAGGCGTCGGTCTTATGATTAGTAGGCCACAGTACCTGTTTATTGTATTCACTTGAGCAAGGTACTGATATTTCCCCAGTTAGTAGTGTTCTAAATATTTGAAAATATTGTGCAGAAAGTTTTTTATTGTTTGATAAGCAGGATTTGAAACTATCACTATCGTAAATAATGTAATCCATAATTTTCTTATCAGTATCGACATCAAAATCAAAGAATGAAAATAAGGGTAGAGCAGCTGCATTACCACTAGCGTCTAATTTATGGTTATTAATAGATTGATGCCCAACAATACCGTCTGGTAATGAAGATTGTGGCTCAAAACTAATGTTGTCCCCTTTAGAGCCTGAATGAACACCTTTAGAAATGTGAGTACCAAAACTGATTTGGTTAGCCATTTTGTTAGCTGCGTTATCCATCCAGTTATCAAGTTGGTACTTATCTTTAGCTATTGTTAACTTTTCATTTAAGGTGCTAATTAATAGTAAGTCATTACTTTCGACTGCTTTAGCGAGCTGCTTTTGCTCCGTTTCAGTCTTTTTATCGTATTGGCTGGCAAGGAAGGCCTTGACAGCATTACTTGCTAGCTCTAGTGGTATGTCGTTCAAGACAATCTCCTTTTGTAACTTGTAAAATTAGTCTGTCAAATTATTGATCAGTGATACTTTTTTATGCCTGTAAGTTAGTCGCGAACAAAGCCAAAAAACTCGTGAAATGCCCAGCCACGACTATTGCTAGACTTAATGCTGTCTAGCGATACGGATGAATAAGTAATTGCTAACGAACGTAGGCTTTTGTCAGAATGTGAGTGTTGCAAATCTTGTAAGACGTCATTCAATGAAGTCGTCAACCAAGGTTTTATTTGTGCATGCTCAAATTTAAAGGCTAGTGGCTGAATCGCTTTATTCTGAGGGGTAGATTTGGTTAAACCTTTTTCAAAGACATCTTCTGCATAGTACGCGTCAAAACCTATACTTGGTATGTCAGTATCTTCATCATTGACCATTCTCGGGATTAATAGCCAGTCCTCCTGTGGCGTTCCTGCTCGAAAGGGGCTAATTTGCTGTAAATAAGTATGAGTACGATTAGCCGTAGCCTTGCTATCCCAATATGCGTTAACGTAGTTAAGTTTAGGGCTATTTAATAAATGCCGCATAACTCGATGTTCAAGGTCGCTTAGCGTCTCTATAGTTTTATTTTGAGACGTTAAAATCCTAGGTCTTGCATCGACTTGTGCTAACTGCTCTTGAGTCATCAGTTTATTTAAATCGTAGCTTGGTGGCTTGAATAGCGTGGTCTCAAACCCTGGATGTGTGAAAATAGGTCGTTGACCGTTAGGGTGCTTAAAGTAGCGGATATTGTATTGTAGTAATAGAATGTTTGGCTCATTGGCAACTTTATTAGGACGATGTCGCCAAACACGCCCAGCCAACTGAATAATAGAGCGCATAGAGGAGGGTTCTACGATCGCCCAATCATAGTCGTGGTCACGTCCGACCTCAGCGACTGGAGTGGCGAGTACCATAAAGATATGGTTTTTAGCAGGCTGATTGGCAATGGCTTGTTCAATCTCAGGATGATTAAAGATACTAACTTTAACTTCGCTACGGTCTAAGATTCTATCGAGCTTATTCTCTAACGCATTGCGTAGTAGAAGTAGCTGCTTGGCGTGATAGCACACTACATGCATCACCGTATTTTTGGGTACTATTATGCTGTCTACTTTGAACAATTGCATCGCAATATTAGTAATGTTATTGATATTTGCGACACGTACTAGTCCAATACTTATTTGGGTGCTTTCGATAGATTTTTTCTTATTAGAATTAGGTTGTAATTCATGATGTTTACTATGCAAATTGATAGCCGCATCGACTATGGTTTGTGCCAAAGCACTATAAAACGGTGTAGCTTTATCCTTTGTATAAGAGGCTGAAAAGGGTAGTATTGCTGCTTGACGTCTAACAAGCTGTTTAGCTAAATAGCTGGCACGCTTATCACAAAATTGTTTATGGTTATTTTGAAAAACATCAACATCGGCGCATTGTTCAGACATCATCGCTTTAGGTTGTTCATCAAACCATGCACAGACTACTTTTGGTACAGGCTTATTTTGACTTTGATTAAATAGTTTGCGCCCTTCCATATAAGCTTCAAATAATCCTGTTACCAAATCAGGGGTCAAAGTCGCAGACGAGAGTAATACGCGCGTACCAAACAGTCCAGCAAGATGCACCAAACGCGACAGCGCAGGCAAGTCTGCTTGATCAAAATCATCGGGTTCATCTAATATCAAATCACTACTGAGCAGGCGCAGCATCGGAGCAATGTATTTACCGCCGCGTTTGCATTCGCTAGCTTGGATAATATGGTCAACGGTGCAAGTCACGATAGGCGCAAAGATTAAATCACGCGCTTTAGGGCTGGCGATAACGGTATCAAGATTCAGCGCTTCATAATCTTGATAGTCTATGTCGCTATCGACGATTTCATCTAATAAATCTTCGCTGGATTCACTACCAAAGGTCGCAGACTCGTTATCGGGTTCATTGTCCTTTTTGTATTCATCGATAATGTCTGTAATATCGTTCGTCTTGTTATCGTACGCCAGCTCGAACAGTTTTTTATTGGCACTGCCACCGACCAATATGGCTAATTGATCGCCTTTTAACTTCAAGTCTTTACGAAAACTTAGCCCTGTTTGTAACGTTAAAATTCGCAGACCTAATGCAATAGTAAAGCGCGCACCCTTCTTAGGATCAGCCAAACCATACATAATCCGTGCATTACCGATAGTCTTACCTGCACCTGTCGACGCCATATTAACGCCGAAAAACCCATGTTCGTGCGTGGCTTCTTGCAGACCATAGCTCATTTTAAAAGCTTGATTTTGCCATTTAAAACGCTCAATACCTGTTGGTTTGGCCAATGGGTCATGGTTACGCAAGGTTGGCATTTCACTGGCAATAATAGGTAGCGCGCGACAGAAGTGAGCAGTAAAAGTACCTACTCCTAATAAGTGTTCCTCCAAAGATTGCTTGACCGTTGGTATGCTAGCCGTGCGATCCGTATTTGCAGCTAATTTCTTAAATTGGCTATTAACGGCTACACAGCGTGAATCGTTTTCCTTAAGACTAGAATAATTATGATCACCAACCATTAGGCATAGGCGAGACAAATGTAGCAAAAATGGATCACTAATTGCTTTGTTAGATTCAACAGCTTTTTGGCCGATTTGCATTAGTGTAGAGTCATTTAGTGCTTTTTTAGACCAACGTCTAATATTTTTTTGCCAAGTTGAACTATTAATAACTAAATAATCAAATTTCCAAAAGCTTTTAAGTTGAGTTTGTGTCATTTCCTCTAACGATTTAGGGTTTTTAACCCAATAATCAAAAGGTTTTAAGCGACCGTAGGACTGCTGTAGGTTTCGCTTGTAAAGTGCTGTTTCTTGAGGCTGCTGCATACGTTGAATAGCGGTAAAAGAATGAAATACTTTATCAGCAGGCGGTAATCGGTGATGAGTGACAATTAACCAAGCGACCCACTGAGCAAGTGGTGGCATCGCTTCTATATTGACAGTATCTTGATTGGCATTAGCAAGACGTTTTTCTATATCGTTATTCTTTAACCAATCACCCAATTGCATTAATCGTTCAAGCCATACCTCATCTGCGTTACAACCTTCAATCATCAACTCAAATAGTTTTAATGATATCCACTCATGACGATAAGAGTCACCTTGCTTACTACCTTTTATGAGTTTATTTTGAAAACCAATTGTTGATTTGCCGATATCATGGAGCAGGGCAGCAATGGTGGCGATAATTTGCATACTACTGGCATAAGCCCAGTCATTTTCCCATTCAGTATGCATAATATTTCTTTTGGTACGGTTCACAGGAACAATTCCAACCTCATTAAACTTACGTTTATTACCTACCACCCATACCAGTTCAGTCAGCTGGCGTGTCTTATTGCGATGACAGCTCACCGCCGTTGACTTAGTCGCTGAACTGCGTAATAGCTGCTTAACCGTCTTAAGACCTTCTTCAGTGATAGCCGTTTGCCAGACATTATCGCCAATGCGGTTAGCAAAGGCATCTAAGATTCGTCGAGTACGCCCCAGCGCCTTTTTTTCACATTGCGAGACTAAAGTGACAATCATTTATCCCTCCCAGTCTTTAGTCATAGCAATCTGCTTGATGACTTCAAATTGATAATCTAGCGCCTTGTGTTTAGTAAACATATTCAGACATTCTTGACGAAACTCTTGCTCGCTCATGTTTTCGCTCGCGCAAATGAAGGCGAGAGGTAGTACCAGAGCGTCTTTGATAATATCGGCGATATCAAACACCAATGCACCGCGCCGAGTCTTGCCATGCATCACCGCAAAGCCATGCGGAATGCCCAATGTCCATGCTGTTGTCGCTCCAAGTCCATAGGCTAAGTAGTTACCGTGATTCAAAAAGCCATTAGCCTTATCGATACCTTCATGCTCACGAGTAAAGCCATCATAGCCGGTATTCTTTGCCGCAAGTTTATAGAGTTGTTTGGTCAAGCGGGCTTCAAGCTGGAGTAAATGCATGACCTCTTGTTGTTTATTAATTTGGTGAGTATTGGCGTCAAATAGGGTTTGTACCGCTTCTAGAGTACTATCAAAGCCCCAGCGCTTTAGATCGCCGTCTTTATTCCATACAGCTTTTAGATAGGCAAGGCGGGCATGCTGCAAGTGCTTAGCAGCGGCCAAACGCTTGTCATCATCCCACCACCAGCTCATCCATCCTTGGATATATTCTGTGGGTCGATATTCACTTTGGGGTGTCATCCACTCGATAAATATTTCACGCTCTGCGCCCATAAATAATGGCGATCCGCCGCCACCGCAAAAACCTACTAAGACTCCAGCTTGTGAGAGTAGGCGCATTGCTGCTTGGGTGATGGAGGTGCCTGTACCGAGAAGGATTGAAGTGGTATTGGCGATAGGAATATTGTAGTAAAGGTTGGCTTTGTCATCTTCAGTAAGATATAGCACGCGACCGTCTTTTTGCATAACGCGGCAGTGCGATAGATAGTAGATATTGGCACGTTTGGAGTGAAGAATAGTTTTGAGGTCGGATGATGCAAAACTGTTGTCAGTATAGGCATTATTGGGTTTCGCCATTATAGTTCCGTCTATTAACAGTGATAAACAATTGAATATGAATTCACTTTAGCGGAACTTTGTTGACAAGACAATATGTAAAAGGACTTTAGCGACAACAGATGTCGCTAAAGATTTAAAAAACAATAAAAAACCAGATAACCTAAGTTACCTGGTAATAAGTGACCTCTAAAGCTTTACCTACCTAAGACAAGCTGCCCACCAGAAAAGCTGATACATCCCTCACAAAACCAAGAATTTAATCTCATTGCATAAGGTACATCTGCTGGGACATCTAATTGATAGGGACGACCACAGTACTCGCAGTGTACGTCATTTAAATAAACCTGACATTTTGCAAGTGTAGCAAATAATACATCAATCTCCGTGTTGTGGTCATAACAAAGCAGTTCTAAATGCGCTACATAATCATTTGGCGACACATATGACCAATACTCATTGCACAAACGCTTTGTCGTATCATCAAAAGCTGAATCAAATACAAAGTTTACGCTCATAATATCCTCCTTAACAACCATAGCCAGTTTGTGGTAAAAGCCCGTAAAGCTCACTCTGTAGCTGACTATACATATCATCAACGACATAGTCAGGATTGGCCTCTAAGCGCGTCTGAACCCATATGCGCAGCGCCATATGATTATCAAAGCAACTATCAACACTCAGGAACCTAGCTAAACCAGTACCTGACTGAATACAAAGCTCACAAATGAGGTAGTTAGCAATATTATCTGCGCCATTACTGATGTAGCCACTAGGTCTAAACGTCGCATGCAGTTTATCGTAATCAATCATTTTCATCGTGACGTCTCCTTGTCAGTAGATACCTGAGCAATCTGACTGCGATTGACCAATGCCTCAAATGCACTACCATCCTGCCTAGTCATATTCGGTACGTAACGGCTATACGTGTTAAATAGCATCTTGGTCGTAGAGTGTCCCATTTGACTGGCAATCCACTCAGGACTTTCGCCAGCAGCTAACCATAGCGTTGCTGCAGTATGACGAGTCTGATAAGCATTACGCTTCTTCAGACCCAGAATCTTAAGAGTAGGGTGCCAAACACGCTTATTCACGTTGTTATAGTCAAGTGGCTCACCGGTATGTGCGCAAAACACATAGTCAGATCGCTTATAAGTGATGGTCTGCTGTTCCTTCAGAGCATCGTAGACCCAAGGTGACATTTGAATTGCACGGTAAGACTCTTGAGTCTTAGGAGGAACAATCTTGCCTTTGACATAAGCTTGTTTGATCACAATCTCACGTCGATTAAAGTCAATGTTCTCCCATGTCAACCCATCAATCTCACTCGTACGCATACCTGTGAAAAATCGTACCAGATAATAATTGCGATAGTCTGTTCTCACACCATTAATAAACGTCCAAACCTCATTCAGTGTGAATGGTTGAATATCCGTTTTAGGTTGCTTGAGCGCATTGATATCGTAGTAAGGATTATCAAACTGATAGCGTTTAGCCGCTTCTTTTAGTATCATACCTAAAGGTACCATGATCGAATTGATGCGTGCCGCTGACAGATGTTTGTTAGCTTTTCCGTACGTTACTTTGGCGAGCGATGAACGGAAGGCTAGTACATCTGTCTTTTTTATGAGATGAATGGGCTTAGTCCCAAACTTAACAATCAAGTACATATCAATAATCTCCTTTATTTTGCGCTTGTAAGTATCACGCCATTCAATTTCTTTTTCAGAAAACCATAATTTTGCAAACTGTTCAAAAGAGGGCGTATCGGTATTAATGCATTCCTTGCGATCGTTTAACGCTACCATTTCTGCCGCTCTGTCACTTTTTGGAAAGTACTTAACGTAGTTGAACAGTCCTAGAATGATTTCTGCTTCCATCTTCTCAATCACTTTTTCAAGCTTCTTACGATTCGCTGGCGTGTCCGTCAGGTTTGTCGTCTCCCGACAGCGTATACCCATATAATAAAAATCGACAACCAGCTTACCGTATCTACTTCTGATACTAGCCATCCTATTTCTCCTTATTGAAGTGCCATGGCATTGATGCTACCGGCGACGCCAGTGCGCATATCTTTTTCAATCTCCTCCCAAATGTACAAAATCTTACGACCACCGAACGGGCGTATATAATGAATGCCCTCAATAAGCACACTATCTTTGAGCTCATTACGGATAGTACGAGGGTTGTATTTGATGAGCTCAGAAAGCTCTTGGGTAGTTAGGTAGGTATGTGACATAATATGTTCCTTATATAAAGTTTAACCATAATGGTACTTTGATATACCATAGTTGTAATTTATCATAAATTTATAACTATGCAAGTACTTTTTATAATTATAATTGGAGTTTATAGGATGATAGTTAACCATCTCCCAACTTTGCTAGCTGAAAGAAGGCTAAAAGTAGCGGATGCCGTACGAGCAACAGGAGTAAGCAAAACAACGTTGCACAAGATATATAATGATCAATCATCTAGAATTGATTTCGATACTATAGATAAGCTTTGTGAGTATTTAGAAGTAGAGGTAGGAGATATTTTTGAATATGTAAAAGAGGATAAAGAGAGAAATACTGAGAAATAGGTTCTAGCTTAGAATTTGAAGTAGAGGTCAAAAAGAGGGTTTTAATTTTAATGGTTGGTCACGTTTTGGTCACGTTTTGGTCACCGTCGCTTTTTCAATTGATTTGAAGCTGATTAAATAATCATAACTATGAGTTGATGCAAGCAAGAATTTTCCTCTACAGCCCATATATTACAGACAAAAAAAAGCCCCAATCGTGAGATTGGGGCTTTCTAAATTTGGTAGGCATAAGCAGACTCGAACTGCTGACCTCTACCATGTCAAGGTAGCGCTCTAACCAACTGAGCTATACGCCTATTTAGGTTGAGTATTCTATCAAGTTTTTGAGACTTTGCAAGCTTTATTTCTAATAAATTTTTTTATTAGCATAATAATGATTATCACACTTTATATTAAGTGACTTTTAATATTTTTTTATGTAGTTATATTAAATAGTGATTGAAATTGGTTTATTTTTTATTGTCAGTAGAACTACAAACCCTAATAGCTAGGTGATATATAACTGGTATCATCATTCTCAAAATAAAGTGGGGATTGTGATAATGACTTCACAATATGCATATTTCACAAAAGTTATATCAAAATAGAATGTTGAGGAGAGCGGAATGGGTCTATTGGTTGATGGTCAATGGCAAGACAAATGGTATGACACAGAGGCGAGCGGTGGACGCTTCGAGCGAGAAGATGCCGGTTTTAGAAATTGGGTCACGGTCGATGGCAGCGCAGGCTCATCAGGTGTTGGCGGTTTTAAAGCCGAAGCTGATCGCTATCATTTATATATCTCGCTTGCATGTCCTTGGGCACATCGTACCATTATTTACCGTCAGCTAAAGGGTTTGCAAAACCTGATTTCGCTGTCAGTGGTGCATCCATTTATGGGCGATAAGGGCTGGACTTTTGCAGAGGGCGAGGGCGTGATTGCTGATCCTATTTTAAATGCTAATTACTTATATGAGATTTATACGGCGGCAAAGCCTGACTATACAGGACGGGTGACGGTGCCAGTATTATGGGACAAAAAAACCAATACCATCGTCAGTAATGAGTCTTCTGAGATCATTCGTATGTTTAACTCAGCTTTTGATGAGGTTGGGGCACTAGCAGGTAATTTTTTACCAACCGAGTTATTAGCAGAAATTAATGCAGTTAATGATCTCGTTTATTCTACGGTCAATAATGGCGTTTATAAAGCAGGATTTTCAACCACACAAGAGGCTTATGAAGAAGCCGTGACGGAGCTATTCGATGCATTAGAGACGCTAGAGGCACGTTTGACAGATCAGCGTTATTTGCTAGGTAATACGATTACTGAGGCGGATTGGCGCTTATTTACTACGCTGGTGCGTTTTGATGCGGTATATGTCGGACACTTTAAATGTAATATGCGCCGTATTGTTGATTGTCCCAATCTTTGGGGCTATCTGCGTGATTTATATCAAGTGCGAGGTATTGCAGAGACGGTAAGCATCGATCATATCAAGCAGCATTATTATACTAGCCATGCCAATATCAATCCCACGCGTATCATTCCTGTTGGTCCAGTGCTTAATTTTAATGAGCCACACGAGCGTACACTTTTATAATTTTTAGTGAAGTTTTAATATAAGGTAATAAAAAATCGGGTGGTGTGTCAAAAAGTATGCTGATCAAAATTTGAACAATTTTTGAAGCTTTGAAAGCCATATAGAATCAGAGAACTTAGCATAGACTTCTTATTGATTTTTAGCGCCAGCATACTTTTTAGAACACCACCAAAAATCGCGCCAGCTGATGGATCACAGTTGGCGCGATAGATTGACGGTATAAATAAAAAGCTGTTTAATTTATATTACGCATTATTCAACTGACGAGCGGCTTCTAGCGCAAAATATGTCAAAATCCCATCAGCGCCTGCACGGCGGAAACCAATCAACGATTCTAAAATCACCGCGTCGGTTAGCCAACCATTTTGAATCGCAGCCATGTGCATGGCATATTCGCCAGACACTTGATAAGCAAAGGTCGGTACGCCAAAGGTATTTTTAACTTCACGAATAAGGTCTAGATACGGTTGACCCGGCTTAATCATCACCATATCTGCACCCTCGGCTATGTCCATCGCCACTTCATGCAATGCTTCAGCGCGATTGCCGAAATCCATCTGGTACTGTTTCTTGTGTCCACCTTTTAGGTTGCCAGCACTGCCGACTGCATCACGGAACGGGCCATAGTATGCAGAAGCATATTTGGCAGAGTAAGCCATAATAGCGGTATTCACAAAGCCTTCGGCTTCAAAGGCGTCACGCATGGCTTTGATACGGCCATCCATCATATCACTAGGCGAGATGATATCAGCACCAGCGCGAGCGTGTACCAATGCTTGCTTGACCAATACTTCGACCGTTGCATCATTAACGACATAACCTGAGTCATCCAGCAGTCCATCTTGACCGTGTGAGGTATAAGGATCCAACGCCACATCGGTCATTACCACCATTTCAGGCACAGCATCTTTGATCGCTTTGACGGTACGAGCAGTAAGGGCATTTTCATCATAAGCTGATTTACCGTCGGGTGTTTTTAAGGAATTATCGATAACAGGGAAGATGTCGATAGTGGTGACGCCCTCGCTTAATAATTCTTTGGCATAGTTGATCAGCAGGTCAATCGACAAGCGTTCGACGCCTGGCATACTAGCGATTGCTTCGCGCTTGTTTTTGCCTTCTAGTACAAAGACAGGAGCGATAAAGTGCTTAGGATGCAGCTCAACTTCACGAATCATCGCGCGTACGTTATCGTTGTAGCGTAGTCGACGTAGACGAGTTTCAGGGAATTGACGGTTAAAGGTATAAGTCATGATTTGTCCTCATTAGATTTTAGTCATTGTTATTTATCAGCTTGATTAAATAAGCTGTTTTGAAGCATATTTTTTTATAGAACGGACATTAATAAGTGGATAAAAGTATGTGTAAGCTAATTTGTCTACTATAACTAAAAGCGCCTTACAAAAGCAAAAAGCCCTACCAAGTCGGTAGGGCTTTTTGTACTTATCGACTATCAATGTGAAGGAGATTACCTCACACTATTTATGAGTGTTTAAGGCTCAACGATCTGCGTGACCGGTACTTGCTCAATGCTGGTTTCGTTATACGTCGTCTGTTTGGTAACGACTCCTACGGCAGCATCTTTTTTGCCATCATTATTGACGTCAACGACAGCGGTCGGCTCAAAGGTAGCCGTTTCCGATGGTTGCGCTTGTTTAATGGCGTTTGCTTCTTGTGCAGAAGCAACTCGCGCTGAGCTAGCCGCATCGATAGCATTTGTCGCTTTTGCTTTATTGCTATTGGCAGGTAGATTCACTAGTTGCACTAAGTTTTTATGCGGTACAGGAATCGCCGTTGGTACATCCAGATTAGCACCGCCACCCAGCACTTGGTATAGCTCGACTTGGCTCACAATTTTTTGTAGCTCTAAATCCAAAATACCTTGCTGCGTTGAGAACAATGAACGCTGTGCATCTAGCACATCTAGATAGTTGGCAATACCTGCTTTAAAGCGTGCATCTGCTATCTGGAATGTTTGTTCAAAGTTATCTTGTAGACGGTATTGTGCTTCGAGCTGCTCACCCAGTGTGGCTCGTGTCGCGAGTACGTCTGACACTTCACGGAATGCGGTTTGGATAGATTTCTCGTAGCCTGCGAGCGTTTGTTCACGCTCAATTTTAGCCACATCATAATTGGCGTCTAAGCGACCAGCGTCAAAGATAGGCACGCTAATGCTTGGACCAAACGACCAACCGACAGCGCCGCTTTTGAATAAGTCATCTAAACTGCCGCTACTAACCCCAATGCTACTGGCTAAGCTGATAGACGGGAAATAAGACGCGCGTGCCACTTCAATATTGGCTCCAGCGGCTTTTAGGTTGTATTCTGCTTGCAGTACATCTGGGCGATAACGTAGCAACTCACTTGGTAAGCCTGCACTAAATATCTGCTGGCTAGTGATGTTGCTGACTGCTGGTGTTGGAATTAGATTGGTTGGAATCGGTCCACCCACCAAGAACTGTAAGGCGTTACGTGATTTTAAAATGCTGCTTTGTGCCCGTAGGACAGCAAGTTTGGCATTTTCTAATGACGCACTGGCTTGCAAAGATGGCAGCTTCGGATCAATGCCTGCTTCAAAGCGTTTATCAGCAATAAACAGGGACTTTTCACGACTCTCAACCGTGGCTTCTGCTAGCTTTAACTGCGCTAAGCTATAGCTCAAGTTGGCATAGCTCTGAGCGATGTTACTAATCAAGCTGATTTGGGTCGAATCTTTGGCCGCTGTAGTGGCTAAGAAATTCTGTAGTGCTTGATCTTTTAAGCTAGCAATTTTACCCCAAAAGTCCAACTCGTAATTAGCCAAGCCTAGGTTGACGTTATAGCTACTGTTGGGGTTTTTGTCGGTTCTATTTTGTGCTTGACGCGTATATCCACCATTACCATTAATCGCAGGTAGATCATTAAGATCAGTAATTTGATACTGTGCGCGTGCTTTCTCGATTGCTAAACGAGCACTTTCAAAATCTTTGTTGTTCTCTAACCCTAAAGCAATCAAGCCCTTTAAACGCTCGTCACTATAAAAATTCTGCCAGCGTTGACCCGCAATACTTGCTTGATCAGCGCTACTAACCGTTTCTTTATCGAATGCCCCATAGGTTTGTTCGATAGGGATATTTGGCTCAGCAAGCACAGGGCGCATATCTGCTTTTGGAATCGTGTTACAAGCAGCCATGCTCATCGCTAAAACGGTCAAGCCGATTAGGCGACCAGCATTTCTGCGCATATGTGAGCACGCTGGTTGCGCAGTGATAGCAATATTTGCTACCGCTGCTGAGTTGGTGTTATATGTTTTCTGAGCACTCATTGTGTATTGTCTCCAAAGCTTGCAGGCTGATAATTCTCAGAAGGCGTTGGGTTTTGCGGGTCAGGCGTACCTTGACCATCATCTTTATCATTTGGTTTATTATTCTCGTATTTGTACGGGAACATACTACGTACCCAAATATAAAACATGGGAATAAAGAAGATACCTAACAATGTCGCGGTCACGACGCCACCTAGTACACTGGTGCCGATGGCATTTTGACTGCCTGAACCAGGACCTGTGGCGATAAATAATGGCACAACACCCAGTCCAAAGGCAAGCGAGGTCATGATAATCGGGCGCAAACGTTGACGCGCTGCTGTCATGACAGCTTCTCTCAGACTATAGCCTTCCTCTTGGTGCTCTTTTGCAAACTCAATAATTAAGATAGCATTTTTAGCGGATAGACCAACGACTGTGAGTAGACCTACCTGCAAATAAATATCGTTATTAAAGCCACGTAGCCAAGTAAAGATGACTGCACCTAATACCCCAAGTGGAATGACCAATAGCACAGAGAAGGGGATAGACCAGCTTTCATACAAGGCTGCTAGACATAAGAATACCACCAAGATTGAGAGCGCGTATAGCATCGGCGCTTGTGCACCTGACTTTTGCTCTTCAAGTGACATCCCCGTCCACTCATAGCCCACACCTTCAGGCAGATTCTCCATCATTGCTTCCATTGAACTCATCGCTTCACCCGTACTTAGACCGGGTGCAGCACTACCTTGAATATTCATCGATGGTAAGCTGTTATAACGGGTCAGACGCGGTGAGCCAGATTGCCATTCGCTGCTAGAAAACGCATCAAATGAAATCATTTCACCTACATCGTTGCGTACATACCATTTAGCAATATCTTCAGGGTTAGTGCGGCTGCTTGGTTCACCTTGAACAAAGACGCGTTTAATACGCCCGCGATCGACGAAGTCATTAATATAACTTGAGCCCCAAGCGGTAGAAATAACGCTATTAATACTAGCAAGTGACAAGCCATAAGCAGCGGCCTGCTCTTGATTAATATTCACTTTTAACTGCGGTGCATCTTCTTGACCATTTGGACGAACGCCTGCGACTTTGTCGTTTTGCGCAGCCATGCCAAGCAGCATATTACGTGCTTCGAGTAGACCCTCATGTCCAAGGTTACCGGTGTCTTGAATCATTAAGTCAAAACCACTGGCGTTACCAAGTTCGGTAATGGCTGGCGGTACAATCGCAAATACTTGTGCTTCATTTAATTGGGTAAAGAAGTAACCCATGGCGCGATCAGCGACAGCCTGTGCAGTGTTTTCTTCACCAGGACGATCAGCCCAATCCGATAAACGTACAAAGGCCAGTCCCATATTCTGCCCTTGTCCTGCAAAACTGAAACCTGCGATTGTAAAGACTGAAGCGATATTATCGCCTTCTTGGGTACTGTAATAATCACTGACTTTATCGAGCACTTCTTGCGTTTCATCAAGCGTCGCACCAGCAGGTAACTGAACCAAGGTAAACATAATACCTTGATCTTCTTCTGGTAAGAACGAGCCGGGAATACGTAAGAATACCACTGCCATAATACCGATAATGGCAGCATAAAGAATTAAGTATAGCCACTTCAAGCGGAAACTTTTGCCAACTAAATTCTCGTAACTACGACTGACTTTATAAAACGAGCGGTTAAACCAACCAAAGAAGCCTTTTTGCTCTTCTGTATTGCCTTTATCATGGCTCTTGCTACGCTTGAGTAAGGTCACACAAAGGGCAGGGGTAAAAATAAGCGCCACTAAGGCTGATAGCACCATGCTGGTAATCAAGGTGATAGAGAACTGACGATAAATCACACCTGTTGAGCCACCGAAGAACGCCATCGGTACGAATACGGCAGATAGAATCAGCGCAATACCAATAACGATTTTACTAATCTCGCCCATTGATTGTACGGTAGCATCCTTAATAGAGATATCAGGATCTTCTTCCAAGATACGCTCAACGTTTTCGACGACGACGATCGCATCATCGACCAACAGACCGATGGATAGTACCATGGCAAACATGGTCAAGACGTTAATACTAAAACCAGCGATGTAAAGTACAGCGAAGGTGCCAAGTAGTACCACAGGTACGGCAAGAGTAGGAATGATAGTCGCACGCCAGTTTTGTAAGAAAACGAACATAACGATAAATACGAGAACAATTGCCTCAAGCAGTGTCATAACCACTTGTTCGATAGACAAGCGCACAAATGGTGTGGTGTCATAAGGGATAACGGATGTTAGACCTGCTGGGAAGTTTGCTTCCAGCTCTGCCATACGAGCACCAACGGCTTCACGAGTTTCCAGTGCGTTTGCACCACCCGCCAATGAAATACCAAGACCAGCTGCTTCTTTACCATTGTATAGCGACACTACGCCGTAGTCTGCACTACCAATCTCAACCTCTGCCACATCACCTAAACGCACTTTTGCGCCAGCGGTATCGGTTTTTAATAGAATGTTTTTAAATTCATCAGGCGTTTGTAGGTAGCTTTGAACCGTGACAGTCGCATTGATAACCTGTTGACTGGTATCAGCAGGTGCTTGACCTAGCTGACCGGCAGATACTTGGGCGTTTTGTGCACGTACTGCCTCAACCACATCCGCTGGTACCATGTTATAGCTACGTAAGCGCGCCGGATCTAACCAAATGCGCATGGCATAAGCAGAACCGAAAACTTGTACTTCACCAACACCTTCCACACGGCTTAACTGGTCAACAACGTTTGAGTTGACATAATCGGCGATATCCGCACGATCCATGCTGCCATCTTCAGAAATAAAACCTTGCACCATTAAAAAGCTGCTAGAGGATTTATTAACGTTGACGCCTTGACGCTGTACCGACTCGGGTAGTGAGCTCATGGCGGCTTGGAGTTTATTCTGTACCTGTACCTGTGCAGTATCAGAATCTGTACCATTTTCGAAAGTGAGCGTAATGGATGCAGCACCATTCGAGGAGCTCGATGACGACATATACATCAGACCATCAAGACCCTTCATGCGTTGCTCAATAATCTGAACGACTGAATCTTCAACCGTTTGAGCATTAGCACCAGGATAGCTTGCGCTGACTGAAATCGTCGGTGGTGCAATACGTGGATACTGCTCAATCGGTAAGTTAATGACCGATATCACCCCGATGAGCATGACTAAAATAGCCATAACCCATGCAAAAATAGGGCGATTAATAAAAAAACGTGACATAGTATATTCCTAGTCTTCCTATCTTTGAATGGAATTAGTTAGCGGTAGACTCTGCTGGTTTCTGAGCAGTGGCATCTTTGCTAGCTGGCTTATCCATCGCTTTAGCAGCTTGCGGCGGCGTCTGGGCATTAGGGGCACCTTCTTTAGCTGGTGCTGGGTTTGGATTCTCTAATGGCTTAACGACTACCTCTTGTTCAGGCTTAACTTTTGAGCCGCCGATAACAACTATCTTGTCCCCTGCTTGTAAGCCGTCAGTGACAACCCACTGGCCTTTATAAGTGCCATTAATAGTGACAGGACGTACTTGGATTTTATTATTTTCATCAACGATGTAAACTTGCGTCTCACTTTTCGGTGTACGCATTACGGCGCTTTGCGGTACCAATGCAGCATTGGTAATCACGCTCTGTGTCAAACGCGCCGTTACATACATACCAGGCAGCAAGATATTATTGCTGTTGGGGAAAATAGCACGCAAGGTCACAGCGCCTGTTGATTCATCAACCTTTGCTTCAGATAAAGCAAGCTTGCCGCGTGCTGGGTAGACTGAGCCATCTTCTAATACCAACTCAACCGAATTCATTCCTGCTTGTGCTTTGCCTTCAGCGATTTGCTGACGCAGTTTTAATAGCTCAGAGGATGATTGACTGATATCAACATAGATAGGATCCAAGCGTGAGATAGTCACCAGCGGATCAGCCTGACCTGCGCTGACCAAAGTACCAGCGGTGACACTAGAGCGGTCAGTACGACCTGACAGCGGGGCACGTACGATGGTACGGTTAAGATCTAGGTTACTAGCATCTAAACCCGCTTGAGCAGTTTGAATGCCTGCTTTTGCACTTTCGATGCCTGCTTGTGTCTGTCCAACAGCGGCGGCCGCACTTTGTACCGCTGCTTGTGCAGTACGTACTTGTGTTTGTGCTTGCTCATACTGCTGCTTTGAGATGGCGTCGATGCTGACCAAGCCTTGTAAGCGCTGTAAATCATTTTGCGCTTGTGCTAATGATGCTTGACGGCTGGCTAGCTCGGCTTTTGCATTGGCATTATTTGCTTGTGCTGTCTGGTAATTTGCTTGTGCTTGTTGCACTGCTGCTTGACCACTGGTGACAGAAGAAGCGTAGTTATCAGTATTGATACGATAAAGTGGCTGGCCTTTTTTGACGTTGCCGCCTTCACGGAACAATACTTCGTCAATAACGCCATTAACTTGTGGGCGGACGTCGGCAGTCTGATAAGCCGTGGTACGTCCAGAAAAAGTCTGTACTTGGGGTACAGTATCGAGCGTGACAGTCTGGACGTTAACAACCGCAGGCGGCATCTGCTGCTGTGCGGCATCTGCGCCAGCGGCGTCCTCGTTTTTGTCACAGCCAATCAGTACAGCTCCAGATAGTACAGATGCTATTACAAGCGCAAGAGTAGAGTGCTTCATCAATGTCCTCGGCAATAGGTATAAAATAAGTAATGACAGTATAAAAAGTTTATCAATAAATCTAAGCGTATTGAATATAAAAATGAGTATTGATTCTAATGATCTTTACTTTCTCGGCTAAATTTGTTCTTAATAATATGAATTTAGCCAAACATCACTATTAGAACCTCTAATAGCAATATAAGTATCAAGTATCGGTGTAAGAATCTTAAGCATCAAAGCTGTAGCCAAACCACAACCTTGATTAGTAAAGTTAACGAGTAATTATAAACTATCGGGATAACCCCACAGTCAAGTAGTTGAGCGCAGGATTTATGGTTAGAAATCGTAATATCAGCTTTTGTGAATGCATTAAATGCTGTCATGGCAAGCGCCATCTTCATTAACAGCTAATGTACAGTCATACAACGGTCAATGAGAAATAATTGTAAACTTTTGTGAAAATAGCATAACCATATAGATTGTAAGGTCTTTAATGAATGATAAATAAGGTTTGCCAACAAAACAAAAACTTTAGCAACTATTAACTGTGACCATTAACACAATTACTCATTAATGGTCTTTATCAACAGCTAATGGCTACTATCCGCAAGTATTGACAACTGTTATGACGATACTGACTACAGCAAGCGTGCGCTAGCCAATTCAGTCAATTGATATAAACCTGTGCGATAACGATTGTCAGGTAGCGTACTCAGTGCTTGTTGCGCCAGCTTGGTTTCTTCCCAAGCGCGTTGCTTACAGTAATCTAATGATCCTGAGCGGCGCACTAACTCAATAAGCTGCTCAGCGTTCGGTGTCTTTCCAGTTTGTACAGCGACACGCAACTGCTCATAGCCTTCGATGTCGCTGTCTTTTAGCAGCTCAAGCGCTTTGATGGTTGGCAGGGTTGGCTTACCTTCAGCGAGGTCGTCTCCTAAATTTTTGCCCATTATCTCACTATCACCACTATAGTCGAGTACATCATCGATAATTTGAAAAGCATTGCCAAAGTGCTGACCAAAATCGCCTAAAGCCTGCATATGCTCTATTCTGTCTTGTAAAATTGCAGCGCCTTGAGTCGCCATCATAAACAGCCGCGAGGTTTTACCATCAATAATGCGCAAGTAATCCTCTTCTGTCGCGGCAGGGTTGTGCTGATGCTGGAGCTGTAATACTTCGCCTTCAGCGATATCACAGGTGCCATCTGAGAATACTTGCAACAGTGGCAGGCTTTGGAAGCCAACTAATAAATTAAAGGCGCGAGCAATCAGATAGTCACCGACTAGTACCGCGGTGGCATTATCCCATGTGGCATTAGCAGTCGGCTTACCACGGCGCTGTCCTGACTCATCAATCACATCGTCATGAACCAAGGTCGCTGTATGCAGCATCTCAGTAATAGCGGCTAGATGCATGGCTTTTTCTGAGGGCTTGTCCTCAAACATGCGTGCACATAACAAGGTAATCAGCGGGCGCATGCGCTTACCACCAGCATTAATTACATGCTGTGAGACGCTCATTACCAGCTGAACTTTGGAATTAAGATTACCGAATACTTGCTTGTCCATAATCTCAAAATCATCCGCCACGATACTTTGAATATCAGCATAATTAGGCATTGATTGAGTCATTGAATCTGTTTTATATGAAGGGATGCTGGTCATAATAAATAGTCATATTAATAAGAATAAAGAGAATTTTTTATAGCCTTGGCTTTATAGATAGATAAGGCATTATTTTCTATAATAGCATAGCTATGCCTTTAGATTGTGGGTTAAAACGTGCCTAAAACATCGCGCCTATCTTTCATATAAGATTTACTATATATAGAAATTGACATAAAAACTGTAAAAATTGGCTGAAATTTCACTATAATTAATGGTCATTTATCGGCGACATTTAAGGTCATTTAAGAGATGTATAAAAGGCTGTAAGTCGCTGATTATATAAGTTATAATAGCCGCTATTATTATATAGTGTTTTTTTGTTGGAGTAGCATCTTAGATGCGCTCCTAATCAGCAGTAGATATAATAAAAAGTGAGGTGGTTATTCGTGTAACTGCCTTACAAAAACCAGTTAAACAAGTGAGATAGACGGCTTGCTTTTATGAGCAAAAAGCCGTAAAATCTTGCCTTTAATTTTTCCCTGTCGTGTTCGTCGTAAAAGCGTTGGTATAACATCAGCCACGGCACACGGGTTAAACGGAGTCATACAATGTACGCAGTAATCAAAACTGGTGGTAAACAGCACCGTGTAGTTGTCGATGAGTTGCTTAAAGTTGAACTACTAAAAGCGGAAACTGGCGCAACAATTAAATTCGAAGATGTATTGATGATTGTTGACGGCGAAACTGTCAAAATCGGTCAGCCTATCGTTGAAGGTGCTAGCGTTGAAGTTGAAGTGGTTGAACATGGTCGCGGCGAAAAAATCCGTATCGTTAAGCACAACCGTCGTAAGCATTATCACAAAGAGCAAGGTCACCGCCAATGGTATACCTTGTTAAAAATCAAAGCTATTAATGCCTAATTATCCACTTAGCAATTACTGCTAAATAGTGCACTAAACGCTTAAGAGTTATCGCATCAGCGATAAGTCAAATTAACAAGGAGATTTTCCCATGGCACATAAGAAAGCTGCCGGTTCAAGCCGTAATGGTCGTGATTCAAACCCAAAAATGCTAGGCGTTAAAATCTTTGGTGGCCAAGCTATCACAGCTGGTAACATCATCGTTCGTCAACGTGGTACAGAATTCCACGCAGGCGAAGGCGTTGGCATGGGTCGTGACCATACTTTATTTGCACTGAATGACGGTGTGGTAAAGTTTGCGACCAAAGGTAAGTTCAACCGTCGTTATGTAATGGTTGAAAGCGCATAATTGCCCATCAAGGTTGTTTTAGTCGAAGACTAAAATAATCCGATGACTAAAAAGCCTCTATTACCGTTTGGTAGTAGGGGCTTTTTTTTAGTTATTTTCGTAGTGGTTATGGATGCTAAATTGGCTTAATGCTGCTAAACAATATTAGTAAATAACGTTAGGAAATAATGAATAGTCAAAAAACTCACCATCCATGCGGTTTATTATTGTGTAGCCACTTATGATCACAAAAAGGGTTAAAAGAGTAGTTACAAGCGTGTATGGCAGCGGTAGTAAAGATTGCAAATCATGACTAGGCGTGTAATAAAAAAACTGGCACACTGTTGTCATTGTTTATGAGCACCCGTTTTATGGCTGCTAGATAAACATTTATGGAAAACAAAAATTTTAATAAGATGTCTTATTTTAAAGCGACAATTTTTAAGCGATTATGCATTTTTAGAGAGGATTTATGATGACTTTATTAACCAACAAAAAAACTTTAAAACAAAAAATGATGAGCGGTGCTTTAGCTGGTGTATTAATGACATCGCTTGGTGTTGCAGCCCCGATGATGGTATTGACACAATCAGCTACTGCTGCACCAGCTGATAATTTGACCGCTGCCAAACGTTTAAACAAGCTGCTGACAAATACCAAAAGCATGACGGCTAACTTTAGCCAAACGACCAAAGGTGCCAACAGTGGTACTTTTACGGGTACGATGAGTGTACAACGCCCCAATAATTTCCGCTGGGAAACAAAGTCGCCATCACAGCAACTGATCGTCGCTAATGGTAATTCCATGTGGGTTTATGATAAGGATTTAGAGCAAGCGACTAAGCAAAACGTTGACAGCCAAGTTGGCAATACACCAGCACTGCTGTTATCAGGCGACCCAAGCCAAATTGACAAGAATTTTAAAATTACCCAGCCATATGACAATAAAAATTACTACGTGCTGTACCCAAAATCAGACAGTGCTAGCTTTAAGAGCTTGTCAATGAGTTTTAGCGGTGGTAAGCCAGTGATGATGGTGCTAAATGATAGCCTTGGTCAAACCACTTCCATCAAATTTAGTGGTATCAAACTGAACCCAAGCATTAGTAGCAGTCAGTTTAAGTTTACGCCACCAAAAGGCGTTGATGTTATCAATCAATAATAGGCCGTTATCAAGAGCCAATTGTTAAAGGCTAATCAAAGACTGTATTGATTAAATAAAAAAGACAGATCCTATGCGGTCTGTCTTTTTTTGAATAAAGATTCTCTGGAAAATAATGCTAAATCTCTTTTATATCATGTTTTAATTGCTTAACGCTCTAAAGGCTTAAGACATCGCTTTGATGGCGCTGATATCTGGCATCGGTGGTAACTCGCTCAACTCACTCAGTCCAAAGGCATCTAAAAATTGTGACGTGGTGTGTAGCAATGCTGGGCGACCCAATGTTTCCTTGTAGCCCTTCTCTTCAATCCAGCCTTTATCGAACAACTGACGCAGTATATTGCTCGATAGCGTGACACCGCGCACGTGCTCTATGTCGCTACGAGTCACTGGCTGCTTGTAAGCAATCACACTAAGCGTCTCAAGTAAGGCTTGGCTCAGGCGTTCTTGGCGCTGCGGGAAGACGCGTTGAATTAATGCACTATAGTTATTCGCGATTTGTAGTCGATAACCGCTGGCAGTTTCGTGCAAGCTTAGCACGCCCATATCCAAGCGCTGTCTTAGTAGCGCCAAAGCCTGTGTTAGCTCTTTAGCCGTTAAAGACAGGTGTTTTCTTAAGACAGTGGCGGTGAGGGGCGCTTCGGACGCATGTAATAGCACTTCGATATGCTTGCTTAAGTCTTCTAGATGCTGTCGCTGCTCATCGGTCAATGACAGTAAAGCGTTAGATAATGAAGATGTTTTGTCATGATCTTGCTTGGTATTGTCAGTATCTGTCATTAGAAAGCGACTCTTTTTAAATGATAATGTGTATCGATATTTATAGGAATAGACAGATGGATAATAACTATGCCAACCACTGTAACGTTAAGGGTTTAATATGACGGTCTTCAGCATCATTATTGTCAGTGGTAGGGTGACTTTCTAAATCAGCATTTATAATACCAACCAACTGTCGTTTTATCAGCTCTAATATGGCGACGAAGCTGACAACCACACCTATTTTACCTTGTGTTTTATCTAGTAGCTCATAAAAAGCGCGCTCACCATCCGTACTGAGCTGTCGGCTAATACTGGCAATACGATCAGCAAGAGGAACAGCATCAACTTTGATGGTATGCATTTGATAATCGGGCTGCAGTTGCATTTTAAATAGGCTGTCAATCAAAAGGTTTGGCGAATAGCTAGGTAGTTCCGCATTCATAACGTCTTGACTGGGCATACTGACCATGGCTAAAAACACATCACGCTCAAGACGTACCAGATTATCTAAGCGTTGACTGGCTACTTTGATTTGCGCATATTCTTCAAGGCGCTCAATCAGTTCTGCTTTTGGATCACGCTCATCGCTCGGAGTTTCAGGCTTGGGCAGCAACAGCTCGGTTTTAATGGCAATCAACGTGGACGCCATCAACAGATAATCGCCTGCCAATTCAAAATGCTCGGTATCTAATTCGCTGATGTAAGCCAAATACTGCTCCGTTATGGGTAGTATCGGCATTTGGGTCAGATCAACGTTATTTTTTTTGACCAGATATAGCAAGAAATCTAATGGTCCGGCAAACTGCTCAAGCCAAATGGCAAAGGCTTGCGGCGGCACATAGAGATCTTCTGGTAGATGTTGTACGGATGTCTGGTAAATGCGTAAAGACATATCATTGATAACTGAGCCGTCGTGTGCGCGCTTAGTATCTAAAGAATCAGAGGCTTGAGGTACAGTTAGAGGAAGAGCGGCTTTTGGTAAAGCCGCTTGTTCATTTTTTAGCTCAGTCTGCACGCTTAGTATCCATCTTGGTTAACATAATCAAATGATTATTTAAGTTTGGCAAGTGGACGGATACCAATGGCACGGCGCGCTTTATCTAACTGCTTACGGCTATGACGACGGGCTTTATCTGCACCCATTTGTAAGATTTCTTCTAACTCTTTTGGGTTGGCCATCAGTTCTTGATAACGCGCGCGGAAGGGTGCTATTTCCGTATTTATTTTCTCAAACAACGCTTGCTTGGCATCGCCCCAGCCGATACCAGCGGCGAACTGCGCGCGCATATCAGCAATTTCTGTAGGAGTAGCAAAGGCTTTATAAATCTCAAAAATAGCAGAGTCATCAGGGTCTTTTGGCTCGGAAGGCAGTTGTGAGTTGGTCACAATTTTCATGATGGCTTTATGCATCTGTTTTTCGGCGCTGACTTGTGGATTACCATCACCAAATAGCGGAATGGTATTGCCATAGCTCTTGCTCATTTTGCGACCATCCAAACCCGTTAGTAATGGGATATCGTCATCTACAACGGCAGATGGTAAGGTAAAGAGCGTTTTATAGCGATGGTTAAAGGTACCAGCAATATCACGTGCCATTTCGACATGCTGAATTTGGTCGCGACCGACAGGTACATGTGTGGCATTAAACATCAAGATGTCTGCTGCCATGAGTACAGGGTAGCCAAATAATCCCATATTAATACCTTGATCAGGATCGACGTCTTCTTTTTTCATATTAGTATCAACAGCTGCTTTATAAGCATGAGCACGATTCATTAAACCTTTGGCACATGAGCAGTTTAAAATCCAAGCAAGCTCTGGTATTTCCGGCACATCTGATTGACGGTAAAAAGTGACGCGCTCAGGATCAAGACCACAGGCAAGCCAAGTCGCTGCAATGGCTTTAGTCGATTCGTGAATAATAGCAGGATCATAACAGCCGATAATGCCATGGTAATCTGCTAAAAAAAAGAATGCTTCGTCATCACTGTTTTGGATAGACTGAATGGCTGGACGAATCGCACCAACGTAATTTCCTAAATGTAAGGTACCCGTCGGTTTGATGCCCGTCAAAATGCGCTTGGCTTGCGTTGAGTGATCAGGAGCTTGGTTATCAGAAATATGAGTGTTATTCATGGTAAATCCATTATGTGGTTCATCAAGGTTTTATTTATAAAAGTTTTGTTTTTCAATTTGTTATAAATTCATTGTTATTTATATGTAGGTAATATAAAAAATATAAGCTGCAAAGTATAGCAAATTTTCTGGCGATCTTTCGTAGCAATACACGCTTACTTATAGATATCAGTACGACCATCAGGACCATTTTTGAAACGACGATGGAACCACATCCACTGAGTGGGATCAATACGAATCAACCCCTCTAGCAACTCATTGACTCGCGTCGCATCAGCCAATTCATCGTTACTTGGATAGTTTTGAATTTCTGGGGTAATCGTTAGATGATAGTGCGGGCGTTTGCCTTTGGGTAAACTGTCTGGTGTCTGCCGGTAAGTATGCAGCGCCATTAATGCGGGTGGATGTGCCTTGTCGCCCAATTTTGCCATGCGCCGTGATGCTGTAATAGTCGCTGCTGGCACACCAAAGAATGGTGCCATGACGCCTTGTTTTAGACCATAATCTTGGTCAGGTGAGTACCAAATCACGTGACCAGCTTTAATTGACTCAACAAAACTGCGCATGTCACGACTGGCTATTTGCTTGCTAAGAATACTGGCACGACCATTATAAACAAACCAATCAAGTAGCGCGTTATTCTGCGGTCGATACATCCCATCCATCGGAAAAAATTGCGTACAGAGCATGCCGCCCAGATCAAGCATCGTATAATGAGCGCCCAGTAAAATGACAGGACGACCCTCATTCTGTGCATTGACAACGTGCTGTAATCCCGAAATTGAAACGGTACGAGTAAAAACATTTGGACGATACCAAGCACATAAGGTTTCAAACACGCCAATGCCCTGATTGACAAAGACTTGTTTTGCCATCAATTCGCGCTCGACGTCTGGCTTTTCTGGAAAAGCCAGTTTCAAGTTGATAAGCGTATCACGCCGACGTGAGCCTGCTATTTTATAGATAAATATGCCCAGCTGACGTCCCAGCCAAAACTGCCATCGTAGCGGCAAATATATGATGGGTAAGATCATTGCTGCCAATAGCCAAATGCCCCAATACTTAGGCAACAAAAACTGCCATTGAAAAGGCTTTTTTTCTATGGGTGCTGTGCGCTTATGATTTTGGGTAATCGTTGGCATGCCAGCAGGTATCGCTGGGGACTTAGCAGGCTGCTGCGTACTTGACGGTGGTAGGCTGCTTTTGGCAGGTGGTTTGCTGGGGTCGTATTGTTCAGGCGCTTTCATAAAATTGTTACTAATAATGAAAAGTTATCATCATGATGGGGTAGTCAGCATTGCTTTGCAAGGTGAGTTACGAACAAAGTCACGAGCAAATGCAAAAGTCATCAGCCATAAAAAAACCTTATAAGCTGCGAACAGCTTATAAGGTTTTGCAAATCTACTCTTTTCTTTAATATTGTGACTGTCGCTCTGAGATAAAGACAACAGCCGCAAAAAGATAAGAGATAGCTTTGATTAACGTTTCGAGAATTGTGGACGTTTACGTGCTTTACGTAGACCCAATTTCTTACGTTCAACTTGACGTGAGTCACGAGTAACAAAGCCAGCTGCTTTTAGTGCAGGTTTGTTGGCTTCGTTTAGCTCAATCAATGCACGCGTGATGCCGTGACGGATTGCGCCAGCTTGACCACTAATACCGCCACCTTTTACAGTGATGTAAAGGTCATAAGCAGTAGGTGAGTCAAGTAATTCTAGAGGCTGACGAACAACCATACGTGAAGTTTCACGGCTAAAATACTCATCAAGTGGCTTACCGTTAACAACGATGCTACCAGTACCTTTAGCTAAAAAGACACGAGCAGTAGACGTCTTGCGGCGACCAGTTCCGTAATTGCGTTCCATAAGTATATCCTTAGATGTCTAGTTCTTTAGGTTGCTGTGCAGTATGTGGATGTTCAGTACCCGCATATAGCTTCAGCTTCTTGATCATCGCATAGCCAAGAGGGCCCTTTGGAAGCATACCCTTAACTGCTTTGTGTAGAACATCTTCAGGCTTATGTGCAAGCAACTTACTGAAGTTGGTTTCCTTGATACCACCTGGGTAGCCACTGTGACGATAGTATTTTTTATCTTGCGCTTTTTTACCCGTTACCGTGATTTTATCAGCATTGATGACAACAATGAAGTCACCAGTGTCAACGTGCGGCGTAAAAGAAGGCTTATGCTTGCCACGTAAGCGACTAGCGATTTGAGTGGCTAAGCGACCAAGGGTTTTGCCGTCAGCATCTACGACATACCAGTCATGGGTCACTTCAGCTGGTTTTGCACTAAGTGTTTTCATGATAAAACCTTAAAATTAGAATTCGTTGAGAGTTTAGCTGGGAACGGGGCTCTCAAAAAACAGACTGCACATTATAAGCAGTAGTGCCTACGCTTGCAAGCTGCATTGGGGTTTATTTTCGCCTTATATACATTAAACTGCAGCGTTGGCCAGTTTTTAGCGGTTCTAAACATTTGTAAAATTTGTTAATGGCAGGCATTAACCCGACAATTATGACGATGATAAACGATAAAGTCCAGCAACAACTTGTCCAACCTTGGTATGTTTCACACATTCAAAGCGGATTATTTGCTGAATAGTACCTGATTGGCTATCTGGATTTTTATTAAGCGCCTCTTCCAGTTGCTTCAATTGGCTCTCTAAATCTTTATCCGCTTCTAGATAAATCAGTGTTTCACTATCAATTAACGACTGGGTAATCAGTGCTATTAAAATAGGTTGCCACAGATCTTGAGCATACGGTGGATCGATGAATACAATATTAAAAGGGCGTGGAACAATCTGCTCTTGCATTAATACTCTTTCTGCAGTGCCTTGGATAATTTGATGGGTATCAGTGCTCAGATGCAACTGTTCAGCACTTTGACGCAGCATATTACTTTGCGCAGGATTTATTTCGATAAAGGTGGCGTGCGCGGCACCACGAGACAGTGCTTCAAAACCTAAGACACCGCTACCAGCACAGCTATCAAGCACATAAGCGCCATGAATATCAGGAAGTAGCCAGCTAAACAGCGTCTCTCGCAAGCGATCTGGGGTCGGACGTAGACCCTCTGCGTCGATAAAACGTACAACACGGCGTTTAAACTGACCACCAATGATCCGCACGTCGCCCACAGCTATATTTTTGCTCTTATGATTGTTCCTATGCTCGCGGCTGCTTATAGATTTTTTCATAATATTTATATGTGCCGTATCTGGTTTAACGTATTTTTACTCAGAGGTCGTGGCGGCTGTGGCTGCTTCCACCTCTGCCTTTTCTTCTAGCGCTTTTTCTTCTTTTTCACGCTGGGCATCACGCATCAATTTTTCAAAAGCTTTTTGGCGCTTGATGACTTTTAATTGGTCAGCCGTTGGTGGCAAGATAGGGTTGTTTTTGCGCTGTAATATCCAGTAGTCAAATAGTGCGCGACCGATAGGTGCAGCTACCACGCTACCACCGCCACCATTTTCAACCAGTACTGCAAGCGCAATCTCAGGATTTTCTACGGGTGCAAAACCATTGAACCACGCGTGATCCCAGTGACGTTTGTCTATGGCAGATTTATCATAGCGTTTGCCTTGCGCAATGGACTTGACTTGCGCAGTACCCGTTTTACCCGCAATACGATAGCGCGGCGTATAAATCCCACGTCCGGTACCTGCCTTGACGGTTTCTTCCATCGCATCGTGCATACGTAGCCAGTCAGACGGTTTGCCGTTATATTCGATTTTACCATCAGGTTTGGTGATTACGTTAACTTGTGCTGCACCATCGCTACTTTTTAGTAGATGCGGAGTAATGTGATAGCCTTTGTTCGCTGTCATGGCGGTTGCATTGGCAATCTGTAATGGTGTGGCTAAGAAATAACCCTGCCCGATACTGACTGAGATGGTTTCGCCCGGCAACCAGCCTTTATCATAGGTATCTTTTTTCCATTTTGGTGACGGCATAATTCCTGATTTTTCATTGGGCAAATCAATACCTGTTGGTTCACCAAATCCAAAACGTGCCATCCAATCATGTAGGCGCTGAATACCCATCTCATAAGCTAATTTATAATAATAGGTATCCACTGACATCACGATAGATTTTTTAAGATCTACCGTACCGTGACCACCGCGCTTCCAATCACGAAATCGATGTGAGTCTCCTGGTAAGCTAAAGTAACCGGGATCATAGATAGTGGTTTCCCAATTGCGCAGCCCATAATGAATGCCGCCTAAGCCTTCGAAAGGTTTAATCGTAGAGCCGGGTGGGTATGTCCCTTGTAGCGCACGATTATAGAGCGGCTGATCCAGATCTTCACGCAGATTGCCATAATCCTTAAAGGAGATGCCTGAGATAAAAGGGTTGGGGTCATAGCTTGGATTACTGACAAATGCCAAGACATCACCATTTTTTGGATCGATTGCCACGATAGCGCCGCGACGACCGTCTAGCTGCTGCTGGGCGACTTGCTGTAAGCCATAATCTAAGCTCAGCGTAATGTCATTACCAGCTACTGGTGGTTTAGTGTCTAATTGACGCAAAATATTGCCAAGAGCATCGGTTTCTACCGACTGATAACCCGGTTGCCCTAGCAATATGTCCTCGTAATAATCTTCGATACCGATTTTACCGATAAGGTCAGTGCCAGCGTAGCGATCTTTGTCAATGCGTTTGGTTTCTTTATCATTGATACGCCCAACATAGCCGATGACGTGTGCAAATAGCTCGTCATAAGGGTATGAACGTGTCAGCTTGCTTTGAATAGTCACACCGCGGAAAAAGGGTTTGCGCTCACTAAACTGCGCCAATTGGGCATCGGTTAAATCAATTTTAATGGTCACAGGATCGTTTTTGCTTTTACTCAGTCGCGCTAAAATATCGGTAATATTTTCATCTGTTAGCTCAAAAATAGGCGCAAGCAAATTTAGCGTACGCTCTGGATTTTCGACTTCATCAGGGCTTAACATGGCCGTAAATACGGGCTGGTTGTCTGCCAATATGATCCCATTGCGATCATAAATATAGCCGCGACTGGGCGGTGCAGAGATCAGCTTAATACGGTTATTATCTGCTTGCGTCGTATACTTATCGTGCGCATAGACTTGCAGGTAACCATAACGCACGATCAAGCCACTCAATCCAATGAATATCAGAATTCCAAGGATAATAATACGACTGGTGAAAACACGATTGACCTGTTCAGTATTGGGAGTTAGCGGTTTATTCATAGAAAGTAAGAGCCCAAACGGTCAGTGAGTCAATGAAAGAGAGTAAAAGGGCAGGGTCGTTCACCAAAGTGCGGCGAGCATAAAGGATAATAATAAGAATTTCAATTACATGGACTGATATGAGTTGAAATAATAATCTCTCAATCTATATAGAGTGATGTGCGGTCATACAATCACAAATTATAACAGAACAAATGAGCCGCCGCAGTACACCGCCATTTATTTTGTGGTCGTTATTATCTAAAGCGCCTGTAGATGATATTAATATTGTTACTATCGAAAGTAATAGTAAAACGTGTCATCTCTAGTCACAACTTACCTAGGCTCGACGTGTGCTAATGAATGGCAAGTATGCTAAAATCAGGCGATTTATTTGATAATAATTATCATGGGCAGAGCGGCTTTTTGTTAAGCGTTCTAATTTGCTAATCCTTTTTAATTAGCGACGACAATTAACCTGTCAGGGGCAAGATAAGTCATGGATGCAACTTCATTGTGGCAGACAATAGCTGAACACCCAGAGTTTTTTGCCATGCTGACTATTCCGCCTGTGACTGCATTTGTCACATGGATACACGTGTGGATGGCGCTTAAAATGCTGTTCTATCCGATTAAGTTTCGGGGTATTCGTATTTCAAACTTCCCGTTTTTTGGGTTGCCGGGTATTGGCTGGCAAGGTATCGTCCCACGAAAGGCTGGCAAGATATCAGGCGTTATCGTGGATCAAACGCTGTCAAAGCTTGGCTCGCTTGATGAGTTTTTTCAGGCGATGGAGCCTGAGCAGATGGCGGTATTTATCACGGATACCGTGGACAAAAACCTTGAAGCATTGATTGATGAAATCATGTTGGACCATTCGCCAGCGCTGTGGGGTAATCTGCCTTATGCGTTGAAGCGCCGTGTCTACGCTCAAGCGCATCAAGAGCTGCCCAATATCATGCAGTCTTTGGTGACTGACTTGACCCATAACGTCGAAGACTTGGTTGATATGCGCAAAATGATTGTTAACACAATGGAAAGTGATCGTCGTTTAATGGTCAATATGTTTTTGAAGGTTGGTCAAAAAGAGATCGATTTTATTTGGCATATCAGTGCTTTGATTGGTTTGGTCTTCGGTATCATCCAAATGTTTATATTTTTGGTGGTGCCGCAGCATTGGACAGTGCCGTTTTTTGCCGCGATTTGGGGCTTTCTTACCAATTGGATTGCTATTTGGATGGTGTTTAATCCTGTAGAGCCGCGATTTATTCCTTATGTGAAGTTTTTTGCTGTCCAGAGTCGCTTTCCCTTTATTAGACTGCAATTACCACATATCGCCCAGTATCGTTTGCAAGGCGGTTTTATGAAACGCCAAGAGGAAGTTTCTGAGGTTTTTGCTGAAATTGTCGTAAAAGATTTGGTGACGCTTGAGAACATCATGAATGAGATGATGTATGGCGACCGTGCTGCGCAAACGCGTGAGTTGATGAAGTCGCATTTATATAAAGTGCTAGAGTCGCCAGTGATTAGTACGACACTACGCTTAGGCTTGGGTCGCCGTGAATATGGACAGCTAAAAAACACCATTATTGATAAGTCAATTGTTGCGACAATGGTGCCATTGCGAGATCCTGAGCTCAATGAAAGCCGTGCCAGTAAAATATTTGGGCTGTTTCGTGACCGTATTCGCGCGCTGACGCCAGATGAGTTTCAGAACTTATTACGTCCCGCTTTTCGTGAAGATGAAATGACATTAATCGTGTTGGGTGGTTTGACAGGGTTTTTAGCAGGCTGGTTGCATCTGGTCTTAGTGTTTTTTCCTGCAATTCAGTAATGACGCATTTTTTATGTCTTTATACACATCGCATACAGAGTGGATACAGAAACGTGACAAGTTGACGCTAATGTACCTTGCTGTAAGCGCCCTCAGCTGCAATGGCTAATGGCGCTTTTATAATAAATAATACTAATAAAGACCAGCAGTATAAATACTCGTAGTAACGATTACTGGATACTTTCGAATATCCTAAAAAACCAATCCCTAAAATAAACAATGACCGTATTAAGGTAAACAAGGTTAGACCGTATGTTAATCACAGAATTGGGTTATTTTGCCTTGCTAGCCGCTTTTATATTGGCGATTTTGCAGGTGGTATTACCAACCGTCGGTATCATGCGTGACCACGTTGCGTGGCAGCGTTTGGCACCAAGTCTGGCGTGGGCACAATTTGCTGCCATGATCACATCATTTGCCGCGCTGATGGCAGGCTTTTATTACAATGACTTCAGCCTCGTCTATGTCACTCAGCATTCTAATACGCTGTTGCCTTGGTATTATAAGCTGTCGGCAACTTGGGGTGGTCATGAGGGTTCATTGCTGCTTTGGATGACCATCATGGCTACTTGGTGTGCGCTGGTCTCTTACTTTAGCCGTGGTTTGCCACTGTCTATGCGTGCGCGAGTGTTAGTAATTTTGGCCGGCGTGCAGATGATGATGCTAGCGATGCTGATTTTTACCTCGTCGCCATTTGATCGTACATTGCCAAACTTACCTGTTGATGGTGCGGATCTAAATCCTGTGCTACAAGATTTCGGTTTGATTATTCATCCACCGATGCTGTATATGGGCTATGTGGGTTTGGTCGTGCCGTTTGCCTTTTGTATGGCGGCATTGTGGGAAGGTCGTTTAGATGCAGTGTGGACACGCTGGTCGCGTCCGTGGGCATTGGCGGCTTGGGGCTTTTTGACCGTTGGTATCGCGCTTGGCTCATGGTGGGCCTATTACGAGCTTGGCTGGGGTGGTTGGTGGTTCTGGGATCCAGTAGAGAACGCTTCATTGATGCCATGGCTGGCTGGTACCGCGCTGTTACATTCGCTTGCCGTCACAGAAAAACGTGGTGTCTTTAAAGCATGGACGATTATGCTGGCGATTTTTGCTTTCGCACTCAGTCTATTGGGCACCTTTCTTGTGCGTTCTGGCGTTATTACCTCGGTGCATTCGTTTGCCGCTGACCCAACGCGTGGTCTGGTCATTCTAGTCATTCTCGGTGTGATCATCGGCGGTGGCTTGTTGATGTTTGCGGTACGTGGTTGGCGTTTAACGGTCGAAAGTCAGTATCAACTGATCTCACGCGAGTCATTTTTAGTCATTAACAACGTTATTATTTTGATTTCGACTTTGGTCGTATTACTCGGCACGCTGTATCCTATCATTGCTGACTCCTTTAATTTAGGTCAGGTGTCTGTCGGCCCTCCTTACTTTAATGCGCTATTTGTACCGCTAACGTGGCTGATATTAGTGGCAATGGGTATGGGCTCGAACATTCGCTGGAAAAAAGACAGCCGTCCGCTATTGGGCGCTGGTATGGTAATTGCCGCCAGTAGTTTAGTGCTTGCGGCAGTTATCACGTATTTTGTGAGCCCGTCTGCGATGCTTAATATTGGCGTTACCTTGGCGGTCAGTTTTTGGGTACTGCTATGGATGGTGGTTGATTTCAAAGACAAAACCAAAAACGCACCCAATTTTGTTAAAGGGTTACGCCAGTTACGTCTGAGCTATTGGGGTCAACAGACCGCTCATATTGGTGTCATTATTGCCGTCATCGGCGTCGCATTTACCAGTACGTTAAGTATTGAACGTGATGTCGCGCTTGGACCAAACGATAGCGTTCATGTCCAAGGCTATGACTTTACCGTTAAAGGCTTTCGTGAAGTCAAAGGCAGTAATTTTGATGCCACCCAAGCTGAGGTTGAAATCAGCAAAGATGGCCGTGCTGTGACCACTCTGTATCCTGAAAAACGTAATTATATCATTAGTATGATGCCAGTCACAGAAGCCGCGATTGATGCTAGCCTCATGCGTGATGTTTATGTGGCACTGGGCGAACCTATCGCCGAAGATAGCAACGAATGGGCAGTACGTATTTATGTGAAACCGCTTATCCGCTGGATATGGCTAGGCGCTCTGATTATGGCGTTTGGTGCAGTACTGAGTATTCTTGATCATCGGTATCGTATTAAGAAAACCAAGACACCTGCACAAATTGCGGCGAATAAAGCAGGCTTTACCACCGTCGCCGATTTGGATGCGTCAGCATTAAAGACAGGGGATAATTAATATGAGCACATCAAAGCAATCCCCTGATCAAAATGCAAAGCAAGATAAGGTAGGTGGCACGAAAACCATGAACAAAAAGCAACTTAAGCTATGGTTTTTGATTCCACTGATCGTTTTCATTGGTTTAATTATCATGCTATATCTGCGTTTGGGTAAACCAACGGATATCGTTACCAATACGGCACTTGAGCGCCCAGTGCCCGCTTTTGAGCTGCCGTTATTATCAGATACCAGTCGCATCATGACCAATGAGAATCTGCCTGATAAGCCATTTTTGATGAACATTTGGGGCTCTTGGTGCCCAACTTGTATTATTGAGCATCCTTTTCTTATGCAACTAGAGGAGCGCGGTGTCAATCTGGTCGGGGTCAACTATAAAGATGACATTGGCGATGCACTAGGCTACTTAAACCGAGGTGGCGATCCGTTCTCGATGTCTATTCAGGATTTATCTGGTCAGTTTGCTTTGGACTTAGGTTTGACGGGTGCGCCTGAGACCTTCGTAGTCGATGGTAATGGTATTATTCGTCAGCACATCATTGGTGAAATTAATGAAAGCAACTGGCAAAGCCGTATTACGCCTTGCTTGATGGTGCTCAATGAAGCCAATAATAACAACGTCAGTCCAGATCCGACTCAGGTTGCGGAGGCGTGTAAATGATAGCCAATAAAATAACAACCGTTACGTTAAAATTAGCGAGCTTATTAATAGCTTGTCTAATAAGTATGGCAAGCTATGCTGCTATTGAGGTTTATGACTTTGATTCTGTGCAGCAAGAAGCCCAATATCGTGGTCTCATCGAAGAGCTGCGTTGCCCAAAATGTCAAAACCAAAATCTTGCAGGATCGGATGCGCCCATTGCTCAAGATCTAAAGCAAAAAACGTATGATTTGATAAAAGACGGTCGTAGTGATGGCGAGATTCGTGCTTATATGCAGGAACGTTATGGCGATTTCATCACTTATAAGCCGCCTGTCCGTCCATCAACGTGGATTTTGTGGTTTTTTCCGCCACTATTACTCATCAGTTTACTCATAGGCTGGTTCTGGCAAAGCAAACGACGTCAGCTTGTCGCTAGTGGTGAAAGCGGGGTGACGGTCAATAGTACGGCTGCTGCTCTGTCTGCTGCTGAAAAAGCCGAGATTGATCGTCTGTTATCACGTGCTTCGAGCGATGACAAAAACGACCATGATATTACAAGCCTCAAGGACAAAAAATGACCATATTCTCTACTGTGGGCTTATTTATTGCTCTAAGCTTACTTATCGCCTTAATACTCGCTGTTATTACCATCATGCCTTGGCTGCGAGCGTCACGCTCGCCAGAAAAGCCTCTGGACAATCAGCTGTTGGATATCAACGTTGCTGTGTTCCGTGAGCGTTTAGCGGAACTAAAAACAGATAAAGACAATGGCACTATCGATGACAGCCATTACCAGAACCAAAAACTGGAGCTTGAACGCCAGTTATTGGATGCTCAGCGTGAAGTCACACCGATGGTCGCGCCTGGTATCAAAAGCCGATTGATCATTACTGTCTGGGTGCCTGTCTTAGCAGCGATGGCGTATTTGATGGTCGGCGATCGTACGCCTGTGTTCGAGCTTTGGGCAGCTGAAGACAAAGTGGGTCAAGTGGCTGATGATTTATTAACGGGTAAGATTGATCAGCCGCCTGCTTGGGCGATTGAAGATGGTCAACAGCTGATTAGTGCCATGCAAACCAATGTCTATCGTCACGCTGATGATCCAGATCGCTGGATGCGTTTATCAGAATTATTCTTATCATTAGAAGCAACGGATTCCGCAATTGAAGCCTTATCGCGTGCTTATCGTTTGTCACCAGACAATGAAGAGATTGCAACCACTTATGCACAGATTAGCTTCTTTGCCAATAAAGGCCAATTAGACGCTAATAGTCGCCGAGTGCTACAAGACGTGTTGGCTAAAAATCCAGAGCATGAGGGCGCGCAAATGCTCATGGCAATGGGTGAGGCACGGAGTAGTAATTTTGATCAAGCACAAGGCTGGATTAAGCGTCTACGTGACAGTATTGCGGCTAAACCTGGTGATCATACCAAAGCATTGGCGAGTTTAGATGAGCTAAGTGCTAATGTCACCGCTCAGCAACAGCAAGCCTCTGAAGGTGTTGAAGTGACTGTTAAAATTAATGCTAGCCTGCTGCCGTTAGTCAAAGCCGACGATGTGTTGTTTGTCGCCATACGTGATGTCAATGGTGGCCCACCATTTGCTGCCAAACGTTTGCCTATCAGTGTCATCAAGCAAGGTGAAGCCAGCATTAGCCTAAGCGATTTGGATGCCATGATGCCTGAACGTACTTTGAAATCGGCGCGAGCGGATAAAGTTCAGTTGGCTGTCATCGCTCGTATCAGCCATAGTGGTACTGCCAGTGCAGAGTCAGGGGATTTGTCAGGTAATCCTGTGGTGATTAGTGCGGAACAAAATCAGGTCAATGTTGAAATTAATCAACAAATTCCATAGTATTTATATCTGTTGTTGTCAGCACCTCTGACGTAAGCGCTGTTGTCCGATACAGCAGCGCGCAACAGCATTATATGAACAGATAAGTCATGACAACTTATCACTGCAAATAATGAAAATACTTGAGCTTTGCCAAGCCACAAGGTAAGGTAGCTTGGCAAACAACCAATCCCTGAGTTTTATTAGTCCCAAAATCCTATCTATTAAGGAGAATCGTGTAATGATGCGTATTATTTTGCTAGGTCCACCAGGCGCCGGTAAAGGTACCCAAGCCCAGTTTATTTCTAAAGAATATGATATCCCGCAGATCTCAACTGGCGATATGCTGCGTGCAGCGATCAAAGAAGGCAGCGAGCTTGGCAAAAAAGCCAAAGACATCATGAATGCTGGTGGTTTGGTTTCTGATGACCTCATTATTAACCTAGTGAAAGAACGTATCGCTAAGCCTGATTGTGCCAATGGTTGTATTTTGGATGGTTTTCCGCGTACGATTCCACAGGCTCAAGCACTTGCAGATGCTGACGTTGCTATCGATCATGTAATCGAAATCAGCGTGCCGGATGACGAGATTGTCAAGCGCTTATCTGGTCGTCGCCAACATCCTGGTTCAGGTCGCGTTTATCACGTTGATCACAATCCACCCAAGGTTGAGGGTATCGACGATGTGACAGGCGAAGCGCTAATCCAGCGTGAAGATGATAAAGAATCTACCATTCGTGATCGTCTAGCGACCTATCATGAGCAAACATCAGCGCTTGTTGGTTTTTATCAAGACAAGGCCAAAGAAGGTGCCGATGCCCCTAATTATGATAAGTTTGATGGCACGCAAGGCATCGATGATGTTAAGCAACAAATTTTATCAGCGTTAAAAGGTTAATCATCGATTTTGAATAATTGATGACGCGATTGAAGACCCTGTTTATTAGCAGGGTTTTTTTATGTCTGATGGTTTTAACTGTCTGTCTTACAATATTACTAAGCAGAACTCTCATTGCTCAACGATTCTTTTGAGTAAGCGCTTAAATAGCATTCACAAAAAAACCGCTCACTCGTAATGAGTAAACGGCTTTTTTATCAAAATATACTGCGAATAAAGCTAGCACATTTTTGCTTAAAACTTATGCATTACCTTCAGCATCAACTTGTGCTTGTTGCTGGCTTTGCGCATAAGCTTGGTCAAAGTTCACAGGGGCTAGCAATAACTGCGGGAAGCTACCACGCGTTACGATGTCGCTGATGACTTCACGAGCGTATGGGAACAAAACGTTCGGGCAGTATGCACCTAATATTTGACCGATTTGGTCTTCTGGGATGTCTTTTAATAAGAAGATACCCGCTTGATGCACTTCAGCGATAAATGCCGCTTCTTCCGCATTTTTTGCTGTAACGCTCACCGTTAAGATGACTTGATAATGATCATCATCCAGTTTTTCAGCGTTGCTAGACAAATTGATATCAAGCTCAGGGTTCCACTCTTTGGTGAACACACTAGCGCCTGGGACTTCAAGTGACATGTCTTTTACGTAGATACGCTCTAGTGCCAATTGTGGTTGTGCTTGTTCTTCAGCCATGATAAATCCTCTAAAAGTTGATCAAGTAGTTGGACAAACTGTCATTTTAATAAAAGTTCATTGTAATATAAATCGAGACAAAATCTGGATGTTTTTATTACTCTCTTTTATCTTTGCCGCTGTCTATCATTGCACAGGCAAAGACAGACAGCAACGAAAAGTAGCAGATTAACCTGCTAATAGCTCGTCAAGTTTGCCTTGTTGGTTCATTTGATTGAGCTCATCAAAACCACCGACAAAGGTCTCACCGACGAAAATTTGCGGCACAGTGCGATAGTTATTGGTTTTTTTCATTAATTCTTGACGCTCTTCGCGGCTCATATCGTGCATGCCAATTTCTTCATAGTCGACGCCTTTAGTTTTTAAGAGTTGTTTGGCGTTTGAGCAATATGGGCAGATAGGCGTCGTATAAACTTTAACAGCGACAGTCATGGTAAATCCTTATTTATAAGTTTAGAAGGTAATCGTTTTATTATAAAAAGTATTATAAATAATTATTTGATAAAAATTTTTATAATCTGTTACCAGCAAGTAAATTGAAGATAGATTCGGTAATGCTCGTTATTAAAGTGGGGATGAGCAGAGCAAATTCAAGATGTTTGAGTATAAAAGCGCTGACAGTAGCACAAATGCCACAAACAAAAAAACACCTATCGATAAGGTGTTTTTTTTATTTGTGAATATTCAACGCGCCTCAATCATATGTCAATTGATATGGGCTAAATATTTTTTAAACAGCAGTATAGCGGACTACTTATGTAGACTTGGTTTGGCTTTGCCTTTATTTTTAGGCTTTGCGTCTTTTAACCCAACCAATGGCATGCCCGCTGCTTGCCAGCCGCCGATACCACCTTCTAAGCGATAGACACTGTCCTTGCCGATCATCTGAATCGCCGCGCCTGCTTGCACACCCATATCACAAATGATAATCACTGGCTGCTCAATGGCGCGGATTTCTTCTAAGCGGTCTTTAAGCTCGGTGAACGGTATGTTACGGCTGCCTTGGATGTAACCAGTCTCAAACTTCTTTTTGGCACGAATATCGATTAGCTGCGCGTTTTGCGAGTTAACCATCATACCTAAGGTATTGGGCGATATTTTTCTGCCACTACGTTTGTTTTCAATCGTAAAAAATAGCACGGCAAGTACGGCTAATATACCAAATAAAAACGGGTGGTTGCCCACAAATTCCAGCGCACGATCCAAACCATACCTCCAAAAAAATAAGTGTTCGGTTAAGCTGAGGAGACAGCCTAACGATACTGAACAAGGCGCTATTATACCGATTAGACCATCCATAGTAAACGGGCGATGGTCAACCAAGCGATTAACGACCCACAAGGCAGCGATTAATAAGGCGGATACTAATAATGCCAATACTAATAGGGCTTAGTATCTGCCTCTTCTCTTAGGGTAACGAGGTTTTCCACACGGCGCTGCAATACCACGCCGTCAGCAACCGCTTGCCATAGTGCGCAGCCTTTGCTGTTGTGAGTATGACGACAATCGCGGAACTGACAGTTGCCAGACAACGGTGCAAGCTCCACAAATCCTGAAATGATATCATCGGGTGTGAGATGCCAAATACCGTACTCGCGGATACCTGGCGTATCGACGATACCGCCTTGGGTCAAGTCGGCTGGATTAAATGGTAATAAGCGACTGGTGGTGGTGGTGTGTTGACCAAGTTTTGAGTTATCAGAGATGATATTGACGCTTTGTGCCGATTCAGGGAGTAGTGCATTGATTAAACTGCTTTTACCAACGCCAGATTGCCCCGCAAAAATAACCAGTTTTTTATCGATATAACGTTTTAATTCATCCAGCCCTTCTTGCTCATCACTATCCGCGACGTTTTCAGGACAGTCGACTGAGGTGAGAACGCTCTCATAACCGAGAGAAGCATATTGTGCGAGTAATTCTTTGGTATCGACGCCGTTTTCTTCTGCCAATAAATCGGCTTTATTAAGCACCAACAGCGGCTTTACGCCAGCATGATGACAGACGACCAAATAACGATCGATGAGGGTTGGCGCGGCAGCAGGTAGCGGCGCGAAGACAATGGCTAAAATATCGACATTGGCGGCGACAGGTTTAAGTTTATGATAACGATCAGGACGCGAGACCAGAGAGGTACGCGGCTTAACCGATTCAATACGTCCAAAGCCCGTGTTAGGATCGGCACTCCAGCGTACTTGGTCGCCAGCCGCTAGCATCGGTAAGTTAGTACGCACATGACAACGCCAAATATCGCCTAATGCCAGCTCTTGCCAAAACGGCTCAGGATCATCGGGTGCAATCTCCGGCTGCACAGGTATCACCGCAGGCAAGCTGGTCACTTGTACTTCCAACTGCTTGCCATAATGCGCCATGACCACGCCATCCATCAAACTGTCATCGATGCTGTCTTGACTTGCCAGCTGTTGTTTGTCGATGCGACGAATCTGTTGCTTAGTCAGTTTGCGTTGCCGAATTAATGCCATGGGTTTTGAACCTATTAAAAAAATATTGCTAAGTGTAGCGTGAAAGTTTGATAACATACAGCCTAAAGCGCCTGCTGCAGACAGAGATTTTGTAACGTTTGAAGGGTTATAAATCAGTAGATGCAAAGTTTTGCTACAGTTTGCTACTTAGGCATGAACATTGACAGGCGATTTATCTAATTAATATTGCTCCAAAGTTGTTCTAAACTTTATTGACCATAGGATATTTTATGAGTACCGGTGACCACCCCAACAAGATTAAAATTAGAAACCAAGGCAAAAAAGGGCTGGTATGGATTGACCTAGAAATGACCGGACTGGATACCTTGAATGACGAGATTATCGAGATTGCTACCGTTGTCACTGATGAAGATTTGAATGTCCTTGCCGAAGGGCCAGTGTTCGCTATAAAAGTATCGGATCAAACGTTAAATAAAATGGATGATTGGAATACCAAGCAGCATGGTCAGTCAGGATTGGTCGACCGTGTCCGCCGTAGTACCGTGACATTGGCAGAGGCCGAAGCTGAAACCATTAAGTTTCTCAATAAATGGGTCGATAGTGGTAAGTCGCCAATGTGTGGCAACTCCATCTGCCAAGATCGCCGTTTTATGGCGCGTCAAATGCCGGAATTAGAAAAATTCTTCCATTATCGTAATCTGGATGTCTCGTCAATTAAAGAGCTTTGCTTCCGCTGGCGTCCTGATATTCTCAGAAACTTTGAAAAAGGTGGCAGTCACCTAGCGTTAGATGACATCCGTGATTCTATTCGTGAATTGAAGCATTATCGCCAGCATTTCTTTAAATTAATACCGTAAAGTAAGAGTTGAGCGATCAATAGTTTGACACTTAAATTCGTGTCAATCATGCAGTGTCATTTATAGTAAAAAAGGTCTGTTGATAATTCAACAGACCTTTTTTATTGTTCAGAGGCGCTCAAAAAAAATGACATTAAATGAGCGATTTAAACTCAATCAATCTAAATTCAGCAGCATTACTATTAAAACTGTCATTTGAATGCTCGTCGCCTGTGACTGCGCCAATCACCGCACTGACTTTTGGCTGGCGAGTATCTTTATCTAATAATCTCCAGTCGCCAAGTACATAGCGAGTTTTACCCTCATTACTTTGGTGGATTTCAGGACGATGGGTATGACCATGTAGTAATGCATCGCTATCAGCCACTGCTTGTATCACTGCATCTTTATTGACATCCATGATATGCGCCGCTTTATTGGCATTATTCTGCTGGCTTTTTTGCCGCATTTTATCGGCGATAGCCAAGCGTTTTTCTAATGATTTATTGAGCAAATACCACTGAGTCAAACGATTACGCATGATTTTACGAAAAAACTGATACTTTTTATCATCAGTACACAAGGCATCACCGTGCTCTAGACGATAATTTTGCTGACCGACAGTCAAAGTATACGGCTCGTAAATAAGCTCGCCACCAAATAGATTGCAGAATGGCTGACCTAACAAAAAATCACGGTTGCCATGCATGACCAAAATCTCACAACCAGCTACCCGTAGTTTTTTTAATTTAACGATAAGCGGAGTGAGCCAATGACTTTGTCGTTCCTCGTCGGATAAAGACAAATAAAAATCATCACCGAGCCAAACTTCAAACCAATCACCTAAGATAAACAAGCGTTTGAGCGCAGGCAGAGCCAGGCAATCATCAAGCAGCGCCAAAAAAGCCTGCACTAAGGCAGGCTCTTCAGGCGATAAATGCAAATCGCTAATCAAAACTTGCCGTACCTCATGAGGGCGGGTCGTTATTAAATGATTAAAACTTTGCATTTATCTTTATCCTCGTCATTTATAATGAGTAACGATTATTCAGAAATAATAGTCGCTGATTTGATAACCACTGGCTCTTTTGGCACATCAGCATGCATGCCGAAACGACCAGTAGGTACGCCGCGCATTTTTTCGATGACATCCATACCGCTGGTTACTTTACCAAATACAGTGTAGCCCCAACCTTGCATGTTTTTGCCAGAATGGTTTAGGAAATCGTTGTCTTTTACGTTAACGAAAAACTGGCTGGTTGCTGAATGTGGATCTTGCGTACGCGCCATCGCAATCGTACCAGCGTCGTTTTTTAGACCGTTGTCTGCTTCGTTTTCAACTGGAGCATTGGTCGCTTTTTCATTCATTTCAGCGTCCATTCCGCCGCCTTGAATCATAAAGCCGTCAATAATGCGATGGAAAATCGTACCGTCATAATGACCCGATTTTACATAGTTTAAAAAGTTTTCAACGGTTTTTGGTGCTTTTTCTTCATTGAGTTCGATAACGATCGCACCCATATTGGTGTCTAGTTCTACTACTGGTGGCATGTCTACCATGTGATATTCCTCTTTGATTGCAGCGCCTAAAATGACGCTGTTCAGTGGTGGCTAAAAAGTTGGTGATTAAAAAGTTATGGCTAGTCTAACGGCTTTTTTATCTCGTGTCATGTATCAGGCTGTTAATGCCTTTGCAAAAGCTGATAGAATAACGCAACTTTAGCTTTTTATTATCATTTTTAATAACTTGTTTTTAATGATTTGGTTTGAATTTTCCATGCTGCGTGATGGCACGCAGCATGAACTGACAATTTGCGTTAGGAGCAATGCCCGATGAGTGAGCACTCAAGCAACAATGCACAAAAAGACGAACAAAAAAACGACTTTATTCGCAATATCATTCGTGATGATGTCAAGGCGCAAAAATACCCACAAATCGTGACGCGCTTTCCGCCAGAGCCAAACGGCTACTTGCACTTGGGGCACGTAAAATCTATCTGCCTAAACTTTGGCGTAGCCGAAGAGTTTGGTGGTGTTTGTAACCTGCGTTTTGATGACACCAACCCAACCGCAGAAAAGCAAGACTTCATCGATAATATCGAAAATGATGTGAAATGGCTTGGATTTGAGTGGGCAGGAGAGGCGCACCATGCGTCAGGCTACTTTGACCAGTTGTATGCATGGGCTGTGCAGTTGATTAAACAGGGCGACGCTTATGTAGACTTGCAGTCACCTGAGCAAATTAAAGAAAACCGAGGCTCATTCAATGAGGCAGGCACAGCGTCACCACATCGTTCTGCCAGTGTTGAAGAAAACTTGACCCTCTTTAACGACATGAAAGAAGGCAAGTTTGCGGAAGGTAAAGCGGTGTTGCGTGCCAAGATTGATATGGCAAGCCCAAACATGAATATGCGTGACCCTGTCATCTATCGCGTCATGCATCAAGCGCATCACCAAACGGGTGATAAATGGTGCATTTATCCAATGTATGATTTTGCCCATCCGCTCTCTGATGCACTCGAAGGCATTACCCATTCATTATGTACGCTGGAGTTTGAAGATCATCGTCCATTTTATGATTGGGTCATTGACAAAATTGGCTTTGATGTACCACCGCACCAGTATGAATTTAGCCGCTTAAATGTCGATCATACCTTGACCAGCAAGCGTAAGCTTAAACAGTTGGTTGACGAAAATATCGTTAGTGGTTGGGATGATCCGCGTATGCCGACTATCGCTGGCATGCGTCGCCGTGGTTATACACCAGAGGGTTTACGTGATTTCTGTGAGCGTGTTGGTGTAACCAAAGTAGACAGCGTCGTTGACTTTCGCTTATTAGAATTTAGCATTCGTCAATCATTAGAGACGACCACAGGTCGTGGTATGGCGGTACTTAAGCCATTAAAAGTGACCATTACCAACTTTGCTGAAGCGGTCAGCAGTTGGGAGTCGCAAAAGGCTGATAGCGTTAATGCGCGTTGGGACGATGATGCACAGACTTTATGGCTCACGCAGCCAAATCATCCTAATGTCGATATGGGCGAGCGTGAAATTCCTTTCACTGAGACCATCTATATCGATCAAGGCGATTACGAGATTGAGCCGCCAGCAGGGTATAAGCGTCTATCGCCAGAAAAGCCAGAAATCCGCTTGCGTAATACCTATGTATTGGCAGTGACTGAGCACATTACGGATGAAGCGGGCAATGTGGTCGAACTAAAAGCGACGATTGATCCGGCGACTTTGGGTCAAAATCCTGAAGGTCGTAAGGTTAAAGGCGTGATTCATTGGGTATCAGCTAGCCAAGGCATCCCAGCAACGGTGCGCATGTATGAGCAGTTATTTAGTGTCGAAGACCCAAGTGGCGTCGCTGACGTCCATCAAGCATTAAATCCTAACTCGTTGACTGAACTCAATGCCGTGGTTGAACCGTCATTGGTGAATGCGGACGCTGGCACACGCTTCCAGTTCGAGCGTGAAGGTTACTTTATCTCTGATAGCGAAGACCATAGCACTGACAAACCAGTCTTTAACCAAATCGTCAGCTTGCGTGACAGCTATAAGCCAGCTTAATTTATCACTATTAGCGGCATTAGCGCTTATTTGAAAAACTACTGAACAATAGTAGTTTGCAAGCTTGCCCATTTCTAGTACGCTAGGGATGGGCTTTTTTGTGCATGATTATAAAGTGATTGATCGTAAGACTTGAGGAAATAATAATGGCAAAATTTTTAAACAGCAGTGGCACGACTTACCATTTAGAAGAATTGATTAAAAATGCGTCTGATAGGTTGATTATCATCAGTCCCTATTTAAAGCTGAATGAGCGTATTAAAGAGCTATTAGAAGACCGTAATCGCCTAAAAATCGATATTCGTATTGTCTATGGCAAGAATGATTTGCACCCAGAAGAAATAAACTGGCTCAAAAATCTGACTTTTATTCGTACCAGCTTTTGCAAAAATTTGCATGCGAAGTGCTACCTCAATGAAAACGAATGCATTATTACCAGTTTGAACCTTTATGAATTTAGCCAAGTCAATAATAATGAAATGGGCGTGCTGATTTATCGTAATGAAGATAGTAAGCTTTATGCCGATACTTATGAGGAGGCACAGCGCATTATTCGTATCAGCGATGAAGTGCGCATGTCGCTTGAAAAAGTGACCGAATCTGATGGTAGGACTGATAATACTGCTACTGCCAGTCATACAATACCCAGCAATAATGCTAATACAACGGTCGCACCTACTGCTACAGAAGCGGCAACGCCTAATTACTCTAAGTTAACGACGGCGAAGCTTGCCAAAGAGCTGGGTTTTAAGACACAAGAGTTAAATGATAAGTTGCTTGCAGCGGGATATTTACAAGAGCAAGAAGGTGAGCTTACATTAACAGATGCTGGGCGTGCAGCAGGTGGTACTAGTAAAAAAGGTAAATTCGGTGATTTTTGTTTATGGGATTCTGGAATGGTGATTTGATTCATTCGTTAAGTCTATGCTAAATTACTTAGTAATAAACAGAATAACCGCATTACAATCCTTCACAAGACAGTCATAACCAGTTTGCTAAGATAAAATAGAATTTTTGCTGACGTGCTTTGAGTTATTGTGTAATATCTGACAGGGCACATTGATAATAAGAAGTACGTTGATAATAATAGAGCACGCGAATATCTTTGGATATTAGTGCTCATCACTAACATAGCTAAGGAATTAAGCATGGCACATTTACGTTTAGGCGATACCGCACCGAATTTTGACGCTGCAACCACAGAGGGTAATATCAATTTCCACGAGTGGGCAGGCGATAATTGGGTCGTTTTTTTCTCCCATCCAGCTGATTTTACGCCAGTATGTACTACTGAGCTTGGTCGTGCTGCGGCACTGAATGGCGAATTTCAAAAGCGTGGTGTCAAGCCAATCTGTATCTCTGTTGATGGTATCGATGACCATCATGCGTGGGCAAAAGACATTGGTGAGACTCAAGGTACTGAGCTAAATTTTCCAATCATTGCTGATCCGAACAAAGAAGTTGCTGAGCTATACGACATGATGCATCCAAATGCAGATAGCACGCATACGGTACGCAGTGTCTTCATTATTGATCCAAATAAAAAAATCCGCTTAACGCTGACTTATCCTGCGAGCTGTGGTCGTAATTTTGACGAGATTATCCGTGTCATTGATGCTCTGCAACTGTCTGATGAATATAATATTGCGACGCCAGTTGACTGGAAAGACGGTGATGATGTCATCATTCCACCAAGTGTCAAAAACGAAGATATCGCGGCCAAATACCCTAAAGGTTATACAGAAATTAAGCCTTATTTACGTACCACGCCTGCACCCAATAAATAAGTAGCATGATTGGATGAATGAAATGAAGCCTCATGACGTAACGTTGTGGGGTTTTTTGTTGTTTAGTCTCTGATCAAAAAAGCAAGCCTAATAAGGCTTTGCTATGATGAGCAGAGTAGGATATAACTGTTGTATAGAGTACGGCTATTCTTTATCTATCATCAACAGCGTAATAACCATAATAAAACCAGATAGCGTTGAATCGCTTTTGTTCAATCTTACAAGGAGTTTGCCATGAAAAAACTATACGTCACCCGTACTGCACCCAATCCACGTAAAGCCCTTATTTTGTTAGCATCAAAAGGCATCGATGTCGATGATATGGATGATGTGGACGTGATTGACATTGATTTTGCTGCCAATGAGCAAATGTCAGACGAGTTCACCAAAATAAATCCAATGCAGACCGTGCCAGTTCTCATACTAGGGGATGGCACGGTACTTAATGATTCACAGGCTGTATGTGAGTATCTCGACCGTGTCTATGGTGAGCGTTCGGTGATGGGTAATGATGTAATACAACGTGCGCAAGTGTGCGCTATGCGCCGCATTGCTGAGTTTGAGGTATTATATAATTTTATGCTGGCTTTTCAGCACAGCCATCCGTCCAAAGCCCAACGTGTTGAGCAAGTCCCAGAGTTCGTCGCGCCATCTGTTGCACGAGCTGTTAAAGCCCTTGCTTATTTTGAAAATATTTTAGAAGGTCGTGAGTATTTGGTCGGTGAACAATTAAGCTTTGCTGATATCGTCTTATATCTCGGTTTGGATTTTGGTAAAGTCCTTAACGTAAATCCGAATGAGCAGGGCGAAAATCTTGCGCGTTTTTATCAAATGATGAATGAGCGTTTCAGTATTAAAAATATGGCAAAAGCCAAAATTGCTCATACAAACGAGTAAGACTAGCGCGAAAAATTAAAAACTTCACATCATTGATGGTCTTGGATAATTGATGCAATTTTCAATTATCTGAGACCATTGATTTTTTATGGTACTTTTAAATATTAAAATAGCAGTTACGATGAATCCATAAAAATAAACACTTTGTTACAACCATGGTAATCAACGGCGCTATAGTGGTGAATTGTGACGCTTTAATAAAGTGGATATCATCAGCCCCTTATTGTTAAATATTTAACCTGATTTTTTAAATGCTTTGACTTAAAAAAGGGATAACCACAAGGTATGACTGCTATGACCTCATCTGTTAAAAAACGGCCAATTCGATTCACTTTACTACCAAGTTTGTTGGCACTAAGCGTTGTTTTAAGTGCTTGCCAAGATACCTCTTTGCCCAATGAAAGTGATGTACAAGAAGGCACTCAGACAAGCGCTGATGCAATAAATGATGATGGCATAGATATGAATGCTGATGCAGTAACGGATGAGACTCAGATGGATAAGATGAGCGATGAAGAGAAAATGATTTCCAATCTTTCACGTTATCGTTGGACATTGATGTCTGCAATGGACAAAGGCGCACAGCCATTAAATATGCTGACGGATATTAAAGACCAAGTGCGTTTGTCTTTTAATCAATACCAAGGTGAGAATACGTTAAGTTATAGCGTTGGCTGTAATACTATGAGCGCTGGCTACCAATTGCAAGGTCACACTTTGACTATTGAAGAGGGTATGAGTACGAAAATGTCTTGTGGCGAGCTTGATAAGGCTGAAAATAGTTTAAATCAGCTGATGCAAGGTGAAAGCCAGTTAACATTAGTGAAAGCTAACAGTGCCAAAGATGGCGACGCTAAAGACAACAATTCTCAGGATGATAGTCTCAAGAGTGATAAGCCAATATTAACCCAAGTGACCAGTGTCGGAGCAACGTTGATTTGGGAAGGCAGGCTTACCTCACAAGCCAAGTATAATAGTAAAGGTGAGACCGTATTCTGGGCAGTAAGCTCGAAAATGATACCTTGCACCGATGATGGCTCAGAGATGTGTCTACAAGTGAAGCCCATTACCTATGATGACCAAGGTATTAAAACGAGCGAAGGTAAGTGGGCAGTCTTTACGGGTGAAATCGATGGTTATCAGCATGATGGCATGCACGATGAAGTATTACGTCTACAGCGTTACCCATTAGACAGTGACGATAGTACAGAAGGCGAAGAATATGCTTATGTGTTGGATGCAGTGATTGAAAGTGCCGTCGCAGAGTAGTCGGTTTAAGCCGTTGCATTTTTATAGTAAAGCGATTTTATAGCAAAACGATAGTATAAATAACTTAGACAGTTCGAAAAACACGCGGCATTCGAACGCGTGTTTTTTTATGCTTGTTTTATAAGCGTTCTTAACGCAAGTTCCCCAGATCTTCTTCTGTTAAACGCCAGCGACCTTTTTTCTTAGACGCACCGCGCCCACGCATGGCACTGTTTAATATTAATTTATTCATGGAATGGCTTGAATGCGCATGACAGATGGCGCAGGCAAGACCATCGGCGGCATCTTGCTGTGGCACGACATCCAAAGATAGTATACGGCAGACCATCTCTTGCACTTGCTCTTTTGCCGCTGCGCCATAACCGCAAACGGCTTGCTTAATCTGGCGAGCGGTATATTCTGATACTTCTAAGTCTAGAGCAACCATGGCGGCAATAGCAGCACCTCGCGCTTGCCCAAGTTTCAACGCTGAGTCAGGGTTTTCTGCCATAAACACTTGCTCAATAGCCGTATAGATAGGCTCATCAGCATATTTCAAATGATGCTGTGTGATGCGCGTTAAGCCATTAAAAATCCGCTTTAGACGTTCAGGCATCTCTTTGGTGTCGGTACGTATGGTACCTGCATCGATATAGGTGAGTTTGTCGCCTGTTTGCTGCACGATGCCATAACCGGTCATGCGCGAACCAGGATCAATTCCAATAATAATTGCCATAATATCCTATCTTGCTTACATTTTATTTTATATTCAATCCTATATAAATTGGATACGGTGTCAGACTTGCTCAGCCTACTATTCGTAGTACCTTTACTCATCTTCCTTGTATCCAAATTATATTGTACCGACTATATGGCTTAAAAATCAGCCTTAAGTTTGATAGTATAGCAATCAATCCCCATATACATCATATGTTAGCCATCTTAATTTGCATGGCGCTCAATTTATTGGTTTTTATTTTATAGGACGACACTTTATGGGTCAGATAGTTGGTATTGCCATTGTTTGGTTTATTATCGAAATGCTACTTTGGTATTTGCTTGCTCAGTTTATGAGTGGTTGGTGGGTATTTATGTGGTTTATTATCGCCGCAGTCATCGGTATCTCCCTCTTGCGTAAAGGGATGGCTGCCCTCAATCCAATGGCGCAGCAAATGAAAGCAGGTGGCATGATGAACCCATCAATGCGTCCGCAAGAATCAACCATGATGAAAAGTGTGGCCATGGCAGCAGCTGGTATTTTGCTACTCATTCCAGGTGTGCTGAGCGATTTACTCGCATTATTGGTGATATTGCCACCCGTGCAAAAGAAGCTCAAAGACTTTGCTAATAATTATGTCATGAATAATCAGCAAAAAATGATGGAAATGATGGCCAAGCAAATGGGTGGACAGATGGGCGGCGGACAAAATCCGTTTGGTGGCATGGGCGGTCAAAACCCATTCGGCGGCGCAGGTGGTATGAATAATCAAAATCCGTTCGGTCAACAACAAAACCCATTCGGTGATGGGTTTAAACAGCATACAACGATTGATGGGACAGCAAAAACCATTCCCAAGGATGTGAAAAAAATCACCAAATCTGCTAATGACGAATAGTTAAATTAATCGGTAACATAGAAAAAGCCCCTTTTATCAATGATAAAAGGGGCTTTTTAATGGTTATTACTAAGTCTTTATGAGTTGATAAGTAAACCTACCGAATATAAATAAGATAATAATTAACCGAATAGAACAACCGAAGTGCCGCTGTAAGATGGTGACCCATGAACCGTGAAGTTCAGGGCGGATGCGTCACTGCCTCTGCAGGTTTCCTGATACACCGCAAGCGGTGCAGGCATACACAATGAAGCAATAGGTACCACATCCTGGTAAAGCATTATCGGCTCAGGGAATAAACATCTACTAGCCAACACTTCAGAATATAATTATCTTAACGAATGGTTTGAATGATTGCAAGTATGATTTACAGATTGATACGTAGATTTAGAGAGTGGCATTATTGCTATTAAGTTTTAACTGCCTTTTCTACTGTATAGATGTGTTTTAAATAAGTATGCTTTAACGCTTAAGAGTAGGCGTAAAATGACGATTTTTCAGCTATTTTAAGATGTGTGTTAATATAGAGGGCTTTAAACATCCTAATATAGCATTATAGGCGTTCATTCACTTGAGGAGCGGTAATCCATGACCAATACCCAGCAACAATCAGCATTTATCGATGATAATCAGGCTCAGCTCAATAGTAAGCAGGATGGCGATCAAAATAAAAAAGTGCCGCATGTCTTAATGATATTAGATGGTTTTGGGCATCGTGAAGACGATAATGATAATGCGATTGCTGCCGCCAATATGCCAAATTTGGATAGGATTTATCAGCAATATCCGCATGGATTGATATCTGCTTCTGGAGAAGATGTTGGTTTGCCAGATGGGCAGTTTGGCAATTCAGAAGTTGGGCACATGAACTTGGGCGCGGGTCGCGTTCTGTATCAAGATTCGACTCGTATCTCAAGTGAAGTGGCCAATCGTGAATTTTATAAAAACGAAGCCTTAGTCAATGCGGTAAAAGTCGCGAACGAGTTGGGTGGTAACGTCCATATCATGGGTTTGCTGTCAGATGGTGGTGTACATTCGCATCAAGATCACATCGAAGCAATGTGCCACTCGGCGTTAGTGCACGGCGCCAAAAATGTCTTTGTTCATTGTTTTTTAGACGGACGCGACACCCCACCTAAATCGGCGGATAAGTATATTAATCGTCTGCGCGATCATATCAATAAGCTTAATGCTCATTATGAAGGCGGCCGCGTACAGATTGCCAGTATCATTGGGCGCTATTATGCAATGGATCGTGACAATCGTTGGGATCGCGTCCAAAAAGCCTATGAGCTTATCACTGAAGGTAAAGCTGATCGTCTGTCTACGCGTGCAGATGGCGCAGTACAAGCTGCTTATAAGGCACGCGAGACCGATGAGTTTATTAACCCGACCGTAGTCATTGGCCGTGATGAGGTGCCATATACCGTTGATGACAATGACGCGCTTATCTTTATGAACTTCCGTGCTGACCGTGCCCGTGAGCTGGCGCAAGCTTTTGTCTTGCCAGATCATGAGTTTTCAGGGTTTGCCCGTAATAAGCAGCCAAAACTTGCGGCATTTGTGATGTTGACCAAATATTCTGATGTTTTAGCAGACAATCCAAAAACTAGCGTTGCTTATTATCCCACGTCATTGACCAATACGCTTGGCGAATATTTGCAAGACAATGGTAAAACTCAGCTGCGTATCGCTGAAACTGAAAAATACGCGCATGTGACGTTTTTCTTTAGCGGTGGTCGTGAAGAAGAGTATGAGGGCGAGACACGTATTCTCGTACCCTCTCCAGATGTGGCGACTTATGATCTGAAACCAGAGATGAGTGCGCCTGAAGTGACCGATAAATTAGTGGCTGCCATTGAATCAGGCAAATATGACGTGTTAATTGTCAACTATGCCAATGGTGATATGGTAGGTCATACGGGAATTTTTGATGCGGCCGTAAAAGCAGTAGAGGCACTAGATGTCTGTGTTGGCCGCATCGAGTCAGCGGTACGCGCTGCTGGCGGTGATATGCTTATCACGGCAGATCATGGCAACTGTGAGCAGATGCAAGATTACGAAAGTGGTCAAGTACATACTCAACATACCACTGAACATGTACCGCTCATTTACGTGGGTGAGAAAAAGCTACAAGTACGTAGTCGTGGTAAGTTGAGCGATGTCGCACCGACTATTTTGGCGCTGATGGATATTGAGCAGCCTGCTGAAATGACGGGCGAAAGCTTACTGGTTCCAGCGTTGTAAGTCAGGCATTTAATACTATTATATTGACAACTTACTAGCGTTGTTAGAAGTAATAGAAAGAGGAGAGATATTTATTGTCTCTCCTTTTTTTGATCTGTTTTTTAAGAGATATTTGGCTGACTTTATTATCTTTAAATGTTTGGATAGTGAGAAAAATAAGGGTAAGCATGATATTTCGCCTGCTAAACAAACTTGACACCGCTACTCATCATTTGATGAAATCATATCAGTTATCGTGAATGTTACTTGCAATACTCTCCTAGTCTTAGACTGGCTCTTGATGCTATCTTATGAGATAAATATTTATCCATATATCTATAAAAATAATTCTATTATTAAACGAGTTCTCTTATGCGTTCTATTTATTTTATGCGCTTACCAGTGACGAAGCGATTGGGCAAACAAGCAATGAAGGTATTCACTGCGCCGACTATGTTTAAACCTGCATTGATGATAGGTCTGCTTGGGCTCAGCACTGCCAGTATGTACGCACAAGCAGCGAAGTCACCAGCTAATGCGACCATCAATAATCCCACCGCCAGTCTACAACTGATTAGCTTAAATACCGATGAGATAGCCCCAGAAGATGACACTAATAATTTATCAGATGTCGCAGATATGCTTGAGTCGGCCGACCAAGTTGACGACTCGATAGATAGTGTCGCAGATGAGAGTGCCTTGACCGATGACACGAATGAGATCGATGTCAGTATTCCACCTGAGGTTGCGCAAGTATCATTGAATGCCATTTCTCCAGAAACGCTCAAGACGTTTGTTGCAGTAGTGGATTTGGTACGCCGTGAATATGTAGATGCGGTCAATGATGAAGAGCTGTTCAATAATGCGTTGAGTGGTATGTTGACTAAGCTAGATAGTCATGCTGAATTTTTAGATGCTGAGGCTTATGAAAACCTGCGTGCCTTTACCGAAGGTGATGTGGGTGACGTCGGTATTAAAGTCAATTATCAGCCTACAGATGGCTATTGGGTGATTACAGAGGTTATTGATGCATCGCCTGCAGATAAAAAGGGCATTGCGGTTGGCGATTATTTACATCAAGTCGGTGATTTCAAGCTTGATGAAGATAAAGAAAGTAACGATATTGAGCAGCTTTTGACAGGGATTGCGGGGACGCAAGTAGATGTTGTCACCTCAAAAGCTGGTCGCCGCAAACATACCACGACCTTGCAGCGTAATAACAGCCACCCTCAAACGGTCGAGGCAAGTCTCATTGACGGTATCGCTGTTATTAAGTTGCCTGCCTTTCAAAATAATAGTCGTGAAAAACTCTTGGAAGGCTTGATAGATCTAGACGCACCTATTACAGGTATCTTGCTAGATATGCGTGATAATCCAGGCGGGGTGCTAACGTCGGCGGTGAGCGTAGCCAGTTTGTTTATGAGCGACACTGATGTGGTACAAGTAAAGGGTCGTCAAAGTGACACGCGTACGCTATCCACTCAAGGGCTGGCGATACTTGAATCATTGCCAGTGGTGGTGCTACAAAATCGCTATTCGGCGTCAGCGGCAGAGGTGCTGGCCAGTAGCTTGCAGGCGCAAAAACGTGCCACAATCGTTGGTGAAGTCAGCTATGGTAAAGGGTCGGTACAGTCAGTCATCCCACTGAATGATGAGCAGGCTGTCAAACTCACCGTCGCCAACTATATGACAGCGTCAGGCAATAAGATCGATGGAATCGGGGTAGAGCCTGATTTAACCTTATCAGGTAGTGAAAGTACATGGGAGCAGCAAGCGCTCGCTTTACTAAAAACAAAAGCACTTGATTCGGGCATTCGTTTTGTCCGAAAACCTGCCAAAGTCGATCAAGCGGTGGCAGGCAATAGGGTTCAGTAAGGCTCACTTAAAGACAGGCTATCGCGATGTATTAACTTTAAAATATCATCATTTAACGTTATTCAAAAATGGCGAATGCTATGGCTCGAATTGATCCTCAGCTATCTCTAGTTTTTTCATGCGATAGCGTAACGAGCGAAAAGTGGTGCCTAATAGTTCAGCTGCTTGCGTTTTATTCCAAGCCGTTTGTTTTAGCGCGGTAATAATCAACTGTTTTTCTTGTTCTTGTAGGTAGTGTTCTAACCCTTGAGAGGGTAACTGACCATCCTTTAATTTGCTTAGAATTGCTTTTTCATCACTTTCTTGCAGAATAGATCGATTAGTGACAGATTCTTCGTGATTGTGACGGGCTGTATGGTTGGAGTTTTCTGCATGATGGCTTTCTGAACGCTGTATCATAGAAGGGTAGTGCTGAGCGTTAGTACGATAAGGGTGCAAGTTGGTCGTCACTTGCTTGACCTGTGGCGCTATAGTCTCATCCATAGATTGAATGACTTTTTCTCTATTTTCTATCGATTGAGCGACCATTTGGTTGTTTGTTTGACGCTCAGAATGTTGAATATTATTGACAACCGCTGGCTCACTCTTCTGATCTTGAGAGACTGCGCGGTGATGGGTTATATCAATATCAGGCAAACCCAAGTGGCTGATGTCAATGTGCGGTGTCTCTGCTAGGGTTACTGCACGTTCAAGGACGTTACGCAGTTCACGAACGTTGCCCGCAAAGTTATGATCTTGCAAACGTTCGCATGCCTCAACAGTGAGTATCGGTGGGTTCTCTAACTGCCATTCATCAGCAATTAATGCTAAAAAGTGCTTGGCTAATACAGGGATATCATCACGACGTGCATTGAGCGTCGGCAGTTTTAACTCAATCACATTGATACGGTAGTACAAATCTTGTCGAAACGCACCGTCTTGTACCAATTGGTTTAAGTTTTTGTGGGTGGCGGACAAGATACGAATATCTACGGGAACCTCTTTGGTATCACCAATGGCTCTCACCGTTTTTTCTTGAATGGCGCGCAGTAGTTTTACCTGCATGGCTAAAGGCAAATCAGCCACTTCGTCTAAAAATAACGTGCCGCCATTGGCTTGCTGAAACAGCCCTTGTTTGTCAGCGACAGCTCCCGTAAAGCTGCCTTTTTTATGACCAAAGAACTCTGATTCCATCAGCTCTGATGGTATTGCTCCACAGTTTACTGGTACAAAGCTACCATCACGGCGTGGACTTAAATCATGAATCAATCGGGCAACCACTTCTTTACCAGTACCCGAAGCGCCTGACAAAAATACAGGTGCTTGTGAGCGTGCTAATTTTAAAATAGTATTTTTCAGTGGGTGCATCACCGCAGAATCACCAATGAGTCTACTGTCCAGCAGTTTTTGTTCGGGTGAGCATTCGGCTGTGGCTTTTGCTTCATTATCTTGATGAATAACTTTTAAAGCATTTTCCACCAGTTGACGTAGGCGCGGTAACTCAAGAGGTTTATTCACAAAGTCGAAAGCACCAAGTTTCAAGGCTTCAATGGCAAGATCCATACTGCCGTGAGCAGTAATCACGGCAATGGGCGTACTAGAGCTATTACTGATTTCTTTTACCAACTCTAGTCCTGACCCATCAGGCAGCTTTAAATCGGTCAGGCAAAAATCGTAATCATTGTCTTGCCAGTATGATCTTGCTTGTGACAGAGTATATGCTACATCACTTTTAATACCCATTTTGGTCAAAGTAATTTGCATCAATCGGCACAGATCCACTTCGTCATCAACGACTAGCGCGGTTGTTGTCATACATCATCTCATCGTATTCAATAGCTATAAAATGGTAAAAACCAAGAGGCCTTAATGGCAAAGTATTCGATATAACGTTAATACTTGGTAACGTTAATATTTATAAAATAGTGGTATTAACATTATGTTCAGTTTTATTTACATAAGTATCAGAGCCAATAGCAGGTGCTATCAAGCGAAAACAGGTTTTTTCATGTTCAGGAATATAAAGCAAGCGAGTTTGGTTGGCCTCACAAAAAGCTTGTGATAAATACAGTCCTAAGCCTGTCCCTGCTTGGTCTGTCGTAAAAAATGGATTAAATAAATGTTCTAAGTCTTTGGTGCTAACCCCACGACCAGCATCCAAGATATCAATTATAACATCGTTATCCGCACAATAAATCTCGATTTCCACATAGGCATGAGGGTGGGCGTAGCTACTGTAGCGCAAGCCATTGTTAATTAAATTGATTAAGACTTGTTCTAGTTGATGTGTGTCGAATGATATGGTCGGTTGTGTTTTTACGTGTAGAAAAACATCGTGTCCTTGAAAGTAATTCTCTAAAAATGTTGGCATCCAGTCTGCCAATATAATCGCTTGCTGGTTTGCAGTTTGCTGGCGAGACAATTTTAGTACATCTTCGATAATGCGATTCACGCGTTTTGTTTGTGAAAATATTATTTGATAAAGCTCATGATTCGCTGCCATATCATCACTTGAAATAGTCGGCGTTATCGTATTATCTGCTGTATCGACTTCTAGATTGGCTTCTATAACATCTTCCATTAATAATTGGCTGGCTTGTGATATCGCTGCCAAAGGATTCCTTATTTCATGGGCGATGCTCGCCGTCAATTGCCCTAAAGAAGCCAGTTTCAATTGTTGGGCGCTGGCTTGCTCGCGGCGTAAATCCTCTAACATTATCAATTTACTGTCATCTTTCAATGGAATGATTTGTACGCGCAGTTTACCGAATATGGAAGCGTTTGCGACTGCAGGCAAATCATAAATAAAGGTGCGTGATTGGCCTACCGCTACTGACAAACAGGCTTTAAATAGCTGAGTATGTTGTTGGCCAAGCTGCTGCTGAAAGTTAGATAAGAGTGCACTGCGAGTATTGTTTCGAGTATCTTTTGTATCAATAGAGGTGCTGTGCAATGATGCGGAAGGGCTGTGTGAAAGGCTAAGTAATTGGTGAGCGGCAAGGTTTGCTAAAACGATATGCTGTTTATCGATGACGATGACACCATTAACCATTTGCGTGATGACTTCTTGGTTGATAACGTTTAATCGTTCAACTTCTTTAGCGTGACTCGCTGCTACTTTTTCAAGTTGTACCAAACGCTGTGAGATGGACCAGCTCAAACCACCAACCGCCAAAAAGCTGGCTGACATGAGCAATGCGTCCCCTAAATTTGCTAAGCTCATGCTATTGGCAATGGCATAAAAGAATTGCTGATAAATGACAAAAATAATAGCGAGTAAGGTAATAATTAAGGCTTGTGAGCCGTGTAGCAACATAAAACTCGCTGCGACGACCACCATATATAGCATGGTCAACTGTAAATCAGGCGCACCCGCTGTATATAGTAATAAGCTTAATATAATGACGTCTAATACTAAACCAAAGGCTAGCTGTCGCCGCATTTGCTGATTAACGACATAAAATAAGCCAAGTAAAATAAGGCTAAGCAGGAAATAAAAGCTAAGCGTTGTTTGTTGTAAAAAGCTTGGTAGAGAGAGGCTGTTGTCAGAGTGAGCGGTGATATACACCATCAGTAGAGAAAACAGACTAACAGCAAAGCGGTAACTGCTATAAATAAGCCCCAACCTGCGCAATTGAGGTAGAGATAGCGTGTCATCACGATGCAAATAGTGAGTAACAGCAGAGACGATATTAGTAGCAGGCTTCATAGATTGACCGCAATAAGGGAACAGTTGCTAGGGTGTATCTTCATTTTAAAATAGAGATAAAATGAGATAAATTACAATCAAACAAGGAAAATATCGTCATTAATATCAGGATATTTGACGATACTTGATAAAATTTAGCCATTTTCAGCCCATGTAGGTCCATCAATTGAATTGAGGACACGCCCTAATGAGTTAGGGCTGAATTAGACCATGACGAATGGCCAAATGTGTTAACTTCACATCGCTATCAACCCCAACTTTCTCATAAATACGATAGCGGTAAGTGTTGATGGTTTTGACACTCACAAATAGTTGGTCAGCGATTTGCTGCGGGCTTTGACAGTTAACGACCATCATTGCCACCTGTTTTTCGCGATCACTCAGTAAGTCAAAAGGTGAGTTGGCATTATCTGACAGCAAAACATCAGCCAGTTGCTCAGCGACATCTTGGCTAAAATAACGACCACCCTGATAGATTTTTTTGACAGCGCGAATCATCTCATCGAGCGGCGTGCCCTTCGTAATATAGCCATTGACCCCCGCTTTGATAAGCATCGAAGGATACGGCTGCGCTGACATACTACTGACGGCCAATATTTTGATACCCATATCCAGCTGAATTAAGCGTTTGGTTGCTTCAAGCCCACCAATATTAGGCATATTGACATCAAGCAAAACCACATCAGGGCGCAATTGTTTGGCCAATTTGATGGCCATGTCACCGCTGTCCGCTTCGCCGATTACTTCGATATCGATACTATCTGACAACATGCGGCTAATACCCATTCTCACCAAATCATGATCATCTACTACCAGTACTTTAATCATAACGATACTCTTTGTTGTTTGTCAGAATGAAGGCTTTTATTGACGCTAAATGACAAAAAATAAAATCATTAGAGTCGTTTTTTTAGTTTTTGAAAAAATAAAATATTACTAATCTTTTAGATCGATACCATTGTTTAAAATAACAAAAAACGAATAATTACAGTGTTCAAAGTTAAGATATATTGCTGCAATGTGAGTAAATGTTTCTGTAATATAAAGTGGTTGTAGTAAAATTTGAATTACACCAAAATAAATTATTAAATCAGCTTGATACATTAAACTTAAATGCAAACCATGATACACTAAAAATACAAAAACTCTATACGAGTACTTATAAACCCATTCATAAACGCTACGTACGTTGTTGCTATTGGTTAGTATGTAACTGATTCTCTAATTAACAGCATCGTGACAGCAGGAGGCATAATGAAGCAACTACCATTAACCAAACAGCAATTAATCGCTGCTATGATTTCATTGAGTTTGGGCAGTGTTGCACAAGCGGCACTTACTATTAATGGTAGCGCCGACACTAGCTCTAGTGCTCGCATGAGTTGGGGCGGTGCCGATAGTTTGTCTGAAGCACGCAATATCATGTACAAATCCAAAGGCTCAGCTATCAAGAAAGTTGATAGTGGCAATGGTACGACCAGTATCACCAACGCCAATAGCTTCGGTAGTAGTAATAACAGTTACAATAGCAGTAATAGCTACAATACAACGTATCGTGGCTCATTTGGTAGCAGTAACATGATACCGATCAGCACTGATTCGCGTAGTGTCGCGGTCATCGATGCTGAAACGGGCGAATCTATTTATGAAAAAGATGCTGACATTGCGCGTCCAATGGCCAGTATCTCTAAAGTGATGACGGCCATGGTCGTCTTGGACGCCGGTCTCGATATGCGTGAAGAGCTCACACTCGACCCAGAAGATTTCGTCGGCCCTAAGCGTGCCAGCTCTAACCTTAAATCAGGCGATCGTTTAAATCGTGCTGAGATGTTGCTGATGGCATTGATGAAATCAGAAAATCCAGCAGCAAAGAGTTTAGCGCGTAATTATCCAGGTGGCTATACTGCCTTTATACGTGCCATGAATCGCAAAGCTCAAGATCTGGGTATGACCACGGCTTTCTTTGGTGATCCAACGGGTCTTGATAAGCGCAACGTCGCTTCATCAAACGACTTGGTTAAAATGGTTCGCGCGGCGGGTAACTATGACGTGATTCGTCGTTTCTCGACTACCAAGAGCTATGACTTTTATGTTTCTAACTACTCAAGTGGTAACCGTACTTATAAAGCCAATAACACCAGTAGCTTGGTTCGTGCCGGTGATTATCCAATTGGTATCTCAAAAACAGGTTTTATCAATGAAGCTGGTCGTTGTGTGGTCATGGAAACGCGTGTGAATAACCGCCCAGCAATTATTGTCATCTTAGGAGCGAACAGCTCAGCCACACGTTGGGGTGATGCCAAAAATATTCTAAACAGTCTAGCGACACGCCGCACGGTATAACTTTACTGTTTTAGCATTTATAAAAAGGCTGTTATTCGATATAACAGCCTTTTTATTGTGTTGAATTTAAGGTGTGTCTTTAATTTAATCAATGGACTTCTACATGGGCTAAAAAATTATCTCATTTTTATCTCCATTTTTAAAATGAGGACACACTCTAGGAAAAATAATATGACCCAAACACCGACTGTTATATCAGCGCCAAAATTATATTTACTGACCAATGACGATGAGTTTGCGCTGCTGTATCGCAAATTAGAAGCAGCACTAGCAACAGGATTCATCGCGCTATTACAAATTCGTCGCAAGCAGATATTGGCGCTACCTGATGGTGAGTCTCGTCTATACGAAGAGGCTAGACAAATAGTTGAGTTGGCGAAAGCGTACAACGTACCAGTCGTCATCAATGACAATATTAAATTGGCTGCCAAGTTCGGCGTTGGTGTGCATTTGGGTCAACAAGATGGCGAAGTCACTGATGCTAAGCACGAACTCCAACCAAACCAAGTGATCGGACGCACTTGTCATGGCAATGTGGAATTGGTTGAAGAAGCAAAAAATGAGGGCGTAAGCTATGCCGCTATGGGTGCGATTTTTACCTCAAATACAAAACCTAACGCCAATATTATCTCGCGCCAGCAGCTCATAGATGGCTGTCAGCAAAATATAGCGATATGTGTCATCGGTGGCTTGACGGCAGAAAATGTCACCGAGCTGGCAGGTTTGCCGATTACTTACGTGGCGGTCGTTGGGGATATTATGGATTTGCTTGTGGATCAAATCGCTGCGCGCTGTCAACAATGGCAGCAGGCATTCTCTCAATGGAAAACGCCTGCTTGATTACTGGAACTTTGGTTTAGAATGGATGTTTTAGAGTAAAAATGAGTCGTTATTCAGCATGTTCCATACATAGGGTAGCGTAAGGCAGTGCTTGTAAGCGTTGCTCCTCAATTTGCTCACCGCAGACTTCACATTTACCATAAGTCCCGTTTTCAATACGACTTAGCGCATTTTCGACATAGATCAAACTTTGACGGGCTTCAACCATCAAATTTGTACGCATGTCGTTTTGACGATAAGAGATGGCTTGGTCTTCCCAATGCTCATTGAGGTCGTCTTGCGGGTTTTGGATATGATCTTCGATTTTATCGATACGAGTCTCATATTCTTCTTTAAGTGTCAGTAGGTTTTGTTTGGCAGCTTGAAGGTTGATACTCATTGGGTTCTCCTAATGGATTATTTTTATTGTGGGTATTATTTATTATCAGTGCTAATAGCATCTTAAACAGCCTTATTACTAAGTGCCACCACGAAATGTTACTGATTTTTATTAAAATTTGGCCATTTGTCTTATTTTTATCCCTATTTTTAAAATAAGAATACGCCCGAGTAAAATTTAATAGTGCGTTCTTTATGAGCACTTGCTAGAAAACTGCTAGAATACACCGCCTCAAATTCTTGCTTGGTTACTTTTATAAAGCCACAGACAAGAGCAGCCGATTTGATAAATATTTTCAGTAATGAGTAAAAAGCCAACCGATAGATTAACAAGAGATGATGCATAGGAGCAGGTAATGAATTTTTTGCGTATGAGTGAGCTGAGCTTAACGGATAAAATGGTGTTGATTCGTGAAGATCTCAATGTGCCTATTAAAAACGGTAAAGTCGCCAGTGATGCACGCCTGCAAGCCAGTTTGCCTACGATTAAGATGGCGTTAGAAAAAGGCGCGGCCGTTATTGTTTGTTCACACTTAGGTCGTCCAGCTGAAGGCAGTCCTGAGTCGATATATTCGCTAGCACCAGTTGCTGAGTATTTAAGCGATAAATTAGCCACACAACTTTCAAAGCCCGTTAGCTTAAACAATGACTACCTTACAAAGGGCGTGGCAATTAAAGCAGGCGAGGTCGTGCTATTAGAAAACGTACGCTTTAATCAGGGCGAAAAGAAAAACGATGCGGATTTAGCACAGAAATACGCTGATTTATGCGATGTATTCGTGATGGATGCATTTGGCACCGCACATCGCGCACAGGCCTCAACAGAAGGCGTTACCCAAGCTATGCATCGAGCAGGAAAAACAGCTTGTGCAGGACCTTTATTGGCGGCTGAGCTTGATGCGTTAAGCTTGGCACTTGAGACCCCAGCACAGCCAATGTTGGCAATCGTTGGTGGTTCAAAAGTATCGACAAAGCTAGAAGTGCTGCACAGTTTGTCTGAATTATGCTCGCAGATTATCGTTGGTGGCGGTATTGCAAATACCTTCCTAGCCGCGCAAGGTCATAGCGTTGGTGCATCACTTTATGAAGCGGACTTGGTTGAGACAGCTCGTGACATTATGACTAAGACTGAGATTTTATTACCTGAATATGTTGTCGTTGCTGATAAAAATGAGATTGATTTTGCTGACTTCACGGGCTCATTACAACAAGCTACTGCGACCATCAAATCTGTCGATACGATTGGCGAAAATGACATGATATTGGACATCGCTCCAGAAAGTGCTAAGCAATTAGCGGATGCTATTATCAACGCAAAAACCATTTTATGGAATGGTCCGGTCGGTGTTTTTGAAGTCGATGCTTTTGGTCAGGGCACACAAATCATAGCAAATGCCGTTAAAAACAGCGAAGGATTTTCGATCGCTGGTGGTGGTGATACGCTTGCTGCAATTGATAAATATCAAGTGTCAGATGGCGTTAGCTACATGTCAACAGGTGGTGGCGCATTTTTAGAGTTTGTAGAAGGCAAAGTATTGCCTGCGGTTGCTGCTCTACAGATTGATGCGTAACGCTTTAACGATATTTAGCAGATGAGTAACATTAGCCGTACAATTTAGCCTCACCATCTCATGTACGCTGTATCAATAATATTTTGGCTGCTATTCTTATCTTATTGTTTTAAGAGAAATAAGAGTCAGTGGCCACTCATTATTATTAAGTAGTAATTATTTGTTTCTATACTGAAAATTATGATTGCATGTCTAATTTGCACTCTATAAAATAGCGCAAATCATGTATTTGACATGCTTTATTTATGAGGGATTTATTATGTTAAAACGCCATTTATTACTTGCTAGCGTACTTGCTGGTACTTTTGCAATCACTGCATGTAGTCAACAAACAGAAGAGAACGCCGAAGCTGCTGTTGAGTCTGCTGGTGATGATGTTGCTGCTAACGCTGATACTGCCGCTGCTGAAACAGAAGCCGCTGCTGCTGAAGCTGAAGTTGCTGCAAAAGATGCTGGTACTGAAGTTGCCGAAGGCGCTGAAACTGCCGGTGTTGCTGCTACAGATGCACTAAAAAACACTGGTGAAGCAGTTGTGGTAGGCGCAAATGAAGCCGTTGCCAAAACTGCTGAAGTGGTTGCCGATGGCGCATCTGCTGTTGAGAATAAAGCCAGTGAAAACGCAGTAGAAGCAGAACAACAGTACTAATCATCAATACATAAGAAACTGAACCTAAGCTATTGATCTACTAATTTATCGATTGATGAATAGCTTATTAAGCTGTTGGTTGCAGGTATTGATTGCTGTATAAGCCCTCAAAATATTTAAAAAGCTTTGGTGATAGCCAAGGCTTTTTTGTATTTAAAATCATAATCTAGAGGTTAGGGTGTGTCCTCATTTTTAGCCCATTTGAATATCCATTGATTGAATTGAGGGTAGGCCTTAGTCAGTCAAAAATATGGTGCACAAGGTTTATCCGTTTTTTCAATTAGCTGCGTATCATATGGAACTTATCAAGTTCCTTTATAAAACTCGCTATCATTCTGTTTGTTGAATCAAGCAAAGAAAGAAATAGTCGGTTAACCGCTACGAAGCGCTGGCAATTTTTGCTATAATCACGGCGTAATAATTACGATCAAAAAACACTGGTTTTTTGCTGGTCTGACTATTATCAGGCTAGGGTTTTAGGGCAATTGTTGCAACATCGTATTTTTAAGAATGATTTCTTAATATCATATTCAAAATTTAATCAGAGAGCGTCTTATGGCTTTAATATCGTTACGTCAACTTCTAGATCATGCCGCCGAAAATAACTACGGTGTCCCTGCTTACAATGTTAATAATTTAGAGCAGATGCGTGCAATCATGATGGCAGCCGACGCCTGTGATTCTCCTGTTATCGTACAGGCTAGTGCTGGTGCACGCAGTTATGCAGGCTCTGCATTTTTGCGTCATCTAATTATTGCTGCTATCGAAGAGTGGCCACATATTCCAGTCGTTATGCATCAAGATCACGGTATGTCACCAGCGATTTGCCAACGCTCAATTCAGCTTGGCTTCTCATCAGTGATGATGGACGGCTCGCTCGGTGAAGACGGTAAAACGCCAATGGATTATGATTACAATGCCAGCGTGACTCGCGAAGTTGTCAAGATGGCACACGCGTGCGGTGTTTCGGTAGAAGGTGAAATTGGTTGCTTAGGTAGTCTTGAGACTGGTATGGCCGGTGAAGAAGACGGCTCTGGCGCAGAAGGCGTATTGGATCACGAGCAGCTATTGACCAGTGCTGATGAAGCAGAGCAGTTCGTTAAAGACACCAACGTCGATGCGTTAGCGATTGCGATTGGTACCAGTCATGGTGCTTATAAATTCACCCGTCCACCGACAGGCGACATTCTATCGATTGAGCGCGTAAAAGAGATTCATGCGCGTATTCCTAACACGCATTTGGTCATGCATGGCTCGTCATCAGTGCCGCAAGAGTGGCTAAAAGTTATCAATGAAAATGGTGGCAACATCGGTGAGACTTATGGTGTACCGGTTGAGCAAATCGTTGAAGCGATTAAGCATGGTGTGCGTAAGGTAAATATCGATACCGATTTGCGTTTAGCATCAACGGGCGCTATTCGTAAATTCCTTGCAGAAAACCCTAGCGAATTTGACCCACGTAAATACTTCAAAGCCTCTATGGTTGCAATGTCAGATATCTGTACCAATCGTTTCGAAGCCTTTGGCTCAGCTGGGCAAGCGCATAAAATTCGTCCAATCAGCCTTGAAGGTATGGTCGATTTTTATAAATAAGCATGTCTGTGAGATATGCTTATTTAATAGCATTTATCATTAAATAGCAGCTCAGTTCATTTTTTATATCAGCTCTAATAAAGGTAGTGGATTATGATTGGATTGATTAGTGGTCAAGTGCAGTATTTGATGGCACCGACTGCCTGTGTCATGACTACCTCTGGTGTCGGCTACGATATAGAGCTGCCGCTACCGTCATTTTGCCAGTTGCGTCTCAATGAACAGGCGAGTATTTGGACGCATTTTCATGTGCGTGAAGATGCGCAGCTGCTTTATGGTTTTATCGATCGCAAAGAGCGTGATGTCTTTCGGCAATTGATCAAGATCAATGGCGTTGGCGCAAAAATGGCGTTAGCAATGCTATCTGCGATGTCAGCTGCTGAGCTAAAGATGCATGTCGAGCAAGAGTCAGAGACGGCATTAACCCGTATTCCGGGTATCGGTAAAAAAACAGCGCAGCGCTTATTGATTGAGCTAAAAGATAAGCTGAAAAATATCGAAGTCGATAGCAGTCATTTAGAGTTTGCCATGCAACCTGCTGAGGTGTCTCACGAGGGCAGCATCATCGCTGAGGTAGAAGGCGCGTTGATTAGTTTGGGCTATAAAGAAAGAGAGGCACAGCAGGCGATTAAAGCCGCTAAGAGTAATGGTAATACCTTTGCTGATACGCAAGGTTTACTAAAAGCCACATTGCAACAGTTGTCAGGATTCTGATTCATTCAGCTCACTACTATTAATAAGTATCAATAACTCTTAAACAGATAAGCGACATTCATTGTCGCTTATTTTCGTTTTAGGCTGTGCTTTATTTAGTAGCTGCTTTATGATGTTTTGCATGACTTATACGTAGCGTTTGGTTATGCTATTTATACCTATTCTTTAAAAATAATGATTTAATATAATGATGAAACCTATGATGCAAGATCGTTTGATTAATCCATTCGAAGGGGCAGGCGATGCACCTGATTCTAATATTCGACCGGCATTATTGGCTGAATATATTGGTCAGCCAGTGGTACGTGAGCAAATGGAAGTATTTATTGGCGCGGCGCGTGGTCGGGGTGAGGCATTAGATCATACTTTGATTTTTGGTCCGCCGGGTCTTGGAAAAACGACGCTTGCCAATATTATTGCTCGTGAAATGGGTGGTAACTTGCGTTCTACCTCAGGACCTGTGCTTGAACGCCCCGGTGATTTGGCAGCCATGCTAACCAATCTAGAAGAGGGTGATGTGCTATTTATCGACGAAATTCATCGATTGAGTTCCGTTATTGAAGAGATACTGTATCCCGCCATGGAAGACTTTCAGCTGGATATTATGATTGGTGAAGGGCCTGCGGCACGCTCTATCAAGCTGGATTTACCACCGTTTACTTTAGTTGCGGCAACCACGCGAGCAGGATTATTGACCTCACCACTGCGTGACCGTTTCGGCATTGTGCAGCGGCTCGAATTTTATAATATTGCTGATTTGACCACGATTGTGAGTCGTGCCGCCCGTTTGATGCGTGTACCGATGAGTGAAGATGGCGCGGTGGAGATTGCTCGTCGCGCGCGTGGTACGCCAAGGATTGCCAATCGTTTATTACGCCGTGTACGTGATTATGCTGAAGTGAGAGGCGACGGTAGCATCAATGGCGCGATTGCGGGCAGTGCGCTCGATATGCTGGCAGTTGATAGACGTGGTCTTGATCATTTGGACAGACGTTATATTGAGATATTGCACGAACGTTTTGATGGTGGTCCAGCTGGCGTTGAAGCGGTAGCAGCAGCAATGGCTGAAGATCGCGGTACGCTTGAGGATGTGATTGAGCCATACCTTATTCAGCAAGGCTATGTATTACGCACCGCTCGTGGACGCGTACTGACCCAGATGGCGATTGACCAGATGTTATGAAATTAGCCTAAAAAATGCGCCTACGTTTAATACTCTAGTTAAGCGTAGGCGCATTTTTTAGGCTTTGATCTCTTATAAGCACCATTAAACAGTGGGTAAAGGCTCAGGCCATATTTTACCTGGGTTTAAGATATTTTTAGGGTCAAGGGCTGATTTAATCGCTTGCATCAGCACTAAGGCGTTACCGTGCTCTTGCTGCATATATTTTTGTTTGCCTTGCCCGATGCCATGCTCACCTGTACAAGTGCCATCCATCTCAATAGCGCGGGTAGCTAAGCGGCTAATAATGCCGTCAGCGGTAGCAACTTCTTCAGGGTTATCGGTATCGACCAATAACAAAACATGAAAATTACCATCGCCGACGTGACCGACGATAGGCCCAATCATGCCCGACGCTTCGATGTCTTTTGCTGTCTCACTGACACATTCTGCTAAGCGTGAAATGGGCACACAAGCATCCGTCGATAAGGCGCTGGCTTCAGGACGTAGAGCAGAGCTGGCATGATAAGCGTTATGCCGTGCTTGCCACAGACGCTTGCGCTCGGCTTCATTAGTATCCCAAGCGAAGTCACGACCGCCGAATTCTTCGATAATATCCGTAAACATTTGAGCTTGTTCAGAGACGCTGGCATCTGTGCCATGAAACTCTACAAATAGGGTAGGCGTCTCATCCAGATCAAGATTGGCATATTGATTACAGGCTTTAATTTGCATGGCATCAAGTAGCTCAATGCGCGCAATCGGCAAGCACATTTGAATAGTCAGCATCACTGCCTGACAGGCATCCTCAATCGTTGGGAAATGGCAAATACCGCTACCTATACACTCGCTGATGCCGAATAGTTTAAGTGTCACTTCGGTAACAATACCAAGTGTCCCTTCTGAGCCGATCATTAATCTCGTCAAGTCATAACCCGCCGCAGATTTTTTGGCACGGGTACCAGTGCGGACAATCTCTCCACTAGCGGTGACTATCTCAAGCGCGAGTACCACATCTTTCATCGTGCCATAACGTACCGCATTGGTGCCTGAAGCGCGAGTGGCGACCATACCGCCGATACTGGCATTGGCACCCGGATCTATGGAAAAAAATAGTCCAGTATCACGTAAGTAGTGATTGAGCTGCTCACGTGTGACGCCTGGTTGTACGGTCACCGTCAGATCTTCATTATGTACCTGCAATATTGCATCCATCGCATGCATATCGATGCATAATCCACCATATGGGGCATTTAATTGACCTTCTAAGGATGAGCCAATACCAAATGCAATCACTGGCATTTGATACTGATTGCAAATCTCCACCGCAGCTGCTACCTCGTGCTTATCTTGTACTGTCAAGACGGCATCGGGTGGCTGATTGGCAAGCCACGTCATCGTATGCCCATGCTGCTCACGTACCGTTATATTGGTAGTAAGTTGTTTGCCGAAACGGGTTTGTAAGGCAGCAATAGCCTCGCTATGGTCTTTTTTAGCAATTGATATTTTAGCGGTAGACATGGGTGACTCCTATACATGGTGTCTTTTTTACCGAGCCAATGAGAAATGAGGCAATGTAAAAACTAAGCTCTCACTCACTTTAAATGTCACTAAAAAGTAATGAAAGTGAGTGAGAGCTTATTGAATAAAAATTAGATAGTAATGGCTATTAACCAATACTTATTTTTATTAAAAATAACAGAGCGTTAGGCTAAAATACGCCAAACGACAACCAAAATAGCCAATATATAAAAGATAGGCGAGAGCCAGCCAACAACCTGTGTTGCAATGGCAATGAAAATAGCAAAGCCAGCAAGCGCCAGCCAATCTCGGCGTCGATCATTAAGCATATCCGCACGAATTTGTTGTATTTCTCGCAGTTGACTGTCTTGGCGTGATCCTTGTGAGGCAAGGCTTTGTAAGCCTTGATCCAGTAGCTTTGGAATATCAGTCGTAGATAATAAAATCTCTGGCAACTGTTGGCGTAAATGTTGTAAATTACGCATCGGATCGAGCTGCTCTTTAATCCAACTGCTTAAAATCGGCTTGGCAAGTGACCAGATATCAAGGTCAGGATACAAGTCGCGACCGAGCCCTTCAACATGTACCAAGGTTTTTAGCAGTAGCATGAGTTGCGGCGGGATACTCATATGGTGACGACGGGCGATATCTAAAATTTGCATTAAGACACCAGCAAAGTCGATATCATTAATAGATTTTTGTAGCATAGGTCCAACCGTGCGTTTCATATCGCGCATTAGGGCATGCTTGTCTGTATTTGGTGGAATCCAGCCAGCTCTACTGACGATATCAACCATCGCCGTAAAGTTGTTATTCATCACCGCCAACAGCATGCGCGCCACAATGAGCTGATCGTCTTTTGATAGCGTACCCATGATGGCGCAATCAAGCCCGATATAGCGCGGCTCGTGCCCTAAGTCAACCGCTGCCATATCGGCAGTGAGCGTTTTAACCGGCGGCGTCTCTACAAACACATTGCCCGGATGCATATCGGCATGAAAAAAGTTATCGCGGAATACTTGGGTAAAAAATATCGTTAAGCCTTTTTCTGCTAGTGCTGCTCGGTCATAACCTAGCTTATCAAACACTGCAACTTGCGAGATAGGAACGCCTTGGATACGCTCCATGACCATCACATTTTTGGCAGAATCATAGACTTCTGGTACATACATCAATGCGGAACCCAAGAAGTTGTTGCGCATCTGAGTGGTATTGTCTGCCTCTAAGGTCAAATCCAGCTCGTTTAACATCACTTGGCGATAGTCTTCGACAATATCGACGATATGGATCGCACGTGCCGCTTCAATACGCGCTGATGCCCAATCGGCCAGCTCGCGTAGTAGCTCAAAATCAGCAATGATGGTGGTACGAATATCAGGACGCACCACTTTTACCACCACTTCACGACCATCATGCAGCGCAGCAGTATGTACTTGGGCAATAGAAGCCGCCGCTAGAGGTTTGACATCAAAGCGTGCGAACAAGGTGCCAATCGATTGACCAAGACCGTGTTTAGGGTCTTGGATTTGGGTAATGGCCACATCAGAATTGAAAGGTTTGACTTTGTCTTGTAGCTGAACCAATTGTTCGATAATCTCAGGCGGCACTAAATCGCGACGCGTTGACAGCAGTTGGCCAAGCTTTAAAAACAGCGTGCCCATGTCTTCAAGCGCATATTTAATCGCATTGGGTTGGTGTTTTTTACCCCACGCCGCTGGATGTAGGCGAATCAAACGCGCCAAAGGTTGCAGCTGTGGCGCGTCTTCGATAGAAAGATGAGTATCGATGCGATAAGTTGCGGCGATACGCCAAAGCTCAAGTAAACGGGCGCGATGAGATAATAGCATGAAGTATGGGTACTCTAAAAAAAGTCGAAAATAGGGTGGGCACTGCGCTTATTTATAAACTGTGCTTGTCTATAAATTGCACTTATCTATAAAAAGCGCTGTTGATAATAGGATTTAGCGATCATCGACGACAACAGTTATTGATGAAACGAGTTATTGAGAAAGCGTGCCTGTTCATCTTTGATAGCAGCAAGTTTGGCCTCTTCACGTTCGACATCAGCCCGCAGCTTTAATAGTTGCTGCTTAAGATCGTTTATTTCTGCTGCCTCGATAGGATCAGGAGCACTATTGCCAGCCACCTCATTAGCCCAGTCGCTGACGTCATCAAAAGCGCGTTTGGCACTATGACGCCAGCTGCCTTTAAGCTGCGATATAAGCAGATGCAACTGACTGGCCATCGGCTTACCAATAAATGGCTCAAGCTGTCCTGCAACATCTGGATCGAAACCTGCGACCAGTTGTTTGAGCTGCATTAGTACCTTGTAATCACCCGCGATAGGCAGGTTGCCCTCAGTGCCACGCATCAGATTCAGCAGTTGCGCTGGGTTATCTACAGTAATGGTACAGTCTGGGCGACTATGACCAATCCGTGCGCGCTCCATAGTGGCTTGTTGGTGCTCGTTCATCGCGCCACTTTGCTCAAACACACTCTCGGTTGTCACCGGCTCAAAACGTAAACGCTCATGAGTGAATAAGATATCCAAACGAATCTCAGGCATGGCCATATTGAGTCGCAACACTTTACCAGCAAGCGGTGCCAATCCTGATTTGGTAATTTCATCACTAGCAATAGCAAGGTTAATCAGCTTTTCGGCACCCGCCAAAAGTAGAACAGTCAGCATAAGGCTCTCGCATAGTCAGTTGAGCGCCTTAAAAAAGCGCATTATTTGTAAAGGTCAGTTGTCACCACTTTACGTGATGGCATATCTATTACGATGGTTTTTAACTTAATCTTACGCTTTAAAGCCGCGATGGACAGCGACAATACCAGCCGTCAAGTTATGATAATCACAATTTTCAAAGCCCGCTTGCTGCATCATTTGTTTCAACGTCTGTTGATCAGGATGCATACGAATCGATTCGGCCAAGTATTGATAACTCTCAGAATCATTGGCAATCAGCTTGCCCATAATAGGTAAGGCGGTAAATGAGTATAAATCATAGGCTTTAGACAATGGCTCAAATACTGGCTTGGAGAACTCCAAAATTAATAAACGTCCACCTGGCTTCAGCACGCGATACATCGATTTGAGCGCTGCGTCTTTGTCCGTGACATTACGTAGACCAAAGCTGATAGTGACCAAATCAAAGCTATTGTCATCGAATGGCGCGAGTGTTTCTGCATTGGCAAGTACAAAATCGACGTTGTTGCAGCCAGCATTGATTAAGCGTTCACGACCGACTTCTAGCATGGCTGCATTGATATCTGATAACACTACATGGCCATTTCTACCGACTTCACGGCTAAATACTTTGGCCAAATCACCCGTACCGCCAGCGATATCAAGCACATGTTGACCCGCACGTACGCCTGATAAGCTAATGGCATAACGCTTCCATAGGCGATGAATACCAAATGACATTAAGTCGTTCATGATGTCGTATTTTTTGGCAACTGAGGTAAAAACATCGGCGACCCGTGCTTGCTTTTCAGCCTTATTGACGGTCTTATAGCCAAAATGCGTTTCTTCATTACCGTCAGTATCAGGCGTATGTGGATTATTGATGTCATCACGCTGATTAAAAAGTGTTTGTTTGGCGGTTTGTATTTGTGCAGATGTATTGTCTACAGTGTCGATATTGGCGTTGTTGCTGGTAGTATGGTTTGGCATAGTGGTTTGTTGGCCTTGTGGTGTTCCCGTTGGTAGATCTTGGACTTGTGTAAAGTCATTTCTCTTACTGTTTTCGATGCCAGCATCAATACCCATATTAAGCGTGGTATTAGTTTCATAGCTTTGACGTGCTTGCACCTGTGCTGTAATATTTTGATTGTGGGTGATGCTATCTCTGACCAATTTATCTTGTAAATGACCATTGATCGTAGGTTTTTGATCGAGATGAGCGTTGTTATTATGGGTGTTATCGGTCATAGCATTATCCTGTGATTCACTTTTATGATTATTGGTTTGCAAGGTATAAAATAGCAGCTAACCAAGCAAATGATGCGTCTATCATACACCAAACGTCATTGGCTTACCGCCATTATCCGTCTCATGAACACGGTCAATAATCTCAAGCTCACGCTCACAAAACGGTTCAATAAAGCCGCTGACACTTTTTAGTGGTTTCATCGCTTTAAAGCCTGAATCGATAAATTCATACAAAGGCTGATAGTTGTAACGGTAGGCGGTGCCTTTTGCTAAGGCAAAGGCTTTTTGCAACATAAAAGAGTTTATATATTTATCAGTACGATAGCACACCTCTTTTAAATGACCAATTTGGATACGTCTGGTGTCGGCTTCGTTGACTACGCGATAGGCGGTCAGCATGTTGTCTTCATTAATAGCCAAATCTTGAGCCAATAGCCATTCTGCTAGATGTAAATCTAGCTCTATCGCTAAGATAGCTGCTTGTATCGCCATGCTGCCAGTCTCTAAAGCCGCTGCTGGCGCAAAACGTTCAACTTTTTGCGCTTTAGGCACAATACGTTCTAACTGTCTGGCCAACAATTTAAACTCATCGCCGCCATACAATTGGGTCAAAAAATAATCTGCCATCAGCTGATTTTGAGGTTGCTCAAACAAGGTTTTATGAGTGTTTTGAATACGATCTCGTTGCCAAGCTTGCACTTCACTAAGTTTATCGTTTAATGCCAAATTTTCATGATAAGGCAGTGCCCAAAAACGGTTCAAATGTTGTTGTAAGTCGGCTAAAGAGGCCATGGTCAGTAAACCTGCATAAAAGTAAAGAGGGTTAAAAGGTTGCAAATAAAAGGCTCAGGATAAACCATGTTTTATACTTTTGGTTTTTGTATTTATAGAGCGTGATTACAGCATGTGTCTGAGATTGTGTTCACCTTAAAAGAAAATAAAGCAGAATACAAATGTCAAACTGTTACATAGCAGCGTTATTTACCGAATTGCTGCAATGCTATGATGACGCTAACACGCTTTCAATCATAGGATGATGACAGTTATGAGCAAAAATAATAAGACGACTGAATCCACCGCACCACAAGCGCTAAGTGCACGATTTAGTGAGCAGATTGTCGATGAACGCTTAACCCCCAATCCCCTGAGCCAGTTTTCTATGGACAAAGATGCACTGAGATTGGCACTGGTCACCGCCCAATATGCTCTACGAGCAACGCGGCAACAGACGCCGCCAATCCTCAATAAACCAACAGGGCTATTGGTATTGATCAATGGTATGGAGCAGGCAGGCAAGGGCACTGCTGTTAAGCAATTGCGCCAATGGGTAGATCCTCGACTACTTAAGGTTGAGGCAACCGTTGGTGATTGTCCCTTAGCGTATCAGCCGATTTGGCAGGCACATACCAAGGCATTACCCCGTCATGGCGATGTGATGGTTTATTTTGGCAACTGGTATGCTGACTTGCTTTATAACGTCATGCGTATGGCAACGTCAGACAATGACAATGACAATGACAATAATAAGGAACAGTCAAAAAATCCAAAATCAAAAGGCACAAAGTCTGACAACGACAAGACGTTGCCGATTGCGAAATGGCAAGCCTATTTACAACAGCAGCTTATTAAGCTACAAGCATTCGAACAAGACCTAGCTGCCAATCAAACCCGACTGCTTAAATGCTGGTTCCATGTCGATATCGAAACGTTGCAAGCGCGACTGAATGACGATGAAGCCGATCCGCAGTTTTTATACCAAATTGACTGGAATAGTAAAAAAGTTATAGAAACCTTTAATCAAGTGGCTACCGTTCTGCTACGCCAGCAAGATGATTGGATCATCATTGATGGTGATAACAAGTCAGATGCGGCTGACCATTTTTGCCATGAAGTGCTACAAGCGATGCAAACCGCGCTAATGAGCAGTAAAAGAAATACAGTAAAAACCTCTGATAAATCAAAGGCTAAGAAGCAAGTTCAGCAAGCACTCAAATCAGCAAAGTTTGAACCTGTAAAAATTCCTAAATGTTTAAAAGATATCAATGATGCAGAGATTGATAAGTCGGACTACCGTGATGCGTTAGTAGAAAAACAAGTTCGCCTTGCTCAGTTGCTGCGTGCGCGCAAAGGACGTCATATCGTTTTTGCCTTTGAAGGAATGGACGCTGCTGGCAAAGGTGGCGCGATCAAAAGATTGGTGGCGCCGCTCGACCCACGCGAGTATCAAATTTATAATGTCAGTGCGCCAATGCTGTATGAGCTGCAACATCCTTATCTATGGCGTTTTTGGACCAAATTACCGAACGAGCAAACCGACCGTATTAGCCGTATTGCCATTTTTGATCGGACTTGGTATGGGCGCGTTTTGGTTGAGCGCATTGAGGGTTTTGCCACGGATGAGGAATGGCAGCGTGCTTACGATGAAATCAATCGCTTTGAGGCGGATTTAGCCGCGGCGGGGACAATCGTTATCAAATACTGGTTGGCTATCGATAAAAAAGAACAGCTTAAACGTTTTGAGGCACGTCAAAAGACACCGCACAAGCAGTTTAAGCTGACGGACGATGACTGGCGCAACCGTGATAAATGGTCGGATTATGTGCAGTCTGCGGCGGATATGCTGGCACGTACCGATACAGAGTACGCACCGTGGTGCGTCATCGCGACCAATGAGAAGCGTCAAGCACGTTTGGATGTTTTAGATCATGCGATTAAGCAACTATCAGCGGTGTGTGGCAGCTGATATGTGATTGGTCATTCAATTAGGTAGTTGGTTACAAAGCGCCATAATTATATATTTAACGTTAAATAAATTCAGGGAAAGAGAGTATAATGCGGCGTTACAGCAGGATGTTTTCTAACACATCTGCTGGCAGTTACAAATCTTGCAATATCATCATGCATTATGCGCTTATATTTAATATAATAGGCGCGTAATAGCTCCTGCTGTGCACGAAACTCACTGAGTGAGTAGCGTGTTTTTACCCTTTGACACAGACATTTTAATCACTCTGGTTAATAAGTTTGGCAAAGGTTCTTACAATAGCAGTTATTAGCACCAAGATTATTACTACGACATCTCTAAGCCGCAAGCTGCTGTAATCAGACGATTTGGCAATATTCCTTGCGGCTTTGTGACATATTGAGTGATGTGTTTTACCTTATTTACTGCCTTTACGTAAAATAAAATACGAGTAAATAAAAGGTAAGCGCTAGGGTAGAGCACCAAGATAGCAGTAAGAAAAACCGTTTTTTAGCAAGCATATTGCGCGTTTCATATACGTTATATTAATGTCAGAAGCTATCATGAGCATTATTAATAGCCGCGCAATGTCATCAACCGCCTATAATTTCAATCAGCTTACGCAGGACGTATCAACGTATGGGTATTAGCAACAGTTCTACAGAGCCAGCCAAATCAGTCGGTTCTATGAGAATAAATCTATTTTTTGCCATTTTACTGATTGCGATGACCGCCTACTTTTTGTGGTGGGGTCTAGATTACACGATGCGTCAACAGACGACGCTATTTATTGTGGCCACTGCTTTTGGTGTCTTTATGGCATTCAATATTGGTGGTAACGATGTCGCCAACTCCTTTGGTACCTCAGTAGGTGCAGGGACGTTGACTATCCCGCAGGCGCTAGGTATCGCAGCGATATTTGAAGTGTCCGGAGCCGTACTGGCAGGTGGTGAAGTCACCGATACCATTCGAAGCGGCATTGTCGATTTAGATGGCCTTTCAGTAACGCCCAACCAATTCATTTATGTCATGCTGTCAGCGCTCATCGCTGCCGCATTTTGGCTGTTATTTGCCACCAAAAAGGGTCTGCCCGTTTCGACCACGCACGCTATTATTGGCGGCGTTGTTGGTAGCTCTATTGTATTAGGTATCACGTTAGGTGGTACTGAAATGGCATTATCAACGGTGAATTGGAGTACGATTGGCACCATCGCGATTTCTTGGGTATTATCACCGCTATTGGGCGGCGTTTTGTCCTATGTATTATATGGACAGATTAAGAAAAACATCATTGAGTATAATGATAGAACAGAGGCGCACATTGCGACTTTGAAAGGCGACAAAAAAACCTTAAAACAAAACCACAAAGAATTTTTGGACGGTTTAACAGAATCAGAACAACTTGCCTATACGTCAGCGATGTTGCGTGATCAAGAAATCTACAAAGATGATGATTGCGATGTTGAAGATTTAGAGACTGACTACTATAAACAGCTTTATGAGATTGAAAATGAACGCAGCAACCTTGATACGCTAAAAGCGTTGAAGCAATGGGTTCCTATCATTGCGGCTGCAGGCGGCGCGGTCATGGCCTCTTTGGTCATCTTTAAGGGGCTAAAGAATGTCAATAATGGCATGACGACGCTGCAAGGCTTTTTAATCATGGGTATGATCGCAGCGCTAGTGTGGCTTGCGACCTTTATCTATACCAAGAGTATCCGCGGTAAACATAAAGAGGATTTGACCAAAGCGACGTTTATTATGTTTAGCTGGATGCAAGTCTTTACCGCCTCCGCTTTTGCCTTTAGCCATGGCTCAAACGATATTGCCAATGCAGTCGGTCCTTTTGCTGCGATTATGGATGTTATCCGTACCAATAGCATTGCAACTGAAGCCGCTGTACCGCCTGCGGTTATGCTGACCTTTGGTGTTGCGCTTATCGTTGGTCTTTGGTTCATTGGTAAAGAAGTCATTCAAACGGTTGGTACAAATTTGGCAAAAATGCATCCCGCTTCTGGTTTTTCAGCTGAACTGGCTGCGGCTGCAGTGGTTATGGGCGCGTCTACTATGGGGCTGCCTGTCTCAAGCACGCATACCTTGGTCGGTGCAGTACTGGGTATCGGTATCGTCAATAGAGACACCAATTGGGCGTTGATGAAACCTATCGGTTTGGCATGGATCATTACTCTTCCTGCAGCAGCGGCAATGTCTGCAATCAGTTATATCATTTTGGTCAATATTTTTTAAAACGTACGCTTATTAAGTCTTATTTAACGTTATTTATAAGCACGTTTCCAAATAAAAAACGCTTATCAGCATCATGCCGATAAGCGTTTTTTTTATGTCAAGTTAAGGTTTATTCGGTACCAAATTGTTTGCGCTTTTTGGCAAAGAAGCGATCCAAGCGGTCCATGGCATCTTCTAAATCATGTAAGTTTGGCAAAAATACCAAGCGGAAATGATCGGGCTTATCCCAGTTAAAGCCTGTTCCTTGCACCATTAAGACATTTTCTTCAACAAGCAAATCCATCATAAATGCCATATCATCTTCGATAGGGTAAACATTAGGGTCCATCTTTGGAAAGCAATAAAACGCGCCTTGTGGCATGGTACAAGAGATACCTTTGATCGCATTAAGCCGTGACACAGCCATTTCACGCTGCTTATATAAGCGCCCACGCTCTGACGTGAGCTCTTTCATGCTTTGATAGCCGCCCATTGCCGTTTGAATGGCATACTGACCTTGGACATTGGAACACAAGCGCATAGACGCTAACATGTCCAAACCTTCGATAAAGTCAGTGGCATGGTGCTTTTTGCCAGACACCATCATCCAACCTGCGCGGAATCCCGCGATACGATGCGATTTAGATAAGCCGTTGTATGAGAGCACCAGCACATCATCAGTCAAGGTGCTCATTGGGGTGTGTACCATATCATCATAAAGAATACGATCATAAATTTCATCGGCCATGATGATTAAATCATGCGCTTTAGCGACCTCAATAATTTGTTTCAGCAATTCATCACTATAAAGTGAACCCGTTGGATTATTAGGGTTAATCACCACGATACCTTTGGTTTTAGAGGTGATTTTAGATTTAATATCTTCGATATCAGGATGCCAATTATCGTCTTCATTACAGCGATAATGTACCGCTGTGCCGCCAGCTAGGTTCGCCGCTGCCGTCCAAAGCGGGTAGTCTGGCATTGGGATAAGCACTTCGTCACCATCATTCATTAAAGCCTGCATGGTCATTACAATCAGCTCAGAAACTCCGTTGCCCAAATAGACGTCACGGACATCAACTGCCGATAGCAACCCCTTTGATTGATAGTACTGTAGGACAGCTTTACGCGCTGAAAAAATCCCTTGCGAGTCGGAATAACCGGTCGCGTCTGGTAGGTTCATCGCCACATCGCGCAAAATCTCATGCGGGGCTTCTAGACCAAAGGGGGCTGGGTTACCGACGTTCAGCTTTAATATACGTTTGCCTTCGGCTTCCATCTTATTGGCTGTTTGTAGTAGCGGACCGCGAATGTCATAGCAAACATTTTGTAATTTATCCGATTTTTTTATTGTGTTCATAGTGTGACCACTCATAGGGTTATTTTGTGAGTTTGTATCTATAGTAGGAGTTGTAGTTGTTTGATTGGCTTGGGAGTCATGTATCTCGTCAGTTTGAGCAGATGACGTATTTTGACTATTCTTATTATGAGAATGAGCGCTCTTACTCACCTCTTTATTATTACTGTCGTTTTTTAGTTCACCGCGTAACAGATAGCCTTCGCTGCAGCCTAAAATGTGTGCGAGCGTTGGCAGCTTAGATGACACAATGCCATTGGTGCCACGCTCCCAATTTGAGATAGCCCCGCGACTGACTTTTGCGCCTGCTGCGGTCATGGCTTGCGCTAATTGTTCAGCAGTCAGCCCTTTATCACGACGTAGCTGTACCAGTCTTTCGGCTTGTGAGCCTTTATTCTTGTCATCAGCCATAGTCATTCAAGCCTTTATTCAGTAGTTGGTAATCGAGAGAAGGAAAGCAGGCATTTGTTTTAATTAAGCCTTAATGCAAGATATTATTGCATTATCAGTATCAATGCAAGCTGTTTTTAAGGGTAGTGTATTTGCCAATGCAAGAATAACTTGCATTGGCAGTATTATCGCTGCCTCATTGCTGCTCTACTAGGCCGTGTCCTTATTTTAAAAATGGTAATAAAACTGAGATAAATTGTCGTTAAACAAGGAAAGTAGTGCAAATAATATCGAGATATTGATAAGCTATTTGACGATGTTTGGCAAAATTTAGCCATTTTTAGCCCATTTAGAAGATAATCGATTGAATTGAGGACACGCCCTAGATATCAAACTTCTTTCAGAGAGTTATTATCATGGCTACATCTGTATTCATTGATATGTTAAGAAAATTTGCTGTATTTTATTTATCATAGCTTTTTCAATACCTTACGCTATCACTTGCTTATGATGGTTTTCTTGTAATGTATGCCTTGAATATTGAGTGGATAAACAATAGATAAGACCCATCGTTTTTATAAAAATATGGCGATAAAGTGTTAGTTAATAGCAGATAAAAGCTAATGCTAATGGATGAGATAATACATACCCAAATTAAGGATACATTATGCAAGACAATCAACTTAGCCAAGAAGAGATCAGCCAATTAACAGAAGCTGATTGGAAAGAGCGTTTGAGTGCTGATGAATATCACGTGATGCGTGAAAAGGGTACAGAACGCCCATTTACGGGCGTATATAACGATGCGACTGATGACGGTATTTATCGCTGCAAAGGCTGCGGTGCGAGCTTATTTGACTCAAGCAATAAATTTGATGCCAGCTGTGGTTGGCCAAGTTTTGACCAAGGAGTTGATAACAGAGCTATTGAGGAGCATGTGGATAATTCGCTTGGCATGACGCGGACAGAAGTAACCTGTAGTAACTGCGGCGCACATTTAGGTCATGTCTTCCCTGACGGCCCAAGCGAGACGACGGGGATGCGCTATTGCATCAATTCTGTGTCTATTGATTTAGATAAATCTGAAAAGTAATTGTTAAAAAAATTGCTTAGAGTATTTTAGAGTCATGGCAGGGAAGCGCGAGATGCTGCCTTGCCAGTTATTAGTATTATTAACGTTTTCAATGTTATTGAAAAATGAGCATGGCTTAAAAGACTATCAAAATAATAACTAATCGATTTAAGGACAAATGATGAGCACGATTTACGATTTTACTGCTGAGCGTATGGACGGTACTGCAAAAGCCTTTGCTGATTATCAAGGTAAGGTGTTATTAATCGTCAATACCGCGAGCAAATGTGGATTTACGCCGCAATTTGAAGGCCTAGAAGCAATATATCAGCAATATAAAAATCAAGGATTGGTCGTTATTGGTTTCCCTTGTAATCAATTTGGCGGGCAAGATCCAGGCAGTAATGAGGAGATTGGCGAATTTTGTCAAAAGAACTATGGTGTCAGTTTCCCAATGATGGCGAAGGTTGATGTCAATGGCAAAGACGCTCATCCTATTTTTGATTGGCTCAAAGAGCAAAAGGGTGGCGTATTAACAGAGGGTATCAAATGGAATTTTACTAAGTTTTTAATTGGTAAAGATGGACAGGTCATTGACCGCTATGCGCCAACCACCAAACCAGAAGCCATGAAAATGGATATCGAACAAGCATTAGCCAGTAAATAGGGTCATGCTTGAAAATTTATTGGTTTTTTATAAAAATATAAATCCAATGAAAACATAGGCTTGTCAGATTAATAAATAAAAACCTATAAAATAGGTTAAAAAACTGAAAATACTGTTTGACAGCCATGTGTAAATCTATATAATACACACCCACAGCAAGGGGACTTAATTAAGTTCAATGTTGTTAGAATTTTTACTGACTTAAAGCGTGACAACTTTAAAGATTAGACTTTCTATAAAATTCCTTTTAAGGAGTTTTAAATTGCGAAGCTAAAATTGCAGTGCAATTTTTTAACGCTTTTCAGGGTGATTAGCTCAGTTGGTAGAGCGTCTGCCTTACACGCAGAATGTCGGCGGTTCGAATCCGTCATCACCCACCACTCTTTTTAGCGAGTGTCTCTGTAATACGAGAAGATGCTAAGACGACCTAAGCAGCGGTAGTTCAGTTGGTTAGAATACCGGCCTGTCACGCCGGGGGTCGCGGGTTCGAGTCCCGTCCGCTGCGCCATATTTAGTAAAAAGCTAAAACAAATTTAAACTCTCGAGTTTAAGCAAGTTTCGCCTCAAACATAATTTTGTTTGGGGTTTTTTTGTGTTTAAAATTCCTCTTACAACCTTTATCTATAAAAGTTGGCTATTTTTCTTTATCAACTCTTAGGGAATAGTCTATCTTCAATAAAGTATTCTCTATAAGTTTGGTTGCATAAATTCTACCTTTTGAAAATAGCTGACCACCTGCTCGGTGACCAAACGGTGACCATTTCTCGATTAAACACGCCCTATGATTCTTTTAATAACTGTACGTTAACTTGAAAGTAATACTCATCCTTAATGGTAATACTGACTTTGCCGTTATGGGCATTGACGATTGCTTGTACGATGGCCAATCCCAATCCTGTGCCCGAATGCTGATTATTGGATTTGCGATGACGATAAAAGCGTTCAAACAGTCTATCTGCTTCCGCTTGAGTTAGAGGCGTCTGCAAGCGATTAGTGATGGTGATGTTTAGCGATGGCTGCTGAGCCGTTTCTCTAAGGGCGTGAGCGTTATGTTTTATGAGCCTAGCAGTCTTAGAAACGGCGGTAATAGTAATGATACTGTCGCTGGCGGCGTAGTAAATCGCATTGGATATCAAGTTGGCAAATAGCCTTTGTAATAAGCTCTCATCCCCTAATACCACATCAAACTCACCTTTTTTCTCAAAAGAGATACCGCGCTCTTCGGCTATCAGCTCAAAATAATCGATGAGCTTAATTATCAGTGAGTCGGTATCGACAAGATGACGTTGTGAGTCGTAAAGACCTTTTTGAGTTTTTGCCAGCAATAGCATATTGTTAATTAGTAGGGATAGTTGCTTGAGCGTGTCGTGTTGATGATGTAGCTGCTCGACATATTCTTGATGGTCTCTAGGTTTACTGAGCATCACTTGAGTTTGGGTGCTTAATGTTGCCAGTGGTGTGCGCAGTTCGTGAGCAATGTCATCTGAAAACTGTGATAATGAGGCAAAGTTGTGTTCGAGTTTATCCATCATGGCATTATAAGCGTCAGCCAAGGGTCGCAGCTCGCTTGGCATTTCAGAGACGATGATTCTATCGTCTAACTGCTCGGCGTTAATACGTGCCATTTTTTGACTGATGGTCGCTAAGGGGGCGAATCCTAGATAGACACTAAAAGCTGCGACTGATACCAAGATAAAAGTGATCGCAATAAGTATCAGAATAAGATGGTGATTAAACTGGGCAAGGTATTGATGGTGCACATCAATCGGTAGCGCGATTAATGCCAAGCGATTAGAGTGCTCAATGACTAGCGCGCGATAATGACGATGATTAAGCTGCAAGTCAAAGGGTTGATCGCGGTGCTGCTGCCATAGTTTTTCGACCAATTGGGAGTCATTGAGTTTATCAATAAAATCCTTTGGCTGACTATTAATGACTTGTCCATTATGGTCAGTGATAATTGTTTTGACTTCATAATCTGGTCGAAAAATATCTACCACAGATGATGCTGTATTAGCGAGATGAGCAGGGTCGGAAAGGTTGTCAGAGCGCTGATCATCCGATGTCACCTCTGTCATATACTGTCGTAAATTAAACGCAGCATGAGTCAGGATCTCTGAGTCCATTTGTTCAAAATGATCATTAACCGAACGCTGTATCCATATGTACAAAAAAGCTTGAGATATCAGCACGCATACCGTTAATACTAGGGTAGTGCGCCACAGTAATGACAAGCGTCGATGCTCTGATTTATATGCCATGCTATTTCACTTCAACATGATTGAGTTTAGAAATCGTATTAGCCTCATTACTCATATCAATGCTAGTTTCACTATTGACTATAACGGCGCTATTGTCCGCTTCTAGTTTATAGCCCATACCGCGTACGGTATGAATGAGCTTATTTTCAAAGCCATCGTCGATTTTACTTCGTAAGCGTCTTATTGCCACATCAATCACATTGGTATCGCTATCAAAATTCATATCCCATACTTGTGAAGCGATGACAGAGCGGGGCAATACTTCGCCCTGATGCTCAAGTAAAAACTGCAATAGCGCAAATTCTTTGGCCGTCAATTTGATAGAACCCTTATCTCGATGCACGCTACGTTTGGCGATATCCAGTTTTAAATCAGCCATTTGAAGCACTGTGCTGGCGTAATCTGCTTGATTGGCACGGCGTAGTAAGCTTTTGATTCTGACCAACAGCTCAGCGAAGGCAAAAGGTTTGGTAAGATAGTCGTCACCGCCAATCTCAAAGCCTTTTATGCGGTCGCTAAGGTCATCTTTTGCGGTCAAAAATAATACAGGGGTGGTGTTACCAGCAGCGCGATAATTACTGACTAATTCAAAACCACTGACATCAGGCAGCATCACATCCATCACCACGACAGTGAAGTCCTCAGTCATCAATGCATGATACCCATCTAAACCTGTGGTTTTATGCTCAACGATAAAACCTGCCTCGCTTAAACCTTTTTTGATGTAGTCGCCAAGCGATAACTCATCTTCGACTAACAATACTTTCATAGCATACTCGTGCCAATTATTTAGGATGAGATCAATATAAAATATCTCTATTATTATCAATCATAGAGGAATACTGGTAATAAACCTATGCTCAGTCTAGAAGATGACAAAATTGTCATCTTGGCGTCATCTGACTGTCAGAGTGGCTATGCTAGTTTGGCTTCAGTACATCCTAATTTTAATATTCAATACCATGAAATATTCAACACTATGAGAAGCCTCTATGATTCCTTTTACCGTTAAGTTTGTTCGAGGGTCAGCGGTCTTATTAACCGCTGTCATATTATCAGCGTGTGGGCAATCTGACAGCAATGCTTCTAATGCTAGCCCTTCTACTGCCAATGCGGCTAACGCCAGCAGTGGTGAGGCAAACGCTATACAGAGTAAGCAAACAGTGACACCAGCCAACAACCCAGACCTGCTCAAGAACGTGTCAGCCACTGTCTATAAAGATGCCAATTGTGGCTGTTGTAAAGAATGGATAGGGCACGCAGAAGATAATGGGTTAACGACAACTGCCCATGATGTTGCAGACTTGTCATTATTTAAAGAGCGTTACGGTGTGCCTGCTGAGATGCGTTCTTGCCATACCGCCGTTACCAGTGATGGTTATGTCATCGAAGGTCACGTTCCTGCCAAGTATGTGGCTGAGTTTTTGCAAAATCCACCAAAGCAAGCCATCGGGTTGGCGGTACCGGGTATGCCCGTCGGTAGCCCTGGTATGGAATATCAAGATAAGTTTATGCCATACCAAATTATGCAAATCAATAAAGATGGCACAAACCAAGTATACGCTGAGATTGAGTCCGCAGAGCAGCAGCTATAAGTTAATACTTTAGATAGTTTTTTAAATTTCAGCTACTTATTGTAGTACTGATTGCAGCATTGATGGAGACTGACTGATGAATCATGCAGAGCAAAAACAGATGAACCCTTATGTAAAGTTCACCCTCATGATTCTGACGTCTACCGTGGTGATGTATATCATGATGTACTTCAATGCTTATGAGTGGGATCATATTTATTTTAGTGAGACCAGAGCCTATATGGCGCTATATATGGGCGCAGGCATGGCAGTGATTATGCTCGCCTTTATGAGCAATATGTACAAGAAAACTAAGGTCAACTTAATGATTTATGGTCTTAGTGTGCTGATGTTTGCCGTGGGTATCTGGGGCGTCAGATCTCAAGCAACCGTCGATCAAGTGGATTGGATGCAGGCTATGATACCGCATCATTCAATTGCGATCTTAACCAGCTCAAGAGCCGATATAGAAGATCCTAGAGTACAGCAGCTTGCTGACGACATCATCGAAGCACAAAAACGTGAAATTAAAGAGATGCAGGCACTGATCGAAGCATTAGAATAAATAGCCTTAAAACGCACTCCTCTTAGTACATAAATTAAATGATTTTTCCAACTGGTGGATCTTAGCTGATTTGCCAGTTTTTATATGAACCATAACTACCAAATGATCGTAATGAAGGATCTACCATGAAAATGATAAGAAATTCACGTCTTGCCATGCTTGCAGTTAGTGTCAGTGCCGTGATGCTGCTTGGCGCTTGTCAGCCGACGAATGATGTAACAGAGGCTACTGTCAAAGACGAGGCGGCTCCCGTTAATAATGCTACAACAGACACTAGCGCGATGGATGCTCATGCAGGTCATGATATGTCAGGCGATACGATGACAGGCATGCATGGAGAGTATAATGACTCTATGACTAAGATGCATGATGAAATGATAGCAGGCATGGCATACAACGATCCCGATGCTGCCTTTGCCCAAGGAATGCTCGGTCATCATATAGGTGCTGTTGATATGGCAGAGATTCAGCTAAAGTATGGTACAGATGCAGAAATGCGTCAGTTGGCACAAGAGATTATTGACGCTCAGAAAGCTGAAATTGAGCAAATGCAGAACTGGCTTGCCAACTATCCTGATGCTGCTGAGCCAACGTCTGATACTGAAGCTATGCAGAAAGCTTATGCTAAAGGTATGGATACGATGCATAGTGAAATGATGGCAGGTATCGCTGACCCTAACCCAGATATGGCATTTGCTCGTGGTATGTTGCCGCATCATATTGGCGCAGTAGATATGGCAAAGATACAGCTAAAGTATGGCAAAAATGAAGAAATGCGTCAATTGGCACAACAAGTAATTGACGCGCAGCAGCCTGAAATTGAGCAAATGAAAAACTGGATAGCCAAGCATAATAGTTAAATAACGAGTGCTTAAGAATGGATGTATTTTAGATAAAAAGCAGTGTCTTATATTTCTTAAGGTACTGCTTCTTCTAATTTACATTTTTTAATCTTTTCTAAAATTCCGCCATTGCCTGTATCAAGATTCGCGTTGCCACCTTTGTCTACCATAAGCCTTAAAAGGTTGAGTCTCTTAGGTACGCCATTGATATGAGTAAGACTTGCTAAGATAGTTTATCTGTGTTTAAACCACCCGAAGGTGGCTTATGTCATTATGAATCATTTCAAATTATCTAAATCAGGCAAAGTTGAAGTATCTTCAACGCCAAATGCCATTTGTCCCAACTTCTTAAAGTCTATGTATTGGATTTCAATCAAGTCGGGTAAAAGATTGAGATGTACAAAGATATTCATCTTATCTATATTTTTGATAGAAGCATTGTCACTAATCGCAAGGGCAGGGACAAATCCAAACATTTCATCGTATTCAAGTGCTCCAAACTTCTTGATACAGCGTTTGAATAGTGGTTTGTCGTTGTTGTCATATATATCTGTATAATCTAGCTTACTAAAACCAAAAAATAGCTCTAACTTTTTATCTGCGTACCCTTCTGCAATATCTTTTTTGTCTCCTTCTTCTTGATATACCCAACCACGAGTCGGAGTGATTGTATAGGCATGACCTGTTTTTTCTCCCCAAACGTAGAGCTTGCCAAAGCCACTACGAGCGATCACATAATAGTTATCTTTCCGCGTGATTTCTTCATCTAGCCAGATAGCTAATTCATCTTCATAATCAGCAGGATTAACCATCCAAAACAGCCCTTGTTTAAAGCGACAAAAACCAAAATGCTGCCAATAGAAAAGAAGTCTATTAGGTAATTTACCACGATAATAATCTAAGGTAGCTTGATCAACAGGTTGTTGCCAATCAGGTTGACCGAATTTTTCTAAAAAATAATCAAATCCTTCATCTATTACATATTCACTCATTACAACTTCCTATTTTAATTATTTACAACGGTTTAATTCTACCTTCATTTTGGTTTGCCCGCCTTGGGCTTTTTGTGCTTCTTTAGCCGCTTTGTCCATCTCTGCCACTCTATGTTTCCACTGCGAACCAATGGAGGAATTGACATCGCCACGACCTAGTCGATTAATTTTATCTTGCCCACCTGCTACCATGTCAGGGTCATGTAGAGCATGCAAATCGGATACAATCACTTTGGTACGGGATTTAGCTAATTTTTCAGACTCTGCTAATGACTTACCCTGCCTTTGATAGCTTTTTTCCAATGATTTTTGAATATTATTTTCATATTCTCTTCTAGCATCTGCCTGCGCCCCATTACTTTTCGGTCTGCCATGCGTTTTAAAGGCATCACGACCTGTCAAATACTCATCGACAGTAAGGTTGTTCAGTCCAGCTTCTTGGTCTTTTAATTGACGATAATATTCTTTTTCTATATTTGCTTTATCCTTAGGACTTTTATTTATTTTCTTTTTTAAGCTATCCCCTGGCTTAAAGCACTTCGGCTTATGCTGTTTCATAACTCCTTTTCTAGCAGGTCTCGACGTGATACTACTATTATGATTAACCGTTTCACCAGAAGCGTTCCTGTTGGTTGAAGCTAAGGCTGTGCTGGGTTTTGTGCCAGCAGCTTTACCAACGCCTGCATGATTAACACTCGCTGTAGCCGGTGTCATTTTCGACCAGCCATTTATCTCATTAATAATTTGCTGAGCGAAACGATCAAAGTCTTTTTGAATTTGAATTAACTTTTGCTTATTAGACTTACTTAAACTATTGAGAAACTTAGGGGTCAAGATACTGTTAAGTAAGCCTTTTAGTTTACTGACATCTAACGCTTTCTTTAGCGCTTGCTCTGCATTACCTTTACCAAATTTTCTGATAAAGGCAAATAGATCAGCAGGGTTTTTACCGCCAATCTTGATAGCTTTAATAGCACTTTTAACTGCATCACCAAAGACTGGTATCAGCCCTATTAATGCTGCTATGAGTAAGAACCATAATGTAATATCGGAGGGTTTATCTTTAAGGCTCATGACGGATTTAATAATGTCTCTAGCATCAATAAGCTGTCCTGCAATAGGAACTGCACCGATCACAATTTCAGCAAATAGTGCCCAAGACGAGGTGTTTTCACCTGCTAAAAAAGAACCGGCTTCTTTTTTTAATTCATCAAACCAGCCCGTTGGCTTTTCTTTTTGATTTTTTTTATACTTTTGAGGAGTGTAATCATGTCCTATGTTACTAATCCCTAGTGCGCCGCCGCCAAAGCCATTACTACTCATATATCATCCTCCATATCTATATCAGGCTTGAAGTCAGCAGGATCTTCACCGTAATAGACATGAGCTTGACCCTTAGGCACACCTTCTAAACGAGCAAAGCCATGCTCGTCTAAAATTCCTTCTCTGACGGAACCATCAGCGAACTCAACTCTATAAGGCGCACCGTTTACTGGAGTATCGTCGTCGTATAGATAGTTAAGCTCAATAAAGGTTGGCGGTTCATCCAAAATATTAGAAGGCAAGCCTGATACAAATTGACTATCCATCCCCCCACCAGCCTTACTATGCTTACCACCTTTCTCCGTAAACGATTTTGCACTGATGGTAATATCAGTACCATCAAGCGTGATACTCGCACCACCAGCCGTTAGCGTAATCTTATTCGTCGCTACTATCTCAACCTCTTTGGTCGAGGAGGCGATATTGACATCTTGCTTAGCCGTGGCTTCAAGCTTACCCGTATGGGCGGAGAGGGTGATATTCTCTTTGGCATTGGTCATGCTAAATTGACCATCGGCTATGATATTTAGAGACTCGCTACTGACTTGATTATGACTATCGCCACTACTAATACTCATATCTTGCTGAGTAGTGCTAATCATCTCGCCCATAGTTCTATGAATAATGGTATCGTCGCTCACATAGCTTATGTCTGCTGCGCTATCGATCAGCGCGAATGGCATTGTTTGATGAGTTTTGGTTTGCTGTTCCTCTGCGATAGTTTCAAGTTGCGTCTTAATCGCTTTGTGGTCATTGATATGACGTCCAAGCCCTGTCGCCAATTGTGTTAAACGTTCGGCTAAGTGCTGACCGCCAAGACCAGTTTGGGTGAGAGTCGGGGTGTGCTGCTGGTAGTTATGCTGTCCAGATTGCGTATGAGTTTGCGGTTGAGTGGAGAGAACGAGGGCTTCGCCTGATTTGATATTGATTTGGGCATTGGTAGCTGCATTGATGCCTTCGCGTTTGGCGGTGTCTGATGGATTGATGACCCCCATCTTTAGACTGGCAGATATCCCAGCACTGTCTACTTTTAGCTGAGAGTAAGCTTGTTCTGTACGATGATCAGTAATCCATTCTGATAAACCATTGCCCGTGTTACGATAACCGCTTTCGACCGCTTGTTCGTTGTCCGTGGCAAATAAGCTAGGGCGAGTCAATGATAATAAGCTACCCGTGTTAATTAGATGCTCGCTATCGCCGATAGACTGCATGAGGGTTTGGTCGTCCGCTCTATGGGTGAAGTGGGTGCCGTAGTTCGCGCCAGCTTGCGCCTCCAATCGGTTGATAGGCTGAGCTGGACTATCCAGTAAATAGTTGCGCGTGGGCGTCATATGGTTACGGCTATCCATCTCATTTTGCATTTCAGTGATCCCCGTCATCGGCGGTAGGGCATGTCTGCTATATAGATGACCGACCCACGGGGTATCAGCGGTAATGAGGCGCAGCTGAGTCAAATGAATGCCAGCTGTTAATGTTGACGCATGACGCTGTTGGTGGCGTGAGCTTTGGGTCAGCCCTGTGACATGCGCTAGACTATTGCGAGCCAGATGCACGATATGGGTAGCACGGTAGTGCTGATTGAGCGCACTGTGATCGACAAGCATAAAGGTATCAGCAACATTCAAATCCGTAGCATGGGCTAGAGCATGATAGATGCTATATTGACTTTGATGACTGTTTGCCACGATGGTTGCTGCGTCTATGGTTTCAGTATCGGTTACTGGCGCAAAAGCAGCTGGCGTGTCTAACGTGAGTGTGTGGTCATTCGAATGGCTTACGTCATCAGGATTACGGCTCATCGCAACGTCAGCGGATTGCCTTGGGTGTGCAACACTGCTGCTATTAAAGCGTTGCATCGTTACTGAATTTGGTTGGGTGATGACCTGTTCACTCAGTGCTAATACTGGTGCATGGACACGGTCATGTAACACTTGCTGGTAACGCAGCGCGCCAATATTTAAGCTAATTCCATCGCTATCACTTGGACTATGCGATGTAGTAACGAGCTTTGGTGGACTATGCTCGTCCGTTTGCTCATGGCGTAGATAGGCTGTCAGCCCTTGACGCGCGAGCCGCTCGCAAATATGTGTCCAGTCGCTTATTTGCCACTGGGTCATGCGTGCTGGTGACCAGTTAGCATCTTCACCATTGTTGCTGTCATCGATTATTTCTATATCCAGCGTAGCCGTGCGCTCTGCTACCATCGCTTGTACGGTCAAATGAGTATCAATATGACTGCGTATATGCTGATGCAGGCGATAAGTGATGGGCTGTACAAGCAGGCGATAATAGCCGTAGCTGCCATCATGATCTAGTTGATGCACAGCCGTTATATACAGATGACGAAAGCTTAGGCCACTTGGAATATCAAAGCTCAAGGTCAGAGGGCTACCGATGAGATTGGTTAATGGCGTAAAGGGAGGGTGATGCCGCTCATGGATATAAACGTGTAGCACATAAGTGTCGATACCATGCTGCTGGTATTGGCAATTACCATTGGGGTTTAGTTGAGCAATGATATCGGCTTCATCAGCGCTATGCATGAGCTTATCTTGCCACGCACGATGAGCATTGATGTCTTGGCGAGCGCTCGGATAGGGCGCTTGAGTGCTGCCTTCACTGGCATAGAGCCGATCAGGGTGCATAGGCAGCACGGTATTGGTCAAGCGTAGCATAGTTATGTCCCTATTTTTTTAGCAGTGGCTCTCTTTTGGCATTGGCATTTTTTGTAGCATCGATATCTCTAGTAGCAATGACAGCATATTTTTCAGCATTATCAAACCAGCTATCAGCACTTAACCGTCATTGTTTAGTTGCCGTTATCGTCATACGTTCTACATAGCGATGTTATTCATTAAGGGTAAATTCGATACGGCGATTGCGAGTGCGACCTTCTTCGTTGTCGTTACTAGCGATAGGGTCTGAGTCTCCTTTACCAGTAGTACTGAGACGAGTCGCATTTATATTTCGACCGATCAAGTATTGTTTGACGGCTTCTGCACGCTTATTTGATAGGGCAAGATTGGCAGTAGAGTTGCCGACATTATCGGTATGACCGGTGATAAGAACAGGCTTATCACCGACCCGCTGTAACACCCCTGCCATATCGTCTAAGATACCAAGACCCATAGGCGTTAGATTGGTGCTACCAGACTCGAACTCGACGATACGGTTGCCCAAAGTCTCGTCTATGAGGCGTTGTTCACCTTCTACCACGACCAGCTGATTTTCTAATTGATAGAGATCAGTTAGGCGCGAGTGAATACGGTTTTGAATGGCTTGCTTTTGTTCAAGGCTGCTTACCTTGCCATGTAAGCTAATGGTCGTTCCATGAATGTCGATACGCCCTTGACGAATGTTAGAAATGTCGCTATCAATGATAGTCGTGGCTATCTGTTGCCAGTTGGTTGGTATACTGATGTTCGAACGTACTTCGATTTCATCTCTGACAGGTTTATCAGGATACTGTGCTTTTAGCTTGTCGAGCAGTTGCTGTTTGTCTGAGCTGGTAGCGACCACACCCTTGATGACCACTGGCACATTTTGTGAATTATTTGTCACATGAGTGTCGTTATGTTCTGCAAATACAACGGCGCTCATAGGCAGGGTGATAGCGGCGGCTAATAGCAGGTTTTTCGTGTGATTTGTTCGCTTGGATTTTGTTATTCTAGAGAGGACTTTCATTCAAGTACCTTTTTAATCTGTCTATTATTGAGCAGTGACTAATTGCAGGGGTATGATGCATGGCGGCTACTATCAGCTGTTACGAATCAGCAGTTATCGTGAGCCATTATTTATTGTGCTAAAAAAGTTTTTTTAAACAATTGCCTAGTATCATACAGATATAAATTGTCTTGTAACAATACTTTATTAAACCGTGTCAATCCAATGTCTTCATCGATATAGCCTTGAGTCCAGTCGCTATGAGCGATGACCACCCAACCTTCAGGATAAGTTTTTTCACTTTCTGATATTTGCTTGAGTATACGTCCATCTGGTTTAGTAAAACTCATGAGCAGGCGATAGCAATTAGCGACACGATATAAGTAGGTATTCAAGTAGAGCTGGTGTGGCTGATAAAAACCATTGATGAGATCGTGCCAAAAAGTGGCCATGTGTATCGAGTTTTCTCTATCAGAGGTAAGTGACCAGCAGATGGCTTTATTTAAGCCATGGAAACCCTTAGTAAAAGTAGGTAAAAATAACAGGCCAGTGGCAATGATTTGCTGTATCAGCTGCGCTTTATCAATGTTCATTAAGATCGCTATATCATGCAACGTAGTGGTATTGATAAAATCATAGTAGTAAGTACTGGCATTGTTATCGATGCTGAGTTGGCTATGGTTGAGGTGCTCCATAAGATCGCTATTGTCAGTTTTGGATTTGGCCATACTCAAAACCTCATAAGTGTCATTCCAAAGCGCTGATGACTTGACGGGCAGATAGTTCATCCAGTTTTTCGGTTTATCGAGATGAAGCACGCCAAAACCTATCAATGGGTAATTTCTATAGCTACTATCGTGACTAGGGATCAAAACACCGGTGATAATCTCATTAGCTCTAGTATCGATATGACTGAAATTTAAAAAGGCAAAGTTATGATTACTGACATTGTCTATCGGAATTCCGCTAAATACACTTTCCGACACGGCTAGCGCTTCGCTGACCCATTCATCAATGGCATTGGTCTCAGAGATATGAGCGCGCGCCCGGACAAAGTCCCCGCGAGCAGGCAATTTTCCAAAATATACTAAAGGCAAGGAGTCTGGAGTCATGGCGTTTGCTCCTGCTGTTCAGTCACGGCTGAACGATCATCAGTAGCCGTCGTGCTATCAGTAGGCGGTTGCACTGGTGGACTGTTTTCACTATTAGTATTAGGGACTACAGTAGATACGCGGGCGGGCGGCGTGACATTGCTTGTATTTTGCTCGCCAGTCGGTACTGGCTGATTGGTGCCAGAACCTGTATTAGGAGTATCGCCATCAACAGCATTATTATCAGAAATTGGCCTTGCTGTACGTGTGACACCAAGGGCAATAATCTCCTCTGGTAGTTTCATGCCGGTAAAGGGATTGGTAGAGCGACCTTGACCGGTAGTGGTACTACTGCCGCTGCCGCTGATGATTCTAAAGCGTACAGAGATAGTGATACCGTCACCAGACCATGCCATCTCAAAGATATCATTGCCAAGTTCAGTACGGCGTGCACTGTTAATGAGCCTTTCTACCCCAAAGCTACCTGCTTCTTCAAATACAGTAAAGTCTCTGCCATCATAGTCCTTGGCTCGAATACTGGCACCAGGTTGGCTACTTGGGTTCGGCCATACAAACGTTGTCCACGCTTGAGTCCCCATGCGATAACGCAACTGCTGACCATCGACCACAATGGTATATTCAGTCAAACCGCTGACGGGTAATGGCATGATTTGAAAAGTGGTTTGATTGGCAGCGCCACCAGTATTATTCGCACCAGCAGCACCTGGGCTATTACTACCCGTATAATTGGTAAAGTAACGGCCAAAATCAGCGACAAACTGCGGGTTGAGACCCAAACCTGCACCATTCCAGATTTTACTGGAGATTTGATCGCCGCGGCGAATGATAAAGGGCGATAACGTTTCATTGACGAATCGCGCCACATAGCCATCTTCGCCGAAGAATTGACCGATCTCTGCAGGCGTCGCTTCTAAGTTTGCATTGGCGGTAAAGGGATACTTACTGCCTAAATTATCGAGGAAAGGCTTATAGACCTGCGCTTTCCAAACTTTATTAATCTCTGCCTTGGTGGGCGTCAGCAGCATATTAAATGAACGAGTCAGTGGCTCACTCAACAACGGACGAACCAGCTGTTTTATTTCAGAGTTGGCTTGACTTAGGATCTGCTCATCTAATATTTGTAGAGATTTGGTTAACTCTGAGCCTTCAGGGCTGAGGGTTTGTGAGGCAAACAACAAGGCATCAGGGCCGATGTCATCACTACGAGCGATATTGTTAAAACGGGTTCTGATATCGCCTAAACTGACTAAATAGCTGTCTAATAATGACAGATCCTGATTTTCTTCTCTTGGCGTTACTAGCGCATGTATAGAGGAGAATTCTTGAGCAATCACACCTGAGCTTGCTTGTGCTACAGGCGCGGCGTTACTAGAGCTTCCACCATTATTCATCGCAGCTTCTGCTTGCCGCAGCTCAGCAGGGCTTTGACGCAGGATAGTTTGCTTAAACCAATTGACAAATGAGCGACGAGATTCGCCACCATTGCCAGCTGCTTGATTAGCCGCTTTATTGTCCCATTGAGTTTGGCGATCTACTGTCTCAAACAGGGTTTTTAACGGTGACTCTGCGGCATTGGACAGCTGATTTAATAAGACCGCATGATCATCGAAGCCTGTGCTATCCCGAACATACACTTGAGATAAAAAACGTTTCCATTCACTGATATATTCTTGCTTATAGCGATTGACCAGATATTGTCGTATCTGTTCAGGACTGCCCGTCAAGGTAAGGTCATCTTGGCTGCTGGTGGCCAACACCCAATCATCGGCGACCACTCTCGTAGTGGCAGCTTTATCAATCTCATCACTGACGAAAGTATCCCATGCCTCTTTAGTAAAAGTGCCTGAAATGACATAGCTACCAAGCAGTGCTTCATTAGCATTGTTTTGCGTAATCTGCGCAACCGTGACCGATGGGAAGCGGGCAGATGCGCGCATTTTAATCTCAGAGTAAACCCGCTCACGAGCAGGTTGACCTTTGCTAACCTTGGATAAATTGCTACGGGTTTTGTCTATCAGCCCTAAGTCATTTTGAATCAATGGAAAGGCGGGGTCGTCGACATGAGCCAAGGTAAAACTCAAGATACGCTCAGCTTGGCGAATCATCTTGTCACGCGGCATGTCAGCGCGATTGGCTTCGAGCCAGTTGCGCCAAAAACGGGTCATCTGATCACTCAAATGACTGGCCTCTAAATTGTCATGATTGCCAAGCATGAGATAAGCTTTAAGCGCGTTATAAGCATCTTCAACGTCTGTGGGGTCCGACTGGATATAAGCATCATTAACGGCAGCATCAGAGGTGTCATCAGTGCTTGAGTCTTCTGTACGGACTTCTAATTGATCGGCATTGGTATTTACTTCGGTCAAAAACGTTTCGATATTTTGTTTGGTTGGCGCTAAGACGATGATGCTGATACCGTTGTAATACTCTGCTAGCAATTTTTGCTTAAGCTTATCGCCTTGATAGAGGCCAAAACTCAAAGACAGCGGCTTGTCGTCTTCATAGCCTTCAAGCTGCTCGATTCGACTTTGTAGAATATTGAGCGACTCAAGCTGAGATTGTAAATCACCGTTAGAATTTTTTTGTAGCGCTGCGACTTGCTGTAAGTCAGCCACGACACGCTCAGTGAGCTGTTTATTATTGGCATAAGACCATGTCCACAGACCGACAGCCGCACACAAAGTCACGACAGCAGCTAGCGTCGCAAGCGCACGATGACTACGCTTGTGTCGGTTTTTATGCTGCTTGACCAAATGCTTGTCTTTTAGAATGACTTTAGAAAATAGATCTTGTAAAAAATAAGGCTTGTCTGCGGCTTCTTGCTGCGCATTGAGCGGTATCGCAGGTGGGTGCAAATCGTAATTTTGCACCATTTGCAACGTCATTTGGCTACTAACTTGCCCGTCCTGCAAGGCGCTGGTAAAGTAAAAGCCACGCAATATGGGCTTAAATTGGAAAGGGTTGTCCTCAAACAACGCATGCATCAGCGTCCGTATCATGGGACGTAACGACTGAAACTCCATTGGGAAAGTCATTAGACTGGGAGATACCGTGCGCTGATGACGCAAGGATAGCTTAGTGGTGCTCAAATCTTTTAGACCATTGACCAAGACGCCAAAATGCTCTTCGAATACGTTAGTGATATTGATATTTTCTGGGTCTTCAGGGTAGGGGATGGTCGCGCCCCATACTTGGCTGCGCTCTTCTTGCTCATAGTCATTAAAGAAATCACGGAAGCCTGAAATCAAATCCATTTTAGTAAAGACCACATAGACAGGCGCATAAACTTCTAACTGTTCCGTTAAGTCTTGCACACGGCTGCGCAGATTCTTGGCCAAATCCAACGCATAGTTTGGATCGTTTTTGGTGAGTTCGGCGATACTGACCGCGATGATGATGCCATTGATCGGTGCTTTAGGTCGATTCTTTTTGAGTAGGCTTAAAAATGACAACCATTCTGAGCGATCTTCTTCATAAACGGAGTAACGTCCAGCGGTGTCGAGCAAAATACCTTCAGTCGAAAAAAACCAATCGCAGTTACGTGTACCGCCGACGCCTTTAACGGATAGCTTGTTACCTTGTTCCATAAAGGGGAATTTTAAGCCAGAGTGTAGCACTGCAGAGCTTTTGCCTGCCGCGGGATTACCAATGACCATATACCACGGCAGCTCATATAACGCCGCTTTGCCTGTTTGATCGCCTATCTTAGATTTGCGAATAGTTTTAATGGCCTCTTGCATTTGCTGACGTAGCGCTTGCACTTCTTGAGCGTTTTCATCTTTGGCCACATGAAGGCTATCGTCACCTTGGCTCTCGTTGCCATTATCCTCCACTAAGTTTGCCAGCTCATCTGAGGCAAGCTTACGTTTTTTCCACAGGTAATAGCCAAGCGCCCCCAGCACCGTACATGTGATTAGGACGCCAATGATTATGACAAAGGTTTTAATAGCCACATAATCATAAAGTAAGACTAGAGCGACTATGAGCCCCAGCGCCAATAATACTCTTGGGTTATAGATAAGATGAAAAAACCTTGAAAACATGCGTGCTACCTAGTGTGAACTTAAGATAATAAAACGAGTATTTACCACGACAAAGCACCATTAAAACTACGACTCAGATGTTGGAGAAGAGTCTAGCAACCAAAGCATATTAGAGTGCTTATGTTGAGTAATTAAAAACAATCTGTCTGACTCTTGTTGGTCTTCTTTGGCTAAGTCAATGAATAACGATAAGCTGATAAATGGCTTCAACCAATTATTCAATGGCATATAATGCCCTAAATGATGCTCGTTTACCAGAGCGCCTTGTGCTATAAATGCTTCAAGAAAGCTCATATACGTTGATAAGTCATAGGGCTGCTTTAATGGATTAATGTCAGATATGGCGGTAATGGCCATGTCTGTTATAGCAACATTAGTCTTGTATTTTTCTTTGCTGTTGATGTCAGACGATTTTTTTGCGGGATTTACTGTCTGTTTATCAGGGGTTTTTAGCGTGGTCGTATCGGTCGGTGACAGTGAAAGCATATTGTCTATTAATAGACTTTTGATAGTCGTTAAATGATTCAAATAGCGACGTTTATCACTCAAAAGCTTAGTGCGATGAGCTGTACCTATCTCCGTTAATAAAATACGGGTATTAGCGTCAATATTGAGTAGCTCTTGAGCCGCTTGATTCGAGAATAGCAACAGCGCACCCGCCTCAGTTGGAATGACATTGGTCATTTGCTCAGCATACAAATGAGTGTCTAACCATTCTTCACTTATCTGTGAATCTGCAATGAGAATTAAGCAAAGATCCGGCGCAGTTGATTTAGATAAAGGCAGCAGATGTCTATTGATGAAATCTGCAGGTGTGGCAATTAGGGTATTGTTAGCGCTATTATCTGCTATGGTGTTTGCGATGTCAGTGCTGTCAGTTATGATGGTCGTAATAGCAAGCCGTGTATCAGGAATACCGTAAGTTGCTAACTGTTCTTTTATGGTCGCGATTAAAAATGCTGAATCGGCGCTGGCAGGCAAGCATAGATAGATAGGAAGATTGGTTAAATGACCAGCAGAGGCTGCTGTCATTTTGTCATCACCGTTCTCTTTACGGCTGTTATTTTCACTATTTACTTCGTTGGCACTCACCAAATAATGTTGCTGCCATTCGGGATGAATATGAATGGCTGCGTTGGACTGAGTCGTATCTTGTTGGTGATGTTGGTAAAAGTATTCGGCAAGGCTAGACAGCATCTCCTCGCTCAAGACTAGCTGCTCATAAATTAATGCCTGTAAACGCAAGGTAGTATCATTTAACGCGGCTTTACGTTCAGTAAATCTCTCATCATCGAGATGGCTATCTAAACTACTATCTAAATCATTGTCTAAATTACTGTTCGAATCTAAATAACGGTCTGAATAGCTATCGTCAAACTCTGAATCTGCTGAATAGGCATCAGAGATATTAGAATATGGTAGGGCGGCGGCATCAGGGAGTCTTGCAATCGGTTTGACCAACATTGGCATACCATCAATATCTGTCAAATCCTCACTCAATACGGTTAGGTCTGCGTCATTGTCCACCACCTCAGACCAACAGTCTCCTTCTGGTAGGCAGACACGGCTATAGATAAATAACTGATAAGTATTGGGCGGCTTAATAGCGTCTGTTTTATCTGTTGTTCCATCGAGTATCTCTGGTGAATCGGTTGTTTTTTTATCTAGTTTTTTTTGCCACCATGAGAGCGCCATGATAGAGCCAAGAAACAATAAAGGGATGGTAACAAACCATAGTAATAAGCCAGATGAGGTCAGCTGTCGCGCATTGTCTTTAAAGTACATCCAGACCAAAATGAGATACAACACCAAAATCATGACTAAAACAGATCGGCCGTATGACAGTATTTTTTTTGCGCCCACTTATTTAAACTCCCTATTTGTTGGGTTGTTATTATGATTATTACCATGTAGACAAGCTTTTCGATCCAAATTTTGTGATATCTATAAGCTTATTTTTACTATAATAGTTAACTTTATTTGTCTTTTTTATGATTCGGTTGTAATGATAGGAATCGCTTTGAAAATATTGTTAAACTATAAAATCGATAACCAGTGAGGGTTTTAGGCATTATTAAGTAAATTTTTATAATGAAATAGTATTTTTAAGTTGTCTGTAGATAAGCTAATGGATAGAAATAAATAAAAATTAGTGTAATTAAGTTAGCTTTATTTTAAAAGGAGATGATTTGTCTATATAATACTGACGAAATCATAATTATCAACGCCTGTTTATTATTATTTTGTTTTTATCGTCTCAACTGTCGCTGACTCTTGCCTATGATTTACTTGACTGTATCGGCCTTTACATTGCTCTCTATCCTCATGATGGTCATGCTTTTTGATCGGCAGCTATGTGGGCGACTATTAGATAAGGTAATGGTGTTTTTTCATCGATTGCCTAGCCTAAAATTCAAGCGTCCATCAATAAAGACACCAAAGAAGGCATTTCATTATCGTATCAAGCAGTTTATTCGTTTTATTTCGGATATAGATGTTTCTCGTATTCCAGTGATATCGGCATTGTCTTTTTTGATTGTCATAGCAACGGTTGGATTGTGTTATGCCCTGATTACCAATCATTCTCTGGAGGTTTATCATGCCAACGATACCGTGGCTAGCATGACAAATTTGCAAATCAGTCAACTACTCATAGGAGAGCGTCTGCGTCCGCCGTCGCCTCCGCCAGAGGAGCTATTTGCTGAACTAGAAGCTGAGGTTGCAAGCTATCAAGCTGACAAGACAGAGGAAGGATATTGGCCAGATAATCAGACAAATATACCTCAGATTGATAGGCCGCTCATGCTCCCTGAGCCTGACTTGTCTGACTTAAACACGCAAGATCATAGCACGGGCTATTCAGGTGACATGTTGGCTACACATCTAAACAACGGTCATATCAATATCAAAAATGCTGACCGTAATTGGCAACAAATGAACTCGGACTTTGTTCAACGGCTGTTGACTGTGTATAAAGTAATGAGTGACCAATATGGCTATGACATGGTGCTGTTAGAAGGCTATCGTAGCCCTGCAAGGCAAGCAAGACTATTGAGAAAAGGCACTCATGTAACGAAGGCAGGATCATACAAGAGCTATCATCAGTTTGGTTTGGCGGGCGATAGCGCCTTTATCAGAAATGGTAAAATTGTCATAAGCGAAAAGGATCCTTGGGCAATGCGGGGCTATAAATTATATGGTAAAGTAGCCAAATCTGCCGGACTTGTGTGGGGTGGTGATTGGCGTATGATGGATCTTGGGCATGTCGAGCTGCGCAAAAAAGGCGTGCTCGGTCGCCCAGAAATGGCTGAGATTTTGACCAGTCAATAATGATAATAATAAGCTAAGGTAAACTGAAAGTATGAATAAATGTATGACATTGCCAGTATCATTAATCGCCGCCACTTGCTTGCTAAGTGGTGCGATCGCCGGATGCAGCACTGATAAATTGAGCAAGTCAAATGACAAGGTATCGGCATTGGCAGGCGAGCCTCCTATAGATGCCATGAGCCATATCGTTGATAATGGCAAAAATAGTGCTGATTTGCAAAGTCTAAAAGCACAGCTAGAGCTGCAGCAACAGCAGCTGGCGACCATGAGTGCTGAGCAGCAAGCATTACAAGAAAAACTGAAGCGTCAGCAGATTACTCTAAATATCAAACCCACCACTAATGCCAATGCAGGGCGTACCAAAGTAGGCACAGCAAGTACTGCCTATATCGCATTTTTGGAAGAAGAGAGCCAGTTTACGGATATTGAAGCGCTGGCTGCCAAAGAAATCAGTATTATCCCAAATCGTGAGAGCAGTCTGACCGTGAACATTCCACAAGACGCGCGCTTTATCGCTATTAAAGTGGGGCTGAGATATACCAAAAAGCGCTCACAGTTTCTTATCCCACTTGCCAGTCTCAATTTTGATACGCCACTGGCGATCAATATTGGTGGATGCGATGTCAGCATTACTGAGGGTGTTGACCCAGCACTGGCACCTACATTTACTACCAAACTTAAATATTATCAGCAGCCACTAGTCAGCTGTTCTTAGGAGATTGTCTTGAGTAAACACAGGGTATTATGGGGAGAAGGGTTGTTTTTGCGACCCCAACATTTTCAGATTCAAGACACTTATCATGACTCGCAACGCGCTTTGAGTATGATGCTGGTGCATCCTTATGCTTATGGAGTATCTGATGTTCAGATTGATAAGCAACTTTTGGAAAGCAATTTACTAAGCTTTCAAAGTATTTATGCGGTATTGCCCGATGGTACGATATATCATGCACCTCGTACCGACACTTTACCGAAAGCCATTACCTTAGATACCCAAGACAATGGCGATGAAGTTTTCGTATTTTTGAGTTTAGAGATTGTCCATAGTGGCGGCAGCAATATACAGACGGATCGTAGTGACAATCCAACACGCTATGTAAGGGGTGCTATTGAGGCACAAGATCTATATAGCCAAGCGGCTGAAGCAGTCATTGACGTGATTAAACTGTCGCCAAATTTGCAGTTAAGTTATTCTGCGCAAGCGCCTAGCCAAGATACCGTGTCCTTATTGGTAGCCAAGCTCGTGCGTACCACTCAAGGCATCTATCAAGTCGATGATGATTATATCGTCCCAAGTGTGCATATTACGAGTAACCCTGCGCTTGTTGGTCACGTATATCGTTTGATGACGATGATTAATACCAAGTCCACGTCACTGTATGACCATCATCGTCAATCTAACAATGACTTACTGGAGTTTCGCTCCTCAGATATTGCCTCTTTTTGGCTATTGCATACGCTAAATACCGCATACTCTCAGCTCAGTCATTTATATAATAATGCCAAACTACATCCAGAACGCCTTTATGAAGCATTATTAAATGTCGCCAGCCAATTGGCTACTTTTAGCTCATTATATAAGGTGGGCGACTTACCTTCTTATCATCACGATAATGCCAATGACTCATTTGTTAGTATCATTTTGATTATTCGTGAGCTACTCAATACCGTCATTGCCAGTAACTTTATCTCGATTCCATTACGTCAAAATAAGCCATCTTATTATACAGGCGAGCTAAGTAGTGACAAGATCACGCGTGGCTCACAGCTGTATCTGTCTGTTAGCTCATCATTGCCGATGCACGAGCTCATCGATATCGTACCACGCCGATTTAAAATTGCGACGCCTGACTCAGTAGAGAAACGTGTGTTGTCAGCGCTGCCAGGCTCTTCTATTTCACATGTCAGCCAAGTACCCAGTGCGATACCAGTGAGACCAGGCTTTAGCTACTTCACCATCGAACCGGTAGGCGAGCTATATGACGAAATGCTCAAATCTGAATCTATCTGTATTTATGTGCCAAATGGTTTTGATGATTTAAAAATAGAGCTGATGGCTATCGTACAGTAATTCTTTTTGTCTCTAGAGGTGCTGAGGTTGCAAGATGAGTATGCACTAGGGCGCGCCCTCATTTTGAGAACACGCCCTCAATAGTATTTGAAATAATAAGCATTAGGAATAATCATGTCAGGGAATAATTCAATGGGTTCTGCACCTTCGTTGTTAGATTCAGGCGAAGTGGCTTCAAAGGTCTCAGCAACTGGTCTAGATAAGCGTATCAGTAGTCAGTCGCTGGTAGACATCATGTATGACGGTTTTTACTTGGTGTTTTTATTGCGTAATCATTATTTCAGTACAGAGCCGCGACAATTTCGTCAAAAAATATATGATTTTTTAGATAAGTTCGAGATGAATGCGCGCAAAAAAGGATTTCTGTCAGAAGATATCCATGAAGCCAAGTATGCGTATTGTGCGTTGATTGATGAGACCATCATGACCTCGCAAGAGCCAGAGTTTCAAACTATCAAAGATGCTTGGGAGCTAAATCCTTTGCAGTTGGATTTATTCGGCTCACAAATTGCTGGTAATGAGTTCTTTGAGCGTTTAGATGGGCTACGCGAGCAAGGAGAGAGGCGTCTACCTGCTCTGGAGGTCTATCACTATGCGATGCTACTTGGTTTTCAAGGGAAGTATCGTTTAGAAGCACCCGAGAAAATTCGTTATCTTATCTCACGCTTAGGGGATGAAATTGAGCATCTACGGGGTAATAAGAACGAGTTTTCGCCTTTTTGGGCGATACCTGATCAAATCAAACACACGCTCACGAGCGAAACGCCACTATGGGTCATACTCACGGTCATGGCAGTGTTGTTGACCGCGATATTTGCGACCATGTGGCAGTTTACCAATAGTTTCTCGAATGAGCAGCTGTCAGCATACGACAATGTGATTCAAGAAAACAAAGAGCAAGCTCATATCTCAATTTTTCTACCTTAATTATTTTCCTTACTTTAAATGCTAACTTTTTTAACAGTTTTTATTTCAGCTGCGTACGTTGTGCTGAAATAGAAACCGTTAGGACAGCAAGGTAATGGGTGTTATATCGTTGGTTACTTATTTTTCTACTGAGTTTTATATAAGTTTCTTCATGCCAATAAAAATAATAGCCATAAAAAAACCCTCATCAAAGAGATGAGGGTTTTGGCAAATGCCATAATTGAATTAAAGATAATTCAAGAAATTTACAACTAAAATGTGGCTCTCCAACCTGGGCTCGAACCAGGGACACACGGATTAACAGTCCGTTGCTCTACCAACTGAGCTATTGGAGAATAAGCTGCAAGTATTTAAAACCTTACAACGAGCCTTAGAAGTCTCTAACGAGTTCTTGCTAAGTGGGGCGTATTCTAGCAAAAATAAAAAATACGTCAAGCCTTTTTTGCATAATTATCAAAGATAATTATTTTAATAAGGGGATAAGGCTTTTTTCGAGGTTTTTTGCCAAAAAAACTCCCAATTGTGAGATGAATAAAAAGACGCCACATAAAGGATAGGTGGCGTCTTCGTTTATAAGCACATGTTTAAGCACATACTTAAGCGTAGTAATTTTAAGACAGTGGCTGTTTATTTATTATTCAGCAATGTCTAAATCAGCTACCGCTTTTTCGATACGTGATAAGGCGTCTTTTAGCGTTGCTTCATCAGTCGCGTAAGAGATGCGCATATAGCCACCAAGACCAAAGGCGTCACCAGGCACCACTGCTACGCCAACCTTCTCTAACAGCCATGCTGAAAATTCAGTACATGATGACAGACCAGCGGCTTTGATGAGTGGTTTGATGTCAGGATATACGTAGAAAGCGCCATCAGGACGCAGGCAGGTAATACCTTTAATCGCGTTCAAACCATCAACGACTAGATCACAACGCTTTTCAAAGGCTTCTACCATCGGCGTAAGTACATTTTGATCACCACTAATAGCGGCTTCGGCAGCCACTTGGCTGATCGATGTTGGGCATGAGGTTGACTGTGATTGTACTTTTTTCATCGCCCCAATCAGCTTGGCAGGGCCACCAGCGTAACCAATACGCCAACCAGTCATCGCATATGCTTTTGACACGCCATTTAAAATAATTGCCCGATCTTTTAGCTCAGGTGCTGCATTCAGAATATTGTAGAACTTATCGCCCGTCCAGCGGATGTGCTCATACATGTCATCTGACACAACATAAATTTGTGGGTGCTTTTTCAGCACGTCAGCGATGGCTTTTAGCTCATCCAACGTGTAAATCATACCGGTTGGGTTAGAGGGGCTGTTTAGTACCAGCATTTTAGTTTTGTCAGTGATAGCGTCTTCTAATTCCTCAGCGGTGATTTTGAAATATTGCTCAGCGGGGCATTTGACGATGACTGGCACACCTTCTGCAATGATGACCATGTCAGGATAGCTGACCCAGTAAGGTGCCGGAATGATGACTTCATCACCTGGATTGATAAAGGCTTGCGCAAGGTTAAAAAATGATTGTTTACCACCGACCGATACTAGGATTTCATTGGGCTCATAGCTGATGTTGTTGTCACGTTTGAACTTCTCAATAATGGCTTTTTTGAGCTCTGGCGTACCATCGACAGCGGTGTATTTGGTAAAACCGTCATTAATGGCATCGATGGCTGCTTTTTTGATGTGCTCTGGCGTATCAAAATCAGGTTCACCCGCACCCAGACCGATTATGTCTTTACCAGCTGCTTTTAGCTCTTTGGCTTTATTGGTAATCGCTAGCGTAGGCGATGGCTTGATGTTGTTGACGCGGTCAGAGAGGTGCAATTCGCTCATGAGAGATCCTTTTTATAGTGGAGTGGGATTGGTGAAGCGCTATCATTAATTGTATAACGTTTGAGATGTCATTAGGACACGATATCAGGCAGTTTCAAAAACTGTCGCAAGGGAAGTTGATTTTTGAAAATAAATAACCGTTAATAAAGACAAGCGCTTTTAACAGGTTGGATATTTTCATGATAAATACGCTGACTAATCAGCCCTTTAATGTAAAGCTATTTTTGATTTTTAGTATTGTAGCATGTCGTAATTAGGCTGTCTTATAAGGCTAGTAACATAAAACGACAGACCTAAGAGCAATTTTCCCAGTGCGCGAGAGTAGACAGGTTCAGTCAATTAAGAGACGCATTGATTGCGAAACCACAACAATAAATCGATAGCCTTGCGCTATGATTGTTTAGATTTAATAAATAAAATGGATGATACCTTAATAAAAAAAGGTTAATACCATCAGCTGACTAAAGATGATAAGCAAGTATTTGACACCTGAATGCATGGTGAATTTTGTACTATCAGCACAAATAAAAGGACGTTTACGATGACTGACTTTACTAAGAAATTACATATACTTATTACTGGCGCGACGTCTGGTATTGGCAATCAATTGGCAAAAGACTATCTACTAGACGGTCATCATGTCTATGCCGTTGGTCGAGACGATAGCGCATTGGCTGAGCTTGAGTCACTAGGCGCAGAAACGGTTGACTTAGATCTCATGGATCGGGATAAAGTTATCGACGCTTTTGGAAAAATTGAAGAGGTTGATTTGGCGATTTGTGGCGCTGGCATGTGCGAATATTTGGACATGCCAAACTTCGATAGCGCCTCATTTATGAAAGTGATGTCGGTAAATATGGGTACGTTGTCACATGCTATCGAAGGGATATTGCCAAAGCTAATCGCCTCAAAAGGTCGTCTGGTTGGCATTGGTTCAGCATCTGCTTATGTGACATTTGCTCGTGCCGAAGCTTATGGCAGCTCAAAGGCTGCCATCCATTACCTCATGAAAACTTTGCAAATTAGCCTTGCACCGCATGATGTGTCGGTAAGCTTGGTCGTGCCTGGTTTTGTCGAGACGCCAATGACTAAGCAAAACGATTTTCCCATGCCCTTTATCCAAACAACAGCGCAGGCAAGCAAAGCTATTCGTGATGGTATCGCGAGTGGTCACGATGTGATCGAATTTCCCAAAAAGCTCACTTTACCGCTAAAGGTATTGGGTACGTTGCCAGATTTGGTGTGGCAGCAAGTCAGTGAAAAAATCAATAAAAAATAGCTTATATTGAAAAATTGCAAAAAACAAATTACTAAAAATATGGAAAGGAACGCATCAATGCTGTTTAACCGCCGTAAACGTAAGAACCTAGAGACAGTCTCTCATGAAGCCAGCAGCCTCTCAAAACAGACGACTAACGCTCAAGCTAAAAAACGTATTGCTATCATTGGCTCAGGTGTATCAGGATTGACTTGCGCTCATTATCTGGTGGCGCAACATGAAGTGACAGTGTTTGAGGCTAATGATTATATTGGCGGTCATGTAAATACCATCGATGTGGCGCTACAAGACGGCAAAAAAGCAAAGAGCAGCAATGTGGAAAACAGTGCCATAGATACTGGCTTTATCGTCTTCAATGAGCGTACTTATCCCAATTTCTTTCGTCTACTGCATGAGCTGCAAGTGCCGTTTCAATCGACTGACATGAGCTTTTCGGTAAAGAATACGGCGCGCCATTTTGAATACAATGGTCACACGCTCAATACTTTATTATCGCAGCGTAAGAATGTTTTCAATCCAAAGTTTTGGCAATTTATCAAAGATATTCTACAGTTCAATAAACATATCAAGCAGCTACGCCAAGACTACGAAATAGCACGTGTTAAAGGGCAAGATGTTAGCATTTTTACTGAGCAAACACTGGGCAGCTATCTCACAGAAAAAAGCTATGGCAAGCTGTTTATAGATAACTATTTGCTGCCAATGGTTTCTGCCATTTGGTCAACCAGTCTGCATGAAGTACAAGACTTCCCACTGGTGTTTTTTGCACAGTTCTTTGACAATCATGGCTTGCTTGATGTGGTTAATCGTCCGCAGTGGTTTACGATTAGAGGTGGCTCAAAACAGTACGTCAATAAGTTGATTCCACGCTTCATCAAAGTGGGCGGTAAGGTGAGAGTAAACAGTCCAGTCCAGTCTGTGGTTCGCGATGGTGAGCAAGTATTATTGACGGTTAAAAATAAAAGCATTACTGACAACAATATCGAAAGCTTAAACGAAAAATTGGTATTTGACGAAGTTATCTTTGCTTGTCATGCAGACACCGCGCTCAAAATTTTAACAGACGCCAGTAAGGATGAAAATGAGGTGCTGAGTCATTTTCGCTTTACCAAAAATACCGCCGTACTGCATACCGATGTCAGTGTCCTACCGAACAAGCCATTGGCGTGGGCCAGCTGGAATTATCTGATTGATGAGAGTCTCGCAAATCAAAAAGCGCAAACATCAGCAAAACCAGTGCTGACTTATCACATGAATATTCTGCAACGCCTGACCAAAAAGCACAATTATTTGGTTACGCTGAATCCAGAAACCGTTCATGACAATATTGATGATAAGCACGTCATCAAGCGCATCGATTATAGCCATCCTGTGTTTGATAAAGCGATGATTAAGGCGCAAAGCAGATGGTCGAGTATCTCTGGTAACGGCATGCACACACATTTTTGCGGTGCCTATTGGCTTAATGGTTTTCATGAAGATGGCGTACGTAGCGGTCTACGTGTCTGTCAGGCGCTCGGCCATAATATTGCCATAAAAGACGAGGTTGATCCGACTCATCTACCTGATGCCGAGAGCGCACATACGCCGTTTCGTTATAAAGACCTGCCGGTAAAGGCAGATAGCAAATTGCGCACACTTAATAAGCGTGAGGTGGTCACGGCGCTTACCAATCAGGAGCTGATTGAGTACATTGAACGTTTACAACCGACTGTTAAAAATGATGAACCAAAGCGAAAGCGTCGCTTATTTGGTCGTGAGATCAACGAACATTATTGAAGAGAATGCTATGTCTATTGAAACCGACACGCCTAATAAGCTGTTACCCCATCAGTTGTTCCATGGGACGACTTGGCACAGTCGGTTACTGCCAAGTGTGCATAAATTTGCGTATCCATACCGTTATTGGGGCATCAATATCAGCGCATTGGCTAAAGGGCTGGAGCTTCCTGAAGTAAGTATAGGTATGAGTAGTAAAAATAAGCTTTTAAAAAAGTTGCTTTCAAAAGGGCGTCTGGTCAAAGGATTGCCATTATTTTCAGCAAAGAAAAAAGCCTTGCAGCAGTTTTGTCCTGATGATTACTTACAAGGTCTACCTTTACAAGAGTTAAATAGCCTAAGTGATTGCTTAATGAATGATAAGCAGGATAATTGTCGTTCAAATTCTGTTCAAGCACTTAATCATCGCTTAAACCAAGCGTTTACTGAGCAAACGGGTAGTGCGCCAACAGGCGATATTATTGGGATGCTCGTTTGCCGCAATGCGGGTATATATTTTAGTCCAGTCAATTTTTATTTAGGTTTCGATGAGCAGCAGATACCGTCCCATTTATTGGCTGAAGTCTCTAATACACCATGGGATAAGCGCCATTATTATGGGTTTACACTCAATGGCGCAAATACTGAATTTTGTCATAATAAAGATTTTCATGTCTCACCTTTTAACCCGATCGATCAGCTATATCGTTGGCAGGTTAAGGTAAAACAACAGCTGGATAATTGCTTGCAAGTTCGTATTGCTATCGATATCAGCGATGAGCGCGGTGAGGTATTAAAAACGGGTATAAAAATGGCTGGCGTTCCAATGACCGCCATAACGATTCGCAACAGTTTGCGAAAAAATCCGCTACTGAACATGACCTCTGTAACTCGTATTTATTGGCATGCTTTCAAGCTTTATGCGATCAAAAAAGTGCCTTATATTCATTATGGTGAAAAACTGGCCGATAGCCAACAGAACAGAGCACCGACTCCAAAAGATATTCTTTGATCGTTTAAGGGCTAACGATCAGCCAAAGAAATTTATCAGCTTAACGCTTAAGCATAGAGCATTTAAACAAGGATGAATATACGATGTCAGCACGACCAACCGACCGAGCACCCGTTTCGACATTAGGAAAATTGACCGCACAGATGAGTAAGGTCGTCAATGAGAGCGCCATTTTTCAGCCCGTCAGTGCGGGAATGAATAAATTGGCAAGAAAACTCATCTTTCGCGCATTAGCGCATATCCAGTTTGGTAGCTTGACCATAGTCGAAGCATTCGATGAGCAAGCACCTAATACCGTCAGCTTTGGTAAAGTATCCGATAGTGTCGCGAGCAGTTCGGCAGTGGGTCGCCATTCACTACACGTTACCTTGATGATTCATGATCCTACTGTCTATCGGCAGCTGTTGCTTGGCGGCTCTATTGCGCTAGCAGACAGCTATATCAATGGTGAGTGGGATACGGACGATTTGACCGGGCTGATTCGGTTGGCAGCGCGTAACTTGGCGGTGTTGAATAAGTTAGAGAACCGCTTTGCAGGTGTGAGTAAGGCGTTTGAAAAAGCGAAGCATCGGCTACGCAGTAATGATCAGTCTGGTGCCAAGTCCAATATTTTAGCGCATTATGATTTGGGCAATGATATGTATCAGCGGTTTTTGGACGATACGATGATGTATTCAGCAGCAGTATATCGTACGCCTGATGTATCACTGAGCGCAGCACAGCAGCATAAACTGGCGCTCATTTGCCAGCGATTACAATTGACGCCTGATGATCATGTGATAGAAATTGGCACAGGGTGGGGTGGTTTCGCTATTTATGCCGCCATACATTATGGCTGTCACATAACGACGACGACCATCTCTGATGCCCAGTATGATGAGGCGCAGCGCCGAGTCGATGCGGCAGGACTGTCTGATAAAATTACCCTGCTGAAGCAAGATTATCGTGAGCTGACAGGGCAGTATGACAAGCTAGTCAGTATCGAGATGATTGAAGCCGTTGGGCACGAGTACTTACCGACGTTTTTTGCCAAATGTAATAGCTTGCTCAAACCCACAGGGCTGATGGTGCTGCAAGCGATTACTTTTAACGATCAAAACTACCAAGATTATGTTAATTCAGTCGATTTTATCCAGACGCATATTTTTCCTGGTGGTTGTTTGCTGTCTAATCAAGAGCTAAATACGCAGTTTACGGAACAAACCGACATGGTTATCAAGCAGCTACATGATTACGGTTTTGACTATGCTCATACCTTGCGCGACTGGCGTGCGGCGTTTATGGCACAGCGTGAAGAAATTAAGGGGCTTGGTTATGATGATGCCTTTATTCGCTTGTGGGATTTTTACTTTTGCTACTGCGAAGGTGGATTTTTAGAGCGTACTATCGGCGTGGTACAGTTGACCGCAGTGAAGCCGGATAATATTGATGTGATGCATTTCTCTGATTTGTCTTCTCATGACACTCTGACCGATGAGCAAAGCAGCCGCCTGATTCACGATATTATGAATTCTCATGAAAGCGGTAATGCCAACAACGGTGATGGCCAAGACGCCTCCAAACGAAACATAGCGTCTTAACAAGTTGCGTTTCAACAGGTAGTGTCTTAACAAACACTGACTTAACAAGCGCTGATGGAAACAAGCTGGGATTAAAAAACGCTAATTAAAAGGATGTGGTTATGGGTTATGTATTTATATATCTGGCTGCTGTGCTTATATTTTTGGGTATTGACGCAGTTTGGCTCAAGACCATGACTGGCTTATTTTATGAAAAGCGTATCGGGCATCTGCTTGCCGATGAGCCAAACATGATTGCTGCTGGTGTTTTCTATATGTTTTATCTACTGGCTCTCTGTATTTTGATTTTATATCCACAAATTAAAGCAGGCGCTTCGATTGGTCATATATTCTTGCTTGGTGGCCTAATAGGGCTGATGGCTTACGGTACTTATGACTTTACCAGTTTAGCGTTGTACAAAGGTTTTACACTGGATACAGCGTTGGTTGATTTTGCTTGGGGCGGTATCTTGACAGGTTCAGTGAGCGCCATTGTTGCTTGGCTTGCTTATCGTTTTCATTGGTTGAGCTAAAGTTAAATAGCTTAAGATTTACATAACCTAGACCATTCAATGACAGAGTGCCGTTTGTGCTCTCTTGTGAGCTGCTGTATAAATGATACTTACTATTAACACGCTCTAAATCATTCAAGGATTTTTATGCCGCAATACAATACCAGCTCGACTGCCAAAAAAGCCCCATTAAATCATGAGCTATATATGTCGATACTCATGACGCCTGATATGGCGAATTTTATTGGCAATGTGCATGGTGGTGATTTGCTTAAGATGCTTGATCAAGTCGCTTACGCTTGCGCCAGTCGCTATAGCGGCAATTATGTGGTGACGCTGTCTGTCGACCAAGTGATGTTTCGTGAGCCTATATATGTTGGCGAATTGGTCACCTTTGCGGCAAGTGTTAATTATGTGGGAAATACTTCAATGGAGGTCGGCATTCGCGTCGAAGCAGAAGACGTTCGAGCCCGTACCGTACGCCATACCAACAGCTGCTATTTTACGATGGTCGCTATCGATGATAATGGCAAGCCCACACCTGCGCCGCCACTTGATATCAAAAATCCCATGCAGCAATGCCGCGCTGATGCCGCACTAGAGCGTAAAAACCTGCGTCTGGAAAGCTCACATCGACCTAGTTGTGATATCGGGGATATGGTTGGTGAGCTGGCTAATTCTCATGATCGTTAAGATGAATAGACCCTGTATAGTCAGTTAAAATGCTTTCAATATACGGTCTATTGATCTGGTTAAATATATACATATCTGCGTTCAAAAAGCCTATATCGAGATTATTATGAGCTTAAAACCATCGGAAGCCGAGTCACCTACGCCTATTTCTCATCAGCCAGCGCCGTGTAGTAGCCGTGCTCGGGGTGCTGGCACGCTCATTAAAGACACCACTTCTGATGGTAATTCTCACTCTGTATTAGGCGGTTCTGCTAAGTCGATAACCAATAAAGACCAGCAACATTCCGCTTCATTGGTAACGGTATTAATTGCCGTTGGAGCCAACATTATCATTGCGATTGCCAAAACGGTTGCAGCATTTATGACGGGTTCTGCTTCTATGATCGCAGAGTCAGCGCATTCGTGGGCAGATGCAGGTAACGGTACTTTATTAATTGTCGCCGAGAAAAAGGCGATCAAACCTGCTGATGAAAGCCATCCCCTCGGCTATGGCAAAGAAGCTTATGTCTGGTCGATGATTGCCGCTTTTGGTGTCTTTATGGCAGGTTCGATTGTCTCCATTTATACCGGTATCACCGAGTGGAATGCTGCGGAAAGCGAGACCAACTATACCATCGGTTTTATTGTATTGGCGATTGCGTTTGTGCTCGAAGGGTTTTCGTTAGGGCAAGCTTACTTACAAAGCAAAAAGCATGGTGAAGCGATAAATGTCAGCGCCATTGGCTATGTGGTCGATACGTCAAATCCAACTTTACGTGGTGTATTCTTTGAAGACTTGGCAGCTGTCATCGGCTTGGTTGTCGCTGCTGCTGCCATGGGTATGCATGCTTACACGGGACAGCCGTTTTGGGATGCGCTCGGCTCCATCATTGTCGGAATATTATTGGGTGCGGTAGCCATCTTTTTAATTAGCCGCAACCGTGACTTTTTGGTCGGTTATAAAGTATCAGAGAGGATACATGGCTATGCATTGAGCGAATTACTCAATCATCCAGATATCGATAGTGTGTCGTACTTACATTTGGAGTGGGTGGGACCCAAAAAGATATTTATGGTGGCAGCAGTCGATATCGCTGGTAATCAAAAAGAAAAAGAGATTGCCCAAAAATTCGAAATTATTGAAAGTCAGTTCCGTGCCAATCCTTTATTTCAGGAAGCTATCCTGACATTATCTGTACCCAATGCTGAAACTTTGAGCTTACCCAATAGTTATAATCAAGATGCCTGATAAAGAGAAACTAACATGAAACTAAGTCTTCAGTCTGCTATAGAGAGCCCTGTTGGGCGTTCAATCATGGTTCGCTCATTAAGTATGACCGTTATTACTATTAGCGCAGTAGCCAGTCTGACTCAAGCACAGGCTGAGCTGGTAATTCATAGTGAGCCTGCTCAACAGCAGAGTGTAAGCATCAATAGAATAAGTGCGAATAGCGCTTCTATTAACAATACCGCTTTTATGAATAATAATATCTCCCCAACAGATACGTCTATCGTGAAGCTGATGGAAGTGATGCACATTGATGAGCAAATAGAATCTATCGTTAACGGGCAACAAGCGGCTATCGATGCTATCAATGTACAAACGCAAAATCGTACTGAGTCAGTAGGTGATGGTAACTTAAATAAACGCCAACAGGCGCTACAAGAGCAGATTCAAAAAGTGCTGGGTCAATATGCCAAGATAATGACCAATACTATCGGCGATACCACTGACAAGCATACGTTGACGCAAGCATATATTAACGCGGCAAAAACTTACTATACGCAAGCGGAAGTTGATGCTCAAATTGATTTTTATGATACGGTGATGGGTCAAAGTATCTTGTCGAAACAGCCACAGATTACAGCAGCATTTCTAAAGCAATCTTTGCCTGAGGATACCAGTGAGACAGAGGCGCAGCTGGGTGAGCTTTTACCGCAGATGCAACAAATAATCCAAGGTGTTTTTTAACTGACAGCTAATAACTGATAATTTAGCTATAGTCAATCTTAGATAAAACCGATACAATATTTATAACTAATTCATTTAGTGAAACAAACGATGACCTATTCAATCGACTTTCGCAAACAAGTGTTACGAAGCATTAAAGACGGCATGACCATTAGAGAAGCAGCTAACTTTTATCAGCTTAGCACAAGCTCGATTCACAGCTGGCAGCAGAGCTTAGTTCCTAAAACCACCAGAAATAAAGCACCGACTAAAATATCAAATCAAGCCTTATTGAAAGATGTTGAGCAGCATCCAGACGATTATATGTACGAGCGAGCACGGCGTTTAGGCTGTAGTAAATCAGGTATAGAAGCCGCATTAAAACGGCTAGGTATCAGTCAAAAAAAAGACCTTAGAACATCCAAAAGCTTGTTTGATAAAAAGAGCTAAGTATCTCAATAATTTAAATGATTATATGACTCAAGGCTATCCCATCGTTTATATGGATGAAAGCGGTTTTGAAGCTGAAACTATCAGACCTTACGGATACTCACCGAGAGGCAAACCCTGTATCGACAGCTACAACTGGCAAGCAAAAAAGCGTACTAATGTCATCGGTGCTTTGTATAAAAAGATGCTATTTGCGCTTGATTACTTTGAACAAAATATCAACAGCCATATATTTTATGACTGGTGCAAGTTCACGCTAATTCCAAGTCTCAAGACTAAATGCGTGATCGTTATGGATAATGCCCGCTTTCATAAGAGCACGCGTATTCAAAAACTACTGAACAGGCACGGTAATCGTATTCTATGGCTGCCACCCTACAGTCCTGATCTAAACCCCATTGAAAAAAAATGGGCTCAAGCTAAGTTTCTACGCCAAGGGTGGATGGAGAATAATCTGCCTGAACTATTTTATGATATGGGCTGTTCCAGTTTTATTGTGGATTGACTATATTTTAAAGCCCGTTTCTGAGCGCGAATCTTAAAGTTATTACACATACATTAGTACACACAAAAAAGGTCACTATAAAAGTGACCTTTTTTGCTGATATAGACTGTCTTATTGATATGTCTGGTTTGAGTACAAAGATATTATTTCTTTGGTGCATTGGCACCGATGAACCATGCATCTTTATCGACAGTACGGCTTATTTCCGTTAATAAGTCAGCGGTATCTTCGTCACCCGCATCACCAGCAGTATTAATCCCTTCACGCAATGATGCCGCAATGGTCTTATAACGATTGGTAAGCTCACGAACATGCTGATCAACTTCAGTGATATCAGTAGGGTAAGTCTTTAAGATAGAGTCCTCAACGACGCGTTTAGAAATACCATTGGCTTTACCACCAAGGATAACGATGCGTTCAGCAACCGTATCATAAGCTTCAGTCAAGCGACCATAAGTATCATCTAATAACTGATGAACACCGATAAAGCCAGTACCTTGCAAATTCCAATGACATTGCTTACTGTCCATACTCAAATCAATGAGATTCGCTAGATTAGCGTTCAATAAGTCGATCATTTTCTTTGCGGTTGCGTCATCTATTCCACTTGCGTAACGTTCTCTCATGTTCTACTCCGTTATGTGTATTATTTTAATGAAAATCTCATTTGTTGTTATTGGTATCTTAGTAACCAACTACTTGCTGATTCGTTATAAATAATAGCAGCTTAAATGAAGATTGAAAGCCTCAAGCGTTAGGCTTTATTAGGTGGTCGTGTAATGAGTTTGTTAATCATGAAAAGCTTTGTAAATTTAGTAGTTGCTGTGTGCGTTTTTTATAACGAAGGTACTATTTATTCGTTATAAATAGGGCGCGTGACGTCATGTCTAGATGCTAATATTGTAAGAGAAGATGACAAGATAAAACCCTTAATTACCTTTAAAAACCCTAGCTTAGACCCCACATTGTTATAAACCTTCAGAAGAAGAAAGCCATTATGCGAATGCCTGAACCGCGCTCGTCGCGTCAGTTAAATCAATTGGCCACTCAGCTACAGGGCGAAGCTGAAATTAGTGGTGTCAATGCGTCTGGGACGCAAATATCAAGTCGTGCTTTTGAGATGGTCACCGAATTTGAGCCAGCAGGAGATCAACCCCAAGCGATTAAAAAGCTCGTCAACGGTATTAATTCTGGTATGGATGAGCAGTTACTTTTGGGAGTGACGGGCTCTGGTAAGACCTATACTATGGCAAAGGTCATCTCTGAGACGCAGCGTCCAACTATTATTATGGCTCATAACAAAACGCTTGCCGCGCAGTTATATGGTGAATTTAAATCGTTCTTTCCAAATAACGCGGTTGAGTATTTCGTCAGCTATTATGACTATTATCAGCCGGAAGCCTATGTCGCGGCAAGTGATACCTTTATCGAAAAAGACAGTGCCATCAACGATCATATCGATCAGATGCGTCTGTCAGCGACGCGAGCACTATTAGAGCGCCGTGACGCGATTATTGTTGCCTCGGTATCGTGCATTTATGGTTTGGGTGATCCAGAAAGTTATTTAAAAATGCTGCTGCACGTCGTCGTTGGGGACAAAATCGATCGCACTGCTACCATTAAGCGCCTCGTTGAAATGCAATATACGCGCAATGAGCTAGACTTTGGCCGCGGTACGTATCGGCTGCGTGGCGAGTTGTTAGATATTTATCCTGCTGAGTCTGAGCAGCTGGCGGTACGTGTGCATTTATTTGACAATGAAGTAGAGAAAATTACTTGGTTTGATCCATTAACAGGTAAAACGGTACGTAGCGTACCGCGTATTACTATTTATCCAAAATCGCACTATGTAACGCCGCGCAATAAACTAGAAGCTGCCAGTCATACCATCCGTGCTGAGCTAGAGCCACGCTTGGAGTATTTCCGTGACAATAATAAACTGATTGAAGCACAGCGTCTTAAAGAGCGTACCCAGTATGATCTTGAGATGATTCAACAGCTTGGCTACTGTAATGGTATCGAAAACTACTCGCAGCATCTCTCCGGTCGTCCATCAGGAGAAGCACCGCCGACCTTATTTGATTATATTCCAGAAGATGCACTGCTGTTCCTTGATGAGTCACATGTCACTGTTTCGCAAATCGGTGCAATGTATAAAGGCGATAGATCACGTAAAGAGAACTTAGTCAATTATGGTTTCCGTCTGCCAAGTGCTATGAATAATCGTCCGATGAAGTTTGAAGAGTGGGAGCGTATCAAGCCTAAGACTATTTATGTCAGTGCTACGCCTGCATTGTATGAGCTTGAACACAGCGAGCAAGTCGTTGAACAAGTCGTCCGTCCAACGGGTTTGATTGACCCTGAGATTGAGATTCGTCCTGTATTGACGCAGGTCGATGATGTGTTATCAGAGATTACCAAGCGCCGAGAAAAAGATGAGCGCGTGCTGATAACTACCTTGACCAAGCGCATGTCAGAGGATTTGACCAGTTATCTAAAAGAGTACGACGTCAAAGTTGCTTATCTGCACTCGGACATCGATACCGTTGAGCGGATGCAAATCATTCATGAGTTGCGGACTGGTGTGCATGATGTACTGGTCGGTATTAACCTATTGCGTGAAGGTTTAGATATGCCAGAAGTGTCATTGGTCGCAATATTTGATGCCGATAAAGAGGGCTTCTTGCGTTCTGAGCGTGCTTTGATTCAGACCATTGGACGAGCCGCGCGTCACATCAACGGTAAAGCCATTCTGTATGCTGATCGCATCACTAATAGTATGCAAAAGGCGATAGACGAGACCGATCGTCGCCGTGAAAAACAAGTGGCATTTAACCTTGAGCATAACATCACCCCAAAAGGCGCGCGTCGCAGTATCACGGATAAAATCGATACAGGTGACGATCAGAATGCCAATGACAATCAAGTGATTCCAATCAAGAGCAATCTGCCTGATGTCGATATTAGCATCTTACGCAGTCCTGATTTGCTGGCGAAAGAAATCAATCGTCTTGAAAAGCTTATGAAGCAGATGTCGCGTGACTTGAAATTTGAGGATGCAGCGAAAACGCGTGATAAAGTGCTAGAGTTAAAGGCGCATTTGATCTAAGAGGTTATTTGAACTGCCGTTAATATCAGTTTGTATATAACAAAAAGGTGAGTTGCTAATGGCGCAGCTCACCTTTTTTATGGTCTTCTTATGACCAAGATAGCCTCGCTTTTGTTCGAGATTATTAATAACTAATAATTGGTCATATCAAAACTTGTGTTTATACCAAATGCCCCTTAATATGATATCAATAAGCAATATGAACTTATAACAACGGACGTTGAGGCACATAATCCATCATGCAAAATAATAAATGCTTAGAATTAAATGCGAATGAAAACTCACTAGGTATGGCAGATTCTGCCAAACAAGCCATTATAGAGTCTTTAGGTGAGGGCTTTCGTTATCCAGATAATCCACGCGCGGCGCTCATTAGCAAAATTGCCACCATCCATGGTGTGGCAGAAAACCAAGTCTCCTTAGGCAATGGCTCGACTGAAAATATTCGAGCTACCTTACAAATGTTGCAAAACAAAGCATTGAAAGAGGGTAAGCAGTTTCAAATGGTGATTCCTGTGCCAACGTTTGATTGTGCAGAGATGTATGCAAATTCCATTGGCGTGCCTGTGGTCAAGATACCATTAACTGCTGAAAACTATGATTATGATTTTGATGAATTACAAAAAGCAGCTGACGATTTTGATGGCATCAGCCTACTTTATATTTGCAATCCAAACAACCCAACTGGCATCATTACATCAACGCAAAAGCTTAAAACTTGGATAAGTGATGCACCAGATAACCATTACTTTTTATTAGATCAAGCTTACTTGGAGTATGTGTCAGATCCAAGCTTTGAGAGCGGTATTGAGTGGGTGAAACAAGGGTTATCAGACAATCTTATTGTTATTCATACTTTCTCAAAGTTATGTGCCTTAGCCGGTATGCGAGTGGGCTACGCGGTTTCTAACCCGCAAGCAATCGAGGCTGTCGAAGCGTTTATGTCTATGGACAACACCAACTTGTCAGGTGCGGTTGCTGCTATTGCCACGCTAAATGATACCAAGTTTTTAGCGCTAAGTTTGCGCAATACCAATCAGTCGCGCCAGATGATTGAGACAGTATTAGATGACCTTAGATTGCGTTATTTACCCTCACAGACCAATTTTATTTTTCATGAGATAAAAGGTGATTTAAAAACTTATATCGATAGAATGCGCGACCATGGCATCAAGGTTGGTCGCGAGTTCCCACCTGTTACAGGTTTCAACCGTCTAACACTTGGAACGCCTGATGAGATGGCAGCATTTATTAAAGTATTAAAGCTGTTCCGTGAAAAAGGCTGGGTCTAAGTAGTGCATTAAAAAATTGCTAATTTGAAATATCGATAAACTAGCAAGACTAGGGTGTGTCCTTAATTCAGTCGATTACTTTCTAAATGGGCTAAAAATAGCTAAATTTTGCCAAACATCGTCAAATAGCTTCTTAATATCTCGATATTATTTGCGCTACTTTCCTTGTTTAACGGCAATTTATCTCATGTTTATCACCATTTTTAAAATGAGGACACGGCCTAGTATTAGCAAAAATGTTAAGAATTTCACAAAGTGAGTTGCCTATAGGGTGGCTCTTTTTTATTTAACGGATACTATCAATAAGTGAGCATCTTACTCATAACATCTGCTAACGAGTTTCATCGCTCAGAGCGCTTGTAATCAGGGTAAATGCCACTTACCATAACCATTATTATCCGAATGCATCTCACCATCCATATATAAACCCTACTAAATAATCAGAGTAGCAAAAAAGACGAGCGCAAGTGCTACGTCCGCTGGCTGAGCGAGTTTGACATTGTTCATCGCAAATTTGGTATGGGTATCAATTAGGCGTATTACTATTGTGCTTACCAATTCATTAATAGAATTAAACTCTAACGAAAACTCATTGGGCATGGCAAACTCTGCCAAAAAAGCGGTTATCGATGCTTTAGATATCGGCTTTCGTTATCCAGATGACCAGCGTGCAGCTTTAATCACTAAAGTTGCGAAAATTAATGACGTGACTGAAAGTCAAATATCTCTAGGTAGCGGCTCCAGTGAGAATATCCGCACCGTCGTACAAATGCTGCAAAACAAAGCGTTAAGAGAAGGCAGAAACTTCCAAGTAATTGTGCCGCACCCAACCTTTGCTTATGCGGAATTATATGCAACCTCTATCAATGTGCCGGTGGTAAAAGTAGCACTGATGCCTGAAAGCTATTCTTTTGATTTACAAAATATGCAAAAAGTGGCTAATGATTTTGATGGTATAAGCTTGTTTTATCTCTGCAATCCCAACAATCCAACAGCGACGATTACTGACACAGATGAGTTAAAATCGTGGATAGGAACAGCACCAGACCATCATTATTTCTTGCTAGATGAAGCCTACTCAGAATATGTCACTGACCCAAGTTTTGAGAGTGGGATTGCGTGGATAAGAGAGCAGCGCTCAGACAATATTATCGTGGTTCGGACTTTCTCCAAACTGTGTGCGCTAGCGGGTATGCGTGTCGGCTATGCAGTTGCCAGTCCGCAAATGATCACTGAGCTAGAGGCGTTTATCTCAGTGGATAACACCAATCTGTCTGGTGCTGTCGCCGCGATAGCAACCTTGAATGATGAGGCGTTTTTGGCGTTGAGTTTGCATACTGCCAATCAATCGCGTCAGCTGGTTGAGCAGACATTGGATGAGCTTGGTCTACGCTACTTACCATCACAAGCCAGCTTTATATTTCACGAAATCAAAGGCGATGTACAAACCTATATCGATAGAATGTGCGACCATGGCATCGCTGTTGGTCGCGAGTTTGCGCCTATCACTGGCTTTAATCGCTTGACGCTTGGCAGACCTGATGAGATGGCAGCGTTTGTTGAGGTGTTGAAATCGTTTCGTGAGAAAGGCTGGGTGTGATTAAGCCAGATAGAGTAGTTTCATCATTAGAAAAGGGGAGTTGCCTAGTTTGCCATTTCCTTTGTTTATTGCAATAGGATAAAGAAGCCACAGCTAACATTCTATTTTTACCAACATCAAACGCAGTTTTACATATCCTGTCTTAAAAAATATCACGTCATCTTATAGTATTTATTTATAAGGCACGAACTAACAAGCATGCAGTCGAATGCTTGGTAATAGTCATAAAATCAGGCGTGCTAACGTATATTATAATTTTAAGGTCAAGGATATATCCATGTTTGATATCAAATCATTTTTTAAGAGAGAAGTAGAAAAAAAACTCATCAATGTAGACGATTATATTTTTATGCCTGAGCGAGTAGAGATGGAGCTAGAGGGCGGAGTATTAAATTGTGTACTCAACAGTGATGGTCGAGTCGATATTTTTTATAGTAAGCAAGGCGTGACAGAGGTCGGCTCGGCATCACGTAAGCATCCCTTTACGGCATTCGAAACTGAACTATATCATGGCGTTTATGATGACGTTATTAATGATTTGATCAAAGAAGTAGACAAGATTATTGATGGCTCTTCTAAGTATTTTAGCCGCAGTAAAATACTGCCCTTTACAGCAGCTTTGTCACAGAATCCAGTTGACAAAAACAAGTTCTAAGCCAAGTTAATAAGATAAGTGGATGGTACAAAGACTTAGCAATAAAAAGGGTGGGTTATTTATAACGCACCCTTTTTATGGTCTTATTTTAATGTCTTAAAACTTGAATGTTGTGCAACCATATCTACTACACATCAGTAGATATATCATATTTTATTTCATAAAACTGGTATAGCAACTTTGTAGAGATTTTGCGACGACTTTCGTGACCAGCTGTGTGCGATATTGCGAATCGATAGCAGCATTGCCCAATTCAACGAGTGTCACTTGCTGCGGCGCTTGCTCACTGACGCAGCCACAAACATTACTTTTTACGGCTTCTTGTTGTGTATCGGTCATAGCCACGCTAGCCACACGCCAAGCAGTTTGCTTTTCAATCTGACTGCGGCATTGGTTATCAATCGCTGATTTAAAGACATTCATACCAATCTCATTTGCAGTACCGATAGCAGTACCTGCATTATTGTTCATGCCACCAGTCGTCGTGCATCCAGATAGAGCAAGGGTAGCGAGCATAGCCGTTGATATTAAGATTTTTTTCATGGGTCTGATCCTTTAAGATTTTTATTGGTTTGAAGGTTTATGCTTAATAAAAACTGGCATTTGGTACGAGTTGATGTTTGCTAGTTGACATGTATTTTTTCCAAGCAGGTCGTATATTATCAGCAAAACTTATCAATAACACCACCAACTATTATTAGTATTGAATAAAGCTTTTTTTTATCAAAGCTTGACGTTATTAATCCAGCCACGCATAGGGGTGATAATATGCATAGGCTTTATAACCAATATAGCCGACAATCATCAATAAACCACCGACGATAAATAACCAAGTGGTGAGGTGTTCCCACGAACAATCATCAAGATGGTCATTAAACGCCGCCGAAATACTGGCGATGAAAAGAATGAGGCAACCTAGTAGCAGTATCAGTGTTGACGTGAGCTCATAACTATCTATGCTAAAGTTTGGCATACCATAATCCAAGAATAAAATTTATCTTACTTTAACGAGTTCATTAACTGAGAGAGGTGAAATATTCATGAAGTATTGCTATATTTGGGTAGCGTGTTTATTATTTTCCACTGTTAATGCTATGCATCGAGATATCATGAAACATGCATGGACAGGAATATTTATTTCATCAAAATAGGTTTCCTAAATTCAATTAGAGATTCAATGGATAAAAAGCTATCAATACCCTGTCTTTTAATTGCTTTGACACTCAGCCTTTTTTTTATAAGAAGTGTATATGTGATGTCTGATTATCACGTACAGCAGTGTCATTGGAAAGGCTCTACATCAAAAGTCATGGGAGATGGATTTAGTTTTGATAACGATGTTCGGCTCAAAGATGGCGTCATTTTCATAAAGAACAAACCAGCGGCAAAAATAATGGTTAGAAAGTATCGTCCTTATGCAGATAACATTATTATAATTAGTGACATAGAGTATTTTGAGTTAGAGATGTATTATGAAAAAGGCTATTATTAAATTGAAAAATTAAACCCATATATACGTAGCTCAGCATAAAAAAACCAGCTAAGGCAATGGCTCTTAGCTGGTTTTATCTTATAAAGTTGATGTCAGTTTTTTAACTGTTTTAGACATTTTTACCGTGTTGCTTTTGCTGAATGTCTTTTGCGAGCTTGTAGCACTCATTGATGTGGTCATTGGCGATTTTTTTGAAAATCATATAGCCCATTGTAGCAGCAACCATTTGACCCCCTAATGGGATAAATTTCGTTACTTGTTTGGCAGCGATACGACCACCAAAGCCTTGTACGGTCTTTTTAACAATACCACGTGTCGCCATCAACCCTGCAAAATCGACAGTACGATCTTTTAATGCACCCCAATGAATGGCTCGTGATTCTAAATCAACTGCCGCCTTACGATCTTCAAGTAAGCCAAATCGCTCGCTAATGTCAGGTAATAGTTGAGTAAGCATACCTGCATCTACTGCGACATCAAAAAATGGTACAGGAACGATGGCAACACCAGCAGAATATTTGGCGCGTTTTTTAACCAGCTTTTGACATTCTTTTTTTACTTGTTCAAGATCCAAGCTAGGGTCAATGGTATTTGGTAACTTTTCAGCCAGTGGTGTGGTTTTCATAAAGCATCCTTATAAATGGTTAAAATAAAAAATCAAATCTCAATAGATAGCAAGTATCTCAGTTGCTTACCATTTTATGGATTTCTGAGCGGCATACAATCATTGCTTTGTAGCAAAATGCAGAAAAATGCAGTCGCTATACACCGTTTTTGTAAATGAAATATTATGCATATTATATGGATAGAGTATGAGTTGTTTACTCTATGCTAGTATTAAAATATGGTTTATCACAATGTACTGCAACAAAAAACGATAAACCAAGCCGCCAAAAATTGTCATTGTGACCCTCTGCTAAAGCCAGTAGAATATGCACATGCTAAATTTAACCCCCCGTTATACCAGCACTCGCATCGACGAGTTGCCCGCCGCGCTGCAACCACTTGCCGCCCAATCATTGACGCTTGCCCGCTTATACGCAGGTCGCGGCATTACTCAGCCTGATGAGCTAGAGACGCAACTCTCTGCGCTATTGCCAGCCGAAATGCTACATGGTGTCACCGAAGCAGTGCGTCTATTAGACGTCGCCATCGATGACGGTCAGCGTATCCTTATCGTGGGTGATTTTGACTGTGATGGTGCGACCAGTACCGCATTAATGATGCGTGCGCTTACAAAAATGGGCGCAGTCGTTGACTTTTTAGTGCCCGACCGATTTAAGTACGGCTATGGTTTGACACCAGAAATTGTCGAATTGGGTATTGAGAAGTATCATCCTGAGGTGATAGTGACCGTCGATAACGGTATCTCAAGCCATGAAGGCGTGGCACGTGCGCAAGCCGATGGCATCACTGTGATTATTACCGATCATCATTTGACGACCAAAGAAACACCGCCTGCGGAGGCTGTGGTTAATCCCAATCAGCTCGATTGCCACTTTAGCAGTAAAGCGCTCGTAGGGGTAGGCGTGGCATTTTATGTGCTTGGACGCTTAGCCAAGCTGCGCCGCGAAGCCGGTAAATCTACCGTGCAAGTGAGTCAATATTTGGATTTGGTGGCATTAGGGACGATTGCTGACGTTGGGGTGCTTGATAAAAACAATCGCATTTTAGTGCATCATGGACTGGCGGCTATCCGCCAAGGGCGCTGCTCGCTCGGTATCTTGGCACTCCTTGAACAAGCAGGGCGAGATCCTAAACAGTTGCAGGCACAAGATTTTGGGTTTGTCTTAGGACCTCGTATCAATGCCGCTGGTCGTATGGATAATATGCGCATCGGTATTGAGTGTTTGTTGACGGATGACTGGAGTACGGCGCAGCGTTTGGCGCAAGAGCTTGAGCAGTTAAACCGGGCGCGTCGACAGGTAGAAGGTGAGATGCGCGCGCAAGCGGATAACATCGTACAGACATTAGCCGCTGCGGATACAGACATGGACGATGAGGCTACGGCGGATAACCGTGAAAGCGGCGATGTTATTGTTCAAAATAGATCTGAGAAAAAGACGAATAATAATCATAAACGCAGTATCGTTTTATATCAAGATGATTGGCATCAAGGCGTCATCGGCATTGTCGCTGGACGGTTAAAAGAAAGTCATTATTTGCCAAGTATCGTCTTTGCTCCTGCGGACACAGAGCGTACCGCTGAAGATGACCCTATCAAAGGCTCGGCGCGTTCTATCGCTGGCGTGCACATTCGTGATGCGATTGAGCAGGTTGCCGAGCGCCATCCTGATTTAATCAGTCATTTTGGTGGTCATGCGATGGCAGCAGGCTTAACGATCAAACGTCGTAACTTCGATGGGTTTGTTATGGCTTTTAATGACGTCATGGCACAGATGGATAATGAAGTGTTTGCTGAGCAAAAATTCACTGATGGCGAGTTGCAGGCGAGTGACTTTAGCTTGTGGTTTGCTGAACACTTAGCTGATGCCAATATTTGGGGTCATGGCTTTGCACCGCCAATATTTGATGGGGTCTTTGAAGTGTTAAGCTTTAAGATATTAAAAGATAAGCACCTTAAGCTTTCGCTGCGTTACCCTGATGTGCAATATCCGATTGAAGCAATTTATTTTAACTTTGATAGCGAGATATGGGATTATCGTGCAGAAAAAGTGCATGTACTATTTCAGCTAGACATCAACGAGTGGAACGGCAAACAAAGTCTACAGTTGATGGTAAGGGATTTAGCAGTCGTACAGGAATGATAGCATTATCTTATTATAAGATACTCAACCAGTAGCAAATATAGCGTCGACTTTGTTTAAGGTTGACGCTTTTTTAGTATTTCCATTCGATGATTGGAAACTGCCAGTCATAACGAATGGCGAGCATGCGTAAGGTAAAAATAGTACTCATAGTAGCGATGTCAGCAATCCAAGCTGTCACACCCAGATTGTGTAGTGCAAAATAGAGGATGCCGCCAGCCAAAGCTGCCGAAATATAAATCTCTTGCTGCAACACCAGCGGAATCTCATTGCAGATCATATCGCGGATGATACCGCCGACAATGATGGTGATCACCCCAAGTAATAATGCCACGGGCACATTTGCACCCATACTATCGGCAACCTTGATACCGATTAAGGTAAAAACTGACAGTCCAATAGTATCTGAGAGTTTGAGGAACTTATTAACGCGTTTAGAGTTGGGATGAAAGAATATTTGCATCACTAATGAAGAGAGGGTGATAACAGTCAGGTAGCTCATATCCACCATCCAAAATAGTGGATGGCGATCTAAAATGACATCACGCACAGTACCGCCACCAATAGCGGTGACAATAGACACCAGTAAACAACCAAAAACATCGAAATTTTTATGTTTTGCCAGTATCGTGCCTGAAATACTACAAGCGATAATACCAATCATATCAAAAAGATAAATGAGAGAGCGTGGGTCAAACGTAGTGATTAGTGCTGAAGGGTTCAATGCGATAGCCAGCATGAGCAAGTCTCACTAAGTGTGTATGATGATTGTCTGATTATTATAAGCCAATGCAGTAGAGCTTAGGGCGTGTCCTCATTTTAAAAATGGTGATAAAAATGAGATAAATTACCTTCAAACAAGGAAAGTAGCGCAAATAATATCGAGATATTAAGAAGCTATTTGACGATGTTTGGCAAAATTTAGCTATTTTTAGGCCATTTAGAAAGTAAACGATTGAATTGAGGACACGCCCTAGTGTTTAAACCATATATATCAGTCTTATTTCACCAAACGTATAGAAGGCAGGTGCCAATCAAAACGTAATGCTAGCATCCGTAAAGCAAAGATAACGCCCAGCATAACAAACTCGTTCAACCCAGCATTTACACCCAAACGATCAAGCAGTAGATAAGTGGTCGAACCTACAATACTAGCAGAGATATAAATCTCGCGTTGAAGTAACAGTGGTATCTCATTACAGATGATATCGCGTAGCAGACCACCAATAATAGCCGTCCAAACCCCCATCATAATAGCGATAATAGCTGACATATCTTGTGTCAATGCTATCTTAAAACCGATCACGCTAAAAGCCGCCAACCCAATGGCATCAAACAGCTTCAATGCCTTATCAATCTTATGATACAGATGAAAGAATATTTGTAAAATAAGCGATGTCACTGTGATGACGATCACATAATTGAGGTCAGTCATCCAAAAGAGCGGATGACGGTCTAGCGCCATATCACGTAGTGTACCGCCGCCGATAGCATTGACCATCGCAACCAAGATACAGCCTGCAATATCAAAGCCTTTGTGCTGTGCCAGCAATGTACCTGCGATCGCACAAGCAATCACACCAACCATATCTAATAAATATAATAAAATATCAGGAAAAATTAAATCATTAACCATGATTATATTACCAATATAATGGCCATCAAAATAGATTGGCTGGGCTGGGCTGGACTAGTTTGGTTTTGAAGTTGTTTATATCAATAATTTAAGTAGAGTTAACCTAACTTTAGGTAGTAGTTTAGCCATCTTTTGCAAATAGAATAAGCCCAACAATAATCAGAGCAATACCTATTAAACCCATCGCTGATGGCAAAGTATTATTGAGCAATAGCATACCGCCAATTAAGGCAAATATCACTTCACTTGCCTGAGTGGCATCAACCCCAGCCACTTCGCTTGAAGTTTCCGCTTTTTCACGGGCATATAAAAAGATACTGGTTGCCGCCACGCCTGCCAATAGAGCCACAAGTAAGGTATTGAATACCTGCTTAGTATCAGGCAAATCCGGATGAACGACAAGACCCAAAACCAACCAAAATGGCAAACTGCCCAAGGTCATTAACCATACTTTGTTAAAGGCATTTTGTAGGAGGGTGGTTTTGATAGCAGGTATACGTGCGATTAAAGTTTGCAGCAAAGAGCTCGGCAAGGTTTGAGTGGGGTGGTTAAGGTTTAAGGAATCGACCGCGTCCGCCGTATAACTTATATCGGCTGACAATGCAGGTGCTTCTGTAATAAGTGAGGTAGTTTTTTTACTAATCTCGTTGGCTTGGATATCAATTTTTTGAGTGCTGGTAAGCTCGGCACTACGCTTGCGCGCATTGTAAGATACCTGCCAAACCAACTGGTTACCAATGGGATAGCTAAAGGCGGCTATTAGGGCAGGCACGGCACCATAAAGCAGCATATCTTTCATAGGCACTGCATCAGTATCTAGCAAAGAAGCGGCATGCAGTCCTTCACTGATATTGACCAGTACCACACCAGCAAATACTAATAACGCATATGCAATGAATTTTTTATCAAAACGTTGTCCGAATGCTAGCAAAACGAGTAGGCTTGCGACCACTGTAAACATAAAAGTCGCGGCGACTACCCAGCCTGCGACATGATCAGCCGCGTAACAGATTCCTGTATAAAAAATTCCAAAACCAATACTGCCCGTAATACACCAAAAGCCCCAATGTTGACGGAATATAGTCATCAGCTCTGTAATACGCCCAAAACCATGCTGCATAATTATAATAGCCGTGAGTATTAGCCACATAAATGCATAGCGAAGGCTAGCTGACCAAAACCAATGCCCACCAGCCGCACTCATAACTTCGTTTAACACAAACGTCGAGCTAAAAAATGCCCCCGATAATAAGCCCAATAAAATGAGTTTGACCATACCTATATTCCTATCCTTGGGTCGCTATTTATGTTGAATATCCGTTTAGATGGTTGGGCTATTATTTGCCTTTAGCATCTGCCCAGATGATTTTATGCAGTTGCAATTGGAAGCGTACGGGCAGCGCGTCAGCCAACATCCATTCTGCAAGTTCGCGCGCCAACACAGGTACATCGGGGCTGACTTCTTCGTCGATATCCTCTGCGACATTAAACATCGGCGAAAACCAAACCGTATCGACCAATTCATTTAATTTATGCTCAGACAGCTTGATTTTTGCCCAGTCGTAATCTTCACGATTCATAATGACAAATTTAATTTGGTCATGCTGAGTGAGGTGGTTGAGATTTGACCATAGATTCTTATCGACTTCGCCTGAGCTTGGCGTTTTGAGATCCATGACTTTACTGACCGCTTTTGGCACGTTTGCTACCGTGAGCGCGCCTGCGGTTTCAAGCGAGATTTCATAACCGTCGCTCAGTAAGCGCTTCATTAGCTCAATGGCGTTCGGCTGAGCTAAAGGCTCGCCGCCAGTCAGACAAATACGCTTGCAAGGATAGCTTTTGATGGTCTCTATAATGGTTTCTAGCGACTGCCGCTCGCCGCCAGTAAAGGCGTATTCAGTATCGCAATAGACACAGCGAAGTGGACAGCCAGTCAAGCGTACAAATATCGTTGGCAAGCCTGAGGTCAGCGCTTCACCTTGCAAAGAATAAAAGATTTCTGTCAAACGTAGACCTGCTTCAGGGTCAGTGACAGGAATGGCGGCGGTGCGTAATAGTGATTCACTCATAATATGTCAAATACAGTTAAAGATTGCTAATGGGATGAGGCATTTATCAATCGTAATAAAAAGGCAGGTTCAGGTATGGGCGTTTTGCGTTTGGATAAAGCCAAACCAAAAAAAGGGATTATAACGCACCACCCTCTATTAAGCTGCAAAAAAGACGCTGAAGTTTTCTTCAGCGTCTTTAATAAAGAGTATCTGTCGCTGTCCGTACGGTTTGGGTACGAGACTATAAGTATTGGAAATACTAGGCTAAACGTAATAGCTCATTGACTGATGTTTTAGCGCGGGTTTGTGCATCGACTTTTTTGACGATGATAGCAGCATATAAGCTATGCGTACCATCTTCTGATGGCAAGCTACCCGGTACGACAACAGAGCCTGCTGGTACACGGCCACGATGAATCTCACCAGTTTCGCGATCATAAATGCGCGTTGATTGACCAATAAATACACCCATCGAGATAACAGCGCCTTCTTCGATGATTACGCCTTCAACGATTTCAGAACGTGCACCGATGAAGCAATTGTCCTCAATAATTGTTGGATTCGCTTGTAATGGCTCTAATACACCGCCGATACCAACGCCACCTGATAAATGCACATTTTTACCAATTTGGGCACATGAACCCACGGTCGCCCACGTATCTACCATCGCGCCTTGATCGACATACGCGCCGATGTTGACATACGACGGCATCAATACCGCACCTGCTGCGATGAACGAGCCTTTACGAGCAACAGCGGGTGGTACAACACGTACGCCTGATTCTTTGAACTGTGCTTCGGTCCAGTTGGCAAACTTAGTCGGAACTTTGTCATAGAATTGTACATGTTCGCCCGCTGCCTGAACATAGTTGTCGTTTAAGCGAAAAGAGAGCAAGACGGCTTTTTTTGCCCACTGATTGACGACCCATTCGCCATCCTTTTTTTCTGCAACGCGCAATGTACCGTTATCTAGTTGCTCAAGCACTTGATTAATAGCATCACGCACGTCCTGTGGCATCGTGCTTGGGCTGTATTCGTTGCGTTTTTCAAAGGCTTGTTCGATGGTTTGTTGTAATGACATAAAGGTTCCTAAAGTTAGTGGAAAGTAAAGCATATATTATCGTTAAATAACTCGCATGATTTGGCGTAAAAACTTGCTTGCCGTATTGTCGCTAATTTGGCGACTTTTAGCAAACGAGTTAACCGCCAAGATGAGCGCTGCTGTTAATTGTCTGAGCTATGGCTTTCTATCCATTCTAAGATATCTTCATAGACTGTTTGGTGGTCTTTTTCATGCAAAGGCTCATGACGCATATTTGGGTAGAGTTGAATATCTACTTGACTGAAATTTTGCTTGTTTAAGCGCGTGACAATTTTGCGGATGCCGTTGCCCATATCTCCAATAGGATCATCTTCGCCACTGATAAATAGCATCGGGAAGTTTTTTGGAATAGTCATTGCCCAGCCTTTGTTTAAGCCAGTTTCCATCAGAAAGAATAGTGTCATAAAGCCATTGTTGGTGAAATCAAAGCCCGTCAATGGATCTGCTTCATAGGCTTCAATGGCGGCAGGATTTTCAGTTAACCACGCAAATTCTGATGAAGAGATGCGATCTTCAAGCTTACTATTCAAGACTTTATTCATCACCTTGGCAAATATTGCATTTGGTTTTTTAGGTGCTACTTTTGCCAGTACTTTATTGACTGGGAGTAGCACTTTAGTCAAGGGGTTGGCATCTGCTGTACCCATCAAAATAGCACCTGTAAAATTGTGTGCATGGTGCTTTAGGACATTACGCACAATAAACGAGCCCATAGAGTGACCCATTACAAAGTGTGGCACGTCAGGATGGCGGTTTTTTAAGCTATCTGCCATGACAATGACGTCTTTTAGCAGGGACTGTACTGGATGCTCTTCACCAAAAAAACCTAAATCTGCTGATGTTTTGACGGTTTGTCCGTGACCAAGATGGTCATAAGTTGCCACTGCGATACCATTATCCGCTAAAAACTGAGCGAAGTCTGCGTAACGTCCGCTATGCTCTGCCATACCGTGAACAATCAGTAACGTGGCTTTTACCGCTGTGTTTTCATGGCTTGGTTCAAAAAAATTATGATGCAAGTAATGAATATTATCGGAGGAGAGAATGTGGTCGTTACCTGTATCGGTGTTGGTACTCATATAGGGTTCCTTAAACAGTTTTAATGAATGTTTTTAATAAATAGCTTTAATGGTTTATCATCTTAATGAATAGCAGGCATGACAATTTGAAATCACCTGCTAAAATTTGGCTTATTATACGGCGCTTACCATGAACTATTGTACTGGACGTTGGTAAATCGTTTGACCTTCTTTAATGGTTGTGATGACTTTGATGTCTTTTAGCTTGCTTGCCTCTATGGTTAATGGGTTGGCATCCAAGATAACCAAATCAGCCAGTTTCCCTGGCGTCAAAGTGCCTTTGCTGTCTTCTTCAAAATACTCATAAGCAGCATTGCTGGTAATGGCTTTTAACGCTTGATACGGCGTCGCTCGCTCATTTTTACCAATGATTTTACCTGAGCGCGAAGTGCGATTGACTGCTGACCAGACTGTAAATAGCGGGTCAACAGGTGTCACTGTGTCATCAGAGTGATTGGTGTATCTAAGTCCCATTCTATCAGCAGTGGCAATCGGGCTTGAAAAGTCGGCACGTTTTTTACCTAAGTTTTTAACGTGTACATCTCCCCAAAAGTAAGTATGGTTGGTAAAGAAGGACGGCACCATATTGTATTTTTTGAATGCGGCTAGCTGATCAGGTCGGGCAAATTGAGCATGGATGGGCACAGTACGGCGATCTTTATCAGCTGCTTGACCAGTCTTTTTGACGGCATACTCGTGTGCCTTGATGAGCATATCGGTTGCGCCATCACCATTATTATGGATAAAGAGCTGATTGTCACGAGCATAGGCTTTGACAAACATCTCGTTCAGCTCATCTTGGCTGACACTTGGTAAACCGCGGCAGCCCTTTTCACAATCTGGAACTGGCGTGAGATAAGGTTGGCTAAAATAGGCGGTCTTGCCTTGTGGCGAGCCATCTGCAACGATTTTGGTACCCTGTACTTTAAAACCATTTTGATAGGCTTTCCATACGAAGTTTTTATCAGCCAAATTCTCATCTAAGTCACTCACTCCTGCCAGTGCGACCAAGTCAATTTTAAGTTTGCCTGCATCGGCCTGTTTTTGAAAAAACTGAATAGTGTTTCGAGCCGTTGAGCCATTGTGTGCCGTCGTTATGCCATTCTTTGCATAATAATCTTGCGTCTGCTCAAAGAATTTGCCTTGATTCGGCGCTAACACTTCTAGCATATTGCGCACGAACGGATACATCGCCGTTTCTTGTACGAGACCGTTTGGTTCATTAGAGCCTTTAATTCGAGCAATATTACCGCCTGGTGGATTTTTACTGTCAGCAGTGATATTCATCATGGCAAGCGCCTTACTGTTTGCGACGCCCATATGACCACTCGTGTGTTGTAAATACACTGGGTTATTTGGTAATACTTTATCAATCTCACTTTTGGTCGGATGACGCCCCTCAGCGAGCTGAGTTTCATCATAACCCCAACCAAAGATCCAGTCGCCATCAGCAATGTTATTGTCCACTTTATACTCTTTTAGCGTTTGCATCATTTTGGGAATACTATCGATTTGACCGATGGGCGGCGGGTTGAGATTGACCTGACCCATGGTGTTCGACACCATGTCAAAATGACTGTGCGGATCGATAAAGCTGGGTAATAAGGTTTTATCTTGTAGATTAATCTGTGCGGCATTTTTATATTTCGATTGCGCCTCTTGTAAATTGCCCACATAGGCAATCTTGCCCGCTTGGGTGACTAAGGCTTCAGCCATTTGCGGCTGATCACCCTCCATCGTGATGATGTTGCCATTGTAATAGACAGTTGCTGAGTTGCTCATATCCTTGGGCGCGTTCTGCATGGTAGTGCAACCTATGACACTCATTAATCCAATGCTCAGTACAGTTGGTTTTAGTAATGTGTTCATATTCATTACGTTATCCTTAAAGGTGATTTGATGCTTACATCCGTGTGTCATAAGCATTGGTACGTGGTGGGTTTTCTATATTCTAAAAGTATTTATATTTTATCAGTGAATGTTGTTTTAAAAGATAGGAATGTTGCAACCAATTTAGCGATAAAGCCTTGTGCGGTCAATGCTATTTAAGAGTTTTGCACTGACAACTGTGGCATTGCCAATTGGAGGAGAAGGTCGATCTATAAAGCTGCTGAATATAGTATCTTAAAAGCCAAATTGACAAGTGCTGTATGACATCCTACGAGACGTCATGCTCATTTGGAATAAAAGATGAAAATTACGATATTAGTTGTCAATATTGTTTCACAATCAGGTATGATTAATTAGATAAAACGTAAAGTGACAAGGCTGGAAATGAGATGATAATTTTATGAAATAGTCATAAGAAGCAATTGCTTGCGTATGAATTTGTCTTTTTTAACCTTTTATTTTTGCGTTATTCTTCTTGCTTTAGAGGTGCTACTAACAGGGTTTTATACCATTATGAAATCAACTATCGAATTACTCGAGCACACGGATTTCCCAGCGATCAAACGTCGTGAGTTAACCACGCTACAGGTCAATATGGGTTACTTATGCAATATGTCTTGTGTGCATTGTCATGTGGCTGCCAGTCCTTACCGCACAGAGATGATGTCGCGTGAGTTGGTTGAGTTGATTCTAGAAGTCTTGCAAGCACAAAATATCGAGACGCTTGATTTAACGGGCGGTGCGCCTGAGATGCACGAAGACTTTAAGTATTTGGTCACAGCCGCACGTGCCTTGGGTGTAAAAGTAATTGATCGCTGTAATCTGACTATCTTGATGGAAGACGGCTTTGAGGATATGGCGCAGTTTTTGGCAGACAATGCGGTCGAAGTGGTGGCTTCAATGCCCTGTTATTCATTAGAAAATGTCGATAAGCAGCGCGGTAAAGGCGCATTTGATGACAGTATATTGGGATTGCATAAACTCAATGCGCTTGGCTACGGCAAGAAAGGTTCAGAGCTCACGCTGAACCTTGTCTATAATCCGCAAGGTGCGACGCTGCCACCCAATCAACAGCAGCTTGAAGCAGATTATAAGCGCGAGTTAAAAGTGCATTTTGATATCGAATTCCATCAGTTATTTGCCTTGACCAATATGCCCATTCAGCGTTTTGGTGCGGTGCTATTGGCTAAAAACCAATTCCATCCCTATATGGATTTGCTCAAAGCCAATTACGTGGCCGCCAATTTAACCGAAGTCATGTGCCGATCGACCATCAGTGTTAATTGGTTAGGAGAGTTGTTTGATTGTGACTTTAACCAGCAATTAGAGATTCCAGTGCCCAACAAGTCCCGTCAGCATCTAGGCGATTTATTAACGCAAAATCCTGCTGGCGATGACATTGCCATTGCAGATCATTGCTATGGCTGTACGGCAGGGCAAGGAAGTAGCTGCGGTGGTGCGCTAGAAAAAGAGACAACAGATCAGACGATAGAAGAAATATCCTCGATTTAACCGGAGTCAATCATGTCAGTATTTAATAGTACAAGACTTAATAGTAAAAGCCTTTTTTTAAGCAGTGGTTTATTAATCAAAACGGCAGTGACCACTTCTATCCTGTTAGCCAGTATGGCAAGTTATGCGGATTTTAATCACAGCACTTGGGATAGCTTACTTAATAAAAACGTCACCATGACCAATGGTGGCAAAGCCTCAGTCGTTAATTACAACGGTATGAAAGCGGATCAAAGCAAACTTGATAGCTACATGGCGGCGACTGGTAAAATCAGCCAGTCGGAATTTAACGCTTGGAGTAAAGATGAGCAATTGGCATTTTTGATCAACGTCTATAACGCTGGCACTGTAGAGCTAGTCTTGACCAAATATCCTAATATTAAGTCGATTAAAGATATCGGCGGTATATTTGGTTCGCCATGGAAACAAGATTTTGTCACTCTATTAGGCAAAAAGCGTTCGCTTGATGACATCGAGCACAATCTAATCCGTGGCTCCAAACGCTACAACGAACCACGTATTCACTTTGCCGTAAACTGTGCGAGCATCGGCTGTCCAGCCTTATCAGATGATGCTTTTACAGGGAGTAAATTAGATAAACAATTAGAGCAAGTGACGAGTAAATTCCTTGCGGATAGCAGTCGCAACCGTTTCAAAGGTAATACGTTAGAGGTATCACCAATTTTTAAATGGTATAAGAAAGATTTTGAGACTAACTGGCGCGGCACTAATGATTTAGAAGGGTTTTTGGCTCGTTACAGCTCGTCTTTAGGGCTTAATAAGTCGCAAACGGCTGAGCTAAAAGCAGGAAAAATGAAGATTGGTTATACCGATTATAATTGGAGCCTTAATAAGAAATAATGGTAATAACAAGTAAGAGTACTGCTAACTATGACGGCTATGGCAACGGTTTCTATCATTATTCCAGTACTCAATGAGGCAAATAATTTGCCTTTATTGCTTGATAATATCAACAAGCTAAATCCAAACCCGCAGCAAGTGATATTGGTCGATGGTGGCTCAACAGATAATTCTATTGCCATAATCCGCAGTTTTATTAATAAGGTAATGCCTGATAATGATCGTAACATTGATTGGCAAATGACTAAGTCTAAAGCAGGGCGTGCGCTGCAAATGAATACAGGCGCAGCGTTAGCAACTGGTGAGGTATTGCTTTTTTTGCACGCCGATACGAAATTGCCAATGGATGCTATAGAGAGTGTTTCTGAAGCGATGAAACGGGCAGAGTGGGGACGTTTTGATGTGCAAATAGCCAGTCGTCAACCGACACTGCGATTGGTCAGTCAAATGATTAATTGGCGCTCACGGTTGAGCGGAATCGCGACAGGTGACCAAGCCATTTTTATTAGCCAATCTTTATTTGAGCGAATTGGTAATTATCCTAACCAAGCCTTAATGGAAGATATTGAGCTTTGCAAACAGTTAAAAGGTATTGCTAAACCTGCTTGTTTAAAAAGTAAAGTCATCACATCAGCAAGACGTTGGCAACAGCACGGCACTTGGCGGATCATTATTTTGATGTGGCATCTACGCTTTGATTATTGGCGCGGCGTATCGGCTGATAATATCAAAGCGCGTTATTATAAATAAAAGAATAAGCTCTTACCATGAATAAAAACCAACAAACTTGCATTATTCTCTTTGCCAAATTCCCCGCACAGGGTATGGCAAAAACGCGCTTGCAGCCGGCGCTTGGTATTGAAGGTGCCGCGCAAATGGCACGTAGACTGCTATTGCATAGTATAGAACAAGCCGTCGCTACTGGCTTCACGGTTGAGTTATGTGTCAGTCCTGCGCCGACAGATCCATGCTGGCAAGCGCTTAATTTACTTGACTCGCTGCAATGGTCAGCACAAGCAGATGGTGATTTGGGTTTGCGTATGTTAACCGCCAGTCAGCAAGCATTAGCACGTTTCGAGCACGTTATCTTGATAGGTACGGACTGTCCGAGTCTTACAACCATTCGTATTCGACAGGCTGCCCAGCAGTTAGAAACACAAGTTAGCGTGATGATTCCCGCTTTTGATGGTGGTTATGTACTGTTTGGCTTTAAGCAAGTTGATGCTCGCTTATTTAGCACTATCGAATGGAGTACAGCGAGCGTAGCAAAGATTACTCAACAGCGCTTGGCAGAATTGAGCTGGTCTGTAAAGTTGCTAGCGCCTTTGCCTGATATCGATGAGCCTGAAGATTTACCGTATTTACCTGAAGGTTGGCTTGATGATTGCAAGTTTATTGAGAACTAATAACTGAGAACGTCTTATCATTTGAAATTTTTAGGTATTAAAAAGCCATCGAGCTATTTTGTTGACCCTATTAGGTTGATTATAGTTCGATAGCTTTTTGGTAATCATAAACTGATATGGCTAAGGCAATATTGCTGAAAGTCTGGTTTTAGTCTCTTCACTCATCGTCTCTACTGGCGTGACTAACGCTTGAGCTAAAGCTGTATGGGCAATAGAGTCAGGCTGTTCTGCTGCTAGTAGGGTGACCGCCTGCTTAATCACTGCTTGAGCATTTTCAGCATTTTTCATTAGGTTTTTTATGGCATAGTCTGCACTAACGGCTTCTTCGGTAGGGTGCCAACTATCAAAGTCTGTGACCAATGCTAGCGTTGCGTAAGCCATACTTGCTTCACGAGCAAGCTTAGCCTCTGGCATATTGGTCATACCGATGATGTCCGCTTGCATCTGCCGATACCAGTGTGACTCTGCACGAGTGGAAAACTGCGGCCCTTCGATACAGATATACGTGGCTTTTGCATGACATTGACCTTCGGCTATCTGCGCCTGAGTATAAGCACGCGTTAGAATATCCGCGACTTTAGGACATAAAGGATCAGCCATCGCGACGTGTGCCACTGCACCTTCCCCAAAGAAACTGCTGTTTCGATACTTAGTCATATCGATCATTTGATCGGGAATGACCATATCTAAGGGCTTAAGCGCGTCTCTTAGTGATCCCACCGCCGATACCGAAATGACGTAGCGTACCCCCAAGGTTTTTAGCGCATAAATATTAGCTCGATAAGGCACTTCGGAAGGGGTGAGTTTGTGACCTTGACCATGACGAGTTAGAAAAGCGACCTTTACGCCATTCAATTCACCTAAGACAATATCATCAGAGGGTTTGCCGTAAGGCGTCGATATGCTGACACTGCGTTTATTGGTTAAATCTTGCATCTGATAAAGACCACTACCACCAATGATGGCGATATCGGCAGATACTGCCGCTGACTTTTCTACACTAGATATTGTCATAAAGGTTTTCCATATTTTTAGAGTAACAGATAACGTTGCCAAGATATGTGGTGACGAATTTGCAAATTTAGATGGGATCTACTTTAAGTAAGCTGCCTTATGAGACAACTGCTTAGGGTTTATATATAAAATATAATATAATAAATCCTACAGTATGATGAAAATGCATTAAGAACGACCATTTAGTCATTTTATATCAGTATTTTTTGGTCAAATAACCTCGTTTGTATTTAGATGATTATAAAGGTTTACAATAGACACAGACTTTGTTTAAATGAATTGTCTAATGAAACATTGTTCCGCATAGCAAAACTATATTTGGCTATTGATTCATTACAAGAACTGCTGCGCCTTCACTTAAATAGCTTCGCATATAAAGTGTGAGTGTAGAGGGAATCTGGATGGCAGTTTATTTATAGCAAGAATTGCTATATTATTACAGGTCTGTAACGCATCACTATTGATATATTGATATATTGATATATTGATATATTGATGTCGTTAAGTGTATTAACTCGATTATTTCAAGGATGAATTCAATGCTCAACTCTCTAAAATCCCCGTTACTTTTATCAGCAATGTTAAGCGCCACTTTAGGTCTAACGGCATGCTCATCACCAAGTTCAGAAAGTACTGACAGTACGGCAACAGATAGCGCTACTACTGACACTGCCGCCGACAAGCTTGACACCAAGTTTCTTACCATCGCCACTGGCGGAGCATCTGGCCCTTATAACATCATCGGCACTTCATTATCAGAGGTCTATGTCAAAACCTTTGGGGTCAACTCAAAAACGCAAACCACTGGCGCTTCAGTCGAAAACGTCAATCTATTGACCCAAGGAAAGGTTGACATGGTGTTGGCGCTTAGTGATGTGGTCACCGATGCGATCGAAGGCAAAAATAACTTTGATAAGCCGATAACCAACATCCAACAGATTGCAGTCTTGTACCCTAATGTGGTGCAAATTGTCACCACCAAAAAATCTGGCATCAAAAATATTGAAGACCTACGTGGTAAGCGCATCGCTGTGGGCGATCAAGGCTCTGGCACAGAAGTAAATGCTCGGACGCTATTAGAAGGGTTTGGTATCACATATGATGATGTGACCGTTGATTATTTAGGCTTTGCGGAAGCAGCGGACGGTATGAAAGCGGGTAAAATTGAAGCAGCTTTCTTTAGTAGTGGTTTGCCAAACTCTTCATTGATGGAGCTAGAGCAGGGTCTAGACTTACAGTTGATCACCATCAATCAAGACAAGTTAAAAGAAATCATCGCAACCAAGCCTTACTTTAAGACCTTTGAGATTCCTGCTGGCACTTATGGCAATGACGCCGCGATTCCAACCGCAGCAATCATGAATGCTCTATTGGTTAGCTCTGAGTTGTCTGAAGCAGATGGTTACAAGCTGACCAAAGCATTATTTGACAATTTAGACGGTCTAAAAACAGCGCACCAAGCGGCCAATGATATTAGCTTAGCAACCGCTCGTGAAGGTATGGTCGCACCTATCCATCCTGGCGCTAAAAAGTACTATGATGAGCAAGCAGCTAAATAAGCGTTTAGGGTTATTGATTGGCGTGGCAGGCATTGCCGCGCTGGTTTTTTTTACGCTATGGCATCTCTTTGTCCGTCAGCCTGTGGTGGAAGTGCGTGTCGCAGGCATCGATGGTGCTAATGATAAAGTTTGCTATTTTGTCGAGCCAAATTTTCAATTGCGCTGGATACACTCTGTAGAAAAACAATGGTGGGAAGAGCAATACCAACGTATAGACAGCAGTAGTACAGAAGACGCTACATTGCTGCTGACCACCACTTATTTTGAAGCTTTTGGGGCGGGCACACCCTCAACCGAAGCGCTTGCTACGATACAAAAACCTGGCTATCTGGGTTATCAAATCAATGAGAAATTGCCTAAGCTCAATTGGGTGGTCTCACGGCTTACCAAAGGTGAGATTGACTATGGTAACTACCAGATGCTCATTCATCGCTGGGTGCCAGACTATTCTGAAGTAACGATCATGCCGAAAACGTATGGTTTCATTGATAGATTTAACAAGGATTTGTGTCATGAACTCCCAAGTGATGGATCACAATAATGTGACAACGATGTCAGATAACCATATCAATAACGACTTGCCTATACATTCCAACACGGATGCTGATACTCAGGTCGACGCTGAACTCGAGGCGCAAGCCCACAATAAAGCCATATTAGAGAAGTATGATAGAGAATCCATCACAAGGCACATCACTCAAGGACCAGTGAAGTATTTTATCGTTGGACTTTGCATTTTATATTCACTGTTTCATTTATATATCACCTTTAATCCCATGCCAGCGCTGCTACAGCGCTCTGTACACGTGGGCATTGGTTTTGCCTTAATTTTCTTAATTTTCCCCGCAAGTAAAAAAAGCAGCCGTCAGCGCGTTGCATGGTATGACTGGATTTGGTTTGCCCTGTCTTTATCTGGAATGGCTTATCTGATATATGAATATCAAGATATCGTGACCTCACGTGGCGGTATGGCCAATCAGATGGATGTGATATTTTCGCTGATTACGGTGGTCTGCGTATTAGAAGGCAGTCGCCGTATCACAGGTTGGATTTTACCGATATTGGCAGGGATATTTTTGGCGTATCCGTTTGTTAGCCATTTAGACTTTATGCCTGATAGGCTGCTGACGCGTCCTTATGACATGGGTGATATCTTTGGTCAATTATTCCTAAAAACCGAAGGCTTATACTCTGTTGCGATTGGTGCATCGGTCACTTTTATCTTTTTATTCATTCTTTTTGGTGCATTCTTAGCGCGCTCGGGAATGGGGCAGCTGTTTAATGATTTGGCATTGGCAATTGCGGGTCATAAAAAAGGCGGGCCTGCAAAAGTGGCGGTCATCTCTAGTGGTTTTATGGGCAGTATTAATGGCTCTGCTTTGTCAAACGTGGTCAGTACTGGTGCCTTTACCATTCCGCTCATGAAAAAGGTTGGTTACCACAAAGATTTTGCAGGTGCCGTTGAGGCGAGTGCCTCTGTTGGCGGGCAAATATTACCGCCGATTATGGGCGCGAGTGCCTTTATCATGGCGGAGACAACAGGCTTGCCGTATAGCACAATTGCGTTGGCGGCCTTATTGCCAGCGATATTGTATTATCTGGGCGTCATTGCGCAGGTGCATTTTCGCGCTGGTCGTCGTGATCTAAAAGGTATCGCTAAAGAAAGCTTACCAGCTGTCAAAGAAGTGTTAAAAGCCCGCGGTCATATGCTGCTACCGATCGTATTTTTGATTTTCTTATTAATCAGAAATGTGCCCGTCGGATATGCAGCGGCTTATACCATTGGTTTTACTGTCGTAGTTAGTATGCTGCGAAAAGAGACTAGAATGGGTTTCTCTGACATTTTGGGTGCATTAGAAGATGGCGCACGCCAGTCGCTCGCGGTAATGGCTGCTTGTGCAGTCGTCGGTATTATCATCGGAGTCGTGAGTCTAACCAGCTTTGGAACGGTGATGACCTCATCAATTGTCACACTTGGTGCAGGGTCGTTATTTTTCACGCTCATTTTGACCATGCTTGCCTCGATGGTATTGGGCATGGGACTACCGTCTATTCCTGCCTATATTATTACAGCAACGATGGCAGCACCAGCCTTAGCTGGTTTTGATATTCCAATTTTATCAGCGCATATGTTTGTTTTTTACTTTGGTATCTTTGCCAATATTACACCGCCTGTGTGTCTAGCCGCCTTTGCTGGTGCGGGCATATCTGGTGGCGATCCGATGAAGACAGGGTTCTTATCTCTCAAATTGGCACTCGCCGGATTTATCGTGCCGTTTATGTTTATCTATAGTCCAGCGATGTTAATGATTGATCCTACTGGGCTTGCGGTAACTGCTAAGGACTTCCCGCTACCACCTATTATCGATATTATCACGGTAGTATTGACGTCAATTACGGGTGTTATCGCACTTAGTGCAGCATTAGAGGGTTATTTTAAAAGCGATATGAGCCCAGTAACACGCGTTATTTTGGCAATCGGAGCTTTGCTGTTAATCTATCCTGGAGTAATGACTGGTCTAGTGGGTGGCGTGATCGTTATTGCTATCGCCATCCTTAATACTAGAAACAGTGGCGAGCCAACGCCAACTTTAACCATTTAAGACGTTGCGGTTAAAGGTTTTAATAATTCATTAAAGTCATAAAAAAGGGTGAATAACATAAAATGTTATTCACCCTTTTTACATGCTCAACTTAATTTTTAAGTATTAGCTCATTAAACCCCGACACTTAGCAGCCAAGTTTGCCTTCTGCTGCCAATGCTTTTTTACTACGGATTGGCGCTGGGCAGTCTTCGCCGTAGTACTGACGATCGGCAAAATAGCTTGAGCGTACCATTGGGCCTGCCCAAATGTTAAAGAAGCCAATTTTTTTACCATAATCCATATAACGCTGGAACTCGTCTGGATGGACATAACGATCGACAGGCGCGTGGTTTTTACTGGGTTGCAGATACTGACCAACCGTAATCATATCCACATTATGCGCTTTTAGGTCATCAAGCAGCGCATAAATCTCTTCTTCAGTCTCACCAAGACCGACCATAAAGCCGCACTTGGTCGCGATATCAGGGCGACGCTCTTTATAGAGTTTGAGCAAATCTAACGAATGCTGATAGTCAGAACCTGGGCGGAAGGCTTTATATAAACGAGGCACGGTTTCGATGTTATGGTTAAAGACATCTGGCGGTGTTTCAGTTAACAAGTCTAGCGCGATATCCATACGACCACGGAAATCAGGCACCAATATTTCAATGAGGCAATTCGGGCTAAGTGCGCGAGATTCATTGAGCACTTCAACGAAATGCATCGCGCCGCCATCTTTTAGATCGTCACGATCCACAGAGGTGATTACCGCATACTTAAGCTGCAAACCTAAAATAGTCTCGGCAGTGTGACGCGGCTCATCTGCATCTAGCTCATTAGGACGACCATGACCGACGTCACAGAACGGACAGCGACGGGTACAGATATCACCCATAATCATAAAGGTCGCCGTACCATCAGCGAAGCACTGCGGTAGGTTAGGGCAGGCCGCTTCCTCACAGACGGTATAGAGCTTTTGCTCACGCAAGGTGGCTTTGATACGAGCTACTTCAGCGGGCGAGGACATTTTAACCCGAATCCAATCTGGCTTTTTCTTTGCCTCGATGGTCGGAATCACTTTAATTGGGATACGGGCAACTTTATCGTAGCCACGTAGCTTTTCGCCTTGAATGGCTTTTTTAGGTTTGACCTTGGCAGCAGGCACATGTGTTTGTACGGCAGTTGTCATAATAAAGTATCTCTTAACCCTTTATAGTATAAGGGTTTATGGAATTATTAGAATGTGTTGTGAGTGAGGACATTATAGCAGAAACTTAGGGGCTAATTTTCAATGAATAATGTTTAACTGATCATTTTGAGGTGGATCATTAAGGCTACTATGGTTTGTCTCGCAACCATAGTTTTAAATATCTATATCAATATCCAACTCATTCAGGATTTCTATGGCAGCACGAAACGCTTCTTGAGTGGCAGGTGCCCCGCAATAAGGCAAGCTGTGCATTAATACTTCTCGAATCTCAGCGACACTTGCGCCATTATTGATGGCACCTCGAATGTGCCCTTTTAGCTCAGTGGGGCTTTTTTGCGCAATTAAAAAAGCGATGGTGATTAATGAGCGATATTTGCGTGGCAATACTGAGTCATCTTGCCATGTGCTGCCCCAAGCGTGCTCAATAATCCAGTCTTGTAATGGTTGGGTAAATCCAGTCGTGCTGTCAAGCGAGCGTTTGACATGCGCTTCACCCATCACGTCAGTGCGAACTTTGAGACCGTTTTGATAATTAGCGTTGCTCTTTATATGGCTGTTTTCCATATCGCTGTTTTCCCTATTTTTGTTTTCCATTGCACCACTATCCATATCATTATCCTTAATGTTTATTCATTTAATATATGGTTAATAAAAGCTGTTTTTTCAAGCGCTATTTTTCTAAGTGATATTTTCTCTAAGCTATCGTATCAAGATGATATTTTATCAAATAATATCCTACAAAGCGTCTAGCAGTCACAGCGTATTTATTTACTCATAAATCGAGGGGTGCTTGACTAAAATGACAAGCTGTATATCGATTGTGCAAGGCTGCTCAATCATATTGTTGATGGTACTATTTATATAATAAATGTTCAATATGAGCCCTTTATAACCGCTTTATGAGCCTTTTAAAGGCTGAGCCATTAACATTTAGGGCGTTTTAAGCTATGATTGCACCAATAATTATTTCATCTAGTATATAGACGCAGGCGGTCATGCTGACTACCCACGTAATGTACTAATACTCCCAACTGACGAGGACGACTATTGTGTTAGAAGCTTATCGTAAACATGTCGAAGAACGTGCTGAGCTAGGAACGGTTCCGCTACCACTGAATGAAAAACAAGTAGCAGAGTTGGTCGAACTACTAAAGAATCCACCAGCAGGCGAAGACGCGTTCTTGATGAACCTGCTAGAAAACCGTATTCCTGCTGGCGTTGACCAAGCGGCTTACGTTAAAGCGGCGTTTTTAGCAGCGATCCTTAAGGGTGAAACCTCTTCACCACTTATTAGCAAGCAAAAAGCCGTTCAAATCCTAGGCACGATGCAAGGTGGCTATAACGTTCAACCATTGGTTGCGGCACTGGATGACGCGGAAGTGGCACAAGATGCTGCTGAAGCGTTAAAAAAGACGTTGCTGGTGTTTGACGCATTCAATGACGTGACTGAAAAAGCAGAAGCGGGCAATGCTATCGCTAAAGAAGTGGTTCAATCTTGGGCTGACGCTGAATGGTTCTTGAACCGTGATGCTGTACCAGAAAAAACCACTTACACGACGTTTAAAGTGACTGGCGAAACCAACACCGATGACTTGTCGCCTGCGCAAGATGCGTGGAGCCGCCCTGATATCCCATTGCATTCATTGGCTATGCACAAAAACTCTCGCGACGGCATCACTGCTGACGAAGAGGGCGTTGTCGGTCCAATGAAGCAAATCGAAGCGTTAAAAGAAAAAGGCCATCCACTCGCTTATGTTGGTGACGTGGTAGGTACAGGCTCTAGCCGTAAGTCTGCGACCAACTCAGTATTGTGGCTGATGGGCGATGATATCCCTAACGTGCCGAACAAACGTGGTGGCGGTTTAGTACTTGGTAACAATATTGCACCTATCTTCTTTAACACCATGGAAGATTCTGGCGCATTGCCCATCGAAAAAGTAGCCGTTGATAACTTAAACATGGGTGATGTGTTTGACATCTATCCGTATGAAGGCAAAATCACTAAGCATGATTCAGATGAAGTGCTGTCTACGTTCAAATTGAACTCACCAACATTGCTTGATGAAGTTCGTGCTGGCGGTCGTATTCCATTGATCGTTGGTCGTGGTTTGACCAATCGTGCTCGCGCGTACATGGGTCTTGGACATTCAGATATCTTTGCTAAGCCAGAAGAGCCAGTTGATACGGGTAAAGGCTTTACCCTAGCGCAAAAAATGGTCGGTAAAGCTTGTGGTCTAGAGGGCGTACGTCCGGGCATGTACTGTGAGCCTAAAATGACGACTGTAGGATCGCAGGATACGACTGGTCCGATGACTCGTGATGAGCTAAAAGATTTGGCTTGCCTAGGTTTCCAGGCAGATCTAGTAATGCAGTCATTCTGTCACACTGCCGCTTATCCAAAGCCAGTTGACGTTGAAACTCAGCATACACTACCTGACTTTATCATGAACCGTGGCGGCGTAAGCTTACGTCCTGGTGATGGTATCATTCATAGCTGGTTGAACCGTATGCTACTTCCAGATACCGTTGGTACTGGTGGTGACTCGCATACGCGTTTCCCAATGGGTATCTCATTCCCAGCAGGTTCTGGTTTAGTAGCATTCGCAGCAGCGACTGGTGTTATGCCACTTGATATGCCTGAATCTGTCCGTGTACGCTTCGTTGGCGAACGTCAGGCTGGTATCACGCTACGTGACCTAGTACATGCGATTCCTTATCAGGCGATCAAAGAAGGTCTATTGACCGTTGATAAGAAAGGCAAAATCAACGAGTTTAACGGTCGTATCTTAGAGATCGAAGGTCTAGAAGACTTGACCGCTGAGCAAGCATTTGAGCTATCTGATGCCTCAGCTGAGCGTAGTGCTGCTGGTTGTACCATCACTTTGTCTGAAGCGTCAGTGACTGAGTACTTAAACTCAAACATTACCCTTCTAAAATGGATGATCTCAGAAGGCTATGGCGATGCGCGTACTATCAGCCGTCGTATCGAGCAGATGCAAGAATGGCTAGCGAACCCAAGCCTATTGCGCGCTGATGCTGATGCTGAATACGCCATCGATATGACGATCGATATGAGCACCATCAAAGAGCCTATCCTTTGCTGCCCGAACGATCCAGACGATGCAAAAACGTTGGCTGATGTCGCCGGCGATACCATTGATGAAGTGTTCATTGGTTCATGTATGACTAACATCGGTCATTTCCGCGCTGCGGGTAAACTGCTACAAGACGTACCAGCAGGTAGTTTGAAAACTCGTCTATGGATTGCGCCGCCGACTAAGATGGATGCGCGTCAGTTGATGGAAGAAGGTTACTACAACATCTACGCTCAAGCCGGCGCTCGTACTGAGATGCCAGGTTGTTCACTATGTATGGGTAACCAAGCACGTATCGCACCGAAATCTACTGCGGTATCAACCTCAACTCGTAACTTTCCGAACCGTCTAGGTCAAGGCGCTAACGTATATCTAGCTTCTGCAGAGCTTGCAGCGGTCGCAGCGGTACTTGGTAAATTGCCAACCAACGAAGAATATCAGCAGTACGCTGGTATGCTTGATAGCATGGGCGAGGAAGTGTATCAGTACATGAACTTCGATCGTATGGATTCTTATACTGAAGAAGCCGACAAAATTAACGTTGCTCAATTGACCTAATCTTGGTTCAAATTTAAGTTAAACGTTTTTAAGTTTTAAAGAAAAACCCTGTATCGTCATGATGCGGGGTTTTTTGTTATGTTACAAGTTCAAAAATATCAATAAGTCTTTGCAAACTTTTATTGAGTAATTATAATGTAAGCTGCTCATTAATTCTTAATCAGCGACTTTCACCTTTAGAGACTAAAAATGACAAATCCGATAGAAAGTAGAAGTATGCTTGATAAAGCGACGCCGCCACCTTTGAATAACTCTGTAATGAATAATAATCATAGCGCTGAAGCAAACTATGGCATCATCGACTGGTTCAAAAAAGGCTTGAGAAATTATACCAATTTCTCCGGTCGCGCAAGGCGCAAAGAGTATTGGTATTTTTTTCTAGTACAGATGGGAGTGGTCATCATTGCTATGATACTAGATGCCATCATATTCAGCTCAGAGACAGGTTTATTTTATATAGTCGCAGCGCTGGGTTTATTTCTGCCTGGGCTTGCCGTGACTATCCGCCGCTTACATGACACGAGCCGCTCAGGATGGTGGTTTTTGATAGGCGTTGTCCCACTGATAGGCTCCATTATACTACTGGTATTTTTAGCAAGTGATACCAAGCCTGAAATCAATCAATGGGGCCCGCCAGCAAAATAATCCGTTTGAAAACAGGTGCCAATCGTTAATAGAATTGCTTATACCTGTTTACAAATGTGATAACTGATTTTTTAACCTATCTTCTGTATAATATAAGGGCAGGCGGAAACCGTGGCTCTGTAATGAATCTATCTTTTCTATCTCGGGACGGACCGATACTTTGATAGGCACTTTTTTATTTACGCTTAAGTGCTTTGGAGTTTTGGTTGATTACTTTATCCCCACTCAAACGTCGTATCGTCTATGTGACTATTTTCGAGCTTATCGCTATCATTTCTTCTACTTTTGTATTGATGAAGCTGAGCGGTAGCGACGCGGCAGAATCCTTACCAGTTGCTGTGATGGTGTCATTGGCAGCGGTGATTTGGAACTTCTTATACAATACAGCTTTTGAAGCGTGGGAACGTCGCAAGCAGGTGGCAAAGCGTACCTTACTCATTCGCAGTGCGCATGCTTTAGGATTTGAAGGCGGATTGGTATTGATTTGCTTACCACTTTATATGATTTGGTATGATGTTGGTTTAATCAAAGCCTTTATGATGGAAGCAGCGTTACTGCTATTTTTTTTGGTTTATACCTTTATCTTTACCTTGGGTTTTGACAAGATGTTTACCTTACCGCATCACTATAAGACAGCCTCTGATTCTTAAGAGTTAAAAGTGTCAGTTAAAGATATGTTTAATACGGAATTTTCTTGATATCGTATGACCTAAAAAAAAGGCTGCCATTAGGCAGCCTTTTTGATGATAGCGCAAAACAGAGTGTGATCAGGTTATTATTTACCTTGATAAACCGGCTTACGTTTTTCCATAAAGGCGGTAATACCTTCTTTAAAATCATCCGTTTTAGCAAGCATGGTCTGTTGATCCACTTCCATATCGAGCGCTTCATTGAGACCCATATAAGCGTGCGTATTAATCATATGCTTCATTGATGCCAATGCTTTTCCGGGCAGATTGCTCAGGCGCGTTGCCAATGCCAATACGCTAGCATCCAGCTCGTCGCTACTGACCACATCATTAACCAAGTTTAAGCGTGCCATATCTTCCGCTTTGAGTTTATCTCCAAGCATGACCATCTCAGTGGTTTTTGCCACACCGATCAATTGATTCAGTAAATAAATGCCGCCAGCATCTGGTATTAGACCGATATTGACAAAGGCTTGCACGAATTTGGCATTATCAGCGGCTATGCGAAAATCACAAGTCAGTGCCAAGTTCATGCCAGCACCTGCCACTGCGCCTTCTAATTTGGCGATAATAGGCTTATGAATATTACGCAACTTTAAGCTAATCTCAGCGACTTCGCCAACCATAAAGTTTAGCTTATTCGACAGCGCCTCGCTTTCCATGCCGTTTTCTAACATCTCACCGATATGCCCGCCACTTGAAAAGTTATTGCCTGCGCCTTGCAGGATGATGACTCTGACGTCTTTGTCTTCATCTGCATTCGTCAATGCATTCATCATGGCATCTTTGAGCACTGTGCTAAAGGCATTCAGTGTTTTGGGATCGTTCATCGTGATGGTTGCGATATGGTTTTCTACTTGATATTCGACGAGAGGGTGTGACATGGTTGATATCCTTAATTGAGTTTTCTGTAAAACGCTTTTGGTAACACTAGCTATTGGCAGTAAATGTGACAAATAATGCAATGGCAAATACTATAGCAGTTTGAGCTTATTATAAAAGCAGGATCTGTGCGCGCTTAAGACATGATTCAGGTATGGTGTTTTTTGCTGCTATCATATTGCTAAAATTATTAAACCTACCATTCAAAAATAAGGCTACTATCTGTAGAAAGGTTGAATTATGCTAAGGCATGTCCTCAATTCAATCGAGCATTCTCTACATGGGCTAAAAATGGCTAAATTTTGCCAAACTGCGTCAAATAGCTGATGAATATCTCGATATTATTTGTGCTATTTTCCTTGTTTGGTGGCAATCTATCTCATTTTTTTACCATTTTTAAAATGAAGAGACGCCCTAGAAGGCAGGTTTTAAAAGACTGATTTTTTATTTATTAAACCAACAAGGAAGTGGTTATGCCAATTATTAATGTCAATAATGTTGAACTTTATTACGAAGACAGCGCGCCAAACGATAAGCAAAAACCCATCATGGTATTTGCCCACGGTCTGCTGTGGAATACACACCTATTTGACAAGCAAGTTGAGTATTTTAAAGCCGGTTATCGCTGTATTACGTTTGATTTTCGGGGACAAGGGCAGTCTGAAATAACCAAGTCTGGCTATGATATGGAAACCTTAACCGAGGATACATTGGCATTATTAAAGGCACTAGATATTCATAAATGCCATTTGTTAGGGTTGTCGATGGGTGGATTTGTCGCCCAGCGTGTCGCACTCAAATGCCCTGATTTATTGCTGTCGCTTACCCTGTTAGAGACTTCTGCTGATCCTGAAGATCCCAAAAACGTGCCGCAGTATCGTAAGCTGGTCAAAGCCATTCGTTGGTTGGGTCTCAAACGCGTGAGTAACAAGGTCATGCCTATTATGTTTGGCAATACTTTTTTGACAGATAAGTTGCGTAAGTCTGATCGTAAGCAGTGGTTAACGATGCTACAAGGCAATCGCAAAGGCGGAGTCATTAAGGCAACGATGGGCGTCATTGAGCGGTCAGGCACCTACGATCAGCTAGGAAGTATTATGGTGCCGACATTAATCGTGGTCGGTGATGAGGACACAGCAACCCCTTATTCAAAGGCTGAACGTATGCATTTTGCGATAGCAGGGTCTAAATTGGCAGTGATCAAGGGCGCTGGTCATACTGCCACCGTAGAAGAGCCTGAGCAGGTCAATCGAGTGATTAACACCTTCTTAGCGGACTGTGTCTAGTTTTGAGTTGGTCTTGAAATAGCCTTAAATAAGGCATCGTTTTAATAGTAATAGAGTGATGAAATCTTTGTGCTAAAAAAAGCCGTTATCACATTCAAGATAACGGCTTTTTTATTGAGCGCATGTAAGAGATTATATTTGAAGGTAGTAACTTTAAATTATTTATTTATAACCGTGCCGTATAGTCATTATTACCGTCATCAAGAGTGCCACATGCCTCGGCACGATTGACGATTTCTGTTGCCCAAGCGCGATGGGTAGCAGGCTCTAGCATGGTATTATTATATTTAAACACCGCTTTCGCCTCGCTATGCAAGATTGCTTGCGCCTCATCTAAAATGCTCAATGGTACGCAATAGGCTTGTTGCACCAGCGCAATTTGGCTTGGATGAATGACCGTTTTGCCAACCAATCCTAAGCTAACATCGCGGGTTAGCTCTTGCATAAATAGCGTTGGCTGATCCAAATATTCAAAGACGGGCGCTGTCAAATAAAAGCCATGCGGCACAAAGCAGCCGAGCAGCTGATAGGCAAGGGTGCCGATAGGAGTATCATAAACGATGCTGTTTTTGGGACGGCGCAAACGCAATGCTGCAAATAAATCATTGCCACCGATACGCAAGGCAAATACAGGCTGGCTAAAGGCTTCTTTAAAACCAATGGCCAATTCCTGATTATGATGCGGATTAAATAACGCTGCGGTTTCAAGCGTCGGCATCAATAATTGCTCAGTACTCAGATTTTGACAGGCCATACGCCAATTAGACAGACTATACATATCGACTTTTGGCATGACAAAGCCATCAATCAAATCGATATGGGCAAAACCTGAGAGCTGCTCTAACATCGCTGGATGACGCGGGCGTATAAATACCAGCGGGCGTGTTGGTTGTTCAATCTGAATGTCGGCATGTTTTGATGGGTCATTGATGCTATCGACATGCGTCGCCCATGTATGCAGCAACGTTTGCAAGCGCTCAAGTGCCAGCTCAACATCATTATGGCTGACGGCATCTTCTAGGCAGATGATAATACTATTAATCGTTGGTAATTTATCGCGCTTAATGACTTGCCAAATATCTTGGCGAGTTGCTGGCATGTATAGGCTAGCCCCCAACTGATACGGGTGATGCGCATGTGGTTTGAGCATCGCATGACGCTCAGTAATGAGGTGAGCGTAAGACTGGGTATTTTGATAAAGAGTAGACTCGTTGTTTTGCATATCTGACATAATTGGCATCATCAATAGTGATAAGTGAATGGGTATAAAACCTAAGAAGTATCATCAAGTGGCATGGCTCAGCAGCAATGACCGCAAACCCAAAAATACGTTTGGTAATGTCAAATTCGTTTAGCCGACAAGAAGGAGTAGTTTTACTTTTTTCTTTCGCTGCTTTGAGTTTGAGACGGGTCTGGTTTATAAAAACCGCGAGTGTAGCAATGATTAATGGTCTTCGCTACGTTGCTTGATAAGCGTGATGGCTTGATAGGGATGTATTTTATCACCTAATACACTAACAATGATATTTCGCTGGGCACATAAATGTCTTAGCAGTATGGTATCAGGATGGTCAGCGCTGGCTAATAGTATGCGTTCAGGGTCACGGCGCAATATCGCCCGTGTTGCCTCTGCAATCGTTGGCTTAATGCGGTTACGATTGCTGATAGCGTAGTCTGCTGCCAGCTTGTCGATTAAAGCAGCTGTCTGATAGCGCGGCTGCTGAAACGTCGGAAAGCATTGCAAAGATGGGGCTAATGCACGGCGCGCTGCATCGATATGAGTGATGAAAGCTAAGCTATGGTCGACCTCAATTAAGTTATCATAAAACACGCTGCGGTGTAGCCCCAATGCTGGCTCGGTATATAAACTTCGCGAAATCAGTCCTGATACCGTACTATTTAATAGCCCTGACGGAATTAGCCAGTCATCGATACTAGCTGCAAGCCAAGCAACGCCAGCTGGATCAGCCAGCGTTAATAAGGGAATAACACCTGCGCCTTGATGAAAGATATTGGCAAAGTTTGCATGGCTAGGATCGCTAAATTTTTCTAAACTATGAGCAAGCTCTTGATAAATCGCGCCTTTGCCTGTCCAGCCGTCAACAAATACGATAGGACTGTCTGGATGAGCATTCAATATCATGTGTAACGCAACTGGATCAAGTCCGCGGTCGCGAATGATGCTGATTCCATAATGCATGCTCGGCAAAGTAGAGCTGCTATTAACGTCTGCTAACGCACGCTGCAACAAAACGCCAACTGGCAAACCTGCGCGCACCAAACTGACTAAGACTAGCGGGCGCTCATTACTAACGATATGTTCATTTCGAGATTTTTGAAAAATGTGATGTAGCGTATAAGCCAAATTAGCAATATCAGTGGCAGTCCTCTCAGCTCCTTGCTCTAATGCTTGCGTGTATAGCTGCTCATGCATAGCAGTAGGCGCTTGCTCCAAGGTCAACATATCAGAATAATGACGTTGCCCACTTTGAATAAGTGCTTCTTTTTGGCTCACAGGCACATCGGCGACCGCGTCTTTAGCGACTATATCGAGCAGTACGGTCACATCACTGGCAAGATAGCTGCCTGAGCCATATGCTGCTAATTTTTGAACATTAGGGTTTGTTATATGATGGGTCATAAAATAATTTCTACTTCTATAAACGGCGGCGATTATTGTTTTTATTTAGGAGGGATTAAGTGTTTAGAATGATTGAGAGCTAAGTCGTTCATGTAACTGACCATGATTGGGCATACCATACCAGTCAAGCAGCTGTAAAAATGGTAAATCTGCCAGACTGTCACCAAAGCCAAAGCTTGGTCGTTGACTGTCTAAATGATTAGCTAACAAGAACTGTACCGCATGGCGCTTATGAACTGCGTGCGGCAATATCGCTAGATTATTCGCATTCACGTGCACATAAAAATCCTGCTCAAAGTCTCGTATTAACGTTGGCAGTTTTGCAGCGAGATCTACTAATGCTTGATGGTCTTTTTGCCCATGTTTGATAGCCAGATAAATGGTTAATTCTCTATTATCAGCGCCATCACTAAAGCTATCGATATGCGGTGTAAAGACCAGCTGGCTACTGTCATTTTTGCTGTGATTCGCGAATAGCTGGCTCAGCTGCTGCAATTTTTCTTGCAATGGCGCAAGCTTATTATACATATGCTGTTGCCACTGGGCTTGTAACATACCGTCTTTGTCAAGAATAATCGCGCCATGAGTCAAAACTTGCCAGCTATCAAAAGGCAGTTTTACGCGCTGGATTTCACTACGGTCACGTGCCGTCACTACGATTAGATCAGTGCTAGCAAGTAGCCAGTTAAAAAACGTGGCTTGGCGCTGACTCATAAAACTTAATGGCTCGCCTTGTTTGTTAACGGTTGCGCAAACTAAGTTTTCAGCTTCAGTGGTGGGTAAGTCCCATGCGTCAATTTTACGCTGAGTTTGAAAAAGCGTATCGTCCAAATCCATTAGCGCGTAAGGCTTAACGATATCAGGATTGGCTTGAAAGAATGGGCTGGTCATAAAGGTGTCCGTAAGGGTTGAATGTGAAAAGCAGAGCGGGATTTAGAGGATAGTTGTAAGAAGACAGTTCTTATAAAATAATTTACAGCGTCGGATCCACCACTAATACATTCTCCAAACCTTGCCACATAGCATCGACGCTATCAGCGGACGTTTCCACACACAAGACAATCAAATCCCAATCGCTAGGTGTAACGTTATACGCAAAGTTGGTCATACCAAGCCCATAATTATCATTAAAACTTAGCATCGAGGTAATTGCGCCACCAAGCGCAATCGGTGAACGGGTTAACGCACTAAAATTAACCGTATTCTTACTATTCTCTACATGCGTATTTTGCGCAAGCCATTCCGCCAATAAAAACGGTAACCAAACAAACTCATTACTGCCCAATACTAAGATACGCTGTGGCAACTGTTCTTTATCAAACGGCTCTTTCTCAGGTTGAGCTTGCTTGTTAAAAACATTAAAGGCAGTTTGAAACCTCAAAAGATAATGATCAAACCCATCAGTGCTATCTAGGGTTGGGAAACGTCCCCAATTACCAGTATTACCTAGCGCCTGACTGCCTGCCTCAGTTGTATCGACCGACGGCATCGTGATCGGTTCAGGATTGGGCGCATCTGTCCAAGTCCATGCACCAGACAGTAGATGATGACGTTGAAAGTGGATATTGGGCAGGCGTTTTGCGATTTGATCAGATACAGCTTCATTGGCATCGGCTGCATTCTGTTTCTGGTTTAAAGACCAATCAACCAAAGTGGTAAGACGTACTTGCTCTAGTTGGTCAAGTCCTGCGTTACGAAGGGCAGTGACGACATTAACGCAAGTATTGCCCGTCGATGCTTCATCATCCACCATAATCAAGGTTTTGCTTGCTAGTAATTGCGCTTGGGTCACTGTATCTGCACTTTGATAAATGAGATGCTGGCTGGCATGACTGTGGTCTTCGCTGAAAGTGGTTAATAAAGAGTCGCTGCTACTGTCCTTATTGTCATCATGTTGCGCATGCCGCGTAGAGTTCAATAGTAAGGCTTTGGGGTAACGCGTTTGTAGCGCTTGATGTACCCCCGCAGATAAGCCAACCGCCGTCTCTGCCATACCGATGACTAAAATCGGCTCAGGCAAATCGCTAGGAACCAAATTCGCCAAGTCAGTAAAAGCATGACGCATGGTGCTAGGAGCCACTGGAATATGACGACCTAATACTTTTGAGACAAACAAAAAGGCACGTTTTGGGTTAATGCGTTGTGCAAATCCAAGTAAGTCTTCTAATTGATAATCGTTACTTGGTTCTGCCCCATTTTTCGTAGTGGCTGAATTGGTTTGATAGGTTAAATCAAGATTGCCGCGTGGTAGGGTAATGGTGCAGACATAGCTTTTTTTCATGGAAATACTGTTTGTAGTCATATAAAGGTTTCAACGTTATTGAGTGCTAAAATCGTAGTGTTTCTTTTGCAAGGTTTAGTTCTTGAGCTTTTTCTTGAAGTACCAGTTTCACAGATTCAGGTAAGTGAGTGTATTTGTCAGGATGAAAGTCTTTGATCTTTAACCTATAAGCTCTACGCATTTCTTCGATAGTAGCTCCTTCTAACAAACCAAGAATCTTTAATGCTTTTAGATTATCAGAAGCTTCTGTAGGTTTGTCTTGGTTTTTAAGGGTTTCAAAACCAGAGTAAACATCCTCTAATATTTCATTGCTAATGCCCATTAATTTGCTCAGATTTTTAATCTCTGCTAGACCTTTTTCTATATGTAACCATTTTCCTGACTCTAAGTTATTGATTATTATTCGAGCTGATGCATAGAAAATAGTATTCTTGTCATTAGTAGTATTTGCTCTATTATTGAAATCCTTAACACATTCTCTCAAATCTATTGAAGTACCTGATAAGATTTTCATTTGATTTTTTAAAAAATCTCGTTCTTCTGGATTGCTTTCTATGTGATTTGAAAAAACATTTTTGATAACTTTAATGTTGTCTTTAGACCAAGATTTTGAATCATTAGAATCACCTTTTTTTATGGAGTAGTAAGCCAAAATTTTTATTGTAGGAATGAACCATTCCATAAGTAAAAAAGAGCTAGAGCTTATACGAATTTCCTCTTGAGATTTGAGTTTATCGAGAATAACGCCATCTTTTAAAAGCGTAATATTAAACTCTAAGGTGATATCTTTATTTCTAGGCAAAATTAAAGCATTGATAGGCACACTTATTGAATAAGGACCATTATTATCGTTATTGCGAGCACCAGTTATAAAGTTACCTTCTTCATCATTAAAAATATCATAATAACTTTTTACATTTTGTCCCTGATAAGCAAGTTCAAGAATAACAACTTCTGTTCCATAAGGAATAGTATCCATACTTAAGTGTAGATACTTGCCCTCTAGCTTCGTAGTATAGGAATAGTTTCTAGTGGCAGTATTATCTGAAACACTTTCATCATCATTTGACAAAGCACCTATTATGAAAAAAACAGCAACTAAAATTATTATATAAATCATATCTATTTGCTTACTTTAGTTATTAATTTTTATTGGAATTTTTTCTTACATTTGTACTAAAATTTTTGCTTTGTATATATAGTTTTAAATAAAAAAGGTGTAAGTATTATCACATGCTACTAGAATTAATGCTCTGTGCTTGCTGTACCTACGTAGATAGAAGTTGCTAAAAACTCATTTGAGTAGCGGTGTATACTTTTGAAAGTTGGGTAACTATAGCTTTCTAATTATTTAGGTTAGATTTTATCAAGGTTAAAATCTTAAAAATATAGTGTAGCTCAACACTTGTTATTTCTAAGCCGGGTTATTATGATAGCGCGTATCGAAATAATCAACTACTAAATAAATCAAGTGTTTAGATGTATTTATTTAAGGTTTGTCGACACTATAGTGAATCATTAACCCTGACAACCTACTAACCACAAAGCTCCGCGACTTTGTTTGCTTAATTGCGGCGTGGTCAGCGGCGCAGCTGTCGTGCGTAACATGCCAGATGAGTCAGATAAATTATCTAAACTAATTCCAGCGCTCGCGAGTAGGGCGGATAATAACTGAAATTTCACCGCATAGTTCATATTTTGTGCATGCTCATGGACGAGGCTGGACGTTACCATGCCGATAACTTCGCCAGTCGGCAGTAATAAAGGGCTGCCACTAGAGCCTGGCTGAATAGGCGCAGTAAATTGCAGATAGCGAATATCATCGCCAAACCCTGTCAGTCCTGAGATGCAGCCTTGCGTTACTTGTAATTGGCTACTCAATCCTGATAACGGAAATCCCAAGGTGGTGATGGTTTCACCCAAATTATCAGTACAACGCTGTGCTAAGGGTAAATAACTTGGCAGTGGCTCACTTACTTTAATAATGGCTGAATCACTACCAATATCGCTGAGTACCACTTGCGCCTCACGATCGGGCTGCCCTTGCTGACGCACACCAATCATCGCCGCCGATTCAATGACATGATAACAAGTCAGTAAATGATAGGGATCGATAGCAAACGCTGTCCCTGTCCAAGTTTCACCAGACTGAACTTGTCTGGGCGGACGTGCGTCACTGTTAGGATAACCTTGCTGCTGTGCGCGCTGGGCATCTTGGATAAGGGCATGCGTATCTGGCGGACGCATATCAAGACTCACTTGTACATGATGCTCAAGACTTGCCAGTCCTTGGGTGGAGCTTTCACCAAGGGCACGGCATTTAAATTGTCCATTGCGTCGGTATATCTCTAATATGATCGCCGCCTTGACATGGCGCTCACTTGCGGTAAATTCATAACGAATATCGCCCTCATTGAGGGTTAAGTTTACTTTGCTCAATTCAACAGCAGGTAAGTTTAGGCTTGGCTCATGATAAACATAAGCAATCAGTTGTAAAAAACTTGCACCTTGTTTATCAAACAATGCAGGCAAATCCAATTGCCATGCATTTGGATTATCTTTGCTATTGAGCTGCGCCCATTCCTTCGGTTCATGAAGATAAGCAGGACTACAAGCGGCTTTGCGATGCTCATCCAAAGGTAGCCATAATAGCCCAAGCTGCTCGCCAAACTTTGACTGATCTGTCGTTGCAAAGGCGACCGAACAATTCGATGTCGCGATGACCGTATTTGCCCCTAACACTAACGTGGTTTGTGCTGTCATCGTTTGCCTCTTATTGAATATATTCGGTTGTCATGGATGTATTATTGTCGATTCATTGCCGTCAGCTTTTTATATTATTATTTTGACTTATTCAGTGATGTCTTCTTCAACTTTTACACCGATCATGATAGAGCGTACTTGGCAGGGGGTTATTTGTTGCGCGATATCAGCCAGTATCGGTTTATCGGTTAAGCCCAGCCAATAGGCAAATCCAACTTGGGTCAAATCCACACCGCTATGGGTGGTGTAATCAATGCCACCAGAAGGGCGGCTATTAATCTCAAGCACACGGTGCTGACCGTCATCATCGGCTTTGGTTTGGACACTGACGATGCCATCGCAGCCAAAGGCTTTTATGAGTGGAATGACGACATCCATGACCGCTTGCTCGTAGCCGATATGCTGGATTTTCCCTGTTTTATAGCGGGTGACAGCAGCCAATACTTCGCCATATTCACAGACGACATCGATAGAGTACTCTTGCCCTGACAAGTAAGGCATTAGCAGCATGGGAATTGGGCGTTCCTGCACCATTAGACTGTTTGCATAGGCATTAATAAATTGCGCCGTATTTATTTTCTTCTCTTCGGTAAAGTATAAATGCTCAAAGCTATCGTACTGTTCCCCATCATTTTTGGCTAAATCTAGTCGCCAAAATCCTTGTGCAAAGATACCCGTAACCGGTTTGACACATAAGCGCTGATCACCATGCATGTCAAGTAACGCCTCAAGCTCTGCGACGTTATCAAAGCGCCACGCCTCGGCAACGGGAATATCATGCTCATGACACTGCTGCATAAAGGCAAACTTATCATCTATTACTTCTAACGCTGCCACACTCGTTGCACCCGTCAATAAACGAATACCCGCTGCGTCAAACGCCTCACGCTTATCTTCGTAATCAATACCATTGCGCCCAGTGAGCAACACTTTTACCTTATTTTTCTGAGCTTGCTCTAATACAAACTGCCAACGTGGCATCAATGGTTCAGCAGATTCGAGCACTACTTGCTCATCGTTATCTGCGGTGCTAGTAGAAGGCTCGCGGTAAACGCTGTCAGCAAATTCAAAAATCTCAGGTCTATTGTGGCGATGTGAAGCGATAATGTTGAACGAAGTATCAGCGTGATTTTTTAGGGTTTGCAGGCTGGCTAACATATCACGCTGGCTTGACTGACCTTCAGCTAACCAAACGGCAGGTGACGCGGCAGTTGATGTTTTATGATCGTTATCGTTAGCAGGGGTTTTCATAATTCTCTCAGCATTATCGTAGGTTTTAGATATAATTGAATAATTCACTATCGTCATCGCAATACCATCAGGAATATAAGCAAGCCTCAAACAGCAATAAAAAAACAAGCCGCAATATTGCTAATAGTAGGGGCTATTATATACAAATGCTAAGCGTTATAAATGCTGCTGACAAAATAGCATGAAGGATTTGTAAAAATATTTTTTAGGGTCATTGGCACGTTATTGAACGGTCGTACGCTTTAAAAGTCAGCGGCCATCCATGCTACTATATGACAATTATTAGCATAACAAACACACGCACATAATAAATAATTCAAAGGATGTATGATGAGCCAAATCCAACCTCAACAACTGATTGCTGGTGCCAATGCGCCACTGCCAACAGATCATATTAGCATTCGTATTTTAAGCCAAAGTGCGGTCGATTGCGCGGCATATCGCCTGACAACTGACGGTAAAGTACGCGGCGATGGCGACATGATATTTTATGGGCAGACACGTAGCGATGATGGCAGTGTGAGTTTCCGTGGTCATGATAGCGATGGGTTTTTTGATATTAATTTACCGGCGCAGCCTGCAAATATCGAGAAGATAGCATTAGCGTTTTCTAGCGCGCAGACGCTTGCGCAAGTTGGCGATGTCGATATTCAAGTATTGCAAGGCAGCCAAGTGCTGATGACTTGCCAACTAAGGGCAGCTGGACGTAATGAAAAAGCCATTATTTTAGCGGAATGTTATCGCCGCCAAGGTAGCTGGAAGTTCCGTTTTATTGCTCAAGGTTTTGAAGGAGGGCTGAAGCCTTTGTCTGAGCATTTTGGTGTAGAGATTGCCGATGAAGCGCCCGCTCAAAGCCCTGCACAAGACCAGTCACAAGGTCAAGATCAGCCCATCAATACGCAGCGCCCAATTAATACGCAGAAAGCAGGTAGTGCACCTCAAACAAGCACGCCGCCGCCAATTCCTACAGCTTCTCCAAATCCGTCAATTAACCTAAGCAAAATCACTTTAACCAAAAATCAGTCTAGCATCAACCTAAAGAAACGTGATGACTTTGGTAAAATCTCTGTTAACTTGAACTGGAACCAAAATCCGACTGCTAATCAGCAAGCACCCAAAAAAGGCTTGTTAGGCGATCTTTTCAAACAACATAAAGCGGGCGGTATTGACCTTGATGTTGGGGCGATGATTCATCTGAAAAATGGTGAAAAAACCTTGATTCAAGCCTTGGGTAATCGCTTTGGTAGCTTAACATCAGCGCCTTACGTGTGTTTGCGTGCTGATGATAGAACGGGACAAGTCAGCGGCGGTGAGTGGCTAGATATTAACGGTCAGCAGTGGTCGCAGATAGAAGAGGTGTTTATCTTTGCTTTCATCTATGAAGGTGCACCAAATTGGGCGCAAACCGATGGAGTGGTGACCATTCATGTGCCCGATCAGCCACCGATTGAGACACGTCTTACAGAAGGGACAGGTAATTTGCCAATGTGTGCGATTGCGCGTCTGGTCAATCAGCAAGGTAGTATCAACGTTGAACGTATTAACCAGTATTTTAAAGGACATCAAGAGATGGATAAAGCCTTTAACTGGGGCTTTAGCTGGAAGCGAGGGACTAAGTAACAGCTTTAAAAATATTCTTTTGCACATGTAAAAAAAAGCCCATCTAATCGTAGATGGGCTTTTTTTTCTCAATAACGTTGCTTCAAGAGCTCATTTTAACGGATGAAGGCTAATCCAACTAAAGCTTTGAATCCTTTACGCATGCGGCGTGATGGCAGGCATCAAGTCATGGAAAGTACGACCAGAAGCCGTTTCACCAATCGCATGCATTTTCCACTCATTATTATGACGATATACTTTTGCCATAATCATCGCGGTATGCCCACCTTGCGCTGATAAATTGTAGCGCGCGACTTCCTGATTGTTATTGGCATTGACGATACGACAAAATGCATTTTCTACCGTTTCAAACGTTTGACCAGTGAAACTATTGACCGTAAATACTAGAGAGACGACATTGGCAGGGATTTTTGAAAGATCGACATTGATAACTTCGTCGTCACCATCGCCGTCGCCAGTGCGGTTATCACCAGTATGGACGATACTGCCATCTTTTGATTTCAGCTGACTGAACCAAATTGCATCGATGGCTTGTTTATTGGTATCAAACATGATGCACGAGGCATCTAAGTCAATCGAGTCGCCGCCGCTACCACCACCGAATAACTTGCCCAAGAACCCGCCTTTTTTATCTTGAGGGTTTTGAGCAACGTCCCAGCCTAGACCCAGTTTTACTTGGGTAAGCTCGCCGCCCGCTTCTTTGCTTAGGGAGATTTTCTGACCTTTTTGTAAACTAACTGCCATGTGATATTCCTTATACTACAGTGTTATAGTAATTGTGAGTAGAGGGTTAAATAAAGTCTATAATGACGAGGAGTCGTTGTAACATAAAGCTTTAAAAACATAATAATAGCTATAAGATATTGCCAAGTAAGCCGCTATTGCCGCCGCGACCGCCGGAGCTAGTCCCTAAGACGCTTTGTAGCCAGCCTTGGTAACTATCACGATTACGAGAGCAGATAATGACTTTTCCTGAGCCTGAGAAGTTTAAAACCATACCTTCGCCACTGGTGACTGAATTGATGATGTTGCCCATGAAGCCTTTTTTCTTACTGGTGGCGACTGAGAGTTTGTATTCCAAACGCGAGTCCCAACAGACCACATGGCCGTTATCAATGATGACGTCTTTACCAGGTTCAACATCAATCTCAAACAATGAGCCGAAACCCGATACCACTACCTGACCTTGACCTTGCGTCTGCATCACCATAAAGCCGCCAGTATCACCAAAGACGGCGCCACCTAGATTACGTTGAATCTTAGCCTTCACATCGACGCCCGTTTGCGCCGCGACAAATGCGCCATCGCTTAATGTATATTGCTGCGCACCGCAATCAATGATTTGCATATCACCGTCGAGCGTTGGCGCAAGTAAACAATCGCCTTCACCATTGACTGCTTCGATTTGCTGTTGAAATAGTGACTCGTCGTTGGCAAAACGGCGCATAAGTGATTGCATCAGACCGCCTTGTAGCTTACCTTTTAGCTCAAGGTTTGATTCCATCATCACCATTGCATTGGCTTCACAATAGATGGAGTCGCCTTTTTTGAGGTTACAATGAAGAAATGGTTCAATGGTACCGATCAAGCTAAACGTGGCGGTCATAGGGTGCGAATCCTTATATCAGTATTCTATATGTTTATAAGTCATATCTGTAAGTCGGCTTAACCATAGATTTTCGCTAGCCTATTACTTTTAAAGCCATCAAATGCGATAGTAGGGCACACTTGATGGCTTTTAGGCTTATATTATTAGCGCTAAATGTTAGTTTGCTCTTAAACATTAACGCCGTAAGAAGCCGCTAATGGTCCAAGACCACCGCTGAAGCCTTGACCGACGGCACGGAATTTCCAGTCACCACTATGGCGATATAATTCACCAAAAATCATCGCGGTTTCGGTGCTACCGTCTTCTGATAAGTCATAACGTGCGATTTCAGCATCGCCATTGTCATTAACAACACGGATATAAGCATCGCCCACTTGACCAAAGTTTTGATTGCGGCTTTGACCTTCATAAATAATCGCACAGATAGCGACTTTGCTCACGTCAGCTGGAATGCTAGCAAGATTGATTTTGATTTTTTCATCATCGCCGTCGCCTTCACCAGTACGGTTATCACCTGTGTGCTCAACCGCGCCATTGTCTGACTTTAAGTTGTTAAAAAAGATGAAATCTTGGTCATTACGTACTTTGCCTGCTTCATTGACCAAAAAGCCAATGGCATCTAAGTCAAACTCTTGACCGTCAGTAGCACGTGGATCCCAGCCAAGACCGACTGTAATATTGGTTAAACCCGGCGCTTCTTTTGATAAGTTTACGTTGCCGCCTTTTGTTAAGCTAATAGCCATATAAATATCCTTTTGATTAATAACTGAGTGGATTAAATGATAAAAAAAATAAACTAAAATAGTGCAGTGGTCGATATATAAATGCAAACAATGAATAAATTTACTCGTATGCCACGCCCTGCATATCATTACGATTTACTATACTAAGCGATTGCTTACTAAGCAAGGCGTATTTTGTGTGATTACGATATGATTACTAAGGGACATATCAATGCTGCAACTCTGATACTTTTCAACCGTCCGAGCAACAGTCGTTAAGGTGTTGTTATCAAAAAGTAAATTAGATCGTCAGGCAGTGCAACATAAAAAAGCACTTATTCAACGGGTGTCAAATAAGTGCTTTAAAGCAAAAACGGGTCATACCAACTGCTTTGGTACAACCCGTCTATTTTTAAACTAACTTTATCTATCCACTTTATACTGTTTGATATTAAAAATTTTTGCTTGGGTTTTTAACATCGAACGAGCATCAAGTAATTGATTTGGCTTCTCGCTTACGATAATTGAGTGAAGCGACAAACGCCCAACCAATAAAGGTAATACCAATCAGACCAGTGATAAGCTCTGGTACATGGAATTTCACTGATAGCAGCATGATGATAGCTAAAGCACCGATAGCATAATGCGCGCCATGCTCAAGATAGACATATTCATCAAGCGTGCCTTTATCGACCAAGAAGATAGTCATCGAACGTACAAACATCGCACCAATAGCCAGACCTAGCATGATGACGATTACGTCATTGGTAATCGCAAATGCGCCAATCACACCGTCGAAACTGAATGAGGCATCAAGGACTTCTAGATATAAGAAACCGATAATACCACCTTTCATAATCGCGCTAGTTGCAGCACCAGTACTATTACCTTGAGCATCTAGTTCTTCTTCAAGATCACCCTCTAACATACCAGAAACCACTTGTACGCCAAGGTAAACTAAGATGCCCCATACGCCAGCGATTAGGACCGCAGCTGATTGCTCAGGCTTGGCAAATGATACGGCAATCATCAAGACGATAAGTGCGACAAACACGCTCATGGCATCGACTTTACCTAATTTTGCCAGACGGCTCTCAAGCCAATCGAACCAGTGTACTTCTTTTTCATCAAAGATGAAGTTTAAGAAGACGAGCAACAAGAAAATACCACCAAATGCTGAGATTTCGGCATGATGCGCCAATAGTCTGGCTGAGTATTCTTTAGGATCGTTCAATGCCAAATCGATTACTTGCATCATACCAAGGTCGGCAGTAACAGCGACGATAACAATAGGGAATACCAAACGCATACCGAATACTGCGATTAAAATACCTACCGTTAAAAATATCTTTTTCCAAAACTCGTCCCAGCCTTTAAGGACTGAGGCGTTGACCACCGCATTATCAAACGATAATGAAATCTCCATGACGGCCAAAATAGCGGTAATAGATAGGGTGGTTATCATACCGCCCATACCGCCATGTGAATATCCCCACCATGCCGCGACCGCTAGGGCGATGGCGGTGAAAATAAAGTCTAAATAAAAATGTCTCATGACACATCCTGTCTGGTTGCATAAAGCTAAGGTCGGCCTACTATAGGCACAAACCACAAAAAAAGCGGTTATCGCTAACCACTTTTTTTGCATAATTCTAAACGAAACATAAAGCATTACTAGTCATTTAGCTATGAATAATTGTGACTATTTTGCAACCATATTTTACAGCCATTATCATTGCTAATGGTGAGTACAAATAGAGGGCTAATACTTGCTTTATATTTTGAGTTTAATGGTCATATAGTAGTCTAAGCATGATAGTAGTCTAAGCATGAATAAGTTATCAAATTAGATAACAACGCCATACTGTTGACACATGGCTTGCAAGCCGCCTGAATAGCCTTGACCAACGGCACGGAATTTCCACTCACCGTTGTGACGATAGACTTCGCCAAATACCATGGCTGTTTCAACAGAGTAATCTTCTGCCAAATCAAAACGTACCACTTCAGTGCCTGTCTCTTCATTCACGACACGAATAAAGGCATTGGCAACTTGACCAAAGTTTTGACTACGAGCCGCCGCATCATGAATAGTAACAGTGACGACAATTTTATCCACATCAGCAGGTACTTGAGTCAGGTTTACTTTGACGACTTCATCATCTCCGTCACCTTCGCCAGTGCGGTTATCACCAGTATGCTCAACCGCGCCATTATCAGACTTAAGCTGGTTATAGAAAATGAAGTCATGGTCGCCGCGTACTTTACCTGCCGTATTCAGTAAAAACACACTGGCATCAAGATCAAACTCAGCACCAGAAGTTGCGCGTTCATCCCAACCAAGACCGATAAGCAGTTTGGTCAAATTTGGGTCAGTTTTGGTAAGCGATAAGTTACCGCCTTTATTAAGTGATAAAGCCATGGGGTTATCCTTGTTATTAGAGTGATTAAGGGTTTGATAATTAAGTTATATAAATAAAAACAATCGCAATAGTGGGATTAAAGCGCTCGTAAATCTACGCTTCACGGTTGCTTAGCTAGCATTTAGTGACGCTCTATCATAACAACAAAAAATGACCCAATCAAAGCCGATTGGGTCATTGTTATGTGTACGACAAGACTGACTATAAAAGATGGCGTCTAAATGCGGTGGTTAACCTTCATATTCATCCATAAACCTAAATTATCAGCCCTGACGATGACGAATCTCAAAACTTTGATGAATGGGCTTTTTAATATCAAAATCAAAACCAATGGTTTTTTGCGTGATATCGACAATATCATAACGCTCGGTTAACTGCTCATCGAGCTCAAAGCGGGTAAAGTTATTTGAAAAATATAAAATCCCGTCAGAGGTCAAGCGGTTCATCGCACGATTAATGAGGGCAGAGTGGTCGCGCTGCACATCAAAGGTACCTTGGAACTTTTTCGAATTCGAAAAGGTCGGTGGATCGATAAAGATGACATCAAATTGTTCAGTATTGTCTTTAATCCATTCAAAGATATCAGCTGCGACGAATTGATATTTATTGCGGCTAACGTCCAGACCATTTAATACAAAGTTTTGCTTACCCCAGTCTAGATAGTTCTGTGACAAGTCAACGCTGGTGACTTTTTTCGCGCCAGCAAGCGCTGCATGTACACTTGCCGTACACGTATAAGCAAATAAGTTCAGTACGGATTTATTACGACTGTTGTCTTTGATACGGGCACGCATATTACGGTGATCAATGAACAAACCCGTATCTAAATAGTCCGTAAAGTTGACGTAAAAATACGCACCATCTTCACGTGCAACATGAAATTTACCACGCTTTTCTGTGGTGTTCTGTTTGCTATATTGGTCATTACCAGACTGGCGTGCACGAGTCTTAATAAATATTTGTTCACGGTTAATACCAAAAACTTCACGAATACCCATTAATGCCAAGTTGAAGCGTTTTTTAGCCGTCTCAGGTGGAATGGTTTTTGGTGGCGCATATTCTTGCACGTGCACATAGTCGCCATATAAATCGACGGCGACTTTGAAGTCGGGCAAGTCAGCATTGTAAACGCGCAAATTACTAACCTTATCTTTTTTAGCCAACTTCTTCAGCTTGGATAGGTTTTTTTGCAAACGATTAATAAAATCTTGACCATCTTCTACTTCAATTTCACGTTTTTCGAAGCGACTAACGAGATTGCCCGTTTGTCCAGCAATCAACGTACCATAGCGGAAATAAACCGTGATAGCACCATTATGACAGCGTAAGGTTTTTGGTTCTTTAATCGGTAAGATATCAACTTGCTCAACATTAGATGCCAATATGCCAAGCATTGGATCGATGCCGCTACCGGCAAAGCTGTCTTGCAAAATAAGCCCAATCGCTTGATATAACGGCTTAATCATCTCTTCGTCACCCAAGCGCTCACCATAAGGTGGGTTGGTGATGATTAGAGGATTGCTCAATCGACCGTCATCGACTAGTGGCTTCAGAATAGTGCTCAGCTGGTCAAGCGCACGCGTCTCAAGATCAAGTAGTGGTAGTAAATCTTGCAAACCTGCGGCAATCAGGTTTTTCTCTGTTGCTAAAATCGCGCCGCTATCAGCATCAAACCCCAAAATCAGTGGTAATGTATCTGGTTGCTCATTAGCAATTGCTAAGGCTTCGCGGAAACGTGTCTGGGCATCATCGATCATCTGTTGCCATAAGGCATCGTCATGATGCTGCCATTGGTAAAAACCAAATTGATTGGCGGCTTTATCGATACCCACTGCATAATCGCAATGCATGAGTAGGGCTTCAATAATAAAGGTACCAGACCCACACATTGGGTCAATTAGCGCATTATAAAAAGGTGCATTACCAGCTTCATTTTTCTTGTGCCAACCTGCACTATATAGTAGAGCCGCTGCCAAGTTTTCTTTGAGTGGCGCTTCAGTCATTGCCACACGATACCCACGACGATGCAAACTGGTACCTGATAAATCTAAATACAGCTCAGCTTGCTTATCATTCACGGTTGCAAATATAGAAAAGTCTGGATTTTTACTATCGACGTTAGGACGGCTGTCGTAAACTTCATTGAACGTATCTGCAATCGCATCTTTGATACGTAGCATCGCAAACTGTTGACTGACGGCGACACGCTTGTCGACCGACAGACGAATGGCAAAGGTTTGCTCTAAACTAAACTGCTCAATCCAATTGACCGATTTTGCCAAGCCATAAAGTTGCTCAGCCACATCGTATTCGGCATTGATGTTTTTGCGTTTAATGAGCATTAATACCCGCGAGGCGACACGTGACCACAAACAAATGCTATATAAGTCACGCAAAGTACCAGTAACTGCCAGACGGCCTGTACTTTTGATTTCGCTTGCAATACCAAAACTTGTCAGCTCAGTTTGGAGTGGTGCCTCAAGCCCATCGGCACAGGTGATAATAAGGTCAAGCGACAATTCTGGTGAAGCTGCTGTTAGAGGTGCGGGCGCGGTTGTTTCGGTCATACGGATACCTGTGGGCTAAATTGATAAGTAATGCACATCATAAAATAAGATGTTTAACCGCCAATTTTACCATAATTCAGGGCAGGATGGTTTAAAGTGGTGGTGTTTATCAAAGAGAGATTCAGCAACGCTACCTTTCACAAAATCATGCTTATCATACTGAGGATGAAAACCTTGAGCCTAAAAATTGTGGGATAAATTGTCCAAGGGATAAATAATATAATGAACTTATTTATCCGCTTTGCTCAGTGGTGGCGTTTCTGATACGACCTGCGTCGTAGTTGCAAAAGGTTTAGTGGCAATAGGATAATCCACATCCTTTGGCATAAGCAGACGCATATGAGGATAAGGAGTAGAAATATTAGCGGCATCAAAGGCACGCTTGATATCTTCTTTTAGACCTTCTTTAATTTTGGGCATGCGCGCGACAGCGGCAGGCTTGACCCAAAAACGCACAATAAAAAACACTCCATACTCACCAATTTCATCCACGGTGGCCGAGGTTTCAGGACGGCTAAGTACCACATCGGTATCAGTAAGCACCTGCAAAATTTCCTTGCGAGCAGTATCGACATCATCTTCAAAGGCGATACGCACACGAATATCGAAACGTATGAAGTTCTTTGAGGTTAAATTGGTCACCTCAGAGGAGGCAACGTTAGAGTTGGGAATAATGACGGTGATGTTGTCTCGCGTCAAAATATGGGTGGTGCGTAACGCAATGAGTACGACGCGACCCTCGTTGTCATTGATATGAATCCAGTCGCCAACCTGAAAAGATTGTTCGAGTAAAATGGTAATACCTGCAATGAAATTAGCAAGCGTTGATTGGGCAGCAAAACCGACTGCTAAGCCCACAATCCCTAAACCTGCGACCAATGAGACGATATCGAAACCAAATTGCGCCATGACGCTGGCAAGTCCGAGTACCAATAGCAGCACTGACAAGATGTTTTGAAGTAGCTGCTCTATAGAGGCATTGAGACCATAATGCTGTAAAACCTTATGGATAATCTGTCCAGATGACGCCCAAAGTACATAATAAATCCCCGCCCATGTACTGGCTTTTGCAGTGGCTTTGATAGTCTCTGGTTCAAAATAAATCTGGCTCATAATGGCAATCAGGCTGGCAACTATCCAGATATAACGCAAGACTGAACGGACAATCTTAGTACGGCGCTCATTCAGGCGGATTTTTGTCCTACTTTGCTTAAGGATATAAATGGCAAGCCAATAAAAAAATCCCAACACTGCCAGCAGTATTAGGATTTTGATGGCAGTACTAGCGAGCTCTACCGCTTGAGACGACCAATCAAGTGACTCTTCATCGACAGAGCCGCCAAGCGCAAGGTAGAGGCTAGTATGCAGGTCACGAACAATCTCTTTAAAAAAATCAGTAATACTAGCGATTGCCATTTTTTGGTCCATGCAGAGTTTTTAAAGTACCTCAAGTCGTTAGTGCTACCAAACACAACATGAGTGATGATTAATACGGCACATCCTTGTTTTGAAAGTGTAGCTGAGCTGATGCTTAAAAGCTATCTTCCTGTGTGTCTTGGTACTGATAAGGTATTGCCATTTTGTGTTGAACATCGCGTAACGCAGTACGTAAGCCCTCTAATATCGTAGGATGATAAAAAGGCGTATCGAGCATGGCCTTAACACTCAAATCATTGGTAATCGCTGCCGCTAAAATGTGTCCAATATACTCGGCATCAGGACCCACCATACTAGCGCCTAAGATTCTATCAGTTTTTTTACAGCCATAGATATGTAGTAGACCACAGTTGACGCCCATCACGCGACTACGTCCTTGATTGTCGAAGCTGACGCTACCGATGACATATTCTAAGCTTGTATCCTGTTGAATGTCTGGTAGAGACATGCCGACGTTAACGATTTGCGGTGAGCAAAACACAATAGAGAAGGGCGTGGCGGGCGGGCGAATATGAGCGGCGTCTTCATTCTCGCAGACCATACTTCCAGCGCTATAGCCTTCATCGCTAGCCACATGTAATAATGGGAGGTTGGCGTTGGCATCACCAACGATATAGATATCTAAATCACCAATCTGACCTGTTTTTTTATTCAAGTGCTTTGGACGGTCTTTGTCGTCAAGCTCAACGCCTAAATGTTCGACTCCCAGCGGTTTGATATTATTGCGGCGACCAGTGGCAACCAGTACATACTCACCTTGCCATTGTTGCGACTCTCCAGCACTGTCTTCATAATCAATGAACGCGGCTGAATGGTCATTATCCGTGGCTGTTTGCACGCCGACATCACTGATTTTACTGCCCAAATGCATGGTCAATTCGCGGCTTAAGCAATCGATAGCTTTGTTATTGATATCATCGTCTTTGAGACCTGCAACACGTTTGACACGATTAAACAAAGTTACTTCTACGCCTAAGCGTTTAAAGGCTTGCGCAAGCTCTAATCCGATAGCACCTGTACCGACGACGGCCATTGTTTTTGGTAAATTTGTGAGCTCAAAGATCGTATCAGAGGTGAGCATGGCGTCACCAAGCTTATCTGCCCAGCCATCTGGGATAAATGGAGAGCTGCCCGTGGCGATGATGATTTTGTCAGCGGCAATCAGCGCATCATTGACTTCAATGAATCCTCGGTTATTGATATGAGCACGTCCTGAGATTTTTTTGTGATCAGGCCAGCTATCTACTTGAGCTTTGATGTAGCTAGCAAAATGAGCACGCTCGTCCCGAACGCGTTGCATGACTTGCTTGCCATCTATCTGGACAGTGGCATGGACGCCAAATTCAGCAGAGTGATTGGCTTCATACGCGCGATCAGCGGCGGCAATCAATAGTTTGCTTGGCATACAGCCGACCGCAATACAAGTGGTCGTCCAGAATCCGTCGTTAATAATAACAACATCATCATGGGTTTTACTGGCTTGACGAAAAGCATTTTGCCCAGCAGTACCTGCACCGATAACGGCAACAGATACTTGGCGAGTAGCTTTGGATGCTGTGTTATCCGCTGCAGTATCGGATTGTTTATTCATATGATTCTCAAGTTATAAGATGTTTAGTATTCAGGGCTGTTTTTTAGATGATTTTTTTAAGAGATTCCTCTGATAAGAGGTTGCTCCAAAAAATTATTAAAAAACTATTTTTAGCCTCTGATATCCAGCGTTTATCCTAATGATTATTAGCGTCTATTTTAAAATGCTTTTTTATGACTCTTGGTTTTATTGGTTAAGGTGCTAAGGTTTCAAGCAAACGTTCAGTGTAGCCTTTGGCACGTAAATTTCGCTGAGCATGGGTCAGCTCGCCATCTTTGTTAAAAACGAACGCTGAACGGACCAGCCCTAACGTTATTTTGCCGTACATATTTTTTTCTTTAATAACGTCAAAGTATTGGCATAATTTTTCGTCAGTATCGCTGATAAGAGCAATGTTTAAATCATATTTGGTGATGAATTTCTCATGAGATTCAACACTATCACGTGAGACGCCGATAATGTCATAGCCTAAATCATCAAACTCATGGAGATGAGCAGTAAATTCGGTTGCTTGAGTGGTACAGCCTGGCGTACTGTCTTTTGGATAAAAGTACAGAACAAGCCCTTTATCAGTATTGGCAATCATCTCTTTGAGATTGATTTCATCATGGATAAAGTTGCCGGCAAGCTTTCGTACTATCGTCACTGGAAAGTCAGGTAAAGTTAGGTTTTCTGTGGTTAGTTTTGCCATTATAAAATCCTTATTCGTTTTTGTTTATGTCAGTACTTATATCAGTGCTTATGTCGATTGGTAATCTATGCTGTGTTCTTATTATAAGCAGATTAGCAGCGATTCATAATCAGTTTTACACTTTGCGCCTGTATTGACAACAAAAAAGACTGGCAATAGCCAGTCTTTTGTATATCAAACGAGATGTGTATTACGCTGGTTTTTGTGGCTGTTTTAAATCTAAGCCAACAGTGCATTGCTGCAAATCTTTTTGCATTTTTTTGACGTAAGGCAGTCCAGACGGATCTTTTTTGTCTTGGGCATAGCTCTCAATTTCCCACATCTGACCGATGGTCATGTTGCTACGCACGCCAATAGTGCAATTGCATAGTTTGGTCGCATCGCCTTTGTCAGCGACTTTATATTTGACCGCACCATTAACGCAGGTATTGATGTTATTTTGCTTAATATCGGCAGCGTTTGCTTGTGGCATCACAAAAATGGCAGCTAAAGCTAAGGGTAATAATGGCAACAACTTCATAAATATCCTCTTACGGGTAGCATCAATTTTCTAAATTTTGTACTCAAAGTACTCAAAGTACTCATAGTTCGTTGACTAATGTGGTTACTTATATCTTGTGATAAATGCAATCGCTCATACCATAACAAGTATGTGAGTTAAAATACAACGGCGGCGTGCTGTGTTAATGCAAGCGAATGTTTCGCTAATGTTGATTGCTATCACACTTTCATGCAAGTGCAATTCTATCATTCACTAAGATTGATAATGGGTTGGGTCAGTGATGCCCGCCTGAGCAAATCCTTGACGGCGTAAGGCACAGCTGTCACATACACCGCAAGCAAGTCCTTGTGCATCGGCTTGGTAGCAAGATATGGTTTGCCCATAATCGACGCCCAATGACAATCCAAGCTCAATGGTTTTTGCTTTTGACAGTTGCTGTAATGGTGTTTGAATGGATAAGTGATGACCGGTAACGCCTGCTTTGGTGGCAAGATTGGCCATATGCTCGAAGGCGGCAATATACTCTGGACGACAGTCGGGGTAGCCTGAGTAATCGACTGAGCTGACGCCAATGACGATATGATTGGCATCGGTCACTTCAGCAACGGCTAGCGCATAAGACAAAAATATCGTATTACGCGCAGGCACATAAGTGTTGGGAATAGCGTCGTTATCAATCTCATCACGCTTTTTATTAGGGAATTTATCCGTATCGCCATCAGGAACAATCATACTGTGATCTGTCAGCGAAGAGCCACCAAGCTGAGCGATATCAATATCAATGATTCTATGATTGACCTCGGCTGTCTCAGCGATGGCTTTTGCCGCGACCAGCTCACTATTGTGGCGTTGACCATAATTAAAACTGACCGCAGTCACCGACGCATAACGTGCCTTGGCCCAATACAAACAAGTCACCGAATCAAGCCCGCCTGACAGTAGCACAACGGCATTTTGGCTTTTATGCAGAGTATTTAAGTCAGTATCGAAGGCTTGATTATTGGAGGCGCTTTGCGAAGTAACATTAGTCATAGTGGTATCTATTATTGGTTTGCGAAATGGGTTTGCGAAAAACGCCTATTTTAGCAAAAATACGCGCATTACAGAACCACGAAGCCATTATAAATACGATATGAAACCTTAATCAGCTCAAATGAGAAGTTTGTTTATAAAAGTGTGGAGCTATCAGCAGTGATGGTCGAATGTTCAGCATTCTCTAAGCTAAGCCATAAAAAAGACTGAATATTTAATCTGATAGTTTACTCTCATCTTTTCAATCTGTTAGCAAATTTTGTTATAATCGCTGCTTTTAGAGCCACTGTGCTATTACTTCCTTGCTAAAGGCTTTATCCTTCCATTTTTTAGCAAAATTCCCTTGTAAAGATATTGAGTAACTTATGACCGCAGCAACCTTGTTTACGCCACAAATTACGCCTGAAATCGATGATATGTCAGCTGATACAGGTTTGGATAATCATGCTTGGGACACTGATGGCGATAGTATGGAATATGAGGATGTTGCTGACGATCATACAAATGAAGAAGACAGTATCGCCGCTGCACCGTCAACGTCTACTGAATCAGCAGAGTTCCGCAAACTACAAAAGAAGCTGCGTAGACAAGTCTCTTGGGCGATTCGTGATTTTAATATGATCGAAGACGGCGATGTGGTCATGGTCTGTGTTTCAGGTGGTAAAGACAGCTATACTTTGCTGGATATTTTACTATTACTCAAGCGTATCGCCCCGATTAACTTTGATATCGTCGCGGTCAATCTCGATCAAAAGCAGCCCGGTTACCCTGAGGATATTTTGCCAGCGTATTTGAACGAGCAGGGCATTGCTCACTATATTTTAGAAAAAGACACTTATAGTATCGTTAAGAGCGTGGTGCCAGAAGGCAAAACTTATTGCTCGGCGTGTTCACGTCTGCGCCGCGGCTCGTTATACGGTTTTGCTAAGCAGATTGGCGCAACCAAAATTGCGCTGGGTCATCATCGCGATGATATGTTGGCGACTTTCTTTTTGAATTTATTTCATGGCGGTACTCTTAAGTCGATGCCACCGAAATTGCTCAGTGATGACAAGCAAAACCTACTTATTCGTCCACTGGCTTATGTCGAAGAAAAAGACATCATCGAATATGCTCGCTTAAAAGAATTTCCAATTATTCCGTGCAACTTATGTGGCAGCCAAACCAACTTACAAAGGGCCATTATCAATGATATGCTGCGGGAATGGGATAATGCTTATCCGCAGCGTTTGGCCTCTATTTTTAAAGCCATGCAAAACGTCGCACCGTCGCAACTAGCAGACCGTGAATTGTTTGATTTTGAGCAGTTAAGTCTTGATCGTGATGACAATGAGCGTTTGTTTGAAGGAGATAATATCCAAGCTGGGCAGACCAAGAGCTTGGCTGAAATTGGCTTACCTGTATCGCCAAAAACCCAAGCGTTCAATCCGAATTTTGATCGTAAGCTGCTTTCGACAGAGTCTGATAATTCAGCAGAAAATAAGCATACGAATCAGAAGATTCCAACAATAAATCCTGTTATTTAACGATTCGCTTATTCGATATTGTTAAATGACATTTATAAAAAATAGCATAAACCGTTAGTATAAAAAACCAGTTCATTATTAATAAATGGCTGGTTTTTTTATGTGTTAATAAATCAGTTATTAATCATGCTTATAATAACAAGATTGGTAAAATCAACTTTCTGCAAAAACAGGTAATGGGTCAAAGCTAACTTTTGAACGTGGTAATTTCGCCACATCTTGCATACGCCAGTCATCTTTACCATCGCTACTTACTTGTAGATAATATTTTGCTTTTAAAGGATCTATATCTACCTGCGCACTGTATTTATTGCCGTCGACATGTTGAAGTACAACATCGTGATCTTTTTTGATATCGGTTGCATGTGAGATAGACAGATCTAGTTTTTCAGGATAAGCCAAAGGATTACCATTCAGCAGTTTACCTGATTGCAGACTCTGTTCAGGATAATTTAGATAGAATACAACATCACCATTATCTGCAAACTGCATTTCGCCGTGCAAATCTAAGTCATAAGTCAATTTGTCACGTGACACATCATGATAAAGCGTCTTACCATCCATATACCAGTCGTCACGTACCACGCTATCCCGAATTTGATAAGAGTAATAAACAAAAAAGATACAGGCCACTACGACAAATGCTGGCATGCCAATAACAAAAATAACCACCATGTAATTCTTATACCATGGCTGAGTATCTTGATGCTTAAAATTTGATGCTGGAGTAGACATAAAATACCTATTAATCAGATATCTGTTTATCAGATATCTATAAACTGTATCAATGGATAAGCTGACAGCAAAACAGCTGCCAGTTTAATGATAAATCGTCCACCTGCTAGCCACTGACTCACAGGTGAAATATAGAATTATATACTAGGGCGCATCCTCAGTCTGAATGAGAGCACCTAAATGGATTAAAAATGGTTAAATTTTGCCAAACAGCTGGTTAATATGCCGATATTATCTGCACTATTGCCCTAGTTTGGCTGCCATTTATTGCATTTCTATTACCATTTTTAAAATGAGGACCCGCCCTCGCTAAGCTATTAATTGCTTATAAAAACCTACTGCCCTTGAGTAGTAAATACATTTTGTTTACTGACTTTATATTGACCATTTTCACTGGTCACATTTAGGGTCACTGATGTTTGTTCAAAATCGATAACCTTAGGATCGCCATAAATACTCACAGGCATATCAAAGCTTTCACCTGCTTCTAATGGTACATCATTGAATCGCAGCGCCAAGCTCAAACCTTCTTGTGGAGCAAGGGTTATTGTATAGGTATGCGGCTCTTGTGTCTTATTAGTCAGCTTGACGATATAGCTGTTTTCAATCATGCCTTGATTATTCACTGAAGACAACTGATTACGGTCACGGCGAATATCAATCTCTAACGGTACACGGTCCGTCAATGCATAAATAACGCCACCACATAAAATAGTAATAACGGCTAAATAAGCAAATAGACGTGGACTGATGACGCGTGTATTTTCTTTTTCTGACAGCTGTCGTTCTGTCGTATAACGAATGAGTCCACGTGGATACCCGACTTTATCCATAATTTCATTACAAGCGTCAACACAAGCCGCACACTGTATACAAGCGACTTGTAAGCCATCTCGAATATCAATGCCAGTCGGACATACCTGCACGCACATGGTGCATTCAATACAGTCGCCTAAATGTTCAGGATGGGTGCCTTTTTTGCGTGCCCCACGAGGCTCACCGCGTTCATAATCATAAGATACGACCAAGGTATCTTTGTCAAACATGACACTTTGAAAACGACCGTATGGGCAGATTTGGATACACATCTGCTCACGCATATAACCTGCATTGACGTAGGTAGCAAAGGTGAAAATAAACATCGACACCCATATCCATGTTGGCCAATCAGGGATAGGAATAAAACCAATGGTTTGCCAGCTTTGATATAAATAATCTGTTCCAGCAACATAACTGACAAAGGTTGCCGCGGTAATTACTGAAAATACCAACCAAATAAAATATACCAAAGAACGTTTAAAGGCTTTTTTGGCGCTCATCGGTTCTTTGTCAAATTTGATACGCTTGTTGCGATCGCCAATCACCCATTTTTCAACATATTGATAAAGATGTGTCCAAATCGTCTGAGGGCAGGCATAGCCACACCAAACACGCCCTGCATACACAGTCACCATGAATAAAGTGAATGCGGCAATAATCGCAAAGGCGGCAATGAAGTAAAAATCTTGGGTCAGAAAAGTCATGCCAAAAATATAGTAATGCTGCGAGGGAACATCAAGCCATATTGCTTGCCTACCATTATAACGTAACCATGGCAACAGCAGAAAAGCGGCTAAAAGCGCATACATCGTGACGACACGAATGTTTTGATAAAAACCGGTGACAAACCTAGGGTGAACTCGATGCTTGGTCGCATCAAGGTCAATTTGCTGTACAGGGATTTTATTGGGTTGTGGTGCTGACATAAACGTGCCTCTTTTAAAAAAGAATCAGTCTGCTGGCATGATGAACAAACATCTTTAATCATCAGATGTATGAGTGTGTGATGTTATCAATGTCAGTAAGTAGCGGATAAAATATTGAACAGAAAAATATTTTAACCCATCTACCAAATGATCGATTGCAAATAGCTTAATGAGAATGGGTGACTATCTTCTAAATTCGCCACTAATAAGTGGTTTTTAGGTACTGTCATTTTAGCATTCTCCCTATTATAAATGGGGTAATAATCTTAAAAACCAATCAATATATCAGCATAATGATCGATATATTGGTCGTGCTATATGCAGTATTAAACCGCATTTCATTTACTACTCAAATTTTGATAATGCGGTAGCAGTTAATAAACTCTCATCAAAGAATTTATAAAAAAAGGAGAACTGCAATAACAGTTCTCCCTTTATCAAATCTTATCCACTGATGCTATGACAACTCTCTTTAAATATTAGTTAGCCGTCGTTTCTACAGTGGTTGCTACTTGAGTAGCGGTTGGTGCTTTAGCAGCAGGTTGAGGGGTTTTGTCTGATAATGAGTAAACATAAGCTGCAAGCAGCATAATACGCTCATTACCCAGTTTGGTTTCCCACTCAGGCATCACACCAGCACGACCATAACGTAAGGTTTCGCGGATGGTCTCACGATCACCACCATATAACCAAATGTCATCTGTCAAGTTTGGCGCGCCAGTAGAAGTCATACCTTTGGCGTCTGCACCATGACAAAGTACACAGTTAGTCGGCTCATTAAAGATTGCCTCACCTTGAGCGACTTGAGCTTTATCAAGCTCGTAACCAGGTTGGTTGCCAGATATTGATAGCACGTATTCAGATACCGCACGTACCCCATCTTCACCGATTTGATCACGCCATGCAGCCATACCACCAACTCGACCTTTATGTAGCGTGGTCAAAATGTTTGACGCTTCTCCGCCATATAACCAGTCATTGTCAGTTAGATTTGGATAGCCTACCGCACCTTTGGCGTTAGAGCCATGACAGACCGCACAGTTCTGTAAGAACAAACGACTACCAACTTTTAAAGCATTCGGGTTTTCTGAAAGCTTTTCTACATAAGGGGATAGTTCTGCAGTTTTCTCATCAATTTGAGCTTGCAGATCTGCTGGTGGTGTTTCACTGCGGCGCATCGTTGCCTGTAACTCAGCAAGTGCCGCTAAGGTCTCTGTCGCACCACTAGCATCCGCTTTTGCTAAAATGTTTTTCTCAAAGTTATCCGTAAATACTTTGTTATTACTCTCAAGCTCGCTATATAGCTCGTTCTTAGAGGTCCACGGTACAATTTCGCCATCGACTTCTACAGTGGCAATACCTTCCCATTTTGATGGGAAAATACCTGGGAAAAATACCCAATAGGCAACACCCCAAGCGATAGAGCCAAAAAATATTACGAGCCACCATTTAGGTAATGGCTTGTCGTACTCTTTGATACCATCATAAGCGTGGCCTGTCGTACCGTCATCTTCTAGTTCTGGCTTGTACTTCAATACCATTAGTAAGACACCGAGGATAGCAGCCCAACACATGATACTTAGTATGGTAATCCAAGAACTCCAAAAAAATGTCATCGTTTATCCTTATTGCGCTGCTCTTCAGACAGAGATTTTATATCCTCGTCATCAAGCGCAAGTTGTGCATCTTCTTCGAAGCGTTTTTTGTTTTTTGGCGAATACGCCCACCATGCAACACCTACGAAGGCAACAAAGGCAGAAACGGTCGCAATTGTTTGTAATTCACCAATACCCATTAGCGCTGTCCTTCCATCGCGGTGCCCAGTTGCTGTAGATAAGCAACCAAAGCATCAAGTTCAGTGGCACCAAGTACAGCATCTGGTGCTCCTTCGATATCCTCTTCAGTGTAAGGTACACCAAAGCGATCACGGAATAGACGCATTTTAGTTTGAACGTTTTCACCATTCACTTCGTTGGTAGCAAGCCACGGGAAGCCAGGCATTACTGATTCAGGTACTAGTGAACGTGGCGCAATTAAATGCTGCTTTTGCCAGTCTTCAGAATAACGACCGCCAACACGTGCCAGATCAGGTCCAGTACGTTTTGAACCCCATAAGAATGGGTGATCCCACGTAGATTCAGCAGCACGTGAGTAAGGTCCATAACGTTCAACTTCAGCACGTAGTGGACGAATCATCTGAGTATGACAAACGTGACAACCTTCACGAATATAGATGTCACGACCCTCAAATTCTAGTGCAGTCCATGGCTCCATGGAGGGCAGGGGAGCATTCACCCCACCTTCTTCAGGACCCTTGTTGTCATATATCAATGGTACGATTTCAACTAGCGTTGCAAAGCTAATAGCAATAACGATACCGATAACCAACAAGCCTGTATTTTTTTCAATAATTTCATGCGGTGTACCAGACATGATCGCTCCTTATACGTTAGCTGCTGAAGGTTTATCAACACTAGGTTCATGATCAGTAGGATCTGCGATATCGACAGGCTTACCTTCTGGCATTTTAAGTGTTTTATAAACGTTATATGCCATCACAAACATACCCGATACATACAATAGGCCACCAAAAGCACGACCAATATATGGGAAATGTGAGAACTCAACTGTATCAACGAAGCTATATACCAATGTACCGTCTGGATTAGTAGCCAACCACATCATGCCTTGGCCAATACCAGAAATCCACATAGATACGATATAGAAAATAGTACCCGCTGTCGCCAACCAAAAATGTGTGGTGATTAAGCTGATAGAATACATTTTTGGTTTGTTATAGATACGTGGTAACAGTACATATAGCGAACCAATGGTAATCATACCTACCCAACCAAGTGCACCTGAGTGTACATGACCGACTGTCCAATCCGTATTATGCGATAACGCATTCACTGTCTTAATCGACATCATTGGACCTTCAAAGGTCGACATCGCATAGAACGACAACGCAACAATCATAAAGCGAATGATCGGATCGGTACGTAACTTATCCCAACTACCTGATAGTGTTAGCACGCCGTTAATCATACCACCCCAAGATGGCGCAAACAGGATGATTGAGAATACCATTGCTAGAGACTGCGTCCAATCTGGAAGCGCTGAATAATGCAAATGGTGACCACCAGCCCACATATATGACGCAATAAGCGCCCAAAAGTGAACGATAGACAAACGGTAAGAATAAATAGGACGACCAATCTGTACTGGAACGAAGTAATACATCATTCCTAAGAAAGCTGCCGTTAGATAAAAACCTACCGCGTTATGTCCGTACCACCACTGTACCATCGCATCGGTCGCACCGCCAAATAACGAGTAAGACTTAAATGCGCTAACAGGAATCGCCATGCTGTTTACGATATGCAGTAATGCAATCGTAATAATAAAGGCTGCAAAGAACCAGTTAGCCACATAAATATGTGAGGTTTTACGTTTGATGAGCGTACCGAAGAAAACAATGGCATAAGAGATCCATACCAAGGCAATCAAAATATCGATTGGCCACTCAAGCTCAGCGTATTCCTTGGTCGATGTTAAACCTAAAGGTAGGGTAATAACCGCTGATACGATAACGGCTTGCCAACCCCAAAAGGTAAACCAAGCTAAATAAGGCGCAAATAACCTTGTCTTACAGGTACGCTGAACAATATAGTAAGACGTTGCGAACAGGGCAGAGCCACCGAACGCAAAAATGACCGCATTGGTATGTAGCGGTCTTAAACGACTAAATGTCAGCCATGGAATGTCAAAGTTAAGTGATGGCCATGCTAACTGTGAAGCAATGAACACACCAATACTCATGCCGACGATGCCCCATACCACGGCCATTACCGTAAAGAATCTTACGATAGTAATTTCGTACTCACGGTCAACTGGGGCGACTGCTGTGTTTTGTAAACTCATTGGATGATTCCTTTACAGCCCGAATTATCAACAGAATTAACTAACTCTCCGCGCTATCTGCATCATAAAAGTAATAGTCAGATAAAAATAGAATCGCGGCACATGCTGTTTTTTTTCTCGCTTATCACCATAATATTATTAACTATCAATCTAAGCTTTCGCTTTATATCAGCTGGTATTGAGGCATAAAAGCGTTTTAAACGCACGACACTCACAGCTGGTCGATAGTAGGATTGTTAATAAATCATTAAGGTGAATAAGAAGATGCGCCGTTTTTGAGCATCAAACATCTAAAGAGGTGAAGTATTTATCTTAATTATTACCAAAAATGCTGTACTAATGAAGAGAGATACCAATATCCATAGGGCCATAAAAATGTACTGACCATAGACGTATGCTAGCGGCGGCTGACAAAAAAACATGTTTGCGTAATGTTTAGTTAAAACTCCCGACTCTGTTTAAGGGTATTGTAACGCAATCCTAATCAAATATCATCAGAACTATGCGGCAAAATACAAACTCTTTGGTAAAAATCTTAGCAAGCAACTTATTATAGCTGTGCAATTTGTCTATTTTATACCCAATTTTATCACGATTCTAGGAATACATTTTGGTGATAGAGGGACAGTAATTACTGCGCTTAGATATCATGACCAGCAGTATTTTTGTAACAATGGCTGCATAAGCACTCTAAATAAGTTTTACTTATCATCAAGTCGACCCTTATAATGAGGCTAAATATAAGTGATGATAGCAGTTTTTATACTGCTATTATGAGCAACTATTTTATCACTTGATATCCAGTCAGGCGAGTGAGCCAAACAACGGTAGCCTGAAATAACACCAATTAAGGACAATAATATGGCAGTTTTTTTGACAGATGAGTGGTTTGAGCAAGTTGAGCAAATGGGTAATGAGGCAGGCGAGCTAAATTTGCCGCCAGCACTGGCGAATATGATCGTCAACCTAAAAGTCTCTGATACTGAGCAAGACATCGAAGCAAACTTTGCAAACGGTTTATTGCATCGCGGCTTGAACGATGCAGCGACAACCACATTGTTGCTTGACCGCAGTATCTTGCAATCAATCATCACTGATTTCGATACCAATGAAATTATGGGTGCTTTTATGGGTGGTAAAATTCGTGTTGAAGGCGATATGTCACAACTGATGGCAGTACAAACGGCACGCCCAAGTGCTGAACAAAAAGAGCTATATACTCGTATCAAATCAATGACGACCATGGCTTAATTTTATATTTGTAGGGTTTTATCCCGATGATTGTAAGAAGACAAAAAGCCCCTAATGCTTATTAGGGGCTTTTTATTTGATGATACATTTAATGGTCATTATTAAAAGTAGCGGATGACTCGTAAAGTAGTTAACTGGCTTTTGATTGCTGCGCCGCACTTTGCTGGTTTTCTTTATAGATGGCAGCTTGTAGCCAGACGTTCGCTTGTACGTAGTCATGCACTTTAATAGAAGCCGTCTCTGGCGTATTGAGCGCGCCGATACGAATCACGAAAGGATCGGCATCTTGTTCGCGTAGTATCACGACATCAAACAGAATAATGGATTTATCATTAAACACTGTTTCTTGCTTGCCGAGCACCTGACCTTGGCACCATGCTTCATCTTCTTGTCCCAAAGTATCACCAAATAGATAGGCACACATGTGACCTAAGTTGATCTCAACTGGCGCCATTTGCGCTTTGGTCTCTGGTTTCCATTCTTTGATTTGCTCTTGTAGATCATCGGGTATTTTTCCATCATTGGCGGCAACGATGTCGTTAAATGCACGGTGATAGCGGATCGCTTCTTGATCTTCAACCATGATGACTTCGTTTTGCTCACTTAGCTTAATCTCATGTGCCCAAGCGCTAAAGTTCACAAAGTAAGACGTGTCTCGCTGATATAAATGGCGATTGGTGGTGTAGAGCTGGTCAAAGGCGTAAATAATACTGCCATCAGCGGTACGCAAGCGTAATACAGCATCGTGTGAATTGTCATTGGCAATGATGCGCTCAATCTTACAATTGAGTCCATACGGGCTATCGACACAAGGATAAGCATTGATAAAGCATTCAGGCTTACCATTTTTCATGGCTAATACTTGATTGATATGACAAGGCTGGTTTTCAGACAGCAATAGGCAGCTGTCTTGAGCGCTGACATTGCTATTGAGACCTTTAGGCATGGCCGCCTTTTCGATCATTTTTTGTAGCCATTCTGGCACGTCATGACTCATGTCATCGGTCAGAATACTCCAATGATCGGCGTGACCTGCAGATTGCTCATCAGTCATGGTGATCTTGGTGGGAGATTGGACGTTTTTATATTGATAATTAATGGTCATGAAGATACTCAAAATTAGTCAGCGTGAGGTTTGGACCTGAAACGGCTATTGCTGGCTATCATAAGGCTCTATTTAACACGATAGATTTATGATAGTTGGCAACGTTGTCATCAGTAAAGGGTCAACAAACCACAATGAATGGTTAATGACAATTGTCCTTAGCATACAATATATAGGTATTGACGCAAGTAATAGCAAGCCCCTCATAAAAAATAGTAACAAAAGCCAGTTTTTTATTAAAAAATACGCCCAGTTTTTGCTAATGACTGGCACATATCAGCCAAATTGTGTCAAACTAGCTCCCTTTTGACGGCTGTCTTTGGCTCGTCTGAAACCCTGTTTTTGTGTTCGATTTATATGTGACTATGGCAAGTGCAGGTGTGAGATGCATTTGCTGTTGCTCGTTTTATAGTATATATAAAGTCGCACGTAGATAAGATAAAGAGTTTGAATATGTTTCGTCCTTTAGCGTTGTTTATCGGCTTACGATACACCCGAGCAGAGCGTAGTAATGGTTTTATCTCCTTTATCTCGCTTATCTCGATGATTGGTTTGACTCTTGGGGTTGCCGTATTGATCACGGTGCTATCAGTCATGAATGGTTTTGATCGGGAGTTAAAAACCCGTATTTTGGGTATGGTCCCGCAAGCAACAGTCGTATCCACCGAGATTATCAGTGATTGGAAGCAATTGGCTGATAAAATTAAAGAAGATCCTGAAGTGGCAGCTGTAGCGCCCTTTATTCAACTGCAAGGGATGTTGACGTCAAACGGTCAGGTTGCAGGGATTATGGTCACTGGTGTCGATCCTGAATACGAAAAAGATGTCTCTATTATCAATGAGCATATGGTTCAAGGCAGTATTGATACTTTACAAAGTGGTGAGTTCAATATTGTACTAGGTGAAGAGATGGTACAGTCTCTAGGGCTGCAACTGGGTGATAAAGTGACGCTAGTGCTGCCAGAGGCATCGCCTTCACCAGCTGGCGTGATACCACGATTCAAGCGCTTTACCTTGACAGGTATTTTTACCATCAGTCCAGAAGTCGATAGCCTCATGGCATTTATCCCGATGGGTGATGCGGCAAAACTGTTGCGTCTGCCAGATGGCGCGCAGGGTGTGCGTATGAAGCTCAATGACATCTTTACCGCTCCGATGGCAGCAGAAAAAGCCGCCGCTATTGCCCCTCAGCAACTGTATCCTAATGATTGGACACAAACGCATGGCAACCTATTTGGCGCGATTCAAATGGAAAAAGCCATGGTCGGATTGCTGCTATTTTTAATTATCCTAGTGGCTGCTTTTAATATTGTCTCCAGTCTAGTGATGCTCGTTACCGACAAAAAAGCGGACATTGCGATTCTAAAAACTTTTGGTGCGTCTCCTCGTTTGATTACCCAAGTGTTTATGGTGCAAGGTGTGGTCATCGGTGTGATTGGTACGATTGCTGGTACGATACTGGGCGTGATATTTGCGCTTACAGTGAGTGATATTTTAGGCTTTATTAACCAAGTCTTTAATTTGAACTTGTTTGATGCGTATTTTGTTAATTATTTGCCATCAGAGTTGCGTGTACTAGATGTGGTATTGATTACAGGTGCGTCTTTCGTACTGAGCTTTTTGGCAACCATTTATCCAGCACGCCGAGCGGCTAAGATTCAGCCAGCACAGACGTTGCGTTATGAATAAATGATTTTATATGTCGCTTAAGTTTTTATATACAGTTTAAGTTATTACCAATGCTTGTTAGGTAAAATTAATTTTAATGCAAGTTTAGGCTGATAAATTGTTTGTAGCACTGAATAAAGCATCAATACCAGTATAAATAGAATAAAGGAAAAGCCATGTCTGCCATTTTAGAGGCGAAAAATATCAACAAGATATATGATGAAGGGGCGGTTAGTACGCAAGTATTGACTGGCTTGGATTTGACCGTCCATGCTGGCGAGCGCATCGCCATCGTTGGCACCAGTGGTTCAGGCAAGAGCACTTTACTACACTTGCTTGGTGGTCTTGATACGCCAACCAGTGGCGAGGTCTGGCTACATGGTCAATTGTTAAATAGCATGAATGAAACTGAGCGCGGTGCCATGCGTAACAAGCATTTGGGATTTATTTATCAGTTTCATCACTTATTAGCCGAATTTACTGCCATTGAAAACGTTGCAATGCCGTTATTGATGCGACCAGAGGTCTCAACGACTTCAGCAAGAGAGCAAGCAATTGCGATACTAGAAAGTGTCGGACTTGAGCATCGTCTGGCGCATAGACCTGGTGAGCTATCGGGCGGCGAGCGCCAGCGTGTGGCTATTGCCCGTGCTTTGGTTACGAAGCCGTCGCTTATTTTGGCAGACGAGCCAACGGGTAATTTGGACTATGACAATGCGCAAAGCGTGTTTGGATTATTATCAGAGCTGCAAAATACCATGCAGACCGCACTATTAATGGTGACACATGATCGCAATCTAGCGGCGCTGGCGGATCGTCAGTTATTGCTACGTAATGGTCATTGGGAGCAGTATTAGCTGTTTTTTAACACTGCATTTTTTAACGCTTTATTTGTAATAGCGTAAATGGTTACGGTTGCTAAGTAGTAGGGTGTGTCCTGATTTAAGTCAATGGATATCTATATGGGCTAAAATTTGTCAAACGTCGTTGAACTGAACTGCTGGTTAATGTCACTATGATCTGTGCCATTTCTCTTGTTTAACGGCAATTTGTCTTGCTTTTATCATCATTATTAAATGAGGATATACCCTAGAACGACAAGATTTATGTTCAACAGACACTAAGTTTGTAATAAAAATAAACGCAAAATGGGGCTGAAAAATGCCGCCAATTGATTAAAGAAGGATTATTATTATGGATAGAGATGACGACCCAATCGCTGCTTTTGGCAGTGCCGAAGAAGGCAATGAACCTTTAAAACCCTATATGGATGTGACGTTATTCGAGACGATTGATAAACAGGCACAAATAGACCTATTAACACCCGTTTTTGATGCCATTACTTTGGCTGGCGTTGATTATGATCTAAAAGCTCAAGACAGTGCAACGGGCAAACGCTATACATTACTTAAAGATGAAAAAGTGGTTGAAGTTTTCGTGATGGACACTAGCCTTACGGACAACATTCTCGCTGCCATAGAAAAGAATAAAGAAGCGGAATGATTGGTATCAACAAAGAAAATGGCTTTTGTTTTTAGGTAATAGCCAGCTTAAGGTGATACCGAGACATAGCATAGAAAAATCGAGGACAGATGGTAACCTAGATTGCTGGCGTTAGCGAATGGTTGAAAGTAAAGGGTGGTTCGCTACGTTATGGTTACCATGACCATGACTTGATAACAGCAGCATATATTAGATTTTAGGCGGTTTATCAGAAGGTTCTTGCTGACGTTTTTGCCAGCTCACGACGGTTTTGTAGCGCCAAACTGCCTTAAATGCCAGTCCACAAACGATGCTGGTCACAATCGCTAAGATCGTCAAGCCTATGCAAAAAGCAGCAATCGATACCGTGCCGCGATAGGTAATGAATGGATTTGCACCATCTGATAGTGCCCATAAGCTAAAATCAGCAATCATCCTGCCGATAAGCCGCAGACTAATCATCGGTACGTCAAGGATTTTGGCGCCGATATAATAGCCTGCATAAAAGATGGGCAAGCTCGTGAGTGGATTGGTAATCCAAGTCAAGCCGAGTGCCATGGGAACATTGGCACGAAAAATTAATGAGCCAACTAGAGCCAGTAGCATCTGCCCTGGCAATGGAAAAAATGCACTAAGCACCCCGATATAGACCGCTTTATTTAAGCTATGTCGATTAAAGTGCCATAATCGTGGATCAGCCAAATGCGGTGCGAACAGTTTTAAGGTGCGACTTTCTAAGATTTTCTCTGGCGTAGGAAGCAGGTCTTTCAGACGTTTTTGGGGCACAGGATCGCCTTTTGTAATCGTTAGCTACAGTCCGCTCAATCGCATTGATGGTCTGCTATAAAGTAATATTATTCATAAATTGTACAGATGAGAATATATAGGATAATGATGTTAGATTATCATCATCGCAATATGTCAGTCAGTATAGGGTAATAGTTATATAAATGCTATTGCATGACGTATCAGTTGTTGTTGCTGGTTTAAGTATCAATCTGTGTTTTGGTGTTTCGGTACATTTTCGTCATATTAAGTGGCTATTTATCATAATAAATGGCTTTATTTAGGCAAAAACTAATATTCACCTCATCAAGCAAGGAGCGCTGGTGTACTGGTTGATTGGTAGCTTGATTATTATCGCCATGATGGGCGTTTTGGCAGTCGCAGATAGTATGGCGATACCCACTAGTTCATCGTTAATGGATATATTGAATACTCCCGTCTTATCTTTATCGCTCATTATTTTTGCTATTATCCTGATTGTTATTGCCCAGTTTAATGTACCTTTTGCAAAACCCAGCCATTTATCGCAACATACTGCTAGTCTCTCTTCACGTAATCCTTCATATAATACTTCACATAAATCTAAACTCTTCTTTCGTATTTTGACTCATGTTTTAGTTGCTGTATTGGCAATTGGATTAATCATTGGCAGTGCGCTGCAAGCCCTGATTAGCCATCAGCAAGCAGAATTAACAGAAATCACTGAGCCAATGCGTGTGCAAGCATTAGTCACTATCGAAGGAATAAGTGACAGCGTTTATGACGTCGCCACGGACAGTGGCTATCGACAAGTTGCTGTCATTAGTGATATATCACCCTTGGTGTCGGCGTTGGCGGTTGAAGATGTAGATGCTATGACCAATAACTTTCTAATAGATGAAAATAATAGCCTAAGCAATAATAACCTATATAAGAATAACTCAAATAACAATAACGGCAAAAATGTCACGTACCGTGTATTGCTCAATGGTTATCCAAAAAAACCATCAAAACAATCATCCAAGAAAAATTTGGACAATAATCCGTTTGACCGCTTAAATTATTTACAATCTGGCGATCAGCTGTTTATGAGTTTAGCGCTTGCACCACTGGCGACTTCTGAGCAAGCGTTGAGCAATCCATCTGGTTTTGACAGTTATCGCTGGCTGCGAGGTCGTCATATTGATGGAGTCGCTAATATATTGACCGTTGGCACATCAAATGTCACCAATACTGAGGTATCAAAGCCAGCGTTTGCCTCTTCTTCATATCTGCAGCGTTTTCAGACTTATATCAACCAAGGACGTTGGCAATTACGCCAGCATTTTTATCAAGATTGGTCGACACAGACCACAGCAGCGCAACAGGCAAAAGCGGTCACTTTAAGTTTGCTCACAGGTGATCGCAGTTTAATCAATCGCGATACCAAGGATTTGTATCAACTGGCTGGTATTTCACATTTGCTGGCTATCTCTGGCACCCATATATTGTTTTTAGCGATTATGCTGGCAGGTGCGGCGGTGTTGCTTTTTGATCGGCTATGGCCAAGGATTTATCGTTATGTACCGCGTTGGCAAGTGCGCTGGTGGGTGATGATCGCTGCTGCTTTTATTTATGCGCTATTTACTGGTTTTGATGTACCCGCTGCTCGTACCGCATGGATGTTATTCGCGATAGGTTTGGTACGTTTAACATTATTGCCGGTTAGTACGATGCGGGTGTTGTTTGCATTGGCAGTGTTGATGGCATGGCTTGATCCCTATGTATTATGGCAGGCAGGGTACTGGCTATCTTTTATCGCAGTGGCATTACTTCTTAAATATGATGATACGTCATATACGCAATCAGCTGTTGTATCAGAAACGGCATCTGCTCATAATGCCAGTGTAGTAAATACTGCATTCAAGCATATTTGGATAATAGGCAAACGTGTATTCAAATTACAATTTTGGCTATTTATTACTTTATTACCTATTACATTGTTATTATTTGGCAAGGCGTCGCTGTGGGGTCTTATCATCAATCTGTTTGCTATCGGTTTATTTGGTTGGGTGATTGTGCCGCTTAATCTATTGGCAGGGCTTTGCTATCTTTTATCACCTGCTATTGCTGATAGTATTTGGCGGCTCGTTAGCGCCATTGTCGCGAAATTGCATGAACTGATAACGTGGTTAACTTCATTACCAGCATTGTCAGAAGCGTGGCTTTATACCCCTGTGAATGTCGCCATATTGCTGATGGTACTATTAAGTATGTTGCCATGGCTACTACCACGAGGATTTATCAGTCGTTGGCTGGCACTGCCGCCGCTCACCTTATTAATGATGACGGTATATGCCAATCAGCAATCACTAACGACGATACCGACCTTATATATCTTACCAACGGGTGACCCCTATATAAGCGCTGCTTTGTTGCAGTATCCTGTTGCCAATAATAAGCAGTCATCCACAACAGATACGCATAAGACAAACATCAGCTGGCTATTTTTATCTGACCACAGACCCAATGCCGCACGAACGATGCCAAGTAATCTAACGGCGAATAAGCTGTCGATGACATTGGCGCAGCAGCTGGGTAGCTTGTCAGTTGATACACTAGAGGGTATGGTTGTGCAGAGTAGTAGTGCTGGATTGACGGATACGCTTGCTACTGATAAGACGTATTTAGCTTCTAATGCTTCTGCTTCTACTAATGCTAATGCTTCTGCGCTGTTACCTTTGACGGTTTTTCAGCTTAATCAGCGTTTACCTATTAGTCAGTATTGGCAAGCAGGGCGCTCTGATCATTGGTCTGCATTTCAGCAAGCCTATAAAGTCACTAGCCAATCCAAGGACATTACGAATATTAGTGTGCAACGTTGTGAACAAGGCAAAACGTGGCAGTTGGGCAATGGTGATTTGTCCATACAAGCATTGACAGGGTGGAGTAAAATAGACAGTCTCAGTGTTTGGGATTGTACGGTGGCTATAGATGCCAGCTTGCCCATAAGGGTGTTAAAGTATAATGCGGCTGATCCACTCAAATCAACACCTGCCACTGCGCAGATACTCACATCAAGTAGCCATCCATCGACTCATCAAGCCAATATGCCTCAGGCACGTGTGATATTAAATGCAGATACCCATCAGCGTATTTGGCAAATGTGGGCATTGTTATGTTCAGTCGGGCCACCTGAGCAACCACGCACTTTTTATAATGTGACATGGCTAGGACATAGCACATCACAGATAACTGCTGAGGTGATAAATCGTCAAACCATCAATGAAATGATCACTTATGATGGCAAAATGCCAGAAGCAACGTTGTCTCTCAACCCGGCAGTAGATACGACCAATACGACGCCATAAAAATATCGCTTATCTAATCAATGTTACAATATAGTGATATTTCCCAGTTATACTATTGAACCATGATTGAAATACCACCATACTTAGCAGCCTATGAATATAGATGACTGTGACCGTATTTGGAGTGAGAAGCAGCTCCTTATTACTGACTGTATTTCTATCTTCTCTTTTTATTGCTTTAGACTGTTTCTGACTTAGGAAGTTATATGCCCAACTGGCCACCAGACCCTAACAAACGTCCTGACAATTCGGCAAATCAGCCAGTACCGATGTCGCCGCCAAGCCAGCCGAGTGGACAAGAATGGCGATTGCTTGAAAACACTTTATTGGCTAGTGTGGTCGAGCAACGCCGCGCCCGTCGCTGGAGTATCTTTTTTAAACTATTGACCTTTGGTTATATTTTACTGATATTTCTGACGCTTGGTCGTAGTTGCAGCAGCAGCGCGCCAACGGGTTTAGATGGTGTTGACACGAGCAAGCCGCATTTAGCTGTGGTTGAGCTACAAGGTGTCATTAGTAGTGGCGATGTGGCCAACGCTTATGATGTCAATGAAGCATTGACTCGTGCTTTTGAAAATAGCAATTCAAAGGCGGTAGCATTGGATATCAATTCACCTGGTGGCTCACCAGTACAGTCTGATGAGATTTGGCAGACTATGATGGATTTGCGTAAAGAATATCCAGACAAAAAACTCTATGCAGTGATTGGTGATATGGGTGCTTCTGGCGCATATTATATTGCTTCTGCGGCGGATGAGATTTATGTGAACCCATCAAGTTTGGTTGGCTCTATCGGCGTGATTATGCCAAGCTATAACATCAAAGGTTTGATGGATAAAGTCGGCGTAGAAGATCGTACGATTACTGCTGGTGAATACAAAGACATCTTAAGTTTGTCACGTCCGTTAACGGACTATGAAGAAAAACATGTCGAAAAAGTATTGGACAACACCCACAAGCATTTCATTAATGCAGTGAAAGAAGGGCGCGGTGATCGTCTCAAAAATCCTGAACAAAATAAGCTGTTCTCAGGATTATTCTGGACAGGCGAGCAGTCGATTGAGCTTGGCTTAGCCGATAAGAAAGGCAGCATCGCTAGCTTAGAAAAGCAGTTAGAGCTGGATAATGTCATCAATTATAGCCCAACAGATCCGTTCCAATTATTCATGGACCGCTTTGCTGTTAAATTGGGTGCGGGCATTGGATCTAGTGTCAGCCTTGATGTTTTACCGCAAGAAGAAGGTAATGCGCAGATGCGTTAAGCGTTTTATGTTTGAGATTTACTGTGTATGATTGTTGAGGCTGAGCGTATGATTATGCTCAGCCTCAATTGTATATGAGATTCAATGGTTATAAAAAATACCCTAAATAGCGACTTAAATCGAAGAGAGCTTGTCATGAGTGATGAAATTAATTTGCCAACTTTTACTGCTTTACCTGTCTCTACAATAACCAACAAACCTGTCCTGCATTTTGCTCATGCAAATGGGATGCCAAGTGCGGTTTATCAACCATTTTTTGAGAAGTTAGCAGAATTTTTTACCATTGAATATATTGCCATGCTGGGTGCAACGCCTGATTATCCAGTCGATGACCATTGGCGTAGCCTTACACAGCAGATTATTGATAGTGTCAAAAATACCTGTGAGAAGCATGGCGTGACGCAAGTAGTGGCAGTGGGTCATTCGCTGGGTGCGATGTGTACATTGCAGGCATTGTATCGTGCGCCGCAGTACTTTGCCCAAGCGGTACTTATGGATCCACCTTGGATTTATGGCAAAGTGAGCTTACTATGGCATTTGGCAAAGACGGCGGATAGATTGCCGATGATGAATAACCGCCTGATGGATAAATTGTCACCAGCTGGCGTGTCTAAGCATCGCCGTGATGTCTGGGATAGCCGCGCAGATGCGTACGATAAGATGCGGCATAAAGGCTTTTTCAAAAACTTCGATGAACGTAGTTTTCAAGGCTATATCGAGCATGGGCTACACGAACGTGCGGATGGCAAAGTGACATTGGCGATTCCGAAAGCCAGTGAGGTCGCTGTCTTTCGTACCAATCCATCTTGGTATTGGCTGGCACCAAATCATGGCCCAAAGCCGCCTGTTACTTTAATTATTGGTCAAGACAGTATCTTTTTAAAACGCCGATTTCCGCAACAAATAAAGTCGCGTTTGAATATTCCTTATGAGACCCATGCCGGTGGTCATATGTTCCCACTTGAGTATCCAGAGTCGGTCTCTCAGCAAGTATTATCATTGATTGAGCGACAGTTGCCAAAATAATCGCTGATGACTATTTATGCTCATTATTGCTTATGCTAGGGCGTGTCCTCATTTTAAAAATGGTGATAAGAATGAGATAAATTGCCGTCAAACAAGGAAAGTAGCGCAAATAATATCGAGATATTGATAAGCTATTTAACGATGTTGGGCAAAATTTAGCCATTTTTAACTCATTTAGAGGATAATCGATTGAATTGAGGACACGCCCTAGATGCGAGCTGACAAAATATCCGTTTGAGTAATGACTTTATGCTAAAAAATGCTACTGGTTCGCACAATCTTAATACGCCGCCTAAGCGCACGCCGCTATTTTCAAGGTTGGGTGTCTTTCTACTGACTGTTGGTATGCTGATGGCATTTTTTATCAGTCAGCTGCTAGGCGTGTATATCGCTGGCAAGCTGGTCTTACCGGCTTCTAAAAATTCAACCATGGCTGATATCTTCTTTTTTGGTAGTAACGATGGCACCGTGGTCAGCCTCTCTATTATCATAGGCTTCGTGCTATTGATTGCTATTAGCCTTTTAGTGATCCGTGTAAGAGGCGGCGATAGTCGGCAGTATTTAGCGCTAAAGCCTTTCTCATTTGTGGTGGGTATGGGATTGCTTGGGCTGCTATTGATATTTATGATTGGCAGTCAGGCATTGACTTATTTACTTGATAAATCGCCATTGCTCTTCGTTGACCCTTTATATCAGTCTGTCAGCTCAGTATGGCTGTTGATATTTGCAATGGTCATTGTCGCGCCAATCTATGAAGAGTTGATATTTCGTGGTCTATTATGGTCAGCGATCGCAGAGCAATTTACCTCGTCAACTTATTCAAAGCATCGAGGGGCGATCGTAGCAAGTGTCGTGACCAGCTTGATATTTGCGGTGATCCATGTGCAGTATGGTATTTATGAAATCAGTACCATTGTGGTACTGGCATTGATATTTTGCTACGCGCGTATCAAGTCAGGCTCGCTGTTACTGCCGATATTATTGCATATTGTGAATAATGGGGCGGCGATGTGGCAATATATTGCGCAAATCGCCTAAATAAATAATGGCTATTTCGGCGTTATTGTTACACTTTTATAGCTATCGTCATAATAATGAATTTTCTTAAGTATTAGGATTTAGTAGTAACACCTCATCCGCTGCCCGTTTGATATCGTCGATTGTTAGCTGAGGTTTACCACTTAATGCCTGTCGCCATTTGCGCGCACCCGTCAGTCCTTGAAACAGCCCTAAATAATGTCTGGTCATCGTTGGCAGTGCTTCACCTTTAGCAATCTGCGCCTCCATATAAGGATACAGCTGCGCTAGAATATCTGAGCGCTTAGGTGCTGGTTCGTTCCATAAGCTATTGGTTTCTGCTAATAGGTAAGGGTTGTGATAAAACGCGCGACCAATCATCACGCCATCCACATGCTGCAAATGTGCTTCGATGTCTTTAACGGTATCGATGCCGCCATTAATCTCGATATCGAATTGTGGAAAGTCTTGTTTGAGACGATAGACATCCTCATAACGTAGCGGTGGTATCTCGCGATTTTGCTTGGGGCTAAGCCCCTGTAGCCATGCAGTACGTGCATGGACAATAAAGCGTGTACAACCCGCTGCTGCCACTTTTTCTACAAAATCTACCATAAACTCATAACTGTCAAAATCATCGATACCAATACGATGCTTGACGGTTACTGGGATATCGACCGCCGCTTGCATGTGCTTGACCAAATCGGCAACCGTGTGCGGCTCTGCCATGAGGCAAGCACCTATTTTATTATGCTGTACGCGATCAGAGGGACAACCAACATTGATATTGACCTCATCATAACCATGCTGCTGCGCAAATTCAGCACATTGCGTCATCTCGCTAATATCTGCGCCGCCCAGCTGTAGTACCAGCGGATGCTCAAGCGTATCAAAGCGCAGATGCCGTGCTCGATTGCCATGTATCAGCGCGCCCGTACTGATCATCTCGGTGTACAAATAAACATGCGGATTAAAAAGCCGAGCAAAATAACGATAATCCGTCGTTGTCCAATCAATCATGGGCGCAACGGAAAGACGTTTGTTGGTCATATCAACCATGGTTTTGAGCCTTAATATTTTAATATTGGTGTCTTAAATAAATGAACAAGGTGCAATGTATGAGACATACGATTGCACCTTAATTTTTAATTTCAATCGTTATACAGATAATAGACAGCTACTAGCTAAATAATGTGGTCGATTTTTTTAAATTCAGGCAAATTATAAAAATAAATACCCATTATTATGCCGATAAAACCGATAAATGCAATGTAGAGCGCTGGTGAGAAGCTCACATACAAAGTGGCATAACCCAGTCCAAAAGGCACAAGCACTCCAACAATACCGTAGGCGATATTATAACAAAAAGCCATTCCTGTTAATCGTACATTGGTCGGAAATAACTGTACAAGGATGGCAGGTATCATCCCAACGATGCCAGCACAAAAGCCTAAAAGCGCATACATAATGAGGATGTAGTCACCGCTGGCTTGCAGATGGTAAAAAAAGGCAAACATCTGAGCGATTAAAAGAATAGAGCCAACCGTCAGAATCTTACCGAAGTTTTGGTGGTTGGATATTATCCCATAAAAAATACAACCAAAAACCATGAACACTATACCCAGACTGTGTGAGAATCCAAATAAATCGCTGTCTAAGGTAAAACGTAATTCAATCAAATCGGGTAGCAATAGCACAACAACGGTCGTGATGCTAGAAACAATAAGCGTGAGAACCATGCCGATAAATAGCGAATGTTTGCAATGCTTAAAGAGTAAATTGAAGGGTTTGGCAACATAATCGCTTGGTTTTGAGTTTTTCATTTCCAGAAAAAAGGGTGACTCATCTATCCATCGCCACGCCAACAATGGTAATAAACTCAGAATGGCCGCGATGAAAAATGGCAAGCGCCAGCCGTAATTAGCCAATTGCTCAGTCGTCATAGAATTGGTTAACCAAAGAAAAAAGGCATTAGAAAACAGCACACCTACATAAAAACTGGCGGTGACATAGCTACAAGATACTGACGAATATTGGCGCGGCACATGCTCTGCCACAAAAACCCAAGCGAGTGGCACATAAAGACCAAATGCCATGCCTTGTATTAGCCTCAAGACTATAAATAAGGTTGGTGCAATCAACCCCCACTGTCCATAGGTCGGTAAGCATGCCATCGCCAACAAACTGACTGCCGTCACTAATATACTGATCAATAGTATGGGTTTTCGGCCTTTGATATCACCATAACGACCAAAGATGATACCGCCAAGTGGGCGTGCCAAATAGCCAATTGCAAATAGACCAAGCCCTTGCACCTTCGTAATAGCTGGGTCGATATTAGCAGGGAAAAAAGCGGTCGCCATGATATCTGCTAGATATAAATAAATCAAAAAATCAAAAAACGCGACTGCGCTGCTAAAGCAGATAAACAGTACGGTGTTTCTGTCTTTAGAGGACATCATTGCATATTGAGAACGAGAAGGCATAATAGGTCGCGCATCCACATATAATAGTATTCGTTAAGCCGATTATTATCTGGATAACCGGCTATAATAAAAAACGACAAATCAATATGAAAAATAATGATTTGCCGAAAAAATAAAGACGTTTGAGCTAACAGTTATTGAGCAATAAGCATCGGAGTTAAAAGCACTTGAATGAAAAGTGCTTAAATGAAAAGCACTCCAACTAAAAAGTGCTCAAACTAAAAAAATTGGGTCAAAGAATCACTCGATAACGCTATTATTATTTAAATATGACTAGGTTTTAGAGTGCTTTTGATGGTGGCAGCTATAGCAACCAATCAATAGGTAACCATGACATGATGGTCAGCCAAATATGATCACTGATATCGACGCGTGGCTCTGAATCGTAAACCACTTTTTTATCATCTTCCATAGTATGCCACTGTAGTTTACCATTATCTGATAGTTTGACTTCATAAGCTTGGTTTAGCAGGTCATCGCTCAGCGCACCATGCAATTGTTTTGCCAGCTCATCATCATTGATGATCACACCCATTTCTGTATTGATATTGGCAGAGCGAGGGTCGACATTATAGGAGCCAATGAATACTTGATAGTCATCAACGGCAAACGTTTTTGCATGTAAACTGGTTGAGGATTGACTACGAGCTTTCCAAAGCTTGTTTTCGCGTTTTTCTTCAGAGGCGGTGGATTTTAGCTCGTAGATTTTGACACCAGCGCGCAGCAAGTTAGGTCGCCATTGACTATAGCCAGAATGCACAGCAGTCACGTCGGTTGCATCAAATGAATTGGTCAAAATCTTAATCTCGATACCAGCTTCAGCCAATTGCACTAAAGTATTGACACCATCTTTGGTGGGTACAAAATAAGAAGAAATGATGGTTAGCTTTTTGGTCGGACTGCCTAATAAGGTACGCAATTGATGCACCAAATTGGTATCCGCTGGTACCGTTTTGGTCAGCTTGCCCACATCATCACTCAAAAACTGCATGTCTGTCCAGCGAAAAGGCACGCGTTTATTGACCAAGTCACTGTCTATCGTTGATTCTTCTAGCGCTTCTTTATACACCGTCAAATGATTGTCGCTACCTTTTTCGTCCTGACCGAGCTTGTCCAGTGCCGCTAGGAAATCAGGCGCTGTATTGTTGTCAGGCTTCACTAGCGTTTCGATGTCAAATGACAAAGGTGACGACCAATAGCTTGAAAAACTGTTGTCAATATCTGCGACGACTTTACCGATGAGTAAAACATCCAAATCCGCAAATTGACTATTTTGGTCATTGCTTAAATATTCATTGCCAATATTACGTCCCCCAATGATGGTAATCTGCTTATCAAAAGTCATGCTTTTATTGTGCATGCGGCGATTGATACGTGGCAGACCTGTGACGTAGTTTAATGTTTGAAACTTACGGTGCATCAGCGGATTGATGATTCGTACCGCGATATTCGGATGACTGGAAAAACGTAATAAATGCTGATCGAAAGTGGCATCATTATTAAAATCATCTAATAATAAGCGTACAATGATGCCGCGTTCAGCCGCTTTCCACAGATCTTTCAATAGTAGCTGACCAGCTTGGTCATTATGCCAAATATAATACTGCGCATCGATATTACGTGTGGACATGTCCGTTAATATACTGCGAGAAGCAAAAGCATTGGCACCAGTTACAATGGGGTGATAGCCGGATAAATCTGGGTGAATATCATTCTGTTCACTAATCGATGCTACCAAATCAACGTCATTGGTTGCTACTGTGTCACTTTGTCCAGTTTCTTGATTGTCTTCTTGTTGATATAAGTCATGTACTCGTGCTGATAATGCTTGGCTCTCAGGTAAGTGTGGCTGTTTTGGCAAAACCTGACATCCACTAAGACCTAAGGTTAGTCCGAGTGTTAGACTCAACGATAAGTTGCTTGGTTCTATACTGAACATCGACATAAATGAATTACCTTAGTGAGCCTTACATAAAGAAGTATTTGTTAGAAAGTAAGCGTGAGGGCATGTCCTCATTTTTAGTCCATTAAAAAGACTATCAATTGAATGAAGGACATGCGCTAGTGCATCGTTTATTTTACCGATGATAGCACTGATTACGAAGCGTATAACAATATCGCCCAAGGCAAAAATTAAATCGCCGCTAAGCTTATCAGCTGTCGTCATCTATGCCTATTATAAATACGTTATTTTTGTTAGATTCAGCGACTTATTCAGTCATTATTTACTTATCGTCTCTCTTTCATCTGTTATTGAGAAAGAGATAGATGTGTATTCAAAAATAATATTTAGCCATCGCTTGAAACCAGCTGTGTGGAATAAGTTGACATGATATGATAACGCTGATGCATTCGGTCAATAATCAGAAGAATAAGCAGTCATTTTATATCAATCAAAATACCAATCAAAGCAACGGAATATTTATGAGTCAGTCGCAAGCCCATGATGATAAAAATGTAGATAAATTAGATCCAAACTGGCGCAGTGACGCGCTCAACTTAGATCTCGATTATGGTATGCAAACCATTGCTGTACGGGCAGGGCAACATCGTACCGATGAGGGTGAGCACTCAGAGGCTATCTTTACTACCAGCTCGTACGTTTATACCTCAGCGGCAGATGCCGCGGCACATTTTAATGGAGACAAGACGGGCAACGTGTACTCACGCCATACCAATCCGAGTGTGCGTACTTTTGAGCGTCGTTTGGCAGCGCTTGAAAACGGTGAGCGCGCAGTGGCGACAGCCTCTGGCATGGGCGCGATTTTGACCATGTGCTTGGCATATCTGAAAGCGGGCGATCATTTGCTTGCTGCCAATCAATTATTTGGCTCATCGATTGGTCTATTTAATAATTATATGGCAAAGTTCGATGTGGAAGTCAGCTACGTTGATTGCTTCGATAATGAGGCATGGGCAAACGCCGTTCAACCAAACACCAAAGTTATTTATTGCGAAAGCCCTAGTAATCCATTGGCACAGATTTGTGATATTGGCTTTTTAAGCCAGCTGTGTAAAGCCAATGATATCCTACTCGTTGTGGATAATTGTTTTGCTACCCCAGCTTTGCAGCGTCCGCTTGATTTGGGTGCCGATGTGGTGATTCATTCTGCCACTAAATATTTAGACGGTCAGGGTCGAGTACTCGGCGGCGCATTGGTCGGCAGTGATAAGCTCATGCAAGAGGCGTTTACCGTGGTACGCTCAGGCGGTATCAGTATGAGTCCATTTAATGCTTGGGTATTTACCAAAGGGTTAGAGACGCTGAAACTGCGTATGCAAGCGCATTGTCAAAATGCCAATCAAGTAGCAGAGTTTTTGGTCAATCATCCCAATGTTAGTGCCGTACATTTCTCAGGTTTGAGTGATCATCCTGCTCATGAGCTTGCGACGCGTCAACATCATATGAAAGGTGGCTATGGTGCTATCATGGGTTTTGAAGTAAAGGCTTCTGACAGCACTGATTCAAATAGTCGTGATTCGAAATCTGCGGCTTGGCATGTCATTGATTCCACCCAAATGGTTTCTATCACCAATAACTTGGGCGATGCTAAAACCACCATTACCCATCCTGCGACCACTACTCATTTTCGCTTGAGTGCAAAAGAGCGCGCAGAAGCGGGCGTCAAAGATGGTCTTATTCGTTTGTCAGTAGGCTTAGAAGATGTAGAAGATATCATCAAAGATTTGGCGCGTGGTTTAGACAGTTTGTAAAGATAACGGTATAATCGCGGTTAGCACTTTATATCAGGGCGTGTCCTTATTTCAAAAATGGTGATAAAAATAAGATAAATTGCATTCAAACGAGGAAAATAGCTGGTTAATATCGGGATATTAACCAGCTATTTAACGATGTTTGGCAAAATTTAGCCATTTTTAGCCCGTTAGATATGATCAATTGAATTGAGGACACGCCCTAGTAAAATATCAATCATTTATGATTAAAAAACAAAAGAGGCAACTATGAATATTCAAGCATTAATGCAACAAGCACAAACGATGCAAAAGAAAGTCGAAGCAAACGTTGAAAATGCTAAAAAAGAGCTTGCGAATAAAGAAGTACAAGCTGAAGCGGGCAGTGGTCTGGTAAAAGTCACCATGACGGGTCGCCATGTGGTTAAGCGTTTAACCATCGATCCAAGCTTGCTTGAGGATGAGCCAGATATGATCGAAGATCTTATCGCTGCTGCTATCAATGACGCCGTTCGTCAAGCAGATGCGCTATACGAAGAAACCATGGCTGGCGCGACATCAGGTATGGGTCTACCACCTGGTATGCAAGGTATGTTCTAAGTCGTTATTTTTTAAGCCAGACACGACATATTAAAGACAAAATGGGGTTGTTATCGACACGATACGACCCCATTTTTATAGCTACGATTTATAAATTAAGTTAAATTAAATAAAGGAAGATGCTTTGCTGACAGCCAAATTTGATCAGCTGGTTAAACAGCTGCGTATTTTGCCGGGTGTGGGTCAAAAAAGTGCCCAACGTATGGCGCTGCATTTGCTTACCAAAAAACGTCCACAAGGCATGGCACTCGCCCAAGCACTTGATGAGGCGATGCGCGATATCGTCGAATGCCAGCGTTGTCACAGCTTTAGTGATGATCACATCTGTCCGCTGTGCCAAGATCCGCGCCGTGATGATGCATTGCTATGTGTGGTTGAGACCGCAGCAGACGTGATGGCTATCGAACAAACCGCAGGCTACCGTGGCCGCTACTTTGTGTTAGGTGGTCATTTATCACCGATTGATGGCATTAGCGCTGATGATTTGAATATTGAACAACTGGTCTGGCGGGTCAAGCAAGAGCCTGTTGAAGAGTTGATATTGGCGACTGGTACGACTGTCGAAGGGCAGACCACCGCGCACTTTATCAGTGCAGCGGTTAGTCGTCATGTTAATAAGGTCACACGTTTGGCACAAGGTGTACCAATGGGCGGCGAGCTTGAATATCTTGATAGCATGACCCTTGGACAAGCGATGCAGAATCGTTCATTTTTATAGCACACTGGCATTTTTTCTATAACTTCTTTATAAAAACCAAGTCTTGTCCATTTTATTTCATGAAATTGTTATAATTGATTCACTAGGGCGTGTCCTCAATTCAATCGATAGTTATCTAAATGGGTTAAAAATGGCTAAATCTTGCCAAACGGCGTCAAATAGCTGACTAATATCTCGATATTGCAATTGATCTCATTTTTATCACCATTTTTAAAATGAGGACACGCCCTAGTATTTTATTATTTACTTTTGTTGAGACGCCCTTTAGCGTTTTATTTTCTCCTATTTATGCAGGTATCTGCCCGTGTCCAACCATGCTCCAACAGCTTCAACTGCTGCCATCCAATCAAACCTTGCAGACAACATTAACATTGCTGCTTCTGATGATTTATTAGAACCATCAATCTATTCTAAAATAGAATCAGCTATACCTTCAGAGCCAGATATTGATGCACTGCTAGATAGTGCCGACGAAGCTGCTGTCACGTGGGTGCGTGAACAAAATGGTTTGGCTGAAGTTATCGATGCATTGGCAACTTGTGGTCGGGTGGCGTTAGATACTGAGTTTATCAAACGTGATACTTACTATCCGCGCTTGGCATTGGTGCAGCTGAATACTGGCAATCATATTTATTTGCTAGACGCCCCGCAACTGCAATTGGCTGAGCTGTGGCAAGCGCTGATGAAAGTGGATGTGGCGATTTGGCATGCTTGTGGTGAGGATTTAGGGATTTTTTATCTACTCTCTGGCTGTCCGCCATTGACCAATATATTTGATACGCAAATTGCGTTGTCTTACTTAACCGGTCAGTTGCAAATGGGCTATCAGCAAGCGCTTGACGATCAGCTAGATATGCACATTGATAAAGAACAAAGCCAGTCGGACTGGCTACAACGTCCGCTCTCAGATGAGCAAGAGCAGTATGCGATTGATGACGTACGCTTTTTGCCAGCGCTTTATTTAAGTCTTGAATATGCGTTAAAAAAGCAAGGTTTGTACGATTATGTATGGGCAGATTGCCAGCTTTATGCCAGTGATTTGTATGATGCTCAGCATGTTGAAGACAGCGCAATGTACCTAACAATGGCAGATTATCGTTATACTTCACAGCAGATGGCGATACTGCAAGCGGTTGCGACGTGGCGGGAGGAGCTGGCGCGTTCGACCAATCAGCCACGTACGTTTGTGATTAAAAAACAAGCAGTACGTGAGATCATCACTGAAAAACCAAGCAATATGCGAGAGCTTGCACATAAAACCACGATGCATCGCAGTATGTTGCGCTTATACGGCGAAGAGCTGCTAAAAGTGATAAATCAAGCAAAAAACCTGCACCCTGCTGAATATCCTGATTGCCTATTACCGCCGTATCGCTCAAAAAATAAAGTACTGTCAAAAGCAGTGCAGCAAGCGATCGATGATCACGCACGAGCTATCGGCGTACCTGACAATGTATTGATGCGTAAGAAGTGGCTCGGGCAATTGTATGAAGTAATTGCTTTTGATAAGGAATTAAGCGAGTTGCCAGAGGGCTTAAAAGGCTGGCGGAATGACTGGGTCATGAACACCCTGATTCCAGTCATCAAAAAACATAAAATTGAGTTGCAGCAGGGTATGGGTATCAATGTTCGATAAGCCATAAGATTCTATCATTGATAAAAGATGATGCTTTTCTCAAGAGGTAAGTTTGTTATGCTCGAATTGTCCATGTTGTAAAAAGTATTTGGTTTGCGCGGCTACTGTTTTATCGACCAGCATCCCAGTATGCGAAACTGGTAAAACTATATGATCCGTGGCAGCCTCTATTTTGGTTTCTTCTACATATACTGTGCCATCGTGTAGTAGATGTTCTACTGATGGCATATTATTTGTTTTACGCAGTTTGCGATTATGATACTGCAAAAACAACTGCCCTAGGCCATAAGGACGATTACCCGCAATTACGCCTAAGGTAATATGCTCGGGTAGGGGTGCGACCGTTCCATCTAACGCATCGATGTATGAGCGACCCACTACAGCTGGGGTCAAGCGCCATATATAGTCAGCACATACACTGCCTACATGCGGTGTCCCAAGTGTCACACAGCGTCCTATCTGCCACTGCGGATATGCAGTGACAAAATCACGAATAATCAGACCGCCCAAACTATGACCGACCAAATCTATTGGCTCATCAGGATCGTGATTTTCTTCAAGCCATTTATTAAGCCGCTGACTATTGGTTTGAATACCGTCACGCATACTACGATAACCAAATTGATGAGTATCAAATCCTGTTGCTCGCAAGCGTTTGGCCAGTGGTCGCATGATCCAAGCGGTTTGGTGCAGACCATGGATGAGAATGACAAGATTGTTTTTCTGCATAGTTAATTCTAACCAAGTAAATAATGTGAATAGGTTGATAGCTATTTTATTATAGCGCTAAATATTAGCGGCAAAATAAAAACCTCCAAGTCAGCTGCTGACTTGGAGGTTTATTTTTATATCAACTGTTCATACTTATTTGAAAACTACATATAGTTTTCGATACTTGGGCAAGAACACATGAGGTTCTTATCACCATAAGCGTCATCGACACGTGCTACGCTTGGCCAGAACTTATGGGCGCGGATATAAGGCAGTGGGAATGCTGCTGTGTCACGGCTGTATGGGTGCGTCCATTCGCTGTTGGTGACCATCGCCGCGGTATGCGGTGCGTTGACCAGTGGGTTGTCTTCTAACGTCCAACCCTCTTCGCCAGCTTTGGCTTTCATTGCTTCGGCTTTGATAGATTTTAGGGCACTGATGAAACGATCTAATTCTTCTTTAGATTCAGACTCAGTTGGTTCAATCATCAAGGTACCAGCAACTGGGAAGCTCATCGTTGGTGAGTGGAAACCGTAATCCATCAAGCGCTTAGCAATATCGCTTTCACTGATGCCAGTCTCTTCTTTCAACGGACGAATATCGATGATACATTCGTGAGCAACGCGACCGTTTTTGCCCGTATAAAGGACAGGGTAGTGGTCTTTTAATTGAGCAGCGACATAGTTAGCATTTAATAGCGCAAGCTCAGTGGCTTTTAGCAGACCATCACGACCCATCATGGCAATGTACATCCATGAAATTGGTAAAATGCTTGCTGAACCATAAGGGGCTGATGATACGGCCGAGCAGTCTTTTTGCGCATTATGCACAGGGCTCAATGTATGATTGGCCATAAAGGGTGCTAAATGCGACTTCATGCCGATAGGGCCCATGCCTGGACCGCCGCCGCCATGCGGGATGCAGAAGGTTTTATGCAAGTTCATGTGCAATACATCAGCGCCAACGTCAGCCGGTTGCATCATGCCAACCTGTGCATTCATATTGGCACCATCCATATAAACTTGACCGCCATGTTTATGAATGAGGTCACAGATTTTACGGATGCCTTCTTCAAACACGCCATGCGTTGATGGATAAGTAATCATCAATGCACCTAGATTGGCACTGTTTTCTTCACACTTAGCAGTTAGATCATCGATGTCAACGTTACCATTGTCATCAGTTTTAACCACGATTACTTTCATACCCATCATCATAGCTGTCGCAGGGTTGGTACCGTGCGCTGACTGAGGGATTAAACAAACATCACGGTCAGTTTCACCCAATGATTCATGATAGCGGCGAATCGCTAATAGACCCGCATACTCACCTGAAGCGCCAGAGTTTGGCTGCATAGACACATCATCAAAACCAGTAATCGCTTTAAGTTGGTCTTGTAGACTATCAATCATGGCGATATAGCCAGTGACTTGATCACGCGGTGCAAAAGGATGCACATTAGCAAATTCAGGCCAAGTAATCGGTAGCATTTCACTGGTGGCATTCAGTTTCATGGTACAGCTACCCAATGAAATCATGCTGCGGTTCATTGCCAAATCTTTGTCTTCAAGCGATTTTAAATAACGCAGCATTTCGTGTTCAGTATGATGCGAGTTAAATACTGGATGCGATAAAATAGGATCGGTACGCAAGTGCGCACTATCAAGAGAAACGCGAGCGTCTTCTGGTAGGTCATGTGCTTTACTAACAAACAGTTGAGTTAGGACGCTAAAATCTTGTTGATCGCTGGTTTCACTAAAGGCGACGCTTAATTTGGTTTCACCAAGACGCCATAAGTTATAGCCTACATTGTCAGCATTTTCGAAAATTTGAGTGGCCAGTTTTTCTGAGCCACAATCAATCACAACGCTGTCAAAGAATTGGTCATGTACGACATTTAAGTTGCTGTCGTTAGCATGTTTGATGACATCTGCAAAGGCAGTCGCAAACGCATGGATACGAGTAGCGATACGTTTTACGCCACCTGGACCATGATAAACGGCATACATACCGGCTAGGTTGGCAAGCAATACTTGCGAGGTACAGATGTTTGAGTTGGCTTTTTCGCGGCGGATATGCTGCTCACGAGTTTGTAGTGCCATACGGAGGGCAGTATTGCCTTGTGAATCTTTAGAGACACCGATGATACGACCAGGCGCTGAGCGCTTAGCTTTATCAGAGAAGGCAAAGTAAGCAGCATGTGGACCACCAAAGCCCATTGGAATACCAAAACGCTGCGTGCTACCCAAAGCGACATCTGCGCCCATATCTGCTGGTGATTTTAATAGCACCAAGCTCATAATGTCGCTGACGACACTCACGTAAGTTTTGTTTTTCTTCACCGCAGCGATGACGTCGGTTAAGTCTTTAACATCGCCTTCAACACCGACGTACTGGAATAGCGCACCGAAATAGTCGCCAGATTTAGCGGTTTCAAAATCACCAACCACCACTTCCCAACCAAAGTACTTGGCACGGGTATTAATAACATCTAAGGTTTGTGGATAGGTACGGTCATCAACAAAAAACTGCGTTGATTTGCTTTTGCTCACACGCTTTGACATTGCCATGGCTTCTGCGGCTGCGGTTGCTTCATCAAGCAATGACGCGCCAGCGAGCTCAAGACCAGTCAAATCAATACATACTTGTTGGAAGTTAAGCAAGGCTTCTAGACGACCTTGGGCAATCTCTGCCTGATAAGGCGTATAAGCGGTGTACCAGCCTGGGTTTTCAAGGACGTTACGCTGAATGACCGCAGGCATACGTACTGGCGAATAGCCTTGTCCGATATAGCTCTTATTAACAGTGATGTCATCTGCCATGGTACGCAATTTGGCAAGCGCGGCATGCTCACTCATCGCTACTGGCAAATCTAGCTCTTTATGCAAGCGCACTGGCTCAGGCACGGTATCGTTGATGAAGCTCGCCATGTCTTGATAACCAACGGCACTGAGCAGGTCAGCTTGCTTGGTCTCATTAGAGCCGAGATGACGATAGACAAATTCAGCTTCGTTGAATAAACCTTTAAAGGTATCAAACGTTGGGTTTTGCGAGATAGTCATGACAATCCTTGGTTAAGGGAGTAATAAAGGGATGGCTAAAATAACTAGTAATAATAACTAATGACGGTTTAAGATTTTATACGTAATGAACAAATTGCTTTTGGTCAAAGCGGAACTGGCTGTTGTAAACGCCATTATCAGCGCGCTCACCAGCACCAATCATCATAATGATATGTTGATCGTCGCTTAAATTTAATAAGCGCTTCATGGCAGGCTCATCAAAACCACCCATCGGACAGCTATCAAAGCCATGCGCGCGTAGTGCAAGCATTAGGTTTTCAGCCGCAAGGGCGGTATTGTTGGTTGCCCAGTTTTTGGTGTCTTCAAAAGTATAGTAAGGTGATTTAATCGGACCTTTTACCCGTCTGACCACTTGAGTCGCACCCCATTTAGCCGCTGATACCACATTGGCAGGTCCTCGTAAGAAGTCCATGGCAACGACTTTGGTATAATAGTCTTTGACCTTTTTGGGTACTGGCTTATCAGGGTATTCGCGCAATATTTGCTTGGCATGATCATGCCACACATCGGTGCGCGCAACGACTGCGATTAAACGAGCGGCGGTTTTCGCTGCATTTTGATTCATGCAGTTTTTCACCGCGCGTTTGCGCTTATCCGCATCATCAATCACATAAAATTCCCACGGCTGTAGATTGCTAGAGTTTGGTGCAAGCATGGCCAAACGCAAACAGTCTGCTAACACATCATCAGGTATCGGCGCATCGGTAAAGCGGCGCACTGAACGACGTGATTCAACCACTTCGCGAAACGCTTGCAGCTGCGGTGTATTATCAGGCGTGGCAAATTTTTCTTGAGAACTTGCTTGAGCGTTTGCTTGATTATCAGTGTCAGGGGTCATATGAGAATCCATGCTGGAGATTAAGTGATCAACTTGGGGCAGTATTGAGTACGTCTCTTTAATAGCGCCTGACAGGTAATTGATATGAATAAATCAGATAGCGATTGGACGCAATAAATTGAGCGATAAGCATTCTAAGAAAAAGCGTACAGATATCAGCTGACGCCAATATCTGTCATAACAAGCTATATTTTTTAAGGTTATAAGTAGCGGCATTTAAATCAAACACCGCTTTTAAGCGAGAGAGTGAAGATTAGATTACAGCTCGTTTTCGTACTCATCAGCGGTTAGCAGTGCTTCGTAATCAGCGATGTTGTCAGGCTTCATTCTAAAGAACCAACCTTCGCCATATGGGTCAGAGTTGATGATTTCTGGATCGTCTTCTAGGGCTTCGTTGATCGCAACGACTTCACCTGAGATAGGCGCATAAACGTCAGAAGCAGCTTTTACTGATTCAACTACAGAGATTTCGTCATCAACAGCGATGATGTCGCCCACGTCTGGCAATTCAACGAATACCACGTCACCCAATAGGTCTTGAGCATGGTCAGTGATACCAACAGTGATAGTACCGTCGTCTTCTAGGCGTAACCACTCGTGGCTGGCGATGTATTTTAGTTCTGCTGGGATATTGCTCATGGTCTCTCTCCTAAATGATAGAGGATGGTTAACAAAAATAGTGGACGTTAATAATAGGGTTTATAATGCCTACGAGTCAAACTGCTGTTTGCCATTACGGACAAACGGTAGCTTAAGAACACGAACATCAACGAACTTGCCTTTGCCGCGCAGATCGACCTGAACGCTATCATCATCTGATACGCTGGCAGGCACACGGGCAATCGCAATTGAATTTTTTAGACTAGGGGAGAATGTACCACTGGTGATAATGCCAGTTTGTTCATTGTCCGTGCCTTGATTGATGGTGACTGTCATGCCTTCACGCAATACGCCGCGCGTCGTTAGCAACAAGCCAACTTGCTTCATGGCAGAGCTATTGTCTTTTGACTGTCGGCGTTTACTAACTAAAGCATCACGACCGACAAAATCACGTTCGTCTTTAAGCGCGAGTGTCCAGCCCATGTTGCACTCGTAAGGACTGACGTTGTCGTCCATGTCATGACCATAGAGGTTCATGCCAGCTTCCATACGCAAGGTATCACGCGCGCCAAGCCCGGCAGGTTTAATGCCATGGGCTTTTAATTGTTCAAAAAACGCGGGTGCATCATTACCATGCATAATGACTTCGACGCCATCTTCGCCAGTGTAGCCAGTCCGAGCAACGAACCAATCTTTGCCTTCGATGTCTGTTAAATCAGCACCAACGAAAGGCTTAAGACCAGCTAAAGTATCTGCCCAGCTAGGTTTGGTTTGCGCGAGCTTTTCAACAGCGTTTGGTCCTTGCACGGCAATCATGGCAAGCTCTGGACGCTCGGTGATGCTGATGTCAAAACCTTCGGCGACTTTATCAAATTGCGCCATGTCTTTATCACGAGTAGCAGCGTTTGAGACGATACGATATTCAGTAGAGTTTTCGTTCATCAAGTAAACGATTAAGTCATCGATGACGCCACCTTGCTCGTTGAGCATGCCAGAATATAGCGCTTTACCGACGGTTTTGAGTTTATCGACATCATTGGCCAGTAGCTTTTGTAGCCATGCTTTGGTACCGCTACCTTTAACATCAGCGACGACCATGTGTGAGACATCAAACATACCAGCATCAGTACGCACCGCTTCGTGCTCTTCGATTTGCGAACCATAATGGATTGGTAATTCCCAACCAGAAAAATCAACCAGCTTGCCATCACTATCAACGTGAGACTGATAAAGAGGTGTGCGTTTAGGGGCTGAAGTGTTGGCGCTTTGAGCAGTATTATCTTGAGTAGTGGTCATAACAAATCCTTATGTGGACATCAGCTGAATTCGATAACCAGTCGTAAAAACAAGTATCAAAGTATGAGGGCTGATGTGCTTTATCATAGTAGCGAGAAGCAATATTGCAAGGTGCAAACATTGCAACCAAGGGTAGCACAGAAAAATAGCGCAATCCGCCAAACAGACGCTGAACGTCGGTTTAAGCAAAAGCCCTATCTGTCCTGTAACCTGAGATTTTCAACACGAACCATCATTGCACGTTTTTAAAAGCATCAGCCTTAAAAAACCAAATTAAATGATGTCGCATTTTCTCCCCTTCGGTGGGTAAGGCGTCGTCCGTCCTTACCGCTCTCCAGATTTGTTATGCCTTATGTTTGGGTGTACTACGCAATTGATGGTAGACAGCGAAACAGTCGTGACATGTGTTTTTCAGTCCTTTTACCTGAGCGATTGGCAGGGTGGATGCGCCTTCGGTGGTCAAGTAGCAACTATCAGCGCCAGCTCATTAATATGAGCGCACCTGATATCGTGCTCAAGACTCTCTCCTGAAAAACGCTTTTATTATGAAAGGTTCAAGGCGCTTTTACAAGTCATCTACGCGATTAAAGTGAATAATTTTGGCAAAAATGATTTTTTGTGAGAATAATCAATACCGTATCGATAAGTAAAGCATTTTACGTTTAATAGGTAGTAGTCAATTTAGCATGAATGCCTATTGCAAAACGTAAAGCGACTACTGATATTCACCCAAAATATGCTAATCTATGGCGATAGTTTCTGATAGGTCATTATTATGCATTGTGATATTTATAAATTCCCCAAACATAACGATATGTATGTCTATATTGCCCGTCCTGATTATCCTGACGATACCGACGAGCTTAAAGATTGGCTTGGCGTATTACCAAAAGATTTCCGTGCCAGTTTAGGGCGCAGTAAATTTGTGATGCACTTGGATTTAGCCAATACGCCGACGCTTGCGCGCGTTGATAAAGCAGAGGTACTGGCAAAATTACAGTCGCAAGGGTATTTTGTACAAATGCCACCGCAAGATGTGATGCGCCGCCAAGCGGAATTACGTGCGCGCGAAGCACAAGACAATATTTATGATTAATGGGTATTTTTGAAGCGAGTTTTTAATCAGCTTCTTTTGGCTATGTTGCATGACAGCCAGCAAGAAAAAGTTTACGACACATTTGCGCTCATGCATTTTGGTAGAAAGTCGTGATAAACTAGCAGGCTATATGAGTGACAAGACAAAAAATACGTGGCGAGGCAAAAGGTCGTGTTCCAAGTGCTTATGTCTTAAGGGCTTTTGACGATAATGTATTCGATATTATGATTCGTTGAAACAGCACATTGTCTATCGTTAAGCGCGTAAACGCGCTGCACAATTTATAAACGCAGGTAACTACACACGTATGGACTGGTTAAAAGGTATTATAAACAGCTTACCGCTGGAAGCCATTAGTGATATTCTCGGCGAAATTGCTATTTGGTGGGGACAGCTGGTAAAAGACGTGCCACCCGCAGATTTACCGATGTACGCGTATTTGGGTGGTGTCGTTATTGTGTTGGTATTGTGGTTGCTGGTCGCTCGTATGCTGCCGCGGCCGTTGGGCGGTATGAGTTGGATGATATTGTTTGCTGTGTTATTGGCACCAGGTACTGCCCTTGGCGATCCAAGTGTGATTGCCCCCGCTAGTATCGCCGTGGTTTATGCGATTATGATGAAAGACACGGCTGGCGCGATTACCAATATGCTGCCGATACTCGTCGTGTTAGTGGTCGGCTTGTTTGTGGGCTTCGTTTGGCAGCTTATTCGCGGTGCTTTTGAGTCAAGTCTAGACAAAGCGCGCAGTCGTACTGCAGAAGATACACAAGCGACCATGCAGCTAACGACTGGCAATTATTTGACAGAAGGCACGACTTTAACCGATCAAGAAACTGTTGCTGAACCGTCTAATAAAACGCCTTTAGCGGCTAATCCTAAAGCAGACGTTAGCTTAAAAAAAGACAGCAGTTTAGCTAAAAAGCCTAATATGGAAAAGCTCGATAAGTAGTAAAGTAACATCAATAAAGTGCTATCAATAAAGTGCTATCAATAAAGTGCCATCAGTAAAGCGACGTCAGTAAAGTGATATTAAATTTTTGCTAGCGATGATTGGCTCTGTGCTTTGGGTTTATGGTAGCTACATAAAAGACGCTATCAATAAAAATACTGTGAATGAAAAGCACCATAAAAAAGACACCATGCGTGTCTTTTTTTATGAAAAAACGTTTTATGACTGTGCCGACCAACCGTCAATAGGCGTTCAAGGTATCTATTATTTTTCAACAACTGCGAACGCATGAGTATTTTGGCAATCAATCATGCTGTGCTAATCTAAATGATTATTTATTTGCCATCAATTGCCTTTAAGCCTTTTCTGGCTCTTGATAGCCCTAATCTATAACAATAACTGAGACTTGATTATGAGCACGACTGATAAAACGAAAAAAAGCTTTACTGGTACGCAAAATTATATTGCCACTGACGATTTGCAGTTGGCGGTCAACGCAGCGATGATGTTACAAAAACCACTATTGATTAAAGGCGAGCCGGGCACCGGTAAGACATTATTGGCGGAGGAGGTCGCTGAAAGCTTAGGGATGCCGCTGATTACGTGGCACATCAAGTCAACCACCAAAGCGGAGCAAGGGTTGTATGAGTACGATGCCGTATCGCGCTTGCGTGACTCGCAACTGGGTGATGATAAGGTTTATGAGATTGGTAATTATATCAAGCCCGGTAAGTTATGGGAGGCATTTACCAGTAACGAGCGCAGTGTGTTGCTGATTGATGAAATTGATAAAGCCGATATCGAGTTCCCAAATGACTTGCTGCATGAGCTTGATAAAATGTCTTTTTATGTCTATGAGACGGGAGAAACCATCACTGCTGCGCAGCGTCCTGTAGTCATTATCACCTCAAACAATGAAAAAGAGTTGCCCGATGCTTTCTTGCGTCGTTGCTTCTTCCATTATATTGACTTTCCAGAAGAAGAAACCATGCGTCAAATCATCGACGTTCATTTCCCTAATATCCAAGAAAAACTGGTCAATGATGCGCTGGATATTTTTTATAAGCTGCGTAATGTCCAAGGGCTTAAAAAGCCACCATCAACGTCTGAGCTTGTCGATTGGTTAACGTTGCTACTGGCTGATGATATGGCGCAAGCAGAGTTGGAAGAAAACTTACGTGGTGAGAAGTCTATTCCACCGTTATATGGCGCGCTGCTCAAAAATGAAGCCGATGTGAGCTTGTTGCAACGCTTTGCTAATATAATGCGCCGTTAAACAACAGACTATTTTCAAAATGACGACACGCCCTAATAAAGCGGCTTCACTCGTCACCATATCAGCCAATAAGCGATGCGACTCTTATGTTTATCAAATTGTTCTATACCTTACGTACTTATGGTGTGCCAGTCAGTACGCGTGAGCTGCTTGACCTAAATGCCGCGTTAGATCAAGGGCTGATGATGCAGCCGCATCTTGAAAATCCAGAGCTGTCTACCTTTGCCAGTCGTGAGGATATGTACCGGCTGATTCGGCTTTGTATGGTCAAAGACGAGCGCCATTTTGATAAATTCGATCGAGCAATGGCAGATTATTTCGAAGGCGTCGACAGCCTGGATATGGATGAGCTATTGGCTAAATTGACGGACATTCCTAAAGAGTGGCTTGACTTAAAGTTAGATCCAAAAAACCTAACCGAAGAGCAGCGCCGACTGCTCAAAAAATACGGCTCGTTAGAGGAGCTAATGAAAGCGCTTGAAGAACGACTTAAAGAGCAAAAAGAGCGTCATCAAGGCGGTAGTAAGTGGGTTGGTACAGGCGGTACATCGCCATTTGGTGCCTATGGTGACCATCCAGAAGGCGTGCGCGTTGGCGGTGAATCGCGTAAACGTAGCGCGGCTAAAGTCTGGGAGCAGCGTAAATACCGCAACCTTGATGATGACAGTCAGCTTGGTACCCGTCAAATTCAAATGGCACTACGAAACTTGCGCCAGTTTGCCCGTACCGGTAGCGCCGATGAGCTAGACATTCATGAGACTATTAAACGCACGGCAAAAAAAGGCGTGCTCGATATCCATATGCAAGCTGAGCGCCGTAATCGCGTCAAAGTACTAATGCTGTTCGATGTGGGCGGCAGTATGGATGTCCATGTTGAAGCCTTAGAAAAGCTATTTTCAGCGGCTAGAAATGAATTTAAAACCTTAGAGTTTTTTTACTTTCATAACTGTTTATATGACTATGTTTGGAAGGATAATAACCGTCGCCATAGTGCGCCGATGCCAACGTATGAGCTGCTCAATAAATACGGTCGTGAATATCGCGTTATCTTCGTCGGCGATGCGTCAATGTCGCCATATGAGCTGATGACAGTTGGTGGCAGCGTTGAATATATGAACAATGAGGCGGGTATTGTTTGGCTCAAGCGGGTGCTCGCGCATTTCGATAAAGTCGCTTGGCTCAACCCTGAAGATCCAGCATACTGGCAATATACCCAAACCATCGTTGAAATTAAGAAACTATTTAACAATAAAATGTATCCGATGACTTTACATGGGGTAGAAGAGATGACCAATTATCTAGCGCGTTAATTTTGACGTTTGGATAAAGGTACCCCCTAATTTATAAAACCTGTTAATCCCCGTATTTTTTGATAAAAGCAGCCGTTATGACAGCATAGCGGCTGCTTTTTTGTCGGAAATAATCAGTTTTGCAGTCATACGGCATTGGTATAAGCAGCAAAATATGATAACATTCATTTTAAATGAATCTTATAGAAGCGTTTTGACTGGTTCGGCAAAAAAATTGATGACAAGAATTTGATAATCGTTTGTAAAAATCAGTCGTCGTTGCTTATTTAAGTACTTCATTTTTCATATGTTAATCAACCAATCAATGTAATGAACTTATGCCATTTTCAATCATTTTAGTAGCAAAAAGCGCGTGCAAGTACTACATTCAGTAGACTACACGAGTTTGACATCGCTCCTCATACTTTTTGGAATTGGTACTAATAAGAGAGACAGTATGGCTTCACCAAAGACTTTAGAAATCGTCACCGCAACTGTTCCCGTCCTTGAAGAGCATGGAACGGCAATCACCACGGTGTTTTATAAAAACATGTTTGAAGAGCATCCTGAGCTGTTGGACATATTTAACGAAACCAATCAAAAATTGGGTCGTCAACAGACGGCTCTAGCAACGACCGTGTTAGCCGCTGCTAAACACTTGGATAAATTGGCGACGTTATTACCACAAGTCACGCAAATCAGCCACAAGCATCGTGCTTTACAGATTTTGCCTGAGCATTATCCTATCGTTGGTAAGCATTTAATCGGTGCAATAAAGGAAGTACTGGGCGAGGCTGCCAATGACGATATTATCAATGCTTGGACTGAAGCTTATGATGAGATTGCCTCAGTATTTATCCAGATTGAACATGGCATGTATGAGGAGGCGATGTGGCAGGGTTTTGCGCCTTTTGTAGTGACTAAAAAGGTAGCAGCTGCTACGGATATTGCTGCCTTTACAGTTGTACCAGCCAAAGATAATGCAGAAAGTCATCAACAGATCGACCTGAGCAAATTGACTTTAACCGCAGGTCAGTACATCACAGTGAAAACAGATCCAAAAGACAGTGACCATGTTGCGCTACGTCATTACTCTTTGTACTCTGCTAGTACCGATGCAGGCATTCAGTTTGCGATCAGACGCGATAACCGCAATGAGCATCATGGTTTGGTCTCTAACTATATGCACGACCAATTAGAAGTGGGTGATACGGTTTTATTATCGGCACCAGCAGGTGACTTTGCGCTCAATCAAGACTTGGTACAGCAAAATGAGATTCCGCTAGTATTGATAAGTGCTGGTGTTGGTGTAACCCCCGTGCTATCTATGTTGGAAGCACAAGTATTAGCCAATCCAAAACGACCTATTATATGGGTTTATGCTTGCCAAAATGATGCGCATCACGCTTTCAATACTGAAGTGGAGACGCTGTTAGAAAAGGCTGAGACTGTAGAGAAGCATATTTTCTATTTTGAGTCGGGACAACTATTAGATGAGGCGTGGCTTGCTCAATTACCTAAGCCTGCTGATATTTATGTCTGTGGCTCGATGCCATTTATGGAAAGCATGATCGATGGGCTAGTGACGCTAGATCACGGTGTTGATAGCGTTCATTATGAACCGTTTGGTCCCAAGATGAGTTTGGGCGGTTAATTTTAGCTACTGTTAGCCATTAACTGTTGCTATTAATAAAAAAAGCACTTGGATGACAAAGTCGTCTCAAGTGCTTTTTATTCAGTGCAATTTATCTTATTTTTATCACTATTTGAAAAATGGATACATCTTTAAAAACAAATACATCGCCTAATCTTTATTTTCAACCAATCCAACCATCACACCCATCTCTTTTTTATCATGCTTATCAATGCTGGGCGCATATAATGCCGAAGCAATCCCGCCATCTAAAAACAGAGCATTCGGACAGTTTAAGTCATCCTTAAACAACGATGCAAATTGATAAAATGTCACAGGCTCATCGCTATTGACAAATTTTATGTGGCCGTCATCGCAAACACCTGCGCCATTACGAATCTTGAGTGAGGTGCTATCAGGATTAAACTGTGGATGTATCTCGTTATTGATAACCAACATAGGACCTGATTGGGTGGCATACCAAGGCTTCGCTTCGTCGCTGTTAAGCTGCTCGTTTAAGGCGTTGCTTTCTGTGATATGTACGTTTCCAACTTTATCCCACCACAGTACACCATTGGGCAATAAATGGAAATTGCCACCGCCTTCTTTGAGATTTAGCGATTTGATCTCTTCACCATCAATGATGGTATAGCCAATCGGTGCATAGTTCTCATTGTACATGCCGGCATTCATGGCAAAGTTCAGCGCTTGATTGGAGGGTAAAGTCGCTAATAACGTATCAAAGGTTAGCAACGATTTCGTACTATCAGGCTGCTGCCAAAATAATTTTAATGAATAGTGACCATTCATCAAGGCTTGAGCATCAATGCTACAAACACTATAAGAAAATGGTGCATCCTGAGTCTGGCACGACCAGTTTTGTGTCTTGTTGTCAGCAGCATCAGTGCTTATCGGTTGGCAAGCACTGACACTTATCAAGAGTAGGGCGACTGCTCCTAAAGGTAAGGGAAGAGCGAAATTTGGCATCAATGATATATCTTTTATAGTATGGAGTGAGATATAAATAGTCAGGGCTCACGGATTTTTAATCGCTAAATCTCAATCATTGTTAAGTGGAACATCGCGAAAAGTATTGTTGACGTTGCCGATTAATTGCCCACCGCCAGTGATACTTGCAAAGTTGCCAAGGCTCTGTTCCACCGATGTAGTGGTTTCTCTACCTTTATCCCGTGAGTCTTTATTATAAGCAATGAGAGCGTCATCATTGGCTAAAAAGCTATCCGGGTTCGCCATGACCCACATCTGATTAAACACATCTGCGCGGGCGCTATTATTGAGTAGCGCTCCCTTATCCGTAAAATAAAAGAACTTCGATAATAGTTTTATCTGCCCATCATCGAGGCGGCGCGCGATATGATAAGGTTGTAATTGGCTTGGGTGTTGTAAGCCGACCGCGCCAACGATACTGGCCAGGGATTTCAGAGTGTTTTTATGAAAGCTTGCGACGCGCTCAGCTTTGCTGGGGACATCGAGCGCCTTTTGACGATACGGGTCTTGGGTGGCAACGCCAGTCGGGCAAGTATTGGTATGGCATGAACGTGATTGAATACAGCCAACGGCAAACATAAAGCCGCGCGCTGAATTACACCAGTCTGCGCCCAAGGCAATCATACGGGCAATATCGAAACCAGAGACGATTTTACCGCTCACGCCAAGTTTGATTTTATCGCGAATGCCTGCGCCGACCAAAGTATTGTGTATTAATAAAAACCCTTCAACCATCGGCATGCCGACATTGTCCATGAATTCGACAGGAGCCGCGCCAGTACCGCCTTCTGCGCCATCGATGACGATGAAATCAGGATAGTTGTCGGTTTCGATCATGGCTTTCACAATGGCCATAAACTGCCAAGGCTGACCAACACAAAGTTTGAAGCCCACAGGTTTGCCGCCTGACAACTCGCGCAGTTGTTGCCAAAAAGCCACCAATTCTCGCGGGGTACTAAAGGCGGTATGCGATGAGGGCGACACACAATCTTGACCTGTCGGTACTTGACGGGTATCAGCGATTTCTTGGGTGATTTTCTCCGCGGGTAGCACGCCACCTTTACCAGGTTTTGCCCCTTGAGATAATTTGATTTCAATCATTTTTACTTGTGGATCAACCGCTTTTTCGGCAAAAGACTGCGGGTCAAAATTGCCACTATCATCACGGCAACCAAAATACCCTGTACCTAGCTCCCAAATCAAATCACCACCGAACTTGCGATGATAAGGGCTGATAGCCCCTTCACCCGTATCATGAGTAAAGCCGCCCATTTTTGCGCCTTGATTGAGCGCCATAATCGCGTTAGCCGATAAGCTGCCAAAGCTCATCGCCGAGATATTAAATACCGACATATCATGCGGCTGCTGACACCGCTCACCGCCGACCATAATACGAAAATCTTTATTTTCTAGAGGTTGGCTAATCGCTGATTGTAAAAACCATTCTTTACCATTGGTGTATAAATTATCTAGCGTACCAAAGGCATTGGTGTCACTGACATTCTTAGCACGTTGGTAAATGAGCGCCCGCTGCTGGCGTGAAAACGGTACTTGTTCTTTGTCATTTTCTAGTAAATATTGACGAATTTCAGGACGAAAGTCTTCAAGTACATAACGAATATGTCCGGCAACGGGATAGTTTTTCAAAATAGCATGCTTTGATTGTATGACGTCATAAATCCCCAAGCATACCCCAAACCCACCGAGAATAATTAACCACCAATTTAGCAATAGTAGACCTGCTAAAAATATTAAGATGGCAGCGCCAAAGGTGCTATAACGCAGCAATAAGCCGACCAAATACGGAGAGTTGGTTTTAGGTTCAGGATTTAGATTGGTACGAGATTGGGGCATGGCTACACTCAACAGTAATACATAAATATTAAAAAGGTGACAATGATTTAAAGAGAGAGTAGGGTAAAAACCACCCTCTTATGACCATTATTGTTAGACACTGACAAAGCGCTCAGATTTATCGCCTACATCATACACATATGATATCACTGCATAGCAGTAATTGGGTAACAGAGTGCTACTGTTGATGTTGCTAGTGGCGTGATTTTAACAGACAACTTGTACCAAAGTTTTCTGCTCATCGATCACTGTAAGCTGAATCTCAACGGGCAAAAATTGCTGAATGAGCCATGCTTGGGTTTCAGCGTGCTTACTAACGACACGTGCGGTAAACTCGCCACCGCCTGCTAACGCCAACGGTAAGAGTAATTGATCGGTTAAGTATTCATCGACCAGTGAGTCGGTGTTAAATATATAACGTTTGACTAAGCCTGATAAACGACAACCTATCTTTTCCGCTGAGCTGCGTTTTTCTCCTAGTAAAGTAAACACCTCGGCGTGATATTCTTCATGATTTTGGGTGTCAGAAACCTCATGAGTGACTTGTGCATAGCAGCTATTGCCTTCACCTATACCTTGTAATTTAAAGCTTTTAGTCGTAATTAGTGTCTTATCAATACCTGCTTCAACCAATGATGCTTGAGCACTGGCAAGCTCGCGTTTGCAAATATCGTACTCTAGATTAAGCACGCTCGCGACCAGCTCTATACCGTTAAGCTTACCGCGTTTAGTCAGGTTAAATTGTGAAGCGCCTGCATGGCGCATAAATGGCGTTATCGTCGCTTTAATCATGCCGCCACCAATAGGCGCAAACCCTGCTTGCACGCATTCGATACCCACGTGCATACCCAATTTCGCTAATGCAGGGACGAACGCTTGCTGCAAAAAGTCCGTGGTTGGCGCGAGTGGATTGTGCGTGCCGCCTTTTATTGTTACGGTTGATACCATTTGCGTGTTGGTATTGGCAAACAATAATGCTGGCAATAGTGTTTGTAGCACCAAACTGGTACTGCCAGCTGAGCCGATATCAAACGTATAATCGCCCGATTTCACTGTACTTGGCGTAAAGGTGAACGTCATACTGCCCAAAACTGCACCTGTCACGGTGGCATTTGATATTTGCTGCGAGGCTTGTACGCACATCAAGTGCTGACGCATCAATCCTGATTTGGTTCGCCTAGCACGGATATTGGTGATCTCGATTGGTGTGCCTGTGAGCATAGATAACGATAGGGCAGTGCGAATGATTTGCCCGCCACCTTCGCCTGAGCTGCCGTCAATTTTTAGGGTTTTTGGTTTTGTTTTAGTCATGAGTATTTATTATCTTTATTGGCAAATGAGTAGGGCCTCTGCGAGCTTCATTTTGGTACTCTCTTATTCTTCATTTTCTAAGTATATTTTTTTGTTCAAGAAACTTATTTTGAATTAAAATATCAGGGATATTGTTAAGAGCTTCCCTCTCGGCTTTGATCCTAACTGCAAAGACGAAGGAAAAAATGGCTGAACGTGTCAATTGCAGGACATGCTCGGCGCTCTCAACAAATTCGGACTCTGAAATAAAAACTGGTTCTTCATAATAGGCTAATGAGGTTTCAATATCTTCAGGTTTTTCATTCTCATAAACAAATACAAAACTATGCTCCAAGGCATTTCGCCACTGCTTGTAAAAACTAAGCTCACCTTCTAGCTTGTGATTTAAATCACAAGCTATGCTATATAAACCAATCAAACCTTCATTATCATAAGCTTCGAACTTTTGACGTCTGTCTTCGTTTTCAAGTTCCCAAAAGGTATGAAAGTATGAGGGCCTGACTTTACCTTTATTGGTTTTAAGTTGTAAATCAAACAACAAAGCAATGGCATTACCTATCTTATCTAGTATACCAAAGCAAATTCGAAAAGCAGTACGAAGCTTTTCGATGTTTGTTCCTAGCAGCTCGTTGTCATATAGCTCCGCATAGCAAGCATCATCGTCAATATCGTTATCTTTCTTATCAGATTGATGTTCATACAACATTAATCTAGCAAGTCCAAATTCGGATTTAAGCCTATTTAATACCTTCTCCATCGGTAATATAAAATCTCCAGCAACTGCTCTAGTGGGCACTGGGATATTCAAGTTATCACGCGCACTTCCATGACACTTACAATATAAACCATGTTCACTAAGGCTTAAAAAATTATCTAAACATCATCTACGATATTCTGACAAAGATTGATATTCCTGTTCGTCTAAATGTTTGTCATCTTCTATATCTATACCCAAATCCAAACAATAATCTTCGATCTCTTTTTCCGTGTGTTTGGCCTTATTGAAAAAGTTATTTTGCCAGTCATAAGGAAATTCACTCGAAACACTAGCATGATAATAGCCTTGAGCTACCTCTTTATATTGTTGGATCGAGAATACTTCTGTAATCTGATTTAATAGTGCTAAACATTCACTGCGATTTACCCAAGATTCTGGAATGTCTAATCCCATACAATTGACCTTGTCAAACAAACTTAATGCTTCTGAAAATCTATACTGCAGATATAGATTTATTCCCATATTAACCATAACCTGTGGCGACAAAACATCTTTATTTTTTCTACGAATCATAGTTGCTTTGAGAAGTAATGACCCTACTTCTGAAAATCTTTCTATCTTACTGACATCAGTTTTACAGTAGTTATTGGAATCACTTTGAGTCAAATTACCTTTAGCGTTTGCTAAGCAGTAGTAATAACTATCACGAGTTAAACAGTGTTCAAAGCTATTAGACTCCATTATTTCCAATCCGATTTGAGAAGACTCTAGGTTGGAATCCCTATTACCTAAATCAACAAATAGTCCAGCAAGTCTAAAAAATGCGTAGGAAAAACTAGGGTCACTAAGATCATGGACTTTTTCTAGAAGCTCCTTTAAATATAAGCATAACTTATAGCTTTGTTCAAACTGCCCTTTATTAATCATTTCAGATGCATTATCTAACTGCAAGTTTGTATATATAAGCTTAGACTGGATGGAATCTTCCATAATTTTATCCTTGTGATATTAGAAAATAATAGTTCCTACCTATCCTTTAACACAAACCACCTGCCGCAAGGTATGTACCACTTCTACCAAATCACTTTGTGCTTGCATCACATCATCAATATTTTTATAAGCCGCTGGAATCTCATCAATCACATCCACGTCCTTTCGGCATTCTACGCCCGCAGTCTGTGCAATTTGATCGGCGACTGTAAATACCTTTTTCGCCTCAGTACGTGACATGATACGACCTGCGCCATGCGAGCAAGAGCAAAACGATTCTTCGTTTCCTTTACCGCGTACGATGAATGATTTGGCACCCATCGACCCCGGAATGATTCCGTATTCACCAACGCGGGCACGCACTGCGCCTTTGCGGGTTACAAATACTTCTTCGCCATAATGCTCTTCTTTGGCCACATAGTTATGATGGCAGTTCACCGCTTTTACGGCTGCATCAAACGGCTTAGGTATGATTTGGCGTAGCGCTTTAATGGCTTTCTCCATCATGATTTCACGGTTTTTAAAGGCAAAACGTTGCGCCCAACCGACGGCAAACCAATAGTCATCGAAATGCTCTGTACCCTCGGCAAAGTAGGCCAAATCTTTATCAGGCAAGTTGATGAACCATTTGCGCATGTCTTCACGTGCCAGCTCAATAAAATAGCGACCGATGGCATTACCCACACCGCGTGAGCCTGAGTGCAGCATGATCCAAACTTGGTTGGTTTCATCAAGGCACACCTCGACGAAATGGTTACCCGTACCCAGCGTACCCAAATGGTTAAGGTTATTGGTATTTTTAAGTTTAGGATGCTTTTGGGTTATATAATTAAAGTCATCCACCAGCGTTCCCCAGCCGTTCATTACGGTATCATCAGGGTTTGCCCATGCGCCAACATCACGGCGTGACCCGCGACCACGCGTTTTACTACGACCATGTGGAATGGCTTTTTCTAGTTCGGTACGCAGACCAAGCAAACTATCTGGCAAATCGTTCGCGGTTAGGGTGGTTTGCACTGCCATCATCCCGCAGCCGATATCGACGCCAACGGCAGCCGGAATAATCGCTTCTTTGGTTGGCAATACCGTACCGATAGTCGCGCCAATACCAACGTGTACATCGGGCATCACCGCAAGCCATTTATAGACAAACGGCATTTTTGAGGCTTTGATCAATTGGTCGTGTGCTTTTGGATCGACGGGCACGCCTTTAGTCCAAAGTCTAATCGGCGTTCCACCGTCTTGAATGATGTTATGAGTAGTTGGTTGCATGTTGTATTCCTTAGCGTTGCAAAGTTTGTTTATTATGAAAGATGATTCTTGCTTTATATGATGCTAAGGGCGTGCCAAGTTTTTAATATACTCAAAATTTATTTATAAGTAATTGATAGTAAATGGTTTAATTTCTTAATTGTTTTTCGAATAGATTAATTTACTTAACTATGGGCTAAAAATATATAGAAATAAGTCTAACTAGATAGAAAATAATATATGATTTACTAATGATAATCAGTGATAAGTAATATTATGAACAGTGATTCGAACAACAAAACTGCCGTCATCGGCTTCCTCGGCACTACTTTAGACAATGGTTTTAATGATAAGCGTTGGCAGCGTTGGCGACCAACCGTCAGTTTAGGCCTGCATGATGAGTTGCTCGTCGATGAGCTGCATATTTTATATAGCAAGCGTGATAAGCGCCTGTTTAAAATAATTGTCGATGACGTGGCACAAGTTAGTCCGAACACTACCGTTATTGGTCATCATGTGGCATTGATTAGTCCGTGGGATTTTGCCGATGTTTATGCTGAGCTGTATGACTTTGCCGCAGGGTTTGATTTTCAGGATAGTACCGATTACTTGCTGCATCTGACCACAGGTACGCACGTGGCGCAGATTTGCTGGTTCTTGTTGGTAGAGGCAGGCTTTATTCCCGCAGATTTGATTCAGACCTCGCCTTGCCCAAGACCTGACCAAGCCGATCCGCAAGGTCGCTATCAAGTGATTGACTTGGATGTCTCACGCTATGATGGATTACGTGAACGCTTTGAAGCAGAAAAACAGCAACATTGGCAAACCTTACAAGCCAATCTAGTCACCCAAAATGCCGCTTATCAAAAGCTCATCTCCGATATCGAAAAGGTCGCAACCCGCTCAACTGCACCCATACTACTGATGGGCGCAACAGGGGCGGGCAAGTCGCAATTGGCAGGCCAAATTTACGCGCTTAAAAAAGCCAAAGCCAACAGCACGCAAGGCAAAAACACGCTTGAACAATTCATCGAGGTCAACTGCGCCACGCTGCGTGGTGACACTGCCATGAGTGTGTTATTTGGTCATGTCAAAGGGGCATTTACGGGCGCTGCGACGAGCCGTGATGGGCTGCTAAAATTAGCTGATGGTGGATTGTTATTCTTAGATGAGATTGGCGAATTAGGGCTTGATGAGCAAGCGATGCTATTGACCGCACTGGAAGAGCAGCGCTTTTATCCACTTGGCAGTGATACGCCGATTAGCGTGTCATTTCAGCTGATGGCAGGCACCAATAAAGACTTGCGGCAAGCGGTCGCTAATGGCGAGTTTCGGGCAGACTTGTTTGCGCGTCTCAATACGTGGACGTTTTTTCTGCCATCACTCAAAGATAGGCTAGAGGACTTACCAGCCAATATAGATTATGAATTGGCGCGCTTGGGTAGCGAGCAACAGCAGCATTATCGATTTATGCCAGAAGCAAGGCAGCTGTATGAAAGCTTTGCAATGAGTCAGGATGCGACATGGCAGGGGAACTTTCGTGATTTGACGGCCAGTATGATTCGCCTGACCACGCTAGCTGAAAGTAAAGTCATTCGCAATGATGATGTGCAAGCGGAGATTGATCGCTTAACACATCTTTGGGAGCTGCCTGACAGTTTGAGTGGCTCGAATAGTTTAATTAATGACAATAAAGGCAATAAAAATAGCCCAAGCGATAATAACCCTGATACTAGTTTAGATAGCGAAACTGTTGAGCAGGGTAGCCATAATATTTTAAGAAGATATCTCGATGAAGAGATTCTGGCGACTATTGATCCGTTTGATGCGGTGCAATTGGCATATGTGATTGAGATTTGTATTAACCATAAAAATCAAGCAGCGGCGGGGCGCTATCTGTATGCCAACTCACGCGACAAGCTAAAAAGCCCGAATGATAGTGATAGATTGCGTAAGTATCTGATGAAATTTGGGTTGAGGTTTGATGGGTTAAAATGAAGCATCTTTCATAAGACAAAACCCATCAACTAAGCCAAGATACTCGTACTATAGCTTTATCATTTATTCTCTTTTAAACCCCACTGCCAATCCTTTCTGCCAGCGCTTGCAATTTAGGTACAATCGTTGCGGCATAATCGTCGCTTTGCCAGTTGGCACTTGGTACACTGGCATTGAGCGAATAGGCGTATTGTCCAGTCGCAACATCAAAGACCCCAACCGCTACTGCCAATATATCAGTAGAAAACTCACCATCTGATATCGTATAGCCATGCTCTGCATAGTGCGCTGCAGCGCTGGCTAGGGCAGTTTGTGCATGGTTATAATCCTCGGTAGATAACTGTTCTTGTAGATTACTCATGATGACAGCCTGTCTCGCTGGCGAGCTAGCCGCATAAAAAGCGCGTCCAATAGCAGTGCGAGCCACGGGCACAGCTGAGCCGACTTGTAAATTTACCGATAGGCGAGCAGGGCTACGACAACAAGCGTGATAGCGCATTTCTCCTTCGACTTCGGTTGCTAAATTCACTGATACTTCATTCTCACTAGCGAACTGCCGCAGTAATGGCTCAGCCGCTGCGACCATATCGTGGCGACTCCATGCGGTAGCACTTAGACGTACAGCACTACTGCCTAGTTGATACTGTCCGTGCTCAGTTACACGTAAAAATCCAAGTGTCATCAAGGTATGGATAAGGCGAGTAATAGTTGCCTTTGGCAGATCGGTCATCTGACACAATTGCTGATGGGTGAGCCGCTCATCATTTTCAAATGCTGTGAGTAAAGACAGTCCACGCCCCAATGCAGTCACGAATTGTCTGTCATTATCTTCTTTACTCTGCTCAAGGATGCTATTCATTCGAGTCAGTAATGGTAAAGCTGCTGATATATTTTTTGTCATTTTATGCTCATTTTTTTTGATAAAGGTTTACAGCGCGGTAAAACTTTGCTTAAATGGTTTTAAATTATGAAACTAAGTTTCGCACAGCGGAATTGGTAAGTCAATAAACTATTAAGCTAATTTATTCATTAATTACTAATCGTCGGTCAGGAAGACTGACATCAAGGAGATCCACATGGCAACATCTACGCGTCCAAGTTTCGATTGGGAAGATCCGTTTTTATTACGCGATCAGCTTACTGACGAAGAGCGCATGGTCACGGACAGCGCCCGCCAGTTCTTTCAAAAAGAGCTGATGCCTGGCATCGTTGAAGCCAATCGTCATGAGAATTTTGACCGTAATATCATGCGTCAAATGGGTGAGATGGGCTTACTTGGCGTGACGATTGAAGGTTATGGCTGTGCCGGTTTATCTAGTGTTGCTTATGGTCTGATTGCTAAAGAAGTAGAAGCCGTTGATTCAGGTTATCGTTCAGCGATGAGTGTGCAATCAAGCTTGGTGATGCATCCTATCCATGCATACGGTACTGAAGAACAAAGAGAGAGATATCTGCCTAAGCTTGCGACTGGCGAATATGTCGGCTGTTTTGGTCTAACTGAGCCAGATTCGGGGTCAGATCCAGCCTCAATGTCGACTCGCGCACGAGCGGTTGACGGCGGTTATGAGCTGACGGGTAATAAGATGTGGATTACCAACAGCCCTATCGCTGATGTGTTTGTCGTTTGGGCAAAAGACGATGCTGGTGAAATTCGTGGTTTTATCTTAGATAAAGGTATGAAAGGCTTATCAGCGCCGAAGATTGAGGGTAAGTTTTCACTACGTGCTTCAGTTACCGGTGAAATCGTTATGGACAAGGTATTTGTCCCTGAAGCCAATGCTTTCCCAGATATCCGTGGTCTAAAAGGGCCGTTTGGTTGCTTAAATAAAGCCCGTTACGGTATTGCATGGGGTGCAATGGGGGCAGCTGAATTCTGCTGGAAAGCAGCACGCCAGTACACGCTAGATCGTAAGCAGTTTGGTCGTCCGCTAGCCGCAACGCAGCTCGTGCAGTTGAAGCTTGCTAATATGCAGACTGAAATCACCTTGGGTCTACAAGCAGCGCTACGTGTTGGTCGTCTGATGGATGAAGACAATGCGGCACCTGAGATGATTTCACTGATTAAGCGTAATAACTGCGGTAAGGCGCTCGATATCGCGCGTATTGCTCGTGACATGCATGGCGGTAACGGTATCTCTGATGAGTTCCACATTATCCGTCATGTGATGAACCTAGAAGCGGTTAATACCTATGAAGGTACGCACGATATTCATGCGCTCATCTTAGGTCGTGCGCAGACTGGTATTCAAGCGTTCTTTTAAGTACTTTTAGCTCATACTACTGTATTCTACGACGTACGTTGCTGCTTGGCTTCTTGTTAAAAGAGCATTAGCAATAGCGTACGTTCTTCAGTTGTTCTTCATGATTTAACTACTGAAAAATTACATCCTGAAGAACAATTTTATTGTCAAAAATAAGCGACACAATAAGGGATTATTATGACTGATAGCAATAGCGATAACAGCAATGACTGGGCAAAAGGCGCATTGCACGGTATCAAGGTACTTGATTTATCGAGAGTATTGGCCGGTCCTTCTTGTACCCAAGTACTCGCAGATTTGGGCGCTGAAGTCATCAAAGTTGAGCGTCCACATATTGGTGATGAAACGCGTCATTGGGCACCGCCAGTATTCACTGATGATACCTCCGCTTATTACGCCACCATCAACCGCAATAAAAAATCCCTCACTGTTGATATCACCACGCCAGCAGGGCAGACCATCATCAAGCAACTCATTGCTGATAGCGATATTGTCGTTGAAAACTTCAAAGTGGGCGGCCTGAAAAAATATGGATTAGATTATGACAGTCTAAAACAAGACAATCCGCGCCTTATTTATGCGTCATTAACAGGTTTTGGTCAAACAGGTCCAGATGCCGCGCGCCCTGGTTACGACTATATTATTCAGGGGTTGTCAGGACTGATGAGTATCACTGGACCTGCCGATGGGGAACCGCATAAGGTTGGTGTGGCAGTGGTCGATTTGTTTGCAGGGTTGCAGCTGACGATTGGTATTCAAGCGGCTTTGATTGCTCGTGAGACTACTGGGTTAGGGCAACAGGTAGACGTTGCACTTTTAGATAGTGCGCTTGCCATGCTGGCTAATGTTGGTATGAATCATTTGGCATCAGGTCAAATCCCGCCCAGACTGGGCAATCAGCATCCTAATATCGTGCCTTATCAAGTGTTTGCAGGTCAGGGTGAGCAGCACTTTATATTAGCCTGTGGGAATGACAGTCAGTTTGCCAAACTGTGCGATGTACTTGCAGTTAATTGGCATATGGATGAGCACTTTACGACCAATCCTCAACGCGTTGCCAACCGCGAGCTGCTGTGTGATGAGCTGAGTAATAAATTTGCCGAGCAACCTCGCACTTATTGGTTGGAGGTTTTAGATCAAGCAGGTATCCCGTGTGGGGCTATTCATAATGTGGCTGAAGCATTGGCCATGCCGCAAGCACTGGCACGCGAGATGATCGTTAATTTCACTGAGCAAGGCAGTCCGGTAAGAGCACTTGGTAGCCCAATCAAACTATCTGCATCACCCGTTACGTATCGTACGCCGCCACCGAAGTTGAGCGAGCATACTGATAGCACGCTTGCTGATTTGGGCTATGACAGTGAGATGATCGCCAAGCTCAAAGCCGATGGGATTGTTTAAAGCAGTTCTTATAGCCGTATATTTACAATCATCAGTGTTCGAAATAAAAGCTAGGAAATAAAGTTTTTTAAACAAAAAAATCTAAAACCAAGTAGTCTCAAACAAGGAATGTTGAGCATGAAAATCTATAGCCATGAAAACCTAAGCCTGCATAGACCACTCCCTTATTTTTCTTATGGAAAGATGCATGAGCCGTTAGAAGTGCCAGAGCGTATGGTCGAATTTTTAAAAGCGCCAGCTACATTGGGCTTAGAAGTAATCACTGCCACTGATGTTGGCATCGGGCCAATATTAGCGGTTCATGATTTTGGTTATGTTGAGTTTCTTAAGCATGGCTATGATGACTGGATGGCAGTTGAAGAAGATCTAGGCGCGCAGGTGCAGACAGGAATTTTTGTGCCTTATGACAATCCCGGTATTGGCATCATGGCAAAAGCGGCGAAGTATCAAGCAGATGACAGTGCACCTATCAGCGAGCATTCTTGGACATCTATCTACTGGTCAGCGCAGACTGCGCTCAATGCAGCTGAAGCACTATTAAATGATGAGAAGTCAGAGACAGAGCGTGCCGAAAGTCATATACAGCTTTGCTTTTCACGACCGCCTGGTCATCATGCTCGCAAAAGCGCCGCTGGCGGATTTTGCTATCTAAATAACGCCGCTATCATCGCTGAACATCTGCGGCAAAAATATGAAAAAATCGCCATTATAGACACCGACATGCACCACGGACAAGGTATTCAAGAGATATTTTATGATCGCAGCGATGTGCTCTATACCTCGGTTCATGGTGATCCGGTTAACTTCTATCCCGCCGTCACTGGTCATGCGTTTGAGAAAGGTGTAGGTGAAGGTGAAGGCTATAACATTAACTTCCCGATGCCGCACGGCACCGATGAAGCTGGGTTTTTCGAATATGTTGATAAATCTATTGAAGCGATGACGCTATTTGACCCTGATGTCATCGTTCATGTCTTGGGCTTTGATGTTTATGAAAATGACCCAGAAGCCAGATGTGCGGTCAGTACAGAAGGGTTTAAGGTACTAGCACAAAAGATGAAAGCGTTAAATAAACCACTGATTGTTTTAGTCGAGGGCGGTTATTACTTGCAAAAGCTCAATGACAATTTGCAAGCATTTTTATCAGGGCTTATTTCAGAAGATTAACAGTTACCACCAAAATAACTGAAAGAGTTTGAAGTAAACAAGAAACTAGCAGCTTTTAAGTTTTATTTATTATCGATAAAACCCAAACGCTGCTCAATTTGCTGCGCCAATTCAATCAATACCGCGCTGACCTCAGCACGCTTGGACTCATATTCGCCTTGCAAAAAGCTAACCGCCATACCCGCAACGGCATTGCCTGACGCATTGCGAATATAAGTACCCAAACAATACATCCCTTCGCGAAGTTGTCCATCATCGAGTGAGATGCGGCTGTTTTGAATGGCGGTCAACTCGGTGGACAAATCGCTAAAGTTATCAACACCGTGTTGGGTAATAGGTGCGGGGAAACCGGTAGCGTAGATAGATTTTATACTGTCCATAGAGAATGTTGAGAGCATGGCCTTGCCCGTGGCAGAGAATACCGCTGGTACGCGAACACCAGCGCGAAAGGTAAAGCCAAGCGGGGCAGGCGCTTCATGACAGGCTAAAAAAACCACTTCACCTAAATCAAGTTTAGATAAAGTAACTGTATGTTGAAGAAGAATCGGATACTGGACAATGAGGTCTTTAAATAATTGGATGACGCCTTGCTGCTGCTCATACTTACCCGCCCAATACATCAAATAAGAGCCTAAATGAAAGCGGCTATCGCTGTCTTTATAGATGACATGCTTGGTCAAAAGACTTTGCAAAATATTGTGGGTTGAGCTACGTGGTAGATTGAGCTCTTTAGCAATATGAGCTGCGGTTAAAGGCTGTGAGCTATCAGTAATTAAATCTAAAATCTGAAAGGTTTTGTCCAAGGCAGGAACGGCAGTTGAGCTCATAAGGAACCTATAAAAGTCAGTAGAATTGGGGAAATATAAAAATAACGTGATAAATCATCATTAAAATGAGAATAGGGGTTGCAAATGGCTGGCTATCATTCTTATAATGATGTCTTATATATAGAATTGATGTTCAGTATATTGAACACTTAACAAGTTATCAATAATTATTTAAATCATAACCTTCTATTTATTGTTATTCACTTATCGCTATAAATCTGCGAATCCCATTTGCAAACCTCAATTGACAAGGAGCGTCACAATGTCACAACTGTCACAGTCTACGCTACAGCTATCGAACCCAGATCTACTTAAACAGCAGTGTTTCATCAAAGATGGCTGGCATGCCGCTAGTGATGACTCGACTATTGATGTGAGCAATCCTTTCAACGGTGATATCATCGGTACGGTACCAAGCCTAACGACCGACGATGTTAATGATGCTGTTACCGCCTCTCATCAAGCACAAATCCTTTGGGCAGCCAAAACCCCAAAAGAGCGTGCTGAGCTACTACAAAAGTGGGCAGACCTCATCGATGCCAATAAAGAAGACTTGGCTATCATTATGACCGCTGAGCAAGGCAAACCTCTAAACGAGTCGCGCGGTGAAGTAGGCTATGCCAATAGCTTTATCCGCTGGTTTGCTGAAGAAGGCAAGCGTGTTTATGGCGATGTTATCCCTGCCAATCAGTCACAACTGCGCCATGTGGTACTCAAGCAGCCCGTTGGCGTTTGCGCGGCGATCACGCCTTGGAATTTCCCAGCAGCGATGATTACCCGTAAAGCCGCGCCAGCATTGGCAGCAGGCTGCACGATGATTATTAAACCTGCGACTGAAACGCCATTTTCTGCATTAGCACTGGCTGCCTTGGCTGAACAAGCAGGTATTCCAGCAGGCGTTATCCAAGTAGTGACGGGCAAATCATCAACCATCGGCGATATCCTAACGGGCGATGCACGTATTCATAAGCTTTCATTCACAGGCTCTACCGAAGTCGGTCGTACCTTGATGGCTCAATGTGCGACAACCATCAAAAAACTGTCATTAGAGCTGGGCGGTAATGCGCCATTTATCGTCTTTGATGACGCTGATCTGGAAAAAGCAGCTGAAGGCTTAATTGCTTCTAAATATCGTAATGCTGGTCAAACTTGCGTTTGTGCCAACCGTGTCTATGTGCAAGACAGCATTAAAGATGAATTCTTAGATGTGTTTGTGAAAAAAGTCGCTGAGCTAAATGTCGGTAATGGCATGGATGAAGGCGTGGATATTGGTCCTTTGATTAATCAAAAGGCGCTAGAAAAAGTGCAAGCGCTACTTAAAGATGCTTTAGACAAAGGCGCGACGCTTATCGCTGGCGGCAGCACCAATGACGCCTCAGAGCTTACTTACAATCCAACGGTCATTACCGATATCAGTGCTGAGATGGATATCGCGCACGAAGAAATCTTTGGCCCTATTGCCACTATCTTTACCTTTAAAGATGAGGCCGACGTTATTCGTCAAGCCAACGATACTATCTACGGCTTGGCTGCCTATTTCTACAGTGGCAATTATGCACGTTCATGGCGTGTCACTGAAGGTCTTGAATACGGCATTATTGGTCATAATACGGGTCTGATTTCTACCGAAGTCGCCCCATTTGGCGGTGTCAAGCAGTCTGGCTTCGGCCGCGAAGGCTCAAAATACGGCATTGAAGAATATGTCGTGACCAAATACTGGTGCTCTGACGTCAGCTAATCGTTTAGCGACATGCGCTCTCTTTTAAGGTTTTAATTGTCACACCGTATCGAACGGGATTCAGCACCATGAATCCCATCTATAGCTAACAACTAACAACTGTTAACTATTAGATAAACCATTCCTCAAAACCGCCATTCAATCATTGGCACTTATGTTAAAAATAAAGAAAAGGACATTCCCATGACGACTACCAATAAATCACTACTTGAGCGCCGTAAAGCTGTGTTACCAACAGGACTTGGCGTTGCCTATCCCATCTTTGCAGAAAAAGCCAAAAACTCAGAAGTTTGGGACGTTGAAGGCAATCGTTATATTGACTTCGTTGGTGGTATCTCAGTACTGAATACTGGTCACAGCCATCCAAAAATCACCCAGCGCGTGCATGAGCAACTTGACAAGTTTACCCATACTGCGGCGCAAATGATCAACTACGAATGCTATGTCGATCTTGCCGAAAAACTTTGTGAAAAAGCCCCTATCAGCGGTGAGAAAAAAGCCTTCTTTTTAACCACTGGTGCAGAAGCGGTCGAAAACTGTATCAAGATTGCTCGTGCGAAAACTGGTCGTCCAGGCATCATCTCTTTCGTTGGTGGTTGGCATGGTCGTACTTTAATGTGCATGAGTTTGACGGGTAAAGTGCTGCCGTACAAAAAGAACTTTGGTCCAATGCCAGGCCCTGTATTCCATGCGCTATTCCCAGCTGAAGAGTTGAATGTCACAGAAGCACAAGCGCTGCATAGCCTTGAGATGATTTTTCAAGCGGATATCGATCCTAGCGAAGTGGCAGCGATGATTATCGAGCCAGTACAAGGCGAGGGCGGTTTCCATCAAGTCACCCCATCATTTGCCAAATCTCTACGCGATATCTGCGACGAACATGGCATTGTCTTGATTTTTGATGAAGTGCAATGTGGTTTTGCCCGTACGGGTACGTTGTTTGCCACCGAGCAGTTGGGCGTTGAGCCTGACTTAATGACCAGTGCCAAGAGCTTGGCGGGTGGTTATCCTATCTCTGCCGTTATCGGTCGCGCTGATATCATGGATGCGCCGCAAGTCGGCGGTTTGGGCGGTACATACTCTGGTAATCCACTGGCTTGTGTGGCTGCACTCGCTGTCATGGAAGTCATCGAAGAGGAAAACCTACTTGAGCGCAGTATTGAGATTGGCGACAAAATCGAAGCTTTCTTAAAGGGCTTAAACTTAAGCAGTATCGGTCATATTCGCCATAAAGGCGCCATGCTCGCGTTTGAGTTAATCGATAGTGATGGCAAGCCTGATGTGGAAGCGACGACTAACCTAAAAGCCAAAGCGTTTGAGCAAGGTTTATTATTAGCGTCTTGCGGTATGTATGGCAACGCCATTCGCGTGATGGTGCCATTGACGGTGGAAGATGAAGTGCTCCAAGAAGGTCTAGATATTATCAAAGGTATTCTAACCGCTTAATAAGTATTCAGTATTTATTTATAGTGAAATACATCACTTTTAATCAAGCCTCGATCTTGGTTAGAAGGTTATCTCTAATTGCACAGCAAGATTGCCCATATGGCACTCGCTTTGAGTACATTTTTTACAACGGCGCCTTGCAAGTCAAGACGCCGTTGCTGTTTGTACTATTTGAATATGAAACAGGTAGTGCCGAACAGCTTCGATCAAAAGGTATATATGATAATTATGATGGGTACTATCCCACTAAACAAAAGATAGTGTGACCGTCAAGGGTTAACACGGATGACACACAGACAAGGAGCAGGTTATGTCTGAATTAAAAAAATCGTTAGGGACGCTAGATATTATCGCCTTAGCATTCGGTGCTATGGTTGGTTGGGGCTGGGTAGTCTTGGCTGGTGGCTGGATTTTATCTGCCGGGACGTGGGGCGCAATGCTGGCGTTCTTGATAGGCGGTTTGGCAGTGATACTGATTGGTGTGACGTATGCCGAGCTTGCCGCATCGATGCCGATTACGGGCGGTGAGCATACCTATACGCATAGAGCACTGGGGGTAAATGTCTCCTTTATCTGCTCATGGAGTATTCTATTTGGGTATTTTTCGGTGGTCGCGTTTGAGGCGGTTGCCTTGCCGACAGTCGTAGAGTATTTTATCCCCAATTACAATCAAGGGTATCTCTGGACCATCGCTGGTTGGGATGTTTATGCCACTTGGGTTGGTGTCGGGATGCTGGGTTCAGTCATCGTCACTTGGCTAAATATCCGCGGTATGGAAGTCAGTGCGTGGTTCCAAAAGACGGCCGTATTGGGCATCTTATTTGTTGGTACGTTGCTGTTCATTGGCGCAGTCATGTTTAATCCTGAAGGCTCGAACTCAGTACAAGCGCCTGCATTCATCGGTGGTATTGGCGGTATGATGGCCGTTATTGTCATGGTGCCGTTTATGTTTGTCGGCTTTGACGTTATTCCGCAAGCGGCAGAAGAAATTGATCTGACTCGTCCTAATATTGGTAAATTTTTGATTTTATCGATTGTCGTTGCGGTAATGTGGTATGTGGGTATCGCTTGGAGTGTTGGCACGACCTTGCCACTCTTACAAGCCGAAAACTCAACGCTCGCCACTGCGGATGCGATGACCAATGCTTGGCATGGCAAGTGGGCAGGTATTTTATTAGTCATTGGTGGGGTACTGGGTATTTTATCAAGTTGGAATGCCTTCTTGATTGGTGGTAGCCGCCTACTTTATGCCATGTCAAAAGCACGTATGTTGCCCGCATTTTTAAGCAAGCTGCATCCAAAGTATAAGACACCGTCGAATGCCATTTTATTGATTGGTGGATTGGCGACACTAGCACCCTTGTTCGGTCGTAAAATGCTAGTGTGGATCGTAGATGCAGGTGGTTTTGGTATCGTTATTGCTTATACCTGTGTCGCTATCTCATTCTTAGTACTCCGCTACCGCGAGCCTGATATGGTACGCCCATTTAGAATACCAGCAGGTAAGCTTGTGGGCATGGTCACGATTGCGCTAAGTTTTGGAATACTCATGCTGTATATGCCAGGTATGCCATCCGCACTAACCCCTATCGAGTGGTGGATTTTCTTTGGTTGGACGGTCTTAGGCATTGCGTTATATGGCTATGCAAGGGTAAAGTATCCAGGTATTAGCGAGTCAATTATGGCAGAAGAGCTACGTGAATTAAAAATCGTTAATCAGTTGTGGTTAAAAGACAATCCACCTAAGCAATAGTTTTTTCGATGGGTTATTTTTTAATAACATCAACTTTTAAAAAAAAGCCTAACAGTCAATGTTAGGCTTTTTATTATTCTAAAATTGCTCTGTCGATTACGACTTATCACGAATCAGTTTATAATTTAAAAACTCAGTGATACCAAGGGTGCCAAGCTCGCGACCAAAGCCTGAGCGTTTAACGCCGCCAAACGGGGTATTGGCTTCGCTACCAGAAGGCGCATTGATAGTGACCATACCGACTTCTAATTGCTCAGCAATCTCAGCGGCTAGCGCAGCATCTTGCGTTTGAATAGAAGCGCCAAGTCCGAAAGGCACATCATTAGCTATCTTGATGGCATGATCGATATCACAAGCTTTGTAGACTACCGCCACAGGACCAAATAGCTCCTCACGATAAACATCCATAGACTCAGTTACATCTGTTAGTACCGCAGGCTTAAACCACGCACCCGGCTTGTCTTTGACCATGCCGCCTTCGACCAATACGGTCGCGCCTGCTTGAATGGCGCTATCGAGCTGTTCTTGCAAGTTAACTGCGGCTGCCTTTGAAGACATTGGACCAATGAAGGTACCTTCATCAAGTGGATCAGCAAGTGTCATATTGCTTACGGCATTAGTAAACCCTTCAACGAATTTATCATACACAGATTCGACGACGATAAGGCGTTTGGCAGCATTACACGCTTGTCCTGTATTGCCAAAACGACCAGAAATAGCCCCTTTTATAGCTTGTTCGATATCAGCATCAGCCGCAACGATAAAGGCGTCTGAACCGCCAAGCTCTAGCACGACTTTTTTCAGCGCGCCGCCTGCTATTTTAGCCACTGCTTGCCCAGCTCGCTCAGAGCCTGTTAGCGAAACGCCTTGTACGCGGTTGTCTTCGATGATAGTCGCCGCTTGCTCATTGGTGGCAAACACATTGTTATAAACACCCTCTGGTAAGCCAGCATCTTTTAGGATATCAGCGATGGCTTCTGCAGTCTTAGGACATTGCGGTGCATGCTTTAGAATAATGGTATTGCCTGCCATAAAGTTTGGCGCGACAAAACGTGCCACTTGATAGTGTGGGTAGTTCCACGGCATGATACCTAATAGAGCGCCCACAGGACGTTTCTCTACCGAAGCTGACCCTGAGTCAACATCAATGGTACTAGGTGCTAGTAGCTGCTCAGCGTTGTCTGCATAATAGCGATAGATATCGGCAACTAGACCGATTTCACCTTTTGCTTGTGCAACGGGCTTGCCCATCTCATTGGCAACGATGCGAGCCAGCTCGTCTTGACGTTCAAGATAGATATCGGCAATTTTATGAAGTATGGCACTGCGTTCATCCAATGAAACCTGACGCCAGTCTTGATAAGCGGTATCGGCTTGTGCAATAGCGTTCTGGATGTCCTGCTCAGTTGCCGTAGGGTAGGTGGCTTCTACTTCGCCAGTGGCTGGGTTATTAACTTGATAATCGCTCATAGCTATGTCCTTTTTTAAAATATTATTGGGTTCAACATCCATTTGGGTCTATATTTTTATGCGCGTGCTTTTAATTGATGATTTTAGTTAATACTTTTAATTGATGATTTTGGCTGCTGCTGAGTAATACAGTGAATATTACCACCGCCAAAGACAATCTCCTTTGTGCGTACTCCCACTACTTGATGCTGAGGAAATACTTTTTCAAGCTGCTCGATGGCTAATGAATCATTTTCATCATCATATTGCGGTACGATGATAGCCTCATTACAAATTAAAAAATTGGCATACGAGGCGATACAAACATCACCAGTCTGACGCGCCTTAGCATCATCAGACTGCTCAATATTATAGTTCTCAGGTAAAGTAACAGGTTGCTTGGTACAGCAAAGCTTATGGACTTTTAGGCGGCGACCTTTGGCATCGGTCATATTTGAGAGCTGTTTATAGGCTTTTTGCGTTGCTTCATAAAACGGATGCTCAGAATCATCAGTGTATAAACAAACCACTTCACTAGGGCGTGCAAAGCAGGCAATATCATCAATATGACCAGTGGTTTCGTCAGGATCGATACCGTCATCAATCCACAGTACTTTTTGCACATTGAGATAGGCTTTTAACTTGTCTTCAACTTGATCTTCGGTTAGGTGTGGGTTACGTCCAGGACTGAGCAAACACATACGTGTGGTCAGAACGGTGCCTTCACCATCGACATGAAATGCGCCGCCTTCCATCACAAAGTCATCCGTTCGATAGCGTTTGATATCTAGATAGTCACACAAGCGTTCAGCCAGCTTATCATCGTCATCCCACGGCGAGTATAGTCCGTCATAGTCGCCGCCCCATGCATTGAATGTCCAATCACAGGCGCGTAGCTCACCTTTATCATTGATTAAAAATGTCGGCACAGTATCACGCGCCCACGCATCGTTGCTGGGCATGGATATGACTTCGATATTAGCAGGTAGACTATCGCGGCATGATTGATAATCATCAGGATTGACCAGTACGCCAACCTCACAAAATCTGTTGATTGCCAATGCGACATCAGCATAAGCTTTCTGAGCAGGAATGGCTTGCTGTCGCCAGTTATCAGCACGGTATGGCCATACCATCCATATTTTTTGTATAGGCTCAAATTCTGCTGGCATGTAAAAGCCGTCTTGCTGTGGTGTTGAGCCAGTGATTAATTGGTTCGGGAATAATGACATATAGAGCACCTTATTTGACGATAGCGCGAGTGAGCTTGTTTGTTAACAAACTTTATCCATGAGTCAGCAACGTGCCATACATCGATGGACGACGATCACGGAAAACGCCCCATTGCTGACGTTCGATAGCCAGTTGATCTAAGTCAAAAGTCGTACTAAGTATCTGTTCTTTATCTTTAGATGCTTCTTGGATGATCTCGCCGCGGCCATCCGTGATAAACGAGCCACCATAGAACTGCATGGTGCTGTCATTGCCATTTTGGCTGATGGTTTCAGTACCAATACGATTGGCTGCTATGACTGGCATGAGATTAGCGGCAGCATGACCTTGCATACAACGCTGCCAATGACCTTTTGAGTCGATGTCCAATGTTGGCTCATCACCAATCGCAGTCGGATAAAACAGTATTTCTGCACCCATTAATGCCATGCTACGAGCACACTCAGGGAACCATTGATCCCAGCAAATACCGACACCAATTTTGGCATACTTGGTTTGCCAAACCTTGAATCCAGTATCGCCGGGGGTAAAGTAGAATTTTTCGGCATAAGGAATGCCATCTGGTATATGCGTTTTACGATAAGTGCCAAGTATCTCGCCATCGGCATCAATCACGGTCACGCTATTAAAAAAGGTATTGCCTGATTTTTCATAAAAGCTAATCGGTAATACCACTTCTAAGTCTTTAGCCAACTGCTTGAAGTGATTGATAGCTGCATTATCTTCGACTGAAGTTGCCAGTTTAAAATAATCAAAGTCATGAACTTGGCAGAAGTAAGGCGTCTCAAACAACTCTTGTAGCAAAATGATATTGGCACCCGCTTTGGCGGCTTTGGTGACCAAGTCAGTCGCAGTGGCAATATTTTGTTGTATATTCCAACTACATGCCATTTGAGTCGTAGCAACGGTAACATTTCGCATGATCTAAATCCTTATCGTATTTATTAGTGACTACCATATAAAAGGGCTGTTTTTATTGACTAACGAACCATCTCTCATTGCCCGTTAGTCAATGATTACAATAATAGCGCTAAGGTTGGCTTAAGCCATCATATAACCCAATCCTAAAAAGGTGACGACGGATAAGCCCGCGCCGAGCATGGCATAGGGGAACTGGGTAAAGGCATGCTGCATGGGGGAGCAGCCAGCACCTTGCGCGGCAAGTAGCGATGAATCACTAAAGAAGCAAGCATGACTACCAAATGATGATGCTGATAACAATGCGCCAATCATAAGGGGAGTGCTAACGCCTAGTGCAATAGAGATTGGAAAGACAATCGGCATGGCAAGGACATACAGTCCCCAGCTTGATGATGTGGCAAAAGTTAAAAAAGCCATGACGGCAAATATGACGGCAGGGAAAATAATAATGGTCATATAAGGCGTGATAGCCTCAATCACATATGAGGTCATACCAAGCTCATCATTGATGGCTTTTAAGAAAAATCCACCGATGACGGTTGAGAGCGGATAAAGCATGACTTTAAAGCCTTTAAAGATGGCTTCAACTTGTGTCTCAAAACTTAAAATGCCTTGCATCCAATAGACAACGACGGTCACAAAACAGGTCAATAATGCACCGCGTAATAGATCGATTTCGAAGTAGACCGTCGAGACAATTAATAAAATCATTGGGAAAGCAAAGTTTGCGATATTGGCTTTAAACGACAGCTTACGTTTGGCTTGGACGTTTGAGATCAGTTGCTCTTCGACAAAGGCTTCAGGAACAGGATTACCGGCTTTGGCGCGTGCCTCGGCTTTTTTCATCGGACCCCAGTCACCCAAAATGCCATACGCGACCAAGAATACAATCAAAAGTGCAAACCAAGCATATGCCATATAAGGAATCGCGCTGATATAAAGCCCAATACCTTCACCATCGCCAGCCACACCGTTTTCTTCTAAAAGACCGGCAAAGTAGACTGCCCAAGTAGAAATAGGCACGATAATACACATCGGTGCGGCGGTTGAATCGACGATATAAGCAAGCTTTTCACGAGAGACGTTATAGACGTCAGTGAGTTTTTTGACGGAGGTTGATACGGCTAGACAGTTTAAATAATCATCAATGAAAACCACGACGCCCAAAGCAAAAGTGGCCAATAATGACTGACGGCGCGACTTAATTATTTTTTGTAGCCATTCACTAAAGCCATCTAGACACCCGCTAATCTCAAGCAGTTGAATGAGACCGCCCATCAGACCGCAGACCAGAACAATCCAAATAATGGTCTCATTACCCAGCACCATCGACATGTTGTCTGCAAAAGGGGAGACCAAATCAAAAGGATTGAGCATCACGAGCCCAGCGACACAGCCTGCGATCATGGATTCAAATGGTCGCCTAGAGACAATGGCAGTGACTAATACTAGTAATGTTGGTAGTAAAGATAAGGCGCCCCAAGATTGGTCTGGGGCACGGCTGGTAGATAGCCAAGCAAAAGCCAGATAGATAACGACGGCTACTATGACGGTGAGAAATACTCGCTTATTATGATACTGTCCTTCGACCGCATCATTGAGCTTCATGTTCATATTTACGCTCCCTGTAAAACCTCATTGTTTTTTAAACAAGCTCTATTCTATGGTTGACGCGTGACAGACAGTAGGACAGTAGCGAATCAACTGTCTATCGCGCCCTATCACAACAATCCGTTGCTATGATAGGTCACTGTAACGACCGCTTTTAAAATAAAAACATTCTATTCAATGTTTATTATTCAAAGTTTTTATGCGCTTACATGCCAGTGGTATCTTTTAGCGCATACCACCATGAGCCCATGACAGAGTAAGGGACTCGCAGCGCTCGACCACCTGGGAATGGAATCCAAGGAATTTGTGCAAAAGCATCGAACTCTTTGGGTTTACCATTGATGGCATCGGCTAATATTTGTCCAAATAGATGCGAGCCTGTCACGCCATGACCACTATAACCATGGGCGAAATATACTCGCTCATGTAGTTTGCCCATTTGTGGTACGCGAGAAAAAGACAACGCAAAGTTCCCACTCCACGCATAGTCAATTTTGACATCACGTAACTCTGGAAAAATCTTAGTCATGTTTGGTCTAATTTTAGCTGTGATGTCGGCGGGGTCTTGACCACCGTAGACTGTACCGCCGCCGAATAACATGCGCTTGTCTGCTGAGAGGCGATAGTAATCCAAAATGTAGCGGACATCTTCGACACAAACATCGGTTGGCAGTAACTGGTCTGCTAAATCACCCAGCGGCTCGGTGGCGATAATTTGCGTCGATACCGGCATGACACGGTCAGTCAGTTTAGGGATAACTTTATTGAGATAGGCATTGCCGCATAGCACCGCTTGCTTACAAGTCACGGTGCCAAACTCGGTGATGACTTTGATAGAGTCATCGGAATACTCAATATCAACCACTAAGGTGTTTTCGTAAATGGTGCCGCCGCCTTGCTCAATGGCCGCTGCTTCACCTAGAGCAAGATTCAATGGATGGAAGTGTCCACCGGAATGATCGATGACTCCGCCCACATAGGCATCTGATTTTATATGCTCTTGGATACCGCGCTTATCGAGCATCTCTCTATCATGCATACCATGGCTCTCCCACAGTGAATGTGTTTCTTGCAAGTCTTTTAGCTGTCCATTATTCAATGCCGCAAAAATGTTTTTTTCTTTAAGATCACAGCTGATATCGTAGTCTCTAATAAAACGACGAATGATTTTGCCACCACGGGTCACAAGCTGACCAACGAAATCTGCATTTTCTTGACCATAAGACTTTTTGATTTTTTGTAGGCTGGCATTTAGACCATTGACGATCTGACCGCCATTACGCCCTGATGCGCCCCAACCAATTTGCGCGCCTTCCAGTACCACGACTTCATGATCGGTTTCGATAAGGTGTAGCGCTGTTGATAAACCGCTATAACCGCCGCCGACCACACATATTTCCACTTGGATGTCATTTTTTAGCGTTGGTCTATCCGGCTTAGGATTACGACTGGCCGCATAATAGCTATCAGGGTATTGACCTTTATCTGAATAATGCGGGATATTGCGCGTGTTATTCGAGGATAGGTTTTGGTTCGTTGCTGCATTGCTATTTGAGTTGCTATTTGAGTTATTTGACATATCAAACATCCTGTAAATAGGTGAGGTATTCAAGGTTGGTCACTTGCTGAGCAAAGCGTTTGGCTTCTTGCTTTTTGACCGCGATCAACAGCTCAATCATCTCGCTTGGGAACAGCGAATCAATCACATCACTGCTTTCAAATTTGCGGATGGCGGACAGCCAGTCAAGTGGCAAGGTCTTAAGTTCGGCTTCGTCATAAGTAATGCTATTAATGGGTTCTGGCGCTTCCAGCTTGTTTTCGATGCCATACAGCATACCTGCCAGTACCGCACTACAGACCAGATAAGGATTGGCGTCAGCGCCAGAGACACGGTGCTCGATACGGCGCGCTTTTGAGTCGCCACCGGGGATACGTACTGCCGCCGTGCGGTTTTCATAACCCCATGACACATTGTTTGGCGCTAGTGTACCGGGTGTAAAGCGGCGATAAGAATTCACATGTGGGGCAAATAACAATGTGCAATCCGACATAGTCTTTAACAATCCAGCGACTGCATGGCGCAAGATATCTGAGCCTTCATCTGACCCATCATCAAAGACATTATTGCCGTCTTTATCTAATAAGCTGCAATGCACATGAAAACCATTCCCCGACTGTAGACCAAAAGGTTTTGCCATGAATGTTGCAGTGAGTTTACGGCGAGCAGCGACGGCTTTGACGACCTGTTTGAACAAAATCGCATCGTCAGCGGCTTTTAGTGGATCGTCTACGTGTAATAAATTAATCTCAAACTGACCACAGCCATTCTCTGCCAACGCGGCATCTGCTGGGATATCGAGCTTTTTGCACTGTGCATAAACTTCGTCTAAAAATTCATCGAATTGTAATAGATCATTGATGCTCAAAATTGAGGTTTTATTCAGTCTTAGCCCGCTTTTGGGGCGGATAGGCGGTCTTGGGGTTTCGCCTTCAGTATAGTCAACCAAATAAAATTCCAGCTCAGTGGCCATCACTGGAGTCAAGCCAAGCGCTTTGAATTTTTTGCTGATGTAATCCAAAACGTGTCTGGCATCACCGTAATAAGGTTCGTTGTTTTCTGTATAAAGCCAAACGGGCAATAGCGATGAAGGCGCACTGGTGTTGAGAAGTGGGTAGGCGGCACGACCAGTAGGACGAGCAATGGCGTCTATATCGCCATTACATTGAGAAGACTCGATGACATCAGCACCCCAAATATCAACGCCCAAGATAGATAAAGGCAATCGTATCGCACCATTTTCTGCTTTTTCCATTTGATTGAAAGGGATGCGCTTACCACGAAGTAAGCCATTAATATCACCTGCCGCAACATACACGTATTCTGTGTTGTTTGCAGATTCGACCATTCCATTGGTTGTCGTCATGTCTATTCTTCCTATGAATTTTTAGAATTACTGGGATTATTGTCGATACGGATACTGCTGGCGCATCGTCTTTTAGTGATATTTCTGACCAATGCTTGGTAAAACAGCGATTGATTACCTCTTATTTAAACAGTCTTTATATGTCTCTTTATATTTCTCAAAACAAATTTTATTCATAATATGAATTCTTTAGATTTCGCTGTTCTTAGCCCTTAACATCGAGATATAAACGTCAACCCTTGTTTAATGTCTCGCTGATGACTTCCAATATATGTGTGAAAAATATAGTTGTCAATTTTTATTTAAAATTATCTTAAATTAATGCATTTTTCCAATTTCATTATTAATATCGGCGATATTGAAATTTATAGTTTACATTTTATGAGATGCTGTGTTAAATTTCAGCTAAATAAAGGATTGAGCAATATAGACGATGAGGTCTATTTGTTATAACTAGGGAAGACGGTATGAAAAATTCTAGACCTATTATTGCTATTGTTTCTTGTCATAAGATGGTTGATGGGCAGCCAGCACAAGCGGTGTATCAAAAATATATCGATGCCGTGAATTTTTATGGTGGCAATCCCATACTGCTGCCAAACACTGCTGCCGATAGCGAAAACTTTGAGGCGCTACTGAATATCGCAGATGGGATTTTGTTAACGGGCAGTTATAGTAATGTGGCACCAACGCGTTATGGCGCGACGCATATCGAAGCGAAACAAGACTTGGGTCGTGATGAGCTTAGCTTTAAATTGTTGGATTATGCAGACAAGACTGGCACTCCACTGTTGGCAGTTTGCCGAGGTTTGCAAGAGATGAATGTGCATTTTGGTGGCACGCTACATCCTGATTGGCGGGAAGTAAAGGGGTTTTATGAGCCACATTTAGAGGACAATACTCAGCCACTTGAAGTGCAGTATCAGCCAGTTCATGACGTGATTATTCAAGCAAATGGCAGGCTTGCCGCCTTTGGTGAGAAATGGCACGTTAACTCGCTACATAAACAAGCAATCCATAAAGTAGGCGCGCGTTTGTTGGTTGAGGCTCTAGCGCCTGATGGTTTGGTCGAAGCCATCAGCTTGTTGCAACATCCATTTATGATTGGTGTACAATGGCATCCTGAGTTAAATTATGCACAAGACGACTTGTCCAAATTTCTATTCACGGAATTCATTCACTATGCCAGCAAACCCCAAACTGAATAGCACTACTGAAGGCAATGTAGACAATGTCAGCACTGACATTGATATTAATAACGGCATTGACGCTGATGTTGCCAGCGATAAGGCGGCTGATATCGATACAGATGACGACATCAGTGGTGATGATGAAGATGAGCTGACAGACTCTGAGACAGCGATGTCAGCCGAAAATGACGAGTCGCCAGAAGAGGATATCGGTAAAAAGATCAATCAGCTGCGCCTCGCAAAAGGCTACTCGCAACGTAAGCTTGCGAAATTGTCGGGATTAACCAATACTTCTATCAGCTCCATTGAGCGCAATAAAGTCAGCCCAGCAGTGAATACGCTAAAGGCAATTTTGGCGGTATTGGGTTCTGATTTGACCACGTTTTTTAGTGATGAATGGAAGGAACCAAAGGCGAGAGTCGTGGTAACGCCAAAGGATTTGTTGGAGCTGAGTGAACCGAGTAGCAGAGTGTCACTAAGACAGGTATATAACTGTAGTACCACCAAGAATTTGGGTTTTTTGATTGAGGTGTATCAACCGAACAGCTCAACGGAAGAAAAAATTGCCCACGAAGGTGAAGAGATTGGCACCGTTATTGAAGGCAAGATTCTTATCCGTATCGATGAGACGACGTATCTATTAAACCAAGGTGATAGCTACGTGATTGATACCATTCGCCCGCATACTTTTATCAACCCTACTGATGGCGTGACTCGCATTGTTAGTGCGCACACCCCGACGACTTATTAGGTAAGCATTTTAATAGCCATTTAAGTTGATGTTTAAATAGCCATGGTGATTTCACGCGCGGCTTCTAAAAATAGAAGCCGCGTTTTTTTGTATGAAATAATTCATTGTAAAAACACGCCCTAGCAGGCTGTTAGATATTAGCCTAAGTAATAAAGTGGTAGGCTTACAGGTCTTTATGATCTTGAAGCGTTTCTGAGCCAGTAAGCGGATTTGAGGGACTCATCGCTTTAGGTTTTTCTTTGATAAGCTTTACTTTGGTTTGTTTATCGGCTGGTACAAGCGCGACATAAGCAGACTCAGGCTTCTTACTAGTGGGTTTAGAGGATTTTTTTAGCGTCTTGTTAATTCTTTTAACAGCAGCGGCATCGCTCGCAGCTTGTTCCTCTGCGAGCGAGTCGTCATATAAACCTTGGTAGACAGCGAGGGTTTCTTCAATCATCTCACGCATGGTGAATTTATTAGTCATTTCAGGGCGTGTGATGCTTTCTAATTGATTTCTCACGGCTTTACATAGCGCATTGGCATTGTATTTTTTGACCAGCCCTTGAGGATATAGCGGTTGTAAAATCTCACTAAATGCGGCCTGATCCCAACCAATAACGGGCGTACCTAAATGAATCGCTTGTAAGGCATTGATACCGATTGATTCAGGCTCATTAGCAAGCGCCATGACGATATTGGCGGCTGAGAGCCATTCACGCATGTCATTACGTTTGCTACCTACATAAGTAATTCTATCAGCCAACCCTAATGTATTGGTGCGTTGGCGGAAATCTTCGTGCGCGACGTCACCATCTCTATAATCATCATCCATGATAATGACGTGGATGTTAGGGAACTGCTCTTGCAAGTTGCCCAAAATATCAATCAGCCATTCCTGACCATATTCGTTGCCAATAATGGTTGGAAATACCAGCCACTTTTTATGCTCAAGCTCAGGATATTCAGCAAAAGTATGCCGTAGCCAATAAACAGACGGATTATGACGATAAGGATAGCGGCGCGTATCGATACCACGGTAGATGCGTTTGATGACTTTAGGGTCTGCATCTTCTCGGCGCAGGCCTTTTTTTAGATAATTGGTCACACTATCGGAGACGGTAATGATGGTATCGACATCGAGTAGGGCTTGAGAATATTTATTGATTGGATAAAAACCATACATGGTTGACACTAGCTTTGGTATCCGCTTGACGCGGGCGCGGCGCAATGCCAAATGCAGTATCCATGCAGGTGTGCGTGAGTGCACATGGATCACGTCAGGATCGTACTCTTCAATTAAACGCCGCAGCGCCGTGACTTGTAGTAACGACAGCCAAGACTTTTTATTCATATGCAGCTGATGATAGTTATTACCATCACGCTTGAGGCGTTTGACCAGATCATTATCTTCATCGGCGCTAGAGACGATGATGGAGGTATGGCCATTTTTGACCAATGCGCGTCCAAGATGAAAAATACCGCGCTCGGATTCATCATGCTTTAAAGACGATAATAAGCGCATAACTTTCATAATGGCATTGGTGACCAGTTCATAATAACAAGTGGCTATTGTCAGTTAAAAGCCGCCAAAACTCAACCATCAAGATAAAAAGATAAGGTTATATGGTCGAGTTTCTAAGAGAGAGACGCATAAAGGCTTGAATAGAAGGATAAAAGTCATTAGCGACGTTTCTGTAAATGCTCAGCATTGGGCAGTACTTGTTTTTCGCTTAAGTATTTCCAATAGCGCTGCGGCAAGTATTGCTTATGCAAACGTAGGTTTTTACGCTCTTTGATGTTGACGTTAGTAAAGTAACCTTGCCAAAATTTTTGATAGCGCTGCTCATCCTCGCTATGAATACTGGCAGGATTGCGCAGCACGGTATCATCTAAATCAGTGATAGTTTGCAAAGTCGCAGGTCGTGATGGCGTGCTTTGGCTCTTGTCATAATAAATGCCATAGCCACGGGATAAATCATAAATCGCCCAGTGTTGGTCTTGGTAGCGCTGACGAAAATGCTCACCAATCAAAGGCAAGACATTAAAATCAGGCTCTACTCGCGCAAAATAGATATCGTCAGTGGTATGCTCAAAACGTACAAAGGCTTCCATACGATGCTTCTCACGACCAACAGACTTGACCGTTTGCACCAGCTCTAAAACATTAAGATTACCCAAATCCTCCATGATAGAGCGATTAGGGTAGTCAATGGCATATTTGACTACCTGAAATAAAATCGTACCGATATTGTCTTTTTCGGATAAAAATCCCCACAGAATATTGCGCATACCTGAACGACCTAATAACTTATGCAGCTTGGTGAGTACGCGTTCGGCATTGTCTTCATCAGTAGTAACGCTAGTCGCTTGTGCGATTAATGAAGGTACATAGCAGTCTTGAGCGATTAACTGTAGAGCATCATCGTTTTGCAGTTTATTGGCATAGACATAAAATACCGCACTCAGCCAACCCTCAAAACTTGGCTCATAAAGCACGATGCTGGGCGTTAAGTGACCGACAACGAAGTCATTATTTTGCAGCAGTTGTGACATCTATATTCCTATTTAAAATAGTAATCACTGAAACAATGCTAATTACAACAGTGCTAATTAAAACAAAGCCAGTTGCCCATTACGCTGGTCTTTATACTTGGTCTGCGTCTGTGCCAATACATATTGCCGGAAGTTATCACGCGTTAAATGCGCTAAATGTTCGTTTTTGCCGGTAGTTGCGATGAAGTATTTGGCGCGATTGACCGCCGCGCCCATTTTTTTGAGATGATAAAGCGTCAACTGATTAAACTTGCGCGCCTTTACTATTTTTTTAGCCGTCTTAGTACCAATGCCCGGGATACGCACAATCATCTCATAGCTTGCGGTTTGAATATTGACCGGAAAATGCTCACGGTGGCGGATTGCCCAAGCCAGTTTTGGGTCGCAGTCTAGATCCAAGAATGGCGAGTCTGGCTCAACGATTTCATGCGCACCAAAGCCATAAAAGCGCATTAGCCAGTCCGCTTGATACAGACGGTTTTCACGTATCATCGGCACGGGCGTTCCAATCGCTGGCAGGCGACTGTCGGACAACATAGGTACATAGCCAGAGTAGTAAACGCGCTTAAGATCGTACTGTTCATAAAAATGACTCGATAACTGAATAACTTGCAAGTCAGTCTCGTTACTCGCGCCAACAATCATCTGACTGGTTTGACCTGCTGGCACAAATTTCGGTGCTTTCTTATGGGTTTTACGGCTCTCTTTGATCGTAATAATTTCAGTTTTAACCGTTTCCATCGGTGCTTTTAATTCATCATGTGATTTTTCTGGGGCGAGCAGTGCTAGACCTGATTTGGTCGGAATCTCAATATTAACGCTGAGACGATCAGCATAAAGACCAGCTTCTAATAGCAATTCTTTTGATGCACCCGGAATGGTCTTTAAATGGATATAGCCATTAAAGCGTTCACGTGTCCGCAATATCTTAGCGACCTCAACCAGTCGCTCCATCGTATAGTCACCACTTTTAAAAATACCTGAGCTCAGAAACAGCCCTTCGATATAGTTACGGCGATAAAACTGCATGGTTAAATCAACCACCTCCTCGACGCTAAAAGCGGCGCGTGGGGTGTCATTGCTTTTACGTGAGGTGCAATAAGCGCAGTCGTAAATACAATGATTGGTTAAGAGGATTTTTAACAAGCTGACGCAGCGACCATCTTCAGTGTAGCTGTGACAAATACCAGTTGCAGCAGCATCGCCCAGACCACCGCCTTGGTTTTTGCGCGTACCAGCGGAGGATGAGCAAGAAACATCATATTTAGCAGCATCCGCTAAAATATTGAGCTTGCCTTGTAGTCGTTCATAATTGATGGTGGCCATAAGATTACCAATTCATTTATTGGCTATTATTTTAGCAAATTGTCTTGTAAGTCACTGTAATTATTGAAGAAATATTTATTTCATGCGACAACTGTTGTCGTGCGATTTATGAAGTTTTTAATGAGAGGAGCAGGGGTTAGGCAAGATTTGAACCACTTCATTTGAGAAGTATTCTTTGACAATGAGACGTCCTTTTTTGTCAAACTCGACGTTGTACTTGGGGTAAGCTGCAAAAGCGTCTGGGTCATAGGTCGAAGGAAAATCGATTTCTTTATCTGAAAAAAATCGGCTAGCCGTCCATAATTGTTTATCATTATTATATCCAACGCTACACCGACTGTTTAGGTCAAAGGTGAAATAACGGCCAAAGTATTGCTCCTTGCCGCCATGACCAAATAGCATGTTAGCACCGCACGGATTGCCACAGCCGATATAGACATGATAAGTATCTTTATCGATTTTTTTGAGCGAAGTATGGTTCCAGCCGTAATGACCTATTCCATCCATAAGCACGGTTTCTATTACTTCGCCATTATTTAACGTTTCGCTTTTAAGGATATAACCATCATCGCAAAATTCATTATCGTTCTTAGTTATATATGCAGTACAAATTTTCGACATATAAAAGCTAGCGTCAAATTTTGGTTCGGCAGCTTCAGCCCAAGATATAGAACTAAAAATACAGCCATAAATAATAAAAACCAATGTATAGAAAGGAGTAAATTTATACATGTAAATAATGACCGGATATTTGTTTTGAGTTAATAGCACTATAGCAAAAGGTTGGTTGTTAAGGAATAAGGTACGCTCATCAAAAAGGTCTTGCTGGCTAGGAAATTAGCCGGCAAGACCTTTTATTAATTTTAAGATTAATTAAATAACAATATTTTCAAATCTAAATTTTCAAATCTAATTTTTACTGAACCTTCGCACGTATAACAACCGTTTGCGGTTCGTTAGCAGGAAGATCTACCAAGTTCCATTTGAGTCCAGAGTAATTTTCCGTGATGACTACAGTGTTGCCAACTTGTTGGATAGTCTGATAACTGTCGCCGCCTGTTGTCGCAAGCGTTGGTAGTGGGCTATTCAATGATACCAATTGCACGCCATTTGGCAGTGACACCATGGCATTGATGTCAGTGACGGGTTGTGCCGTGGTATTGGTATAAGTGGTGTGGTATTCGATGATGTCGCCAGGTGCGATATGGTTCGCAGGTACAGCCACTTCGCGACCATCTTTGTTTTTTAATATTTTCATCACTTTGGTTTGTGCATTCACCACGTCAGGCGTGCTAAAGGTCGGGGTCAGTTGCAGAGCATCTAAAGACGTAGATACTATTTGCGTCGTTGCAGGTTGGTTCGTCACTATGGTTGTTGGTGTATTGATGACTGGCAATTGGGTAGCCGTCGTCACAGGCAATACTTGCGTCACGCTAGTCGTCGGCACAGCTATGACATCAACGTTGCTTGTTTGATTGGTAACTTGGTTAGTCACAGGTACGCTCGTAACCGTGGTGCTGCCTTGGGTGATGACCGTATTGCTCGCACCATTACTGGCTACTTGGCGAACCGTATAGCGTGGAACGTTAGTTACTTGAGTCACGGCATAAGGCATACCGTCTTGCATAGTGATGCCGTGTGGTGTCGCTGTAATGGTCGCGGTTTTACCGTCAGAATACTGCTCAACGACGGTAGTGCTACTACCAGCAGACGAAGTGATGGCGATCTCAGGCGCAGCATGTGCGGTAGATACCGTCAATAAAGCGCCTGCTAAGATTGTTGGAATAGCAGTGCTTATCACGCTTTTTTTGACGAGGCTGTGCTGGGTAAACGCCTTCTTATTTATAGTCAGTAACGCTGGCATATCGATGTGTATGGTCATAATAGATTCCTTTAAAATAACAGTAAATAAAGCCGCTAATGTAGTAGCAGAAAGCAAAGCGTAAAAAATAACGCTTAGAAAACAACACCTAGAAAAGAAAAACCCCCGTCAAATGAGCATGTAAACCATGTCAAATAACGAGGGTAAAGATACTAATGATAGCCAACGTTCGCTACCTCTCCATCATTATTTTAGTCAGTTGCTAAGCACTGATGTCTAATGCTTATAATGAGACACTTGTAATAGTCACAAGGCTCAGCATCTATACTCGAGCAATTATGCGCTAAAACAAACAGACTAAAAAAGCAGCGTTGTGTAACTTCTGCTCTATTCATAATGAGGTTGTGTACTACTTTCTACGCTCATTTGCTAGGCGAATTGCCAGCTGATTCGCGTTAAAATACTGCTGTCATCAAAAGCTTTTTATTTATCAAAGAATTACCTATCAAAGAATTGCTATCAAAGGCTTTCTATCCAGATATTTCTCAAATAAGAAAAATTAATCGTAAATTACTTTCATGATTTCGTATTCGACCACGCCTTTTGGCGTTTCAATACGCGCTTCATCGCCTTCAGATTTACCAATCAAACCACGTGCGATCGGTGAATTGACTGAGATTTTACCCGCTTTAAAGTCTGCTTCATCATCACCAACGATTTTGTATTGTTTTTCTTCTCCGGTGTCCATGTTTTCGATAACGACGCTCACGCCGAATATCACACGACCATCTTTTGGTAATGTGGCAGGATCAATCACTTGCGCGCCGCCAAGTTTGGCTTCGATATCACGGATACGCGCTTCACAAAAACCTTGCTGTTCGCGAGCAGCATGATATTCAGCATTTTCTTTTAAATCGCCGTGTTCACGAGCTTCAGCGATAGAAGCAGTGATGCGTGGACGGTCGATACTTTTTAACTGTTTTAATTCGGCTTCTAGAGCCGCATGTCCTTGCGGAGTCATGGGATAACGTTGCATGTTTTTTCCTTAAACCAATAACACCACACCATCTCCTAGTGAATAGTGAGATGGTGTCAGTGTTGTTGCAATGAGTATGTGAAGATATAAAAAGAATGAGGTTTAGACGGCGTCATAAGTAAATGCGCGCTTATCTATGAGCGTATATACACTGATAGATGATACACATGAACCTTACGTAATAAAAAGCATAGTCGCAGTTTAGCCACTATGCTTTTTAGGTCTATCTTTTTAAAACTTTGTTTTTTTAAAGCACTGCTTTTTTAAGCCGTACGTTTTTTTAAGCACTACTGTTATATAAAAATAGATAACAAGTTTTGCAGCAGCGATTAAACAAGCGCTGCAATTATGCTTAATCTACTGAAATTATGCTGCTAAGTCAATAGAGCTAAGCAATAGTCTTTGCTTGTTCGTGCAAATCTTGTAGCTTATAGACCTCAAACGGTAGGTCAATGGCATAAGATTTACAAACCGCGTCTGCCGCCCCTAAAGTCGTCACATAAAACACTTTACCTTGCAGGGCGCTACGGCGGATAGAGAATGAATCCTCTTGTGCCTGTTTGCCTTCAGTGGTATTGATAATAAGGTCGATTTTACCATTTTTCAAGGCATCGACGATGTGCGGGCGACCTTCGGTAACTTTATTAATTTGCTTGCACTCAATACCGGCGTCGCTCAATATTTTTTGCGTACCAGTGGTTGATACAATGTTAAAACCAAATTCGACAAGCTGGCGAGCGATAGGGGCGATTTGTGCTTTGTCACTATCACGTACTGAGATAAAGACAGTTTTGGTTTCGCCTTCGGTCGGTAGACCTGGCAGACGCTCATTACTACCGATAATGGCTTTATAAAATGCTTCGCCAAAGGTTTTACCGACGCCCATTACTTCACCTGTTGATTTCATCTCAGGGCTCAAGATTGGGTCAACGCCAGGGAATTTAGCAAACGGGAATACTGCTTCTTTGACGGCATAGAATGCTGGAACGATTTCAGTGGTAAAGCCTTGGTCTTTCAATGAGGTGCCAGCCATGCAGCGTGCCGCGATTTGCGCTAAAGAAGTACCAATACATTTAGAGACAAACGGCACGGTACGGGCAGCGCGAGGGTTCACTTCTAAGATATAAATTGTTTCACCTTTTACCGCAAACTGTACGTTCATTAAGCCGACAACACCAAGCTCTTTTGCCATGGCGACCGTTTGCGCGCGCATCACATCGCACAGCTCATCAGACAATGAGTAAGGTGGCAATGAACAGGCTGAGTCACCAGAGTGCACGCCAGCTTGTTCGATATGCTGCATGATACCGCCAATCACGACGTCTGTACCGTCGCTAACGCAGTCTACATCGACTTCGATTGCATCGTCTAAGAAGCGATCTAGTAGGACGGGCGCTTCGTTCGATGCTTGAACCGCCGTACGCAAGTAGTGTCTTAGCTCATCTTCGTTATAGACGATTTCCATCGCGCGGCCACCAAGGACATATGATGGGCGTACGACTAGTGGATAACCAACATCTTTTGCTTTAACCAAGCCATCTTCTAAGCTGGTCGCTAAGGCATTGGTTGGTTGGACAAGGTTCAATTGCTGAATCATATGTTGAAAACGCTCACGGTCTTCAGCACGGTCAATCGCATCAGGGCTAGTACCAATGATTTTTACACCAGCGGCTTCAAGAGAGCGAGCCAGTTTCAACGGTGTTTGACCACCGAATTGTACGATCACGCCATCAGGGTTTTCGATACGGACGATTTCTAGTACGTCCTCTAACGTGATTGGCTCAAAGTATAGACGGTCTGAGGTGTCATAATCGGTTGAAACCGTTTCTGGGTTACAGTTGACCATGATGGTTTCATAGCCATCTGCACGCATCGCAAGAGCAGCGTGTACACAGCAATAGTCAAATTCGATACCTTGACCGATACGGTTAGGACCGCCACCGATGACCATGATTTTCTTGTTATTCGTTGGGTTGGCTTCACATTCGCTATCGTAGGTTGAGTACATATAGGCGGTGCTGGTGGCAAATTCTGCCGCGCAGGTATCGACGCGTTTATAGACTGGATAAACGTTTAAATCCCAACGTTTTTTGCGTAGTTGCTTTTGTGAGACACCAAGGAGTTTTGCTAAACGTAAATCTGATAAGCCTTTACGCTTAAAGCTACGTAAGTTCTTCTCAGTTAAACCACCAAAACCTAACGCTTTGACTTGAGCTTCAGTTTTCACGATATCTTCGATTTGTACCAAGAACCATGGATCGATTTTGGTTAAGTTGAATACTTCATCGACGCTCATACCGATACGGAAAGCATCGGCAATATAATAAATGCGTTCAGGCGTTGGAATGGTTAAGCGATTGGTGATTTCGCTACGTGCCTTTTCAATGCTAACTTTCGATAAGTCAATTTGCTCATCAAAACCATCATTGCCAGTTTCCATACCACGTAATGCTTTTTGCATCGACTCTTGAAAGTTACGACCAATCGCCATCACTTCACCAACCGATTTCATTTGGGTTGATAGAACACTATCTGCTTGTGGGAACTTTTCAAAGTTAAAACGTGGAATTTTTGTGACCACATAATCAAGCGCAGGCTCAAAGCTGGCTGGCGTTTTGCCACCTGTAATGTCATTTTGCAATTCATCTAGCGTGTAACCAATGGCTAATTTCGCCGCGATTTTAGCAATCGGGAAACCAGTGGCTTTTGACGCCAATGCTGATGAGCGTGACACACGTGGATTCATCTCGATGACGACCATACGACCAGTATCAGGGTTAATACCGAACTGAACGTTTGAGCCGCCGGTTTCTACACCAATCTCACGCAGTACTGCCAATGAGGCATTACGCATGATTTGGTATTCTTTGTCGGTCAAAGTTTGTGCTGGCGCAACCGTGATTGAGTCGCCCGTATGCACACCCATTGGGTCAAAGTTCTCAATCGCACAGATGATGATGCAGTTGTCGTTTTTGTCACGAACCACTTCCATCTCATACTCTTTCCAACCGATTAATGATTCATCAATCAGCAATTGATGGTTTGGTGATAAGTCAAAACCACGCTCACAAATCTCGATAAATTCGTCGCGATTATACGCGATACCGCCGCCTGAGCCGCCCATGGTGAACGACGGACGAATAATACACGGATAGCCCATTTTTTCTTGGGTTGCAAAAGCTTCTTCCATGGTCTCAGCGGTTTCAGCGCGTGGACATTCAAGACCGATACGCTTCATTGCTTTATCGAACAAGTTGCGATCTTCCGCCATCTCGATAGAGTCTTTGGTCGCGCCAATCAATTCGCAGTTGTACTTGGTCAAGACGCCGTGTTTGTCTAATTCTAAGGCACAGTTCAGCGCCGTCTGACCACCCATGGTTGGTAAGATTGCGTCAGGGCGTTCTTTGGCAATGATTTGCTCAACGGTCTGCCAAGTAATTGGCTCAATATAAGTCGCGTCCGCCATGGTAGGGTCAGTCATGATAGTCGCAGGGTTTGAGTTGACCAAGATGACGCGGTAGCCTTCTTCTTTTAGCGCTTTACAGGCCTGTGCACCCGAATAATCAAACTCACATGCTTGACCGATGACGATAGGACCTGCGCCTATGATAAGAATGCTTTTTATGTCGATACGTTTTGGCATAGTTAGGGCTACCTTCGTTAGTATGATATTTTAATTGATTTATATTCGGCTAAAATCGTATTTGAACAGTGCTATATTTTAATAAAACAACACTTTAATAAAACGATATTTTGCGTGGCTCAGCTTAAACCATCATGCGTGATCTAAGCTGTATAACGAATACTTACTGCTTGCTAATGACTGATACTTAAAAGCTGATTAACTGCTTAAGCTTTAGCCGCTGCCATCATATCTGCAAACTTATTAAACAGTGGCGCACAATCATGCGGACCTGGGCTGGCTTCTGGATGACCTTGGAAGCTAAAGACTGGCTTGTTAGTTAGCTCGATACCTTGGTTGGTACCATCAAATAATGAGCGATGGGTAGATTTGACGTTATCAGGTAGCGTGTCTTCATCAACCGCAAAACCATGGTTCTGACTGGTAATCATAACCGTGCCAGTTGCTAAGTCTTGAACTGGATGGTTGGCGCCGTGATGACCGGTTTTCATTTTAATGGTGTTTGCGCCGCTAGCTAGACCAATCAACTGATGACCTAAGCAGATGCCAAAGGTTGGCACATCAGTTTTTTCAATGATATGACGTACGGCATCGATAGCATAGTCGCAGGCTGCAGGGTCGCCAGGACCGTTTGATAAAAAGATACCATCTGGGTTCATCGCCAGCACATCTGCGATAGGCGTTTGTGCAGGAACGACGGTTACATGACAGCCGCGGTCAACCAGCATACGCAGGATATTGGTTTTGCTACCGAAATCATAAGCGACGACATTGTATTTAGAATCGATATGCGTACCCAACTGCTTGAAAAATCCGCCTGTACCGCTATCATGACTGCCAATGGCATCACGGTTAAGTAGGGTATCTGATAAATCCCACGTACCTGCTGTCCATTCGAACGTCTCTTTAGTACAGCATTCTTTTGCCAAGTCCATGCCTTCGATACCAGCAAATTCTTGTGCCAATTTGATGGCTTGTTGCTCGTCAGCAGCGCTGATTGTCTCGCCGTCTGAGGCGGTCATAATACAGCCATTTTGTGCGCCTTTATCACGTAGTAGACGAGTCAATTGACGGGTATCAATCTCAGCGATTGCAACGGTATCGTTACGTGATAAATAATCGCTTAATGATTCTGAGTTACGGAAGTTTGATGTGACCATTGTAGCATCACGGATGATGAGACCATCTGCCCATACTTGATGACCATTGCCAGACTCAGTGTCCTCGCTATTGGTACCGGTATTGCCAATGTGCGGATAGGTTAGGGTGACCAGCTGGCGCGCATAACTTGGGTCGGTTAGGATTTCTTGATACCCTGTCATGGCTGTATTAAACACCACCTCACCGACACGATGACCGAGACTGCCGATACTCACACCGCGAAAAATCGTACCGTCTGCTAATGCCAAAATTGCTTGTATTTCTGCCGATGAATTCAAGGTTTGCCTCCGCTGTTATTAGTGAGTGCCATGATTTCCATGATTAAATGTTAGATTAGAAATGGTTTTTTGTATCGCAAAAATTGCTATTAATGGATACTAAAAAATACCTAAACCCAAAATTTTTCCACAAAAAAGCGAGAAGACATTATTGATGGAAACTACAAAACCCACTAGATAGTGAATAGGTAACTTGCATCATGTCCGCTCGCTTAGGCACAGATTTTGCGCATTATATACAATATGCCCGCAGATAGCCAGCCGATTTTTAGATTGAAAAGTATGCCTTTAATTATTAGCCATTAATAGCGCTGGATTTTCCCTTTTGGCTTTGCCACAATGGACAGCAAATCAAGATATCTGGTTTTCATGATTCGCTTTCATGACTAATTTTCATGATTGACCTATTTCATTACTATATATAACAAGGAGCCGTTATGATTTATCAATATTTAGACAAGGTGCCCAAATTCGCGGTACCTTTTAATGGTTGGGTCGCAGACTCAGCACGAGTGATAGGTGATGTCTATTTGGGTCATCAAGCTAACGTGTGGTTTGGGGCAGTGATTCGCGGTGACAATGAACGCATTCATATCGGCGATTATAGTAATGTGCAAGAAAACAGCGTCATTCATACTGATGCAGGCATTGAGGTCAAAATAGGTGATTATGTTACCATTGGTCATTTAGCGATGCTGCACGGCTGCGAAGTCGGTGATAACAGTTTGATTGGTATTGGCGCAGTGGTCTTAAACAATGCCAAAATTGGTAAAAATTGCATTATTGGTGCCAAGGCATTGGTCACTGAAGGCAAAGAGATTCCAGATAACTCACTCGTCATGGGTGCGCCTGCGAAGGTGGTCAAAACCTTAACGGACGAGCAAGCAGCGATGTTGAAATTATCAGCGATGCATTATGCGGAGCGTTGTCAAAAATTTAAAACGGGCTTAACAGAAGTAGCCATGCCTGATTAAGCAGAAATTTATAAAGCATCCGCGAACTGTCTGGTATTGATCTATCGTTTTTATATACATCATGCAAACGTTTTTTACATAGAGAAGCTTTATACCATCAGCATCATGACCAGCCAAATGATGGCAAAAATGATAATACCAATAATCAGTCCGCGAAAAATATCGTGGCGTATAGAATAGTCATTAAGGTAAGCGTTATGATTGGCTGTTTCGTTGATGTTGAGCGCATTGACGCTTTCAGCGCCAGCATTTTTACCAACGATAAAACCCATGATTGCGCCTACGACCAACATAAATGGGGTGAATAACCAAAAAACGTCGCCATTACCTATACCAGCTATTGAGCGAATAACCACGATAGCAAGATCGATCAGTAAACCGCCAACGCCGTACATCACACCATTTAAGAGCGCATACAGTATACGGTCGAAAGGTGATTGATAGCTTTTACCCAGCTGACGTTGTCTGATTTCTTTGATTGAACGGGCAGGGCGACGCGTTTTACTTGGCAAAACAGTTTTGACATCAGGCGCTTCCATGGGATTCTCTATTTTTATTATGAAGTAAGCAAAACAGATACTAGGGCGTATTACCATTTTTAGCCCATTTAGGCGCTTTCGTTCAGATTGAGGACACAGCCTAACCACAAGTTATATAAATAAATTTACCATAATTTTGTTTGGTAAACAGTAGCATTCACGAAAAATTATTAAGAAATTTTTTTCATACCATTATCTATCTCCAAAGCGGAAGTTATTAAAAACCAGTTGTATTTCTGTCTTTCAACAAACAATAATAAGGTCTCATTATGCAGGCAACACAAGCTCAACTTTCTCCAAAAGAGCTGGCACTTTTTGATTTAGATCATACTTTGCTCGACGTCGATAGCGACTATTTATGGGGCGAGTATATCGTCAAACACGACCTCGTCGATGAAGCGCAATACCGCACGGCCAATCAAAAGTTTTACCAAGACTATATCGAAGGTACGCTTGATGCGACGGAATATAATGAATTTGTGGCGCAGTTTTTGAGTAGCTTGCCGATGGATAGATTGCATGAGCTACGCGAAGATTATATTGAAAGTGAAATTGAGCCGCACATTCGCCCAAAAGCCATGGAAGTGCTTTGTCAGCATGTTGAAAAAGGTCATGAGGTGGTGATTATTTCTGCGACCAATGATTTTGTGGTTTCGGCTATCGCCAAGCGTTTTGGTATCGAAGGTGCCAATGTGCTATCAACGCCGCTTGAGATAAAAAATGAGCGCTATACGGGCAAACTTACTGACAAGCCAAACTTTAAAGAGGGTAAGATTTACCATCTGAATAAATGGCTAGAGAAGCAGCAATCAGCAGGCACGACTTTTGATAAAACTTATGCTTATTCAGATTCTAAAAATGATATTCCACTGCTTGAGTGGGCGGATGTGGCTATTTGTGTGTCACCCGACGATGCCCTACATGCTCATGCGTTGTCGCATCGCTGGGCAGTTGAGGATTGGTCGATTTAGGCTGTTTAACGTTATTTAATATAAAGCCAGTCATAATTAGCCAACTATTTATCGTCAATCTCATTTAAAATAGCGCTATATCAGTGAGATATTTATTTAAAAAGACAGGAAACCTTATGGAAATCAATCCGTATCAAGAACGAATCAAAGATTTATCAGAGCGTGGGCAGGACTTGCGGAGGTATCTTTGACTTCGATGGTAAGCAAGAACGCCTAGAAGAAGTCAATTTAGAGTTAGAAAACCCCGAGCTATGGAATGATCCAGAGCGTGCGACTAAAATTAATAAAGAAAAAAGCCAGCTTGATGGCGTCATCGATGTTGTGGTGTCGCTTGAGAGCACATTGGAAGATGCGTCTACCATGCTGGAGCTGGCGGTAGAAGCAGAGGATGAATCCTTGCTGGCGGATGTGCAAGCAGAGCTCGACAATGCGGAGAAACGCGTTGCTGATTTAGAATTCCGTCGCATGTTCAGCGGTGAGATGGATCCTAATAACTGCTACTTAGATATCCAGTCGGGTAGTGGCGGCACCGAAGCGCAGGATTGGGCGGAGATGCTGTTGCGTATGTATACCCGCTGGGCGGAATCGCATGGTTTCAAAGTTGAGGTCATTGAGGTATCTTCTGGTAGCGTGGCTGGTATTAAATCAGCAACGATTGAGATTAAAGGGGATTATGCTTTTGGTTGGTTACGTACCGAAATCGGCGTGCATCGCTTAGTCCGTAAATCGCCATTTGATAGCAATAACGGTCGTCATACCTCGTTTGCTGCCGTTTTTGTATCGCCTGAAATTGATGATAATATCGAGATTGACATCAATCCAGCAGATTTGCGTATTGATACTTATCGCTCATCGGGTGCGGGTGGTCAGCATGTGAACACGACCGATTCTGCGGTACGTATCACCCACGAGCCAAGTGGCGTGGTGGTCACTTGTCAGAATGAGCGTAGCCAGCATGGGAACAAAGCGACGGCGATGAAGTTGCTGCGTGCTAAGCTTTATGAGCTTGAGATGCAAAAACGGATGGAATCTCAGCAAGCGGTCGAGGATGGCAAGTCAGACGTTGGCTGGGGCAGTCAAATTCGCTCTTATGTACTTGATGACTCGCGTATCAAAGACTTGCGTACTGGCGTTGAAACCTTTAACACTGGTGCAGTACTCGATGGCGACCTCGATCAGTTTATCGAAGCGAGTCTAAAAGCAGGATTGTAAAATAAAATATCAACCAACACTTAATTAAGGAAAATTATGCCAAGCGTTAACAGTTATTTTGATAATAAAGTCACTTCTATTGCTTTTCAAACGGCAACTAAGCCTGCAACAGTTGGCGTGATGGAAATTGGCGAGTACGAATTTGGCACCAGCGAATTTGAAACCATGAGCGTGGTCAGTGGTGCATTGACGGTCAAATTGCCAGAAAGTGATGAGTGGCAAACCTTTAATGCGGGTGAGCAATTTACCGTTGAAGCCAATCAGAAGTTTCAAGTAAAAGTGGCAGTAGAAACGGCTTATTTATGTGTTTATGGTAAATAAGCATTTTTAGAGTAGTAGTCAACAGATTAACGCCAAGTGTTTAACGCTTGGCGTTTTTTTATGATTGCATTTTGAGATAAGTTTGAGTCATAAAGTATTGGACAACCATTATAAGTTCTTACGATATTGCACCATGTCTGTTTGAGTGGCGATTGCGTCATAGAGTTTGCGCGCCGTGGTGTTGCCCTCTTGTGTCGTCCAATACACACGGTTGCAGTTTTTACTATGAGCGAACTCATACACCTTTTCAATCAGTACTCGTCCTACGCCTTGTCCGCGTACCTGTTCATTGACGTATAAATCTTCTAAATAACAACACTCAGTGGTATTCCAAGTATTGGGGTGTAGCACCACATGGGTGATACCTACTAACTTATCGTCCTGCCAAGCACCAAAACCATAAATCGGCACGTTACTATCGAGCAAACTGTGCCACGTGTTTTGGGTGGTACTTGATGGCAGTTGAGTGTCATAAAACGTCAGGTAGCTTTGCCATAAGTTGAGCCAAACATCGTAATCGGCTTTAGATAATGCTGCTATCTTTATAGAGGTATTTTTCATTGTATTTTATTCAAATTAAATTAAATTGTTATCGTTGTCAAATTATGGCTTAAAAGCTCATTATTTAGAACCCTTTTAAGCATGTTTTTTTACACATCGATTACACTTTGCTCGTGGCAAATAAACAGCAAAAACCATCGCAATTCATTATGCTAAAACAACTATTTTATCAATCGAGTATGTGTTATGGCGACGCTAAATGACCAAACAACCACGCAAGATATACGCCATGATTATGAAAAACTCGCTCGCCTTGCTAATCTGCGCTATGTCAGTGATGATGAGCTTGGGTTTACGCGTAGGCGTTGGGGGCGCGGGTTTACTTATAAGGATGCCACAGGCAAAACGGTCAAAGACAAAGCCTTGCGACAGCGTTTTAATGCGCTAGTGATACCACCGATGTGGTCAGAGGTTTGGATATGCCAAGATGATAAAGGGCACTTGCAATCGACGGGGCGCGATGACAAAGCACGAAAACAGTATCTGTATCACCCTGAGTGGGATCGCGTACGTGACCAAGCCAAGTTCGATGCCATGATAGGCTTCGCTAGAGCATTGCCGAATCTACGTGAGCAAGTCGAGAAAGACTTGAAAGCCAAATCATTATCTCGTGAAAATGTCTTATCAGCAGTGGTCAAACTATTAGAAACGACATTGATTCGTATCGGTAACAGCCGCTATGCCAAGCTCAATAAAAGCTATGGTTTGAGTACTTTACGCAGTAAGCACGTGAGCGAAACTGATAACGGACTGGCGTTTGATTTTGTCGGTAAAAGTGCCAAAGAGCATCATATTGAATTGCAAGACGAGCGTTTGATTGAGATTGTACAGGCCTGTTCTGAGCTACCTGGTTATCAGATTTTTAAATATTTGGATGACAATGGTCACAAGCAAGTCGTCGACAGTAGCGATATCAATGACTATCTACGCATGCATACTAGCGGTCATAGTCATGACAGTGAGATGTATAGCGGTAATTTATATAGCGCAAAGGACTTTCGTACTTGGATGGCCAGTGTCCTTGCTGCCAGTTACCTGCATGATGAGCTACAAAGCGCTCAGGGCAAAGCAATTTTATCCAGTGAGGCTGAAAGCAAAGAACGTCAGCAGCTGGTCACCGATATGGTAAAAAGTGTCGCTGATGAGCTGGGAAATACGCCAACGGTGTGTCGATCTTCTTATATTAATCCTATTATTATAGAGCGCTTTTTGGCGGGGCAGTTCTTTGAACCTTATAAACAAGCGCGCGGTGGACATACTAAACAGCATCAAAGTTGTGAAGAAAAGGCGCTGCTGGGATTTTTAAGTGGCTGCTGAGTGCTTTGAAATGAAGTTCCATCAAGAGTTTGTGATTGAATTATAAAAATGATACGTTATGTATTGAAATAAATATTAAAATGCGTTACTAATAGAGTTTATGCACATTGACATGTGCGAACAAGCAGAAAAAACAGTTGCTAGGATATGACTATTTTTCTGCTGACAATTATCTTATTTCGCCCGTTACCTGTTATTGCTAAAGGATTAGCTTATGAACACCTCTTCTACAGACCTATCAGTTGTAAATACCACTTCAAATCATACTGCACACCCGCCAATGAGCTACAGCGATTACTATCATAACTTTGATATGAACGTGCTATTAACAGAGATATTTGGCGAGCATTTAGAGGATCGCTTGAATGCTTATATGGCGTGTTGCGGTCGTCATGTGCGTGATGGTCGCGGTGATAATATTGCACTGGTGCATGAAGATACGTCGGGCAATGTAACGCACATGAGCTTTGCTGAGCTTGATAAGGCAAGCGCACAAGTCGCCAATTTATTGTTGTCTTATGGCGTGCAAATTGGTGACCAAGTGGCAACCATGCTACCTCGCACTCCTGAGCTGCTCACCATTGTACTCGCGACTTGGCGGATCGGTGCGGTTTATCAACCGTTATTTACCGCCTTTGGCTATGATTCGATTAAGTATCGGATGGACAAAGCCAATACCAAAGTGGTTTTTACCAATCAAGAAAATCGTGGCAAGTTTGACGACTTAGCCAAGCAAACCAAAATGGTGCTGGTTGGTAGCAAGGTAGATGCGCAAAGCTGGGGTGATGATAACTACGCTGAAAAGGTCGCAACGCAGTCGCAAACGGTAGACGCGGTTTCATTAGATACTGATGCACCCTTTCTGCAAATGTTTACCTCGGGTACGGTTGGTAAATCAAAAGGCGTTAGTGTGCCGCTAAGTGCGCTCTCAGCGTTTTATCTCTACATGCGCTATGCGATTGACTTGCGAGCAGATGATAATTACTGGAACATGGCAGATCCAGGCTGGGCATACGGTCTTTATTATGCGATTACAGGACCTTTGTTATTAGGGGTAACAACGTATTTTAATGAAGCGGGCTTTGATGCACAAAATACTCGCGATTTTATGGTCCGTCATAAGATTAGTAATTTGGCGTCCTCACCGACAGCGTTTCGTATGATGAAATCGAGTGGCGTGTTTGAAGCTGCTCACAATGACAATAATAACGATAGTGAGGCTAAATTATCACTGCGCTGTGCCAATTCAGCAGGCGAGACCTTAAATACCGAAGTGGTCAATTGGGTTGAAACCTATTTAAACTGTAAAGTCTGCGATCAGTATGGGCAAACAGAAACTGGCATGACTTGCTGTGAGCACCATGCATTAGCACATAAATGTCCGGTTGGCTCGATGGGCATGGCGCTACCGGGGCACACATTGGTAGTGTTAGATGATGACATGAATATATTAGCTGATGGCGAACAAGGACAGCTTGCCGTAGTGGTCAGTCAATCGCCCGCGTTTTATTTCCGCGGCTATAGCTGGAACGAAAAAGACGCTTTCGCTGATGATTACTATTTAACAGGCGACGTAGTTGAGCGTCACAGTGATGGCAGCTATTGGTTTTCAGGGCGTGATGATGACATTATTATCACCGCAGGTTACCGCGTTGGACCAACCGATGTCGAAAACACCGTGCTGGAGCATGAGGCAGTCGCAGAGTCAGCGGCAGTTGGCGTGCCAGACGAAGTGCGTGGTCATACCATTAAGTCGTATGTGGTGCTAAAAGACGGTATCGAAGGCACAGACGAGATTGCCAAAGAGATTCAAGATTTGGTACGCAAGCGTCTGTCAACTCACGCTTATCCACGTGAGGTTGAGTTTGTGCAAGAGTTGCCAAAAACCCCAAGTGGTAAAATTCAGCGCTTTTTGCTGCGCAGTTTATCTGCGGCTTAATGAAGCAATGCACTCATATCGTCAGGTTAAGATAAAAATCGATGACTGATAAAAATAACAGTAAAAATATTAATAAAAGGAATAATTATGCACATTGAACAACAGAGCTTTTTGGTCACAGGCGGTGCATCAGGTTTGGGAGAGGCAGTGGTTCGCGCTATTGTCAAGCAAGGCGGTAACGTCGTCATCGCAGATCTGAATGAATCAGCAGGGCAAGCACTGGTAGACGAGCTAGGTGACAATGCGCGTTTTACACGCTGTGATGTGACCAGTAGTGATGAGGTACAAGCGGCTGTGGATACGGCTGAAAAAGAATTTGGCGGCTTACAAGGATCTATCAACTGTGCGGGCATTGCCGTTGTGCAAAAGCTGCTGGACCGTGATAACAACCCAGCGGATCTCGATGCTTTTAGTCGTGGCGTCAATATTAATCTTGTCGGTTCTTTTAATGTCGCGCGTCTGGTCGCAGCCAGTATTGCAAAGCGTGTAGCAAATGCTAATACCGCAGACAGCTCTGTAGAGAAGAACGCTGATAATGGCGTCATTATTAATACGGCTTCTATCGCAGCTTTTGATGGGCAAGTAGGGCAAGCAAGCTATTCGTCGTCTAAAGCAGGTGTCGTCGGTCTGACTTTACCGCTAGCACGTGAGCTGGCACGTCATGGTATTCGCGTGATGACTATCGCGCCGGGCGTCTTTGCCACACCGATGATGGAGACCATTCCTGAAAAAGCGCGCGAACAACTAGAGGCGGGCGTACCTTATCCTAAGCGTCTGGGTAATCCCAATGAGTTTGCCAAGTTGGTCATGCATATCATTGATAATGCCTATCTCAATGGAGAAGTCATTCGCTTAGATGGTGCAATTCGTATGGTGTAATGCTATTAACGAAGTTTTTATGTTCAAAAGACCCTAATGTTATCCATGAAATTTTCACAAAAACTGGCATAGTGCTTTGGTAAGTTAATAGCGTGGTATGTTGCCATTTCACTTTCTAACGCTAAACGGAGTTATTAAAGCCTATGTCATTTCTTTCTCTACATTTTAGTAAAAAGCCGCGTCGATTGTTCGTTGTGATAGGACTGGGACTGACCACCATTATGAGCACCAGTGCGATAGGGTATGTCAAAACAACCTCCTTGGATGCAAAAATTACAGGCAATAATGGTCAGCCTATTTCTAGTACGGTGGTTATCGATAAAGTTTTTGTCGATAAATCCGATCGTATTTTGCAGCTATTGAGTGGTGATAAAGTCATTAAGTCTTATCGTATTGCGCTAGGGGATAGTCCGGTTGGTCATAAACAGCAGCAAGGCGATGAGCGCACACCCGTGGGGGCGTACATCTTAGATTATAAGAATGAGAACTCTATTGCCCATCGCTCCATCCATATAAGCTACCCCAATGCTGCGGACAAAGCTCGGGCACGATCACGCGGCGTCCATCCTGGTGGCGATATTATGATTCATGGGCAGATGAACGGCTTCGGTCATCTAGCGTGGATTAACCAACAACGTGATTGGACCGATGGTTGCATTGCGGTCACTGATAATGAGATGGATGAGATTATGGCGGCAGTTAAGGTTGGTACAGCGATAGAAATTGTAGAGTGAGCGTTATGTTAATGCTGACTATCGTGTAGTAAATTTCTAGCAGTTACAGCGCATTAAAATCTTTGCTATAGTTGTCTCTTGCTTGCCTTTCATTGTTGAGCAAGCCTCTCTTTTAGTTTTTTTATTTATCCTCTTGAAATACTCTCTTAGTGTGCCTATTGATAGTTTGTGATAATATCATTGCTATGGGTAAGGTTTTTACCTATATAAAATCTTACTATTTTTCAGTATTTACTAATAAGTCATAGATATTTATTGACAACTTGCACAAGTAGGTTGAAATCTTGTATGTTATACCCTATATATATAACAACTAACGGTGATTGAAGCACGATAAAATTGACGATAAGCGCTATGTTTAAATGCTGCGCGTTCGGTATTTTATGTTGCATCCACTGACTGATAATACTAATTATAAAAGGACACAATTATGAGGTTCGAAAAATTTACCCAGAAACTACAATCAGCCATTCAAGAAGCACAGAGCCTAGCATTGGGGCGTGACCATACAGGTATTGATCCTGTGCATCTGCTTGCAGTATTGCTACAGGATGAGTCTAATTTATCTATCTGCCAACAAGCAGGCGCGTCTATCCCTGCGCTAAAGAATGGTGTGGCAAAGGCGCTCGACAATCAAGCAACGATTAGTGAGCCAACAGGCGATGTGAATTTAAACCCAAATTCGGTTAAAATTTTGAACTTGGCAGACCGTCAAGCGCAAAAAGAAGGCGATGATTTTATTGCCACTGAATGGGTGATGTTGGCGCTCGCTGAGCAAGGCGAAACCAAAAAGATATTTGAGAGTGCAGGCGTAACAGCGAGTAAATTAAAAACAGTCATTGAGCAATTGCGAGGTGATGATACCGTGAATAATCAAAATGCTGAAGATCAACGTGATGCGTTGAATAAATATACCATCAATCTGACTGAGCAGGCGGAACTTGGTAAGCTTGACCCTGTGATTGGTCGCGATGAAGAGATTCGTCGTACCATTCAAGTACTGTCGCGTCGTACCAAAAATAACCCAGTATTGATTGGTGAACCAGGTGTTGGTAAAACGGCTATCATTGAAGGTTTGGCACAAAAAATCATCAATGGTGACGTACCAGAAGGACTACGCCGCAAAGAAGTGTTGTCGTTAGATTTGGGCTCATTGATTGCGGGTGCAAAATTCCGTGGTGAGTTTGAAGAGCGACTCAAAGCGGTACTTAGCGATTTATCAAAGCAAGAAGGCAATGTCATCTTATTTATCGATGAGTTGCATACTTTAGTAGGTGCTGGTAAAGCCGATGGTGCGATGGATGCCGGTAATATGCTAAAGCCTGCGCTTGCGCGTGGTGAGCTACACTGTGTCGGTGCGACAACTCTCGATGAGTATCGCCAGTACATCGAAAAAGATGCGGCTCTTGAGCGTCGTTTTCAAAAGGTACTGGTCGATGAGCCAACGGTCGAAGACACCATTGCGATTTTGCGTGGTCTAAAAGAGCGTTATGAGCTGCATCACGGTGTTGATATCCAAGACAGCGCGATTATTGCTGCTGCGCGGATGAGCCATCGTTATATTACCGATCGCAAACTGCCAGATAAAGCGATTGACTTGATTGATGAAGCGGCTAGTCGTTTACGTATGGAGATGGACAGCAAGCCTGAAGCCTTAGGTAAGCTTGATAGTCGCTTGATTCAGTTGAAAATGCAGCGCGAAGTGCTCAAAAATGAAGAAGACGCTGGTGCGCAAGCCGAGCGTAAAGTGCTTGATGCACAAATTGAAGAGCTAGAAAAAGAGTACGCTGACCTTAATGAGATTTGGCAAGCAGAAAAAGCCTTGGTCAAAGGCAGTCAGCAGCTAAAAGATGAGCTGGATAAAGCGCGTATCGCCTATGACAAAGCCAGTCGTGAAGGTGATTACGAGACCATGAGTAAGCTGCAGTATGAAACGATTCCGCAGCTTGAGCGCCGCATTACTGAGTCTGACTTGGCAGAACAAAAAGAGCAGACAGGCGAAGGTAGTGGTGTAAAACTGCTACGTAATAAAGTCACGGATAATGAAATTGCCGAAGTCGTAGCGGCAGCAACAGGTATTCCTGTGAGTAAAATGATGCAAGGCGAGCGTGACAAGATGATAGCGATGGAAGAAAAGCTCCATGAACGCGTCATCGGTCAAGATGAAGCAGTCGAAGCGGTAGCCAATGCGGTACGCCGTAGCCGTGCTGGTTTGTCTGATCCGAATCGCCCTTCAGGTTCGTTCTTATTCTTAGGACCAACGGGTGTCGGTAAGACTGAGTTGACCAAGTCACTAGCGAACTTCTTATTCGACTCTGAAGATGCGATTGTTCGTATCGACATGAGTGAGTATATGGAGAAGCACAGTGTCAGTCGTTTGGTGGGTGCGCCTCCAGGTTATGTGGGCTACGAAGAAGGTGGTGCATTAACGGAAGCGGTACGCCGTAAGCCTTATAGTGTGATTTTGTTTGATGAAGTTGAAAAAGCGCACCCTGATGTGTTCAATATCTTGCTACAAGTATTGGACGATGGTCGCTTAACGGACTCACAGGGTCGCGTGGTGGACTTCAAAAACACGGTCATCATTATGACCAGTAACTTGGGTTCGCACAAAATCCAAGAGATGGTCGGTGAAAGTTACGAAGACATCAAAGCTGAGGTGATGGAATCAGTTGGGCAGCATTTCCGCCCAGAGTTTGTCAACCGTATCGACGAGATTGTGGTATTCCATCCGCTCGGTATGTCGCAGATGTCAGGTATTGCTGCGATTCAGTTGGATCGCTTGCGCCAGCGTTTGCATGAGCGTGAGATGGATATCGAGCTATCAGCTGATGCGATGAACAAACTGGTTGCGATTGGTTATGATCCTGTCTATGGCGCACGCCCACTAAAACGTGCGATCCAACAGGAAATTGAAAACCCATTGTCATTGAAGCTATTGGCTGGTGATTTTGGCGCAGGAGATATCATCAAAGTCGATGTCGGCGCGGATGATAAGTTGGTGTTTGAGAAACGTAGCATGAATTAATATCTAACCCTAACTGACCGTGGTTTAAAACCAACCTCTTACTTGTCTATTTTTTCTACAGGCAGGTAAGGGGTTTTTTTGTGCGCTATTATTATTTACGGTTTGAGTGCTTTGACTATGTTATAAATAAACTAAGCACTAAAAACTAAGCACTAGGAATAAGACATCAACAGTTACGGAGACGACAAAATGACGATCATCAGTATGCAGCACCTAAGCACGCCATTAATGTTACCGATAATGATCAGCGCACTGCTGTTTAGTGCTCCTGCTTGCTCCAATCAAACTGCCGTCAATACCCATGAAGACCTGACAGACTATAAAGAAGGGCAAGCCTCTGCTAGTGAATCGCTAGCAAGTACCGAAAAACCCACCTTTATCACCAAAAAAATTGCCACGTTTGATGAGCCTTGGGCAATGACAGTGTTGCCTACCGTTAATAATGAACCCCCTAAATTACTTGTCACCCAAAAGACAGGCGAGTTATTCATTGTTGATACGGCAACAGGTGCCAAGACAACCATCAGTGGTATACCGAAAGTGGCTTATGGTGGGCAAGGTGGTCTTGGCGATATCGTTCTTGCACCAGATTTTGCTACTTCTAATCATGTCTATATGAGCTACGTTGAAGCAGGGAATGACACTGATAATAATAAGTTTGGTGCTAAAGTTATCAAAGCGACATTGATAGGATTAAATACAGCCAAGCCTCGTTTGCAGGATATTACGCCCATTTGGGAGCAAACACCGAAAGTAAAAGGGCAGGGGCATTATAGTCATCGCTTGCTGTTCTCGCCTGACGGAAAATATTTATATATCAGTTCAGGCGAGCGCCAAGAAAAAACACCGGCACAGGATATGAGCGTCAATTTGGGCAAAATTATTAGATTAAATCTTGACGGCTCAGTGCCAGCAGACAATCCTTTTGTAGATAATAGCAATGACATTGCCGCAGAGTTTTGGAGTATAGGTCATCGTAATGTATTGGGTATGGCATTCGATGAAAAAGGTAGGCTTTGGGCGCATGAGATGGGACCACGGGGCGGTGATGAATTTAATCTCATTGAAAAAGGTCATAACTACGGCTGGCCAATCGTATCAAATGGGCGTAACTATACAGGTACGGATATTCCTGACCATGAGACGCGTCCTGAGTTTACGCCGCCTAAAATTAGTTGGACGCCAGTGATATCGCCGTCCTCGATGAGTATTTATAACGCTGGAAAATATAATGATTTCCCAGAGTGGCAAGGTAATGCGCTCATTAGTGGCTTATCATCTAAAGCGCTGATAGTCGTCGATTTTGATGAAAATAGTCACGCGACTGAGCGCTATCGCTATGATATGGGCGAGCGTATTCGTAGTGTGTTAAATGTAGATGGACAAGTTTGGGTGTTAGAAGACGGTGATAATAGTGGATTATTACAATTGACTCCACAGTAGTGATTAATAGCTATTGCTCTTCAACTTTCCAAGCGTTTGCACTATTGTAGGGTAGACTACTAAATGGTTTTGCTCTACTTCTGTCAATAAGAAAAACGTAAATAGTTAATTAGATTTGATAGTTGAGAGGTATCTTGTTAAGGTATTCTTCCTAAAAAACTAAGGCTAACAAACAAATGGATCATGTAAAAGTTGGCAGGTTAGGCCCTTTTCCACGGGTAAGTAAACCTGTGTTTATTACTTCAGCGCTACTTATCGTTGGATTTATTATCTTTGGTGCTTTCTTTACTGAAACCGCTGGTGCACTATTTAGCTTTTTGCAGAATTTTATTACAGATAAGTTCGGCTGGATGTTTGTTATATTAATGAACGTTGCGCTGGTATTCTGTATTTATCTAGCAGCGAGTCGTTATGGTGACATCCGTTTAGGTCAACAAACAGAAAAACCGCAGTACAGTTTGTTTTCTTGGATAGGGATGTTGTTCTCTGCTGGTATCGGTATTGGACTGGTATATTGGGGGACGGCTGAGCCCTTGTATCACTTTATGGCACCACCACTCGGTGAGGCGGAAACAATAGAAGCGGCCAAGCAAGCCATGAGTATCTCATTTTTACATTGGGGACTACATGCTTGGGCGATTTATACCATTGTGGCATTGGCGCTGGCTTACTTCCACTTTCGCCGTGGACTGCCATTATCGATTCGCTCGACGCTATACCCGTTATTAGGCGAGAAAATATATGGTCGCTGGGGTCATACGGTAGACATTCTAGCCGTGTTCGGCACGATGTTTGGTGTGGTAACTTCCTTAGGTCTAGGGGTTATGCAGATCAACTCAGGTCTTGAAAATTTATTCGGTATACCAAATTCTTTAACCGTACAGTTTATTATTATTGCTTTTGTGACAGCATTGGCATGTGGCTCATTGATGCTTGGTCTTGATAAAGGTATCAAGCGCTTAAGTGATATCAATATGGGTTTTACGGGTGTGCTCTTGGCCTTTATGGTTATCTTAGGACCAACCTTATTTATTTTTGATAGTTTTATAGAAAATATTGGTAATTATGTCGTTGCCATGATTCCGTTATCAACATGGGGCGAGGCTTATAGTAATACGGATTGGCAGAGTGGTTGGACGATATTCTATTGGGCGTGGTGGGTAAGTTGGGCACCGTTTGTCGGCGTATTTATCGCTCGCATCAGTCGCGGTCGTACCATTCGTGAGTTCGTATTGGGTGTATTATTGATTCCAATGCTGATTTTGTTTTTCTGGTTCACCACTTTCGGTGGTGTCGCTATCCATATGGAGCTTTTAGCGGCGCTTGATCCGGCTATGGCCAGTCCAGGATTGGTGGAAGCGGTGCAAGCAGATACGGGTAGCGCTATTTTCAAGCTGGTTGAGTATTATCCATTCGCGAAACCAATTACCTTGCTCATCGTTGTTATGATTGTTTTATGGTTCGTGACTTCATCGGATTCAGCAAGTTTCGTCATTGATATGTTGACGGCGGGCGGCGATACCAACCCACCTAAGATTCAACGTTTATTTTGGGCGATTATGGAAGGTTTGATTGCCGCTATATTGTTAGCAGCAGGCGGATTAGGCGCATTGCAAGCCGCCGCTATTGTGGCTGGACTGCCATTTGCTTTAGTGATATTTGTCATGATGTATGCCTTACTTCGTGGCTTAAGCCGAGATCGATTGATACTGTATCGCGCTCAGCAGCACTTTATCACCGAAGAATCTGCAGATCATAATTCAGCCAATGAGTTTGCTGATGAGCACTTGTTGAAAGGACCACCTAAAATCGTGGAAGGTGATTAGCAGATTATATATATCAGCTTTAATACTGTTTTTATTAAATGAATCAGGCAGTTAGCTTCTTCTTTTTTTACGTAAAAACACAATATAACAATTGTGATTTGAAATCCTAAGATGCATCGTTATCTTAGGATTTTTTTATTTGCTAACCAATAGCAAGGTTATAAAGTGTCTGATTCGATTTGATAGTTGTGCAGTATCTTGTTAAGGTGAGCCCCTTCAAAAATTGAGATGACTAAATGGATCATGTAAAAGTTGGCCGCTTAGGCCCTTTTCCGCGGGTAAGTAAACCTGTGTTTTTAACTTCAGCGTTATTAATTCTTGTGTTCATTATTTTTGGTGCTCTTTTTAATGAGCAAGCAGAACTGTTATTTGGTCATGCAAAAGCATTCGTGTCTTTGCGTTTTGGCTGGTTCTTTATTGTGGTGGTCAACTTAACGTTGGTTATGAGTATTTACATGATATTTAGTCGTTATGGCGATATCAGGCTTGGTCATCAAAATGAAAAACCAGAGTATAATATAGTCTCTTGGATTGGCATGCTATTTTCCGCGGGCATCGGTATTGGCCTGCTTTACTGGGGTACGGCTGAACCCTTGTATCATTTTATGGCGCCGCCGCTAGGAGAAGCTGAAACAGTGGCTGCCGCCAAGCAAGCGATGAATATCTCGTTTTTGCACTATGGTTTGCATGTGTGGGCGCTCTATGGCATGGTCGCGTTGTCATTGGCTTATTTCCATTACCGAGTGGGCTTACCGCTGGCCATCCGTTCGACACTATATCCTATATTGGGCAAAAAGATTTATGGTGGCTGGGGTCATACGGTCGATACACTAGCGGTATTTGGTACGATGTTTGGAGTAGTGACCACTTTAGGTCTTGGGGTGTTGCAAATTAACTCAGGTCTTGAGACGTTATTTGGCATACCCAATAATATTACAGTGCAAATTATTTTGATTGCCTTAATCACTATGTTGGCAGGTCTGTCTCTATTTATGGGGCTAGATAAGGGGATTAAGCGCTTAAGTGATACCAATATATTATTTACTGTGATATTGCTCAGCTTTGTGATTATTTTAGGCCCGACCCAGTTTATCTTTAATAGCTTTGTAGAAAATATTGGCAATTATTTGCATCAAATTGTGCCATTAGGTCTTTGGACAGAATCGTATGATGGTCAAGAAAACTGGCAAGCATCATGGACGATTTTCTATTGGGCATGGTGGATAAGCTGGTCGCCTTTCGTCGGTGTGTTCGTGGCTCGTATCTCTCGTGGTCGAACCATTCGTGAGTTTATCTTAGGGGTGTTATTAATTCCTATTACTATTTTGTTCTTATGGTTCACGGCATTCGGTGGTTCAGCCGTTAATATGGAATTAATGGCAGCCGCTGATCCCAACCTCATTAGTCCTGGCTTGATTGAGGCTGTCCAAGCAGATACTGGCAGTGCCATCTTTAAGCTGATGGAATCTTATCCATTTACGTCAGCTTTGAACTTGCTTATCGTAGTGATGATTGTGCTTTGGTTTGTCACGTCATCGGATTCTGCCAGTTTCGTTATTGATATGTTGACCTCAGGTGGCGATGCCAATCCACCGAAAATTCAGCGCCTATTTTGGGCGGGTACAGAGGGTGTCATCGCTGCCGTACTATTAGCAGCAGGTGGCTTGAGTGCGCTACAAGCGGCTTCAATTGTGTCAGGTTTCCCTTTTGCGATTGTGATAGTCGTTATGATGTACTCCTTATTACGCGGCTTGAGTCGAGATCGTTTGATACTGTATCGCAACCAGCAATGGTTTGTCACCGAAGAGTCAGCAGAGCATAATTCAGCCAATGAATTTCGTGATGAAGATTTGCTGACAGGTCCACCTGATATTGAAAAACCTGAAGGTTAGATTTTATTGATCTGAAAAATAATAAAAAAGCACCCGCCTATGATTAAGCGGGTGCTTTTTTATATGATTTGGCTGTCTTTTTTAGTTTGATATAAAGTATTTACACAAAGTTATGAAGCCAAGGTTATGAAGCCAAGGTTATGAGCACTGTCCTTTAACATAACCTACTGCTGCCGTTGTGCCACATGCCGAACATGAGTTGCCCGCAGTGCGATAACTAAATCCTGAGCTGGTTTTTACTTTGACACACACAGGATCGTATTGCGCGGTGCACATCGTTTGCTCAGGGTTGTAAGGTGGGCACTTGATGAAAGGGTTGTCGCTGTTCTGTTGGCTGTGCCCAGTGTTATGAATAGGGGCGGTGTCAGGCGTATCGATGCTTTGGATGTTATTACAGCCAGCTAAGGCAATAGTGACTGATAACCCTAATAATGACAGGCATAATCGCCATGATTTGAATAAGTGGTTCATAATCATATGTCCTTATAAATAGTGTTCGGTAAGTCCCTGTTATCGATAGCTGGTTGCAACCATGTGATGAACAAGGTGTTTAATTGATAGTAGCCTATTTATCAGCAGTCATCTATCAAATCATGATTAATAAAAAACCCAAGCCTATGATTAAGCTTGGGTTTGAGCATCATTATAGTCATTCCACTATAAAAATATTACTGCGTTAACCTCGCTTGAGGTATTAAATATACATCTACACTCGGTTGCCTTGTACTACTTTTAAATTGAACTGACCATACCAGCAGTTTTATAAATGCCAGCTAAAGGCGATAGAGCTATTTGGCTGCTTTGTCATCTTGATTAAGCTGAACATATTTATCAAAGTTCTGCGCATAATCAGTCAGGTTGTCGCTCAGCATTTGGCGATACTGTTTGACATAAAATTCAACGATATCATCTTTTTCTTTGGCAAAGTCATCGCCTTTGACAAAGCCGATAGAAGCGACAGACGCGCTATAACGTGCGGCTGCATAAAGTAGTGATGCACCTACTTGTCCTGAATGCGCTTCAGAACCCAACTGACTGTTTGCGATACCAATAATGGCATCAGCACGTTGGTAAAATGCTTGCATTTCAGGGGTAATCTCAATGTTAGCGTCAACATTGCTGTCTTGAGTGTTGCTGTCTTGCATATTGTTTTGAGACATAAGCGACTCCTAATAAGTGTCGGTAATTTTAAAATTATAAAGAGGGTTTGTAGGTGGTGCAAAGTTATATTTTTACAAACCAGCGTCTGCTTTTAAGATCTCAGCTTTGTCTGTTTTTTCCCACGTAAAAGCAGTTTCAGAGCCAGGACGACCAAAATGACCAAAAGTCGCCGTTTGCTGATACATTGGTTGTAATAAGTTTAGCATACGGGTAATGCCATAAGGGCGCAGGTCAAAATGGGTGCGAATCAGACGGATGATTTCATCATTGCTGATTTTATTCGTACCAAAAGTATTGACCGAGATAGAGGTTGGCTCAGCGACACCAATGGCATAGCTGACCTGTATTTCACAGCGCTCAGCAAGTCCTGCAGCGACGATATTCTTAGCTACATAACGCACGGCGTACGCAGCACTGCGATCTACTTTTGATGGATCTTTACCACTGAATGCACCGCCGCCATGACGCGCCATACCGCCATAAGTATCAACAATAATTTTACGACCTGTCAATCCAGCATCACCAACAGGACCGCCAATCACAAACTTACCCGTTGGGTTGATATGATAGCGCGTGCCAGCATGCAATAATTCAGCAGGCAATACTTGTTTGATGATAGATTCCATTATGGCTTCTTGCAGATCTTTTTGCGAGATACTTGGATCGTGTTGCGTTGATAGCACCACGGCATCAATGGCAACAGGCTTGCTACCATCATATCTTAACGTCACTTGTGCTTTGGCATCTGGACGTAACCACGGCAACTCGCCTGCGCGGCGCAGCTCAGATTGGCGTTCCATCAAGCGATGAGCAAATTCGATAGGGGCTGGCATTAATACGTCAGTTTCGTTACTAGCATAGCCAAACATAAGACCTTGGTCACCTGCGCCTTGCTCTTCAGGGTCGCTACGATCGACACCTTGAGCGATTTCAGGAGATTGTTTGCCGAGCATGTTGATGACCGCGCATGTTTCGCCATCAAAGCCTAAGTCTGAGTGGTGGTAACCAATACCGTTTACAGTATCACGCACGATACGCTCAACATCGATATTTGCCGTCGTGGTGACTTCACCTGCTAGTATCACAGCACCTGTTTTAACCAAGGTTTCGCATGCCACGCGTGCATGCAAATCTTCACGTAAGATGGCGTCAAGGATGGCATCTGATATTTGGTCAGCCATTTTATCAGGATGACCTTCGCTCACAGATTCTGAGGTAAATAAGTTGTATTCACGCATAATGGGATCGCTTAATTGCAGGGACTGTATTCTACGAACTCAGTCATTATTAAATGTATATAAAAATAAAAGGCGAAAACGAATAAAAAAATTAGCACATTTTACCGTGTATCGAGGTAAAACTCTAGCGATGGATACTACTAAGAAGTAACTAGGCATGGATTAACCATGGTAAAATTCATCAATTTCGCTATTTTCTTGCCAGCGATATTCAGTATAGTGAGCGATCTGGCGCGCTGTATCGATGTCATGTCTATCGGCGATAAAGCCAAGCGCCATGTCCATACCTGCACTGACACCTGAGGACGTATAAAATTTGCCATCAATAACCCAGCGTGCTTGCTCTGCCCAATGGACTTTGTCAGATTGCGCTATCACCCATTGCCATGACAGTTTATTAGACGTTGCGCGCTTGTCATCTAAGACGCCAGCCTTAGCCAACAATGCGCTACCCGTACAAACGCTAAGTACCCAATCGGCATGGTCAACCAAGATTGTTAACGTCTGCAAAAATGGTCGGTGATTGATTTGCTGGCGAGTACCCATACCGCCAACCATCAATAAGATATCAGTCTGATGCGCTAACTCGCTGACAGCGACTGTCTGCATCGCAACGCCATGCTTACTATGGATAATGCCGCCGTTTAAGGAGGCAAATTGCAGACGATAATGCTCAGGTAAGCAGCCAAACATCTCGATAGGTCCAAATAGATCTAAAGTCTCGAAATCATCGAATAATAGCGCGGTCAGTGTCTGCATCTGGCTTCCTGATTTTTAAATAATGTTTACACAAGTAAGTGGGCGTCTACTGCTTTTTTAACCACGCTATTCATGTTTTATTCATATAAAGTAGATAAATTAAACCTTTTATAACTAGGGCGTGTCCTCATTTTAAAAATGGTGATAAAAATGAGATAAATTGCCGTCAAACAAGGAAAGTAGCGCACATAATATCGAGATATTAAGAAGCTATTTGACGATGTCTGGCAAAATTTAGCTATTTTTAGCCCATTTAGAAAGTAATCGATTGAATTGAGGACACGCCCTAAAGCAGTTATCGTTCTAAAAATTATAGCTCCAAAAACTTGGCTTTGTCTTTAAACATACATTCGTCATAAACAGGACACGCCCCGCATTTGGGTGTACGGGCTTGGCAAGTATAGCGCCCGTGCAAAATAAGATAATGATGCGCATCCACGATGAAGTCATCTGGGATACGCTCGACCAACTTATTTTCAACGATCAAGACGTTCTTGCCAGTGGCAAGTCCTGTACGATTACCTACCCGAAAGATATGAGTATCAACTGCCATGGTTGGCTGACCAAAAGCGGTATTTAACACCACATTAGCGGTTTTACGCCCAACGCCAGCGAGAGACTCTAAGTCGTTGCGGTTATCAGGGACGCTGCTGTCAAATTTCTCAATTAAGTCTCGGCAAGTTTTGATGACATTTTTGGCTTTGGCATTGTATAAGCCAATATTTTTGATATAAGATTTTAGACCGTCTTCACCTAATGCCAAGATTGCTTCAGGTGTATTTGCTACGGGATATAATTGCTTGGTGGCAATATTGACGCTCACATCCGTCGCCTGCGCAGACAAGATGACCGCGATCAGCAGCTCAAAATTACTCTTATAATTCAATTCCGTAACCGGCTCATCAATCGTCGCTGCCAGTTTCTCAAAAAATGGACGCACATTACGATTGGGCATTCGCCGCGATGGCGGGGTATCGGCAGTTTTGTGCTTGACGGTTTTACTCATAGTATTCTTACTATTTTTTGGCTATTGATAATTAATAACTGATACAAGATATCGGAATAAATTCATTTTAGCGATGTTGGACTGTCTAACAAATGATAATTACGCTATTAAAGCTGACTTAACTCTACTTGCAACGCGTCAAGCTCTACTTGTTTGCTCTCATTTGGACGGACACTTAGCTGTTTTTCTAGCTTTTTAATTTTACTACGAAGCTTCGCTGCGGCAATAGTATTTTTTGCCTGCGCTTCGCTGATATTCAACGATTGACTAGCGGCATTGTTCAGTTTTGCTTCAACCATGCTGACCACAGGTCTACTATTGCTACTATCAGCCAGCTGCTCGGTGACGCGTCTTAAATGAGTATGATAGCGCTGTCTTAAATCTTCTTGCTCTGTGGTACGTTCAGAGCTAGACAGCTCCCGTTCAACAGTGACCAAGTCGATACAGTCGACTGGACAAGGAGCGATGCAAAGCTCGCAGCCGGTGCATAAATCCGTAAAGATAGTATGCATGTGCTTACCAGTACCCACAATAGCATCGACTGGGCAGGCAGGTATACATTTGGTGCAGCCGATACAATCATCTTCACGGATCACCGCACGTACCTCAGTCGGACGTTCAGAGGTCGCATCTATTGGCCACTGAGAAGGCGCAGCGCTAAGTATCGCTTCATGACTATCTATATTAATGATTTGAGCGATAGCATTGGTAACGGGTTGACCACCGGGTACACATTTATTGTATGGTTCATTGTCTAGCACGATAGCTGCGGCATAGGGCAAGCAGCCGTCTGGGTGCTCGCAAAGTCCACATTGTGTTTGCGGTAGACAAGCATCAATATATGAGATTTTCGCTTGTATGTCCGCAGGTAAGCGCTCTATATCCAACGTGTCGAACAAGATTGGCAAATTGGTGAGACGGATGTGGGTGCTATTTTTACTAGTGGTGCTTTGCATATGCTTTAAAACCTTAATATCAGTGCTAAGTGCTAAGTGCTAAGTGTGCTCTGAGCGCTGACATTAGAATAATAGGATAATAACGATATTGATAAATGCTGCATTGATATTATAGATTAAAGCAAAATACCTTGCTCATTGGCAATTTGTGCAATCAGCGCGTAAGCAATGCTACCTTTTGAGGGTATTTTTGGCAAATTTGACAGATCAAAAAAATCGGCGTGCGACAGCTCATCTTCTTGGATAACAATTTCGCCAGCTGCATAAGAAGCACGAAAGCCTAGCATTAAATTAGACGGAAATGGCCATGGCTGACTGCTGACGTAACGAATATCTGATAGGCTGATATTCACCTCTTCTGCCACTTCGCGTACCACCGCGTGTTCTAGGCTTTCACCCACTTCTACAAAGCCTGCAATCAAACCGTATAGTAACGGTTGTGGCGACTGTAATAAATGAGGCGCTGTTTTTTGCTGTCCATAACGATGATGATGGGCTAGCAAAATCTGCATTTCACCAGTTTGCGGATTCGGTCGAGTGATAGCCGTGATGACACAGGGTTGTACACGTGGGTATTGGAGCAATCGGCACACTGGACAGACCATCGCACGCTCATCTCGTTTGGCATGAATGGTTGGGGCAGCACAGCGACTACAAAACTGTGTATCTGTTTGCCAGCGCAATAACTGTATCGCTTGGCTAAGCTGATCGGACAAAGCCACGGGCAACTGAGTAATCAGCTGGCGGTAAGGAACAAACGCATTGCCACTGCCCTCAGCGATGATAGGCAATGCAATATGATGTGCAATTGCATAGTCATAAGTAATAGCGCTAGCCGCTTGCGCAGTAAAGGTGTGGAGAGTATTAATCGAACGATCGGTACTTTCTAGAGTATCGGAACTTTCTAAAATATCGGCATACTTCAGAGCGTCTACACTCGCGCTAGTATGATTGACATCAGGCGACCAGTGACGCGGTGCTAGGCTTTCGAGTAGCGTGACATGACCAACTTGATAAGCAAGCTGGGTCTCCTCGTCTGAATGTGTAGCGGATGGGGGTAATTCAAGCTGCACCGGCCACCATCCATTAGGTCGCTGGTGGCATAAAACAGTATCATCACTAAATACAAAAGCGCTGGTCATAGGTAAAATTCCAAACCGGTTACGGTCAGTACGCATCAGTGCTGATACAGACTTTTTTTTAATTGAATTAAAGTCAATCCTATATCATTCGGATACGGTGTCAGTCAGGCTCGCTCAGCACTACTATTCGTAGTGCTTTCACTCACCTTGCTTATATCCAGATTATATGGGATCGACTATATATAAATGAAGGGCTATGGCAGCAAAGCCGCCATTTAAATATCATTTTAGTGCTTAAGCGTGATAGAAATTAGGCTGCGAGTAAATGACTCAAGCTCTGCTGTCCCACATCTAATGCTTGTTTGCTGACCGGACGATTGTGCTCAAAACCATCTAGATGATGATCGACGGCCATAATGACATCAGCGATACAGGCAAGTGTACTGTCTTCAATGCGTTGCCCACCTTCGATACGTTGCTGAAGATAATTGGCCAATTGACTGAGCATGCTGGCAGGTGTTGGTAGCTGTAAGAAGCGTACAGCCCCTGCCACTTGGCGCATCATCTCAGGTATGTTCTGAATATTGAGCATATCGCGCTCTGGCTCAGCCAAATAATCGTTAATGGCTTGTTCTGCACTGGCAATAGCGGAACGACTTTCTTGTATTAAAGTATCATTAGCCGTATTGAGCTGATGTAAAGAGATATGCGGGTTATTCAGTGGCAAATAGATGGCCCCTGGTGTGTGCATTTCTGCCATTGCAATGGTGGCGTTTTCAGCATGCATTAATGCCAACAGCAAGTGATCGAAATCATCAGGCGAGGGCGTTTGCCAATGACTAACAGCTTCTGCTGCTACGCTGAGACTATTGGCTGCATTTGATAAACCAAGCAAGCGTAACGCTGAGCTCAATTCTGTTAGCTCTTCGATAATCTGTGCGGTTTGCATATCAACAGGGTTCAATGAATCACCACGTGCGTAGCTATCCACATTTTCTTTGATGGTATTAATTTGGGTCTGAATGATGGTGTTCAGCGTATCGGTCAGGGCGCGATTAGGACCGAATAAGAAACGTTTCATTTGCTCAAGTTGTGCGCTTTCCAAGTGGTTGCTGGCGTATTGCTCACGCAGTCGTTGCGCCGCATCACTGTCACGCTGGCAAGCAAAACTGACCAAATCCGCAAAACGTTTGTCCATCACAGGCAAGTAGCTTTGGAATTGCTGCTCTAAATAAATCAGTGTGTGTTTTTGACTCAGATTTAGCGGTAATATCGTGGCAATGTCAGTGATAGCTGCGGTGGCCGCTTGCCAAAATAGACTGCTGGTGTTTGATGCTATCAAAGCACACGCTGCACTCATGGCATCAAGTTTTTGCTGATCGTCTGGGCTAACGTTGCTATCTTGATTGAGAAGAGCGACCCCAAGACCACTACGATAAGCATAAGTTAGTAGTTCAGTGTCTAGGTTAAGCTCGTCAAGTGGTTGGAAATTTTGTTCAGGGTTGGCAATGATGACACTACTGCTACCAAAAGCTGCAAAATAGTCTGCTGTGATAGGGGTTTCTTGCCCGTGAGCGTTGAGTTTATTGATAACAGGCAGTAACAAGGTTGGCTCTACCGACTCTGTCAAAAGCACAAACTCGATATAGCGATCCAGTGTCATAATGGCTTCTGATAAGTCCATAATCAAGCTGGTATCGTTATTATCACCATTATCATAGAGGCGCTGTAAACCATTGACAATAGCGGTATTCAAAGCCTCTGCACCAACCAAAGATATCAGCTCAAAGATGCAAGACAGCTGCTTTAGCACAGTGATAGAATCTAATAATAAAGGGGCTTGACTATTATCATCATTAAATTCACTCAGATGAATCTCAGTATCTTTTAAGGTTACGATGATCTCATCATGCAACAAATGTAGCGATGGTAGATTGAAATCAGTAACACTAAGCGTTGGGGCCGTTAACTTCATTTGCGCAGACTGGTTCATAGGTGTTTTTCCATAATGTACTGATGAGAATGGCGATGGTTTAAATGATGATCGAAAAAGCACTTGCTGGTGATGTTTTAACGCTTAATATAACAATAATTAAGCCTATATTATACAAATGTTATTGTTCAAAGATTGATATCATCAGCTTATACGGCGACTACATATTGGCTTTTAGCTCAGGATACGCTTCTGCGAGCGCGGCATACCACTCTTGATTGGTATTTTCATCCGTAGATGACTCTAGCAACAAAGACGCTAAATTGGCAAAACTGGCGTGTGCTGTCTGCCCACCATCTGTTTGCGTGTCTTCTTCGATGGCGAGTGTAACCTGCCCACCTGTCATCGCTAGATAAACTTCTGCTAAAATCTCTGAATCAAGTAAGGCGCCGTGAAAAGTACGATCTTGCTTTCCCACATTTAGGCGACGCACTAAAGCATCTAGGGTGTTTTTTTGCCCAGGATATTGCTGCTTTGCCATGACCAGCGAGTCAGTCACTTGTACGCGCTCGGCAAAGTCGTTCATACCAACTTTGGCAAACTCCATGTTTAAGAAGTTCATATCAAAGGTGGCGTTATGAGCGATGATTTCTGCGCCGTCCATAAAATCATAGAGCGACTGAGCAACTTGATCAAAGGTAGGCTTGTCGGTCAAAAATGCCTCAGAAATACCATGGATACGAATGACCTCGTCATCCATGCCGCGCTGTGGATTGATATAAACGTGGAGCTTTTCACCCGTAAATTTACGCCCGATCATCTCCACGATACCGACTTCGATAATACGGTCGCCTTTTAACGGATCAAGGCCTGTGGTTTCAGTATCCATAATGAGCTGGCGATCAGACTCATGACGATGGATAGGTTTGGGTAGCAGCGGTATGAAATACGGATTGGCACGGCTGGTGTCGCCGTCAAATTTTGGTGTATTAGCTTCTTCTATGCCAGTAACGGTAGCAGGCACATGATCATTTATCGTTGCATCAGTCATAGACGTTTGGGTTTCCGGCATCTCTATTTTACTCATTGGTTTGCTAGCATTATGCTGATAGCGATCGGCTTCTATTACAGCATCTTTACTCATCATATCATCGGCAGGGTTTGTATCGTTATCAGTGTCTATGACATCTTCGTCAAGCTCATCATCTGTCATGTCCAGACCCAGTGGATCGAAACTTAGCCAGTCATCGTGAGCAGCATTTTGCGCTGTATTAGGCATTATTTGCCCTTTTTTTTTAGCTGTGTCTTGCGGCTCTATGCTCGATAATTCTTTACTGCTGGACGTCACGCCCAAGTTTGCCAGCTCGTCCGCTTTTTCATTGCCTGCATGTCCTGCGTGACCTTTGACCCAATGCCAGTCAACATCGCGCTGCTGGCATAGCTTGTCTAATTGCTGCCAAAGGTCTTGATTGGCGACAGGTTTTTTACTTGCCGTTTTCCAGCCTCTTTTTTTCCAACCCTCTATCCATTCGGTGATGCCTTTTTTGACATAGCTTGAGTCTGTCCAAATCTCGAGGTTGTGCTCATGCGGGCTATGGGTTAGTGCTTGTATTGCGCCCATCAACTCCATGCGATTATTGGTCGTCTCTTTATCACCGCCGTACAAATCTTGTGTACGTCCATCACTAAAAATGAGATGTGCGCCCCAGCCACCAGCGCCCGGATTGCCTTTACAGGCACCATCCGTATAGGCCACGGTGGTGTTTGATTTGGCGGCCAACGGATTCATCGCGTTACTGGTGTTGAATGGCTGCGCTGAGGTGCGATTGTCTGACATAAAAAATTATTGACCTAAAAATTGATAAACATAGGGAGGGTTGGAGGGATTTTGCTCGCGTTGTTTTTACACCAGCGCTTCCGTTATATTTTGGGAATGAGTATAACAAATCTATCGTTGATGTGGGCAATCGTAATGCACAAAGTCGCCAAAAGCACAGATCATAATAGTAACCTTGCTATTTTCTGTTAAAATGAGCTGTGTTGCGACACAGTATCAAACGGTATTGACTACGCAGCAGAAAAAACAGCAGTTTGCTGGCGTCAATTAGTAGCGCAAATCATTCGACAGTGCCAATAGTTGATGAAAACATGCCCTAGAAAATCACGTTAATATTAAGATTGTCGTCATCACTGTTTAAAGATAGTTTTTTTAAGACAATTTTCATAAAAGTTTAATGCATGAATGCAGGATAACCCTATTATGTCCTTACGCTCAAACATTTTTTATAAAAGGCTGATGCGCTTACCAGTCGGCATAGCGGTGAGCAGCGCACTATTTTTAAGTGCTTGCAACGATAGCAACATTCAAGCTGATACTGGAATGGTCGAAGCGGCGACAGACTTATCGATTTTTGAAGGTTGTTACACGGTTAGTCATGACGAGCCTGCCCAAATAAAAGTGAGTCAACAGGATGGCTCGTGGGTGATGCAGATGAAAGAGCCGGCAAGTGCGAAGCGCGTTTGGGATGACGCTGAGCCGCTAGAAGTGATTGAAAATAGCGAAATTCCGCAGTTTTTCTCTATTGACCCTGACAATGTCGATGCGGTCATTGGGCGTCCTGATCGAGTGCTAGTACTGGCTCATGTGAAGCCTGCCTATGCCAATATCGATCCACTCTTAGATAGTGAATACTTATCCTATATTTATCGCGGTGCCAATACCATCTATCGTGTCGAGTGTGATGATGTTAATACCGATATTTTAGCCAATCCACATGCCAATATTGTGATTGATAATGTTAATGAGAGCCTCTAAACAAGCACGGCTCATAAACAGAATTTATGATCGATAGTTTTGTTTTAAACAGTGTTTTGCTATAAACCATATGTCATTAGAGTTAAGCAATATGAATTTTTTTAGTTACGTGGTATTGGGCGGATTTTCTTATGCGGCTGGTTGGGCAATCAGAACCTATGTACTTGATAAGAAGCCTGAACCTGAGCAACCTTACAATCTAAAGCATCCTGCAATTTTGGCGTACTTAGGCGGTTTCTTTATTATTATGCTGATTGTTTCGTGGCTGATTGGTCGCTATGCGCTTGGGCATGCTGCTATCGATTTGCCGTTTATTATTATCAATAGCCTCGTTGCAACCTTTGTCTATTCGTTCGGTCTCAATCCAGAAAAAGCGCGTTATGATGTTCCAGATTAACTCACATAAATAATTGCTATTAATGAATAAAAAAGCCACGGCTGATACATTGATTGTTAGTCGTGGCTTTTTATAACGATCATTTTAGGATGATAGCTTGTACAAAGTTACCTGTTTTTCTTTAAGTCAGTAGCGGTTTTGATAGCGGTTTGTTTTTGCTTCCAAGTTTGATATTTTTGCAAATCTTTTTCGACCAACTTCAAGCAAAAGGTGAGGACTAGCGCATCGTCAATATGACCGATAAAAGGTATGAAATCTGGAATGATATCGATTGGATTGAGAGTATAGAGCAGTCCAACCACACCTGCTGAAATGGTTTTATAGGGAATATCGCGATAGTTTCCTTGATAATAGTCTTTAATCAAGCTCATGAATAGCATCAAATCTTTGGCAAAACGCTCAAGATGGCTACTGTCTTTTAGCTTTTCTTGCAGTTTTTCTTCTTCGTTAATGAGGTACTCTAAATCGGTGTCCAATATGTCCTCTTTTTTCTGTTTATCAATCGCTTTCTCAGCCATTATTATTATCCTTATTTAACCTAAATCGGTATTCTCATACTACAACAAAGTCGCGGAATGTGCCAATAGGGCTAGGTTTTTGGTGTGTAGCATCGCGAAAAATTAAATAGTGGTAAGGGTTGGGCAACTATCATAGCCAAAAAAGTGTTTACAATATGCTGCTGTGCAGTTTAAGCAAGTAGCAAGTAGGCTGCAAAAATAAATATGATGCAAAAGTATATTAAAATAAAGATGATAAGGTGGCAGAGAGAGATGGTTTTTAAGAGTCAGTTATTAACAGATGATAGAAACAAAAATGAGCATACAGCGATTGAAACAACATCTGGGCTAAACCGTCGGCAGTTTTTGCGTCGAGTAGGTATCAGTGCGGGTACTGCTGCATTGGCGACGCAAGGTGTTTCTCAGGTATTTGCCGCCAGCCCTATCGACCCTAATAATAGTCCGCAGCTCACCAAGGATGATTTGCCAACCGCGTTATTGGGTGAGCGTTCATCCTCACAGCCGTCACTCACGCAAACACACTGTATTACGCCAACGATTGAAACGCGACTTTTTGCCAGCTCTAATGTGGGCGGTAGCGATGACCGCAATCAATTGGCATTGGAGCGTATGGCCTGTGCAGGTTTTAAAGTCAATAACTCTACGATTACCAATCGGCAGTATCTACGTTTTGCTGGTACGGATTCGCAGCGAGCGAGTGACTTACAGAATATCGCTACGGGTGCAATTAAAGCGCCCAAATTATTGCTTGGTGTACGTGGTGGCTATGGCGCCATGCGAATATTGCCGATGGTTGATTGGTCGACGCTAGGACGTATTATGAAGGAGCAGGGCACGATACTCGCAGGCTTTAGTGATGTGACCGCTATCCAATGTGCGCTACTGGCAAAGGGTGATATGAGCTCGCTTGCGGCACCGATGCTCTATAGTGAATTTGGCAAGACCAAGCCTGATGAGATCAGCTGTCGACAGTTTGTTGAAGCGCTCACTAATCCCAATCTAACTATCGACATATCAGACGCGTCCTTAACCAGTCAGCAACTCCCTAGCATTTTAGCAAGTACTGAGCCAAAAACCATAACTGGCACGATGTGGGGCGGTAATCTAAGTGTAGTATCAGCGCTGGCAGGTAGTGAGTATTTACCACGTATTGACGGCGGTATTGTGTTTTTAGAAGACGTGGGCGAGCAACCTTATCGTATCGAGCGCATGCTGTACGACTTGTATCTAGCAGGTATCTTTAAGTATCAACAAGCCATTGTATTTGGTGCATTATCGGGTACAGGGGAGGACAGTTATGACAAGCGTTATGATGTGGCTACGGTGATTCGTCAATTGCATGAACTAACAGGATTGCCGATATATAGTGGCATGCGTTTTGGTCATATTGGACAAAAACACAGCTTTCCACTAGGCGCAAAGTGTCAAATTAGCTCCAATACCGATGGTGGCTATCAGCTAGCATTTACCAATTATCCAACAATTAAGGCTGATGCCATCCATGTCGAAGGGTTATGGCAAACGATTTAAGTATTAGACAAAACTTAGAAAACTAGCCATTAAAGTACCGTGTTAAATCGCTAACCGCGAAAACTTATCTTGATATTCTTTAGGCGTCAGCTCTGTTGCACGCTTAAAGAGGCGTGTAAACGAGGAGATATCATCATAGCCAACTTGCTCGGCAAGCGATTTTATGGTCACATCTCCTAACTCTAGCAGGCGTTTTGCCTGCTCAATTCTGACGGCCTGAATATACTCAATCGGGCGCATAGCAACAGCAGACTGAAAGCGTCTGTTTAAAGTACGCGGGGTGATATTGACCATGGCAGCCAATCTACTCACCTGAATAGTCTGATAAAAGTTTTCCTCAATGAATTCTTGTACTTGCTTGATTAGTTGGTCTGAATGCGGCTTATGCAAGGTCACATTGGTATAGCTGTTTTGACTGCCTCTCTTGCTATCTATAATTTGGGTTTTGGCTACTTGAGTAGAAATCTCACGTCCGCAGTAACGCTCTATCAATAACAGTCCTAAGTCATAAAAGGCGCTGCCACCTGCCGCACAAAATATATTACCGGATTGGCTGTCTGATTTACTCTTTGAGTGAGTGACAAACTGATTTTCTTGTAAGTCAACGAGTGGAAAGTCCGCTTTGAATTTACTGGCGTAACCCCAGTGTGTGGTGGCGATTCTATTATCTAATAATCCTGCCTTTGCCAAAAAGAAAGCACCGCTACAGTTGCTGGCTATATCCGAATTAGTGTCTGCCAACCGCGTTAGATGGGGTATCAACGCTGCATTTCGGCTCAGTACCTTATCGATTGAATCACCAATCGTCGGAATCAATAGCAAGTCGCATTCCGCCACGTCCTGAATATCACAATGTGCTTGCATGATTAAGCGGTTGCTACATCTGATATCTACGCCACCAACGCTTGCTATCTGCACATTGAACCGTGGTTCTACTGGCTCATCTAAAAATCGCTGCCAACTGACACCCGTAAATGAAAACAAATCTAACGCACCTGTCAATGCACTGCCGAGCACACCATCGAATCCGATAATAATGACTTTAAAGGGTTTGAAATAAGGCATGGATGTCTATTCTCCTGTTACTTCGTTGACTAAAATTTGATTTTTTGACCAAAAATATCAATTTTTTATCTGAATTCTCGAAATATAAACGCTATTTATGTCGTATTTGACCATAATTATGTCATAAATGACAATACGGTAAGGGGTTAAATTAGATTAATATCGATTGATAAACAAATTTAATCAGTTAACGAGAATACTATGGCAGCAGATACGCTAATCAATGACTTTGAGTTACCGTTCCAATTATATGATGTATTGGGCACTGAAAATTTAACCAAGCATGCTAAGTTTGCAGAGCATAGCCGCGAAACGTTTGATGCTGTATTAGATACGGCCAATAAAATTGCGACTCAATTGTTTTTGCCGCATAACCACGTAGCAGACAAGAACGAGCCACAGTTTGATGGCAAAAAAGTCAGCATGATAAGCGATGTAAAGGTCGCTTTTGATGCTTTCCGTGAGTCGGGTTTTATCGCAGGTCGTTATAGTTTTGAAGACGGCGGCATGCAGCTGCCTGAAACAGTGATGACGGCCGTGGCTGGTTATTTTATGGCTGCCAATCCATCAACGACTGCTTATCCATTTTTGACCACTGCTGCAATCAATGTAATTTCACACTTTGCCAGTGACGAGATTAAAGCTGCCTTTATGCCGCGCATGCTGACAGGTGAATTCACTGGAACGATGGCATTGACAGAGCCACATGCAGGTTCATCACTTGCTGACATCAAAACCACTGCAGTAAAACAAGATGATGGCTCTTACCGCGTCAAAGGCAGCAAAATTTATATCTCAGGCGGCGATCACGAATTGTCTGATAATATCGTCCATTTAGTGTTGGCCAAAGTGCCAGGTGGTCCAGGTGGCGTCAAAGGTATCTCCTTATTTGCTGTGCCCAAGTATCGCTTAAACGAAGATGCATCTGTCGGCGAGCGCAACGACGTACATTTAACAGGACTCATTCATAAACTGGGCTATAGAGGCACGACGTCGACGGCATTGAGCTTCGGTGACGAAGGCGAGTGTTATGGTTATCTGATCGGTGAAGAGCATTTTGGCCTGCGCTATATGTTCAAAATGATGAACGAGGCACGCATCGCTGTTGGTTTTGGCGCATCGATGGTGGGATATCGTGGTTATCAGTACTCACTTGATTATGCCAAAGACAGAACGCAAGGCAGAATCGCTCCAAACAACAAACCTGAAGATGCGGCAACAGCTATCATCAATCATGGTGATGTAAAGCGCATGCTATTGGCGCAAAAAGCTTACTCTGAAGGCGGCATCTCATTATGCCTATATGGCTCAAACCTGATTGACCGTATCAACACTTGTGAAGATGAAACGCTAAAAAATGAGTTAACAGAATTACTAGATTTGCTCACCCCAGTATTAAAAGCATGGCCATCTGAGTATGGGCCAAAAGCCAATGATTTGGGTATTCAAGTATTGGGCGGTGCAGGTTATACACGTGAGTATCAATCCGAGCAGTTCTGGCGTGACAATCGCCTGAATCCTATCCATGAAGGCACAAATGGTGTGCAGGCATTGGATTTGTCATTTCGTAAGTTATGGCAAAAAGGTGGTCTGGGTATTCAAATTCTAAAACGTGAAATTACCCAAGATTTAGAGAGTATTAGTACACCAGAAACAACCAAACTCGCTGGTAAGCTCATGCCTTACATGAGTCATTTGCATGAAGTGTTGGTGCATTTAAGTAAAATCCTGCAAACAGAAAAAGCCATGACGTTGACTGGCAACGCGCAAGCATTGATGAATATTTTTGCCTCTATCGTGGTCAGTTGGATTTGGATTCGCCAAGCCAGTAAAGCTGAGCAGCTATTAAGCACCACGCAAGATGCTGAGCAACAGAATTTTTATAAAGGCAAGATACAAGCGGCTAAATACTTCATTGATTGGGAATTACCATTAGTTAAACGCGACATCGAATTATTAACCAACACCAACTCTGTTTGCACTGATATGCAAGCGGACTGGTTCTAAGGACAACTCTAAGGAAAGAGATATGACAACGATAAACAAACAATGGCGCCTAAAAGCAAGGCCAGTAGGCGAGCCAAGCGCTGAAACTTGGGATTATACCGAGACAGAAATACCGACTATTACCGATGGTCAGTTACTGATTAAGGTTGAATATATCTCTATCGATCCGGCGATGCGTGGTTGGTTGAACGATGCCAAATCCTATATCGCGCCGGTACAGATTGGTGAAGTCATGCGCGCCGGTACTGTGGGCGAAGTGATAGAAAGTAAGCATGAGAAGTTTGCCGTTGGTGACTATGTCGCAGGTCATGATGGCGTGCAATCCTATGCTGTCAGTGATGGTGCTAATCTGTATAAAGTTGATCCAAAACTGGCACCATTGTCTTATTACTTGGGCGTGCTCGGTATGCCGGGTATGACAGGGTATTTTGGTCTGCTAAAAACAGGTCAGCCAAAAGCAGGCGAGACTGTAGTCGTCTCTGGCGCTGCTGGTGCCGTTGGTAGCTTGGTTGGTCAGATTGCCAAAATCAAAGGCTGCCGCGTCGTTGGTATCGCAGGCGGTGCTGAGAAATGTAAATTCTTAGTAAATGAGCTTGGGTTCGATGCAACGATTGACTACAAAAACGAAGATGTGAAAAAAGCATTGAAGAAAACCTGCCCAGATGGCGTCGATGTGTACTTTGACAACGTAGGCGGTGATATCTTAAATGATGTGCTCACACAAATAAACCTGCATGCGCGTATCGTTATTTGCGGTGCGATTAGTCAATATAACAACACCACAGAAGTCAAAGGCCCCTCGAACTATTTATCATTATTGGTCAATCGTGCTCGCATGGAAGGCATCGTGGTATTCGATAATATCAAAGAATATCCAGTCGCCATGAAAGATATCGCTGGCTGGATTCAGTCAGGTGAGATGAAAGTGAAAGATCATATTGTTGAGGGCATCGAGACGTTCCCTGATACTTTGATGATGCTCTTCAAAGGTGAAAACTTCGGCAAACTGGTACTTAAGGTAGAGGGATAGATCATGACACTGAATACAAACGGAATTGCATCAGATGTAACGGGTAAACGAATTTTAATCACGGGCGGCGCCTCTGGCATCGGTGCGGCTAGCGCGCTATTACTGGCCAGTCGCGGCGCAAAAGTCGTGATTGGGGATATGGCAGAAGAGATGGGCGCTGCGGTCGCCAAGCAAGCTCAAGATGCTGGTAACAATGTCGTCTTCAAAAAAGTAGACGTGACCAGTGGTGACGAAGTACGTGCGTTGTTCGACTTTGCAGTAGAAACGCTTGGTGGTCTAGATGTGGTGGTAAACAATGCTGGTATCGACCATAAGCCTTCGCCAATGCATGAGCTAAGCGATGATGACTTTGATCGCAATATCGCCGTGAATTTAAAAGGCGTTTGGCACTGTATGCGCGCTGCCGTCAACTGTATGCTACCTAATGGTGGTGGTCATGTGATCAACGTAGCATCTATCGCAGGCCTGCGTTCAGCGCCGATGATCTCAGCTTATAGTGCTGCCAAACATGGTGTGATGGGTCTTACTAAATCTGCTGCCCATGAGTATGCTCGCGCCAATATTCGTTTCAACGCGGTATGCCCAAGCTTCATCGATACGCCAATGGTACGCAATACCATGGCAACGATGGATGAGCGTACGCAGCAAGCAACGGTTAAGGCCAGTCCGATGCGCCGTTTGGGAGACGTTAACGAAGTGTCAGCCGCAATTGCATGGCTTGCAAGCGATGAGAGTACCTTTATGAACGGTCATGCCTTTACCCTAGATGGTGGTATGCTAGCGTAACTGCGACTGTTGAGCGCTCATTATTAACTCGTTAGTGCTCGATAATCGCTGTTAGATATGACAGCGATTATCTGCGTTTAGTTATCCAATTTTAGACGCCTGTTCTAGATACCTGTTTTGGATAGATGAATTCAGCGCTCAAGAATGATGGAAAATATAACGTTTATAAAAATATAAGGAATCATGATGAACGATTTATTTGATTTAACCGGTAAGGTCGCTTTGGTTACTGGCGCAAGCCGCGGTATTGGCGAATCTATTGCTCGTTTATTGGCATCAAGAGGCGCGCATGTGATCGTCTCAAGCCGCAAAATCGATGCTTGCCAAGCAGTCGCTGATAGCATCATCGCTGATGGTCACAAAGCCAGTGCCTTTGCTTGTCACGTGGGCGAGATGGCGCAAATTGATACGATTTTTGAGCATATCAAAAGCGAGTTTGGCCAAATTGATATCTTGGTCAATAATGCCGCAGCCAACCCTTACTATGGCCATATCTTAGATACGGATTTAGCCGCCTTTGATAAGACGGTTGAGGTAAACATTCGCGGCTACTTCTTTATGTCGACTGCTGCTGGCAAAATGATGAAAGAACAAGGTGGCGGCGTCATCTTAAATACCGCATCGGTCAATGGCTTAGTAGCAGGCGACAAGCAAGGCATCTACTCAATCACCAAAGCGGCGGTCATTAGCATGACTAAAGCTTTTGCTAAAGAGTGTGGCCCACTTAATATCCGCGTCAATGCTTTACTGCCAGGTCTAACTGATACCAAGTTTGCTTCTGCCTTGACGACCAATGATAAAGTCTTAAAAATGGCACTACACTCGATTCCGCTAGGACGTGTGGCTGAGCCTGACGAGATGGCTGGCACGGTATTATATCTAGTGTCTGACGCATCAAGCTATACCACAGGCGCGACTATCGTTGTCGATGGTGGTATGTTGGCTTAGTTAGCCCCTCAGAAGACTTAGAATACCAGTAAAAGAAAGCATGACTATTAAGAACTGCATGAGATTTATTTCCATGCAGTTTTTTTTGATTTTTTTTTGATCGAGTGTCTAGATCCTTTTAGTGTCATTGCATCGATAGATTAGAATTTGAAGTAAAAATAGGCTGTGTAATGGCATAATGAAGGTACTAACCGCTACTTGCATAATATGGAAATCAATCATGGATTCAGTGACCAATCATAAAACAAATATAATTTCTCAAAATAAAACATGGCTGTTCGTGCCAGCGACTCGCATTGATAGAGTAGCCAAAGCCTTTGCCAGTGATGCAGATGCTGTCATTTTAGATTTAGAAGATGCCGTTGCGCCAGAAGATAAAGCAGACGCCCGCAAAGCATTACAACAATATCATGACAGTGTAGATTATCAGTCGATTTGGGTGCGTATCAATAAGGCAGGTAGCGAAGAATTTTTCAAAGATATAGTGCTCTGTCAAAAAATGCCAAATTTAGCTGGCGTGTTACTAGCTAAAGCTGAGCAAGTCGCCGACATAGAGAGCGTACATCAGCTTATCAATTTACCCGTGATTGCACTGATTGAGAGTGCTGTTGGATTATATCAAGTCGATAATATGGCAAAAGCAGTCGGCTTGGCCGCGTTTAGTTATGGTTTTTTAGATTTGTGCAATGACTTGCGGGTGCAAGTAGGTACGCCTGCTGCCGATATTATTGCTAACCAGATTCGCTATCAATTAATACTGACTTCAAAAGTGCACCAATTGTCCCCACCGATTGATACTGTTTATCCTGATTTTAATGATGAGATAGGATTAAGCGCCCGAGTAAGTTTATGGTCACAAATGGGTATGTCAGGAATGCTGTGTATTCATCCCAAACAAGTGGCTGTTGTGCAGCACGCCCTTAAGCCGACAGAGAGTGAGCTATCATTTGCTAAGCGTGTGGTCGAGGAGTATGAGCGAAGCGGGCAGGCAGTGTTTGAGATAGATGGTCAAATGGTAGACGCGCCAGTGATTGAGCGTTGTCGCCAGCTATTAGGTTAGTTATTGACGAAGTAGCAGGGAAGCAAATAATGGTTTATTATGCATCATACTTATTTATGATTTAAAAAGAGCTCTATGATTTTCATTAGCAATACCATTAGCCTGAATGACAGTGATGTAGAGATTAGCGCGATACGTGCACAGGGCGCTGGCGGGCAAAATGTCAATAAAGTCTCATCTGCGATTCATCTGCGTTTTGATATTCATGCATCAAGTTTAAGTGATATCCATAAGCAGCGTTTATTGGACAGTAAAGACAGTCGAATCACCAAAGAAGGCGTGTTTGTGCTCAAAGCGCAGCAGTTTCGTACGCAAGAGCGCAATAAGATAGATGCCTTTGAGCGGCTGCAAAGCTTTATTATAAAAGCCACTTATGTCAATCAAACCAGAAAGCCAACTAAACCTAGCAGAAATGCTAAGCGCAAACGGGTGGATCAAAAGACCCAGCGCGGTAAAACAAAAGTGTTGCGCGGTAAGGTGGATTTCTAATGGGTGGCTTATTTCCTATTTTTAAATGAACGAGAAAGCCAGATGCCAGCCCATTTAAGAGGCTGGCATTTTTTATAGTCTTATTTACTATTAGGTCTTTAGCTATCCAAGTCTTTTGCTTAACCAAGTCTTCTACTTAACTCGGGAAAGCGCTTTATCATAAATAACATCAAGAGCAGTGCCACACTGGCGATAGCCGCGCCAACATAGCCCACACTCGATATGGAAATATGCGTCACTGCATAACCACCAAACAGCGCACCGGCGCCAATGCCTAAGTTAATAATCCCTGAGAACATTGACATCAGCATGTCTTGGGCTGTGACATCAACCATGATGACTTTGGCTTGCATGGAGATAATCAGCAGCATAAGCGCTGCGCCCCAGAGTAACGCAATGAAACTCAGCGCCCATATTGAGGTCACGGCAAACAATAGCACCAGCATAGAGATTAACATTAATATTATCGATATCAGCATCAATCTGGTATTAAAACGATCACCCCAGCGACTGAATATCACACTGCCCGCAATCCCAGCGACACCAAACAGTAGCAGGATAAAAGTAGCCGAATTTTCACTAATAGCACCAACCTGCCGCATAAAAGGTTCGATATAAGAGTAAGCGGTATAGTGAGCGGTAAAGACCAGTAAAATAAGCAGATACAAACAGACCAATAATGGGTTTTTAAGCAGTTCTGGAATTTTTCTAAACGAGCCTTCAAACATACTCGGCAATGTTGGCAATAGCCTTGCTTGCAAGAGAAACACGATAAAAGCAATCACCCCAATACCGCCAAAGGTTGCACGCCAGCCAAACCATTGACCGACTAAGCGCCCTAGTGGCACGCCAAGCACCATCGCCAATGAAGTACCGGTCGTAAGTACACTAAGCGCCAGTGCTTTTTTGCCTTCTGGTGCTACGCGTATGGCAATCGCTGCGGTGATAGACCAAAATATCGCGTGTGATAGCGCAATACCCACTCGGCTAATCAGCAATACATCAAAGCTCCAAGCAAATACTGACAACACATGGCTGGCAATAAAAACCACAAACAAGCCCAAAAGTAAGCTTTTGCGCTCAAAGCGGCTGGTAAGTAGCATCAATGGCAATGACATCGCCGCGACAATCCACGCATACAGCGTCAACATCCAGCCAGTTTCTGCTGTAGTGATGGAAAAATCTTGGGCAATGTCACTTAATAGGGCAACGGGGACAAATTCGGTGGTATTCATAATAAAGGCGCTGACGCCCATTAAGAATACTTGGAAATACTGAGTTCGGCGAGCATTTGCGCTCACCTCAAGGTTATGTTTCATATGATCCAATACAAATAAAGAAGGCGCTAATAGTGCAAATTAGCTGAAAAATAATTCATGAGTTTAAGAATAACGGCGGCATAGGTCGTAATGATGAAAAAGAGGAGGGTAAGATAGCAAATCAGTTGCGGTATGTCAGAGTCTATCATCAGACCCTACCATTTTATCAGGAATCGACGGTGTTTTTTGTAGGAGAGTCTTTAAAATTAGTGACCGAATAATTGGTTGAATGCTTAAGTAAATCCGATGATGACATCAGTGTCAGTTACATAGTGCTTATAGTGAGGTATCGCTATTTACGCTTGAATATAGGTATGATGACGCCATCGGCTAGGGATGCCTGATAACGTGATTTTAAAGAGTTATTGATATTTTAATAAGATGGGATAAAAGAAAAACAATCTATGAAAACAGACACCAATAAACCATTAGCCTTTAGACGATATCCTTCAACGACGGCGCTGCAATGTTTTGAGACCGCTGCCCGTCATTTAAGCTTTACTAACGCGGCGCAAGAGATGCACATGACTCAAAGCGCCATCAGTAAGCAAGTGGCACAGCTGGAGGAGATGCTAAACCTGTCTTTATTTTATCGGACGCCGCACCGGATTTCATTGACCCCTGCTGGCAAGTCATATTATCTTGAAGTGTTAGAGATTTTAAAACATATTGAGGTGGCGACCACCAATTTGATGTCGCATAGCAGTAATACTGAGCTGCTAAAAATCGTCTCGCATCCGACATTTTGTGCCCGTTGGTTGATTCCAGCACTCAGTGGCTTTAGTCAAGAGTATCCTCTTATTAACTTAGATATTAAAGAGCTGGTAGGGCCGTTTTTTTCTGAAGACCAAAATGCCGATATTGCTTTTTTATATGGTGATGGCATGTGGAGCAATATGGAGGCCGTAAAGTTGTTCGATGAATACTGCGTTGCGGTCTGTCAGCCACAGTATTTGCGAGATAAAACACTGAGTACTGATTGTTTGAATGACTATGTATTATTGCAAATAAGTTCGCGCTTAAGTGCGTGGTATGAGTACTTTAAGCAACAAGATATCAGCGTCGACGGCACCTTTGTAGGGCCACGTTTTGAGACTTTTCATGCTTGCATCTCTGCCGCCTTACTGGGCTATGGTATAGCCTTGGTGCCGTTGCGTTTGGTTGAGCCTGAGCTACAATCAGGCGCTTTAGTCATGGCGTGGGATTATGCGGCAAAGGGTCGCGGCAGCTATTATGTGACTTATCCTGTTTCTTCGGGACAATCGCATAAGGTCAAAGCAGTTTTAGAATGGATTACAGCTTATTTAACAATCTCAGATCAGCGTGAAAAGGCGTTAGGGCTTGCTTTATAATTTATATCTTATTATTTTATTCTACAAAGTTATCTGCTGTAAGAATTTAACAAGCTAAACCTAAAAAACTGCCTAATACGCAATTTTTTAGGTTTTAAAGGATTCGTTTAGGAAGTTGATTCACTGGTAATGACAAAAAGGAATGCCACCACAACTATTATTCGTTTGCTGCCGGAATGATGTTTTGTTGAAATGAGTCTAACTCAAGGAAGAGATAGAGATTCATCATGGACAAGTTTTATAACGTGACCGATGCCTTTACGATGGTGCATCCGCTCACGCTCGTCAAAGGCAAAAACGCCAGAGTTTGGGACGACAATGACCGCAGCTATATCGATTTTGTTGGCGGAATTGGTGTTTTAAACTTTGGTCATTGCCACCCCCACATCGTGAAAGCCATCATCCAGCAAGCCCAGTCGCTGATTCACTATGCCTACAATGCGGCAGCACATCAGCCGTACCAAACCTTTATGCCGCGATTGTGTGAGCTTGTGCCTATTAGCGGTGAGCTGGCAGGGATGCTCACCAACTGCGGTGCAGAAGCAACTGAAAACGCCATCAAGATAGCACGCATGAAAACGGGTCGCACAGGCGTTATTGCTTTTGATGGCGGTTTTCATGGGCGTACGCTGGCTGCCGTCAATCTCAATGGTAAGGTCGCGCCGTATAAGCGCGGGCTCGGTGCGTTGGCCAGCGGCGTTTATCATATTCCTTTCCCCAGCCCCGATAACAATATCAGCGACGAGCAAGCGATTGACGCGCTCCAGCGTTTATTTATGGTAGAAACTGATATCGACAATATCGGTGCCATCATCGTCGAACCTGTACAAGGGGAAGGCGGTTTTCAATTGTTGTCGCCCACCTTTGCGCAGTATCTACGTAAGTTTTGTGATGAGCATGGCATGTTACTTATCATGGACGAAATCCAATCCGGTTATGGTCGTACGGGTACGCCGTTTGCTTTTACTCATTTAGGCATTGAACCTGATCTTATCTTGCTGGGCAAGAGTATTGCAGGCGGCTTGCCCTTAGGCGCAGTTATAGGCAAGGCTAGTGTGGTCAATGGTTTGCCTAAAGGCAGTTTGGGCGGTACTTATTCTGGTAACCCAGTTGCTTGCGCCGCTGCCAATGCTACGCTCGATATCATGCAAGCTAATGACGTTTGGCAGTCAGCCAAGTATTATGCCCAGACAATTGAGACGACCATCAGCCAATGGCAGCAAGAAGGTGTCTCGCCTTGGTTGTTTGGTCTTACCGGTATCGGTGCGATGCGCGGTATCGAGCTGCGCCATCCTGAGCATGATGTGCATCCAAGTGTCATGGCGCAGGTATTAACCAAAGCACGCAAGCGTGGATTGCTGCTGATGCCAAGTGGGCAATATCGCCATATCATTCGGTTATTGCCGCCACTAACCATAGAACCTGACACCCTAAAAGAAGGGCTAGATATTCTAAAAGAGGTGCTAATTGCGCTTCCTGATGGATTGCCTGCCGCTTAATGTTTAGGAGTGCTTAGGATAGATAGCGCACTGTCATAACCAAATGCTCAAAACCAAATATCGATTACTTAAAAATTTCTTAACCCTATTACAAGGATGTTTATTTGTGAAAAATAGTAGCGTCAGTCCAGATAAGGATTTTATCTGCAGCGATGATATCCGTCATCATTTTTCTATGGCGATGTCAGCCATGTATCAGAACGAGGTGCCGCTATACGGAGACTTGGTTGATTTGGTCAGTGATGTGAATGCCGAGGTATTAACCACACATCCCGATATTAAATCACAACTGCTGCATACGGGCGAGATTGAGCGTCTGAGTATGGAGCGCCACGGGGCGATTCGGCTGGGTACCGCAGCAGAGCTGAGCATGATGCGCCGTCTCTTTGCCGTGATGGGTATGCACCCTGTCGGCTACTACGATTTAGCGCCTGCTGGCGTGCCGGTACATTCAACAGCTTTTCGCGCGCTTGACTCGCATTCATTGCATAAAAGCCCCTTTCGCGTTTTTACCTCGTTATTGCGTTTAGATTTGATTGCTGATGAAACTTTAAAACAAGAAGCCAAGGCTACATTGGCGCAGCGTCAGATATTCACTACTGGCGTTATTGAGCTCATTGAGATTTTTGAGGTGCAAGGTGGTTTAACTTCTGAGCAAGCACAGCAGTTTGTCCAAGAAGCGCTAGAGACATTTCGCTGGCATGATAAAACGCCGGTGGCAAAAGCGCTCTATCAGCGCTTACTAGATCAGCATCCATTAGTCGCTGATGTGGTTGGCTTTAAGGGTCCACATATCAATCATTTAACGCCTAGAACCTTGGATATTGATGCTGTACAACAAGGCATGCAAGCCCGCGGCATACCATCAAAAGCCATCATCGAAGGACCGCCACGCAGAGCATGTCCTATCTTATTAAGGCAAACCAGTTTTAAAGCGCTACAAGAAGCGGTTGGCTTTAAAGTTGTCAATGCTTCAGATGGTGCCAAAGAAGAATACGAGCAAGGGTATCATACCGCGCGTTTCGGAGAGATTGAACAACGCGGTGTCGCACTAACGCAAAAGGGCCGTGCGCTTTATGATGAACTACTGAGCGAAACTCGTCGCCAGCTTGGTGCTACCCCAAATGAGGATAATGCGGCTCAATACAATCAAATTTTGACTGAGATATTTACCGCTTTTCCTGATAATTATCAAACTCTACACGATGAGGGGCTGGCGTATTTTTATTACCAGCTGACGGATAGCACCCTTGATTCTGAGGACGGTCAAGCATTATTGGCCGCGACCTTAACCAATGATGATTTGAATAAAATGCCTAATGCTAAGCTGAGCGCTCTGATTAATGATGAGGTCCTTCGCATTGAACCTATCGTTTATGAAGACTTTTTGCCTGTCAGTGCCGCCGGTATCTTTCAATCGAATCTGCAAGAGGCGCAGCCAAGCCAATATGACGGTTATTCAAGCCAGCAAGAGTTTGAGCGTGATTTGGGGGCAGCCATTTATGATGAGATGGCATTGTATGAAGCGATGCAGGCGCAAAGCCTTGAGCAGTGCTTGTCCACCGTCAGTATTTAGTAAAATTTAGCCTAGAAATATCTAGCGTATAGCCGACTTATTAGCACGTCATTCCAAAAAGGAATGGCTGCAAGAAATTTATTATTTTGCAACTTAGTAGGTAGCAGGGTAATTTTATAAGTCAGTCAAGGACGTAGTAAACCATTATACCAATATGCAAGGGATTGATTATGATTAAGCAATATATGTCTGCAATGGGCGTAGAAGAAGCACACTATCAAAATGGCGACTTTGAAGTCACCACCCCAATTGATGGCTCAGTCATCGGTAAAGTCACGTTAGATACAGTGGCTGACGTCGATACTAAAATCCAAAATGCCAAACAAGCCTTTCAAGAATGGCGTGTCGTTCCTGCCCCTAAACGTGGTGAGTTGATTCGTCTTTTGGGTGAAGTCCTGCGTGAGCACAAAGAAGATTTAGGTATCTTAGTATCGCTAGAAGCCGGAAAAATCAAAGAAGAAGGCCTTGGCGAAGTACAAGAAATGATTGATATTTGCGACTTTGCCGTGGGCGTATCGCGTCAGCTTTATGGTCTAACCATCGCCTCAGAACGCCCAGGTCACCACATGCGTGAGACATGGCATCCACTTGGTGTCATCGGCGTCATCTCTGCCTTTAACTTCCCCGTTGCCGTTTGGTCTTGGAATACGGCGCTGGCCATTGTCTGTGGCAACCCTGTCATCTGGAAACCTTCAGAAAAAACCCCACTTGTCGCCTTAGCGTGCCAAGCATTATTTGAAAAAGCCTTGGCAAAATTTGGTGAAGCACCAGCACATTTATCGCAAATCATATTGGGCAAAACCGATATCGGTAATGCGTTGGTTGAAAACAAAGATATCTCTTTAGTTAGTGCCACCGGCAGTACGCGCATGGGCCGAGAAGTAGGACCCAAAGTCGCTGAGCGTTTTGGTAAATGTTTGCTTGAGCTTGGTGGTAATAACGCCATGATTTTGGCACCAACGGCGGACTTGGATTTGGCGCTACGTGGCATTCTATTCTCTGCAGTGGGAACGGCAGGTCAGCGCTGCACCACCTTACGCCGTCTGTTCGTTCATGAGTCGGTCAAAGACGATATCTTACCGCGCGTTAAGTCTGCTTACGAGACGGTGAGCATCGGTCATCCGCTTGAAGGCAATTTGGTCGGTCCACTGATTGATGAAGACAGCTTTAATAACATGCAAGCGGCGTTAGAAAAGGCTCGTAAGACTGGCGGTAAAGTCACAGGCGGCGACCGAGTTCTGATGGATAAGTTCCCAGATGCTTATTATGTGACCCCTGCGATTGTTGAGCTTGATGAGCAAAATGACGTAGCACGTAGTGAGACGTTTGCGCCGATTTTATATGTCATGCCTTATAAAGAGTTTGACGACGCGCTAGCGATGCAAAACGATGTGCCACAAGGGCTGTCATCTTGTATCTTTACCAATGACTTACGTGAAGCTGAAACTTTCCTGAGCGACCGAGGTAGTGATTGCGGTATCGCTAACGTCAACATCGGCACCAGTGGCGCTGAGATTGGCGGCGCATTTGGCGGCGAAAAAGAAACCGGCGGTGGTCGTGAATCAGGTTCGGACGCATGGAAAGCTTATATGCGCCGTCAAACCAATACGGTCAACTACTCAACCGAGCTACCACTGGCGCAAGGCATCAACTTTGGCTAATAACAATGTGACGTGATGTGATGCTTGTTAAGTAGGCTCAGCGCTTATTTAGCAAGCCAATTATTAGCTATTTTGGTCGCCAATTATTAAGTATTTATTGTTTTAGTATGAAAGCCTGCGGAAGTGATGAATAACTATTCATGATTTCAAAAACAGGCTTTTTTACTCCCTTTTCAGTACTCTTTTTAGCAATTTTTTTAGCATTATCAGCAGCCATGGATTGGTTGTTTCCACTACTGTTATATCTATGACAGCAGTATCCACTACTAAGGAAGGTAGGTATCTTATGATGGATGATAAACCTTATGACGAAGCTAAAGAGGGCTACGGTCCGTCTTCTAGTTTTTTATTAGATATTGCACCTCTGGTGTTGACTGCCATTATTCTAATGGTGCAGTTTTTTGTATTCAAAGATTTTACCCCTCATATTCCTTTAGCTTGCGGTATTTTAATCACCGGCTTGTTTATGAAGCTGCGTGGCCGTGACTGGGATGGCATGGAACAACGCTTTTTAAAGGTTGTTAAAATTGGTCTACCAGCGATGATTATCCTAATGGGTGTGGGTATGCTCATTGGTGCTTGGATTATCGCTGGTACCGTTCCCACGATTTTATACTACGGTTTTAGCGTTTTTTCTCCTTCATCATTCCTAGTCTCTGTCTGTATCATCTGTGCCATTATTTCTGTCGCAACCGGTACCTCTTGGGGCACGGTTGGGACGGTTGGTCTTGCCATGATGGGTATTGGGCTAGGCTTGGGCATCCCGCCGTCACTAACGGGCGGTGCTATTGTTTCTGGCGCTTTTTTCGGTGACAAAATGTCTCCATTATCTGACACCACCAACTTAACACCAGCCGCTGCCGGTGTTGACCTTTGGGAGCACATCCGCGGCATGTTGCCAACGACTGTACCTGCTATGGTGACTGCATTGATTATCTATGCTTGGATTGGTATGGGTTACGGCGCAGAAAATGTCGATTTAACCTCAATTAAAGAAATTCAAACTTCGCTAGCGGCCAATTATAACCTCAGTATTATTACGTTATTACCGGCTGTTGTCGTTGTCATTGCAGCGGTGATGAAAATGCCTGCTATTCCAACGGTATTGTCTGGTGTGGTGGTCGCAGGATTGGTCGCCTTCTTTATGCAAGGCGTGGGTGTGCATGACATTTTTACGGTCTTACAAAATGGCTTTGTCAGTGAAACGGGCTTTGCTGTCGTGGATCAACTGCTGTCTAAAGGCGGCATTATGTCGATGACGTGGGTCGTGACCTTAACCATCTTTGCTTTAGCATTCGTCGGCTCAATTGAGCATTACGGTACGCTAAAAGCCATCATGGCAAAAATTAATAAGATGGTGAAATCGAGATTTGGTTTAGTAATGACCACTTATGCAAGCACGCTTGGTGTCGGTACGCTCATCGGTGACGTCTATACCACACTGGTATTGCCAGGCCGTTTATTAAAAGACAAATATCAAGAAATGGGCTACAAGCGCACGACACTCACACGCTCTATTGAAGATTCCGGAACCCTGTTATCTCCGCTTATTCCTTGGAACATGGGTGGTAGTTTCGTCGCGGCAACCTTAGGTATTGCGACCCTCACTTATGCACCATTTGCTTTTGCCTGTTGGTTATCACCGCTATTTGGTTTGTTATGGGTGTTCTTAGACAAATTTATCCCACGTGAAGAACCTATTGTTAATAACGACACAAACACGCTCTCCACTGTAGACAACGTGTAATTTAGAAGGAGTATGAGATGTTGCAAGAGCAATGTTTGTGGAATATGACTGCACCTATTATTGATACTTACAGCCAGATGAATAGCGATACTGAAGCGACTATTTGTATCATAGGCGGCGGTTATACAGGGTTATCGGCGGCGATTCATTTGGCCGAAAAAGGCGTCAAGGTTATTTTGCTTGAGAGTCAAACGATTGGTAGTGGCGGCTCAGGAAAAAGCGTCGGATTGGTCAATGCAGGTACTTGGGCGCGCCCTGATGATTTGAATATTGCGCTAGGCGAAGCGGCAGGTGAGCGTCTGACAGAAGCCCTTGGACAAGCGCCAAGCTTAGTGTTTGATTTAATCAAGCGTTATAATATCGATGCGCAGGCTACTCAAGCTGGTAATATTCATATGGCACATAACGCTAAAGGTGAAGTCGATGTCGATATTAGATACGAGCAGCTTAGCCGCCGCGGTGCGAATGTTGAGGTATTAACCGGCAGTAAATGCCATGAGTATTGCGGTACCAAAAGTATCAATAAAGCACTACTCGATCATCGGGCTGGTACGATAAACCCACTGGCTTATGTCAGAGGACTCGCAAAAGTAGCAACCAGTCTTGGTGTCACTATTTATGAGCATTCCGTTGTTGAAGCACTAGAAAAAGTAGACGGTCATTGGTATACAAGAACCGCTAAAGCTCGCGTCAAGTCCGATCGCGTCATTATTGCAACCAACGCTTATACCGAAGGCGAGTGGACAGAAATTACAAAGACATTTTATTTGGTTTATTACTATCAGATTGCATCTGAGCCGCTCAGCGGAGAGGCGGCAGATCGTATCTTACCTTACAAAACAGGGGCATGGGATACACGCTTGGCCTTGTCTAGCTTTCGCCGTGATGACGACGATCGCCTATTATTGGGAACGGTGGGTGGTACACAGCTTAAACCAAAATCCTTTTATCAATCATGGGCCAATGCGGTGCAAAAGAGCTATTATCCAGATTTGCCAGCATTTAAGTGGCAGTATGAGTGGACTGGTAGTTTTGGCTTCACGCAAGATCATATTTTTCGAGTCATGGAGCCCGACGAGGGCTTGCTGACCGCAACGGCTTATAACGGTCGCGGCATTACCACAGGCACGCTAATGGGTAAATGCTTTGCAGATTATATAATGACGGGTAATAGAGACAGTATTCCCTTACCATTTAAGACCTTAGAAGAGGCAAAAGTTTCTTTTGGCGGGATGAAATCTGGCATTACTGAGTTGGGACTGACTTTATATCATGCAGGTCAATGTCTAAAAATAATTAGATAGCTTTGCTGAGTCATCGTCTGATTTTTTCTACCGTTTTTAAATATAAAGGTATTCAGACTTTAACGGCGATAGAGAGGCCGTAACAATCGTGTGATTACCAAAGCGTATTAATATCAGTATTTATTTTCTATTATCTGATATGCTATCATCTTTAAGTCATTATCGTGGGTTTAACAGTTTTGTTATCGCCAGCCATTATCGTTATAAATGGTGGCGTACAAACCTTGCAACTTCCAGCACGATATAAAATAATTCTGGTAAAGCGCATGAGCCTGTACTCCGACATCCTCATTTGTGCCTGATTTTATTTGCCTATTTGGGCGTATTTCACCATTTTTCGTCGGAGTTACAGGAGTCTAAGGTGTTCAATATCATGAGCCACATTGCTAACCAATCCAAATATACCCGTCATTACCACCCACGTCATCTTCTCGCCCAGTATGCGATCAATCAGATAGCGACACTTGAGCTGCGTTCGCAAGATATTGTCAAAGCCATGGGTTATCCTATTAAGCATACCATCCCTGCTTGTGAGCGCCTACGTCATGTATTATCGAATAAATACCTTGGGCTTGATGGCAGCTATATGGATAAATATTTTACCGCTGAAGAATTTCTAGCCGCGCTATTTTCTGTGCTGGATATCCCTTATACGCCGTTTGCAGAAGACATTGCCCAGATCAAAGATGCTGCTGTGCACGCTCAGCATGATAATAAAAATTCATCCTATGGCAGTGTGAGCAATGGCTATCAGCAGATGAGTGAACAAGATTATGAAATGGTTGATAGAGTAGAAGAATATAAGCTAAAAAAATCTAAGGAATGTTGATTTTTAAGCATTAGTTTTTAAGTATTAAGTAAAGCCTCACTGCAAAGTGAGGCTTTTTTCGTTGTGAACTTTTATGGTGAAATTGAAAGTTGGCTGGTATGAATATTTCATAATATTGTACAAGTTATTGTATATCGAACTGATTATATGTCAGGCTTGGATATGGCTCGCCATAAAATCACGAATAACGCATCAAACTCTGCATTAATGGGCGTGTCAGTCTGGCGAATGATATGCATCAAGCCAAGACGACTGATAAAACCCATAAACACATCAAAAAGTATATAAAGGGGCACGGTGTCATTTAGTACTCCGCGGTTTTGACCATCTTCTAATACATTCAAAAATGCGCCAATCAGCTCTTTATTTTCGTAAATCGCAATATTACGTATACGTGATGCCGATACCGAAGACAGTACCATCACGGCATCAGGATGCGAGTCTACAAAGTCAAAACAAACCCATAATGTCTTGCGCAGCCGATCTTGTACGCTATCGATGCCTTGCAAATGATCCATGATGCGCGCCGCCAACCTGCCCAATACAATATCCATGATGGTATAAAACAGCGTTTGCTTATCACCAAAATATTTATACAGCGTCTGTAGTGAGACATTGGCAGACTTTGCAATTTGTGCCATGGTCACCTCATTAGAGTCAAAACCTGCAAACACTTTACGAACGGCTTTTTCAATTTTTTCTAAAGTAGCAGGGCGCATATCGGATAAGGGTGCCAAAGCTCGGGCTGTATTCATACTAGATATCTGATTGGTAGATTGCATGCTTGATGATTCCTGTGCGGTGAGAATTTTTAGACTGTGCTACAGCGTCTTATTTAACGGCTTGATAAGCTAGAGTTGAAATAGGTAATATAAATTACTATTGTTTGTTAATAGGTTGCGCATTGTCTTTTACTGTCCTAGTATAAGTTTTGCATGATATTAAATATAAAGAATGCTTAGATTGTATATAACGGTAATTAAAATTACCATAAATAATATGTTTACACTCAATAGTATTTTATATTAGGGCGTGTCCTCGTTTGAATTGAGGACACGCCCTAGCCATTATCAACTTCCCCTTGTCAAGGATAGACAATATGAGTATTGAAAAATTCACCCCGAACTGGATGACCGAAGAGCACCAGATGGTGCATGATAGCGCGCTTAAAATGTTTCAATCGTGGGAGCCAAAGGACGAGCAGTGGCGCAAAAACGGCATGATTGACCGCGCTGCGTGGGAAGAGGCAGGCGCTATGGGCTTTTTATGCGCATCGATTCCAGAGGAATATGGCGGCGGCGGTGGTGACTTTGGTCATGAAGCAGCGCTTCTTTATGCGCAAGCGGAGGCCAATCAATCAGGATTTGGCGGCATGGTGCATTCAGGTATTGTCGCGCCTTATATCTTGAGTCATGGTACGGAAGCACAGAAAAAAGAATGGCTACCTAAGATGGCGACCGGTGAGTATGTGGCTGCGATAGCCATGACCGAACCAGGCACAGGCTCAGACCTACAAAACATCAAAACCTATGCCGTAAAAGATGGTGATGATTACATTATTAATGGCTCAAAAACCTTTATTACCAATGGTCAGCATGCCAACCTGATTTTGCTCGCCTGCAAAACCGATCGTGAAAAAGGTGCGCAAGGCGTTTCGCTTATCGTGGTAGAAACGGACAAAGTAGAAGGGTTTGAGCGTGGTCGTAATCTCGATAAGATTGGTCTGACCTCACAAGATACTTCAGAGTTATTTTTCAGCAATGTACGTGTGCCGCAAAAGAATTTGCTTGGCACAGTAGAGGGCATGGGTTTTATTCAAATGATGCAAGAGCTGCCACGTGAGCGTCTAATCATTGCTTTAACGGGCGTTGGTGCGATGAAGCTGGCGATTAATTTGACCCTAGAGTATGTCAAAGGTCGTGAAGCCTTTGGCAAACCGATTTGGAAATTTCAAAATACGCGCTTTAAAATGGCAGAGTGCTACGCTGATTATCTCGCTGCTAGCACAATGTGTGATGCCGCTGTCGATGCCATGTTAGAAGGCAAGTTGACGGTACCACAGGCGTCTTTGATTAAATATTGGGTAACCCAAAAGCAGTGTGACGTGATCGACGAATGCGTCCAGCTATTTGGCGGTTATGGTTATATGACAGAATACCCGATTGCTCGCCTATATGCTGATGCGCGAGTACAAAAAATCTACGGCGGCACCAATGAAATCATGAAAGAGCTGGCGTCACGCTTTATGTAATTGTCTATTTTAATTGTTAGTTCTAGTTCTTGATTCTAACATGGCGATTATATTGCCATCATCCATCATGGTTATTTATTCAAAAAATAAAAAGGGATTTTTATGACTGAGACTGCTTACATTTATGACGCCATCCGTACCCCGCGTGGTAAAGGCAAAAAGGATGGCTCTTTGTATCAGGCGTCACCGATTTGGCTTGCTCGTACCTTGTTAAAGGAAATGCAACAGCGCCACCATTTGGATACCAGTTTGGTCGATGATGTGGTGCTTGGTTGCGTGACGCCCGTTGGCGAACAGGGCTCTGATATTGCCCGTATTGCGGTCATTGACGCTGGCTGGGCGCAAAGTGTCGCGGGTGTCACTTTATCTCGATTTTGTGCCTCAGGTCTGGAGTCTATCAACTTAGCTGCTGCCAAAATCATGTCAGGTATGGAGGACATGGTGGTTGCAGGTGGCGTAGAATCGATGAGCCGCGTGCCGATGGGCTCTGATGGCGGTGCATGGTATATGGATCCACGGGTTAATGAAGCGACGCATTTTGTCCCGCAAGGCGTTGGCGCGGATACCATAGCGACGCTAAAAGGCTTTAGTCGCACCGATGTCGACGAGTTTGCTACCGAGTCACATCGCCGCGCCGCGCATGCTTGGGAGCAGGGCTATTATGATAAATCGGTCGTACCCGTCACGGATATCAATGGCATGACGTTATTGGATAAAGACGAAACCATCCGTCCCAATACCAATGTCGAAACTTTAGCTGGTCTCAATCCTTCTTTTATTATGCCGGGTAAGATGGGCTTTGATAGCGTTATCTTGGATAGATATACCACCATTGAAAAAGTAAATCACGTGCATCATGCGGGTAATTCATCAGGCATCGTCGATGGTGCCGCAATTTGCTTAGTCGGTAGTGCAGTTGCTGGTCAAAAAGCAGGTCTGAAACCACGTGCTAAAATTACGATGGCTGCAGTCATTGGCTCAGAACCCGCTATTATGCTGACAGGGCCAACGCCTGCCTGCCAAAAAGCGCTCAAAAAAGCAGGCATGCAAGCTTCAGATATAGACCTATGGGAAATCAACGAAGCCTTTGCTGCCGTTCCACTGAATACTGCCGATGACTTCGGACTCTCGCTTGATATCGTCAACGTCAATGGTGGTGCCATCGCTATGGGTCATCCACTTGGTGCCACGGGCGCGATGCTCATGACCACAGTCCTTGACGAGTTAGAACGTCGCGATCTAAAAACCGCGATGATTACGCTGTGTGTGGGTGGCGGTATGGGTATTGCCACTATCATTGAGCGCGTATAGCGCTAATAGATTTTAGTGATTGTCATTAGTTTCTAGTGACTGATATCGATATAGAATAATATAAAAAGGATTTGAAATGAGCACAAACAGCGTAGACGCCATCAATGCATTGAACCACTTTTCTGCCCATCGTGATAATGATGGCATTATCACCGTCACGATTGACCAAAGCAGCCGCAAAATGAATGTCATCGGCGACGGTTTCACTGATGCTTTTGCAGTGATGACCGATAGCTTTATTAACGATGCGTCTGCCAAAGGTTTGATTTTAACCTCTGGCAAAGAGACCTTTTTGGTCGGTGCTGATATTGATCAGTTGGCTAATATTAAAACCGCTGAACAAGCGTTTGAGCTGGTCGAAGACCTGAAAGCTAGCTTACGCAAGCTAGAAACCTCAGGTAAACCTGTCGTCGCTGCTATGACTGGAACTGCACTTGGCGGTGGTTTGGAGTTGGCATTGGCCTGTCATTATCGTATCGCGATTGATTCGCCTAAGACTAAATTGGGTTTACCTGAAGTCAAATTGGGCTTGCTGCCGGGCGGCGGAGGTACTCAGCGTTTACCGCGATTGGTTGGTATTCAATCAGCTTTAGAGCTGATGACCCAAGGTAAAGAGCTGCGTCCAACTGCTGCTAAAGACATGGGTCTAATTAATGCCGTTGCCACTGACAAAGCAGATATGCTCAAGCAGGCAAAAGACTGGATCAAAGCTAATCCCGATGCCCAGCAGCCATGGGATAGAAAGGGCTTTAAAATTCCCGGCGGTGATAGTAAACATCCTAGTATTGTACCGATATTTTCTATTGCACCAGCCATGGCCAATCAAAAGTCACACGGCAATTATCCAGCCATTACTCACATCATGTCTTGTGTGTTCGAGGGCTGCTTAGTGGATATCGATACGGGACTTGAGCTTGAGTCGCGTTATTTCGCCGCTTGTGTGCTGTCTGCTGAATCTAGAAATATGATCAACACGCTATGGACGCAGCTGAATAGTATTAAAAAAGGTCAATCTCGTCCAAATGGCTTTGAGCGCTATAAAACTAAAAAGGTTGGTGTTTTAGGTGCAGGCATGATGGGTGCGGGTATTGCTTATGTCACCGCAAAGGCGGGGATCAACGTTGTATTACTCGACACTGACATAGTAGGCGCTGAAAAAGGCAAAGCGTATTCTGCCACCATTTTGGACAAAGCCATTAGCCGTAAACGCTCCACTGAAGAGAAAAAGCAAGCGTTACTCAATCGCATCAAGCCAACAGTGTTTTATGAGGATTTGGCAGACTGTGACCTTATCATTGAAGCGGTGTTTGAAAATCGTGAGATTAAAGCCAAGTGTACTCAGCAATCTGAGGCGGTGATTCCTAACACGGCTGTCTATGCATCTAATACTTCGACACTTCCTATCACTGGATTGGCAAAAGCCAGCACCCGTCCCAATCAATTTATCGGGCTGCATTTCTTCTCGCCAGTCGATAAGATGCCGTTGGTTGAAATTATCATGGGTGAGCAAACGGATGACGCCACTTTAGCAAAAGCGTTTGATTATGTGCTACAGATCGGTAAAACACCTATCGTTGTCAATGACAGTCGGGGTTTTTATACCTCACGAGTATTTGGCACTTATGTGTCAGAAGGGGTGGCGATGTTAGGTGAGGGCGTCCATCCGCGCGGCATCGAAGTTGCTGGCATGAAAACGGGCATGCCCATGCCGCCACTGGCATTGCAAGATGAGGTGTCATTAAGTTTGGCGTTACACGTGAGCGAACAGCAGCAGTTGGATATGCAAGCTGAAGGTAAACCCATTGCTGTGCGTCCCTCGTACGAGATACTTAAAACGCTGGTCAAAGAACACAATCGCGAGGGCAAAAAGAACGGTAAAGGCTTTTATGAGTATGCCAATAATGGCGACAAATACTTGTGGCCTGAGCTGATGAATTTATATCCAGTAAAATTAGAGCAGCCATCACAGCAAGATTTAATCGATCGTTTGATGTTTATCCAAGCCAACGAATCTGCTAAATGCTATCAAGAAAACGTCGTGCGCTCTGTCGCTGATACCAATATCGGCTCTATTTTTGGCTGGGGCTTTGCGCCACATCAAGGTGGTACGCTACAGTTCATCAATGCTATGGGATTAGAGGCGTTCATCACCCGTAGCCGTGAACTCGCGGCTCAATACGGTGAGCGTTTTGAGCCAGCGCAAATTCTGCTAGATATGGCAGATAAAGGTGAGGTGTTTTCTGATGACTGAGCTGATGGTTAATTCTACGATTCATTCTATGCTTGATTCTGTGACTAATACGAGCACTGGTTTAATGATAGATTTAATGGCAGACTGCTTACAAGGGCTGCGCGTCGTTGATTTGACTCGTAATTTACCGGGACCCTTTGCCACACGTTTGCTTGCAGATTTAGGCGCAGAAATCATTAAGATTGAACCTAAAAATGGTGATCCTGCCAGAGCCTTTGGCGAATTGTTTAAAGCACTAAATCATGGTAAAACTACTGAAAGTCATGATTTCCGTGATCCTCAAGGTATTGCTGCTATCAAAGCGCACCTCAAAGATGCTGATGTTATGTTGGACAGCTTTCGCCCCGGCGTCCTAAAAGGCATGGGACTAGATGCCAAAACGCTGCATGCGATTAATCCAAAGCTAGTCATGGTATCGATTACTGGTTATGGTTTGGCATCTAGCGATTCGAAAACTGAGATTAATCATGACTGGGCTGATAAAGCCGGTCATGATATTAACTTTATGGCGATGAGCGGTGTTTTAGACCAATTAAAGACGGCGAGTGGTGAGCAGGCAATGCCTAACGTTCAATTTGCGGATTTGGCAGGCGGCAGTGATACCGCTGTGATTGCACTGCTTGCTGCCGTATTCACCGCCCAGCGGACGGGCAAAGGTCGTCATGTTGCCGTTAGTATGACGCACAGCTTGTATCAGCATATGGTCATGCCAAAGGCAACGGGAACACTGGTGAAAAGCTTTTCAGGACAACAACCAGAACCGCAGCATGATTTTTTGGGTGGGTTATTGCCTTGCTATCGCTTATACAAAACCTCAGATGCACGCTATATGGCCATTGGCTCGCTAGAGCTGAAATTCTGGCAAGGATTGTGTGAGGCGTTAGCGTTGCCAGAGCTCAAAAATAGCCATTGGCAACTTGGGGTTATGCCAAATACCTCTGAAAGCCAAGCGGTGGCTAAGACTGTAAGCGATAAATTTGCCAGTCAAACACTTGAGCATTGGCAACAAGTTTTTGCGCTCGTTGATGTCTGTGTCACCCCTGTGCTTAGCCTCAGTGAAGCAAAAGCACATCCCTTATTTGCCCATCAAGATGCGTATGATGCAACGTCAGGATGGCAGCAGGTTCAGTAGCTAGGTTTTTTATGAGAAATGCTTCAAAGCCATTGAGTTTTTCATAAGTTAATTACCAAGGAAGGTAAGTTATGGATCAGTTTTGGACGCAGCATTATCCTAAAGGGATAAATGCACAGATAGCGCCGCCACATAATACATTGATTGACATGTTTGATGACAAATTAACAGAATATGCCAGCCATGAATTTATCACCAACATGGGTGTTACTTATTCTTATGGGCAAGTTGATAGCATGTCATTGGCTATTGCGGCTTGGATTCAAAGTCTGGGTCTAGCAAAGGGTTCGGTCATAGGCATCATGATGCCCAATGTCAACCAGTACCTGCCTATCGTCATAGGGGCAATTCGCGCTGGTATGGTCACAACGCTCATCAATCCGCTATATAGTCCTCGTGAATTGAGACATCAATTGGCTGACTCAGATACTGCTGTATTATTTATATTAGAACCATTTTGCAAAACGTTAGAGAAAATTATCAAAGACACCCCTGTCAAAAACGTGGTCATCAGCAAGATTGGCGATATGTTAGGAGTAGTCAAAGGTGCGCTTGTTAATATCGCTGCCAAATATGTCAAAAAAGCCATTCCCCGTTATCAGTTGAAATCAAATTCTCGTTATACCGTGACTCGCTATAAAGCGGTTTTAAAACGCGCCAAAAAATTAAGCTATTCTCGTCCTACCATTCAAGCGGACGACTTATTAATGCTGCAATATACTGGCGGTACGACAGGTGTTGCCAAAGGTATTTTGATTACCAATCAAAATGTTGTGACCGCCACTTACCAGTTTGTCGAATGGTTCAAGCCAGTCTATGACGCCATGTCTGATAGTACTCAAATAAATACCATTGTCGCTTTACCGTTGTATCATATTTATGCGTTTATCTGCTCAATAGTTGGGTTGAGTGTGGGTCAGCATCTCACACTGGTTACCAATCCACGTGATATTGAAGGGTTTATCAGGATATTGCGCAAGCGTCCTTTTCATCTATTGCCTGGTGTTAATACTTTGTTCCAAGCACTGCTGATGAATCCCAAATTTAAGGAGTTGGATTTTTCTGCATGCAAGTTAACCCTAGTCGGTGGTATGGCAGCGACCCCTGAAACCGCTAAGCGCTGGCGTGAAGTCACAGGTCTGCCTATCCTCGAAGGCTGGGGTATGTCTGAGACGCTAGGCGTGGGTACTGCCAATCCATTTAATGGCACTGAATATAGTGGCAACGTAGGGTTACCACTGCCTAGTGTCGATATCAATATCCGTGATGAAGATGAAAATATTCTCGCCATAAATGAAGTTGGTGAGATGTGTATCAAAGGTGAAAACGTCATTACTCATTATCATAATATTGACAATACGACGTTTTTTACCGCTGATGGTTACTTAAAGACAGGTGATATTGCGTCTATGAACGAGCAGGGTGCTATTAAGATATATGACCGTAAAAAAGATATGATTATCGTCAGTGGCTTCAACGTTTATCCTAACGAAGTAGAAAACGTCATTGAGGAACACCCTAAGGTTGCCGAATGTTCAGTGGTTGGTATCGATGATAAGTTACAGGGTCAGTCGATTAAAGCCTACGTTGTAAAATCTGATGACAGCTTAAATGAAGATGATATCAAAGTGCTGTGCCAAGCAAATCTGGCCGCCTATAAATGCCCGCGCCATATTGAATTCATAGACGAGTTACCCAAATCAACTGTCGGAAAAATACTGCGTCACAAGCTGAGAAAATTGGCTCATGAAGCCTAACGACTACTCAACAGACTCTCATCAATAACATCTACGTTTAACGCATTTTGTCTGTCATCTATTGGCAGGCTTTCTGTTTTTAGAAGACCTCATTTAATGGTATTAAATGGGGTCTTATATTTTGACAAATGCTCATGGGATTGTTTTCGATACTTTATCTAGGGCGTGTCCTCATTTTAAAAATGGTGATAAAAATGAGATAAATTGCCGTCAAATAAGGAAGATAGCGCCGTTAATATCGAGATATTGATAAGCTATTTGACGATGTTTAACAAAATTTAGCCATGTTTAGCCCATTTATAGAGTAATTGATTGAATTGAGGACACGCCCTAATGTTGTTTGATGTCATCGTATTGTCATGGCTCTTTAACCAAAATGTCACAACTACTGGCTACACTGCTGACCTAGGCAACACAAATAATAAATGATCAGGTTGGTTGATATGTTAGAGCTTAGAGGTGTGACGAAGAAGTATGAGAATAAAGTCATCTTTGAAGATATTTCCCTCAAAATTAATAAGGGCGAAATTGTCTCAATCTTAGGGCCTTCTGGCTGTGGTAAAACGACTTTATTGCATATTATCTTAGGTTTGACAGGTATCAATGGCGGTCGTCTTGCTTATAACGGCGAAGACATTACACGAGTGCCGATGAAAAAAAGAGGCTTCAATATTGTCTTTCAAGACTATGCACTGTTTCCCAATCTAAATGTCAAACAAAATATCGAATACGGTTTACGCAATAATCCCCATATTAGCACGCAAGCAGAAGTCGATGAACTGGTCGACTTACTCGATATCGAAGCCCACCTAAATAAACGCATCAGCCAACTGTCTGGTGGTCAAAAGCAACGCGTGGCACTCGCACGCACTTTGGTGATGAAGCCTAAAATACTGCTATTAGATGAGCCTTTATCTGCGCTAGATGGTGTCATCAAAGAAACCATCAAAGCACGTATTCGCGAGATTTCCGTTCGTTATCAGTTGACGACGTTAATAGTCACTCATGATCCAGAAGAAGCCATGACGTTATCTGATCGTATTTTGCTGCTATCAGATGGCAAAGTGGCACAGTTCGCGACACCAACGGAAATCATTCGCAACCCAGCCAATGATTTTGTCAAAAACTTCATTCTCAATCAGCTCAATATCAAGCGTCGCAATATCTTAAGTTTATTCGCGGATGATGGCGCAACTATCGACCCTTTAAGCAAATATACCCAGCGCCAACATTATGGTCAGGATGACAGTGTGGTGACTCATCGTTATGACGATATCGATGATATGGACATTATCGACAATACCGACGATTTTAACGTTATCAAAGACAGTCATCAGCAAAAACGAAAAGATGCCACCATCAATTAATATTAATTAAAAATAAAAATGTTGTGAATGAACGTATTTGACCATTTGATCGTCTTGGATATTTATGAAATTGAGCAATTCACCCCTCGTAAAAGCAACTTGGCTATTCGTTGCTGTTTTATTCGTCATGTTTATGTTTGTGCCACTAGTCAAACTGCTGGCACTGTCTTTGAATGTCGGTGATGCATTAGGGTTAGAAAACTACACCAGTATTTTGAGCAGTGATGGCTTTTTGCAGACCATGAAAAACAGCTTTTTTGTGGCGACGATGAGTGCGCTTAGCGCGACGTTTTTGGGCTTTATTTTGGCTTATACCGTGCATTGGAGCAATTTGCCCAAAGGTTTTAAACAGTTTATTAAGCTGGCGGCATTATTTCCTATGTTGTTGCCAACCGTAACTTACGGCTTTGCCATTATTTATACCTTTGGCAAACAAGGCTTGCTGACTCAGATTATAGGCTTTCAGCTGTTTGAGGACATATATGGCTTTTATGGCATGTGGCTTGGTTATACCATTTATACCTTGCCCATTGCTTTTTTATTATTGAACAATACGTTCCAGTATTTGGACAAAAAGTTTGTCGTTGTATCAGAGTTGATGGGAGACTCTCCTTATCGCCAGTTTGATATGACTGTGGTGCGCCCTCTAATCGTCACCTTTGCAGCAGCGATGATTCAATGTTTCTTTTTAGCCTTTACAGACTTTGGTATTCCAGCGTCGATTGGGGGGCAATATAGCGTCATCGCCACTGAGCTTTATACCCAAATCTTAGGCGCGTCACCTTCATTCGAAAAAGGGGCAGTGGTTGCGTTATTTATGCTGGTGCCATCGATCCTAAGCATCGCCATACTATGGTACGTGGCACGCTTCAATGTGCGCTATGACTCAGTTGAAATGATTGATCTGCCCACCTCAAAAATCAAAGACCGTGTTTTGGCGGTGTTATCGAGTGTGATTTTAGCCTCACTGTTACTGGTATTCGCCGTGATATTCATCATCCCATGGATTAAATCATGGCCTTATCAGATGGTCTTCACCACCGAGATTGTCAGCGAGGCTTTAGAGTCTGCCAATCTGATGCGGGTCTATAAAAACTCATTACTTGTGGCGGTATTAACGGCGGTGTTTGGCACCTTGATTACGTATTTTTCAGCCCTGTTATACGAGCGCTCAAGCCTGTTTAAACTGGGTAAATTCAGTATTGAAAGCTCGGCATTGGTGACCAATACGGTGCCTGGAATGGTCGTCGGTATTGCCTATTTGATGGTGTTTTCGGGGTCGGCGGTCGCCAATACTATTTTTATCATCGTGATTAGCAACATCATTCATTACTTTGCCACGCCTTATTTAATGAGTAAAAACGCGCTATCTAAAATGAATTTGGGTTGGGAGACGACGGCTGGTTTATTGGGCGATTCATGGTTTACATCGTTACGCCGCATCGTCGTGCCCAATTCGTTTTTTACGCTGATTGAAGTCGCTTCATTCTATTTTATCAGTGCCATGGTGACGATTAGCGCGGTTATCTTTATTTCAGGTGCCAAAACCATGGTACTCACCACCAAGATAGTCGAGCTACAGCACTTTGCGCGCTTCGATGAGATTTTTATCTTGTCGCTGATGATATTGCTGACCAATATTGGCGCACTGATGTTGTTTGCTATTGTCCGTCATATTTATAGCAAACGGCTCTCTGGTAGAGCGGCAATAAAAACCAAGAAAAAACCTAAGTCAATGGTGATATCAACGTCTTCTTAGTCTTACCCATCGGTCAAGCGCATTGATAAGATTTATTTTCGTTTTATATTTTAAGCAACAACTTTTTCATTATTAAAACATCAACAAATAATAGGACAAATAATGTTTTTATTTAAAACGTTAGTGGCAAGTTTCGCGTGTGGAATCGTCTTAGTAGGTTGTAGTTCACCTGAGTCGGAAGGAGGTGCTTCTAGCAACGTCGAAGAAGTGGTCATTTATAGCAATGCCGACGAAGAAGCGGTCGAGGTCATCCAAGAGGTTTTAGACGAAGCAGGCTATGAAGGCAAGTATGTCTTTCAGTCTTTTGGGACAGGGGAGTTGGGTGGGCGTTTGCTGGCAGAAGGCGATAATACAGAGGCTGATATGGTGACGATGAGCTCGTTCTACTTAGAAAGTGCCCAAGCCAAGCATCCTATGTTTAAAGAATTGACCTTTGACGTTGACCCGCAAGTGGCGGTCCCAAATTACTATGCACCAATACTGGGCTTTACGGGCGCTATTATTTTAAACATAAAAGAGATGGCGGCACAAAATCTGCCCAGACCAACCAGTGCCAAGGATTTATCAAACCCGATCTACAAAAATAAAATTGCGATGGTGGATCCTAATGGCTCATCGACAGGTTGGCTCTTTATTCAAGACGTCACCGCTACGTATGGAATGGGCGCTGAAGGGCAGAAAATTATGAACGATATCCGCATCAATGCGGGTCCAAACTTGGAGTTGTCAGGCTCAGGTCCGATCAAAAAAGTGATGGCAGGTGAGGTGCCGATTGGTTTTGGCTTGCGTCATCAAGCAATCGCAAACAAAGCACAAGGCTTGCCTATTGATTATGTTGACCCAAGTGAAGGAAGTTATACGCTAACGGAATCGGTAGCCGTTATTGATAAAGGCGAGAACACCAATCCAAATGCGATGAAAATGGCTGAAATCATTGTTAAAAATGCGCGTCCAAAATTATTGACGATATACCCAAATGTGATTTATGACGGTGAAACAGTCGCCCCTGAAAATCAAATAAAAAACAGCAAAGCGTACGGCGAGCCACTGACGGCTGAGCTGTTAGATAAGCACAGAGCGTTTTTCCATGGACAAACTGAATCGTAAATGAATCCATAAAAACCGTGATGAGTAGTCATTGTTCAAATGCACTATTTCATCGGCTAGTGAAATCCTTAAAACAAGGATTGAGCCGCTAAAACATAAATTGAGTATCATTTGTAATCAATCATAAAGAAGAAAAAAGCTATGACAGGGACAAATAAATTATCAGATAAACAGTATGATGTGGTCGTCGTTGGGGGCGGTATCGTTGGTCTTGCCAGCGCTTATGCTGCCGTAAAAAAAGGGCTGAAAGTGGCACTGGTAGAACGAGAAGCACAGAACAAAGATGCCTCGATTCGTAACTTTGGCTTTGTGACGGTTAGTGGTCAGCGTAGCGGTGAGCATTGGCAACGTGCCATGCACTCACGCAATATCTGGGCGGACATCGCGCCAAAAGCCGGTATCAAGGTTGAGCATACCGGTCTGCACATGCTGGTTCAGCGCCCTGAAGCGATGAGCGTTGCCGATGCGTTTTTGAAGACTGAAATGGGCGAGTCCTGTCGCTTATTGAGCCAATCAGAAATACAGGAGCAGACGCCTTATCTTAAAACAGGTTTGGGCGTTTTATATAGCCCGCATGAGCTAAGAGTTGAGTCAAATACGGCGATTGGCAAATTGGCGGACTGGTTAGCACAAGTGCATGGCGTGGATTTTTATAACAAAACCACGGTTCAGGTGGTTGACTTGCCCACTGTTCATACCAGTCGAGGGGCGCTACAGACAGCGCATTGTGTGATCTGTCCTGGGGCAAATTTACATGGCTTATATCCTGATACTTTAGCGCAGTCTGATGCCAAACTCTGTACCCTCAATATGATGCGCGTGATGCCAAGACAAGCGTTCAAACTAAATGCTGCTGTCATGTCAGATCTGAGTTTTGCTCGTTATGATGGGTTTGCCCAGCTACCAGAAGCCCGTGCGCTTATCAGCTTACTTGATAACACCCAAGCTGCTGAACGAAAGGCTGGCGTACATTTAATCGTTGTTCAATCAGCGGATGGCTCACTTATCATTGGTGACAGTCATAATTACTGTGATAAAGAGCTGCCCTTTAGAGACACTTATCAAGATAACTTAATCATCAACGAGTTCAAAAAAGTCATGGATATCGGTGAGGTAGACATCACTCAGCACTGGTTAGGGGTCTATCCAAGTGCCGACAATGTCGTGTTTAAAGCATCACCAGAATCAGGAGTTGCCATCGGTACCATCACAAGCGGCACAGGCGCATCAACGGGATTTGCCTTTGGTGAAGAGTTAATTAATTTAGTATTGGAGTCAAAATAATGAATACAGATATTCATCGTATCAAAGCGCCATTCGACGCGATCAAACTGTGTGTCTTTGATATGGCAGGCACGACCGTCAATGAAAACAATTTGGTTTATAAGACCGTATGTGATGCGATCAATCACACCCTACAACAGGTTGGTCAAACAGACATTCAGGTTAATCTAGAGGTGTGTTTAGAGTTTGGGGCTGGCAAAGAAAAGCGACAAGCCATTAGCGATATACTCAATGAAGTATGCAAACATGACAATACCGCGACCGCTGATAGTGAAAAATGGACGGATGCTGCCTTTAATACGTTTAAATCAGCGTTGGCATCAGCCTATACCAAGGACACGGTAGCAACCTTCGATGGCATGCTAGATTTTTTCAATCAGTTAAAGCAGTCGGGTAGAAAAGTCGTGCTAAATACGGGCTACGATATTCAGACAGCCAATAAAATATTAACTATTTTAGGATGGTCAGTGGGTCGTGATATTGATGCTTTGATTACAGCGGATGATGTGCATAATGGTCGTCCTGCGCCAGATATGATTACCCTTGCTATGGACAAGTGTGGGATTAAGTATTCGCAACAGGTATTGAAAGCAGGGGACAGCGGCATCGATATCGAAGAAGGCAGAAACGCCCATTGTGGTCTATGTGTTGGGGTGCTGACTGGTGCTCAAACCCATGTACAACTGGAGAAATATTCACCAGATATCGTGCTTGATAAGCTCACAGATCTAGCGGCATTGATCTAGAGTATGTCCTCAATTTAATTGAGGCATCTATATGGGCTAAAAATGGCTAGATTAAGACATGGGCTACTTTAATGGCGCATTTCAGAAGGAGAGAAATCATTAGATGGTTTCTCTCCTTCTGCTTTTATAGAAGTAACGATAAACATAAGGACAGGCAGGCTTATCAATTTTCAAACAGCCTAATATGTGGAATATTTGTCTTAAAACTTTAGCCCGCGCTAATGCTGCTCTAATGCTTTTAGACCTGCTTTGGCGATGTGTACATCTTCGCTGCCATGTGCGCCGCCCACCCCGATACCACCGACTACGATACCATCGATATAAATGGGTACGCCGCCATCTAAGATAAGGATGTTTTCATCCAGATAGCGTAGGTCTTCAGGAATCGTGCCGTCTTTGATGCCTTTGGCGATGACCGCCGTTTCTCTTTTTTGTGAGTTTGCGGTATAGGCTTTTTTATAACTGGCACGCACGGTATGCACGCCTGCGCGGTGATCTCTGAGCACTGCTAAGGTTTGTCCAGAGGCATCAACGACGGTCACAGATACCATCAAATTGTTGTTTTTGGCTTCTAATGCAGCGGCATTCACCATGTTTTGTGCCATCTCGCCAGTCAATAATGGAATGGTTGCCATCTCTGCTCCTTGAGTTATTACGTTTGGTTTAATTGCTTGAACTTGATACTGTGAGTGTGAGGTGTTGGCACACGCGGAGATGGACAACAGTGAAGTTGCAAGCGCGGCATAGATAACGAGTTCTTTCATAATCAGTCCTTTCATAGTTAATCCTTGAGGTTGTTTTGAATATCGTATGACGTGACTCAATACGCCTTAATCAAAGCTTAGACAAGCTAATTGCCTGATGATAACTTGCTGGGGCAAACTTGATGGTGACAAACAGCATACCGATAAGGCTGATTAATAGCATCCACCAAACCGCTTGAAAACTGCCAGTCGACTCGCGTAGCACACCTGCGATATAAGGCGCGATGGCAGTAATAATAAAGCCAATGCCTTGGACAAATGCTGCCAGTGCCCCAGCGAGTTTGGGTTTGGACAAATGATCTAACGCGACGGTCAATGTCAATGAAAAGCAGGCACCAAGACCACAGCCAATCAAGGCAATCCATAAGATGAGCAAAGCTGTCGGCATGGTAATCAAACCTATAAATCCAGCGATTTGTATCCCTACGGCAAAAAACAACCAAGGTCGGCGGTCGAGGCGATGGGCGGATAACATTGGAATAACCAGCGCACCAATGACCTGAAAAATCGTCATGATACCGATCAGCTCGCCACTACTTTGCGCGCTCCAGCCCAAAGTCTGCGCATAGCTTGGCAACCATGCAATCATACAAGCATATCCAGCATTTGCCAGACCAAAATAACTTGCCAGCAGCCAAGCACGGCGATTGCCAAAAAAGTTGATTTTTACCCCGTCGTCTCGATTTTCCATCTGCTCGGAGGGGCGTCGCCACCACAGCACGAGGGCAAAAACTGGCACTATCAGCCAAATACCCAAACCAGATTGCCAACTGCCGTAATGTTGAGCGACCACGGGACTCAAGATAGCGGCAACCCCGCCACCAGTCATCAGTGCAGCAGAGTAAACGCCCATAGCAAGTGGTACGCGTTCAGGATACCAGCGTTTGACCACACCAGGTGCCATTGCTTGCACGATGGCGATACCCGTGCCGCCTACTAAGGCACTGGCTATCAGCGTCCCTCCAGTATCTAACCAAAAGCGCCATACACCCGCGAAGGCAATTGCAAACAGACCGCCTGTGATCCACGCGCTTTCACTAAATCGTCGCCCAATCCAAGGCAACAGTAGCGGAAATATACCCATACACAGCATCGGCAGCACCACCAATAAAGAGGCGGCTTGCAAACCCATCGCTGTGCTTAGGCGAATTTCTGTCAGCAACGGACCAGTAGAAGTGATCGTTGGGCGCAGCGTCATCGCCAACCCAGCAATTACCAGCATAGGAAACAACAAGGTCAGTATCGACGAACGCGCCGTGGAGGAGATATGATCGGTACTCATGAGTAATATAAAATCCGTATTAAGAAAGGCAGTATCAAAAAATCACCGCCTGAGTCGCCAAAAAAGCCGACGTCACTATATGCCGAACGCCGACTTTTTCAATAAGTACTACTTTTACAAACCGCTGATAAAACTGCTGTTTAAAGCGTCATTTAAAAAGGTTTGAACGGTAGGAACTTACCATCTAGAGTAATTACTGCGCGATCACCACCTTCAGGATCAGCCACTTTTTTGATATCCATTTTGAAATTAATGGCACTGATGATACCATCACCAAATTGCTCATGAACCAAGGCTTTTAGCGTGGTGCCATATACCTGCATCATCTCATAAAAACGGTAGATTGTCGGGTCAGTAGGAATCTCACTACCAACGCTGCCTCGTGATGGAATGCATTGTAGTAACGCGATGGCGTCCTCATCAAGTCCTAAAGTTTCACCAACTTTTTGGGCGGCATCAGCAGGTAGCGGATGCTGACCTAGTAAAGCGGCAGTGACAAAGACATCACTCAGATTAGTGCCTGAGGCGATTTGCTCGAATGATAGGTTCTTTGCCGCTTTGGCAGCAATGATGGTGTCCGTTAATGTTTGACGTGCGGTGTTGCTTACTTGAGACTGAATCATAATAATACCTTTTGAGGTTGGTGGTGGTTATTGGATTAATGATGCTTATGAATTATTTGGGTTAATTGATTTTTTGATTATGCATAGTCATTGATAATGACAGTTATGTAACGCTAAACGGCGACTGCCAGTGGCGCTAGCGGATAAGCGCGAACCTCAGTGTGCGTTGCCAATGAGACAAATTCATTGGTCACGCCATCTAAGGCATCGATGTCACCGGACTCGATATCGTAAACCCAGCCATGTAGTGCCAAACGATTTTCTCTTAGCGCTAAACGTATAGACGGATGGGTTTTGATATTTTCGATTTGGGCGATGACATTTTCACGAACCATAGAGGCGACCCGCTCGCTATCACTGCCGTGTTCACGGGCTTCATTGACCACCCGTGCTGAGTCAGCGTAGCGTAGCCAGCTGCCTACCGCTGGCATATGATCCATGCAGGTGCAGTTGGCAATCGCAGTCATCGCGCCGCAGTCTGAGTGCCCGCAAATCACCACATCCGTGACCTTTAAAGCAGTAATAGCGTACTCAACTGACGCCGATACACCGCCAGGCTCAGGACCATAAGATGGGACGATATTACCCGCATTGCGAATCACAAACAGACCACCGGGTTCGTGTTGAGTAACAAGCTCTGGCACTAAGCGGCTGTCTGAACAAGAAATAAACAGTGTGCGCGGGTTTTGTTTGGTCGCCAAATTTTTGAATAAATCGGCGCGCTTAGGATAGGCGTCACTGTGAAATTTTAGAAAACCTTCAATAATATCTTTCATCGCTTTGGTCTCTGTGTAGTTGATGAAAGGAATGATACGCCGCTATTGTTATAAGGTAAAATACTAGTATATTATGATGTAGATAATAATTACTTATGACTAAACCTTGATCAATCCCTAATCCACACGAGATGACCCATGATTCTTCGGCACATTAAGTATTTTTTGGCAGTGGCAGAGTACCAAAGCTTTACCCAAGCAGCAGCGTCTTTGTACGTCTCACAGCCAGCGTTATCGCAGCAGATTAAGCAGTTGGAAGAAGGTCTAGGCGCGACTTTATTTGATCGCTCTGGTCGCCGTGTCACATTGACCGATGCCGGTGACGTCTATGCGCGCTATGCCCATAGAGCCTTGCAGGATTTGGAGGAAGGACGGCGCGCCATTCACGATGTGCAGGATCTTAGTCGCGGTGCGTTGCGGATTGCGATTACGCCTACCTTTACCACGTATTTGCTTGGACCTTTAATCAAAGCGTTTCATACTCGTTATCCGAGTCTCACGCTAAGCGTGCAGGAGATGTCACAGGAGCAGATGGAAAAGCAAATACTCGATGATGAGTTTGATGTGGGTATTGCTTTTGAAGATGTGCAGTCTGCCGATATCGATACACAAACCTTGCTGATAGAGACGCTCGCACTGGTTGTTAGTAAACATAACCCTCTTGCTAAGCAAGCGGCGATTGACTTGCCAACGCTAAACGCGCAGTCACTGGTATTGCTGAGCCGAGAATTTGCCACGCGCGAACAGATTGAGCATTATTGTCGCCAGCATGACATTGCGCCAAACGTACTGATGGAGGCAAACTCGCTCAGCGCAGTGATCGAAATGGTTCGCCATACCCAACTGACCACCTTATTACCTTCCAACATCGCTCATAATTATGATGAGCTGGTGGCGATTACCTTAGCGCCGTCTTTGCTCCAGCGTATAGCGGTATTACTACAACGAAAAGGTGCGTATCAGAGCGCTGCTACCAAGGCATTTGTTGCGTTGGCACATGAGGTCTGTTCGAACACGGTTGAATCCAATGCACTGTTTTTCAAATAGAATAAACTTAGAAAACGAACGGTCACGATGAGATAGGCAAAAGGCCAATGATGCAAACCTTAATTCACTATTTTTTTCACTTCGGCATGCCTTTAATTGTGGCTTATGTGTTTTTCCGCAATGATTATAAAAGGGTTTATCTGATACTGCTCGCCACTATGCTGGTCGATTTGGATCATCTGCTAGCAACGCCTATTTTCTCGCCCAATCGCTGTAGTATTAACTTTCACCCGCTGCACAGTTATTATGCAATGGCAGTATATGCGGCTATGTTAGTGCTGCCTAAGCCATACAGAGTCATAGGTTTGGGCTTACTGTTGCATATGCTGACGGATTTAAATGACTGCGTTATGACGTATGCCCAAATCCCCCAAGCGTTGAATGATGCGCCAGCTCGTGAGCTGGTCATATGGCTAGCAAATAGGTTTAAGTAGTATTTTTTAACTTTTCATCGCATGTTCATTAATCCCGTATTTATTATGGGCATATTATATTTTCTAAAGAATCGGATTATTTACTGAGAATTTAGTTCTGCGCTAAGCCTAAATTCAGTATTCAGACAATAAATATAGACAAAAAAAGCCTCACTATTAATAAGTGAGGCTTTTTTATTGAATGGCTAGTTTAGTGCTCTATACGACAATAATTATTTAGCAACCGCTTTAAAATTCGCTACTTGGTTCGCATTGGTAATGGTCAAGACAGGCACGTTATTGGCATTTTTGCTCATGCTATATTTACCATTTACGGTTGCTAGTGCGGCACTATCAAAGCTGGCTTGTGGGGCAGGGCAAGCCATTCTTGTGCTTCTTACTGGACCCAAGGTTACCTCGCCATTTGCTACCTTGTATTCAGCACTCATATTGTTACAAGTATTCATCAAAGTAACGATATTGCTCCCATTCGCCGTCACAAAATCGAGGGTTAATGGTTCGGCTGGATTAAAGAATAATGGAGTAATGGTCTCGCCCTTGGTGTTTTTGGCATCCACGAGTTGCCAATGATAGGCTTGCAAGGCATCCGAGGTAATAGGCTGGGTAACGGGTGCACTTGGCGTAGATGTGGTTTGACAACCTGCTGCCAATGTTCCCACTGCTAAAACGCTTACCATCATTACCTTAGTCATATTTTTCATATAAAGTCCTTTATTGCTTCAATTATTATATAGAGACATTTATCTCAAAATTATTGTGCTTGCTGCCCCAATAACTGACATGAGACGCTAGTAGATGCAGGCATTATTACAAAGCAATGATAGCGATACAAGCGCCAGTAACCATTCAAATACCAAGTTGTTTTTATGTTGATAAATCTTTAGCACGGCTCATTGCTATTAGGCGACCACGTCATTACGTTGAGATAGCAGATGGTTTGCTGGAATAGGAAACACATTGTCATAAATCCAGTTATAAACAAAAGCATGTACCAAGTAGAAAGTAGCCATTGTAATATCCATGAGAAAGGCTTGCCAGAGGCTGATGCCTAAGTGCCACGCAATTATTGGTAGGAATAATAACAGCAGACCACCTTCAAATAAAAACGCGTGCAACATCCGTAGTGGAACCGTCTTATGTACATTGCCACGTAGCTTCAGCATACTGTGGTCAAATAACAGGTTATAAAAATAGTTCCACAACGTCGCGATAATCGAAGCAGCCACGGCGATAAGACCTATCGACTGAATATCAAAGCCAAATAACCAGCTTGCCAACGGTACAAATATAATTAAACCTATTATCTCAAAACCCAAAGTATGACGAATACGATCTTTCACGGTGCGCATGAAGCTTCCTAGTTGAATCAGTTATTTTCGCGCCTATTGTATCTGTTAAACTATTATAACCAAGTTAGAACCTATAGGATTTTTAGATAGATGAGCCTTTCATTAGAGCAATTGCAAGCCTTTGTCGCCACGGTAGAGACCGGTTCTTTCTCAGCCGCCGCCCGTTATCTAGGCAAGGCGCAGTCTGCTATTAGCACGGCGGTATCAAATTTAGAAATTGATTTGGACAACAGCTTATTTGTCCGCAGTGGCCGCTATCCAGTCGTAACGCCAGCTGGAGAGCGCTTACTGGTAGAGGCGCGAGTGATATTAGAGCGTTGTGAGCATTTTCGCGGGGTGGCTAAAAGTCTGGGCGAAGGAGTAGAGAGCCGATTGGTACTGGCGGTTGATGAGCTGTATCCCGAAGCAACGTTGGGCGGTTTGATGGAAGAGTTTTCACGCCGATTTCCTAGTGTGGAGCTGGAACTATTGTTTCCGCTGATGGAAGATGTCAGCCGCTTGGTGTTAGAAGATCGCGCCGATTTAGGCATTATGTGGCGTCAAGAGATACTACCTTCAGCGCTGAATTTTCATGGGCTTGGTTGGGTGTCGATGAAAATGGTGTGCGCGCCGAACCATGAGCTAGCCCGTCAGCCAGTAGGGTGGGAGGAGTTGAAACGCTATCGGCAATTGATGGTGGCAACACGCAATCATAGCGAAGAAAAAGCACGGTTGCGAATAGCATCTGATGTCTGGTGGGTCGAGAGCCAGTGGGTCATTGTTGAGCTGGTACAGCGCAATCTAGGCTGGGCATTCGTGCCTGAACATGTGGTAGCCAGTGCCTTGGATAATGGTTTTTTAGTCGAGCCAATATTGGACTTTAACGATCATGATTGGCCAGTGGCTTTAGAAATCGTATGGCACAAGCAGCGTCCTCTAGGTAAAGCAGCTGCTTGGTTGAAGTCGGCTGCGATTGCGCTAAATAAGTAATATTAAGCGGTCAATAATAGCGAGTTTTAAAGGGTCGTCCATTTATTGCGGGTGTACTATCTATAAAGTTCATAATTTGCCGATAGATTTTAATAGGCTATAAGTTTGAGTAGGTTATAAATTTAAACGGTTTTTAATATATAAGCGCTTTAGTGATCAAGTTATACTCTGCTTCAATCCAAATTATGTTTTTAACTTAAGTATTCGATACCGCTGAGCGACAGCAGTTGTCGCTCGCTTTAATTAGACGCTTTATCTTTCTCAATTTTTATATTATAGTTACTGAGTTAGGACGTTATTCAGTCAGGAAAACAGCAACATAGAGTTAACCCTCGAGGCGCAACGCTTCACCCTATAACTTCGCTATTGCTGTTAAATATCAATACTCTGGCTGGCATTAATCATTATTTTTCTAATCAACTAAACCCAAGCCACTCATAAATCATAGGCTGTCATATCAATGATGGCACAGATTTATATTGTTAAAAATAAGTTTAAATAACTTCTAAAATAATCATTGAAACACTCATTTTACTTTTTAACGTTGCTCTAAAAGCGGCGGACAAGCTCGTCTGACTTAAATTTGATCTGAGAATTAAAAAAAATTAAAAATACTACAAGCTACTGATATTCAAAATAAATTAAAAAATAAGGACAATATTATGACAAACACAACTAACACTTTTGAGCAAAAACGTATCGATAATTTAAATTGGTCAAGTGGATCAAAACTGCCTAAATCCATTCAAGATAAGGTACAAACTAAACCAAAGATACCGTTGTTTTATCTGCATAACGAGTCTATCAATAACTATGAAGATGATATCTACTTTGTGAATAATAGCGATGAGACATTGAGCTTTGTTGCTCCCTATGAGCTGATGAAGAGAGATTCAGATTGCTCTGAGGTAGTGGTTGCTGCCGAACCAAGTGAACGTGATATATCCCTCACTTATACCGATGTTTTGCCCAAGCAAGGCGTGAGAATTGATCGTCAACATATCATCTATGATAGTGATTATCTCAATCAGATTATTGTGTATACCATGAGTCGTGCTAGCAAGGAGATGTGGGGAATATGGCGTTTGAATGTGTGCGAAAAAGGCATGTTTTCGTCTTGTCCCTTGCTATGGGAAGGTGGCGCCAAACCCTTATCTGTTGTGAGTGCAGACAAACGAAATGATCCCAAAGATCGTCCTATTTTACCTTGTGTATTGCCCATACGTCAGCAGTTATACCAGCAATGGGCGAAACATTATGACCACGCGAGTGCAAGCTTGATGAGGTCTATCACAGATATGATCTATCGCTATGACTTTGGTATTGTGGGATGTTATTACAATGATACTTGGGATGAGTACAGCAGTGAGGCAGAGCAAATCGCTAACATGCTGATTGAGGAGGGTGCTGATAGCGCCGATGAGGTTCTCGCGATGATGACTGCGGTCTATGACGTGTCATTTGGTGCTGGATATACGAGGATTCCTATGGATGTCGCTGAGCGCATTTATGGTCTATGGTTGAAGTATAAAAGTAATGCTAATAAATAAAAAATCCTTAAAAGGAGAGCACTATGATGTTTCCTATTGAAAATAATGACACGTTTTTACTGTTCTTTCACGGTCTTGATTCGAGTAATGAAACCACTAAATATACTTGTATTAGCCGTGAGCCTAAAACCTGCCAAACCGTTAATTATCGAGAGAATTTCAACGAGATTTTCGATATTTATGAGGCGTTAATTTTAGAAAAAATGAAGCAGTATCCGCGAGTCGTCTTGGCAGGGCATTCACTGGGTGGCTGGTTTGCCAATTATTTTGCCCACAAATACAATTTACGTGCGCTATTAATAGCACCTTGCATTTATCCCAGTGAGGTTTTAGCCGATCGCATACCAGACGTGGCTGATATGAAACTGTCATTTCCGACCTCGAATACTGAGATGGTAAGAGTCATGGTTGAGGTTGATGATGAATGCTTAGATGTGGCAATCGCCAGACGTACGCTCGTCAACTTACCTGACAGCTGGGAAGTGGAGTATTTTGAGCGTGGTCATCACCGTATCGCCCGTAGCGAAGATATTTGGTATCACTTGGTTCATCTGTGCGAAGACCCCATTGTTTGGATGGATGACGCGACATATCATGGGGAAGATTAAATACAATCTGCCTTGCAGTAAGACCTTATTAATTACTATTATAAAGAACTAAAAAACTATCGTGGGTTTAACGGTTTGCCAAGTTTTTCAATAATCACTTAGCAAACATTGCAACTTCCAGCACGATATAAAACTACTCTGGTAAAGCGCATGAGCCTGTACTCCGACAAGGCTACCCATGCCTGATTTGACTTGCCTATTTGGGCTTATTTTATTTATTATTGTCGGAGTTCAGGAGTCACCGATGTCTCATATCAATAGCCAAAATCTCACGCCTTCCAAATATACTCATCGTTATACGCCGCGGCATCCTTTGGCAAAAGAGGCGGTTAGCCAAATAGAGAAATGTGAACGACGTTCGCAAGATATTGTCCAAGCCATGGGTTATCCGCCAAAACACATCATATCCGCCTGTGATCGTCTGCGTCATGTATTGTCTAGCGACATACTAGGACTTAATGCGACAGATATTGATAGTTACTTTACTGCTCATGAATTCTTAAAAACACTATTATCCGTGCTCGATATAAAGTACGACACCTTTGCAGAGGATATTGCGCAAATCCAATATGACTTGGCGCATTATCCTTATCCGCTACCGCAATATCACTTGCGAGCGGTCATCGACTTTATATGGAGTGAGGGCGCTAACTTGATGTCGCGCGGCGTGGCTAGCAGTAAGGCTGTTGCGTATTTACCGCAAAATATTGCCAAAATGAATGCGGCAAAGCGTGAGTTGGTGATTCAACAATGTCTGGCTGCGCATTATGCAGAATATAACGGTCACTTGCCGTATAATGGCGTGATTAACGGTTATCAACTTATCATTGAACAGCGTCATGAGATGGTTGATAGCATCGAGTATGATCTGCCGCAGTGTGAGTAGGATGTGATACATCACTCATCAATTGGTAGCATTAACATTTAACACAGCATACCCAAATAAAAAGGCCGTCCCCAATGACCGATACTAATCCTTATAACTCGTATAATTTTGCACCTTTGCAGCCAACTGGTAGAAACGAGACCAATACTGCCAATACCTATGCGCCTGAAGACATGATTAAAATATATGAGCAGCAGTTTCTTATTCCAGTGCCTGAAGAAAAGCTGACCGAATTTTTACCCGCGCTAAAAAGCTTCTATGATATTGACGATCATACGTTAGATGTGAGTGCCATTATTTTCGACGCAATCGCAGACGCCTCTATCATTTACAACCATAAAATCAAAGTGGGCGACTATCAAATACTAGGTGGATTGATAGAGGAAGCGATTGAATATGATGAAGACAATAAAGATGACCAAGCCACTGAAGACCTATCCGTTGAAGACAAAGACATTCAAGCCTATACACTAGAATGTAAGCGTACTTTTTTCATTAATGAGGTAGAGATATCTTATCATTTTAACTTGTTTATTTATGGTGACGGTTATTCTACTTTAACCAAAAAAGAAACCGTGCTAGAAAAAATGTACTGGTTCGTTAGAGGAAGATTTGAAGAGAATCTATTAGACGAGACTGAAGATAATGACAGTTTAGACTCGATCAATGAGCAGCTAGCCAGTTTGGGTATTCGGGAAATGGATTTGACAACCATAGACGAAGTAATAAGCTATGTGGAAGACAGTATCATAGATGATGCCATGGTAGAGGCGCTTAACAAGTTATTAGATGCGGCTGAGTAGGTAGCTATCCGTAAAATTGATGTCAGGACAACACGTTTTAACGTCAATTTTTATAAGAGCCGTTGTAAAAGAATATTTATATAAGACTAGCTATAAAAGACTATTGATATAGGGCACATTGCTATGCAACAAACACAGAATTCTGTGGATCAAAGACAAGATGCTGTAGAACACAGACCCGTATTTATGCCGAGAACCAACAGTGACAATCTGGTAAAAACAGACATGGTTAGGTTTGAGCGGCATGTGGGGTTTGCCAGTCGCCAAAAGAAAAAATCCATCAATGATATGCATCAAGTTATTCGCAAAAAGTATGGCTTTAGTCATGTCCTTGAGCTATCGAGCAAGTCTGGCAATAAATTGAGTTTTCCGCTGAGTCCATTGAGCTTGAAGCTAACAAATGAACAAGATGGGCAGCAGTACAGTGTCGAAAATGCCTTTCAAAGCAGTATGGTTTTTGAAGATGGTGGCCCCTATACTGACTTGTTAAGTGCGCCGCCAAGACAAGTCAGAAAGGACGAGCGCTTAATGACCTCGGGTGAACTGATTGGCTATAATTATTTTGGCATGGAGTGGAGCGTAGAGCCATTAACCACATTTTATGATTGGCTCTATGTGAATGCCCTAAAGCAAAACCCGCATTTGCATGAAGAAGTTATGCAATATCAAGCCTTTACGGATCGTGAGTTTAATCCTAAAAAGTCTATCCATTGTGCGGCTTATGCACTGGCGATGTTTGTGGCGCTCAATAAACGCGAGTTGCTCGATAACATTGAAGACCCCGCAGTATTTTTTAATCTATATCATGAATTCAAAATAAGTAATACTGAGCAGCTTTTGGAAGCGGGTTGGGTTTGATCGTTAGAGCGGTAATTTATGTAGTAAAAATTATCAAGATAAACTTATGCTAACCAAGTGACTTTATGATATATGAGAATAGCCAAGCTTGTCTTGGCTTTTTCATGCCTAAAAACTTTTGATATCTAAAAACTTTTCATGCCTAAAAAATAAGCACCTTAGTCTGGTTGATTTTAGCGTTATATATTTCAACAGAACGCTTATTACTCTTAATTATGTAGATGTGATATAAACTTACGAATACTAGGGCATGTCCTCATTTTAAAAGTGACGATAAAAATGAGATAAATTGCAGTCAAACAAGGATAATATCGAGATATTAGTCAGCTATTTGACACCGTTTGGCAAGATTTAGCCATTTTTAAACCATTTATATAACTATCGATTGAATTGAGGACACGCCCTAAGTATGACTATAATCCTAGAAAATTAGACAAAAAAAATCCCCACTTCTTATTTAAGAAGTGAGGATTTTAGTGCTTTTATAAGCCATATTTGGAGCGGGAAAAGAGATTCGAACTCTCGACCCCAACCTTGGCAATGGTGTCAAACTATTTTGCTTAATGGTATCTAATATATAAGTATATGATATAAACATACTTATTGATTATAATTTATAGGATCATTTTATCATATTAGTGTAATTCGTAATAGTGTTTTTATATTTTAGGCACTGTGAAAAAGCATGTATTGACACCTAACTATTATTGAGATAGTCTGGAAATACTCCTACCCTATCGTCATTATTTCTAGGACGGTTTATTATCCTAGCTATTAGAGGTGTTCAATGGCAAAAAAGCCTTCAGCTCGTAATCATTTTTTTACACCCAGTCATACTATGTTGACCGTCCATCCTAAAGCGTCAATAGCCTATAAAACTTGGCTGAAGTGTCATCCCAAAACATCACGCATTCATCTTGCTGATATCAATAAATATCTTAAGCCGCCGATAAGAATTATTTCTAGTGATAAAGAAGGCTACCTATATTTTGACAACTTTGAGCGTATGGCAGATATTTTTCATTACGAGGCTGATATAAGCCAGCCATTTATAATCATTACAGGTAATGATCAGCAAATTACTAAGATGGCTTGGGCAGAAGTATTGAGGCTTTGCCGCTATCAGAATATTGACCATGTTTCTTTATGGCAGCACTTACGAGATGACTGTGCAGCGACAACACTGAAGCAGCTAATGGGGTGTGATAGTTTGTTCAATGAGGATTACTGTGATTTTGCAGGCATCAATATCGATCGATACTTCTACAGGCAAAGGTCTTTAAAGCAAGTTGAAGAAACGTTTGATTTAGCACAGAATACGGACTGGATCAATGTATGAAGTAAAAGAATGGACTGTTAGGACTATGGAGGCCGAAACGGTTCATGATTTGATCAGACGGATTGTGCCATATAATTCACCATTGTCAGCTCAAGTACACAGACTTGTTTTTGAGCTGATAAAGCTATCTCCAAAATACTTGATGAAAACTAATGATCAGAGTGCCGATACTAGTTTGACGAAGCTAACGTATGACGAATGCAATATCATTATAAGTACAGTCAAAGCTGATAAAAGCTCGGATGTCTGGTCTGTTTCATATATGTTAGCTGCATTTACTGACTACTATAGACAAAAACCATTTACTGATGAATCTTGGCTTTTTATAAGCAAGTATTTACAATTTATATTACTAATAGCAGAGCGTGAGGATAAGCATTTTAATAAGATTAACAATCTTGGTGTTCGAATAAGAATGGCGCTCAAAAAGAACTCATCTCAGACTGCGATTATTGATGAGTTAATCAACATACATGGATCATCTGCTAATGTTTACGAGAACTTCGCCGATATTGAATCGTATGAACAAGATATGCAGTATAGCGAGCAGACAGGCTTAGTCAAAAATACGAATCTAGCTAAGAAAGTAGGTGAGATAAGACTTGCTTATGAAGTCGTTATTGAGAATAAGGGTTATATCGAAAGGCAATTTAGCAGAAAGGGGCAGTCTGTATTCATAAAAAAGGCGAGAAATGAACAGGCTTTACTTTTCACAAATGAAGTAACCCGACGAATACGCTTTCCTAAACCATTCTCAGATAACAACGTTGCCAAACCAGAAGACCTAGCAGACGATAATCCACCAGCGCTTTTAGACAATAGATACAATCCCAGTAAGAAAGCAGCTAAATCATCACAATTACAGCAGTATCAAGTCAAAACCAGCTACTTACACAATAAACGTAATCAATTTATGTTTCCCAGTAATACTAGGTTATTAACGGTATCTGATTATCAGTCGGTTTTTGTAAAACTGTGGTCCATAGTATCTGATGATGAACAATGTGTTAGGCGAGTCGCTGCTGTATTGTTACTATCAATGATAAGCGGCAGGTCAATTCAAAACGTGATTAAAGAGGTGGCTAATAACAAAAGCCAAAGACAGTTTTTGGTGGAAGAAGAGAGTGGCGTAACTGTGATTCGGAATACGATTAATGTCACAGTCAATCGGCGCGATAAAATAAAGCCAATCACCAAAAGTCATAGCAATAACTTTAGTCTGCCGCTGCCATTATCCTTAAGTGTCATATTACAGTATAAATTTGAAGTAGAGCCAATCGAGATCAATCAGCTCCTAAAGGCACTTAGAGAATCCTTATCATTACCTCTATTATCAAATCAACATATTGAATCAGCGCTAGCGTTTATTATTACCCATCGTATTGGCGAACCATTACACTCAGACATTATTACGGGTGTAGAGGTAGAGCACTCATCACCGCTGTACTATACCAGTATAAAAACATCTACACTGCTTCATACCTATCAAGCTGCAATCAATATACTAAGTGGTCGCTACCTTAAAGATCTGAGAGCTGTCCACTACTACAGCGTAAATTACGATCAAGTATTCTCCGGTTATTTAGGCCTAAGACACTATCAATTATGGCAAGCTCACAGATATTCTTATTTTTTGGATACGCCAATTGTCGCTAGTAATATTAACAAAACCTACATTGGTAGTGAAATGGCACTGACTGATAAGGTGTGCGGTAATTTTTTCGCTTTACTTGCTAGAAAGGTACAAGGTGATAGGCAACAATTAAGTCATGGTACAAATGCCAGTGAAGATGAATATATCAAACAATTTAATGCTTATGGCCTATGGCTATGGCACGTTATTCAGATTCAAACTGGTATAAGACCCGTCAATGACGCACCTGGGTTTTTAAATCAATTCAATTTTATTCATGACATGTATTGGGTTTCAGATAAATCAATACGCCAAGGCAAAGACTACGGTCGCCTCATCCCTGTAAGTGGTTTTTTAAAAAAGGCGCTAAAAAACTACATCAGTTATATTAAATATTTTGCTAGTGTGCACAATCCTTTATATGCAGACCACATACTTAAGATTAATAAGATTTTGCAATCAGAAGAACCTTTTTTACAGATATTTAGCTTAAATCCAAAAAAGTTTATGCCTATCACACCAAAACGCATTAGAAATACGGTGGGTAAAGCTTTGCCTCATCAAGATAACTGGTTACGACATCAATTACGCTCGATGCTGACCAACGAAGTAGACGAGGTATACGTTTGCGCCTTATTAGGTCATGAACACGCTGATCAAGAGATATTTCATCCGATGTCCTCATTATCAATCAATCAATATAGGACAGAGCTATTGCCCCAGCTAGATCTTGTGGCGCAAAAGCTTGATCTTAAGCAAGTGGAGATCAAGCATGGCTAAGTCATCAGAGTTATCGTCTCATGAGAAAAGAGCTGCTAATTTACAGCGTCAAAAACAAGTATTAATCAGTAAAGCGGAGGAGGTGGCTGCTGATTATTTATACAGACATCAGCCTTTTAATGAATCTAATATGGAAGAGCATTATCATGCTATCGATAATGAACTATCAAATTCATTCACGACATTCAATCAATACCGCTGTGCAAGGCAAGGGTTTTTGCAAGCAGTCAGAACTTATAATAAAGATAAACACTGTTCATTAGATGAGCCAGTCGTTCCTATTGTGGCTGAACGAGATAAGCTCACCATTAGCTATGAGTGGTTTGTTGAAGGTTCAAAGGTTTCAAGTACTTGGGAGGCGATGCAACTATTTTGGCAGAATAAGCGCAAGTTTAGTGCCAATGACTATGTGACTTACTTTTTATATAGCAGTATTATATTCGGTGGTCTAAATGATTTACCTGCACTAAAAGCATTATATCAGTGGGTCTTTAGCGATCGAAAATTACATCTTGTTGATTTAGAAAAACAGAATGAACATCATAAGAAGTTAGATGCTAATAAAATTTTGCTCGTGATTCCTTTAGAGACCAGAGATGACAAATATGGTTGCAGAGTTGATGGCAATGATGACGCATTGATTCGCTATGTGTCTTATATTCCTGATGACCTAAGTCTTATGTTTCTATACGCCTTAAGTGATACTGATGTAAATAAGCATAAAATACAGCAGTTTGAGACGATTATCAAAGGATTGAACAATACGTTTGAACTTACTTGCAGAGACCCAGAAAAAATCCATTTATCACATCTTATCAAATACGCTAATTTTCATTGGCGCCATTGGCCTGGTAGTGCTATCGATGGCGCTGGCAGTCTTGTCATGCAAGGACAGCTTAAAAGTACATCACTACCTACTGAGCAATTATTTAGTTATAACCAAGAAGTTATTCAAAGTACCCAACCAGCTATTACTTGGCAACAGCTGTTTATTCAAAGCACATCATCGAACGTTACTTCTAAGCCAAGTAACAGCTATCCCGCTTTCAGTAAAAACATCATTCAGCTCATTCAAGAAGGATTGAAAGGGACTCGAGCATCTGCTAAAGATACTATTAACAACGTAAAAAATGACTTTCCTCAGCCTAATGCCATACGTCTGATCGGTTGGGTGCTGTCTTTATTAGAAGGCAATCAAACCAACCTAAACTCAGTTAGTAAGTACGTCGGTTGTATTGGACGTGAATGGCTTATGTTGACGATGGATGAAGATTTAGAAGAATGGGGTACCAATGATTATGAAGAAATATATGAGCAAATCATCTTAAGTAAAGTCAAAGACGCTCGTAAAAAAGATGTTTTGCACAAAGACTCGATCGATGATCGAGATGATATTGAGCTTGATTATGACGATGTCAAGAATAGTGGAGGTGACGATTTAGAGGAACCAATATCTGATTTAGAGCAAGCGCTAGACCAAAATGTTGACTCAAAAGATGAAGGCAAACAATCCACGAGCTTAGATGAGCTTAAAAACACCCAGTCTTATACCTATGGACGATTACGCGCTTTTCATCGATATCAGATGCAGTATTTCGATGCTCCTGATGTGGTTTTTGCATGGGGAGAAAACAAACAGATCGTCAAAGCAAGCATGGTCTCACCTCGGGTGTATAAGGCTATGCATGAGATGCTACAAGCATCTGAATTAAACAAGAGTCAAACGCTTTTATGCCAGACGATATTAATTTTAGCGTATCGTACTGGCATGCGCATTAATGAGCTTGCAGGTATAAAACTCAAAAATATAAAAGATCTTTCGGATATTAGCATTGTACTGACGCCAAACCCTTATCTACGTCTTAAAAGCAGCAGTGCTAAAAGAAGAGTGTTGTTGGAGGCACTTTTAAAGAAAGATGAGCTAAGGATAGTTACGTTGTTTATTGCTCAGCAAGAAAGAATGGGGGCGTCCTATTTGTTCTCTCAAGGCGTGGGTAAGCAGCCTCTACCAACGTATTTTTTTAGCAATTTGATGAGAATACTATGGGATAGAGTGCTTGGACAAGATAATCATAATTATACTTTTCATAGCCTTAGGCATACGGCAATCAGTCAATTAGCGCTAGCTATTAACGGTTCGGCATTAGCAGAGGTGATGACCGACTATAGCCAAGATGAATGTCAAAACATCGCTGATAGCTTGGCAGGTTATCATCAAAATCAAGGTGCTTGGTTTGGATTAGCAAGTTTCGTAGGTCATCTCACTTGTGACACTACCTTTGAGCATTATATCCATACCGCACATTTATTAGCAGGGTGGCAGCTGAGCAACGCTAAAATCGAAATACCTTTTACTGTACTGAAAAGTATAACTGGTATAGATTACCAAACTGTCAATTATCACGATAAAACCGCCTATGACAAATCTACTAAAGCGGTAGCGTTGAAGAAATTAAGACCTTACTTTGCTAAAAAGCTAAAAGCACATCACACCCCTTTATTTACAGCACCCGATGTGAGCACCCAACTTATCCAGCGGAGTGCTGAAGGTGAGGGGATACATCGCTCTATTTTTATTGATGTCAGGTATGATGCTGTTATAAGTTTTATAAGAGAGGTAGATAACCTTAAACCTGAGCTGCGTGAAAAAGAGTTGGAAAACATAGCGATAAAACACGGTATTCATTTACTCAATGCACGCGAGCTATACAAAAATGCGAGTAACTTAAATAATAACGACAAGCTCATCACTCAAGTAAAAGGTCAAACTGCTCAAGCCATTATTACCACGGCATTAGATAAAGCTTATAACATGTCCGTACATAAACCTGATACATTGCGACAGTTTGTCAGAACCTATCAAAAAAAGCATATTACCTCTCGGTCTTACTTAAAGTTTGGCATTAAAAAGTCACAACATGATTTGTTGGCTGAATTTTTGAAGATAGGCTGTGAAATTATTGCTCCTCACCATTGGCAGCTGAATTCTAGTAGTATAAAAGAGGTTAGGGACTTTAAGAGAAAGCATAAAATTGATAGTGCTGTTAGGGTAGAAGCCAACCAACACTGTGTAGGCTTTGAAGTTAGAGTTGTCAGAAAAATGAACGCCAAATCTGAAAAACAAGCTACTTATGAGTCGTCCGGCGTCTTGAAATTTTTTGGAGAAATGTTAGCAATACTGCTTGAACAGGATAGTGAAGAATAAGTCTGATACAGCCAGCATTGTAAATTTAGGTTGCCTAACTAAAGTCTCCCAATTTAATGCCTACGGATTTGATGGCATAGCTCATAGCTCAATACTCCGAGGTGTATCCTAGAACGGAATGTCATCATCGATAGGATAATCTGGCATCACAGTCGGTTTTGGTAGCTTAGTATGCTGAGATATAGGTTTAACAATTTCTGGCTTTTGCGTATCAGTTCTGCTGGCATACCCAAGCATCTGCATGCTACTCGCATAAATTTCGGTAATGTAGCGGTCTACACCATTGTTATCTGTCCATTTCCGAGTACGTAGACTACCTTCGATATATACTTTGCTGGCTTTATTCAAGTATTCAGCAGCCACTTCTCCTAGGCGGTTGAACAGCTTGATTTTATGCCATTCTGTTGATTCCTTTGATTGACCAGCTGCATCTGTCCACTGGCTTGAAGTAGCGACAGAGATGGTAGTGACACGATTACCATTAGCAAACTGATGAACTTCTGGCTCAGTACCTAGATGACCGATAATGATTACTTTGTTGATTCCTCTCATGGCTGTCCCCTTATTAAGATTTGATGATGCAATTTGGTTTTAATACAGTCAGGCAGACAGTATTTAGCTACTAATCCATGACATCATGGCCATACGCTGGGTAGAGGTATGTTGGTTCCAACAGGCTTGTGTGACACGGTACATCTGATAAGTCATATCCCAGCACTCATCATAAAAGTTGTCAGCAAAGTCCATTTCTTGACGCAGTATGCGAAAACCCGTTTGCGCGTTGGCATATCTTGGGCAGGTGGCAAATAGGAAGTTCTTGCCTGTACAAGACATAATTTGCTTCGCTAGACTCGGTAAGGTCTCCTGCACTGTCTCTATATCTATGACATTAGACAACAGGTGAAAGGTCTCTTTGCATTCACTATTTAGTGGGATTAGCGCATTATCGAGTGTGCGCTCCTGACAATGTATAGACACTTGCATGCCATATGCTTTTGCTAATCGCTCAATTAAGAGTTTAGCGATGTCCAAACTGACTTTAGAAGGCTCAATGAGATGCACTTCAAGTGAGCTTTGTTGTGCAACCCCTTTTTGTGACAAATAATCCATAAATGCCAATGTCGCTACGCCTTGACCACAGCCATAATCCACCACGCGTATATTTTCTTGTGGCTCACTGGTAACGTCGATCGTTTGAGACAATAAATACTGCATACTTTGATGATGCTGCCAGCCATAGGCCACGATATAAAATATGGCTTCTTTTTCAGAGACAAGCGCATTCGTTGCTCTATTAGTGCGATTAGAAAAAGCACTATAGCTTAGGTTGTGATCAGGGTTTTGATGAAAGTAGTTCACCATGTTTTGATAGTAATCGGAAAATCCACCATCCATAGTTTCGCTGGCTTTATCGATTTGGATCTGAAGTTGGTTTGACATAGTTATTATCCTTATGGCGGTTATTTGATGTATTGATTATCAACTTTTCTTGATGACATCTCATAAAACGACAAGCTTGTGGACAATGTATAAATTAAGCCAAACAAAAAAGCCGTCTATCAGTGATAGACGGCTTTTTGATAAAGATTTTTTACGATTAAACCCTTAAGGGTCAGGGAGCGTTTCAGACACGTTAAAACTATCAAGACAGATGAAGAAGTTAGTCTTAATCCCTTACGAATCAGGGAGTGTTTCAGACCTTTAAACTTAAATTAAGGAATACAAATATGAGTCTTAATCCCTTACGAATCAGGGAATGTTTCAGACATACTAAAACTAGACAGACTAACAGAAGTGTAAGTCTTAATCCCTTACGAATCAGGGAACGTTTCAGACGAAGAAAAGCATAAGAAACTTCAAATCATTCCGTCTTAATCCCTTACGAATCAGGGAACGTTTCAGACGTCTTCTATTGATGCATTAGCAGAAGTGGATCCGTCTTAATCCCTTACGAATCAGGGAATGTTTCAGACTATCCTTGATTTTGAAGTGTTTGGTGAAGATGCGTCTTAATCCCTTACGAATCAGGGAATGTTTCAGACCTAAGATAGCGGTACATTCAGAAATGAATGGTGGTCTTAATCCCTTACGAATCAGGGAATGTTTCAGACCCAACCGACCAACACTGCACATGAAATTTTAGAGTCTTAATCCCTTACGAATCAGGGAATGTTTCAGACAGGCCTCAAAAAGCAATCTAACAATACTTGACGTCTTAATCCCTTACGAATCAGGGAATGTTTCAGACAACAAACCTCTATCAGAAGAGTCTTTAAAGTATCGTCTTAATCCCTTACGAATCAGGGAATGTTTCAGACGTATTATTAATAAAGTATTTGGTATGGCTGAAAGGTCTTAATCCCTTACGAATCAGGGAATGTTTCAGACGTCAGCACCGGTTATGTCAATTGTCGAAAGTCAGTCTTAATCCCTTACGAATCAGGGAATGTTTCAGACTTTAGTTATTGCTGCTACCAGTTCTACTGCTATGTCTTAATCCCTTACGAATCAGGGAATGTTTCAGACGTAATAAAACCGTTGTTCTACATATTGACAGTGGGTCTTAATCCCTTACGAATCAGGGAATGTTTCAGACTAAAACATTTACAGCAGATGAGATTAAGCAAGCGGTCTTAATCCCTTACGAATCAGGGAATGTTTCAGACACAATCTTCACCCCGGCTGATAAAGAACGTGGTTGTCTTAATCCCTTACGAATCAGGGAATGTTTCAGACTTACGAAGTACAATTACTTCTGTTTCTTCTGGTGGTCTTAATCCCTTACGAATCAGGGAATGTTTCAGACCTCAGCACTACTGTTGGCTATGTGTAATGTTCTGTCTTAATCCCTTACGAATCAGGGAATGTTTCAGACCTACAATACCAATCAATTCTGATGTTGTTCTAGTCTTAATCCCTTACGAATCAGGGAATGTTTCAGACTGGCGCATGTCAATATGGAATTAAATAAAGCTGTCTTAATCCCTTACGAATCAGGGAATGTTTCAGACTGTACAACGATTTTTATTATCAATAAAATCAATAGCTTACACCTATTTAATTAACCGATAAAAGTTAGCTTAAAAGCTGATGCTTTTTTGATCAATTCTTTACTGAAAACTGACTAAATAATAACCAATTCTACGTCTGAAATTTTAAATAATGACCAGTATCTTCGTCAGATAGCGTCTGAAACCATCCCTAATTGCTTAGGATGTGAGGGTTTTAAACTCACCGGTTAATCATAATGGATGTGCCAGATAAGTGCAAGATGATAAAGCGACGTTATCAGGGTGTCAGGCGTTCATTATCATGATTATAGTGTAATTTCTCCTATATCACTAAATAGTATAATATCATCATCACGTTTACCGATAGCAAACGATTTCTCAAGTGGCTCAACTTTATATATAGGCAGATCATCGTCGTTGGGATGAATAACCCTCTGCATTGCAATTATAAAATTATCCATACGTTTAGTCGTCATGCGGCCATAGTAGACGGAATACTGTGGCTGCAAGAACTGATTGCTAATCAAGCGCTGTAAACGTTGTAGTCTATTCTTTTCACTGATGTCATAAGCAATAATAAAATAGGTCTTTTTCATAGACAACCTAGTGTATTGATAGATTAGTATTCCGGTTTGCAAAGAGTATAGCGTTATATCAGTGTTCATAAGCTTAGAGTAGTGGCGGTGGCGCTTCAGGGTGATGACTGACAAAAGACAATGATGGCTGTAGTAATGTGGCTTCTGGATAACGCTGTGGTCGATTCTGTTAGAGCCACGCATGACTGAGGGCTATTTTTATTTAAGGTTGGACGTATCGCAGTAAAGGCTTTATAGAATTTGCTGCGTCCAGACTTTAGTAGCTCACACGGATAGCTATTATCGTCGGCCATACTAAAATCTATTGAGTGTAAAATATTCTGATGAAATAATTGCCAAACATAAAAATCAATAGTACTGCGTTGCAACTCTACAAAGTCACAGGCTGCTTGGACTAGGTTATACTTATCAAAATATTAGCTAACCAGCAAAATAAAAGTATTTTATAGAAAAAAGTGTTTTCGAACGGATAATCTTAATTTTAGTGGTAACATAACAACTGTCGATAATCGTAATGACTGCTTAAGATTTATTTTTAGTTGAAATGATCAAGTTATAAATTACTGTGCACTAAGAGGATATGTAAGACTATTTTTTTAATATTAAATAGATTTAGTAAGTACAAAAAATAAAGCTAGCACTTGGTTTTTTTTATATTCTTTCTTTTTTGTTAATATAACTCAAAGCAGTTAAAAGTTTATAATTCGATTCATCTGCTCACAATTTTCTTAACAACTTTAAGGGAATTATGAGTAATTACTTAAAAATATCAGCAGTTGCACATAAATTAACTCTAAAATCATATATTAAGTAGTCACCATGGAACTCATAAATTACATTAATTCGCTTCATAATCTTAATGCTTCAGGTACAAACAGTCTTGCAGAATCTCAAGCCAACTCATCTTACTTTAAAGATATATATCATCCTTTTCCCATTGTTGAGTCTTTAAAATCCATCATTTCTAAAGATCAGGATGCTATCATCATTCTCACCGGTCATGCAGGGGATGGCAAATCTACAATAGCATTCGAGTTGCTGAGAGAGTTAGGTAAAGAAGAGTATCCACAAGGCTATCAATTCAAAGAGCATGAATATCTCGAAAAAAATGCATTAAATGTAATCAAAGATATGAGTGAACTGAGTTTAGAAGATAGAAGAAGTTGGTTAAGCAAAGCATTTAACTCATCAGGAAATTGGTTGATTGTAAGTAATACAGGCCCCTTATTAACTTCAATAGCCAGTTCTTTGAGGAAGACTAACTGGACTTCTAGTTTTAAAGCTCATCAAATAGAATCTAAAATACTAGAGTTCCTTGATAAAGATATTGCTATTGAAGATATAAGCAACTTGAGACTAGATGACGTAAACTCAAAAGCATTTTATATTGTCAATATTGCTAAGTTAAATAATATAGAAGTGGCCTTGAATATTTTTAAAAATATTATCAACCATCCAGAGTGGGAGCAAATTATACAAGAGTATCCCACTCATCCTATTAGTATCAATTATTGCACTATCAAAAATCACTATCAAGATGTTGAAGAAAGTATTCGCTTAACATACTTGTATTTATTAAATTATGAAAAGCGCATGACTCTGCGGCAGATGTTAGCGCATCTAAGTGTTTCTTTGACTGCCGGTATGAGCATATCAGATGATGAGATGCCATTTAAAAATAATGCTGAAACTCTGTTGTTTAGCGATACTTTTTTCGGCTACATTGGTAATAGGATTTGGCATAAAGCAAAAGACTTGAAGGCCATAGATTTAGTTTCTCGAATTCATGCTGGTAAATATACAGGGATAGAAATTGAGAACTTTGTTACAGACGAGAGCAACTTTGAGCTAGTCAAGGAGCCTTTAAAGTCTATTATTATAGAATATATCAATAACGATAAGAAAAGTGAGTCCCATTACGAGAAAGCGACCTTACGTAGAATTCTATTTATGTATGGTATTAATGAAAATAAAAATACTAAGTCTCTATTTTTAGGTTCTACTAGCATATATAAATTTAATAATTGGCAAATAAATCCTGATAGTTTTAATGATGAATCCCGAAGAGTTAAGAGGCTATGTGAGAAGGCATTGAATTTGTTCTATTCGGGTTCAGATGATAAGGATAATATCAATATCACGCTAAAGCGTTCAGATTCTTCAGTATTTCAAATCGCTCAATTAATGGTTTGTAGTATTGCTAAAAACTCCTTTCGCATTGATTACGACAATCAAAAGCAGCTGCCTTTTATACACTTAAAAAAATCAAAAGATTCAGAAAATGTTCGCTTAGACTTAAGCTTACCACTATTAGATTACATTGAAAATATTGTGATTGGAGATGTTACCGAATCATTAAATCCTATCTATAAGACTCAGTTAGAACGTTTTAAATTAAGCCTTATTGATTATGCTCAAGACGTTGATGATGATGCAATTACTTTGGTCCGAATGAAGTCTGATGAGAGTGTTAATAAATTAGAGATATATTTCGAACAATCAGGTGATCACAAGATTATTAGAATGGAAGGGTAGTAATGACTGATATTAATGCGATTCAATTTCCTAGTGCTAGCTTTAAAGCTGACAGTAAAACCAATATTGCTATTCAAGTCTATGGTAGAAGATTCTTAGCTGACCAAACTCCTATAGAGTATTTATCAGAATTCCTTTTAGTCTTTCATTCTAAAAAGAGTGAAAAGAAGGTAACTACTAATGAACTCAAAATGAACCAAAGTGAAAACTCATTTAATGTTAGTGAAGATAGTAGATATTATTTCCCAAAGTCCAGACTTCCGCTTAAACTCTTTAGTTTTTTTAGTCAATCAAAGCTGGATACGCGTCACCCTATTCATCAACAATCTTTTTTAGACGCTTTAGATGAGTTAGGAGCTAAAACTCAGCGAGGTCTGTCTGATGCTGAAAAAAATAATTTGGTAAATACACTACAAAATTTGCTATATGGCTTTGTTGGTATTGCTAATAACCGAACGTGGTCTACTTATAGCTTTATGCCAATCACCCCTAGTTTTCTTGGGAGAGAAGTAACCTGGCCACATTCTTCTAAAGAATATGGAACTTGGTCAGACAGCGCTGAAGATTTCCAATTAGACCGTCACAATTTCATGGCTCGAGGTGGAGAGGCATTATTTTTACAAATAGCGTTTTTATTCACTAACGACATGGCTATTAAATCGACATTACAGAAAATTGAACAAAATGCCGCTTATCAACATTTAGAATTTAATTTGCCAAATTTAAAGCAGAAGCTTGAGAATGCGTTAATACAGCTATTAAAAGATGAAACTCATCAATTAGAAGAAATCTGCCACTTTGTAGAAAGCACCTTAAGTGAATACGATATTGAAGACAACGATAATCGTTCAGCTACCTTGGCAACTATTCCGAAGAGCTATATTATCGAAGGCTTTTTATTTGCTAATGAAATGCTCAATTTATTAAGCTCTAAAATAAGCAAGCTTGAAAAAATCGAGCTCTTGCAGCAGCTTTGTGTACTTCAAGTTTTACGCTCTATCATGGCTCGTTCTACCCAGATTGATCAGAATAATCACACAACTGATAACTATCATGGAAATTACGCGTGGATTGTATGCAATCCGAGCGCGACTACTAAAGACAATGTAAGGAAACTGGCCGAATCTTCTTTTAGTAAGTCTGAAGAAATTGTTTATAGAGTGATGCGCTCAGTGGGCAAAGAGAAAAATCTAAAATCAAGCGATTATAGGCAAGTTGATAAACATAGCTCGGATGTATTTAGAAGGATGTCAAAAAATATAGGATTAGTAATTCCACAGAAAGGTTCGGGACAACGTTTTGTATTAACACCTAGTCTAATAAGATTGTTTGTATATTCTCTAATTGAAAGTGGCACACGTATTAAGCTTAATGATTTTTTGAGCAGAATTTATACCCATTTTGGTATTGCTATAGAAGGTCAACAGATTCAAGAGGCTATTGCTTGGCAATTAGAGCGTAATGATGACTCAGTACTTAATATAGATGTTAGCTGGGTAGAGGAAGGTCTGAAGCAGTCTGGATTGTTAATCGAGCTATCAGATGCTATTTCAATAGTTAATAACCCTTAAAGTTTATCCAGATCACTGATTACTCAGCCTCAGCTATTAAATAAAAAATAAATGATTAAAGAAGAAATAATTATGACCCTTTCAAGTAAATTGTTTTTATCTGCTTATACTGATTATTTAAGGGATACTATTGATAATTCACTGATCCATGCTGGTGAAACTAGAATTATCACTCAAAGCTTAATGCCTAATCAAGCACTGTCAATTTTTGAAAAAATAACAGCATTATATCCTGCAAGTGTTTGTGGATCATATTTAAGGGTTGCTCATGGCTTAGTCAAGCATTGGCAATCTTTGAAACTAAATAGTAATGATATGGAAGCTTTCACTAGACTAAGACTTAATTCATGGCTAGATGAAGAGGATAAGCTAACTTGGTATCGTAATAGAACCACTGTTGATGAAGGCGTTGAAAGACTATTGGTTCTACTAGTAGGTATTGATCATACAACTGATAAAGGTGGACTCGCGGATTTCTTTGTTTGTACAAGTAACAAAGTTTGGGATTCATTAGAAGGTAATTACAATAAATGGTTGAAGGAAACAGCTGAAAACGAGGGTCTAACGCTTGGAGAACAACATTATAATCAGTTAAACGATTATTTAATGTTAATAGATAGTCTAGTACCTCTGACATTGAGTCAAAAAGCAGACCTACTTGAAGAATGGTTAGCGAATTACTCTTCAAATGACGAGTATAGTGAAGACTACGATGGTCTGTTATGCAGTTTATTTTCAAGTTTAACTAACTTAGGTATTCCTTATCTACGTGTTGAGAATGACATAAAGTTGTTTAAGAGTAAAAAAGGTCATCAATACTTAAAAGCTGCTCATCAATTTATTTCTCATCGCCTATATAATCAAGGTAGTAGAAAAACAAAAGACCTTGATAAAGTTAGAAAATACTTACTGGAAAATTCTGAAGTTAAAGTATCTGATATATCAGGTAGTAAAATAGATGTTGACCTCTATTTTTCTTACATAGAAAATTTCATCCTTAATGCAGATAATGATTGTAAGTCAAAGCTCATCGAAACAGATTTATTGCCTGTATTAAAAGCTTTGAATATAAAAGAAGAAAAGGAAGAAGCCTCTTCTAATACAAGCATACCTTCTTTTAATTGCCATAGCTTTGAAGCAGTATGTAAAGGTTTGAATTTTTCTTTAGAAAGATTTAGTAATGAGCATCAATCTCGTAGTATTTCGCTAATTACTATTAGAGTCAAACATTTTCAGCACGATTTCAATAGTAAAGATGCTCAAAATAATAATATAAATAAAGATGAGCTGGCTAGGTCTGTATTGAAAGGAGTATTGGGTGGTATAGAGGGTTATATCGGGAATTTAGATTTAGCGATAGAAAATTGTGTTGTAGAGTTTTTACCACTTAATGAAGATACTACCTATCGTTCATCCACCTCAAATCCACATGTGGTTTTTGAAACAAAGATAACTGGAGAAAGTACTCAAGTATATCTGTTTAAATGGAAGCTATCAGAGTTTCAGGTCGAGCGGTTACATGTTCAACTCGCAAAAACAATACTACAAAAAATAGAGACTAATAAAGGCTGCCTTTTACCTATATTAGTAATGAATAAACAAATCTATCAAGCAATTTACCATGCTTCAAATCAAGAAGAGGCTTGTCGCTTAACAAGTCTAGGCTTGAGTGATATGAAAGTCATTGATATTTTCAAAGATTATGATTTTTCACAAGCTGAAGGTATTCAGTTATCACTTCAGAATTTAAGCAACACTTATATACGTTTACTCGAGTGCGTTATCGATGAAGGATTATATGTTGCCAGACATCAATCTCAAATACTTTTAGATGCATATAGCTCCGCATTAGAAGAGATAATGACATCTGAAGCTTATATTGCACAAGATATTAAAGAAAAATTCTATTATGGTTTCTTTATGACTGAGAATCTAGGTCATAGTGGCTTTAATGCCATAGAGGGAGTACTAATTAATGCTTATCATCCAGCAGTATTTGAATTAGTCTCAGCCCAGATAGATTTTATTACTTTTGCTGTTTCTGATATCTATAGTGGTTCAGACTATATATTTAATAAAAATGGTATTGATGATGTTTTTGTTCAGTCTGAGATTGAAACACCAATCCTTGCGCTAAAACAAAAACAGGGTATTAGTACTCATGCGAAGTCTTTTGGTTGGCTGCATTATATTGGTAAGCAACTTGATGATAATATCGACTTATCTGTACAGGCTTTGCTGAAAGAAAGCGATGATGATGAAGATACTCAGGATGTGCAAGCTATTACTCCTGAAGAAAGCATTGTTTATAACACTCTCAATGATTACCAAAAGGTCTACTCTCATGCAAAAGATGGTCTACGTATATTGGCAACAAATGTAACGAACCTACCCTCGTTGCTAGCTGGGGTGACAAAGTATTGCCAGGATTCTCTAATCAAAGACCCAAATCGCATTCATTATTCATTACATATTTCCGTCTATACCATTGGCTTATCCAAATTAACTGCAGTAAATACATTAAAAAACTGGCAAGAAGATTTAGTCGACAAGTTTGCTAAAAAGGATAAGGTTATAGAGTTAAAAATTAGCCATTTTAACTCTGAGGTAGGGCATATTAAGAAAAGCTTAGATTCAATACTTGAAATGCAAGATGCAACCGGGCTTGGTTGCTTTGACATGGTGTTTAATTTTAGCTTTTTACAAAATAGAACTTATGGTAAAACTGATCCAGCAGCCACTATATCCTTGCAGTCAAATGAGGATCGCAGCTTAATATTTCCAATTATCTACTATCCAAAACCTATTATCCAACAACAAGACAACCTACGTGAACTACGCCTTAGTCAGCGACAGATTGCCATCCAATCTAAACACGCAAACTTGACTGCTAACCTTGAAGTATCCAATCGAAGTGAAAATGAGCAGTATTTTGTAGTATCTAAAATGGAATATGAGCAAGCTGATATTGAGTTTATTGAAACTCTACATCAGATATCGCAGTGGGTAGTCAATATTGATGAATACTTTGATTATAATTTACTGCAGAAAGGTAATAATGAAAATCATAAAGTCGTCAGCTTTAGTTCTGGTTATGGTCATTATGGCGAGCTAAATGTTACTTTATCAACTGCACATAACGCCAAACAGAAGCTTAAGGAAAGTATATATAACCATATTTCCGGTATCATGCATTATCTTCATAAAGAGACATTATTACAGTTAGTTGATGAGATATTACGTCTGAATGAATCCTTATCAGGTGTTGCTAACATTAAAGCGGTTCTAGGAAATAACGAAGCAGTAAGAAATTTGTATGGCTATGCGTTGTCTATCAAAGCAATTTCTGCACCAAAGGACTGTCTACTTAGCCAGTGGATACCTTTAGATGCATGCCAACATTGGTTCAAATTACAAGATAGCTATAATAGAGCAGACTTGTTGCAGTTATCACTGACATTAGATCAAGATAATAAGCCTATATTAAGTGCTCATGTTGTCGAAGCTAAAATTGGCTCGCCAGATTTGGTAAAAAAAGCTGAAGATCAAATTGAAGCCAGCATACATTATCTAAGTAAGCTATTTGCGCCAAAAGACAATAATAAAAGTAATAATGGCTATAATAGAAGATATTGGTGGGGACAGCTGCATAGGGCTTTAGTCATACGCTCGCACATCAATCAGTCAGAAGCCGAACAATTGAATATTGCACTTGAACGATTAAGTGAGGGTGACTTTACAATTCATTGGACATCCAGTGTAGTGATATGTCATACCGAGGATAATAGCAATGATTCTGTAGTAATAGAAAAATTCTATACGGATGAGTTTAATAATCTAGAAGAGGCTTCACAGAAATATTTTGTTAGACAGTACTCAGAGGTCGGCTTTGAAAAAACTATTCTAAACCATCTTTATTCAGAAGGTTTGTTGAATTCCAAAACAGAAACGATAAGTCTAAATGATAGTAATGACGATGACTTCAAGCATATTGTTACGACGCCAGCTATAGATATGAGTGGTGAAGATGGTTCCAATTTAGATAATATGTCTGTTACAGAACCAACATTAAGTCAGTCGATGACCCAAGTTAAAGTAGCAGAGACTTCAGAGACTTCAGAGACTTCAGAGACTTCAGAGACTTCAGAGACTTCAGAGACTTCAGAGACTTCAGAGACTTCAGAGACTTCAGAGATGTGGATGTTGTTGCAGATAGAAAAATAGTAATCGGTACAGAAGGAAGAAAACAAACTCCAATCTATTGGGAATATAATCACAAAAAGCTAAGCAACCGTCATTTGCTTATTTTTGGCTCTTCGGGTTCAGGGAAAACATACGCTATTCAGTGCTTGTTATCTGAATTAGCATTAGCAGGTGTTTCTTCCTTTATTATTGATTATACAGATGGGTTTTTGAAGCATCAGTCAGAGCTTATATATCAAGATGTTTGTAAGCCGCAAGAGTATTTTGTTATACAAGACCCATTACCTATCAATCCATTTAAAAGTTACTCAACAGAAATATTTCCGGGTAAAATTATTGTAGAAAGACCTTTCCAAGTAGCGATTAGAGTGAAAAATATTCTAAACTCTGTATATACAGACTTTGGAAGTCAGCAAGTTGCAATTATTGATAAGGTGCTTGAAGCTGGGCTAACAGCTAATCCCAATTATAATTTAGAGGGGTTTGTTGAGGACTTAGAAGAAGAAGGTACGCGGGGCGAAAGTGTTGCCAATAAAATTCGTACCTTAGTAAAAATGAACTGTTTTGATAATACTGCTGCTACTAACTTGTATGAAGATGAAGTACGTAGTAAACATGCTGTACAGATTATTCAGCTCACTCAAATTCCTAAAGACTTACAAAGGATCATCACTGAGTTTGTTTTGTGGGATTTATGGGCATATGTACAAAAACATGGTCACAAGAATAAGCCCATCACAATTGTTTTAGATGAAATGCAAAACCTTGACCATAGTGCAGACTCCCCAATTGATAAGCTTCTTCGTGAGGGAAGAAAATTCGGTATCAGTTTGGTTTTGGCAACACAGACGGTTAGTAATTTCACTAATGAACAAAAGGATAGATTGTTTCAAGCTTCTACAAAGCTATTTTTCAAACCTGCAACTACAGAAATAAGCAGTTTTGCTGATTTATTATCTAAAGTACATCCTGAACTAAGAAAAAGTGACTGGATTGAACAGCTGAATAGTCTTGAAAAAGGTCAGTGTTTCTTTGCAGGTTATGTTGACGATGGAAGAGGGCAGTTTAAGGAAGTCGTAAGAAAATTGGATATTACTGCTCTAGAAAAGCGTGGCTTTACTAGCTATATCAGTGATAAGCAATCTGATTCATTTTTTGTATGTATATGATAAAAAATTAGATAATGTAATTGATCACTGAAATTATTTACTATGGCTTCAGGCTCTAATAGGAAACACACAGCATTTTTTTTGTACGTTTTTACAATTATATTTTAGTACAATAATTTTGTTATAACTTAAAAGGGGCTGTGCTAGGTAAGCAAAATAATCTAGGACAGCCCCTTACTTCATTTAAGCCTTTCATGACTGTCTTCCTATTAGGTTTTCATGAGATAAACCAGTTTTTAAGCAGCTGGATAAACAATTTTTAATTATTAGTCCACGACATCATTGCCATACGCTGGTTAGAGGTGTGCTGATTCCAACTCGCTTGTATAACTCGGTACATCTGATAGGTCATATTCCAAGACTCATCATGATGGCAAATAGCAAAGTCCATTTGTTGATGAAGTATGCGAAAGCCAGCTTGTGCCTTATCATATTGTGGGCAGGTAGCAAATAGAAAGTTCTTGCCTGCACAAGATTTTAATTGCTTCGCTATATTCGGCAGCGCTACTTGTACGGCTTCTATATCTACAATATTAGACAGTAAGTGAAAAGTCTCTTTACACTTACTATTTAATGGCAGTAATACACTATCGAGCGTGCGCTGTTGGCAATAAATAGACACCTTCATGCCATGTACTATCGCTAGACGCTCAATTAAGAGCTTTGCAATATCTAAGCTAACTTTAGAGGGTTCGATCAGATGTACTTCAAGAGCGATTCGTTGTGCGAGTCCCTTATGTACTAAGTAATCAATAAATGCTAACGTTGCTATCCCTTGACCACAGCCATAATCGACCACACGCATACTTTCTTGTACCTCAGCCGTCATATCAATCGTTTCAGTTAATAGATGCTGCATACTTTGGTGATGTTGCCAACCATAAGCCACGATATAAAATATCGCTTCTTCTTCGCTGATAAGTGCATTGGTCGCTCTATTAGTGCGATTAGAAAAAGCACTATAGCTTAGGTTCTGGTCAGGATTCTGATGAAAGTATTCCACCATATTTTGATAGTAGTCAGCAAAACCGCTATTCATAGATTCGCTGGCTTTATCCATTTGAAGTTGAACTTGATTTGACATAGTCATTACCCTTATGGCGGTTATTTCATGTGTTGATTATCAACTTTTCTTGATGACATCGCATAAAACGACAAGCTTGCGGATAATGTATAAGTTCAGCTCAACAAAAAAGCCATCTATCACTGATAGATGGCTTTTTTGTTGAGCTTTTATAGAGATTTTGAACGTTTCAGACAAATCGTTATTACGGCAATAAACACTTCGATGCGTATTAATCCCTTACGAATCAGGGATGAGGAGGGAAAAAATAAAGCACTGCTTTATCCCGACGCAAGAGAAAATTTATAATTTTCTGGTCAGACTATTGTAGCCAGCTTGACAGAATTTGCGAAAATGCAAATTCTCTTGCACTCGGACGAAACAGTGTTTCGTTGCTTCCTCGTTCACCTTACAAATCAGGGAGCGTTTCAGACTTTACACTTTGCTGTCTTGTAGCTCTAATGGTGTCTTAATCCCTTACGAATCAGGGAGGTGTTCAGACCGCAAGACCGAGCTCAATGTCAACAGAGACATTGCGTCTTAACCCCTTATAAATCAGGGATGAGGAGGAAAAAAATAAAGCACTGCTTTATCCCGACGCAAGAGAAAATCTAGGATTTTCTGTTCAGACTATTGTAGTCAGCTTGACAGAATTTGCGAAAATGCAAATTCTCTTGTACTCGGACAAAACAGTGTTTCGTTGCTTCCTCGTTCACCTTACGAATCAGGGAACGTTTCAGACTACTGCAATACAGAATAAATCTATAGGTGTTTGTCTTAATCCCTTACGAACCAGGGAACGTTTCAGACCTGTGGATGGAGGTTATCGTACTGTAGTGGGTAGTCTTAATCCCTTACGAATCAGGGAACGTTTCAGACAGTATGGACAACAGTTCTAAAATACTAATGATTAGTCTTAATCCCTTACGAATCAGGGAACGTTTCAGACGGCGCAGGAGAGTATGCTCCCATGCCGCCTGTGGTCTTAATCCCTTACGAATCAGGGAACGTTTCAGACATAGGTTTAGATAGTCTTGACAACGAAGCTGAGGTCTTAATCCCTTACGAATCAGGGAACGTTTCAGACAGTATTACATGCTCTTAGAGAGAATTCTTTAAAGTCTTAATCCCTTACGAATCAGGGAACGTTTCAGACATATCCTGACGAGCGATGCACGTACTACTATCGTCTTAATCCCTTACGAATCAGGGAACGTTTCAGACTACAGAAATGGCGGCTAAGAACGCTGTAGAAGGTCTTAATCCCTTACGAATCAGGGAACGTTTCAGACACGTGAATGTGACCCTTCAATTACTTTGGTTAGTCTTAATCCCTTACGAATCAGGGAACGTTTCAGACACTGATAACCGGTAATGTTGATAAAGATGAATAGTCTTAATCCCTTACGAATCAGGGAACGTTTCAGACTGCCTCTAGTATCAGCTGGAGCTATGTTAGCTGTCTTAATCCCTTACGAATCAGGGAACGTTTCAGACCAAACGAGATTGAGAAGGGACGTATTTCTCAAAAGTCTTAATCCCTTACGAATCAGGGAGCGTTTCAGACGATGAAGAACACGTATCCAAACTTCTCGCCATGGTCTTAATCCCTTACGAATCAGGGAACGTTTCAGACTTTGGTTTCTTTGAAGACCAGTAAAATTGGGAGGTCTTAATCCCTTACGAATCAGGGAACGTTTCAGACCCAACCGTTGGGGCACTAATGAGGCAGTTCCCCGTCTTAATCCCTTACGAATCAGGGAGTGTTTCAGACAACCCGCAGAAAATACCCGTACCATTAACCGAAGTATTAATCCCTTACGAATCAAGGATTAGGAGGGAAGTAATAAAGCATTGCTTTATCCCGATGCAAGAGAAAATTTATAATTTTCTGGTCAGACCATTATAGCCAGTCTTCAAAAAATCCTATTTAAAGGATTTTTACTTGCGAAGCTAAAATTGACGTGCAATTTTTTAACGCTTCTCACCCTTAGGAATAAGGGAGGTATTCAGACAGCAGTAACCAATTCGTACAATGACACGGTAACGTCTTAATCCCTTAGGAATCAGGGAGGTGTTCAGACCCATAAAGCTAAAGAACCTAGTTGTTATGAAGCGTCTTAATCCCTTAGGAATCAGGGAGTGTTTCAGACTCTATCAAGTTAGTTAAGCAGGGTGAGGAGTTGTCTTAATCCCTTACGAATCAGGGAGTGTTTCAGACCTTAGTATTTGACGCACCAGGATTTGAAGAGGTGTCTTAATCCCTTACGAATCAGGGAGTGTTTCAGACTACCGACACCTTCGGACCTACCGAGTATTCAGAGTCTTAATCCCTTACGAATCAGGGAGTGTTTCAGACATTTGGTTGGAGTGCTGGATTAACATTTATTAGTCTTAATCCCTTACGAATCAGGGAGTGTTTCAGACCTGCAGAGCGTAGTTGGATGTGGAATAGCACTTGGTCTTAATCCCTTACGAATCAGGGAGTGTTTCAGACGTCCAAGAGTGGGAGAATGAAGTAGAAGCTCGCAGTCTTAATCCCTTACGAATCAGGGAGTGTTTCAGACTGTCTGATGACTCACGTAGCTACTCTCGTGGTAAGGTCTTAATCCCTTACGAATCAGGGAGTGTTTCAGACTGATGGGTCGTACATGGACCAGTTGCGTGAAAAGTCTTAATCCCTTACGAATCAGGGAGTGTTTCAGACATCACTAATCGCAACCGCCAACAACAACGTTAATGTCTTAATCCCTTACGAATCAGGGAGTGTTTCAGACATCCCAAATTAAGGATATTACCATGAGCAAACTGTCTTAATCCCTTACGAATCAGGGAGTGTTTCAGACGAATGTCGTTTCCTAAGCCATCTATTTCTACATGTCTTAATCCCTTACGAATCAGGGAGTGTTTCAGACAGATAAGCTTGCACCTGGTCAAGTAAGTCTTGTTGTCTTAATCCCTTACGAATCAGGGAGTGTTTCAGACCCATGTTATTCACGGAACGCCCAATACCAAAAGGTCTTAATCCCTTACGAATCAGGGAGTGTTTCAGACAAAGAGCTATTGTCGGCATGACATTTAGGTCGGTCTTAATCCCTTACGAATCAGGGAGTGTTTCAGACGTTATGTGGTAGTACTGAAGTTAAAACAGTTCAGTCTTAATCCCTTACGAATCAGGGAGTGTTTCAGACTTAAGATGGAAAATGTACTCACTGTTTTACTAATGTCTTAATCCCTTACGAATCAGGGAGTGTTTCAGACATAAATTGGTTGGTGGTGGGGTTTATACGAGTAAGTCTTAATCCCTTACGAATCAGGGAGTGTTTCAGACAAATGAAATTTTACAACTAGTTAATGTTAATAGTCTTAATCCCTTACGAATCAGGGAGTGTTTCAGACTGTACAACGATTTTTATTGCTAATAAAATCAATAGCTTACATCTATCAAATTAACCGACAAAAGTTAGCTTAAAAGTTGATGCTTTTTTGATCAATTTTTCACTGAAAACTGACTAAATAATAACCGATTATGCATCTGAAATTTTAAATAATGACCAGTATCTTCGTCAGATAGCGTCTGAAACTATCCCTAATTGCTTAGGATGTGAGGATTTTAAATTCACCGCTCAATCATAATAGATGTACCGGATAAGTGCAAGATTATAATAAAATTGAATCACGATGTGAAGCGCGCACCACTATCATTATAATGTCATCTCTCCGATGTCGCTAAACAGCATAATGCTATCGTCACGTTTACCGATGACAAATGAGTTTTCAAGTGGCTCAACTTCATAGATACGCAAATCATCCTCATTGGGATGGATGATCTTTTGTATCGACGTGATAAAGGTATCCATGCGTTTCGGCGTCATACTGCCATAGTAGACAGAGTATTGTAGTTGCAAGAACTGATTGCTGATTAAGCGCTGCAATCGCTGTAGTCTGTTCTTTTCACTGATGTCATAAGCAATAATAAAATAGGTGTTTTTCATAAGCAATCCAGTATATTGATAGATTAAGCTCGGACAAAAATACATATTACGTCATTATTTTAGACGTCTAAAATGGTGGTGTTGGTGCTTCAGGGTGATGACTGACAAAGGACAATGGTGACTGTACTGATGTGGCATCTTGGTGGCAATGATAGCGCTGCAGACGATTTTGCCAGAGCCACACATGACTGAGCGCAGTTTTACTTAAGATTGGGCGTATCGTAGCAAAGGCTTTGTAGAACTTACTGCGTCCAGATTTTAGCAGCTCACAGGGATAGCTGCTGTCGTTAGCCATACTAAAATCTGCTGAGTCTAGAATATTTTGATCAAACAATTGCCAAACCCAAAAGTCGATAGTACTGCGTTGCAATTCGGCAAAATCACAGGCTAGAGACTGTCTGCCATAGTTTGGACTGTGCAATAGACCATGATAAGGGTCAAAGCCGACACTATATATGGCGTTCTGGCATAAATGCTGTAGTAGGGTATACGACAGTGATAAAACCACATTGACAGGGTCTTTTGGTGGTCTTCTATTTCGAGAGTAAAATCGCCACTCATCAGCAAAAAACTGCTGATAGCATTTAAAGTAAATAGCAGAGCCGACACCTTCAGTACCTAACAAGCTGGGTATTTGGTATTGAGGCGTATATCCATCATATATACTAGAAGGCTGGTCTGGTTTTGTAGATGTATTGGTATGACGTTTTCGGAATTTATCGCGTAAGCTTTTGATTTTTTGAATAGAGCTTTCTATCTCAATAAGCTTTATCTGTGAAGTATGAGTATTGCCAGTAGAGTCAGCACCTAGTATGTGGTGCTGTAGTTTTCTTAAAGCAGTGGATTGTTGGTGCAGTTTAAGCCGCACAACGACAGATGCCCAGTAGCTTCTTGCCTCATCATTATCAATAACGGCATATTGCTGTGTACGGCGTTCTGTGCCGGCATGCCAACTACCCAGCAAAAAACACGCTTCTCCGGAACGACCGCTCGGCAAGACGCAGACACTGATAGCATTTTCAGAGAGGCGAGTCAGTAAGGTGCTGCTCAAATCTACTTGGGTAGTAATCGTTAGGCTTTGAATCTGAGATAGGGGGATATTTAATGGCTTGGCAAAGCTTTGATGATGGATGATGAGGATGTTGCGCTGGGTGGAGAGTTGGCTGCCTTTTTTATCTATGACTATATTTTGCATGACAGCCTCCTAAGTAGACGTTTACCCAATATAAAAATGATGAGTAGCTGATCTCTCTGGCTTTGATAGATCACCTTTAGTGACTTGTGACCAATACGTCCGCCGCGTTTTGACAATAAAAAACGCATCTCCTGGATGAGTCTTGGATAGCGCAAATTCAGTTAATTGTTGCTTATTGTCTAGTGAGAGCATGCATTCGTAAGCAGATTTTTGACCTGTTGCACTATAGCTTTTAACGTGATAGCGCAGTAGTGCTTGGCGCTTTGGATCGCTGATGTCGTAGCCGACTAGATACAGTAGCTGTTTCATGATTTTATGCCCCAACGTTGCTGCCTAGCCAGCCATAAAGTAGTCGTAAGCTAGACATAAAAAAGTCTGCGCTTAACATCAGTACTAATTCAGCTGATTAGCATATACGAAACCATCAAGCTGATAGATACTAGACGTGGATGGTCCGAAAAGTTAAATTGACTCGGTTTTCTTTCACCTTTTTTTGCTTTGGTACACTATGCTGCCAATGATGTTGCAGCGCGCCTGCCATCACCAATACACTGCCATGCTGTAGTGGTATCTCAAGCTTGATACTGTGATCGTCTCGACGACGCAACAAAAACCGCCGACTGGCACCAAAGTTTACTGAGGCGATTAATGGATTTTCTCCAAGCTCAGGTTCAGCATCGGTATGCCAGCTGATATGATCCTCACCTGAACGATACCAGTTGAGTAATACGCTATTAAACGCTCTTTTGCATATCGGTACTAGTGCTTCTCGTAAGCCAAGTAACACTGTATTCCAAGCCTTTGGTTGTAAGGTAATACCAGAGTAGGTATAGGGTCTGTCGTTATCGCCATACCATGCCGACAGTCGCGGTAGAGGATGGGTTTTACCAAACATACTGACACTATCATGCTGCCAGCGGATATTTTTAAAGGGCAGCTCATTAATCTCGCCCTCTTGATGCCAGTCGTGAGTGGTATGGTCAATGCCTTTACATGCCAACAAACTATCCATGATTTCATCGCTGTGTGTACTATCGAAATACTGCGGCGCGTAGTAGAGTCTGCCATCTGCTACATCGATGACGATACCTTTGCCATCATCATGCATGTGTGCAGGGTAATCAGACTGCATAAATTTGCCATCATTAATCAATTCTGCCAGTGCAAATGCTGGCTCGTCTGCAATCAAGGTATCAAATAAGTCCATCTCTTATTCTCCTAATGAGTACTGATTGTTAGTCATATTGCTAAGTAGACGTCTAAAAAATCTAAGCAGCTATCTTTATATTTCTATCTGATAGTGTGTTTTTAAAGCACAATCCCATCATCACCCCATAAGAGGCGCTATGCTGCCAGTGATTGTTTTTAATTGAGTATATTTCACTCTCGACAGAGAAGTTAACAATATCTTGCTTAACAGTCACATCGTTTAACGAACGCTTTAGCTGCTGTAAACCTTGATAGTTATTGGAGTACTGAGGACCTACGGCAATCACCATTTGTTTGCCCTCAATGCTATGTAAATACTCACAGAGACTCGGTATCTGTTGCTGCACTGCAGCTATGTCCAATACATTAGAAAATAGATGCATTGAGTAATCCGCCGTTGCAAGGGCTTCACTGTCATACTCTAAAAAGTCAGATAGATCCTTATTATAATGATGTATAACTACGTTGGCTGCGATGCGTGAGGACATTTTGGTCACCAATAAAACTGCCAAATCGAGCGTGGTGCGTGAAGGTTCAACGAGATGGAAGTTCAGCGTAAAATTCTCGCAGTTGACATACTTTTCAAGATAACTTAATAACGCTAAGCTGGCAATTGCTTGTCCGCAGCCGTAATCTACGATATTAATTGTTTTAGTTGTTGCCTCTGAGCGTTTGTTTTTACCCATAATTTGAGCAATAACGCCGTCAAAGCGATCAAAGTGGCTTTTGCCATATAATGTCGTGTACATCACTGCTTGCTCTAAAGAGGTTAGTGGAGCCTGCGCACGGTTGGTAGCATTGGCAAAGGCAAGGTAGTTAAGCGTCTTATATACTTCAGACACATAAGCGCCGACCATCGCATTGTAGTAGCGATCAAACCCGTGGAGTTGCAGCTGTTCAGCGGCATGAGATATATGCTCTGCTAAACTTTGCGCTGATTGAGCGTTTGCTGCTTGGTTATATGCAATCATCGGTCTCTCTCCACTGGCTGTTGAATGAGACCATTATGGAGAGTAGGAGCACTTTGATCGTGAAACGACAAGCTTGCGAGATGGTCTTCGCTAAACGTAAAAAACCACCTTTCAAAGGTGGTTTTTTACGTTTAAATCAGGGAGCGTTTCAGACTCTTCGCAGTATGGGCAATAGCTATGTTTGGTACGTCTTAATCCCTTACGAATCAGGGAGCGTTTCAGACTGAACACCGGTATTACAAACGTACGTAAGATTGGTCTTAATCCCTTACGAATCAGGGAGCGTTTCAGACATTAATGGATTTAAGGTTAGACCCATTATGACAGTCTTAATCCCTTACGAATCAGGGAGCGTTTCAGACTAAATTAAAAGCAGTGGCTGAGTATCTAGAATTGTCTTAATCCCTTACGAATCAGGTAGCGTTTCAGACTTTATGCAACAATGCTAACCAATAAAACTTCGTAGTCTTAATCCCTTACGAATCAGGGAGCGTTTCAGACTTAACAGAAGGTGTCTTCCGTCGGTTCGCAGAGGTCTTAATCCCTTACGAATCAGGGAGCGTTTCAGACGTGATGTAGAAGCTGTACGTCATATAGTGCTTGAGTCTTAATCCCTTACGAATCAGGGAGCGTTTCAGACTTAATACAAATAACAAAATAGCAATCTACCAAAAGTCTTAATCCCTTACGAATCAGGGAGCGTTTCAGACATCTAATCGTAGCAGGTAATATACCTGTTGAAGTCTTAATCCCTTACGAATCAGGGAGCGTTTCAGACAATAAAGTTAATAGGACAAGGTGCAATATCGGGGTCTTAATCCCTTACGAATCAGGGAGCGTTTCAGACGTAATTGGAGACCTTAAACAGGATACCAGAACAGGTCTTAATCCCTTACGAATCAGGGAGCGTTTCAGACGAATCTTATGACGAAGTTATGGCTAAGTGTTCTGGTCTTAATCCCTTACGAATCAGGGAGCGTTTCAGACTGTACAACGATTTTTATTACCAATAAAATCAACAACTTATATTCATAAAATTAACCAACAAAAGTCAGATTAAAAGTTGATGCTTTTTTAACCAATTTTTTACTGAAAATTGTATAAAAAATAACCAATCATACGTCCAAAACGTTAAATAACCACAGTAATCTTCGTCAGATTAAGTCCAGAACGCCCTGATAATTCGGGGTCACTTAATAAAAAGCAACGCTGTTATAGTAAAACAAATATCTAACTTTTGCAATAATGAGTCAACCACTGTGCAATAGTAATATAAGTTCAATAAAGACTCTTACAATACTAATATAATGAAGTCAAAATATGACAAGCTTGTGATAATCACTAATTGAGTGGTTTTGCGTTATTTTGGCTATATAGATGATTCATTTCTGCTATGCTAACAGCCGAAATAATATGACAAACAAAAGTAAGGGTAGCTGAATATTTTTTTGCTGGAATTTAACTTAGCTTAAAATACAGCTTGCTTATCTAATATAAGGATGTGATATGAAAAACGCTTATCTGTTTGAAACCAGAGGCATTCAGCGGTTTTTATTCGCTACAGGCAAGCTCAAAGATATGCTCGAGGGTAGTGAGCTGATTGATTATATCTGTGCGGATAACGGTCTATTAGATGAGACTTTAGACTGCTTGAATTTGACAGATAAAGTCATGTCACCCCGCAAGGCTGGTGGTGTTTTTTACTTGGTCTTTGATGAGTTAGCGGATGCAGAAAGGTTTCAAAGAACTTGGCGACTACTCATGTCGCAGTGGATACCTTCTGTTGAGCAGGTAGATGTAGTTATTCAAGCAATCTCGGCTAAAGAAGCCATTAATAACGGTATCAAGCAGCTTGCTCAGCAGCGCAATATCATCAGTGCTGCGCTACCTAATGCTAGTGCCATTACAGAGAGAAGCCCAAGAACGGGGGAGGCGGTAGTCAGACGAGAGGCGTATGGTAAACGCGGGACTGAATCACTTGATATGAGCACCTCAATATTACGCAGCTTTCAAAGACCTGCTAAGAGCCAATCTCTAACGGAGCGATTTTTATATGGTTTTTCTGAACGTCAAGAAGACGATGAGCATAGTCAAAAGGTACACTTTCCTAATAATTTCGAATCAGATGCCAAAGCCTCAAAAAAATTCCCATTAGGTCGCCGGCAGTTAGTAGGGCTGATTCATGCAGACGGTAATGGTTTAGGCGAGATACTGCGGTTGCTCAATGAAGCTTGTCAAGATGCCAGTGATGAGGTCTATATTGATCTATATCGCACTTTTTCAGAAGGTATCACTAGAGCGACGATTGAGGCGACTAATCAAGCCGCTCATGCCACTCTCGTACCCAGTATTACTGATAATAACGTGATTCCAGCTCGTCCATTGGTATTGGGCGGTGATGATTTATCTGTCATCGTAAAAGCTGATATTGCAATTGATTTTACTCGTGCATTTTTACAAGCTTTTAAGCAGACCAGTCAAGCGGAACTAGCACAGCTCAAGCAGAAGTTTATAGATAATGGGCTGACAGCATCAGCAAACAAGCTGCCTGCTTATTTGACTGCTTGTGCTGGTATCGTCTATATGAAATCCTCGCAGCCATTTTATCAAGCCTATGAGGTGGCTGAGGGGCTGTGTAAACAAGCAAAAATGTTCTCACGCAATTATAAGCAATCGGTTGCAGGTAGTGAGACGCATATTATTCCATCGAGCTTAGCTTTTTATAAGATTGGCGACAGCCTGATAGAAGAAGTGGATATGATGGTCGAAAACAGTATGACAGTCTCAACCGATCATAAGTCTTATCATTTGTCTGCAGCTGCTTATATGGTAGATGAGATACAGCAGATAGAAGGTCAACAAGTGGCAAGCTTACATCAATTAGAAGAACTCAACGATTTATTGGTCAACTCTGCAATCAACCCTCGAGCACTTAGAGAAATTGCAACATTAATGTATCTCAATATTGACCAAGCACAGCACGTCTTCAAGCGCTGGGTACAATACTCTAAGCGCACTGATGAGCAACTAAAAAACGTTCCTAGAGCTGAACAGCGAGAAGTTAAACAAATTAATGTTTTCCTACAAAAGCTTGCCCAAGTCATCGGTAAGCTTGAAAGCGACTTACCCTTTAGTCAGGTTAAGCCCGGCAGCACTGATATAGATAATAAGCTTGAGTATCAAAGTGTGATTGCGGATTTATTGACCTTAATGACTATAGCAGAAGAAAAAACAGCGTATCAAAGTAGCGATAAAAACGCGAAAGACTCTGAGGGAGCATAAGCATGCAAAATGCATTAGAACAAATGATTCATTTAAATTTTCAGGGTTATTGGCATGTAGGTAGTGGTAAAGGGTGTGGATACTATCTCGATGAGGAGTGCCTAAAAGACAGTTATGGACTGCCTTATGTTTCAGGAAAACAGCTAAAGGGTTTGTTGCGTCATGCGGTAAGACGAGCAGAAGTATGGGGATGGTACAAAGACATTAGCTTGCCAAACGGTGATGGCGGGGCTACTAGCTTTGAAGACTTATTATTCGGTAGTGCCACTCAGAGCGAGGGTCGGTTTGAGACCTCTTCAGGGATGATTTTTGTGGGTAACGCTGAGCTTGCCAAGTCAGAATATGACTATCTACGAGACACAGAACAAGCATCATTACGTCAGTACCTGTATCAGCCACTATATAACACCAAAATACAGCACGATAGTGGCACTGCTGAGGATATGAGCTTGCGCGGTATAGAAGTTGCCTTGCCTATGAATCTATACACTGACCTACAGTTAAGGCTGACTGCACTTGATGACACGCTTTTGCAGCAACAACAAGCAATGCTTGTTAGCAACCCTTGGCAAATTATACAAAAAGCATTGCCACTGATAGATGCTATAGGCGCGCATAGAAGTCGCGGATTAGGAGAAGTAGTGCTCTCATTTGTTCACGAGTTAAAGGACTAACCTTATGAAAACCAATCAATACCTCCTAACGCTTCGTCAACCTGTAATAATCAGTGAAAAATCTGCATCCGTTGGCGCTCATCAAAGCTTAGATTATATCAAAGGGTCTACATTGCTCGGTTTGCTGGCAAGTCGGCTATATAAAAATCTGTCAGCAGATGAGGCTTTTTTAGTATTTCACAGTGGCAAGATTAGATTCAACGACGCGCTACCAACGCTTCAAGGCAGCTCAAAAATTGCTTATCCTGTTCCTATGTGTTTGCATAGTTTTAAGGCTGAAAAGTATGCTGACGGTAATGCGCTGTTTGCCGATAAAATATTTGACATCTCTAAAGTAATGACAGATGCATCTTTAAAAGAAGCTATCAAAGAAAAACAGCCCGTACAGCTGCGCAACTTTTATATCACTATGGATGGTATGCGTATTAGTCCAGACAAAGAACACACCCTAAAAACAGCCATTGACCCTACACAAAACAGAGCACAAGATGCGCAGCTGTTTGGTTATGAAGCGCTGTCAGCAGGTCAAGTCTTTGGTTTTAGTATTGATATAGATGATGATGTCTCTGATGAGCTGGTTGATAAGCTATCAGCTATAGTGGGCAAAGCACATTTAGGTCGCTCTCGCTCGGCACAGTTTGGCGCTGTAGATATTGAGCAACAAGACTCAGTTCAAACCAGTCAAGCTAAAAATCAGGCGCAACAGCTATTGACCTTATGGTTAACAAGCGATATGCAGCTACAAAATAATGGACAACCAACACTGATACCAGAGCCGCAAGTACTTGGGCTGCCCGAGGGCACTAGATGGATAACTGAATCAAGTTTTTTGCGTACTCGTCGATACAGTATGTATAACGCCTATCGCCGTCATTATGACAAAGAGCGTCAAGTCATCAGTCGAGGTAGTGTACTGAGATATCAGCTACCCTCAGATTTTAATGATTATGATGCGTTGTATCAAAACCTATCAAAGGGTATTGGCATACAGACAGAATGCGGCTTAGGTCAGGTATGGATCAATCCTGATATCTTATCAAGTACGCATCCCTCATGGCAGAATCAGGATAATACAGTAGGCAATGCCCGCTCAATGTCAGCTGCCCAGCCTAAAGATAGCACGCTAGTATCGATGCTCTTCAGAAAACAACAAGTCGCTGAGGTGGGTACTAAGCCGCGCCAGATTGCTGCTGATATTTTTGAAAAGCTGTGTACCAAAATTACTCAAGCCAGACGCTTCCAAGGATTGGTGAGAGGTATGCCATTAGAGCCTACGCCGCCTTCAAGAACACAGTTTGGTCGATTAAAGGAGCTAGCCAATCATCATCGTAGCGATGTCAACCAGCTATGGCAAAATTTAGTAGTGAATAAAAATGCAATGCTGAAGATCAGTACGGAACAAAACCGCGATAACAGACAAAGTGGGTCATCGTATAAAAGTGCTGGATGGGAGATTAAGTATGCGCCTAGTACCCATGCAAGCCTTGGTCAGTTTATGCAAGATGAGCTAGCGGCATATAAGTCAGAAAGCTATTTTTCTTATATTGTTGCTGAGCTTGCCATACTAGGGCTATCGGACACATGGGATGAGTACTGTATTGGTATTAGACCGACAGCAAGTGAGATGCAAGCAATAGAAAAACAACGTGAGGAGCAAGCGTAATGATCAGTTCTCGTCCAATATTCCACTTATTAAAAGTGACGCTAGAAGCAAAGAGTGCTCACGCTATTCATACGGGGCATGGTGATACGGTTCATGATAGCTTGGTTATGCGCGACGCTAATGGACTACCTACGCTATCAGGGTCTAGCTTGGCGGGCGTATTGCGTCACGAGTATCAGCGTCAGTATGGTGAGCTTGCCACACAGACATTGTTTGGCTATGCCAATGGTCAAGATGGTCAGACCTCTTGGTTAAACGTCACTTGGGGTCTAGTACACAATAGCTTAAACCAAGCGCAAGAAGGTCTGTTAACCTCAGCTCAGTTAAATGACTCTTTATATACCGAGCTTAGTGATGCCAAGCTGATTGTACGTCAACGTGTTCGCTTAAACGACCGTGGTTCAAGTGTAGATTCTGGCAAGTTCGACGTCACCTTAGTACCCGCTGGCACGCGTTATAGCTTTGGCATCAGCTATTGGGGTGATGGCTCTGATGATTCTAACGAGCAATGGAGTCGCTTACTCAAGCTGTTTGTTGAGCGAAACATACGCATCGGACATGGCACAAAAAATGGCTATGGACTGTTTGAATCGGTAACGTTACACCAATCAGTATGGGATTTGACAACTGATGAAGGCCAAAGTGCTTATGTTAATCGTGGACGTACGCGAATGGACTATCGGCACATGGAGTCAGTTAGTACTGAGTCTAAGCTAAACGGTCATGAGACACCAACACAGCTATCGGCTTCACTTGAGCTTAGCGCTGAATCTGCTTGGCGAGTGGGCGGTGGTGAGCGTTATTTGGCTGATGCCTCGTCATATGATGACGATAGAGATCCTGACATGCTACCCATGCACGAAGCTAAGATATATTGGACTAAAAAGTCTAATGGTACACAAGTGGGCGAGATAGGAGAGCAGCAATATCTACTGCCTGCCAGTGCAATTAAAGGTGCCATTCGTCATCGTGTGGCTTATCATTACAACTGTCTAACCTCTCGCTTTGTAGATGATAACTCAGCTTATGACTCGGACGAAAGCCCAGCGATAACTGCGTTATTTGGCTATGCCAAAGATAACGAATCGAGTGCGGGTATATTGGCATTTCAAGATATCTATCTAGAATCACAAAAGCAGCAAGTGCTCATGCACAACAAGATAGATAAATTCACAGGCGGCGTGATAAATGGGGCATTATTTAGCGAAAATGTGCTTTGGCACACTAGCATCACTATCAATCTTGATGTGGTAAATCCTGACAAAGTTACAGATCCAGATATTAAGTTGGCGCTACACAAGTCATTAACAGACTTAGCAAACGGTTGGTTGCCTCTAGGTGCATCCGCCTCACGTGGTTTGGGTGTGTTTTTGGACAAAGATGATAAAGGTGTTCAGTGGTCAGATGACAAGACATGGATTGAGACAAGAGGAGCGGTGTAATGACGACTCAAAATTGGTTGTCTGAATTATTAGACGATATCGCCACGCTAAGTCAGAACAGTAACTTAAAGATAGATATGAATAAGTTTAAAGCGGTGCACAGTAGTACCAGTCATCAAACGCTTGATAAAGATCAACTAGCCGTAAAAGTTCAAGAAATAAACAAGGTATCAGGCTGGGTGAAAGCAACGGGTGAGGTAAAGACACTCAATAATGAAGCTATCGTAGCGAGCAGCCCACTACTCAATGGTGAATGGGTTGAAGGCGATGGATATGGGGGTATTCAAACAAGCTATGTGCTTGAGTATATCGGTAATAATAAGTGGATGTTGCAACAGTGTGTTTTGGATTTTAGCGATACAAAACCAGCTAATAGTTTAGCGGAGCGTGTGGTACACAAAGAAGTCGGTGTCAAAAACACACGTAATTTGATTTATCAAAAGCTTTGGGTTTATAAAGACGCTGCTGCTATTGCAGATATGGCATTTTTTGTAGGTTTTGATAGATAAATCTATTGTATTAGCAACAGTATGCTTAGTAACAGTATAAAAAGGAAACCAAAATGCCAGACGTAACCGCACCATATCGCTTTGTACCCTTATCTAATTTGATTGTGTATCCAAGCTGGGCGAATAAAGCCAGTCATGATAAGCCGTTTCAAGATGGTATCAGTGGTGAGATTAGCATAGCACTGAAAAACCATACACCGCTTTGTGTCGGTGGTCATCAGTCATCTTCATCAGAGTACGAAGCTGGCAAAATACACTTTTATAAAACGCCAGATGGCAAGCTATCAATACCTGGTAGCTCACTAAAAGGTATGCTCAAAAACGTACTAGAGATTGCTAGTTTTTCACCTATGCGTCAGATTGAAGATCAAAAATTAGGAGTTCGTGACTTGACGGACTCAAAAAACTTTTATATGGACAATATAAAAAATCCTAAATCTGGCTGGTTAAAGTTCGATGAGCAAAAAGGTTGGGTTATCTATCCATGCTCTCATAATCGTGTACATCAACAACAGATTATTGATACCTTTGGTATTAGTAAAAAAGACTGGGTAGACTGTCAAACGATGATGGATAGATACTATAAGATAGGGGTTTGTCCTGATATTAAGTTTGAACAGACGGAAGAGAAAAACGGTAAACAGTTGACCGATATTAGTCGTACTCAAGGTAACTCTGGCGTACTGGTTATGACAGGACAGCCAGGTGCTGCATTTGATAAAAATAAAAGTGCCAAAAAGTACGAGTTTGTATTTTTTAATACTCAAGAAGGTGCTTTAGAAGTGAGTAGCACAGTGATGAGTGGCTTTCGCCAAATTCATCAAGACACCAAAGAGTGGCAGTTTTGGCAACAGAATATTAATACTTTAAAGCATGGTGTACCTGTTTTTTATCATACTGATGGCAGCTCAGTGCGCTCTTTAGGGCTGGCAATGATGTATAAACTGCCTTATAAAAATAGCATTCATGATGCGGTTGGACATACCAATGCGCAGCATGTTAATGACAGTCTCAGCGCTGATAGAGCTGGCATGGCTGACTTGTTGTTTGGATATCTAGGCGAGCAAGATGGAGCGTCAGGTCTAAGAGGTAGAGTACAAATAGGGTTTGCTACATGGCAAGGCAAGACTCCATTATTACAGTTTAGCCCTGAGGTGGTTTTAAGTGCGCCTAAGCCAACCTATTATCCTGCTTATATCTATCAAGATGCTAAAAGTAACGGCTTCAATCAGCTAATGCAAAATCATGCAAAAATTGCAGGATGGAAAAGATATCAAGCAAAAGCTGTTGAGGACTATCCAAGGTTAGAGTCAAAGGTATTACAAAATAAAAAAGTACAAGTCAAACTAGAAACCTTAGCCAATGACAGTCAGTTTGGTTTTAAAATCAGACTGCATAATATACGCCCTGTCGAGCTTGGTGCGTTATTATGGTCTTTAGACTTTGGCGAGAGTGATAAGTGCTGTCACGCGCTAGGTACTGGTAAGCCATTTGGTCTAGGTCAAGTGAAGCTATCTATAGTTGATAGCCGTTTAGTGCTTAATGATGGCAAGGATATTAAGGATGAGACTGCGTGGCTGGCAGGATGCCGTATTGAGTTTCAAAAGTATATGAATAATGTCTTTGAAGCCAATAGTATCGCTACTATTACCAAATGGGAGGACTGCGATGTCATAAAAGCTCTACGTGAGTATGCGACACCTAGCTATGATATGGACAGTTATCAGTATCTATCAACTCCTAAAGAGTATGCAGAACTCAAAAAACGACAATATTTAGACGATTTTGCAAAAGATTTTCACCAGTATGAGCCTATCGAAACTGATGATCCAAAGCAGATCAAAGCAGTTGAGTATCAGTCTAATATTGATGAGAGTATAGAAGACGCAAAAGCACAGCTAGTAGAACAAGCTAAAACCAAAGTACGCGAAAAGGCAAAACAAAGCGCAACAGAAGAAGAAATGGCGTTATATGAGATAGAAGACTTTATTGCCAAAGCAAAGCAAGAGCTGACTAATACCATGAAAGAGGATGCTCACAAAGTCTTAAAAGAATCATTTACAACGTATAAAGATACTTTTACTGATGAGCAAAAGACTAAGCTGCAAACGCTATCGAATGAGCTGTCTGAAATAGTGGGTACAAAAAAACAACTGGATAAGGTGGTTAAGCAAATCAATAAATGGAGCTGATTGGCTGAGTAATCTAAGACACAAAAAAGCGGTCATCATACCTTTAAAATATGATGACCGCTTTTTTAAACGTCTCTTACATTGAGAATCGGGGAGCTTTTCAGACTAATAAGTGTTTATAACCCACATAATGAGCCTCCTTTTTAGTCCCTTGGTCCCTTGGAAATTAGGGTGAGTTTCAGTTCCAAAAGTCTGAAACCCACCCTAATCAACAGGGATTATTGATTTAATCGGCGATAGAGTTATATCTAGTGCAAGCCACTCAGCTTTGCAACACTACTTATGCCATTTTATCTCAAGCAATGTAGTTTATAATAAACTTAATGCGATAACTTTATTTTTTAAGTTACTCGTAGGTATGTTTTAAGACGCACGCAACCGCGCACGCTCGGCACTGCGCTCATACCAGTCGCGACCTTTTTCACCGCAGTAGTCTCGAATATACAGCTTATATTCGCGTGTGGCATTGTTTATTTGACGAATTTGGGTTAGCTTATGCTCTTTTTCCTCTGACAGCATGACAAGATAGTTTTTAGCCTCATTAAGTTGCTCTCGCATTTGCTTTAGTTGCTCTTTAATAAATTGTTTTTGATCACCCTTCGCAGCATCGCGCTGCTGTTTAAGCTCACCAATGCATTGACCAAACGACTGTTGTTTCTTCCTAAACATAGCGACAATTTTTTTATGGCTTTCAAGTTCTTTGTATAGAGCGTCGGCAGTCAAATGAGAAGCATGATGCAGCTCAATATGCTCATAAAAGTTTTGGTTTTTCTCATAGTTAGCGCGCCGTTCAGCTATTTGCTGCTGGCGTTGAGAGGTCTCTGTAGAGAGCCTACGGCTAGATGCATGGTAGTTTGTACATGCTGCCTGTTCTTCACTGTTTAACCAAGCAACGACACCAGCAACAGCGACTGCACCAATAACCCAATACATATACCTCTCCTTAATTAGAAACCAATATACATCACGTTATCAATCAGGCTTATAGACGATATTAACTAACATCAGTAAAGGTGCGTGGTTGATCGCTATCTCGCATGCTATCTAGCATCATAGCAAAAGCATTGATAGGTGCTTGTGAGCTTTGCATATGATTGTTAACCAGCTGAGCCTGTTGTTGCGATAACTGAGATATTACTGTCATCATGCTTTGCTTAATATCGTTTGAAACATCAGGTGATACAATGATATTTAAATACTTATCAAGCTCTAATTGACCGCTCTCAATCATATAGACGACTTCCTCATTAGAAGTGTTTATAGCGTTTAGTGTGATTTTATGAGCATCAGCAATAGTGTTTAGATTAGCTAATTTAACTTTATAATCATGATCGAGCTGCTGAATGATAATATTAGCTTCAGAATGCATGTGGGCTCGTTGCAACTCAATTTGTTGTGTAGCGATACGATAACTTATGATTGATTGGCACAAGTTTAGACCTTCTTTTAAGGCGGCGACAGCAACAGTATGACTAACAACGATAGCAGGTAGTGCCATGAGTATTCTCCTAAGTATTTAATATTGGGTCGCTGATGACATTAAATATATCGTGTTTTAGCCTATAAAACTGAGACCACAAGCTTGTGCTATAGATCATTGCTGGTTCTAATCAGCAATTTTGATTATTTTGATAGCATCTGATGGGATGTCTAAGTAAAACGGCTGACCTTTACTAGTCTGTTTAATATCAATTTTTGCAGCAAGTTCAATGCCTAAGGCTTCTTTAAAAGATGTTCGCAAGCGTGAAGTAGTAGCTTGGAAAAACTTTTTATCCACACTAATATCAAGATCTTCTTCATTTTTATGGTCGGCATAATACTCAAGGTACTCTTCAGTCAAGTCACTAATATAATTTAACTGCTCTGTATTAACGCTCGTTTCTGTGATGCTTTTACTCGGAGCAATAATACCGCCCTTATCATTGATGCGTCTGTCTGCAAACCAATGTAGTAGTGCCCATTCCCGAGGGGGTAAATCATTTATAAAAAACTTACCATTTATAGTGGCTTTTCGACTGCTAGGGTTAAGCTCCAACGTAATGTCTTCGAATGATTCGTTAATTTTTTTAACGACATCACTAAAGCTGTCTTCTTTTTTAAGTTGATGCTTTGGAAGTATCGCATCCTGCATTCTCACAAAAGGAATTTTTGCCAGCCATACCTGAGCATCCTGTGCGTTACCGACAACGGTAGAGTCGCGATCAGATACTAGAGACTCTTTTGGCGTTGGATAAAAAAAGTTCACCGCTTTTTCAAACTCTGACTGCACCAATACGTGTGACAGTGAATCTTGGGCACGTCCGTATAGCGATAGCGCATAGCCTGCATAAAACCCCATAGTCTTACGACCGCCGGCAATAGAAACATGAACGCTGGTATCATCTAAGCTTGTGAACTCTTTAATTTTTTCACAAATGATATCCGCTGATATCTCATTGTCTTCTGGTGTTTTAAGGTCAAATAGCGGCTTGCCATCTTGGTTTTTGATGACATGTAAGTTGGTAGCCTCATCAAAAACGATATTTTTTAATACTGGATAATCACGCTTGAACTGCGCAAAAACACCATCTTCAAATAAACGCTTGCGGATTTGGTTCAAGCCATCTTGGGTACTTAATACATGTACTTCATCAGGTATCCATGTATCCGAAATTTCACTATCACAGGCAAGCGCCCAAATGGTTTCAGTAATAATTTGCGGGGTCATACCAGTAACTAAAAATAAGATATTACGTGACATAGTTTGCTCTCTATTATCTGGTTAATGTGTGTCTAGTATAATGGCTTTAGGATTGTGGTGTGGCTATCGCAAGCTTGCGAGATTGCAAACTTGCATTACGTTCCAATATGAAGGTGACTAAGCGATATAACGACCAAAATCTAATAGTTGCTTGCCCATAATGACTTTGACACCCGTATCCTGAGCGACAGCAAGTGACTTATCAGAGATATCGAACAAACTCACAAAGTACTTGTGTGTATTTAGCCCACCAACCTGACCGACAGAATCAAACTTACGTAAGTCAGCATTAACTTTGGTAGTAGGGTTGTCTTGTCTATCCCAATTCACAGTTTTGCACTCAAACAGATGTAAGTAGCCTGAATTGATATAGGCCACATCGACTTCGTTACCATCACTGGTCTTCTTGAACTGTAATCCAATCTGTACGTCGACTTGCTGTTTCTGAGCGATATAGTGCTGGACAATCCAAAGTCCTGTGAGCACCTCGAACCATTTGCCACCGACGAACTCGACGGCTTGCTTGTCTTGCCAAGTGATGGTACCTGCTGCACTGTCATAACCGAAGTATGGTTGCGGTGCTTGCGCTAATAGCTTCACCCAAGTGATGCATTTTTTAAGTAGATTGCTGTCTTGTACCTTGACTGTTTGCGGAAAGCTATGCTCAGGCTGCTTCATCAAGCCAGCGGTTAAGGCATTGAGCAGTAATACCAAGCTTTGCGCTTTGTCAAAATCAGCCTTCATATACTGATGCAGTTGATTGATATAATGATACTGCTGAGCGGGTAGGTCTAAAAATGAGGTTTCAGCACTCACTGTTTGATAGCCACGACCTTTAAGACGGGCTTCGATATTCTCTGGTAGTACTAAGTCATAGCACTGCTTAGTAGGGGGACGGTTATACCAAACCAGCTGATTATTAGCACGGCTTTGATAAACACACTCATAGCGACTGCTAATCTGAGCAATTTGGTCTTGAGCGATGCTCATCAGTTTGGTGCCACCGGTAATATTAAAGATAATCTGCGATGCCTTATTGTGGGCAATCCACTGTAACAGCACATCCTTGATTGCCTCTATATTACTCTCCTCAACCCCGTTCTGTAGATGCAGCTCCTCTAAAGATATTGATGAGTTTTCAGAACCTACCTGTAATGCATTTAATACACTAGTGAGATTGTCTACGTAGCCTTTTGAACGAGTAAATTCAGTACTAATAATAACTATCTTCTTGATATCAGTATTGTTTTCTTTGAACAAATGCCAAATAAGATAGTAGTTTGCTTCAGTTTGGGCAGTAGCGGTCACGAATAATGTTTTCAATTCAATACCTTATTATTTTGTTGTGTGTCTTTTAAATGGTGGCTTAGCATACGTTTAAAAATTTTAATGGATTAGACTATACTGATTTTTTAACGAAAACTCACTATTAATATTAGCGAAATTTTGTTCTATGATAACTAAAATAGCTTGACACATACTCTCAATATTAATTATTTCAGTATTATATTTATATAAGGGTATCGATTTACCTATTAATTCAGTCGCTTGATCGCAACTGAGCCATTCAAATACTTGATCATAGCTGTCTCTCATATGGTTAACAGACTCGATAGTTTCCTCATAATGTCCATATTGACGATCTCTTTTGGCGTAGCGCTGCAATAAAGTAGTATTAGAGGCATCAAGTTGTATCACTATGTCGGGTATTGCTATAGCGTGTTCTTGGCAACGTACTTGCTCATAGTGTTGCCTAGGACTTAAATTTGCTCGATAGGCATGCTGCCATCTTACCGCCAAGCTTGTAAATAAGCTTCTATCACTGATGATTAGATCAGCATTCCAATCAACAGCTGCTGCATGATAGTTAGAGCGCTCGGCATACAATGCTCTAAGATAAGTATCGTTGTTTTGGTATTCATAAAATTTGTGTTCCAAATGATGATTGGGTATGGGATTGGTAGGATGGAATATAGCAAGCCGTTGTTGTTTTGAGTCGCAATACGCTTTTAGATAAGGGATGAGAGCGTGCAGTAATGTACTCTTGCCAGTGCCTTTTAGACCTTCAATTGCGATATACATGCTCACCCTCAGTACTTTTTTAAAGACGCAATATTCACTGTTGTTTGTTGAATTATGCCTGGAGCAACTTTATGAGCTTGGATGAATGGCAATGACTTCTATCTCCCAAACTTGACTGCCAAGTACGAGTTCGTCTGAGACATCTCCTACCTGTAGCCCAATGATTGACTTTGCTAATGGCGCGTTATAACCAATCTTGCCGGCTTTGATATCAGTTTCATCAAAACCAACGATTTCCCAAGTTTCTTGTAGACCTTTATCACTGCTACTATGATTCAAATTCCAACGAACAATACTGACCAAAGAGCCAATCGCTACGTGATTGGTAGGGCGGTTGCTATGGTCAATATTAACTAATCGTGCACTCTGCAACCTTTCAGTTAACTCTTTTACAGTGTGGTTTAAGTTTGCCTCTAGCTGTTGCTGGCGATTAAACTCAGGATTATCATGCCAGCCATCACCAGACATCTCAAAAGCAACTTGTCGATGCTCACGTACATCTGCATACTCTTGCTGTTTACGTACTAGCGCCGCTTTTAGGTTTTCAAAGCCTGTTTCTGTCATATAAACCATTGCTGATTGGGTCATGTGTCGCTCCTATGCGTTAAGTATTAAATTTTTTAGATGTTTTTTATAGATTATTAGATTTGTCAGCGTGTTGCGAATGAGGGAACTATACGTTGTAAAGGTAATAGACATAGCATTTGACAAGCTTGCGCATCTCGAATGTCATAGTCGTTGAGCAGCTTGGTAAGGGTCGTAATGGATTTTGCACACATAGAGGAACTTATGGTTTTTTTGAGCATGTGCCTATGGGCAATCATTTGTTGTACCTGCTTATCAGGAGCATTTTGTCGAACAATACGGCGTAACGTTTGGTGTGGTTGCTGGCTAGTAAACTGATAGCCTTGCGCCAGCAGCGCTATACTGACATGACGAAATAGGCAGTCGTATAAGACCAAGAAAGCGTGCTCAGGTGACAAAGGCTGTGAGGTATCCAATAATCGATGACGTAGGCGATAAAGGCTTTGCTTTTCTTGCATCAAATAAGAGTCTGCATCGGCTGTTGCCCTAATTTGATCGGTATGGCATAAGGCTTTTAGTACGGCTTTATCTATGGTTATAGAACGGGTTAAGTCAGACATAAACTCTCTCATAATAGTTAAAATATAAAGACATCAAGTTGCTTAAAGCATTTTTTTAAAATTATTTTTGATAAATAACTGTTTACGGCATGTTCAGTTTGGCAGCTAGCAATTGATCGTTATGCCGCGAGAAGGCTAAGGTTTGTAAGGCTATGGTTTATATAGCGAGTCAAGGCATGCTTTAGCTCATCAGCAGACAGGTTGGCAGGCTGAAGATTGGGATCATCAATGGTTGGGAACAAGCGGTTGGTCAGTATCTGAGTAGGGGCAGTGCAGATGATTGTGGCGACCAGCTCCTGTCCAGGATGGTTGATACGATGCAGCTGATCCGGTGTCATAAGATAGCTTGCACCAGCTGTTTGCGTGACGTTTTGCAGCTTTTGAAGGTAAGCTGTGCCAATGTATTGCTTGTGAGGTAGCATAGAGGTATGGCCGCTTTGGTGCTTGGCGGTATAGACATACTCTTTAGTCTGTAGCTTTAAAGCTTGGGATGTGGTTGGTACTACGTTTGAAGCACAGTCTGAGACCGCCAAATTATCGTTTGCGGCATCAGCCCATAGTTCACTGCTGAGAGCGCCTGTAAGTACGTGTGAGGCAAAGCCCCAACGATGACTGTGAATGTTCTCTTCGCATGAAGTGCCAGCAAACCAGATGTGTAAACGCAGCTTGTAACCTTGGTCAAGAAGGACGACTTTTAAAAAACCATTGCCATGCCAGTAAGAGCGCGCTGCAATTTTTGCAAGGAGCTCTGGTGATTGTATGAGAGAAGATAGTAGGGTAGTGATGCTGGCAAGATGACAGTGCTGACTAAGCAGAGATGCAAGCTTAGTCAGCGATGACTTACTAGAGGTGTCAATGGCGGATGTGCTATCGCTAGCAAAGTGCTGAGTCAGCTGAACACTGAGAAGGTTCAGTTGCTTGGCTGCGTCATTTGAAGACGTTACGGTTAGTTCTGTAGCGCGTTCTGTAGTAGCTATCATCGTAATGTCCTCTAGGCCGTTGTATAGGCGCTATTAGACATTAGATGGGCGTACTAGGTTTAAAGGCGCAAGCTTGTCATGTATTAAGCTTGCGTATGATGACTGCTAATGGACCATTTGCATAAATATAAGCTGATATTGCCCCAGTCCCATGGTGGTGTTTTTACCGATATGTAGCTGCTCGCCGAGTAGTAGTGCTGGCAGGAGGCGACTAATAGTTTGACCGTCACCTGATAGATGAATGTCACCTTGTAGTCCATAGAGCTCCATCTTACGCTGCTGCCGATTAGAGCGCCGTGCGACATGATTGGCTGCGACATCGACCTCTATATCTAAAGTTGCAATATCGTCTTTAAAATCATGATAAGAGTCGTAACCGATATCCCAACTCTGATTAGGGCTATGGTTGTCTTGGCATAAGCGGATACGGTTATATAAAGAGGCAATAAAGGTGGTGCTGTCTAAATGACTCGGTCGTGAGACAATACGGTTGTCTTGCTGATAGCGAAAGGGCGTTAAGAATCTTAGGGTCAATTTAGCCGCCGCGTCAGTCGTCTGTAGCTGCTGCCACAGTTCATTTAGCCTATGCGTATCGTCTAATGTGGCTGATGGGTGTAGTGAGTTTTTTACTGTTGTATGAGCGAGAATGTCTAATGGCTGAGTATAATCAGCGTTAGAGTAGAGAATATGATCACCAGCTGTGACTTTAAGTAGCGTCGCACGTTTGTAAGGCGCATAAGCGCCAAGCCCTGTTTGTAGTGCAAGCTGCCATGCCTTGATAATTAAACCTGTCTCTGTAGTGGTAGAGCCTATCAAAGTCATTCCAAACTGCCAGATGTCACCTTTATGATAAGTATCTTTATGATGGGGATCAGCTGAACGGTCGGATGCAGATACTCTGCCGCTGTTAGAAGTAGCTGTTACAGATGCCAGCTGTGACTGTAATTGTGAGCGTATAGGGACGTGAATGACATAAGGATTGACTGCCTGTACGCTCTTGTTCTGTAGTGCCGGCTGCTCAAAGATACTTGGAAATTTGCAATACTGCTTTAGTGGGCAATCCTTGCAATTAGGAAGATCAGTAATACAGGTCAATGAACGTAATGCCACACCAAATGCACCACGTAGCATAGAGCCTGCATGCTCAGGCATCTGTAAGCTATCATCTTGGCGCACGGTAAACTGTAGAGTAATAAGGTTGGCAATATTTAAGACGGTTGATGCAAAAGGCGTACAAGTATCCATACAGCTGTCCATTATGGTATCCAAATACAGATGAATGAAAGAAAAAATCGTCACGGCATAATACTATAGCAAATCTAAGTATTTGTTTAGAAAAATACTATAGTATAAGAAATGTCAGGCAATAAAAAATACAAGTATCTCAGCGCAGTGTATCAATATCCAGCGCAAACACTATAGCAGCACAAGCTTGCTAAAAATTATTTTAAGTAAAAAGCCAAGCGGTGCTGTTTGCGTAATATTAGGTACTATCTGATAGATAAGCGTTGCATCACGAGCGCCCATCTATTACCATAGCAAAGTAGCGTCAAAAACGTTATACCCTGACTTATCAGGACTGCTTTCAGACTTTATCTGACGAAGATAAGTGTCATTATTTAATATTTCAGACGTATAATTGCCTATTATTTGATCAATTTTTAGCTAAGAATTGGTCAAAAAAGCATCAACTTTTAAACCAACATTTGCCGATAGATCTAATAGATGTAAGTTGTTGATTTTATTGACAATAAAAATGACTGTACAGTCTGAAAGCCTCCCTGATTCGTAAGGGATTAAGACAAACATCAATAACCCATTGCACAACGTATATACGTCTGAAAGCCTCCCTGATTCGTAAGGGATTAAGACGTAAGACTTAGCAGAAGTAAGTGTAACTTTAGCTGTCTGAAAGCCTCCCTGATTCGTAAGGGATTAAGACGCTAGGCGCCAATCAATGTCCTGCTTGTGACTGGTCTGAAAGCCTCCCTGATTCGTAAGGGATTAAGACACCGCAGGTTCGCGGTTTTCTTCACGGCGCAGGTCTGAAAGCCTCCCTGATTCGTAAGGGATTAAGACGTTTTATTTGGGGGTAACACGCCACAGGGGACGTCTGAAAGCCTCCCTGATTCGTAAGGGATTAAGACGGATTCATAGTATTCATCTGCAAGCCACTCTTGGTCTGAAAGCCTCCCTGATTCGTAAGGGATTAAGACCCCACATTGTTTCACCGCCCGGGTCGTTTGGAGTCTGAAAGCCTCCCTGATTCGTAAGGGATTAAGACGCAGTACTCATATCGTTTTCCTTAGATATGTTTGTCTGAAAGCCTCCCTGATTCGTAAGGGATTAAGACTGTTCCCGATTGAGATAGTTTGTAATGCTTTTGTCTGAAAGCCTCCCTGATTCGTAAGGGATTAAGACATGTAGTCATGGTTATATTCCTTTAGTATGACAGTCTGAAACACTCCCTGATTCGTAAGGTGAGCGAGGATAAGTAAGTGTCCAGTGGACACTTACCCGAGGCGCAAGGCGTAGAGCTATGCTCGAGCACAGCATTAAAAAANCTCCCTGATTCGTAAGGTGAGCGAGGATAAGTAAGTGTCCAGTGGACACTTACCCGAGGCGCAAGGCGTAGAGCTATGCTCGAGCACAGCATTAAAAAATTGCATGCCAATTTTAGCTTCGCAAGTAAAAATCCTTTAAATAGGATTTTTTGAAGACTGCTATAAGAGTCTGGACAGAAAATCACAGATTTTCTCTTGCGTCGGGGCAAAGCAGT
>LIQB01000002.1:415440-435954 GCA_001411745.2 Psychrobacter glacincola
CATCCCTGATTCGTAAGGGATTAAGACTTATTACTGGTACTTGAATACTCTTTTACAGCTGTCTGAAAGCCTCCCTGATTTTTACAGCTGTCTGAAAGCCTCCCTGATTCGTAAGGGATTAAGACATATACCGCTACATGCGATAAGTATCCGTAGTGGTCTGAAAGCCTCCCTGATTCTTAAGGTGAGCGAGGAATAGTGAGTGTCTGGGAGACACTCACCCGAAGCGCAAGGCGTAGAGCTATGCTCGAGCACAGCGTATAAAATCGCATGCCTGAAAATTATAAATTTTCTCTTGCACTAGGATAAAGGTCTCCTAAGCCTTTATTGCTTCCTAGCTCATAGCTTCGCAAGTAAAAATCCTTTAAATAGGATTTTTTGAAGACTGCTATAAGAGTCTGGACAGAAAATCACAGATTTTCTCTTGCGTCGGGGCAAAGCCCTCCTCATCCCTGATTCGTAAGGGATTAAGACTTTGTAGCGCCTAGGTTATTAGCCATGAGGAATGTCTGAAAGCCTCCCTGATTCGTAAGGGATTAAGACTAGACACCTTCGAAAGTACCTTGGAATTCAAGAGTCTGAAAGCCTCCCTGATTCTTAGGGGATTAATACAACATAATGTTTGCCCAACCGTCTGCTGGTGTGGTCAGAAAGCATCTGTGATTGCTGAAGGTAGGGAGCTGCAAACTCAATTTTTCTCAAACAAAGAAAGCCACCTTATTAAGGTGGCTTTCTTTGTTTACGGGCAGCTATCAAAAATCAGAGACTACGAGGTCGTCTTAACTATTCGTCTTACCTCGTATGCTTCAAGCTTTGCATCGAGATTAGATAGCTGATTGGCGGTCAGCTCCGTACCTCGCAAATGCTCTGGGATATATAAGCTCAGATGTCGATAACTCACGCCACACTGAGCTAGGTCCGCCACGATATTGATTGGTAACGATCCCACGACGACATCATCTGCGCACAGAGTGTCATAATTATCAAGATGCGTCAGATGCTGATCGTAGTGATGACCCATATGCTGCATCCACTCTACCGCGCCTTGATGACGACTGACTAAATATATGCTCATACTTACTCCTCTCAATATACTAGCAGACCTACTTTGACTATGGTTTTGACTGGCGGCCATTATACTGAAGATAGCTATGAGTGATGATTATCACAAGCTTGCTAGTGTTTTTGTCAAATAGGCATTGCCTCAACGGCTGGCATGCATTACCATGATAAAGGTAACAATAAAACGTTATGCCCTGACTTATCAGGACTGCTTTCAGACTTTATCTGACGAAGATAAGTGTCATTATTTAATATTTCAGACGTATAATTGCCTATTATTTGTACGATTAGTCGTTAAAAATTGGTCAAAAAAACATCAACTTTTAACCGAACATTAATCGATATACCTTATACCTTATAGGTATAAGGTATAAGGTATAAGGTATAAGGTATAAATTATTGATTTAATTGATAATAAAAAGTGTTGTACAGTCTGAAAGCCTCCCTGATTCGTAAGGTGAGCGAGGATAAGTAAGTGTCCAGTGGACACTTACCCGAGGCGCAAGGCGTAGAGCTATGCTCGAGCACAGAAGACTGCTATAAGAGTCTGGACAGAAAATCACAGATTTTCTCTTGCGTCGGGGCAAAGCAGTGCTTTGCTGTATCCCTCATCATCCCTGATTCKTAAGGGATTAAGACTGATCCAGTGCTGCTTGGTCAATCTTACGTGCTGTCTGAAAGCCTCCCTGATTCGTAAGTTTAGCCAATAAAGTGTTTTTCATAAAAAGGCCACAACATTATATGTTGTGGTCTTTTTTTATTCATTTATCAGATTAGTCTCATCTATTTCAAATAAAAAACATGCTTTCACTTATTAGTAGATTGATAATTAAAAATTAGTTGAGTAATATGACAAAGATTATATAAATGGTACAAATCCAAATACATCACTAATTATAAAAAAGTATAGCTAATTCTTTTGCACGCACACCCCTTTGTTACACCTTTTAATGAGAAGTTTATGAAGATACATTATAAAAAAACGGCACTGGCTTTAGGCTTCTGTGGCGCATTTTTGACATTACCTGCTGTAGCTGCATTGCAGAGTTTTGAGGTAGAAAATAACAATGACGTTAAATGTGGCTATAAAAATGATAACGGGAAGGTTGTTGTCGCTGCAAAATATTATAGTTGTGGTAATTTCTCTGAGGGTATGACACGTGTCTCATTAATGAAAATGGGTATGGTCAAAGGTTATGATGGCGCTGAGGATTATGAAGACTATTTATACATGCAAGGCTATATCAATGAAGCTGGCAAATTGGTCATCCCAGTTGAGCATCAAGCACCGCTTTTTTATGGCGTGATTATTGACTATCGTGATTTTAAAGAAGGCTTAGTTGCCGTCTACAAAAACGGTAAATACGGTTATATGAATAAAATGGGTAAAATAGTCATACCTTATGCTTACAAAACGGCAGGCGATTTCAGTGACGGTAAGGTAGTCGTCAGTAAAAATGATAAGTATGGCGTCATCGATAAAACTGGTAAGACCATCGTGCCTTTTAAATTCAACTGGTTAGACGATTACTACGAAGGTTTGGCTAGGTATAACACCTCAACGCAGGGTGATGATCAGGGTAAGATAGGCTTCGTTGATAAGTCTGGCAATATAGCAATCCCTGCTAAATGGGATGAAGCAATAGAATTCTCAGAAGGGTTGGCTGCTGTAAAAGTTGGAGGATATAACAATGGCAAATGGGGTGTTATAGATAAGACTGGCAAGGTAATTGTATCGCCTAAATACGATATGGCTTATATTGAGCCAATGGGAGATTCTGAAGACGTCGATGGTGGTCGTTATGAAGGTGGAAAGTTAGATGTTTATAATTTGAATACTAAAGGCGCCAATGCCTATAACGATGGCTATGACAGTATTACTCGCTTTACGCTAGATCGCCAAGGCAAGGTAATCTCTAAAAAGACTTATGCAGACTGGAATGAGATGGACGAAGAGCGTTTTCCGCAAAACTATCAGTGAGCCTTGAATTAAACATCATCGACTGTTTGATAGCTGATATTTAATTTAAACTATAATCAGTCGAACGACCCAACTAATCTATAGAACGACCATCTTAAAATACTCTTTGAGGAAATATAATGTCATTAAGTAACAAGCTATTTATTAGCCCATCTGTTGTTATTGAATCTATGCGGGACAACGGTTATAAAAATACAGCCTATGCCGTTGCTGAGCTCATTGATAACAGTATTCAAGCGAATGCAACTGAAGTTTATTTTGTTGTTTACGAAAAACAAGTTCAAAATCTGGACGGCTCAACAGGTGGGAAGCAGATTGATAAAATTGCCATTATTGATAATGGTGATGGTATGCCACCTGAGATATTACATGCTGCCCTAGAGTTTGGTGCGTCTGAAAACCGTAAAGACTTTAAAGGTATGGGTAAGTTCGGTATGGGCCTGCCAAACTCAAGTATCTCACAGTGTAGAAGAACGGATGTTTATAGCTGGCAACAGGGCGAGCAACCTTATACTACGTATTTAGATATTAAAAAAATTCAAGAAGATAAGCAGGAACATATCCTTTATCCGCATCAAACTGAAACTCCTGATTATTTATCACTACCTTTTGAAGGAAGTATTCCAGAGTCTGGTACAGCAGTCGTTTGGAGTGATTTAGATAAGTTGCATTGGAAAACTTCTGCGGCACTATTACGCAACACTCAAGATATTATTGGCAGAATGTATCGCCGTATGATAAACAATGGTGATGTTAAGGTGATTTTTCAAACCTACTATATGACTGACGATGCATTGTTCGGATCTGAATATATACTAGATAATAGTACCTCTTTTGTTGCTAATGATCCTTTACAGCTTATGGCTAATACTACTTTGAAAGATATCAGAGACTATCCTGAAGAGCTTAAAACCAAACCTGCTTTTAAAACAGCATTTTTTGATAGCTTTGAGATATTGCTGAATAATGGTAAAAAAGGAATGGTAACCATTACCTCTGCTATGATCGCTGATGATTTAGTTGAAAAGCTGCGAGAGTCAACGACCGGATATATTGGTAATACTGATATAGGTAAAAAGTTAAAAAATAATATTGGTCTTTCAATTATGCGTGCAGGTCGAGAGTTGGATCTGATAGAAAATTTTAAAATTTTCGATGATAAACGTAAAGATAGGTGGATGGGTGTAGAAATTGAGTTTGATCCAGTGCTAGATGATTTCTTTGGTGTGACTAATAATAAGCAGTCTGCTAATAAGATTAGACCCATTGATATGCAGGATATTATGATCCAGCAAGGTTGTACTGAGCCAACAGAAGCGTTAGATTTACTTGAAAGACAAAATCCTGAAGATGCTCAACTTGTAAAATGTTTAAATAAAATTATTTCAGCATTTGAGATGTCATATCGTAAGGTAGATGCTATCAATCTAGCAGGCTTAAAGCATCAAAGCGTAGAGCATCATAGGATGAAAACCGATAGTGTGAACTTGAAGGCTACTTACGTTAATGAAAAAAGCAGTCAAAAAAGAGGTGGGATTGATAAATCTCCTACTAAAGAAAGTCTGGAAAAAAGCTTTAAGGACTTAACTGATAAAGGGTTACTATCTAAAGAAAAAGTACCACAAATGATTGAAGAGATTTTAGAAAACAATCTGCGTGTAAAGTTTGAAGAAATAAACCTACCATTTGATCAGTTTTTTGACGTAACTGTAAGTGACGGGTTTATCTTAATTGAAATCAATCCAGAACATACTTTCTATAAAAACTTTATTCAAAATGCTACTGAAGAGAATAAAGACTTACTTAAGTTAAGTTTGGCTGCTTGGGGTCATATGGAGTCAGAAGCAGTCTCATCAGATAGAAGACGGCAATACGAAGTGGTTCGTCAGAACTGGGGCCAATTCCTTTCCGAATATATGGCAGTAGATGACCAATAATATAGACCTTGAAAACAATTAGCTTACTGTGTTTTAGAGAGGGTCTAAGCAAACCTTCTCTAAAATATTTCTAATCTCTACAGGTTTATCTAAACAATTTGCCTACCTACATATTTTATTCACACCGTCTGTGATTAATTTAATGGCTAAATCAACCTCTTCGTTAGTAGTCATACGACCAACACATATTCTAAATGCACATTCAGCAATATCTTTTGGGGCGCCCAGCGCCTTCATAATAGGTGAGTACTCACGACTCAAACCGTCGCAAGCGGAGCCAAGCGAAAAAGCGATGTGTGGTTGTAAGTTGTTCAGAAGTTGCATGCTATCGATATTTTCAATCGCTAAATATAAGTTACCAGGATGGCGGTCATCTAAGTCGCCAAACACCGTAATGGGAAGCGCTTGTTTCAAGCCATTTAGTAATTTATCTCTCAGTGCCATCAATTCTGAAGCTTCAGTTTCTTTAGTATCATCTAATGTTTTAGCTGCTTGAGCAAATCCAACAATCAATGGTACAGGTAGTGTGCCAGCACGAAGACCATCCTGTTGGCCGCCACCAGAAATTATAGGCATAAACTCAGGGTTCTGAAGATGCTTTGAATATAAGAGACCAATGCCTGATGGACCATATATTTTATGAGCTGATATTGTGAGAAAGTCCACTTGCAAGTCGTGACAGTCGATATCCAGATAACCTGCTTGTGAGGCATCTACATGCAGCATCGCATCAGAGCGCTGGCATAGCTCAGCGATTTGATAGATAGGCTGATTTGTTCCTATAACACCATTGGTCATCGCGCAAGAAACCCACAACACATTATTCTGAGCAAGCTTGGTCTGCATATCTTTTAAATCGATAATACCTTCCGACGTGATATCTACATAAACCAGCTTAAGGTTATGCTTACTAGCAGCTACTTCTAGTGGATTTAAGACAGACTTGTGTTCTAAGTGGCTGGTTAGAATAGTGTCCGCTTGTACATTAATTGTTTTAGCGATCTGAATTCCTGCGTAAACAGCTAAATTATTAGCCTCAGTTGCCCCTGACGTAAATAATATCTCCTCTTCAAAGCAGTCGTATATGTCCGCAAATGTAGCTAGGCTGTCATTTACTAGTTGTTGTTTGGCCCAGCCAAAAGAATGTGAACCTGAATGAGGATTACCGGGCTGTGACCATACATCATGCATTGCGATAATAACCGAAGTATCACATGGTGTATGCGAGTTATAGTCTAAGTATATGTTTTTCATAGGTTTTTTTATAATTTATTAATAATAATGGTCTTTAGGACGAAAAAACTAGAATCTAATTACAGAGAGATAGTAACATGATATACTTCTGCATTGGAGAGTTGTTCCAATGCAGTAGGTAGCTATGCAAGCTTATTATAAATTATATGGATTGATTGATATTTATGCGTTACTTTGCATCTTTGATAAATAATATAAAACCAACTCTTTCAGGCCATGATACGTTCCCATTGCGATATGGCTGGTTAAAAAAAGTCCATGATCAAATTGCAGTACAGCCAGAATCTGAAGAAATCGACAATGTGTTTTCTCAGGATACTGCCATTGCTGACTTTGGTGTTGGTAAAAATATGCTGAATGCTATGCGATTTTGGTCAACACATACCGGTATGATTATCAGAGATAACAGCGCTTATTATAATACACATGCTAATACGATAATTGATGAAATTACTAATAATGACGTTGTTGATGCGACTAAACAACTCAACTCCTTTTATAATTCTGAGAATATCTTTGCTGACAATGGTTTAGACCCTTATTTAGAATCACCTTCAACAATTTGGTTATTACATTTATGTTTGGTCACTAATCCTAATCTAATGACTTACTATTGGCTGTTTAATATCAATACGAAGTCGGAGTTAAGCCGAGAAGAGTTTGCTCGATTATTAAAAGAGTTTTTTAAAGACCATGGCTTATCTGCTCCTTCAGACTCAACAATAAAAAAAGATATCGAATGCTTAATTCAAAATTACACAACAAAAACGCGTAAAGCATCTGATGATTTTGAAAATGTATTAGAGGGCCCATTAGTAGAGCTTGGTCTATTGACTCGTGTGAACAAACAGAATATCAGAGCGCTGCGAGGTGAGAAAAACTCTTTGACTCTGCATGTGTTTGTTTATGCGCTTATAAACTGTTGGCGGATTCATAATGGAGCAGCTGATACGTTGTCGCTAGAGATGTGTACTTATGACGAATGTTCGCCAGGGCGGGTATTTATGTTAGACGAAGATGCGATTATAGATTATGCGGAGCAGCTACAGGATTCTAACTACTCTTTAACTTGGACTCAGTCTGCTGGGATTCGCCAATTCCAAATAACTGATGGCAGCAATCTGAATGCTATTTTTGAGCAGTGTGTAGAGCATATGCGAAAAGAAGACTATAGCCATTAAGACTTACTGAAGAATATTTAATTACCATATTTTTAATAAATTAATTAAAGAGTTATAAATAGTCATGAATACTATTCCTAATACAGATAAATACCTTGTAGACCACATTGAGCGTAATCAATACTTTCAACGCTCTATAAACATCCATGCTGATAGCAACAATAAAGGACCTATTAGTAATTTCTACTGTACTGCGTCCTATGAACACATCCTAATTAATATGATTGATAATATAAAGGGTGGCCAGACAGCATTTACATGGACAGGTCCTTTTGGGTCAGGAAAATCTAGCTTAGCTTTATTTCTACAGGGTCTAGTAAGTGATGATAAGGAGATCGTTGAAATAGCGTCTTCTAAGTTAAGCAAAAAAAACAAGGCTGCTATTGTTAAACACTTTAACTCTGAAGACCAACAATGGAAAACGCTTAACCTAACAGGTCAGACGATAGCGCCAGAACAGATATTTAAAGAAGCATTAAATTTAGAATCAAGTGCGAGTGCTAAAGACATTTTAGAGGCGTTAGACAACTACGTCACTAAAGAGCAACATCTTATAATCTTTATTGATGAGCTAGGTAAGGTATTTGATGGTGCAGCTAAAAGTCATCGAGCAGAAGACATTTATTTTCTTCAGCAGCTTGCTGAGTTTGTAAATAGAACCAATGGAAGAATGCTATTAATTGGTATGTTACATCAGTCTTTCACCGCTTATGCACGTCAAGCAACGGCTAAAACACATAATGAATGGATGAAGATCCAAGGAAGGTTTGTCGATTTCGCTATTACTCTATCAGTGGAAGAGCAAATTTATCTGATTGGCCAAGTAATTAATATAAATGGTGAGCAGTTAGAAAGATACAAAAATGGCGATGACTTTACCACCCAAATCCAGTCTTTAGTTACTAATATTGCTAACTCTCGTCAAACTAATTTAGAGAGCTTAACCCAACTACTAAGCGATGTCTTTCCTCTACACCCTCTTGTTGCAATTTTATTGTGTAAATTGTCTCAAAAGAACTTTGGGCAAAACCAGCGTAGTATTTTCTCTTTCTTAATGTCGTCTGAACCAAATGGATTTGGCTACTATTTAAAAAATACGACGCTGGATGAGTTTGCTTTATTTAAGCCACATCAGTTTTGGGATTATCTTGATAGTAATTTAAATAATGCCATCATTGCTTCCGAGTACAGTAAACAATGGTTGCTGTCTCAAACGGCAGTTAATCGTTATGAAGGAATTGATGATGAGACTGCAGTTAAGTTAATTAAAATAATAGCTCTCATTAGTATTTTTGCAGATGGAACGGGAGTGCATGCAAGTCCTGACTTATTAATGGCGCTACTAGGTGTGGATGAAGAGCAGCTGGGTGAGCTTATAAAGTCATTAGAGTCTGCTTCGGTTATATTTTACAGTAAATTTAAACAATCCTATGTGCTTAGTGAAGGTAGCGATTTTAACCTAAACGATGCGGTGAGAGAACAGATTCAAGATCTGGAATCATTACCATTTGAGCAGCTGGAACAGTTTGAGCCTATCGTTGCAAAAAAACATTATCAAATTACTGGTAGCCTGCGTTGGATGGAAGTAAAACTACTTCCAGTTACCGATACATTAGAAGATGTACTGGTGAGCCTTCAAGATGCTATCAATGCATCCTTAGTGGGATACTTCTGTCTATTGATACCTAAAAATGACGAAGAAGTATTGCTGGCCACAGAGATTTGCAAAAAAATAGACAGCTCTGATGAGTTCAGTAACTTGGTTGTTGCGGTCTTGGATAGTCATACGACTATTATCGATATGTTAAAAGACAAAATCGCCCTGAGTAACATCTTAAAAAATGAAGAGAGACTGCTGAACGATAAGATTGCGCGTCAAGAAACAGAAGGGCGTTTGGTTGAAATTGAAGACGCGTTGAATAGACTGCTTGATAAGAGTTTGAATGCGTCAAAATGGTATAGCACTCATTTAACAAGCCCTGAAAGCCAGCTGAACCGATTTAAATTATCAGCACTTGCATCAACCATTGCTGATAAGCAAGTTACGCAAAATTTCATCTGTAATAATGAGCTAGTCAATCGTAATAAGCCGTCACCTAGTGCAAAAGGTGCAATTCGTGAATTGCTCAAACGTATGATTGAACGTAGTGAAGAGCCAAGCTTAGGGATTGAGAAATACCCACCTGAAAAAGGTGTATATGAATCAGTTATTGTCAAAAATGGTTTGCATAAAGTAGATAGCGACGGTAACTACTATTTTTCTAGACCTGATGATGTACAGTTAGAAGCTATTTGGAAATGTGCTGACAATATCATCGCTGATGCTAAAGGGGATATGGTTACTGCTAAAGAGATATATGAAGCTTGGGAAGCCCCTCCTTATGGTGTTAAGGCTGGACTGCATGAAATTTTATATATTGCTTACATACTATCGCGCCATAGTGATTTGGCCAGTTATATCAATGGTGAATATAAGCCTTCAGTTCAATACTTACTGGCTGAGTACTTAATTAAAGTGCCAGCTGATGTAGGTATAAGAGAGGTATCTTTTCTGGAGGGCGTGCAATCATGGATTCACGTTTTACGAGATAGACTACAGGAAGCATTTGGTGCACGTCTGAATACTAAAATTGAAGATGAACCATTACCTATTGCGCAAGCATTGGTGAGTATATTCTTTAGCATGCATCCATGGATACAGCGTACCAGCAACTTATCACCTAAAACCATGCAATTGCGTGATATTTTGAAAAAAGCAAATGACCCTAACCAACTGCTTTTTGATGACTTACCGAAGTTTTTCAGCGCAGCAGATGACGATGATGCAAAGGTAGCTAAGATTATTGATGGCTTGCAAGAGCTAGATAAAGTTTATCCAGATCTGGTTTCTGATATTAATATCAACCTTCAAAACTATCTTAAGATAAAAGAAGACACTGTTAATCCTTATACTGAAATTAATCAACGTTCTGAAGCACTATTTGGCAAATCAGGTGATTATTTACTAGATTCATTCATAGCAAGGCTTGTTAAGTACGATGGCTCTATGAATGATGCTGAAAGCTTAATCAGTTTATTAGCAGGTAATAAGCCGTCTAAAAAGTGGATTGACCAGGACATTACTAAAGCACAGCAGCGTATTGCTACATATGGTTTTCAGTTTTTAGAGGCTGAAGTTAATGCTGATGTGAATGCCAGCCCAGATAGACAGAAAGTAGGGGTTATTACTAAGTCTCCAAATGCCACGACAAGCTTAGTAAAAGAGGCTCATATCACATCCAAGAATGCCGAATCTATCAGGCAACAAGTACAGCAGATTAATCAAGCTTTAGAACTTAGCTCGCTTGATATGAACGATAGGATTGCTGTGATTGCTAAGCTTTTAGAGTCTCTCAATGATGAAGAATGTGTTGAAAAGGAAGAGTCTTAAATGTCAAAAATTAAACATGTACTGGGTATCTCAGGTGGTAAAGATAGCGCTGCATTAGCCATTTACATGCGTGATCATTACCCAGAGTTAGAGATTGAATACTTCTTCACCGATACTGGTAAAGAGCTTGATGAAGTTTACGAGTATCTTTCTTATTTAGAGGGATATTTAGGTAAACCTGTTCAACACATCAATCCTGATAGGGATTTTGATTTTTGGCTAACTCAGCATAATGACTATTTGCCTTCACCTCAGGCACGTTGGTGCACCATTAAAATGAAGCTAAAGCCTTTTCAAGACTGGGTACAAGGCTTCTTAGATGATGGTTATGAGGTGCACTCATACGTCGCTATTCGTGCTGATGAGCCTTACCGTACTGGTTATGATTCTAGCGATGAAAAGCTTGTCATTAAGCTGCCTTTTAGAGAAGATGGTATCGATAAGCCAGGCGTTATGGATATTTTAGAAAACTCTGGAGTAGGGTTGCCATCATATTATGAGTGGCGTACACGTAGTGGGTGCACTTTCTGTTTCTTCCAGCGTAAGATAGAGTGGGTAGGGCTACTAGAGCGTCATCCTGAAGCTTTTAAAGAAGCTATGGCTTATGAGAAAGAAGCTTTAGCCAACCAAACCCCTTTCACCTGGTCTGAACGTGAATCATTGGAACAGCTCAGTCGCCCTGAGCGCATCGCTGAGATTAAAGCAGATCATGAGAAGCGAGTTGCTAAAATGAAGAAGCGGATTAAGGTTAATCCGCTTCGACCTGATGGTGAGCCTGAGCTAGATATGGATGATATCTATGGTCAGGGAAAAATGTGTGTTATGTGTCATAAATAATCAGTTCAAACAGAAACCTTATTTTCGTAATTTGTATGTGTTAGGTCAGATTTTAGGACAAGTAAAACCTTGCTTTAAGAGTGGTTAAAATATACATTGAATCAAAAATAAACACTTGTTTTAGTTTAAGGTTTCTTAGATGAGATTTCTAGAAGATAGTATTGTAGTGGCATAATAAACTTGGACAGCTGCTAAGAGGTTTATACTAACCCAAAGAAGGAAAATAGTATGACCACCAAACGCAATCAATATACCCGAGAATTCAAATTAGAAGCCGTCAGCTTAGTCGTTGATCATAAGCGTAAAATACCTGATGTGGCAAGCTCATTGGGTATTTGAAAATCCACCCTGCAGAAATGGCTAAGTCAGTATCGCCAAGAAATGAATGGTCTACCGCCTACAACTGGCAATGCCTTGACTGATGAGCAGCGAGAACTTTGAGAGCTACATAAACAAGTGGGGCGACTGACCATAGAGCGCGACAGACTAAAAAAAGCTTTCGCTCTGCTAGCCTTGGACAGCCTGAACGGCTATCGCTAATAAGCAAGCTTGTAGAGCAGGACAAACAGGTCAGTAAAAGCCTTCTATTCAAGCTTTTTGGCGTGAATAAAAGTAGCTATTACTATGGAAGGTAGCCCAAACCAATTAGCCTTGAAACCGTCAAATACAAAGCATTAATCCGCCAAATATTTAATGACCCAAAGCGCTCAGCAGAGGCCGGCAGCATTGCAGCCATACTAATGAACACAACATCAAGCTGACCCGATATATGGTAGGTCAGCTTATGAGCAGTATGGGGCTTAAAAGCTTTAAATTAAAGACGCATAAATACAAGCACGCTGATGATGCTCATAAAACACATGAGGATCTATTGAACCGTAATTTTAGCCCCACGGCTCCCAATCAAGTCTGGACAGGCGATGTCACTTACATTCGTATCAAAGGCGGCTGGTGTTATCTTGCCGTGGTGTTAGATTTATATGCACGACGTGTGGTGGGATTTTCCGTATCAGACTCACCCGACAGCGTGCTGACCACTAAGGATGTAGTATCAGACGCGCTTAAAGCCCAGTGGGGTGTTATTTCACTCTGATCAAGGCACGCATTATACCAGTAGGATATTCGCTGAATCCGTGGCGAGTTGTGATGGTATGACGCAAAGTATAAGTCGTCGTGGCAGCTGTTAGGACAATGCTCCAACTGAAAGGTTCTTTAGAAGCTTTAAAAAAGAATGGATGCCAAAAGGTGGTTATGAGAATATCGCTGAGGCTAAAAGTGCCATTGTTGATTATATCTGGTGTTATTATCAGACCGTGAGACCGCACCATTTTAATGATTATTTGCCACCAGCTGGAAAAGAGAGACTTTATTTCAACAAAAACCTCTTAGCAGTTGTCTTAAACTAGTTGACCACTACATTGTGAGTTACCGAGCAATGTAATAAGTTTATTACTATGGAAGCTGTGCTAAGTGAATATGGTAAGACAGCAAACTATTTAAAAACTGAGATTCTATTATGAGTGTAACTTGGAAAGATAGACTGAAAAAAACTTTAAAAATTAAAAAAAATAGTAAAGAGCTGTCTGAAAAGCAGACACAAAGGTGCGACAATATCTTGAATTACTGGTTGGATATTGAGTTGTTTGATTTGCCAGAATGTCCTTTCTATAAAAATAAAGAGATTCTTAGCATAGGTGCCGAAAAATTTACTGAAAAACTAGATTCTGACCTGACGAATAAGATAAGTAGTGATCCGGAGTATATAACTAAAGATAGCCGGCTCAATATTATGTTTCAATGTCATAGAGCTGGCTATATCTTATCAAGCAGTATTAATAATAAAGGAGCGTTACAAGGTAAGAAACCTGACAACGACTACTCAACCAATCCTAATAAAGATATTCCCCGTACTTATCTGGTTTCCCATAGTTTTATTCCTAAATGGGATGATGCGACACAGCAGCTCCTTTGGGCGCTGTCCACTGATGAGCAAGATATCATCATCAACTTAGCGACTATACGTACTATCTATCGTAAATGTCCGCCAAAGACGGCTCATAACCAAAGGTTTTCTCAATGGATTAAGCTGATGGTCGAAGAGATTGAGACCTTATTCAATACTCGATTTTCTAATGAAGAAACCAATAATTACTTTACGACAGAGCAGCTGCAAAGGCTCATAAAAGAGGTTAACCGCGATTTAACCAAGCTTTTTTGGCCAGAGCCTGAAGCTATCGATTTTATGAGTAAGTATTGTGGTTCGCTTGAGACACTGTTTGCGAATTACGAGGGTGCTAAAACCTTTGATAAGGAAGACCAACCTGCTCAGTTAAAAGACGGCTCTATTACCTTTAGATGGCGGTTTTGTTTCTATCGAGAGGGAAATGAAAGCCAGCAGTTAGGTCCTTTTTATGTGGCTGACTTAGAGCATTGTATCGAGCAGATGGAGACCCAGGGCACTGATGGTCTCTCTTTACCCCTTCGTAAATACCTACTCGGTCATGCCAATCCTACTTTTATACCCACAGCGGCAAACAACGGTGAGCTGTTCCATGATTTGACTAAATCGGTACCTTTAGGGCGCTGGCCTGAAAATCCCAAGTATGGTCTGAGCTTACTGCAAAAGGTCGCAGTCAATGTAGCTTTAGATAATAAAAACAACCCTATCGTCGCTGTTAATGGTCCGCCAGGTACAGGTAAGACCACACTATTGAAAGATGTGATAGCTACTAAGTTTGTAGAACGTACCTATCAGCTGAGTCAGCTTATAAAGTCTGGTAAATTTACTTATACAGTAAGTGATGATACTCAGGAAACTGCGAAAGAAAAAGACTCTAAAAGTTGGTTTACCTCTAATGAAGCTCGCCAAATATTGATGTCAAATAGCATCATCGTGGCTTCTAGTAATAATAAAGCGGTAGAAAATATCTCTAAGGAATTGCCTGCGAAATCCAGTATTGATGCTCAGTATTTGGCTGCTACGAGTCATTTTAGACATCTAGCTGCAGAGGAAGACTGGGGATTATTTTGTGCAGTATTGGGAAACTCAAGTAATCGCAAAACTTTCAAAAGTAAAATAGGTCGTGTACATAATCAGCTCCGATACTCAAATGATACTTTTTATCTTAATCAATTGGTTAAATTACTAAAGAGTAAGGCAGCAGTAGAAGAAAAGGTAGAGGTCATAAGGTTTATTACTGAAAAGTGGCAAGCTGAGGCGATGATACCTGCTTTGGTTAATGACTTTGAGCAATGCTCTAATCGTGAAAGGTATAAAAGTTTTTATAATCCCTTTATAACAGCATTACAGAGTATCCATGCCAATGAGTTGTCGGTAGAAAGCTTTATCTCTCACTGGCAAAAGCATTCTACTGAAGAGTGGGAGGAAATTACGACTTCTTTAGACGCTGTAAGAAAGCAATGGTTTGGCAAAAAACTCTATCTGGAGCATCAGCGTAGCAAGCTTGAAACAGCGCTAAAAAGGTTCGATAGTTGTATAGCGGAAAGAACGGGGAAGAAGGACTGGCAGCTCGATGCAGCGGAGCATCTTATTGGTCCTAGTAGCTACTTTGTAAACTCAGAGGCAGACAGTATTGAAGCAGAGCGTAAGCTACAAGTAAAATCGCCTTATGCTTCTGAAAAATTAAATGATGCTCGAAGTCGCTTATTTTGTGCAGCACTGGCCTTAAACGAAGCTATTATTGAAACGTATGCCGCAGATTTTGAGCCTTTTTGGAGTGATTTAGACAGTGTCATCGATGGTACTTTGACCTCTAATGAGCCTATTCCTTATCATTCTCAGCTATGGTCATTATTATTCTTAATATTTCCTGTGGTCAGCACTTCGCTATCCTCTATTGAAAATCAGTTTAAATTGATGCAGAAGAAGGAAGGCTTTGGTGTAGTCATGATTGATGAAGCAGGACAGGCTGTCAATTATCATGTCACAGGACTTCTACAGCGTTGTAAGCAGGCTATTTTTGTTGGAGATCCTATCCAACTTGAACCAGTTGTAACTATTCCTGCAGAAGTAGATTTGAATATTGCCAATGACTATATCGATTTGGCGGATGAATACAATAAGATTCATTGGGGTGACAATTATGTTGTTTCAACGACCTCTGCGCAAACTATCGCTGATTTAGCAGGTAGTTATTATTCGGAATTAGGGGGGCGCCGTGTGGGTATCCCTCTGTTAGTGCATCGTCGCTGCTTAGAGCCTATGTTTTCTATTGCTAATAAGATTGCCTATAAGAATAAGATGGTCTCAGTAACTAATGCGGGGGCTGTGGCAGGCAGACCTATCTTGCCTAGTGGCTGGATAAATGTGGAAGAGACTGATCCAAATGGTTTTGGCTACGCAAATCTAACAGAGGCTGAGGTAGCTCTGAATCTGGTGGAGTTTTTGGTTAATAAGCATAAAGATATGACTGAAGGCGGGGTATTTATTATTACGCCTTTCACGCAAATGCGAAAAACGCTGCAGAAAGAATGGAAAAAAAGAGCTGCGAATAGTGTAAGTGAAATCTGGATGCAGCAAGCCTTTGGTAAGGGTGGGGTTGGCAAAGATATAGAAGAGTTTGCTAAGGAAAATATTGGTACTATTCATACTTTTCAAGGTAAAGAAGCTTCTGTAGTTATTTTATGCTTAGCGGCTTCAGAAGTACGAAAGAAGATGGGCGGTGTCAAGTGGGTTAATAGCAAACCCAACCTGCTCAATGTAGCTGTGACGCGATCTAAACATCATTTATTTGTGATAGGCAATGCCCGCGATTGGCAAGATGGTAATCTCTCAGGGGAGTTACAAGATAACGATATGATGGTGTATAAAGATATGGACCATCTAAAGCAAACCATAGCCACTCAATATCAGCACATCAGCAGTTTCGTGGCTGAAAATAAAGCCTCTTTAAAAGTTGAGTTTGACTTTGGCGGGTAACGTAAGTGTTTTACTTGATTGAATATGCTTTGCTATTAGGACACAATGAATAGAATGTATACTACAGCTGTGATTTCGTTGCTCATATATAATGGGATGTTCAACTTTCTGCTCAATAGAAAACTTAAGTAGATTGGTTGAACCGCCCCAGTATTTTTGGAGGCTCAACATTCTGGGAGAATACGATAATACTAGGGCGGTTCACATTACATCTTTTTTCTACATACTACCGAAAGTTTGACTTTTACCATAGCCTGATAAGGCAATAATACGGCTAATAGTAACCAATAATAATACATGATTCTATTCCATTACTTGAGCTATTAATATTTAAAAATATTGATGGCGTATTAAAGATCAAACGTACAAATTACGTCGTTGTATTCAGCATCCAAAGCTCTTAAGTTTATAAGGGCATTGCTATAGTCAGGGTTAAAGAACTCATCAAAGCTTTTGGCAATCCCAATATCACTTGAGGTGCCCGCATTGGCTTGGTCTGTGATGGCATAGACATAAAGCGGTTGATGTCCTGGTTTTTGCCACTTGTAAAATTGTTGTGAGAATGAACTGTCTTCCTCTGTATCGCAGTTTGATTTCACTCGAGTAAGCTCATTTGCTCTAAAGAGATCTTCAGTCTTATATACAGCGCTACCTGTTTCATCTTCCATTACACCCTGACCTGAACCAATGGTTATTAGTACCGGTTTAGCCTTAGTACCATATATTGCCATACCACCATGTTCGTCTAAACCACCCCATATAGAGTAGCTTGGATCTTCAGGTAAGTACTCATTTTTAGTGGGCGTTTTAGGGTCCCATTTTTGTATATCAGGTGTGCTTACTAAGGTATCCCAACTCCAATCTGCATTTGGCATAAGCGCCAGTAAGTCAGTAATGCTGGCAAATCTAGGTGGGTTTTCTTCAACGACAACCTCTACCTCTTCTGCTAATTTCTCAGTCTCAGCTGCATCCGTTGAGGCAGTAATGACAGGTTCTGTGGTAACTGCCTCTTTAGCAGTGGGTTCTGGCTTAGTCTCCTCGACGGCGGCTTTGTCAGAACAACCAGATAAAGCAATAAAGCCCATAAAAACAGCAGCTGAAAGTAGACGATTTGATAGCACGATATAATTCCTTTAAAAGTATAAAAGCAGTTAATAACTATTCATGAATAGCAAAACGCATTTATTGTGGGCAGGCTACTTTTTTATCTGACTTATTAATACAAACCGTCTGCTCATTGATAGTCGCAACTTCTGCTACACCATCTTCGAATATGAAATAGTTGGCACCCATATAATTGACGCTATACCGTTCAACATTGCTGTCAGCGTATTTAAAAGGAATAATGGCTTTATTCGTGCCATCAATGAAGCCCCATTTATTACCTTTTAAGACGCCCGCGACGCCTTCTTTAAATGGACGTATTTCATCATAGACAAAAGGTATAGCGACTTTACCTGTCTTAGTGATATAGCCCCATTTACCTGCTTTTCCCATACCGGCCAGTCCTTCAGAGAAACCGTAGACGCCGCCAAAGTGGCCATTCGTACTATCATACTGCGGAGCAATAATTTCTTTACCATCCTTGTCAATAAAGCCCCATTTACCTGCTTTTGACATCACAGGTGCTGTACCTTCGCTAAAGGATTCAATAGAACTGTATTTATTACTAAAAGGCATAATGACTTTGTTAGAAGTATCGATAATGCCTAATTTTCCGCCTTTGGCAACTATAATACGACCTTGTGATGGAGATTCAGCCCATGTTTCATCGTATTTATCATCAGGGTCTCTCATGTTGTCATAGACCGTTGGTACAACGAGCTTTCCTTGAGTGTTCATATAGCCGACTTTGCCATTTTTCATCACTGCAAAGACACCATTGTCAATACTATAGTAGTCTACATTTTCATAACCCTTTAAACTTAGTAGTGCCTTTCCTTGCTTATCTAATAGGGTTTGCACGCTATAGTCAGCGTTGTGTCCAACGAAATACTTATCATCTGCTGTGCAAGATACTTCAGCGTATTTTGTCTTTGGTGGCTTGCAATTATCTACATAAGCTTGGGCAGACAATGTAAAAGAGCAAAGGCTAAGTGCAGCAGCCAGAGGAAGTAAACGGCTAGGGGATAAAGTCATAATTTGTATTCCTTTTAATTGAATGAAGATATTTTTTAAACTCGATTTGTATTCGAAATTATATCGATTAATTTAGCGTTAAAATATCGATCCGACGAACGGTAGTTGCGGGTTTAGCCCTTAAAATAATGGCCTTCACAGGCATAAAGTAAGATATAAAACCTTTTTTATTTTTACTATCTTGTCACTCTAACTTTGAGAAATGATGTTATGGGTGTAGCCAGCTCTCATATCTGACTATGGATCTATCAGAGCAAATCAGAGTAGTTTGCATAGTTTTTTCGTTTAAGCTCTTTACCATTTTTATCAATCGTAATCGCCGTAATTTGACCGTCCTCACCGTCTTGGTACACAACCATAGTACCGTTTTCAAAATAGCCACCAATGACATCGGGTGAATCTCCACCTGGCTCAAGAAAAGCATGATCATATTGTGGTTCTATAACGACTTTGCCTGAGGTGTCAACGAATCCCCACTTAGCGTTGTCATAGTCACCTTTAGCGACCGCAGCTAGCCCTTCAGAGAAGTCCATTGCTTGGTCCCAAATAGGGGCAATTATTGCTTTACCTTTGGCATTAATAAAGCCACTTTTTTCTGAGTTTGCCGGTGTGAAGCTTGCCAAACCCTCTTTGAATTCCCCTAAATGGCTGTACTTAAATTCAAGGACCGTTTTACCAGAACGATCAATTGCGCCGTATTTGTAGTCTTTTGACACTGTTGCTAGGGCATTAGAAAAATCTGAGGCACTTTCATATTTAAAAGGAATAACTGTGTTACCTTTTTTATCCATATATCCCCACTGGTCTTTATTTAGAACAGCGACTAAACCTTCATTGAAATCTCTTGCATCCAGCATCCAGCCATAATCTGCTTCGATATTTACTGGAATCACAAGCTCGCCTGAGTTGTTAACGTATCCAATGTAATAGCCGCCGTCAGAATCAGACTTTAGATTCTTTTTGAGTAGATAAGCCATGCCATCATGGAATGCGCCGCAAAAATCATACTCTGCCTTTACTATCACTTCTCCTTCAGTATTCTTGAACCCACATGCTTCTGAGTACTCACCACTAGTCACAGTATATTCAACCAATTTAGAATCAGTCTTTACAGTTGGTGACTCATCTGACTCTGGTGCCACTTCTGTATTCGGCTTTGTATTTAATTCAGTCTCGATTTTTTTTGATTCGACGCTCATATTATCGGTAGTATTTACGGTGTCTGGAACGGACTCGTTTTTACTACAACCACTAAGGGCAAGGCTTGTCATCACTGACAAAACAATAAACTTTCTTCCTAACATCCTAATTGTCCTTTTTATGCTCTTATATTGTTTGCTGAAGATTTAGCGCTAATTTGACGTCAAATTTCAGTAGTAAATAGCTTTTTAATTTTAATAGTGCTGCTGAACCGCTACTTAGATAAAGACATCATTGTGATACACGACGCATATCCACTTTAATAAAATGGTTATATTCTAGCAACAATTAACTTGGTTTCATATACAAACATTAGTTTAATTCACAGTAAACTTGATAAAGTAAGTATAGGTTATTTTATTTGGACTTAAGAGGCTGATAGGCAGACTTAATATTCAAGATGCAAGAAATCAACTTGAGTGCTATTTGTCAGTACAACAATTTAAATTAGATTACCCTAGGGCGTGTCCCTAATCTGTAAAAGTAAGTATAAAGGCTTTAAAATAAAGAGACTATTTCAAACAGGGCTCTCTAAATTATGGCAAGAACAGTGC
>LIQB01000004.1 GCA_001411745.2 Psychrobacter glacincola
CTGTTCTTGCCATAATTTAGAGAGCCCTGTTTGAAATAGTCTCTTTATTTTAAAGCCTTTATACTTACTTTTACAGATTAGGGACACGCCCTAGTATTAGTCCACAATATGGCTTACTGGTAGAGTCACAACACCTACCACGGGCACGCCATTTTTAGTAAAGGGTCTGAACCTAGCAGAGCGCATCTTCCTTACCGCCTCTTTGTCTACTATATTATTACCTGATTCTCCAACTAAAAGCACATCACTAACCCGGCCCTGTTTATCCACCGTCACTTTCAATAGTACATTAAAAGTATCACCCGTCTTGGCCCTTCTTAGAACAGAAGCTGGAACACTAAATCTCGGTGTCTTTATCATCTCCGCATCACCAGCAGTAAAGCTCACAGGTTCATTGCTTGCAGCAGCCGCTGCTTTCGCGGCGTCTTTAGCCGCTTTTGCTTCGGCTGCTTTTTTGGCATCCGCTTCGGCTTGAGCCTCTCGGGCAGCCTTGGCATCGGCTATTCTCTTAGCTTCTTGCACTGCTCTATCATGGGCTTCTTGAGCGGCCTTTTGTGATTCTGCTGCTAGAATCTTACGTCGTTCTTCAGCTTCACGTTGACTATCAGCCATTGAGGTATCAACTTTCGATTCTACTATTGGCTTTTTAGACACCTCTTTTTTGATAATGTCAGGCTTTTTTTCTTCTACTTTTACGACAGGTGCTATATCAGCCTTTTTGGCTTTTACCACCGGTTTTTCTGGTGCATTTTGCTTAGTCTTCACTACTGGAGCTACTTTAGGTTTTGACGGTGCCGGTTTTTTAGGTTCAGGTTTTGACTCTGTTTTAGGTGTTGCTTTTTTGGGAGTTGCTTCCTGCACTTCTTCTACTTCAGGGATGGCAGTTTTGACAGGTAACGTTACCATCTCTATCTCGATAGGTGGTGTGTCTTTTTTTGGTTCAACTTTTATCTCAGGCGTCTTGATCGCCACCAATGCGACTGCCGTCAGCACATGCAAGCCTACAACTATAATAATAGCTGCGAGTATCAATTTAAGTGGTGGCGCGTCTAAATCCGTTGAACTCATAACACCCTAATATTAATTAACCGAGGTAGAATGGCGTAGATAATAATGCAAACGATAATTATTATCAATAATAAATTTATAATAATTTTGCTTAGCAGGCAAATGATCGGCTAATAATTTAGCATTATTAATAAGCAAAATTTGCTTAGTCATTCGACCATTCTATCTCGAATATCGCTGTGCATGCTTATTGTGCCAAGGCAGTCAAACCCCATGTAATAAAGTGACGTAATAAAAACCATTATCATTTGTATTGATAATGAGTCTCAATTAATTTATCATAGCCCCTAATCGACTGCGCATCTTTTAAGATTACAAAATCTCAAGATATTAAGGCATGTTGAACGTCTCAATAGCTAAGCGTAAAAACAACCAATGAAAAATCATAACGTCAAAAGTAATACCGTCAAGCATTGTATGGTGTGAAGCATCACATCGATGAAGTTCTTTTTACTTTTATATGACCGATTATTTGATACATCCTTTGTCCAACCAGCTGATATACCGAGTTATTTATGTCTATTATTTTATTGCCTAACCGCTCTACTCCTTTTTTCAAACGCCCTTTACTGACTGCTATGGTGACCGCTCTAGTTGCTACGATCAGTGTGACAGGTTGTAGCTCACCTGAATCTAACGACTCCGAGCCCGCTGACGCTAAAACTGAAAATCAAACAGCAGATCATGCCTCGAATGTCGCTAATAACGATGCGGTCTCTGTTGAAAAAATCACGGTCGACACGGTAAAAGGTAATGTCGACTTGGCAATGAATCCATCACCGTTGGTGGTCTATGATATGACGTTGATGCAGGATTTGGCTGCGCTTGATGTTGCTGTCGATGGTATGCCAAGCGGTCTAAAATTAGACAATTTACAGTCTAAGACACAGCCTGAACCAAAAACTGTCGGCACCGTATTTGAGCCAGATCTTGAGGCGTTGAACGCGATGCAGCCGCAAGCTATCTTGGTCGGCTCACGCATGGCAGAAAAATATGATGCGCTGTCTAGTATTGCGCCAACGCTCGACATGACGATTGATACTGCAAATATCTATGCATCGAGCAAGCAGCGTTTGCATGATTTGGGTGCATTATTCGGTAAAAGTGCTCAAGCAGCGAAACTGCAAGGCAATATCGACGGGCTCATTGATGAGACCAAAGCATTAACCAAAGATAAAGGTAAAGGCTTAGTGGTCATGGTCAATGGCAATAAGCTGTCTGCCTATGGCGACAAATCACGCTACGGTTTTATCCATACCGTGCTGGATATTCCAATGGCAGATGACCAAATCGCCGATGCGCGCCACGGTCAGCCAATCTCGTTTGAATACATCCAAAAAACCAATCCAGACTGGTTATTCGTCGTCGATCGCAGTGCCGCCATTGGTGAAGATGGTGCTGGTGCCAAAGCCGTATTGGACAATCCACTGGTCGCGCAAACCAACGCATGGAGTAAGAATCAAGTGGTTTACCTTAGCCCAGACTCATATCTTGCCTTTGGTGGTTATTATCAATGGATACAGGATTTGACGACCATTAAAGAGGCTTTTGCTAACGCTAAATAAATGATGCGTTAAATAAGCAATATGCTACACAAGCAACATGTTAAATAAGCGTCATTCGTTTTTAGGCAACTGTCATCACTGTCAGTTGCCAACCCTCACTTTAAGCCAGTAGCTGATATGCCATTATTTTCCTCTCGTGCGCAGACCAGCGTTAAAGCCCGCCCTACTTTACCAGCCGCATCAACGAGTTGGCAAAAAAGCGCAAGCCGTGGTCTAAGTTCTAAAAATCGCCGTGCTTCTATACCGCCGTGGGTCATCAACACGGGCAGCCTCATTATTATGGGGCTTTTGGTGTTATTAAGCTTATCAATTGGTGTGGCTGATTTTTCGTGGTCAGGTATATTTCACAGCCTTATCAACCATAGCGCCAACTCCGACAGCTCACTGCTACTGGTCAGTCGCCTACCGCGTACCATCGCTATTATCTTGACCGGTGTTTCCATGGCAGTTGCTGGGATGATTATTCAAGTGGTGCTCAAAAACCGCTTCGTTGAGCCATCGATGGTCGGTGCAACTCAAAGCGCCGCACTGGGATTATTGGTGGTTAGCCTGCTATTTCCAGCTAGTGCGCTCATAGTAAAAATGGGTGTCGCAACCATCGCAGCGGTATTTGGCATGATGCTGTTTATGCTACTGATCCACCGCATTCCGCCGACGGATTTTTTAATGATCCCACTGATTGGTATCGTCTTCGGTGGCATTATAGAGGCAGTGACGACCTTTATCGCCTATCAAACAGAATCGTTACAGATGCTCAGCGTTTGGCAATTTGGTGATTTCTCTGGCGTCTTAGCAGGTCGTTACGAGCTGCTATGGCTGACGGGCGGATTGTGCGTGCTGGCGTATATCATTGCTGACAAGCTGACCATCGTTGGTTTGGGTGACAATATCGCACTCAATTTAGGCATCAGCAAACGACAAGTGACGTGGGTTGGCGTTGGTATGGTGGCGATGATGAGTGCAGTTGTCGTTGTCACCGTTGGCATGATTCCTTTTATTGGTTTGGTCGTGCCTAATATCGTCAGCCGATTGATGGGGGATAAATTGCGCCGTAGCTTACCAGCGGTGGCATTATTGGGCGCTTCGGCAGTGCTATTGTGCGATATTATTGGACGCTCGATTCGCTATCCATTTGAAGTGCCTGTGGCAACGGTTTTTGGGGTGGTCGGTACGGTACTGTTTTTATGGCTATTATTACGTGCGCCTGCTGAACAATAAAATAACTCGCCATAAAGTTTTTTATTCATAACGACTGATCAAACCTCTTTGCCTCTTCTCTTTCTTTTATCTTTGTTTTGTCTGATTAGATAAGCCTAGCACTATAGGATTTACGCATGTTTTCACCGTCTAAGCCTAGCGCCGCAGCCAATAACACTCTAGATGACAGTGCTTCAGAAAATAAAGACAAAACTACTTTTGGACAAAGTTGTGTTGCGCGACTCTGGACATTTATAGCTGGTCACCCAAAATCCATTGCCGCTATCATATTGCTGATCTCAACCATCCTATTTTTGACAGTCAACGTCAACGGCCATTGGGACTTTGCGCTACCACTGCGAGGTAAAAAGTTACTGGCGTTAATGGTCGTCGGTTATGCGATTGGCGTATCGACCTTATTGTTTCAAACCTTGACGCACAACCCTATCCTGACGCCATCACTGTTGGGTTTTGACTCGCTATATGTTTTATTACAAAGCCTGTTGGTTTTCTTTTTGGGCGCAATAAGCTTTACCAGTATCAATCCTCTTGCCAAATTCACCCTTGAAATTGTTTTAATGTTTGGCGCGTCATTATTATTATTTAAGCTGCTGTTTTCAAAAAGTAGTCAAGATTTGACGCGACTGATATTGGTCGGCGTTATCTTTGGGGTATTGTTTCGTAGCTTATCGGCGCTGATTGCACGGCTAATTAATCCTGATGATTTCGTCGTTGTGCAATCTGCCAGTTACGCGCAATTTAATACGGTCAATCCGCAGCTGCTTGGTATCAGCATTGTTATCTGTGCCATTAGCGCGCTATTTATCTGGCGCTGGCGTTATCAATGTGACGTATTGATGCTTGGCAAATCACAAGCCATTAACCTCGGTATCAATTATCAACGCCTAGCGTTTGGACTATTAACGGTCATTGCGGTATTGGTCGCCACGGCAACCTCATTGGTCGGTCCAGTGACTTTCTTTGGTCTGTTAGTTTGTGCGCTAACCAATCGTATCGCTCGCCATATGTATCACAGCGAGCGTCTGATATTGGTCTGTTTGGTGGCGATGATTTGCTTGGTACTCGGTCAGACGATATTTGAGCAACTATTGGGCATGGCAGGGGTACTATCGGTGGTCATTGAATTGGCTGGTGGCTTGGTATTCTTAATATTGATTTTTATGACTCAGCGTCGTTAATACCACGCTTATCTAATAATCACTGACCTAGTAGCCAATCATCTAAAAACCATTGATATAGTAATGAAAAATTAGATCCTTTGTAAACATAAGAACCACTATGATTAAACTCAATAACATCTCGCACCATATTGGTAAACAGCAAATTCTTCATGACATTACGTTGTCGTTACCAAGCGCCCAAGTGATCGCCTTGATTGGTCCCAATGGCGCGGGTAAATCTACTTTATTTTCGGTCATGGCACGCTTGCAACCGCTACAGTCGGGACAAGTCAGTTTCGCTGTAGATAATGAGGAACGTGATATTGTTAGCTGTCATGCGCGAACCTTGTCCAAAACTGTGGCGATGCTTGGACAAGACAATCAAGTACAAGGCCGACTGCGCGTGCATGAGCTGCTGATGTTTGGGCGCTATCCTTACCATCAAGGACAGCCAACTGCCGATGATCAGCAAAAAGTGCAAGAAATTATCGAACGTTTTGAGCTTGCGCCATTAGCCGAGCGTTTTTTATCGACACTATCAGGTGGTCAGCGTCAGCGAGTATTGATTGCGATGATTGTTTGTCAAGATACGCCGTATTTATTGCTCGATGAGCCGCTGAATAATTTGGATATGTACCATGCTGGGCGCTTGATGCGTGAGCTGCGCGAGTTAAGCCATAGCCAGCAAAAAACTGTGGTCATCGTGCTGCACGATATCAATCAAGCCGCGCAGTTTGCCGATACCGTGGTCACTATGAAAGAGGGTCAGGTGATGGCTGTTGGTCAACCTGCAGAGGTCATCACCCAAGCAACCATGAAGGATCTGTATAACGTCGATGTTACCGTGCTCAATCATCAAGGTCGCCCAGTGATTGTCGATGCGGTTTAAGTACAGCATATCTTATAGTTGCTCTTTAATGGCTGGTTTCGCGTAATCGCTTCAAAGAGTTGTCTTTAACCGTCAATTTTTGCCTTTGCTTTAACCGACTTTGACGCCCTTTGACCCATAAATACACACCTGTGCCAGATAAGGCCGCCACGGCTAACCCCGTCAATGCTAAAAATATTTGATACAACAAATGACCTACGCCATGGCTGATATGACCCATGTGTAGCGTTGCCATCCATTGATCAGCTTGATTACCAAATGCGCTCTGATAACCAAAATTGACCTTTTCAACTTTGCCAGTCGCCGCATCCACGGTGATAGATGACGCACCGCCTTTTTTACCGATATCTTTATTGGTTTTAAAGCGCATTTGCCATTGATTGTCCTCTTCTACCCAACGCACTCCCAATAGCTGCTGGACACTGACGCCATTTTTTTGCGCGGCGATCTCTGCCTGCCTGCTTAAATAAGCAATACTGTTAGCCTTGTCTACCTTATTAGTACTGTTCATATTAGTGCCAATAGTAGTCGCCTTATCACTACTAGATTCCGTATTCATCGCAGGCTTCTTTTGTTTATCTCCTTTACCTTCTCTACCTTCAAGACCCACCATTGCTTGCATCACAGGCTGATATACCGATTTTAAATTAAAACCGACACTCGACCACGCAATGACAAACAGCATCAACCACAGCCATAAGCCAAATGCATGATGCAAGTCATAATTGAGTTTAAAAGCATTGGTTTTACGACGGATTTTCCAAGCAGGCAGCCAGCGTTTAAAAAATGAAGCGCGGGGTTTACCAGATGATTTTCTCAATGCTGCTTGTTGAGATTTATTGGTACTAACCGCTCTGGGAAAGGTTAAATAAAATCCGATAAAACAGTTAATCGTCCAAATTAAGGACACGATACCCAGTATTAATTTGCCGATATCTCCCAGCAATAAATCTCGGTGCAACCAGAATACCTTGTACATCGTATTGCGCCATGCCCATTCCTCTTTATCACGTGTACCGATGATTTCACTAGTAAGGGGATCGACATACACCTCTTGGAACGGGGCTTTAGGAGCATTATCTGCTGCCTGACCTCGCGTTCTATCTACCGAAAAAACTGCTGATTTGTTAGGCTCTACTGAAGTTGGCATACTAGAAAATTGATACTGTGGATAGGCACTGATAACAGCATCATGCAGTGTGGCGATCGGTAGTGGCGGCTTGTGTTGCGCCTCAATATTTGCCAGCTTGTGATTAAACACATCATCTAGCTCATCATGAAATGCCAATAGCGTGCCCGTGATACCAGCAATGATCAAAAAAGCGGCCATTGCAAGCCCAGTATAGCGATGAATCCATAAGCAGCTCTGACGCAACGTAGGGGGAAATGAAGTCATTAGTATTGGTTTTTTATTCATCGTTTCTTTATTCATTGGTTATTTTGATTGGTATTCAAAAAAAGTTGTAATTGCTATCACATGCTTCATCATTTACTGACCATAAAAAAGCCAGCTATCTTATACAGACAGCTGGCCCTTTCATCTATCATCAAGTGACAATAAGATTAGAACTGATACGTCAATGACGCTTTAATATTACGACCTTTCTCAAAGTCAGTAGCAACATCATCAATCGGATTTAGACGAGATGAGTGGCTCGCATAAGCTTCATCAAAAAGATTGTAAACGCCAAGCGTGGCTTTTAATCCATCAACTTGTTTTGGCGAATAGTTCATAAAGATATCATGAACATTATAGCTTGGTTTTTCAATCTCATTTTCAGACGTATTCGGCATCACTGAAGCAACATACGTACTGCGCCAGCCGATATCTGTGGTCTCTGTTGGGGCATAAGCCAGATTGACCATATATTTATCGCCTGATTCTGAGCTGCTTCCGGTCACTGATGGAATGCTGTAGCCCGTTTTTTCACCTTTGCTGCGCGCGCGTGAATAGCTCAAACCCATACTAAAGTTATTCATTTTATAGTCGGCAGCGAGCTCGACCCCTTTAATTTTAAAATCTTCATCTTTATTGATGACGCCTTGACATTCACCACCTGATTGTCCAGTGACACAGTCTAAGCCAACGCGAGTTCCGCCAGAACGAACAAATTCGATATAGTTTTCGATATCAGTTTCAAAGTATTTACCGCTTAGTTGTAGTGCATCACCGGCTACCGTTAGGTCGCGTAACGTTGTGACTATACCCACTTCAGCATTAGACCCTTCTTCTGCTTTTAAGTCATTATTAACGTAAGTTTTGTCACCATTTGAATTAAAAATGGTTTGGCTTAAGTCAGGACCATTAAATAACTGCGTGTAGCTTGCAAATACTTGCGTCAATGGTGCAATCTCATAGCTTGCGGCAAGTGCACCAACGACATTATCATAGGTTTTACCACCAGAGATAAACTCAGGAGATTTGTAGCGGTCATAACGCACACCAGGTGTTAAAGTGAGCTTACCATTTTTCCATTGGTCTTCTAGATATACTGATGTATTGGTTGCCTCGTCTGACCCTGCTTTGACGAAGTCGCGCTCCATCTCCGACTCTTTTTTGTAATGCTCAATCCCAGAGATAAGCTTGTGTGTGCCAACATTCGTAGCAATGTCACTGGTGTTTTGGATTTTTGCGCCTGTGGTTTGAACTTCAGCGTTAAAATCAAAACCTGGATCATTGATATAATCAGAATCGCGCAAAATGCGGGTTTTGGTTTGATACACGTTGGTATCTACATCAATCAGTGGGTTGCTAGGATTAAAGCTATAATCAATACCATAAGTATCGCGCTTCACCTGTTGCGGAATTGGAGGCTCAGAGCGGCTAGGGAAGTCTGGACGGAATGGGAAAATACCTTTCTTTTCAGTTTGGCTGAAATTTGCGCCAATATGATGGTCATCGGCAATATAAGCACCCGCCTTTAATAAGATGCTTTCAGTTTTACTGTCTTCAAACAGCTCACGACCGTTACCATCTTCGCCAGAATCGCTATCACGCTTGCCATAGTAAGCCAGTAAGTCAACATTGTCCGTTGGTGCGGCATATACAGTCGTTGACGTTAGTAGCTCGTCATTATTACTAGCATAGCCTGCGTGAACTTTAGCCCCTATTCTTTGACCCGGTTTCAGCAAATCCACTGCATCAACGGTTTTAAAGGCCACCGCCCCGCCAATCGCATCATTTCCTAGCGTCACTGAGTTATTACCGACTGAGACATCTGCTTGCTTAAGCAAGTCAGGGTCAATAGTAATGTCACCCATATGATAAAAAAGTTTGCCTTCTTGACGCGCCCCATCGATAGTGACTTTTAGGTTGCTGTCTTCAAGACCACGAATACGAATACGCTGATTGACCGCAGAGGTACCACCTACCGTAACCCCAGGAACGACATTCAAAAAATCGCTTAAATGGCTGGCTTGCTGCGCTGGCGTATAGTCTTCTATGTAAACAGAATCGGTTTGCACTTTATCACGTACTGAGCTATTGGCTGTCACCGTAATGGTCTGCAACGTGGTGCTTGGCATGTCTTCTGCAGGTGCTGCACTGACTGCTTGTGACCATAATACCGCTGCCACGCCCATGGACAATACCGTCATTTGACTAGATAGTTTTGATAACTTTACTTCACGCATAACACACTCACCTTATTGACTATCACAAATTAGAATTTTTAAGAGCTATTTACTGTTGAGCACAGCTTGTGGCAGTTGCACCGCTTATTATTGAAAACCATTTTTTAGACGATTAGAGTCTTGACAAAGCCAAAGTCTTTCATACGAATAACAATGTTAATGATAATTGTTAGCATTTAAATAATGAGAGGCATAATAACGAAGTATTAACAATTTGGCAATAATTAATGCGAGAAATTTAATATTAAAGAATAGCGCTAAATCTGGCTGGCTTATTCCGTTTTGTTGCTTACTGTTTTTAGACAAGTCAAAATAGCGAGCAAACCAAATCCACTGCGCTATGTTCGTCTAATAGACTGTTATTATTTAAGAAATAAAGCCATCAACATGAAAAAAAACGTTGCAATAGCCAACCCTTTCACTATACCCTTAGATAGTTGACCAATTAGTCAGGTTTAAACCTACGACTATTAGTCATATTGATAAATAATAGCTAGCTGCTGATATTTATTAGCACAAGGATAAGTGCGACTCTTTGTGAGACAACTAAGCAATATGAAGATAAACGGTGTGTCGATATCCATCTCTAAATTCATCACACTGCTTAGCGCTCTCCACAGAGCTTGGACTAAAAGTCACTTTAGGAGGAAGCCAAGATGAGCGAACACATTCAAGGGAACCCCGATTTACTATACGGATTGCATGACCGCCCTACCCCTACAAAAGCCTTTTTGGGCGCAGTACAACACGTACTTGCCAGCTTTGTCGGTATCATCACCCCCTCATTAATCATAGGCGGCGTCTTGGGTTTGGGGGAACATATCCCTTATCTCATCAGCATGTCATTGATGGTATCAGGGGTCGCTACCTTTATTCAGACGCATAAAGTTGGACCTGTAGGTTCAGGTCTTATGGCGTTACAAGGAACCAGTTTTGGCTTCTTGGCCGCGGTATTGGCGGCAGGTTTTGTGGTAAAAAACAAAGGCGGGAGTCCGGAGGAGATTCTCTCGGTTATCTTTGGCGTCTCCTTTCTTGGTGCCTTCGTTGAGATTTTCTTAAGTCAATTCATTACCAGACTCAAATCTCTGATGAGCCCTATCGTGACGGGTTGTGTGATTGTGACCATCGGTCTGTCATTAACCAAGGTTGGTCTGACGGATTTGGCAGGCGGCGTGGGCGCTGAAGATTTCGGGAGTATACAGAATCTGCTGCTCGGTGGCGGAGTCTTGGTCAGTGTGGTATTGATTAGTATTGTTAATAATAAAGTCATTCGCTCCAGTGCTATTTTTATAGGGCTGATGCTTGGTCTGATCGCAGCCATTCTTATGGGACGCATTGATTTCTCTTTGGTCTCTGATGCCCCTATTTTTACGCTACCTGTACCATTCAAGTTTGGCTTTGGGTTTGATTGGCAGGCTTTTATTCCTATCGCCTTTATGTATGTCATTACCAGCATTGAAACCTCTGGTGATTTGACGGCGACTTCGATGATATCGGGCGAACCCATCAAAGGACCTTTATACGAGAAACGCATTAAAGGTGGCGTATTAGGTGATGGTGTCAACTCATTAATTGCGGCGGTATTTAACACGTTCCCTGTGACGACTTTTAGCCAAAACAACGGCGTGATTCAGATGACTGGTATTGCCAGTCGCTATGTGGGCTTTTATGTTGGGGCTATCTTGTTCACTATGGGGCTATTCCCTATTTTGGGTGCTATCTTTACCCAATTGCCAAAACCAGTCGTTGGCGGCGTGACGTTATTGATGTTTGCAACGGTAGCGACTGCTGGTATTCGTATTCTATCAACGGTCAACTTTACCCATCGCAACATCTTAATCATTGCCACTTCGCTAGGTCTGTCCATGGGCGTGGCTTTTGTTCCTGATGTATTCGCACAGGCGCCGCAGCTTTTCCGTAATATCTTTGGGTCAGCAGTTACTATGTCAGGTATTGTTGCCATTACTCTTGATATGATTTTGCCCAAAAACTACGGTGTCGAATTTGATACGGTAGAACAGCATCTGGATGACGGTCTAAAGCCTCTTAGACAAAAAGCTTCTTAAACGTACGTTAGGATAGTCAAATTCTTTACCAGTCAGCATTTCTGTTCTGGTTCTGCACATTGACTCTTTTAGCGCGCCTTAATACGAAAACATTTAAAGTGCTTTCGTATTAATGGCATGTTATAGACGTAAAATAATAATACATAAGCATTACTCAAGACCACAGCCACGCAAAATAAACGGCACTAAAAAGTCTGCCGCCCGCGCTTCATCCTGCTGATCGTACTCACTCTTTTCCATCAAACCGACAATTTCTGTCTCAAATTCTGCATATCGCTGCGTCGTTGCCCAAATCAAAATCAATAGCTGTAAAGGGTCAGCGATGCCAATTTTGCCTTGCTCATGCCAAGTTTTCATCACTTGTGCCTTGTCTAGCGCCCACGCCTTCATGGTCGCCGACATAAATTCATGCAGATGCGGGGCACCGCCGATGACTTCCAGCGCAAATAATTTATGGCGATTGGGATGAGCAAACGCTTGATGCAATTTGGTACGGACAAACTTTTCGATGACCGTTTTAGGGTCACTATCGACACTCATAGCGACCAAGCCATCGTTCCACTCTTGAATAATAGAATGCAGCACTGCTTGGTACAGATTTTTTTTATTCTTAAAGTAGTAATGCACGTTGGCTTTTGGCAGCTCGGCTCTATCGGCAATACCTTGCATCGTCGCACCGCGAAAACCTTGCAGCACGAACTCCTCTTCTGCCGCCGCCAAAATGACGGTTTGATTGTGGGCGCGGATATCTTGCTGGTTGCGCTGTACAGGCGCGTCAGACGCAGCTTGTGGTTCTATATCGTTATGTTGAGCCATGATAAATGTTACCTGTCATTATTGTGATGAATAGAGAGCCATATCCCAGCCAATAACTGGATTCATATGCTAATTTTTATGAAATATCACCAGTCTAAATAAAATATTTGCATAAAGTAGTTGACCAAATGGTCAGGTTTAAGCAGAATAGCTCATAGTAAACCAATTATTAATCGATAAATACTACTTTAGCATGAGATGTTATCGAGAGATGCTACTCCACTGCTTTTGTCAGAAAAGAAAAGGATGTCATAGTGAAATTATCTTTACAGCAGTTTAATGAGCTCTCAACAGCTGAGGCAATTTCACATCTATTGACCTGCTGTACCAGCACCCATTGGGCGCAGGCTTTAGAAAAAAAACGTCCTTTCGCTGATATATCTACATTACTTGCTCATAGTGATGATGCTTGGGCACAAGCACAGACAGCAGAAGCCCAGTTACTAGAGGCTTTTGATGGTCATCCACAAATCGGTAACGTCGACTCGTTAAAAGAAAAATACCGCAATACTCAAGACAGTGCTGCCCATGAGCAGTCTGGTGCCAATGATGCCAATGACGAGGTGATTGAAGCTTTGTCACAAGGCAATCAAGATTACCTTGATAAATTTGGCTTTATCTTTATCGTATTTGCCACTGGTAAGAGCGCACAGCAAATGCTCGATTTATTGTTAGCACGCCTGCCCAATGATCGCGCTACTGAGCTGGTCAATGCGGCGGCTGAGCAAAATAAAATCACCCGCTTACGTTTACAGAAACTGCTGAGTGACGCTTAAAGCATTCAGCCCATCTGACTCAATTTATATAAAAGGAATTATTATGTCAGGTACTCTCTCATCGCATATTTTAGATACCCATTTGGGCAAACCAGCCGCTGGTATTGCCGTGACGCTAGATCGCGTAAGCGCAACTGGCGAGGCATCTCTATTAGCCAATGGCGTCACCAACGCGGATGGACGCGTGGCACCAGATAGCTGGTCGTTTGACCCAACGATTGATATTGCTGAATATCACTTAGATGTTGGTCGTTATACCTTAACCTTTGATACGCAGTCTTATTTCGATGCACAAAATCTCACGGCTTTTTATCCACAAGTAGTCATCGATTTTATGATAAGTGATAACGGTCACTATCATGTACCGCTACTGCTTAGCGCACATGGCTACAGCACGTATCGCGGCTCTTAGTTTTTGACATCACTATATAAAAACACATCATAAAAGAACGTCGCCATAGCAAAACGCGTCGAAAGATTGAAAAAAGCTGAACAAAAGAAAATTGTAAAAAGGACATTTGCAACATGGGCGCTTATTATCTCGATTGGTTTAACTTATTTTTTCGCTGGTTCCACGTCATCGCTGGCGTGGCATGGATTGGTGCGTCTTTTTACTTTGTTTGGCTAGATCTTAGTTTACGTAAACCACCACAGTGGAAAGCTGACAAAGGCATTTCAGGCGACTTATGGGCGGTACATGGTGGCGGCTTTTATGAAATTGCCAAATACAAGCTTGAGCCCGAAGAGATGCCAAAAACCCTGCACTGGTTTAAATGGGAAGCTTATACCACTTGGCTGACGGGTATGGCGATGCTCTCTATCGTCTATTATGCCAATGCGACTGCCTACTTGATTGATCCCAGCAAAGTCGATTTTGGTAGTAGTATCGGTGCCATCTCGACCAGTTTGTTATTTTTATTCGGCAGCTATTTCATTTATGAAGTAATTGTCCGCAGCCATTTGGGAAAAAACTCGTTCATTTTTAGCACCATTATTTTTATCTTATTAATCATCGCCTGCTGGGGTTCTTATCAGTTATTTAGTGACCGAGCTTCGTTTATTCATATCGGTGCTATCTTAGGTACTGTGATGGCAGGTAATGTGTTCTTTGGCATCATGCCCGCTCAACGAGCGCTGGTAGAATGCGTGAGGCGTGGCGAAAAACCAGGCAAAGAAGTAGCGGACTTGGCACTACAAGCAAAAAACCGCTCGCTGATGAACAACTATTTTACCTTACCGCTGATCTTTACCATGATTAGCAACCATTATCCGATGATGTACTCTCATGCTCACGGCTGGTTGGTATTGGTATTTGTGGGTATCATCACGGCTATTGTACGTCACTATTTTAACCAAAAGCATTTAGACAATCATAAGCCGCGTTATTTGGTCATCCCTGCTGTCTTAACTGTATTATTAATTATTTGGATGCGCCCAGAACCAATTGAGCCATTACCTGTTGTCACTGCTGCAACCGCTGCTGAAACGGCGACACCAGATAGTGTACCACCAACAACTGATAGTGCAGCCGACGGTTCTACTATAAGCACTGATGCCGCCTCAAATGAAAATATCACTGCCGATGTCGTACCAGTAACTGCTTCTGCTGATGATGCCATTATGGATGTCGTGCACACGCGCTGTAGCACGTGCCATGCCGCTCAGCCTACTCAGCAAGGATTTGCCGCGCCGCCAGCTGGTATCATCTTGCAGACACCAACCGACATGAAAACTCATAAAGCAAAAATCGTCACTGCTGTACAAACAGGCTATATGCCACTGGGTAATCTCACAAAATTGACGGATGAAGAACGTCAGCAAATGGTGGCTTACGCATCGGGCTTATAGATAAAGGTCGTAGATAAAGGCCGTAGATAAATATTACATGAATCCAAAGTTACGCCTTATTTTGCTTTAGTTGACTTAAGTTGCTTTAAAATATTTAGGATATATGGACAATGACCAAAAAAATAATCAGCGATTTCAATCAAGACGCCTACCCTCGCGACTTAAAAGGCTATGCTGACAAGCCGCCAAAAGCCAACTGGCCAGGCGGCGCTAAAATCGCTGTACAGTTCGTCCTCAATATCGAAGAAGGCGCAGAAAATAGCGTGATTCATGGTGACGGTCAATCAGAGCGGTTTTTATCGGATGTCTTAGGTACGCCAGAGTTTAACAATCGTCATCAGTCGATTGAGTCGGCATTTGAGTATGGTAGCCGTGTGGGTGTTTGGCGAGTATTAGACACTTTTAAAGAATACGGTTTGCCTATTACGACCTTCACTTGCGCTGCTGCTGCCGAAAAAACGCCGCATATTATCGAGCGCATATTAGAAGATGGGCACGAAATCGCCAGTCACGGTCTACGCTGGATTACTTATCAAAATATGTACCGCGAGACCGAGCGCGAGCATGTGCGCCGTGCCACTGAAATATTCGAGAGCATGATCGGCGGTCAGCCGCTCGGTTGGTACACGGGACGAGATAGCCCCAATACTCGTGAGTTGGTCGCCGAACAAGGTGGCTATATTTATGACTCAGACTCTTACGCGGATGAACTCCCTTACTGGCTCAATGTCAAAGTAGAAGACGGTAATAAAATCGCTCGTAAGCCGCATTTGGTCATTCCCTATACCTTAGAGACCAATGACATGCGCTTTGCCTCAAGCCCAGGCTTTACCAACGCCGAGCCTTTTTATCAATATTTAAAAGACAGCTTCGATACCTTATACGAAGAAGGCGCACACACACCCAAGATGCTGACCATCGGTTTGCATTGCCGCATCATTGGTCGCGCCGGTCGCATCATCGCCCTCAAAAAGTTTTTGCAATATATCACCAGCAAGCCCGATGTGTGGGTATGCCGCCGTGATGACATTGCCAAACACTGGTATAAAAACCATCCAGCCACTGCCGATAACACTGCGAACTGGATGTAACCATACGTTTAGACACAAATTTATTGCGGCACAACACCACTAAGGAACATCAACGATGTCAACAAAGAGTACATATTACGCACCAACTGGCGGATTGCCTCCACAAACACAACTGCTATCTGATCGCGCTATCTTCACCGAAGCTTATGCCATTATTCCTAAACGTGTGCTAACCGATATTGTTATTAGCTACCTGCCGTTTTGGACAGGTATGCGCATGTGGGTGCTTGCACGCCCACTTTCAGGTTTCTCTGAGACTTTTTCACAGTATATCGTCGAAGTTGAGCCTAATGGCGGCTCAGAAAAGCCTGAGCTAGATGCAAACGCTGAAGGTGTTATATTCATCGTTGAAGGTGAAATGGACATGACTATCGAAGGCGTGTCGCATCATCTTGAAGCGGGCGGTTATGCATTCTTACCACCCGGCTGCAAATGGACGATAAAAAACAATAGCGACAAGCACGTTAAATTCCATTGGATTCGTAAAGCTTATCAACACTGTGAAGGAATTGATGTGCCTGAAGCCTTTGTTACTAGCGATCACGATGTTGAAGCGATTGAGATGCCGGGTACTGATGGCGTATGGGCAACCACCAGATTTACCGAGCAGTCTGATATGCGTCACGACATGCATGTGAATATCGTCACTTTCCAACCAGGTGGCGTGATTCCATTTGATGAAACTCATGTGATGGAACATGGTTTGTATGTCCTAGAAGGTAAAGCGGTCTATCACTTAAATGGTGAATGGGTAGAAGTGGAAGCGGGCGACTTTATGTGGCTACGCGCATTTTGCCCACAATCTTGTTACGCTGGCGGACCTGGTCCATTTAGATACTTACTATACAAAGACGTGAATCGTCATATGCCGTTTATTCGCCCAGCACGATAAACCCTGCGCAATAACAATAATAATCAGAACAACAAAGCATTCAGAACGATGAGCAATATAGCGGCATAATCGTTCATTCGAATATGTCATTTATTCCCAGATGTTGATTTAATTCGCGTACGGGCTTATGGCAAAGTGGCTCATAGCAATTATAAACAGTGATCACCAAAAGTAAGGCAAAGTCATGAGTACTCTTATGAAGACTACGATCGTTGCAAGACCTTTAACCAAAGCTGAGTTTGCGCCCTACGGCACTGTAATCGAACCCTATGACAAGGAAGCACAGACGCCTGAAAATAGCTACCATATCAATAAAGGCTATGCTTGCCGCCATCACGCCATCGCTGAAGCCAAACTTGACGGCGGCGATGTCGGCATGAGTATCTTCCGCGCCAAAAAGCGTGAATTTCCTATTGCCTTATCGGTCATGGAATATCATCCGTTTGGCACGCAAGCGTTTTTTTCGATGAATGGTCAGGATTATATCGTCATCGTTGCGCCTGCTGGTGCGCCGCCACAGTCTGCGGATGATTTGACCGTGTTTTATGTCCAATCTCATCAAGGTGTGCAATACGATGCCAATGTCTGGCATCATCCGTTACTTGCCCTCGGTCGCGACTCTGATTTTTTGGTGATAGATCGTATCAATGGTGAAGGCAAAAACTGTTATGAGCTGGATATAGAGGATTGGCAGGTGCAAATTGAACTTGCCAGTGAGCACTCTTCCGTTTAATTAGGGTCTGTAAACGAGCTGTTAACCATTCATAAACATAAAGCCAGTTAATAAAGATTAGCTGGCTTTATTGTGAATGTAGGATCCATCCTATATAAATAATCATCTTCCAAAACACAGTGCCCATTTAACAGCAGTAGCAAAACATCTACATAGGCTACTTGCCTTTTATGTACTATCGTACTAGAATACTGAAACGAAGTAAGCTTCCCTTTTCTTTTCCATTAAGATGAATGTTATGAGCACAGACCCTTATCAAAGCTTATTAAGCCATTTAGCCAGTTGTCATGACAGCACCGCTATCGACCTGCTATTGAGTGCGCTATTGACGGAAAAAGAGCAGCAAGAAATCGCCAATCGTATCCGCATTTTTGACTTGCTGGAGCGCGGTGTCACCCAGCGCGAGATATCTGAGCAGCTAGGTGTCGGTATCGCTACCGTCTCGCGCGGCGCCAAAGCCATGCAAGTTCACGATGTGAGTGCCTTACTAATTACTCATAGAAAACATTCATAAAAGACACAGCTGAAAAGGCCGCCTAATTAATTAAAAACTAGAACTTTAATTTGTCTTACTTTTTATTTGATCAATCATTGAACCAATTTGGATATTGTTATGACCTCTCCTAACTTAAAACCTAACCAACCTGCTGCTATTGATATACCTAGTAAACCACAGCGCATTAAACTCACGCAGGATATTGATTTCTTTGCGTTGTTCAAACGTATTGAGCGCGCTTTTGAGACCTGTTATTTGCTCGAATCATTGGGCGAAGATGGACATATGGCGCGTCATCATGCGATTGGTTTTGATCCAGTGATGGCCATTGCTGCCATCGATCGTACAACCCTCGCGATTACTGATAATAAAACTGCTGAAACCACTCATTATCAAACGGATAATCCTTACGAGCTACTGCGCAAAATTACGCCGCAGCACGTCATTGCTCGCGACCAAAGCGGTGGTCTCGTTGGTTATTTGGGCTATGACAGTGTCAATTTCTTTGAACCCAGTCTCAATGCTAAAGCGAGCGATGACTTTGAACCGTTTAAATTTGGCGTATATTTGGATGGTCTAACGCTCGATAAGATGACCGGTGAGATTTTCTACTTTTATTATCCAACTGCGCAGCAAGAAAATCGCATCGAGCAAATCAAAGCGCTACTTGATGAACAAATTCCAAGCTATGAGCCGCCTACAGTTGAGTTTTTGGGTGACGGCATGAGCCAAGAAGAGCACGCTAAAGTTGTCATGCAAGTCAAAGAAGACATCATCTCAGGGCGTATCTTTCAATGTGAGGTTGGCTTTAAATCCAAATACCATATTGCCGGCGATAAAATGCCCATTTATGAGAAATTGCGGTCGGTCAATCCGTCGCCGCACATGTATTTTATGAAATTTGCTCAGCAATGCATCATTGGTGCCTCACCAGAGCTGCTATTTCGCTTGCGTCAAGGTGAGATGGAAACCTATCCATTGGCAGGTACTGCCAAGCGCGGTGTCGATGTCATCGAAGACCGACAGCTTGCCCGTGCATTGCTCAACGATGCCAAAGAAATTGCCGAGCACAATATGCTAGTCGATTTGCACCGCAATGACATTGGCCGTGTGGCACAATTTGGCACCGTCAAAGTACGTAGCCTCATGGATATCAAACGCTTCTCGCATGTGCAACATATCTCGTCTGAAATCGTCGGAATCTTGCACCCTAATGAAGATATGTTTAGCGCCCTTGCCAGCAACTTCCCCGCTGGGACGTTGTCAGGCGCACCGAAAGTTGAAGCGATTAAAGTCATCAATGAGCTAGAACCAGATGGTCGCGGTGCTTATGGTGGTGCGCTTGGATCGTTTAACTTTAATGGTGACTGTATCTTTGCCATTCCTATTCGCAGCCTATTCATCAACGGCGAGTCTGCCTATGCGCAAACCTGTGGCGGCAATGTCTATGACTCCAATCCTGCTGATGAATATCTAGAAATTCAGCGTAAATTGTCTGCCATGAAAGTAGTCTTAGACAGTTTTATGAACCCGTAAATTGCTTATATTTTGCCAAAGAGTGGATAACCAATGAATGTTTTAATTATAGATAACTACGACTCCTTTACCTTTAATCTTTACCAATATATCGGCGAGATTTTGCAGACGATGGACGGCGATAAAGCCGCGAACGTCATTGTTAAACGTAATAATGAGATAACGTTAGCAGATGTACAGGCCATGAATCTTGACCGCATTATCATTTCACCGGGCCCTGGCGCTCCTGACGACCCTGCCTACTTCGGTATTTGTGCCGAAGTAATTGAAGTCATGGGTAAGACGACGCCGCTATTGGGTGTCTGCTTAGGTATGCAAGGAATTGCGCATGTGTTCGGCGGCGATGTGGTACGGGCGAGCGTGCCAATGCATGGCAAGGTATCCTCCATTCGCCATGATGGCGCGGGTGTCTATCAAGGCTTGCCACAAGAGATTGAAATCATGCGCTACCACTCATTGATGGTAAAAGCAGACACCTTCCCAGATTGCTTGGCTGTCACAGCTGTCGTCGCCAATAATGCTCATGCTGAGTTCAGCCTAACCGAATCTGCGCTAGCAGGTGAGGAGATTATGGGACTACAGCATAAAGACTATCCCATTCAAGGTGTGCAGTTTCACCCAGAGTCATTTGCGACGGAAGGTGCCAAACGCTTGCTGACGAATTTTTTACTACAGTTGTAAGTCATGATGCTTAAGTTTGGGTGATATGACACCAAAGGGTGATAAGCTAAAGACATAAGCTAAAGACATAAGCTAAAAACAAGCGTACCTCTAACTCAAATAAATTGAATTTTATGTCTAACTGACTTGTGTTCGAACTTAATTAACGCTTTAATGATAGACTGAAAAAACAAACAAAAGACAGCCCTTACTCGGGTTGTCTTTTTCTTATTCCAGTATTGTATGATGCCATTAGCTAAAAGGCTTGGACTGTTTGAGGTTTTGAGTTTGGGCATAGGTTTTGATATCACATAAAAATAGAGAGCGATATGGCAAATACCGATGGCGTAATGTCAGCACGGCAGTCATGGATAGGCACCATTCAAATTATCACGGCGGCGGTCTGCTGGGGTACGTTAGGGATATTTTCGACCTACCTCAATCAAATTGGCTTTAGTGGTTGGCAGATTACGATCTTACGTATCGTGACCGCGGCTTTTCTTATTCTTGTCATGCTACCGAAATTATGGCCGCATCTTATCAAGCTTCGTCAAAAGCAGTGGCTTGGACTGGCATTGCAGTCTTTGATTGGCGTACTTGGTATGTCGGTATGCTACTTTTTTGCTGTGATCTATGTCGGTGCTGGCCCTGCGGTTGCCTTACTTTATACTGCGCCTGTGTTTAGCTTATTGTTTTCGGCATTCTTGCTTGATGAATCTATCACTCGCCAGTCGGCATTACTGGCGCTCATGGCGGTATTTGGTGTTGGATTGACGATGCTGGGTGAGCAAGCACAAGTCAACTGGGGCATCCTATTAGGACTGCTAGCAGGCGTCTGTTATTCCTTATACGGGGTACTGGGCAAGCGCGCGATGCACGATGCTCACCCTGCGCCTTTGGTGTTTTTTACCTCTATTATCATCAGTGCTGGTGTACTGCTATTATTACCTGAAACCTATCAAACCTATGGGCGGTTATTGAGCTTACCTTTACATACTTGGGGCTATGCCTTGGGGTTGTCTTTGATTGGAACCGTCGTGCCCTTTGCGCTTTATATGAAAGCATTAGAGAAACTACCTGCCACTCGTGCATCAGTATTTACGATTTTTGAGCCATTGACTGCCATTGCCCTTGCCATACTATTGCTGCATCAATCCTTATCTTGGATTCAATATGTGGGCGTAGTATTAATCTTACTGGCAGCTTTATTTAATGCCATATTAAACGGCACTGCCACTCGCGTACCACGCTGGCTAAAAAGACGACAAAGAATTTAGTGGTGACTTTTGATTGTTTTAAATAGTTTTATATCTGTATTATCAAACGAAAAAAAATCCCCAATTATAATTAATAGCTGGAGATTTTTTATTGGAACGTTACTTTAGAGCAAAGCATTGACACCATAGACAGTTGCTAAATAACTTGGACTGTCTTAATGATATTACTGTTCAATACGCTGCAAAAAGGCCTGCGTACGTGGATGAGTAGACACTTCGAACATCTGCTTAGCGCTACCTTCTTCGACCACATGACCATCCTCAATTAACACCACATGATCTGCCACATCACGAGCAAATTTAATCTCATGAGTCACAACGACCATCGTCCAGCCTTCAGATGCCAGTTGCTTCATCGTGCCCAGCACATCTTGTACCAATTCAGGATCGAGCGCAGACGTTGGCTCATCAAATAATAATAATGACGGCTCGATAGCCAGTGCACGAGCAATGCCAATACGCTGCTGCTGACCACCAGATAGCTGGAACGGATACAGATCTGCCTTATCCGATAAGCCTACTTTATCAAGTAATGCCAGTGCCTGTTCGCGGGCTTGCGCCTTAGTTTGCCCTTGCACTACCGTCGGCCCAAGCATTAGGTTTTCAATCGCGGTCTTGTGTGGAAACAAGTTATAAGATTGAAATACCATGCCTGATTTACGCTGCAACGCCAGCAACGTTTTCTTCTTAGGCTTGGTAGCGAAGTCGACCGTTAAGCTACCATCATCAAAAGCAATGATGCCTTGATCAGGAATTTCCAGCGCATTCAAGCAGCGTAAAAAAGTGGTTTTACCAGACCCTGACGGTCCTAATATCACCACTACCTTGCCTTTTTCGATGGTCAAGTCGATGCCTTTAAGCACTTGATTGCTACCAAAAGCTTTGTGAATATTAGTGACTTGAATCATAAAGCGTCCTGTTGTACTGATATCTGTTTGCTAATAACACACGCTTATCGACGCGGTATTACCATCCTATACTGCCCCAATTATCAAGGGTTTATTTCGCCACGTAGCGATCAAGTCTGGTTTCAAGCTTACCTTGAATAAAAGTCAAGAACAGACAAATACCCCAATAAATAATTGCCGCTTCGGTGTAGACCAACATAAATTCATAGTTACGTGCCGTGATGATTTGCGCCTGCTTAAATAGCTCAGTCACCAATACCAATGACGCCAAAGAGGTGTCTTTTACTAGGCTAATAAAGGTATTTGATAACGGGGGTACTGACACCCGAAGTGCTTGCGGCAAAATCACGTGGCGAAAGGTTTGTAGATACGTCAAGCCTACGGTCGAGCCTGCTTCCCACTGCCCTTTTGGAATCGACAAAATAGAGGCACGCACCGTCTCCGATGCATACGCGCCAATATTGAGCGAAAAGGCAATAATCGCTGAGGGAAAAGGATCAAGCTTTACCCCGATACTTGGCAAACCGTAGAAAATAATAAATAGCTGAACCAGCATTGGTGTCCCGCGAATGGCGGACACATAAATACGCGCAAGTCTGTATATGATTTCATGGAACCAGCCAGCACGCGGTACGATACGAATCAGCGCCACTATCAGCGCAATAGCCATACCAATCGCAAATGAGATCAATGCCAGCGGTATCGAATAATAAATCCCGCCTTTAAGCATTGGCCAAAATGAATTGATGACAATTTGCGCCCGCGCAGGATCCATAAATGGTAGTAGTGCCAGTAACTCAGCTAGCATTGACGTGATAGACGCTAGCATTATTTTTGTTGACTTATATCAGCACCAAAGAACTCTTCGCTAAGCTTGGTCAGCGTCCCATCAGCTGCTAATGCTGCCATTGCTTCATTTAGTTTTGCCACCACAGCGTCATCCCCTTTGATGAGTACTAGACCTGAACCAGTCTGCTCACTCGCAGGCGCTGTCAGTTTGATCTCAAGTGCTGCATCTGGGAATTTTTTGAGATAATCCAATACTGCCAGATTATCATTCATCGTGAAGTCAGCACGGTCTTGCTTAACCAGTTGAATCGCTTGCGCCATACCATCGACAGGGACGATTTCTGCGCCGTAGCGTTCTGCAAGCTCACCATAGTTGCTGCTCAGTGATTGCGCAGTACGCAGACCTTTTAAACCTTCCCACGAGCTATAACGATTGTCATCAGTCGGTGCTAGTACAACCGCACCCGACCAGCTATATGGGATGGCTTTGTCATACTTAGCCAAACGCTCAGGCGTGGTCAAGCTTACTTGATTGGCCACCATATCGAAGCGTTTTGAGTCAAGACCTGCCAGCATAGCATCCCACTGGGTCTCTTTAAATTCGACGTCTACGCCTAGTTTATCTGCAACTGCACGTGTCACTTCGACATCATAGCCAGTTAGCTTGCCACTCTCGTCATGATAAGTGAACGGCGGATAAGTACCCTCTGTACCGACGTTGATGGTGCCACCATTATTGATACGTTGCAGCAAATCAGAGCCACCCGTCGCGGCACTGTCTGTCGCATTGGTTTCTGCTTCATTGGTAGGAGACTGACCACAAGCGGCAAGTAGCATAGTACTGGCGGCAAGTGCTAAAAGAGTACGACGTTTCATAAGACGTCCTTATAAGAGTGAATGAATAATGCAAAAAAGGTATCGTGCCAATAAAACCATAGCAACAAATAAGGATAAGACCAGCACAGGCAAATACTATAATAAAGTATTTGCGCCGCATTATTTAGCTTTGGCTGCTCGATTTGAGGATGATCAGCATATTTTTCAATACTGTTTCTATATTATCTTTGAATTTTTGGGCATTTTTTAGGCAGATATGAAGGTTATTATTGCCAATTAAATAGCCATTTATTCATATACTAGCGCACTTCAGAAAGAATAAACGTACAAAAACAGTGAGCATGCGTAAGACTATTATAATTCACCGGAGAATTGATAGCGATCGCCTGCATGCCACATCTTCACAAAGGTCAATACTCGACCTGCTGAATACGTCTGACGACGCAATACCAATGTCGGCGACTGCGGTGCGATTTGCAGTAGCGCGGCTATCTCATCTGGTGCCGCCAGTGCACGAATGGTATAGCTACCGCGCTCTAGTGGACTTTTGGCAATGAGATAATCACTGGTATTGACCACACTAAAATCCTGCTCAATAAATTCTGGCACCTTTTGTGCATCCACCCAGCGCTCTTCGAACTGTATGGGCTGACCATCCGCAAAGTGAATGATTTTTACCTCGTATAAAACAGCAACGTCGCTGCTACTATCTGCGCCAGTACTGTCATCCATTACGGTTGTATCAGCGTTTGTATTAGAAGACACAGCTACTTCATTAATATCAAATTTACGCCGTAATTCATCATCCAACATCGCAGCCGTAAGTATGCGTTTACTCACCACTTGCGCCTGATAATCGCGATTGGCAGATTTTAAATCCTGCGCGATATTGCGCACTTCTACAAAGGTATGATTGAACTGCTGTTGGGCGACAAACGTCCCCGACCCTTGCCGGCGCTCTAGCACTCGCTCTTCGCTCAGCTCTTTTAGGGCGCGATTGACCGTCATACGCGATACGCCAAACTCTTTTGCCAACGCCATTTCTGTAGAAATTGCATTGCCCGCTTGCCATTTACCCGAGTGAATATTGTCTAATATGGCGTTTTTTATGCGCTGATATGCCGGAATCGTCTTTGTCATGTCCGTGTTTAACCGTTAGTTTTACCAATAATAGTAGCGCCATAATATCACGAGATAACGTCATGAACCTTGGCAAAACACCCTAACTTCTGTCTATCTACCAAAACCCTCACAAAAATAATTGAGTCATTCATAAAATATTGCTTGCATGAAAAAAGTATCTTTGATAATTTGTATATACAACTTTACGACAGTGCTAAAAAATTTGCGTCATCTAATCGATGTTTCGCTGAATTTATAGACTGACTGTAAAACATTTACTTTGATTACTTTATCGTCTTAACAGATATCACAAGGATATGATAATGACTACTGACCATGGAACCAATAAAGAGACTAAGCTGACTCGCCGTGATGAGAGCCGCGAAATCGCCGCACCCACTGGCAGTACCCTTCATTGCAAAAGCTGGCTGACCGAAGCGCCGTATCGCATGCTGCAAAACAATCTACATCCTGATGTGGCTGAAAACCCTAAAAGCCTAGTGGTGTATGGTGGTATTGGACGCGCAGCCCGCAATTGGGAAAGCTACGATCAAATCTTAGCGTCATTAAAAGAATTGGAAGACGATGAGACGTTGCTCGTGCAATCTGGCAAGCCTGTTGGCGTGTTTCAAACGCACGAAAATGCCCCGCGTGTTTTGATTGCAAACTCTAACCTTGTGCCGCGCTGGGCGACGTGGGAGCACTTTAACGAGCTCGATCGCAAAGACTTAATGATGTACGGTCAAATGACAGCTGGTAGCTGGATTTATATTGGCACGCAAGGCATCGTGCAAGGGACGTATGAGACCTTTGTAGAAGCAGGTCGTCAGCATTATGATGGTAGCTGGGCAGGTCGTTGGATTTTAACCGCGGGTCTTGGCGGTATGGGCGGCGCACAGCCATTAGCCGCGACTTTTGCAGGTGCCACTTCATTAAACATCGAGTGTCAGCAGTCTAGTATCGATTTCCGCTTACGCACTGGTTATGTCGATAAGCAAGCCGATGACCTCGACCACGCTTACGAGCTCATCAAACAACATACTGATGCTGGCGAAGCTGTCTCTATCGCCCTACTTGGTAATGCCGCAGACATCTTACCTGAGATGGTCAAGCGTGCGCACGATGGTGGCATGAAGCCTGATTTGGTCACCGATCAAACCTCAGCACATGACTTAATCAATGGTTACTTGCCAGTTGGCTGGACAGTGGAAGCATGGAAAGCTGCCCAAGAAGATTCAGGACAACATTCAGCACTCACCAAAGCAGCCGCTGAATCTTGTGCCGTACACGTACAGGCGATGCTAGACTTGCAGGCAATGGACATTCCAACGACCGATTATGGTAATAATATCCGTCAGGTGGCTTTTGATGAAGGCGTTAAAGATGCCTTTAATTTCCCAGGTTTTGTTCCCGCTTATATTCGTCCGCTGTTTTGCCAAGGCAAAGGCCCCTTCCGCTGGGTGGCGCTGTCAGGCGATCCAGAAGATATCTACAAAACCGATCAAAAAATTAAAGAGCTGTTCCCTGAAAACACCCATATCCATCGCTGGCTCGATATGGCAAAAGAGCGCATTCAATTCCAAGGTTTGCCTGCCCGTATCTGCTGGTTAGGATTGGGTGAGCGTGACAAAGCAGGTTTGGCCTTTAATGAAATGGTCAAAAACGGCGAGCTAAAAGGCCCTATCGTCATCGGCCGCGACCACTTGGACACAGGCTCTGTTGCCAGTCCAAATCGTGAAACTGAAAGCATGAAAGACGGCTCAGATGCGGTATCTGATTGGGCATTATTGAATGGTATGCTCAACGTCGCAGGCGGCGCAACTTGGGTATCGCTGCATCATGGCGGCGGCGTTGGCATGGGCTACTCGCAGCACTCAGGTATGGTCATCGTCGCAGATGGCACTGATGCCGCTGCCAAACGCTTGGCACGAGTGCTAGTCAATGATTGCGGCTCAGGGGTTATGCGTCATGCCGATGCAGGCTATGAGCTAGCGATCAAAACAGCGAAAGATTATGGTCTAAATTTGCCGATGATTAAGTAGCATACCCTTTATCCTTATAAGTGATTACTTGACATAAGGATATCATCGACATTTTATCAAGGAGGATAATGTGATTGAGCAAAATACGACACTAAATCTCAAGGATGCAGCAGCGACACCAACTGAAGCACTACTGTCTAAACCTATAGCGTTACTGCAATTGATAGTCTTTAGTGCTATCGGTTTGGTCATGTTTTTTGTGCCATTTACCATTGGTGAGAAAAGCACGATTTTGTTCGATCATGGGGCAACTTATCTGGTTAATCAGCAGCATACATTGTCTGTGACGTTATTATTTTTATTGATGCTCTTTGGGGTAAGCAAGCCATTTATAGACGGCTCATGGCGTAAAAACATCACCCACATGATTATGACTGCTTTTAAAATCATTGGTCTGATACTGGCAGTGATGTATGTTGCTGACGTAGCGCCTGCCTTTATGATGGAAAAGGACATGCTGCCATTTTTGTTTGAAAAACTGGCATTACCAGTCGGTATGATTGTACCGCTTGGGGCATTAATTTTAGCATTTTTGGTGGGTTTTGGTTTGCTCGAGATGGTCGGTGTGCTCATGCAGCCGATCATGAAACCTATCTGGAAAACCCCAGGTTCATCAGCGATTGATGCGGTCGCATCCTTTGTTGGTAGCTACTCTATCGGGCTGCTCATTACTAATCGCGTGTATTTGCAAAAGCAATATTCAGCGCGCGAAGCTATTATCATTGCGACTGGCTTTTCGACCGTATCAGCGGCATTTATGGTCATTGTTGCCAAAACGCTTGGTCTGATGGAGTTTTGGAATTTATTCTTTTGGTCTACGCTAGTGATTACCTTTATCGTCACTGCGATTACTGCTCGTATTCCACCCATTAGCCTTGTTGATGATAGCGTTGAACGTCCCGCTTTAGACCATAAACGTGGTACACGTTTGGCGGCAGCATTTGATTTGGGTTTGTCCACTTCGCGCCGTGCCACTGACCTAAAACAAATCTTATGGTCTAACTTTCGCGATGGGCTGACGATGGCAGCGGCGATTGTGCCTTCTATCATCGCGGTTGGCTTGACAGGATTGATATTAGCAAAGTATACGCCTGTATTCGATGCTTTAGGCTTGCTTCTTTATCCATTTACATGGCTTAGCGGCTTACCAGAGCCTCTGGTTGCCGCCAAAGGTATGTCAGCGGGATTGGCTGAAATGTTCTTGCCAGCACTGCTCCTCAGTGAGGCTGATATACTGACTCGCTATGTTGCAGGGGTCATCTCTATTAGCAGCGTGTTGTTTTTCTCTGCCATGATTCCTTGTGTGCTTGCCACTGAAATACCATTATCTGTCGGCAAAATGGTCATTATCTGGTTTGAGCGTGTGGTATTCAGTATTTTATTAGCTGCGGCATTCGGACATCTAGCCATGTACTTCAACTGGATTGGCTAAAGAAACAAATTTAATAACAGGTATTACGTTAACTAAAAACATTTAAAAAACGTCATTTCAACAAAGACATGAATCAAAAATAATATAACCCATATGTCTTACAATACTAGGATCACCCTATGAACGATATCAAAAAATTAACGCTACACCCTCGCCAGCTTAGCTTTAAGATGCTACGTGATATCTATGAGCAACCTGTCATATTGACATTACCTGAGAGTGCTTATAAAGCTATCGATGCCTCACACGAAGATGTGCGTACGATTATTGCCAGAGACAAAAGCGCTTATGGAATCAATACTGGTTTTGGCCTGTTAGCAAAGACCCGTATCAGTGATGATCAGCTTGAGCTACTTCAACGTAACCTGATTGTTTCTCACTCAGTAGGCACTGGTGAAGCGTTACCAGACGGCGTAGTGCGACTGATTATGGTGATGAAAGTGGCCAGCCTAGCACAAGGTGTATCAGGCGTACGCCGCGAGGTAGTGGACAGCTTACTTGCCTTAATCAATAATCAAATCACGCCAAACATTCCGGCTAAAGGCTCAGTTGGTGCTTCTGGTGATTTAGCGCCTTTATCACACATGACGCTTGCAATGATGGGTGAAGGCGATGTGTTTGTTGACGGTAAAAAATTGCCCGCAGCAGACGCGCTAGCCCAGCATGGACTTGAGCCCATCACCCTAGCAGCCAAAGAAGGCCTCGCGCTTATCAACGGTACGCAAGTATCAACTGCGCTAGCATTACGTGGTTATTTCTTAGCGCGTGATTTGCTTGAAACCGCGACTATCGTTGGCTCACTATCGATTGATGCGGCAAAAGGCTCGGACTCACCATTTGATGCCCGTATTCATGATGTGCGTGGTCATCACGGTCAGATCGAAATCGCCAAAGCACACCGTCAATTGATCAAAGGCAGTGCCATCCGCGCCTCACATGACGGCGAGCAGGATGACCGAGTGCAAGACCCTTACTGCCTACGCTGCCAGCCGCAAGTCATGGGTGCCTGTCTTGATATCATCAACCAAGCAGGTAAAACGCTATTGATTGAATCTAATGCCGTAACCGATAATCCGCTAATTTTCAATAACGAAGATGGCCCAGTCGCTATTTCAGGTGGTAACTTCCATGCTGAGCCAGTCGCTTTTGCCGCTGATATTCTGGCCTTGGCAATCGCCGAGATTGGCTCTATGTCTGAGCGCCGTGTCGCTTTGCTAATCGATGCGACGCTATCAGGTGGTCTGCCGCCGTTCTTGGTCGACAATGCTGGGGTGAACTCAGGCTTTATGATTGCTCATGTGACCGCAGCCGCGCTGGCGTCAGAAAACAAATCTATCGCTCATCCGGGTAGCGTTGACAGTATCCCAACCTCAGCCAACCAAGAAGATCATGTGTCAATGGCGACCTATTGCGCACGCCGCCTATACGAAATGGTACAGAATACTGCCACCATTATCGGTATTGAGCTATTGGCTGCCGGTCAAGGGATTGATTTTCATCGCGGATTAGAGACTTCAGAGCCTTTAACAGTGGCACACCAGAAACTGCGTGAGAAGGTGACTTTCTATGACAAAGATCGCTACCTAGCGCCTGATATTGAAGCGGCCAAGCAGTTGGTATTAGACGGTACGCTTGCTGAGCACTGGCAGTCATTACGTAGCGACTGGTATGAGCCTAAATAAGCGTTAGATAATTGAAAGGAATGAGCAATGGCCATAACGATAATTAGCACAACCGTGAGTCATACAGCGGCTGACATGACACTATGGACAGGCCGTGCAGAGCCATTTGAGACGGCGCGTGCCCGCTACTGGTATCAGCTCGCAAAGCCTTACGAGGATCAAAATATTGGGCTAATTGGCTTTGCATGTGATCAAGGGGTTAGGCGCAATCAAGGCCGCGTGGGTGCACGAGCTGCCCCGCCGCTGATTCGCCGAGCGTTTGCGACACTGCCGGTCATTGCGCCATTGCAAACACGCTATGATAATCAACTGGCGACATTGTTGGGTGATGCAGGCGATATCTATTGTCACGACGATGATGACTTTGCCGCGCACACTCTTGAGCAAGCTCAGCTCGAATATGCGGATAAGGTGAGCGCTATCGTCAAACAAGGCGGCTTGCCCATTGGTCTTGGTGGTGGTCATGCCATCGCCTATGGTAGTTTTTTGGGACTATGGCAGGCATTAGAAAATACAAGCGATACCAGTACCGATACCAATATTATTACCGCACCGACCATCGGCATCATTAATTTTGATGCGCATCTTGATATTCGTCAGTCGGATGTGGCGACCTCTGGTACACCGTTTCGTCAAATTGCCGAGCATCTTGATGCACATAATCAGTCTTTCCATTATTGTTGTATTGGCGTCAGTCGGTTCTCTAACACGGCTGCGCTGTTTGATCGCGCCGAGCAATTGGGCGTGCATATCATCAGTGATGAAGACTGTCACTATCAGCCTTGGCAGACACTTGCCGATCAGGTTATAAACTTTATCAATCAAGTTGATGTGGTTTATCTGACCATTGATATGGACTGCTTGCCTGCCAGTGTTGTGCCCGGTGTGAGTGCCCCAGCGGCTTATGGTATTGGGCTTGGTTTTGTTGAACGCATGGTAAAAACCATTATGGCTACTGGTAAAGTAAAAATGGCCGACATTGCCGAGATTAATCCCACCTTTGATATTGATGGGCGTAGCTGCAAAGTTGCGGCAAGACTATTAGCGATTATTATAGAGCAGCATTTACTGGTCGTCTAAGTCTTACTAACAAAAATCACTGCCTGCAAAATAATCAGGAGAATATTATGGATGATTCCAATAATACGACAGAGATCACGCTCGACGATGCTAGCATGGCATCATTTGATCATGTTTTTATCAATGCCAATCTTGCGACTTTTTCGGCGCAGTATGGTTTTGGCATGTATACAGATGAACATACAAATAGCATCCCATATGGTCAATTAAACAATGCTGCTATCGGTATTAAAAATGGCAGCATTGCTTGGATTGGTGAGCACAATCAAATCACTGCTCATCTGACTCACTATCAAGACCACCAAATCACAGACGTAGATGGTAAATGGATAACTCCTGGACTTATCGACTGTCACACTCACATCGTTTATGGTGGCAATCGCAGTAACGAGTTCGAGGCACGTTTGCAAGGCGCTAGTTATCAATACATTGCGGAACAAGGTGGCGGCATTGTCTCAACTGTCACTGCCACCCGCGCTGCCAGTATCGAATCGCTATTTGCACAAAGTGAGAAACGTTTAATAGCACTCATGAAAGAAGGCGTCACCAGTATCGAAATCAAATCGGGCTACGGCCTAGATTTAGACACGGAACGCAAAATGCTCACGGTTGCTCGCCAGCTTGGTGAGAAGCACAATATCCATGTGAGCACCACTTATCTAGCAGCGCATGCCCTACCACCTGAATACAAATCTCACATGCAGGACCGCTCGGATGACTATATCGAGCAAGTGTGCAAGTGGCTACCGATACTACATGCAGAAGGCTTGGTCGATGCGGTCGACGGCTTTTGTGAAAACATCGCCTTTAGCACTGAGCAAATCAGACGCGTTTTTGAGGTGGCACGCTCATTGAACCTACCAGTCAAACTGCACTCTGAGCAGTTGTCTGATATAGGTGGCAGCGCCTTGGTTGCTGAATATAAAGGGTTATCAAGCGACCATTTAGAGCATTTATCAGCAGACGACATCAAAAAAATGGCGGCCAGTGATACCGTTGCAGTTCTATTGCCCGGTGCATTTTATACCCTGCGGGATACCAAGTTGCCACCTATTGAGGCATTACGCAGGCACCAAGTACCTATGGCTATTTCTACTGATTGTAATCCTGGCACTTCACCGCTTACCTCATTATTGCTTGCGATGAACATGGGCTGTACGCTATTTTACTTAACGACTGAAGAAGTACTGGCAGGCTCAACCGTTTATGCAGCACAAGCGCTGGGACTGTCTAATAAAGGTAAAATAGAGGTTGGCTGTGATGCAGATTTGGTCTTATGGGATATCGCCCGACCTGCGGATTTGGCTTATCAGATGGGACTAAACCCTATTAACGGCATTATGGTTCAAGGCAAGTGGCGTGAGACGGTATAGCGAACTCATCTAACTACTCACATTAAAAAAGCCCCAGTCATTGAATGATTAGGGCTTTTTTAAAAATAAATGCACAGCCTTGCTACCCCATTTTCAAAAAACTGAGTAGCAAGAAAAACGACTATTGGCGATACCTATCATATCTATCTGTCTAACTTACTTAGCTATTTCTTAAACTTATTGTTGAATACGCTGCCAGTATTGGCATCAACATTTAGCCAAACGATACTATTACCTTTGAGGATATCAGCTTCATAATAGGACGCATGATCACTATAATCTCGGTCGTTTTTAAACTCAATCTCGATAACACGGCCGCCCGATTGTTTTTCAGCAATTTTCATTGCCTGTTTAACATCAATCTTCGCTTGTTTAAGCGCCTTATAATCTACCAGATCATCACTGTCTAATCGTTCCACATCCGTACTGATCACTCTACCATTCATGGCGTCGACTTTGATTTCATAGTTTCGGCTACTGGTTACAAATTCCATCTCATACACACCGCCTTGCGCTTTATCATCATCGTGATCAAAGCTGGCACTCATCAATAGACCAGATGACTTTTTCGCCGCAATATTTATTGCTTGTTGTAAGCTTATTCTACTGGCTTTGGCGGCTTGCACCTCACTTGCTAGCGGTTGCTGTGTAGATGCATAGATTGTCGTAGTCAACATAGCCGCACCCACTACTACTGCAGCACGAGTACCCAAAGTCGTTAGCGAAAATGGCTTGAAAATCTTGCTCATAACGGTCTCCACAAAATTAATCTTATTGAGTGTTCTAAAATTATTATCTTTTAAAAAACACATATTATCAATAGGTCAATCGTATCACTTCATAAAAACCACTTTGACTATTCACGGTAGGGTTAATTCATAAAAAACGCGCCTATCGTTAAAACAGACGCGTTTTTCGTTAGTAGGTGGCTATGATAAAAGTGCTTAGTTTAAAATACCGTAAGCAACCAATGCATCGGCAACTCGTTTAAAGCCAACGATATTTGCACCAGCCATATAGTTGATATAGCCATTATCCGTTTGACCATACTGTTCTGAGGCGTCAGCTGCGCAGTCATGGATATTTCGCATGATATTTTTGAGGCGCAAGTCGATTTGCTCAAAGCTCTTATACTGACGGACTGAGTTTTGTGACATCTCAAGCGCAGAGACTGCTACACCGCCCGCGTTGGCGGCTTTGCCTGGGGCATAATGCACCCGGTGCAAACGAATATAGTCGATGGCTTCAGCAGTCAATGGCATGTTAGCACCTTCGACAACGTATGTGATGCCATTTTCAACCATGAGCTTGGCATCTTCTTCATTGACTTCATTTTGCGTCGCTGATGGAATCGCGATGTCACCTTTGAATTGCCACGGCTTTTGCTTCGCAAACCACTCTCCACCATAAACATCGACGTACTCAGCCAACGGTTTGCTTTTTGCTTTTTGTGCCTTGAGCCAATCAATTTTTTCTTGATTCAGACCCGCTTCATCATACAAAGTCCCTTGTGAGTCTGACACAGTGACGACGATGCCGCCCAGCATATGGGCTTTTTCAGCAGCATGTAATGAGACGTTACCAGCACCTGAAACCAATACTCTCTTACCTTTGATATCGTCATTTTGCGCCGTAAGCATGTTTTCTAAGAAATACACCGCGCCATAACCTGTCGCCTCAGTACGCATCAAACTGCCACCGAAGCCAACGCCTTTACCGGTCAAAACCCCGCCGTATTCGTGCGTTAAATTCTTATACATCGCAAACATATAGCTGACTTCACGCCCACCCACGCCAATGTCACCAGCGGGCACATCGATGTCTTTATTCACATAGTGATGTAGCTCACGCATAAAGGCATAGCAAAAACGGCGGATTTCACTGTCTGTTTTGCCTTTGGGATCAAAATCAGAGCCACCTTTACCACCGCCCATTGGCAATCCAGTCAAAGCGTTTTTGAATATTTGCTCAAAGCCTAAAAACTTCAAAACAGATTGGTTGACAGTCGGATGAAATCTCACGCCACCTTTATAAGGACCTAGGGCATTGCTGAACTGGACACGCCAGCCGCGGTTAACCTGAACTTCACCTTGGTCATTTTCCCAGTTAATACGAAAAGCAATAACGCGGTCAGGCTCAACGAGGCGCTCAAATATTTTAAAAGTATCATATTCTGGGTGGGCGTCGTATAACGGCGCAATCGTAATTGCAACTTCTTTTACCGCTTGAACGAATTCAGGTTGATGGGCGTAACGCGCTTCGACTTTTTCGATGGCCTGACTGATACTCATATCTTTTCCTTAGGGTAAAAATGGTGAACGTGCTTACTTACACCGATGTCACGTCGTATGACAACAAACGAGAGGATTGTAGACACTGGTGTAAAACTGAAATTGCCTCGACACGCTGGCTTGTGTAGAGACAAGTGGGATTAAAAAAGCTGACTGAATTTATGCCTAGATGCCATATTCAGAGACAAGAACATTTTTTATCTCATAATATATATCATTTTTGAGGCGTATAAGTCTAGTAAATATCACCATCATGAAAAGTTATAAGCGATTTTTATTGGCACAGTCTAGCGTGCGCCTTTGCATAGCACCTTGAGATGCCGACTGACGAGCTTACAGATCTCATTGATTGTGCTAAAAATAGTCCTGTATTACTAAAAAATCTTTGTTTTTCTAATCTGTAAATAAATCAAATATTAATGGAAATTTGTGTATTGATAACCGTTAAGTAAAGACGAAAGGTCGATAATCAGCACCAAACGGTATAAAAAAACCAAAAACTTGGCTTTTTGCTTGAGCTGATGTATATCAATATTAACAGCAAGGGTTTATAATAGCTGACTTAGTCAACATTTATTCTCCACCATTACTAACTGTTATTTGATTAATTGAATAACCCGTCATAGAGAAAGCGTTATGCGTACAGATTCATTCCAGCAAATCTTGGAAGACCTAAACAGCTCATCAGCCGATGTTGAAGCATCTGCCCTTATTTCTAACGATGGTCTGATGATTGCCTCAGCACTACCAACGGGCGTTGATGAAGACCGTGTTGGCGCTATGTCAGCGGCTTTATTGTCATTAGGTGACCGCGCAGGTCGTGAGTTGGCACGTGGTAGTATCGATCGTATTATGATTCAAGGTGAAAAAGGCTACGTGATTATGACCTCATCTGGAGATGAAGCGGTACTTACTATTATGGCAAAACCGAATGCAAAACTTGGTTTGATATTCTTAGATATCAAGCGTGCCTCAGAAGCCCTTGCAAAACTTATCTAACTGGTAAATTTGGATTTTTGTCGATAACACATTTTTTATTATTTAACGTCGTATAGCACATAGCGCGACTGATAAATATGACTTTAAATCAAAATGAGGTGACTGTCTCATAAAAAATATTTAAGATGGCACACATTATTTGTATGGAATAATGGCCTGATAAATATTGGGACAACGACTGAGCTGAAAGGCAACCTGATGTTATCGACAACTACCATACCAGATTGGTTTTTTAATCATTATAAATATAACGATAAATAAAGGAGATTACGATGGGTTCTCCAATCCCTGATGCACATAAGCCTGATATGCCCGCTGAGCAGATTACTCTGACTTATTATGATGGTACATCGCGGACTGTCTATGATACTGGTATTGAACGCCCTTATCCTGATGGCAAGCTGATTGTATCGCGCACCGATTTGGATGGTGTGCTGACTCACGTCAACGATGCTTTTGTCGAAATCAGTGGCTACAGCGTTGATGAGCTTATTGGTCAGCCACAATCTATTTTGCGCCACCCTGATATGCCAAAAGCCGCTTATAAAGATTTGTGGGATACCGCAGCGGCTGGGCAAAAATGGCATGGCTACGTTAAGAATTTATGCAAAGATGGTAGTCACTATTGGGTCTATGCGACCGTTGTGCCAAACATTCGTCGCGGCGAAACAGTGGGTTATACCTCGGTACGCCGTAAGCCATCACGTAGCAAAATCGAAGCTGCGATGGCTCAGTATGCCCAAATGAATCAAAATGAGGAAGGCTAAATCATGACGACACACAATATGTTAATCGCCCCTGATTTTTCTCCTGAGCGTTTTGCAGGCTGGCACATGTTTAATATTTTGATTCAAAAACGTGCCAACCTAAATATGCATCTGAATATACCTACCTCACATGCTGAACAAGAGAAAATCATTGAGGCAGGTGACATTCAAGTTATCTATGCCAACCCATTTGATGCAGCTACTTTGATCCGTGAACAAGGCTATCGCGCTGTTGCACGCCCTATCGGCAAATCGGATGAGATGGTCATTGCTGCTGCGGCAAACAGTGATATCAAGCGCTTAGAAGACATTAAAGCGGGTGCGACCGTAGCAATGGCAGACAACCGTGATGTTAAGCTGATTGGCTTACGCTTGCTAGAAGCCGTGGATATAGAAGAGTCTGATCTTAACTGGGATATCACTGAGACTTATCAGGCAGCCGCCCGTAAAGTCATCAAAGGTGATGCTCAAGCGGCTTTTTTCTTGGCAGAGATTTTTCATAGCTTTTCACGCTTGACCAAAACTCAGCTGTCAGTGCTAATCGAAAGTGATTTGGCAGACATTAGCCATGTATTACTGATTAAAGATGGCTTTCCTGATACAGAAATATTCATGAATGCGATCCTGAACTTGCATAATGATGACGATGGTAAAGAAGCATTGGCTGAACTTGGCATGCCTCAAGGGTTTGAAGCCATGGACGAAGAAGATGCTGAATTTATGATAGATTTGATGCAAACTTTACTTGATTAATTATTACTTATTAATTGGCACGTTGCACCGTTTCGCTTAGTGAAGTCATAGCCTATTTTCGCTCAATAGTGGCTATATCATTTTGACCATACGATATTAGCCACAAGCTGTTAGCCATACAATAGACACTATGACTTAAAGGACACTATTATGTCTGATTTAGACCTTATCAAAGAAAATGAGATGGAAGCGCGCCGAGTATTTCGTTTATATTCGCGTAAAGTATTTTTGGCACCCAATAACCGTCATTTTCATGAACAACGTATCAATGCCGCATTACTTTTAACCGAAAAAGAGCCGCTGCAAGGTGCCGTCGCAGACTTTTTTTATGGCTGTTGGTATGACATTCCTTACGATGTAAATAACCTGTTTACGCGTATTAAAGATCGCTTGTACCCTCATGTCCAGCAAGGGTTTCGCGATTGTATTAATAAGAAGCGATATATTCAACGCAATAGTATGCTGGCGACTCGCTGGAGTGTCCTGATATCGCCGTCTCTCAATGAGCAAAAACAGCGATTGCTTATCAGTAGCGATGACGCCAAAGAAATATCCAAAGACATCACCGCTGAGCTCATGCAAGCGCGTGAAGATAAAGATTGGGGCACGATTGAGCAGATCGAAAACGAATTCTTTGCTCACTGTATCGCTCGCAATGATCGACTTGCCTTCTCGTTAGTATGGTTTCGCTTGGGTAAAAGCGACTGGCAGTTCGATGAGCGCTGGAACAACTGTCAACAGCATCTTGATCAGACCATCAAGACCTAATTTATCGCCGATTTAACCCTTTCATCACAATGGTAGCCGCTATGTCCTCTTACTTAAATGCTGATAAAACGTATCTAACCCTCACTCCAGCCGGTATTTTTGAGGCATTTTCACAAAGTGAGCCCACTGATGAACAGCTGTCATTACAAGACTTAATGTCCTATGGGCAGACATTGCTCGCTGCTGATTGGCTTGAACGTTATTCTGACGAATGGCTACAGAGCTTTATAGAACATGGCTGGATTGAAAAGCTATCTTTGTTGTTACCCGCACCCAATCTGCCGTTGGATCAGTTTTTACCGTATGTGGTTGCCAGCTTATCTGGTAAACGCCGTGCCGCTATTGGCTCTGATGAAGGGTTTTGCCTAGCACGAATCGGTTACAGCCAAGAAGAAGCGGACATGCTAAGTGTTGCAGCTGCTGACTTTTCAGGTTTCATGATTCGCCAAAAACAACGCGGCTGGGCGGTCGAAAGCCAAGCCATCTCATTTTTTCAACAAGTTGACTTACTGATTCCTGAGACCAGCTTTGTGTTTTTATGGATTGATGGGTCAGGTTACGCCCTCATCATCGATGGCGAGCCTTTGACTAATAGCCGCGCCTTTGTTGAGATGGTATGGGCATTGAAAACATCTGGATTAAGATTTCTTAGCTAAATCAACCAAACCGCTTGATATACCATCAAATATCAGTATGACACGCTGCCATACTGACCAGTGCGCTTATATCAAACTAAGCGCACTTCTTTCAATCTCTCACATCTGCTTTACTTTCAATATATTTTTTTCTTTCATCTTCTGCTATAGCCGATTTACACACAAGGACAAGTACTACAAATTGCACTTAGGCTTTACGCATTATTAATATGTGATATTCAAATAAATTATGAAATAAAAAAAGACGCTTTAAATAGCGTCTTTTTTGTTTGTTGCTATAGTCAAGGAATTTTAGAATCGCTACAAGGCGACCGACCGCAGATAGTACACTGAGTACATCTAGAGCGGGTAACACCGTAGCGGTTTAAAAATGCTCTGACTATATAGCTAAACTTATATATTGCGCACCACAATTGATTGTATACGTGAATACATAATTAATGATATGCCGTTAGATATCAACTCGACGGCTAACAGTATGCCAAGAATATACGTCGCTGACTGCGGATAACTGGTAAATATCATGATAGCCAATATAATCGAGAGCAGACCTGAGAGTAATATTGGGACAAAAGCCACTGTCCGACGGAGACCGAAAGCAACAACAACTCTGACTATACCTGTTGCCATAAATAAAATAGCAATTACCATGGTCAAGGTCAATATGCCTTGCAACGGATCTTGTAATAATTCAATACCAATCAATACACCAAGTACCCCGCCGATGGCCGCCAGCACTTTTCCAGTGGTACTATGTGCTCGAAACAAGGCGATAAACTGTAAGATACCCACTAAAAGGAAGATAAAACCTGCTAACTGCTCAGCGGCCAAAGTGGCGCTAAGAGGATTAAAAAATGCAAAGATACCGCCAAGAATACTAATGATGCCAATGACTAACCACAGTGTACGATTCATAAGACGACCTTATTTTACATTTAATAGAAAATAAATTATATCGCAAACCTTACCTTGTGTTGTATAACGGTAGTAATATCTTCGAGTAGTCCTGTTAATATCAGAGTGTGGGCATTGATTTGTGGTCATAAGCCTGCTAACTGATTGTTCCACTGTTGCCGCGTCATGTTATACAGTACATGCTCAGCCAGCCGATGGTTAGGGTCAAGGGATGGATGGTAGAAGTTGGCTCGGGTATTCATCATGCCAAGGCGCTCCATAACCAATTGCGAGCGTTTATTAATAACCGCTGTGAATGACACAACCTCATCGAGCGACAGCTCAGTAAAAGCAAAATTCAGCGCCGCACGCGCCGCCTCGGTAGCATAGCCCTGTCCCCAATAATCTTTATGTAGTCGCCATGCAATCTCGACAGCCGGGGCAAAAGACATATCTGCGTGGGTATCATTCAAGCCAACAAAACCGATAAAAGCCCCATTCTCTTTTGATCTATCTTTTAAACTGACGGCCCAAAGTCCCCAGCCTTGATTAGCAATAAGCTGCTGGCATTTACTAGCGATGATGTCACTTACTTTAGGGCTTAATAACTTGGGAAAATACTTCATTACCTCAGGATCAGCATTTATTTCAGCAAAAACAGCAAAGTCACTTGCTTGCCACTGCCTGAGGTAAAGGCGTTCTGTTTCTATCACATTTATCATTTTTATCACTTATGGATTGACACTATTAATACTATTTATCCAGCCAGCCTTTTTGCTTAGCATGAGCAAGTTGCTCAGGAGTATCAATATCATAGCTCAGTTGATGATTAACAACGGTACTTATCTGACTGGGCGGCAAACCTCTAATTAAATAACGCAACCCCTTATCGCCTACCAGCAATGCTTGCCACTCTCTGAGTAAATCACAATCAATCGTTAAAGGTAAACCGATAATATTTTGCTTCAATACAGTGGCAGCAGACGTTTCATTTAAATTCATATTATTTAAATGAAACGTCTGCTGCCAGCTACCATAAGCACTTGCCACTACAGACCGCTTATCTGCTAGCAGTTTTACTAAGTGCTGCTCATCGAGTAAAACTTGATCAACACCCATAATGACGACGCGCTCGATTAATGAGCCTGTCAACTGCGTGACTGCCTCAATAGCCAAATTCAAACTATACGCCATACCTATTTCAGGCGTAGGATTTACGACCATTTGAATCATAGAGTACTGAAAAGCCAATTCATTCATCGCACTGGCTATTGATGGTTGATTATCAGGAATGACTATAATAATTGCTTGCGGTTTTGTAGAAAGTGCAAGTTTAGTCATGAAGCAAATTAAGGGTTCGCCATCTTTACATAGTAACTGTTTTGCTTGACCTAAACGCAGGCTCAGTCCACTGGCCAAAATAATGACCGCATGGTTTGGTGGCTTTGATAGATTTATTGGCTTTAGTTGCGTAGATGCTAAAATAGATGCGTCGCGGCTCATGATAAACTTGTCGATGCACGAGCACTTATAGCAGTCGTCTCTATAGAATCAATATGCGTAGAAAATAGCGTTGTAAAGTTAGTGTTTGACAGATGAGTGTCTGAGTTTTCTGCTGATAGGTTTTGATTGTGCACGACCGCATTGACTTGTGCCATGATACCCAGTGCTAATGCTTCAGGTCCATCTCCGCCCAGCTTATAGCCAATCGGATAATGCAGCTTATTGATACCTAGGTTTAAACTGGCAGGATTTGTAAGCCTTGTACTAATTTCTTCGATTAAGCGCTCGGTACGGTAGCGCGGTCCTAGTTGTCCAAGATATTTATAGTGATTAGCATGCTCTAATAATATGCCAAGGCGAGCACGGTCTTGGCTGAGACTATGCGACATCAAAGCAACGGCAGCATTTTTACTTAGTTCTAGTAAAGTATCACTATCATTTAACGCCAGTACCATCACTCTATCTGCCTGAGGAAAACGCCGCTGCGTGGCATATTGCGCTCGACTGTCTACCACTGTCACATGCCAATCTTGCAGCTTTGCCATCGTAACTAGTGGCATCACATCATTGCCAGCACCACAAATCAGTAAGCGAATTTGTGGTTGTAGGCGCTGAATCAGCCATTCTGTGACTAAATTGTCATTGTCATTGTCATCTTTTACGATAACGTACTCAGCATTTTTATGGAAAAGTTTATATTCGGATAAACTTTCAACTGCATTGATAAGTGTGCTTGAAGCATTAGATACCACTTTATCTGAATTATTAGCGTCGATAGCGGTAAGTTTTCCTGACTTGATATAATTATCTAGGTTAAGACGCAAACCAATTTGAAGTTGAGAGTTTGGATTATTTTGGTTATTAAAATTGATTGTAGAGCGAATTAAAGTTGCTACCGTTACCGGCTGCTGAGACTGACGAACCTGACTGATGACATTTAACAAAGACATTGCCGTTGCCAGCCTTTCAAACAACACGTGTACGCGCCCATTACAGCCTAATCCAAAATTTAACTCGTCCAAATCAATATCTTGTTCATCGTATTTATTATCTATGCCTTTAATATCACTGCCTCTATTAAAGTCAAAACCCTCTTCTGATACGCTCGCTCGCACATTACCATTTTCAGCATATTCGATATCATCACCCGTTTGGTAGACTTGCACGTTTGCACCTTGGCGAGTGAGCCAAAAAGCACGTTTGATAATATGTGGCTCCAAACAGCCGCCGCTAATCATCCCGACCGAACGACCATCTTCACAGATGAGCATCATCGCGCCTGCGCGGCGATAGGCTGACCCTTCGGTACGCACGACAGTTGCTAATACCGCGTCAACATTTTGTTGCTGAGCCTCGCGTGCCAGCTTAAGAATATCAGCGATTTGATTCATAATGTCTCTTATATACTAGCTATTATTGATGTCTATATACAGTCTATATCCATCATGACCAACTTATAAAACCAGTTTATAAAACCCGCTAACGACTACAATTAGCGGGTTTATATCGTCCATCTGTTTGACTAAAAACCTACTCTGGTAGCTCATAAAGTAATTTGTCGAGGGTAATAGGAAAGTCATAAACTCGTACACCCACGGCGTTGTAAACGGCATTAGCAATAGCAGCGGCAGCACCTGCAATCGCCGTTTCACCTATACCTTTTATATGCATTGGATTGGTGTAAGGATCGTCCTCTTCTACCAAGATAACATCAAGCTGAGGAACATCCGCATTGACTGGGACATGGTATTCTGCAAGATTATGATTACATAGCCGACCGTCACGCTTATCGTGAATCACCTGCTCCATCAACGCAGAACCAATGCCAAATACCATGCCGCCATAGCACTGTGAGGTCGCGGTTTTGTGATTGAGGATACGCCCTGCTGCAAAGGCGCCTGTCATACGTTTAACGCGTATTTCACCAGTCACTCGGTGTACAGCGACCTCGGCAAAATTAGCACCAAATGACGCTTGGCGATGACTTTTTGCATTTTTACCCGGTGCAATTTGACCTTTGGCACTGAGTTTTTGGTCATCATATTGAGCGACGATATCGGCTAATGAATGAGTCTGGAAACTACTAAAGTCATATTCTTTCGATTCAGTTAGTGAGATTTCAGCTAACTTATCTTTTAAATCAGCCACTTTATCTACGATGTTATCGCTCAAACCTGCTACTTTTTCTTTTCCTGCTTCTATAACGGTTTCTACCACTGTTTCTACAAAATTAGCATCATGCTCACCTACCTGCTTAATTTGACCGTTATCCAGCTGAATGGTGTCAGGGTATAGACCGACTTTTTCTGCGATCATCTCACGTAACTGCTGACAAGCAAGATAAATACTACTGCCTGAACTGGCAGCGCCCATACTCCCCCCTGAACCAACCGCAGGTGGCAAGCTGGTATCGCCAAGTTTCATTTCAATATGATCAATTGGTAGCCCTAATAAATCTGCAGCAACCTGAGTAAATACGGTATAAGAACCTGTACCGATATCGGTCATGTCTGTCTCAATCACGGCTTTGACGCCTAGCGCTTTTGAGTTATCTACTTGCAGGGTCGCCCGTGCTTCTGATGGCGCTAGGCTGTTGCCGCGAGCTGCCGCTGCCATACCCATACCCACCCACCAATCACCTTCTAAGCGACTGGCAGGCTTAGCATTGCGTTGATTCCAGCCAAACTGTTCAGCCGCTTGATCGATACAAGCGATAAGCTTACGCGTGGAAAACGGGATGCCTTTACTAGGATCTTGCTCAGGCTCATTGCGACGGCGCAGCTCGACAGGGTCTAGGTTGAGTTGCTCTGCCAATTCATCCATCGCACACTCAAGGGCAATCTGTCCGACTGCTTCGCCAGGGGCACGCATTGAGCCTGACAATACTTGGTTCATGTCTACTTGTTGGTAATTGACTCGGCGATTGTCACCGCGATACAGATAATGCGTAGAGAGCGCTGCTGGCTCAAAAAAGGTCTCTTCTGGCAAATTACTAGAAACCGTCTCATGAATCATGGTGTCGATAATACCATCTTCACTACAGCCAATTGCGATGCGTTGACGCGTGTTTGAGCGTCTAATCGTTGCCTCCATTACTTGCGGACGTGTCATAGTGATTAACACGGGACGACCCAAGTCCTTTGCAGCTAGTGCGGCGGCTATCGATTCTGGAGAAATCCCAAGCTTGCTACCAAAACCCCCACCGACATAACGAGCGATTAATTGCACATTATCTGCATCCAAATCCAATGCATCAACGATTTGCTTTTTGCATGAAGCAAGCATCTGATTAGAGGAGTACATGATCAGCTTCTCACCTTCCCAGTGAGCAAGCGTTGCATGAGGCTCCATCGCTGCGCTGTTTTGACTTGGCGTATGATAAAAGCGGTCAAGGGTTACTGCAGCATTTGCGAGGCTTTGTTCTGGATTACCCTTTTCTGAATTTTTATCCGAACCTTTTTTTTCATTAACGTTATGAGCATTTGGCAGCTCTGTCGTAAAGTTCAATGCCGCCTGCTCAGTCTCATCCTCATAAGTCACTTTGAGCGCTTTTGCACCTTCGGTCGCCGCCTCAAACGTCTCGGCAATGACAACCGCGATCGGCTGACCATGATAAAAAATTTCACTAACGCCTTGCTTAGGTGATTTGGTTGCACCGCCCTGTTGGGCATTGCGTAAAAAGTGCTCAGGATCGGTCACCACTTTAATAATGTCAGGCATACCCTCTAAAGAGCTGCTATCAATTTTCTTAACGCGCCCTTTGGCAATCGTTGCGCTCACCAAAACACCATAGGCTTGATTGTCTAAATGAATCTCTGCCGTATAATGTGCTTGACCACTGACCTTGAGTGATCCCTCAACTCGGTTGATGGGTTTGCCCACCAATTTGCTCGCTGTTTTGTCAAAAAGTGATTCGACAGGCGCATTCATCATCATCTTTTTGGTCGGTTCTGACGGAAATACTGAATCCAATAATGACATGATTATGCTCCCTTGCCCGCTAATGCGCGCTGAATAACTTGTTTGAATAGACGACGAGTCAGCGGTATTTTGAAATCATTTTGACCACGACCTTTAGCCTCTTTTAATAATAAGTCCGCTGCTTGTTTAATAACATTTTCATTGCCATCAGTACCCGTTAGCAATGCCTCAACGGCTTCGTTGCGCCATGGCTCAGTGCCAATACCGCCGAATGCTAGGCGCACTGTGTCCAAACGCCCATTATCAGTCACGTCTATGATTGATGCACAAGACACTAAGGCAAAAGCATAGGACGCGCGATCACGCACTTTGTCATAAGTGTGCATACCGCTGACAGGCGCTGGCAACACCACATGGGTGATAAGCTCACCAGGCTCTAAAATATTTTCGATATGTGGCGTGTCTTTTGGCAAACAATAAAAGTCTTTGATGGCAATTGTACGCATTGAGCCATCCGTTTTTAACGTCTCAACAGTGGCATCTAATAAGCGCATCGCGACGGCCATATCAGATGGATGTTGAGCAATACAGGACTCGCTAGTACCCAAAATTGCCAAGGTACGATTTTCACCATTTATCGCTGGGCAACCAGAACCTGGGTTGCGTTTATTGCAGGCGCTGTCTGTCTGATAAAAATAATAACAACGCGTACGCTGTAATAGATTACCGCCCGTCGTCGCTCTATTACGCAACTGTCCCGTCGCACCTGCCAAAATCGCCCGTGATAGCACTGGGTAATTGGCAATCACCTCAGGATGCGCGGCCAAGTCGCTATTGGTCACTAGCGTACCGATGCGTAGGCCACCATCTGTAGTCTTCTCAATTTGAGCTAATGCTAAGCGAGTGATATCCACCAGCTTAACTGGCGTTTCAATCTCTAACTTCATCAAATCTAAAAGGTTGGTACCCCCTGCGATAAATGAGGCGTCTTTTACACTAGCAGATTGGGCTGCCTGCTCTGGCGCGGTAGCACGGCTATACTCGAAACGTTTCATGAGCGATCTCCTAACCTGCTAGTTGCCGTCTTATTCTTCATAGATTGACTACCTAGCTGCGCTTCACTAGGTGGTGGCGACCAAATACCCGTCACCTCTGATTTTTGTACTGCGTCAGTTTTAGATGAATTATTCATTTCATTTTCTAGTATTTGTGAAATGGCCTTAATAATATTGGGATAAGCAGAACAGCGGCAAATATTGCCACTCATACGCTCAGCGATTTCTTGAACCAGCAACCCATTAGGATTTTGCAAATCTGTAGTGACATGACTGGGCCAGTTTTGTTTAATTTCATCGATCAGCGCTGTTGCTGAACAAATTTGCCCAGGGGTACAGTAACCACATTGAAACGCATCATTATCTTTAAAGGCTTGTTGTAACTCCGATAATGATTCGGGCATGCCAATACCTTCAATCGTGGTAATGTCATCACCATCGTGCATAACTGCCAAGGTCAAACAGGCATTGACCCGACGCCCATTGATAAGTATGGTACAAGCGCCGCATTGACCATGGTCACAGCCTTTTTTAGGCCCCGTAATTTTGAGGTGCTGACGACAGACATCGAGTAATGTCGTGCGTGAATCAAGATTGTCGAGCTGATAATCTTGCTTATTAATGGTTAAGTTCAAGGTAGGCATGCTGGCTTCTCGCTGGCAGATAATCAGAAAAAATAGGGTTAAACGCTTCTTAAAAGTCGCGCTAATCGATTTATTATGACTTATCAAAAACGTTGTTTTGTTTTTACTTTGTAGTTATTACAGTGTAGTTTTTAATCTAAAAAAATTTTGCTTCTCACTATTTTATCTCGCTTATTCACTATCAATTTTATAAATGAAACTCAAAAACTCATTTTATTAGCAAAAAAATAGCGCTATAAACATGCCGTTTATAACGCTATTTGAGTTCAATATAGTCAGTTAAAAATACCAGTCGGGCATTACGCTTTAGTAATTATGCTCGCTTCACTCAATCGAGATTTTGGCAAATCGGCATTAAAATCATCTTCACTACGATAACCCAGTGAGATAACGGCAACGGCTGTGTAGCCTTTGCTACGTAGCTCAAATTCTTCATCGAGTGCCTTTAGATCAGCACCTTCCATCGGTACAGCATCAATACCTAAAGTAGCAGCACCCAGTAACAATGCGCCCATATTTAGATACACTTGCTCGACCAGCCAATGTGGCTCGTCTTTTTGCTCATAACGGCGAATGTCCAAAAACATTTTGCGCACTTGATGCATTTGCTCTTTGAATTTTGGTTCTGCGAAGCGACCATCAGCGTCTTCTTTATCCAGTACCTCGTTCAAAAAATCATCGTCAGCATAAACGCGGCTACAGAACACGATGACGTGTGATGCCTCTGTTACCTTGGCTGCATTGAAGTCAAACATCCCTTGTGTACCTTTTGCGATACGTGCCTTGCCAGTCTCATCATCAGCGATCACAAAATGCCAAGGCTGAATATTAGTGCTTGATGGGCTAAGTCGTAGGATATCCTTTAAACTTTGAAAGTCTGCTGCTGATATTTTTTTATTGGCATCAAACTCTTTGGTGCTGTAACGCCAGTTCATGGCTTCAGTGATATTTTTCATTTATGACTCCAAGATTTTTAGTACCGCCACTTTAAGCAAAAACCCGTTTGATGACCGTTACAGATTGGTTAAGTAGTCACCTATTTTGTTAATAAGTCGCTTATAATTCAGTGCATCGCTGAGTTAATTGAGCCGCCATTTGAACAGGTATTTAAGCAGCTACTTATTAGACAGAGACTCATTAAACAGTAACTTAGACGATATTGTAATCGTTCTCTCATTCTCTTAGCATTAGTTAATTAGCATTGATTTATAAGGCGGTCGACCACAGACAGCTTATATAAAAAATAAATACTGACTTAGGCAGATAGATATGGAATATTCAAAGCAGTTATCCTCAGAGCAGCCACTACGCATAGATATCGTCTCAGACGTTGTTTGCCCTTGGTGCGTCATTGGTTACCGCCAGCTGGCAGAAGCCCTCAAGCAAACCAACACCGAACACGAGATTCACTGGCATCCGTTTGAGCTTAATCCAAATATGCCAAGCGAAGGACAAAATATGCGTGAACATATTATGGAGAAATATGGTTCGAGCAAGCAAGAATCTGACGCTAGCCGTACTCGATTAATGGAAGCGGGTAATGAGGTTGGCTTTACGTTTAATTTTAACGATGACACGCGTATGCACAACACGTTCAACTTGCATCAATTGCTGCACTGGGCAGATCAGAAAGGTCGCATGCATGACTTAAAGCAGGCGTTATTCATCGCTCATTTTACCAATGGTCGCAATATTTCTGACAATGCCGTGCTTGCTGATATCGCCGCAGAGATTGGACTAGATCGTGATGAGGCACTAGCTGTGTTAGCAGACCAAAGGTTCGCTAAAGAGGTGCGCGCAGAAGAGCAACATTGGCAACAACAAGGCATTCAAAGCGTGCCAGCGGTAATTTTTAATAAGCGTCATCTGGTTAGTGGTGCGCAAGGCGTTGAGAATTTCAAAAATATCTTGCAGCAGCTGTCTAACATGCCAGACTAGTTTTCCTGACGAGGTTTTTTGGCAAGATTTCGTTTGCTATTCCTAAAAGGATCCCTTATGTCCTCTGATAAATCTCTCCCTATTATCGTGTTTGATGTCAATGAGACGCTACTCGACATTACCACTCTTGAACCATTATTCGCTCGCCTATTTGGCAATAAAATACTACTAAGAGAATGGTTTGCGCAATTGGTGCTATATTCACAAACCATGACGTTATCAGGACTTTATACGCCTTTTGGCGAGCTTGGCGTCAGCGCCTTACAGATGACCGCTGATATTCATAACGTCAGGCTGATAGATAGCGATGTCGACGAATTAAAAGAGCGTATGAGCAAAATGCCTGCTCACCCTGATGTAGTTCCAGCATTAACCAAGCTGCGTGAGGCAGGGTTTCGACTGGTAACGTTGACCAACTCAGCAAATAGCGCTTCCCCGACCCCGCTTGAAAAAGCTGGCATCAGCCATTTTTTTGAACAGCACTTTAGTGTTGAGCAGGTAGCAAGATTCAAGCCTGCGCCTGAAACCTACCAAATGGTCGCTAAGGAGCTGTCTGTTGAGTTGTCAAATTTATGCCTAGTCGCTTGTCATCTTTGGGATACGATTGGCGCGCAAGCAGCTGGCTGCCGAGGGGCGTTTCTCACACGACCGCACAATGCTTTATTATCAGCGCCAAACGTTCCAGCGCCAGACTTTATAGCAGCAGATCTAACCACGCTTGCCGAACAGATAATTTTTTCCACTAAAAAATAATTGCCAATGACAAAAAAATGCCTCCCTATATAAGGACGGCATTTTCGGTTTAGCATACTGCTATTTTATAAGGCTAAATCTATAATCACTATTATTAATAATGATTTTTAAAAATGAATAACCGTACGGATGCTCTCGCCTTTATGCATTAAATCAAACGCTTCATTGATATCTTCTAATGGCATGGTATGGGTAATGAAATCTTGTAGTGGAATCTCACCAGCCAAATAACGCTCAACATAACCTGGTAATTCACTGCGACCTTTTACGCCGCCAAATGCTGAACCGCGCCAGACGCGACCAGTCACTAACTGGAATGGGCGCGTAGAGATTTCTTGTCCAGCACCAGCGACACCGATGATGACCGACTCGCCCCAGCCTTTATGGCAGCACTCAAGCGCTGAACGCATGACATCGACGTTACCGATACACTCAAATGAATAATCAACGCCGCCATCGGTCAATTCAACGATGACTTCCTGAATTGGCTTGTCGTAGTCTTTTGGATTGATGCAGTCGGTTGCGCCAAGCTTTTTAGCCAGCTCAAATTTGCTCTCGTTAATATCAATAGCAATGATACGACTGGCTTTTGCCATTGCCGCACCGATGACCGCTGATAGACCAATACCGCCGAGACCAAAGATAGCAACGGTCGCGCCCTCTTCAACTTTTGCCGTATTCATGACCGCACCCATACCAGTCGTGACACCGCAACCCAATAAGCAGACTTCTTCTAGTGGTGCTTCTTTGTTCACTTTCGCTAAAGAAATCTCAGGCAACACCGTATATTCAGAGAAGGTTGAACAGCCCATATAATGATAGATTGGCTCACCGTCTTTATAAAAACGCGTGGTGCCATCTGGCATCAGACCTTTGCCTTGTGTCTCACGTACCGCCGAGCAAAGATTGGTTTTACCAGAGGTACACATTTTACAGACGCCACATTCTGCTGTGTATAAAGGAATGACATGATCGCCAACTTGCACACTGGTGACGCCTTCGCCGATTTGCTCAACGATACCGCCACCTTCATGACCTAAAATCGCTGGGAATACGCCTTCTGGGTCTTCACCAGATAAAGTAAAAGCGTCAGTATGACAGACGCCGCTTGCCACGATTTTTACCAATACTTCGCCTTTACGGGGCAGCATGACATCCACTTCTTCGATAGATAGTGGCTCATTCGGGCCCCAAGCAATGGCGGCTTTTGATTTAATAAATTTATCTGACATCGTTATCTCTCTTTTTAATTCATTTTATGGGTTATTAAGCGCAGACCTCTATTCAGCTTATCTTGCTTGTTGAATGGAGGCAAGCGGCAGTTGTAGCAGTCTGTAAAGCTTTATACTGACTATTATAGTTTTTTCTATAGCGATAACAATGTGCTATATTTGCAAATATCTTTTACACAGTGGTAATAATCATGCGCTGGGATGGTATTAGCGAATTTGTTTATGTAGCAGAGCACGAAAGCTTTACGCGCGCGGCAAAGGAACTGGGTATTTCGACTGCGCAAGTCAGTCGACAGATAAGCGCTTTAGAGAAGCGACTGAATATTAAACTGCTTTATCGCACGACGCGTAAAGTATCGCTGACTGAAGAAGGTCGCGTGTTTTATCAGCATTGCCGCGGTGTGCTCGATGGCTTGGATGCAGCTGAGCAAGCGGTGAGCAACTTACAATCAAAGCCGCAAGGTAGGATTAAACTGACCGCTCCTGTCACGTATGGCGAGCAGCAATTATTGCCACTGGTCAATGATTTCATGATGCAATATCGCGATATCGAAGTGACGGCTTTTTTGAGCAATCAGAAAATCGACTTGGTCGAGGGCGGCTATGATTTGGCGATCCGTATTGGCAAGTTAAGCGACTCAACCATGATGGCAAAAAAGCTTAGCAGCCGTACCAACTTCGTCTGTGCCGCGCCCGCTTATCTCGAAAAATACGGCACGCCTAATACTCTGTCCGAGCTAAGCCAACATAACTGCTTGCTTGGCACGCGTGACTATTGGCACTTTATAGAAGATGGTAAAATAGATTCTGGAAAAAACGCTGATAAAGAAAAAAACCTGCGCGTGTCCGGCAGTGTCCAATATAACAGTGGTCACAGTCTAGTCGATGCGGCGTTAAAAAGTCTGGGTATCGTCCAGCTACCTGATTATTATGTGCAAAAATACTTAGTATCAGGTGAGCTGGTCAGCTTATTGAATAACTATCGAGAGCCTGAGGAAAGTATCTGGGCTGTCTACCCGCACAACCGTCATTTATCGCCAAAGATTAGACTGCTCGTCGATTATCTAGCAGAGCATTTGGTTTAGCTATGCGTTTTGGCTTAGGCATTCTTTAAGGTGTGTTGCAATGCGAGGCTTTACTATGCGCGGTTTATTACGCACAATGCTACTAAGCACAAGGAATATTATGGTTCACACTAAATATTCGATGTTGTCAGCCATCATTCGCTGAATAAACAATGACAATAAAAGGACTTTTCATGCTTAAGACTCTCTCTATCGCTGCCCTAGCATTGGCCGTATCCTCCTGCGCCAGTGTTGAAAATATTTTAAACGCGCCGGACAAAGCACCATCAACGCCAAAAACGATGACTGCTACCAATGCCGAAAAAGGCTTGGTTACGCTGCAAAGCAATCATTCCGTGCAAGATACCGCTGATAAACTGGCGGCAATTATTGAAAGCAAAGGTATGAAAGTATTTGCGCGCGTCGATCACCAAAAGAATGCCCAAGGTGTCAATTTAACATTAAGACCGACGCAAGTGATTATGTTTGGTAATCCAAAAGCGGGTACGCCATTGATGAATTGTGAGCAAAGCGTCGCTATCGACTTGCCGCAAAAAATCCTCATCAGCGAAGATGCCGATAAAAAGGTCTGGTTGTCTTACAACAATCCCGAATACCTAAAGAGTCGTCACGATATCAAAGGTTGTGATACTGAAATAGCTAATATCGCAAAAGCCCTTGATGGTGTCAGTAAAGCCGCTATTGCAAAGTAATACCAAACCCAAAAAATACGATTAACGACGTCATTTTTGCTTGTTCCGCTCGCTTAGTCTACTAGATGTAGTACTTGCACTCGTTTTCCTTGCTACTCTAATTTTTTGAGAGGGTATAAGCGTTGGGTGAAAATCTAAAGATATAAAAAGGTGGGATGCAAAAGCACTCCCACCTTTTATTTGCCTTTAAAAAATTAACGTATTAGCAATCTTCAGACTGTGCTACTTGCTCATATAGCGCTGTTTAGATCGTGTAGCTCTATTTTTAACTTCTTTGCACATTCGATAATCTTTTTTCGACCAGCAGGAATAGCCCCATATTCAATCGCTATTTCTCGCATTTGTACCGTGACGTCATAGTGCGGATAGCTGGCGTTTCGATGGAATAAGCGCTTATCCACTTCAATTAGTGCGGCAAAATCATGCAGCTCTTGCAGGGTATCTGCCAGCATGTGGCACCACTTATAGCCTTTAAATTCTATCTGCATAAAATCCACATATATCGCCATAGAACCGTCTCCTTTATTATCCTTAACTTTTTATCATGTGTTAAGCAACGCTTTCACAGAGCAGCTATTAGAACAATTCACGTGCATCTTTCTTAAGCTTTTTCAGGATAGTTTGGTATTCGCTATGATTGGTTCCAAGCGTGCTTAGACGTCCATAACGCAGTTGACGATAGTCCTGCCTCATCTGCATGATTTTTGCTTGGGCAATGTCTGAATCACCGCTATCTGTTAGCTTACTAGCTTTACTGCTATCAGCGCTACGTGACACATTTACATCGCTATTTACATAACTACCGATATCATTAGTTCGGTCATCAACAGCCCTAGCCACGCGCTCAAGCCAAGCCAACTGACCTTCACTTTCATCACGAGCAAGTGATTTATCCACTTTGCCAATACGTTTTGATAGCTGTGCAAGCGGCTGGTCTGCTGGATGCCAGCGCTTGCGGCGACGTTGCCAAATGATAAAGACCAAAATAGCCATGACGGTAATAGCACTCGCTGCCAACCAGATAATTTGCTGCATCACTGAGCGGATATTAAACCACTTGAGTAGCGAGCCTGCTTGTTTGTCCTGATCGTAACCGACGACATCTTTTTGCCAATAATAGCTGGCTTGGTCGGACAGACGGCGTAAGGTTTGTAGCATTTGATACTGCTGATAGCTGATTTGTGCGCTAGCGCCATCGCCGAACATTGCCGCTCCTTGTGCCTGCGTCAGCGCATCCATCCCCTGCTCGACACGCTCAGGCGCGACAAAAGCCGTCGGATCGACACGTGCCCAGCCTTGACCCTCAAGCCAAACCTCCGTCCAAGCGTGCGCATCCTTTTGCCGCACCTCCCATACATTACCACCGCGGCTCAGCTCACCACCTTGATAGCCGGCGACGACACGCGCGGGTATGCCAGCGGCGCGCAGCATAAAGGTAAAACTGGAAGAATAATGCTCACAAAACCCCGCTTTGGTCTCAAATAAAAACTCGTCAATACGGTTATTATTCAGCCGTGGCGGTGATAACGTATAACGAAATTCTGTTTGATTTATCCAGCGTTCAATAGCCGCCATATAGCGCACTGGGTCTGAGTCTGATTGCGCAAATAACTGCTGCGCCAACGCGCGTGCTTGCGGATTTCCATCGGCTGGCAAGGTAAGATTTAGACGTCGCAACTCATCAGAGAGAATCGGATCGATACGCATCGGTGCAAATTGCAATACTTCATAACGTAACTGCTGAGTGACGGGCTGATCTTTTAATAAGGTAAAGTTTGAAGTAATACTGACATCTTGGCGCTGGGCAAAAGGATAATCAAGTCCAAATAGCCAGTTTTGCTGCGTCGGCTCTAGGATAATTTCATAGCTGGTAGGCGCAACCTTTACTTCATCAGGGACAGTTGCAAAGGCATTCTCAATCCAAGATGGCATTTGCGGTGCAGGTCGCCATTGTCGTTGCTGAGGGCTAGGACGCCATGTAATACCGTCAAAGTCGCTAAACACCAAACCACGCCAATATAACTGCTGTTGCGGCGGGCGATTCTCTGCAAACTCTACCCGAAACGCCAGCTCAGTCGATTGTCCCAAATTGGCAAAATCCCCGGGTGACATACTATCGGATACGCCAGTGGTTGCTTGCTGACCTGATAGCTGTACTGACCATAGTGGTGGCAAGCGCGGGAAGAACAAAAATAGCACGACTAATAACGGTAATGCCCCGATACCCAGCACACCCAAAGTACGCAAGCGACCATCACCGCGAGTGTTGCCGTCATCATTAAGCGCAATAAATGCCAATAAAATGACAACTGCACCAACAATCACTTCTAAAGTCATAACAAGACCTTGATCCATCAAAAACAGCGCGGCAAGGACAAATAGTGATAAATTTAGGACCACATAAGCATCACGCCGTTTATACATCTCCCACAGCTTGCTGATGAGACATAGCACTAAAAACGCCACGCCCATATCCAGTCCAAACGCTGTATTATAAGTCAGCCATAGACCTGCCAGCCCCAATAAAAAGCCGAGCATTTGCATGCCTTGATAGACACGTCTTAAATGCGCTATTTTTTTAAACTTAGCTTTTATAGACGGTAGCTGGGCGGCGATGCTGACCACCGCAAAACCTATCAACCAAAACGGCAGATGCGCCGCATGAGGTAAAATAACGGTAATTTGGGCAATTAGTACCCAATAATAAGCAGGCAATGCGAATAGCTTACCATACCATTTTGCAGCGCTATCCTGTATAGCACGATCAGTGACGTTTTGACCCAGTGCCAACTGCTCAAAACTTACGGAGTTTATCTCTGTCTCATTTGAAGAGTGATTTTTAAAATTGGTCATGGCACTTTCGCCAATCTTAACAAGCAAGTTTGTGCAAAGCCATCGCCTTCACCCATTGGTGCAGTAGAATGGGTATCATTGGGTAAGCGCATATGAAATGTCACGCCCAGCTCACCTAATTTCATCGCCCCATACGCCAGTTGTGCGAGTTTTTGCTCATGATGTGCTGCTGGCATATCCGCATAATCTAACGTTTGCTCATGACCGACTGGATCAGCAAAGTGCTTGGTCAACATGCCTTGACCACGTGCTACATGTCCCCACGACACCCGTGCCAGCGACTCGCCTTCAACGTAGTTATCTAGCCGCTCAAAATCATCTTGACCTTGCCGATATTGCCCACCTGTTGGCAAATCCTCCTGACTGGCAACAGCATATTGCGCCTGCCAATCAAACACTGCAGGTTTTGGATAGACCCAAGCAGTACGGGCAAAATACACATAGGACCACGCCCGCATAATGCCCAAAGGATAAACCGTTTTAATTTTTAAGCGTGGTAATTCAAACTGCCCACGATTCTGCGTCGGTACTGGCAAGCGAATCACTTGCTCGCCTTGCAGTCGTGTCACAAGTATCGACTGTTTATTATCAGCGCCATGTTTGATTTTTTTATGGGCTTTTTTATCTGTTTTATTATTAGGCTTGTCATCAGCCTGCTCGAAGCTAAATAACAACTGTCGTCTCGGTTGGCGGCTCTCACTGCGCAACTGTAAAGTCACCCAAACAGGCGCGCCCGCTTCTGCCATAGTCACTTCAAGCAAACGTACTTGCAGACCTGAAATGTGCGCAAAGGTTACATGAAAGCTGATAAGCCAGACGCTGACCAAATAAAAACATAAACCTAATACCAAGTTATTGCCATAGTTAATGCCAGCAATAAAGGTAATAATTAATAACACTGCATATAGCGTCCCTTCACGGCTAAAAAAGATATAGACGTTACGCAAATTGAGGGTGGCACTATCACTTTTGGGCGCACGCGAGGCAAACCAACGGCTTAATGCGGAAGTGGCTGGTACGGTTAAGGCTTTTGGCAAAAAGCGCATGACTACCCTATCCTTACCATAAAATTGATACTCTCATTCATAATTGGTGATAGCTTTAAAAACAAATACGCTATGAAACAACAAGCAGCTGAAAAATAAATACTCAGATAACAGTGATTGAAATAACAACTATTGAAATAACCATCATTTAAATGACAACAGCCACTTCTGCCAATATACGTTGTGCGATGGTCTGTTTCGCTTGCCCACCAGTCACATGTGCGGGTACAAAACGCTGACCGAGACGATGATCTGTGACCGCGGCAAACACCGCTTGGATATCCTCAGGTGTCACTTCCATATGCCCCGATACGTACGCATAAGCCTGCGCGGCACGCTGTAGCGACAATACTCCACGCGGTGATAAGCCATGATACTCGGAGCTTGCTCGTGTTTTTGCGACCAATCGCTGCAGATAATCTAAGACCACATCCGCGACATAAACGTGTTTAACACCTTGCTGTGCTAATAAGACCGCCTCGGTATCAAGCAACGCATCTAAATTTTTTAGTAGCTCGCGGCGATCCTGACCTTTTAATAGCTCACGCTCTGCGGTAGGCGACGGATAACCAAGTGATAAGCATAGTAAGAATCTATCTAGCTGCGATTCAGGAAGCGGATAGACACCTGCTTGCTGCAAAGGATTTTGGGTTGCAATGACAAAAAACGGCTGCGGCAAAGGATAGGTTTGCCCATCTTGAGTGACTTGCCGTTCTTCCATCGCTTCTAGCAACGCGCTTTGCGTCTTAGGGCTAGAGCGATTAATCTCATCAGCGAGTAGCAGCTGAGTAAAAATAGGACCTGCTCGAAACTCAAATTGCTGTTTCTTTTGATCATAAATGCTCATCCCCAAAATATCTGCTGGCAGCATATCATTGGTGAACTGTACACGACTAAAGCTCAAGCCTAATAATTGCGCCAAGCCTTGCGCCAACGTCGTCTTGCCCATACCCGGCAGATCTTGCAGTAACAAATGTCCACCTGCCAAAATACCACTCAGCGCAAGCTTAACCACTTGCGGCTTATCTAACACAATATGATTTAACTGCGCCATAAGTTGGGCAATTTTTTGCTGATTGTGACGATAGTCAGCAGCGCTAAAGGTCGACTTATGAATCACCTCTGCTGCTGATGGATGTGGTGTTGTAATGGCTCTATCGATAGCTGCGTGGGTCATAGTCAATTATTGGCTCATTTCTTATGGGATTAGTGTTTCTAGGGCGTGTTCTTATTTTGAAAGTGGTGACAAAAATGAGATAAATGGCAGCCAAACAAGGAAAATAGCGCTGATAATATTAAGATATTAACCAATTATTTGACTTGATTTGGCAAAATTTAACCATCTTTAGCCCATTTAGTCGCTTTCGTTTAGCTTGAGGACACGCCATAAACTGGCTATTGCTTTGAGTCATCTTCAGTTATCGGCGCGGCGGCACGAAGCGTTGACAGATAAGCGATGACATCTGCGCGTTCTTGTGCATCGGGCATCGGGTTTGACAGCATTTTTGAGTCTAGCATGGCTTTTTCTGCATCCGCAATATAAGGGTCAAGCGTTTGCGCATCCCATACCCAACCTGATGTTTTTAGCCCGTCACTATAGGTGTAATCTTCCAGCTCAGCGGCGGGCGCACCGTATATATTCATCAGCTGCGGACCTTTTTTGTTGAGCCCCGCATTCAGCTGATGACATTGACCACAAGCGTCCTGATAAATGATCGCGCCGTTATCAGCATCACCTTCCGTATAGAGCGGCAATGTCACAGCAGCACGATGATCCGGTGGCGTATTTTCTCCGCAAGCACTGAGCAATAAAACAGCAGCAAATATACTGCTTATTTGATATTTATTAATGATGGGCATTTTCGGCAATCTTTGGTTAAGGTATGTCAGCTATAGGTGAACAATAAAAATGATAAGGTAGGGTCAAACACATGCAAAGTGGAACCCTCTTCACATCTAAACAGCTGCTGTTAAAAACATAACGTTATTTATTGGGGCATATCGAGCCAATAAACAACGCTTATAGGACAGTTTGAGTAAGGCTTTTGTAATTTATGCCGATAAAAAATTTATGAGCTATTAAGCCGTGTCGAGTATTCCATAAATAGGCACTATTGATAGTTCCATATCAAACGGACCCTAAATGACGTTAGGTCGCAACCTTTATCGTACTGCTGGGTTCTTCTAAATAATAGCCTTGTAAATAGCGCGCGCCCACGCTCCAAGCAACGGACATGGTCGCCGCGTCTTCAATATAAGGCATCAATACGTCCACATTGACTTCATTAGTACGCATAATAAGTGATTTGACAGTTTCTAAATTGTCTGCTGAATCAATACCATCCACATAGCTGCGTGCTAAACGCACCATATCTGGCTGCACAAAACTGACAATCTCTATGGATTTAGCAGAAGAACCGAAGTTATTGATGCCCATCTGACAGCTGACTTGGCTAAGGGCGGCAAATTGTGTTTTTGCCACTGTGAGATGGTCTGAGACGTCTTTTTCGTTGAATTGCAAGGTGAGCACACCAGCTGCACCGCCCACCGCTTTTATAAGCTGACTGGCAACACTAGGCAGTTTTTTGTCTATCAATGAGGCACTAGTCAATTGCACTAGCAATCTGGCTTCAGGATGTGTTTTACGTACCTCATTGACCTTTTTACAGGCATTGATGAGCACCCAACGATCTATTTTTTCGAGCAATTTATGCGTCTTGGCGACTGCCATAAATTGATCAGGCGTCAATATCGTATTGTCCGCATCCGCCAATGGCAACCGCAGATATACTTCAAAAAAGTCGCTTCGGTCATTGTTAATATCATATATTGGCTGGAAAGATAACTCAAAACGGCTATTGGCAATGGCATCAACTAAAGATTCGGCAAGCGCATGATCATCACTATTGGCATGCTCGCTTGGATCGTACAAATGATAAGTGCCGCCATGATTAGAGGTCTCTATCATAATCTGATTGATGGCATCCATCGCACGTTCGAGCACGATACTTGGCTCTGCTGTATTGGTTTCGATTTTGACAATACCAATACTGACAGTCGTACTGGTCGTACGCTTGTCTACTTCAATGAGCATATCACTGATACGTGAACCAATATGCTTAGCCAGTGTTTCAAGCTCTGTGGTGCTCTTGTCCTCGACCAGTATGGTAAAGGCGGTATCACTAAAACGACTCACATGCCCGTCTGATATCAGCTCATCTAACGCATAGGCGACTTGCTTGACGGTCGCATCTACCCCTTGCAAACCTAGACTGCTTCTTATTTTACCGACATTATCGAGCTGAATATACAAAAGCCCAGCCGTCAGTACACCTTGACGTGCTTGCTGGTACACGATTGCCATTTGTTCTTCAAAGCCGCGGCGGTTGTTGATTCCTGTCAGACTGTCTTTGCATTCAGCGGCTGCCAAACGCTTAGCGACTTCCGCACTATTATTATGGTTTTGTTGGATAATAACCTGCGTCACTGGCTCGCCATCTAAGGTCGCGGCTGCCAATTGTAGCTTTGCTTCAAAAGTACTGCCATCCATCCGCTTACTTTCAAAATTGAACTCGACTTCTTGGCGGCTACCTTTATCAAATTGACGTAAAAACTGTTTGAAACCCTTAACGTTATCACCGCCTGCAATCAGGTCGACAACAGGCACGCCTATGGCATCATTCATTGACTCAAAACCAAAAAGCTGAAGATAAGGGTCATTGGCAAAAATATGGATACCCTGATCAATATAGGCGACCGCACTTTTAGAGTTTTTAATCAATACGTTGGCGCGTTGCTCTGCTTCAGAGAGAACATGTCGCAACGTTCTAAGCTCACGGCGACTGCGTAAATTATCATGCTGTAGGCAGATAGACATCACTACTGCCATCTCTTGGTCTACTTTGAGCGATTTGACCATCGTGCCGCTAATAATATCAGGTAACCCCTCATCATTATTGGTGGACGCTACCATCTCTTCATTGAATAGGCAGATCATAGGCAACTCAATACTTTGCTCTTGAACGACGCCCACCACATCGGTGAAACTCATATCATAAGCATTGCCAAACACCAAGACATCCCACGGTTGTCGAAGTGACTTTAACAGCTCCTCTTTATCGTCCAAAAACCCTAAATTGATGGTGTCATAATAGCAACCTAGTAAGTGCACAAGGCGCTCAGCGTAGAGCTGATCGTCATCAATGACTAAGAGGTTTAAGATGGACTGAGTACGCATAAGAAGCCTTTTGGATCTTGTGATCTTATTTTTATGTTTGATACCCTACACCTTTTCCAAGCATTAACCTAATAAGGAAAATACTATCAGGGATAGGCTTAGCGGTTTTTAGTAGATTGGCATCGTCTTTCGAATCAAGGCGACATCTTGGCGAAGCAAAAACATCGTATAAACGAACATAACTGTATCAATCATTATAGACAATAACTTGACTGATTGTAGACTAACTTATCATCATTATTCAGTACATTTATTCACTGCTATTATCGAATAAAAAATTCAATGAAGTAACCTTTAAACCAGCATTTATTAACATTACTATTTGACAACTTTTCAATAGACGCTCAAACAAACTAAAGCTGCACCACCTCATACTGGCTGAACTCATCCGTAATCAGCAACCTCTGTCCCAAACGTAAAGGGGTTTGTTTGCTATTAATACGCATAATGACTCTATCATCGGTCTGAAAGTAAGAAGTCGGTACAATCAAAGTACCAGTGGTTTGTAGTCGCTCATCTCTACCAAGGATAAATGCTGGCACAAAATGGCGACTACGCGTTTCTCTGCCTTCACCTTCTAAACGCAAGCCACAAGCCACTAGCTGATGTCCGAGTACTTGCCACTCGATCTCTGGGTTTTTGCTATCAAAATCAAGCCAGCGCGCCACGCCCATCGACCAATCAGGCGGCGTGATTGTATCAGATCGACAGACTAAAAAAAGGCTCATCATATGTAATGCTGGCGGTGCAGTCGTCGCAGATGCATTCTCATCAGCCACTATGTTAAGGCTGTCTTTATGAACACTGTTTTTATGAAAGCGATCTTTATGAAAGTGGTCTTTATTTAAAGTATCTACTGTTGGTGATAATCGTAGGGTACGAAATAATGACAAATCATCATTACGATCAAAGGTTTCACTGGCTAATACGTGGCTGCTGTCTTGTTTTTTATTCACGGTATCATAACGAGGACGCTGCTCATCTGGTAACTCTTTTATAGCGATTAAACTGGTAAAGCTATGCGAATGGCTCACCCGGTAATGAATATTATTAAAACCTGTAATCAAAACAGCGTCTTCTTTCGCACTATGTTTAGTCGCTAGGGTGAGCGGCGGCTGTAAATAGCGGTAATTGAGCGTCATCGCTATTTTATTAAGCAAGTGACTCTCAACGCCGTCACCCCCTTCCGTAACTAAAGCCTGTTTGCGTCGTTTAAGATACTCAACCAGCGGGGCAATTTCTATGAATAAACAGTGATAGCGATCGTCGTATGGGTTGATTGTAGAGCTGGCCGTCAGGTAAGTTGGCGGATTGTCACTTTGTAAATCAACGAACACGCGTGTCTCAGTGGTTGGCTCAATCGTCGCAACGATATGCTTAGCCCATTCAGGTAACAAACGTTGGACGAGCAGAATATTGGGACGACGCATGGCACGTACATTTAATAGACTGTATAAACAAATTTGGCAATACAACTGATGAACCGTCTTGGCACGCTGTACGCCTGCCGTAACACTCATATTAATCTCAGCCGCATGGTACTGATAAGCAAGGTAATACAGCTGATTGATTTTGTGCCATAAGTAAGATGAGGGTTTTTGATAGCACAGTGCTTCTTCGCCCAATAGCTTCTGGTACATCAGCAGCGTCTGGTAAATAGCAATGGCGAGTGCCGTTGATGAGGACTTATCACCATTAAAATAGCGCTGCCAGCCATTACTTGCAGCGTATTTTCGCTGATTATTGAGCAATGAAGTTTTATGACGTATCACTCTGTCATAGACCATAATCATTGAATAATATAGCGACTTTATTTGAGCCACATAACCCATTTGAATGTCACTAAGCGCACCTGTCTCATAAATATAAGACTGTCGCAAAGTGGCAATTAACTGATCTGAGGCATCTATCACCGTCGCCATAAGGGTAAGACGTTGCGAATCATCGATATTGGCCACACGTAGTACCGTAAGTATTTTTGCCAATTGTTCAGCTTGCTGTGCTTGCGTTTGCGAAGGTAACGCTGCCAACAACTTTAGCAAATAACCTTCTTGGCCATTAGCGGATCGCTTAGAAACTAGTGGCAATGCCTCTGTAGAAGATAGGTGCTCTTGAAACGTCGATAAAGTTATCATCAGTATTCCTAGTAACCTTGAGTAACTTGGCAGGAGGCAAATATTCAACCATGCCGTATGCAACAATACAAGATAAAAGATACAAATCAGCAGCAACCATCAAAATCGACAGCACCCATTTTTAGTAACGATTAATTTCTATAGCATCATCTAACCGCACGCCTATCTTCTAAAAACCACGCTTTGTTCACTAATTTTTCAATATACCATAGTGCCTATATTAACGATCATTGTAAATATCAATCGGTACTTTGAAAGGTTTATTTGGTAGCTCTCTCACCAGCTTGGGTACCAAATAACCAGGGAGTGCTGCCAACAATGACCAATACAGCTCAATTGCGAAGCGCTCATCATTATCGAAATGTGCGGCACCAGCAACTTTGTCTAATACATGTAGATAATAAGGCAGTACCCCACATGAAAACAAACGCTGACTTAATTGCATTTGAACAGCAACGCTATCATTGATGCCTTTTAATAGCACCGCTTGATTCAATAAAGTGATGCCAGCCGCTCGAGCACGTTGCAGATGCTCTGCTGTTAAGGCATCGATTTCATTGGCATGATTACAGTGGATGACCATCACAATATGACAGCGACTTTGAGACAGTCTGGTCAATAACGCATTGTCCAAACGCGCTGCGATGACCAGCGGCAAGCGCGTATGTAAGCGAATAGTGGTCAATTGCGGGAGTGACTCTAGCGTATCTAGCCAGGCAAACAGCCGTCTATTGGTGACGTTTAATGGATCACCACCACTCAAAATCACCTCATTAATTTCAGGATGTGCGCTGATATAGTTGATGATATTTTCTTTGGCATCAGCCGTTGGCATATTGGCGCTATAATCAAAATGCTGGCGAAAACAGTAGCGACAATGAATGGCACAAGCACCTGTCACGGTCAATAATACTCTGGATTGGTACTTATGCAGCATACCCTTGACTGGGTTTTGCGTATTCTCGCTCAAGGGATCCGCCACATAGCCCGTTACCTTGATTTGCTCGCGTTGATCAGGCAATACTTGTCTCAGTAAAGGATCATTGCTATCGCCGATACTCATTTTTGCCACAAATCCACGTGGTACGCGCAGCTCAAAATGCTTAGGTACATAAACCTCTGCCCGCAATGATTCTAGCTTTAGGATGCTTAACAGCTCATCAATAGAGGTAATGGCCTCGGATAATTGCGTTTGCCAGTTTTTTTGTGTGATTAAATGGTTTATCATGACAACCTAATACCTGTGCCCAAAAGTCGCTATTATACGCGCTTAGTGCGTAGCCTATCAAAGCATACGACCTATCCTTTAAACACTTAGCGTAATAAGCGATTTTAACGCAGCAAGCTATTCATTCCCTTATCTACCACCCTATTTATAACCCCTAGGAGTTTCTTGTGGCAAGTTTTTCTACTAATGAATTTAAAGCTGGTCTAAAAGTCATGCTCGATGGCAACCCTTGTGCCATTCTTGAAAACGAGTTTGTCAAACCAGGTAAAGGTCAAGCCTTTAACCGTGTTAAATTGCGCAACCTTCGTAGTGGTAAAGTATTGGAACAAACCTTTAAATCAGGCGATAGCTTAGAAGCTGCTGATGTCATGGACACTGAAATGAACTATCTATATAACGATGGTGAGTTTTGGCATTTCATGCACCCTGAAAGTTTTGAGCAGATTCAAGCGGACAAAACAGCGATGGGCGATTCCATAAAGTGGCTAAAAGAAAACAGCAATGCACTATGTACCATCACTTTATTCAACGGTGCTCCTCTTTCAGTAACACCGCCTAACTTTGTTGAGTTGCAAATCACTGAAACAGATCCTGGTGTGCGTGGTGATACTTCAGGTGGTGGCGGCAAACCTGCCAAGTTAGAGACAGGTGCTGTCGTCCGTGTGCCATTATTTGTACAACAAGAAGAAATCGTACGTGTTGATACTCGCACAGGTGACTATCAAACTCGCGTTAGCCAATAGTATGTAAAAGTCATAGCGCTCGACATAATAGGACTTATATAATAGAACTTAACAGTTAGCCTCTAGCTGTTATTCCACAAAAAAGCTGAACCACTGATAAAGCGGTTCAGCTTTTTTTATTTATGAATATTTTTTTAATATTGTCTCTGTAGTTGATTTGATTAAAAAGTACTCCAAAGCAACCGAATAAAAATTCATATGGAGTATGTCAAGCAAGGTTAACGCTGTGGTTTTTTATAGTGGATGAACTGTCGCTATTGATGACAGCGATGATAAATAACCTTCTATACATTTTTACCAAACCACTACTCTGCTGATGAGTGTTTCTGTATCAGCCAATATTGTACCAATGCATTCAACTGCTCTTGTTTAAAAGGCTTGGTACAATAATCTTGCATCCCAACTTTTAAATACTTTTCGCGCTCACCGTCCATTGCATTGGCGGTCAACGCAATAATAGGTGGTAATGATTGAGGATCATAAAGTTCATGCAATTTAATAGTGGCCTGTACACCATCTAAAATAGGCATGTGATGGTCCATTAAAATAACATCATAACGCTCAGGTGAGAGCGCAAAAATTTCAATAGCCTGCTGCCCATCAGTGACATGCGTGACCGTATGACCACTATTATTCAGGGCTTTTTTAGCGATAATGGCATTGACGGTATCGTCTTCAACCAACAATATATGACCAGCACGCTCATGGGTCGGCTCAATCATCGTAAAGTCATTTGACTCTTGCCACATCTCATACTGGTTTTCATCAATAGTCGGTAGCGGTAATAAAACACTGAACGTAGTGCCCACACCCACTTCGCTATCCACATCGATATAACCGCCCATCAAATCAACCAAAGACTTACAAACCGAGAGTCCTAGACCTGTGCCACCATAAAGACGGTGGGTGAATTTATTTGCTTGGTCATAAGCATCAAATATTGCATCCAATGACTCAGCTTTGATGCCGACACCCGTATCTGTGACTTCAATGCATAAGGTCATGACTTCATGATAGATGGTATTACTGATAGCTTCTTGAGCCGTTATTTTGCTGAGATCGCTTGCCGAAATGCCTTGAGCGCGATATTGGTCAGCGCTGTCATCGTCAAAACCATCACAATGACAATTGGGTACATGTTTGACATCAATAGTGACTCGCCCGCCCTCACGAGTAAATTTAATCGCATTATTAACAAGGTTTGCTAAAATTTGTTTGAGGCGTACCGGATCGCCTTGTACATAGGGCGATAATGACTCGGTATAATGGTAGTCTAAAATGAGCCCTCGCTGACGTGCTTTAACAGCAAAGAGGCTGACCACCTCATTACATAATGCAGATAAGTTAACAGGAATAGAATCAATGGTCATTTTCCCAGATTCTACTTTCGATAAATCTAAAATCCCGTTAATGATCGCCATCAAATGCTCATTGGAAACTTTGATATTGTCCACGTATTCTTGTTGCTCACTGCTAAGTTTGGTCTCACCAAGCATCTCCACCATACCAATAATACCATTCATCGGTGTGCGGATTTCATGACTCATATTGGCCAAAAAGTCTGATTTCATCTCATTGGCATGTTTGGCATCACGCTGCTTATCCTGTAGCTGCAAGGCATCTGCCGCCATCATCGCAAATTGAGCCAACACCTTTGCTTTTTGCTCATCAAAGTCATGATTGGGCTTCATATCCATCACACACAGCGAGCCCAGACGATAGCTTTTATTATCCTCATGCAAGATAATTGGCGCACCAGCATAGAACTGTAGGTACGGCGATTCTGTCACTAGGGGATTGTGGCTAAAACGACTGTCTTTGGTTAAGTCCGGTACTACAAAGACGTCGTTAGAAAGCACGGTATAATTGCAAATAGCCACTTCACGTGTCGTTCGGCAAACACCGCCCAGTCCTTGGACAGATTTTAGATACTGTGTTTCTTCATCCATGAAAGTAATGGTCACAACTGGTACATCAAAAAATAGCTTTGCCAGATCAATTAGACGCTTAAATGCAGGCTCATCATTGTCGTTGAGCACCTGATACTTCCTAAGCTTATTGATGCGTTCTACTTCATCTGCCGCTACTGGGTAGCTGTGTTTAGGTGCGTTCAATATAGACAAGATAGACTCCATTAAATAAGATCAGACGCTCGGCTTGATGCCCGCCTGTTTTATTAATAATTGTAATGCTTCACTCACCATAATCATCGCAACCACCGATGTGACCACTACTGCTGAGCCGTAACCACCACACTGCAAACCGCCTGTCTGACAACTCTTATCTACACGTGGTGGCTCTGTAGAGTAGACACATTTGATACCGAACTTTTCTTTTAGTGTACTATTAATGCCTTTTTCGTGGCGCAACTTATTGCGTAATTTGGCAAGTAAAGGATCTTGATAACTGTCACGCAAGTCGCTCACCCTAATCTGACTAGGGTCTATCTTGCCACCTGCGCCGCCTGCACAAACCAATTTTAATTTATTAAAACGACAATGTAGCGCGATGGCAAGCTTGGCATTCATATCATCTACGCAGTCCAAAATGACCATAGGTCTGCCTTGAGCGATAGCGGCTTTTGCTTCATCGCGACTTGGCAATAAAGTGGCGACGTTTTCTACAGTTAAAAAATCATCGATCAAGTTTAGCGTTACTTTGGGATTAATTTCACGAATACGGGTGGCCATCGCTGCAATTTTACTCTCACCAAAGGTGCTGTCTAGTGCAGGCAACTGCCGATTGACATTGGACGCAACCAATACGTCCAAATCGATCAACGTAATAGTGCCCACTGCCGTTCTTGCCAAAGCCTCAGCTGCCCAAGAACCAACACCTCCAACGCCAATAACGTATACATGCGCATCGGCAAAAGTAGTGACAGCTGTCGTACCATAAAGAGTGCGCGTACCTTGAAAACGGCGATCATATTGCACATTGTCTTCGCTAAGCTTTTCTGTCTTTGTAACGTCTTCGGTGCCAATGGACTCTGTCATTGTTTGCTCAAATGGTTGTATTTCACTCATAACAGATTAAATGCTCTTTTAAATTATTTTGGTGGCGCTTATATTACGTCAATTTCTTGATTCACGGCTATTTCATTCACTATCATATCAATGGCTAGCAATACAATAAACCGTCAGTGACTAAAATATGTGGCACTACGATAACGGATAATCCCATTTTGTTTGCAAAGCACTGCAACTGTTGTGCCACAATTGCTTAGCAAGACTGGCGGGTGGTACATTGAGCAACTCACTCAAGCTTAGCAACACCCATGGCAAGTTGGCAGGTACATTTCTATTATGTACGGCTGTACTCCTCCGTGCACTGTCTGAGTTTTGATTTGGCACTGATGAATCATGGTCAGATATTTGGCACATGATAGGCGTCATATCAGGGCAATCCGTTTCTATCACCAAACATTCAATGCCATAGCTATCAACCGCTGCTTGAATGGCGCGGCGCAGTTTCTTAGCATTGGGATTAGTGATTTGACCAGTAACCCCAAGCTTAAATCCTAACTTAACAAATGCTTTGGCCTCTTGCGTCCCACCACTAAAACTATGCGCGATACCGCCAAGTTTGTGCGCATCGTAGTCATGCGCTTTTAGTATGGCCAACGCTTCTGCATGTGCTTTACGAATATGTAGCATCACTGGCAGCTGATGAGTCACTGCCATGTCCAATTGTGCCTTAAAAAATCGTACTTGTTTGGCAAATATGTCAGGCGCTTTCATCGCCTCAGTAAAGGTGTCTAAACCAATCTCGCCGATTGCTAATGGGCGTTTATCAGCAATCCTTTTTGCCATGGCGATTAAATGATCTTCAGTATGCTGTTTGATATAAAAAGGATGCAAACCGACCGCAATATGGCTACTAAAATTTGACACTTTTCGTCTATCGACATTGGCTATCGTAGGTGATGATAGCTTATTTAATAGGCGCTCAGTCTCATACATCCGCTCAAAATACTGATATAGATAACCCACTAATACCAGATGGCGTACTCCCTGATTGTGAGCCTGCTGCGTCAGTATTTCTCTATCATCATCAAATATTGGGGCATCAAAATGAGTATGCGTGTCAATGAGAGGATAAATAGTAGGTAAGGGCTGTTTGATCATCTTAGGTGAAGCGATAGGGGTCATTGATAGACTCCAAAATTAATAGTTTTCAGCGAGGCGTTCCGTGATTTGTCATTCAATAGACATTATTTGTCATTTTGTAGCAACAACCACGTCAATGAACACTTTAGAATGATGACTTTATTTAAAATGATTTCTATAGTTAAAAAATGCCAATCAACAAAAGAGCTTTTGATAAGTAAAGAGACCTTCAACACGCCCTATTAGTATTATCATGATTGGCGTTTGCATTGTGCTCATCTAACGCTCTGGTATCAGCTTGTCGACTGCTACGCCGAGGAATCACCAATAAGGCGGTGGCAGCGACTGCTAATAAAAACCACTTTTTAGTATTTGTATGACTTGTCATTGCTTCCACCCCTACCTTTATATCATCATCTGCAATATTTATCAGCAAGTGTTCATACTTACTACTCAATTACTCATTAGTATACTGCGATATAAAAACTGCTATGTTTATCTGTGTTATGAATACGCAAGCTAATGTACGGCGTAGTTTATTTATTACACCGTGTCTCTACATGCTATAAGAATAGGAGGCAAGCGCTTTATTAACCTATCATTAATAAAGCGCTTTTTTGAGTGCTTAACGGTTTAAAGGGTAAGTTGTCATACCATTATTAGGACTGTCTACTTTGGTAAAACCTTGAGACTGAGACTTTGGTGTCTGATCACGCTTAGGAACAAGGGGATTGAGCGGCATCAATTCATAATCTGCGCTAACATCGCCATTCCAACCTTCTGTACCGCTCAATGGCAGCTGTTTAATGGTACCGTTTTTATCAATTACCAATTGTAGGACGCGCATTTGGTTAAATTTGCGTTCGGTGACACTGGCGACTGCCCTGCCATCACGTAAAATGGTTGGCTGTAAAAATATGATTAAGTTGCTTTTTTGCGTCGTGTCATTGTCAGAGCGGAACAGTCGACCAATAACCGGCACATTACCCAAGCCAGGGACTTTTTGTTGGCGCGTGGTGCTGTTTTCACGCATCAAGCCACCAAGAGCAATGGTCTGCTGATCATCAGCCAGAATCGTCGTATTGATGAGGCTTTTATTGGTGATCAAACCACTGGCGTTACCCGTACTGCCCGGCACCACCGACGAGACTTCTTGCGAGACCTCCAAGCGTACGGTGCCATTGTCGCCAATATGAGGAATGACATTTAGGTTGATACCAATATCCTGACGATCAATGGTTTGAAAGGGATTGCTAGAATCGTTGCCACTGGTGGTAAAGGACCCTGTCACAAAAGGCACGTTTTGACCCACTAAAATACTGGCTTTTTCGTTGTCCAATGTCAAAATTGATGGCATAGACAGCAGATTGGCACTGGTAGAAGAATCAAGTGCTTGCAAGATAGCCCCATAAAACTGGGTGTTTCCCTGACTGTCTTTGCTGCTATCACCAATACCAATCAAAGCACCAGCTATCGAGCCTGCTGCTGCACTGATACTGGCTGCACCGCCACCCAATGCGGCGGCGGCAAGTGCTGTAGCACTCGCGCCTACGTTATTGAAGTTTACGACTCCGTAGCCGCTATTGGCATTGCCAAGCGCCCATTGCACACCAAGCTGGGTCGCATCATCACCTGACACTTCTACAATAGCCGCTTGAATCAATACTTGCGCGCGGCGACTGTCCAACTGATTGACCGCATCTTCAATCTCAAACATCAGCTCAGGTGCCGCATTAACGATAACGGCATTTTGGGTTTCATCAGCGATAATACTAAAAGGTCGACCGCCAACACCTGTACCAGTACTACTCGAATTGGCACTAGAGGTCGCTGAGGTCGACGCGTTGTTAGTCGTGTTAGTGCTAGACTCATTAGTCAAGGTAGCACCCGTGCTACTGGAATCGTTCAATGATGCCGACTCTAACGAGGACGTTGCTCCAGCGCTATTAATAGATTGATTGGCGAGCAATCCGCGTAGCATATCTGCAATATGACCTGCACTGGCGTATTTTAATCGAAAGACGCGCAGACCACTCAAACGCCTTGTAGGCGTGGTGTCCAATTGATTGACCATCTCTTTGACTTTAGCAATCATCTCCGGACTGCCTTTCACCAACAATCTATCACTAGAGGTGTCAGCGATGACTTTAAGCTGGTTATTACCACCTTGTGCTTGCCCGCTACCAGCGCTTGCAACCAAGGCGCTAATCAATTCCATCATACGTTCAGCATCGACGTGACGTAGTGCTATCACTTGCAAACTGTCATTGACGTTGCTATCTAAATCGCGAATAAGCGACGTCAGCTGATTAAGACTATCGGCACGATCGGACAATACCAAGGCATTGACACCAGGCACGGCAGCGGCATGAGCTGATTGGGGCATAAGCGGACGGATGACACCCAGCACTTCTGCGGCTTGGGTATTGGTTAAATAAATAACACGAGTAGCTAACGCCTCACCAACACTGTCACTGCGTAAATCAACAGCCACGCCAGATTGTTTGGCGACATTATCTGGCACCAATTTGATGGTCGTTCCCGAGTCAATCGCTGCAATACCGTTGACTTGCATCACACTCAAAAACAGCTGATATATTTCGTCACGCGACAAGGCTTTGTTAGAAATTACCGTCACATTGCCATTGATACGCGGATCAAGGACAAAGTTTTGGTCAGTGATGGTTGCCACCTCATTAATAAAGGCTTTGATATCGGCATCTTGTAAGTTGACTTTCCAGCTCTCAGCACTCGCAAGACCCGTACTGGCAGCCCATAATGGTACGGCTAGGCAAAGAGGACGACACAGGCGCATCAGGCGCTGCAAAACATGGTACAGAGGCGTGACTGAAAAATTATGAAAACTTACCATATTGATGATTACCTACAATGATGTCGCTTAGTATGTACTGGATTTATTGTGTGCTAAGGTGCTCAATGATTGCTTTGCTCACTTAACGTTCTGCCCACAATGGCATTATTTAAGTGGCACTATCTAAATACTTATTTACTTAAAACTTATTTACTTAAAACTTATTTACTTAAAACTTATTTACTTAAAACTTATTTACTTAAAACTTATTTACTTAAAACTTATTTGCTTAAAACTTATTTGCTTAAAACTTATTTACTTAAAATAAGAGTTCTCACCCATTTATTGTGCTTAAAACTGCTGACGAATGGTAATGACTTGATCGCCGCGTTGCACCTCTATTTGCGCCTCACCTGATTGCTGTACCTGTTGCAGCACACTAGCATCTTGGGCAGGATTACTACCCACGCTTTGACCATTAACCGTTAGCACTTTATCACCTGGCTCAAGCCCTAGACGATTACGCAGCTTTGCTGGCATTGCAGGTGTTACTTGATAGCTTTCCCCTGCTGCCATAACCCCCATCCTACTCAAATAACTGGCGGGGTTTTCTTGCAATTCTGTGACCGCTTCATCGATAGCAGATTGCGGGCTACTGTCACTGCCTGTCGCAGCGGACTCTTCCTCAGTATTTTGTGTAGGCTGAGGGGCGTTAGGCAACATGCTGTTCTCTGGCAAGCGCTGATTACTAACGGCACCTGCGATCATGTCACTTTGGTCTAATGGCATCGCGGCTGGCATGCTAATGACGGTTTGCTTGTCACTGGCATCAGCGATGATAACCGAGTTCCAGTCGACAGCGACAAGGGTATAGCCACTGTCTTTTAGCGCGTCACCGATTCGATAGTTTTTCACTTCACCATTGACGTCCAATAGTGCCGAGGACATGCTCTCTGGCATTGCTAACAGAACGCCTTTTAGATTGACATTGGGTGGTGGCTGCACTGCTGCTGCAATAGGATCAGGGTCTGCAAAAATAGCAAATAATCCACTATAGTCCTTGCCAGATGCCGATGTGTTTTGCAAAGGCGCTGGTGGCAGCATCGGTGCCAATGGTGCGGCGAGCAACAACCATAGTAATCGAGCCGCTGTCCAACATAACCAAGCAACAGCCAATAACAATACCCAACCTGAGAATCGATTAAGGGTGTTAAGCACAGGTTTTAAAGTTGTAGAAACATTCATCATCTAGCGTGTCCCCAGCCCATTTAGCAGCGGCTGACGCACACTGACGACTGGGGTATCTTGAGGTGCTTGCCCTTTATACTCAGGCATACTTTCTAATAAACGCTGCGTCAAACTGACATCCAACATATTATCGCCATCGATATATAAGTCGCCCAAGCGCTTATCTTGATTGTTTAATAAATTGATATGGAGCAGGTTTTTATTGTTTTTTTGCTCGGCACTTAACTCAGCACGCATCGCAGGCATGGTCAGATAAAAAACCTTGCCACCACTAGGATAGCCTATCTCACCGCCGACCCATGTCAACTGACCATCCGCTTGAGTAAAACCAGATGGATTTTTTGTTGAAGCGTTTTCTGCGGCGGCACTTGAGCCAGACTGACGGCTGAGCGAAACATTATTGACCTGAATCGGTGTATTGGGCAATTGCCAATCAACCAAACTTGCCAACGTCTCAGGTGCTAGCTTGCCGCTCATATTATCCACTTGCCATGAGTTGCTGCCTATTTTCACTTGTCCATTGAGGCGAGTTTGCGCTGAATTGATATCGACCTCTGCACTTATCTTACCCAATAACAAATGCCATGGCTGCCACGACCATTCTGCCGTACCTGTGAGTGGTGTCGCTGCTAAAGGCATCTGCCAGATAACGGAGCCTTGCCATAAATTACCCGACACATGCTGTGCATAAGGCGTTTCGGGAGCATACTTTTTAAGCAGCCACGCCGCTGGCATTTGCAACACAGCAAATAATGCAAATAATACAAACCCAACCAGCCACCACAGCTTACGAGGGCGCTTATGAGACGACGCAGATACTTGGGGCACGGTTGCATAACTCTTATATAAGACAAAAACGTCATTATCATAACAAACAATGGCATACAGATGACAGAAAAAAAGCCAGTATCTTTTTACCAAAATAATGGCAATAAAGATACTGGCTTTTATCAGCTTCTAAGACGAAAGGACTATCACGATCAAACGCTATGATTGCACACAAATCATGAGAAACAAGCCCGATGATCAGAGTAGATGTAACATGGCTCTTTTTTAAAACAGAACTTATTTAAATAAGCGCTTATTTAGACGAGCGCTTATTTTAAATAGCCTTTAATAAAAATTGTACCTTGCTAAATTTAAACCGACATCATCTTGTTAGCCACTACACTATCTAGATAGCAAAATCTTCGATACTACGACCTGCTGCTAGCACTTCAACCAACCACGTTGGCTTGCGACCACGGCCAGTCCATGTTTCTTCGTTATTGTCAGTATTGCGATACTTGATGCTGCGTTTTTTCTCTAGCGTTTCACCAGCTTTTAGAATCTCTTCGATAGAGGCATTGCTGTCTTCTGCAATTTTCTCAAACTGCATATAAGCGTCATACAAACGCTGATGTTGTTTTTTGGCAATAAGCTGCTGGGCATTTTCAGTGATGGCACGTAGCTCATCAACATTCAGGTTTTCTAAATCAATGGCGGTATTTTTGCTCATAATAAATCCAACTGTAAGATAAAAAATATAACCTTAATAGATATTATTCACTATTAAGAACTAAGAATGACTTATTCATCATTAAATACAACGATGAATGTCACAAATCGATATTTTTTCAACCAAATAAAATATTGTTAGCCACAATAGCTAATGGCGTAGATAATATAAACAAAAAACCTTGCTATCACAACAGTAGATTATTATATCTTCTATAACAAAGGTCAGTGAATAGTAAAATCGGGTAAATGAAAAACCACTATTTATTTAATAGTTATTCGTAAACAGTTATTAATTTTAAGATAAAATCAGTCTCTATAAACAATATCCTAAAAACGGTTAAACGAATAACTCAGCAAACATAAATCCATAAAAAAATAGCAACCGATTGTTTTCATATATCCCTACCGATTAGTCAAAAATGCCATTGATTAATCATGCTGATCACTAAGCTCATTCATCAAATTATAGGCTGCTTCGGCGCTCAATAAATAGGGATTAAAATCAATCGTTGTCGAATATTTTAAATAAATCGCCACATTTTTTTCAGTCGGGGAAGCATAATTCATGGACCATTTAGACCATGCTCGATGCTTTAACTCACGTGTTTCAATAACCTGTAAGTCATGATGACGCGGATCAGCAATTAAACTATATAACAGACGATTGATCTGTGCTCTTGGCCCTTCAATGGTTTGCAAAAAATAATCTTTATTAAACGTCAGCATACCAGTGATGCCATTGGCGGCATTATTTACTTGTGCTTGCTGCAAGATTTCGTTGAAGTCGTTGGCCGATACATCTGGGTTGGCACGGCTAGCGTATGTCATGCTCATCAAAATGTGTGCATCTTCCATTGCTGATGTCATATCTTATCTCTTGTAAAATGTCATGGGTGTGATGGTCCTTAGCGTTTATAAACGTCAGTCAATTAGCCAATAGAAAACCATGGTTTCTTCTTTTTGGCGGCGCTCACTGCTTCTTGCTCTTGAAGGTCTGATAACGTCTCAATCAACATCATGATTTGATTGGTGTTCATCAAATAAGGATTAAACTGAGTACCTGTCGAAAATTTGAGCGCAAGTCCTTTGTTTTCATCGCTCGGAATCAAATATTTCATTGACCATTTACTCCAATGGCGCAGCTCTACTTCACGGCATTCGATGACTTGTAAGGCATGATGCCGATCATCTTTAACCAGTTTTCTGAGCAATTCATTGATGACGGGTCTCGCCCCTTCAATACTTTGCAAAAAATAATTGTGATTGAACACCAAAGCACCCGTAATACCATTGCGCTCATTGTTTTTCTGAGCTTGTGTCAGGATGCGCGTTGCTTCACCTTTAGGATTGTCGGTGTTATAACGGCTAATATAAGTTAAACGTAAAATAATATGCTCGCCATGATGCATTTTTAGGCGATTTAATTCTGAAAGCTCAGCTGATTCCACAAAACACTCCAATTAATTTGCTAAATTTTTCACCTATCACCACCCAGCTACTGTCTTTTATAACCGAGTATTTGTGGTACAAGTCATTTTTTTATAAAATAAGTCGCGTATATATTAACGTTGAATTTTTTTGATAAAATCATTCATGCCGCGCGATAAATTACTGCTACTGGTGCTCTGTATTTCTTTGACCAAGCTCAATAATTGCGAGCTATCCTTGCATTGTTCTAAACTCAACAAGTAACCCCAAGCTTCTATTGGTGGTGCGTTTTTTTCAATATAGTTGGCCAACTCTGACTTTATCGTTTCGTAGCTCGCACCAGACAACCTAGCCTTGAAAATACTACTGATTGATTTCTTGCCTAATGCTGCCATTTTATTGAGACCTTTATCATTAAAGGTGCGATCAAACTCTGTCTCAATATTCCTTTCAGACGACGATGCTTGAGACTGATAAGCCGTCGATGCTTGCGACGCAGTGAATGTTTTGGAGGCAGCATTATCAGCGCCCACTATCTCTATGCACTCAAGCCCTAACAGCAACTCAAATAGTGGTGCAACACCGCCAAAATCGGCAAACATTTTGCTACGGTCAAGCGTATCAAGATAGCTTTGATACGTGCGTTTGCCATCGATCATAATGAGCAAGGTTCTCGCTTCACGCGGCAATATGCCGAGACTCTGAGATTTAATCTCTTCTCTACCCAAATCAGTTTTTTGAAACACATCACCATCTTTCATTCTTTGTACTCAGCACTAGCAGTAAGGTGGGCACTTTTATAGTCAATTGATTATAAAAGCGTGACAGCTTTAACCTTTCACATTGAACCAACCCTATCGTAAGCGGTCGACCAGATGAATTTTTATTATTTCAGCCATTGAACAGTCAAATTTTGACTTTTTATTGGTTAATAAAAATTACTTTAAATCAAAGCCCCACATTTAATATTGTTTGAATTATTGATTCGAGTGGATTATATCAACCCACTTAATGAACCGTTAGCACTAATTAAATCCAATAGAACAGACGGTCTATATAGGATATGAAAGGTAGTTTTCATAAATTTCAATATAAAATTTGATAAAATAATGAGAATAAAAAAATCGATAAACTCAATGAGGCAGGCTACTGTTTATCCGCTTTATCTTCTTACTAAATTGTTTGCCGACCAATAATTAATTTTCTATTTTTTCAAATAACCATCAAGGCGCAACTATAAAACCAACAAACGTTTTAATTTTTTAGCGAGATAATATCGTAATTGACAAAGTCAATCTTTCTTAACGCGCTCACTCTCATACGACCTTTATGGGCACTATAGAAAATTTATTTTTTTAAGTCATTTATCATTAGCCATAAAAAAAACCCTGCCATTGCAGGGTCTTCTATAGATTATTCTTAACAGATAACTCTAAGGTAAATCCTAAAACGGAATATCATCATCGACAGGGCCGTCTGGCATTGCTGTTGGCTTTGACTGTGCAGGCTTTTGCGCAGGTTGATTGAATTGATTCTGCTGAGCAGGTGCGCTTTGATTGTTAAAGCTGTTTTGACCACCTTGAGTAGCTGACTGGTTGTAACCGCCTTGCTGTGCTGGCTGATTGTTTGCTTGCTGACCAAAGTTGTTTTGATTGCTTTGACCACCTTGATTGCCATAGCCACCACCTTGACCCTGATTTTGACCGCCAAAGCTATTATCACTTTGACCACCAGTCGCACCATCTAGCATTTGCATTTGCTCAGCGCGAATCTCAGTAATATAACGGTCTTGACCATTGGGATCTTGATATTTACGGGTACGCAAACTGCCTTCGATATAAACTTTACTGCCTTTACGCAAATACTGCGCGGCAATTTCACCCAAACGATTAAATAGAGAAATACGATGCCATTCCGTCGCTTCTCTTTTTTCGCCACTTTGCTTGTCGGTCCACTGCTCTGACGTTGCAACCGAGATATTGGTCACGCTACCGCCGTTATTAAATTGACGTGCCTCAGGGTCTGCTCCAAGGTTACCGATGATGATAACTTTATTAACTCCGCGCATGATACCGTCCTTTTACTTATGAATAATTTTATGAATAATTTTATGAATCGCTTTAATGACTGTGCAGCTAAGCGCATTCATTAATGATTTTACTGTAATCAATTTTTATTGGAATATCTACAAACTATCTATTAAAGACGACAATCTATGTCGTTTAGATATATATTATAATTTTTGGGTTTAAAAAACCATGATATTGCTATTTTGCCATTTTATTAAGCGAATTAATACTATTACCAGTTAATGACTTATCAACTCACTCTGCCCTTTATAAACTTATTTAGAATCATTGCTCTCATTATTGCGATGCATGCTCAAAGTGACGCTACCCAGCTCTACGCCAAATTTTTTCATGACTGAGCGATTGAGCATGACGTCTTTATCGACTAGATACATCCAATCATCAAAATTAACTTTGTAGGTTTTATCCTCAACGGGTAGCTCTAACAAGTAATTCCAATGCAAGGTATTGCCAACCACTTCCCCTGTTGCCTCGCCAATGACATCGCCTGCTGTGCCTTTCCAGCTACCATCAGCTTGTTTGGTCAGTCGCCAGATACGCTGTGATTTTGACCCATCTGCCCATGAGAATTTTTCATCTAAAACGATGACATTATCGCCTTCGTGAGTGGCATCAATATCGACGTAAAAGCGTTTTTTGACCTCGCCATTGCGACCTTGAAACATGCCCCAACCATCGATTTGACCTGAGAAGAACTCATGCATATCGAGCGTGGGCGTGCTGTTCTGATAGGCTTGGATATTTTGTGTGGCGCAACCTGAGAGTAGTAACGTGGCTGATAGACCAAGACCTATCGAAAATTTAGCCACTGCTCGAAGCGCAACACCGTGCGACAGCACTTTAAACTTACTCATATTAATTTCTTTTAAATAGAGATAAAGATTTAGCGTTCACTTATTAATAATGGCTGTCTATCTAGTCGTTGTCTACTCAGTTTTTGCCTATTCAGTTTTTGCCTATTCAACCTTATCTCTACTCGCCTAAGTACGTTGTTCATACCCTTTGTTAAATATCTAGTGGACTCTGTGCCAAACTCGATAGCTGCATCCGCGAGTCATCCGTCAATTGTGTCTTGTCCAACTTTAAATAAGCAACTTGCTCTTTTGCCATCACGACCAGCTCATCCACGCCATCTACCGCCAGCATTTGCCGTGACCAGTCTTGGATATTAATGTTTTTAGGGATGGTCACAGTAGTACTCGATAGATAAGGTGGCTGAGAAATAGGGATAATAATGAGTAGCGCCACGCCCATAATAGCGGCCAAAATACCCCACGCCAGCAAATTCGGCTGACTTAATAACAACCCACCCATCGCACCACCAACGAACGCACCAAAGAACTGGCTAGATGAGTTAAGCCCCATCGCAGTGGCTTTATTGGCGACTGGGGCGCGCTTAGATATCCATGAGGGAATCGTTGCCTCAAGCAAGTTAAAGCCCATGAAGTACAACAACAGACCTAATATAATACCAACGCCAACCTGACTGCCAATAGCCAATATCGCTAAAGCAGCCGTCATCAGCGCAATCGCACCCAAAAACACTTGGCGCATTTTGCGTTTCTTTTCAGCGATAATGATAAAAGGAATGGCGACGGCAAAACCAATAAATAATAAAGGCAGATATACTAAACCTTGCTGACGTACCGACAGACCCATCACTTCATTAAGCTGATGCGGCAATATCACAAATATCGCCGTCATGGTTAGATGCAGAGCAAAGATACCGATATGTAAACGGTTTAAATCACCGATTTTGAGGACGGTCGCTAACTGCTGACCAATCGATTTATTGTCTAAATTGTGTTTAAGCACTCGTAGCGGTGTCGGCACAAACAACAATAACAGCATCGCCAAAACAGCAAAGCCTGAGGTCAACCAAAATAAACCAGAGATACCCAGCGAGCCAACCAATAACGGACCAAAGGCAAAAGCGAGCATGATAGAAGTCGCAATGGTCAAGCCCATCGTTGCCATCGCTTTGGTACGCATTTCTTCGCGCGTCACATCAGCCAATAATGCCATCAATACCGCAGATACCGCGCCACTACCTGCCAGCGCCCGACCAATGATAACCTCGTAAATATCAGTCGCATTGGCGGCAATGATACCGCCGAGAGCAAATAAGATGAGTCCTAAAAAGATAATCGGCTTACGCGGGAATTTATCCGCAGCCAAACTCATGGGTATCTGAAATATCGCCTGCCCTAAGCCATAAATACCAACGGCTAAGCCAATCAAAAACGGCGTCGCGTGCGCATAATTATCACCATATACAGAAAACACAGGCACAATCATAAACAGACCAATCATCCGCAAAGCAAATATACCACCGACCCCGAGGATTGCCCGTTTCTCTACGCTATTCATACTTGCCTCACTGGTTCGTCATTGCTGATTTATCACTACTGCGCTGCTTATACTATTGTGATGCTATCAAGACTTTAGCTACAAATTAAGCCCACTAGTATAAGACATTCGCCGTTTGCGTGCCGAGACTTTTGTCTTATTGGTGCAGCCTCCTATACCTTCTCAACCCAAGCCATTCATATTACGCGATTATTTTGTTACCAACTGCATCGGATGCGCAATCACACCTTGAATAATGCGGTCGCCATGACAATAAAGTAAGGCGTCATAAACATTATTACTCGTCAGCTAGAGCGATCGCTTAGATGACAAACTCCTCTATAAAATGACATGTTGGTCAAAACCATGACAAAAGGTGACTACTACTTAACATTGATTTGATTTAGATTTGCTTAGTCATACGAAAATCAATTGCCTCAAAGGCTGTAGAATAAGAAAACAGCAAAATGAACGCCAAGCAGCATACTGCTCAGCAATTATAAAAATTAAAACAGTAAATTGGGCATCTATAGCTCTCACTTCATCAACGTATGAACACTTTATAAAAATATTATTTATAACAACATTATAAATTTACAGAATATCCACGTTTTTAACCGACCATTTAATTGATTCATATTTACCTTTTAATTTGAGATATTTTCAATCCCCTTTTAGCAAATAGGAAACCTAACACCGATGGCACACGAGTATATTAAGGTTCGCGGCGCACGCACTCATAATCTAAAAAATATCGATTTAGACATTCCACGAGATAAGTTTGTGGTCATTACGGGTTTATCAGGCTCTGGTAAATCGTCATTGGCATTCGATACGCTGTATGCCGAAGGGCAACGTCGTTATGTCGAGAGTCTGTCGGCGTATGCGCGTCAGTTCCTCTCGCAAATGGAGAAGCCTGACGTCGATAGTATCGAGGGTCTATCCCCTGCGATTGCTATCGAGCAGAAATCAACCAACCATAACCCGCGCTCTACGGTCGGTACGATTACCGAAATTTATGACTATCTGCGCCTGCTTTATGCGCGTATTGGTACGCCGTTTTGCCCTGAGCATGGCGAGCCAATGGTGGCTCAGTCTGTCACCGAGATGGTCGATCAAGTCATGGCATTGCCAGATGACACCAAAATCATGATCTTAGCTCCAGTAATTCGTGAGCGTAAAGGCGAGCATACAGTTCTGCTTGAGCAATTAATTGGGCAAGGTTTCGTGCGCGTACGTGTCGATGGTGATGTCTACGATACCGATGAATTACCAACACTTGATAAGAAGAAAAAGCATACCATTGAAGTCGTTGTTGATCGCTTTAAAGTCCGTGATGATTTGGGTAACCGTGTTGCAGAGAGCTTAGAGACAGCTTTACGTTTGGGTCAAGGTTTGGTCACGCTACACTTTATGGATGGCAATCCAAAAGGAGGCGGCGATGACAACCAAGTCATGTCAGCCAAGCATTCTTGCCCTGTGTGTGATCGCGCTGTCTCTGAGCTTGAGCCACGCATGTTCAGTTTTAACAATCCATACGGTGCGTGCCCAAGCTGTGACGGTCTTGGTAAACGTCAATACTTCGCAGCTGAAAAACTGATTACCCATCATGAAAAATCGCTCAATCAAGGGGCGATTAATGGTTGGGATAAACGTCATGCCTACTACTTTGGTTTGCTCTCTACCGTCTGCAATCACTTCAAAATTGATATGGATGCACCGTGGCAAAATCTGACCAAAGAGCAGCAAAACCTAATCATGCAGGGCTCTGGTAAAGAAAAGCTGACCTTTAACTTTACCGATGAGCGCGGTCGCAAGACTAATAAAATCGTACCATTTGAAGGGGTGCTTCCTTATTTAGAGCGTCGTTATGCCAAGACGCAAAGTAACCTTGTCCGTGATGAGCTGGCTAAATATCTAGCAGATACCACTTGTAACGTCTGTGATGGCGCACGTCTGAATGAAATCTCACGTAACGTGCGTGTCGATGACCAAACCATCGCTCAAATCGTGAAACTCTCCATCGGTGACGCGGCTGACTATTATAAAACGCTAAAAATTGGCGGTCATAAAGGTGAAGTTGCAGAAAAAATCTTTAAAGAGATTAATGAGCGTCTGAACTTTCTTGTCAGTGTTGGACTTGATTATCTCTCCCTTGCACGTTCTGCTGAAACGCTATCGGGCGGTGAAGCACAGCGTATTCGTCTGGCTAGCCAAATTGGCGCAGGACTAATGGGCGTGATGTATGTACTTGATGAGCCATCGATTGGTCTACATCAGCGCGACAACGACCGTCTGCTAAAAACTCTAACGCGCTTGCGTGATTTGGGTAATACCGTACTGGTCGTTGAGCATGATGAAGATGCCATTCGCCAAGCAGATCATGTGATTGATATCGGTATTGGTGCAGGTGTACATGGCGGTCATATTATCGCTCAGGGCACGGTCGATGACATCATGGCAAACAAAGAATCGCTGACTGGACAATATATGTCTGGTAAGAAAAGAATCGAGATTCCAGCCATTCGTCATAAAGCCAAAACGATCGATATGGAAGTCAAAGGTAAGGCAAAAGCTCAAAAAGCCCCGATGACGATTGAGCTAAAAGGTGCCTCAGGTAATAACTTACATGATGTAGATTTGACCATTCCCATTGGTATTATGACTTGTGTGACTGGTGTCTCAGGTTCGGGCAAATCAACTTTGATCAACCGTACCCTTATGCCATTGGCAGCGACTCAGTTAAACAATGCCTCAACGCTCATCGCGGATAAGCATGACAGCATCAATGGTCTTGAGCATTTGGATAAAATGGTCGATATCGATCAAAGCCCGATTGGTCGTACGCCGCGCTCAAACCCAGCGACGTATACCGGTGTCTTTACGCCGGTACGTGAGATGTTTGCACAAACGCAAGAAGCACGCGCGCGCGGTTATAAGCCTGGTCGCTTTAGCTTCAACGTAAAAGGCGGACGCTGTGAGATGTGTCAAGGTGACGGTCTTATCAAGGTTGAAATGCATTTCTTACCTGATATGTATGTGCCATGTGATACCTGCGAAGGTAAGCGCTATAACCGTGAGACCTTAGAGATTCACTATAAAGGTAAAAATATTGCCGATGTCCTAGATATGACCGTAGAAGATGCCACTGAATTCTTCTCAGCCATTCCAGCGATTTATCGTCGTCTGCAAGCCTTGATGGATGTGGGTCTTAGCTATATTCGCTTGGGTCAGTCTGCACCGACATTATCTGGTGGTGAAGCGCAACGTGTTAAATTAGCGCGTGAGCTGGCCAAACGCGATACGGGACAAACGCTCTATATCTTGGATGAGCCAACCACTGGTTTGCATTTTCATGATATCGATAAGCTGCTGCATATCTTGCACGCTCTACGAGATAAAGGTAACACTATCGTCGTCATCGAGCACAATCTTGACGTCATCAAAACGGCGGATTGGGTGATTGATCTAGGTCCTGAAGGTGGTAAAGGTGGCGGACTAATTATCGCAGAAGGTACACCTGAACAAGTAGCTGAAGTCACAGAATCCTACACGGGTATATTCTTAAAGCCGATGCTAGAGCAAGGCATGAAAGAAGTCAGCTAATATAAGTTAATGAATAATTGATAAAAGGCCACTCTTTATAGGGTGGCCTTTTTTATTGGCTAATATAAGGCTTTGTCCAATCTGCACACTATATATCTTGATTAAGGTATCAAGATATATATAGCTCGTTGCGTTACCTTTCTTAATCTTTATTAAAGATACTTAAACGTTGATTGTATTAATATTTAAATAGTTAGATATGATGCGTAGACGCATACGATATAGAAATATCTGGTTAAAAGCCATATAGCAAGTCATAGCACGTACACACTGACACGGCTAACCCCTACATAATCCCTAAAACTCTCAAGGAATTCTTATGAAAAAATTACTGTTCATTGTCTTAGCATCTACTGTTGGCATTAGTGCCTGTGCGTCAAACGGCACATCAAATGGCTCAAACGATCGCAACCATCAAAGACCTGCGATGTCAGCAGACATGAAACAAGCCATGAATGATTGTGCTCAACGAGTTGGCGTAAAAATTAATAAAGACAGTCGTCCAAGTAAAAGCGATATGAAGAAAATAAATTCATGCATGAGTGCAAAAGGGTTTGAGAAGCCTGCAGGCCAAGGTCGTCACTAATAACTGGTATTTGTTAGATGATCATTGATGAAAGGTCACTCTTTAGGGAGTGGCCTTTTTTTGGTGTATAGAATCCAAAGTTGCTGTTGCGGGCCGCCCCTTGTCTTAAATGCCATCTAGCAAATTTAACCCTTCGCTATCAACCATGTGCCAGCCAATCCCATAAATGAAGACCCTACTCGGTTAAATTTCTGACGCGCTTTAGGGTTTTTTAGACGTTTTTGCGCGTAACTCGCCATAAAGGCATACATCATCATGGCAACAATGGCGCAGCCAAAAATCACCAGACATAGAATCGTAATGTCTACCCTTGTCAGACTGGTTACTGGAAAAAAGCTAGGTAACAAGCTAATATAGAATAAAATAACTTTTGGATTGCTAATGGACACCAAAAAGCCTGACATCAGACTTTTCAAACCCTCGCTTTTACTCTTTAACGCTATATCTCCAGTGATAATTTCACTCGGCTCCGTCGTCCACATCTTGTATGCCAAGTAAAATAAATAACCTGCACCCACAAACTTAACGACAGTAAACAGTGTATTGAAATTACTTGCTAACGCGCTCAGTCCATAAGCTGAAAACACCATATAAATAGTGTCGCCTGCGGCAAGTCCAATAATTAAAGGCAGCGCCGCCCAAGAACCTTGCGTCATGGCTTTGGCAATCGTGGCAAACACACCAGGACCCGGCGTCATGATAAATATGAATACAGCAATGATGAAAGTAAATAGCTGGATGGTGGTGATGGTCATGACAGTCCTTTATGTACTTATTGATTCTTAAGTATAATTGATTGAATAAACATATTTCTATGTTTAGTATGATTGTTTTAGAAAATTTATAGGCTCAAAGACGTAAGCTAATAGAAATTGTTGAAGGAGTGATAAAAGGCTACTCTTTAGGGAGCGGGCTTTTTTGTTGTCTAAAAACTGTTTACTGTAGAGAGGCTACTTTTAGTTCAAATTTTTTTTGTAAAGTGAATTTTTTGAAGTAAACTAAAGTTAAATTATAGTAAAAACCTCAAAAGAGAATTCATGGATTGGCTAACAGAAATAATAAAACAGCTACAGACTTCACGTGCGTTCGTTACAGCAGTGTTCATAGTATGCTTATCAGTACTACTAGGAAATGCCTTTGCACCTTCCTTCATTCCTGAGGTTCCAGATAACTGGAAACTCCCATTAATTGGAGGATTAATATTCTCTGGAACCTTATTAGCATTTATAATAATTCCATTTTTTTGGAGCTACTTTTCTAAAGTTTTAAACAGTAAAAGCCAAGAAATTAGATCTTTAAACTTATCTAGTAATGAACAAGGTTTCTTATACGTCATGGCTTTAATAATAGAAGATAGTCGAGAAGACTTTATAAACTTGAGTAATTTAAATTATGATGCTATGGAAATCTCTAAGCTCGAAACTCAAGAAGTTGTATCAAATTTAGTAAATAAAGGACTTATCGAAACTAATCTTTTCGACTCTACTTTAGTGTCTTTTACTATTCCCGGAAGAAGCAAAGCTCTTGAAATTAAGAGTAGTATTACCCAAGCTCGTAGGCTACGCTGACACGGGAAACATAAAAATTTAACATTTTAGAGTATTGTATAAATTATGAAAAATTCGGCACTTGATAACTTACAAGTATTCAATTCAGCTAATACTGTTATTATTCCATACATAAAGAGGTGTGATTTAGAAAGTGGTATTACAGTCACAGCCAGTCCTTTAGAGCAATATACATTAGATTTTTTCAAAGCTGTCAGGAGTATCACTGATTGCATGGAACAATTACACTTTTCTATTGAACTTTTATCTGGCTATAGAACTAGCACTTCCCCTGACTCAATGAATCGTCATGATCATATAGTTTTTGCTATAGAAAACTATTACCTTCGAATAACTTCTGTTTATGATAGGTGCTTAAGGCTTATTAATATTCTCTATAACTTAGGACTACCTGAAAGAGACTGCAAAAATAGTACTATTGTCAAAAACATACACGTAAAAGGGTCAGATATAGAAACAAGCTTAAAGGCTCTGGATAAGTTTACAAATAGTTTTAGACAATTTAGAAACTCAGTTGCACACAATGAAACATATAGCGAAGATGACAAATTACAAATTATTGCGTCATACTATTTTCTTGAAGCTAAAGGAGTAACTGACATTATCAAATTTAAGCATCTATTTAAAACTGAAACAGATAAATATATAAAGGATAAAAAATCTGAATTTAATGCAGATCTTGTTGAACTTGAAAGCTTAATTATTGATTTTTTGAACGCTGTAAATACTAAATATCTAGGTATGAAAAGTAAATTCACATCATGAATGCCATATTTAAGATTAGCAAAGCAAACTAAGACTAATTAGCATTACTCAGAACCGCTGCCGAGCATCCTTCGCCATCAACACTAATTAAGTTCAGCTCGTAGGTTGGATTGACGAAGGAAACCCAACTGTCTCATATTCATCAAAACCAACTCGTTGGGTCTCATCCTTCGACACCAACCTACAATCTAAACACAGAATTACCTACAATCCGTAGGTTGGGTGGAGCTTGCGACACCCAACAAAATTAAGTAATATCAGTTATTAGTTATAATTTGTAGATATAGCATGCAGTATCGAAGGCACTATCAAAAAGGAGCAACCTACTTTTTCACTATCAATCTAGCTGATAGGTCTAGCGATTTGCTAGTCAAAGAAATTGCAACACTTAGACGCGCCTTCAAACTCGTTAAACAAAAACACCCCTTCTACATTGATGCCATTGTTATCTTACCAGACCATTTGCATATGTTATGTACTATGCCAAATAATGATGCAGACTTCTCTAAACGAATAAAACTCATTAAATATTACTTTTCTTATAACATTGCCAAAACAGAATCTATTTCGAGTAGTAGACTTAAAAAAAGCGAGCGTGGTATTTGGCAACGTCGATTTTGGGAGCATTGCATTCGCGATGAATCAGACTATCGAGCACATATTGATTATATTCATATGAACCCTATTAAACATGAGTATGTTAAACAAGTTAAAGACTGGCAATATTCCTCATTTCATCGATTTGTGACGGATGGTTTGCTTCCTATCAATTGGGGCGGATGAGGATATTCTTTTTTAAAGTAAATGTTGGGTGTCGTAAACTCCACCCAACCTACAAGTTAGACATTTTTCAGAGCTAAGATATAAAACCAGTTAACCTAAACAAACTCCCTCTCAACATTCTTCACCCGTGCATCTAGCGTACGTTCTATCTTTTCCTCGATTTGACTGCATTGCGACTCGACCTCACGTTTAGATAGCCCAACGATCACAAATGTCCATTTACTGGCATCATGTCGATCACGCTCGCCACTTTCACAAACCCCAACGCTTAGCGTATTGCTAAATGAGTACAGCTTGCTACCCCTAACCCTCAAGAGGAAAGGTAAAAATCAAACCAGCCACTTTTCGATATTTCTTCGCAAAAAAAAGGCAAGTCGTTTGACTTACCTTTTTTGTTAGTATTTACTGATTTGATAGCATTTACTGAATTATTTACGTTTAATGGTTCTAGTCGTTACTCCAGTCGTTGCCCCACTAGTTGCATTAGCAGGTGCTTTCGCAGCCGCTTGATAAACTGGCGTAACCTCAGGTAACAGTGCCTGAATTTTAGCGATACGCTGCCCAGAGTTTGGATGGGTAGACATTAAAGTAGCTATGGTGTTGCTACGACCATTGGCAGCCTCCATTTTTTGCCATACTGCAACGGCAGCTTCTGGATTGTAGCCTGCCTGCGCCATCAAGCGTAGACCACCCGCATCGGCTTGTGACTCTTGACTACGAGAAAATGGCTTATCAAGTCCGTAGTCACTAATCAAACCCAACGCATCATCACTTAACCCTGTTCTTGACTGTAGTTCGGCACCACCTAACTGCAGCGCTAAGCCGGTCAGAATTTTTTGCCCAGCATCTTTTTTACTGTGCTCAGATAACGCATGGGTCATTTCGTGTCCCATGATCGCAGCGATCTCTGCATCTGTTAACTGTAGCTTTTCTACAATACCGGTATAAAAAGCCATCTTACCACCCGGCATTGCCCAAGCGTTTAATTCAGGTGAACGTATAACCGTGACCTGCCAATCAAAAGGAACGCCTGTTGTATTAGCGCGAACGGCGTAGGGCTTCATACGATTAAAGACGTTTTTAACTCGAATGGCGGTAGCAGAAGTATTATCTACCGCGCCTTGACTACTGGCTTTAGAGACCACTTGAGAGTAACTTTTAGCCGCATCAGTATTTAATGTAGCCGTATCGTACCCTGCCATATCGGCGACCGTAGTACACCCTACTAAAGTAGTGATAGTAGTCAGCAATAGAGCATTTTTTATTTTATGAAAACTGGTCATTAGACGTCCTAGTTGAGAGATGCAATTGAGTTAAGTAACTGAGCTAAAGGCCATGAATTGATAGACTTAACATTCCACTATCGAAATTCATGTCTTGCAACACATTAATTGAGAGCGATACGTCATTGAGAACGTAACTCAAATTCAATCAATATGTAATTATGATGTAAGTAATGTGTCTAGATTATCGAGGAAGAGATTATCACTATAGAAAACAAAAGTCTATTAATTTTATAGTCTATTATTTGTTTGATATCACAAGCCCCAGCCAACCTCCATTTGACGCCTACAACTTTATTCCTTTAATTAAAATCGCTGCTCAGAGAGCATCCTTGCAATAGATCCCACCTAAATAAATGCTCGTATCACATTTATCACTCGCGTAGCTACCGTACGTTCTATTTTCTCTTTACCAAAAAAGTTTATAATTTATAGTAGCATCAAACATAATGTCCGATAATGTCTGCGCGTCAGCACCCAGACCCTTTATAATAGCGTATCAATACCAACCAACCTGCGTATCTCACTCATGACCTCTATCAGCTACGTAAAGCAGCAGCACATTACTCGACTATGCGTGCGCTGCGGCTTACTCCTTATGCAGTATGGCGCTGAGTCCGCCGTGGTGGTGGACTTGTCCAAACGCTTGGGGCTTGCCTTGGGGATGAACAGCGTCGAATGTTCGTTGAACTTTAACGCCATCACCCTGACGACCATCTGTGACGAGCGCTGTATCACCACCACCAGAGACACGATTAATCAAAGCATCAATGTCAATTTATTGGTACAAATCCAGCAAATCGTCAATAGAACCGAAGCCACCGTCGATAGTACCGATTTGATTGACCACACTACCCTTGCCTTTGATGAGTTGGATAAGACCGTATACCCAACGTGGCTAGTGAGCATGTTTGTTGGCGCATCTTGTGCAGCGTTTGCGTATCTGAATGGTGGCAGTTGGTCGATCACCGCCGTGACATTTATTGCGGGTATGGTAGCGATGTTCACCCGTATTTATCTGTCCAAGCATCACTTTAATCCCTTTATCACCGTCATTGTGACCGCTTTTATTGCTTCTTTAATTGGAGCGACGACCTACTATTTTGATATTGGTAATAATGCAGATATTGCGGTTGCCTCTAGCGTCTTGCTACTGGTGCCCAGCTTTCCTTTGATTAACTCGTTCTCAGATATCCTCAAAGGCTATGTCAATATTGGCGTTGGGCGTGCGGTGTTTACCTATATGCTCACCCTATCCGCGTGCGTTGGCATCGTGATGGCCTTGGTTTTACTACGCATACAGCATTGGGGGTTTTGAGATGTGGTTCATTGAAACTGTTGTGCTTTCATGTATTATTACCCTTGGTTGGACGCTGATGTTTAGCGTACCCAAACGCTATATTTTGCCTTGTTTGCTGATGACTGCTTTTGGCTTCGGATTAAAGACTGCTCTCGTTTATCAGCATGTACATATCGTGGTTGCCAGCTTTTTTGGGGCGATGCTTGCCAGCTTTTTAGGCGTGTATTTTTCTAAGAAATATACCTTGCCACCCAAAGCACTTATCTCGCCTAGTGTCATTTGTATGATGCCCGGTATCGCCGCTTATAAGGCGATGGTCAGTATGGTACAGATTGGTTATTTTGGCTTTTCAGACGAGTTATTTAGCCAAATGATGGTGTACTTGTTCGAAGCTTTATTTGTCACCTCAGGATTGGTGCTTGGCTTATCCATTCCGGGACTGTTATTTTATAGACGACGTGCCATTGTTTAAGTAAGTTTAGATGAGTCCAGTTGGGCTTAAATGGGTTTATATAGGATGATTAGATTTCAGGCTTTTTTTGTCTAAATACTTTTATATTCTGATGCTAGCTGGTACATCCTCATAAGCAAAACCTTGTAAGATTAATAATGATACCAATTACAATAGAGTTCAAAACAACAGAATTAAAAAATAATAGACGGCAAAATTGCACCAACATGCATTGACTAAAGAGACTTAACCATGACAAAACATTATGACTATATCGCCATTGGCGGCGGCAGCGGTGGCATTGCTTCCATCAACCGTGCGGCGAGCTATGGCAAAAAATGCGCCATTATCGAAGCCAACCAACTGGGCGGCACTTGTGTGAATTTGGGCTGCGTTCCCAAAAAAGTGATGTGGTATGGCGCGCAAATCGCTGAAGCTATTCATAAATATGCGCCAGACTATGGCTTTGATGTGGATGTTAAAGGTTTTGACTTCCAAAAACTGGTACAGAGCCGTCAACAATATATCGAAAATATCCACCGCTCTTATGACAATAACTTGGCCAAAAATGGCGTAGAAGTGATCAAAGGCTTTGCCAAGTTTGTTGATACCAATACCGTAGAAGTGAATGGTGAGCTAATTACCGCTGACCATATTTTGATTGCTACAGGCGGTCACCCGATTCAGCCAGATATTAAAGGCGCAGAATACGGTATCGATTCTGACGGCTTTTTTGCGTTGAATCATTTGCCAAAACGCGTGGCAATTGTGGGAGCAGGATATATCGCTGTTGAAATCGCAGGCGTGTTGAACAGTTTGGGCGCTGAGGTGCATTTGTATGTACGCCAGCACTCGCCGCTGCGCTCATTTGATCACAGTGTGGTAGAGGCGTTGCTGATAGAGATGGAGCAAGACGGTATTCAATTGCATACCAATACCACGCTCACGGAAGTCAATAAAAACGAAGATGGCAGCCTGACTTTGTGTACCGAAAATGGCAGCTTAGATACAACGGATTGTTTGATTTGGGCGATTGGTCGTGCGCCATCGACAGACAATATCAACCTGCAAGTGACGGGTGTGGAAACGAACGAAATTGGCAAAATCAAAGTCGATAAGTTCCAGAACACCAATGTTAAGAACATCTATGCGGTCGGCGATATTATCGAAAACAGTGTGGATTTGACGCCAGTGGCTATTGCCGCCGGTCGTCGTCTTTCAGAGCGCTTGTTTAACAACAAGCCTAATGAGCATTTGGACTATACGTTAATACCGACGGTTATCTTTACCCACCCTGCCATCGGCACTATTGGCTTGTCTGAAATCGACGCGGTTGAGCGCTATGGCAAAGAAAATATCAAATGTTATAAATCGACCTTTACCTCTATGTATAGCGCGGTGACCCAGCATCGTCAGAAGTGTATGATGAAATTGGTGTGCTTGGGCGATGAGGAAAAAGTTATTGGTCTACACGGTCTTGGCTTTGGTGTCGATGAGATGATTCAGGGCTTTGCGGTCGCGATCAAAATGGGCGCAACTAAAGCGGACTTTGACAATACGGTTGCCATTCATCCAACTGGCTCAGAAGAGTTTGTGACAATGCGTTAAGATTGCGTTAAGATACGCCTTAGTTTGATAGGGTGTGTCAATAGAGAGGCTATTCTTAAGAGAGTAGCCTTTTTTTCTAGATTTGAGGGCTATCTGTCACCTTAACGAATTACTTCAATATTCTTTATTTCACTCTGACATTCTTAAACTGAATGACCTCATCCAAACTGCCAATCACGCTCTTAGGTTGCGTCTTTAACTGAACCGTCTTATTAGGTAGTTTTACCGTAATGCCTTGGTTATTGATTTTGTAGAGCACAGGTCTGTTGGTGAAGCTCAGTGTTTTCTTTGTTTTATCATAGTCAAACTGTCCTTCATAAAGCAGCTCAATTCGGCCCTTCTCATCTGCAAAAGCATAATATAATTGCTCGCTGCCCTCTTTATACTGACTATCGAGCACCATTTTTTTATTATTATCTACTGTCAGCATATAGATATAGGGAAATGAGCTTTCTGCTTGTTCGACATAGGGTGGTAACATTTCATAGTTCTCGACTTTCATTTTGCCATTGATCTTTTTGCTTTCAGTAATGGATAGCAGACTTCTGTTATTCCATTCTTCCTCAATGATATGGACAACGACTGGTTTATCGTTGATGACCTTAAACTCTTTAAACTGATGCCATGCTGCGCCACTCTTAGTCATAGTGCTCAAGATTTCACTGTCTTTATCAATGTCAAAAAAACCACAGTATCCCTGTGCCAGCTCTGTAAATCCATCACTATGCACGAAAGTATTATCTTCTTTTAGATAGACTTGGTAAGAAGGTCCACCATAACAGCCGTTGCGTCCATCTCTGAGTGCTAAGTCTTTTTGATCATCAAAATTAAAATCATCGTATATCAGCACGCTATGCTCGCCATAGTGCCTATTGGCAATATTGGCGCTAATTTTTTCACCTAGCTGACGCGCTTTACTGTTTTCCAACTCATAGTCAATATCGAGGCCGGCGGACTGACTAATAAGGGTTTGCCCAGTTTTTGCATTGACAACGTTAATAATACTGTTTGACTCGCTGTCTTCATCCTCTATTGTTGTGATGGTGGCAGAATAATCATCAGAGAATGCTTGAACTTGATAATGTTGATTTGAGGCTTGAGCCAAAGCTGGCAATATTGACGCAAAAACAAGGAAGCCGCTTGCTATTGTCGTTGCTCTGAATGCTCTTTTAAACAAGACCTTCGATAGAATATTGCCAGACATTGAGTACTCCTTATTTGCTTATTTTTTATTATCACAAACTTTATAAAACCATATAAACCACTCATTAGCTATTGTTAAGCACAAAAAAAGGCGCTACTTAAGCGCCTTTTTTATATCACTAACTTTGATGACTTTGTAAACCATTATTGAGTCAATACCCATTTGCCATTCACATCGTTCACCTTAAAAGCGCCACTATCGATACGACTTTTACCACCAATGGTTTGCGTGACGTCAGCAGTGCACAAATAAGTGTTGTCACCTTCGGTAGTATCGCAGCTTACGTTTTCTACTTTTTCAAGCTTTGGCATCATACCCTCCATCATGCCGCTCATCGCCTTTGCCATCTCATCATTGCCTGCGTTCGCCATCGCATCGTCCATCATACTATTGGCTTGCTCGTATTGTGCCTCGATTAACGCTTCAACTGTGCTTTCAGAAGGTGCATTAGAGCATGCGACAAATAGCGGTGTTAGTAATGCCATGACTGCCAGTTTTTTCAGATTAGTCATCTCAATCTCAATGTATCTATAATGTTACTTCACTATACAGAATTACTTATAAACACCCAACTTAATTTTAGAATACAAGGTTAGATTTATGATGAATAGATTTAATACTTTAATGAGATGAAGGAATTAACGGGCGGTGCATACTGACAGTACATTCACGATACTGCTATGATGTGGTATTCAAAACCGTTGCGAGATAACTGTGTGGCAGGTGTACTTTTTTATATTACCGATTGGTCTGGGAATTATGACCTTGGCAGCAAGTTTGTTGTTTTTGTTTGCTTATCTGATGTCTGATGACAATGCCACGCGCTTGCCCGCTTTTAACTGGTTCAAGCGCTTAATTATCGTGGCATTTATCTTGCTAAGTGTTGGGCTGTTTATGACCTTTGGTCATTTTTGGGGTTAATAAAATCAGCCTTTAAACATTCAAGATTTTTCAATGAACCATTTTTTCTAATTCTAACAATTCCAAATCCTCACGTTTTGGCTCACCATTATTGCCGTCATTTGGAAATGGCATTTTATTACCATTTAGCTCATAACCTCGGCGCTGATAGTAAGCCAACAGCTCAGGACGATGACTCAAAATAGACATGGTCAAACGAGCGGGACTTTTATCAGCGGCTTGCTCATCTGACTGTAGATGACGAGTCGCAAAGGTTTCTGCTGCTTGCAAAATTACATTGCCAACGCCCTGCCCCTGCAGCTCTGGATCTACCGCAAACATGCCGATGTAGGCTTTGTTATTTGAGTCAGCATCGGTTTTGATATCGACAGCGATACAACCGAGTATCTCACCCGTTTCCTCTCCATCACGGTCACCCGTTGTCGTTTTTGGATAAACGAAGTAATAGTGATTAGGGTCATTAATCACGGCAGCGAGCTCGGCTGACGTGGTTCGAATACCGCCAATTAAATCTGCCTCATTGGTCCAACCTGCGGTCTCGCGATAACAGCGATTTAATAATTGCTCAAGTGCATTAATATCCTCAGCTTGCGCTTGTCGCAAAAACACGGACTCTCTCTCCAAGTTATTTTCATCTAGATGTTTTTTATTCATATTATAATTTTTCCTTTCCTTGTTCGTATTAAAAAAACTGACCCAAATCGATAGGTCAGCCTTAATAGTAATATGTATCCATCTTGAGTACTAGGGCGATAACGCCTGTGCTTGGTCGATAATATTAAATCCTGCCTTAAGCTGTGCACGCGTTGGCGCATGACCACGGCGGAGCAGTTCAGAAAAGGCAACCAATTCTTTATCATGCCCTAAAGTGCTAGCCGCACTAGCACGTGTGTCTTCCCCATCATCATCAAAGTAGTATTCGATATAATCTAACGTATCTGGCGAACCAAACAAGATATTATGATCGGGTGTCGCGGCATGTCCACTGTAGCGTAGGCTTTTGCCATATTGCATCGTCCAAAAGAAAGGGACACGCGCGGCGAGCGAGCTGACACTATCATCATTCAATATCGCAGCCGCAGTCACTAAGCCATGTTGCAAAGCCACACGCCAATGTTCGATGCGCATGCGCCCCATTTGCCCAGAAGCTTTCGCAATATCACCCAATGCATAAACCCCATCACGCAGCTGTAAATGCTCATCCACTTGCACGCCATCTGGCGCGTTTACTTCTTCAAATAGTTCTATACGTGGTGCTACGCCAGTCCCTACAATCACAATATCAGCATCAATATGCTCACCATTCGCCAGCGTGACACCGCCCACTTGTGAAAAGGTTTGGTTTTCTTCTTCATTCTCAGACTGATTAACAACCCTTTTGACCTCAGCGATTTCATTGACCGTAGCATCAAAGACAAACTGAATGCCATTTTCTTCATGCAGCTTGATCAGCGCATTACTGACGGTTTCTGAGACGATATTTCCCATCACCCGATGGTCTTTTCCGATGACGGTAATAGAAGCCGTCGTGCCTGCCTGCGCCAATGCGGAAGCGACCTCCATACCGATAAAGCCAGTACCGATAATCACCACACGCTGATCGTGACTGGCCGCTTTTATCAATTTGGCATCATCCATACTACGCAGCGTATAAACGCCATCAAGCTCAGCCCCTTTAAAGGGCGGTATCTTTGGCTCAGCGCCTGTTGCAACCACTAAAAAATCAGCAGTTTGTCTGTCGCTATGACCATTTTTATCTTTAATGATAATGGTACGTTCATTGGGCAATACTTCGCTGACAGTTTGATTCAAGCGTAAATTAATATCGTGTTTGCTCGCCCAATCTGCACCGCCTAGTAGAAGCTTCTCTTCAGGCATATTGCCCGCTAAAAATGCTTTGGACAATAATGGACGATTATAAGGGGCTTTATCATCAGCACTAATCAAGGTGATTTTGCCGCCATAGCCAGTGTTACGCAGCTGATGCGCTGTCATAAAACCAGCCGCGCCACCGCCCACGATGAGAGTATGCGTCTCGATAAGCTTATCATTTGTAATCTGTTTATCTATCTTCGCTGAGATATTCACCGTCAAGTTGTCGCCATTATCGGTCACTTCATATTGAGTCAAACCTTCTGTCGCGACTGGCTCTAACAGAGTACCATCGCGGCTATCAAAAGTCGCATGATGCCAAGGACAGACCACGCGATTGCCACAACGTAATCCTGTGCCTAAATCTGCGCCTGCGTGCGGGCATTTACCATCGAACGCCTGGAACTCATCGTCGTCGCGGGTGATTAAAATGATACTATCATCATCTTGCTTGTAAGATTTCATGCCGCCACTGGCAATATCAGCCTTATTAATAGTCACTGTGTCAATCGTTGCATTGGTCATAAGTCTTCCTTAACAGTTATAATGGTTCCCTGAATCAAACGTGTTGAAAATAACCCTATCACATCAGCCAGTTTCAACGAAAAACACCGTTCTCGATACGTTTATTTAAATGCTTTTTTAAAACGCTATCCATTGATAGTAGCAAGACACTTTCGCGCACGCTGTTTTTTTGTATGTTTCCTGCGTTGCAAAACGTAATCGTTAACTGTTAATCCCTATGCTTACCTATTCTTTTTAAATCTTATCCTCAACATAAAAGACGACTTTATGAATTCTCGTGATGACATGACCGATATTAATGCTAGCCCTCAATCCGCTCTCGAAAACAATCAATTTGATAATGAGCAGTTTGATATGGCAAGTATCGATATTACCGCCGCGACGGATACTGCGCAGTTACCGCAGCCTCTTCAACCACCTGTACAGCAAGCAACCTATAAAGCCCACGCAACAGACTTTATCGTTAATGAGCTATTGCCGCTCGAATTCACCGGTGAAGGTGAGCATTTATGGCTGCATATCCAAAAATTAGGGATGAATACCGCTTATCTTGCCAAACTGCTGTCAGAGTGGGCAGAGATTCCTCTGCGTGATGTTGGTTATTCAGGTCTTAAAGATCGCCATGCATTGACAACCCAATGGTTCAGCTTACGGATACCAAAAAAACAGCTGCCAGCTGCTGAGTTTGCACCAGTCGATATCGGAGCCAATGAATCGGTCACGATCATCGACCAGCAATGGCACAACAAAAAGCTCAATCGCGGCACGCATCGCGCCAATCAATTCATTATTACCTTGCGTGATATCCAATTTGCTGATTTTGATACAGCACTGCCAGCACCTGAGCAATTATTGTCGGCGAAGCAAGATGTCGAGCAGCATTTATCAAGCATCGCTATAAATGGCGTACCCAATTATTTTGGCCCTCAGCGTTTTGGACGAAATGGCAATAATATTAGAGAAGCATTATCGCTGTTTGCGCGTCCACTACAGCAAAGCCGAGCACAACCCAAAAAGAGCAAACGCAAGCACGCGCCACGTGAGCAGAATACGATGGAGCTGTCTGCCGCACGTAGCTTAATTTTCAATGAGATATTGGCAGTACGAGTGCGTGATGGCAGCTGGAATACTGGGCTGGCAGGCGAAGTGTTTAACTTAGAGGGTTCAGGGTCAATATTTACTAGCGAAGCCATAGACGACACGTTGCGTGCACGCCTTGAGACGGGTGATATCCATCCCACTGCTGCATTATGGGGCAAGGATAATGATAAAGTTAGCGGCATGGCGGCAAATATTGAGAAAAATGTGATTCAGCAAAATCCGCTACTGGCTCGCTTAGCCAATGGCTTAGAGCAGCACGATGTAAAAGCACAGCGCCGCGCGCTGCGCCTACCTATTGAAGCGCTGTCTTGGGAATGGCAGGATAAGGATAATGAACAGACATTGGTGCTGAGCTTTACGTTAACGACAGGTAGCTTTGCCACCAGTGTCTTGGCAAGCTTAGTAAAACAATTAATATACTAAAACGTATTTGACCCTTCGACTATGGCAGCTAGCTATGTGCCATAGAGCGCCTCAATATTATTATTTTTTGCTGCCAACATCTCGTTGGCACTCACCACTTGATCACGGCCACGGCCTTTGGCTTCATACAAAGCCTTATCTGCCATACAAATTAAGCGCTGGCAAATATCATGAGGTAGCTGCACTGCGGGAATTTTACGATTCACGCGTTTGCTACTATACGTGGGGATTCTCTGCGGTTTAGCAAGCGACTGCGATGCATCCTTTTTATTCAGAGTTTCGCAAGCTTGTTTTATACAATTACGCTCACCATGGGTCAGTGTATATAGCCCCAAGCTGGCAGTCACACTAAAGGTTGTATCGTCATCGAGAATGATGACGTGTTTAGCGATAACACGCCGTAATTGTTCAGCAATTATCATAGCTGTGTCGTGCTTCGTATCTGGCAATACAATCAAAAACTCCTCACCGCCATAGCGACTCACGATTGTTTCATCAGTTAAAGACTGCAAGAGCGTCTGCGCGACCTCTACCAATACTCGATCCCCGATCTCATGACCGTAACTGTCATTGACCTCTTTAAACCAATCCAAATCCAATAGAATAACGCTGATATCTTGATGGTCTTCTACTGACTTCAGCACCTGCTTCATTTGCATCATCCCGTAACGGCGACTTTTGAGTTGAGTTAGCTCATCTTGATTGGCATGCTGCAGAATTTCCTTTTTACTGTCATCTAATATTAGTAACAAAGTACGAAACATATAGATAATAAAAATAGCTTTTGGTAGCGCCATATAAATATGTGTAGAACGCCAAAAAAAAGCAGAAGATCGGCGCAATTGATCAACACTGTCCCAATTTAGTGTGCCATTTTGAAAAATAGAGGCAGAGATGGCGTTTTCGATTGTCGTAATTTCACTATAATTGATATAACTATAATAGGTATCAAGAGGAATGACCGTGAGCGTCATTTGGCGCAGATTGGGTAAAGTAACGCCAAGATAAGGAATAAATGTGACTGCTAGAATGACGGCTGCGTGCCCTAAAAATGCTCTCCATACATAGCGCCGACGTATAAGCATCATCCCCAATATCGCACCGCCGACTAAAGAGACACCCGCGACCAAGCTACTATGTCCCAAAACTAAAATAACCATTGCAATATAGGCACTATAGACCGTAATTAGTATGCCTTGCCACTTATACAAATTGCTATTGGCTTTTTTGACAGGTGAAAAACGACTGGTCATCCATAATAAAAACAAAGCTACCAGTGTCACGCCGAACCATAGTGGATACAGCAGGGCTATATCGACATAGGTGTCATAAATATCGCGGCGCCACCAAACAAATAAGCACCATAGCCAGTGTAAAGATACCTCCATCACCATAAATAAAGCCAGTAATGACGTTTTATCAGCAGCTTGCCACTCAAAAATTGCTTGAGATAGCTTGGTGTAGCCTAGATGAGATATCGATACAGCCATAGTAGGGCTACCGCAAATATTGAAAGTAATTAAGTCGACATTAAAACCATTAAATAAAAATCAAAAGCCTGAATCAACAATAATAAATGGTATGACTTTTTACCTTATACCATTCCCAAAAACTTAAGTAGATAAGAATGCGAGTGTCGATACTACATTTTGTAAACTAAATGGGAGTTAACCCCGAAAATTTCATTTTTAAAAAAACCCCACTCATCTAGTGTGGCAATTTCTGTCGCAGTTATCAATCTATTTACTGCCTTCATGCGTCAATATATGACGCATGTTTTTTGGATAACCTGTCAATTGATGTTTGAGCTTAGTCAACATTCAAAACTGTACTCAGCAATGAATTTTCGTTTAAGAAAACATTGCAAAAGACTGCCAAACTCCCTGCTGATCAGGGTTCATTGTCGGTACATCACCCAAACGACGCCACGGCATATTGCTACCATGAAAGTCACTGCCGATCGAGGCGACAAGATTGTGGGCAGCGATACTGCGATCGACCATTCTGCGAGTACTAACCGGTTCGCTATTCGACGGCAGCTCACAAGCATCGCCACCAAGACCAGCAAACTCTTCAATCAGTTTACGAACTCGTGTCGCTGAAAGCTGATAGCGCGTGGGATGCGCCAACACCGCCTTGCCACCACAAGCATGGATCAGCTCAATGCCGTCAGCCATACTCAGTGCATCAATCGCCACATAAGCAGGTTTATTATCTGCCAAATACTTATCAAAGGCTTTTTGTACTGTCTTGACTTCACCGCGCTCAAACAATACTTGACCAATATGCGCGCGCCCGACCGCTTGTGGGTTGCCGCCAGCTTTATCAAGTACGGCTTGCCACAGCGCATCATAGTTAATATCTAATAGCACACTGAGCTTTTCAGTGATTCGTTGACCACGCGTGGCACGGCTATCCTGTAATTGTTGCAGCGTTGCATGCATTTTTTCGCGATCGGTAAAATCTAACCCCAGCACATGGATGATTTTATTGGTTGATTTATTTTTGCCATAACCACCAATAAGTGTATGCTCACAGCTTATCTCAACCCCATTAATCAGCTGCATATCGCAGGCAATGGCAGCCGCACGCGCCTCATCAATTCCTGCCAGCGTATCGTGATCGGTCAATGCCAATACATTGACGCCGGCCGCATGGGCGCGCTGCACCACTTCCGTTGGTGCATAAGTGCCATCAGAGCAAGTGCTGTGACAATGTAAATCGAATTTCATAAGAGAAGCCTTAGCATTAAAAATTAAAAGTGTAGAAAATAAAAAAATGAGCACATAGGCAATAAGCCGTTATATTTGGCAGTTGTCATGATTATGAGTCATAATCATCAGGTATTGCTACGCAGGCCCGTGATATAGCATGATTATCGTGTTGATTGCTTTTTTTTGGCGCAGTAGACGTGTAAACTACCCCATACGTTTTTGTCGGACATCCCCTTTGCTATGAAAGCTTTATTAGACTTTATTCCCTTAATTGCCTTTTTTATTGCTGCTCGCTACAGTGGTATCCTAGCGGGGGCAGGTGCGTTGCTCATCGCCACCATCATCGTTTATGCCATTCATTTTATTCGCCAAAAAGGCACTTTTGATAAACAGCAATGGGTTGTCTTACTATTAACCATTTTGTTTTGTGGTGGTACTTTATTATTGCGTGATGATATCTATCTGCGTTGGAAGTCACCCATTATCAACGGTATCTTTGCACTAACACTTTTAGTCAGTGCTGCGATTAATAAGCCACTGATGCAACTAGCGATGAAAGATGTTTTTTTGCTGACGATGAGCGGCTGGAAAAAACTCACTCTCGCTTGGGCACTATTCTTCGCCTTTATGGGCATACTGCATTATATCACAGCGTTTACGATGTCAGATGAGGCATGGATTAACTTTAAAACTTATGGCTGGATTCCGATTATGTTGGTATTCGTCATCGCCCAGTTTGCCGTATTAAAAAAGCACCTCAACCCTGCGCTCACGGATAAAACCGCCAAATAATACTCAATTTATCATTTTATAATAGAGCCCATGCTATTTCTAAATGCCAATCGCGACAATCATTAATCGCAATTAGCTCGGACGCATTAAGCAAAACACTTTAAATTAATCATAATTTTTATTAATCGAGGAAGTCTCATGTCCTTATTTGCCATTATTGGTCATGACGTGGCCAATAGCAGCGCACAACGTCAGATTACCCGCGCTGAACATGTCGAACGCTTGCAAGCTTTAGATCATGACAATCGACTGATTATCGCTGGTCCAACACCCATCGAGCATGGCAAAGGTGAGATGTCAGGCAGCTTAATTATTGCTGACTTTGACTCTGCAGAAGCAGCGCAATCATGGGCAAACGATGAGCCTTACTTACGTGATGGCGTGTACAGTCACGTAGATATCAAACCCTTTATCCATACATTGCCAAAAGCGGATGACAACGCATCAATTAAAGTAGCAAAATCGTGATTCAGTGCCTATCTTTGTTAAAAAGTCGCTCTTATCAGCGTAGCATTGTTAGTATGATTTTTATGGCTACTGTTTCAGCACAGGCTGCGCCAACAGTGACAGCTATCGATGTGTCTGATCCAACACTCATGACACCCGTGCCAGCTCAACCAATATCGACCGCTCAACCAACAAAAAACTCAGTGATGAATATCAGCGATACATTGGCGGCGCAATTACAACCATCTGATAAGGCGTTATCCGATGCCAATCAGCAGCTATTAAGCCGTAATGCACAGTTGCAGCGCGAGTTGAATGACTTGCAAACTCAAGTAAATGTTTTGGTCTACGAGAGCAAAGGTCAGCTTTTTTTATACGGTGCATTTACTGTCTTAATTAGCTTACTGGTCGGTATTTTTATTTCTTGGTTGGTGTTTGTCCGCCGTGAACGCTGGTAACTACTAGTAGTACCACGCGCTTTTTATTGATTTATCTTATGTGACTGTCTATGTCTAAATCCATGTTCGAATCAAAAGATACTGATACATCGTCGACATCCTCTAAAAACACTCAGTCACTAAGCATTCACTCATCAAATATCACCCCTGCCAAAATTGATTGGCAGATTGATGATACGGGTAATAAAGTGCCGGTATCGGGTGAGTTTGGTGATGTTTACTTCTCAAATGCTGATGGTTTAGCGGAATCGCGTCATGTGTTTTTGGCGCACAATCAATTGCCTGAACGACTGACCAATCTTGCGCCAAATCAATGCTTTACGATTGCTGAATTGGGCTTTGGTACTGGACTGAATTTTCTCGCTACATGGCAGCTATGGCGACAGCTGCGGGATATACACCCTCGATTAGCAACTGCAAAACTGCATTTTATTAGCACTGAAAAGTTCCCGATACCTCGTACCGACCTTACCCAAATACTTGACTTATGGGGACAGCGCGCGCCTGAATTGACAACACTGATTGAGCTATTATTAGCGGCCTATCCGCCTCTTATCGCGGGCTGTCATCGTTTGAGCTTCTTTGATGATAATTTGACCGTTGATATATGGTTGGGTGACGCAGCTGAGAGCTTAGCCAAACTATCAAGTAACTCTTCTCGCCCGCATGCACCTTATGTTGACGCTTGGTTTTTAGATGGTTTTGCGCCCTCTTGCAATAGTACCTTGTGGGCGGATAGTATTTTTGCACAAATGCAGCGTTTATCACGACCCAATACAACTGCCGCCACCTATAGCTGTGCCGGTATCGTCAAACGTGCGTTGCAAGATTGTGGCTTTCAGATTAAAAAAGTGAAAGGCTTTGGTCGTAAGAACGAAATGCTAACGGCGGTCATGCTAGATACCATAAATTTAAATGACAACAATAATGGCAACAATAGTAAAGACATCACCTCTTACAATAATGCTAGCATCGCCGCGCCCGACAACGATAGCCAATCTGCCAAACCCACTGACAACCTGCCCGCCCATAACATTGTCATTGGCGCTGGCGTTTCGGGGCTATTAACGGCTTGGTCATTGGCCAATCGTGGTATTCAAGTGACTTTGCTAGATAAATCAGCACCTTTGGCGGGCGCATCAGGCAACCCTCGCGCCCTACTTGCCCCCAAGATGACGCCCATTCATCATGTCGATGAACATTTGCATACCATAGGCTATCTCTATAGCAGCAGGCTATATCGATGCTTAAATGTAGACGCTAAAAAATCAGCATTAGTGCCAATACTTGAACCAACGGGCGCTCTTGATCTGCTTATGAAAGCCAATATTGGCACAGAGCAAATCGCTGATTATCCCGATGAGATGGCCACCACACTATCCCATGAGCAGGCGAAAACTATCAGCGGGTTAAAAACACAAGATTTATCAGAGAATCTATATTTACCGCAGTCTGGCTTGGTCAATCCGCAAGCATTAAAAGATACTATCCTAATGCATCCGCTCATCCACTTTCAGCAAGTAGACGTTAAGGGTATTAGCGAAACAGAAGAAAGTGTTTGTATCGAAGGCAATAATCAGGATAAGCAGACGATATCCATTAGCGCTGATAATGTAGTCATTTGCGCAGCTTTTGAGAGTCATCACCTGGACAAGCGTATTTTTGATTGTCGTAAAATTCGTGGTCAGCTTTCTTGGTTTACGCCCACAACCGAGCAGCTCACCATATTGCCCAAAATACCGCTTAAATACAGCGGTTACTGTGCGTTATTTACCGCGCAAACAGGCGATGCACAATTGAACGATGTTGTAGAACAGCACTCTCAGTTTTTATTAGGCGCAAGCTTTATACGTAATGATACTGACATAGATATCCGCACAAAAGAGCATCAGATTAGCCGCGACAAACTAGTGACTGCCATTCCTGAGATGGACTCGATTATTCCAACAGATATTAGTTTGTGGCAAGGACGGGCGGGGATTCGCACGCAAACGCCTGATTATCACCCCATCGTTGGAGCGTTAGCAGACAGCAAAAGAACTTGGGTAATGAGTGCGATGGGTGCTAAGGGGTATGCCATTACAGCAATATGTGCTGAAGCGTTAACAGATATGATGTTAGGAGCATTTGCCCCCTTATCAACAGCGATGCTTGCGCGCCTGTCGCCAAATCGTACGCGTTTACAAACACCGCTTACTTGAGATTTTTAGTCAAAGGTTTAATCACTGCCTTCCATTCTAGATTTAACCGCGCCAAAAAGTGATTTTCCAGTGTCAGAGTCGCGGGACTCTTGATGACCAATTTTAGTACTACTTTGAGTATCAGTCGTAATCATTGGTGCAGTTAAAGTCCGAATCTGTGCTTCGTCACGGGTGTTTTTTTGAATGGTCACTGCAGCAAATAAACTCATGGTAAATGCCATCATATAAAAGCCTTTTTCACTTAAGCTTAAACTTCCCGCATTCATCAAACCAATAGCGATTAGCGCAATGGATAATCCAAGAGCCGCCCAGCTGATTAGATAATACATATTGGTTGTTGGAATACCTTCACTACGATCACGAAGGGTTTTTTGCAAACTAATTGCTGAATAAAGACCTAGCGCCAACACCGCTATATAATAGCCTTTTTCATTTAATAACATACTCTGTGCATTCCATAAGCCAAGTAAATACGCTAGGACACCCACCAACATCACCGCCCAAGAAGTCCCGACATAAGCAGTAGTTGGTTTATAAGCGGCTAGCTGACTCTTCGTAATCGTGTCATTATTCATCATCTTCCTTAATTAGAAATAGGCAAGCACTTAGTCGTAAGATATATAGTGGTAAGATACATAATAGCGAGATAAACAGTAGCGAGATACAACTTTTATCGACCGCTATTTTGCCTTAACATAACACAAGCATGTTATATTGTAATCTAAAAACTTTTTTTAGATAAATAGCATTTTTTATGACAGAGTCCCGACATGTCTTTTTTTACCTTACTCATTTTGCTTAGCCTAATTGTTATTGTGCCCATATTTTTTGTGATGAAAGAAAAGTCTAAGCACACACAGATTGCTTCTATACAGCGGCATCAAGAATACTTAGCTTCTGCGAATCTTGTCGCTACCCAGTCTAAAGCAGATATGGCGGTAAACAACGAGGTAAATCATGAGCGAGCTAATGGGCTCAGCATGATTAATTTTTCAGCTCGACATCCTTTTATCAAGCTACTTTATGACGAGCAAGTACCTAAGGCGTTTCGATCTGTGATGGATGATATTGGACAACAATATGAGTCTACCCATCATGAAGAAATCACTGAATCACAGCTATTTACCCTCAATAAACTCATCACCACACGTGTTCCAGAATTGATTGGCGACTACCTTAGCCTCGATCAACATTATGCCAAAACAGTCATTATCGATACCGACAAACAAAATACCAGCTATGACATGGTATTAGATCAATTAAACTCGATTTTAGACTTTTCTCAAAAGCTCAATATCCAAAGCCAAAGTGGCGTTGTAGACAAGCTACTTGCCAGCCGTCGATACTTAGATGACGTCTATAAAGAAAGCGGTATGGCAGCCGACAACCTAAAACTGAAATAAGTAATGCCTGTAGATAGTAAGCAAGAAATTGATAGTAATAGCAGATGACGGTCATATTTAACTTTGAGTGATAAATAATTCTACGTCGTTCACTATATTTGAATAAAAAAACAACCAATGGATAGCCGTATGATTATGAAAACCGATGCTCTTACAATTGCAAAATCAAAGCCCTATTTTCAGGCAATTTCTGCTATTTTTTTAAGTCTCTCACTATTGAGTGCTTGCCAAAAAACACCAGAGCCTGAGACAGATAACGAAACAATCTCTGAAGCGGCGGTACAAACCACACCCGTGACTAGCAATATTAATGTTGATACGACCGCTGATAATGGTGATGATATCGCAAATTCTGAAGTAAGCTCAGAACAAGATGTAAGCTTAACTGAGCTAGAAAATGACCTTGGTGCAACAGACTCGGCAGCAAACAATACTGCCCCAGCACCAAATCCAGAACAAGCTATTAAAGGCGCGCAAATTACTGATGTCCGTTATAAAAATGCGGCTGGTGAATCACTCTCGGTCGTTTTTGAAACCTCAGCAGCAGGCGTACTCAACGCTATCGTTAGCCTACCGAACAAACCAAAAATGACACTAAGTGCGCCAGAAGGCCAAGGCAATAACCCAACTTATCGATCAAGCGATGGCAGCATCCAACTGGTCAGTCATGCAGGCGGCGGCAGTATTGATTTTATTAAAAATAATAAAGTCACTAGCTTTGATGCAGTCAGTGCCGAAGCAGAAGTCATCACTGAGTAATTGATTAAAAAATACAGCTTAGAACCTTTAAAAAGTTACATAAAAGAAATCTCTTGAGCATTAAAAAGGCGGCAAATATTTATGATATTTGCCGCCTTTTTAATGCTATTAACTTCTCTCTAACCAAATCCAGTTACCTTGCCAAACAGACTGATCAGCCAACTGATTACTGCCCACAGTCCCCAACCAACTACCACAATAACGACTAATCCCAATAGATCAGGAATGTGCAAATACAACCACGCAATGATAGGGTTACGCCAAAAGTGACTTTGCTGCTGTTTGTCTTCTAGCGATTGATGCAAAAACGGCCGATCCATGTGCATCGTTTCAGTAATGCCATATTCATCGTGCAGATGCTCATGCACGATGCCTAAAGTCTTACGACTGGGGCGAATAAAAATATCGAGCAGCGTGCCAATACCCGGTACGATACCAACAACCATATCAATGAGTGCCAGTCTGACCGCAGGCGTCATTTTATGCGCTGGTACTCCCAGCTGACGCCCTAATACAAAAGCATAGCTGGTTAAAGCCAGTCCCGCTAAATCTCCTGCCAGCGGAATCGTCGAAAGCGCCGCATCTGCACCCATGCCTTGTTTGGTAAAAGGCACACGTACCAGCGAATCCATCGTATTAGCAAACTTAGCCAATTTACGCTCGGTGGCGATCACTTGTTCGCGTGTTAATCCGTGCTCAGCTAACTTTGCTTGATAATCGATAACAGGTGCATTGGCATCAGAAGATTTTTTCGCTTTTGACTTTGAGAGCTTTTTGAAGTTATCCATTAAAAGTCGTCCATAGACAAGCGATTGCAATGAGAGCAAAGACGTAACGCCCTACCCATATATTGGCTAAAAACGCCTGAAAACAGGCTCTTGCATTACGAGTAGCACAAGCGCTATTTTGCTTAGCAAACATCATCGCCACTAACGCCAAGCCAAATACTGGCGTCAGGCCTAAGCTTGTCGGTGCAAAGTAATGCCAAATGACCGCGCCCATGATAAGCAAAAACAATGTTTGTAGCAGCGAGATGATAATCACATCATAGCGACCAAATAATATCGCCGTTGATTTGACCCCGATTTTTAAATCATCTTCACGGTCAGCCATAGCATATTGGGTATCATAAGCCACGGTCCAACACATATAAGCGACAAATAACAGCCAACACCATATATCAGGCGCGCCTTGTATCGCCACATATGCCATCGGTATCGCCCAACCAAAAGCCGCTGCTAAAAACACCTGCGGCAAGTGGGTAAAACGCTTCGTAAATGGATAAATGAATGCCAATAACACTGCGCCAAGCGACCAGTAAAATACGGCTATCGGCAAACAGAACAGCAAACTGGCACTGAGTAATACCAATACTAAAAAAGCAGCGATTGCTTCTTTAGCAGACAGACGCCCATCAGCTAATGGACGGCCTTTGGTGCGGGTCACATGACCATCGACCTTACGATCGGCAAAATCATTGATCGCGCAACCTGCCGCCCGCATAAAAATTGCGCCAAGCGCAAAAATCACCAACATCTTAAGACTTGGTAGAGCTGCACTTGAACCTTGCTGTTGCGCTTGACCCATCGCCGCCAGCATTACGCCCCATAGCGTTGGCCATAATAATAGCTCAATACCTACTGGTTTATCAAAGCGCGTCAGCTGCAGGTAAGCTTGTAGTTTGTCGTTAAATGTCATGGCTTTTTATTATCATTAATAGAAGGTTTTTTTGTGCGTGTTTGCCTACTTTTTCGGCAGCTCTTATATGAAGTGCTATTACATTGAATTATTAATACATTGGCGAGCTACTGAATTTGCTGCCACAATTTGTTGGCCTCGATGAGCGACAGCTCAGGATATTGTTTGCGTAAGGCTTTAATGGCAGGGATTTTGTCTTTTTGTGCGGCTTGTTGACGCAAAAATGCCACATAATCTTCAGGACGACTGAACTCTTTTAAACGGGCTTCTAGCCTTAATATTCGGGTGCGCAAAATAATGTTTATTAATAATAATCCTGCACCCATGATCCAAATAATTAGCGTCGACATTCCCTGCTCCTAAATCCAATCACTATAAATTTTACAAATATGAAGTTGCTAACTACGCGCTCTAAGCTCAATAACTGAGTCCAATAGCTAAGTTCAATAACTAAGTTCAATAACTAAGTTCGATCGCTAGGCGCATTTATTATGATGAGAAACGGCTATTAAACAAAATAACCATCAAAGCGTACGGCTTCGTTATGCCAGCTCTCACTTGGTTGTTGATGCGCAAGTAACGGCGCAAATTGCGGACGCTTAACGACCACGCGCCCCTGTATGTTTGTGTTTTGTCCCTTTTGACGGACGACTGCTTGCGCACTTTGTAGCAACTGTTCTTCTTGTTCTAGCGTTGGTGGGCTAGCCAATTGGTGTAAGGCTTGCATGTGCTTGCCCACTTTAGCGCCTTTACCCGTTTTGCTATCTTGATAACTGTCTTCCGGAAACATAGGATCCAGATACACCACATCGATTACTTTCTTATCGATTTCTTTAGTGTCATCTATCGCATCCGCTGCTAGAGTTGCAAAATAGCCAAGCGCATCGGTATTGATAATATGCAGACGGCTCATCAGCTTTTGCCAATTTGCTAGCCCACTCATACGCTGCTGTTCTACTAACAATAACAATGCCATCAAGGGCTGCTGCTCAAGCATAATGACCTGTGCGCCCGTACTGGCTAATATCAAACTGTCATGACCAAAGCCTGCTGTGGCATCGATAACCTGACTGTCAGATGTGATTTTGACTGCTTGTAATAATAACTCAGACTTACGCCCCGCACTCACCACACGGCGTTGCAGCTTATCCCATTCTGGTGCAACGCTTAACCCATCACTCAGCCATGATAGCTTGTTTTTTTCATCCAACAACAATATAGGTTGGGTAGCTGCCTGGCTTAACTGCTGGCGACGTTTTTGACTAAGCTTATCGGTAAACAGCTCAAGGTGTAAAATAATGGGCAGCTGATGTCCGATTATCAACGCTTGTATATCTGCAACCTGACTATGCTGCGACTCGCTGACATAGTATAGTTGGCAGTGCATAATGTTACTACTCTCTTTGAACCCTTGGCGTGAAGCGGTCATCTCTACTTTCCTATTCGCGGCTTATAGACTCATCCTACAATCGGCTCTAGCCTGCCATTTGATAACCAAAACCCCAAGCCGCTATTAATACAATGATGCCAGTAATAATGCGTAACCACGCAAAAATTTTAAAATCACGACGACTGACCCATTCTACTAGCAAACGGATACAGAGTAAGGCGACGATAAATGACACCACCGTACCTATACCTAATACCAGCCAATCCTCGCTATTGGTCAATACATCATGATGCTTCAGCAAATCTAATAATGCCGCGCCCACGATGACTGGAATACCCAAAAAGAAAGAAAATTCAGCGGAAGCTTTACGTGAGACGCCGAGCCATAGCGCGCCGATAATTGTCGCGCCTGAGCGTGATGTTCCCGGTATCAATGCCAGACATTGCAGCAGACCAATCATCAACGCTGTTTTTAGACTGACGTCTTCTGCTTCTTGCGCAGTAATCGTTTTAGGGCGATTTTCTACATAGAATATCAATAAGCCACCGATAATCAGCATAATTGCCACGACGATGGGATTAAATAAATATGATTTAATCTCATCCGCGAAGGTAAAACCAACGATCATCACCGGAATAGTCGCCACAATCAAGCTAAGTCCTAGCTGGCGTGGATTACTCATGCCTTCAGCTTTGCCTGTCAGCAGACCCATCAGCGCTTGCCATAGTCTGTCCCAGTAATCATAAATGACCGCTAAGATAGCGCCAAGCTGCACCACTACCACAAATAAATCGACTTTTTCTTTGGTCCAAAAGCCCATCAAATCCGCTGATAAAATCAAGTAGCCAGTGCTAGAGATGGGTAAAAATTCAGTGATACCTTCAACGATACCCATGATAACAGCTTGAATTAATAAAATGATATCCACGATGGCTTTCCTAAATATGGATCTATTGGCTAATAGCGTTTTAGAGTATTTTTATATTTTATATAGCACTGATAATGGCTGGCATTAATATGATGGTTACGCCTTACCTTGCTCTTTTAGCGTTTTCCACGCTTGATTACGCAGATACTTTGGTAAAGCTTGCGAGGCTTCTGTACCGCCTGTCGCCATAAATTGAGCAATACCAAGCTGCCCTATCACAGTAGCGTCAGGGTGAATATCTGCCTGAATGCTCTGACCGTCATGTAATATTAATAACGGCGCACCATTGCCAGCAATGGGAATATTAAGCACGGTCTGGCTGTCATAATCGAGCAACTGCTCGGTATCTTCGCCATTTTCTTGATTAACCGCCTGCATAAGGTTGTCTATTAGCACATATTGCCCAAAATAAATTTGCTGCATACGCGCATCAAGGGCGCTATACACTTCGGTCACACCATATTTTTGATACGCCGCTTGCGCAATCGCTTGTAGGCTTGAGACTCCTACACAAGGAATATCATGGGCGACAGACAATGCTTGTACTACTGCCGTATTAATCCGTATGCCACTAAAGGCACCAGGACCACGGTTAAATATCAAGGCTTGTAAATCAGCAAGGTTGAGCTTAGCCTCGGACAAAGCGGCGTCAATCATTGGCAGAATTTGCTGGGTTTGCTGGCGTTTACCCGTCTCCGTATGACTCGATAGCACTTGACCACTGACATCTAAAATCGCGATCGAACACTGATCAAACACGGTATCCATTGCTAAAAACATCATAACCTCGGCCTATTCACTTAGCATTATAAAACAGCGCCTATCATAGCATTTAGGATAGGCAAATTTTATTAATTTATAAATTTTCATACTTAATCCATCAATATTTATGGGAACATGACAGGCATAAAAAACCCCAAAGTGACTTGCACCTTGGGGTTTTCATTAAGAATTCAATACTATAGCAATCTAAGTATCTATCAATTAAAAACGGGTTTTAAACTTTTTTGGCGCTTGATTCTGCATTTCCTGCATTTGTTTTTGCATCTCTTCGGTGCTTGGCATGTTGTTTGGATCCAAACCCATCTGCTTAGCCATTTGTTGTGGATTCACATCCTTGACGCCGCCTTGCTGACCGCCGCCACCAAATAAAGGACCGCCACCGCCGCCACCTGCAGCACCGCCACCCATTAGCCCTTGCATCGACTTCATCATTTTACTGATGCCTTCAGGCTTGGAGATCATTTTCATCATTTTTGCCATTTGCTTGTGTTGTTTGAGCAAACGATTGACGTCTTGAATCTCACGTCCAGAACCTGCGGCAATACGGCGCTTACGGCTTGGATTAATTTTATCGGGATTTTTGCGTTCAAATGGCGTCATCGAATTAATCAACGCTTCCATCTCACGTACTTTTTCTTCTGGCTTGGCATCCTCGACCGCTTTTTGCATATCCGAGCCGCCCATACCTGGCATCTTATCTAAGAAGCCTGCCATGCCTCCCATGCTTTTCATTTGTTGGAACTGGGTCAATAGATCCTCAAGGTCGAAATCACCGCCCTTTTGCATCTTTTTCGCCATTTTTTCGGCTTTATCACGGTCGATTTTTTGTTCAACTTCTTCGACCAAACTCAGTACGTCACCCATACCAAGAATACGTTGAGCGATACGTTCAGGATGGAACAGCTCTAACGCGTCTAGTTTTTCACCGCGACCTAAAAACTTAATTGGTTTGCCAGTAATCGCACGTACAGAAAGTGCCGCACCACCGCGCGCATCACCATCAGTCTTAGTTAAAATCACACCCGTTAATGGCAGCGCATCATTAAAGGCTTTGGCAGTATTTGCCGCATCCTGACCCGTCATCGCATCGACGACGAACAAGGTTTCAGAAGGATTGACTGCTGCAGTTAACGCCTTAATCTCAGCCATCATAGTCTCATCGATAGCCAGACGACCAGCGGTATCAATAATCAAAATATCTTGGTACTGAATCTTTGCTTCTTCGATAGCACGTAAGGCAATATCAATCGGGTTTTCATCGCTACTTGAATTAACAAACTTGGCATTCACTTGACCTGCCACTTGCTCAAGCTGAGCAATCGCCGCTGGACGATAGACGTCAGCTGATACTAGCATCACCTTTTTCTTATGGCGCTCTTGTAAAAACTTCGCCAATTTACCAGCCGTCGTGGTTTTACCTGCCCCTTGCAAACCAGCCAGTAAATAAACAACTGGTGGCTTACCCGTCATCTCAAGCTGCTGATTGGCGCTGCCCATCATTTCGGTCAGCTCGTCATGGACGATTTTGACAAAGGCTTGCCCTGGCGCTAACTCTTTGAGTACTTCTGCACCAAGCGCTTGTTCTTTGACGCGCTTTACAAAGTCACGGGTGACGGGTAGCGCGACGTCGGCTTCTAGTAGCGCCATACGCACTTCACGCAGGGTATCTTTGATGTTGTCTTCGGTCAACTGCCCAGTACCGACGATATTGCGCAGGCTCGACGATAAGCGTTCTGTTAAGGTATCAAACATAAATAACTCTCAGTTAAAATAATTCTTGGTGAAAACAATATTTACTTAAAATAATGCTTACTTAAAACAATACTTAGCTAAAACTGGCTTCAGCTTAAATGGCGGATAAATATTATTAGGGAATACTGTAAAGTATTTAATCGTATCTTCATAAAAATAATGATAAAAAAATAGTATATTATCAACACTATAGCACCAAGACGACGCCAAAATTATAATGATTTTGCAAATACAGCATTACCAAAACTTGGCGCGGCGCTTTATGACTTATAGACAATCGCTTTATAAGCTAGGCATATTAGCGCTCATTCAAGCAAACTTGGCCAAGCATTTATAAGGAATAAGCAAGTTGGTGCTCAATTGGCACCCATTTTATGATAAATTGGACGATTATTCTAATCATTCCGATAATACCACTTTAGCATTAAATTGAGCGGCTATTTTGCGCTCAGTATGAGATGAGGCATTCTATCTGTGCACTTTGCATTCTTACTTGCTAGCCTAGCCTATATCTTAGTCAGCGCTTACCTTAGTTGGGCACTGACTCGGGATAAGCCTATCCATAAAGGCATCAGTTTGGGATTATTGATGGTCGGCATGCTCGCGCATGCGGCGCTACTTTATCCTTATGTTGTGACGCTTTACGGGCTAAACTTTAATCTTTTTAATATCATCAGCCTAATCAGCTTATTCTTTTTGTTCTTCTATTTTTTATTTTGTTTGTATCGCCCTATTGTTAGTCTGGGCATACTGGCAGCGCCAACAGCATTGGTAGGGTTAACAATTGGCTATATTGGTCGTGCGCCTTATCAACCCATTACAAATATCAGTATTGGGCTTGAAGCTCATATACTACTATCACTTGCTGCCTATTGTGTGCTGCTGATGGCAGCGGTGCAAGCGCTATTTTTGCGCCTACAAATACGCGAACTCAAGCACCACTCTATTCATCGGTTTTGGGTCAATAAACTGCCATCCTTACAAAGTATGGAGAGTCTATTATTCGATATGCTATTGGTCGGCTTCGTTCTGCTCAGTATAGCTCTTGGCATTGGCTTTATCTATGTAGAGGATTTGATGGCACAGCATATTGTGCATAAGACCGTGTTTAGCCTGCTGTCTTGGTTATTGTTTGGGGCGCTACTGGTCGGTAACTGGCGTGCTGGATGGCGAGGCAAACGTGCCGCCAATATGACTATCTATGCTTTTATCCTATTAGCTATCGGCTTTGTGGGCAGCAAGTTTGTGTTAGAGATGCTGATATAAAATCAGCGCTGCAATAGCAATAGATCCAGAAAAAAGCCGTGAGTATTAATGAATAATACCCACGGCTTTTTTTAACCTTCTGTTAACCAGCACTTCTCAATTTAAAATCGCTCTAATTAAAGGCTAATTAAAAACCACGGTTTTATTACCCGCTACAATCACGCGGTTTTGTACATGCCAGTTCACAGCGCGTGCCAAGACATTACGCTCGATATCACGACCAATAGCGCGCAGCTCCGTCACACCTTGACGGTGAGTGACTCGGTGTACATCTTGCTCAATGATAGGACCTTGATCAAGCTCAGCGGTGACGTAATGCGCAGTCGCGCCGATGAGTTTCACACCTTTATCATAAGCTTGACGATAAGGGTCAGCTCCCACAAATGCAGGCAAAAATGAATGGTGAATATTGATGACTCGCATCGGCCAACGCTTGACAAAATCAGACGACAATATCTGCATATAACGCGCCAACACTAGCAAATCATTGCCTTCCATCAACTCATGAATTTGCTCTTCTGCCTCTGATTTATTGTCTTTGGTCACTGGCACATGATGGAAAGTGATGCCAAAGTTTTCTACCGATTGGCGCAAGTCTTCGTGATTACTAACGACAGAGGTAATCTCGCAGTCAAGTAAACCTCGCTGATGCCGCCATAACAAATCCAACAATGCATGATCAAACTTTGATACTAAAATACCAACTTTCGTCTTAATCGCATTATCATGTAAACGCCAAGCCATGTTATGGCGCTTGGCTACCGTATGCGCAAAACTGGCTTCAAAATTATCAATGATTTCGCTCAATCCTGCCAAAGCAAACTCTAAACGCATAAAATATTGACCACCCTCATGAGCAGTTGAATACTGATCGAGAGTGATAATATTAGCGCCATAGCGATGGATAAACTCAGATACCGCTTGCACGATACCAGCTTGGTCACGGCATTTAATCAATAGCGTGGCAGTATCGATTGTCGTCTTGTTAGACAGGTTATTAGATAGTTTATGAGATGAGTTTTTTGCTGAAGTAATCGTTGCAGTGTCTGACATAGTGCGCCCAATCAAAAAATTAAACTTGCTACTGACTTTCAATACGGTCGTTAGCATAGGAAACCGACTATTCTAATCGCTTTTACCTAACTTTGCTGATTGAGTTGGTTGTATTTCGTTATTGAGGTTATAAATACGAAAACCCCCAACGCGTGGTTAGGGGTTTTTGTATTTATAATGGATTCTATTTAGAACTAGAGCAACTTAAATCAGTACCAAATGGACTTGTCCAGTTTGGTCGAATTGGTATGCCAATATTCACGTCAGTTACTAGAGTAGGGAAACCTATCACACGAGATTGCTGTGACTCACTACCATCTACACTAGTATTGACTGTAACGCTAGCTTTGTACCAGTTTGCATACTCTTTAGGGTAACGTATAGAGAAATCTACTCTACCAGTATCATCTGTTATAAAATTAAAATTCTGGCTAGAAGTTACTTCTTGACCATTCTCATTGATAACTGCCGCCACGTTAACAGGATCTAATTGACCGTTATTATTGAAATCTTCATTAGGATCTAAAATGCCATTATTATTTTTATCTTCTTTGCCACAAGAAACCGGATCTTGGAACCAGACAGTCCTGCCAAATATATCCTTAATGATACTAAACTCACCTTTTAAATAACTATCAGGAATCAAATTAATAGAGACTGGTTGATTAATAGCTGGCTTACCAGCACTATTGAGCACACTGATTGATCCTTTCTGGAAGTAATATACTTGATTGCTACCTGCAGAAACTTTGTCTGCAAATGCAAAACTAATATAGGTCGACTTTGTTTGGACTGTGATTGCTGAATTATCTAAGAGTGTGTTTACTGCTTTTTCCTTACCATCTGGCAATCTAATTGACTGAACCTGTGCTTCAATGACAACACCATCTGTACTTGTTGAGTTTTGGCCTGCATTATAAGTCGTTACAGCTCGACCATTATCATCAGTATACGCCACCGCTTGGCTTAAACTTCCACCAGATGCATCTTTAGTCGTCGTGAATTGTACAATAGCATTTTTGACAGGAGCATCATCCTTGTCCAAAACTCTAGCCATTACAGAGGTAGAGCCGCCCACACTTAAGACTGCACGCTCAATCTGTAGAATCAATTTTTTCGGCTCGATAGAGACAAAACTCAATACTGTCTCTTTACTATCATTGCCATATTCCGCTCTTACAGTTGCAGTTCCAGGTACATTAGATTCTACATAAAACTCAACTTTTTTACCCGTAACAGTCAATGTACGACGCGAGCTTCCTTGAACATCATTCACTGATGCAAATATTTTTCCCTTATTTGTTGAGACATTAACGCTATCTCCATCAACAGCATCTGGCACACTCAAGATAACTTTCTGTCGATCACCGACAATAATATCTGTAGTTGGAGAAAACCCTATGTTTGAGCTACTCGTAGATACTACCGTTAAAATATCAGGAATACGCTGGCTAACTTCAACGCCTTTTACCTCAAGACTGAATAAATAGTTATCATCTACTGGTTTTAAACTAGAAGCATTTAAGTCAACTGCAAAATTACCATTGTTATCAGACTTTCCAACCCCAGCTTCCGTATCGTTGCTATAAATAATAAAATCAGCATTCGCAACTGGTTTTGCTGCGCCATCTAAGAGTTGCCCAGATACTCTAAAATTATCTCCTGCATTTACTGCATTCTTAGAAGATACCACGTTACTTACACGAGTACCTGAAGCTATGATTGGTAAGTTTTGTTCAACAATACTGTTTTTACCATCATCAACAACAACGTTCAATACACTCTCGTGGTTCAGTTGAGCATCAACACTTACTCTACTTTGTATCAGCTCGATTTCGACTAGCCCTTCATTATCTGTAAGCTGCCGAGAAGTTCCATTCAATGACAAGCCATATAATGCAGCATCAGCAATACTGACGATGACAGGCACTCCTGCAATAATACCGCCTTTTTTATCAGTTACTCTAATACTAACTGTTGTCTTATCTTGGCCAGTCAATAGCTGATTTTTATCAGAGGAGATAAAAACATCATATACATTTTGTTTTTCAATATCAGCGTTGTCATTCGAGCCATATAGTTTAATAGATTTTGTTACATTGCCAATACTAGCTTCTACTATCAATCCATTGTTTATAAGATAATCACTTTGCTCTTTAGATAATTGATTTAGCACCTCTAATCTGATTACTGCTTTGCCATTTTCATCCGTAGTAATCTTGGATTGAGAGTTACTAAATACACCTGTAGCTTCAGGGTCAGTAATTTTAAAAGTTACAGGTTGCTCTGCTAGATTACCATTGTTTGCATCTAACACTAAGGCAGTCACTTCTATAGAAGCTCCCTTAGTCATTTTAATCCCACTATAATTGGAAGATATATATATTTCACTTGCATTAGTAGCAGAATCACCTGGAATTTGACCATCAGGGGTTACCTGCACCAAACCTGTATCAGGAGTGGGTGCAATAGAATCTACAGTATCACCGCCACCGCCACCACCACATCCAGCTAGAGTTAGTGATATTGATAACGCCGTAAGCTGAAATAATTTAGAGGTAAAAGGTAATGAGCTATATGACATGTTTTGGACTCCGCGTCAGCAGTAATTTATTCGAGCAAATAAACAAAAATCATTACACAGAATCATAATAGATTGGTAATGATACATAGATTTACATTAACACCCGTTGTATTAACAGATTGTATTAAATATATAACAGCAACTTTACTGACTTTTGTCATAACTTACAACTAAAAATTAATTTTTACTATTAAATAATCAACAACATAGCCAGTGAATTTCAGGGTATAATAGCCATCCTTTAGATCGACAATAATCATAAAAATATTTGAGTATTCATCTCTTTTATGGTATAAATGTCGGCTTTAAAATTTTCTGAATTGGTACGCTTGTTATTTGCCTTTAGATAACAGCAATATCAACTCAACATTCATATAGTTTTGTTTGGTGCAAAGCTGCCGCTTGCTGTGTCCATGCCGCAAAAACGTGCAACTTGCCCAGACTGGTATGAGAAAAACTCATACCTCATAGATTAGGAGTTCGCCATGTCTCGAGTTTGCCAAGTGACTGGAAAGCGCCCTATGGTGGGTAATAATGTTTCGCACGCAAACAACAAAACCCGTCGTCGCTTTCTACCAAACCTTCATAACCATCGTTTTTGGGTAGAGTCTGAAAATCGTTTTGTACGTCTACGTGTGTCTACCAAAGGTATGCGCACTATTGACAAACTTGGTATCGATAAAGTGTTAGCAGATATGCGCGCACAAGGTCAAAAAGTATAAGTTAAGACTGGCAGCTTAATGTCTCGATAATTTTCGTCATTTAAGCTGCTTTTCTACTACATCATTATATTTGTAGTTACTTAATATTTTAGATCCGTACCTATCGTTTGAAGACCCCTCATTTACAGGAAAGCTATCATGAGAGATAAAATTAAATTAGTATCAACAGCTGGTACTGGGTATTACTACACCACTACTAAAAACAAACGCACTATGCCTGGCAAAATGGAAATGAAGAAATTCGATCCAAAAATTCGTCAGCACGTGATGTTTAAAGAAGCTAAAATCAAATAACTGCTATAATTTATAGAATATATTTTCATAAATACTTCCTATAAATAAGTTATTTGAAAAAAAAGGGTATATCAATAGATATACCCCTTTTTATGCTTGCTACTTTTTATGATAACTATTTTAATTGACTACTACTAGCCAGCTTAACAGCAACCCAGCTCATCACTAACTATAGTGCGTCGGCTCTTTGTCATAAACATGCGCATGCCATTGGCTCATCTGCTTTTGCATAATGACCTGAATCGCGGCATGAATCATATGCTGACCTATCGCTTGGGTGTCACTACCGAGCAGCTCTTTAAGCTTTTCAGAAAAATCAATGGTCATCAGCGGCGCTTCGTCTTGTTCCGCGTCACGTAACAATAAGCGACCATCTTCTGCCTCTACCAACTCAAGGGTAGTCTCTTTGGCAAATCCTGCAAATTGATCCGTACTTTCGTTATCTACTTCTATATCATTATCGATATCGTATGGCATGAATTGGTTCCTCATTGTCCCGTCTAATACTTGCAAGAAAAATCGCGCTTCGCAACATTATTGTTTTACAGTAATACGGGTAAAACTATCTTAGTCATACAATGGACGCTTTGGTCTTGAAATTCAAGGCTTGTCACATAAGTCTTCTACATAAAGGCTTTTTAGGTGTGCTATCACTAATAGTATTAGCGCCAGTAGCGTAATTTTGCCACAGTAAATAAAAAGGCAACAAACATACCGAGATAATACATGAGCTTTAACTCTAATGTCGGATCTCGATATTTAAACGGTAAGGCTACAGTGGCGGTGGCGGTCGGAAATATCAACAGCATAAGCAGCCAATTTTCGATGACATTGAGCCAGCCTTGTAAATCAGTACCGTTACGCAATGATGCCAGCCCTAGCAGCAAACAGGCGATAATTAAGCTGGTGAATAAGCCATTGGGTAGATCTTTTGGATAGATTATATTGGCAATCTTGGTCGGTATGATTCTCATGTAAAATTCCAGTCACGCTTGTAGCACGTGACTTAATAATTAAAAATTGTGTAAAAACAGCCTATCATAAATATTGCAATGCACTATTTACCAAACAGCTTTATCTCTGCTCATAAGACTCTAACTGTAAGTACCCATCAACCATAGCATCGATATACAAGATGTCAAATAGCCCAAGCTAATAGCATTCCAGCTCTCTATATGCATGCCTTTGACTTTGTTAAGTATCTTCGAACCTAGCCAAAAAAACAGGGGAATGCCCAACATAAATGCAGGCACAATGACCGCAGCATGACGTAATACTTCACCAGTATCATCACCGACCATTAGGCGAAAGCCGTAACCCGCCAGACTTAGAACCAAGGCAAATACAGCCAAGCCAATAGTAATACCCTTTGGCACCAAGCTGCGTTGCTGTGTCTCATTCTGAATTGGCTGCTCAGTGCTTTGCTCTGACTCAGGTGATTCTGACGAATTGATTGAGTTTTTTGTGTCCATATTTTACCTTTACGTAACTTGCCGTTATGCATCGTTATCCGTTATACAGCACATTTTGCTACTATTCTTTTATGACGAAAATGACTGATGAACGTATTTACTAATCACATAAGACCGTGGTTATTCGTTACCATTAGCCAAAGCCAGCTCAGCACGCATAGCATCAATAGCCACTTTATAGTCATCTTGGTTAAAGATCGCCGACCCTGCCACAAACATATCAGCACCCGCTTCGGCAATGGCTCGGATATTACTGGCTTTGATACCGCCATCTACTTCTAATCTGATATCACGACCACTGGTGATGATGCGCTGACGAACTTGGCGCACTTTTTCTAACGTCCCTTCAATAAATGACTGACCGCCAAAACCTGGGTTGACGCTCATCAATAAAATTTGATCTACCTTGTCCATCACATAGTCTAAATAATGTAATGGCGTTGCGGGATTCAATACTAAACCACATTCAGCACCGCCATCTTTGATCAGTTGTAAAGAGCGATCAATATGCCCACTGGCTTCTGGATGAAAAGTGATAACACTCGCACCTGCTTCCAAAAACTGCTCAATCATGCCGTCAACTGGTGATACCATCAAATGTACATCGATTGGTGCATCAATCCCATAATCACGCAGCGCCTTACAAATCATACTACCAAAGGTGAGATTGGGTACATAATGGTTATCCATTACATCAAAATGAATCACATCAGCACCTGATTCCAACACCCTTTCAACTTCTTCACCTAAACGTGCAAAATCAGCTGAGAGTATTGATGGGGCGATAAGGTAAGGTTTAGAAGGAATAATCATAGTTGAGCTACCTGATTCTGTTGAAATAAAATACGAATAAAATAAAAAGAAATTAAGGACTGACTTAAAAAAATTAAACCTTTAAAGCAATAATATTAAGAACTCAAACTACTAGCGCTGCTTATACTGGGTTTTGCAATAAGCACGACCGACATCGAAGCCTCGCTTAGCTTGATGTTTGGTCGCGCGATTACTGACACGCTGACGCCATAAGCGAAAAGACGACGGCTTTAGCGCTTGGCGCATCAGCTTAATCACGCCTGCTTCATTGAGACCATAGCTATGCTCTATCGCCCCAAACGGTGTTCTGTCCTCCCACGCCATTTCTATCACTCGTGAGACTTGCGCGTCATCTAGCACTTTATCACCCGACTCATTGACTACGGTTGCGATAAGCTCATCTGAACGTGTCTGTCTGTCATTTGATTCAGTACTAACATCAGCATGCTGATTATTTTTTAGAGCCGCGGTCATATCGGCTTGCATGGTCGCAAGCGATGACTGAACGGTTTGCTGCTTACAAGCCAAACCATCGACTACTAATGCTGTCAGATTACTTACCATAAAACCTTACCTTCAAAGATGCTTAACAGATACTTAGCCGACTTCTATTTTACATTAATCTATTTTATATCAATAAGTACGCTTGACTAAATAATCAGCGTAACTGTCTGTCAATTTATCGATCAGATCATCATTCTAATACTGGGCTTAGCTCATTTGTGCCATACGCCAGTGATGTTCAATATGATCGTTAATCACCGTTTGAATAAAATAGTAGCTATGATCGTGACCCGCCTGATAACGCAAGGTTAAGGGCTGATTGGCTTTGTCACAAGCATGTTGCAATTTGGTGGTTTGCAGTGGACCCTCTGCTAAAAAATTATCAGCCGCACCTTGATCTACCAAGATACTTGCATACTGCTGCCCTGATTTTTCAATCATCTGCGCAGCATCTGCCTGCGCCCATCGTGATTTATCATCGCCGAAGTATTCTGTATAAGCAGCTTGCCCCCATGCCGACTCACTGGCCGCGCACACAGGCGATAAAGCTGAGACACTCACAAACTTGCCTGGAAACTTAAATCCCAATAGTAATGCTCCGTGACCGCCCATCGAATGCCCTGTCACGCCGATACTGTCAATAGGAAACTCTGAGCGTAACAAGTCATATAACTCATCAACGATATAGCTTTGCATATTAAAATGCTCTGACCAAGGTGCTTGCGTCGCATCGACATAATAGCTGGCACCCTGACCAACAAAATAGCGGTCGTCGTTTGGCACATCGCTGTCATCACTACTTCGAGGTGATGTATCAGGGGCGATAAATATCATGCCAAGCTCGCTACATTTTTGCTGAAAATGTGCTTTGTGGGTGACATTATCAGCATTGCAAGTGAGACCCGATAAATATAGAATCGCTGGACAACGGCGACCAGCAAGCGCTTCATCTGGCAGATAAATGCTAAAGGTCATCGGTGTTTTGGTCGATGATGATTGATGGCTATAGTAATGCTGCTCACCATCGAAACAGCGGTTGACGCTGATCTGCGTGATTTTTGAGTTGGTAGATAAACTGTGTTTATAAGAGTTGTTCATAAGCGACATCCTTTTTATCCAAAGTAAAGTACACGATGACTTATAAAAAGCATTGGTAAAGTAATACTAGTACTTCTCCAAACTCACTTAGTACTCAATCATTATACCATTCACAAGAATTAAAGTAGTAAGGAAAGCGAGTGTCATTATTACAGATTCTAGACTGAACGAGCTTAATACGGCTCATCGTGATTTTTGGGTTGCGGGTTTTAGGTTTACTGTTAGTTGTTAATTGGCAGTGATCGCAGTATTAGCCACTGGCTGACCAGAAGCACTATCCTCTGCGATATTAATGGCGATAGAATCACTGTCATTAATAATGCTGGCAACTGGTGGTCGGGTTTTATCAAACAATACTTGTTCGAATGCTGGCAAAGCAGTCTCCATCAGACTACCAATCACCATCTGCGGCTCTGAGGGTTCAAAACCCATCGCACTTTCACGTTCATTCACACGCAAACGGGCATCTTTAAAGGCAGATTCAAAACTGGTATTGCCACGCAGGCTTTCAGCAAAAAACGCTTGCCCAAAATAGGTCATCTCAGCAGTATTGGTACAGCCAAACGATGCCTTATCCACCGCTGATGCGGTAATCACCACCGTAGTCGGTGATGCCAATTCATCGATAAATGAGCCTGAATAGCAAGCAGATACCACAATCACCCGCCAGCGAATACCTGAAGCGTCTAGCGCCTCCCGTAACCATGCGGCATCTAGATTCTCCATTGCTAATGGTGGATTTGCTAATTGAATGATATTTTCGTTGCCGTGTGAAGACAAGGTTAGGAATAACACATCCTCATCGGCATTCATCTGCTGACCAATTTTCTTTAATCCACGCAGAATACTGGTTTTGGTAGCGATTGGCTCATCAAGCCAACTATAAGTATTGTTGATCAACGAGAGTGAATGTCCACTAGTGCCAAAACGCACATCGAATAGCTCACGCACTTTATTAATCTCAGAGCGAAAAACATCTTGACCAGAGAATCCTGCCACACCCATAAAATACCAGTCGGTCTTGCCCGGAGTGCTGGGATCGATACTATTTAATGCTTGCTGTAACAAACGAGGCTGCTCGTATAATGCTGCTTCGGCTAAAACAGGCTCTACAGGAATCTGCTTAAATATAGGCTGGTCCGCGACATTACGCTGCCAAATCGTCAACAGTGCGACTGCACCTACCAATACAATGACCCGCTCCCACCACGGTATGCGTAGACGACGAGAAAAAATCCATAATAACGCCAACGTCTGCCATAAAAACAGCACCAAAAACAGTATGGGTAAAAGTGAATAGCTCCAATCTGGCAACCAACCATAACTGCCCAAAAACTGCACCAAACTTTGTAATAGTGCAGATAAGGTATCAGCCACTAACCACAATACCACGGGCACAAACACCAACGTTTGATTGCCAGAACGCCGTGCCAAAATGATGCCGCCCAATAAAATTATCATCGGCCAAATCAAGTAGCTGACCAACCCTTGCTCATTAAAGATACTGCCATTTTCCGCGGCTAACCAAGAAAACAGTACATTACTACCGAGTGCCAATAGTGCAAATACGGCAAACTGGATAAAGGTAGGTTTTACCCAAGAAAACGCGCGCGTCGACCCTACTAGCATCCACAAGGTTGCAATAATATTGGCAGCGAAATTGAGCGAAAAACGCTGAAGCGATACGGTTTTTAACGACGCAAGTGACAAAGACTTAAACCTCTAGCCAGTCGAGAAAAGAAAGTGAGTTGATGATGATTTTTGGTGTGGCAGCTACCTACAAAATGTCATTAATTCACATTTTTTATATAGCATATGGACATCAAGATTACATGCAATTCACAATGAGATGATTTTAAGAGACGAATAGCAAAGACTAAAAATATGACTAAACAGTTTAGCTCGCTAATATAACGCGATTGTAACGGATTGTCGGTCAAGAGGATAAGGCTGATTTGTAAAATTCGCTTAAATTTGGCTAAGGACATATAAAAAAGGAGGTCTTGAATCCAAGACCTCCTTTTTTCTCAATAATGACTGTATCAAAGACTCACTACTATCTCATCAAAAGCTCATTCACACGTTTTAGATAAGCGGCTGGATCATCTAATTGACCGCCATCTGCTAGCAATGCTTGGTCAAAAATTACTTGCGCCAATTTATCAAAATCAACGTCAGATTGCTCGCTACTTTCAAGCTTTTTAATCAATGGATGATCAGGGTTGACCTCTAATGTCGGCTTGCTTTCTGGCACATCTTGACCCATTTGTTTAAGCATCTGAATCATTTGTGGTGATAACTCACCTTCCCCAACGACCAAGCAGGCAGGACTATCAACCAAACGCGTCGATACTTTCACATCTTTGGCACGTTCGCCTAATGCTGCTTTAAGTTTATCGACAACAGGCTTCATGGTTTCTTGCGCTTTTTCTGCTTCCGCCTTTTCAGCTTCATCTTGCAAATCGCCCAAATCAACGGCACCTTTCGCGATATTTTGTAGCGGTGTCTCATCAAATGAGGTCAAGAAGTTCATCGCCCACTCATCAACACGGCTGGTCATCAAAATAACTTCGATACCTTTCTTTTTAAACAACTCAAGTTGTGGACTATTTTTAGCAGCCGCTAGATTATCAGCCGTTAGATAATAGATGGCTTTTTGACCCTCTTTCATACGCGCTTTATAGTCTTCAAAGCTGGTGGTCACACTATCCTGCGTACTGGTCGCATAACGTAGCAATTTGGCAATACGTTCTTGATTGCCCATGTCTTCGCCAACGCCTTCTTTGATAACATCACCAAATTCAGCGTAGAACTGCGCGAATTTTTCTTGCTTATCACTGTCTTCACTGTTGGCTAGACTGGCCAGCAACGTCAAAATACGACGGGCGTTACCATCACGAATAGACTTCACATCACGCGACTCTTGTAATAGCTCGCGGCTGACATTCAATGGCAAGTCTGCTGAATCAATGACCCCTTTGACGAAACGCAGGTACATTGGCAACAGCTGCTCGGCTTCATCCATAATAAAGACGCGCTTCACGTATAGCTTTAGACCATGCTGCTGGTCACGAGTATACAAATCGACAGGGGCTTTTTTCGGAATATACAATAGCTGAGTATACTGAACACGACCTTCGACACGGTTATGCGTCCATGCTAGTGGCGCATCCATGTCATAGGTGATATTTTTATAAAAATCGACATACTCGTCATCTTCAATCTCAGATGCCGTACGTGTCCATAGCGCACTGGCTTTATTGATAGTTTCCCATTCATCGGTCAATACCATCTCGCCACCAGCAGGTGCGTCGTCGTTCTCATCTTCTTTGACATCTTCTTGCCAAACTTCTTTACGCATCTGAATCGGTAAGCTGATATGGTCTGAGTATTTATTAACCAACTGCTTAATTTTGCCACGGTCTAAATAGCTGTCTTCACCCTCAGAATATTGCTCTTTTAAATGCAAAGTAATGGCGGTGCCACGAGTTTCTTTAGTGATAGTTTCAACCGTAAAGCTACCGGTACCGTCAGATACCCAGCGTACGCCTTGATCCGCAGGCTCACCCGCTTTACGTGTTTCGACGCTAATCGTATCGGCAACGATAAAACCTGAATAGAAGCCAACCCCAAACTGTCCGATTAATTGACCATCTTGCTTTTGTGATTCAGACAGCTTGTCTAAAAATGCTTTAGTCCCAGATTTGGCAATCGTACCCAAGTTTTCGATGGCATCTGCTTCATTCATGCCAATACCATTATCGGTAAAGGTGATGGTTTTGGCGTCTTCGTCGACCGCAATGCGAATTTTTAGCTCACCATCGTCTTCATAAAGGCTGTCATCATTGGTCGCTTCAAAACGCAATTTATCACAAGCATCAGAGGCGTTTGAAACCAGCTCACGCACAAAGATATCAGAATTAGAGTAAAGCGAATGTGTGACTAGATGTAGCAGTTGCGCCACTTCCGCCTCAAAGGTATGTTTTTTTAATTCAGGGGTACTTTCATTAGCGGCACTGTCATTAGCAGTGTCTTTATTAACATTAATATCATCAACAATGTCATCAACATTTTTATTGTCTGCTGGGGTCTGTTCACTCATAAAAAACTCCTTTAATTTATGTCAAAAACGTATCATAAAATAGCAATCATTTGACTGTCTCTACTCAGGTACAAATTAAGCAGTTCAATTTCGAATATCGCTAAGCTGTTTATACTAATAGGGGCGCAGCAGAATATTTCAAGCTAAAAAGTACAATTCAACAAAAACACCGCCATAGTTTCCTAAGGCGGTGTCGTTATATCGATAATAGGTTTAGCAAATAGATTTAGTAATACGTTTTTAGGTAAAGCTATCAACTATAAGCAGCTAGGCAAATGCAGCGCTGGATCTGACTCACGAGCATTCATCGCATCTTCAACCGTTAAGCCTAGTGCTTTGGCAACACCTGCGCCATAAGCGGCATCACACCAGTTACAGTTGCGAATGTGGCGATACTGAATAAAGTCCGGCACACCAGCCATATTATTTGCTGTGTTTTCAAATAGCACTTGTTGTTGCTCAGCACTCATCAAATTAAACAATGCGCGAGGTTGGCTAAAATAATCGCTATCGTCTTCACGGAAGTCATAATGCGCCGCATAGCCGTCAATTTTTAATGGTGGCTCAGCATAATCAGGCTGCTCTTGCCACTGGCTAAAGCTGTTTGGTTCATAATGCGGGCGACTGCCATAGTTATCATCGACACGGCCTTGACCATCACGATGATTGCTCATCACAGGGCAACGCGGCTTATTTACCGGAATCTGTTGATGATTGACACCGACACGATAACGCTGAGCATCGGCATAGTTAACCAAGCGGTTTTGTAGCATTTTATCTGGTGAAACGCTGATACCCGGTACCAAATTACTTGGGGCAAATGCAGCTTGTTCCACATCGACAAAGTAGTTGTCAGAGTTTTTATTTAATTCAAACTCACCCACTTCAATCAGTGGATAATCCCCTTTTGGCCATACTTTGGTCAAGTCAAACGGATGATAAGGAACGGTATCCGCCTCAGCTTCTGGCATGATTTGCACATACATTTTCCATTTAGGAAAATCACCATTTTCGATGGCATCGTACAAGTCTTTTTGATGACTCTCACGATCAGAACCAACCACCTCTGCCGCTTCTGCATCGGTCAAGTTCTTAATGCCTTGTTGCGTACGGAAATGGAATTTTACCCAAAAACGTTCTTTGGCTTCGTTCCAAAAACTATACGTGTGCGAGCCAAAACCATGCATATTTCTGTACGAGGCTGGCAGACCGCGATCACTCATAACGATAGTAACTTGATGTAAGGCTTCAGGTAATAAAGTCCAAAAGTCCCAGTTGTTGGTCGCCGAACGCATATTGGTACGTGGATCACGTTTGACGGCTTTGTTTAGGTCTGGGAATTTGCGCGGATCACGTAAGAAGAACACAGGTGTATTATTTCCCACCATGTCCCAGTTACCTTCTTCGGTGTAGAATTTCAAAGCAAAACCGCGAATGTCGCGCTCGGCATCAGCCGCGCCGCGCTCACCTGCGACGGTACTAAAGCGCGCAAACATTTCCGTCTGTTTACCCACTTCGCTAAAAATATCCGCGCGGGTATATTTAGTGATGTCATTGATCACGGTAAAAGTACCGAATGCGCCAGAACCTTTGGCGTGCATACGGCGCTCTGGAATCACTTCACGGACGAAATTTCCTAACTTTTCATTGAGCCAAACATCTTGCGCCAATAATGGGCCGCGTTTGCCAGCGGTCATGCTGTTTTGATTGTCTGCCACTGGTGCGCCATTGCCCATAGTCAATTGGGTCGGTGCGTAAGGACATTTTTTATCGCTCATATCGTTGCTCATAGTCATACTCCTGTGAATAGCAAATGGATTAAAGTACAAAACCTATTCTGAATACGCTTCTATTAATAGTTCCAGAATAGTTGTCAGCTTGTTCGAAAAACGGTTTGTTTTTTTCATAGTAATGTCTAATGACAGTCATGTTCTGTGGTTAGATACTATTACAACTCATTACCATTAATTTGTATAATTAATTAATTACATGCTTTCGTTTTGTTTTTCAGAACCACTTAACGTGTTTTCTACTCATCCAAATACTTTATTCCTTAGGATGGTTGTTATTAACAACGATAAATATTAACAGTGCAACTACTCTCTATCAGCCTTGCTATCACTTTTTTAAAGCGAATTGACCATATCAAATAGAGCTTAATTAAATACTACAGAGCAATTAACGCGGCATCGGACGAATCGTCAATATTTGCTCACTACGACCAAAAGGGCCATTGATGTCATGCAACACGGCGCTCGTTAAGCCAATGCCGTCATTGCCATACTGCTGCACCGCTTCGATGCCAAGCCAGCGACCTTGGGGCGCGCGATGCATATGAATTTGCAAATCCGTATTGGGAAACATCCATTCTAATTCTGACAAGCCAAGCCCAAGCCGAGGCACAACGCCATTGGCCGTATCAACCATGCCCAATAGATGCACCAAGTCATCAGTTGGCTTGCCCTCGATCATATCCACATCGTTAGTAATCCAGACCATACCGCGTCCTGGGCGACGCTGCGTATCATCAGCGACCAAGCGCACACTTTCAATAAACCCGCCCGGCCAGCCTTTCATGTCTTCCCAAATAGGCAACTCTTCGGGCTTATGTAACGTTTTTTGGTCTTCAATGCCTGCAATCTCGCTGGTATCTTGGGTCATTAGACGCCATGCCCGCGCAATAATCGCATCACGACCGCGACTGCTCATGACTGCCTCAATCAGCTCAATGGTCTTGCCCGGACGAATACAACGCGTGGTAACGGTAAAGTCATCCAGTGGAATCAATCCTAAGATATCTAGGCTAATGCGAGCGATACGCATGTTTTCTTGCGGCGCATAACCGTTTAGCTCAGCCGTGAGCAATCCTGTCGCTGGTGCCATATGCTGTTCATGCTCATTCCAAGCACCTTGGGCATGTTTGGTTGGCTGATAATGTGCGACGTTGACGCCGTCTTCTCGCTGTTCGCGTTTGATAAAGTTATAATAAGCTGACATAACTGTCCTATGATTTATTTGATAAGCTCTTGTTGTTTTAATTTAAGAACCTGTCGACTCTTAATGACAAAAAATAATGCAACGACCATCGCGGCAATTAATACGCCATAAAAAACATTCTTTTCTCGCATAAAATGCAGAATATTACTGCCCAACACGAATCCCACCACCACGATGACAAACAAATTCACTTTCAATTGTTTGTTAACCTCACCGAGAGTGGCTTCTGCCAATACAAATCCTTTTTTTTGCTTTTTCATTTTGCATTACCTACTATACGTTACCTATTAGATGTCTTGTACAAAGCCTTATCTATTTACCCACTTGGGTAACTGGGATACGCAAGGCTTTAGGCAGACTGAAAGTGACATTTTCTTCGATGCCTGATAGCTCACTCGGTAAATCACCACCCCAATCTTGCAGTTGCTGTAGCACTTCTTGAATCAGTACTTCGGGTGCTGATGCGCCAGCGGTGACGCCGATACTCTGCACACCATCCAACCAGCTTTTATCCATCTCACTGGCATTGTCGATTAAATACGCACGGCAATTCATCCGCTCAGCCAGCTCACGCAGACGATTAGAGTTTGATGAATTGGGCGAGCCGACCACCAAGACCACCTCACAGCGACTAGCTAAGTCTTTTACCGCATCTTGGCGATTTTGCGTGGCATAACAGATATCGTCTTTGCGCGGACCTTGAATACTAGGGAATTTTTCACGCAGTGCATCGATAACGCGTGCGGTGTCATCCATAGATAAGGTCGTTTGGGTAACAAATGCCAAACGTTCGGCATTTTGTACACTCAATGCTGCCACATCGGCTTCGTTTTCAACCAAATGAATGTGACCGCCGTGGCGACGGTTAAAGCGCCCCATCGTGCCTTCCACTTCGGGATGTCCAGCGTGCCCAATCAATACCGCATCCATACCCTCTTGCGCAAATTTAGCGACTTCGATATGTACCTTAGTGACCAGCGGACAAGTGGCATCAAATACGGTCAAATCGCGGCGTTCAGCCTCATCTTCGACAGCTTTTGATACACCATGAGCAGAAAAAATAACGATAGAGCCATCTGGCACTTCATGAAGTTCTTCCACAAAGACCGCACCGCGATTGGCCAAATCAGAGACGACAAATTTATTATGTACCACCTCGTGACGGACATAAATGGGCGGTTCAAAACGTGTCAATGCTTCGTTCACAATCGCAATCGCGCGATCCACACCAGCACAAAATCCACGTGGATTGGCAAGATAAATTTGCATAAGAGGGCCTATCATTAGATAATTTATTATTAAAGCTTAAATACACGACATTATTGTCAAAAGCTTTAACTCAAAAATTGGGATGAATTCATTACGCTACTTTAGCATAATTTACTTTTATTGCCTTTGAAAATAGCACGGTACTAGAGGCTGTTTTAACTAGAAGCACACACATATTCATACGTTCAAAGTATTTATCCATAGTGGCAGCGTTAACTGCACTTAATGCACTAAAAATGTGATTTATAATAAGTTGCCCTATGCCATCTTTAGATCGCTTCGATGATAACGACTGGTCAAAGGCGGCTTTAATTAAAATAAAAGCCACAAAAGCAGTTTATAATAGTGCATCGATGACAATGTCTATCGCCATACATGATGGCGATTTTTCTTTTTACCAGTTTTGAATTGTTTACTAAAACAGCTTTCGCTCTTTTACTCGCACAGATTTGACTAGCACACACTCCATTAGGACACATTGTATGACAGGTTCATTATTTATTATTACCGCCGCCTCAGGTACGGGCAAAACCTCACTGGTAAAGCAGCTACTTGCCACGACTAATGACTTAACCGTCAGCGTATCACACACCACGCGCACGCCGCGTCCCGGCGAGATTGATGGTCATCATTATCATTTTACCGACGTCGAAAAATTTGTGACTGCCATCGGTGAAAACAAGTTTTTAGAACATGCTGAGGTCTTTGGTAATTACTATGGCACCTCGGAGCAAAGTGTGCGAACGCAGTTAGAAGCAGGCGTCGATGTTATTTTAGAGATTGATTGGCAGGGCGCACTACAAGTCAAAAAAATCTTTACTGACGCCATTATGATTTTTATTTTACCGCCAAGTATTGCCACTTTACGTCAGCGTCTATCGACGCGTGGGCAAGATACTATGGAGGTAATAGAGCAACGTCTGGCTGGCGCAGTGACTGAGATGGCGCAATATGTCCATTTTGATTTCGTGATTATTAATGACAATTTTGAGGTCGCTTTAACTGAGCTAAAAGCCATTATCGTGGCGGACAGGCAGACGCTTAAGCGTCAACAGCAGCGGTATCATCGCACCATCAGCAATTTACTTAGTAATAAAGTAGAAGAGTAAAGCAAGAACGAAATACTACTGTCAACTCAGTCGATGAGCGCTTATTAATAGATACGTTAATAGACACGCAAAAAGCAACTACGCGGCTGGGCAAAAAATGCTATAATGTCTCGCTATCCCCCTTTATATTTTGATATTATTTTTATTGAGTAGCGGGCAAGCTCCGTGACTAATAAAAACAACCGAGGTAGCTACATATGGCACGAGTGACGATTGAAGATTGTTTGGATAATGTTGATAATCGCTTTGAACTGATTTTAGTGGCAAGCAAACGTGCACGTCAATTGGCTAAAGGTATCGCAGAACCATTGGTTGATGTGGATAATGACAAGCCTACGGTATTGGCATTGCGTGAAATCGCTGCTGGTAAAATCACTCGCGATATCCTAAATCAGCCAGAGCACAACTTTGCCACCAGTTCATTAGATTTGGCACTGTCAGGCGATCATGGTTTTTAAGACACTGTATTATTAAGATACAGCATTGAAGATTTGTCTTATAAAAACTATAAAGCTAACCACTGCCTTATAAGACAAATACACACAGTGATGACATATTGACGAGAGACCACAGCATAGGCTGTGGTTTTTTGGTTGTAATAGCTGGTTGCTGTGATATTGCTTTGACTGTTTTAGTCGCCATTTATACCTCAAAACCTACCATTGAGTTAGAATTTCTAAATTTTTATAGCACCTGTTCGCTTAGCAGTTGACATTGAATGCGATTTACGATTAATTAGAGGATGGTCTACCTATTTTTATCTTTTTTCTCGAGATTTTTTATATTTATAGTATTCCAGCATTCATTCAGTCACCATTTACCCGATAGACAGTCAGGCAAACAGGTAATGGAAAATAGGATCGTTACTTTATGAGTCAAACCTTACCCAAACTCAGCCATCATTTAGTCGATGAGGCTCAATATAATTTACTGCGCTCAGTAGGTTACCTCACTGCTGCTGAACGCCGTGATATTATTGATGCCTGTGAGTTCGGTGATATTGCGCACATCAAAGATAAGCGTAAATCAGGAGAGCCTTATATCACCCACCCGATTGCGGTGGCCGAGATACTGGCAGGTTTTCGTTTGGATCGAGATACGATTATTGCAGCGATTTTGCATGATACGGTCGAAGACACCGAGGTGAGCGATGAGCAGATTGAGCAGCGCTATGGCAAAATAGTGGCGAGACTGGTCGACGGTGTGACTAAGCTAAAGTCGTCCTCCCACAATAAACAGCAAAACAAAGCAGCCACCTTCCATAAAATTTTGACAGCCACCCTTGCCGACCCACGCGTATTGATTATTAAGCTTGCTGACCGCTTACATAATATGTCGACACTAGATGCGGTACGTCCCGAAAAACAACGCACCACAGCACAAGAAACGTTGGATTTTTATGTGCCGTTTGCGCGGCTAATGGGTCTCAATGATATTGCCGATTATATTGAGGTGCTCTGTTATCGTAATCTTGATTCTGACATGTACAACAAACTGTCTGACAAGCTACTACAGCACGGGCTTGGGCGTAACTTTCAAAGAGAGGCCATCCATCGCTATCTGAGTATTGTCCTCAATAATTTGGGGTTGAATGGTCTGGTCAAAGTTTTAGACAATCGCGTGGTCATCTACCGTCAGTTTTTCCGCAATCGCGGTGAAATCAACGCTCTGCTCCGTCATTATGCCTTTGAGATTGTCCTCGATAATGTCGAAGCCTGTGACAAGCTGGCCTATTACTTAATTAAAAAATACCAGATTGATGACTCTCATATCGCTGATAATATTCGTCGTCCGCTACCGGGTGGCAATCAGTCGCTCACGCTTATCTATGAGCGCGATAACGATGTCGTCAAAGTGACGATTTTGACCAAGCAAATGCAAAGCGCAGCGCGGCTTGGTGTCATCGGTGCAGAGCATGCCTCAGACGTTAGCCAATCGGTTATTCAAGCCTCATTACGCAATATGAAAGACTTGGTCGATGAAGACAGCTTAGATGAAAATAGCCCAGACTTTTCAGCGGCAGTCTCTACCATTAATGAGCTGATGGATTACCTACACTCCAGTAAAATCATCTGTTATAGTCCAAAGGGTCGCGCTTATGAGCTGCCACAAGGCGCAACCGCACTAGATTTTGCTTACGCTGTCGGACCGATGGTCGGCAATGTAGCCGTTGGCGCCAATATCGATGGCAAAAAAGCCAAACTTGGCACAGTTGTTAAGAATGGGCAACTGGTTGAAATAGAAGTCAATAGCCACTCAGAACCAAAAGCAGAATGGCTAGGATTTGTCGTGACCAATAAAGCGCGTGAAGAGATTTTGCGTTGGTTTAAAGACTTGTCTCCTGCTGATAAGCAACACCATGGTCAACAAGCCTTAGATCGGGCGCTAAAAACCTATCAAAAAAGTCTCGATGACTTAACCGATAGTGATTGGAAAAACCTCACTGAATGGCGTGGCTTGACCGAAAAATCCGAACTATTTGAACAAATAAGCTCTGGTACGTTACTACCACAGCTGGTGGTAACTCGCTTGTTTAGCGATGAAGTCAATGATTTACAAGCACAAGAACACAGCGATGATATGACCCAACCACAGCAGCTGATAGTCAATGCGTCTGGGGTTGAGCTTGATTTTGCCAATTGTTGTCATCCTATTTATGGTGACCCTATCGTCGGTCACTTGTCCCGTCACGGTCTGGTTGTTCATCGACACAAGTGCTTTTCACTTGACGATATTCGTAAAGACAATCCTTATCAGGTTATACAACTGCGCTGGCGTAATGACAAGGCCATAAAACAAGGTGACGCTGGCGAGCATGACATAAAAAATACCGGAAAGATTCGCTTTCCAGCTTATTTAAAGCTATCTATTGCCCTCAGCGACGAACAAATTACTGAAGTCATCTATCATTTACGCCAATTAAATATCGGGGTAGAAAAAGTAGACGTGCGCAGTAGTGATACCATCATTCATATCATCGTTCGTAGCCGCAATCATCTAGCACAAGGCATTCGCGAACTACGCTCCTTGCTAGGTTTCCCAAATATCATCAGGCTGTATCAGCTGTAGTGCTGGTAATAAGGTGTAGTGCGCGTGGTGTAGTGCGCGTGATACATTGCCACCAACACTCACTCAATAGAACATTGAATAATGGATTTAGAAAATTTTAGAAAGACCTGAAATAATGATAAACTGTGTTTTTTGATTTTCAGCAAATAAACGTAGAGCGTGTCATCATTTGCACGGTGAAAAATGAAATGTAAATGATGAATAATGCGCCCTTACCTACCAAACCAGAAAAAGATAAAAAGGATATATAATATGACTCGTCAAACCATTCAAACTGATAAAGCACCTGCTGCCGTTGGTACTTATTCACAAGCCGTCAAAGTCGGTAACACCGTCTATATTTCAGGACAATTGGGTTTTGACCCTGATACCATGGAATTAAAAGAAGGTTTTAAAGCACAGGCTGAGCAAGTGTTCGAAAACATCAAAGCCATCTGTGAAGCGGCTGGTGGCAGCTTAAATGACGTAGTTAAATTTAACGTGTCATTGACTGATTTGAGTGATTTTGCGGCACTAAACGACGTGTTTGTTGCCAATTTGAGCGAGCCATATCCTGCCCGTGCAGCCGTCCAAGTAGCGGCGTTACCTAAAGGCGGTGTGGTCGAGATTGAGTCAATTTTATATATTGAGTAACTTAAGCCGTATCATCATGTAAATGGTAAGGCTTAATACATAGACGTACTTAATTCTCAAGTCGTTACGTCAAAAAAGCTACTGCTAAAAGGTAAGGCCAGAGTAAGCCCAAATATCACTATTTGGGCTTACTGCTATTATTCTTAACAATATTACAACCCAGTTATCCAAAAGCTGGTTATCTAAAGTCCATTTACCTGAAACTGGGAACGCATTCTATGTTGGTACAAGTTGCTCTACCCGTGCCCCTTTATCGGGTATTTGACTATAGCGTACCAGCAGATATCAACGCCTTATCAAGCCCTTCTTTACCTCATATTGGCTGCCGTGTCGAAGTATCCTTTGGTCGTCAAACTTTAATCGGTATCGTCGTCGCTCATATTCCAGAAGCAAATAGCAGCGTGCCACTTAATAAGCTAAAACCTATCAATAAATGCTTAGATACTGAGCCTATTTTGGACGCCAGTATGCTAAAGCTGGCACATTGGCTGGCGCGTTATTATCACTACCCGCTTGGTGACGTTTTAGCAGTCATGCTGCCAACTCTCGTTCGTCAAGGTAAGCCGTTGGATTTACTGATTACCCATTGGCGAATTTTGCCACATGTAAGCGACGCTGACTTTCGTGCCAACGCCAAAAAACAAAAACAACAATTTGATATGCTTAAGCTGCATGGCGAGCGCGGCGCGAGTGAGGATGTTTTATTACTAGAGGGCATGGAGAGGAGTTTTTTAAAAGCGCTCGAAGACAAAGGATTAATCGAACGCTATATTCAGACCAAACAAGCACCTGCGCCTGTTAAATTAGCAAAAATGCCCCTTGATCTCAATGACGAGCAACAACTCGCCGTTACCGCCATTATTGCGGCTCATGAAGCCAATCGCTACACGGGATTTTTATTAAATGGCATCACTGGTAGTGGCAAGACAGAAGTCTATCTGCAAGCGATGCAAGCCGTATTGGAAGCTGGCAAGCAGGTATTAATTTTGGTACCAGAGATTGGATTGACACCGCAAACGCGCGCGCGTTTCGCCAGTCGCTTCGCTGCGCATATCGTCTTGCTACATTCAGGTATGAATAACACCCATCGCTTACAAGGTTGGCAAGATTGCCGTACCGGTCACGCTCAAATCATTATTGGCACGCGCTCAGCAGTGCTCTATCCCTTTGCTGATTTGGGCTTAATTGTCGTTGATGAAGCGCATGATGGTTCTTATAAGCAGCAAGATACCTTGCGCTATCATGCCGCTGACGTCGCGCTGTATCGTGGACTACAAGCCAATATCCCTGTCGTATTGGGTACGGCGACGCCATCTCTTGAGCATCTAAAACTGGTCGATGACGGTAAGCTGGTGGAGTGCCAACTGCAAACTCGTCCCGGTAATGCGAAGCTTGCAACCATGCAGCTGATTGATGCGCGCCTGCAAAGTACTCATCAACAAACAACGGACGACGGTGCGCGCTATGATACTGGGCTGACCGATGCGCTTATTGGGGCAATACGGCAAACGCTAGAAGCGGGCGATCAAGTATTAATATTTTTAAACCGTCGCGGCTATGCGCCAGTTTTGCTCTGCGAAGCGTGCGGCTGGCAAGCAGATTGCCCGCGCTGCGACGCCCATTTAACCGTTCATTACAATAGCCAATCCCAACACAACGCTTATAGTAGCTCCTATTTAAAATGCCACCACTGCGACTGGCAAGCTTATATTCCAAAAGTTTGCCCTGATTGTGGCAGTCAAAATTTGGATGCCAAAGGGATGGGCACGACAAGGCTCAGCGAAAACCTGCATGCAATTTTTGCCAATCCGCAAACCAGCAAAGAGCTATATCCCATTATCCAAATCGATCGCGATACCACCAGACGTAAAGACAGTTGGGAGAATATCTACCAACGTATCAATCAAGGCAAGCCTGCCATCTTGGTTGGCACACAGATGGTCGCCAAAGGTCATCATTTCCCCAATGTTACACTTGTCTGCTTGCCAAACGCCGATCGTGGTTTCTTGTCCGCCGACTTTCGCTCGCCGGAACATACCGCGCAATTGATGATTCAGGTCGCAGGACGTGCCGGTCGCGGTGACAAGTCTGGTCGTGTACTCATTCAGACGCTGCAACCGGACAATGAATTATTATTGAAACTGGTCAAAGATGGTTATCTGTCTTTTGCTCGCGAGCTATTGCAAGAGCGTAAAATGATGGGTTTACCGCCACACAGTCATGCTGCCCTGATACGCTGTGAGGGCAAAACCCTTGCCGCCACGACCCAAGCCCTTAAAGATGCGATTGCCATTTTGCCAAATGGTCATAATCTCGCCGTACTAGGACCTATCGATGCACCAATGAGCAAAAAGAATAGCCGTTACCACGTACAACTGCTACTTTTAGGCAAAAATCGACAGCAACTACATCATGTATTACAGCACTGGTGGCAGCCCGTACTGACCTTGCCAAGTACCAAGTACCTTAAACTCACTTTGGATATCGACCCTGTTGGTTGGTAACCGCCAATTACTAACCATCACTTTTTAACTCAGATTATTACTTTATCGCTGTCCGCTACTAGAGCTTATCCCCATTTAGAGGATAATCGATTGAACTGAGGATACGCCCTAAAGAACGTTATTCTAAATAGTAACCAATGGTTTACTGCCTAGATACAGCAAGCATTTATTAAATATGCTAAATTCTTTATATCTGGCTAGTTCGCGAACAGCAAGCCTAGCCTTATAAGCAATCAAATTTCCTCTTCTGTCATTCTGAGTGTTGTTATGAGTCAAAATAAATCAAACGCTGAACAAGGCAATCATTCTCATCAGAATGATACTGTTAATGTGGCTAACCATCTGCATAAAGAGGATGAGAGCAACTACACTCATGACAATCAAGCCACTCACGATCACGATGAACACTTAGAGCAAACAACAGCCCCGCGAGACACAAAGGGCTATCAGCGCACCTTGCTGTTCAGCTTTATCATTATCACAGGCTATATGTTTATTGAAGCCATCGGTGGCTGGCTGACTGGCAGTTTGGCGCTATTATCTGATGCAGGTCACATGCTCAGTGATGCAATCGCACTTGGCGCCACTCTGATGGCATTTAAAATTGGTGAAAAAGCAGCCACTCATCAAAAGACGTTTGGTTATAAACGCTTTGAGATTTTAGTCGCAACAGTCAATGGTGCGACGCTGGTCATTATTGCGCTAATGATTTTTTATGAGGCGATTAAGCGCTTCAATTCACCGCCTGAAATTGCTACCCAAGGCATGCTTATCGTTGCTACTATCGGTATGTTGGTCAATATTTTGGTTGCGTGGCTGATGCATCGAGGCAGTCGCGGCGAAGATGCACATGGTCACAGTCATGCTGGTAGTCACAAAGACAGTAATGAAGACACTCAAGGAAAAAATGCGGGTAAAAAACCAGTGAATCTTAATATGCAAAGCGCTTACCTGCATGTATTGAGTGACTTAATGGGTTCGGTTGCCGCTATCATGGCCGCGCTTTTGATGATGAGCTTCGGCTGGGTTTGGGCGGATGCAGCAGCCTCGGTGATTGTCGCGATACTGATATTATTTAGTGGTTATCGCGTCGTGCGTGATTCCGTACATATTTTGATGGAAGGCACGCCAGAAGGCATATCCTTAGTGGATGTCGAAAAAAAACTGCTTACCCATCCGCAAGTACAAGAAGTGCATGATTTGCATGTTTGGAGTATTACCAGTGGTCTAAATGCCTTGTCTTGTCACGTCGTTGTCGATGGCGAGATGAGTATTCATGAATCCAGCATATTGATTGCCAATTTAGAACAAAGCTTGCTTGAGCTCGGCATCCATCATGCGACCATTCAGGTAGAAAGCGCATCACGTCAGCAGACTGAGGCACATAGCGATGCGCTGGTCTGCGACATCTCAGAACAACAAATAGAGGGTAATAATCATATTGGTCACAATCATTAAGCATGAAACATTGAAAATCAGACTTTGAAAGTCAGACATTAAACATTGAAAAGACCATTCTTCATTCAAATATCAATTTAAACGTTGCCTATGGTTGGCGACGTTTTATCAAGTGGTGGAAATCATAACGTCATATGCACCACATTAGCCAAAGCGTTGTTATTGACCAAATACCCAACCCCAACGATAAGAATATGATTCGAATCCAAAAATCTCATGCGTCAGTCCTGATGTGCGTTACATAATCCTACGTCAAATAATCAGATGCCATATATAACGCAAGCAGCAACCAAAATCCAAATAACAGCGCCAGTCCTGCCCCGAAAACCCTTAAAATTATTTTGCTAAAAATCTTCAATAATCCGCGCAACTTACTATAAGTTGGCTAATCATCGTGCATGAATTTAACTTCTTATGCGCCGACATAAACAGGCTTTATTTTAAATAAGCTTATATCACGCCGATTTTTAGCATTGTAATGGCATGTTAAAAATGATGGGAAATTTAGCCTCGCCGCCATATTTTTCATATAAATTCTGTATACTTAAAGCTGAAACAACCAATTTACCATTAATGGATTATTTTCTGCCATGTCGAGACGCTCAGCTCCTTTTGTTGCTCCAAGCTACATTGATAACCCTATCTCAGCAGAGGGTAAAAAGCATGCCAAAGCATTGTTATCGACATTGCAAGAAGACATTGCTAGCTTTCGAGATGAGCAGTTTCCACCTGATATTTTGCGTCAAATTCGTGATATGCCAATTTATGAAGGCAATATCGCCGAAGTCCAAGCCTATCAGCAGCGTTGGCATAATCTGCTTGAGCGCGCCATGGCGTTTTATCCTGCGGCCAACCTACCGCCCGATCATCTGCCGCTACCAGCTAGCCTTGAGATACCGCAATTTATCTATCATGTACAAAGGCTACATTTGACCAAGACCCGTGCAAAAGAATCCAAAAGCTTCGGTTCGGTCGGTGCGCTTACTGATAAGTGTGGTGATTATAGTGCTGATGAAATTGCGCGTATGAGTGCAGTATTTGATAATGATGATGAGGCGCGTTTGGTGGCGCATCGTGAATTTATTGATTTGCGCGCCTATGTATTTTGCCGTGATAGCAAGGGCGAGATGCTGGAGCCTGAACGCGTACGTTTTTATCGAACGGGGCTTATCGTCCATGCTCTGCCCAATTTCAAAATCGTAGACAGTCGCCAGACCCCGCGTAAGCGCCGTAACGATGCTTATAACAATCCACTTGCCGATAATGGTGTGTGGAAGATTTATCGTAAAAAATAACGTATGCTAAGATTTTTTATTTTTGCCATGCCCGTATTGTACCGCTTATTTTATCATGATTGCTAAGGATTCCAGATGTTCGCTGCCGCCACCGGCTCACCAAATTTAATGTTACAAGCTACAATCTTCTTAGGAGCAGCCCTGCTCTTTGTACCCCTTGGTAAACGTTTTGGCATTGCGACGGTCTTAGGTTATCTCATTACAGGATTGATATTGGGGCCCAGTGGTCTGGACGTCGCAGGCGATGCTGAGAGCTTGTTGCACTTCTCTGAGTTTGGCGTGGTCATGCTGCTATTCATTATCGGACTTGAGCTGCAACCCTCACGATTATGGGCACTGCGGCGTTCGATATTTGTCCTCGGTGGTTTGCAAGTTGGTCTGACTGGCACATTATTAATGGGACTGTTACATCAAATTTTTGGCTTACAGCTCGATACTGCTTTTATCGTCGGTTTTGGCCTTGCCTTGTCGTCCACAGCTTTTGTACTACAAATACTGACGGAAAAACAGCAGCTTTCTAGCACCCACGGTCGTGAAGCGTTCACGATTTTATTATTCCAAGATATTGCGGTCATTCCATTGTTAGCCGTCATTCCTTTCCTATCAGGGGTGCGCGAACAAAGTTATGATTTGATTTATTTTGGCAAAGTTTTTGCGGTTTTTGCTGGACTGATTTTTGCTAGTCGTTATGTCGTTCGTCCCTTCTTTAAGTTTGTAGCCTCTAGTGGCGCATCAGAACTGCTGACCGCCGTTGCGCTATTTATCGTGATGGGTGTGTCTATTTTGATGGGTCAAATTGGTTTATCCATGGCATTGGGTGCTTTTTTGACAGGGGTACTGCTCGCAGATTCTGAGTATCGCCATGAGCTGGAAGCCAGTATTGAGCCGTTTAAAGGATTGCTACTTGGCTTGTTTTTTATGTCGGTCGGTATGCTGACTGATGTCAAACTTATCTTGGCAAAACCTATCTTTATCATCGGCTGTGCAATGGCATTGATGGCTATCAAATTTGGTGTCATTACCGCCATTGCAAAGATATCAGGCAATCGCTGGCCAACCAGTATCAGACTGGGTGTGACGCTCGCTCAAGGTGGTGAATTTGCCTTTGTTTTATTCAGTGTCGCTACTGCTCAAAATGTCTTACGACCTGAGCTTGCCAACACCCTGAACCTTATCGTCACTATCTCCATGGCGCTCACACCGCTGGCATTTTTGTTACTTGAGAAAATCGGTGAGCCGTTATTTGCCAAAAGCAAACCCAGCCGCGAATACGATGCCATTCCCGATCATGAACATCAGGTCATTATTGCTGGCTTTGGGCGCGTCGGTCAGATTATCGGTCGTGTATTACGCATGCATAACATCGAATTTACCGCCATCGAACGCTCAGCGAATCGTGTCGATTTCGTTCGTAAATTTGGTAACCAAGTCTATTATGGCGACCCAAAAAACCCTGAGATATTGCGCGCGGCTGGTATCAAAAAAGCCCGTGTGTTTATTTTAGCCATCGATGATTTGGAGCGCTCAATCACCACGGCTCAATACTTACGTAAAAACTATCCAGACTTAATTGTCTTGGCAAGGGCACGTGACCGTCAGCATTATTATCGATTGCGTGAGGTCGGTGTGCGTCATATTTGGCGTGAGACTTACCTATCGTCCTTGGATATGTCGCGTGAGTCGCTACAACTGCTTGGCATCTCACCAGAAAAAGCGCGCGAGACGGTGCAAACTTTCCGCGATTACGACGATGATTTAATTGAACGTCAGCAAGCGATCTATGATGATGAAGCCAGCATGATTGAATCCGCACAATCAGCGATGGCAGAGCTAGAAAGCTTGTTTGATGAAGACATTGATAAAGCCCGAAAAATGGACTTAACAGATTTTTATGACGCGCTAAAAAGTAAAGCAACACCCGTTGATAAAAAGGACGACGTTGCAACTGACTCTAACACCTAAATATTTATATATTTTAAAGCGTGTTTGATGATTCACAAATAGTCAGTGTCATGGTTAAATCATCAAACATGCCCTAATCGGGCATACAGCTTGATGGTGCCAGTTTCTTATTTAGTGAACTTGTACAGTTCCAACTATCGCTGTCTGGCACATGGTAAAAAACCAGTGTCTGCTGATTTAGATAGCGGATAGGGAACTGAACATTTTGTATGGTCGCAATGACTGCACAATCCGTTTCTACTACGCCAGCGACCTTTTTATCGATATCAATTCGTATCTGCTGAGTGCCTGTATCGATATCGATAGGCAAATCCATTGGACATTGCCCTGTCTGTTGATAAATCAGTGCCACACGATTTTGTGCCGTTTTAGCGGTATCATACGCATCGAATAGCACTTCATTGGCTTTTGGCTTGGCAATAATTGGTAAAAACTGTATCTTAATAACCATTAAAGCAAAGGCAAAAATACCAAACCCCAATCCTAACCCAAATAGACTGACCCCACCTTCTCGGCGCAGATGCGCCTTTTGCGCTGCTTCATCACGCGGATAATCATCGATAGCATCTGCAATCTCACGTCGCGCCATGCGGTAATAATACGCATCCGTCCAACGCGCCACCATGAACGACCAAAATAACCAAATGATCGCGGCAATACCTATGCGTGTCGCCATCTGGTAAGCATCAGGGATGAAGGACATTGCCAAAAATTCAAACGCAACCAATACCAGTGCCACATTGAGCTGAATAAACGACCAGCCAGCCACGCTATAGACAATCGCATCCATATAGCGTTTGCGATAGAGGAGCCAAGGAAACGTCACAAAAAATGCTGCCCAATGCCATTTTGGCGAAAGATAACCTTGTGCATCGAACTGCTCAAAACGTCTCAGATAATAATGCTGGCTACGGTGACCGATGAACCATTTATCAAGTTGTGTACGCTTAGCAGGAGTCAGCTGTTCTTGATAAAAAGGGGGCGGCGAATCCGTCTCGATAAATAGCATAGATGACCCCTATTAACGATGAAGAAAAATTTAAATCCATTACTCACTTTATATGATAACGCCAAAACCGATGTGCAGAACAGTAAAACGACAGATAAATACCGTTAATTCAATGTAAAAGACAGTCAAGGCAGCCGAATGCCAATCTATATGTGATACGTCAAACAAGATCAACACTTTCACTTTTTTATGCTAAATGAACGATAACAATATTAAAAAAGGATTGTGCGTTCACAGCTGTATAGATTTAACTTATAATAAGCATACATCACCCATTTTATGAAGCCTTGTCAATCCTATGAGTCCACATCCTGATATTAATGATCACATCGATAGTACGAGTACTACTGATGAGCAAAAAGTCCTCAGTACTAACACCGAAAGCAATACTAATACTGACATTGAAGCCCGTATTAGTAATGAGAGTGAGCCTGAAGAAAGCAAACATCTACGTATCGTCAATACTTTTATGAAACGACGTACGCACATGAATAAAAATGCTGAACTGGCACTAACCGCGCCAGAATTTGCTGAGTATCTGGTCAATAACAGTTTCGGTGATGGCAATCTTGATGGTATTGACAATCTACGAACGCTATTCGCTGATAGCCCTAACGGTAGTGAAGCACCGCTTACTTTAGAGATTGGTTTTGGACTGGGTGATTCGTTCATTGAGATGGCAGCAGCAGAACCTAGCCGCAATTTCGTTGGTGTCGAAGTGCACGAGCCAGGTATCGGTAAATGCGCCTATATGGCTGGCACGCAAAATTTAAATAACGTCAAAATCATCAACGGTGACGCTATTCAACTGCTCAAGCAACTACCAGAAAACCATATTGATCGTATCCAGCTTTACTTCCCTGACCCATGGCAAAAAAAGCGCCATCACAAGCGCCGCTTCGTCAGCCCTGAACGTATGGCGATTGTGACTCGTAGTCTAAAGCAAGGCGGCTGGTTCCATACCGCAACCGACTGGGAGCATTATGCCTTTTGGATGGTTGAAGTTTTAGACGGTTTTACTGGTTTAACCAATCAAGCAGGCGCAGGTAACTTCACCGACCGCCCTGACTTTCGTCCAATGACCAAATTTGAGCGCCGCGGTATAAATAGTGGACATGGCGTTTGGGATTTAATCTATATTAAAGACTAGATTCGGCTCACTTATCTTCGATGACTTCTGCATAGCGGCTAAATTATTTAGCCGCTTTTTTGTGCTTGCAAATTATCTAATGACAATATTATTTGATTTTTTTCAGCTACAACCCTTAATAGACAAGCTATAAGTATTTTTATTAAAAATAATAAATTTTTTTTAATACGTGAAACATCGTCTATTTTCATAGAATTTTTAAATAAATAACGCTACATATAGGGGTAAAAAATATATTCCAGCGCCACACTCACAGGTCACCTACCTACTCAAACATTGATAGTATAAGGGATTCATGAGTTCTCCCCATAAGCTGTGGATAACCCTGTGCATAAGTACGCACTTGACAACAATTTCCCTAGATAGCTCAAAGGATGAGGTAAAATCGTTCATTTTTTATACAATTTAAAAAACCTTTTAAATCAGTAAGTTAAATGGCATTTCATAATACTGTAATTTATTTTTAATATATTTTTAAATTAAATTAATCCTCACTGATGTTTCACAAAAGCTAAATTTAGACGCTTTATTTCTTGTGGACAACTTTTAATGCTATTGACAAAGGGCGACATTATCCTATCCAAAAATAGGATGTATTCAGCAACTAGATTACACAAGTTATCACTTATATACAATGCGACAGTTAGTGTCGTTTAGCATCATTGAATCCTCTATATGCTCCTTGGTTTTTGTTATAATCATCTTATCTAATCAACCGCACTTTAGAAAACAGTTAAGGCTTAACGAGCATAATGTTACCTACAAATTACATCTGTTGCCGCTGATTATGAACTTAATTTTACTTTTATCGTTATTTGATTTTACTGTATAGTAGAGTGATATATCCTATATTACTGTCTACACCATCGATACCCTAACCCATTCATCCTAGATAGACATTGAACGAACGCTGCCTATTATTTAGATAGCCATCAGCACTATTGAGCCGTTAACCTTCATAGCTACAAACATTTTATTTATCATACCAAATTTATAGTTTTAACCAATGATTGAAGACAAGGAATCCAGTATGGACGACAATAAAGCCAAAGCCCTTAAAGCAGCACTCGGTCAAATCGAAAAGCAGTTTGGTAAGAATACCATCATGCATTTAGGTGACGACTCAGCTATTATGGATGTCGATGTAGTATCAACAGGTTCGTTGGGTCTGGACATTGCACTTGGCATTGGTGGTCTACCAAAAGGCCGTATCGTAGAGATTTATGGCCCAGAAAGCTCGGGTAAAACGACCATGACGCTACAGGCGATTGCAGAATGTCAAAAACAAGGCGGCACCTGCGCCTTTATTGATGCTGAGCATGCGCTTGACCCTGTTTATGCGCGTAAACTTGGTGTAAACACTGACGAGCTATTACTTTCTCAGCCTGATAATGGTGAGCAAGCACTTGAAATTACCGACATGCTTGTGCGCTCTGGTGCTATCGATATGATCGTCATTGACTCAGTCGCCGCTCTAACGCCACGTGCGGAGATTGAAGGCGAGATGGGCGACTCACATATGGGTCTGCAAGCACGTCTGATGAGCCAAGCACTACGTAAAATCACAGGTAACGCCAAACGCTCCAATTGTATGGTGGTATTTATCAACCAAATCCGCATGAAAATTGGTGTGATGTTTGGTAGCCCTGAGACCACGACTGGTGGTAACGCGCTTAAGTTTTACGCCTCAGTGCGTATGGATATCCGCCGCATCGGTGCGGTCAAAAATGGTGATGAAATCATCGGTAACCAAACCCGTGTCAAAGTTATCAAAAACAAAATGGCACCGCCTTTCCGCCAAGCAGAGTTTGAAATTACTTATGGTGAAGGTACCAACCACTTAGCCGAAGTGATTGACTTGGGTGTTGAAATTGGAGCCGTTGGCAAAGCAGGCTCTTGGTATAGCTATGGCGACGAAAAAATTGGTCAAGGTAAAGCCAATTCTGTGCTGTTCTTAAAAGAAAACCCTGCGATTGCGCAAGAAATCGAAGCTAAAATCCGTGAAGAAAAGCTTGGATCAAAGAAAGAGACCAAAGCCGAAGATAAAGCCAATGAAGCGTTAGTCTCTGACCCTGTACAATAACGGCGCAATGATTAATCGTTATCAATAATCATGACTTGTTATGAAAATTAAAACCTTAGCTGAAATACTCGCTGAATCCGATGCCGATTCAGCGAGTAGTCCCACTATCAAATCAAAAAAACCGTCCAAACACTCTGAATCCTCCAAATTTTCTCAGCATTCCTATCAAGGCAATCCTAAAAAAACAACTAAGACGCGTAAGCATTCAACTTACTATCATGAAGTCCATTCATTATCTGACGATACTGACTTTTCAGTAGAATCCGTTGACGCACCCCCTTCTACCAATAAAAATCCTGCTAAAACCAAGAAACGTAAAAAGCGCTTTCATCCAGCGGCTAACTTTAGCCCTGAGCCTAGTAACGTGCCCGCTTATCAACCACCAGCAGCACAAAGTATCAAAGAGATGCTCGCTGAAGTTAAACAAAATATTAATGGTGAACCAGACGATAGCGCGGCTACTGATAATGAATTTAACAAAGAATCACAGTATACAACCGATGCTGCCATTACCAACACTTCTGCGCACAGTACAGTCGACAGTCAGATGGATAACCTACCTGCTGCTCTTAAAGCCTATTTGCGTACCCCTGAACAACGACGAGCAGAAATAGATGAGGTCAAAGCCGAAAGCCGCTTGCGTTGGTTAGCGTTTTATTATTTATCGCGCCGTGAGTACGGCAAAGCTGAGCTTAAGCAAAAGCTTATTGATAAAGAGCAAGCCCCAGATAAAATTGATGCGCTACTCGATGAGTTTGAGAAAAAAGGCTACCAAAGTGATTATCGCACGACGCTCATGCTCATTCGTGAAAATATTCGTAAAGGTCGGGGACGCGGACGTATCAAGCAGGAGTTTTATCGTAAAAAAATTGCCATGCCCAGTAATATCGATGAGTTAATCGATATGGCAAATGCAGAGTCAGAAGAGTTTAGGGAGTTTGTAGATGATAGTGCAGATAATCTGGTAGATGGTGTCGACTGGCTCAAACTGGCAGTCACAGCACGCACTAAGAAGTACGGCGATGACATACCCACTGAACAAAAAGACAAAGCAAAGCAGCTACGGTTTTTGCAATATCGAGGCTTTCAGAGCGATATCTGTTTTGCCGCGCTCAATTATACATTAGACACATTAGATGAGCGCTTTTAACCCACCCTCACCTTTTTTTAAATACATCCATCTGTACATAAAACAATATGACTTGAGCGATCTATTAATAATAGCCGAGCACTTTCCACCAAATCAAACCAGCACCGATCCAAATAACTAAATTGACCACACTCATTATTGCGCCAATACTCCACCACTCTCTTAACGTCACATAGCCAGAGTTAAAAATGACTGGCGCAGTACCAGTTGCATAATGCGTAAGCGTCATCATGATATTGCCCGCTGCGGCTAAGATAAGCGCATATAACATCGGCGGTGCGCCCAAGCTTAAACCCACCGCATAAAATGCTGCAAATAGTGCAGTAATGTGAGCCGTGGTACTAGCAAAGAAGTAATGGATATATAAGTATACTAGGGTCAAAATAGTCACAGCACCGATCCAGCCAAGCCCAGTCGTGCCAATCATCGATTCGATATTGCCAGAGAACCAGCTTATCAGTCCAAGCTTATTAAGATAAGCGGCCATCATAATAAGGGCGCCAAACCAAATAATGGTATCCCATGCTGACTTCTCTTTTAAAATATCGTCCCAAGTCAGTACCCCAGTCAATATTAAGGTCGTCAAACCAATAAATGCTGTGGTGGTAGCATCAACGCTATATTGCTCACCTAACATCAATGCGGGAATATTCGCCCACAATAACAGCATCAGAGCAAATACCCCGAGCATGATTTTTTCTTGGCTACTTATTTTTCCCATTTCTGCCAAATTTTCCTTGGCAAAACCTTTTGCATCGGGCGTGATTTTAACATCAGGTGGATAAATCATATAAATGACTAACGGCATCACAAGCAGACATAGCATGCCAGGTACAAGCATCGCCACTGCCCAAGTGGTCCATGACAGCTGAATATCCCCGCCTGTGGCTTTATTCACCAAATCTACAACCAGCGGGTTGGGTGCAGTAGCCGTGATAAACATCCCAGAGGTAATCGGGTTGGCATGATAATTCACCATCGCCAAATAACGACCAATCTTATTTTGAGTGCCTTCCTCAGGTGTTGAGTGAAAGCTTTGCGCGATAGACTTCATAATAGGATGAATAATACCGCCGCCACGCGCCGTATTGGAGGGCGTAATGGGTGCTATCATCAATTCAGCCGCAGTCAAAGAATAAGCCACGCCGATGGTTTTTTTACCAAAAATAGAAATAAAATAATAGGCAATACGTCGACCCAAACCCGTTTTTATCAAGCCACGCGATATCATGACTGCAATACCAATTAGCCAAATCAACGGACTTGAGTAGCTTGATAGTGCATCACTAATGGCTTGTGCTGGGCTATCACTAGTCACGCCTGTAAGTGCGACTAGGGTGACTGCAATGATAGCAATGGCACCAATGGGTAATACTTTGCCGATGATGGCGACAATAGTGGCGATGAATAACGCCAGCATGTGCCATGCTTCAGGCGTAACGCCAGTAGGCACTGGTATCACAAACCAAATGATCAAGCCGACCAAAATGGCAACCGCTGCTTGAATAGGCTTAAATGGCATGATTAACTATCCTTATAAATGCTTATACCATCACGCAGTCATATTATATAAAGGATCATCAAAGTAGCCACTGCGACAAAAGACTCAATGAATCATATGACCATCTTATAAGATTTATAGAATTATTTTTCTATTATTCACCATTTTTAACATATCTGTTTAGAACAAAGAGTAAATATTCAGTAATTGAGTACCAATAGTAGGGTTAAACTAACAGCCATAAAAAAGAGCACATTGGATAACGTACTCTTTTTTATGGTATTAACTTTGTGGCATTAACGATTGCGACTTTCTTTAAAAGATAAATTTATTTTAACGCACCTAATCGACTAGATAATTGATTGATGATTTGATCAATCTCTTCATTGGCTTCAGATTCATTATCCAAATTGCCACTTGGTGTCAGCTGATTCATTACTTCTGGCAGCAATTCAGCAAGACCTTGACGTACTTCTACGTCATTAGCACCAGTATGTGCTGCAACCTGCTGAATCTCATTTTCATCGAATAACTGACTGATATCATTTGGATCAAGGTTGTCATTGTCTTGTTGGTTACTCATCCAAGAACGCGCTTGGTTTTCATAACCCATGCCTGTGATTTTCGATAATGCACCACTCAAGCCGCCATTGCGTTTGATCCAGCTTAGTACCATTGGCATAAGTGCAGCGATTAGCATACCTTTACCACCAAATCCGCCTTTGGTACGCTGACCACCCAATACGCTGCCTAAAATATCGCCCAGACCACCAGCATTAGAATTGACACCGCCACGTTGATTGCCACCAGTGAGTCCACCGCCTGTTAACCCACCGAGAATATCATCTAAGCCAAAACCATTGTCTGGCTGACGATCATACTGGCGTGGATTGTAGCCTCCAGTTTGACTACCACCGCCTAGCACGCTACCCAATATATCCCCAAGACCACCTGTACGACGTGGATCAATGCGTTGATTTACAGGATTACGCTGTGCATCTTCAGGATCCATCGCACGACGGGCCACCTGACTAACCAAATTCCCTAATAAGCTCATTCTCGATTCCTTTTTGTCATATTATTTATTATCTATAAACCGCTAAAAACTTCGCTGCTAATTTAATATATTAAGCAACAGCTTTATTTACTTATGCGATTCATAATTCTCTTGCAATATAACAAATCTCTTTCGCTATCCAGATAGGTGTTTTGTTATGACATGTAGGTGTTCGTAAATTCGTGGAAAAAACCGCTCATTGGAAACTATAAAAAAATACTTCCTTAACTCGTATTTTCGGCGTTTATGTTAGGCATATTGAACATTCAACCATGGCACTGATAAGCACTATTTATAAGTACTCAATACAATCTAGCCAAAATATTCAACTCTCGCCATTGTTCAGGGCTCACTTGATCTCGAAAGATGGTCACTGATAAAGAGCGCTGATAAGGCTCTATAACATTGAATTCAAAGCTTATCGCCCATCGATATCCAGAGACAGCGATTAATTGTGCCTGCCATAGCTCATCACCGCGACCCGTACGAAGCAGTAGCTGCCAATGTTGATCGATACGATGGCTAAGTGGTGGTTGGTTCAGGTGCAGCAGTATGGGTCGTGATAATGTCAAATAAATAATCACCGCGGCGGTAACGATTAAAATAAGCACATATTGCCATAACAGTAAAGAAGCAAGCCATGCCAGTACAACCATGACGGCGGTCAACCCACTATAAAGCAGCAAACGAAAATAGCTGGCAGGCCGAATAGCCGTATCAATACGCAACGAATTTGCCAAGGTCATATTTTATCACCAAAAAAACGGCAGATCATTATGTTGCTCAAGCTTAGCTATGCCAGCTCTGGACAACCATTTTTTATATCTAAATCAGTTTTTAAGTCAAATCTTTGGTATGACGCCATGTCTTAATTTTATTGACTAATGCCCATATCTCTTCATTTTCTGGACGATTTTGATTGGTGAAATAATCCAACAAATCAGGGTCTTCATGAGTCAGCATTTCTGCAAACGTCTCTTGTTCAGCAGGCTCTGCCGTTAAGTAAATCTCTTTGACATAAAGGTCAATATAAAAGTCTAACTCTTTTAATCCGCGGCGTGCTTGATAGATAATGCGTCGCTGTTCATTGGTTGGTTCTGGCTGAATCGGGGTGGTCATAAAAGTACTCTCATTATTTTAAATTGGGATTAAGGATAATTATGCGCAGATAATTGACGCCATAAGGCGACTGCTTGCTGCATCATCGCCACATTATGGGTGCGTATAATGCCAGCGCCTTGCTGTAGGGCAAAGATACCAGCTGCCGTACCTACCACATCACGATCTACCGCGTTGGTAGTAGCAACGACTTCGACGCCACTCTTGCTCAATACTTCCGCTAAAAAACGTTTGCGCGAAATGCCAAACATCATCGGAAAACCAAGCGTTTGTAGCCTGCCAAGCTGGCTTAATAGTGCACAATGATGCTCATAATTTTTAGCAAAACCAAAGCCTGGATCGATAATAATTTTCTCACGCTTAACACCGATTCCTGTTACTTCGTCAATACGCGATAATAGCTCAGCCCTTACGTCACTAATGATGTCGTCATATTGTGCCAAATTATTCATCGTTGTTGGCTCACCGCGCATGTGCATCAGCATGATGGGTATATCAAGCTCAGCCGCTAGTACTGCTGCACCCTCGCGTTTGAGTGCGCGTACATCATTCCAAATATCAGCACCAGCGTCAAAAGCCGCTTTCATAACCTCTGGATTACTGGTATCAATGGATAGCCAAATATCCTCCCCGCAATGCCGGCGGATGGCTCGAACCACTGGCGCAACACGCTGCAGCTCTTCAGACGTGCCCACAGCATTCGCATTGGGGCGAGTAGACTCACCGCCAATGTCGATAATAGTCGCGCCCTCTTCTATCATTTGCTGACAATGCGCAACAGCCTTATCTACCGCATTGAACTGTCCACCGTCTGAAAACGAATCGGGTGTGACATTAAGAATACCCATAATATGAGGCTGCGATAGATCTAGTGTTTTATCACGACTTGATATCTTATAGCTGGGTAAGGGCTGAAATAAGGACATAACCAAATTATCTCTCATTAAAACATTCTAATTATTGCAGACTGCTTGTTATGCACCGTGCTTGTTATGCGTTGTGCTTATGATACCAGTAAACTCTATTCTGTACTAAATCCTTCACGAAATATGGACAACAAAAAAGCCCTTTATGATAAAGGGCTTCTTCTATTGAATATGAATCAATTAATAACTACATCGCTGGTAACGGTGGCGGTGTTGAGTTGGTTGTTTTAATATCATTCTTCGATAAGTTGACTTCGTTGTGCTGATAGACTCTAGGTGGACGTGGGTCTTCACCTGCTAAGATATCTTGCAACTGATCTCGGTCAATCGTTTCCCACTTCATTAGGGCATCTACCATCGCATGCATTTTTTCTTGATTGCCTTCAATCAATTCACGCGCGATATCATATTGCTCCTCTAACATACGGCGAACTTCTTCATCGACCTTTTGCTGCGTGGCTTCTGAAATCGTACGACTGCTAGAGCCAAAATAGCCTTGCGAGCTGTCTTCGTCTTCATAAACCATAATACCAAGTGCGTCAGACATACCGTACTTCGTCACCATGGCGCGAGCCATCTTGGTTGCACGTTCGAAGTCGTTAGAAGCACCCGTCGACATTTGATTGATAAAGACTTCTTCAGCGATACGACCGCCGAATAAGATAGCAATATCGCTCAGCATTTTTGATTTATACATACTGGTTTGGTCATGCTCTGGCAACTGCCAAGTAACACCAAGTGCAAAACCACGCGGCATGATCGTTACTTTATGCACAGGATCGGTACCTGGTAGTAGCTCAGCGACTAAGGCGTGACCTGCTTCATGATAAGCAGTAGCACGGCGCTCTTCTTCACGGATGACCATTGATTTACGCTCAGGACCCATATATAGCTTGTCTTTTGCATCTTCAAAGTCATTCATATCAACGCTGGTCTTGTTGCGACGTGCTGCAAACAATGCCGCTTCGTTAACAAGGTTGGCCAGCTGTGCACCACTAAATCCAGGCGTACCGCGAGCCAGTGCATTGGCATCGACACCGATAGTATTCGGCAGCTTTCTCAAATGCACTTTAAGAATTTGTTCACGGCCTTTAATATCTGGCAAGCCCACTTGTACCTGACGGTCAAAACGACCTGGACGCAATAACGCTTTATCAAGCACATCCGCACGGTTGGTCGCTGCAATGACGATCACGCCTTCATTGCCTTCAAAACCATCCATTTCAACCAATAATTGGTTTAGTGTCTGCTCACGCTCATCATTACCGCCACCCATACCAGAGCCACGATGACGACCGACCGCATCAATTTCATCAATAAAGATGATACAAGGCGCGCTCTTTTTAGCCTGTTCGAACATATCGCGTACACGTGAGGCACCGACACCGACAAACATTTCAACAAAATCAGAACCTGAGATTGAGAAGAACGGCACTTTAGCTTCACCAGCAATGGCTCTTGCTAGTAGCGTTTTACCTGTACCCGGAGGGCCTACCATTAAGATACCACGTGGAATCGTCGCACCAAGCTTGGTAAATTTATCAGGATCGCGTAAAAACTCGACCACTTCAACCACTTCTTCTTTGGCCTCTTCACAACCAGCCACATCTTCAAAGTTCACCTTGATTTGGTCTTCAGTCAGCATTTTAGCTTTTGACTTACCAAAGCTCATAGGGCCGCCGCCTTTACCGCCAGCGCCGCCTTGCATGTTACGCATGAAGAATAAAAACAGACCAATAATCAATAGAATTGGGAAACTGGCTATCAGTAATTGCATCAAGACGCTTTGGCGTTTTGGGGCAGTCCCTTGGACTTCGACTTGGTTCTCACGCAGCAATGGCATGAGCTCATCATCTGACACAGCTGGTCTAATGGTCTCAAATGATGAACCATTTTTCTTTTCGCCGGTGATTTGCTCGCCATCGATTTCAACGCTGGCTACTTGGTTTTCTGACACGGCGGTCACAAACTCAGAGTAGTTAAGGCTATCCGGCTCGGATGATTGATCAAAGCCGCTAAACACCAGCACCAAAACGCCGATTACCACCAGCCACAATAAGGTATTTTTTACCATGTCGCTCACTAGTTATTCCCATCCCTTACTTATTGGTGTGTTTATTAAACACGTGACGTCTATAAACGTATCGCTCATTTTTTAGTAGATATATTGATAGCCAAAACTTATGATTCAGACTCATACAACCCAAATGCTGCATGGGGACTGTTTTCACAAGTTATAAATATCAATGACCTATATATCTATCGTAGATGAGCACATCAGGCGCTTATTGTCAGACGACTTTGCCTAAAACATATGCTTGAAACAAAGTTAATATACCATGATATGTGGTGCTAACCTGCATAATTCAAGCAGGTTTCGCTATTATTCAGTTAACGATTGTAGCGAGTTCAATACGCTCATGAGACTATGTTATGGTGACACATTATCTCGCTTACAATGGCTGTGACACAACGACTTTATGATTATTTAATCGCTATCCAAAACATCTCTTTTGACCGTGGTCGTGATGCACCTGGCTTGATACTACGGATTTTACTAAAATCCTGCTGCATCTGCTTGCGTAATTCTTGTGTGCCTTCACCTTGAAACACTTTCATAATAAGTGCGCCACCTTCTGGTAAGGTTGCAAGCGCGAAGTCCACTGCCAGCTCGCATAAATACATCATACGTGGCTGATCGATTGCGCTGTTTCCTGCCGTATTTGGTGCCATATCGGACAGCACTACATCGACTTGCCTATCACCAACCTCTGCCATGATTGCATCAAACACGTCTGCTTCGCGAAAGTCGCCTTGAATAAAGGTCACATCAGGCAATGTATCCATCGGCAGAATATCAGAGGCAATCAAAATACCTTTTTCGCCTACTAGCTGACCTGCCACTTGAGACCAACTGCCTGGAGCACTGCCCAAATCTACGACCGTCATGCCTTTTTTAATAATATTGGTCTTTTCATTAATTTCTAATAACTTATAGGCGGCACGGGCACGATAGCCATCTTTTTGCGCTTTTTGCACATAATGATCGTCAATATGCTCTTTCATCCAAGCGCTACTACTCTTTGACAGTTTTTTATTTTCGATACGCGTGGCCAAAATACCTGCTCCTATTGCTTTGCAAAACATTCATACATATTACTGAAGTAGCTAAAAGATTTATGAAGCACTTCGATATGGGTTAAATTCATTCGAATATGCTATCAATCAAGATTTTTATACATTTGCAGTCTTAAACTGACTAAATTCTATTGGTTAAAACACTGATTTATCAGACAGTAGCGTTTATAATGTGCCCAAACATTCAGTTTAACATTTTCATCACGTAAAATCGTGCAAAATCCTGCTGATCCCATGCAAGATGACCATAGATTATCTATAATGGTCGTCAACTGCTCTTAATAGCACTGTCTTTTATTTTTACCAACACCTAGGAATTCTATGCAACTCGATAACGCTACCATCAAACGCCTAAGAGGCATTGGTCACGACCTCAAACCTATCGTCATGATTGGCAACAAAGGTATTACCCCAACCATTACTGAAGAGATTGATCGCGCGCTATCAGATCATGAGCTTATCAAAGTAAAACTGCCTGCTGGCACAAAAGAAGAGCGCGATGTCATCGGTGCAGAACTTGCCAAAGCGGCTAACGCGTCTTTGGTTCACTCTATTGGCCGTATGGCATTGTTACTACGTAAAAATCCAAACGCCAACCCAAAATTGTCTAACTTAGCACGTCATGCATAATAATATGTGATGACCAGCGGGTTTGAGTGATGTGATGATATGGCATGGCATGCCATATCAACTCAAATCATAGCCAAATGGTGACGATAAATGTAAAAGCCGCGATGCATCTTGCTCGCGGCTTTTATGTTGTCTGCTCGTTTTAGATTTACTTAGCGTGTAATATTAGCTCGCTTAGTCGGTACAACTTTTCTTATGGTTACTTCTATATTTTTATTGTCAGGTCTTAACTTATGAATCAATCATTCAATCTCTGTATGGCCACCGAAACCATAGTAAATGATGCGCAGCAACTGGGTGTAACAGTGGATGAGTTGCAGCGCATCTGCATCAATGTAAGTGCCCAGATTATTCGACAGCCAGCGCTATATTTACAGCTGACCTATCAAGTTACCTTACCCTGTCAAGTGTTAGCAGATCAACTAACTTGGCCTACTTGGCAGCAAGCGCAAGTAAAATTCGATGATTACTTGTGGGAAGAGACTTGCCTTGAGTGTTTTATCGCTGGTCGTCTAATAAATGATGAAAATCTAACGGATGCTCAAAAGGCAACGCCCTATATCGAAATTAATGCCAATCCAGACGGTCGTTACGCGCTATATCAATTTGAGAGCTATCGTAATCCTGCCACCTTACCGCCAACACCTTTATATGCAGCTGATGGACAGGCGCGCGCGTCTATTAATTGGATAAATAATGTAAAGCCAACATTAAGATACGTGGAGAATCCTTTATTTAATGATCCATCACTAGCAAATAAACCTCATCATTATGAGCGCAGCTTTAATGTACCAGTAATCCAACGATCCAATAAGCAATACACCATCGCAAATACTGTGATTGAGCAAATACATCCTTGCGTTATTTTATGGTTTGGTGAGATTGCTTTATATTTTGCCCCAAACCACGCCTCCCCGCCTGACTTTCACAATCGTAGCCACTGGTCGAAATTTGAGCTTTAACTCTACTTTTAACTTAAGCATCACAACTCCAAGCGCAAAAAAAACCAGCAACGCTATAAAGGCATTACTGGATTTGGAGAAAACTTTTAACTTAGGTTACATCTAACTGGCTACTATTTGTCAGCCATCGCGAGGTAAATACCGCGGTCTGATGCATCATCGACATATTGCGAATCACGCCATGTCGTATAGCTGTAAGTGCCACTGTATGGGCTAATGCTGTTTTGGCGGAAATCAGATACCCAATCGTTACCATCAAAGATCTGGATATGACCATGTGGACGGTTTGACGTACGATTATAGACAACGACGTCACCCACTTGTGGCTGCATATCATTACTGATCTTGGTAAAACCTGCTTGAGCAAGTGTGCCGCGAGAGGCATACTGATAAGCTGAAGGGTTAGGCGTAAATTCGTAACCTGCTGATTGTAGCGCTTTACGTACATAGCGAGCACAGTAGCCAGAGCTTCTAGACAGTGCTACTCGCGATGCACTTGCCGCTGCGATAGCAGGAGCAGAATTGCGATCAGGAGCGCGGCTTGATTGCTGCTGACGCTGCTCATAAGACAAACGACTGGTAAGCGAAGCAAGCTGGTATTCTTTTTGCTTGGCATGCGCACTTAAATTATCAATGGCTTGACTGATCTCATCATTGCTATATACATGAGCACCACTGTTAGTGCTATAGATATTGCGGCTAGAACCGTAGTTCGCAGAAGCAGAGATGTTAGTGATGGTATGACTCAAGGTATTATTTGGTTGAAAGGTTGTTTCGACAGCACCACTTGTCTGTGCTATACCCATTCCCAATACTGACAAAATTAATAAAGCTTGTTTCATAAATTTACTACCTATTGTTAATACAAGACCGCTCGTCATCCGTGACAAAGCATCAATTAGTTTAGAGGAGATGATCATTACAAAACATGATAAAATCCTTGTTAAAACAGCCCGCTATTTCTTCTGTAGTGACTAATGCTGGTATTATCTGTTAATACCATATTCCGCTTAGTTCACTGTCTCGCAAATCGTTCAGTATCAATTGCTTTTAACATGTCAATTATGAATATCGATTTTGTCACCTATTAGATGAGTCATCACGATGTCAAAAAAACAGCCAAATCGGCTTGCCCAACTTATCGACCATCAAGCTTTTGCTGGTAGCGCACTACCCCGAACGCTTGCTGACAATATGCGGCTATACATAGAAGCGACCAATGAGGTAAAAGAGCTATTGGTAGATTGTCTACCTGAAGAAATTCTTAATACCTGTTGGGTCGTAGGCCTCACCTCCGAGCAATTAATACTCAGTGTGGGCTCAATGACTGCTGCCAATCATATTCGCTATTTGCAGAGCGCTTATTTGCAAGTCTTAACAGAGCAGTCAATTACATTTAAACAACTCAAGCAAATTCGCGTCGTCGTAGCTAAAAATTCAGCTGATAATCATTCATCTAAACAACTATCAGCAGTATCAGCAACTTTGTCAAAATCTAGTAAAGCCAATGAAAATCAGGCTCTTAGCCAAAACACAAAGCGGACTATATCACAGGCCGCAGAGCATGTCACCACTGATGAAAATCTCAAAAAAGCACTTTTACGTCTGGCAAATCATTGAAATTATTAATGTTACTATGTAAAGTTGTGTAAACAAAACCGTAAAAATCAGCTGATAACGCTGCGATTTTGTAATGACGCAAACAAAAAAAATCACCTGCTAGCTCCGTTCACATTATGAACGTCACCAACAGATGATTGAAAAACTATCCACAGCTTTGATATTCTCTACTCTAGAGCAGAATTGTTAAAATAATCTAAACAATACATTCAAAAAAACGAATATTATTAGAATGTAATTACAGCCGGATTATGTAATATTGCGTAAATGTTTCGATACTTCGTGTATATTCCTGTATTCATCCTTCAACAGTCAAACCTTCGAGAGGTAAATACTGAATTGGGCACGTTACATTGTCATCAAAAGTTACAATTTCAAAATTATTATGGTCAGATAGTATCTCACGTACCAATAAATTGTTTAACGCGTGACCAGATTTATAAGCATTAAAGCGACCCAAAATCGGATAGCCAATCAAATATAAATCACCTAAAGCATCCAAAATTTTATGGCGAACGAACTCATCATTAAAACGCAGACCTTCTTCGTTAAGAATATTTGCCTCATCAATAACAATAGCATTATCCATACTGCCTCCTAACGCCAAATTATTCTGACGTAAGGCTTCTATATCTCGTAAAAACCCAAAAGTACGGGCTGAACTCAATTGCTCAATGAAGTTTTGCGTCGAAAACTGCAACTGTGCATGCTGAAAATCTTTGTCGATAGCAGGATGATCAAAATCAATCTCAAAATTCAGCTCAAACCCTTCATAAGGACGCAGTTCTGCCCATTTATCATCCACTTTTACTCTTACAGGTCTGACGATTTTTATAAACTTCTTTAAAGCGTCTTGCTCGCAGAATCCTGCGTCAAGCAGTAACGCTACAAAAGGAGCGGCACTACCATCCATAATCGGTATCTCTGAGGCGGACACACGAATTAAAAGGTTATCCACGCCAAGTCCTGCAATGGCACTAAGCAAATGCTCGACCGTCCCCACACGTGTGCCACCAAACACTAGGTTTGACGACATCATAGTGTCTTGTACTAAAAAAGCACTGGCTGGAATCGGCTGACTGCCTTCGATATCAGAACGCTCGAAAACAATACCTGTATCAATAGGTTGCGGATGAAACTCTAAGTCAACAGGCTGACCACTATGGAGACCAATACCTGTAACAGCAATAGCAGTTTTTATGGTTCTTTGGTTCATGGCTGTCTTCTCACATATTTTGTTACAATTGCCATAGTGTATCATTACCCGCCCCTAGTTCGCCATAGTTAAAACTCGCTAATTTCCTTATCTCCTTGATTGATAACACTTATCGTCAATAAATTTTGATGGTTCTCATGTCTTATTGATCACATTGCCTCTGTTAAAACAGGGAAATAACAGCCAAATGTTACAATCATAAATTGTTTTATACACCTATTTATTAATGATTATTTTCGCATTGAGAGGCGATTCTTATAAATAGAGCGCTCTCATAGCTGAATCTGTTTGCTAATATATCGACATTTTCTATAGGCACAAAAAAGCCAGCAACTTAGTACTGGCTTTTTTTATCCCAAACATCTGAAAATATTATTTATTTTGTTGACGTTTTAGATAGTCTTGAATGCTATTGGTTTTGGTTTTCGCCTGCTCTTGAGGCGCGCTTGAGCGAGTAGCACTAGCCGTTTCTTGATACATCTGAGCTTGCGATTGCTTCTGGCTGTTTAAAGCACTGGTATGCACGTTAGGGTCAACAGGCTGAGTGCTATTGACAGAAGGAACTGGTGCCTCGACTACTTCTGGCTCTTGTCCAGCGTTTTCATCTAAAGTCAGACCCGTTGCAATAACAGTGACATGTAAGTCATCACCCATTTTTTCATCAATCACTGAACCATAGAAAATATGTGCATCGTCAATATCTGTAATTTCTTCGACAATAACACTGATTTTGCTCATCTCATCTAATGAGAGTGATTCAGAAGAAATCACGTTAACCAACAGACCTTTTGCATTTTCTAAACGCAAGTCATCAAGTAATGGTGATCTGATGGCTTTCTCAGTTGCTTGACGCGCACGATCATCGCCGCTAGCACGGCCGATACCCATCATCGCATGACCTTTGGCAGTCATAGCAGTGCGGATATCGTTAAAGTCGATATTGATCATACCTTCACTAGCGATAGTTTCAGCAATACCTTGAACCGCATGTAATAACACATCGTCCGCTTTTTTAAAGGCATCTTGCATAGAGATATTGCCATAGACACTCATCAACTTATCATTCGGAATCGTAATGATAGAATCAACAAAGTTAGTCAATTGCTCAATACCAGCTTTAGCAGCCTTGATACGTTTGCCACCTTCAAACTTAAATGGCGTAGTTACGACGGCAACTGTCAACACTTCCATTTCTTTAGCAATACGAGCAACCACAGGCGCTGCACCCGTACCCGTACCACCGCCCATACCAGCAGTAATGAACACCATGTCTGAATGTTCGAGTAATGCACGGATGGCTTCTTCTTCGCTCTCTGCTGCTTCACGCCCAACTTCTGGGTTCGCCCCTGCGCCCAAACCGCGATTCGTTTTTGCGCCAAGTTGCAATTTATGCGGTGCAGTTAAACGATCAAGCGCTTGTTTATCCGTATTAGCACAGACGAACGTTACACCTCTAATCCCTTGTTGTACCATATGTTCAACCGCATTACCGCCACCACCACCAACACCGAATACAGTGAAGCTTGCTTGGCCGTTATTTTGAGGCTGGTTATCATCTGGCATGGTGTATTTTGACATAAAAAGGTTTCTCCAGTTGCAGATAGCGTGATGGTCGATACTTGGTAACACACTTATATGGCGCGCTATCGACTTACTATATATAATTGTATTTAAATAAAACAGGGCAATGGCTTAGATAATTGTGCTAGCCACAATATGCCAGTATGGTACAGGGTGTTACTTTTCGTATTCTTGCCTATTATATAGCTGCATACTCTTATGCTGCTTAATATAAGTATGTTTTGCTAACAGATTATAATATCTTTTTGAGTACACTAGCAAAACGCTGCCCTGCACTTTGAAAAACACCAGTGACTCGATTTTTTTGAATCGCTTCAGGCTCGCTTTTTTCACTACGGCGAAACTGCTCGCTTTGACTATATAATAGTGTACCAAATGCCGTTTGATAAGCACGATCATTTACTTGACTGTTTAGCTGCTTAAATGACTCATCATTATCAAAATGATTATGAGCACTAATAGCAGGATGAGTATTGGTTAATACTACGGGCATTTTGAGCAATTTTTTGGTAAAGGGTATCATACCTTTAATCGCCGTACCGCCACCTGTGAGTACGATACCTTTGTCGATATAGCCGATGAGATCAGCCTCATGCAATTGACGAGCAACTTCCGTAAATATCTGCACATAGCGCGCTTCAATAATGCGGGCTAGATTATAGATACCAATATTAATCTCGTCACCTGTTCCTTGTGGTTTAAAGATAAAGAATGAGCTAGGATCGACACTATTGACATCGACAGTACCATGGGTTTTTTTCAGCTTTTCAGCTTCAATCATGGAGATACCAAAATCAGCTGAGATATCCATCGTCACTTCGTGGCTGCCTGTCGCGATACAATGGGTAAATATGAGCTTGTTTTCTTTATAAACGCAAATACTGGTCGTACTAGCACCAATATCTACCAAACAAACCCCTTGCTGACGCTCGTCACTCATCAAACTATATTCAGCACTCGTCACTGCATCAAATACAATGTGGTCAATACCAACATCACAGCTTTGCAGTAATTTTTGGATATTCTGACGACTAGCAACGGGCATCATCATCATGTGATACATCACAGTAATATTATGCGCCATCATTTCGATCGCATCATCCACCATGAAATCTTGATCATCAACATAGATACCCTGCTGACAGCAATGCATTAAATAATAGTCTGATGATAGATCGCGTGACTTGGCATTAGACAATGCCTGCACCATATCTTTGGCACGTACCGCCTCATCTTCTACACGTACCTCGCCTGCACTATTTTTGCTCGATAATTCCGGGGTCGCTAAGGTCAACCACACACTGTGCACGCGGCAATTGGCAGTGTCTTCTGCTTCTTGAATGGCTTGCTTAATAGCACCTTGTAGACGTTCACGGTGTTTTATTTGACCTTGGTAAAAATCGCTATTTTTGACTTGTCCCACGCCCAGAATACGGATGTCTTTTGCAGAGACAACGTTACCAATGACGACATAGACTGCCGTGGCACTTAGATGGACAACAACCAGATTTTCAGTATTTTTCATGGTACCAGACAAATTATCGCTAAACAGGAGACCAAATGACGTCTCCATTAGATCATTAAAAAAAGCGTTATCAACACGCTATGATGTTGTATATTCTGTGCTACAAACTATCAAAACAGCTCAAACTAACATACAAAGCAGTTTTTGCCTGCTTATTCTATCTATCTATCGTTATTTTGCTTCATCAATTTTTGGCTGTGCCATATCCCAAGCAATGGTAAAACCATTTTTATAGCGCAAATCTACAGACTGTATTTCGCCTCGACGCTCACTTAGCTGATTGCCGAGCAGCTGACTTAAACTCAGCAGCTTTTGCGCAGTATTCTCGTTATCAACAATCACACGCAGTCCATTGTCAAAACGAATCAGCCAAGTCATTCTTGGTGACAGGATAATATCTTCGACTTGCATACCAAGTGGTGCGTACCAGTCGTTAACTTGCTGCATCTGCTGCATGATAACTGGGGCTTGCGTTATCTCACCTTGTAAAGTGGCGAAGCGTTCTTGCGTCAAATCTTTACTATCAGCAGGGACAAAAACCGCACCTTTTGCATCCACCAAACGCTCTGTACCAAAATTAGCAACCGCTTGCTTAGGTAATGCGGTAACGACTATGCCCCGTTGCCAATCACGAGAAATACTGACCTGATCAACCCAAGCCAGACCCGTCGTAATATCTCTTAACGCTTGCAAATCAGAGGTAAAAAAGCTGCTTACCTTTTGTTGATTCATAACCTGTTGCAATGCGCGATATTGGGTAACGGTCAAACCCTGATTATTCACATGGATAGAAGCTGGCGGTGCATCACGCAACGCTTTTCCACCCATTATCAATATCAGTACGAGCAACCCTAGTACCAATACCATAAAAAAATATTTGAGCGAAGTCGGTACTTGGAACTTAGAGTTTGGGCGACGGGTTTTATCACTCATCAAGTCAGTTACCTCGTTGACAGTTTGAGCCATAACGACCTTTGTCCCTATATTTGCATAAAACTGATCATGCTATTTATAAATGTAACTCTGCATATTTTTGCAGAAGCCTATTAAGTTGCCATATTATCAAAATATTTTACTAAAACGATTTATAGGATGACATTATGCTCATTTAAACGTAACATTTTTCTTAATTTATGAATAACTTATGAGCTAAATTCATAGAAAACAGAAATATCACTAAAACAGACCTATAATTACAATATTAACGTATTTTATGGTTAAACAATAGCTTAACCCCTACTAGTGACAACGAATTTACACAAGTTTACATGACGCTGTGGTATAGCAGCTCTAGTGATACATTAACCCGTTCTCGTCTAGTAATATTCTCAGGCTATAATAAAATTTCAAATCTAATGATTCATAAGTTTTATCACTGATTTATTAAGACAGCCTATCAATGACAACTGCCTTAATAAATATCAATAGCATTATGAACAATGTTAAAAAATGAGCAATGTTAAAGAATGAATAATATTAAAAAGTAGCAATGCTAAATCACTGTTTAAGCAATGACTGCTATACCAGTCACTCTAATGTCTGCGCTAAAATATGCCAGCACAATGCATCAAAGTCCATGCCTCGAGCCTTGGCTGCCATCGGAACCAAGCTATGGCTGGTCATGCCTGGCACTGTATTGATTTCAAGCAACCAAAAGTTGCCTGCTTCATCTTGCATAGCATCGATGCGTCCCCAGCCTTTGGCATCAACGGCACGGAACGCTGCAAGGCTCAGATCTTGTAAATGCTTTTCATCAGCAGCGCTCAGACCACAGGGAATGTAGTAACTGGTATCATTACGATTGTACTTGGCTTCAAAATCGTAGAAGTTGGTAATATCCGCAGGTTCAAGACGAATGACTGGATAAGCTTCATCGTCGATAATGACGATTGTAAACTCGCGACCAGTAATCCAGCGCTCAGCCATAACTGCATCACCGCACTGTACCGCCGTTGCATAAGCCGCTGGCAACTCGTCAAGATTGTTGACCTTAGTCATACCAATACTCGAGCCTTCATGAACGGGCTTAATAATAAGTGGTAGACCTAGCATGTTGACCACTTGCTGCCAGTCAGTCTCAGCTGTTAACAATGAAAATGGCGCAGTTGCTAATCCACAACCTTGCCACAATTGCTTGGTACGAACCTTATCCATACCCAGCGCTGATGCCAGAATGCCTGAACCCGTCTGCGGAATATCAAACCATTGCAGCACACCTTGCAACAAACCATCTTCGCCGCCGCGACCATGCAACACGTTAAACACGCGGTCATACTCACGTAGCTCTGTGATGTCTTGATGCTTAGGGTCGAAATGAGTGGCATCAACGCCTTGGTTTTGTAGCGCCTGCAATACGGCAGCACCACTGTCTAATGACACGCTGCGTTCATTGCTACTGCCGCCGTAGACAACCGCCACTTTACCAAATTGTCTGGTATCTTTTGCATCACTGGTCGTCGTGTTTAGAGTGGCATCATTGCTCTCTAAATTATCTGAATTTTGAGTGCTGGTATTTTCTTTAGTATCAGTCGTCATGAAGATCGTTCCTAGAATTTTTTAGCTTACTTAATGTAAAGGTTATTGGCAGCCAAGTCGACAGCGATCTGCCCTACATTACCTGCACCTTGAGTAATGAGCATGTCATTGGCTTTTAATAAACGCTGCATGACAGGAGCTAAATTGTCCTTGTCAATAATCGTCGGTTCAACTTCACCGCGCAACCGAATACTACGTGCCAATGACTTGGTATCAGCACCAGTAATTGGGCTTTCACCTGCTGAATATACGTCTAATAATAATAATTCATCAACGCTGGAGAGTACTTCAACAAAATCATCGAAGCAATCTCGGGTACGACTATAACGGTGCGGCTGAAACATCATTACCAAACGACGTTCAGGGAAACTTTGACGCGCCGCTTTAATGGTGGCATCGACTTCTTTTGGGTGATGACCATAATCGTCAATCAATAAAACATTACCCTCATCAAGGCTAACAGAAGCATGCTGCTCAAAACGGCGACCAACGCCTTCAAATTTTTGCAGAGCGCGTTTGATCGCTTCGTCATCGACCCCTTCATCGGTCGCCATGGTGATAGCGGCAAGCGCATTGTAAACGTTGTGAGTACCAGGAATATTGAGAGTCAAACGTAAAGGTTCACGGTCACGGCGCAGTACCGTGAAGTGAGTTTTCGTGCCTTCCGTTACCAAGTCGATGGCTTGAACGTCGTTAAAAGGCTCAAGTCCAAAGGTCAGTACGGGACGACCAATATCATCAATCATCGCATACAATTCAGGATCGTCACCGCAGACCACCGCCAAACCATAGAATGGCATATTTTGTAAAAACTGAATATAAGCGGCTTTCAATTTATCAAAACTATTCTCATACGTTTCCATATGGTCTTGATCGATATTGGTGATAATCGCGGCCATCGGATGTAACGATAAAAACGACGCATCAGACTCATCGGCTTCTGCCACCAAGAAACGACTGCTACCCAGCGCAGCATTTTTACCAGATGCATTCAGCTTACCGCCAATTACGTAGGTAGGATCGAGTTGTCCTTCTGCCATCATGGTAGTCAACAAACTGGTCGTCGTGGTTTTGCCATGAGCGCCAGCAACAGCGATACCGTGACGATAACGCATCAACTCGCCCAGCATATCGGCACGGCGTACCACTGGCAAACGTGCTTCTAATGCCGCTTTTACTTCAGGGTTGCTGCGATCAATCGCTGACGATACAACGATGACATCAGCATTAGCGATGTTCTTAGAATCATGACCGATCGCAATATCAATACCAATCTGTGCCAAACGTTTGGTTACTAAACTCTCAGCGATATCGGAACCACTTACTTGATAACCTTGATTGTTCATCACCTCCGCGATACCGCACATCCCCGAGCCACCAATACCGACAAAATGCAAATGCTGAATACGACGCATTTCTGGTATTTCAATCAAACGCTTAGGTAAGGCTTTCGCAGGGTTAGACATAAGGCTTCTCTTTATCAAAGGCTAATAAAATTTAGTGTATCAAAATAATTGGTAATAAAAACAGTCAGCTATAAGAATATAGGCTACAGCGTTTGCCAGATAATATCAGCCACTTGCTTGCTCGCACTTCGATTGGCAAGGGCATGGCCTTTTTTGGCCATTGCTAGGCACTTCTCTCGATTAAGGGTAGCAAGCTCATTGCTCAAACGCTGTGCTGTCAACTCAGACTGCGGTAACAAAATCGCTGCATCGTGTGAGGTTAAAGTGCGGGCATTAGCAGTCTGATGGTCATCTACCGCATGCGGCAGCGGTACAAAAATTGCGGCAATACCGACGTTCTGGATTTCCGTAACTGTCAATGCGCCTGCTCGGCAAACAATAATATCTGCCCAATTATAAGCGGCGGCCATATCGTCGATAAAAGGCTGTACCACAAATTTGTGCATATTCAAATCTTGCTCTTCGTAAGCTGCTTGTGTGGCAGCCTCATTGTTACGCCCGCATTGATGACGCACTTCAAAAGGCTGATTGAGCAATGCCAGCGCTTTTGGCACAGTGTCGTTTAAGGCTTGTGCACCAAGTGAGCCACCCACCACCAACAATTTGAGCGGTGAGTTGTCATTAACATCATAACGCACCGTTGGTTCAGAGACACCAGTGATAGCATTGCGTACTGGGTTACCAACCGTTTCAAGCTTAGGATCCTGTACACTATTGGCAAAGGTATCCTCAAATGCTTGCAGCACCTTGGTTGCAATCTTAGATAGGTAGCGATTACTCATGCCTGCAATGGCATTTTGTTCATGGATAATCAGAGGCGTATTGGTCAGACGTGCGGCGATACCGCCAGGCGCTGTCACATAACCACCAAAACCGACGACTATATCAATTTGATTGCTTCGAATCACTTTTATAGCGGCCATCGTCGCTGACAATAAGGTCACCGGTAACTTTAATAAACGCCCGATTCCTTTACCACGTAGTCCTTGCATATCGATAGCATGAAAGCGATAACCAGTCGGTGCAACCAAGCCATTTTCCATACCATTTGGCGTTCCTAGCCAATGAATAACCGCACCACGCTGGGTCAATTCCTCAGCAACTGCCAGCGCTGGGAACACATGCCCGCCCGTACCCGCGGCCATCATCAATATATGCGGTGCTTTCATGAACGCCTGCCTATCTTTTCTTTATTTATATGAAGGACTTATTATCCTATAATTATCTCAGTCATCAGCAAATAATGACCCTATAAAATCTCGCATAGTATAGTGTAAATCGTTGTCTGATATATAGCACTTTATGCACTGTCAATAACAAAAATCCAAGCCGTGAGCAATCGCGACTTGGCTGTTATAAATACTATCGAGAAACCATAAAAGCATCGTTTGTTAATGACGTTTTATCGCCTTTTTATGGGCTATTAAAAGATGCTGTTTATCAATCTATCTTAGCACACTGTTTTTTAAGTATTGTGCGCATAGCTTAGTGATAAATCACTCTATCCTTACAGCGTTGCGCAAACTGCTAATTTATTTTCAATGGCGATGATAAAGTCTGTCGCGATGTCCGTACCACATTGGTCGTCAATCTCACGAACACAGGTTGGGCTGGTGACATTAATCTCAGTAATACGACCACCGATTAAATCTAGCCCGACAAACATTAGACCTTTTTCTTTAACAATCGGTGCGACTACTTCTGCCACTTGACGTTCGATATCGGTGAGCGGCATCGCAACACCGCTACCACCCGCAGCAAGATTACCACGGGTTTCGCCTTTGGTAGGAATACGCGCCAAGCTATAATCGACCACTTCTCCATCGACGATCAACACGCGCTTATCACCTTCCTTAATCTCTGGCAAATAGCGCTGCGCCATAATGGGTAGTGTCTCAAGCTCAGTTAAAATCTCAAGCGTGACGCCAATATTTGGACTATCTGTGGTCAAACGGAAAATCCCCGTACCGCCCATACCATCTAATGGCTTAACAATGACGTCTTGCTGCTCAGCGATAAACTTGCGAATATGCGCCTGTTTACTGGTCACAATCGTTGGGCTCATATAATCGCTAAACCACGTGGCAAAGAGCTTTTCATTACAATCACGTATCGCTTGTGGGTCATTGACCACTAGTACACCTGCCGCTTTGGCATGATCAAGCATATAAGTGGCATAAATAAAACGCATGTCAAACGGCGGATCTTTACGCATCAACACCACGTCATAGTCGCTGATTGGCACTGTCACTTTATCCTCTAGTGTATAAAAATTTTCAGGATCGCGCTTGACCGTCACTGGCTGCGTATCAACCATCAGCTGACCACGATCCAACCACAAATCATGAATCTGACAGTAACCAAGGCTGTGACCACGGTCTTGCGCTGACCACATCATCGCAAGGCTAGTGTCTTTTTTATAATTAACTTGCTCGATAGGATCCATAATAACGAGTATGTTTAACGATTTTTTTTGATTTTCTTGGCTCATGATAAGGCTCACTTACGTTATATTATTAATATAGAACAGCTTCGAACTCAGTGCCCAACTATACGCCGTACTGCGCGCGATAATGTTGCATCTTGGCAAGTTGGGTCGCGTCTTTATGCTGACCGCTTTGTACGCCATGGTCATCTGCCAAATAACTGATTAAATCATCGATATCGACGAGCGCGCGCACTGGTACATCTAATGTCGACGCCAACTCTTGAATAGCAGAATGCTCAGCCTGACCTTTTTCTTTACGGTCAAGGGCAACGATAATACCAGCAACGCTAGCGCCCGCTTGCTCTAAAATCTCAACCACTTCGCGCATCGCCGTACCAGCGGTAATGACATCATCGAGTACCCAGACTGCTTTACCACTAACGTCAGCGCCTACTAAGTTGCCACCTTCGCCATGAGTTTTGGCTTCTTTACGATTATAGCCCCACTTGGCATTGATACCATGATGAATCCATAAGGCTTGCGCAGTTGCTGCCACAAAAGGAATACCTTTATACGCCGCCCCAAATATCACCAGCTCCTGCTCATCTGTACCGTTATGACTAGCAGCCATTTGCTCAGCCAAGGCATCAGCATAACCACACGCGAGCAACGACAATATCTCACCCGACGCCAGCAAGCCTGCATTAAAAAAATACGGACTGATGCGACCAGACTTGAGGACAAACTCGCCAAATTTGAGAACTTGATTGTCTAAAGCCAGTTGGATAAATTGATGTGAGGAAAAAGAAGGGTGTTGCGCATTAGGCATTGAGGCATTAAGCATGGAAGCGTTCCTATTGACAAAAAGAAGAGCAAAAAATTGGCGTTATTGTACGCATTATTGATCAGCTTGACCAACCATTGATGTCGTAATCCTGCATGTTAGGATAACGAGTCAATAGGCCACTGCGCGATGAGAGATTAAAATAACACTGACCGTCATCACTCACTTGTATCTCCCAACCTAAATGATACGCGGCAACAATAACATGTCCTGTAAAAATGCGTATTTGACGGTAAGCATGGCGCTGCGATGGCTCACAAATGATTTGACTCAGCAGATAACTGCGTATGTGCTGACAGATTTGCGCGGCGCTGTAGCGGTGATTGATACTTTTGCGTGTCTCGCACTGCCTCAATGCATGAACAGCAACGCTACACGCCATAATATCAGTAGCCAAACTGCCCTCGCCTGTCTCAAATTGCTGCGGCTGCAACACCACCTGCCAATCTTCGGCGTAAACACTATTGAGCAACTCATCTGGGTTATACCGTTTGGTCAATACACGTAAAGAAGCCTGTGTGTTTTCAGCATTACTACTAACGCTCGTATCGGTGCTTACAGAAGAGCCATTCAGTATAAAACCGTAACGATGCAGTTTTGGATAAGCACGAAGCGCCTGCTGAATATCGGCCATGTCGAGCAAAGTCATACCACTTAATGATGCTAACAATGGTTGCGCGCTGTGATTGTGATAAAAGCTGTCTGGAAACTCGACAAGCTCTGCTGCTCGCAGTAATGACAGATGCTCGCCCAATACTTCTGAAGCAATCAGCGCCCATTTTGACAAGCTGTGTTCTTTAGGCTGGTAAAAACGCGCAGAGCGACCATAGAGTCGTTGCAATTGACCATTTAAGCGCCTAGCAGGCTCTGGAATATCGCTCAAGGGTCTGGCAGGATCAAGTGCCAAGCGACTCGGGTCAAAATTAGGATGTACAATCGAAGGTTGGGTACTATCTGGCAAAATAGACGACTGCTCAGCATTGCCTTCTGAAATTGTACCGCCTGCTGCTGTAAGATCAGCACTGGGTAAATGAGTGTCAGAAGTGGAAGGCTGGGTCATGAAATCTCCATAAGCTATAAAATATAAAATAATTAAATCAAACTGGCATATTACTCTTGATGTTGTTCTTGATGACGCAAAATATCACGGTAACCGACTTGCCAATCAGGATATGCCAACCAAGCTAATGGAATATTACTGTGCAAGCGTTTTCCCGTAACCGCTGCTTTTTCATTGTCAAGAGCAGGAGGCGTTTCATTGATCTGCTGACTTAACCAAACGCCCAACTCAAAAGTCGTGACTGGCGCATAATCAGTAGCAATATACAGGGGCTTGGGCGCATCGATAGTCAGTACGTTAGCGATGATAGCGACCAAATCGCGATCCATAATCCGATTGCTCCAATGCGCGGCTGCCACTGCTTCCTTTTGTGGTTCGCGGGCTTTGCGCAGACGCATGAGACGCGCGCGTCCATAAATACCGCTTGGACGAATGATAATGGCTTTATCCCCAAAACCTTGTTGCAGGACTTGTTCTGCTTGCAATATCACCTGCGATGCTTCACGCTCTGGCGTCACAGGTGCAGTATTGTCATCAATCCATTCGCCATTATCTTGCCCATAAACACCCGTTGATGAAATAAAAACAATGCGTAAAAGGTTGGTGAGTTTGTCCGCAAGCGTTGCCAAATGCTGGCTAATTGCTAAGTAGCTATTATGATAGCCACTGGTCGAATAATCATCGGGCGTAACGATAATTGCTATCGCCGTAAAATCTTGCAGCTGCTCAGCCGTCAGAGTCAATGCATCGGCTTGCATAAATTCAGCGTTATCATCCAAAGAGTAATGATGGCGCTCACCACGAGCCAAACCTGTGACATTTAAGCCGTCCTGTGCCAGCTGGTTGCTGACTGGCAAACCAATATCACCTTGACCAATAATCAATAAATTTTGCGTACTCATCATTTATCCTTTATTCGAACGCCATTTCTAATGACTGCTTATACATCTTTTTAATAACCTATACATCTTTTTAGTAATAAGTGTTAAAAATAGCGTCTGTACGACAGCTGTACGTCTTCATTGGCATCAACACGATCTTGCCATTCGTAGTTGGCATTAATGCGTAATGCTTGTTTTTTATCGATATCATACTGCAGCCCTAATGTCGATATCGGCTGCCAATAATGACCACGGGCATTAGACTCATCGCTGCTGCCATGATACCAATATGGCAGTTGCAATTCAGCCTGCGCGCGTAACTGATTGTTAATCTGATAACGACAGCCTGCATTGACGCCAGCACCAACGCGAAAGCCTTTATTGATACCGCGCCCTGCTTGCGCTGTGCCGGACAAAAAGGTATAGCATAGCTGCGGCGGCATCTCGCCTGTACCTGTGCGAGGCGTGCCAAATGCCCATGACCAACCTGATTCATAGCCCAAGCTCCCAACTAAATGATCGCGACCGTCTTGCTGGGAGCCATCATTCACACGCGTCGCCTCGATGCTAGCGCCCCAGGTTTTACCTTTTTTGGCAGAATTGACCGGATTAAATGAGCGCCCACGAATCAATGTCACATTTTGCAAAACCACACTGTTTGGCTGATTGGCTTTGTCATTATCGGTGTCGTACAGGCGCAAAGTCGCAGATGCGCCTTCTAAGTCAAAAAACTGTGGGAATCCTGAGGGACGATCGAGAATATCATGATAGCCCGCTCGTAAGCCCAAATCGATATAGTTATTATCACCGCGCTGCCCTAGTCCCATATGAGCCAGTTGCAGTGGATGTCTGTCTATTGGATTGTTATCTGATACCGCTATATTAGGCTGCAATAACGTCTGTCCATCAGCTGACATACTCGAAACCGCATTGAGTTGGGCAGATTTAATCTCATTGATCGTCTGTTTTGCGCTGTTGTGATAGCCGAATTGCTCGCGCTGCTCTTTAACCTTATTCAACTGCGCTTGGCGTAAAGTGCTATCGGCAGGAGTATAGTTGGTGCTGGCAAGTAAGCCTTCATCATCAAGCAACTGCACGACATCTGAGGGAATAACCGCATAAGGCAGCTGACTCAATAAGTGCTGCTGCGGACGCACCACATCAATTAAGCGTAAAATCTCAGACGCACAGTTATCTGTGGTGAAGTAATACGGCAATTTTAAATCTTTGGTTTCCCAAACGTGCAACATAATCTGCTGTACTTCCGCTGGAGTCAAATCCAATTGATACGTCCATGCGTCACGCTCGTCTTCTTGCAGATACTTGGCCAGCCTTGCGGGATAAGGGTCAATTTCAATGAGATTGTCATAACCGCCGGTCATTGACTTGATGGCATACACCACAAAATTGTCTTTTGGATTACCACCAACCGTATAATTCAGCGCAACCGCGTGATGAATTTGGCTCGGATCAGCCACGCTCGATTTTGAGTCGATACGCAATAAGGTATGAGCAAAGGCTGATAAAGGGTTGTCTAAATATTCTTGGGCAAACATGATAGAGAGCTGCTCGGGGGCAATATTCTGCATCCATTCATTCAATTCGGGACAGTCAACTTGTAGCGTCGCCTTATCAATGTTCAATGTATCGGTCAACCATTGTACACGCGCTGGAAAACGACATAATACCGAATTGTTGGCAGTATTTTTTTTGACAGTACGGTTATTCGTCGTCGCTACCTCATTAGCGAGAGCGACGAGTAATGCATCTAGCTCGGCAGCTGAATCATGCTGTCCATTCTCACTTAAAAAAAAGTCAGCCTCATCAACCATGCTGGTGTTTTTTTTCTTACCAATCAAATTCTTTTGATCATCAAAGAAATATAATAAACGTCGCCATGTCGTATGTTGGGCTAAGTTTTGCGTTGCTGCTTGCTCACGCCACTTGGCTAATAATTGCTCAGCGTTACTTTTTTCTAGCCCTTGGGTATCTTCTGGAGCGTCATTATTTGGCGTATTATTAGCGATTGCAGCAGCTTGCGGCGTAGGCGCTAATGCCTCTGTCGTTACTAATGATGATGGGGTTGGCAAAAAAGCTTGCGTTTGTGCAGAGAGTAGCAATCCTGCAATAGCAAGTGGTAAACGCGCTCGTTGACTCATAGTAGTTAGGGTAGAATCTACAGATAAAAAATTAGGCTTTAGAGACATGGGGTAAACCTCGCACGTTACTATTCATACGCCGATAGCGTGATTGATGGCTGGCTGGCTGATAATGCCGATTGGATCGTTCACTAAAATAACCTTAAAAGCCATATACGAGCTAGATCATTGAAATATCTTAGTCAAAGTGGCTGTTATCAAAGTTGTTACTATCAAAACTACTGTTACCAAGGTAGCTACTGTCAGAATGGCTATTAATTGATAAAAATGGCTAGCAACCAGCGGTCAATGCCCACTTATTAATATTATGATAAAAGAGAATATTATGTCCATAACACCCATAACGATTAACGATGGCAGATTATCAGCAGCCACATACCTTGCATCACCAAACTGCAATCTGCGACCAACAGATATGAGTATTGATACTATTGTTATTCATAATATCAGCCTACCTCCGAACGAGTTCGGAGCATCTGATACTGACGGCATCCATTACGTTAAAGCATTATTTACCAATCAGCTAGACTGGGCGGCGCATCCCTATTTTCAAACAATTAAAGGCGCGGAGGTTTCGGCTCACTTATTCATCGAGCGTGATGGTACGATGACTCAGTTTGTCAATTTTAATGAGCGCGCGTGGCATGCTGGACGCTCTAGCTATTTGGGTCGCCCTGAATGTAATGATTATAGCATCGGTATTGAGCTTGAAGGGTCTGATTTTGTGTCCTTCACCGCCGCACAATATGAGGTACTTGCAAAAGTGGTCTGTGCCATTTATGCCGCCTACCCCAAAACTCGTCGTCATCTAGCAGGTCATAGCGATATTGCCCCTGGTCGCAAAACAGATCCCGGTGATTATTTTGAATGGGCAAGATTGCGTGAGATGGTCGCCGCTCTATTAAAATAAAAAGACTCACTTAACTTTAATAATTATTAACCATCGATTAGAGATATTATGACTTGGATTGAAGTAGTCGATTCAGCAGTGAAAATAGGTTTGGGCGCATTGATAGCAGGCGTTATTGCTTTTCTATTATCTTCAACACAACATAGTCATGAACTCAAAAAATCTAAAGTAGACCGTGAGTTTGAAATGTTAAAAGAAGTCGCAGAGAAAGTAGAGAATTTTAATAATATTCTTTAAGGTATTGGTCACTTTCTTCTGATTGGCGTAGAAGATTACTACTAGATAGTACGATCTTACCATCTAGCAACCTATTAGATTCTCAAAATGATTTATACGATAGCTTTAGCGAACTGACCAAAGCAGAATCATTACTACTACTATTCGGTTATGACGAAGCTTCCGTCTCATTGAGATCATATGGTGAAACAATTATATCCTTTAGAAAGAGAGTATCGTCTTTAGATATATTTTTTGATGAAAGTGATGCAGCTAGCTACAGAGAATCTATGATTGATAAGCGGGCTGAGCTATTTAAGATATTAAACAAAATTTATAAAATGATTTAATGCAAGAAACCTCAGTTTTCCAAATGTCATATTCCACATCCAATCCATTTATCTCGATTATGAAAATGCTATAATCCGTCAGCTTTTTGATAGCAGCAACTTAGTAAACAACCTTCATTAAACAAATTAGCACAATAGGTTCTCATGGCAAAAAGTCGGTTATTTCGTTCAACCATGGTGGTCAGTAGTATGACCATGCTGTCTCGTATCTTAGGTCTGGTACGCGATGTCGTATTATTAGGCGTCTTTGGCGCTGGTGGTCTGATGGATGCCTTTTTGGTCGCCTTCAAAATCCCAAACTTTTTGCGGCGTTTGTTTGCAGAAGGTGCTTTTAGTCAAGCCTTCGTCCCTGTGCTATCTGAATACAAAGAAAAATATAGCTTGCAGCAGGTACAAATCTTAGTCAGTCGTACTTCAGGCGCTCTGTTGTTAATTTTGTCGATGCTTACCGTGGTTGTTATTTTAATGGCACCTTGGGTCGTGACTTTATTCGCGCCTGGTTTTGCGGACCAACCAGGTAAGTTTGCTATTACCGCTGAATTACTGCGTCTGACCTTTCCTTATTTGCTATTTATTTCTATGACCGCCTTTGCCAGTGGCATTTTACAAAGCTACGGACGCTTTGCTGCGCCTGCCTTTGCACCCGTGTTATTGAACCTATGTATGATTGGTGGTGCGCTAATTTTTGCCCCTATGTTCGATGTTCCTATCATGGCGCTAGGCTATGCAGTCGCTATCGCAGGATTGTTGCAATTCTTACTACAGCTACCGCAGCTATGGCAACAAAAGCTGCTGGTCGCACCCAAAGTCGACTTTCAGCATGAAGGCGTTCGCCGTATTTTAAAACTCATGCTGCCTGCTATCTTTGGCGTCTCTGTCACTCAGATTAATTTACTGCTCAATACCATTTTTGCCTCATTGATGATTGGCGGCTCGGTTTCTTGGCTGTATGCCGCAGAGCGCATGAGTGAGCTGCCATTAGGCTTGATTGGCGTGGCAATCGGTACAGTCATTTTGCCCAGTTTATCAAAAAGTGAGGCGCAAAAAGACGATGTTAGTTTTAAAAAAACCATCGATTGGGCGGCACGCTTAATCATTTTAGTCGGTGTCCCTGCATCAGCAGCGTTGTTTATACTTGCCGATGTACTGATGCAAGCGCTGTTTTTGCGCGGTGAGTTTACCTTACGCGATGCGCAGATGAGTTCGCTCGCATTACGTAGTATGGCTGGTGGTATTTTAGGCTTTATGCTTATTAAAATCTTTGCCCCTGCTTTTTTTGCCCGTCAAGATACCAGAACACCCGTAAAAATCGGTATCATTTCTGTCTTTGCCAACATGATTTTTAGTGTCATTTTCATCGGTATATTTTATTTCTTAGAGATTCCACTACATGGCGGCTTGGCCTTAGCAACTACGGGCGCGGCCTTTGTGAACGCAGGCTTATTATATTACTTCTTACATAAACGTGATATTTTCCGCTTTGGCAGCCATTGGAAGAAACTATTCACCCAGTTTGCAATTGCGACTAGCGCTATGATTGGCGTACTTTATGTCATGCTGCCTTACTTCCCTAGCGATGATGCGCAGTGGCGACGTATCGCCGCTTTGCTCATTATGTGTGCCGTGGGAGCACTGGTTTATGGCGTGGTATTACTAGCCACTGGTTTCCGTCCACGCCAGCTAAAGCATGGTTAAGCAGCTTCACTTACGAAACCAAAACAAGCTTAGTAAGAGAATGGATAGTGAATGACGCGGATAGTTGCCATAATTAACCATTAACGAATAAATAAAATCTGAGGGCTAATAATGACAACCAAACGAGTAACCTTGCTACGCTTACCAACCATCCTGACCGCTGGTGTACTTAGCACTGGACTGCTTTTAAGTGCTTGTAGCAATAACGATAAGACAGCTAATAGTGCCGAAGATACGGCAGCCATCGCTGAAGGCAGTGCTGATGAAAGCATTAATGCTGAAAATAGCGCTGCTAATCAAACGTCAGCAGTGGATGCGAATAGCACAGTTGACAGCAAGCAGATGGCTGAGAGTGGCAAAGATGAAACGGCTATTGATAGTGATGATATTAATCCAGTCACCTCTGCAACCAAGCAAAAAAGCCTCGTAACCAATACGACCCAAGCTGGCACACCAGAAGATACTGTCAAGCAAGCACTAGATAGCTTGTATTATGGCGAGGTAAAAGAAGCTGTTAAATATTATAAAGTAGATATGGCAAACTTCGAAGAAGAGCTGGCTAAAACCCAGTATGCCTTTCAGCAAACGGTCGATGGCGTCACTATCACCGATACTCAATACAACGATGATAAAACCCGTGCCACCATCATTGGGGAGCTGATGTTAAAAGGACAAAGCGAACCTGCACCATTGACCTATCAGCTACAGAAGATAGAAGGTCAATGGAAGATCTTGGGTTAAGCTATTTTAGCTTACTTATCTGAAGCATCATCCGATGTCACCGCTTTACCCAGCATCACAACATCAGCGATAAAGCCTTGCATATCACACACTTTTGGCATATATCCCCATTGCTCAAAACCAAGCTTACGGAACAATCCTAAGCTTGGCTGATTGTGCGCAAAAATAAGCGCGATCACATTATGAATGCCTAGGCTTGGCGCTTGTGTCAACATCCAGCAGGTCAATAAACTGCCCAATCCTTGACCGTGAAAATCCTGATGCAAGTAGATACTAATCTCAGTGCTGATATGATAAGCCGGTCGTGCATATAAATCGCTAAAGCTTCCCCATGCAACGATTGTTGCTGTCTCTGCTTCTGCTGAATTTTGCGTGGCCTTATGCATCGCTTTTACGACATAAATAGGACGCGTCGGACTGTTTATATGCTCATCAAACCAATCTGCACGCTCTTCACAAGTCACTGGGGTAAGATTGGCAGTGGCTTGCTTACCTGCAATAGTCTGATTATAAATCGCCAAAATCTCTGACAAGTCGTCTCTACTTGCACGCTGCACGACAAACTCATCAGTAAGATAGTGTCCTAACAAAACAGTTGGTACAGCATTCAAGGCAGCAACGGGCATAAGGTCTCCGTAATTATTAATTAATAGTCTATGGGTGCTAATTGTTGCAAGATGATCCATCTATACAGAGGGTCATTACAAAAGCATGTGGACAAACATCACGGTATTTTAAGATGACAGAGCGGATAGCGCCATACTTTTATTGTCAGTAGACTATAGGATGTTAGTGTGGTCATTTTACTTTATAATGGCTGATTTTAAACACATTGATTTTGGTACGGGTGTGTTTCTTATCTGGTTTTATCTATCATAGCTGAAAATTTATGAACACCTATTTTCTTGAGCAACTGATTGCCTCGCCCAGTAATTTGACTGCAAATACTAGCCCAGTAGATTTAGCGCCCTGTGTGCTCACTATCGGTAACTTCGATGGTGTCCATCTTGGTCATCAAGCGATGCTTGAACAAGTCCGTGATATTGCGCATGCACAAAATCTTGGTTCTGCTGTCATGATATTTGAGCCACAGCCTCGTGAATTTTTTGCGCCAGCCACTGCGCCTGCTCGCCTCACCAATCTCGCTGAAAAACAAGCTTTGTTAGCAGAATATGGCGTTGAGACCTTGATTGTGGCAGGATTTGATGCAGAATTTCGCTCGCTATCCGCCCAAGCATTTGCGGATATTTTAGCCCTGCGCTTAAATGTCAAAGCGTTGGTGTTAGGTGATGACTTCAAATTTGGTCATGACCGTACTGGTGACAGTCAGTTTTTGCGGAATTATGGCTTAGATGTGACCAATCTACATACCGTCATCGATGATAGTGGTAAAGCGGCACGTATCAGCTCTACTCGCGTTCGGGACTTACTATTGGCTGGTGATATTGACGCTGCTAATGTGCTACTTGGTCGCGATTATGCGATTACAGGAATGGTCGTTGGTGGTGATAAAATAGGTCGCACCATGGACTTTCCTACTGCGAATATTGACCTACAGCGTTTAAAGCCTGCCCTGCATGGTATCTTTGCTGTTGATGTCGTCAGCCTCGACGAGGATGGGCAAGTGATTGCTGATGGCTTATCGGCACTTGCTATAGATGGCAAATCAGGTATCTCAGGACTACGTTCCAATAGCCTCTTTGGGACAGCCAATATCGGCACTAGACCCTCTGTCGATAAACAACATGATTGGCGTTTGGAAGTTCATTTTCCAGAATTAAATGCCGATTTATATGGATTAACTTTACAGGTTCGATTTTTGCATTATTTACATGGTGAACGACATTATGATGGCTTAGAAGCATTAAAAACAGGCATCCATAATGATGTCAAAGCATTAATTGAGTGGCGAGAGCAGCAGTCCAGTTAGATTGCTAGTAAGCTTAAATGCGGGCGTCGATATTTATAATTTATAAAAAACCCACAGCTTTTATAACGTTTGTGGGTTTTTATTTAATAATTCGTTTTTTAATAGTTCTTTTTTCTAAGCATCTGGATGCATACGTACGTTTAAGTCATCGATGACCTCTACCCATTCCGCATCTTTTTCCCATTCTTCTTGTAGAAAAGCACGCTGATTGTCTGTCCAAATGCTCGCTTCTATCAACTTCTCTTCTTTATCCAACTGATTATTTTCAATAAAACTATCAATCGCTGCATCTGAGCTATCAAGTCCCAACTGTGCAAATAATTCATTCATATTGTATTCTGGTTCACCCAACATATTTTTCTCCTTGAATGGTACGAGTGTCTTTGTGTTTATTATCTAAATTGACATATTTATTGTAGCAAGCTTTATTTTAATAGCTGTTAACCAACGTGTATCTAACGTTATCAATTGTATTTTGATAGGCAGACAAGACACAAAAAAGCCCTCTAATGTAGAGGGCTTTTTTAGATCAATTTCTATATAACAGTTTTATGACATGATAATATCGTGACATTGGCGGCTTATGGAAGCAGGTGTGCTACCGCATCACGTTCTTCGCTAAGCTCTTGCTCAGTCGCTGCCATTTTCTCTTTAGAGAAATCTGATGACACATCAACGCCATCTACGATAGACCAGTCGCCGTTAGTGCATGTGCATGGGAATGAGTAGATTAAGCCTTTTGCGATACCGTATTCGCCGTTTGAATAAACGCCCATCGATACCCAATCATTCTCATCAGTACCCAATGCCCACGTACGTACGTGTGCAATGGCCGCGTTGGCAGCAGAAGCGGCAGATGATGCACCGCGTGCTTTAATGATTGCAGCGCCACGTTGTTGTACTTCTGGGATATAAGTCGCTTCGTACCATTCGCGATCAACCAAATCTAATGCAGGCTTACCGTTGACAGTAGCAGCAGTCAGATCAGGATACTGCGTTGATGAATGGTTGCCCCAGATGATCATTTTTTTCACGTCATTTACTGTGCTGTCAGTTTTGCCAGCCAACTGTGCCATGGCACGGTTATGATCTAGACGAGTCATCGCAGTGAAGTTACGTGGATCAAGATCTGGTGCATTACGCTGAGCGATAAGGGCGTTGGTGTTGGCAGGGTTACCGACAACCAATACTTTTACGTCACGGCTTGCAACGTCATTCAATGCTTTACCTTGTGCTGAGAAAATCGCAGCGTTGGCTTCTAGCAAATCTTTACGTTCCATACCTGGACCACGAGGACGTGAACCGACTAGCAGAGCATAGTCAACATCTTTGAATGCAACCGTCGCATCATCAGTCTGCACAATACCTGCTAATAAAGGGAATGCACAATCTTCTAATTCCATGACCACACCCTTTAGGGCGTCAAGTGCTGGAGCGATTTCAAGCAATTGCAAAATAACTGGCTGATCTTTACCTAGCATCTCGCCAGATGCAATACGAAATAACATAGCATAGCTGATATTACCAGCGGCACCAGTGACGGCAACACGTAAAGGCTGTTTCATTGACATTGAATACTCCCTAATTATAGATTAGATAATTCATGATTCTGATTGATGGTTCTAATGGATGACTATCGTTGTAAATAGCGACTTGCCTACTGAATATAGCAGTCATAAACCGAGAGCTAGTGTAGCACTTCGTTCAGCAAATCGTCTAGAGACAATAAGACGCCGACCACCGATTATATTGTTACATTTTATACGGGAGGATTTTTATATCTACTGTAAACCTATACGGATAAAGTGCTAGAAAGCAATAAAAGGCAGCTGATAACAGCATTGAGAAGCGTTGTATACAGTGGATACAACACTTAAAATAAGCGAGTATTATTAGGGCGTGTCCTCAATTCAAACAATAAGCATTTAAATAGGCTAAAAAAACTATTTTCCACCCGAAATGACGAACTTACTGCCACAATTATTCACAACATTATGACATGTGCCAAATTCGCTCCCTTCATAACAAATATGGATATCCGTCAATGTTGATTGACGACGACTGCCCGCTTGGCAAATCAGATCAATACTGTTTGAGGACATACCGCTATTGAGTTGAGTCATTTGACTGATAAATCGAGATTTAGAAACCGTATAGCTATTACCTGTATTAAGCTCGTTAGGCAGCTTTAATGCGCCAGCGTAATTGGTAATCTGGCGGAAATAACTACTGGCACTGAGTGGACTACACGCCCCATAACGCTGCCAAGCTTGGCTACGTACTGTCGTATCAGGCATGATACGGTTAACGACTTTTAACTGTAACGGTGTCAGACGTGGCTCACTACCACGTCCGCAGCGCTCACCATATCCCATATCCAGACCTGATACTGTCAACGAATAACCCTCCAAGCATTGACGCATGCGGGCACGTGTCGGCTGTATGCTACACAATGCTGGCGTCATCTCAATCATCAACACCCGCTGTCCGCTCTTAACAGCGCTCGCGGCATGTACCGGCATCATCATAATGCCTTGCAACATCACTAATGCACCGATACTTAGCGTCGTATTTAGTTTATCCATAGATGTATTAGTTATCGAGCTTGATTGGTTTAAATCTGGCGTCAGAGTAGATAGCGAGCGTACCTGCATCTGCTGAATAGATGACTGATGCCGAACTTTGGATAACAGGGACAGATTGAAATATTTTTTGATCATAGGGGCTGAAGGCATCTAGCAATGATAAAAACATGGGCTATCGTTTAGCTCATAGTGTTCGACGTATGAACACTGATAAAACTAAGAATAGAGCTAACAAAAATGTGTGCGTTGATTGATAAGCACTTATTATAAGCACGTATAAAAGACACTAATTGATGCAATGGTAGCAAAACGTTTTTTTTAATCTATAGCAGAAACGTAAACATAAGCTAATGATAGCATCAATAGTACAAAAATATCGCAACGTTAGCATGTCATCATCAGCGAGGTTGGGTGTCGAATTAGGCATATCGTCAAGACAAAACTAGCTTTGATTGCACGATCAAAAGTGACATAAAGTGACATGAAAAAACCATTAATGATTGCTCACGAATGGTTTTTTTGGTTTATACATTAGTACTTTAGAGCGCGGCAGGTATCGTGCCCATGCGCTGGCTAATAGGCTGACTACGACCTAATAGACTGCTATAAATGGTGGCATTTTCCATCACGTGTTTAACGTAATTACGGGTTTCAGGAAAGGCAATCGACTCGACGTACTGGTCGGCTGCGAGCGAACCATATACTGGTTGCCAACGCTTGGCATTGTTCGGACCCGCATTATAGCCAGCCGTTGCCAACACAGGTTGACGGTTTAGCTTGCCGAAAATATCACCCATATACCATGTGCCATAACGAATATTGGTATCGCCACTATTGGCACGGCTGGCGCTATAGGTCTCACCTAAATTGCGAGCAATGTATTTTGCCGTGTCAGGCATCACCTGCATCAAACCACTGGCACCAACGTTTGAGCGTGCTGATGCAACAAAACGACTTTCTTGACGCATGATGCCATAAGCCCAAGCAGGATCGATACCAGCAGACTGACTATAACGTACGACTGCATCTTGATGCGGCATCGGATGTGATAACGCTAAGCTGTCTACTCTATCAGTATTATCAACGGCATAAATTGCTCGGTCGAGCCAGCCCATATCATAGGCTTGACGAGCAGCGGCAATAATCAAGTTATCATCACGCTTGTCGCGCGCCTGCTTTACCGCCCAGTTCCATTCACGATTGGCATAGGCACGGCTGGCGTCAGCATTATATAGAGCAAAAGCACGCGCAAAGTTGGCATCTTGCATGACACGTGCGCGATCAGCGGTACTGACATTTGGTAAGTTATTACCACCCAAACGACTGGCATCAAAACGCTGACCCACTTTATCCTTTGCCATTAAGCCATAATAGTCATTATTTTTTGCCAAGTTTTGATACATTTTTTTAGCAGTATTACGTTTGTTAGCATCGCTTGATTGCTCGTAAGCGCGAGCCAGCCAATATTGCCACTGATCACTTTTTTGGGTTTCAGCCTCCATTTTTGAGATGGCTTCGACCACATCATCCCAGCGGCTAAAGCGAATCGCTGCCATGGCATAATCTTCGGCTTCTTCAAAATTAAAATCTTCGTCTAGGCTATTGCGGAACCAGTCAACCGCCTCAGCATTAAAACCATCATCCGTATTATGATTCATACGTTGCACCCCAAGGATGCGATACGCATAGCGACGAGTCTCCGCATTCAATAATTTAACTGAACGCTGATTGTCTTGCTTAACATCAAAATCTAACTGTAATGCAGCTTCACGGTAAGACTTATCAGCAACGCGTCCCATGGCATATAGATATAAGTATTGATTGTTTTGACTTGCAGGTTCTCGACTAAAACGGCTAAAAAAAGCAGACGGATTCAGTTGAATCTCACTCAATGCTGAATAAGCAATGGGCGTTCCTAAACGTGATGACAATGCCATAATGTCACCCGTTTTGCCTTTGCGTAGCATACGCTTGAGCCGCGCCGCGCGATCCTGATTGCTAATCAGCGCGTTATTATTCATCTCCATCGCGAGCTGGTCACACAAAGCTGGCTGCTTTTTGGTCGTCAACCAAACTTCAGACTTGGCTGCCATAGCCCGCATAGTATCGCCGCCATTATTGAACCCAAGCGCAACCGCACAGCGCTCACTGGCATCCGCATTGGTAATTAAATTCGCAACTTGGCGTACTGAGGCGTAATCATTGGAGCCTGCTTTGGTCTCAGCAAAATCCGCCACCAGCTTTTCTGCCATCACGGTATTTGGATATTGACGCACAAACTGTGATACCGCCGCCGAACTTTGCGAATTAAGATCTAAATTCATCCGCCAATAAGTGGGATACATAGCAAACAAACCGCCACTCATCGCTTGCTCATAATTGTATAAGGCACTGACATCACCGCGTTCTGCCGCAATTGCCGCTGCTGTAAATGAGCTCACACCATTGTCTGACTGATAGCCACTGTTTTGTTGATAGCTGCCTTCTTGCTGATAACTGTCCTCTTCGCCCCACGTCAGCTCAGCACAAGCCACCTGTGACAATCCTAGCGCACTCACTGCTGTCGCCAAACTTAACGCACTGACTCGTAGCGTCCTTGCTTTCATTCGTTTTGCATCTTCATTTTGCTTAATAGATTCTCTATCCTTGATGCTATGAGCAACCTGCGGCTTTGTCATACTGACTCTCTTTGTAATGTGTCCAAATGATTTGGCTAAATAATATGTTTAGAATAACAATGCCAAAACGGCGTAAATCGCGATTTAATCAATCGCGCTAATATGGTCGCATTCATCATACTATACTCGTTGCACTTTCAACCATCACCTTTACCTTTTGTTAATAAATACGATAGCACGGTGTAACATAGAAGTGATAGCAAGCCATAATTTTTGCCAAACGCGTTATTAGCAGCAGTAAATAATTGATACTGTTATAAATAATTTATCATAACGACCAACAATTGACCCTGCTAATTTTTCACATTGTCATAGGGTTGTGATAAAATACGCCACCTGTTAATCACCTATCACGCTATATTTTTAGTCAATCATGGACTTATCCTTATGAGTGTTACTGTATTTAATCCCCGCATCGATGACACTGCTGTCGCTGAAACAACCGCTACTGCGCCTGCTGTCACTGCACTCAAAGAATCAAGTTCAGCCCAATCGCCAGTCAAAACAGCGACTAAAAAAGTCTTTGTCACCACACAGGGCTGTCAGATGAACGTCTATGATTCTGGCAAAATGCTGGATGTGCTCGGTGATTCCCACGGTATGGAAGTCACGCATGATATCGATGAAGCCGATGTCCTTCTCATGAATACCTGCTCTATCCGCGAAAAAGCGCAAGAGAAAGTATTTTCAGAATTGGGTCGCTGGCGCAAACTAAAAGAAAAACGCCCTGACCTCGTCATTGGTGTCGGTGGTTGCGTGGCCTCTCAAGAAGGCGATAACATTCAAAAGCGCGCGCCTTACGTCGATATGGTATTTGGCCCACAGACACTACACCGTTTGCCAGAGCTGTATGATCAATCACATGAGCAGCGTGAGATTGCACCAAAAAATCGCATCGGCACAGTTGACGTATCCTTCCCAAGTATTGAAAAATTCGACTTTTTACCTGAGCCAAGAGTAGAAGGGTTTAAAGCGTTTGTCTCTATCATGGAAGGCTGTTCAAAGTATTGCTCATTTTGCGTCGTTCCTTATACCCGCGGTGAAGAATTATCGCGTCCACTCGATGATGTCTTGGCAGAGATTGATAGCTTAGCAGCGCAAGGCGTACGTGAAATCAATCTGTTGGGCCAAAACGTCAACGGCTATCGCGGTGAAAAAGACGATGGCAGCATTTGCCGTTTCGCTGAGCTGTTGCACTATGTCTCGCATGTCGATGGTGTCGAGCGTATTCGCTATACGACCAGCCATCCGCTAGAGTTCACTGATGACATCATTGATGCCTATGCACAATTGCCAGAGCTGGTATCACACTTGCACTTGCCTGTTCAAAGCGGCTCAAACGCTATCTTGGCAGCGATGAAGCGCAATCACACGATTGATGTCTATATCAATCAAATTAATAAGCTTAAAGCCATTCGCCCTGATATTCACTTGTCGAGTGACTTTATCATTGGCTTCCCTGGCGAGACGGATCAAGATTTCCAAGATACTTTAAATCTAGCAAAAGAATTGAACTTCGATCACTCTTACAGCTTTATCTACTCGAAGCGTCCGGGCACGCCAGCGGCAGAATTACCAGATGATGTGAGTTTCAAAACTAAAAAAGAGCGCTTGGCAGAATTCCAAAAAGTCATCATTGATTCAACGCTAGCGAAAACGCATGAGATGGTCGGCACCACGACACGTGTGTTGGTGGAACAAGTTGCCAACCGTCATCCTGATTGCCTAATCGGTACAGCGGATAATACGCGTACTGTCATGTTCCCTCATGATGTTGAGAAAATGGATGAGATGTTGGGTAAACTCGTGAGCGTACGTATTACTGATTTCGTCAGTCCACACATGGTAAAAGGTGAGCTAATAGAAGTATTGGCGTAGCTGTTAAGTTATAAGTTTGAGTAAGAATAAAAATAGCCGTTCACTATCAATAGTGAGCGGCTTTTTGATTCATAAAGTGGGTTAGTTTTATCAAGCTCTCAAAGAGAGTGCAAACGATACTTAACTTTCTAAATGATTGCTGTAAAGACATATTGAGATATTAACTTTTGAACACAGTAAAAGTGCTATAACACAAAACACTTCATTAAGATCTCGTTAATATATTCCTCATTATCTTTCAATGCCATTGGTTCTATTCCATAAGTTTGAAAACCAAAATTTTTATAGAAATTAATAGCAGGCTTATTATCATCAGCTACAGTAAGTAAAACTTGTTCCACATATTTTTTACTATACTCCACAACTTCCCTAAGCAATTGACTTGCTATGCCTTTTTCTCGGAATTCAGGTTCAATGAATACACTGGATAGATACGCTTTATGAGAAAACTTTATTCCAGTCTCTTGTGTGAAGGTGGCTAAACCTATGATTTTATTTTTATGATAGGCGCCAAATACAGTTGAACTTGATAAGCAATTTTCAAAAAAAATTGGTGGTTTTGCTACTTCTGCTACATATGTAGACCCAAACATTCTTGGAGATTTTTCTAGAGCTGAAAGTCTGATAGTTCTGAAATCGTTAAGCTCATTAACACTTAAAATTTTTATCTCAATATTTAACATACGATCATCTGCCCAATCATAAAATACCTAATAAATCAAACTAAGCTACCTGTCTCAGTGTGCAGGGTGAATTACTTTTGTCAAGCTCACGTAGAAAGCGCCGATAAAACGTAACCCATTAGATTCGTTTTTTAAACCATAAAACCATTTATTACTTCAGCCAATAAAGCGGCTGCAATGATGATAAATATGATGCCGCAACCACGATTAAGCCACGCTAAACGATTGCTAACATCGAGCCAACCTGCCAGTTTTGTACCACCCAAGGTATAAACGATTTGCCAAATTGTTTCACTTAAGAATAACCCTACAGTCAATAGAATATATTGCGGCCATAACGGCGCATTAAAATTGATAAATTTGGGGAAGAAAGCCGCGAAAAATAAGATGGCTTTGGGGTTAGATAGCGATACCCAAACACCTGTACGAAACAAGGTCACATTGCTTGGCGAGATTCTCACTGCTGCGCTTGAGAGCGAACGCGGCTGCGGTGTATTAGCCGTGCTTTCACTGTCACTGTCAGACGCAGGATATTCAGCCGCGACTTCTTCGCTCATTTCACGAGCATCACTCATCAAGCTGCCATTGCCTGCATCACGCCAAGAGCTAATACCCAGATAGATTAAATAAGCCGCACCCACTGCTTTAATGACTGTCAACAACCAAGGCGACTGGCGACTAATCACATCGAGTCCAAGTAGTGTCGATAGCAGCAAAATAAACAACCCAAGGCTCAGTCCTGCCAGCGTCCACAATGTGCGCTTTACGCCATAGTTCATGCCATACTGAAATGCCAGTAGCATGTTTGGACCTGGGGTCGCTGAAATAAAAAACGTACTTGCAAAGAATACTGCAAACAGATGCCAAGACATCGACCAACCCCTACTTTATTATTTATAAAAAATTATCGCAATAATGCCGAACTGCTAAAAAATAAACACCGCCATAACGACGGTGTATTTTATGCTCATTCATATCAAAAACAAACGGTCTGCCATCTAATAGACTAATTAACAGTACAGCTGTCTAATAACTTCTGTAAAAAACCATCACAGCGCTCAATTTCACTCAGCTCGACATATTCATCGGCTTTATGTGCCTGCTCAATACTACCGGGACCGCAGATGATCGTTGGGATGCCACTATTAGTAAACTGACCACCCTCAGTCGCATAAGCCACTTTATGACGCTCGCTATCTCCAGTCAGTGCGGATATTAACGATTGCAATTCAGCACTGTCGTTATCAGTCATTGCCGGTACGCTTTCTTCTTGCATCAGCTCAATACCAGTATCGGCAGCACGTGCTTGCATCTGGGCATTTAATTCTGCCACTTTCGCTTGAATCGGTGCAAGAATATCCTCTTGCGTCATATGCGGCAGATTACGATAGTCAAAGGTAAACTCGCACAGATTGGGGACAATATTGGTTGCCGTCCCACCTCGAATCGTGCCTACAGACAATGTGGAATAAGGCACATCGAACAGTGCATCATTATCACTGCGATGACTAATCTCTTCTGCCAACTCATCGACATAACCAATCAAACGACTGGCATAGCTGATAGCATTGACACCTTGGGCGGTCAATGACGAATGCGCAGACTTACCATGGACGCGGCAACGATAAACGGCAATGCCTTTATGTGCCACAACCATCGTCATATTGGTTGGCTCACCGACGATACAATAATCAGGTGTGATACCACGCGCTTTCAAATCTGCCAGTATCAATGGCGCACCCAAACAGCCCACTTCTTCATCGAATGACAATGCTAAATGCAGTGGACGACGTAACTGACCGCTATTTGATAACTGCACAGCGCGTGGTAATAACGTCAATGCACAAGCGATAAAGCCTTTCATATCACACGCACCGCGTCCGTATAGCTTATTGCCACGTATCGTCGCGGTAAAAGGCTCTGATGTCCATGCTTGCCCGTCGACTGGCACGACGTCAGTATGACCAGACAGCACGAGACCATGATTGACTTCGTCAGCGTTTGCCCCTGCTGGCACAGTAACGAATAGATTGGCTTTGTTTTTGGCTTCATTAAAAGTCAAGTCTACTATCAAACCCAATTGTTCACAGTAGGCTTGCACATCTTTAATCAAGGCTAAATTTGAATGGCGACTGACCGTATCAAAGCCAATCAAACGCGTTAGCCAATCGATACTATGCGCAGGGTAAGACGTATTTTTGAGCTGATTATTATTGTTCGAAGTCATGAAATATCCTTATCACGATATAATACCGATTTTAGAAATACGGTTAGCGATGTTAAATTTCCCAAGCCTACTAGATGTAGTACTCGCACTCGTTTTTCGCTACTGTAATTTCTGGAATGGTAAAAATAGAAAGCGTTAGCGTCTTTGAAATGCGCGCTGTTGCAGCGCCTTTACTTCTGCATCTAATCCAGCAATCGGACCTTGTACTGGTATGTTCGGAGCCACTTCTTGAATACTTAATGAATTGATTGGTGATGAGGATTTTACGCCCATCTCCTCCATCCATTCATCCAACTGTTTTGATGAGCTGACATAAACGATACGACCAAGCCCTGCCCACGCATGAGCAGCGGAGCACATGGCACAATGCTCGCCCGAGGTATAAACCACAGCGTTAGCGCGCGCCTCCGCTGTCATATTTGCTGCTGCCCATTTGGCAACGGCAATCTCGGGATGATAACTAGCATCGACCGTATTGGCTCGATTGCGATCTTCATGCAGCACATGACCATCGCCGTCGACCAATACGCTACCAAATGGCTGATCGCCCGCCTCTAAAGCTTCAGTAGCAAGCTCAATAGAGCGGCGTAAATGAATCATATCATTGTCAGTGATCATCATAATCTCCCTTCTATTATCTAAGCGCCAGTAATGACTCTTAAAATCTCTCATATCTTTTTAGAAAATACTAGGGCGTGTTCTAATTTTGAAAATGGTGATAAAAATGATAGCCGAATCAGAAAAATAGCACAGATAATATCGGGATATTAACCAGCTGTTTAACGTAGTTTTGCAAGATTTAACTATTTTTAACCCATTTAGTAGTTTTCGCTTAGATTAGGGGTACGCCCTAGCATGGATGATAAGTTGGCTTTTACGACAGATTGCTTCTTACGATAGCGTCTTTATTATGAAGGACGGTTTTGATTCATCGCATCAACGACTGGCGGCATTGGCTTTGGTAACTTGCCTTCTGCCTGCAGCTCTTTGGTGGTTTTGGCATCGATAGCCAGTCCAGCAATCAGGGCAATATCTTTAACAGGTTTACGCGTGCGGGTGGCAAAGCTCACTGGCACCATGCGCGCAAACTCATAAATGTGCAGATAAGACTCTTCGCCACCTTCAAAGTTTTCATCATCTTCTAAGCGAATACCACCGATTTTAGCCAAATCAGACAGCATCTCATTTTCGTCACCACTGAGACCACAGTCGGTAATCCCAAAACCCGTCATAAAACCATTTGCCCACTGTTTCAATGCCATCACGCGCTCGTACAAATCATGTTCATCATCTGGTACTAATGGCGTGTAAGAATAAGCATCGTCTTTGTCTTTAAGCTGAAAAACAGTGTCTTCCGCTTCTTCTGTTAACAGTGTCAATGCCTCATCAGGTAACGGCGCAAAACTGAGCTCCTCAAATACCTTAGCCCATACTTGCTCATCAGGCGCATTACAGGCAGTCATAAGCCCTGTCATCAAGCCATGCACTTCGCTGATAGACACGTCAGTCCAGTCATCAAAAGCAGTCAGCCATGTATTCCAGCCAGATATATTGTCATTCATAATAAAGATCCTAGTGATTGATTATTGCTTAAAAAATATTGCTTAAAAAATAAAAACAGACGGATAAAATAGGTGTGAGACATCGCTTGATATTATCAATCAAACCATGGCTAATAAAAATAAACAAACAACGCCTAATATAGGTAATTACTTTGTTGATATAGATATTATGCGGTCACCTATGGCATTATTAAACGCAGAGAACAAAATTCATTCACGCTTACTTGTTAAGGATAAAAACTGACTATGTATGATCAACTTAGAATATTAGAAAAAATGATACTCGACATAAAAAAACAGTATCAGCTTGTCAGTGCTGAACTTAGCAGCCTCAAACAGCATCCTGTTAGCGACCCTCAAGAGCTTGCAGCATTAACGACCAAGCTCAACACTAGTCATAGCGAACGCGACGGTGCCAAAAAACAATTGAACGATCTCGACAAGCGCTACCAAAGCCTGGCTGAAGCGCATCATATGATAGGCGAAGAACAAGACAAACTGCAAAAACAGGTCAGCCAATTGCAACAACAAAACAGCCAGTTACAGCAACAAAATAATGAATTAAAGCAGCAATATAGCGATATCAAACAGCAAAACAGTGAGCTGCAGAAAAAGAATCAATTGGCAGCTGAGCGTACACAAGTTGTATTAAAACGCTTAACTCACATCGATCAAGTAGAAGGCTGATCAGTGATGGCAATGAGCGATCATTACTACTTGCTAATGAAACCGACAAAATCAAAACGGTAATATTTTATATTACTCATTTTACTGACCAGACATTGTAGGATTTATCATGACCGATGACCACAAAAACTCTATAGAAAAAAAGCCACAAAATGGCCAACAGCAGAATATTTCTTCTAAACCACAACCAGTCGCTGCAACTGGTTCAAATACGTCGAGTGCTACTGTGAAAACCACTATCCCTGAACCACAAATCAAAAAGGTTGATATTGCAATTGCGGGTGTCACTTATCCTATTTATTGCCCAGTACACGAACAAGAAGAGCTGCTCTCAGCTGTCTCGTATATCAATAACCATGCACTAGATCTCAAACGAGATGCGCCAAGCCTCAGTCAAGAAAGTATCTTAGTACTGTGCTGCTTGAATTTGTATGAAAAAATACACACCAATCAAAGAAGCGATGAAGATCGACTACAGCAAGACAAACAATCTGAAGCGCTATTAAATAAAATTATGAAAGACGCACAGTCTGTTTTATAAGCGCATATTACGCGACGTAACAATAAGCGCTTCGCTCTGATGAGCCAAGCGCTTTTTTATGCCCAAGCCATAATCTAATTATTTATACGTCAGGGTTATAAACCTTACCTGCATGAAAATCTGCTTGATGCTCATAATTGCAAAAAAACAATGTTTGGTTTTCGCCAATGGCACTCTCACTATTTGCAGCCAAATTGGGCTTGGTTTCAAGGACTCCGCGGTATTCAGCCAAGCTGTTGCCACAAAAATTGCACTGACGCGGTGTGATCACATCCCCTTTTTTTGGCATCATGCTTTTGGGCGCACGCGGGTACATAAATTTATAAAACCCCCACATTACTATCCAAATAACGATGATGATAATGATAACAGCAAACACGGCAGTGCTCCTTTGAATATGAGTAAGCGCTATGAATGATAAAAGCCGCTTGGCGGATTATTCAATACGTCTGAACAGTATAACTTAACCAGCAATACTGACAATAGTGCTATGTTTTAGCGAGTTAATTGTCCATCCATTTATCATGGTAATTTATCAATAAATGCCATGATACGTTGTAAAAAACTGGCCATAGCGGGCCAGTTTTTGTATTAAACAGAAAATAAAGTGAGCGATCTATATTAGTGAAACTATAGCTGCAACTCACTGATATCAGCGACGGTTAAAAACAATGCGCGTACTTGCTTAAGCAGCGCTAAGCGGTTGTTTTTAAGGGCGGCGTCTTCACTGTTGACCATCACATTATCAAAGAATTGGGTCAATGGCTCATCTAAGCTGGCAAGCGTTTGCAATACTTGTGTGTAATCCGCTTGCTCTAGCAGCGGTTGAACTGCCGTCTGCGCTTGCAGCACACTTGCGTATAAATCTTGCTCGGCAGGCTCAGATAATAACGATTCATCGACATTATCAGCGACACTCACTTCTGACTTGGCTAATATATTGGCAACACGCTTGTTTGAGTCAGCAAGCATTGAAGCTTGTGACAATTCGCTAAAGGCTTGTACCGCGCGAATACGCTGATCGAAATCAAGCGGCATATGCGGGTTAATCGCTTGCACTGCCTGAATGGTATCGACGCTCACGCCCTGCTCGGTATACATCGCACGATAGCGCGAGTTTAAGAATGCCATGACCTGAGTAAACGTATCACCCATTTTTTCAATCTTGCTGCCTTCAGCGTCACTATAGCCTTTAATCGCTTGCTCAACGAGCGCTACCAAATTAATTGGCAATTGCTTTTCGATCAAAATACGCAAGATACCGATGGCTGAACGACGTAGACTGAACGGATCTTTTGAACCCGTCGGTGCTTGGTCAATGGCAAAAATACCAACAAGCGTATCTAAACGGTCGGCTAATGCTAAGCAAATGCCAATTGGCGTCTGTGGTAATACGTCGCCACTGAACTTGGGCAAATATTGCTCTTCTAAACTTGCCGCGACTGCTTCAGGCTCATTATTCAAACGCGCATAATAAGTGCCTGCAATACCTTGTAATTCAGGATATTCACCGACCAATGAGCTTGCCAAATCGGCTTTTGACAAAATACCCGCACGCACCGTTTCATCGATATCAATCTGCTGACCTTGCTGTTGCATCAAGGCGGCAATAAAGGCGGCAAGCTTGGCAATACGCTCAGACTTCTCCCAAATCGTACCCAGCTTGTCTTGGAAGACGCGAGTTTTGAGGCTTTCTGTCAACGCAAATAATGGCTGCTTCTGGTCTTGTAAGAAGAAAAACTCGGCATCGGCCAAACGTGGACGTACGACTTTCTCATTACCTTCGATAATTTGATTGGGATCTTTTGACTCAATGTTGGTAATAAAAATAAAGTAAGGCTGCAACTTGCCTGCTTTATCAGTTAAGCAAAAATACTTTTGATCCGCTTGCATGGTCGAGATAAGCGCTTCTTGCGGCACTTGTAAAAAACGCGGCTCAAAGCTTGCTCGCAGTGCAATCGGGAAATCAACCAATGCGGTGACTTCATCCAACAAATCTTGCGGCACGATAGCATCAGCATTGACTTCATCTGCTAGCGCTTTGACTTGGTTTTTGATCAGCATTTGACGCTTATCAAAATCAGCCACGACTTTTAAACCGCCTAGTAATTCTTCGTAGTCATTGGCGTGCGCAATCTCATGATAATTAGGACTATGGAAGCGATGGCCACGAGTTTGCGTTCCCGTCTGATGGCCTTGGATAATAGCGTCAATGACAGTACTATCTTGCATCAATACCACCCATTGTACTGGACGCACGAACTCATTGCGACTGGCCCCTGAACGCATACGCTTAGCAATCGGTAGATTGTCTAGTGCAGTCTGAAAAATGGCAGCTAACAGTTCAGTAGTTGCTTGACCATGAATGACTTGCTCATAACCGACATAATCACCTTTGTCGGTGTTAATCGTTATCAACTCGCTGGCTTCAATGCCCAAGCCCTTCGCAAAACCCATTGCCGCGCGTGTTGGATTACCTTCCGCATCAAACGCGGCTTTAATCGCAGGGCCGCGTTTTTGCTCACTGCGATCCGGCTGCTTATCGCTAATACCCTGAATCTGAAGTGCCAAACGACGCGGGGCAGCAAAGGCTTTGATACTATCGAAGCTGATTTCTGCTTCATTTAATTGTTCGGTGACACTCGCTTGTAGCGCATCACGTAGTGGCTTTAGGCTTTTTGGAGGTAGCTCTTCACACCCCAGTTCAAATAGAATAGTACTCATGGGATGCTCCTATTTATTGTTATTAGTAGATTGGGTATTGTCAGTAGCTTGATTGCTTTCTGTGCTCTCAACTGCTTCTTCATTTGGCAAATACTTATCAAGCGCCGCCTGACGATGTGCTTCGTCTGCCAATGGAAAACCCAATTTTGCGCGTGCTTCAACGTAACCAATGGCAACCTTACGGGCAAGCGTACGCACACGTAGGATAAAACGCTGACGTTCAGTCACTGAAATCGCACCACGAGCATCAAGCAAGTTAAAGGCATGTGAGGCTTTTAGCACCATCTCGTAGGCTGGTAGTGGCAAACCTTCGGCAACCAACTTATCTGCTTGCTGCTCATAAAAATCAAACATCTGGCCCATCATTGGCACATCGGCGTGCTCAAAGTTATAAGTCGACTGCTCAACTTCGTTTTGATGGAAAACATCACCATAAGTGACGCGACCAAACTCACCATCTGCCCAGACCAAATCGTAAACGCTGTCAACACCCTGCACGTACATTGCCAAGCGCTCAAGACCGTAGGTAATCTCGCCGGTCACTGGGAAGCACTCAAGACCGCCTACTTGCTGGAAGTACGTAAATTGCGTCACTTCCATACCGTTGAGCCAAATCTCCCAGCCTAGTCCCCACGCACCCAGCGTTGGCGACTCCCAGTTATCTTCAACAAAACGCACATCGTGCACCAATGGATCAATACCAATGGCTCTTAGCGAGTCCAAATACAGCTCTTGGATATTGGGTGGATTTGGCTTTAGCACCACTTGAAACTGATAATAATGCTGCAAGCGGTTGGGGTTATCACCGTAGCGACCATCGGTTGGACGACGTGATGGCTGCACATAGGCAGCATTCCAACGCTCAGGACCTAACGAGCGTAAAAATGTCGCGGTGTGAAAAGTACCCGCGCCGACTTCCATATCATAAGGCTGCAAAATAACGCAGCCCTTATCGGCCCAATAATTCTGTAGGGTTAGGATTAAATCCTGAAACGTCATCGGTTGAGGGTCTGTATTTTCTATCATCGGAGTTGTCGCTTGGGATGTCATAGTTTGGGTTTTCATAGTAAAGCCACTGTGGAATGGATATTTATAAATAAAGTTTTGATAGCACTCGTATAGCCTATTCGGCAACGACTCTATTTGCCTGCTCACCTTACTAAAAATTGACCATTTTATCTATATTTACATCAATTAAATTTATGCTGCAGACCTAAACCAGTCGTTATAAGGCTCATTTATAATCAAACTGCTGCAATATAGGAGGCACAAAAGTAGCAGATAAAAAAATACCCAAATGCGCGAGCATCTGGGCAGGAGGAAAGGTATGTCTTTGGTATCCTGATGAGTCAGGCTTTTTGTTTTTTAGTCGAACTGCTATTCTTTTTTTTGGTAAAAATCTATCTGAGCTAATCTCTATATTATTTCTATCAAAACAATACTGCTATTAAGCTGTTAAAAAGATACGAGCAAATATAAAATAACTTTATTGGTAAGACGCACTAGTCGCTTTTGGCATGATTATCCATAAAATTATATAAATTAAGATGCCAGGTACTGCTGCACTCAAAGATGAGATAATCACGAATAATACTCTCACCCAAGTTGGTGACCAGCCAACGTATTCGGCAATGCCGCCCATCACACCTGCTATCATGCGATTGTTCTGTGAGCGATGTAGTTTTGCTAGTTTAGCCAAATCAAATACCTCTCTATCATTTCTATTGTTATTTAAAATTCTGCTTTTTACTTTTTTTCTTCTATTTTTATGCTCTTTTCCGATTCTAGTTAGGAAGCTACTTAGCCCTCTTAACTTATGAATAAGTATAGCAACTATTTAATATTTATCTGTTGAACGTATAGACGTACTTTGTGAGTTTATGCTAACCAAGCTTGCCCTAATCTGTCATAAAACCTCATAAACTGCTGATTTTAAATAGTTATTTCAAAATGTTTCATGATTAGCTTTATTGCTGCCATATTACACATGTTGTTACAAATCCAATATTTAGCCATTTTCAGCACATAGATATTGTGTAGATGGAACTTCAGAAATGGTGAGATACTCAAACAATTACAGTTAAATTAATAACTTGGTCATATTTTTATCAGAAAACAGTCGTATAAAAAAAACACCCCTTTACAATAACCTACCTGTAAATCGCCTTAAACCTTTATAACATGCTGGTAAATAACAGATATTCCAGCAGTCTATCGATAAAATTGGTGCAATTAAGAATAAATAAAAATTAAGGAAAGCTATGTACGAGTCAGGATTGATGATTGGACATTTTGAGCCACTACATTTAGGTCAAATGCGCAGTATATTGGCTGCGGCAGGACAAGCGAAAACCTTGCATATTATCATTATGGCGCATCCAGCACCGCATCCAGACTTTGACATTACTTTGCAAGACAAAGCACGTTGGCTACAGATGGCGTGTGCTGATTTGCCATTTATCCAGATTCATACCACTCATGAGATTGAGCTGCCGCTACATGATAGCTTCTTCGATGTGACAATCGACATTCCCGCCAGCAATGCCAAACTACAACGTTTGACGACAGCGCTCGACTTACCAGCAGATACAGTCTTGTTTGTCGCAGAAAACCACCCATTGGCGCAGAGTGATGTCTATGAGCGATTATCGATACCAGTCGTCACGACCCCGCTACAGCCTGAGTTTGACTCTTATTCCATCGCTCGTAATCCAGTCGCGCATTGGTCAGCTATTCATCCCCAAGCGCGCGGCGACTATACCAAAACGGTGGCAATTGTTGGCGGTGAAAGCTCAGGTAAGACCACATTGGTGCATAAACTGGCCAATTATTATGGCGCCAGCTTTGCTTTAGAGATGGGACGCTTATATGTCGGCACTGATTTGGGCGGTAGTGAAGTCGGTCTACAATACAATGACTATGGTCCGATTGCCCTTCAGCATGCTCAAGCTATAAGAGACGCGGCGGCTAATGCGACCGCTCCTGTCACCATCGTTGATACCGATTTTGTGACCACTCAAGCATTTTGTGAAGAATATGAAGGTCGCAGCCATCCTTTTGTGGCGGCTTGTATCGATGAGTTTCGCTTAGATCATACCATTATGCTGGATAACAATACGCCGTGGATTGATGATGGCATGCGCTCATTGGGCACGCCTGAGGCACGTGGACGCTTTGAGCGACGTCTCGTCGATATTTTTGCTCGTCATGATATCAAACCACACATGGTTGATCAGCCAGATTACGATGCGCGCTATCAGCAAGCGCTGCTGCTTATCGATCAGTATGTTTATGGCAGATAGACGACATGGTAAAAATAGCGATGGCAAGAATACAAAAATAATAGGATATTAAAAAATAAGATAAGCACCCATTGTAGTTTTAATACTTTAAGGAAAAAGGCTTTATGCGTATTCAGCTATTAGATAATATTACTGGAAAGTGGGCGATGCAATGGATTGTCACTTGGTTCATTTGCGGGGTAATAGCCTTATCCGCAGGTTTTTGGCTCACGACAGAACACACCACACTTGATATGTTTTATTTGGGCGTGTCTTTCGTTGGTTTGGTCTGTGTGGTTTCGCTATCATTTCGCAAAAACGTCATGGGCAACGGGCTGGGAATGGCAGCGACTGCGGGAGAAGTCGTCGTGCAGGCGACGTCTGGTGCAGTCGGTTTGATGCTCGCGCCACTTTTCAACTTTTTCACCCATGTCTACGGTATTTTTTATTGGTCAAAACATACCGATCCTGATGGCGACATGATACCAAAGGCGGCGAGCAAAGCAGTTTGGTTAATTACCGCCGCCTTTATTATTATTGGTCTCGCACTTTTCCCCACGGTAAATAATTTACTCGCCAGCTATGGCTATGCAGTGGTTGAAAATGATAATAGTAAATTCCTAGGATTTATCTCCTTCTTTTGGATCAACGTCATTGCTTTTGTCCTCTCCATCACTGCACAAGCCGCAATGATTTTGCGCTATTCATTTAACTGGTGGTTATGGATTATCGTTAACTTTGTCTGGCTCATCGTCAATCTAATGTCGGGCAATTACATTTTTGCCATTCAAACCATGATATATCAAATAAACGCTTTTATTGGTTTGTATGAATGGCAGCGCAGTGAACAAGGTTAACGGTTATCTTGTATGGTCATAAGCGCTGATATCTCAAAAGAATAAAATCGAAGAGCTCGCAGATATTGACAAATATATTGATAGCGCTATAGGTTTTGACTGTGCCGTCTATCAGATAATGTGGTGGACTGGCTCAATTAGTGCTACAACTGATAGGAGAGATTTTTCAATTCATCTACTAACACGGAGGTTAGTATGTCTCGTACTCAGCAAAAACGCCTGTCTAAACGCACACTTGAGCAATGGCTTAGTGAATATTCTGTCAGTCATCAAAACCTAGTCAATAAAAAAATCCATTGGCTATGCGTTCCTACTATATTTGTCAGCCTGTTAGGCATGGGCATGTCGCTATCAGTCTGGTTTACCTTGGTACTTAGCGCGTTGGTATTGTTATTTTATATGCGTCTATCCACGCCGTTATTCTTGGCGATGGGAATGTTTATTCTTATTTGTTTGTCAGTAATGGCATTATTACCATGGGGCTTTAAGGTTTGGGCAGCTGTTTTTGTGGTTGCTTGGATTGGACAGTTCATTGGTCATAAAATTGAAGGTAAAAAACCCTCATTTTTTGAAGACTTACAATTTTTATTAATTGGTCCAGCATGGGTAGCTAATAGCTTGATAGGTCGTAAAAAAAGCCAAGCCTAACTATTTATCCTTGATAGTATATTTAAGCTTAGTACCGTTAGAATTAGCACCCAAAAAACCACTATCTAAAACTGATATTTTGACTCAAAAAAGCACCGCTCAACAATCCGTTAAGTGGTGCTTTGTATATTAAGCTAGTAAAGAACAGATTATAAAAAAATAAGCTATCAAAAAAATTTATTGACTGTAATTAATTACTCTAACTTTCAGAACAATAACACTATAAACATAGCGTCAAATAGCCACAGCAGAACTGTTTATTTCAAAATCGAACCATTCATTTTAGAATAGAGCCAACAGCATAAATTCAGCCTATTCGCCCGATAGTTAATACGCGACAAGCCTCTACGCAATGTACTGTAGAAATTCTTCATTACGCGCCATCACCGATAGATACAGCACTGGCTGTCCCGTCCTAAGCGTTGAGTTGGGTTTTTCTGATCGACACATTGATTTGATCGAAGAAGGGTATGAGCTCGTCGTTCGCATTAAGAGCTGCAAGATTCCAGCGACCAAGTAAAACGGTTGGCGATGATTCGTTATTCGCTCTTTGCCAGTCCCGATTATCTGAGCAGGATGGGATTACTTGAGACGCTAGCAGATTTGGAGAATCATGAATTTTCACAAGATGGTTTTGGCACAACAAGCAACCTAGAGCTGACCGACGCAGAAGGCACAACCACACGACTCATGCCAAAATTAATGCCACTAATGGTGCGTTTTTAGTAGATATGGTCGTCAAAGGTCAGGGCATTACCTTTATACAAGGTCGATACCTGAATACAGTGTCGATATTTGATCACGCAAATAGTATCACATGTCTATCACAGTCGAATTATCGCTTATAGCCTGCCGAATCCAGCAATCTTGGTTACTTATGCGCCTTACTCAGTGATAGCAGAAATGACACCAATCAATTTTTTGGTCTTATATCTTGCTTCTGCTAGTGCCATCTTATTCTGCGCTACCACGGTCAATACACACGGCTTACCGATATAGTCAGTTTTGACAAATAGCATATTTCCAGCAGTGGCTTCGACAATAGTGATGTCGCACTTGCCCTGCTTCATCTGACTCGCGGATGAATCGCTCAGCGCTGATAGCGTGCTACTCATCGCCGCAAACTTGTCCGTTTGATTGCTCAATTCACTGATCGAAAAGCAACTAATAGGAAAGCCATCTGTGGTGCATAAGCTAACCAATATGACTTCTCTATTGGCGTCACACAATGCTTTCATGTGGCTTAACAACGCTATTTTTGCTGGTGATTTTTCGTCTAATTTTTCTTTTAACATAGTCATATCTGGCATCAGTCTTGATTGTTAAGGGTATTAAATAATGACAACAGAGACACAGCGGACTCTCTATTTCTAGGATCTGTATGGAGCACGGGTGCCACCACATTATGCTGCATCAACATCACTCTTATTTCTTGTCCCAGTGCTGAAAGGCTATCTTTGTCAGCATCCTCGCAATGAGTGATACCAATGATACACGTGGTCTGATTTTTTTCTGGCGCAAAAAAGTGTAACAGCTTATCTAAATTGGCATAATCGGGTGTCTCGCCATATCTAATCAAAATGAGCAATCCCCATAGCGACTGATTGACGAACTCCCATAAAAAAGAAAACCGCTCTTGACCTGGCACGCCGTAAATACCTAGCGCCATATCGTCAGACAGAGTGATGCGTCCATAATCGATGCCGACCGTCGTGTACTCTTTACCGATATCGATACTAGATTTTGCTTCTGTTTCGATGGGGCTTATCTCGCTTAGGGTTTTGACCAACTGAGTTTTTCCAGCACCGACTTCACCAATGATTGCTAGCTTCTGATAATTCAATTTTTTACCTCATTCCTAAGAATTTTTTGATCGCACCATAGAATTTGTTAGGCTTTTTCTCATTTACGGTTTGCTCATGTATCGGTGCTGCCTCTGTGACACTCAATAAACCTAAACGATCAAACTCTCTGATAATCTGTGTGACTTGATGATGGCTGCCAAAATCACCACTATCCGCTAGTGCATTAAACGAATAAGGCTTTTTAGTCAATTTGATACACAGGTTCATAATCATTTGCGGCTGGCTTTCATTGTTGAGATCAGGCCATGCCAGCAATCTTAAATCCTTACCTTCATAATACTTTTCAGGCACCGTATCAGATTTTTTTATATCAATAAACGGTTGAATACGTCTTTGTTGAGACTCATCAAAGCTGTTTAACACAGCGCTATTATTCTCAATGAACGCATTAAAAAAGTTGTCTTGATCCACAAAATCAAACACGCTCACAGCCCAATTATTAAAGCTGCGTTTGATCACGCGCACATCCAAAAACACCCAAAGATCTTCATGTCTAGGATCAGAAGCTATCTTACTCATTAACTTGTCTACTTCAAGATAGGGGCCTTCTAGCACTTGCAGATACTGACCGTCACGGTAAGAGATGATACCCGTAATTTGCGATTTTGGATTGTGCTTACGAGAGACACTAACGATGTCTGATAACCCAGTAGGCATTCGAATAGTACGATCACTGATTGGCACTCTACTGACGTATGCAATACACTTCATTTTGCCACCACTTGATAAAACGGCTCACGCTCGTTAAGTTATTCCTACTGCTTATAAAATAATAATTCGCTATGTACAGTACGTACATAACGAATTTGACCTTGTTGCCAGTCTTGTCTTATTTAAGGCGCGATAAGCAACAAGGAGAGTTTGATAAATCACTCATTTGTTGAACACGACCAACCGAGTTATACCTCTAGTTTATTTTCTACCGCTTGTACCTTACGGCGGGCTAATGCAAGATTGGCTTTTGATTTATCAAGCACCAAATAAATAAACAAGTCTTCATGCTTGGCTGTAGGACGAATGATGTGCAGTTGAGACTCCAAGGTGATCAACATATCTTCGATTTCACCTTTGATATCTAATGATTTCATCGTTGCTACTTTCGCCTTTACCACTTGCGAGTTACCTGCTGCTGCAAGTTCTAAGTCAACGCCGCCGCCAGCCATACCAAGTACCATGCCTGACATATAGTCGACGATACAGCCACCCATTGCACCATCAAGATTCATTAATTCTTGTAATGACTCATCGATATTTGACATACTTTTTCCTATTTATCTGATTGTATTTGAATGAAGTCATTCCATCACAGAAATACCTTCGTAGTTTAAAGGTATGAAACTAAATTTAGCTTATTATTTACTATTTTTATTATTAGTATATCTTAACATACGATAAAAACTTATAAGATAATCATAACAATAAAATATCAATAACTAAGTATGTTTTTTGGTAAAAACGATATAGTCTATTGATAAACAAAGTCTACATACCGTAGCGGTGGTCATTATATTCCATATATCAGACTCGATGAAGCTTGCCCCTAACCACTCATGAACAAAAAACGACCGTTGGGTAGGAAAAAATAAAAACATCGAATAGTCATGCGGATTTAAAGTTTAAAACCCCACTCTTGACACTAAAATGCCATTGATCGTTGAGTCATTCCAAGCAAACCACTAAGGAAAAACGATGCCCGATTTACTTATAAAAAATGCCCAATTACCCAATCATAAAAACTTGGTCAATATCAGTATAAACGACGCTTATATTGAGAGCATTGACGACATTTCGGAAAAACCTGAACATGATGATGCGCCAAAAGCAATTTACGATGCTAAAGGTTACTTTGTCTGTGCAGGATTCTATGAGAGCCACATTCACCTTGATAAAGCCTGCATCCTTGATCGCTGTACTATAGAGCAAGGTGATTTAAACGAGGCTGTTGAAGAAACAGGTAAGGCTAAAAAGGATTTTACGGAAGTAGATGTGTTTAATCGTGCTTCACGAGTGATTGAGATGGCGATTAAAAAAGGCACCGTTGGTCTGCGCACCTTTGTTGAAACAGATTCAAAAACAGAGATGCGCGCCTTTAATGCCATCAAAAAAGCCCGCGATACCTATGCATTTGCCATCGATATAGAGATTTGCGCCTTTGCGCAAACAGGATTGACCAATGACCTGCATACTTATGAGCTATTAAAACTGGCATTGTCACAAGGCGCTGATTTGGTTGGCGGCTGTCCATACAAAGATGAGAATCCTCACAAGCATATTGAAATGGTATTTGACTTGGCTGAGCAGTTTGACGTCGATGTTGATTTTCATTTAGATTTTGATCTGGATCCACAAGGCTCGAGCATTCCAAAATTGGTTGAAGAAACCATCAAGCGCCATTATCAAGGTCGCGTGTCTATTGGTCATGTGACTAAATTATCGGCGATGGACAAAGACAAACGTATGGAAATGGCTGCGTTACTGAAATTCGCTGACATTACCTTGACGGTGTTACCAGCCACCGACATATTTTTGAATGGGCGTGATTATGAGGCGCTCATTCCTAGAGGCATGGTCAACGCCAATGAGCTATTAGCAATGGGCATCAATACGACTATTTCTAGTAATAATATTTTAAATGCTTTCACGCCTTACGGTGATGCCTCACTGATTAGAATGGCAAATATGTATGCCAATATCACTCAATTAGCAAAAGATGAGCAGATAGCAGAGGTATTCGATATGATTAGCAAAAATGCAGCGAAACTTTTGTCGCAGCAAACGGAGATTAAAGTAGGAGCACTGGCTACCCTAGTCATATTAGAAGCGAAAGACGCGGTAGAAGCGATTAGAATCAATTCGCAAGCCATCGCAGGCTTTAAGAATGGCAAGCAAACTTTTTGCAATGAGGTCGCCCATATTTGCTTTTAATAACTTGAGTAACTTGAATACTCTTTAATTGAGCACATTCAGTCAATTGAAAGATACAGCCTATCAATGCGCCAGCACCTTTATCATGAAACATAGGCTTAAAACGATAAAAGCGTCACCCAACTATACATTGGATGACGCTTTTCATAACGGTTTTTTTACTATTTACTATAGCTTTAACATCATGGTTTAAATACTTTCATATGCAGATAAGCTTAGTCCAAGGTTTGCACACCGCCGCCATTCACAAATATGGTTTGACCACTGACCCACTCAGATAGTGGTGCGGCAAAATACAGCATAGCACCAGCGATATCATCGGCTTCACCCAAACGTTGAATCGGCGTATGCTCTAGCATTTTCTTTTCGATTTCTGGTGTTAGTACGGTTTTTAACGCATCAGTACGCGTGGCACCAGGGCCAACCGCATTGACGCGTACCTCAGGGCCAAAATCATGTGCCAAGTTCGCCACCATATGATTGACAGCCGCTTTTGATCCCGCATAACCACTCATGTTCGGGCTTTTATTGATACTCGACATCGAAGTGGTAAATACAATCGAACCATAACCCGATGCTTTCATGTGTGGCACGCATAATTGCGACAAGCGCCAGCCACTAAAAACATTCAACTCAAAATCACGGCGAATATCATCGACCGATGCTGTGGCTGGGTTTTCACGACCACCGCCGCCGCCACCAGCATTATTGATTAAAATATTGACAGTGCCAAATTCAGCGACGACCTTGTCTACCATAGCGACCAAATCTTCATCTTTTAAGATATTACATTCGACTGCCAAGCCTTTGACACCATACACTTCGATATCCTTGACCGCAGCCTTTGCATCTTCTAGTTTTAAATCAGCAATAGCGATATTTGCCCCAGCTTGTGCTAGACGTAGCGCCGTTGCTTTACCAATACCATTTGCACCGCCCGTCACAATCGCAGTTTGTCCTGACAGATCAAATAATTCATTAAATGCTCTATGTTTGAATTCTTGCATAATTATTCCTTATTATCATCATGGTCTATAGATGGATTATTTGTTGTTATATTCGTTTAAACGATCTATATAATTATGCGTGATTAAACTGAGGCTAATGTGTCAAATTGACCACCTTTTGTAACTTAGTTTTGGCGCTGCAACTTTTAGTAATCTATGTCGTGAATTCCGACCAGAGTAACTCGGAATGTCATTGAAATATTCTCAAGAAATAATGACAATCCTTAAAATCAGGACAAAAAAAAGCCTCACAATAAAGTGAGGCTTTGATGCTTTTTCAAGCCATATTTGGAGCGGGAAAAGAGATTCGAACTCTCGACCCCAACCTTGGCAAGGTTATGCTCTACCACTGAGCTATTCCCGCTGAATATCGAATTGTAGTGTTGTTAACAACAACTCCGTCTCGATAGGCTGGCTATTCTATCAGATATTCTAACCCTGTCAACCTCATTTTTAACGTTTATTTCCAATATTATGTCTTTAACTCGCTATTTATTGATGTAATTATCATAAATAATTGATTTAGCGATAATTATTTATTTTAAATAATATCAATTATTTTTCAGAATAATGTTAGAAATCTAAAGCTCTGTCCTTGTAGGTAGTATCTCATTGCCTATGAGACTATTTTTTGACTGAGATTTATGCCGCCTATCAAGTTTATAGACGTTAGTCGCGAAAAATAGATTTGTTGGTGTCAACGTCCCTCTCACTTACAATCCTACGTTGTATTGTTACTTTTCCTGCATTGGTTTTGCCTTAGTAACATTATTATACTTATGCCTAATGACAGTTCGGGTAAAATTTTACTGTTCAGGTCACGTAGCAAACATAGGTAGAACATTAATAAAAAATTGCCTTACTTGCTGCTTTAACTCTTTATTCCACAAAAAATTTAATACGAGTCATTTGAACGATAATTGTTTCAACAATAATCACTTTAACGACAACCGCTTTATTATTAATAGCCGCTTTGTTTTATTTTATTTTTTATCATTTACAGCGAGGATGTTTATTATGAAAAAATTACTGACTAGCACCGTGATGGCCGCTTCATTGTCGGCACTAGCACTGACAGGTTGTACCAGCACCACCAGTACTGGTGCCGTTGGCGTTGACCGTCAGCAGCTATTACTGGTTTCTAGTGAGCAAGTTTTGCAGCTGTCTGCACAGAGTTATGCCAAAACGTTGCAAGAAGCAAAAGCGCGCGGCGTACTAGATACCAATAAGGCTCAGCTTAATCGCTTAAAGAACATCGCTAATCGTTTGGTCGGTCAGGTCGGCGTCTACCGTCCAGATGCGGCGAAATGGCAATGGGAAGTGCATACGATCAAATCTAATGAGCTGAATGCCTTTGTCGTGCCCGGTGGCAAAATCATGTTTTACTCGGGTATCATTGACCGCCTGAATCTCACTGATGATGAGATTGCGGCTATTATGGGTCATGAGATGTCACATGCGCTGCGTGAGCACTCACGTGAACGTCTCTCACGTCAATATGCCACACAGACTGGTATCGGCGTGGCTGCTAGCATATTTGGACTGTCACAAGGTCAAGCTGAGCTTGCCAACGTCGCTGGTGATTTGGGACTGAGCCGTCCGCATAGTCGCACACAAGAAGCTGAAGCCGATCAAATTGGTCTAGAGTTAATGGCACGTGCTGGCTATAATCCGCAAGCAGCGGTTACCTTATGGCAAAAAATGCAAAGCGCGAGCCAAGGTGAGCCACCGCAGTTCTTAAGCACTCACCCGACCAGCAGCAATCGTATTGCTCAATTGCAATCTTTAATGCCTAAAGTGATGCCGCTTTATCAAAAAGCGCGTCGCTAATGAAGTGGTTTGATTTCATGCTTTGAATAAATGGTTATAGACTAAAAAAGCAGAGTACAGGTTATCAATCGTGCTCTGCTTTTTTTATGCTGATAGCTAACAGATACCGCTACTTGCCATGACTGGCTATTATTTATCGTCATTAAAGAAAGTATGTTAAAAACAATATCTTTCATAGCTATATTTTTTAGAAACAGGATTGCTCAAAAGTTTAATCGCTTACAGGCACACGCCACTTAATAGCAGGCTTTACCGCTAATAGCGTCTGCTATAATGGGCATTATTTGCAATTCACAAATTGCTAAGTATGATACCGCCAAGTACTATTAGGCAAAATATATGGAAAGATCATTATGAGTAAAACACCGACCGCTGATGCCCTCAATGCTGAGCTACAAGCGTTGCAGCCGCAACATATAGAATTGTTGAATGAGTCAATGAATCATTCTGGTTATTTTGATGGTAAAGAAAGCCATTTTAAGCTTACGATTGTTAGTGATGCTTTTGAAGGCAAAAGGTTGGTCGCACGCCATCAGCTTGTATATGGACTGGCAAACTCCTTATTAACCTCTCAAGGCGGTCAAATCCATGCTTTAGCGATTCATGCTTATACCCCAATAGAATGGCAAGGTCAAAGCCCTGATAGTCCGTTATGTGCTGGACAAAACAAGGGCTAATAACGAACTATTGCGAAGATAGTATTTTCCATACCATCATTATATGTAACCAGTAAGCGCTGAAACTGCACCTTTAAAGGAAAGAATATCTCATGAAACATCTACACATGCTCATGGCTGTATTGCTCATTGCACTGTTTTTATATCAGAGCTATTTGGTATTAAGCTCAAACAAGCAAGCGCCACGCGTGGTTAAAATCTCTTCGCACATTCTCTATGCCCTCATTATTATGTCAGGGGCAGTCATGCTAATGCAGCTGATGAGTGCCAATGCACCCATACAATGGGTATTTGCAAAAGTAATCTTACTCGTTGCGGCTATCAGTGCCAGTATCAAAGCGTTTAATAATAACGCCACATCTAGCCAAAGAAAGACCGGTATTCTGATTGCTGGAGCGGCATATGTGGGCATTGTGGTACTTGCCTTTGCTAAACCCGGCAACTTATTTTAATAAACATATCATATTTTGATTGCACAAATACTTATATTACTAGCATTGAAAATATTTAATAATTGCTATATTTTCAATATCTTAATCCCATTATTTTTGCTATCTTACATAAATACAATCGCCTCAACCTAGCCTAATGGAGCCACTATGAAAACTCTTACTGCAGCGACACTACTGGCGACAGCTGGCATTTTTGGTCTCTCAGGCTGTGCCTCGACGGGCAATGTCACGCCACAATATGTGCCGCCAAGCACGTATCAAAGTTATGATTGCCAAGCCCTTAGTCAAGAATATACCCGCGTCAATCGCTATGTCGACGCGGCGCGCAACGAGCAATCAACTTTATCCGCCTCAGGTGTCGGGGTTGGGGTTTCTGCAGGGCGTTGGGGTATATCCCCTAATATTAGCTTTGGCGTTGGCAAAAGCAACAATACCAAGGCGCGCGATGCAAAGTTATCACGGCTCTACGGCGAGCGTGATGCCATCATTCAATCCGCCCGCATTCAGCGTTGTAGCTTTGCCAATGGTGTTAAGATTTATGGCGAGTGATAGGTTATGTTTGATAGATTATATTTAATAAGTTAAGTTTGATAAGTGAGGTTTAACTGCTCAACTCTTTGATGACTTTAGATAGTGTTTGTTATAAAAAAGCCAGCATGCAATAAGCATACTGGCTTTTTTATAATCATAATTCTTTAAAACTCAAGAATGTAAGCTTTGTACCCACTGAACAATTTGATCGCTAGGTAACGCACCAGATTGTCGTGCTATCTCTCTACCATTTTTAAAAGCCACCATGGTTGGCAAACTGCGAATATTATAAGGTGCCGCCGCTTGCTCATATTTATCTGTTTGTATTTTGGCAAACACTACTTGTGGCAGTCGCGCCGCGGCGGCTTTGAACTGCGGTGCCATCATTAGACACGGCTGACACCAACTCGCCCAAAAATCAACGATGGTCAAAACCTCATTTTTTTGAATGACTTTACGAACCGTTTGGGCATTTAGTTCATGAGGGCTACCCGTTAATAACGGCTGACCACATTTGCCACAATTTGGCGCAGCACTAAGTTTGGCCGCTGGTATGCGGTTGGTTGCCTGACAATGTGGGCAGACCAGATGAGAGTTTTGCTCACTCATTATAAGACTCCTATGCAAGTAGCATGGGTATTGGTCAATCAAAGTATCCAATACCCATGCCTGATTATGTATTTATGACAATAAATCTAGCGATTTTTTAACGCTTACAGGTATTCATCCCAAGCATTTTATACAAAGGACAAAAGCGGAAGAGTGCTGTAAGTAAAGGCACTAAGCCAATCACGCCCCACCAGCTTTGAAAATACAAACCCAAGCCGATAATCACGACACCCGCGATAATACGTAGTAAACGCTCAGTACTGCCGATATTAATTTCCATGGTTCAATCCTTAAGTGTGAAGGCTCAATGGTAGAGGAGTAATATAGCCATGTGTTTACGGTAAAGACTAGCATTATGATGGCTTATACTCGTATTGTGCTTACGTAACGTGATGCATGTTTATAATATTTGCTTATTCTGATGTCTACTTATCCTGATATCTGTCTTATTGCCCAAGTACATTAATCGGTACTTTGAGATAACGGGTACCATTGTCTTCTGGCTCTGGGAAATGACCTGCATCGATGTTTACTTGTACCGATGGAATAATGAGACGCGGCATGTCAAGAGTGGCATCGCGGCGCTCACGCATTTGCACAAACTCTGCTTCATTGATGCCATCTTTGACATGGATATTGCCCAGTTTCTGTGCAGCGACAGTCGTGGTTGGACAGTGCTGGCGACCCTTGCTTGGGTAATCATGGCACAGATATATTATCGTATCTTCAGGGAGCGCAAGGAGCTTCTTGATTGAGTGGTACAGCGTCTTGGCATCCCCACCTGGAAAGTCACAGCGAGCCGTCCCGACATCAGGAGCAAATAAAGTATCACCAACAAAGACCACGGTCTTTTCATCATCAGTCGCAATATAGGCCATATCTGCCGGCGTATGACCCGGTACATACATGACCGTAATAGTAATATTGCCAAGCGCCAAAGTATCGCCCTCATCCGTTAGAATATCGAACTGGCTGGCATCGGTGCGAAAGCTTGTATCAAAGTTGAATATTTGCTTAAATATTTTTTGCACTTCGGTGATATGTTGACCGATTACCAACTGCCCGCCAAGTGTGTCTTTGACATGTATCGCGGCGGATATATGATCAGCATGCGCATGAGTCTCTATGATGTAAACCAGCTCCCAGCCATGCTCGCGGACGAACCCTATCACCTCATCGACGCTAGTAGTACTCGTGCGCCCTGACTTAGCATCAAAATCCAATACAGGATCGATGATGGCACAGACTTGTTGTTGAACGTCCGCGAGTACGTGAGTATAAGTTTCTGTGTCGCTATGTAAGAATGAATGAACTTGCATGGCTACCTCTTTGCTTTTAGATGAATATTTTATTTTTTGATAAATTGTTCAGTATAATATGCACCAGCTTCTACTTATCGTATTGACCGCCACATATTTATCAACGATGCATACCAATATAACAACGATTTAACATTTTATCAATTTATATAATGTAAATAATGATAACTTGCTATCCGTGGCAATATCATTGATAATTAATCTTATCTTAGTTATTAATCCTAAATTTTTTATTATGTCTTATATAAGGAGCTTGCTCTGACTACTTCTACTTCAGCATTGAGCACCTCGACTACTTGCATTGATGATGCGTCATCTAGCGTAGCAGACTTTGCACCTAAAGACCTTGCTGAGCAAATGCAGCAAGCGTCCATGCAAGCCAGCCAATTATTAAAGTCGCTTTCACATCCAGATCGCTTATTACTCTTATGTCAGTTGACTCAAGGAGAATATTGCGTCAGCGAGCTCGAAAGCTTAGTCGGTGTTGGTCAGCCAAGCTTGTCACAGCAGCTTGGTATTCTACGCAAAGATGCGCTGGTGACGACCCGCCGCGAAGGCAAGCAAATTTATTATAGTATTGCCAGCGACGATGCCTTGGCAGTGTTACATTTATTGTATGAACGCTTTTGTGCCAAAACTGACAGCTAGTTTGTTGGCTTGAGTTTTTAGCATCACTTGTTAGCGTCATTTTTCAGCATAACTTTATGAATTTAGCGCTTGGCTGTATTTAACCTTTTCTTTTATTCAATTTTTTCTACTATAGTCGGTTCAATATAGTTTAGATACAAGGAAGGCAAGCGAAAGTACTACAAATAGTAGACTAAGCGAGCCTGACACCGTATCTGATTTATATAGGATTGACTATATATTGTGATGACATATTGCTATGCCTTCTATCGCCGCTCGTCTGATTCCTGCTTGGTTGCGTCAATACCAGCTGTCTGCCCTGCCAACTGACGTTGTTGCTGGGTTGGTGGTTGGGGTGCTCGTCATTCCGCAAAGCTTAGGTTATGCGGTATTGGCAGGATTACCACCCGTCTATGGACTCTACGCAGCCATCGTTCCCGTGCTGGTCTATGCATGGATAGGATCGAGTAATGTGCAAGCAGTAGGGCCTGTCGCTATTACTGCGATTATGACAGCCAGCAGTCTGCATCCTTATGCTACAGAGGGTACTCAGCAGTATATATTGATGGCAAGTTTGCTGTCATTGATGGTTGGTACGATGTTATGGCTAGCAGGGCGGCTCAAGCTGGGCTGGATTATGCAGTTTATCAGTCGCGGCGTTTCAGCAGGCTTTATCAGTGGTGCAGCCGTATTAATTTTTATCAGTCAGCTTAAATACCTGACCGCGATTCCTATTGCGGGAAATAACTTAATCGGTTATCTATCAAGTATGCAAATGTATGCACGCCAGCTACATCCGCTAACCTTAGTTATTGGCGTCATGGCTTTTGCACTGTTGGTGGCCAATCGCTACGGTAGCAAATGGCTATGGAAATCCTGGTTATCAGTGTCTTATGCCAAATGGGCTGAGCGACTATTTCCGCTTATTTTGCTCGGTATTGCGATTGTCTTGAGCATCAGCTTACACTGGACAACGAACGGCGTGGCCACGATTGAGAATATTCCACAAGGCTTACCAACCTTTACCCTGCCCTATGTACCAGACTTCGGTGAAGCGCTGAATTTATTACCTAGCGCAGGTTTGATGGCATTGATTATCTTTGTCTCTAGCAGCTCCGTCGCCAGCAACTATGCACGCCTGCGCGGTGAGGCTTTTAATGCCAATAGTGAGCTGACTGGACTGGGGCTTGCCAATATGGCAGGTGGCTTTTTTCAAAGCTTTACCGTCGCTGGCGGCTTTTCTCGCACCGCTATCAATGCCGACTCAGGTGCCAAAACACCAGTTGCAAGTTTAGTAACTGTGCTGGTCATGATTGCTGCTTTAATCGCTTTTGGCAATGTACTCGCACCACTGCCCTACGCTTTATTGGGTGCAACCATCATGGCATCGATCATCGGTCTCATTGATATGGCAACCTTGAAGTCGGCATGGCAACGCGACCGTCTAGATGCAGCCAGCTTTTTGGCGGCATTCATCGGCGTATTGATATTTGGATTAAATACTGGCTTGGTAATTGGTTTGATGGTGTCGTTTGCTAGCCTCATTTGGCAATCGAGTAAACCGCACGTCGCTGTGGTTGGTCAGCTAGCTGGCACAGGGCATTTTCGCAATATAAACCGTCACGACGTGGTGACCTTTAGCAACTTATTGATGCTGCGTATCGATGAGAGCTTATTTTTTGGCAATAGTGAATCCGTCCATCGCAGGGTCATACAAGCCACTCAGCAATATCCAGAAGCGCATGAGGTCATACTCATCATGTCAGCGGTCAATCATATTGACTTGACCGGACAAGAGATGCTGATTAGCCTTAATCAAGAGCTGTTGAACCAAAATAAACATTTAAACTTTAGCTTTATTAAAGGGCCAGTAATGGACATCATCGAGCATACTCCAGTCATTACCACCCTCTCAGGTCAAGTTTATTTAAGCACGATGGATGCGGTAAATGCGCTAAAAGATATCTAATCGGTCTGTGAGACATATGTTGCTCAATCAAGCATAATTATTATTATGCTGTGACAAAATATAGATATGATAAAAGCTGTGTTATGCTAAATTGGTATAAGCCCTTAAAAAATACAGCCTTTAGAAGAGATACCTAAAGTACAGCCTTTATACAATGGCTCTTAGCTACAATACGATACCTCCAAACGTCTTTTAATATACGCGACCGAAGCTACTTATGACCGATAATTTAACCATTTATAAGCAAATTTATCCAAGCCAATGCACCAAGATCGCTGAGCTTGGCTACCGCTCCGTGCTCAATATTCGTCCTGATGCCGAGACAGAAGCGCAGCCCAATAGCGGCGACTTTACCAGTGCGACGGCAAAAGCCAACCTTACTTATCATCATTTACCCTTTGATGATGAGCGCTTGAGCATGGCGACTGTCGAGCAATTTGCGGCGTTTTATCGCTCGATGCCTAAACCGATATTGATGTTTTGCGGGACAGGTGCACGTGCTAAATTGTTGTATCAAAGCGCATTGATGCAAGGTTTGTTGTAAAAACCGCTATACCTTATTGAAATATTTTAATCCAAGCGCAAAAGTTTCGTTTTTACGCTAAAAAATAAAAAGGAGCTCTTATGAGCCATCAAATTAGTATTACCGGACAAATTACCCCTGATCAAGTACCTATGATTGCTGAAAATGGTTTTAAAACCATTATTAACAACCGTCCAGATGGTGAAGAGCCGAACCAACCAACCAGCGCTGAGATTGAGGTCGCTGCTAAAAAAGCAGGTCTTGCTTATAAAGAAGTGTCTTTCGCTGGTAGTGAGCTTAATCAAAACCATGTCGAAGAATTTGCTGATTTCTTTAATCAAGCTGAACAGCCAATGCTGATCTTTTGCCGTACCGGTAACCGCTCAACAGGTATCTACGAAGCAGCTAAGCGTATGGATTTATTAGACGATTGATAGTGATTTAAATATAATTACTACTGCTGAAAAACGCCCGTCCAAATTTTGGATGGGCGTTTTTTATTGGAATTACTAAACTATAGACTGGTTAATTTTTAATATTGAGCACATAATAAAATACTACTTATACAGCTCAATAGGATTTTATGATGCAAAAACCGCTACTCATCATCGGCAATAAAAACTATTCGTCATGGTCATTACGAGCTTGGCTATTACTCAAAGCTTTCAATATTAACTTCGATGAGCAACTGATTGAGCTGTTTCATCCATCCGCGATACCCATTCTCAATGAGCGTGCGCCAACAGGCAAAGTGCCAGTTTTGGTCTATGCTCAAGATGATGAAAAAGTCACGGTCTGGGATACTTTAGCGATTGCCATTCATGCCAATGATTATTTGACAGAATTAGATCTTTGGACAGGATTGAGGAAGTCTGACGCTGAGACCAATACTAGAAATAGAATAAATAGCGCTTATTGCCAAAGCATCATCGCGGAAATGCACTCAGGGTTCATGGGCATTCGTAGTGAGATGCCGATGAACATTCGAGCGACGGCGAAGATACAACCCAGCAATGCATGCTTAAATGATATCGCGCGTATAGAAACAATATTCGAAGATTGCCTGAAAGAGCGCTCAAAAGACAGCTACTTGCTTGGTTCATTTACGGCTGCTGATGCTTTTTTCGCACCAGTTATTCTACGTTTGCAAACGTATGCCGATGCCTCTGACATAGTATTAAAGCCAACGACCAAACAGTATTGTGAGACGATGTTAAACAATCCTCATCTACAGGCTTGGCGGGAGGCAGCACTTGAAGAAACTCGCGTAATTAAAGAAGATGAAGCAGGTGAGATACTTTCGGTGGTTGGGGTGTTGGCTGACCAAAAGTAAATCATTGAAAACGAGCCTAATAATTATCTTTTAAAGGATATTCATTAGGCTCTATATAGCCTTTGTTTTTTTGATAATTAATATGATAAGTAGCGTTATGATATTTCTTGCCTTTCACAAATCCATTGAGTGTTATTTCTAAAGGATAAAACCCATTAACCGTTTTACGACTATCGATGGCAAAAGTAGTTTTGGTATTATCGCACTCTGACATATTCTCTTCACATTTCCCAACGTCTTCGTTGTTATGATCCATGCCTATCCAACTCTCTTTGATACCTCCTCCATCGGGTATTAATATGACTAGGTAATCGTTGTAGTACCCTTGGATTGCGTTGCTATGCTTATTTAAAAACCCCCACGCATTCGGTCCGAACTTCTGTAAACGCCATTTAGAAAGACCAAAACCAAAACTTCCAGCGGTCATGGTAGGATTTGCTGATTCTACTTGCCAGCTACTACCTTGTGGTTTCAATACAAGCATACCGACCAAACCACTGTCAAAGCGAGTGTCAGTATACTCCAACGCTTCACCATCCTCGTTAAAACTAGCGTTACCTTTCACCACTATATATAAACGTTTACCTTTATCAGTCTCTAATACTCGTTGTCTGTCGATTTCAATACAATAGCCCGTAAACTCCCGCTCTCCAGTTAAACCATTATAAGGCCCTGAGGGTGCAATGATACCTTGGCACTGTTGAGCCTTATTATAGATAGGATAGTATTCTTTAATAATCTCATTAACGCTTTTTGCCGATGCAACATTTGATAAGCTCATAAGCGTAATCGCACCAACAGCGCTTAAAGTTATTTTTGCTACTTTAGATTTTGCCATGCTTTATCTTTCCCTAAACGCTTAACAGTTATTTTTTGCGACAGCTGCAGCGTGATGTACATTACGATATAAACAATAAAGTCGACACTTAAAAACTGACATCTTTCATTGGATAATCATTAGGTACTTGATACCCTAATCGGGGTTGATACTTAATAAGATAGACTTGATTTTTATATACCTTATCATCTTCAAAACCGTTTAGCGTAATCTCTAATGGATAAAAACCATTAATTATCGTCTTTTTATCAACGCCTAGCTTAGCCTTTAAAAGTGTACAAGTACTGGCATCAGGGTTGCTACAGCCTCCTGCTGACCCAGATCCTCCATTAGAATGTTCATACTTGGCTTCTACCCAGCTTCTTCTAATATTACTCTTGTCTGGCGTAAGTAAAATAAAAGCTGACCCTGAATGAACCCAATGCGAGTCACTATGAATATTAATAAATCCCCACTTATCAGGGGCAACTTGTATCAGCTTCCAGTCTTTTAGACCTTTACCAGAAGCACCTGCATTCATCGCTGGATTGGCAGATTCTACTTCCCAGCCTGAACCTTGTGGCTTTAGAACAAACATGCCTACTAGACCAGAAAAGACGTGTGCCCCATACGCTTCGCTACCATCTTCATTAAAACCTATGTCGCCAGTTACCGATACATATAACCTTGTACCCTGCTTGGTTTGTACCTTTAATTGTCTATCAATTTTAATACAGTAACCGTTTTGATAAAGTATGCCTTCGCCATCTGATGAACCGTTATTAGCCATAATACCTCGACACTGCTTTGTCTCATTATAGATGGGATAGTATTCATTCAGAATCTCATTGACGGTTTGCCCTGCATAAGCATTGGTTACACTGAATAGTACAAATATAAAAGCTAGGCATTTAGCCCAATAATTATTTTTGCGAATTGCATATCTATTTTTCACTATTAAGGTTCTCATAAAATATTAACGAACATAAGTTAATTTATAATTTTTTACAAGTAGTATATCAGCACCCATAAAAAAACCACCTCAAAAGAGGTGGCTTGTTAGACTAAATTTAGCGTGAAATAACTTACTGCATAACCAAGTACTCGAACGCTGACAGTGCAGCTTTTGAACCCTCGCCCATCGCAATATTAATTTGCTTAAATGGCACAGTCGTGACGTCACCACAAGCAAAGATACCTTTGCGATCAGTACGGCAGCGCTCATCAATCTCAATCTCGCCAAAACGGTTCAAATCAACAAAGCCTTTGACAAACGCAGAGTTCGGTACTAAGCCGATCTGTACAAACACCCCTGCCAAGTCACGCTCATGAGTATCACCTGTACTGCGATCTTGATAAACGATCGAAGTCACTTTACCATCAGTCGCTTTAATTTCTTGCGTCGCTGCGCCAGTGATAAATTCGATATTGGCTTTCTCTTTGGCTTTGTTAATCAACACCTGATCCGCTTTTAAATCATCCGCGAACTCAAGCACGGTCACATGCTTCACGATACCAGCAAGATCTAATGCCGCTTCGATACCAGAGTTACCACCACCGACGACAGCAATATCTTTACCCTTAAAGAATGGGCCATCACAGTGAGCACAGAAAGCCACGCCTTTACCGATGTTTTCTTCTTCACCTGGAACACCAAGCTTACGCCACTGAGCACCCGTCGCTAAGATAATACTGCGTGTCTCAAACGTCTCACCCGTATTTAGATGAATGCGATAGTTTTCATCTTCTGTCTCACTAATTTCTTTGACGCTGACGTGCTCTTTTAAAGTAATATCGTATTCGCGTAAATGTTTTTCAAAGTTCGCTGATAGCTCAGTACCCGTGGTTAAAGGCACAGAAATCAAGTTTTCGATATCCTGCGTGTCTTTCACCTGTCCGCCGATACGATCAGCAACCATCGTCACTTTTAAGCCTTTACGCGCGGTATAAATTGCAGCGGCAACGCCAGCTGGACCTGCACCAATAATGGTCACATCTTGCTGCTCTAACTGCTCAGCATCGTCATCAGCTTCTGCTAACAAGTCAGGAAATTGCTCTTGCAACTTTCCAATCAATTTTGCCGTGTCGATGAGACCATTGGCAAACGGTTTACCATTTAAGAATACCGCTGGTACACCTTGGATGTTATTAGCATCAACCTGCTCTTGGAATAGAGCACCATCAATCATCTCGTTGCTAATACCATCGTTCAATAGTGCAAACTGGTTGAGCGCTTGCACCACTTCTGGGCAACTATGGCAAGATAGCGACACGTAAGTTTGAAACTGTAGTGGCTTATTAAAACGCTTAATCAGCTTTTGAATACTTTCATCCAATTTTAGCGTATGACCACCAGCTTGCAAAATAGCCAAAATCAGCGAGGTAAATTCATGACCACCGGGAATACCACTAAAGACGATACCCGTATCAGTCAATGCACCATCGACATGACTGACCACTTTAAAGCTAATTGGACTTGGTAAGCTATCATCAGTTGCTGTTGCATCAAAATTGATTTTATCTGTGGTGCCAGCGATTTTAGTCAAAAAATCAATCAATTCAGCACGCTTGCTATGTTCGCCACTACCCAATACAAAGGTAATTGGACGAGTCATTTTTTCGCTATAACTTTTGATGGCATCTAATAAACTTTTATCTATCATGTTTGTTCCTCATCATTACTGGATATGTAACGGCAACTGTCAAGTTGCTCGTTCAAATATAGACTATTTGGTATTAATAATTTTATCTAAAATATTATAGGCCATAAGTTTATGCCCTTTGATGTCTCTATTATCATAGGTTCTGAGGGTTTCGGCAAGCTGAGAAACTCAAACCTCATGTTTTATAAAACCAATCATTAATTATTATTTTAAATTAAATATTAATCTACATGTAGATTATTCTCATGGTAACAAGGCTATTTTTTCGCTACAATCAAATGAGGCTAATAAGAAAAACTCTTATTTCCCTCGTTGCAGATTGTCTTTTATGCAAGTTTATCAAAGACGCTTTCTGCTACTATTAGGTCTTATCCATATTGAGCTAAATAGTGTTTTGGCTTAATAAAATCAAGTCTCAAAATCATAGCAATTCATCAAAACAATCTTACGACCATGCGCGGATGCTTACTGCAAACTTGCGCTTCATAACAAGGATGACAACATGAGAAAGACTGATACATGGCAAGATAACAAAGACATTATTGCTGAGCTTAAGCTAAAAGACAGTCATTTTGCGACGATCTTTGATGAGCATACCCAGCTAGATCAGCAGATTAATCAGTTGGATAAAAACTTGGTGACACACACCAGTCGCGATGAAGAAATTGAACTGATGAAACGACGAAAACTGCATTTAAAAGATGAGATTTATAAGATAATTGATAAAAATAAACTACAATCTCATGCTTAGCGCTTCACTTATTATCACGATGCATGAATAAAAACATTTATTGATAAATAACACAAAAAGACCCCATCAACTTATGCTGATGGGGTCTTCATTTATAATGCTGATTTAACTCAAAGTAAGATATACAGCACTACAAATATCTAAAGTATTGAGCCAGTTCGTTAAATCACGAGTTAGATTTTACCAACAAGATCAAGACTTGGTTTTAGCGTTTCTTGACCAGCTTCCCAAGCTGCTGGGCAAACTTCGCCATCGTTTTCACGAACATATTGAGCTGCTTTCACTTTACGTAGCATGTCTTTTGCACTACGGCCAATACCACCAGCATGAATCTCAGCAACTTGAATCAAGCCGTCTGGATCAACTAGGAACGTACCGCGTTCAGCCAAACCTGCTTCTTCGATCATGACGTTAAAGCCACGAGTGATACGGCCAGTAGGATCGCCGATCATTGGGTATTGTACTTTACCAATCGCTTCTGAAGAATCATGCCATGCTTTATGCGTGAAATGAGTATCAGTAGATACTGAGTATACTTCTACGCCCAAACCTTTAAGCTCGTCGTAATGAGCCGCCATGTCTTCAAGTTCAGTTGGGCAAACAAAGGTAAAGTCAGCTGGGTAGAATAAAAAGATTGCCCAGTTACCTTTTACATCTTCTGAAGTGATGGTTTTGAATTCACCATTAACGTACGCATCAGCTGAAAATTCTGGGATTTCTTGATTGATAATAGACGCCATGATTGGCTCCTTTATAGTTGATTGATAGTTAAGTTAATTGAAATTTCTTGGTATGATTGTTTCTATTAAGCCTTTAGTGCTTTGGGCTACCTGACAAACTATACGCGAATTCTATCGTTAATCCAGTTAAAAGTTTTTAATGTGATGTTTTGTTTTATTAAACTTGTTAAACTATTCTCTCTACTTTTTATCATCAGTGCATTATGCATCAGCCACTATAGAGCATGCGTCAGTCACTATACAGCCGTTAGGTTACGTTAAGATGACATCGAGTTTGGATATCGAATTGGTACACCAAATGAATCAGCATAATATATCACGTTAAAAACCCATTAATAGAGAGGTTTTATGATTACTTTACGTCAACTTGAGTTTGCTTTAGCAGTGGCCAAGCACCGTCACTTCAAACGTGCAGCAGAAGACTGTAATATCTCGCAATCGGCGCTGAGTTTGGGTATTGCCGAGTTAGAAAAGCAACTAGATACGCAGATTTTTGAGCGTAACAATAAGCAAGTATTGATTACCCCTATTGGTGAAGACATTTTAACACGGGCGCAGCGAGTTTTTTCTGAAGTCAATGATTTGACCACACGCGCCCATAGCCATCAATCGCCGCTGGCGTATCCGATGACTGTCGGTATCATTCCAACGATTGCGCCTTATCTGCTGCCAAAAGTCTTACCTGCCCTGCGAGCAAATTATCCAGAATTTCGTATGACCATCGTTGAGCAACAAACGGAGCGTTTGCTAGAGCAAGTGCGTTACGGTCATATTGATACCGCTATTATTGCGCTGCCTTATGCGGTTGATGGTTTGCACAGCTTTGAGTTTTGGAGCGAGGATTTCTTTGCCGTATTCCCAAAAGATGATGTGCATGCCAAGCTTGAAACCATCAACGCGGATGAGCTGGCTACCGCCAATCTTATGCTGCTCGGCGAAGGGCATTGCTTGACCGATCAAACCCTTTCTGTCTGTCATTTTGACCGTGCACAGATGAAATCAAGCTTTTCAGATGCCAGTCTAAACACCCTTATACAGATGGCACTTGCCAATATGGGGACGACATTGGTGCCAGAAATGGCGCTCGACCAGCTGCATCTGCAGAACCAAAATGCCGTCGCGATACCACTCGCTGAGAAAGGGCCGCATCGTCATATTGCCTTTGTCACCCGTTTGAACTACGCCCGCGTCGATGATGTCAATTTATTGGGTAAATTGTTTAAGCAAGCCTTTGAAGATGCTGCTAATAAAGAATAATCTGTTGGTTGTAAATTGCCAGCAGTTATCAAATGAAGGTTAACGATGGACGATTTGTCGCAACTAAATACTGAGCTTGGTACGATTTTTACGCAGCATTTATCCGCTATGAGTAGCCATATCACGCTAGAGCAAGTGAGCATACTTTGGCAGGATATCACCATACGATATAACGAGCCACAGCGTGCTTATCATAGCTTGCAGCATATTCAGCAGTTGTTTGGGCAGTTCGATCAGGTTAAGAATAACTTGCATGAGCCGCATATCATTGCGTTAGCACTGTTGTATCATGATGTGATATATGAACCGACGCGTTCAGATAACGAGCTTAAAAGTGCAGAATATGCAGTAGAGTCATTAACTGGTTATTTAAGTGCGGAGCAATGCCAACATATCTATGCCCTGATTATGATGACGGCTAGTCATCAAATTGACAAATGGTCAAACGAAACTAAAGAGAGAGAAGAATACAGCGATGCCGCTTATTTACTAGATATGGACTTAAGTATTTTAGGGTCATCTTGGTCGGTGTATGAACACTATGCTCACGCTGTACGCCAAGAGTATGCGCATGTCTCAGATGACGATTATCGCGTCGGACGCATGGCCGTATTAAAAGAATTACTGGCACATCCAACGCTTTATCTGACAGATTATTACTATGAACGTTTAGAGAAGCAGGCTAGAAAAAATATTGAGCACGAAATTACGCTTTTACACGCATCTTAATAAACAGCTCACTGCCCTGCCGTGCAGGATGTGAATTATAGCTTGGCTCCATGATTTTAATATCAAAACGCTGCTCAAAACGCCGCTGATATTCAGCTTTTGTACCGCCGAACGGTGGCTCTTCTCGTCCAAAGTCTTTATCAAAGAGCAAACCAATCAGCTTACCATTCGGTTTCAGTAACGCTGCCATCTGCTGCACATACTCATCACGGCGTGATGGATTTATCGCACAAAAAAACGTCTGCTCAAGCACCCAATCAAACTGATACTGCTCAGGCGATAACTCAAAAAAGTCGGCACAGATTAAATGCTCAACTGGAAAGTTAGGATAACGCTCAGCAAATGCTGCAATCGGCGCGGAGGCAAAATCTACCAAGGTGACATTGGTAAACCCTTGCTCATGTAGATAACCTACCTCGTAAGCATTGCCCGCACCCGGCACCAGAATCGCTTGCTCTTTGGCAGATTCGGGCAGTTGGTCAATATAGGCTTTGAGCGGTGGCGATACCTGTCCCATATCCCAACCGATACTGTCTTGCTCATAACGCTGCTGCCAAAATTCCGCTTGATTGACGTTTTCCATATGACATCCCTGTAGACAAACTTATTATTTAAACGACACGGTTTATATCGTTATGTCTTATCATATCAGGCTTATTAGAGCGTGTCTCATTTTAAAGATGGTGATAAAAATGAGGACATGGCCTAGGATTGTGGATATTATTTAGATAAATCGTTTAATCTAACTTTCCAGTCTTCCCTGCCAGCATATCGTGCCAATGCTGATAATCTGGCATTGCGGTTGCGACCGTATGCCAAAAGGCACGGCTATGATTGGCATGATGTAAATGACACAGCTCATGGACGATGACGTATTCGGTGCACGCAATAGGATAAGCAGGCAGATACACAGACAACCAAATTCGGCGCGCACGCGTATTACAACTGCCCCAGCGTGTATACATTTTCTTTAGACGTATCTCATTGGCTGTCGCACCGATAATCGGTTGCCACTTTGCAAATAATGCAGGTATCACTTCAGCGAGATGTTGCCGATAATAGGCAAGTTTTTCATCATGGTTTAAAGTGAACGGTTGCTTTACGCCCCATAACAGTAGCGTGCTATCGGCAGTTGATGACTCTTTTAAAAATTCTTTTGAAGGGAGTTGTCGCCGCTTATATTGTTCTAATACTCGGCCATGATTAGCGATTGCCCATGGCACACGCTTCGCCACAGCCTGCGTAGCTTGGGCTGAACTAATAAACAATGGCACAGAAACCATTAATTTATGCGGTTTTAAGCGAAAGTTGATATTTTTGACCCGCTTTTTGCTGATATGTAGCTCAATACCCGCTTGCGCCAAACGCTGTATAGATTTCTCTAGTAAAGATGACTGATATGCAGACGGCATATTCATACTCAAAGCGCTTGCAAGTGATTATCAAACGACATCATATGGTATTGACTGTCTTTAACGATAGCTTCATTTGTAGTGACGATGTCTGAGTTTGCTATAGATAAATCATTGACCGTTAATCTGGTCAATTGACCTTGCCCATCACTAACGATGAAAGCGGATTGATCATCATGATTGGCTGTATTATTAGTGCTTTGCAGTAAAAGCACTGCTGCACCTGCACAATCTGGCAGGCTAACGTCATTTATTAAGGTGCGAGTGTTTAAATCATAAATCGCTGCACAACCGCCAATCGGTGTTGTCACGCATAGTAGGTTACGCGCACTATCGACCGCTACACTGGCGATATACTGATGGAAGCGCTGCCATTGATTGTTGGGCATAATAAGAGTTTTAAAATCCGTATCACCGCGTTTATGGGTCAATACTAACGGCACATTGATATGTTTTTCACCTTGGAATTGAATACCTATCATCACCGTCCCATCGTCATGCATGGCTAGGTGACGCACGCTCATTTGATTGTGCTCAGGCATAATCTGCTCAAGTAAAGCGCCAGTATGACGATTAAGGTAAACCAATGAGGGACGCATACTGTCTAAATTTAGTTCTTCACGCGACGCTTGCTCGGTTTTGATACCGCCGTTAGCGATGACTAATGTCTCGCTATCAGGATGCATAATCAGCTCGTGCGGACCGATACCATGCGAGTTGTACTCTGCTATTTTCTTATAATTATCGTAAGCATCGTAGATACCGATTTTACCATCCAAACTTATGGTGTCATTCTCGGTCACATACAGCAATTCACCGTCTAGGCTATAACAAGCGTGTCCATAAAAATGACGGTTGTTTGCAGCGTTAATGGCGAATTTTACTTGTCCTGTCGCAGTATCAAGCACCCAGAATTTTTCGCTCGGACGGCGCCCCATCACCACGACGTCACGACTGCTATGATTCTTCATCGTACTATCTTGATCACTAAGCACAGGCTGAACGACAATATCATGGACACGTTCAGGCATGGTCGTTTGCCAAACGATTTGTCGATCAGCATCAATACCGACCACACCAAAATCATTGTCAGCACGCTGATCATCATTTGCTAAGGCGCTATTTTTTGGCATAGACGCCACGCCGCTAACCCAACAAATGGGTCGCGTCAATACGGTGGTGGTATGTGCCGCGCTAAAGTCAGCGACACTATGATGGTTGGTATTATTCTTATCATCTAGCGATAAATAGTAAGCGTGTTGCCATGCAGTAGCGGCTTGCTGACAAGCGTAACTAAACCGTGCTAGCTGGGGTGTTGGTGTAGAGGTTAACGACTGCAACTGCGAACGTATGCCTACGACATAATCCTGCAAGCGGGCATCAGGCTGACGCTGCTTGCGATAACGATGATGAATACCGACAAGCGCTACGGTACCCATTATAGTAGAAAGCATCGTCAATGCTGATGTTGCCAGCAGCTCATTATTAGACTGCTTATCTTCTGGCTGCGGCGGTAATTTATTTGCTGTCTTAGTATCGATAGAGTGCATTTTTTAATCGCCATCAGTACTGTTAAAGCCGACACGGATACCCAGCGTCGGAATCAATTGGCGCTTAATAACACGTGTAATAGTCGTGAGGTGATCATACAGCTCTTGTTGAGTGGCTTTATCGGCAGCTTCTAAGTCTTCTGGCATCTGTGCTAATAATGTGGTGGCATCAGCAAGCGCGGTCGATAAGTTATCCGCGACTTCATTTTCATTATTGCTGCCCAAAATAGCGGTCAAAACGGGATCTGTCAGTGCTTCATTCAATGTCGCCAATTTAGCATTGATAATGGCACGGCTTTGCTCTGCGGTAGCGGCTGGCAAATGACCTTTTGCCTTTCCTGTTAAGCCTAACGGTTGATCGATGGCATTAGACTTCATGGTCTCAACCAACGAGAGTAAAGAATTAAACCATTGATTCAATCCTTGATCGCTGTCAGCCGTTTTATCAATGGCTAATAGACTAGTGGCATTTTGCTGCCAGTTTTTCTCAATATCTTTTAGGCGCGTGCTCAAAGCACTGCTTGCACTAATCACATAAGCACATTGAGCAGCATCCAGACTGTCATTGGCATATAACGCTTCTTCTAGTCCTGGCACCCCTTGCACGATGGCGCTCTCGTTAGCCAATTGCTCGGCGGTGAGCTTAGGATTGGCAGCGATTAGATCGGCAACGCCACTGTGTACCAGACCGCGCTCATCAGGATAGTAATTGATATATAAATTACTCATGCTGGCGGTCGCTGGGCCAAAGTTAATCATCTCAGCGCCTGCCCATGCTTGTGCCAGCACTAGCCATTGATCACGCAGTGCTTGCAGCTCATCACCGCTGACTGGTGCTTGCTGACAATGCTTTTGTGCCAAATCATGCAATAAATCACTTTGTTTTGCGGCATCCGCATAGGCTGGAATGACAATGTCATTTGCCACATGGGTCAAATAGGTCTTTTCAGTCTCGGCACTAATATCGACAGCGGTAATTTTATCTCCACTACTATCTTTTTCTGCAGCGCTGGTAGATGCCGCATTGTCTTGCGCAACTTTTTGGCTATCTACTTCTGGCGCTTTATTGTCATCAGCCGGTTTAACACAGCTGATCAGCAAGCCTGCGCTTAAGGCCGATAAGGCCATCGCTAAAGCATGGTTTATTTTCATAAATTTCTCAATGTTATTATTAATAATGGTTTAAATTCTAATCTTTACAAGCTCTAGCCTATAGTGTTTGATTGGGCGGATAACCTTATCAACACTTATTTTCTCAGTTATTACTCAGTCATTTAGCATAGATAAATGACATTACCTCTATAATGACTGTAAAAACGCATTCAATTCAGAACGACCTTGTTTGTCGAGTTTGAGTACTTTTTGCTGTTGCTTCTGGGCTTCACCGCCGTGCCATAACACCGCTTCCATCAACGTACGGGCGCGACCATCATGCAAAAATGTTGCTTGTGGATCGACCGTTTGCGCCAGACCAATGCCCCATAAAGCAGGCGTACGCCATTCATAAGAATTCGCTAAAAACTCAACTTGGATATTTTTTGCGGGTAATTTTCCAGCAATCGTGCGATCGGCAAGATCATCACCCATGTCATGTAATAGCAAATCTGTATAAGGATAAATCACTTGTCCATGCTGCTCAAGATGGTCATCGTCGGTTTTTGGCAACTGATATCTTGGCGTATGGCAACTTTGGCAACCCATATCATAAAAGCGTTTTTTGCCCGCTAGCACTAGCGTATCGTCAGCATCACGCCGATGCGGTACTGCCAAATTGCGTGTATAAAACTCCACAAACTTAGCCACTTCATCATTGACTTCGACGGGCGGCTTGCCATTGCCTTGCTCATCAGCCCCAGTCGTCGCATTCATACAAGCCGTCTGTGTCGGCATACAGGATTCATGAGGACGTATATTTGAGGTCAAACCCATGTCTTCATTAAAAGCACTTTGGTTTTGAGTAATCAGCTTGGTTTGCCCAGCTTTCCAGCCAAAGCGTCCAAGAGCATGCTTGCCAGTCTGTGGATCCATGACCCAATTGAACTTGCCACTGATATCGCCATTCGTACTGTTTTTATTATCAACCGCTTGTTTTTTAATCGCTTCATCCGGTATTTGCTCAAGTAATCCAAGCCCAATCATCGGTAAAGCCACTCGCGGCGACACCATCAAATCATCATCAAACGCACCATAACCCGGTTTGGTTAAATTAAAGGTGGGCGCACGCAATGTTTCGACATGACCATCTGCAAAAGTAACGGGCTTGTCTGTCCACTGGACTGCAATTCTGGCTTCAGCAGGCACACCTTGGATGCCTCGATCTTGTAACTGACCACCATACATAGGATGAACGACTTTTTCGATCAGTGAGTTTTGCAGTTGCTGACGCTGCTCATCGGTGGTCGCTGGCATCGCAAGGCGAATAAGCAAGCTATCAGCATCGTCATCACTGGTCATCGGTGCATGACCGCGACCGTCCTTGACATGGCATGACTGACAGGCAGCAACATTGAACAATGCGCCCAGACCATCGCGGCTGTCAGTACTGGCAGGGGCAACCACCCACGGTTGCCGAAAGAACGCATTACCAATAAAAAAATGCCCTTTCCGTGATGCCGTCAAGTTTGATGAAGGTTTAGAGTAACTCTCAGCGCTGCTAATACTAATACCAGTATCACCACCTTGCTTAACCTCTTGCGGATCAAAGCTTACCAATTGCTGCATTGGTACGCCAGCGAGCGTTTCGATGGTTTGGAGGCGTTCAGGTGTTAGCGTTGGGTTGTCACCATTATTAGTGGCGGATTTTTCGTTTTCAGAAATATCATCAGACACACTGTCCGTCGGCTGACAAGCACTAAGGGATAGCACACATAGAATACCAAGCGTTGGCTTTAACAAGGTAGTTTTGCTGACAAAAGACGCATAAAAAAAGGTAGGGGTTTTGGCTTTGAAAATATTTGTGGTGTTCATCGTGGTGTTCATAAAGAGTACCTTAGTTCTAATCTAGAACCATTAAAATCGCATGCTATAAAGTGTTTCACTTCTAGTCGATAAGGTACAGCGATGTACTGACCTATCAGGCTATTTTAATATGGTAAAAAAAACACGCTGCCAACGGTAGTCGACAACGTGTGTATTATACCTAAATTATTTTTCCATGAAAATAATTCTCATTAGCTTATAACGACTTGTCAGGCATTATCGATCAATACTATGTCAATCACTGCTATGTCAATCACTGCTATGCTTGCTGTTAAGCCAGTAAATTCGTGATCGGTTAAAATTGCGAACCTGCGTCAGCATCTAAATTGTCAATACCGACCACTTTTGCCGCATTTTCGATACCAGCTGTCAGCTCTTGTAAGCTAGTGATACTATTTTCAATCCAGCTACGACGGGTATTTTGCTCTTCAGCTGAAATACCTTGTTTGCTTACTTGACCAGCGGTGGCAATCATTTGATCAACTTTGATGCCTTCTTTTTCACCTTTTTCAACAATCACATTAAAGGCGGCTTCTACCTTGGCAAAGTCAGTCGCCAATTTATCAGCCGCTTCTTTGTTGTTCGTATCGACTAGATAGTTTTTAACACCATAACCACCAACGCTCTTACCAGCGACTGTCTTATAGTTGCCGTTAAAGACATTTTGGATACCACGGGCATTGTTGGCATAGCTTAGATGGGTCAAATCACTGAAGCATTCGTGCTCATCTTCGGTAGAGCCCGTTACAAATGCAACCTGTATACGCTCAGAAGCAAGCTCACCCAATGCTAGGCTGCCCATCTGATACATGATTTGGCGTAGACCATTATCGTATTTGCGAGCCATCAGGTCGCTACGTAAGGTATTCTCACTCTCAGGCTGCCACTCAGCTTCCATTGCAGTCAAATCATCAACCAATAATTGAGTCGCTGCTTTTAAGAACGCGCCACGACGCTCACATATACCAGCATCTTCATTGACCGTCTCACCGCTGGTACATTGACCTGCTTCAGTCACATAATCTGTCACTGGACGATTGCCTGCACCCTCGCCAACGCCGTTGTTATCTTGTCCCCACAGCATAAACTCAATCGCATGGTAGCCGGTCGTCACATTGGCTTCACTACCACCAATCTCATTCATTTCTGCTAATAGCTCAGGAGTGATAGTACTGGTATCTTGTTTGATACTACCGACCGTAATGCTATCGCTATTGATGATATTGTCTTGGCTATTATATTCACCTTCATAGCCATCACTAACGTAATCAATCAACGCTTCATCAAGTGGCCAAGCATTTACCTGTCCTTCCCAACCATCGATACTGCCGAGTGCTCGTTTATCATTGGCTGTCACAAAGCCTTCATCAAAACGGAAAATCTCAGTCTGCGAATACGGCTGGCGCGCGGCTTTATACGCCGCTTTTGCCGCATCAAGGTTTGCTTGGGTTGGTGTTGTCACATATGTCTCTACTGCCGTTTGCAGGGCTTTAGCAGTATCAAGCGAATCTTTATACGCCGCATGCGCCATGTTGGCATAGCTGATCATAAGTCTATCGGTATAAGCTTGATCAACCGCTGATAGTTTCGTCGTATCTGCAGCGGTTGTGTCTTGCACCGCTGTTTGCGTATCGGCGGTAGAGTCCGTGTCTTCCTTGGCTTGCTTGGTACAACCCGACACCATTAACAACCCTGCAAGCGCAGCAGCTAAAGTAGTTGGTAAAATTTTACGGCTCGTTACTGTGGTAATCGTCATACATATCCTCAAAAAGTATCGCAAAAGAAAAATGGGCTTTGAATAAAGAGCATTAGGGCATATCCTCATTTTAAATAATACTGATAAAAATGAGATGAATGACAGTCAAAGGAGAAAAACAGCACCCATAATATCAAGATATTGACCAGAATTTGACACTATTAGACAAAGTTTAGCTATTTTTAGTCCATCTATAAGGCAATCAAATGAACTGAGAACCTACCCTAGTATCGCCACAATAACAAAGCTTTGTAAATTATAGTGTTATTGATAATCATTATCAATATTTAATTAATATTAATATAACCATTTAGCTAACGATTGTTTTATAAATAGAAGTACCAAAAATATTTTAATATTGATTTAAAGCTAACGGAATCCTGATTCCTAAGATCATTTTGAATTTGGAATCTAAATATCAGGTATAAAAAAAGGCCAGTTTATCACTGACCTTTTTTAACACTATAATGACAGCTAGACCATCGTATGAATTAACGTACGTTGTTTGGCGCATTGATGGTTAATTCAACACGGCGGTTTTGCTGACGACCATACTCGGTGCTGTTATCAGCAACTGGACGAGACTCACCATAAGCGACGACGTTGATACGGCTAGAAGCCACACCGCGTGCGCTTAAATAGTTGGCTACTGCATAAGCACGATCGCGTGACAGTTTCATGTTATAAGCATCAGAACCTTTGCTATCAGTATGACCAGCAACCGTTATCGTGTTTTGGTTATACTCATTTAGCGTCGATGCAAGCTTATCAAGCGTTGGTCTAAATGATGGGTTTAAAGACGCATCATCAAATGAGAACGTGATGTTGCCTGGCATTACTAGGTCAATATTACCATTCGCATTTGGCGTAACGGTTACACCCGTACCAGCCATTTGCTGCTCAAGCTGCTTGGCTTGACGCTCCATGTAGTAACCAACACCAGCACCCAAAGCTGCACCAATCGCGGCATCACGACCTGTGTTATCACCACCTGTTGCTTTTGAAATTGCGCCGCCGCCTAAAGCACCTGCCAATGTACCAATGGCAGTTTTGTTCAAGCGTTGTTGTCCAGTGTTTGGATCAGTAGCACAACCGCTAAGAGCTAGACCTGACGCTACTGCTGCAATCATTAATGTATTACGCATAATATTTCCTCTTAAGTTTAAAAAATTATAGACAAACAAAGTGTGCTTTTTATAAATATTTTCTGTTAATTCCATCTACATGCTTAATATACACTCGTCATTATTATGGCAATTACAATCTAATCATGTGTAATATTTTGTCACACCTGTGTATGAGAAGTGCAGAATGATTTAATGAGACTTTCACAATGACTGGATACCTTTGTGTTCTCACTGTTAACTACCCATTAGCGCAAGGTGTTATCACAAGTCACGTTTACACTCGTACACTCTGAACCGTTTCTGCTAAAATTGTGCAATAAAACTGGCAATGAATCATTTATATACTAATAAGACTGATCGAGAAGGATTTAGCATGCGATTGACATCCACTATTCGAAAAATACACGAACGCAACCCTAAATTAGGCAAAGCCGTTTCACTTGCGACAGCGACTGGGGTTATTGCAGCCAACAGCTTCGGTGGTAGTATTCCCTTATGGTTAATGGGTGTCGGCAAAGTCATCACTGGTGCTCCTATCGCAGACAAAGCGGTCATCAAAATCGCGACTTATTGGATCAGTAGTAACAGTGCCTTGATCGATGACATGTTGCCACGTAAAGATTGGCGCATCAGCTTACCCGATGACGTGCACATCAATGGCAAATATTTGCTGGTCAGCAACCATCAGTCTTGGGTCGATACCAGTATCGTGCAGTACATTAGTGAAAAACGCTTGCCATTGACACGGTTTTTTACCAAATTTGAACTGATTTATATTCCGATTGTGGGTCAAGCCTTTTACTTTTTAGACTTCCCAATGATGCGTCGGCATTCTAAAGAAGCCGTCGCTAAAAACCCTGCTCTACAAGGCAAAGACATCGAAGAAGCCAAACGTGCCTGTGCCCTGTTAAAAGACAAACCTTTTACTTTATTGAATTACTTAGAAGGCACGCGTTTCACCAAAGCCAAACATGCAAAGCAACAGTCTCCTTATACTCATTTATTGAAGCCACGGGCAGGCGGCCTATCTTTAGCCATTAACGCGCTAGGCGAAGACATCGATGGCATGCTAGATATGACCATCGTTTATCCTGATGGTGTGCCAAGTTATAGTGATTTGTGGAAAGGTAACATCAAGCGTTTGGGCGTCGATGTGCGTTATATTGAGATGCCTGATGCATTATTTAACGGTATTAAAAATGGTGGTTACGAAAATGATGACGCGGTAAAATCTCAAATGTTTGATTGGGTAGAGCAAATTTGGCAGCAAAAAGATCAGCGTATTACTGATATGTTGGCTGAGTTTGAAACAAACACTAAAGCTCCGAGCGCTTAGAAACATCGTTAACAGAGCAACGGCATACAACAGTGAATTGCTTTAAGTTGTTTTAAAACTACGATTGAGCGCTGTTGTTTAAAATGCTAATGCTAGATGTCAATTCGTAAATGCTGACTGTAAACCCCAACTCGTAAATGATAATGCGTAATTATAATGAAAGATGGGTTGTTTTTTGGCTCTATTCATTGATAATGTGAATAGTCATGAGCCCATGACTTTTTGACCGTTAGTGACTTGATAGCCCTGTACTATTTGAGCCGCTTATTTTTCGTGCTATTTATCATTTATAAGGTTTGACTGTGCCCGCTTCCTCTTCTACTAGCCTGCCTCTAAACTCAGTGCCTGTATCCAATCAGCCGCCTGATAATACGCTGCCACCGCCAAACCGACCAACGCCAAATCGCTTAAAACTCACTTACGATATCGTGATGATTATTGCCATCAGTATCGATCTATTATTGATTAGTATTGATGCTATTTTGATGAGTAGCTTTAGTAGCAATGCCGCAGGATGGCTCAGTATTAGCGATGCTCTCAATTGGTATCAAGATACCTTACATGAGCCTTTGCGTACCGCTGGTGGATTTTTTACCCTATTTTTGATCTTTGAGCTACTGCTACGTTGGGCGATTGCGATTAAACAAAACGTCTACTATCGCTGGTTCTTTTTTCCTTTTGTCCATTGGTATGAAGTATTGGGGTGCTTTCCGCAGCTGCGTGCCTTACGTTTATTCCGAGCAGTCATCATTGGGCGACGCTTATACCAGCTTGGTTACCAAGTGCTGCCGCAGCCATGGATTAATCGAATTAGGTTCTATATCGACTTATTATTAGAAGAGCTGTCCGACCGCGTCATATTGACGACTATTCAAAACTTTCGGCAGCAACTGACCGATCCTAAAACGCATAAATCTTTCATTGAATCAACGATAACTCGTAATCGTAACGAGATTGAGGCAGCGGTGCTGTCGATACTGCGCACAGAGCTAGCACCAAAACTACAGGAGTTGACGGCATCATCAGGTGGCGGCAGTATATTAGCCAGCGAGATGGGCAATGCTATTGAAGAGGGTTTGGCCAATACGCCTGAGCTGCGTCGCTACCTACGCATGATACCGATTGCCGGTAGCTTGATTGAATCACAGTTGCAACACGTCGGGCACAATATAGGCGAAAACGTCGTTTACGCACTGAATAAACGCCTTCTAGACCCTGAACGCCTCGATTCATTGATGGTAGCGATTGCCAACGGCATTGCCAGTATCGATACGGATAATACTGCGTTAGATACCTTGATTTCGAGTATCATCGATGACAGTCTGACTGAATTTGAAGCGCAGGTAAAAGTGCAGCAGTGGAAGCATCAAGAGATGCTTCATCTATAATCCATACTGCTAATAGCACGCCCTGCCTAAAAAACATTAGGCTTGGCAAGAAAATGAATGGTATGACTCGATAATAAAAACAATACCGTGAATACAGCGACAGAATTATCTCTTGAGGATTTATATATGACAGTTTCAGACAACGACAGCCAAGGCTCGATCGCCGCGCCAGCATTACCAGCATTGGCATTTTATGGCAAAATGCTGACTTTTTCACGTTTGCAATTTAGCACAGATGATTTAAGCGAGATAGACGCCCAGCTTGCCGCAACGCTTAGTAATAAATCTAGCAATATCCCGATCCTTATCGATAGCGAGGTTGAACAAGATCTCTCAGCATTGGTAGAGCTTTTATGGTCGTGGGGCTTACAGCCTATTGGCGTCGTGACTGGCACACTAGATGCGCAAGCCCGTGAGCAGCGATTGGCCATCTTCCCTGCTGATGGCAAACGTATTGAGCGTATATTACCTAGCAAGAAAGCTGCAACGCAAGTAAATAAAGCTCCCGATGATAAGCATACAGAATCAGCCAGTACCAATGATACTGCAGCCATCAGCGAGTCAAATACAGAAACAACGATAGCAACCACCACAGCAGAGACACTGATGAGCGCTGAGCATATGACCAGCCTAATTTACGATCAAATGCTACGCTCAGGACAAAGCCTGAATCACGTGGGCGGTGATTTGATTTTGACTAATAGTGTCAATAGCGGGGCGGAAGCGATTACCGATAATAGCTTGCACGTTTACGGTCGTGCCCAAGGTCGCTTGGTTGCTGGCGCTACTGGTGACAAGGATGCTCGTATTTTTTGTCAAGTTTTTAACCCTTCTTTGGTGTCAGTGGCAGGAACTTATTGCTTACGAGACAACTTACCTGAGCACGTGATTGACAAATCTGTACAAGTAAGATTTGTAGAAGGTGAAGGCTTAGTATTTACGGTAATGGATGATGCTTAAATTCTTTTGCCGTTAAGAACGATAAATGCGTCCGTGATTTTTATAAATGTAGACAGGCTAAGCCGATTTTCATCATACATGACGCTTAGCAAAAAACGTTTATTAGAAAATCTCAACAGTAGACGTTTAGACAGCGCACTTAATATTATAGTAAGTTTATTTAACAAAACTGTTCTATGATGAATCGCTAGCTCTGCCACTATCTACACTACTCGTCAGCGTCTATTTTATTATTCACAATAGGCAATATTGACCAGAAAATTCTAGGTAGCACCGCTTTGTGATCCATATATAAGCTGTTTTTCTGCTTTACTATGGACGTGCTATAAATTTTTGTTTATTTATGCTAGGCTACCTTCGCAGGTAGTGTATATATAGCATGTGAATAATGTGCAATTGCGCTATTTTTTTATATAAAAGATATCCCATTGATTCATAGGAGTGTGCCATTGTGGCGAAGATAGTTGTAATCACTTCAGGTAAAGGCGGTGTGGGCAAAACCACGACAAGCGCCTCTTTTGCCGCAGGTTTAGCATTGCGTGGCTATAAGACAGTCGTTATCGATTTTGATGTGGGTCTACGTAATCTAGACTTAATCATGGGTTGTGAAAACCGAATTGTTTATGATTTTGTTGATGTCATCACTGGTAGCGCACGCTTGTCGCAAGCACTGGTCAAAGACAAACAGCTTGAAAACTTGTATATCCTACCCGCCAGTCAAACGCGTGATAAAGACGCCCTGACAGACGAAGGGGTGGCAGAGGTTATGTCTGAGCTGTCTAAGCAGTTCGACTATATTATCTGTGATTCACCAGCTGGTATTGAGCGCGGTGCACAACTCGCCATGTATCATGCTGATGAAGCAATCATCGTCACTAACCCTGAGATTTCTTCAGTGCGTGACTCAGACCGTATTATCGGTATTTTGCAAAGCCAGACCAAAAAGGTTGAAGAAAACCAAGGCTCTGTACGTGAGCATTTGATTATTACTCGTTATAATGCTGAGCGCGCAGCAGCCAACGAGATGATGGACATTGATACCATTTCTAATGATATCCTAAAAGTTCCGTTACTTGGGGTTGTTCCTGAAAGTCACTCAGTGCTTGAAGCATCTAACCATGGTGAGCCTGTCATTCATTATACCGATTCAGTTGCTGGTCAATGTTATGATGACATCGTCGCCCGCTTCTTAGGTGAAGAACGCCCACTACGTCATATTGACGTGAAGAAAAAGAGTCTATTACAGCGCTGGTTTGGAGGTCAATGATGACGAAGAAAAAAGGATTTTGGAGTAGCCTATTTGGTACTGACGACAGTGGTAGCGCAGGTAGCGCTAATATGGCTACTGAGCGTCTTAAGGTTATCGTTGCGAGCGAAAATCGCTTAAACAACCGCTTAACAGCTGATCGTATCGAAAAAATGAAACGTGAGATTTTAGAAGTGGTTAACAAATATGTCAATGGCGTACAGATTGATGATGTGAATATCAATCATCGTTCTGAGGACAGCCTAGACGTATTAGAGATGAATATCAGTCTACCTGAACACAAAAAATAAGCGCTGTCTTAGAAAAACAAAAAAGCCCTAAGTATCATGACTTAGGGCTTTTTTATATGGCATGAAATAGTAAGTTTACCTATAGCAGCCTACGATTATTTTGATACCATTATTTTATACGCGCTATTAAATTGTCTTTTTTGACAAACTGATGATATAGAGCAGCACCGATATGAATAAGTGTAAAAGCAATAATGGTCGGCCAAATAATATCAGTATGCAGGTCATTATAAAAGCGTGCCAACCCTCTATCTGGTGTGACAAATACAGGGATTTGAAACAAGCCAAAAATATCGACGGGGCGTCCACCATAAACGGACATCAGTAAACCAGCTATTGGCATTGCAATTAATAAGGCGTATAAGCCAAAATGCGACAGTTTAGAGGCTAATAACTGCCACTTTGGCATCGGTACAGGTGGCGGCGCCTTAATAAATACACGATTAAGCACCCGTGCTATCATCCAACATAACAAACTAATACCAAACGCTTTATGCAACCCAATATAAAGATTGTTATCCAAATTATCGTACAACAGAATCATTATCCACGTAACCAACAGTAAAACTGCACTGATCCAGTGAAATATCCGGCTGCTGACTGGCCACTTTGACACATTTGAATTGCTACTATTCATGAGCTGTCCTATTACCCTCATCACTAATTATCTATCATCAATGTTATAGACAAAACAACCACTCATTCAACGATTAGCAATCATCAAAGTAATTGGGTAACCCTATTTCTCTGATAGTGAAAAATAACCCTGATATAAGCGAGAAGCTAACTGTCTAAATCGACCAATTGATGCGCAATTTTATCTAAGTCGGGCACCAAATAAGCCTTATCATCAATCATAACCGTTTGGAAAAGATAGGATAGCATAACGTTTTCATCAAAAGGTAGAGCTGTTTTGTCGCTGTCTATATTATAGGCATGCTTAGGGCTGTTAAATTGCTCAGGAACGTCAATATCTTTGACCTCAGAAATACGCACTTGTCGGTGGTGCAGCTCGCCTGCCGTTTGTAAAGCTAAGCGATGATCGGTAGTATTGCCCTCTAATACAATCATGGTATCTGGCATTTGATCCTGTGGTAGCAGGTGACATACCACTACCTTTTGCTGCTGCCATTCATAGGTTGTCGTGCGCTCATTATAATCATCCACACTCAAAATTAGGCTGCTTGGAATAAGCCAGTCAGGTTGGTCAAATGCTGGCACAATAGTGACATCAAGCATACCGTTATTCGTGGTCAGTAAACTCACTGCCTCAAACGAATGTTTTAAAATTTGTTTCATACATCGCTCACAATCAGTTAATGCAAAGAGGCTACTACTAATCTTTCATCAATATAGTCTGTTAGTTTTTGTGCTAAATCGGCTGGACTGCCCATAAACCCACAATACCCTGAATCAATAATCGCCTGAGGTTGACTTGGGCAAGCGCTTAAGCTGGGATCTTGTACCCACAATTGACTGTTGTTTTCTTGAATGAGATCCAGATACTGCGAACCATCATTACCCATGCCGGAAAATATAATATTGATAAGCTCGCTACCATAAACGTCGCTGGTGTTTTTGAGAATCTGACCAATCGCGGGCTTATACTCACCCTCCCAAGCTTGCTCTAGCAATATGACTCGACCGGTAGAGTCACAAACAATCTGTTTATCAATAGGAGCTATAAGACACTGGCCTGCTCTTAAACGCTGCGAAGAAGTAATTACCTGACAATGCCAGTCATTATGGCGATTCAGGATGCGTGGCAGTGTGCCAATCATCGTTTTATTAAAATGGTGCGCCAGCAAAATACACACCGGTAGCGTCGCCGACAAGTTATCCAAAAATTCTTTTATAGCACTCGGCCCGCCCATAGAAGCACCCAAAAATACTACGTAGCGCCAGTCTGCATCAGCATTATCAGGTTTGTGCACGGGTGCATCTATTAAAACGGGTAATGCCAGCATATGTGCCAGCTTACGCTTTAATTTGCGCTGCCATTTGGCATATTGCGGCGCTTCATTTAGGTAAGGTGCTTGACTAAAACCCACCAACACTGCAGCAGGTTTAGATGCCGTAGTCGCGGCTACCACACTGTCGTCGTAATCACTATCTATTAGCCAGATGTCAATCGAGGTATCAGAGCGCCCCTGTTTTTCTTGCAGTTGCGCCCGTGACATACAGCCAACAAGGCTAAAACCGCAACTGCGTACAGTATCTGAAAAAGCCATACGCTGATGATGGTCTTCTGCCACTACCATCACCTTAATATCGTCCTTGTTTTTTCCTCTTAGCGCCAAGACACGTGCATTATCCTTCATAGGTTAAGCTGACCTTTTGACCCAGTATGTGCTGGATTTTATTAAGTAGCTCTTGTTCTTGGAATGGCTTACCCATGTAATCATTCACACCAATCTCCAGTGCACGCTCACGATGCTTTTCACCTGTACGTGATGTGATCATGATGATTGGGATATGTTGTAAGCGCTTGCTGTGTCTCACTTGAGTAGCCACCTCGAAACCATCCATGCGTGGCATCTCAATGTCGAGTAATATCATGTCTGGTATCATGTCTTGTAATATCTCAATTGCATCGATACCATCTTTTGCCACGGCCACAGTAAACCCTTGGCGTTCTAAGAAACGTGACGTCACTTTACGTACGGTAACAGAGTCATCCACCACTAAAATAGTAGACTTAAACTCTAAACGACTCCGTTTAGCATCAGCAGATTGCGAGATATTTTTGACCAACTGCGCATTACGCATCAAAGCAATCAGGTCTAAGATAAGCATTACTGAACCATCGCCCATGATAGTCGCTGCTGAAATACCTGGTAGATTCGATAACTGTTGTCCTAGAGGTTTGACCACGACTTCGATACGTGACCCTGCAATCTGATCAACCTGCAATGCAATATTCTGTCCGCTACGATTCTTAATGATAATGAGTGGCAAACTGGTATTGGTATTAACGACCAGCTCATTCAGCTCATTGCCTGACAAAATCTCATTTAAATAACGCACTCGATAATCAACATCTTCAAAGTTCAACGTTGCATCGCCTGACTGATAATAGTCATAAAGCTTTTCTGGATTAATCCGTACCACACGCTCAATCTGTACCAAAGGTATCGCATAATAGCGATCCGCGGCACGCACAACCAATGCATCAGATACCGCAACCGTCAGTGGTAAGCGCATCGTAAAGCGTGAGCCTTTACCCAGTTCTGAGACAACCGATACAGCACCACCTAATTGACGAATCTCGCTGATGACCACGTCCATACCCACGCCACGTCCAGAAATCTGCGTTACTTGCTTACTGGTACTCAATCCAGCATGGAAAATATACTGCATGATATCAAGATCAGTTAGGCTATTATCATTTGCATCAATCAAGCCTTGCGAAATGGCTTTGTTACGAACGGCTTCTACATCGATGCCGCGACCGTCATCTATTAACTGAATGACAATCTCACTACCTTCTCGATTTACCTCAAGAGTAATACGTCCACTACGCTCTTTACCTGCTTTTAAACGCGTTGAGGTATTTTCGATGCCATGATCGACGGCGTTACGGAGCATATGTTCAAGCGGTGAAGTGATGCGCTCTAGAATGGTTCTATCCATCTCATCATCGGCATTGATGATCGTTAATTCAACAGACTTATTCAGCTCATTGGCAGTTTGTCGTACGATACGCTCAAGACGTGGCGTTAAGCGCGTAAACGGCACCATACGTGAATTCATAAGCCCATCTTGTAACTCGGTCTGTGTACGAGACAGCTGTAATAAAAGGCTTTCACTGTCTCGTGTTTTTTCTAATAAAGTATGATTAATATCAATCAAATCTGAGGCTGACTCTGTCAAAGATTTGGATAACTGATTTAAAGAAGAATATTGATCCATCTCTAGAGGGTCAAATCCTTCGTGATTAATCAGCTCATCGTCTATCTGCGACAAGATCTGCGCCTCAAGCTCGATTTCCATTCGGCGTAACTGATCAGCCAAGCGCTGTACCGTAATACCCATATCTTCGATACTATTGGTCAAGCTACTCATGCCCATATCGATACGAGCACGGTTGATGGCTGACTCACCAGATAGGTTAATCATATGCTCGATCAAACCACCTGAGATACGAATCATCTCATTATTATTGGCACTCTGATCTTCCTCACCCGTACTGCTGAGCATAGAAGGCATCTCACTAATATCTTTTGCCAGATACTGTGAGTCTTGCTGTTCTCTAGCAATAAAGAGCGCTTCATGCTGCGATTGTAGGGATTCTTTAGGAATTTGCTTTAGGCTGTCAGGATTTTTACTAAATTGCTGCAATGCCTCAATCAATAGTGCAGGCGTCGGTGGATTGACATGTTGTCTAAGGATAGAGATCGCATCAGCAAGCCAGTCATGACTAGCAACCAGCAACTCCAATACTTTTTTGGTAGCAGGACGACGATTATCTACAAAATCTGTATAAACCGATTCCATTTCATGTGCCAAATCAGCGATACCAGCTGCGGTGACCATTCGTGCGCCGCCTTTGATGGTATGCAAATCACGCTGCAATGCCTGTAATGCTGTCGTATTATTGGTATCTTTTAAGAACAGTTGCAGATACTTATTACGATTGGTGAGCTCCTCAGCTTCTTCTAAAAACACCGACAATATATCAGGATCTGGCAAACCATTCGCCCATGACTGTTTAATCATCATGTCTAGGCTCAAGGTATCCGATACGTCAGCGCTGAGGTGAGCGTTGTTAGTCACCCTATTTTGTGCTTCAGGTTCGAAGTGGGTTTTTGGTATAGGTATGATTAGCTCTACCGTTTCTGGCAAGGCTTGGGCTTTTACAAACTGTTGTAGTTGCTCAATCAGCGCTGAGGCAAAAAATGATTTTTTATGATTTACGATATGCAGTACTTGCAACGACATTGTGTCTTGCACTATTTGCATTATTTCAAGCCATTGTGCTGTCGGTATTCTTCTATTCTCTACAAATGCTTCATAGACACTTTCAGCTTCATGGGTCAGATCACCAATACTACGAATACCTGCCATTCGCGCACCACCTTTGATAGTGTGCAGATGGCGCTGTAAAACTTTTAACGCATTAATATTGCTGATATCAGCACGCCACTTATTAAAACTCTCATCCAGCGCGGCATCGAGCTCTTGAGCTTCTTCTAAAAATATCTCTAATAGCTCAGCATCAGTATCAATAGATTCAAGCTGTAGCTCAGGTGCTGCAACGGCTCTCACAACAAAGATACCCTCATTACCATTGCTATCATCGTCTTGGTAAATACGTTGTAGATCTTCAATAACTTGTTGGTCAATCTTCAATGACGTGCTACCAGCCAATGCATCGAACAAACCAACCAATTGAGCATGACCAGCGTGTAAAACCGCTTGGGTATCGATCTTTCTTGCCGTATCAATATTATCTTTCAAATAGGCATAAGCGTGACCCAACTCATTGAGAATAGAGGTGAATTTTGGAAACGCTTCTGCTTTATTGGCTAAGTAAGCTATTTGAGATATTTGCTGCGATATATAGCCCTGAACATGTGCTGTCTCAGAGTGATTAAGTGCGTCATCTAATTCCCACTCAGCATCCAATAGTTCATCAATATTATTGTCTAACAACTGCTCTATCGTTGGTTTGTTATCAGCCGTGACCTTATCATCGCTAATGACGTATTGATCACCAAGCATGGCTTGCAATGAGGCTATGTCTTGCTGACTTTGCGCATCTTCGATCGATATATTTTGTGGCTGAACGTTTTGCTTGTAGTTGTTTAAATAACCGTCCATTAGCGTAGCAGACTTCGCCAATGCTTCTAGATGTTGAGCATTCATGGCAGTATCTTGCTGCTGCAGTAGCTCTAAGCTATGCTCTATCGTTGCGCTAACCTCGCTGATCGCTGCTAAAGCGCTAGAACCTGAAGCCCCTCGCAAGGTATGAAACGCGCGTACAATCTCATCCGTCACTTCAATATAAGACTGATCTTGATGCTCATCAACGAATTGGTCAATATCTTGCAACAGTCCTTCTGCTTCGTCGATAAAAATCTCACAAAACATTTTTTCTTCTTCGCTTTGCGGTGCTAAATAAATAGGCGCTTCTGCTATCATTTCATTGACAGAATTAATCGTCTGCAGCGTGGTATCTATCGCTGTATTAAGATTATCTTGGGTCGGGCTATGCTCATCAATAGCAGACGATAGTACTGACGCTTGGATGGTCTCATCCTCAGAACTATTTGATGCTTGCTCATACAAGGCAGAATAGCTAAATTCGTCCCCTTGCTGTTTGCTGTAGGCATTGGCGCATGCGATCCATAAAGGCACCATCACCGGATAGTTTTGGCTGTCATTTTCAAATACTGTTAGCATCGCAGGATAGGCAGCTAGCACATCAGCAATAAGCTGACGCATATCTGCTGAGACAGTCACACTATGATCCAAAATGCGATTAAGCATATTTTCTATAGCCCAAGCCAGCTCAGCCGTATAATTTGCACCGACCATACGACCGGAACCTTTTAAGGTATGGAACCCTCGACGAATATCCACCAATCCGCTTAAGTCAGCTGGCAATAATCGCCAATCTTCATATAAAGGTACAATCTCAGCCAATACTTCATCAGCTTCTTCTAAAAATATCTCTTTAATATCAGGATCGGCATCATGAGCATCTGCCGCTAGCTGCTCGGTTTCTTGCATAAAGGGTTCGAGTATCGCTGGAATATCAATAGCAGATAAGGAAGCAACAGCAGTGCTCTTTGTACTATCAGCAGTTGTCTCGTTTGACTCATTGCTCATGTCGAGAGCAGTTAGCAGTTCAGCAGCATCATCGAATGGAGGCGATAGTTCTAATGCTGAGTCTGAATCAGCAGTGACAGCATCTAATATGGTCAGCCCAGCATTGATAGGTTGCTGTGTCATGAGATTATGGCTTTGTAGAATAGTAATAGCAGGATCAAAGCTTGGAGATTGTTGCGCTTCAAAATCTATCACTAGTGATGGTAGACGCTTTGCCGTATCCATCACCAGATTTACGACGTCATCTGTGACAGGCAGCGTTTTATCTAACAGACGATTGAGCAGATTTTCGATTGACCATGCCATCTCGCTGATGCTAAAAGCCCCAACCATACGTCCTGAGCCTTTTAAGGTATGGAACCCTCTACGCACTTCAGTGAGTGGGGTTAAATCCTTTGAGTCTTGCTGCCAGATAGGTAAAAAGTCTTCTAAATCAGCAATGACTTCCGTCACCTCTTCGATAAAGATGTCACGAATCTCTGCGTCCATCTCAAAATTATCAGGCTTAACTTGCTCACGAGCACGCGTTAATGCTTCACTCTCCGTACTATCACCACCAGCCGTATCTTGCCCTACCACACGCTCATTATCTACATCAGTCAAAGCTTGGTTAGCAACATCATTTTGACTATTAGCAGGAGTAATCTCGCCACTATCATCGTAACGCAATACGTTGGTCGCTACGGATCTTTGGGTAAGGAAAGTGTCTTTAATGGTTTCTGGCGATGCAATATAATGAGTAAGAAGTTGGGCGGCAGTCGCAGTATACTCATTTGCCCGCATTAATAGCTGCTGGTCAAAAACCTGCTGCGCAAGGTAGTCAAGCAACAATTCAATAGACGTTAGCCCTTCAGCCAATGCCTGAGTCACATCCCAACTGAGTACGTCAATCTCATGAATGGTCAATTGTGTAAATATGCTTGCCATATCATTCATGGTTTGACGAATTGATGGCAATCCCATGTCGGCAAAAGCATCACCAATATCGGTAAAATCAGCAGCAATGGGCAGTAAGTCAATGTCTTGACGCTGTACATATTCATGGAAGCTTTGTTTGACATCTTCTACCGCGATGCGCAGCTCACGTAAACTTCCACCAACAGAAGCTGTCGCAGGACTTTCTTCCGACTGCGTTTCAATACCTTCAAACGTTGCAGACAATGTCGTAAAAGAAGCAGCATCCCCTATCTTGAGAGATATCGTCTGTTCAGTATGATAGATAGCGTTATATAGCTCTTGAAGCTGACGCTCAATCTGCCATTGCTCTTGTGCAAATCCTGTTTCTGATGATAGAGCCTGCTCTATGTCTGTAGCAATTGCATGTATTTGCGACACGTAATAAGTCCAACCTCGACCTTCGAGTTGACTTTGTATTTTCTGTAAAGGAATGAGAAGCGTGTCTGGCTTATCCAAAGTAAAGATAAGTGTCTCAAGCTCACTGAGTATACGTGGTAAAAAACGTGATCCCGTTGACGACGTTTGCGACAAATTATTTAGAAGTGACTGAGTGCGCTTGCTACTTTGAGCAAGGCTATTTAGTTCGATATACACCCTTATGATTAAGCTTCGAATAACGCTTGATGATAACTCAGCTTGCTGAGTGCGAGACTCTATTACTTGATCCAGCTGACTTAGCAATGACGCATAATGCTCAGGTAATGGGGTATCATTATGAGCAAGGTCATTTAGCCACAGTTCCGTTAAGTACCAAAGGCGTTGCAAGTCATCATGTTGAGTGGTCTGCCATAAGTATTGGCTGACTCTTTCTAGTGTAGTCAATAAGGACGGTTGATTGGTATTGGCACCCAATAACGCTTGTACTTGCTGTCGCCAAACCAGTAATAATTGTTGATAGTGATAATCAGCTAAATGCGTCGCCGTTCTATTCGCAGGCATCATCACTTCGATGCTATTGATACCATCGATAATATGATCATCGATAGCATGATTATTTAGATTCTTATGCTGAGTATTTGCCAAGCTGACCGAGATATCTGGCGCTACCCCCTGTTTCGATAGTGCTTGAGTAAGCTCGTCAGCAGCATTATCAATTAAAACGGTGTTGTGATTACCCATACCTGCGTATTGATTCAACTCACGCTGTAGTAAGCGATGAGAAAACTGACCAATGCGGCGGTCGTTAGCAGAAATACTATCACGACTGCTAACGTCTGCCAGCAAGCTCAGTTTATTGGCAAGATCTGCTAATAAATTAAGGCGAATCATCGTTAGCGCGCCGCCAACCTGATGATAATGTTGCACCATCTGCTCGTAATCAGTGCTATCAGCGTCTAACTGCCAGCCATCAGATATCTGTGATAATTGCTGATTAAACAGTGGTAATAACCACTCAAGCGTCACTATGTCATTGGGCTGGTTTTTCATAGGGTTATCCTAACTTGTCTAGGCACTAATCTAGACATTAATTTTTTGCCACACATTAACCTGTGGGTGCGCAATACGGCGCATATTTGAAGGACGCCAAAACAACGCCTCACCTGGAGCCAATATAATATATCCACCTAACGCACACTGCTCTGATAGCCTTGCCAAAATATCACGCTGATCAAACTTGCGAAAATATAGCAGCATATTTTGACAGATAATGACATGCTGAAGGTGCGAAGTGGGTGGTTTTTGCTCAATAATATTGTGTAAAGCGAAGCTAACATAGCGTCGTAACATTGGCGCAATCTGCCAGTCGGTCTGAGTGCCAGTCATCGCCTTTTTTGCGGTAGATACCTTATAAAAATGCGATTGACTGATATCACACTTAGCTCGCCATGGCTGAACGAACTGCTGGCACAGGTCTGGAATTAACGACTGCTGCCGCTTATCATACTGCCCTAGTCGTGCTTTTGTAATGGCTTGTTGGCTGACATCTGTACCCAATATCGTATAATTAACCAATTGTTCAGAAGCCAAGCTCATCGCCAATGACCATGTTTCTTGTCCACTGGCACAACCAACACTCCAAATGCGAAATAAATCATTAGCATCATTGTTGTGACCACGATCAGTACTAGTGGCAGTAAGCTGCTGGCGCTGATGCTGTAATGCACTCTTTGTGACAAAATCGATAGAAGGCATATGGCGAAAAAAACGACTTTCGTGAATCATTACTTTATCCAATAACTGCTGGCGTACTTCATCGTTTTTTGGTAGTTGACACCACAGCTTTCCAACTGTCAATCCATGTGATAATGCCGTGTGTTCAATCGCATTTATCAACCATTGCAGCTGGACATTGGGTAGAACGAAACCAATCTCTTGTTCTATATATCTCTGCCACTGCTGCACATCAAAACTGTCTGCCTGCAGCAAACCCTTCAACGAGGGCTTGATTGCTTTGATAGAATTGCTGTCTGGTTGAGTAAAATTATTCACGTCACCTGCTATAGTCACTGCTGCAAATCATCGTATCTGCACAGCATATTATTAACACATTAATTTAAAGACGGTCAGTGGTCTAACACCTACTTGACGTTAACACTTGTCATTACACACTTGCTGATAACGCTTCTTCGGTGTCCAACATCTCGTTTTCTAGTAGCTCATCATCGTTCGACACTTTAAAACCAGTGACTGACTCTTGCAATGCTGCAGCCATTTCGCTCAGCTCACCAATAGAGCGCGCGGTTGCCATTGTGCCAGAAGAGGTCTGTGAGGTAATATCTTGAATAATATTCATCGTATGGGAGATGTGACCAGCAGATTCTGCCTGCTGCAAAGCGGCGTTTGAGATGTTTTGAATCAAGTCAGCCAAGGTATTAGAAACGCTCTGCACTTCTTCTAGGGCTTCACCAGCATCTTTTGCCAAGCGTGCACCGCGCACAACTTCAGAGGTCGTCGATTCCATTGACATAACTGCTTCGTTGGTATCTGCCTGAATGGTTTTCACCAAGGTTTCAATCTGTTTGGTAGCGTTAGCTGAACGCTCAGCAAGACGTTGGACTTCATCAGCAACGACCGCAAAGCCTCGACCAGCCTCACCTGCCATCGATGCCTGAATAGCAGCATTCAATGCCAAAACGTTGGTCTGGTCAGCAATATCATTAATCAAACCAACGATATCACCAATTTCTTGCGAAGACTCACCCAGACGCTTGATACGTTTTGAGGTCTCTTGAATCTGATCACGAATCACGTTCATACCTTCAATAGAGCGCTGTACAACTTCCGCTCCATTATGAGAGATGGCTACTGAGCGCTGAGCAACAGTCGCTGATTCTGAAGCGTTGTTCGAAACTTGGTCAATCGATACTGTCATCTCATTAATAGCCGCTGATACACCAGCAATTTCTTGTGCTTGGTGCTCAGATGCTTCAGCAAGTTCGACTGCATTCATCTGTGTTTGGTCTGAAGACTGCGAAACGCGGTCAGCCGTGTTGTTAATAACCAAAACCAATTGACGTAATTGGTCAATCGCAAAGTTCACTGAGTCAGCAATTGCCCCAGTAAAATCTTCTGATACGGTGGCATTAACCGTCAAATCGCCTTCTGCTAAATCACCCAATTCATCAAGTAGACGTAGAATAGCAATCTGGTTACGTTCATTTTCTTCTTGAATTTGACGCGCTCGCTCAGATTCCGCTTCTGCTTCCTGACGACGACGCAAGGTTTCTTTTTCAATGAGTAGACGCTCTGATCCCCCACGCTGCTTCAGTAACTGATACAGAGCAAAGAGGATGCCTAATACCCCTACGACAAATATAATCGCTGGTAAAGTAACGGATTGATTAAAATCAGCCAAGTACTGACTTACTGACGATAACGAATTGACCAACCAAATCAGGCAGGCCACACTTATTAGCACAAAAAACCCTAACAATAACTTCCACTTGCTATTAGCGTCCTTGCCATCTGTTGTATTGGTCGTACCAGCTACAGGTTTCTTTATAACATCACTCATCGTACGTATTCCTTTCAAACAATCATCAAAGTCTCATCGTGACTGACTTTGACAATCTTATTGTTATAAAAACAACAGTGATTAGCAAAGCCTGTATGAATACTGACACCCAACCGTATCATGTCATTCGCTATTATTTCGTCATCGTTATAGCAGCCAGATAGCTGTTATCGACTGCTATATTGCAGCATCGGTATACTGCAAGTCTTGTGCGAGCAGGCTTGGCATAAAAACATACCAATCTTGCTCATTTTTAAAGAACTTACCGTGATTATAAGGAGCAAAGGGCGAATTAGGCTCTATAGCTTCGGCACGGTATTGATCATGCGTAAATTGTTCAATCCCAATAACTTGATCCACTAACAGTCCTGAAAAGAGATTGTCATGTTCAATGACAATGACTTTTCGTTGGCTCATTTGCGTTAAACGACTAGGAACCTGTAGAAACTGAGACAAATCGGTGATTGGCAATAGGCGTCCGCGAATATTGGCGATGCCTAGCATCCAAGGCTTCACTAGAGGCAAGCTGGTATACTCTGGCATGGCCAATACTTCTGATACTTGACCCATCGGTGCAACTAACCGCTGTCCGCCAATCTCGAATACCACACCTTGCCAGTCATACTCTTGTCCACCGCGGCGACCACTTTTGCGCGCGCGTGCCAAGTCTGCTAAACGCAGAAGCTCAATAAACCCTCTGGAAGCCACAATCTACTCCATTACTTTACGAATGATATTAACCAATCCATTTTCGTCAACGGGCTTAGCCATATACTCTTTAGCACCTTGGCGTTTTCCCCAAACTCGATCGGTTTCCTGATTTTTGGTACTGATCATAATCACTGGAATATGCGCGGTGGTTTTACCTCGAGTAATTTTGCGAGTGGCCTGAAAACCGTTCATCTCAGGCATAACCACGTCCATTAAAATGACATCTGGTAAGTGATCAATGGCCATCTGGCAACCTTGCTCACCATTTATAGCCTCTAATACTTTAAAATTATGTCTGGCAAGCATGTCGCGAAATTTCGCCATCTCAGATGGTGAGTCGTCAATGACTAAAACTGTAGTCATAGGAATTTCCTTTATTTTCGAAAGTATCCATAAGGATATGTTGTTATATTATTGAGACAATCCAACTGAAAGTAGCACGCCAACCATGAATGGCAGGGCAACTCTCTTAACAGTTTCGATTAAATATTGAGCAGTTATTAGTAATATTTTATCAATACTAAATCTCTTAACCGTAATGCCTAGCCTAATTTATCTGATTCTATATAAAGCATAGCTATGCATAAATCATACCAACTTGTAAGACGATATTTAATGATATGTCTACAAGCGGACTTATATATTAGCGGTACTGATTAATTGCCTCGAACAGCTCATCTTTACTAAATGGCTTGGTCAGATACTCATCTGAACCCACAATACGACCACGCGCTTTGTCAAATAAGCCATCTTTAGACGACAACATAATCACAGGTTTGCTGGCATAATCAGGGTTGTTTTTTATTAGCGCACAAGTCTGATAGCCATCCAAACGCGGCATCATAATGTCGACAAAAATAATATCTGGATTGTTATCGACAATTTTTGCTAAAGCATCAAAACCATCAATGGCGGTCACAACTTCGCAACCCGCTTTTTGTAATAAAGTCTCTGCGGTACGGCGAATGGTTTTTGAATCATCAATCACCATTACTTTTAAACCATCAAAATTATTTTCCATTATCAGTGTCCTATAAACGACTATTTATTCTTAATACCATCCATCAATGCAAAAATTTAACGGTTATTTCAACCTGTCATATCATTCATTATTGGACTGATATGAGACGCTAAATTTGCATTACCATATGTTATGACAGTCGAAATATCATCTGCCAGTATCTGCCTGTCAAACAGAGCGTCAACATGGGCTACTATACGCACTTTCTAATTAATAAGCTTACTAAATTGCGCCAAACCTATGGCTTTTTAGACGACTTATTTTGCTTTTATTATCGTCCACTGCAACCGTATTTGGCTTCAAACAAGGTAGAGTACCTTTTATTACTGATGACCATGACGATAAAAGAGGTAAGCCCGAAGTAGAAGAACCATCAACCTTATGATATTTCTGCATTATATAGAAACGCTTGGCACATTGCTGAATAATTTTCTTTTGTGATAAAAATGTATCATTGTATTTTGTTATGTTTGTTTTAGCACAGTTATCGACTAATTTCCAGTTATGAGTGAGCCAATATTCGAACTGGTCAGTAATATAAAAATATGTTCAGACTAGCTGTCCCTCCTACCTTAGCTAATGACTGGATTTAGTAGCCTTAATGTCAGCGGTTTATTAAGTTTTTTGCGCTTATTTCACCCAGTGGCAATTCACTATATAATAAAACGATGACTACTATGGTGACTGCTATGACGGCTTCTAAATTTTTAAAAAATAGCACTTATCTACTGAGTGCTTTTCTTCTTGCTGCCTGTCAGCCATCACCGCCTACCAATGAGCCTGTGACTGCAGAAAACAGTGAGACTGTAGATACCCCTATTGTCATTACCGACGATAGTGTGACCATGACGCCAGATCATATATTGAGCATAAAACCTTCACGTTATCAGCCCAGTCTTGGTTTACAAGGTAAGATCGAACCTATCAAACAGACTAAGCTTATCGCTGCATACCCCATTAACGTCGAAGAAATACTGGTTACTGAGGGTCAATGGGTAGAAAAAGATATGCCGCTGCTTATTGTTCGACGCGTGCAATCAGAAAGCAAAACAGCAGATGCATCCAACCCAGCCAAGGAAAAATCTTCGGCATCGAACAGCGTTGCCCCAGATTCTGAGATGACGAACGATGCGGTTGATGTAAAGCAAACACACTCACAAAAAACAGACGCTAGCTCAAAACCCAATCAGCCTACAGCAGAAAATGGTGCAACAACCACTAAAAACGATCCAATTGCTAACAAAGAAGAGGCAGCAGCAAACGCCACAGTGGGCGCTCCTAAAAACGCAGTCGGCAATCTTAAAAACAATGACCAAACCAGCGCTAATAGCACGGCGAGCTCAAAACCGCAGCAGAATCAGTATAATTTGATCACTGTGCGTGCCAGTTTTTCTGGCCGTGTAAAAAACTTATATGCCAAAGCAGGTCAAAGACTAGAGGCGCGCACGCCTTTATTACAGCTTAGCGATGAAACTAAATTACACTTTATCGCGACCTTACCTATTCAAGCAGAACCACAACTTTCGGTTGGTCAGACTGTCAATTTTACAGCTGAAGGTATGTCGGAACAGTTCACAGGACAAGTCAGTAAACTGACCGCGACCAGCCAGCCGAAAAAGCTGTTGGTCTATGTTAACGTCATTGACAATGAAGCAAGTCGAGACAAGTTATTGCCAGATATGAAAGTCACGGGGCGGGTTAATTATGGTCAAATAGATGTGGGCACTATCGTACCTAAGCGCGCGTTGCACGATGTTGACTTGACAGAATTACAAACGTCACCATATAAGCCTCTGTCACCGTTAACTGCTAACGTGTGGATTATTGGACAGGATCAGCGCCTAACACGCCAGCCTATTGAAGTAGTCGAATATGACCCTATCACAAAGCAATATTTAATTGCGGGTATTAGCAACGACAGTTTGATTTGTTTGGCTGATTTACCAGCTGATGCTAAAGGTAAAAAAGTCAATGTCTCATAGCTATGCATGCCGACAGTTACATTGTGTAGAAACATTAACAAAGCCTCTCTTGTTTTGTAACTGCGTAATTAGGCAATATGACCGTACAATATATAGCATTAACCGAGTATTCTGAATCATTGGTATTAAATGATTCAATATCTTGAAAGTTTGAGAAATCTTAGAAAGTTCGAGAACCTAGAGGCTTAATCGTTTAACTGTTTAAGAACCTAAAATCAGCGATGTATTTATCGTGATACAAAATATCAAAACAGATGAAACGTTTGGCCAACCATAACAACAACTAGAGGATAACCCATGAGCAAGCAGATTTTATTAATCGAAGATGATCCTGATCTAGCTGAGTTAATCAGCGATTACCTGACCATGAATTATTATGACGTCCATCATGCAGGACTTGGTCAAGAAGGGCTTGAGTTATTGGATGCCAAAGAGCGTGACATTGATTTGGTCGTGCTTGACTTAATGCTGCCTGACATGGATGGTATGCAAGTGTGTCAAAAAATTCGCGGCAATAAAAACAACATGACCAATAAAGTGCCCATTATCATGTTGACAGCGAAAGGCGATACCACCGATCGCGTGCTAGGTCTTGAGATGGGTGCTGACGATTATATATCTAAGCCTTTTGAGCCACGTGAGCTTCTCGCTCGAATCCGTGCTGTTATTCGCCGTCATGAGCAGCCCAATCAAGCAGATAGCCAGTCTGACAGCTTGACCTTTGGTCGTTTGAGCGTGTTCCCTGATAGCCATGAAGTGACCATCGACGATGAGCCTGTCCGTTTAACGACGCATCAGTTTCAATTATTGCATTACTTTGCCACCCATTCTGGTAAAGTATTGAATCGCGAGCAACTGTGGCAAGCCATGCCCAATGATGACAGCTCAGATAATATCGATCGCGCGATTGATGTTCATATCTCGCGCTTGCGTGCTTTAATTGAAGACAACCCACGCCAGCCAAAACGTATTATTACGGTACGCGGTGTTGGTTATCAATTTGCCACTGATCAGGTTTGATCACAAAAGCGGCAAACCAATCGATAAAAACCATACTTTTGATTTTTTTATGCAAATTAGAAGTATGAGTCGATATAAACGGCTGATAGTAGAGATGGTTTAATGCAGCAGTTGGGATTTCGTTCGGTATTTGCCAAGTTATTTGCCAGTGTCATGCTGGCACTTATTTTATTTGCAGTGGCGATGGTGCTGTTGACGCAACTTGTGCACGATAAAGATGCAAGTATTCGATCAGAAGTATTGGCCACTCAGATTTTAGGACAAATAGACCCTTTCTTGCATGAGCTGAATATCTCTGTTAGCGAGGACAATCGCTTGCAAGCGCGCTTTATGCTAGCAGTGGTCAAAAAGAGCTTTGATATCTTTGATGAGTCATTACAGGCAAAGATGGGCTTGTATGACAGCGAAGGTCGATTGCTAATGCAAACGGATAACAGCGATTTGCCGTTGGAGTTGCCCGCACCGCCCTCTTTATTTTCACGCGTTTTTCCCTCTCTCGCAGATACCTCCCCTACCAAGCAAGCTCAGGTTTATAGCAGCACCGGCTATACGCTTTTGTATGAATCACGCTTACCGCCTAAAAAACCAGTACTCTCTTCTGCGCTGAATTTATTTACTGGCACACTACTACTGTTACTTATTATGGCAGGTGTCCTATGGTGGATTGCTCGTACCATCACTTGGCGCATCAATCAGATGAGCCAGCAGATGGCGCAACTGGGTGATGGTGATTTTACCGTACGGGTGAATGCTCGTGGTAACGATGAGATCGCCTCACTAGCGCGTGGATTTAATCAAGCAGCACAAAAAATCGAACACCTTATCGATGCCAATAACCTGCTCTTAGCACATGCTTCTCATGAGCTACGTACCCCCATTACTCGTATTCGCTTACAGATTGAGATGATGGATATGCTCGCAGGGGCGCTACCATCTGATACCAAAGCAAAGTTTGATAAACGTGCGCAAGCGATTAACCGCGATTTGTCAGGGCTCAATGATTTGGTAGAGAGTATCTTATTGGTGAGTCGTTTAGACGCCGGTCATGCCTTGCAGCAAGTTGAAAGTTTAGATTTATATGATTTAGTGAATCAAGAACGTCAACATTATCCTGAAGCGACGCTCATTGGTGAACATATTGTGATCGATGGTCAATCATCGATGTTGACCCATTTGATTCGCAACTTGTTAACCAATGCCATGCTACACGGCAAGCCGCCCGTGACGGTACTATTGTATGGTGTGCAAACTATTGATGAAGCAGATACCATACCTGATTACCTGCTACAAACGATACTCTGCAGTAGCTTTGCCGATTATAATAGCTCTGATTTTGACTCCTATCACGAACCAATCGAGGTTAATGAAGACAATACGCGTAATCATATTGCGCATAGTCATACACACTCAAACGATTCTTCTCATAGTACTGGTAAAGTTAAATCTGAAGCAACGGATGCTATTATCCTGTTGCCAGCACCACCGATATATCGAAATGGAGAAAATATTGCGGTTGAGCATGATCTCAATTCCGATACCGATGTGAATATAGAGACTAAAATCGATAAAACTGATATTAATCATACCAACAGCGACATTGACTCTATTGAAACCTGTGCAACCTTAACAGAATCTACTGATGTGGATAGTGTTCAAACGGACTCAAGTACTTCGACAAACTTAGTTGACAGTGACGATACCTTTGGAAGCAACAGCGCATCCTCATTGATTGCTAATTATCATAACTTTACCAATGATTTGACTGACAAAATTAAAAAGGTGGTTTGGAAAGCAGTTCCTGACACTGAAGAGCCATCTGCAGTTATCAATGACGCTAAGAGTACTGCCTTGAATGATGCAATTCCTAAATCCAAAGGTGCCATAATAAATAAAGGTGGCACTACACGCGACAAGGGTGATGCTCAAAATAACACTCAAAATCCTACAGAAGTACTCAGTACACCGCGCAAAGAAGGCTTGTTTGCCAAGCATCTAAAAAAAGCCAAGACCGATCCTGTACGCCCATTACCGAAATATGCAGTATTGGCAGTGATTGATGAAGGCACGGGTATTCCAGAAGACAAACGTGAAGAAGTATTTAGCCCATTTGTGCGGTTGCAACAAAAAAATAAAGGCTCTGGACTAGGCTTATCGCTAGTATCACAAATCGTTACCGCACATCAGGGGCGCATCATTACTGATATATTAAATGGACATACTAGGTTTTTAGTTGTCATACCAGTCAAGCACGACCCACATTATCACCAGCATGACTAGAATGGGCTAAAAATGGCTAAACATCGTCAAATAGCGTATCAATGTCTCGATATTATTTGCGCTACTTTCCTTGTTTGACGGCAATTTATCTCATTTTTATCACTATTTTTAAAATGAGGACACGACCTAGTCAGCGAAGCTATAGTCGATTCAATTTAAAAGTAGTACGAGGCAACCGAGTGTAGATGTATATTTAATACTTCAAGCGAGGTTAACGCAGTAATACTTTTAGGGTGGAATGACTATATGAGGTGCTATGAACAGACACTTCATTCTACTCGATCGTCGCGACTCACATTCTACAAACCCCTCTTACTAATAGCTATTAATCATAAGCCTGTCACGGATGTTCATATCCAAAGTGCTCGATAATATGCTATATTAGCGCCCCTTATTATAGGGTTATTAACGGTTGTTTCTTAATTGGCTTCTTACATTGTTAAAGAGGCCCGACAGCGCGTTTGTGACTATTAAAAAAATTATTGAATTTTGAGCCCTCCATGAATGACATGATTGTCTTAAACAATGTGACCAAGAGTTTTTTAAGCGACCGATCAATCAAAGACAAAGATGGCAAACCACATTGGTTTACTGCCGTTGAACCGACCTCGTTATCTGTCCAGCAAGGCGAGATCTTCGGCCTAATGGGATACTCGGGTGCCGGTAAGTCTACTTTGCTACGCCTAATCAATATGCTTGAGCGTCCAGATGCCGGTCAAGTCATCGTCGATGGCACTGACTTGACCACTTTGTCTGCCAGTGAATTGCGTATCGCTCGGCATAATATTGGTATGATTTTTCAGCAATTTAATCTGATGTCCAATCGTACTGTTTTTGACAACGTGGCCTTTAATTTAACCGTTTCAGGATATCCGAGCCGCGACATTCATAAACGAGTGATGGATTGCCTAGAGATTGTTGATCTAACAGACCGCGCTGGTCACTACCCTGCGCAGCTGTCAGGCGGACAAAAACAGCGTGTCGGTATTGCCCGAGCGATTGCCCCAAGTCCTAAAGTATTATTGGCTGATGAGCCAACCAGTGCGCTTGATCCTGCGACGACTCGCAGCTTGTTGACTTGTCTACGCGATATCAACGAACAACTTGGCGTCACCATTGTGATTGTGACTCATGAGATGAGTGTCATCCGTAGGCTGTGTGATCGCGCCGCATTACTGCATCAAGGTCAACTCTTGGAAGTTGCGGATGTGAGAGACGGTCTGATTCAGGCGACCACCCCGATTGGCAAAGGCTTAGTGCACGAAGACTAATGAGGCAGGAGAAATAAATATGTTAACTGGTAGTGAATTGTCCGCCTCGATAGACAAGCTGTTTGCCCTGCGCAAAGAGATTGTGAACGCGTTTATTGATACATTTATTATGCTTGGCATCTCAACGACGGTGGCGATTGTCATCGGTGGGTTGTTTGGCGTATTTTTGTTTTTATCCAGTGATCGACAGTTTTTGCAAAACAAAACATTGTATGGTCTGCTTGGTGGTATCACCAACTTCATGCGCGCTTTCCCATTTGTCATTTTGATGATTGCCATGAGCCCATTTACGAAAGCCATCGTTGGCACGGGTATTGGACCGATTGCGGCCTCATTGGTACTCGCCATTGCAGGTTCGTTTTATTTTGCCCGTTTGGTCGAGCAAAACTTACGTGAAGTGCCACGCGGTATCATTGAGGCGACCGAGTCTATGGGCGCACGTCCCTTGACCATTATTAAAGTCTTACTCAATGAAGCACGCTCAGGACTGGTATTGTCCGTGACGATTCTCTGTATCAGCCTGCTCTCTTATTCAGCAGCGGCAGGTATGATTGGCGGCGGTGGTCTGGGGGATTTAGCCATTCGTTATGGCTACTATCGTTATCAAACGGAGGTGATGATTTTTATCGTTATTGTCCTATCAGTCATGGTTGTTTCCATTCAAGCATCAGGTAATTGGTTGGCTAACCGTTTGGATAAACGATAGAAAAAAGACTCAGACAAAGTCAGTTAACGCTAATATGAATAATACTCAGGGTTTAATGCCGATTCATCCTAAGCAAAATGCTTGACTTTGTTACTGAGACCCTTTAATTTTGATACTAACTTAACAGTCGTTAACTTAGCAGCATTACTATCCCTAATGTTGCTTTTTTAATGGCCAGCGTTTGCCCTCCATCCTATCCCTCTTATTAAGGAAGTTCCATGAAATTAACAGATATCAGCCGTCAGTTAGCGACTGCATTTGCTGCCGTTGGCGTATCAAGCCTAGTCTTAGTTGGTTGCAACAACTCATCAGCACCGGAAGCGACTAAAGAGCCTGTTACTGAAGGCTCAACAGCAGAAACTGCCGCTAGCGATATCGATCCTGAGCATACCAAAATCGTCATCGGTACCACCGAAGGTGACTTCGCCGATATGGTGCGTAACCAAGTGAAAAGCTCACTGGAAGCGCAAGGTTACGAAGTTGAGCTGATTGCTTTTACTGACTATGTACGCCCAAACCTTGCCTTGGCTGAAGGTGATTTGGACATCAACATCTTCCAACATAAGCCTTATCTTGATACCTTCAAAAAAGAAAACAATCTTGATCTAGTAGAAGTTTTCCAAGTACCTACTGCCCCACTTGGCATTTACTCAGGTAAAAAGACCACGCTTGATGATGTCTATAAAGGCATGAGAGTCTCTGCACCAAATGATCCAAGTAACTTTGCTCGTGCGCTGGTGATGATGGATGATCTTGGCTGGATCACGCTAAAAGACAATATTGACCCACTAACGGCATCAAAAACTGACATCTCTGATAACAGCAAATACGATATTGAAATCATTGAGTTAGAAGCCGCTCAATTGCCACGTGCTCGTGATGAAGTCGACTTTGCAGTCATCAATGGCAACTATGCCACGGATGCTGGTATCAAGCTGACTGAAGCGCTATTTCAAGAGCCTAGCTTTGCTTACGTCAACTGGTCAGCCATCAAATCAGCCGATGCTGGCAAAAAATGGGTCGAAGATGTGACCAATGCATATAACTCAGAAGCCTTTAAAAAGTATGCTCATGAAACTTTCCCTGGTTATAAGTACCCAAAAATCTGGGGCTCTGATCACAGTGCGCACACGGATACCGCAACAAAACCTGCACCTGTAGAAGCTGCTGCTCAATAAGCTCTTAAGCCAAAAGCACTTAAATATCGTCTTCGTCCCGATTGTAAACGCCCATTGCTAGATAGTGATGGGCGTTTTTTATGGACTCGATTTTACGATTTTTATTTTTTAACCGCTCGCTGCTGTCTATCAGTTACTAAAAATGACGTTACAGCCTGTTTGTCCTTTGTAGGAAAGCGTCACTTGACCTTTTACTTGCTGCCAATTTTTTCTATAGTGGGTAAGTTAAATAGAGAGGGTGATCAGAATATTGATGATTCGATGCTCTATCAATAAATACATAAATAACAAGGATAATAAGATGCGTGCTAAAACTTATAATATTCGTACTGCTGGACAAGCAAATATTCCGGTACTAGGGCTTGGCACATGGCAATCGACCGGTCAAGATTGTGTTGATGTCGTCAGTCAAGCGTTGAAAATGGGTTACGAGCACATCGATACCGCTCAAGCTTATGGTAATGAAAAAGAAGTGGGTCAAGGTATCAAACAATCAGGGGTATCTCGTGATAAGTTCTTTTTGACCACAAAGATTTTTCCTGATGATATGAAGTTTGAGCCTGAGAAATTGATTGCCGCCGCCAAACGCTCTTTAGCAGACTTAGATACTGATTATGTTGATTTGCTACTATTGCACTGGCCGGATGACCGTGTTCCTTTATCTGAAACCATTCCTGCCTTGTGCGAACTACAAAAACAAGGTTTGACGCGCCATATCGGCGTCTCTAACTTTAATATTGCTAATATCATTGAAGCTGAGAAATATGCTGATGTGCCGATTGTGGTCAATCAGGTTGAGTTTCATCCTTTCATCAAGCAAAAAACCTTGCAGACTTTTTTGAATAATCACCACATTCTACTCGAAGCTTATTCACCACTTGCACGCGGGGATGTATTCGATAATGAGATTATTAAAGAAATCGCTGACAAACATAATGTCACGCCAGCACAGATATCATTGGCTTGGATTCTGGCAGACAAGCATCGTATTGCTATCCCAAAGACTGCTAATCCTGATCATTTACAAGGCAACTTAGACGCTATAAAAGTACAATTAAGTGCGGATGATATTGAGAAAATCAGCAGCTTAGCGCGTGCTGATGGGCGCAAAATTAAGCATCCAGATTACTCGCCTGAATGGGACGACTAAGTTCTTGTAAGAAACTATCGAAACTTATTAGTACCAAAATTCATGTAAAAAAAGAGCCGCTAATAATATATTAGCGGCTCTTTTACTATGGTATGGACTATATAACTACTGCTGTAGAGTATCCGTCTCATGCACCTTTTCAGCAGGATTATATTGCTCAGAAGGAGGCACTACACCGCTACGGTTGTTTTCTTTCATTGATTTGGCTACTTCTGGCGGCATGTAGTTTTCATCATGCTTCGCCAAGACTTCTCCAGCGACAAAAGTATCACCCTGCATCTTACCTGTGGCGACGACGCCTGAGTTTTCAGCAAATAAATCTGGCAAAATACCTTGATAAGTCACAGGTACTGTCGATTGAAAGTCAGTAATGGCAAACTCAACGTTTAGTGGATTGTCTTCTGCGCGCTGGACACTACCCGCAACGACCATACCGCCTGCTCGAATACGCTTATCTTGTGGTGCTTCACCTTGTGCAATCGCGGTAGCATCAAAGTAGTAATCGGTCTGTTGCCCAATGGCATAAAGAACCAATACCACGGCTATCGCCGCTCCTGCAAGCGTAAACATAACCCACATCAGTTTTTTGCGACGAACTGCGTTCATACCACTACCTCATTGATGAGTCACTGTTTTATAAACTATAGTCAATGCCATACAAATATATAAAACAGAAAAATTTGAAGAAACTACCATTAGAAAAACGTTCTAAAAATGTCTTTCTAATCGTACTCTTCTAATGGCTATATGGTAGCATTTTTCGGACAAATCAATAAGCCCTATAACCTCTGTAGCAGTCACCTCTTTATCAGGTGCTAAGTTACAGATTGAGTGGCTAAAAATTAACGGCTGACGTTAGATAGGACGAACCTACTAGTTAATTAGGCTGCTTGGTCACAGGCATGGTTGTTTTAGCAGTACGCTGTGCTTGCCGCGCTTGCTGAATGGTCAACTGCTTGATTAAAGCCTGTCGTTGTCTACGACTATAAATAACAAAAGCCAGCATCATGCCAACGGTAATTGCCCAGCATGACCAAACGAACACGCCATGCTTACCCATGGCAAGAAATTCAGATACGCTATAAAAGTAAGGCTGCATAATATTTTCCTAGCCGTGATTTTTTTTGGCGACAGTCATTACAATCATTTAGCTTGCCCGCGAATGTATTCTTTGACCCACGCTTTGCCTTGATCACGATACAAGATAAGGGTATTGGTACGATAAATCGCTAATGTTGCCACTAATAAATAACTACCAATAATCATCAGTAATAATGGCATCCACATATCTGCTGACATCTTAGGCGCGGCGGTCAAAGTAAAGGTCGAGCCTTGGTGCAAGGTGTTCCACCACTGTACCGAATACTTGATAATGGGCAGATTTACTGCGCCAACAATAGACAAAATGGCGGCGGCTTTACCACGATTGGCAGTATGCTCAAACGCGGCAAATAACGCCATCACGCCCGCATACAGAAACGCCAAAATGAGCATAGAGGTCAAACGTGCATCCCAAACCCAGTAAGTACCCCAAGTGGGTTTCGCCCAAATAGAGCCCGTGATTAAGCTAATCACACAGAGCAAGAATCCTAGCGGAGCAAGCGCCTGTGCCACTAAGCTAGCCGTTTTTATTTTCCAAACTAAAAAAATGACCCCGAGCACTGCTAAGGCAAAATAGATGGAAATAGCGATACTGGCAGCGGGTACGTGAATAAAGATAATGCGGTAGCTATTGCCCTGCAGATAATCAGGCGGCGCAAATGCCAAGCCCCAAACGCTACCGATGAGCAGGCAGAGACCGGCTAATATCGCCAGCCACTTAACCCAAGGCGCAAAGATACGAAAGAACTCCTTGGTACCCACCGTGGTCAAGAAAACTTGCCAGATGCGTTGCCACAGGCTAGGAGATGAGACATTATTCAGGTTGGGCATGGGAATAAACCTATTGGCACAGCGTATTGGTTGTAACCGATATAGCGCATCATGGGCGCGACTACCTGCTAACCTGCTGGCGTTAAACACTGGATAGAATCTACAAGTGATTGTTTGCTTAGTTAACTGACTATTATAGCAAAATTGCCAGTTTTCAACATGCTGTTAATACAAAGGTTTTTTATAGCGTTTTTTATTACAAACTCCCAATACAGAGAGTTGTACATAACTTATGTCGTTTCTAATTCAGCCACGCCATTTTTAACGTCATGGCAATCACCCATGGCATCACCAAAACCGAGATAATACTACCTGCTAATAATAAAGCCAGTATCGGTAAACCATTGAGACCAGTGGCAAATAAATCAACCGCTCCTGTGGCAAAAATCAATACAGGCAACTGCATCGGCAAAGCAATCAAAGGCACTAGCACCGCACCATTCTTTAATGACAGCGTCAAACTGCTCGCGACCGCTGACAGCATCAACAACATCGGACTGCCGGTCACAATAGAAGCCATCAATATCCACGCCTCAAACCAACTAAGCTGAAACAAAGGCACGGCAAGTAAGCTAAGCGCTGCCACAATACCACTACTAAAAATCCAATGGATAACCAAACGAATCAACACCCATAAAGGCAATGACGCTTTGGCGACGACCAATTGCGCCAACGTGCCATTATCAAGGGCAGGCTTAAACAAACCATCGACACCCATGACCAGTGACAATAAAGCAGCAATCCACACCGCCGATACGCCAAGGCGTTGCAATAGCGCAGGCTCGCTACCCACTGCTAGCGGAAATAAGGTGATAATAACCAAAAACAGCACTAGCGGATAAAGCCACTGCACGGCACCCTGTTGTTTGACTTGCCACTCGCGCCGCCATAACTGCATAAAGCTGATACCGCGCACCGCAGCTAAGTCAGTATTTGAGCTTTTATTCACTGTTTGTACTGGACCGTCTATTTCTATCATTTATTTGCTCTTCTACGGATGCTTGTGACACTTATACTGAGAGTATGCAAACCAGTATTCAAACCAGTATTCAAACCATATAATCGGACAAATCGAGTACTTGATTGGCAACACCAACGGCCTGATGACTGGTCATTAATATAGCGCCGCCTTCATGGGCAAAATCGCGCAATCTGTCTTCCATTCGCGCTACCATATCGACATCAAGGGCAGTAAAAGGCTCATCAAGTAGCCATAATGGTGTCACCTCAGGGGTCAATAAATATAACCGTGCAAGGGTAATGCGGCGGGTTTGCCCAGCAGATAAATGGCTTGAGCTAATCGTCTCAAAGCCTTGTAATCCTACCCAAGTGAGGGCATCATCAATATCAGTAACGCTTGGGCTAATCCCATATAAATTTAGCAGAAAGGTCAGGTTTTGCGCGACCGTTAGATTTGGATGTATACCCAACTGGTGCGACACATACAAAGGCTGAATAGGTAAATTCGCTACTCCTTGATAATAAACCTCACCGCTTAACACTGGCAATAACCCAGCCAGCTGCATCAGTAAAGTGGTCTTACCAGTACCGTTAGCACCAATTAAATGGCAAATGCTACCAGCTGCCAGATTGAGTACTACCCCTTCACATAGAGGGATTTCGCCGCGCTGAACGGTCAGCTCATCAAGCGCAAGTAAGGCGGTATTCAGAGCTGTCATCAAAACCTCTCATTATTTATTAAGCAGCAGTCAATATTCATCACAAACACAGATGACGTTCATGGCATAATACTTTATGCTTACCCCACCCACACAGTATAACAAATTGTCGATTATTATGACCTCAAAACCTATGCAGACTTCAAAAGATAACCAAAATCTAGATACGCCAGCGCCAACCATAGATGGCTTAGTCGAGGCACAAGTTGCCTTTATGCAGCAATGGCTACGCATGCAAGCTGAACCGCTGTCGAGAGAGGCATGGCAATGGTTTGCTGCACAGCCATTGAATAAATATGTCAGTGCCGATAATTTGCAACAGCTGATTAACGACTGGTTACTCAATCAACCGATGACTGATGTGATACGTAAAGATATTCGCGATATCTTGCATACGATTATTTATCATCCAGTCAATGACAATGTGCCGTTGTCTGAGCTGGTGGATGACACTCAAGTTGAAACCCTTGCCAACTATGTCGGTAGCCACGATCAGCAACGCAATATCTTGATTCATACACTGGTCGGCAACGAGACTTTTGCCGATTTGCTAACCCAAACGCTATATCATGCCATTAATGACTTTATGGAAACCACGCTGGATAAAGCCGGCGCTGCTGGTAAACTGATGAAATTTGGGCGCAGCTCTTTTGAAAAAGCGACCAATAGAAATCTTGACGAAAAACTGCAGGCGTATTTGCATCGTAATATTAAAGATTTAGCACGCCGCGCAGAAGCCAATGCGCAAGAGCATTTATCAAATGACGAAGTCGCGCGATTATTAATCACTGGTTGGGCGCGAATCAAAGACCAGCCTGTCAGTCATCTACAGACTTATCTGCGTGATGAACCTGACAACAGCAGCATCGATCATATCGAAGCCAGCATTCAGCAAAGCTATAACCGTCTGCGCCAGTCGCCTTACTTACACAGCCTTGTGGCAGCGAGCATCGATACTTGGTATGGTAATCATCAGTTAGATACTATTGCGACGGTAGTTTCGAGTCTTCATATTGATGAGCAAGCCATGACTCAATTGAGTACAGCGCTATTACCTGTAATGCACGATGCCATTGAAAGCGAGTGGTTAACGGCACATACTCGTGAAATGTTACAAGCGTTTTATGAGCAACCGAATATCAAAAAAGGCTTAGCATTTAATGCCTAGTCATTTACTGTCTTGATGCATTTGTCTCAATTTTCCATCTCATTCATTTATTTGACAGCACCATACTTATGAGTCAACGTAACACACTCAGCTTGTGGCAAAAACTCAAACAGTTACTGACTGGTTCAGCAGCACAGGCTGATGAAGTTGGAATTGATATGACGCAAACAGAGCCTCATGACATATATAGTAGTGATACAGATGATGAGGATACTAGTGACGCTCATGATGATACCAAAATCGATTCTGAATCTGATGTCAAAAACACAAGCGAATATTCAGAAACTGACGCCTTTAACTCGAGTGCCAGTCAACACGAAGCTAGCGACACGCCCATTATCGATTTTCTGAAACAGTACTTTAATGATAAGCAATGGCACTATACTCACTATCGACCCAAAAGCAGTGGCAACAAAAACAATGACCGTCAACAATCGCATCACTTATCGCTTAGAATGCGCAATAAAAGTCTCGATTGCGGCTATTTGTTTCGCGTGCAAGAAAACAATAAGCTGCTGGCCGTCTATGGAATTTTGCCATTTTTGATACCAGAGAGTCATCAAAGCGCGGCGATGCTACTGATTACTCAAATAAATTATGACTTGCTAATCGGCAATCTAGAAATGGATGTCAATGATGGCGAAATACGCTACAAACACGCTATCGATGTCGAAGCGGTAGGCATCGGTAATGATGTTATCGAGCATTTATTACAAAGTGTCATCGCGATGACCACGGTCGCGAATGAGATATTTAGTGATTTGATCGATAATCAAAACCCTGCGGAAGACTTACCGACATTGCTGACCGAGCTACGTCAACAATCAGATTCTAGAACCTTCTTTTTGCCAACGCAATTTGTGCAGTAATGAACTGACTACCATAGCTATCCGTAGCTTTTACAATGTCTCATCAGCATCTTACTGTTAAAGCGCTTAAACCTATTTATCCTTAATATACTTTTCAAAAAAGACATCCTCTAATACTATGCTAAAAATTGCTTACTCTGATATTTTTCGATATTCTGTGCCGGAAAAACACCGCTTTCCCATGCAAAAATACACCATGATTCCTGAGCGGCTATTGGCCGAAGGCACTATCAGTACCGACAACTTTTTTGCCCCTGCACGTTTGAGCGAAGATGAGATTTTGACCACGCATACTGCGGACTACTGGTATCAGCTGAAAACCCAAACGCTACCACGAAAGGAAGCGCGAGCTATTGGCTTTGAAATGACGCCAGAGCTGGTAGAGCGTGGGCGTTATATTGCTCATGCCACTTATGAATGTGCATTATATGCGCAGCAATATGGCGCGGCGATGAATGTCGCAGGTGGCACGCATCATGCGTTTGCTGATCATGGCGAAGGGTTTTGCGTGTTTAATGATGTTTGTATCGCGAGTAATTTGTTATTAAATCGTGGACAAGCGCAAAAGATTTTGGTGGTTGATTTAGACGTCCATCAGGGCAATGGCAATGCCAGTATTATGATGAATGAGCCACGCGTTTTTGTGTTTAGCATGCATGGCGCAAAGAACTATCCATTTCGAAAGCAAGTATCAGATTTGGATATTGAGCTAGACAATGATACTGGCGATGCGGAATATTTGCAGTTACTAGAGACGACATTACCGTGCTTAATTAGCGACGTTGCACCAGATATGATATTTTATCAATGCGCTGTCGATGTACTGGCAACTGATAAATTAGGAAAACTTGGACTGACGATAAAAGGTTGTAAGGCGCGTGATGAATATGTGTTACGTCAAGCAAAAGCCGCTAAAACTCCTATCGCTATCGTGATGGGTGGTGGCTATTCAGAAGATATCGACGATGTGGTTGAGGCGCACTGTAATACCTTTCGTTTGGCGCAACAGATCTTTTTTAATGAAATAACAAAATAATGCGCGCATAAAATAGCATCTAAACAGCCAGCTGCCGCGCGAGCTATCTTATAAAAATGCCATAACTCCCTGCCAGCCGACACGAATACCAAGCACGGTAAGTATCAATAAAATAAGCTGACGAAAGCGCGCTTGAGGCAAATAGCGACGCAAGCGGATGCCAACTAAAAGCGCAGCAATCGATAGTACACTAAGCAGAATAATCAGCTGCCATTCACCACTGCTGAGCGCCATAATAGGCTCGCGTAATACAATTATTTGAGCAATTTTACCCAAAAAATAGCACATGTTGCCAACTTTAGCGATGGTGTTTTTATCATCGCTGGCAGACAGTAGATACATCATCAATATGGTCGACATGGCATTGGTCGAGCCACCAATCACCCCTGCACTAAAACCAACGATGATTAACACAGGCTTGGTAGCAGGTAGACGGAGTTGCTTACCAAGCAAGCTGCTTATGACGTAAAAACCAATAACCGCTGCCAATAGTAATAAAATATAGGCGCTATCGACCCATAGTAAGAGCTTCGCGCCTAGAATACTACCGAGTAAGCTGGTCAATGCCAGTAACCAATAGCGCCTGCCGTAATAGATAAAATTTTGCCAGATTGTGCGGTCGCCACCCGCGAGCCAAGTCATGGCATTAAGCAATAATGACGGAAAAATAACCAATACAATAGCATGTGGTAACGGGTAGATACTAGCAAGCGCAGTGGTCGTCACCAACGTCACACCTAGCCCACTAATACCGTGTAGCAACGATGCCAGCGCAAAGATTACCATCAATAACAACGTCTGGGTGCTATCACTATCCATCATATTAGCCATAAACATTAAGACCTAATATCTGAATTAATAGTGACATAACTAGGCATTGTGACCATTGTGGCGTTGCCATATTGTCTCACCAATGATGCCAGCCAACTGCTCGGCAATCTTATCTTTGCTCGCCTTCTCAAGTGTGACGCTATCGTGCTCATAACGCTCTGAGAAAAATACCTGCATGGCATTGTCATCGCTAGCAAAACCAATGTCTGCTCGTGAAACATCATTACAAGCGATCAAATCTAAATCTTTAGACACCAGTTTGCCACGAGCATAGCGCTCGATATCTTGCGTTTCTGCCGCAAAACCAACGACAAACAGCGCTGGATGCGCAAGCGAAATCGTCGCTAAAATATCAGGATTTTTGACCAAACTCAGCGTCATAGCATCTTGGGTTTTTTTAATTTTTTGCGGGGCAGCTTCTTCAGTACGATAATCAGCGACAGCCGCCGTGGCGATAAAGATATCCGCCATTACATTTTGATTCTCGCTATGAGCATGATGCTGCTTATCATCAATTTCATGGCTGTGGTTATGACTGTGGCTATGATCATCGCCACAATCACACTCGCCATGATTTTCATGTTGATGGCTATGATCGTGATCGTGAGAATGGTCGTGCTCATCTTCAGGCACATACTGTAGCGCACTGTGCGTACCATCCACGCACTGCTGGGCTGCTATCAGCATCTCTTTAGCCGACAACACATCAATGCGCGTGACATTCAGCGGTGTCGGCAGTGCCACTTTGCCGCCCGCAATCAAGATAACGTCTGCACCAGCAGCCACGCAAGCACGTGCTAATGCAAATCCCATCTTGCCAGTAGAGTGATTGGACAAGTAACGCACCGGATCGATAGCTTCTACCGTCGGTCCTGCAGTAATCACCACTCGTTTACCTGCCAATAATTGCGGCGTGGTTTGCATGGCGTTAAATAATAACACTTCTGCCAATAGCTGCTCAGGTTCAGGCAAACGCCCTGCTCCTACATCACCGCAGGCTTGCTCACCGCTAGCAGGCGCAATAATTTGATAATTCATATCGCGCAGGGTCTGGACATTGAGATTGACCGCAGGATGCGCCCACATCTGCTGATTCATGGCTGGTGCAATGATGACTGGTGCCGCCGTTGCAAGGCATACGGTTGTCAATAAATCATCAGCCATGCCCATCGCGAGACGCGCCAGCGTATTAGCAGAGGCTGGGGCAATGATGATTAAATCTGCCCATTTCGCCAATTCGATATGCCCCATTCCGGCTTCGGCTTTTTCATCGAGTAATGAGATATGCACCTCATTCCCAGTCAAAGCTTGCAGGGTCAGTGGCGTAATAAAAGCTTGTGCCCCTGTGGTCATAATGACACGCACCTCAAAGCCTGCCTTGATTAATAGGCGGGCAAAGATAGCAGATTTATAAGCGGCGATACCGCCAGTGATAGCAAGCACAATATTGGACATAAGCATGGCATCAATAAAAAGTTGAAAGATAAAATTGCGCTTATAGTAACAATTATGAGATAAGTTGGGTAAGAATTTCCGTATTTACTCAATATATCTGGCAGCAATCCATTCTCAAGGAGTGACAATGGCGATTAAAGACTGGCATGAAGATGATAGACCACGTGAAAAACTACTAAAATTTGGGGCAGCTCATTTATCCGATGCCGAGATATTAGCGATATTTCTGCGCACAGGTACGCAGTCACAATCAGCTATCGAGCTGGCGCGTCATTTGATCGAACAATTTGGTAGCTTGGCAGAATTATTAGCAGCGCCGCAAGAGGCTGTACTGGCTTGTCATGGTATTGGTCCTGCCAAATACGCGCAGATATTGGCCTCACTTGAGATGGGCACGCGTTATTTGGACAGTCAGCTTAAAACTGGTCACGCACTTGGGCGCTCGCAAATGGTCAAAGACTATATCAGCACTCAGCTGCGCGGGGAGCATCGCGAAGTCTTTGCGGTACTTTGCTTAGACAATGCGTTAAATCTCATTAATTTTGAGATACTGTTTACTGGCGGCATCTCCTCTTGCTCCGTTTGTATCAAACACGTTCTGCGTCATGCCTTGAGTCACGCCGCCAGCCAACTCATCGTCGCACACAATCATCCGCATACCGACGCGACCCCTTCAACGGCAGACAACTTATTAACTTACGAGCTAAAGAAAGCCTGCGATTTAATCGATTTATCCTTGGTAGACCACATCATTGTTGGACGCAATGAGACACTATCTTATGCAGAAAGAGGCTTAGCGCCTTTTGGATAATTAATTACGACTGTTGTTTTTGCCTATATGAGAAAATCTTGATACATATAATCGACACAGCGTAGCATTTTAGCTATTGATAGTTATCGGCAACTGTTTCATATTGATGGCTAAATTTGTCTTTTATTTGTCTGTCACTGGTTAGACAGTTATCAAAGCCACTTTTGTAAAATGCTCGACAAATTAAAATTGATTATAAAATATGCTACAAAATTCATAACGGCTCATTGGTTTAATTTGGTCACCAGACCCTTAAACATCAGCAAAAATAACAACAAGATTTATTCAAACACTTTAATACACACACATTTTTCGCGCTTTTGGTTTAGCGTTATAAAAGGAGACAGTCATGGCAATTGGCTTATTTATTTTGGCAATCATTATTCAATTAGCCATGGTTTTGGCCATCTTTTTATTGTCCCTATCACGAGTCACAGGCAGTATCGTTGCCTTAGTTACCGTCCTTGTCACCGCCTTTATCAGTCCTTGGTCGCTCATTTTGGGCATACCAATCGCTTTACTTTGCATCGTTTTGCTCGTCGCTCCTATTCGTCAGTCACTGATTACCAGACCTGTTTACAAGACTTTGGGCGGGGCAATGCCGAGCATGAGCGATACCGAGCGAGAAGCACTCGATGCGGGTACCAGCTGGTGGGAAAAAGAGCTGTTTATGGGCAATCCCGACTGGGACACTTTTGCTCAATATCCCTATCCAGAGCTGTCGGCAGAAGAGCAAAGCTTTATTGATAATGAAGTAGAAGTACTATGCGCCATGCTTGATGAATGGAAAATTCAGCATGAAGACAAAGAGCTGTCGCCTGAAGCGTGGCAATTTATCAAAGCCAATGGATTTTTAGGCTTAATTATTCCAAAAGAGTTTGGCGGTTTAGATTTTAGCTCTTATGCACAAAGCCGTATCATGAGTAAAATCGCTTCGCGCTCGCCGACCGCTGCGGTTACCTGTATGGTGCCAAACTCGCTCGGCCCTGGTGAGCTGTTGATGCATTACGGTACAGACGCGCAAAAACAGCGCTGGCTACCCGGTCTTGCCAAAGGTGACGAGGTGCCTTGCTTTGGTTTGACGGGTCCTGAAGCAGGCTCCGATGCTGGTGCGATTCCAGATACAGGAGTGGTTTGTTATGGTACGCATGAGGGCGAGCAAGTGCTCGGTTTGCGTATGAACTTTTCTAAGCGCTGGATTACCCTCGCACCTATCGCCACGGTCGTGGGTTTAGCATTTAAGATGCACGATCCTGAAGGTTTGCTTGGCAATCCTGATAAGACCGATTACGGTATCACTTGTGCGCTCGTTCCTGCCAGCCATGAAGGTGTCATCATAGGACCACGCCATAATCCAATTGGCTCGCCATTTATGAATGGTACAGTCGATGGTAAAGACGTCTTTATTCCACTAGATTACATCATCGGCGGCGTCGAAAATGCAGGTCGCGGTTGGCGTATGCTGATGGAGTGCTTGGGCGTTGGTCGCGGCATCTCTTTACCAGCTTTATCAACTTCAGCCAGTGAAATGACGTATCTGTCTGTCGGTGCTTTTGCCAAAGTACGCGAACAGTTTAAAATCTCTGTTGGCAAGTTTGAAGGCGTCCAAGACGCTACCAGCCGCATGGCAAGTAACACTTATATGCTAGAGGCATTTCGTCACCTCGTCACCTGCGGTCTGAACCAAGGCGGCACACCATCAGTGATGACAGCAATGGCAAAATACTATGCGACTGAAACCATGCGCAGTGTGGTTAACGACGGTATGGATGTGGTTGGTGGTCGCGCGGTACAGATGGGTCCACGTAACTTTTTGGCGACGCCTTATCAAGCCATTCCTGTCTCTATCACCGTTGAAGGTGCGAATATCTTGACGCGCTCACTCATGATATTTGGTCAAGGCGCGATGCGTTGCCATCCTTATCTCTTTGATGAGCTGCAATTGCTGCAAAGCGAAGATAAAGAAGGCGCACTCAAACAGTTCGACACGCTATTTTTTAAACATTTGGGTTATACCTTTAATCGCGGCGCAAAGGCATTTGTCGCAGGTTATGTCGGTGGCAGTAATCATGCACCAAGCTTTGCGGACAGCTTTACTCGTCCCTACTACAAACACATCAACCGCCTGAGCGCAAGTTTTGCCTTAACGGCTGATATGGCGTTAGGGTTGCTCGCTGGTGACTTAAAACGTAAAGAGATGCTGTCTGGACGCTTAGCTGATATTCATAGCCATTTATTCATTAGCACTGCTATTTTGCAGTTTTATGAGCATGGTACTAAATCAGCGTCCGAACGCTTGCATGCTGAGGTTGCCTTACAAAATAGCTTATATACCATTCAAGAAGCTTTTGAAGCCTTTTTTACAAACTTCCCTAATCGTATGGCGGCCAGTTTGGTCAGTTTTGTGACTTTCCCCAGCGGCTCTATCTTTACGCCGCCAAGCGATGAGCTCAAACGCAAGCTGGGCGATGCTTTTATGGATGACTTTGAAGCCAATCCGTTCCGTGATTATCTCAAAACCATGGTTTATTATAATACTGAAGCCGATGATGTCACTGGACGTATGGAACACGCTTATCAAACCCTACTGAGCATCGAGCCATTATGGCAGAGGTTTAAAAAGGCTGAACACAAGGACAGTTTTGAAGGGCTTACTTTTGAGGATCATGTGGTATATGCCAGCCAAAACGGCGATATTACCGAAGAAGAAGCTGAAGTGCTTATTCAGTACAATGCCATACGCTTTGACTCATTATTGACCGACGTGTTCGATAAACATTTATTGCATGCCCAAGAGCGCACCAATCCACACAGCCTTGATAATGCCGTACAGCAATTAACGGACTATGCACAATTGAAAAATGACGCGCAAGCTAGAAACGGCATTGCGACAAACATGACAGCTGAAAATGATGTCGACTCTAATGATTTGGGTACGCCCGTCAGTACAGACAAACCCACTGGCGATGCCAATCCCAATCATGGTTATGAGAGTGACGGTGATGTAGAAATGGTCAAAGAGCAAGATACCATTGAGGAGGTACGTGCACAGACCGACTTTGATGAGTCTGAGCCTGAGGTAGAAGCACTAGATCATCGCCACCGTGATGCAGAGTCACACTTAAGTGAACGCATGAGTAACAACCATCGTCTGAATAAACATAATGCTGACGACCTAGAGCGTTCTGAAATATCTGAAGATGCAGAAAATGTGAAGGATAATATAGACAAACCTGCCGCTACTGATCCTAAATGGCAGGATGGTCTACGCCGTGATGAAAGTGACAAAGTCTAAAGTCAAAAGCTTTGATAATTCTTAAAATGACAAGCTTTGAAACAATAGGCTTTGAAATAACAAGGCACAAAAGAATCAGGCTTAAAATACTTAAAAAATAATAGCTTTTAAGGCTGCTATAGTCGATTCAATTTAAAAGTAGTACAAGGCAACCGAGTGTAGATGTATATTTAATACTTCAAGCGAGGTTAACGCAGTAATACTTTTATAGTGGAATGACTATAGAAGCCTTGCACGATACCTTCTGATCATTCACTTAGAAAAGACTGCCCAATTTGAGCAGTCTTTTTTTAGTTATGAATCGCCATTTTTAACCATTAAGGCGTATTTGATGATTCAACCATGGCACTGACAGAGACTGTTTTTTAGGCAGTTTGACGTTAAAAACAGTCAGTTTAGTCATTCTAAGCGTCTACTGTTAACAATGAAATGGCAAAAAACAGCCCTATCTCCCTCTCTTAATATTGGAAATAATAATAAATTCTCCCAGCTCCATATAAAAAATATGTTATAAAACTAATTAAGACATGAGCATTACCGTCATTTTATGCTTTGTCTGAAACAGTTTTGGCGATCAGCAATATCTATTTTTGAATGTTCAACACGCCTTAATATTGGTCAATATGCCTTGTCATTTACCTACTTTACTCGCGAAAAATTCGGCGCAGATAACTTAACTATTGATTTATATTACCTTAGTCATAAAAAAACGTTGCAGTATCCTTAACAATTATTTTATATTGTGCCCCGAAAACGTGACACTAAGTGGAAGTTGAAAGAATTTAATAGACGTAGCAAGAGCGGTGATAATAATGGCAACAATCACATTGATGTGAGCAGCCTATCTATTCGCTACTGGGGCACGTACACAAAGGATATAAGTTATGTGGAAAAATATGGGACTGACCGGCAAGATTATTGTCGCTATGGTACTCGGTATCGTACTGGGTTTATTTATAAACTACTCAGAGCTGAATGCCGAAGGTGGTTTTGTTAGTACGTATATTACGAACGGTTTCCTCGCTATCGTTGGCAAGCTATTTGTTAACTCGTTAAAAATGTTGGTAGTCCCCTTAGTACTGATTTCACTGATTTGCGGTGTTTGCGGTATTGGTGATATTCGTTTGCTTGGTCGTATTGGCACCAAAACGTTTCTTATTTATATGATGACAACAGCTCTGGCTATCGCAACAGCGATTGGGCTTGGCGTGCTATTTGGTATCGGTAAAGGCATGAATATCGAAACCGAAGCGGCATTTGAAGCAGCTTCAGCACCACCACTGCTAGATGTGTTCTCTAATATTATCCCATCAAACCCCATCAGCGCGATGGCAAATGGTGATATGTTATCGATTATTTTCTTTGCTATTTTGATCGGTGTTAGTATCTTGATGGTGGGTAAACCTGCCAAAGGCTTAGTGCAGAGCTTAGAATTAATCAATGAAGTCATCTTAAAAATGGTGACCATCATTATGAATCTTGCACCTTATGGGGTATTTGCGCTATTGACCAAAGCAATGGCAGAGCTTGGTTTAGACTTGATTTGGTCGCTGCTCGGTTATGTGGCGGTATTGGTCGGCTCATTGGCATTCCATTTCTTTGTCACTATGATGATTGTACTCAAAGTCTCTTCGGGCTTATCCATCAAAACCTTTTTGGCAAAAATGCGTGAAGTTCAGATTTTTGCTTTTAGTACGTCAAGCTCGAACGCGACGATTCCTATTACCTTGCGTACGGTCACCAAGCGTATGGGTGTTAATAACTCAGTTGCTTCATTTACGGTGCCATTTGGTGCGACCATCAACATGGATGGTACCGCCATCATGCAAGGTACGGCGACCATCTTCATTGCCAATATTTATGGTATTGACTTGGGCGTGACTGAGTATCTGACTGTCATTCTAATGTCCGTTTTGGCTTCCGTCGGTACCGCTGGTGTACCGGGTGTTGGTCTGATTATGCTATCAATGGTATTTGCCCAAGTCGGTCTACCTATCGAAGGCATCGGTCTTATCTTAGGTGTGGATCGTATCCTTGATATGTTACGTACCGCAGTGAACGTCGGTGGCGATGCTGCTGTGACGGCTATTGTGGCAAAATCAGAAGGCAAAATGGATTTGGCTATTTATAACGATCCTAACGCTGGTGCAAAAGACGTGTTTGATGGTCACATTGATGAAGACAATGAGCGTGAATTCTCTGAAGTCTTTAGTGATGGGATCATGGGCAGTGAGTACGATGATATCGATCGTCGCCGCTAGGCACTTATATTGAATAGATTTTGATAATTTATTCAATATACATAAAAAACCTCAGTCATATTGGCTGAGGTTTTTTTCTTTACTAAATACATTTACTTGATGAAAAGTAATCAACCAAAAACATATTTAGTTACCATCGCCAAGCATACCACTACAATCATCGGACGAATCAGCTTACTACCGCCCTTGACCACCATATGAGAGCCAAAATACGCGCCTATTGTTTGTCCCACCATCATGGCAAGCCCTACTTTCCACAACACATTACCACCCAAAATAAAGAATATTAACGAGCCAATATTGGTCGATAAATTCAATACCTTTGCTGCGCCTGTTGCTTCGATAATTTGCCGACCGCGCAACGCCACGTTACCGAGCGCAAAAAACATCCCTGTACCTGGTCCAATATAACCATCATAAAAACCAATTAATGGTGCAACCACTTTTTGCCATTTGCCTTCTGAGATACGCGGCGCAGCTTCTACTTCGCCAAGTCGAGGCGCAAACAAAGTATAAATCCCGATAGCCGCAATCAAAAACGGAATCAGTGTCTCAAGCAGATCCGGCGGCGACATCTGTACAGCGATAGTGCCGAGAACAGAACCGATAAAAGCGCCAACAATAGCTACTTTGATACGTTGCGGTTTGACCACCCCTTTTCTAATCATCGTAATAGAGGCTGCTAGCGCACCTGAAGCGGCTTGTAGCTTATTGGTACCGAGCGTTAGCACTGGTGGAATATTGGCAAGTAACATGGCGGGGATGGTCAATAAACCGCCACCACCAGCGATAGCATCAATAAAGCCTGCCAACGCTGCCACAGCGGTAAGCATTAATATAACCTCTAACGAAAGCGATAAGTCCATGACGCTGACCTGTAAATTTTATGATGGAAAATGAGGAAGTTCTAAAAACTGGCTTTAAGAACTGGAAATAAAATATTAGTAGCAATGTTGCTATCAAATTTGCTATTCATTAGCTGATAGTACTGCTGATATGTATTAAAGCTGTGACAGAACATCACAAAATGCCAATCATTATAAAGATAAAACGCTAAAAAAAGCCAAAAACGTAAAAAAGTCTGCTAGATTTGTCTAACGGCTTAATAAGTATCTAAAATAAACAGCGATTGATTAAAAGTATGTAACGACTTATCACGCTTTTGTCTGCTCTATCGACTTTATAATATCGCTATTATTAATGTGACAAGCGGCACTTATAACTTTTGGTTGACGTATTTTGTTGTCTATATCAATAAGAGTATGAGAAACTGTTGCTGTCTATCATGTCTTTATGAGTCGTGTCATAGATATTTGAGGTTATTGGATTAATTTGTAATTCGTGTTTAGCAAATGAGGATGATATGGCAATACGCAGGATTAAAGCATTTTTTGAATTTGAGGCAGCGGGCGGTATCGTCCTAGCATTGGCTGCCATTGCTGCAATGATTATTGCCAACTCCCCTCTTAATGTATGGTATGAGGGCTTTATTCACGCACCCGTTGCCATTCAAATCGGTGAGTTTGCTATCGCTAAAGACGCTCATCACTGGATTAATGACGGTTTGATGGCGATTTTCTTTTTCTTAGTGGGACTTGAGCTAAAGCGTGAAGTGCTGATCGGTGAGCTGTCTAACGTTAAGCAAATCATCCTGCCAGCTGGTGCGGCACTCGGTGGCATGATTATGCCAGCGATTGTTTATTTGCTCTTTAACTATAACGAGCCTGAGTTTTGGAAAGGATGGGCGATTCCAGCCGCGACCGATATTGCTTTTGCCCTAGGTATTTTGAGCTTATTAGGCAACCGCGTCCCCAACTCTTTAAAAGTATTTTTAGTATCGATTGCTATTTTTGATGATATTGGCGCCATTTTAATCATCGCTTTATTTTATACCAGTGATTTGTCATTAGAGTCATTGGCAGTGGCAGGTCTATGTCTGCCTTTCTTATACCTTCTCAATCGTCGCAACGTCACCAGCATCACGCCTTATCTGCTGATCGGTGTGATCATGTGGATTGCGGTACTCAAGTCCGGCATCCATGCCACCTTGGCTGGCGTGGTCTTAGCACTATTTATTCCTATGTTTGACCGTACTGATCCTGAGCACTCACCACTAGAAGAGCTAGAGCACGATTTACATAACACCGTTGCCTTCGGTATCTTGCCATTATTCGCATTTGCTAACTCAGGCATATCCCTCAAAGGTGCGGGCTTCGCTGAGCTGTTCCATTCAGTACCGCTTGGTATTGCAGCCGGTCTATTCATCGGTAAGCAACTGGGCGTGATGATCATGTGCTGGTTAATCTTTAAGCTTGGTATCTCAACCATGCCAAGAGGCATGAACTATAAGCAGATTTACGGTGCAGCCTTACTCTGTGGTGTTGGTTTTACCATGAGTCTGTTCATTGGCGGTCTGGCATTTGCTGGTGAAACAGCCTTATTTGATGAGCGCTTAGGTATTATTATGGGCTCAATTGTCTCTGGTATCGCAGGTTACCTCATGCTCAAAGTCAGCTTAAAAGACAATGTCAGTGGCACCTCAGTCGATCTGACTCGCCCTCATTAATAAGAAGATAAGCCACTTAAAGGCGATTTAGCTTATCAGTGGCTTATTATTTTATAGTTCATGTACTTTGGCAGCCGAGCATGGTTCATTAAAAGTATTTTTCATTAACCATATCAGCACTTGCATCAATAGCCATAGAAGAGAGAATCATGCGACAGTTTGTACTGCGGCCTTCGTTAAGCTTGGCGCTCCTTGGTAGCATTGTTTTACTATCAAGCTGTGCCACGCTCTCTAAGCAGGAGTGCCTCGTTGGTGACTGGCAGGCTATTGGCTACAACGATGGCGTGGCAGGTTATCAATCAGATCGCCTTGCATCACATGCCAAAGCCTGTGCCAAGGCCAGTGTTGCCCCCAACTATCTGGCATGGGAGCGCGGTCGCCAGCTGGGGCTTAAGCAATACTGCACGACCAGTAATGCTTACAATATCGGTCGGCGCGGACGTCAGCTCAATAATGTCTGCCCCTTAACCTTAGCGAATGCACTGCAAACTGCCAATCAAAAAGGCTTAGACTATTACGCCTTAGACAGTCAGTTAGACAAAGACAAGCGCCTCATAGAAACCTACCAAGAAGAATTTGATAAGCTAGAAAGTGGGGCGATGTTAAACTTTGCTAATGAAAAAGAAGCACGCGCGCGCCTACTGTCATTAGCCGACGAGCTGCGTAAAGCCAAGCGCCGCATGAATACCACGCAAAGACAATTAGAAGCTCTAAACCAGTCAAATAGCTATTAATACTATTGACCTTGTAAAATGATTTAATAGGAAAATATTTGTTCAGAAGGCATTTGGTAAGAAGGCATTTAATAAATATGGATTCAATCAACATAACTGATAAACAGACGGCTGATACTTTGAATCACCAACAATCCTCAATAAAACCTCATCAGCGTCACGGACGGACGACCGCGATTGATGACCATAGCGACTTGCAAGTCTTAAAGCGCATCAAGCGTTATTTATTGCCAAAAAACTTCGTTATCTCGCAAGATTTATTAAATGAAATAGTCGCAGGCTACGATATTGGCGATTCACTAGCAGATACGTTGGCCGCTGACGGCATTCGTTTTGCCAAGCCCCTACAGCAATTTATTATCAGCGACAGCAGCAATAACTTCGACGCTGACCTCGTAAACAACTCTGCATTTAACGCCTTGGCTGAACAATTTAGCCGTCATCCCGATTGGTTCGATCCTAAGCTTGCCCAAATCGGTGCTGTTGCCTATCGGCGCTATCCGCTGATGTTGATTTGGCTATTACGTAATGTCGCCTTGATGGCAGGCTACAGCATTCCTGCCCTCTCCCTGCCGCTCATTCAGACAGGCGCATTGATGCACGATGCCTTGCCCCGCCTGATGCGTACGTATGCCTATATCTTAGCCGTCTCTGAACATCCCCCATTACATAAGCCGAATATAAACGCCCATAATCAACGTCAGTCTATCGAGCAAGTATTGGCGATTGGCTCAGAAGGTTGGCGGCAATCAATCAAGGTGCGGCAAATTCATACCTTAGTACGGCAAAACTTGCTCAAAGGTAAAGGCAATGCTGCTAAAGGCGTCATACCAGATGCCGACCAACATCACAACCCAGATGGCAGCTGGAATACTGATTATTGGGGTCTTCCTATCAATCAAACCGATATGATTGCTACTCATTTACAGTTTTCATTGTTGATTATGCGCGGGTTACGGCTGCTTGGCGCACGCATCAGCACTGAAGAAGCGGCAGGTATTCTGCATCTATGGAATCTTGCCAGTTATTGGATGGGGGTTGACTTAGATCGCCTGCCAAAAGATGAAACCGCCTGTTGGGAATGGCTCTATACTTATTTATCAATTCAGCAACTTGATTTTAAAATGGGGCAACCATTAGCCAAAGCCTTGCATGATTTGCCGCGTCAGCTGATGGGCGAAGACAATCGACGGGGGCGTTTCGTTGAGATGGTCAATGCTAGCGTGACCCGTACTTTGGTCGGCGATGATATCGGCGATGGGCTGGATTTGCCAAAATCAAAAATCCGCTTTGGTGTCTTATCATCGGTGCCGATTCTCTTTGCGCTCGATACGGCACGCCAACACAATCAAAGTGTGGCTGAAAAACTAGAAGTCTTCCGTGCCAAACGCCAAGATAATATGAACTGGTGGCTAAAGAAAAATGACGAATATTATAAGTAAGCAATTATAAATAAAGCATAGTAGCTAAAATAAAACGAATAGTGATTAGACGTCAGTCGCCTTACGGATTAATTGCGCGTATTTTGGATACGATAATACCACTCAAGCTGGCGATCAAAGCCTGTTTCTAACAAGCTGGCAATAACTCGTCCTGTCAGACCCCAAACCGTTTCACCATCCACTTGCCAGCTAGGCGTGAGAATGGTCGCGATCTTATCTTGCATTGCATATTCTACCGCATACTCGACAGTAGGCTGAGTCAGCAAGGTTTCAAAATCTGCCCAAAAAATGCGCGAGATTTCGCCAAGCTCAGGTACCAATAGTAAATCTGGCGCAATCAGCGCCACAATAGGACGCACACTCATACCACTTTTAGAGGTTTGAATGGGCAATTGACCAATTAGCTGGACTTTATTAGGTGGTAGTGCCGTCTCTTCACAGGCTTCACGCAAAGCGGTGACGACATTATTACCGTCGCCTGCGTCATGTTTACCACCAACGCAAGAGACCTCGCCAGCATGGCTGTTCATGTGCGCAGCGCGGCGTGTCAGTAGCAGCTTTGGATGGCGTTCATGGGTAATGGCAACCAATACCGAGGCATCGGCAATGGGTGTTTGATACAAGCTATCTAGAATGCGAGTGCTACGAGAAGTGCTAGCATCATACAGCGCAGGACTGGTAACGGCATTTAAGGTCTCATGCTGCACCCGTTCCGCCAGCGTTCTAATAGTGGGATAACGAATAAAGTCCGGCACAGCGACTGAAAACTCATCAAAACGTAGCGACTGCGGGGGAAGTAACATGATTATTGCCCTATATTTTTATTAGAATTAAGCATCGGATTGTGGAGCTTATCTCTCGCAATGTGTACAACGCTTGCGCCAGTGTTATTGCTACGCATATCGCACCTACATGCTGGCCTCCATCCATTCATCGTCATGCTTGGCGACGTAAAGTGGCATTTTTTAATACCCCCTACTCTGACAAATACGTACGCTTTGCTGGTTGCCTTTATTTACAACAACACCAGTCGCGGCAGCCATTACTCTCGTTATAGGTAAAGCTATCATTTAATAGTTAGCGTGAGTCTAGCCTAGCGCAATCTTATCGTGACTGCATATACTTTATGTGACTGTCCTGCTTTGCCTGCTGATACCTTCATTAATAGCAACCGTAGCCGTAAGCAGTTGCGCAAACCTGTGTGCTTGTTATTATCACTGCCAGTGTGATGAGAATTTGTGTTATCTTAGGATTAACAGCTATGATCACATAACATCTGATAAGCTAAAGTCATACTATTTTATAAAATAAGAATCATAATTCTTCAAAGAACGACAATCCTTTTTCTCATTTCTATTTATCATGTAGATTTATCATTAAATAAGGCAGTTGATATGCGCTATTGTTTACAATGCGGTCATGAAGCGGAACGCAAAATACCAGCCACGGATAATATCCCACGCTTGGTATGCCCCAATTGCCACTATATTCACTATGAAAATCCAAAAGTGATTTGTGGCTCACTCGTTGTGCATAAGCATCGGGTACTGCTATGTCGCCGCGCGATCGAGCCACAGTATGGCTTATGGACACTGCCAGCTGGCTTTATGGAAAATGGCGAAACCATGGCAGAAGGGGCCGCTCGTGAAAGCTTTGAAGAAGCAGAAGCGGTCGTCATCAATCCGCATTTATATTGCTTATATGATATTCCTGATATCGGGCAAATTTATAGTATCTATATCACTGAGCTAAAAGACGGCGCTTATGGCATCGGCTCTGAAAGTCTCGATTGTGCGTTATTTACCGAAGAAGATATTCCATGGGACAAACTTGCCTTTGAAGCGGTACGTCGCACCCTAAAAAGCTACTTTGCTGACCGCAAGCAATACGATAATCATGAAAATTTCCCTATTCATCAGGATATCATCGGTAAAGACCAAGCAATCAAGCGCTACTAGCTCTAAGCATATAAAAAATAACCTTATAAAAAACAACCTTATAAAAAAATCGACTGCTTTACAAAAGTGGTTGGTAAAAACCATTGATAAGTCTTATGCTAAGTTTTGAATATAGCCACTTATCAATGGTTTTTTATTGTCTGAAGTTAATCGTTTAAACCGACTTGCGAGAATATTATGCTGACCTTATTGCAACGCTCTTTACCGCTACTACCGCTGACCATCGCCATGACCCTAACCAGTATAAGTATCACCAGCCATGCGGAAGATGCACGGTTAACCGCCAAACAATCCGACCCACAAACGCTTGGCTGGATGCAAGGTTTTCCACCGCCTGCCGATAAACTGATTACTCAACCTTCCTCTAATTTTTTTAGTTTTCCCAAGCTGCGCTGGACGGTCTGTCATATCCGTGAGTTGATGCCTACCACTGACGTCAGTCGCGGTATCGGCGCGCCTTCCAAGCTGAGCTATGCGCTAGATAAAAATATCGATGCCATCACCTTTATGCCTACTAACAGTAAGCGCCCGATGACTTGGAAGCAATCACTGGATGCCAATTATACTGACGGCATTATGGTCATGCATCATGGCAAGGTAGTATACGAGCGCCAAAACGGCTGCCTCAATGAGCTGGGCAATCATGCGGCGATGTCGATGACCAAATCAATGACTGGGCTGTTAGCAGAAATCCTCGTGACCGAAGGTAAGCTTGACGATAAAGCCTTGGTGGCGTCTATCATTCCAGAGCTCAAAAACAGTGGCTTTGGTGATGCAACCGTACGCCAAGTCATGGACATGACCACAGCGCTCGATTATAGCGAAGACTATGCTGATCCTAATGCCGATATCTGGAAGTATTCAGAAGCGGCAAGCCCATTACCAAAACCGAAAGACTATAAAGGACCCAATGGTTACTTTGAGTACCTGCAAACAGTTAAGAAGAATGGCGAACATGGGGAAGCTTTCAACTATCGAACCATTAATAGCGACGCCCTAGGTTGGATTATTTCGCGTACGACTGGTAAAGCGGTGAATGAATTACTCTCGGAACGCATCTGGCAAAAAATCGGTGCTGAACAAAGCGCCTATATGACGGTCGATGCTAAAGGTACGCCGTTTGCCGGCGGCGGTCTTAGTGCAGGTTTGCATGATATGGCACGCATTGGTAGCTTGATGCTCAATAAAGGCGAGATTAATGGTGAGCGCTTATTCCCAGCTGCGGTCGTTGATAATATCGAAGCGGGTGGCGATAAAGAGGCTTTTGCGAAAGCCGATTATAAGCAGCTGACTAACGGCAGCTACACAAGCATGTGGTGGTTATTTAATAACCCCACGCCCATCTATGCAGCACGCGGCGTCCACGGTCAAACGGTCTATGTGGATCCAGCAGCCGATATGGTCATTGTGCGTTTTGCGTCATACCCAGATGCCAGTAACGGCAAAATAGATCCGACTTCTTTACCTGCCTATAAAGCAGTCGCCAATTACTTAATCAAAAAGTAAGCCTTTAAAAAACGCTATCAAGTAATAAAAACCGCCGCTTCCATTTTTAGTGAAAGCGGCGGTTTTTTATAGCAATTAAGTCAATAGATTTTAAGTGAACTAGCTCTTAATTTTACAGACTTTAAAGCCAAGCTCTTTTACCGCTGCTTCTTTATCATAAGGCGCGAGTACTGCACGTACATGCTTTTGCTCTTGTAGGTATTGCTTAGCAACGCGCTGCAAGTCAGCCACGGTCACAGCCAATATTGACGCGCGCATTTTACGCTGCCAGTCGACACCGCGATGATGCAAATCTGCAAAGCAGGCTTTAACCGCCTCCCCTGCTGGAGAGCCTGGCTTATCCATTCCTGAGATAATACCTAAGATGGCTTCTTCTAACTGCTCGTCCGTTTGCGGCTCATTCAATAGCCACTCGATACTGGCATCAAAATGGGCAAAAGTTTCAGCACACTGCGGGTCACGGTAGCTAAAGAACTTAAAGGCACAGGCATTGGCATCGTAGCCCGCACCGCCGCCATAAGCACCGCCGCGCTCACGAATAGCGCTATGCAGATAACCATTGCGTAGATAAGGCGCGAGTACCATGAGAGCTGCTGTATCAGGATGATCAGCCGCTGGCACGGTATAAGCGCTGGCATTATGATAGACGTTGGTTGGAACTAGCCACGCTAAATCTTCAACATCGAGCGCCACACTACTTTCTAGGGTTTTAACTACGTCTTTCTCACCATTTAACGCCGCATCAAGTTGCAATTCGGCAAACTCGCTTGGGATATTGGCGTCGATGCTCGCATCGGTATTTTTTAACTGCGCTGCAATTTTTGGCGCTTGACTGTCTTTCCAGCTATCAACGATTAAATTGCTTAAGCGTTCGGTTTGCTCCGCTTCACAGATGATAACCGCGTGCTTAGGCAAACTAATTAGACGTTGATGTAAGTCCATCAAACTGGTTGCAAGTTTATCCCACTGTGCATCATCGCTACTGGCATGAGTTAAGAAGTCTTTTAGCGCGTTCAATGCTGGCAGACCACTGCGTACATATTCTAATTGCGCTTGGCGACTCATGCCGCGACTGGCGGTTTGCATCGCATAAGAATGTCCAGAACCGGCAAGGTTTGACTGCCAGCCTGCTTGACGCTGCTGCAAGATTTCTTTGATACGGTCATGCTCACTAAAGATACTGTGTTCCATGACTTCTTTGAGCAAATCAATCGCTTCAGGTTTACGATTCAGCGCGCGCGTTGCCACCACAAAGTAGCTGCTAATCGCTTGGCTATCATCGACATTGGTACGTTGGCTGATACGCGCCGTCACCCCTGATGAATGCGCCGCTTGTTTGGCCTGCATTTCATGGGCACTTAGAGAATCTGTACCTAGCTCTGACAATAAGCTTAAATAGATAGGCAACAGCGGATGATTAATGACTTCATTAACGGGTAGCTCGTTTGTATCCTCACTACCAATCGCATCAGTCAACGGTACAATTATTTGATAATAATATAAGCCGTTAGTGCCCGCTTCATATTCAAATAACGTACTTTCTTTGCCGCTCAAATTAATCTGCTTTTGCAACCCTTGTTTAAAGCTGATATCCGTTGGTACATCTTCTAAACCCACTTTTGGCAATAGACTTAAATCATCAGGCGCGGCTTGGCGCGCTGCCAAATCAAGCGCTTGTTGTTTTAAGACGGCTTTATCATCAGCGGTCAAATCCATCTCGATGGTATCAAGACGAGTCTGCTCAGCTGCTGCCAAACGGGCTGTTTTTTCACTATCAGGCGTCATGGTCACGCGTACGCGATGCTGATTATCAAGCAAGTGAGTCTTGATTAAATTCGGTAACCATTGCGCATCTTTTACTTGCTCACGTAGCCATTGCAAATGCTCGTCGACTTCCCATACATCGATAGGATTACCGTCATGAATAGCAGTGCTAAAGCCTTCTAGCATGAGATTTAGACCATAGGGCATGCTATCGCCGCCGATATGACGCTGATCAATCTCGATTTGGTGCAGAATCGTCTCAATGGTTTCATCATCAATCGGTTGGCTCGCGACCTCTTTAAGCAAATCAATAATGCCCTGTTCTACCGCTTCGGCGTGTTCAGGGTTAGAACCGCGCAGACCGGTATAAAAGACCATTTCATAATGACTGTCATCCAAACCTAGTAGCGGACTTGGCGCTTTACCGAGTGGATGGCTATCTAGATACGCACGCAGCGGCGAACCAGCATGTTCAACCAACACGCCTTCTAATAAGCGCAATGCCAAACGCTGCTTTGGATCAGTAATCGATGGTAATAACCATGCAATCACGTGATGAGTTTGGTCAGGACCTGCTTCGTCAGCCGTATAAGTATCAACCGCGCTAATCGGTGCAGACAGGCGTTTTTCAGGACGTGAGACGTGTTTTTTACCCGCTTCAAACTGAATCAAGGCATCTTCATGGATTTTGGCTTGGGTTTCAGCGACTGGAATATTACCAAAGCTCATAATCACGCTATTTGACGGATGATAATGGCTCTGATGAAATTCAACCAGCTCAGTATGGGTCAAGTCAGGAATATCGGCAGGATCGCCGCCCGAATTATAGTGATACGTCGTCGTTGGGAATAAATGATGGGCGACCGTATGATACAACTGGTCAATCTCACCACTCATTGCGCCTTTCATTTCATTAAAAACGATACCCTTAAATTGCGGCTTGTCATTTTCGTCTAACTCAACACGGATACCTTCTTGGGCAAAATCCAGCGGATGAATATTCGGAAAAAACGAGGCATCCAGATAAACGGCTAGCAAATTAAAGTAGTCATTTTTATTTTGCGTCGCATACGGATACGCCGTCCAATCGGCAGCGGTCATCGCATTCATAAACGTGTTTAATGAACGTTTAATCATGGAGAAAAACGGGTCACGAACAGGGAACTTCTCAGAGCCACATAAAGCCACATGCTCTAAAATATGGGCCTCACCTTTTGAATCCATTGGCTGAGTGCGAAAACCAACCAAAAAGGCATTTTCGTCACTCGGATGTGCCAAATGGTAATGCATCGCGCCTGTTTTGACGTGTTGGCTTATCAATACGTCCATCGACAATGCATCGATATGGCGGTGCTCAATCAGCTCAAAGGCAGGATGCAAAGTTAGATCAGTAGTAGATAACGTGTCGGTCATAATTTTCCTTATGGATTGCTCTAATTTTATTTAGAATAATATGCGATTAATGGCTAAATATAGCCAGTGGCGATAAAATAAAATCGGAGTAAACAATAGATAAATAGTGTATGTAATACTTATCGTAGGGTGTTTTTTATATGATATTTATATAAAAATATTGTGAGTATTATTGTGATTAACCTATGAGTAATATTCAAATTTAATGGCATGTACCCGTGCATCATTTTAAAGGACAGCAGTGCGCCAGTATAAATTAAAAAGAATTTGCCTAACGGAATTAGATGGGGTTCGCACCTTCATAAGTCAAGATACTGTAATAATAAAGATGACCAATATGGCAGAATGTCGGATTTTCACAAAGCGAACTCAAAGCGTACTTAACAGCAGCCATCAGTAGTGCTATAGTTAAAATCATCTGTCACAAGGAGCCGCTCATGAGTTACGAACATATTTTATTGGTCACCGACTTAATGTCCGATGCTGATGTGGTCGCCCAAAAGGCCAAACGTATCGTCGAGAATCGTCCTAACGCCAAGTTATCGGTATTGCACATCGTTAAAGATACCATGGTCGGCTTCGGCTATGAGCTGGTGCCAGCCTCCAGCTTATACGATGAGATTGACGATGAACGCTGTCAAGAAGCGCGTGCCAAACTGGCACAGTTTTTGGAGCGTAATGACCTACATGCAGTGAATTCTGAAGTGACCACTGCCATCTCTAACAGTGAAGGCATCGTCAACTATTGCCACAAGCATGACGTTGATTTACTGGTCATCGGTCGTCATGAACGCCATGGTATCGCAGCGTGGCTCAGTGGCGCGACGGCAGATAATATCTTGCCTAACGTCCCATGCGATAGCTTGGTCGTAAGACTGGATAAACCCGTTAATAAGTAGTTTAAAAAAAGACTTAACGTTGTTTCCAAGTTAGTTAAAACTATTAAAAAAGCTCATTAAAAAAAGCGCATTGTCTGACATTGCGCTTTTTTATTGTTCATTGAAATAGTAGACATTCTCGCTAATACCTCTATATTTATCACTAAAATCAATCTTCTGTCAAAATATCAATAAAGCTTTGCCAAATCGGGCTTTGATGGCGGGCTTTATGCCACACTAGCCACCAAGTTCGTGACAAATCGATGCCCGCGACTTTCACCTGTACCAGCGCTCCTGCTGTTAGCTCTGCCTGAATGACATGCTGTGATAAACAGCCAAGACCAATATCTGCACTCACCATATGTTTAATGGCTTCCGACTGCTGAATCGCCATCACGATTTCTGCATCAGGCAAATGCTTGAGCAGCTGCTCGTCGATAATTTGCCGTGTACCTGACCCTGCTTCTCGTACCAATAACGGCAGCTTAGCCAGTTGTGCAATACTAAGCTCGTAGCAATTATCCTCATCGTTATACGCTGCCATGTCTGTCAACCATTTGCTATCGCGCTTGGTAAAGATCATCAAGGTATCTGTCCGCCACGCACGCTGCTCAATGACTTTCATATCTGTGGGGCGCGGCATACCCTCTACCAGCGCAATATCAATATTTAATTGCTCAACTTCGCTGACCACTTCTTGAGTATTGGCGATATACATATCGATATGGGCATCGGGTAGCGTCGCATATAGCTTGGCAAGCAGCGGTGGCAGCACATAATTGCCGATCGTGGTACTGGCACCGATATGAATCTGCCCTGCTTGATGCTTATGATAATGCTCTAGAGTTAAGGCCTGCCCCAAGATGGCTTGCGCCTGTATATAAATAGGATGGGCGTTGGGGTGCTGATTGAGCCTACGTCCGACCCGCTCAAACAGTGGCATCTGCAGCCTTGCTTCTAATTCTGTCAGCGCACTACTGACCGCCGACTGCGACAAATGCAGCGCTTCACTGGCACGGCTGGTACTACCCGTTTGATAAATACTGACAAACACTGATAATTGCTTGAGGGTAATCTTTGGTAATACCTGCATGGCTTTTTTCATAATTTCTCTGACATCCCATCTTATTGATACAATCTAAAAAGCACCTGTTATTTTAAATAACCCTTTATTATCTAAAAACCCATCTTTTTAGCCCAAAGACTTTTATCAACCTAAAAAATCGATAGTTTTTATCTAATTAATCTGTTTTTATTATAGATTGGTCTGCCTTATAATGTCTATTCATAAGCTTATGCTTATTTCGATTATAGATAATACATAATAGGACAGTCAGTCATGTACGCCTTGACCCAATCAGTAAATAACTATCTCCCGCGCAGCCGCCATTTAGCAGGGCTTATCGTCGTGCTGATTGGCAGCTTATTTTGTTTGTGGCTCAATACTAGTGTCAACACATGGACAAATGGACGTATTGTTGGCTTGTCTTCTCTCACTTTAGCCATTCTCATTGGTATGGTATTGGGAAATACGGTCTATCCTAACCTTGCTGAGCGCTTAAGTGTCGGCGTGGCATTTGCCAAAGGTCAAATATTGCGCCTCGCCATCATGTTTTATGGCTTTAAGCTGACCCTAACGCAAGTATCAAGTGTCGGACTGTCTGCGGTGATGAGCGATGCGTTGGTATTGACATCGACCTTTTTACTCACCTATTGGATAGGTACCCGATGGTTAAAAGTCGATAAACAAACGACGCTATTGATTGGGTCAGGCGCAAGCATTTGCGGTGCCGCCGCGGTTATTGCCGCAGAGCCTGTGGTCAAAGCGGAAGCCCACAAAGTCACTATTGCCGTAGCGACAGTGGTGGTCTTTGGTACGGTTGCGATGCTACTCTATCCGTTTTTATACCATCTTGGTTGGTTGCAACCTTGGCTAAATGCTCAGCAGTACGGGATTTATACAGGTTCCACCATTCATGAAGTGGCGCAAGTCGTCGTCGCTGGTAACGCAGTCAGTCCCGAAGTGGGTGACACAGCGGTTGTCACCAAGATGATACGCGTCATGATGCTTGCCCCTTTTTTACTTATTTTATCGTTTGCCTTAACCAAAGGTAGCAGCGACAATGGTAAAAAACCATCGTTTATGAATCGCGTCCAACAAGTCAAAGTGCCTTGGTTTGCCTTTATATTCATTGCCATCGTTTTACTACACACTTGGGTGCCGATGACCGCAAGCTTTGAGCGTAGTATGGTGATGCTAGACGATGTGCTGCTCACCATGGCGATGTTTGCGCTTGGTCTAACCACGCATTTGGGCGCTATTAAACAAGCTGGCGTTAAACCCCTTATCTTGGGGGCGATTATGTTTGCTTGGCTGATCGTTGGCGGTGGGTTAATTAATATAGGTATCAGTTTTTTATAAAACGCTCATTCCTATGATAGCTTGCTCACTATAAATTTATGCAGAATCAACAAAGCCTACGACTATTAACATAGTAAGTAGGCTTTTTTATAAGTAATCTACACCAAATCGTAGACGAAAAAAAACGAACCCGAAGGTTCGCTTTTTTTTCATCTTGCTCTAAGTGTCTATAAAGACAAATTAGATAGCAACGATGTTATGGGCTTGTGGGCCTTTTTGACCTTGAGTTACAGTAAACTCAACTTCTTGGCCTTCAGCTAAAGTTTTGAAGCCTGAACCAGTGATTTCGCTGTAATGAGCAAAAACGTCTGCGCCAGTTTCTGGAGCGATAAAACCAAAGCCTTTAGCTTCGTTGAACCACTTAACTGTACCTTTTTGAACGTCTGACATAATATAATCCTACTTTTAAATTTATTAATGGCCTAGTGACCGATAACGCTTGCAAATAGCTACTGAACGATAAATATTAAAACGAAGGATTATAACTAATACTACGAGGTAATGATTTGGTGCAGAACTGCTCTTAAGCTTGGACGTATTATAGGGGGAACATCCTGATTTCGCAAGTCTTATCTTAGCTTTCATGTAACTAAAGCCCGTTTTTTACGATTTTTTACCTGAAAATCAACGCATTTTAGGCATTTGGCAAACGGAACAAATAGACCGCTACCCCAGTGCAGACCAAGGCTACCAGCCATGCCATCCATATCATATCGGTGGGAATATTAAAAAATAACATCGTTGTTGAAATAGTCATCATTATTGTCGCTAACCACTTAGCATAGAGTGGCACCGCATGATTATTTTCCCAATCGCGGACAAATTTCCCAAAGTATTTATGATTAATCAACCAAAAATGAAAGCGCCGCGAACTACGCGCCCAGCAACCTGCCGCCAGTAATATAAAAGGCGCAGTCGGCATGACTGGCAGCAACACACCGATAATCCCTAATACAAAAAATAGCCAGCCCAGTATGACAAACGTCCAACGCACCGTTGGGCTGTTATGCTGATTGGTTTTGGGTCGATAATAAAAGGCTTTTTTGTGTTGGCTCATAAAAATACTGTCATTGAATGATATGGAGTGGCTAATATTTAATGAATGTTAGACAGCTAAATTGTTAAACCAGATAATCATTGATAGAACTGCCTACCTATATAGGTAGCTAAGCATGCAATATCACTCAAAATGGTACAAGGCTATTTTTACGAGGTTTTTGCTATCAATAGGTATGTTTGGTTAGTGGTTAGGTAAGTGAGCTCACAACCTTTGACTGAATTTTTAGCAATAAAAAACCGCTCATAGTTAGACTATGAACGGTTTTATCGTTGAAGATAATATCCTAATTTATTTATTTCGCTATCAACCCTATCTCGCGTGCTTCTTTTAGCCAGCTTGGAAACTCTTCTAGCATGTTTTCATATAACGCTTCTTCGCTGATATCGTCCAAGTCATCTAATTCAAAAAAGTCGCAATTATCGATCACGCGCCCTGTCATATCATCTAGTTTTTTTAGGATGCCATAACCACGACCACCCAAGCCCACAAACTGCCAAAATATCGGTAATTTCGCAGCTTCCGTCATGACTTTAGTGATACCGCGATTATCATTCACCCCGCCATCACTGATAAATAGCACGTATACAGGCACATCCAAGCCGTCCTTTTGATAAAACTCCGTCACGGCTTTCATGACTTCTGCTTCGTTATTTACACGCGGGCCAAGTGCCCATTTGCGCCAGCCGCCGTGAGCGTTGTCAATAAAGCCTTCATAGTTACTCAGCCCAATCTCACCCAAATACTGCGGATCTCGGGCAAAAGCCCAACAGTCGAGCGCTTGGTCATCATCGAAGCTCACTGCCAATGGCAATAGACGATTGACCACTTCTTGCACGCGGCCTTGTTTATACTGTCTGTTCATTGAGCCTGAGGCATCTAATACCAGTGCCACCTTTGCGGTTAATTGCTGCAATTGGCGCTTCTCAAGCGATATCGTGGCTTTTTTGGCCAGATTGACCAGTTTTGGGGCTTTGTCTAGCATGACCTTCTCTAACGATGGTTTTGCTTGAACTGGCGTTGCGGTTACCTCTATTGTTTGCGGGCTACCCTCTTCTACGTCACCACCGAAATGCTGCACGATGGCGGCAAGTCCACCATTAAAGCCTTGCGCAACATTAGATACTCGCCAAACACCACTCTTACGATAAAGCTGCATTAGCATACTGGCTTGCTGCTGGGCAAAGTCTGCTGCTTGATATTCTGCCTGCGCCTTTTGTGATTGCTGCCAAATGCCAATCTCTAACGATTGAATTTGATTCAGCGGCGTGTCGGCTGATAATACAAAAAACAAGCTGTCTATATTAGTCGTCAGTTTGGATAAGTTAACCTCAAACTCGGCCTGGATGCCTTTATTCGCCGTTGGCTGCGACTCGTAATGGCTGAGCTTGATTTGTCCGCATGGTGAGGTTGGCTGATTATAAAACACCATGTAATCATCATTAATCAGCTTACCCGCTGCGTCTAAGGCAAAGCAGCTGATGTCCATCTCTATCGGACTTTGGCGGGTGAACTTAAGCGTGATGGGTGCGGTGTCGTCAATAGCAAGGTTGCTTAAAGGCGCGCGTTGTCCAACGGTGAGAGAAAGCATTAAAATTCCTTTTAAAGAAGTTTAGTTACCAATCATAACTAAATTTTAGCATTTCAGAATGGATAAAGCTTTCGTTTCTCAATAATCTAAATATAACGAGAGAGAGATATCTTCTAAGTTAAGCTGGCTCTTGTAAAACTTCAATCAGATCTTTACTTTTTGTTAGTGAGTAATCAGGTAACTTAGGTTTTAGTCTTTCTAAAATGTAGTTTGCTGAAAGTTCATGTTCGTCTAGTAGTGATAGCCAATCCTTAACATAACTTTTAATTCGTCTGTTATCGGATAGTCCCACTAAACCTTTTTCATGATAAGGCTTCATACCTTCTAAGCTACCTTGAATCGAAGTATCTTGATTAGAGACTTTTCTACCAACTAAAATCAAATCAAATCTTAAATTTTCACTTATACCAAACGCTGAGCTTTTTTGAATAATCTCTGCATAATCTTCTAGTTGCCTTAAATGTTTTTTACTTAATGAAATACTAGGACGTTTAATCTCAATGATAACGCATTTAAATATCTTGTTATTGTTTTCATCAAAAATCATTCGTTTACTTGCTAAAAACAAGTCTACTTGACGTTTCGAACCTTCAACTGTCACGTCTTCAACGTCTTCAACAGTTATTTCTTTGATACCTCTAATTGAGTCTCTTAGATTTTTTGCAGTCCTATTAAAATCATCTTCTTCTGCACCTAAAATCGAGTATTGCTCTCCAAACAACCAGCTATTTGACTCAATCACTTGTTGTAAATCAGGAGTTTCTAATACGTTTTTATAGTCATTTACCATAATGCTTCGAAGCATTTTTATAACTTGTAATCTCCTAGAAATAATTTCAACTGTACTAATTATATTTTCTAGTTTGGTATTTTGAATTAAATCTGCTAATCGTTCTACATGTTCAGAGTCCAAATCTAATACGCCTTCGAGCACTTCAAACAAAGCACCGTTTTCATTTGATACCAGAATTCTATCCAATAAACGTACTAAAATTTTAGCAGGCTTCTCACTTAAATTATTAAAAATTCTAGGATCTGCAATATAGAGCTCTTTAACTACTCTTTTTGTATTTTCTAAATTCCATTTTTGAAGATCATTACCATTACTATAAATATGGTCAAAAAAACCCTTATTTTCATAATTCTCTATTAGAAATTCAGCTCGTGCTCTTAGAAAACTGTTATATAGATCAGTTTGCATATCATAAACAACTTTTGAAACGGCACTTATTACTTTTCGTGAACCGTCCATTTCATATAGATCATTGTCAAATTTACTATTAAATTTTGAGCTTATAACTGCTGATGTATAAAATCCTAGCTTTTTATTGAATCTACTGAGATCTTTATAAACAACTTTATTATTTTTATCAGTAAAGTATATGTATGATTTCTCTGAAGTTGGCTTGTCATGCCAGCGAAATACAGAGATATTAAATTCATAACCTTCAAGCTCAGCACTTTCGTGTTTTACGTCGTTTTTAGGAACGTGAACTCTAACTCCATCAAATAGTATCTTAGCAGTTTGATGGTAAGCTAGAAACCATCCAAACTCGCATGAAAGTAAATTTAAAATCTTCTCATCACTGGGTAGAGAGCCATTTGAAGCATTAAACCCTGTTAATTGAACTGTAGTACCCGACTTCTCTTTCATTAAAAATGGATACTCAGTATCTTTAGTAGATTTAAGTATGATCTTGTGTAAATTAGACTCATGGATAGTTGCTTTATAACTATTACCATTATTCTTCGTATGCCATTCTGCATTATTACTTAATTTATGGAATGAGAAACGACCTATTCCATCTTTACCATGTGTATTTATGTCAGCCTTTTTGTTTGAATCATCAAATTTCAAAAAGCCACATTCTTCTCCTTGATCAAAATTGATTCCATTACCATTATCACTAACAGTAATGGATACAAGTCCATCTAATTCATTGCGTTCAATGTTTATAACAACTCTATCAGCACACGCATCTAAACCATTCCAGATTAATTCAAAAATGGCTTTGATTGGCTCTAATGTTTTAAATTTTTTCTTAATTGAGTCAGAAGTAACTTGAACGGAAAGCTCTATATCTTCATTTTGCATATTTAAATCCTCTTTTATTGAATCAAGCTACCATCGTACAACTCAATCGACCATAAAAAACTACAACGCTTTCAACTGCTCCATCATCGCCGTGAGCTGCCCTTCTAACTCAGCCAGTTTCGCTTTCTCAGCATCGACCACTTCTACAGGGGCTTTACTGACGATAGTTTTTGCAACTTATAAAGATATATTCGAGCTAATCTCAATAGGATATAGATAATAGCACACAAATATTCAGTTATTTCTTAGAATCAAAAGTTGATTAGAGAACCAACCAGTAACCAAGTAAAAGAACGCCATCACAATTGTGACAGCGTTCTTTATTACTATAGATATTTACGCTTTATTTACAACGCTTTCAACTGCTCCATCTGCGCCGTCATCGCCGTCAACTGCCCTTCTAGCTCAGCCAGTTTAGCCTTTTCAGCATCGACCACTTCCGCAGGCGCTTTACTCACAAAGCCTTCATTACCGAGCTTGCGGGCGATGCCTTCGGCTTGACCTTTCAGCTTATCATATGACTTACCTAAACGAGCCAGCTCAGCTGTTGGATCAATCAGCCCTTTCATCGGGACAAGCACGCGTAGCTGACCGACCATACTTGATGATGATAGCGGCACTTCATCGCCTTCTTTGACGATCTCTAAGCTCTCGACTTTGGCAAGCGCTTTGAACTGGTTTTTGATACGTGACAGACGCGCATCTTCATCGCTAGAGATATTTTGTAGTAGCACTGGCAGACGTACGGCATTACCCAATTTCATCTCACCACGGATGTTACGGACGCTAGCGATGAGCTCTTGTAGCCATGCCATATCCGCCTCAACCTGCTCACTGATTTGTGCCTCATCCGTTTTTGGATAGTCAGCGACCACGATGCTGTCCGTGTTTTTGCGACCCAGTAGCGGTGCCACCGTCTGCCAGATTTGCTCGGTCAGATACGGCATGATTGGATGGCTAAAGCGTAGCGCCGTCTCTAACACGTGCAGTAGCACATAACGGATTTGCGCTTTACGCTCATCAGACACCGAGTCATCATTTAGACTGGCTTTGGCAAGCTCAACATACCAATCACAGTACTCATTCCAGATAAACTCATAGATATCTTGGCTGACCATATCGAGACGATACTGAGCAAAATGCTGATGAATATCGGCAACGGTAGAGTTCAGGCGGCTCATGATCCATTTTTCTGGTAATTCCCAAACGTCAGGGTTGGCCGCTTGATCGATAGGCTTGGCATTGCCTTCGCTATCGACGCAGTTCATGAGTACAAAACGGCTGGCGTTCCAGATTTTATTACAGAAGTTACGATAGCCTTCGACGCGCTTTAGATCAAAGTTGATATCGCGACCGGTACTGGCTAAGGATGTAAAGGTAAAGCGCAGCGCATCCGTACCAAAGGCTGGGATGCCTTCTGGGAACTCTTTACGCGTTTGCTTCTCAATCTTGGCCGCGTCTTTTGGATTCATCATATTGCTGGTGCGTTTTTCGACCAGTGCTTCTAGATCAATACCATCGATCAGATCAATCGGATCTAAGACGTTACCTTTCGATTTTGACATTTTTTGACCATTGCCATCACGCACCAGACCATGCACATAGACAGTCTTAAATGGTACTTGCGGCGTGCCATCTTCGTTTTTCACGAAGTGCATGGTCATCATGATCATGCGAGCAACCCAAAAGAAGATAATGTCAAAACCTGTCACCAACACGCTGGTTGGGTGGAAGGTGTCCATCACGCGTGGATCGGCGTTGACGTCTGCCCAGTCAAGCGTACTAAACGTCCACAGACCTGAGCTGAACCACGTATCGAGTACGTCATCATCTTGGCGCAAGATCACGTCATCGCTGAGACTGTATTTACTACGGACTTCGGCTTCGTCACGGGCGACATAGATTTCACCCGTCGCATCGTCATACCATGCAGGGATACGATGTCCCCACCACAGCTGACGACTGATACACCAGTCTTGCAGATCCGTCATCCACGACATATACATGTTTTTGTACTGTGCAGGGACGAACTCGATGCTGCCGTCTTCTACCGCGTCAATCGCAGGCTTGGCAAGCTCTTTAACTGCGACATACCACTGATCGGTCAACCATGGCTCAACGATTGTACCGCCACGCTCAGCACGCGGGGCTTTGAGTGCATAGTCTTCGATATCTTCTAGCCAGCCCTGCTCGCCTGCTTGCTCAACGAGGAACTTACGAGCGGCAAAACGCTCAAGTCCAGCATACTCGCTCGGCGTGGTTTCTAGCTCTGGCTCACGTGTTTGCAGATCAGGATAAACTTCCATCGATGCTAAGATATTGGCGCGCTCATCAAGGATATTAATCAATGGCAAGCTATGACGACGACCCAATTCATAGTCATTGAAATCATGCGCTGGGGTGATTTTTACACAGCCCGTACCGAAGTCCTTTTCGACATAATCATCAGCGACGATAGGTACAATACGACCCGTAATTGGCAAAGTAATGGTTTTGCCAACCAAGTGTGCATAACGCTCATCGCTAGGATTGACTGCAACAGCCGTATCACCAAGCAAAGTCTCAGGACGTGTAGTTGCGACGACCAGATAGTTTTTGCCATCTTGAGTGGTTAGGTCTTTATCCGTGAAATAATAGCGGAAATGCCACAAGCTGCCTTTTTCATCGTGGTTTTCTACTTCTAAGTCAGACAGCGCGGTTTGGAATTTAGGATCCCAGTTCACTAGACGCTTACCACGATAAATAAGTCCATCGTCGAACAGACGAACAAACACTTCTTTTACCGCATTAGACAGACCATCATCCATGGTAAAGCGCTCACGCGACCAGTCAACCGAGCTGCCCAAACGACGAATTTGGCTGGTGATATTGCCGCCCGACTCTTCTTTCCATTCCCACACTTTATCGACGAAATCTTCACGCGTCATGTCACGGCGTTTGATGCCTTGTGCTTCTAGGCGACGTTCAACAACCATTTGGGTAGCAATACCCGCATGATCTGTACCCGGTTGCCACAGCGTATTGTCACCATCCATGCGGTGATAACGCGTGAGCGCATCCATAATCGCATTGTTAAAACCATGACCCATGTGCAGTGAGCCAGTGACGTTCGGCGGTGGCAGCGCGATAGAGAACGACTCGTCTTTATCAAAGGTCGGCTTAAAATAGCCGCTTTCTTCCCAGCCTTGATACATGCCTGCTTCGACTTCCGCAGGATTGTACGCATTCTCTAACTGGCTTAGGGCCGCTTGAATAGATGTGGTGAGGTTGTGGTTACTCATAATGGCATTATCTTTTATTGATTGAATGTGATCAAAGTTAATTGGATTAAAGTGAATATAAAAATTAGGAAAATAATGGATAGAGTGATTTTAACGCAGATGGCAGGATTTTGTTAGATGGTAAGGCAATTTATAGAGCCTGAAGGCGGTTTTTAATCAAGTTATTACTCAATCAATACCCCCAATCGGTTGAATGTTCAACAGAACATCTCACCATCATGCGCTAGAATATGGGTGATATCGTTATATAAAAAACATCAAAACCCTCTCTAACCAACAGCGAGTCGACCTTGTCCCAAGATAATGAGCATACCCATGATACTCAGGCTGCCCTATCAGGCGACGCACGCGTGAGCGCAATTACCAAAATCCCTGTGGATAACGATGATACTCTGAGCGATAACGATAATCATGAAACAGACGATATGGCACACAGTCATACGCTACAGCACAGCCATCCTTTAGAAGATGGTCATGTAGAGCATGATCATGCAGACTCTCATACAAACAATCATACAGAAGACAATTTAGACGAGCCTATAGATGACCCTGACGAAGCCACCGAAGACTTAGAAAATGATGACTTGGAAAACGACGATTTACCAGAAGAGATCAGCGCAGAAGACAAGGAGACCATCAAAAAGGTCGCCGGTGATGACAATTTAAGCCAAGCAAAAAGCTACGCCAGTATCTTAGTTGAGCAAGTGATGGATGCCAAAGAAACCTTTGAGCGCTCACTTGGCTCGCTATTTACCAGTGCCTTTACCGCTGGGCTTGAGATTGGCATTAGCTTCTTTATGATTTTATCGGCTTTTGCGCTGTTGAGTGGTGTGCTATCAAGCCAATACGCAATCGTGCTCGCCTCCCTACTTTACCCGATTGGATTTATCATCGTCGTCATTGGTCAGTCGCTATTATTCACCGAACAGACATCGCTGTTAAGCCTACCTGTGCTCAATAAGATTGAACCGCTGCATAAATTACTACGCCTTTGGGGCATTGTCATCGCTGGCAACATCGTTGGCGGCTGTTTGTTTGCCGCATTGATGATAGGGTTGGGTTTAAATATGCAGCTGTTTAGCGTGAGCGACATCGACACTTATGCCGAACACATTTTAGGGTTTAGGTGGTGGGTCATATTTGGTAGCGCCATCTTAGCAGGTTGGATGATGGGCGTCACCGCTTGGCTTGTGACCTCAGCGCGCGACACCCTTAGCCGCATCGTTTTGGTAACGCTTATTACTGGCAGTATTGGTTTTTTAGGATTGCATCACAGTATCGTGGGCAACATTGAGATTTTTTCTGCTTTGCTATACGGCAATACCGTCAGCTTGGGGCATTATTTACTGTTTTTATTAGTGATATTGGTGGGCAATACCGTCGGCGGCGTGGTGTTTGTGGCGGTACTCAAAAACCGTACTTTCTTATTTCAAATTGAAAAAGTGAAAGAACAAACGGCTAGTGAACAAGCGGAAGCTAGAAGCAGTGTAAATACCCGCCGACCTTGACTTGATTGGTATTGGTTAATGCTAAATGCTAAATGCTATAAATAGATAATTCACCTATTACCCATAACAAGGTTCAATATTTAAACCTGTTATGGGATTTCAGCATCTACAGCATACGCGCTGCCAACACGCTATTTTCTATTTCAGATTTTCTCAGCTTATCGTGTTGAGCACTAAATATACGCACCAAAATCCCCGCGCTTAAGAACATCACCAAAGTATAAATGGCTGGCATCATCGACATGTCGTAGTTAGACAATAGTGTCAATGCCATAAATATCGACAAGGTGCTATTCTGCAAACCGACTTCTAGCGTCACCGAGGTTCTTTGCGCCCAGTTGAGACCGAACCATTTACTACTATAATAACCGAGCGCCATGGTTGAGAGATTTAATAATACCGATACGGGACCAGTAGCGATAAAGGCGTCGACAATGATATCGCGTTGCACATAGCCCAAAAACAGCACTAAAAACGTTAAAAATATCACCCCAAATCGAGACACATAGACTTGTGAACGATCAGCAACGGTTGGTGCATAGCGTTTAATCAGCATACCGACACTAATAGGCACTATCGTCAGCACCACCAAAGTCAGCATCGTTTTTACTACCGGTAACTCAAACTCACTACCGCTGCCCATAAAATAAATCAATGAAAAGCTCAGCACAATGGGAATGGTAAAGACGGTAATCACGCTCGCAATCGCAGTCATCGTCACCGACAGCGCCACATCGCCTTTGGCTAAATAGGTAAATAAGTTTGAGGTAGTGCCACCCGGACACAATACGAGGAGCATAACCCCGACGGCATACTCTGGGCGTAATGGCATGATATTGGCTAAGGCAAAGCCAATGATAGGTAACAGTATCAACTGATTGGTCAAGCCTATGCCGACTGCCTTTGGATATTTTAAAACCCGTTTAAAATCGTTGGTGACGAGGGTCAGACCCATGCCCATCATGATTAAAAACAGACAAATAGGAATGATAACTGAATTGACTAACGTGACTATGGCAAGACCTTCCATAACTACATCCTTGTAGATAAGAGCTGTTTATAGGTTCATTTTATAGATGAATTTTATAGATGAATTTTATAGATGAATTTTATAGATGAATTTTATAGACCGAGTATGCTGATTAAATGACACCTGATTAGCAATCCTTGCTAAGGCGTACCCTCATAATCAATAGCCGTTAAACACCGACAATCAATTAAAAAACAGCAAAAAATAAGGCATGGTAAAAGCAAGTATATAGGGGTAAAGTCGCCCTGATTTGCTTTATTCAACGACTCATCAGTCAAATATGGTTTTTGGTTTTAGAGAACGATGAAATATCATTGAACAGCAACCTTCAATCACCACCACCTGAATCACCGCTACTTGAGTCGCTGCTGCCTGAATCACTACCATCGCTATCGTCAAGATTATCCTGATCCCAAGAAGAATCCAAAGAAACTGGCGAATTGTCGCGGCTTCCAAACCAACTGGCGACTTTTATGACGATATAAAGGATCATAAATCCAGCGATAATCTGTAGAAGAAGCATGGTTTATTCTTTATAAATAACAGGTGAGGTAAGTAAGAGACGGTATAGATGAGGGACAATCAAAACGCATGACTAGCATTCAATCGTAGATATTGATTACATTAATTCTGAGTGACTCATTGCCCTTTAGAGTTACTCACGGCTGTTCACTGCAGTACCATAAGCGATGGCTTCAACCATACTGCCCAATTGATTGATATTGCTGACTTCTAGACGTAAGCCGTAGATATGGTTATAGCCTTTGGCTTGTGCTTCGGTACGCATACGTACCAGAGCTTCGCGGCGGGCACGGTCGAGTAAGGTCTCGTAAGTGGTCAAGTTTTTGCCAAAGATGCTCAATACCCGAGCGATAATCATTTTGAAATAATCTTGGGCAATAACCACGCTGCCAAGCACCAGCTCACCCTCAGTATTGGCAACAAGTTTCGGCACATAAAAGCGCTCACTTGAGACCATAATATGGCTTAATTCTTGCTCTGCAATGCTTAACTGCGCGAGATGTTGGCGCTCATGACGCGACCCAAAGAACCAACCAGCAGCGAATAGTAAAATAAACGGTGCGTAATTGATAAGCATCTGGGTAAGGGAATTATTCATGGCACGTCTCTTGTCATAAACTTATCATAAAAAAGCATCGATGCTTTAAGATTTGGTTAGCTAACCAAAAGGATTGAAACGTGGCAAGTCATCGGTCGCTGTCGGTGCAGAATTTTGTAGATTTGGCTGTTGACCAGACTGATGAGAAGAGTCGCTTGGTGGGGTTTGGTAGACTTGCTGCGGCATCGGTATGGCTTTGACAGCGGTGCCATAGACAAACAATTCAGAGGCTCCCTGCGCGATGCTAGAGGTCGAAAAACGCAACCCCACCACCGCATCTGCACCCAAAGCTTCTGCTTTGACAATCATCCGATCGATCGCCTCTTGCCGCGACTCTTCTAACAGCTCGGTATAAGCCGTTAACTCACCACCGACGATATTTTTTAGTCCAGCAAACAAGTCTTTGCCGACATGTTTTGAGCGCACGGTGCTGCCGTACACCACATCCAAACGCTCGGTGATTTGATAGTTGGGCAAATGCTCAAGATTGGAGAGTTGCACAGTCATAATACGACCTTATCGGTGACGTTATATAGACAGCGTCAACTTGGATATAGACCAAACCACGCTGTCCGTATATTGATAAAAAGGCTAATCGTTGGTATGGAACAATAAAAATAACTCAGTCAAATTGCCTTCGATGCTATTGGCCATTTGTGCCAGTTTGTCTTCATCTTTACGCATCTCTGCAAGCTCTGGATCTTCATCATCGATACCGCTTAGCAAAATCATTGGTAAAGTCAAGACAGCCACATCTTCAGCCGTTTCTTCATCTTCAAACCAATCACTGGCTTCGTCGCCATACATCGCATCGACAAAGCCAATTGACCAAGCAACGATATCTGATTCATCTGAAAAATCAACGGCCACTTCTTCATCACCCGCATCTTCGCCAAACGGTAGCTCAATAGGCGTCTCGTTTTTTAGCTCAGCGATAATAGAATCGCGCCAGCGCTGAATACCGTCGATGACGTTTTCTGGGATTTCACTAACATGACCTTCAAACAGTGCATCCAGCCAATTCGGTAATGGACGCCCAATGACTGTCGCTGTCAAAAAACCATGCGCGGCGACACTATCAAGCACAAACGGGCTCTCTTGATTGTCCAAATAGTCTAATAATTCATCGAAGCTTAATTGGTTACTCATGATGTAATTGTCCTTGAAAGATAGAGTGCGGCAGTCGCCATAAACGATCGGTTAAGTGCAGAATAGTGGATAATTTGAAGGTAAAAATGGTTTCGGTAAAGCACCCAAACCATCTTTATAAAATAAGAATAACTGCATAGAGCGGGTGGCTAGCAACCGTCAAAAAGTAACGATTGCGATATCATTAGCATTATACTGTCAGCTAATATGCCGTTATTAAAAGGCTTTAGTCGGCTTAAATGACTGAGCACTTTCACATGAGGCTATGACTTAAGTTTAAAAACTAAAGATCGTCATCATCCCAATCATCGCCATCTTCATCGAAATTGTCTATATCGTCTAGATCATCCTTTAGCTCTTTGGCCAAACGCTTCTCCTCTAGCAGATTATCGATCAGTCGACGCTTCTCAAGACTACTTAAGCGCGTACGCACGCTCGTCTCGGCCTCTTCCACCATCTTTGCATCATCATCGTCGACAAAATCATCATCAAAATCGTCGTCAATATCAGCGTCACTCATGACAAACTCCTATCATTTTTAGCCAGGGTATTAAGAATACATTAATATATATATGCCTTATAAAGTCTCTACTTCATGTTGTCAATGCTTTTTATTATTACCGCCCTATTTTTAGGCGATATAAAGATAAAGATAAAGATAATATCGCAGACAATTGTATATTAATCAGCGAAGATAAGTAGCATTAAATAGCCGACTCATCTGCGCTTTCAATCATCAATACCGCATTACGCACATCCGCTAAGCGTTGGATCATCGAATCATTGCCACCATCGAACACGGCACATTCACGCTCATAAACCGTTGTTGGGCGCATGATACTCTGTACCTGTACATGGTGGCTGATTTGCTTGAGACCTGCATTGGGTAACAAAATCAGCATTTGCTCTTTTTTGCCAACACTGTGTAATAATTGCGTCATTGCTTGCGCCTGCGCATCATCGCTGACACCTGCTTTAGCGGGTAGCGCAAAGCGGCTTAGCTCAATGTGCTTGTCATGGATGATTTTATTGAGCATCAAATACAGCTTGCCAAGCATCACGCCTGCTAACGCCACTTTGGCATGGCTATTGTCCGCCTTTAACAACACACTAGCACCCGTGTCATCGAAACGTGGCTCATTCATCGCGCTGACACCTAATAATAAAGGCTGCTTAAGCAACTCAGTCACTGCTTGGTTCAATAGCTGCGTACATAATGCTAAATAAGGTAAACGCTGAGCCGGCGCAAGACGCTCAAGCATATTGAACTCGTCATGGAATACAATCTGCACTCTCACACTATCAAATGAGCGGGTGGCAGACAACCGAGAGGCGCTGCCAGATTTATGAGCGCTGCTTATATCATTTTGAGCACCATCTGCTGCGTCATGCTCTGTCCGCTCTTCAGTTGTATCATTGATAGGCTGATTATTAGAACCTGTCGCATCTTGATTTTGTTGCGTTCTTAAATACTGGTTTACTTCACTATGCACATCCAATTTGCGTGCACTGGTTGGCTGCCCATCCGTTGCACTCTCTACAGAATACTCCGAAGTTCCTCTATCAGTATCCGTGGCACGGCGTTCAAGCTCACGATCATAATTGCGCTGATCGATTTGCATATACTGCTCACGATGCAAATCTTGAATATCACGGCTAAGCGCATTGATCTGCTCTTTGGTAGGACGGGCAAGGTAACCATAAACCAGCCAAAGCAACAAATGCAGCAGCATCGTACCGATGACGAATGGCCATTGCATAGCGATAATCTCGCCTTTGCTAATATCTTTTAACGTCAACGACACACTGCCAATTACCGCATCGCCATTGGTGGCAATCTGACGAATGGTATCACCTTGCTGCATGGGCGCATTGCCAACAGGCACCAAGATATCGTCGTTATTGTCTTTAATCAATATGCGTGTCACGTCTTGCTCGCTGGTATAGCGATTAGCAATGACGCTTAAGCTGACACGGTCTTTATTTTCTAAAGACAACCTTGCTTCATCAATCAGCTGGGCGACCATTTGCTCGCCTTTTAACGCACGACTTTTGCTCAGTTGTTGATCGGTGCTGATGACCAATAACAACGTCTGTAAACAAAAACTAACCAGAAGAATAATGGCAAACAACCCTTGCCGCGGCGCTAAATACGTCATGATATGGTAAACTTTTTTGGAGAAGAGAAATTAAAAAACAAGGCTATCGCTCATTTTTTGGCGAATTTAAAAAAAAACTGTACAGTACGTATCTTAATAAGCATTTATTGAATGTCAGCACCATGCTGTGACATGTCTGTTGTTGCCTAAAATAAGACTGACAACAAGATTTCGTTACTTAAAAACTGCTGTCTAAAATGCTATAACTCAGGATAATCTACTGCACATTTGGTAAGCGGCGAATGAAAGCATTGTCGTGAATATTATCATGAATCCAATCCGCTTATCTTATCTACTATATCACCATAATAAGTCTTATAGCGTTAGCAGATTTATAAATTTATCATAATAATTACATTCAATTTCAAATGATTTTTCAACGATCGCTACCATCTTTAATCGACGGTGATACTTTGCGCGTCATCTATAGGCGCTGCCGAGTAAAGCTGCTATTATTCCCAATCTTATATGAGCATACAAGGGACCATTGAGCCATGCCACACAATACATCTTACTCGTTACCAAAAGACAGCAAAGCATGGCAACAAGCCGTTGACTCTATTGCGTCACTGTTACCAGATAACACGAACTTACAAGATTTTGATGCGCTACAGTCCCTGCCAGTTTTTGCTCTTATTGTTGTGCTACCGACCAAAGTATCGACGCTTGATATCCACCAGTATGTGCAATCATGGGTCGATGAACAGCCAAGCTGGCATTTGGTCACCGTCGCTGAAGATACTGATGCCAGTTTTGTCAATATTACCGTTTCTGATACAGAGCCAACGGCAGCAAACGCACAGCGCTTGCCTTTTACCCAAGCACAAGTATTCCGATATTTGTTGGTACCAGTCACTGATACGCTCATGCATCCTGGCAAAAAGACCGCAGCAGCTCACATCATTGATGATCAGCTGACCACGCGCTTGCGTCATGACTTGACCGAAGCTTATAACGATAGTCATCAAGCGAGCAGTGTTGAACGCTTGGATATTGTTGATTGCCACATTTTATCAGTCGGTCATATGCTACGTACCCACAAGCTTGCCTGCTTTGATATGGATTCCACCTTAATCGAGCAAGAAGTCATCGTTGAATTAGCAAAAACAGCGGGCATCGGCAAAGAAGTCGAAGCCATTACGGAAGCGGCAATGCGCGGTGAGATGGATTTTGATGAGTCTTTTGCCCAGCGGGTAGCGTTACTAAAAGGCATCTCGACCGATGTATTAGATGATATCTGCAGCCGTCTAACACTATCAATGGGTGCTCGCACTACCATCAGTGCACTAAAGGCTTTGGGCTACCATACCGTACTGGTATCAGGCGGCTTTACCTACTTTGCGCGTTACATCGCTGAGCAATTAGGCATTGACGAAGTTCACGCCAACGCGCTAGATATCGACGAAGGGGAAGTCACTGGTCACGTACAGCTGCCCATCGTCAATGGTGCCAAAAAAGCGGCGATCGTTGAGCATACTGCGGAGCGCTTAGGCATCGAAATGTCACAAGTGGTCTGTATCGGTGACGGTGCCAATGATTTACCGATGATGGCCATCGCAGACCTAGGCGTCGCCTATCACGCTAAGCCTATTGTCCAAGCACGTGCTGATGCCGCCATCAATGTCACAGGGCTTGAAGGCATATTTTATGCCCTTGGTTATCCAGCACTTGCGCCTGCTGAGTAACAACTACACTCGCAACACCATACCATGGAGCTAGGTTAGTGTTTTTAACATTAATCTGGCTTTTATGTCTTATTACATTGCGACATTGCGACATTGCGACAGTCAATTTTCGCATCACTGTCCTAGCATACTTAGCGGCATCGCATTAACTTTCACTGTGTTTTCAAATAAAAAAGGATTGTCCATGACGGCATCACCATCACCGCGGCAAAATGAGCCGTCAGCGCCACAACCACTGGATAAGAGCAGCACTGCTGTATCCTCCGATAGTCCAAAGCAACTATTTGGGGTTTATATCAGAGGAATGGCCATGGGGGCAGCGGATATCGTACCAGGTGTCTCTGGCGGTACCATTGCGCTGATTGCCGGTATTTATGAGCGCTTAATTAATGCCCTGAGTAGCATCGGCCCCAATCTCTGGCAGATATTTCGACAGGAAGGCCGAATCAAAGGCTTGGTTGCGGTGTGGCGACAAGTTGATGCCACTTTTTTGTTATTTTTGTTATTGGGAATCGCCACCAGTTTTGCTACTTTAGCAGGTATCATCAAACACCTATTAGATAATCAACCGTTATTTATTTGGTCGTTCTTTTTTGGACTGGTTGTCGCAACGGTATTTATATTATTGAGTGAGATTCAGCGTTGGAATATAGGGCGGGCAGCACTATTCGTGACTGGTCTTGTTGCCGCTGTGGTCATTAGCAGCTTACCATTGCTCACGACCACACCAAGCTTGCCTTATTTGTTTTTTGCAGGGGCAGTCGCTATTTGTGCCATGATACTGCCCGGCATATCTGGGTCTTTTATCTTATTGCTATTAGGTGCTTATGACGCAGTATTAGAAGCCGTGCATAGCCTTAACTTTACGATAATCTTCACGGTCATTGCGGGTATGGCAACAGGATTGTTATTATTTACTCGCGCACTTAAATGGTTATTGTCTCGCTACTATCAGGCAACTTTGGCCTTGCTCACAGGTTTTATCGCAGGCTCGCTTGTGAAAGTATGGCCATGGAAAGTAGATGCGTTAGGCGCGCTTAATAGTAACGCGATAAACAACGTGATGCCATGGCAATATCCTACCGGTCCACATTGGCTAACCACTGTAGGACTGATGCTGCTAGGCGCGATTTTAGTTTCACTATTGTCTTGGTGGGGCACTCGTAGCAATCGCGCTTAACCCTACCTTAAACCTGCATCATTCTCTTTTTAAAACCCAAAAATCTTTCTCTCTACTCTTAATAATAAGCGCCCATCCTTGCGGCGCTTATGCTTAAACCTCGCCATACAAAACCATCAAAATGTGCTAAAAAACCAAACGTCAACGGTTGTCGCAAAGTCGCTTGTCCCCTCTTTAGCTTTGTTCCCCAAACTTTCATAATGACCCTATTGGAATTCACCTTATGAATAGCGAGATGAATGATGTTACTGACTATATTTTCGGTTATTGGTATAGAAACGTGGAGCACGGCGGCACTGCTTGGTTATAGCTTACTGGCAGGCTTGATTTTGGCGCTTGCCTTATCCTCACAGCGCTGGCTGCTCTGGTATCTATTTGGTGGTATGGCATATTGGCTAGCAGTTGAGGCGATTCAAAGCATTGTGGCGGGTCGTCCTATGCTATCAGAGCTGTCAGAATGGCACAGCTATATCATCGCCATGGGTATCAGTTGGTTGCCTTTAGCGGGCTGGGTGCTGTATCGGGCACTACGTTACGAGGATGTCAGTCAATCCATTCAGCAGCAGCGTCAATTGGAAGCGGCACGCTATATCGAGCACACGCCTGTTTATGATGACGACTACCAACCGCGCTTCCACTGATAGAGTCGCGCTTATATCAACGAGCGACGCTGTTAGGTTGGCTCATTCTATACTTACGGTACTTTTACTTGCCTTTTATATAGCCTGTATTACATTATCTTTATACGACTGTATCTCGTCCAAAAATTACGATTAACCTGCCGTCAAATTCGCTCAATCTAGCATAGGTAATGCGAGCATTCATTTTCGTGGCTATTCTCTTTTCTACTGTCATTTTTATCAATATTAACAACTTGTTTTAATCAAGATGATGTCATTGGATGTTACAAGATACTTAACGCTCTCTACGTAACTCCTAAAGAATAGCAACCTCTCTATCGTTTATAATCTAGTTATATATTTGTCACAAAAATTGTTATAAAGTACGCATTATTTTGCGTCTCATTCTTTAGGAGTTCGATTATGTTTACTGTTCCTGTATTAGATATTAAATCTGATCCGTTAGATGTGCTATTGGCTGTGATTGGCTATCGTTTGTCTATGCTTGCTGATAGTGATAACGAAGATGTGAAAGCACTATTCGCTGATCGCAATGTGACGATTGAGCTTGCCAGCACTGAAGCGGATATCGCCCGTTATTTTGTCTTTGATAATGGTAGCTTCAGCCAATACAGTGGTCATGCTAAAAAAGCAGACCTCACCATCAATTTCAAGGATTCGATGACAGGTGTTAAGCTTTTGACCAAAGGCAATCTTCCTGCCTTTATGACTGCTGTACAAGAAGGTAACCTCAGCATCGAAGGCGATTACAGCCTAATGATGTGGTTCAATAAACTTGCTAAGCATATCGTGCCAGCTGTTCCAGAAGAATGTAAACCTTATATCCAAAAAGCCAAGCCTTATGCTTATAAAGCACAAAAACTTGCCAACCATTGGATTGGGGTTGCTAAGCACAAACTTGGTAAATCATAACGTAAATAGAGCGACGTAAATAAAGAAAACAGATCACGATTATTTAGCGCTTAGTTACTTTACTCTTTCGCAGTGTTCTGATTTTCTAAAAAGGTTGCGGTATACTATATCGCAGCCTTTTTTATTACCTAAAATTTTATGGCTTTACACACAACTCTTTTAACCACTATTCTCTTCAAAATGATTGTTTCAAAAACTATTATAAAAGGAATTATATGATGGCAGGATTACTTAACATCTCAGAGCCTAATGCCAGTAGCAACACTGACACGTTCAATAATAAAAATAACAGCCACAGCGGCTTGAATAATGACTTTTTAAACAACTTAACAATGGGTGCCAGCAAAGCCAGCCAACAAATGGCCCGTAAACATAGCCGCGAAGAAATCGCCAAACTGTTTGATTTGCCTTTGATGGATTTGTTGTTGCAAGCACAGACGATACACCGCCAAAATTTCAAAGCGAATGAAGTACAGATCAGCACCTTACTCTCTATCAAAACAGGTAACTGCCCCGAAGATTGTGGCTATTGCTCACAGTCAGGTCACCACCGCGACACGACTAAATTACAAGCAGAGAAGCGCATAGAAGTCGATAAAGTCATTGCTGCGGCCAAACGTGCCAAAGCCAGTGGCTCGTCACGCTTTTGTATGGGTGCAGCATGGAAACATCCAAGCGCCAAAGACATGCCCTATGTGGTTGAGCTGATCAAAGAAGTCAAGGCCTTGGGACTTGAAACCTGTATGACCCTTGGTATGCTAGATACCAATCAAGCGACGCAACTGGCGGATGCTGGATTGGATTATTACAATCATAACCTAGATACCTCACGTCGTTATTATGAGCAAGTCGTCAGCACGCGAAGCTATGACGAGCGCTTAGATACCATAGACAATGTGCGTAACTCAGGCATCAATGTCTGTAGTGGCAATATCGTCGGTATGGGTGAAAGCCGTGATGACCGTATCGATTGGGTACATGAGCTGCTAAAAATGCCCAAAGCGCCAGAGTCAATTCCGGTCAACTTGCTTGTGCCCATTAAAGGCACACCGATTGGCGATAAAGTCTTGGCAGAAGGTCAACTGTCAGTGATTGAATGGATTCGTACTATTGCCGTAGCACGTATTTGCTGCCCGACCAGCTATGTGCGTTTGTCTGCTGGCCGCGAAAGCCTATCCGACTCTGAACAAGCCTTGGCCTTTATGGCAGGTGCCAACTCATTCTTTTATGGCGATAAACTACTGACTACTGGCAATGCAAGCCAATCAGGCGATGACAGACTCATGCGTGAGCTTGGTCTAACAAAGCAATTTGCCGCGCCAAGAGCGCCCAAAGTATTGCCTGTGATGGATGCGATGAGTGGTCATCAATCGCAAGTGGTGATGGCAGAGTAGCGTTTTTTATCGCTACCATTATTGGATAATCTGCGCTAAGCTTGCCGACATTATTGATGATAAAATATTAAATCGTAAGAGAGAATGTGATGGCAGATTATTTCAATTGGATTAAAGCGGCGCATATTATATCGATGGTCTGCTGGTTTGCTGCGATATTTTATTTGCCACGCTTGTTTGTCTATCATGCGATGAGTGACGACAGCATCAGCCACGAACGCTTTGCTATTATGGAGCGCAAGCTCTATCGCGGTATTATGACGCCATCGATGATAGCCACATGGGTCTTCGGTCTATGGATGTTGGGGCTAGGCTGGGAGGTGTATAAAACCCAAGGCTGGTTACACGTCAAGCTTTTATTAGTGGTGCTACTCTCTGGCTATCACGGTGCTTGTGGATTTTATCGTAAAAAGCTAATGAATAATCCGCATTATAAGACGCATAAATTTTGGCGCTGGTTTAACGAAGTACCAGTGTTTGCTTTGGTCATTATCGTCATCTTAGTAGTAGTAAAGCCCTTCTAAAATCCAGTAAATATGCTCATAACTGATTTTTAGATCTGAACACCTCTAAACTAAAAGCGTCCGTTACTTATTAAAGTAACGGACGCTTTTTTTTAGGACATCATAAATATGAAAGCTTAAACACTAGGGCGCATGATTTGATAGACATTACTCAAATCATAAACACGGTAACGCGCAGGTTCACGGCGGTTTTCGCCCGCATAGCTGAGGATCAGCGCTTGCTTTGCGCGCTCATCAACCCAGCCGACAAACAGTCCACTATGCTCGACGCCATTATAGCCATGATTGATATAATAGAGCCAATCCCCAACTTCAATCTCGCCACTATTGGCATACGGACCTTGACCATAAGTACCTTTATGAATGGTATCGCGTGTCACCCCAGCGCGTTTAAACACGGCATTCAGATAGTCCCAGCAGCCACCTTGAATGATCGCGCGCTCGTTCAGCGCCATCTTGCGGGCGGTGCTAACCACTTCACGTGCGGCCAAACTACTCTGCATCTCCGCACTGCTCAGTAACGGTAAATACTCGCTATCGACATTATCATAATTACCCGATAAAAAAGCGGGCATCACTGCTGGTGCTTGACGCGCTACTTCAGGATAACGATAGGATGTCTGAATCACTGGTGGAGTACTGGCAGAATTTGAGCGATAAGTTCCTGCACGTTGAATGGTAGAACGCGTGCTGACTTTCGCGGAGGGCACCGCTGAGTATGATGGTGTATAGCGAGCACTAAAATCAGATTGCACAGATTTTTGGGCGATCAGAGCACTCATACTATCGGCATGGGCCTGACCTACTAGGCCAACGGTAAATAATAAAAGACTGCACGACGCGGTAACCGACGACGACATAGACAATGACACAGGCAAACGCGACATGACCAACTCCTTGTCAATAAAATATAAATGACAACATAAACCATAATAATAGGATGTTCTAATCTTACTTATAAACCATTTAGACATGACGCTGCAAGCATTATTCGGCTCAAATAGCCGATAAAAGGTATAAAAACACAGACTAATGGTTAGATAAGAGGAGCACGTAAAAAAACGATGGAGAGCTGGCGCTAAATAAAAAAGAAATAAAATAAGCAGTTTTAGATTAAATACTGCGTAGATAGAGTACTGAGCAGATAAAATATTATCTGAGATAGAAGATTGCTGAGAGAAAGCCACTTAGGTTTTTTATAGCCCAATCCAGTAGATAATCGGCTAAGAAATAAGCTAATCGTTACTCATCTTGATATTCACATGGCGCTTGCCCAATGCTTGACCTTGCAAAATAGCTTTGGCAGCGGTTGCCTCTTGGATACTATCAAAGCCGCTAATATGGTATTTGCGTATATCATCACAATCAACAATCTGTAATTGCTCACCAATAAGCATGACTTTATCACCGTCGGTCAACTGAATATGCTGACGCTTACCTTGATTGTCATGCACCAGCTCACCCGCATGCAGCCACAAGATGCCGCTGCTGATGACACCAGCCATGGCTTTTTTCTGTTGTTGGCGTTTTCGATTAAAGATAAAACTACCAATAATCAGTAGCGCCAATGCCCCTATAGCCAAGCGCTCAGGCAGCAGACTCATTGCCAAAGCAACCGCCACTGCTCCTATTAATAATGCTGAGCCAAACCAAAACATGCCATCTTCAGTCGTTTTGGGCTGATCTTGTAGCGTGATTTTGGCACCATCGTCGGTCAGCTTGAGCATGCATGACTACCTGTTACAGAGTAATAAAAGTTTAATAAAAATACGATGAGCAAGTAATCATCAATAGGACTACCAACCCAAGGCTGTTTTTTGCATGGCAATCAGCTCAGCGATGCCTTTTTCGGCAAGAATCAGCATATCGTCGGCTTGAGCGCGGGTAAATGGCTTTTCTTCCGCTGTTCCTTGTAGCTCAATAAATTCGCCTTTTTGGGTCATAACCACATTCAAATCGGTATCACAGCTGGCATCTTCTTCGTAGTTTAGATCGAGATACGCTTTGCCGTCTTTCATACCAACAGAGACCGCAGCGACCAAACCAATCAGTGGATCTGCCTTGAGTTTTTTGCTTTTTTGGATACTTTCTAATGCATCGATAAGCGCAATAGCAGCCCCCGTCACACTAGCAGTACGAGTACCGCCATCGGCTTGCAAAACATCACAATCAAGATAAATGGTATTTTCACCCAGCTTACTCAAGTCAATCATCGCTCGTAAGCTACGACCAATCAAACGCTGGATTTCTTGGGTACGACCTGATTGTTTACCACGTGCCGCTTCACGTTGGTTACGAGTATTGGTCGCGCGTGGCAGCATGCCATACTCAGCAGTGATCCAACCTTTGCCTTTACCTTTGAGCCAACGCGGTACGCCAGATTCAACACTAGCGGTACACAATACTTTGGTATCACCAAAGCTGACTAACACTGACCCTTCGGCATGCTTAGTATAATGGCGCTCAAAGCTGATCGAGCGAAGTTGGTCAAGCTCACGATTGTCAATACGCATAAAAATCCCTAGTACAATGTTTTAAAGGCGGTGTCATAAAATGAGGTGTCTGTCATTATGTGGCTAACCATCATTTATCTAGCAAACTATTAATAAGCTAAAATAAATAATGATTGGATGCCATAGCAGACGTAAATATTGAGATATCCTAACGTGGCAGCGGCGCAATAGCAAGATTCGTTCGAGCTATTGCGCCGCTACTTTAGCCAGTCATTGGCTTAACAAAGAAATAGCACCAACTTTATTCTAACCCTTCCATCTTACGCAATTCTTTACGCAGGATTTTACCCACGTTTGATTTTGGTAATTCATCGACGAACTGTATGTGACGCGGACGCTTGTAACCAGTCAGTTGCTTTTTGCCAAAATCAAGCAACTCTTGCTCAGTCACATCGCCTTTTTTGACCACAAACAACTTTGGCTCTTCACCGCGGTCATCGTTTGGAATACCGATAGCGCCGCATTCTACCACAGCTGGATGCTCGCTCATGGCTTCTTCAATTTCGTTAGGATAAACGTTAAAACCAGAGACCAAAATCATGTCTTTTTTGCGATCGACGATTTTGATAAAACCTTTTTCATCCATGATGCCGATATCGCCAGTTTTTAGAAAGCCATTGGCAGTAAACGTTTCAGCTGTTTCTTCTGGACGATTTTGATAACCTATCATTACCTGCGGGCCTTTGACACAAATCTCGCCGCGATCACCCAATGCGACTTCATTTTCATCATCATCGATTAGTATTATATCGGTGCTAGAGGCAGGAATACCAATTTTACCCGTGAATTCAGCAATGGTCATCGGGTTAAAAGCAGCCACTGGTGAGGTTTCTGACAAACCATAACCTTCCACGATAGGCAGACCAGTGATTTTATGCCACTCTTTTGCCACGCTTGGCAAGACAGACATACCGCCACCGATAGACGCTTTTAGGTTAGAGAAATCTAAGTCTGCAAAGCCGTCTTTGTGTACTAGACCGTTGAACAAAGTATTCACTGCAGGGATAAAGGCGGGTTTGTATTTGGCCATCTCTTTAATCAAACCATCAAGATCACGAGGGTTTGGGATAAGCAAGCCTGCATAACCTCGGTACATGCCATACATGCCGCAGACCATAAATGAGAATACATGATATAGCGGTAGTGCCGTCAGGATGACATCATTGGCATCAACATCATCATCAAATGCACTGTCCATCAATGCACTAATCTGTAGCATATTGGCAACTAAGTTACCGTGGGACAGCATTGCACCTTTGGCAACCCCTGTCGTACCGCCCGTATATTGCAATAATGCCACGTCACTTAAATTCAAATCAGGGCGCTTATATTTGCTGGCTGATACTGCATTTAAAGCGTGCTTAAAACTCACGCTGTTTGGCAGGCTATAAGCCGGAATCATTTTTTTGACATGGCGCGCAACGAGATTAACGACGGCTCCTTTCACTGTTCCTAGCATATCACCAATCTTACAAACGATGACATGCTCAACCTGACCTTTGTCTTCTGCCTCTTGATAGGTGTTCGCAAAGTTCTCTACGATAAACAGGGCTTTGGTGCCACTATCATGCAGCTGATGCGATAACTCTCGGCTGGTATATAAAGGGTTGACGTTGACCAACACCATACCTGCACGGATGATCCCCAAAGCAACCACTGGATATTGCAGGAGGTTGGGCATCATCACCCCAACTTTATCACCTGTTACCAAGCCTAATGATTGTAAGTAACTGGCAATTTGGCGACTGTATAAATCCAATTCCTTAAAACTGATCGATGCACCCATACAAATATAGGCCGTTTTTTTCCCATAACGGCTAAAGTTACGCTCAAACACATCAAGTAAAGAGGTATTGTCATCAGGCATATCGATAGTCGCATCAATGCCATAACGCTCATAAGTTTTCAACCATGGGCTGTCACTATCTATCGTCGGCATAGTAGGAAATACGCTGTCTTTATTATTCATTGCAGCGTTATCGTTTGTGGTCTCTTTATTGATACTGTCGGTCATAATTTTCCCTAAATGTTACCGTTAAAAACGTAGAATAATCTAATGAAAACACCATTATTTTTTGTGATTGATCAGTGACAGCAGAAGCTTGTGAATAAAAAACGTGGTAACAAAAAAGGTTTGTCATTCACAAGCTTTGTCAATCAAAGCGCAACGTTAAGTCCTTAATAAATAGCACGATAACTCGGCATTTCCGAATTAAAAACCCCTTTATCCCTTATAGTTTTATCAGAGATATAGCGCAAAACTAACGTCATCTCGTCGATAAATAGACAAATATGTCGGTAAGCACTATAGCAGTTTTGCTAAAAATTCTCTATCTCTACCTGACTGGGTCATAGCGACAAAAAAAGCAATAAATACAAAAAATGATAAGGCAGCATACCAGCAACCTTACCATTTTTGGATCACAACACCCAGTATCACAACCACCACTATCACGACAACTTAGCATCCTGATAGTTTCTTTCAGATTTAGTTCGTAGCGTTAGTTCGTAGCGTTAGTTTTTATCATTAGTATCGTAGTGACTTATCATGATGACTTTACGAGTGCCTAACAAACAGTAGCAGACACTCATAAAAATACTCTGGCACTGAAGGCTAACTGATTAACCGTGGTTCTTTTCTTCCAGCACGCGCAAATCTTTGTGCAAAATCTTACCGACATTTGATTTTGGTAATTCATCGATGAACTCAACATAACGAGGACGCTTATAACCAGTTAAATTCTCTTTGCTATAAGCAAGCACTTCTTCTTTAGTCAAACTGTCATCACTACGCACAACATAAATCTTTGGCACTTCGCCGCTCTTTTCATCTTCGATACCGATGACACCGCACTCCAAAATCTTTGGATGACCTGACATCACATCTTCGACTTCGTTTGGATAGACGTTAAAGCCAGATACCAAAATCATATTCTTTTTACGATCAACGATTTTAAAATAGCCTTCTTCATCCATCACGCCGATATCACCCGTACGGAAATAACCGTCAGACGTCATGACTTCAGCAGTAGCATCATCACGTTTCCAGTAGCCTTTCATCACTTGTGGACCACGAACACAAATCTCGCCGCGCTCACCCAGTGCGACCTCATTGCCTTCTTCATCCAAGATAGCCATGTCTGTTGCTGGCATCGGTAGACCAATATTGCCTGAGAATTCGCCCGTACCTTCTGGGTTTGCTGACGCCACAGGAGACGTCTCTGACAGACCATAGCCTTGTACGATTACATTACCAGTAATTTTTTGCCATTTGTCAGCGGTGTCTTTTAATACTGCCATGCCACCGCCCATCGACATCTCAAGCTTGCTATGATCTAAAGCTTTGAATGGATCGCTATTTGCTAAAGCATTAAACAGCGTATTGACCGCTGGGAAAAACGCTGGTGGATAATCTTTATAAGCTTTGATTAAGCTTGCACCATCACGTGGGTTTGGCACCAGTAGCCCGATACAACCGCGATATAAGCCAAACATGCCGCAAACGGTAAATGAGAAGATATGATATAGCGGCAAGGCGGTCATGATAACTGGCTGCTCATCCATACCTTCAAACTTATCAAAAGCATCGCCAAGATAGGTATCACATTGAATCAGGTTGGCGACTAAATTACCATGCGTGAGCATTGCACCTTTAGCAACACCTGTGGTACCGCCGGTATATTGCAAAACGGCAATATCATCAAGGCAGATGTTATCTGGACGTTTGTAATTTTTGGCTGAGAAGCGATTCAGTGCTGTTTTAAAGTTGGTGCTGGTTTTAAGGTTATAGTCAGGTACAAGCTTCTTCACGTGACGCACGACCATATTGACGATAAAGCCTTTTAATGGACTCATCAAATCACCCATCGACGTCACGACGACATGATCAACCAAGTCCTTACCAATGTCTTCATACGTTTTGGCAAAGTTCTCTAAAATAAATAATGCTTTGGTATCAGAGTCTGTTAGTTGATGCTCAAGCTCTTTTGAGGTATAAAGCGGGTTAACGTTAACCAAGGTCATGCCAGCACGCAGCACACCCAATACGGCAACCGGTAGCTGCAAAATATTTGGCATCATGACGCCGACTTTATCGCCTTTTTTTAACCCAAGTGATTGCAAGTAGGCAGCAATTTGTTTGCTATAACGATCTAAATCTTCGTAGGAGAGCTTTGCATCCATACAGACAAACGCTGTCTTGCCAGCGTGCTTCGTAAAATTCTGCTCAAATATATCGATTAAAGAAGTATTAGCGGCTGGCATCTCAATGTCGTATTGAATACCAAGCTTTTCGTAAGTTTTGACCCACACTTTATCGTTACGACGAATTAGGTTACTGTGATTTTCCATAATCTTTTCTCTCCTAGTAATAGTACGCTACCGTCAACCCATGCGAATCACAGTGTGATAAAAATATAAAAACTCAGCGCGCAGGCTTGTCATCGTAATAGCAAGCTTGGCTGTGAGGTAATCATATGGTGATGAGCAAACAATATAGCGGTAAATAGCCCTCTGTTCATTAACATACACACTTTATACAGACTACTCAATATAAAAGATTGCTACTTGAGTTCGCAAACTGTCTTGACGGTCAATAATGTCATAGTTATCAAGACCTTAATAGCAATAATCGATAATCTTTCAGCGATTTATTAGCAAACATTTGTTCATTAATACTGTTTATAGTGTTTTATCGTTAACTATTTTTTACCTTTACTATCAAGGGCAGTAGCAAGCTCTGTTAAGGTCACAAAGTTACGTCGTGTACCCTTTTTATCATTATCCAGCACGTCACGACCTGTCGTCTATTCTGACTTATGCCTTTTTAATTTTGCCAATATCCTTTACGATAGCGCTATCCTATTTGTACGCTTGCACCAATTATTTATACCTATTAAAACTGATAAGTGAACCCTATTTTATGTCCGATGTTATTGATCATACGATTGACCCTATTATTCCTAATGAACCGATGGATACTCGCTCAGTCGCAGAGTTCACTGAGCAGGCCTATCTCAACTATGCGATGTACGTCATCATGGATCGGGCGCTGCCAAATATCGCTGATGGTCTAAAGCCTGTCCAGCGCCGCATTGTTTACGCCATGAGTGAGCTGGGACTAAAATCAACGGCAAAAGCGAAAAAATCTGCGCGTACCGTTGGTGATGTGTTGGGTAAATACCATCCGCATGGTGATAGTGCTTGTTATGAGGCGATGGTTCTAATGGCACAGCCGTTCAGCTATCGCTATCCGCTCATCACGGGCCAAGGTAACTGGGGTAGCCCTGATGATCCAAAATCCTTTGCGGCGATGCGTTATACCGAAGCCAAAATGTCTGCTTATGCCAATACGTTGCTCGCAGAATTGGGTCAAGGTACGGTCGATTGGCAAGATAACTTTGATGGCACGATGCAAGAGCCAACCACCCTACCTGCGCGCCTGCCCAATATTTTATTAAATGGTACGACAGGTATCGCGGTCGGTATGGCAACCGATATCCCACCGCATAACCTCAATGAAGTAGTACGTGCAGCGATTCGCTTGCTTAAAAATCCTGAGCTGTCGGTGAAGCAACTAACCCAATCGATACCAGCGCCTGACTTGCCAACGCCAGCTGAAATCATCACCAGCAAAAAAGACTTGCAAGCGATGTACGAAACGGGCCGTGGTAGCTATAAAATGCGCGCAACGTTCCATATTGACCCAAAAGAAAAGAATCTCGTCATCATTGACGCGCTGCCTTACCAAGTCTCCGGCAACAAAATCCAAGAGCAAATCGCTAAGCTCATGACCGATAAGAAACTACCGTGGATTACTGATATTCACGATGAATCAGATCACGAAAATGCCTGCCGTATCGTCTTAGAGCTAAAATCAACACGGGTCGATGTCGCTCGCGTCATGAGTCATCTGTTTGCCAGTACGGATTTAGAAAGCAATTACCGCGTCAATATGAACATGATTGGCCTAAATGGTAAGCCGCAGGTCAAAAACCTAAAAGAAATCCTTGATGAATGGCTGGTCTGCCGCCGATCAGTGGTCACCCGTCGCTTACAATATCGCCTCGATAAAATCGACAAGCGCTTACACATCCTCGCAGGTTTGCTGATTGCTTATCTGAATATTGATGAAGTCATTCGCATCATTCGTGAAGAAGACGATCCAAAAGCAACATTGATGCAGGACTACGATCTAACGGATATTCAAGCAAATGCTATCTTGGATATTCGTCTGCGTCAGCTAGCAAAGTTAGAGGAAATTGAGCTACGCCGCGAGCAAGATGAACTGGCTGCCGAACGCGCGATCATTCAAGAGTATCTGGACAATCCAGACAGTCTGACCAATCTGATGATTGACGAGCTGACAGCCGATATGAAAGAACATGGCAATGAGCGCGTATCACCACTGGCAGAGCGCGAAGAAGCGCAAGCATTAAAAGAATCTGACCTTGTACCGAGCGAACCGATCACTGCCATCCTATCAAAGGCAGGTTGGATTCGTGCTGCCAAAGGTCATGACGTAGATGCCGCTGGCATGAGTTATCGTTCAGGTGACAGCTATCAAGCGCACGTCCGTGGCAAATCCAATGAGAAAATCTACGTGCTCGATAGCACTGGACGCAGCTATAGTATTGATGCGCATAGCCTTGCTTCGGCTCGTGGTCAAGGCGATCCTCTGACCAGTGTGTTAAAACCACCAGCAGGTGCCAGCTTTGAGCAGCTATTAACCGGTGCTGACAATCAACGCATCATCCTCGCCAGCTCCGCAGGTTATGGTTTTATCAATACCATCGGTAATCTTGATAGTAATCAAAAAGCGGGTAAAAACATCATTAACCTAGCGGCTGATAGTCGCTTGCTCCCTGCTGCGCGTATCGATGCGCCAGTAGAAACGACTGCCAATGCTGACGGTGACAATACCAATGCAAATGTAGCACCTGACCATATCGCCGTCGTGACCAATGCTGGATATTTACTGATATTTGCCCTCGATGATTTGCCTGAACAGGCACGCGGTAAAGGTAATAAACTTATCAAGTTAAAAGAGAATGAGGAAGTGCTCGCCATTACGCCTCTCAGTCAACAAGACAGCCTAATTATTACCGCTGGCAAACGCCATGTGACACTCAAGCCAAATGATTTGGCTAACTACACGGGTGTGCGAGGCAATCGTGGTGGACAGTTGCCAAGAGGCTTTCAGAATGTGACGAGTGTTGAGGTTGCGGATTAAGTTTTTTGAATACTGAAGCAAAAGCTTAGCTATAGCTACTACTTCACCTAAAGCTTTAAATAAATAAAATATATGAAAAAGAAGGTAGAGATGCACGAGCAAATACCTAATAATTATAATCAAGAGCGATTTTATTCAGTGCATGGCAGAATAGGCCGCATTCGCTTCTTAGCGTATAACCTATTACTTAATATCATGCTCATACCTTTAGTTTTAATTACTGGCGGGCTGCTTGAGATTAGCTCTTACTTATTTAGTGATGACAGCAAAATTACTGATGCTTTAAGTTTTTTGATTGTTATTTTGGCTTTTTTAGTGTATCTCTACATCTTACTCATACCTAGCAAGCGCAGGCTTAATGATTTAAATATATCAGGTTGGGTATCTCTTTTGTGGTTCATTCCGGTAGTTAATCTAATACTGTTACTATGCCTTGCATTTGTTAAAGGAGATATTAATGTTAACGATTATGGTACACCTTCTGAACCACCTTCGTTATTAACTAAAATTATAGCGGTGTTAATGCCTATTATAGCCATCTTTATGATTATATTTATTTTTTTATCTGCATCAATTGCTATGCATGCCTATCAGTTGGATTTTTTCTAACGACTAAGTCAGCATACTTTATCGCTGCCCAAACATACCTTATTCTCACCAAAAAGCCGACTATATAATTTGTATCGACGGCTTTTTCACACTAGCTAAAACGATACAAACGTTAATAGCAATCTACTTCAAGTGTGGTCTTAGTGCGTAGGGTGCATTCCACACACCGATGAGATTAATAACGTTAAAAAATAGAAAACTGGACGCAGTTTACGACTTTAATTATTAGTGACTATATGAAAGCTTTAGCAATAATTGTATCTTTTTTATTTTTATTCTGCGCACTTGCAGGAATTTTGGTGATTCCCACTTTTGAAGAACTATATAAAAGTTTTGGTGTTGATATACCAGTATTTGCTAAGCTAGTGTTAAATACTCATAAATACTGGCTAGGGTTAGCTTTGATCCCAATACCCTTGGTTTATTTATTGGAACCGTCAAAAAAATGGCAAGCTACCACTCAATATTTTCTCTTAGCTTTGGCTATTCTTCTTATTCCTTTGACCATTATTGCTCTTTATTTGCCTATATATGAATTGGGTAGCGTAGCTGGTTAAATGATAGCAACAAACGTAGGCTGTGCTTTTAGTGCATAGGGTTGGTAGCATAGGCTAAAAACTTAGCCTACGAATACTAATCTACAAAGGTAACTATTCTATTCATTAATAGCATTACGCCTATCTCATTTTGCTACTAAATCTCTTAGACTTTAAAATTTTGCATTCGCAAAAGCTGCATATAAAAGTCCAGCGCCTACAGCTTGGATAGGAAAAGTGACTATGTCTACTGCCATGGTCACTGGCAATAGAACAACGCCAAGCTTATTAGCATGATCACTAACTTCCCATTTTTGATTCAATTGAATCGTTAAAGGTTGTTTTAGCTTATGGTTTATCTGATCAATATTCTGTACTGCAGAAGCTACTGTCAGCTCAATGCGCACTATACGCTGACAAATCATATTTTGTTGCTCGGCAATAATTGCTGTCTGACACTCAAAACCGAAATTTTCCAACTGTAACTGCTCATTGCGCTTTATTTCATTTATTGGCTTTGCATACAACAAGCCAATAAATGTTGGTATATCTTTAATCTTACTTGTTTTATTACCATCTATATTAATAACTAACTGGTTTGAATTGGCTTGAGTTTTTTGCTGAACATTGTAAGTTGAGTATGAGGGTAGAGTATCGATATATAGTGAGCCTAAATCTACTTGAGCGAAAATTCTTCTAAATATATCAGAAGATGTGTGAGAGTCGACCGCAGGTTGCACTAAAAAACTATAGTTTTTACCTGCTAGAATCATAGCATCCTCGTATCCTTTTATTGGCTTATTAGGATATCCAACGGCAATAACGTTCTCAGATAAGACATTTTTTACATGCTCTTCCACATGATCAGTTTTAGTGTAACTTACAAGACTTGCAGTCGCACAACTATTTAATACGATTGATGAACCTAAAAGCGTTACTAATAATAGAGGTAATTTTTTATACATATAGTCCCTTATTTATATGGAGTAGCATCATTCATTTCTAGTCGACACATTTTGAATAGTAAAATGATTTAAGTAATAGTACACAACATATGTAGAAGTACAACGCTCAACCTTTACGATCTATAAATATAAGATATTGAAAACAACTAAAAAGCCGCCTATAAACAAGGTATAGACGGCTTTTTTACGACAATCAGAATAGAGAACTTATCTAAGGCTTATTGGATTCAGCATCTTTAAAAATTGCTGTCAAAAAGCTTTTAATCTGAGCACTTGTCATTAGATAGGGATTATAGTCAGAACCTGCTGAGAAGCTTTTGAGGGCATACTCTTCATCTTCAGCGCTTGATGTTAGATGTTTCACTAAAAACCCATTCCATTGACGCGACTCTATTTCCTCTATATTAACAATATTGGGAAAAATGGTTGAATGCTCGTCAAGTATTTTTTCTAAGGCAATATTGATAGCGGGCCTTGTCCCTTGAAAACTTTGAACGAAATAACCTTCACTAATGACTAAAGCTGAAGCTATATTGTTTTCTTCAAAATACCTTCGCCAATACTCAAGTGCACGAGTCAGCTCGATTCCTGAATCTAGGTCGACATTTTTGGCGATATATATCATGTTGATAAGAATATGCTCGCCATTTATTTTTTTGCTTTCTGGAGTATGGCTTGTCGCTGTAGTCATGAGAAACCTTATTTATAAAAACCTGATCTAATTTAAGATAAAGTATAATCAATAAAATTTTTTTTCTTAGTGGTTTTTTGTCATCTAGCATCATTGTATTTCTATAAATAAGCATTGGAATTTTAATGAGTTAGGACGCTGACACTTCTCGGAGTACAATTGTACTATAAAACCTGGCACAATGACTGCGATATCATTAGTCTAATAATTAACAAGCCTAATCTTTATCTTCCTATAGCACAGTCTCAACCCTAACATACGACTGACCCACGCTTACTCATGGCTCAGACGTTGCAAACATCACTTACTCTTACTAAAAATCCGTCTATACACACGGTATAGACGGATTTTTTACGCTCATTAAAACGATCAGAACATCAATACCGACCCATCTCAACCGTTGTCTCAGCAAGCACACTATCGCCTTGCCAAGCCTGCACATCTACCGTATACAGATGGTTTTTACCACCTGAACAAGGTGGTTTATATGCCCCTCCCGCTTCCCCTGCACGGCTACGATATTCCGCGACCATCTCAATCCCAACTGGCACTTCATAAGTATGCCCAAACACACGTGGAATCTCAGCACTCGTAGCACCTTCTGGTAGGTTAAACTCTACAATGCCATGTCCACCATGTTGCATACGTTTATTGCTCACATCGCTGTAAACGAAAACCAAGCTCTCCGCGCCCATCGGTATGTTTGAGACCGTCATGCTCGGCGTGGCTGGATTTTTGCCATCATAGTTTAGACACTGCTGCCCTTCAGGTATTTTTTTGCCATTCCAAGCAGCATCGTTAAACTTAACATCCATTGCAAAGGCATTGGAAGATAGTGCCAATGTTGCCAAAGCCGTCAAAGTGGTGACTGATTTTAAGGTAAAAATTTTCATACTAGCTCCTTCAGGTAGCGGATACACTGATAAAAACCGTTCATCATTTTATTAACTGATATTGATCGTTAATCTTAACCTTATAATAAATAGCCACTATTAAGTTAATTATATCGTTTAGGGTTTTTGTTAACCCTTCGAATAAGCGCAAATCAATCGCAATGCCAGCAAAGCGAATACCGCAGCAGTAGCCAAATTTGCATCATCGCAGGTTACTCTATAGGTATTTATCTCTTTGGGTGTGTTGTAGTAGTATCTAAATCATTGGTATTGAAACGACTAAAAAACAATAGGATCATCATGTTTATCGAAGACAAAATCGCCAAAGAAAGTATGACTATCAACACTCCGACACCCAAGATCATCTTTTTTGACATCGATGATACCTTGAGCCGCAATGGCATCATTGCCGAACACAACAAAGCGACCCTTGAGCAGCTTGCAGGTACTGATATTAAGCTGGTGATTTCAACGGGACGCTCCAAAGCCATATTGCCAGCAGATATTTTAGCCTTGCTCGAAGCTGATGTCTTAGATGCGATTATTTGTATGAATGGACAGTATAGTTTTGATAAAAAGGGTCGAATTAGCCACTATCCGTTGTCCGCTGAGCAAACGGATACAATCGTGCGTCTGTGCCAACAGAGCGAGTTGATTCATAAGTTTGACTCTGCCACCCATCTCGCTTGGTCAGGTGAAAATGAGCGCTTGCGCGAGTTTAATGCCATCACGCCAAACTCTATCGTTGACCCTGAATATCATAAAGGGAATACCGTCTATCAATGCTCAGTATTTTTTAACAATCAACAAGAGAAAATGCAGGACGTCGATTTTGCCCAGTACGAGTTAAAGCTCGTCCATTGGCATCATATCGGCGCAGATATCTTACCGATAGAGGCATCCAAGGCGCGAGGCATTAAAGACGTCTGTCAATATTATGGGGTGGATGCCAGTGAGTGTATGGCGTTTGGTGATGGGATGAATGATTTAGAGATGTTTGACTTGGTCGGCTATGCGGTGGCAATGGGCGATGCAAAGCAAGAATTGATTGCGCGTGCAGACTTTGTTACGGGTACGATTGAGGAGCGCGGTATTCAGTCGGTGCTTGAGCAGTTTCATATTGCGTCTTAATAATCAGACTTTGCAAATTGCTATTTATCTAGGACGTGTTCTCACTTTTAAAATAAGGACACGTCCTAGCAAAATCTAACCACGCTTCGTCATTAAACTATAAACCCAACTACCGATTTTATAAAATCCGACAACAATCAAAATAAGCACCACCGCTGCCAGCATATAAGCCAACCAAACCGGCACATTACTCAACCAGCCAATCGTAAATGCCAAACCCATGTACGTTTCAACCGGCCAATTAACGATAGGTGTCGGCGAGCCAGCGTTAAACATGGTCATAAAGGCAATTATGCCAAGCACAGCAGTAATCAGTCCAGCGCGTTTACGATTATTCATCTTTTGCCTCTTTTAATTCGAACCATTTAATTAAAACTCGATTGTTTTTATTTTATCGGTAATCTTTGCATCTTATAAAAACCACGTTGTAAACTCATGACTTAAGGGTAAAGCAGCTCTCATCATAGCATGATTATTTACGCTTATTATCTTACTCAAATTTAGCAGTAAATCTCATATTTGTGCTTTTATAGATTCTTCAGCCATTCATCAGCGCCACTTTTAACAATATTATGAAGAACGAACTTCTTCCTTGCCCTTTAAATTCTTAACAATCATAGCCATAATAGTTTCACAACTGGCTCGATAACTTATATTCAGCACTTAGTATTTAGCCCTTAGCTTCCATTATCTATCATTTAACTTTTTAATCATTTGCATCATTCTTATTTAGGAGAGATATTTTGACTCATTTATCATCGCCCCACAACATTGCTCGTAGCGCTCATATACTACCAAAAGCACTATTAGCCGTGGCTGTTGGGCTAGCACTTGCTAGCTGTAGTAAGTCAGACAATACGGCGGCTGATGGTACAGCAGCGAGTGCTGAAACGCTCAATTTGTATAACTGGTCGGAATATATGCCGCAAGAGATTCTCGACGGCTTTACCGAAGAGACAGGCATTCGGGTCAATTACACCACCTTTGATTCTAATGAGGCCATGTATGCCAAGCTCAAACTGCTTGATGATTCTAGCCAATATGACTTAGCCATCCCATCGACCTATTATGTCGAAAAAATGGCCAAAGAAGGCTTACTGCAAGAGCTCGATAAATCCAAATTGAGCAATTTTAAGAATCTTGATACGTCTTTTACCAATACCAAGGTTGATCCAGAGAACAAATATTCGATTCCTTATATGTGGGGCAGCACCGGTCTTGCCATTAATGGTGACAAGGTCGATCCTGCAACCGTAAATAGCTGGAACGATTTATGGCGTCCTGAGTATAAAGGGCAAGTGATGCTGATGAACGATATGCGCGAAGTGTTTGGCATGGCGCTATTGACCCTTGGGCATTCAGGTAATAGTAAAAATCCTGACGAAATCAAAGCCGCTTATGAGAAGCTCACGACCTTGATGCCAAATGTGAAGACCTTTAACTCGGATGCCTCGCGCATGCCTTATATGGAAGGCGAAACCACGGTTGGTATGAGCTGGAATGGCGAGGCAATTATCGCCAATAACGAAGGCTTGACCAGCTTGGTTTATAAATATCCAACTGAAGGCGCTATCTTGTGGATGGATAATTTTGTCATTCCGAAAAATGCCAAACAAGTCGATGCAGCCCACAAGTTTATTGACTACTTGCTGCGTCCTGAGAACTCTAAAATCGTCAGCGAAGAGATTGGTTATGCGTCGCCTAATATGGCTGCGCGTGAGATGATGCCAGAAGAGGTGAGAAACAATCCAACCATTTATCCGAGCAAAGACGTACTGGCAAAAGCGGAATTCCAAGAAGATGTGGGCGATGAAGCATTGCAAGTCTATCAGCAGTATTGGGATAAGCTAAAAACTGGTCGTTAATCACTGTTTATTGATAGCCATTTTTAATAACTTTTTTAACAACTGTTACCGCAAAAAAAACGCTGACTTGGGAGAGTCAGCGTTTTTTATTTATTATTTATTATTTATTTGCTGTTATTTAGCTTTTATAGTCGGTTCAATATAATTTGGATACAAGGAAGGCGAGCGAAAGCACTACCAATAGTAGACTAAGCGAGCCTGACACTGTATCTAATTTATATAGGATTGACTATATTTATAAGTGCAAATCGGTTTCACTACCTTTGTGCTCGATACGGCGCTGCTCGCGACGTTGATAGCGCAGACCAGAGGCGGCAAACCATTTTGGCTTAGTCGTTTGCAATAAATCACTGAGCCGCTGCAATTGAACTTGCAAAGTTTGGGTCAGCCAAAAATAGCCTTGCCACTCAAAGCCTAAGTTTTCTACACTTGGATATTCTGATACCGCGATACGCGTAATCGGTCGAAATACTTCATCATTTGGACTACGTAATACCGCCGCCATATGCTGCATCGCTTGCGTCAATTCGTGCTGATAATGGATAAGTAAAATATGATTTTCATCATCAATCTCAATATTAGCCAAACGCGGTGCCGCACTTAACAGTAAATCAATGGTACCAATGATATTACGATGGGTACGCTGAATAGTCTCTAGCGTTTCTTTTTCAATGCCCGACTCACTTGCTGTCGCTGCAATATGCGGACGCACGGCAAGCAAACGCTTATTAATCTTTTGTAATGCTTTCACCAAGGACTTATTGACCGGTGTATCTGGTATAGAACTGTTCGATGGATAAATAATACTGGCCGAACTGGTCGCCTTACTATATTTAAACGGCTTGGGCACTAAGACATCCGCATCAATATGATTGCCAACCCCTGCATACAAATTGCTGCAGGTTTCAAGATTACTGGCCAACAAAAACCGCCACATCAACGTCGATTTAAGCGGTAAAATTAACGTTGCGGCCACCGCTACTCCTGCACCAAGCAAAATATTGAACGCGCGATATAAGCCATCTTGGGCAATATTGCTGTGGTCAGGACTCGACACAATCATCAGCATGGTAATACCTGTCAGCAGACCGATATAGCCCAATTGCTTGACCGCCACATAACCGATGATGCCACTGATAATGCCAATCAGTGCATAATATAGCCACAACCAGCCACCGATATCTTTAATCAGCCATAAGAAGCTAAGCCCGACCACCACCCCAAGCAAAGTACCCAATATCCGCTCTTTAGCCTTGGTATAAATCGCCCCTTGATATTGCAACAAACCCAAAATCACAAACACGGTAATGGTCGTCCACTCACCATGCGGCAAGTGCGTAAACTCATTTAACAAGAGCGCAATAAGTACAGCCAGACCCAAACGTATGGCATGCAAAACATCTGCATGCTGATAACGGGCATAAGGCTCTACAAACGGGGCGGTAAATCGTTGCCAAAAAGTCGGTTTCACGCAGGGTATCTCTTATAAGTGAAGGAAGAAAAAATCGGTTAAATTCTAGCTACTGGCTTAACCACTGATAAAGCGCTGATAAAGTCATGATCAAAAAATAGCGCCTTTTACCTATTAAAAGATAAAAGACGCTGAAGGTCAAAACATGCTAGCACATAACGACAAAAAAACACCCTAACAACATCGCATTTGGCTATTGGTAACGCTGAAAGGTGCTGACAAATACTTGCCAGCATCTCCTATATTTACAAGTGTAAATCGGACTCGCCCCCCTGCTCTTTCATTCTACGCTGCTCACGCCTTTGATAGCGCAGACCAGAAGCAGCATACCACTGTGGCTTGGTCGTTTGTAGCAGATCACTTAACTGCTGCAGTTGTGCTTGCAACGTTTGCGTCAACCAAAAATATCCTTGCCACTCAAACGTTGCATACTGTACGCTAGGATATTCTGATAGCGCAATACGCGTAATAGGTCGAAAAGTCTGATCGCTTGGACTGCGTAGTACTGCTGCGATATGCTGCATTGCTTGGGTGAGCTCGTGTTGATAGTGAATCAGTAGCGTATGATTATCATCATCGATATCGATATTCGCCAAACGCGGTGCTGCACTGAGTAACAAATCGATGGTACCGATGATATTGCGATGGGTACGCTGAATCGTTTCTATCGTCTCTTTATGAATGCCGGACTCGCTTGCTGTTGCAGCGATATGTGGACGTACTGCGAGTAGTCGCTTGTTTATTTGCTGCAGCGATTTTATCAACGCTTTATTAACAGGCATATCTGCAGTAGTGCTACTTTGAGCATAAGATAGGCTAGCTGAGCTTGTCGCCCTAGTATAGACAAGCGACTTGGGAGCCACTATTTCAGCATCGATATGATGTCCGACACCAGCATAAAGCGTACTACAGGCTTCTAAATTATTTGCCAATAGAAATCGCCACATCAACGTCGACTTTAGAGGTAAGATCACTGTCACCATGACCGCAATACCTGTACCGATTAAGATATTGAGTGCACGATAGACACCATCTTGCGCCATATTAACTTGATTCAAGTTAGAGACGATCATCAGCATAGTAATGCCAGTGAGTAACCCAGTATACCCTAGCCGCCTGACCGAAAAATAACCAATAATTCCACTAACAATACCAATAAGCAGGTACTCTATCCCTAACCAAGCACCCGTCCCTTTATTGAACCATAAGATTGCAAATGCCACCACAATACCCAAAACCGTCCCTAGTACTCGCTCTTTGGCTTTGGTATAAATAGCGCCTTGATACTGTAGCAATCCCAAAATAATAAAGACGGTGATCGTCGTCCATTCCCCATGTGGAAAACGGCTTATTTGATTGGCTAACAGCGCAAACACGATGGCTGCACCGATACGTATGGCATGCAAGATATCAGCATGCTGATAGCGCGCATAAGGTTCAATGAATGGTGCAGTAAATCGTTGCCAAATTTTTGGTTTCACGCACAGGTACTCTTATTAATTGAAGAATATATAGTCAATGAAAAGTAATATCGAACCATCATGTACTGCTGATATCAAAAAAAACGTCTCTTACCTGTTAAGAGGCAAAAGACGTTTGAGATCTAAATAGAGCTATCAATAATTGGATGTAAACCAAAACCATTATACCTCTAAGAAGTCCAAAATACCTTCAGCGGCCTCACGACCTTCCCAAATCGCGGTCACGACCAAATCAGAACCGCGTACCATATCACCACCAGCAAATATCTTGGGGTTTTTGGTTTGGAATTTAAAGGTTTGCTTTTCCGCTGCCAGCACGCGACCAGAGCTGTCCATTGCCACTTGCTGAGACTCAAACCAGTCAGCAGGGCTAGGACGGAAGCCAAAAGCCATAATTACGGCATCACATGGGATAATTTCTTCTGAATTAGGAATCGGCTCAGGACGCTGACGACCACGGTTGTCTGGCGCACCCAAGTGAGTCGTGACGACTTTCACGCCATTCACTTTACCATTTAAGCCAATGATTTCTGTCGGTTGACGATTGAATAGAAACTCAACGCCCTCCTCTCGAGCATTGACCACTTCGCGGCGCGAACCTGGCATGTTCTCTTCGTCACGGCGATAGGCACAGACTACTTGCTCAGCGCCTTGGCGAATACTGGTACGGTTACAATCCATCGCAGTATCGCCACCACCTAGCACCACCACTCTTTTACCCTTAAAGTCGATATATTCTTCAGGATTTTTTTCCCAATCGTTGCAGCGATTGACGTTGGCAATTAGGTAATCTAGCGCATCATGAACACCGATAAGCTCTTCACCAGCAAAGCCGCCACGCATATAAGTGTAAGTACCCATGCCCATAAATACCGCATCGTACTCGCTTAACAGTTCATCAATACTAATATCAGTACCGATTTCTGTCTCAAGACGAAACTCCATGCCCATGCCTTCAAAGATGACACGGCGGTTACGCATGACGTCCTTTTCCATTTTAAATTCTGGAATACCAAAAGTCAGTAAACCACCAATTTCAGGACGCTTATCAAACACAACTGGTTTTACGCCGTTTCTAACGAGTATATCCGCACAGCCCAAACCTGCTGGCCCTGCACCGATGATCGCGACTTTTTTGTCTGTCCAAACCACATCAGACATATCTGGACGCCAGCCAAGTGCAAAGGCGGTATCGTTGATGTACTTTTCGACATTACCAATGGTCACAGCGCCAAAGCCATCGTTTAAGGTACAAGCGCCTTCACATAAGCGATCTTGTGGACAGACGCGGCCGCAGACCTCAGGCAACGTATTGGTGCGGTGACACAATTCAGCCGCTTGAAATATCTGCCCTTCGGTGGCCAATTTGAGCCAGTTAGGAATGTAGTTATGTACAGGGCATTTCCATTCACAATAAGGGTTACCACACTCCAGACAGCGGTGCGACTGCTGCGCAACGGCTTCACTCTCGAACGGTTTATAAATTTCAACAAATTCCGTTGAGCGCGTGGCGATGTCTTTTTTGGTCGGCTCAAGCCGTGGTACATCTAAAAACTGAAAACTATTTTCTAAGCGTTTTGCCATGGTATTGTCTCTTTAATATGAGGCTTTTTATATCAAGCTTTTTTAAAGTGGGCGGTGACAGTCAACGATGTCTCATTTATCGCAAAATTAAGAGCTTTATATCATGACCGTCACTTACCTGCTGAAAACCTCTGAGTTAAAAGGTTTTTAAAAGCGGAACATTGGATAATCCAAGCAAAGCTACTGTGGGTCAGCCATGGTGGTCTTGAGAAGGCTCGCAATGTTTGCCGCTTTAGGCTTCACCAAATAAAACTTACGAACATAGTGCTCAAAGTCAGCCAATATCGTCTGACCCCACGCGCTGCCTGTTTTATTAACATGCGCTTCAATCACTTGCTGCAAATGAATACGATGCTCTTCGGTTTGCTCACTTGAGATACGATTCAGATCGATCAGCTCATGGTTACAACGGTCAAAGAAGTCCCCTTCCATATCGAGCACATAAGCAAAGCCACCTGTCATACCTGCCCCAAAGTTGAGACCTGTACGCCCAAGAATAGTGACAATACCGCCTGTCATATATTCACAGCAATGATCGCCTGTGCCTTCGATGACTGCGTGCGCGCCAGAGTTACGCACCCCAAAGCGCTCGCCAGCAGTACCAGCTGCATATAGTTTGCCGCCCGTTGCGCCATATAAGCAGGTATTACCAATGATGGCGGTCTCTTGCGCCGTAAAACTTGAGTCTTTTGGTGGATAAATAACAATCTCACCGCCAGCCATGCCTTTGCCGACATAATCATTGGCATCGCCTTCTAGCTCAATATTTAGACCACCTGCATTCCAGACGCCCAAACTTTGCCCAGCAGTACCAGTCAGATGCAGTTTAATTGGCATATCACTCATGCCAAGGTTACCCCATACTTGCGCAATCTCACCAGAGATACGCGCGCCGATAGAGCGATCACAGTTACCAACATAATAGCTATAATCGCCGCCATTACCTTGACGAATATTGAGCAGCATATCACTAATCATCTGTTCAGCGAGTAAGCCTTTATCAAACGGCTCATTACGCTCAACCTGACAGGTTTGGGCTTTACCACTACTGGCCGGATGGCTAAACAATAATGGCGTTAAATCCAAATGACGCTGCTTATCCGTGTTGCCTTCTAATACTTCAAGCAAGTCAGTGCGTCCGACCAACTCTTCCATACTACGTACCCCAAGGGCGGCAAGCCATTCGCGCGTTTCAGTTGCTACAAATTTAAAGAAGTTAATGAGCATCTCTGCTTCGCCAATGAAATGCTCATCACGTAGCTTGGCTTTTTGCGTCGCAACCCCAGTCGGGCAATTATTAAGATGGCAAATGCGTAGGTATTTACAACCAACGGCAATCATTGGCGTGGTACCAAAACCAAAGCTTTCTGCCCCAAGGATAGCGGCTTTTACCACATCAAGTCCTGTCTTTAGACCACCATCAGTTTGAATACGAACTTTATGACGCAAGCCATTTACTCGTAGTGATTGATGGGTTTCAGCCAGTCCTAGCTCCCATGGTGAGCCTGCATGATGGATAGACGATAGCGGAGAGGCTGCTGTGCCGCCATCATAGCCTGAAATGGTGATTAAATCGGCATAGGCTTTTGCCACGCCAGTCGCGATAGTACCAACGCCCGGACGTGAGACCAGTTTTACCGATACCAAGGCATCAGGGTTGACTTGCTTTAAATCAAAAATCAGCTGCGCCAAATCTTCGATAGAATAGATATCATGATGCGGCGGCGGTGAAATCAACGTCACACCCGGTACAGAATAACGTAAGCGCGCAATCAAAGCATTGACCTTGCCACCCGGCAGCTGACCACCCTCACCCGGCTTGGCACCCTGTGCAACCTTGATTTGCATCACTTCGGCTGAACGCAAATACGCTGGGGTGACGCCAAAACGACCCGAGGCAATTTGTTTGATCTTTGAGTTGCGCAGCGTGCCATAACGTACTGGATCTTCGCCGCCCTCACCAGAGTTTGAACGTCCACCGATGGTATTCATCGCCATGGCAATCGCTTCATGGGCTTCGGGTGACAATGCCCCCAACGACATGCCCGCCGAGTCAAAGCGCTTCAAAATTGCTGAGATATCCTCTACGTCATTCACATCGATAGAGTTATCTGTTTTTAATTGCAATAAATCACGCAAGGTCGCCACAGGACGGCTATTGACCAAATCAGCATAATGACGATAATTGTCGTAATCGCCCGTACGAACCGCGGTATGTAAACTGTTAATCACGTCTGGGTTAAAGGCATGATATTCTTTATTGAAGACAAACTTCAGTAAGCCACCTTGATCGAGTGGCGCGCGGCGCTTGAAAGCATTCGCCGCTAGCTGTGCTTGATCGGCAGCTAAGTCAGCAAAGGTTGCACCTTTAATACGACTCTGTACGCCTTTGAAACACAGGCTTACCACCTCTTCAGAGAGACCCACTGCTTCAAATAACTGCGCGCCGCGATAAGAGACAATGGTCGAGATGCCCATTTTTGATAAGATTTTTAGCAAGCCTTTATCCAAGCCTTTACGGAAATTAACCCGCGCTTGAATCGGATCACCAAGCAGCTCACCAGTCGCTACTAAGTCATCAATAACATCATAAGCCAAGTAAGGATAAACGCAGGTCGCACCAAAACCAATCAATACTGCCACTTGATGCGAGTCGCGCGCCAAACCAGTCTCAATGATTAAATTAGCATCAGTACGAATACCTTGACCAATCAAATAATGATGCACCGCACCAGTCACCATGATGGCATTGGCTGGTACTTTATCGGCATCGATGTCTTTATCAGACAACACAATCAAAGTGTGACCAGCTCGGATGCTGTTAGCTACTTGCTCGCAGATAGCCATGATGGCTTCTGATAACTCAAGGGTGCGATCATAGTTTAAATCAATACGCGCCATTTTAAAGGCTGGATCACCCAAGGTCTCAAGCTGCTGCATCTTGCTGGCTGACAGTACAGGCGACGATAAGATAATACGGTGTGCATCTCGCGCTGATGGCGCAAACACGTTAGTTTCAGCACCGAGGCAGGTCTGCAATGACATCACGATAGATTCACGCAATGGATCAATCGGTGGATTGGTCACCTGTGCGAACTGCTGGCGGAAGAAATCACCGACATGGCGGATTTGCTGCGACAGCACTGCCATGGGCGTATCATCACCCATTGAACCGACAGGCTCTTGACCATTTTCGGCATTGGGGCGAATAATTTCAGTACGCTCTTCATTGGTGATGTGATACATTTTTTGCAGTGTTTTTAGCTCATTACCACGGCATGTTTGCGCTGCTAACTCTTCCTCTAAACGCTCATCATCACGGATACGGGTTGCTTCTTCACGCAGCCATTTACGGTACGGATGGGCTTTTTTCAGTAACGTCGCAATCGCTTTAGTATCTAAAATTTGACCCGTTAAAGTATCAATAACGAGCATTTGACCAGGGCCAACGCGTCCTTTTGCCAATACATCTTTTGGCGAGTAATCCCACACACCAACTTCAGAGGCAACGGTGATATAGCCGTTCTTGGTCGTCACCCAGCGCGATGGGCGCAGACCGTTACGATCAAGCATACAGACCGCATAGCGTCCATCTTGAATCACCAAACCTGCTGGACCATCCCACGCTTCCATGTGCTGCGAATAAAACTCATAGAACGCGCGCAAATCCATATCCATGCTATCGACATTCTGCCAAGCAGGTGGCACGAGAATCGACATCGCATGGAATAGATTCATACCACCTGACATGAGGACTTCAAGCATATTATCTAAGCTTGATGAGTCAGAGCCCGTACTGTTCACCAGTGGCGTCAATTCATTCAAATTGGGCAATTTGTCTGATTTTAGTTTTGGCGTCCGTGCCTCAGACCAGTTGCGATTGCCTGTGATGGTATTCAACTCGCCATTGTGGGCAAGATAACGAAACGGCTGCGCCAAAGGCCAACGCGGCAAGGTATTGGTGGAGAAACGTTGATGAAATACCACGATATGCGATGCCAAACGCGCATCTTGCAAATCCAAGAAAAATGCTGGCAAGTCTGATGGCATCACCAAACCTTTATAGATAATCGTCTGACAGCTTAATGAGCACACATAAAACAGCTCATCATCAGCCAAGCGCTGCTCTGCTTTTTTGCGTGCGACAAACAGTTTACGGTTAAAGTCATCCGCTGCCAAATCATCGGGTGCGTTGACAAACACTTGCTTAAAATCAGGTAAAGTCTCACGGCCAATGTCACCGACGATGCTCAAGTCAAGCGGCACATCACGCCAGCCAGCAACCTCTAATCCTTGGGCGACAATCTCATCGCTTAGCACTTGCTGGCTATCATGAGCTTTCGTCTCATCTAAATTGACAAAGACCATACCAACGGCAAAGTTGTCAGTAATCGCGAACCCTTGCTCAGCAGCAATACCTCTAAAAAACTCAACAGGCGTCGCCAGTAGTAGACCACAACCATCACCCGTTCTACCATCAGCAGCAACACCGCCGCGATGGGTCATACAGCTTAGACTATGAATAGCAGTTTTTACCAAATCATGGCTGGCTTGTCCCTCAATATGAGCGATCAAACCAAAGCCACAGTTATCAGAAAAATCATCTGGCGTGGCCAGGTGGGTTTGCGAGGAAATCATTGACATGGCTAGTCCTTTTAGGTGAACGGGCAATTTATGCATCCAATGCAGATCATAAACTGAAGACCGTAAGCAGAACGGGCTAATAATTAATATTCGTATATCCGAATTAATAAATGGTGTGACGCTCATAGACATCATACTTTGAGACTAAGGTGAAAGCTCTGGCACTCCCAGTCCTTGAATGATGTTTCAATAGATCATTAACATATTAAAAGATAGTAAACGGTCGCCCTTGGCAATGACATACAGCCCTGTATAGCCGTTACCTAATCATCAATAACGCAATGTCGCTATCTTGAGTGTCACTTGTTATCACATCATGCCTAGCAATCCAGACTGATTGACTACGCATGTAATAACCGTGCATTTGATTAATTTTGAATATCTGACGCTCTGTAATCAAGCGCTTCATTCACTCTAAAGAGAGCGATAATAAGAGAGGTTGCGCCACTTGCGATAGCTTAATTATAGATAGCAAGTGACAACGCTTGAGACAAAAAATTTTAGTAACGTATCTTTTAAATGATAGAAGTTTACCAATTCATTGTTAAAAAACAATTTTTACGATAACTATACAGAACGTCGCCCACAGTTATATTAGTTAATGACGGACAAAAAATCTAGTCTTTTCTATCGATTCACCCACCATATTTTGTAAGAGAACTTATTACTATTGGTTATAGGATGATTAAATGTTCTATGCAAATTTTGATACATAGTATCTGTGACAAGGCTTAGTTAAGATACTTAATTAAGATCAACTTCTTTTGGAAATGTATTTTTAGCACTAATTATATGCTTTATGATGCTCCACAAAAAAACCCACTAACCAGCTTGTCAGTGGGTTTTTGTCAATCATAGTGGTAACGAGGTTATCATAACTATCAACGATATGGTCAAAGGACAGATATACTCTAATTATTTTTGTCTTCTATCAGCGTTTTCATACTGTCGTTACTGTTCTTAGGAGGATTGGTATTCTTGCTAGTAGCGTTTGCGCCAGAATTTGTGCTGCTGGTACTACTTGGCGGCTTTGGTGTTGCGACTACTGGGGGTTTTTTAGTGGTATTTTCAGTGCCTGATGTCACTGGTTTTTTATTCTCTGATTCAGACTTAGTTCCACTACCTTCATTTTTAGGTGTAGTAACAGATGATACTTCCTCTTCATTGCCAACAATACGCTCTTCAGTGACCGATAAAGTATCGGAGGTATCAGCTGACTGACGGATACTTTCATTGTCGCTGTTACTGGCAGTTTCTTGACTGCTACGACCAGCATTGTCCCCATTATCCGTTTCTGGCAGTGGCTGGCGCACTGGCACTTCGCGCTTAGTCGGTTTTAGATCAACAGAACGTGTGCGTCTGGTGCTCAAATCTTTAACTGGATCAGGACGTTCATAATTATCGATGATACCGACATAACGGTTGATCTCTTCTGGCAACACACGCACATTGGCTGGCAACTTAAAGTCTATCAGTTTTGCCGCGCCAACCGCTTCTTGTGGACTACTCATGAGCCCATAAGTTAACATATAGCGAACTTGATTTTCATCGTCAAGATAACGGAAATAAGCAAATTTATTACGGTCTGCGCGGCCTTCTAGATAACTGACAATCACATCGTTTTCGGCGACATTCATCACCTGCACTGTCCACTTACCTTTATTCGCCAACAAATAACGTTTGTCTTTAAACTCAGCAGGATAATTGCGCAAATCACGCACCGTCGTATCAAAACTAATGGGCTGCACGTCGGTATCAAGCTCGTGTAACGACTCTATTTTTAAGGGCTGCTCAAGCTCAGCACTCAATGGTTGCGGTGCTGATATGGGGGCATTTTCAATTTTGGCACCCATCGCTGGCGTTTGACTAAACATCCAAATCAGAGCCGTGACCACACCCAAAAGCAAGGTCATTATCAGCCAAATCAACGCTTGACGGCGATATGACTGGCTAGCGGTACGCGGCGTCGATCTTGAAGCTGCCATGGGAGTATCCTTGGTGAAAATAAAGTTGACCGCATTCAAGAGATGCGCAGTAAGTAGAATGGCGGCGAGCCAGTCTGCTTTAAACCGTTGAGTTCAGTGAGTATTCATGAGCACTAAAGGGTTAAGACATTATACGCGGTGTTGTGACAATACCTCGTGCAAAAGATCTTCATCGAAATCATTGGTCAATACGGCCTGACCCAGTGATTTTAACAAAATCAGGCGGATTTGTCCGTGTTTCACTTTTTTATCATGTCCCATCAAGCTTAGCGCCGTTTGTGTATCAATGCGTGGCGGGGTGATAGGCAAATTTGCCAAGGTTAAAATACGCTTAATACGAGCAACGTCCTCAGCCGTTAACCAACCCATTCTCTGTGATAACTCTGCGGCTTGTACCATGCCAGCAGCGACTGCCTCACCGTGTAGCCAATTACCATAGCCTTCATGTGTTTCAATGACATGACCAAAAGTATGACCGAAATTTAACAATGCTCGCACGCCTGACTCTCTTTCATCTTGCGCGACGATATCAGCTTTATATTGACAACAGCGTTTTACGGCTTCACCAAGTACCGCTAAATCCAAATCCATCATCGCCGGCAGATTGACTTCCAGCCAATCTAAGAACGTGACATCCATAATGAGTGCATATTTAATAACCTCAGCCAACCCGGCTGACAACTCGCGCGCTGGCAAAGTCTTGAGCGTACTCATGTCTGCAAGGACCATTTGCGGCTGCCAAAAAGCGCCAATCATGTTTTTGCCTTGAGGGTGATTGATGCCCGTCTTACCACCAACGCTCGAATCCACTTGTGACAGTAGCGTGGTTGGAATCTGAATAAAATTTACACCACGCATAAAGCTTGCAGCAGCAAAGCCCGTCATATCACCAATAACGCCACCACCTAAAGCAATAAGCGTAACGTCACGATTAAAATGCGCTGCCATTAATACATCGTAAATTTGATTGATACTGGTCTGATGCTTATATTGCTCACCATCTGGCAATACGCAAACACGCACAATGAACTGCTCTGTTAACTCTTTTTCTAAAGCATTTAGGTATAAAGGCGCAACAGTATCATTAGTGACAATCAATACTTGGCGACCACGAATATAAGGTGTGATCTGCTTTGCCATACTGTTGTGATCTATCGCTGCTTTTTCAGTAATGACGATTGGATAGTCATGGCTTTGCGTATGAACCGTTAAACTGTCATGAAACAGTGGCGTTGCCATTAAACACTCCCTAAACATTTTGAATGAGATAAAAGTAGCTGAGCTTAACTAGGGCGCGTCCTGATTTTTATCGCCATTTTTAAATGAGGACACGCCTTGATAAAGTTTATCATTATGGTTAATTTTCTTTATCTTCTGGTGCTATAGCAGTCGAGTCAGTAAATGACTCTAGTTGCTGTAAAAGCTGATTGACCATATGACGGGGATAAGTATGACCAGTTGGCATAATAATATGAGCGACTTGGCGATATAAGGGATCACGGGTGCTATATAAATCTTGCAAGATTTTTCTAGGATTTGGCTGCTGTAACAGTGGTCGTGATTTGTCTTTAGCCGTGCGAGCCATTTGCACATCAACTGGCGCATTCAAATAAACCACGATGCCACGCTGATGCAAAAACGCTCTGTTTTCAGCACACATCACAGCGCCACCACCGGTCGCTAAGACGATTTGGTCTTTTTGAGTCAACTCATCGATGGCGCGCGTTTCACGCTCACGGAAGCCCGCCTCGCCTTCTTTAGCGAATATCCAAGCTATATCAGCCCCTGTCTGCGATTCAATGTACCAATCACTGTCTACAAAGGTGCGCCCCAACTGCTTAGCCAGCAATTTACCGATGGTTGTCTTCCCTGCTCCCATCGGCCCTACTAAAAACACCGACGGCAATTCCTCCACCATAATACTTACTCAGCTAAATTAGCTATGATACAACGTCATTGATATTCTGGCTAGTAATGAGCGTTGATTATTGTTAGTAAAATTCAATCAATATGAAAATTTTCCCATAAAAAAAGCAAGCGTTGATGCTTGCTTCTTTTGAGCGAAAACCAATCAATAAATGATTAATCTATGCGGCTAATACCATCATTGATTAATTTTGGCGTGATAAATATCAGTAACTCTTCTTTAGAATTACTACGCACGTCTTTACGGAAAGCGCGACCAATATAAGGCAGATCTCCTAAGAAAGGTACTTTATCGACACCATTGCTGGTACGATTCTTAAAGACACCACCCAACACAACCGTTTGACCATCTTCAACAATAACATTGGTCGAAATAGAGTCTTCAGCAATAGCAACCTGATTGTTAATAATGGTCGGCGTACCGTTAGTGATTAACAATTGCAAGCCGATTTTACCATCTGGGGTGATATTTGGTGTGGCCTCTAAACTCAATGCTGCTTCTTTAAAGCTAGTGGTAGTTGCTCCACTGGCAGACGCTTCTTGATAAGGAATCTGCGTCCCTGAAGAGACTTTCGCCGTTTGCTTGTCTGCTGTCAGAATCTTCGGCGTAGAAATCACTTCACCGCGATTATCCGCTTGCAGTGCTGACAATTCAAGATCAAGCATCACATCTGACATGCTAAGCAAGCCAAAGGCAATACTACCAGCAGGGTTGGCAACCCCTAAATCGACGTTTAAGTTATCAGGACGAGTAATATCGTATGAAGGATAAGAAACTGTTTGACCATTTACCGTCGTCGTTTCTACATCGAAGTCTTTTAAATCCCATAGCGTTTGATTACTACCACCGACCAATAAATTACGGTTGTTGGCGGCACCATTTGACAAGATACCCCAACGAACCCCAATCTCTTTACTAAAGCTATCAGTGGCACTCACAATACGCGCTTCAATCATGACCTGACGGACTGGAATATCAATTTTACCAATCAATTTATGGATATTTTCGATACTGTCAGCCACATCTTTAATAATTAAAGTATTGGTACGTTCATCTACCGTTACCGTTCCACGATTAGACAATAAGGTATTGTTATCCGTAGAGTTTGAATTGGCCGTGTTACTACCACCTGATGAGCCACTGCCTTGAGAAATAAGTGTCAAAACATCTGGCGCTTTTGCATAGCTAAGACGAATATATTCTGTGCGTAATGGCGCAAAAGACTCAACTGCTTGCTGTGCTTCAAGCTCACGTGCTTCTTGCTCAGCAAGCTCGGTGGAAGGCGCAACCAAAATGACATTGCCATTTTCACGCTTACCAAGATTCTTACTCTTTAGAATAATATCTAGCGCTTGATCCCATGGGACATTAATCAGGCGTAAGGTGATATTGCCCGCGACTGAATCACTAGCCACAATATTCATTTCTGTGAACTGCGCTAGGATATCTAAGACACTGCGAATCTCAACGTCTTGGAACTCCATAGATAGCGCTTCACCGCTATAGACTTTTTCTTCAAGTGTTGGCTCACGTAGTAGCTCAGGTTTTCTGATATTAATATTCAGCTGATTGCCTGATTGATAAGCCTGATACTCATAATCTTCTTTGACATTAATAGTAATTACACCATTTTGACCTTGGTTTTTAGTATCAATACTATCAACCAGACCACTATTAATATTCAAACGGCGCAATAAATTTCTTGGCACGGTGCTACCCGTTAAGCGTACCACTAACTTGTTGCCTTGACGTTGGACATCAACGGGAATGGCTTCATTGGTAAGTGCGATGCTAACGTTGCCACCACCATCATTTCCTGCGGCAAAATTGACGGCGCTCAAACCATCATAGCTATATTGCTTACTCACTTGCGATGCAGCAAGTTGTGGGCTTAATAATGGGTTAACTCTGACCACCATGGTATCAGCAGGCACTTGATTTTTAACCACCGTTTTACTGGCTATATTGACTGCCGGTGCACTACTGGTTTCTAAAATCGGTGTAACGACTGCTGCCGTCGTGATCGCATTATTGTCATTGAGTACGTCTTGGATAGGATCATTGGTCATTACTGGACGATTAGGATCAGTAATGGTCAATAGTAAATCGTTACCTTCAATCGATGTCGTATAGTTACCTGCCTGTTTTAGCTCAACAATCAGGCGCGTAGTACTGTCACTATTCAACGTCGTGACCTTATCAATCATACCAATATTGTATTCATTAAAGCGACTAGCAAGTCCATTCTGTACTTTTTCAAAATCTAGTACCAAACGGCTAGGGTTATCAAGCTGATAGGCGGCAGGTAACACTGGTAAACCGTCAAACCCTAAACGCATTTGCGTCACTGCTGGTGCAGTTTGTACCACAGAAACTTCGTTAATGCGCTGTGCGGCATGGGCACTATTACTCACTGCTACCATGCTGATTGCCAATGCTGAAATGGCAAAAGCAGAAGATACGCGGTTGCTCATCATCATTACCTTGTTATTGCGTACTGTCATTATTTATTCCTCAAAAAATCTGCCGACTTAGCTTATGGGTGAAACCAACGACTGGGGTTTTTCAACAAACCCAGCGCGGCTGTCTGGCACAATTTCAATCAAGTTAATCTGGGTCGGCGTGATTTCAACAATACGGCCGTCATTTAGTCCAAGATAATCACCTACTTTCACACTCGCGACTGAACCATCAGGGCGTTGTACCAACGCATATCGCTGACCTTCAGGTGAAATTACGACACCACGAAAAATCAGTTGCGATAGCTCATATTGCTCAAGAGGTTCTTTCACTCTGGTAATGTCAGGACGCACACCATCGATGGAGGTGGTGGGACCTTGGACATTGACTAAACTCGGTGGTAAGAATGGACTGCGCTGTGCGCTGGCACTATAAACAAAGTCTTCTACTAGCTCAGCTTTGGGCGGTGGTTCAATAGGTTGAGCTGGCTGATTACGGATATCGGTCATTGATTGCTCTGCCATACCAATGCGATCCGCACACCCTGTCATGGACAATACAGCCATGCTTAAAACCAATAGCGTAGGCAGTTTTTGAATATTCATTAGTTGCCTCCTGCATTATCAGTGGTTGCAGCGTCAGTGACAGCAACCGTTTCATCACCCTCAGGGTCAGCTTCTTTTGAACGATAGGTTTTGGTTTGTAATACCAAATTAAGCTCTGGTAAAACATCCAATGTCGGCTGCGGATTGCTGACCTCAAAATCATGCATAGTAATGATTCGTGGTAAGGCGGCAAGACCACTAATAAAGCTACCAAACTGATGATATTCGCCCAAAGCAGCAATGCGGATAGGTTGCTCAATAAAAAATTCGTTTTCAATCTCAGGCTCTACTGAAATGTCTTGAAAACGTATATTGCTGCCGACACCCGTCATGTTAATGCCCTCTACCAGCTCTGATACACGAGTATCTTTTGGTAGCTGATCGAGTAAGGTATTGAACTCAGCTTCCATTTGGACAACTTGCTCTTGGTAAGCTTTTAAATGACGCGCGCGTGATTCTTTTTCACGATAGCTATCAAGTAACGTTTGTTGCTGGCTCTCAGCAGCATTGATCTCATCGATCTTACTACTAATCGGTAAAGCCCATGCCAACGCTGCGATGAGCGTAATAATAAGCCCTATTACCGTTACCTTTACAGGTAATGGCCAGCTGCCGTAGTTTTCAGAGTCTAACGACTCAAAACTGCGGCGAAATTCCTGTAAATCAAACTGTTGCTTTGGTTTTAATGCTGTTTTTTTGGTTTTAATCAGGCTTTTTTTACGGTTAAGCTTCATAACTCACCTCCAGGTACAGTGGTACCGTCAGCACCTTCTACAGGAACGGCTGTTTCCGACTGTACTTTGGTCGTGATCACAAACTGTACATAACTGTCTTCAGGATAAATAGGACGCGGCTGTTCACCAGCGGTGACCGTATTATTAAGCACTGGTGCAGATTCATAAGCACTGATATTTTGTTGGATATTACTAACGGCTGAATCACCCATCCATTTACTATCATCAAGATTACGAATCAAACTTGATACAATATTAGGATTATCAGCTCGACCTGTCAGCGTCAAAACATCGCCTTCACGCTTGAGATTATTCAAATAGAGTGCCGGCGGGATGGCTTTAGCAAGATCATCCCATAAACGAACAGGCACAGGACGTCGACCCTGCAAGTCTTGAATGACTTGCATACGTGAAATGATATCGTCACGGCGCTGCTCCAGACTATCAATTTCAGTCAAAGCCGTATCTAAACGCGCATTTTCTTTTTCAATCAATGCGTTCGCATCAAGTTGTTCATCAAGCTCGTTGTTAAAGTAGCTCCATGAAGCAAATGCAGCCAATAAAGTGAGTAAAGTCACTGCCACTACTAACGTGAGAAATTCTTTATTGCGACGCTCGCGCTCTTCTTGGCGCCAAGGTAATAGGTTAATACGAGCCATTAGTCGAAGCTCCTTAACGCAAGACCGCATGCAGCCATTAAACTTGGTGCATCAATGGCCAGTTGCTCATTATCGATATTTGGTGCAATAGTCATATTGATAAAAGGGTTGGCAATACTAACAGTCACCCCAAGTTTTTGCTGTGCCATGCCAGCAAGACCAGCAATAGAGCTACTACCACCAGCAAGAACCACATGATCGATACTACTGTATTGGCTTGAAGAGAAGTAAAATTGCAATGAGCGAGTAATTTGTTGAATGGTATTCTCAATGAAAGGCGTCAATACATCAAGGTAGTAGTCATCTGGTAAGGTACGCTCACGCTTACTGATAGCCGCTTCTTCAGCAGATAGTCCATAACGATTTTGTATCGCTTCTGTCAACTGAACACCACCAAATAGTTGTTCACGGCTATAGATAAACTCACCGTTCTTAGCGATATATAAAGTCGTTTGATTATGACCAATATCTATCAAAGCCACTAATTCAGGGGCATTTGGCAAGTTATCTACCATGAGTCCGAAAGCACGCTCTATCGCATGGGATTCGATATCCATAACCTTCGTTTGAAGACCACCAAAGGTTAAGGCATCAACTCTTTGGTCAACATTCTCCGAGCGTGATGCGGCAAGTAAGACTTGCACCATATCATCACTTACTAAAGAAGGTCCTAAAACTTCAAAGTCTAAGTTGACGTCTTCTAATGGATAAGGTATGTATTGATCAGCATCTAAACGTATTTGAGCTTCGCGCTCAACATCGCTTAGCGCAGCATCCATATCAATAATTTTAGTAATCACTGCTGACCCTGATACGGCAGTTGCAGCATTACTACCAGCGACGTGACAGCGCTTAGCTAAGTTAGCAATGATATGACCGACCGCTTCGGTGTCTACAAGAAGTTTATCGACGACTATACCTTCTGGCAATCTTTCGATGCCATAAGATTTTAGATGAAACATGCCTTGTTGGCGCTCTATGTCAACCAACTTTACTGAAGTGGCACAGATATCAACACCAATCAAATGTCGACTTTTTGAAGTAAATAGCCTCACAAACTCTATACCTTATATTAAGTGTACAATCTGATAGTTATTTGTAATAATTCAGTACAATACTTTACTTAACAGATAGATTCAAGCATTTAAATAAGTTATTAAGGTCAACTTACACATTTATTATGACCTGCTGATTTTGTTCAAGGTATAATACATTACCTGTTGCAAATTTTAATTGATAAGTCTTCTTATGACCAAAAAAAATGCTACCGCCCGTCTCATTCACTTTTTGGTGGGGCTTGTTATCGCCTGCTTGGCATTGGCAGTTATCTTAGCACTTGCTGTGCCCATTGGTTTTTATGGGATGGCAATGTATTTATCGCCTACCCTGCCCAGTATTCAAGAGATTAAAACAGCAAATTTAGAGATGCCATTACAGATATATAGTAGTGATGACAAACTGATTGGCCAATATGGTAACCGTTTGTCTTTACCAATTACTTTTGAAGATATTCCTGAAAATTTGACTCATGCTTTTTTAGCAGCAGAAGATGCGTCCTTTTTTCAGCACAGTGGTATTAGCATTAAGGGTCTTGGTCGCGCGGTGACAGAAGTAGTAACTGATGACGACAGCCAAACGGGCGGCTCTACCATTACCATGCAGGTTGCCAAAAACTACTTCTTAAGTCCAGAGCGTACCTTAAATCGTAAATTGGTCGAGCTATTTTTAGCACGTAAAATAGAAGATGAGCTCAGTAAAAATGATATCTTGACGCTTTATGTCAACAAAATCTATCTAGGCGAAGGCGCTTATGGTATCCGCGCCGCGGCCAAGAAGTACTATAGTAAATCCTTAGAAAATCTCACTATTGCTGAAACAGCAATGTTGGCAGGCCTGCCAAAAGCCCCTTCTAAATACAATCCTGTTGCCAATCCCAGTCGCGCGCTGACTCGCCGCAACTGGATCATTGGGCGCATGCACGAGTTAGGCTATATCACTAAAGCACAACGCGACGAAGCGATCAGCTCACCAGTAGGCATTAACCTCTATAAAGAGAAGCTCGACGTCAATATGCCGTATTTGGCAGAAATGACACGCTCTACCTTAGTTGATCGCTATGGTGAGCAAGTGATGCATAGTGGATGGCGGGTACGCCTTACCGTTGATAGCAAAGCACAGACAGATGCGGAAGCGGCGGTACTGACAGGTTTAGTGGCTTACGAACATCGTCATGGTTGGCGCGGGGCTGAAGCAAATGATGAACCGCTAGAAAATTTCCGCCGCTATAGCAATATGACTCCTGCCAAAGTCACCAAAGTGAATGCTCGCAGTTTTGAGGCGACAATGCCTTCTGGTGAGAATGTGACCGTTGGTTGGTCTGGGATGAGCTGGGCACGCAAGTATATTTCTGCCAATCGTATCGGTTACTTTCCTGACAACGCCCGCCAAATTGTCAATAAAAACGATATCATTCGTTTGATACCGACCGCGAATGGTAATTGGCAGTTGGGACAAATTCCCAAACTACAAGGAAGTCTGGTCTCCTTGAATCCAGAAACTGGCGCTGTTAATGCATTGGTCGGTGGCTTTGACTTTAATCACAGTAAATTCAATCGTGCTCTACAAGGCTGGCGTCAACCAGGCTCAACCATTAAACCGCTTGTCTATACTGCTGCTCTAGAAAAAGGCTATCGCCCAGATAGCATTGTTTCGGATCGACCGATTCAAGTGGGTGACTGGAAACCGAAAAATTCTGATCAACGTTTTTTAGGCGAAATCACTTTACGCCGTGGACTGTATTTATCTCGTAACTTAGTCTCTATTCGTCTCTTACAAGCCATTGGTATCTCTGATACGCGCGACCTATTAGATGAATTCGGACTTGATAAAGAAAAGTTACCGACGACTTTGTCGTTAGCGTTAGGTGCAGGACAAGCAACGCCGTTACAAATGGCAACAGCCTATGCCACGTTCGCGAATGGTGGTCACCGTGTACAGCCGTATTTTATCGAACAAATTTATAATTATAATAATAACCTCCTCTTTCAGGCAAACCCACGTCAAGCGTGTGCCACCTGCTTCAATGAAAAACTTGAAGACCTCAATAGAAATCTCATCGAAGATTATAAGAAATCAATTGAAAATGAAGACAGTGTTATCGATGATGAAGTGACGGTTAAAGAACAAAACTTAGAAAACAGTGATAACATTAAACAAAACGGTAAAGCGCTAAATCTAAAGGTTTATGATGCTAGTCCACAGGCCGATCGCTTAAAAGCGCCAGCGGTTCAATATGCAGTGGCTAAGCAAGCACCTCGAATCTTACAACCCAGAGTCGCTTTTGAGATGGCAGATATCTTACGTGATGTCGTACAGCGTGGTACGGCAGTACGAGCCAAGGCTTTAGGTCGTGATGATATTGGTGGCAAGACCGGTACCACCAATGAAGCCAAAGATGCTTGGTTTGCAGGGTTCCATCCTACCAATGCAACGGTCGTATGGATGGGTTTTGATCAACCATCAACCATGGGTCGTCGCGAATATGGTGGTGTGGCAGCCCTACCCGTTTGGATGGATTTTATGAAAGCCCAACTTAAAGACACGCCTCATCAGTGGGTGTCTATCAATAACCGCGCCAAATCGAAAAAGCAAAAACAAAGAATTATAGAAATGACTGATGATGGTATTCTGGCCGATGATGAAGATACGGATAGCAGCGAATCAGAAAAACCAGTTAAGACGCAGACTCAACAGCGTAAATCACCACCAGCTGAGCCTGTTGAAGTACAAACTAGCTCTCAAGCAGCCAAACCTAGTAACAGTCGTAGTAATGATAGTGTGCCGCAAAACCCTTTATCGGTAACACCCGTTGAGCGCATGCCACCGATACCAGAGTAGACAACCATTAATAATATAAACTTATGACGCAAAAAAAGGCTTATTTGGCACTCGCTAAATAAGCCTTTTTTATACTTAATATTTTGCTCAATACCACTCTATTAAAGGACAGTCATCAGTCAACTAGGACATGTCCTCATTTTAAAAATGGTGATAAAAATGAGATAAAATTTTAATAACTATTTTTAGAACTCAACCATACCAGCACGTAGTTGCTCAATCAGCTCTAAAAACTGCTGACGCCATTCTCGTATGGTCGTCTCATCTGGCAGCCATTGATTCGACAAGGTCACAACGTTAACAATAAGATCAGGTGAGGCAGTATTGCTTGGTGTTTGATCTGCGATAGTATCTGGCGGTACGGCGTACAGACAACGCTGATACGCCCGCTCTATATTGGCCAAAAAACCCTGCTGCTGTAACTGCTGTAATCGCTGAATCTCAGGCGATACTTGGGTACGCTCGCTCAATGCTTGCTCAATATCTGACAATGTTGGTGCGCTCAGGTTTAAACTATAAAAATAACCTAGCTCTTGGGTAAATGCGAGAAAGGCACCGTATAGATGAAAAATAGCAGTTTCACAATGGGCTTGGTATAGCTGCTTATCATCGGTACTTCCCGCTGCTTGGCAGGATAGACGACAGAAATACAGTTTTTGATTGGTTCGATCTGCTTGATATTTGGCAACGCGGGTTTTACCTGACATTTGTAACTTATCCTTATATGAAGTGTAAATTAGGGCATATTTTCCAGTGTACTATTTTTTCAGATAACAGTACCATGCATTTCTCACTTTATTGCACACACAAAAAAGCCAGCAACTTAGGCTGGCTTTTTATCAAATTAACAATAAATCAAAGACGCTTAATACTATTAATTATCCTGATTAAGCTCTTGTGCAAAGGCTTCATCAAAGCTTGCAAAGTCTTTACTATCCGTGCTCGCTGACATATCAAATGCTGCATTATCAAACCCTGCTTTAAGATCTTTATCTAGCAGTTTTTGCTCCGCTTTCTCTTTGCGTGCTTTATGATAAGCAAGACCAGTACCAGCAGGAATCAAGCGACCAACGACCACGTTTTCTTTCAGACCACGTAGCTCATCCACTTTACCAGTCACGGCAGCCGCAGTTAGTACACGGGTCGTCTCCTGGAACGATGCTGCTGAAATAAAGCTTTCTGTAGCCAGACTTGCTTTGGTGATACCTAGTAATTGACGCTCGAACTGTACTGGGAATTTATCTTCCGCTTCCAGCTTCGCATTCAATGCTTTGATATCAGAGTACTCTGCTTGATCGCCTTTGAAGTGGTTTGAATCGCCGCCATCGGTAATTTCAACTTTACGCAACATCTGACGAATAATCACTTCGATGTGCTTATCGTTGATTTTTACACCCTGCAAGCGATAAACGTCCTGTACTTCGTTAACGATGTAATCAGCAAGTGCAGTCTGACCTTTCAAACGTAAGATATCATGCGGGTTCTGTGGACCATCAGCGATCACTTCACCACGTGCTACCGTTTCGTTTTCAAAGACGTTAATTTGACGCCATTTCGGTATTAGCTCTTCATGAATCTCACCATCTTCATTGGTGATGATGAAGCGGTTTTTACCTTTGGTCTCTTTACCAAAGCTAACCACACCTGTCATTTCTGCCATGATGGCATGATCTTTTGGACGACGTGCTTCGAACAAGTCAGCAACACGTGGTAGACCACCGGTAATATCTTTAGTACCTGAAGAGGCTTGTGGTACACGACCCAAAATCGAACCGGCTGCTACTTTTTCACCATCGCTGACGCGAATGATGGTTTCAGCTGGTAAGAAGTAAACCACTTCTTTGCCTTCGTCAGTGTTCAAGATAATCGCAGGACGTAAGTCTTTTGCTGAACTTGAACGGTCACGAGTAGCAAGAATCTCAAATGAGCTCATACCAGTCGCATCATCAACTTTTACGGTAGCAGTCAAGCCATCAGTGATCTCACTGAAGCGTGCAGTACCAGCAAATTCTGTGATAATAGGATGCGTATGCGGATCCCATTTAGCGATGGTTTGACCAGCATCAACCTGATCTTCGTGTTTCACAAGCACGCTAGAACCATAAGGCACTTTATAACGTTCACGCTCACGACCAAGCTCATCGGTCAAGGCGATTTCAGCTGAACGCGATACGATGACTAAGTGACCATCGGTATGTTGAACCGTTTTCATGTTTTCGAAATGCGCTTGACCAGCACTACGAACTGAGATGCTGTTATCCACTGATGCTGAGCTTGCTGCCCCGCCCACGTGGAATGTACGCATCGTTAACTGAGTACCTGGTTCACCGATAGACTGTGCCGCCATAACACCGACTGACTCGCCGATATTCACTTTATGACCACGAGCCAAATCACGACCATAACACTGTGAACAAACACCATGCTCAACATTACAAGTAATAACTGAGCGTACCCAGATATCATCAATCGCATTGTTATCAAGCACGTTTACCCAATGCTCGTCGATCAAAGTACCTGCTGGAATCAATACCTTATCGGCATCATCGTTATAAGTCACATCACGAGCCGTCACACGACCTAGTACTAGCTCGCCTAACTTCTCAATGATTTCACCACCTTGAATATGTGGTTTCATGAGCAAGCCTTGCTCAGTACCACAGTCATCACTGGTAATAACCAAATCTTGTGCCACATCAACCAAACGACGCGTCAAGTAACCTGAGTTAGCCGTTTTGAGTGCCGTATCCGCAAGACCTTTACGGGCACCATGCGTTGAAATAAAGTACTGAAGTACGGTCAAGCCTTCACGGAAGTTTGCTTTAATTGGCGTTTCGATAATTGAACCATCTGGCTTAGCCATCAAACCACGCATACCAGCCAACTGACGAATCTGAGCCGCACTACCACGAGCACCAGAATCTGACATGATAAAGATAGAGTTGAATGACTTCTGCTCCTCTTCTTCACCTTTGGCGTTCATGATTTTATCAGTGGCTAAGTTGTCCATCATCGCTTTAGCGACTTTGTCATTGGTACGTGACCAGATATCAACCACTTTGTTATAGCGCTCACCAGCGGTCACAAAACCTTGCTCGAATTGATCTTCGATTTCGCGAACTTCGCCTTCTGCCACTTCAATGATTTGCTTTTTCAGTGGTGGAATGACCATGTCATCAATACCGATAGACACACCAGACAATGTCGCTTGGGCAAAACCAAGATACATCAATTGGTCAGCAAACATGACACTTTCTTTAACGCCAACTTTACGGTAGCAAGAGTTGATCAAACGAGAGATGTTTTTCTTCGTCATCTCTTGGTTACATTCATCAAAAGACATACCTTTAGGCATGATGTTCCAGATCAATAAACGACCTGCAACCGTTTCTTTTAAGCTGATTTCTTTAGTCTCATTGCCATCTTCATCAATATGCGTCTCAGTAACACGCACTTTGATCTTAGCGTTTACATGCAAATCGTTTGAACCAATCGCACGCAATGCTTCATTAACGGTGGCAAAAATCATGCCCTCGCCTTTGGCATTGATAGACGAGCGACTGATGTAATATAAACCCAGTACAACATCCTGTGACGGTACGATGATTGGATCACCGTTCGCAGGCGACAAGATGTTGTTGGTAGACATCATTAGCGCACGTGATTCAAGCTGTGCTTCTAGTGTCAATGGCACGTGAACGGCCATTTGGTCACCATCAAAATCGGCGTTAAACGCGGTACAAACGAGCGGATGCAATTGGATTGCTTTACCTTCGATTAGTACTGGCTCAAATGCTTGCAAGCCCAAACGGTGAAGCGTTGGTGCACGGTTAAGAAGCACTGGATGCTCACGGATAACCATGGCCAGCATATCCCACACTTGCGGCTCTTCACGCTCTACCATCTTTTTGGCAGCTTTAATTGTCGTGGCTAAACCATGAGACAATAATTTGTTATAAGTAAATGGTTTGAACAATTCAAGTGCCATTTTCTTTGGTAAACCGCACTGATGTAGACGTAGCGTTGGACCAACGACGATCACCGAACGACCAGAATAGTCAACACGCTTACCAAGTAAGTTTTGACGGAAACGACCTTGCTTACCTTTGATCATATCTGCCAAAGACTTCAATGGACGCTTGTTACTACCCGTAATGGCACGACCGCGACGACCGTTATCAAGCAAGGCATCCACTGATTCTTGCAACATACGCTTTTCGTTACGTACGATGATATCAGGTGCGCTCAGCTCAAGCAGACGCTTTAGACGGTTATTACGGTTGATCACGCGGCGATATAGATCGTTTAGATCTGAAGTCGCAAAACGACCACCTTCTAGTGGTACTAGCGGACGCAAATCTGGTGGTAGTACTGGCAAGATGTTCATCACCATCCACTCAGGCTTGTTATTAGAGTCACGGAAGGCTTCTAATAATTTAAGACGCTTAGACATCTTTTTAAGCTTGGTTTCAGAACCAGTTTGCGGAATCGCTTCGCGCAAATCATCGATTTCAAGATCCAAATCGATATCTTTCAATAGGTCTTGAACCGCTTCAGCACCCATTTTGGCAGTGAATTCATCGCCAAACTCTTCAAGCGCTTTATAATAATCTTCATCATCAAGCAGCTGATACTTCTCTAAAGAAGTCAGACCAGGTTCAGTAACAATATAGCTTTCAAAATACAATACGCGTTCGATATCACGTAGCGTCATGTCTAGCAATAGACCGATGCGGCTTGGTAATGACTTTAAGAACCAAATGTGCGCCACTGGGCTGGCTAAGTCGATATGACCCATACGATCACGACGTACTTTCGCAGTCGTCACTTCTACGCCACATTTTTCACAGATAACGCCTTGGAACTTACGGCGTTTATATTTACCACATAAACATTCAAAGTCTTTTACTGGACCAAATATTTTGGCACAAAATAGACCATCACGCTCAGGCTTAAACGTACGATAGTTAATAGTTTCAGGCTTTTTCACTTCGCCATGCGACCATGACTTAATGACGTCAGGTGAGGCTAAAGTAATTTGAATGCTATCAAACTCTTGATTACCGTTGCCGGTAGGGCTTTGCATGATATCGAGTAAATCTTTCAAGTTGCTTCTCCGTTATCTTTATAATCATCTGATAGCGTATTATTGACGCAAATAAGATGAATGAAGGCAATGAATAGGGTTGAGACAAATCACTAAAAGCAGCAGCGATGCGCATACTGCTTTTAGGTTGACCACTAAGGATAATAATCAACTGAGACCATGTTAACGATAGTCTCAATCAGCCGTGCTTAATGGGTTTGTTTTAACTCAATATTAATACCCAATGATTTGATTTCTTTGGTCAGTACGTTAAACGATTCAGGCATACCTGGATCCATATACTGCTCACCATCAACGATGTTTTTGTACATACGCGTACGGCCTTCAACGTCATCCGACTTCACAGTCAGCATCTCTTGTAGCGTATAAGTCGCGCCGTAAGCTTCTAGTGCCCACACTTCCATCTCACCGAAGCGCTGACCACCAAACTGCGCTTTACCGCCGAGTGGCTGCTGCGTCACTAATGAGTAAGAACCGGTTGAACGTGCATGCATTTTGTCATCAACCAAATGGTTAAGTTTGAGCATGTACATATAACCAACGGTTACTTTACGGTCAAACTTCTGACCAGTACGACCATCATACAACGTCTGTTGACCATCGCGATCCATACCAGCAAGCTCTAACAGATCCTTAACTTGGCTTTCTCTTGCGCCGTCAAATACTGCTGTGCCCATTGGTACACCAGCGCGCAAGTTATCTGCTAGCGCCATGATGTCATCATCACTCAGGCTATCAAGATCAACTTGCTCACCGCCGACTTGGTTATAGATTTTGTCTAAGAAGTCACGTAAATCTTTGATCGCTGCTTGCGATTTGAGCATACCATCGATCTTCTCGCCCAAACCTTTCGCTGCCATACCCAAATGCGTTTCTAGAACCTGACCGATGTTCATACGAGATGGTACACCGAGTGGGTTCAAGACGATGTCAACGGTATTACCATTTTCATCATAAGGCATGTCTTCAACTGGCATAATGCGCGATACAACACCTTTGTTACCATGACGACCAGCCATTTTATCACCAGGCTGAATACGACGCTTAACCGCTAGATATACCTTAACGATTTTTTGTACGCCATGTTGTAAGTCATCACCAGCGGTTAATTTGCGTTTTTTCTCAGCAAACTTAACATCGATGTCTTTTTGCTTATCAACCAAATACTCAGCGATTTGCGTTAGACGCTCAGAGATTTCTTCTTCAACAGGCTGAATATCAAGCAAAGTCTCAAGGCTCATATCTTTCATATCGGCCAATGCCATCACTGTACCGGCTTTTAGACCAGAACCACCGCTGACTTTTTGACCATCTAACAGATTACCGATACGACCACGAGCCGCTTCTTCAAAGATACGTAGCTCTTCTTTTAAATCTTTACGATAGCTATCAAGCTGTGATTTTTCAATTGCTCTTGCACGTGCATCTTTTTCCACGCCATCACGAGTAAAGACTTGCACGTCAATAACCGTGCCTTTGCTTGAGGTTGGTACACGTAGCGACGTGTCTTTAACATCAGCCGCTTTTTCACCAAAGATAGCCCGCAGTAGTTTCTCTTCTGGCGTTAGTTGCGTTTCACCTTTTGGCGTCACTTTACCAACTAAGATATCACCAGCGTCGACTTCAGCACCGATATAAACGATACCTGCTTCATCAAGACTTGATAGCGCCGCTTCGCCAACGTTTGGAATATCGGCAGTAATTTCTTCAGTACCTAGCTTGGTATCACGTGCTACACAAGTTAATTCTTGAATATGAATGGTCGTGAAACGATCTTCTTTAACCACTTTTTCAGAAAGTAAGATTGAATCTTCGAAGTTGTAACCATTCCACGGCATAAATGCGATGCGAATGTTCTGACCCAATGCAAGCTCACCAAGATCCGTTGACGGACCATCAGCTAAGATATCGCCTACAGCAATAGCATCACCTTGGTTGACGATAATACGTTGGTTGATACACGTGTTTTGGTTAGAACGCGTATATTTAACTAAGTTATAGATATCAATACCAGCTTCACCAGCAATCATCTCATCTTCATTGACACGAACCACAACACGTGATGCATCAACGTCTTCGATCACACCGCCACGCTTAGCGATCACACAAACACCTGAGTCACGCGCAACGTGACGCTCCATGCCCGTACCGACTAACGGCTTATCAGCACGTAGCGTAGGAACCGCCTGACGCTGCATGTTCGAGCCCATCAAGGCACGGTTAGCATCATCATGCTCTAGGAACGGAATTAGACCAGCAGCTACCGATACAACCTGACTTGGCGACACATCCATATGCGTCACTTTTTCTGGCGGCATACGGACAAATTCCCCATAGCTACGGACACTGACCATCTCATCAGATAACGCGCCTTCTGCGGTTACTGGCGAATCAGCCTGAGCAATAACTGTACCGACTTCTTCAATTGCTGATAGATATTCAATAACATCCGTTACTTTACCATCAACCACACGGCGATAAGGCGTTTCTAAGAAGCCAAAGCTGTTGGTCTTTGCAAAGGTCGCTAATGAGTTAATCAAACCAATGTTTGGACCTTCAGGAGTTTCAATCGGACATACGCGACCATAATGCGTATCATGAACATCACGTACTTCAAAGCCTGCACGTTCACGAGTCAGACCACCAGGTCCTAACGCTGATACGCGACGTTTATGGGTCACTTCAGACAATGGGTTGTTCTGATCCATAAACTGCGATAACTGGCTTGAACCAAAGAATTCTTTCACCGCAGCAGCAACAGGTTTTGAGTTAATCAAATCTTGTGGTGACAAGTTATCAGATTCCGCTGAGCTTAAACGCTCTTTGACTGCACGCTCAACACGCACTAGACCAACACGGAATTGGTTTTCTGCCATCTCGCCGACCGAACGAATACGGCGGTTACCTAAATGGTCGATATCATCGACTTCGCCGCGACCATTACGAATCTCAATCAATTCTTTTAGGACATTAACGATATCGGCATTGGTCAATACACTACGAGCGCGTTGGATGTCTGGATCATCAGTATTATCAAACTCTAACCCTAAACGACGGTTAAATTTCATACGACCGACATTTGATAAGTCATAACGATCCGCGTTGAAGAACATGCTGTCAAATAGTTTTTCAGCGGTCTCAACCGTTGGTGGCTCACCTGGACGCATGACTTTATAAATTTCAATCAAGGCTTCTTCGCGGCTTGAGGTGCTATCTGCACGTAGCGTATCGGCAATATAACTGCCTTGATCGATATCGTTGGTGAATAGAATGCTGAACTCTTTGATAGACTCGCTGGCTTCAAATGCACTTAATTTAACCAATAATTCATGGTCAATTAGAGTATTCGCTTTAGCGATAACTTCATCATTTACCACGATATCTTCAGCTAAAATACGCTCATAGAGATACTCATCAGGTATCGCAATCTTCGTCATACCTGCTTCTTCAAGCTGACGAATACGGCGTGCATTAATACGCTTGCCCTGCTCTACGATGACATCACCTTCTGGTGATACGATATCGAACTGAGCCATCTCACCGCGCAAGCGATCAGCAACCAGATCAATCTCGAACTGCTCTTCGCCTTTATAAACTGTCACTTTATCGAAGAACAAATCTAAGATTTCAGACGTTGTCAAACCAAGCGCACGTAGAATAATTGAAGCCAATAGCTTACGACGACGGTCAATACGAGCAAAAACTAAGTCTTTGGCATCAAATTCAAAATCTAACCATGAACCACGGTAAGGGATAATACGTGCGTTATAAAGCACTTTACCACTTGAATGCGACTTACCTTTATCATGATCAAAGAACACACCAGGTGAACGATGTAGCTGAGATACGATAACACGCTCAGTACCATTAATAATAAAAGTACCGTTAGCCGTCATCAACGGCATCTCGCCCATGTAAACGCTTTGCTCACGGATATCTTTAATAGCCGCTTTGCTGTCTTTGTCTTTGCTATCTTTGTCTTTGATGATCAGACGGATTTTGACGCGCATCGGCGCAGCAAATGTTGAGCCACGCAAGATACACTCACGCTCATCAAATTCAGGCGTGCCTAAATAATATTCAACGAATTGTAGCTCTGCATTACCAGAGTGACTCTCAATTGGGAAAATAGAGGAATACGCAGCTTGCAAACCAGTATTCTCACGAGCTTTTGGCTTTTTGTGCTCTTGCAAAAATTGCTCATAAGAATCTACTTGAATAGACAGTAAATAGGGAATGTCCATCACAGTGGGCAATTCAGCAAAACTTTTGCGAATACGCTTTTTTTCAGTATAAGAATATGCCATCGAGAGTCCTTACAGTAAACGTGGAAACAAATTAAAAGCGTGGCCAGCGTGCATAAATACGATACAAACTTGGCGACGTAAACGATAATATAAAACAGGTAATCGTGTTCAGTTGATATCTTTTGTCAATTACTACTTCTGCTATCAGTGCTTACTTAGCACCCTTACTTTCATTTTATGATCGGTATCTAAGTCAGTCTATATGACCACTCAGACAACCAAATTCAATATCACATCATCTAAAACATATTGCTTTTTAAGCAAAACTTACTCATAGAGGTAAGAAAAAATGACTTATTCAAGGGTATTTCTAAGTTATCTGCTATCAAAACTGATTGTATTTAGTCATTTTTCTTTCAAAAAACCGGCTCTTTCAAAACCAACAATTCTATCAAAACTAATATCGTCGCTGATATGTACCGTCTATAAGCCTAAATACTGACAGTAATACCTTGCGAAACGGACAACCTAAACTTAATAGCTTTTCAGAATTAATAATAATCGGGGTAACTATAACTTTTAGAATCAGTATAAACTATAGTGTTAATGGGAAAGCATGCAGACACAAAAAAATGCCAAACATCACTGGACGTTTAGCTTAAATTAACTGATTTCAAAAACTGGCATGTGTGCTTGCATGTATATCGTCTGTCCTTTTGATGGGTATCCACCGTGATTTTGCATACGACTGTTGGCAGACACAAAAGGTCAAGCTACGAATTATAGTAAAAAAAAGCTGGCAATGCAAGGCATTACCAGCTTTTTTTGTACAACACTAAGATAAGCGAGGCTTATTTTAGTTCAACAGTTGCACCAGCTTCTTCAAGTTTCTTTTTCAACTCTTCAGCTTCAGCTTTGTTAACGCCTTCTTTGATTGGAGCTGGAGCGCTTTCAACCAAATCTTTCGCTTCTTTCAAGCCAAGACCAGTAGCTTCACGTACGGCTTTAATTACGCCAACTTTCTTCTCGCCAAAGCTGGCAAGAACTACGTCAAACTCGTCTTTTTCTTCAGCAGCAGCAGCAGCAGGGCCAGCAGCAGCAGGTGCAGCAGCAACAGCAGCTGTTACGCCGAATTTTTCTTCCATAGCGCTGATTAATTCAACGATATCCATTACTGACATTTCAGCGATTGCGTTTAACACGTCATCTTTAGATAGTGCCATGAGAACTCTCCGTTATCTGATAAAAATTAATTGATTTTAAAATCGCTTGGATTGCTTGCCAAATTTTCAAATAGTGTTGGCAGTAAAGTGCAATCGGCGATGTCAAAGTTACGTTAAAACAAGCAATTATGCCGCTTCTTTTGCGTCTTTGATTGCTGCTACCGTGCGAACAAGCTTACTAGGAACAGCGTTCATAGTTTGAACAAGCTTGGTAACTGGTGCATTCATAGTAGCCATCAAGATAGAGATTGCTTCGTCGCGAGTTGGTAGCTTCGATACGCGCTCTAGCTCTTCTGGACCATAAACAACACCACCAACTGATACCAATTTGGTCTCTAAAGCTTTGTGATCTTTACTGAACTCGAAAACAACTCGAGCAGCAGATCCCAAATCTTCCATAGAGAAAGCCAAAAGTAATGGACCAGTCATACGGTCTGACATGCTCTCAAACTTAGTGCCTTCAAACGCACGTTTTGCTAGGGTGTTTTTTACCACTTTCAAAACGACGCCTTTTTCACGGGCTTGTTCGCGCAGCTTAGTAAGCTTTGCAACACCAATACCATGATATTCGGCAGCTACTGCTGAGTAAGCATTAGCAGCAACTTCAGACACTTCAGCCACAACTTGTTGTTTTTGCTCTAGCGTTAATGCCATAAGTTGACTCCTTTAATCTTATCAATCAGCTGAATATTTAATCATTTAAACCTAAGCTTTTAAGCATTGGCATTCAATAATTAAACGATTCGCTTAGACTGACTTGATACGACACGTTATCAGCATATTTATTAATAATAAATTTACTCATAACGACTGATTACGGCACCGTTATCAGAATGACATCAAGTGATAGATTGAACTATCGGCTCTTATCAACAACTGGGTGGGTCACCGTCTGCGTAGGACAATTAAGATTTTCATCTGTTATCGATTAACAACAGCAGCTCGTTGTTATTATTAATAATCCGAAAATTAAGACTAATAACGCAAAACCGCTCTCTACCTACGGTCTTAGACAGCATAGCGTTTGCTACGCTGACCTAATTCTTTAAAATATTTTTGTAGCCCTTATTTAAAATCGTCAAATAAAGGCACATATCTAATTATTTTGCTGTGCGATATGGAACTGGATCAATACTTAGACCAGGACCCATCGTGCTAGACAAGGTGATTTTCTTAATGAAAGTACCTTTAGAAGTAGCAGGCTTAGCACGTCTTAAATCTGCAATCAGTGCTTCAGCATTCTGGATTACTTGCTCAGCAGTAAAACCAACTTGACCGATAGTCGTGTGGATGATACCTGCTTTGTCTACACGATACTGTGCTTGACCAGCTTTAGCGTTAGTAACCGCTTCAGCAACGTTAGGCGTAACTGTACCGACTTTAGGGTTAGGCATTAGACCACGTGGACCTAGGATAGTACCTAGTTGACCAACAACACGCATTGCATCAGGAGCAGCAATAACGATATCAAAGTCCATGTTACCGGCTTTGATCGATTCTGCTAGGTCTTCAAAACCAACGATATCTGCACCAGCTTCTTTGGCGGCTTCAGCAGCAGCACCTTGAGCAAATACAGCAACGCGTTTGGTTTTACCAGTACCAGCAGGTAGGTTGGTAGCGCCACGAACCACTTGATCAGATTTACGTGGGTCAACACCCAAGTTAATCGCAATATCAATTGACTCTTTGAATTTAAGAGGTGGTAAATCGTTTAGGATTTGAACCGCTTCTTCAACTGTATACTGCTTTTCATGTACGATACGGCTTTGAATTTCTTTTTGACGTTTGGTTAGCTTGCTCATTTACACACCCTCCACGGTAATACCCATTGAACGTGCAGTACCAGCGATGGTACGAACAGCAGCATCAAGATCAGCAGCAGTTAAATCTGCATCTTTGGTCTTAACGATGTCTTCTAGTTGTGCACGGTCAACTTTACCGACTTTAGCGGTATTTGGTGTACCAGAACCTTTAGCGATACCAGCAGCCTTACGTAGTAAGTATGCAGCTGGTGGTGACTTCATGATGAAAGTAAAAGACTTATCGCTATATACAGTGATCTCAGTAGGAATCGGTAGACCCGGCTCTTGGTTTGAGGTCGCAGCGTTAAATTCTTTACAGAACGCCATGATGTTCACGCCTTTTTGACCCAATGCTGGACCAATCGGTGGTGAAGGATTTGCTTTACCTGCAGGGACTTGTAGTTTGATGTAACCATCAATCTTCTTAGCCATGATTTTCTCCTAAATGGGTAATAGCGCCAAATCAATGTGGTATAAACCTTATTGACTAACAGCTCCCCGGTTGATGAACTTTTTTGCTGATTTAGTCTAGCTTTTCAACTTTACTAAATTCAAGCTCGACCTGAGTCGGTCGATTAAATACGTTTACCGTTAAATGTAGTTTAGATTTCTCGTAATCCACTTTTTCTACCAACCCTTTAAAGTCAGTAAATGGACCATCGATAACCAACAGCTCTTCGCCCGGCTCAAATAGAGTCTTAGGACGTGGGTCAGTTTCAGTCTGATTCAAACGGTTTAAAATACGATCCGCTTCTACTTGCGTAATTGGCGCTGGTGTTTCAGGTGTGCCACCGATGAAACCCATAATACGTGGGCACTCTTTAACAATGTGCCAAGTATTGTCGTTCATTTCCATCTGGATCAATACATAACCTGGAAAGAACTTACGCTCACTCTTACGCTTTTTGCCGTCTTTCATTTCAACGACTTCTTCAGTAGGAACCAATACATCACCGAATGATTCAGCAAAGTCACTACGATTAATACGATCAGTTAATGAACGCTGTACTTGCTTTTCATATCCTGAAAACGCTTGGACAATATACCAACGCATATCACGCTCCTGATCATTATAAGTAAATTTTGGGGTAAGACTCACTAATACGTGCGACTAACCAATAAAGATGCCAACGAACCAATTGAAAAAGTTATCTAATAACCAAACCAGAAAACCAACAATGGCAATCATGACAATGACCTGCCAGGTATATTGAAACGTTTCATCTTTACCTGGCCATGTCACTCGGCGCAATTCAACAGCAGCGTCTTTTAATAATATTTTAAAAGCGCGGCCTTGATGCGTTAATGCCAAGCATACTAAGGCGAATACAATAAGGGCAACGATAATACCAATACGTACCCAGACATCGTTGGCAGGTTGCCAATAGCCAGGTAAATATTGATTAACTAACGTCGCCCCGATTAATACTGCTGCGGCAAGTAGCCACAGTACCACATCTTTTATTGAGCCTGTTTTAGCCACTTCAACAGCAGTTGTTTGATTGCCCGCTGAGATGTGCTTACCTTTAGACAGCATTCCACCAGCACCCGCCTTGGCATCAGATAACTTAGTCTCGAGGTTATCTTGATCATTGCTCATAAAGAACTCGCTTCGGAGATGGTGAGGTATAACAAAGATGTGATAAGAAGATGGCAGGCGATGTAGGACTCGAACCTACAACCCTCGGTTTTGGAGACCGATGCTCTACCAATTGAGCCAATCGCCTATGGGTGTAAAGGACAGCATTATACAATATTTGATATAAAATGCAAGCCTTTAGCGGTAAAATTATTATTTTTACCTAGTTTTACTCTTATTTGAATGTGCTATTGAATCATCATTACTTTAACAAAATGAAGATGCAAGCGACTAATAAGAAGCAGCGTTAATATAGCAAGCTCCGCTAAGAATTACAATAGATGGGAAAGTAAATTATAAACGTCATAGATATAACTGGCTAATCGTGTTGGATAAGATAACGAAAGGCGTGTTTATACTACCGAAGAATAACCATATTTCCTGATCATTTGATATAAAAAAAGCCACCCTTAAACAAGGATGGCTTTTTATGACTAACTTACAAGCTCATTGCTGAGACTGATAGATTAGTTCAATACGTTAGCAACAACACCAGCGCCTACAGTACGGCCGCCTTCACGAATNTTTTTATGACTAACTTACAAGCTCATTGCTGAGACTGATAGATTAGTTCAATACGTTAGCAACAACACCAGCGCCTACAGTACGGCCGCCTTCACGAATAGCGAAGCGAAGACCTTTGTCCATAGCGATTGGGTGGATAAGCTCTACGCCCATCTCAACGTTATCACCAGGCATTACCATTTCAGTACCGTCTTGTAATTGGATTGCGCCAGTTACGTCAGTAGTACGGAAGTAGAACTGTGGACGATAGCCGTTTAGGAATGGTGTATGACGACCACCCTCTTCTTTGCTCAACACATATACTTCAGCGTCAAACTTGGTGTGAGGAGTGATTGAACCTGGCTTAGCTAGTACTTGACCACGTTGTACGTCTTCACGTTTAGTACCACGTAGTAGTACGCCACAGTTTTCGCCTGCACGACCTTCGTCAAGCAGTTTACGGAACATCTCTACACCAGTACAGGTGGTTTTTTGAGTGTCACGGATACCGACGATTTCGATTTCGTCGCCTACGCGTACGATACCAGATTCAACACGACCTGTTACTACAGTACCACGGCCTGAGATTGAGAATACGTCTTCGATTGGCATTAGGAATGCTTTGTCAACGTCACGCTCTGGCTCTGGGATGTAGGTGTCAAGAACGTTAAGAAGTTCTACAACCGCTGGTTGGCCGTATTTTTCTTGTGAGCCTTTTAGGGCTTCAGTCGCTGAACCATGGATGATTGGGGTGTCATCACCTGGGAAGTCGTAGTCATTAAGAAGTTCACGAACTTCCATTTCTACRAGTTCTAGCAGTTCTTCGTCATCAACAACATCACATTTGTTCATGAATACGATGATGTACGGTACGCCAACCTGACGTGAAAGCAAGATGTGCTCACGGGTTTGTGGCATTGGGCCGTCAGTTGCTGATACGACTAGGATTGCGCCGTCCATTTGAGCGGCACCAGTGATCATGTTTTTAACATAATCGGCGTGACCTGGGCAATCGACGTGAGCGTAGTGACGTGCTGGRGTGTCATATTCTACGTGTGAGGTGTTGATGGTGATGCCACGTGCTTTTTCTTCTGGTGCTGAGTCAATAGACGCGTAGTCTTTGGCTTCGCCACCAGAGGTGATTGCTGCTACAGTTGCGATGGCAGCTGTTAGGGTTGTTTTACCGTGGTCAACGTGTCCGATTGTACCGACGTTGACGTGTGGCTTTACGCGTTCAAACTTGGCCTTTGCCATGGGTATTTCCTCTTTTTTTGG
>LIQB01000005.1 GCA_001411745.2 Psychrobacter glacincola
CTGTTCTTGCCATAATTTAGAGAGCCCTGTTTGAAATAGTCTCTTTATTTTAAAGCCTTTATACTTACTTTTACAGATTAGGGACACGCCCTAGTATTATCAGTCTAAGTTTAGTCATTATTTTTTATCCTGCTCAAAAACCTACATCAATATATTAAGTAACGACCAAAAAACTCTGGTATAAAAAATAATAGCTCTTTGATTTAATCAAATATTATCGACTAAATCAAAGAGCTATACAAGACAATTGTCATATGCTGTCAATTAGCAAATTTTAAAAATCTAACGCTATCCTAACTCATTTTATCCCACATCTTGCTTAGGCGCTTTGGTGACACTGCCATGCGGGTTTTCATCGGTTGCGCGAATAGCTGAATACGATACTCCTCGACCATCCATCGATACTCACTAATGGCTTTATCATTGGCACGATTTGCCAGCCGCTCCATATGCTCATCAAGGGCATAGACACCGTCGAGATCGGATTCGAGATTGTGCTCAAGCCGTTCGATACGAATTTCAAGCGCCTCTAGATAGCGCGGATACTGCTGCCATTGGCTATAATCCATGCGATAAACAAAATCAGCCAAGTGTAAGTCTTCTAATTGGTCTTCGATATCTTCGATAGACTCACCAAATACCTCTCGATCGAGCATGAGTAAGCTTTGGCGAATACGCTGCCAGCGAGTATAGACATTTTTAAGGATTTTTATAACGTTTTGCCCCGTCAATAGAAAGTTAACCGACACCACTTCCAAGGTTTTCTCGTACTCTTCTGGCGTAAAGGGTAATTCTTCAGCAAGCGCTACGGCAGTATCATCAGCGCTTTCAGGCAAATCAGCACTGTGGTCAAATAACACATAATGCTCTTCAAGCGACGCGTCCAATGCCGCGTCGATGACGATGCTTTTTAGCTTCTCCATATCACCAAGTGGTGCAAATGCCAATTTGAATATCTTATCAATTTGGCTGGTCAGCTGTTTTTTCTTCGCACCAAGCTTACCTTTTATCAAGGTCAAAACCCCGATACGGTGTGCCTGTAACGCTGCATTGACATCGGTATATTGATGGATAGATACCGCTTCACCTGACGCATCTGCTACGAGCGCAGCAAACTGCTTCATCACCACGCCTGCACTATGATGATTTTTGCTAAAGGCAAAATGCTCAGGGAATTCGGTATGCGTACCTTGCTGCTCATTCACCGCTTGGCGGGTTTCAGAGGCATGACGAATCTGTAGCGTTTGCAGGTCGCGACCCTTTTCGATAATGCGGTTTTTGTCGTCGACCACACAGATTTGCGGCTGTAAATAGCGATCAATGCTAGAGGGATTAAAGCTATCAGGCGTCACTGACATAACGCCGCGACGATTTAGGGCTTGGCAAAGCTGCTTGAGCAATCCTTGTCCACCAGCAGGTTGCAGTTCATCAAACAAGCTATCGGCTGTATCAGGAATCGGTACAATTTGACGGCGGATATCCTTTGGTAGTGACTTAAGCAACTGCAATACTAGCTCATAACGCCAACCGGGTACGCCCCACAATAGTTCGATCGCATCAAGCTGCGGTAGCGCGGCAAGTGGCACACGAATGGTCACGCCATCATCATCGCTGGACGGATCAAAGACATAACGTAGCGGTAGTTTTAAATCACCCAATTTCCACACTTCTGGGAAATCGCCTGTGGTCGGTGCTTGGCTATTGAGCACGTCATCATCGGTAAAGAATAGATATTTGGCATCAGTTTTTTCAACCTCGGCACGCCAATCTTCAAAGGCTTTGCGACTGGCAATATGCTCAGGTATTTTTTTATCATAAAACTGATACAGTGCTTCTTCATCAACCAACAAATCACGGCGACGTAACTTATCTTCAATGCGTTCAATGTCGGCAATTTTATCCATATTATGCTGTAAAAATGGCGCTTGACGCCCCAAATTACCAGTCACCAGACCATCACGAATGAAGATTTCTCGTGACTCAACTAAGTTCACTTGCTCATAATTGGTCAGCTGTTTACTAATAATAATCAGCCCAAATAAGCTAATCTGCGCGTAAGCTTTCACTCGTCCAGTCTTCTTCGACCAATGCGGCTCAAAGTAGTGATACTTTAATAAGTCACCTGCGGCTGAGATAATCCATTCTGGTTCAATTTTGGCAACAGTGCGCATAAAGACTTGCGAGGTTTCGACCACTTCAAAAGCCATGACCCAAGGTGGTACTTGTTTAAATACCGTACTCGCGGGGAAGATTTTGGCTTTTTGCTGGCGCGCTGCCAGATATTCACCGCGATTTTCGGTTTTATGCGCAATTGTAGACAATAGACCTGTCAATAATGCGCGGTGTAAATTGGCATATTTAACCGCTTTGAGTTCTTCATCTTCTATCGCGGTAGGGTCGCTGGTCATGTTTTCTAACGAAGCATTTTTATCGGTGCCTTTATCGGAAGCTTTTGCCTCTTTAACATCCGTCAGCTTGAGGTCTGTGACCATTTGTACTAACTGACGATGAGTTTGATTCCACTCACGTACACGCGGGAAGCTCAGATAGTTTTTCTTGGTAAAATTCTTACGCTGATTGCCAGACAGCTTATTGCCATCTTCATCTTTTTCAAATAGCGCTTTCCACAGACTCAGATAGAATAAAAAGTCAGAATCATCTTGACGAAATTCCGCATGCTTTTGGTCGGCTTGCTGGCGTTTATTGGCAGGACGCTCGCGTGGATCCTGTACAGCAAGAGCCGCTACTACAATCAGCATCTCACGGATACAATCAAAATCACTGCCCGCAACCAACATACGTGCTAGCCTTGGATCGATTGGCATACGCGCCATTTTTTGTCCAGTTGGCGTCAGGCTTAAATGGTCGAGACCTTTTTTTGGTTTTGGCTTATTGGTTTGATGAGCAGCAGTTACTTCATTTTTAGAGGTAATCGCGCCTAACTCATCAAGCAATTTATGCCCATCAGTAACCAAGCGGCTATCGGGTGGCTCGATAAAGGCAAAATCATCAACACTACCTAAGCGCAGATTGGCCATCTGTAAAATAACGGATGCAAGATTGGTCCGTAAAATCTCAGGTTCGGTAAATTCTGGACGACCGGTAAAGTCCTCTTCACTATAAAGACGGATACAAACACCCGGCGCAACACGACCGCAGCGACCTTTACGCTGATTGGCAGCCGCTTGCGAGATTGCCTCAATCGGTAGACGCTGTACGCGTGAGCGATACGAATAGCGTGATATCCGCGCAAATCCCAAATCAATCACATAACGAATGCCGGGTACGGTCAGCGCAGTTTCGGCAACGTTGGTCGCAATAACAATACGCCGACCACGACCTGACGGTTGAAAGATGCGCTGCTGCTCTTCATAAGTCTGCCGTGCAAATAGTGGCAGCACTTCGGTGTGCTTGGGTCCATGACGCTCAAGCACCTCTTGCAGCTCACGAATCTCAGCTTCTGTGGCGGCAAATATCAAGATGTCTGCTTGATCAGCATGACCTTTATTTTGTGCATCGCTGAAGCATTCTTCGACGGCGGCCACAACCGCACGTGGCAGATTTTCTTCAAAGTCATCGTAGCTGTCATCATCGGAGCTGTTCACTGGCTCATCAGTGAGGGGACGGTAACGAACTTCAACAGGAAAACTACGACCTTCGACATTGAAAATAGGTGCAGGTACGTTGCGTTTTAGCTTATTATCATAGCGGCTAAAGTATTCACTAAAGCGTTTGGTATCAAGTGTTGCTGAGGTAATAATCACTTTTAAATCAGGACGTTTGGGCAGTAGCTTTTTCAGATAACCCATAATGAAATCAATGTTTAAGCTACGCTCATGCGCCTCATCAATAATGATGGTATCGTATTTACTCAAGAATCTATCGTGACCCAATTCTGCCAGTAAGATACCATCGGTCATCAGCTTAACAACAGATTGCGCCGTACCCTGCTCATTAAAGCGAATCTTGAAGCTGACAGTATTACCGAGCTGCTCGCCCAATTCTTCAGCGATACGGTTTGCCACACTGCGCGCGGCCAATCGTCGAGGCTGGGTATGCCCTATCTGCCCAGTGATACCGCGACCTGCCAGCATTGCCAGCTTGGGCAATTGCGTCGTCTTACCAGAACCCGTTTCCCCCGCAACAATAATGACTTGGTGATCAATAATTGCTTGTACTAAATCTTCTGCACGTTGACTCACGGGCAAATCAAGATTCAGTTTTTCTGTTAGTTTGTCTGGAATACTATCCATACGTGCCTGCACCGCTTGCTGTGAGCGGGTCTTGATTTTTTCATACTGCGCACGTTTTTTAGTTAGCCCATCATCCGCTTTATCCTCAGAAACTTTTTTATTTTTAGCCCCGGCAGCCCTTGCCAGTTCACGCTCAAGACGACTTAAATAATAACTGTCTTTAGCGAGTACTGGTAAATCAACAACCATATCAGGTTGTGAAGACGCTTCATTACTGTTTGCCGTAATATTCAAATTATCGTCATTTGGGTTTGCTAATCTACTTAATTCATCGGATTTAAGCCCATTGGTATTGTTTTCAGTTGGTATATTTGAGGTACTCTTAGAAGTATTCGGCATATTTACTTAGGCTATTTATTATTTGGAAGTGGTTAGATTATGAGGGTAATTTGGGCGTGATTCAAGGTGGTTATAGTGTTTGCTTGGCAACTATGCAGACTATTATCTATTTTTAAACCGCTCAGTCAAAATATTTCTAAGCTCATTAGGGCGTGTCTTCATTTCAAAAATGGTGATAAAAATGAGATAAATTGCCGTCAAACAAGGAAAATAGCGCAGATAATATCGGGATATTAACCAGCTATTTGACGATGTTTGGCAAGATTTAGCCATTTTTAGCCCATTTAGAGGACTATCGAGTGAATTGAAGACACGCCCTAGTCATAGGCTTAAATTGAAAATGCTCTGGCTCCATTTGAGCAATCAAAGCATACTGATCATTTTCAATCGAGTTATTCTCACAAGAAAAATGATTCATCTCCTGACCAGTGATGGCACTAATAATATAAAAAGAGGTATCGCTATCTTCAAACTGTGTCAGCTCATAGTAATTATTCGGATCCCGCATAACGAGATTAGTACCATTAGAAAGAGTCGTATAATAGGTATCCTCAGTCGCTTGCTGCGCCTCTAATCTTAAAGGATTACCTTGGGTGGCAAAATAATACTTGAGCATATAACCAATATCGCTATTAATCACATCCAAACGTAAATGATCACCCTTTTCTGTGATGCATTGATAGATCATAAAAGATTCGTAAATTCGTGGTTCAGTAGTGACATTTTATCAAATTTTTCAAACCTGCCAGCCCTATTTTATTTCTGTGAATAAATTATTTGTAAGCTCACATGCTACTTGTATAAATAATCTGTTGACGAATAGCAGCCCCCGTAAAGAAATTCTGCAACTTTTGCAATGGCAGCCTAGGAAAAGGCAGATGCAGCGAAAGTATTAACCTCTCAAACGCTACCATTTCATCAGCTAATGCTTGTGCGACATCAGGTTGAATCTGCGGATTTTCATACACATTATCAATTAACCAAGTGAGTTGTGGAAACTTAGCATTATCATGAATCTGATAAAGGGTGGGTAATAGCTCATCAGAGATTTGGCAACGCGATTTGCGAATCATGCCATTTTTATAGTACATATTTAAAGCCATATTAGGGTGTGTCCTTAATTAAATGATGAGATTAAAAATGAAATGAATTTAAAATAACTTCCTTAAATTCTTGATACTTAGATAGCCAACATACTCTTTATCTTCATCAGCATTTGTAAGTTCGTGACTATTATGAATCCTAGGCTCAATTAAAATCTGTATGTTTGAGACAAGGTCGTTCACGTCGTATATATCATCGATATCTACCTGAAATTTATCATCAATGTGCGATGCGGCATTAAAAGGTGTGTCTTTATCTTTAAAAGTAAGTTGTTGATAAAACTCACTTTGCTTTGCTTGTTTAATAGCATCTTTTTGATTATCAGAAACGATAAGTAGCTTATGATGAAACTCTTCAAAACTCCCCCGCTGATAGCCGCCTAAATTAATAAAGAACAGTTTTAAACCGTTATCATTCGCGGCTTGGTTATCTGACTCAATCAATTTAACAGTATGGTTTCCCACTTTGGTAATCGCTCTGTATGAATCAATATGCCATTTATTGTTGACTTCCGGCCAATGATTATTGATATCGTCTATTAGCTCGCTTACCTGATTGGCTACACCGAATAAAATATCGTGCTGCTCAATCAAACGACCTTTGGGGCGACCACCAAGCTGCACCATAAATAGTGTTGGCATAAAGAATTACCTTGTACGTTAATAACTTCTGAGTAAAATGTGTGATGTTAGATAAATCATATAAAAAGGATCAATATGGGCATTCTGATAGCTATTAAGCTGACGTTTATAGCGACTATATTTTTGCCAATAGTGTTGTGTTTAACTTCCTGTACAAATAAAGAATCAAGCTTAACATCAAGAGCTACTTATCATGACATCAGCAAAGTTGAAATTGAGAACCCTTATTCAAACCCTATTCTACTATCTTACGACGCAAAGCATCAGCCTGAAAAAATGCAGGCCCTAGTCGATGAGATAAACAGTCAAAGCCATGGTTTTTGGCGTGAAGGTCTAGGCGGCAAAGAGGGAGCTAATGTTATTAGTATTCATATCTATAGCTATTCTGAGACGCCAGTTTCAAGCTTTTCTTTATTTTCTAATCAACTAATGGAGCGAGGACCAAATTATCGACAGCTTAATGTAGACGGTTTTTTTAGGCAAATAGATATTCAAGCGCTACCCGCATTGAAAGAGGTTTAGTGTGGTCATAGAGATATTGATGCATATCATAGCTTGCAACTTAGTAAATCATGCTAAAAATAGGCAAAATCCTGATACTTATATATTTAATTGCTCATCAAGGCAATACTCGCCCTGTTCTCAGTGCAAACGCCCAGTCTTCACGACCGTTCATTGAAGCCAATTTAGCCGCAGCTTCATAATCATAAGGCACCTTGATATGCTCAGTTTGCCAGTATTTACCCTGTTCAGTATCAACACATTTAATAAGCGCGTAACTGGCATGGGGCGAATAGGTTTGCATCTTATGCAAAACAGGCAAGTCATCTTCATAGGCAGGGTAACCCACGCTACCTGTATTGATGATTATCTGACCTGTCGATAGCGTGACTGTACGTGGGATATGAGTATGACCACATATAATAACGGTGCTATCGATACCGTTAAGCTGTGCCAAAATGTCTAGATTATCACGTAAGGTCGGCTGACCCGTCTCGATATTTTCTAACAAATAGACCATGTCATCGGTTGGTGACCCATGGCACAGATAAATATTCTTACTCAAATGACAATCAAATGGTAAATTCTGCAGCCACTTAACCGCTGCTTTTGGCAAGTCCTCTATGATAAAAGCCATGGTTGCGTTGTTGCCAATCTCCGCCGTTGTCGCTTCATAAATCTGTCTATCCTGATTACCTCGAATAGTAATGATATCGTTCTGCTGTGCCATTAAGAGCGCATAGGTATTTTTAGGGGCAATCGGTCCGTATAAAATATCGCCCAGATTAACAATTTGATCAATATCACGCTGTTTAATATCAGTCAGCACGGCTTCAAGCGCGAAAACATTACTATGAATGTCGGAAATAGCCGCGATAGTATTTAATTGCTTGTTATTAGAGTTAGAGTGCGCCATCCTATTTATTTTCCTAACAAATCACTATGTTATACATTGACTAACCGTAAAAAGGAATAGAAAAGAGAAACAAAAAAACCCAATGGCTCGTGATTATTGAGACATTGGGTTTCATAAATTATGATTAATGTGATTGATAAACTATATTAAGAAGAAATAAGCCCACAATCCGACGACAAAGGTAGCAATGATATTAAGAATGACACCCGTACGGATCATTTCGCTCTGTTTAATCAATCCCGTACCAAAGACAATCGCATTTGGCGGTGTCGCAACGGGTAGCATAAAGGCACAAGATGCACCAATACCGATGACCAATACCAACACTTCGTGCGGTAAACCCATCTGCTCTGCAATGGCAGCAAATACAGGAACCAGCAGGGCGGCAGAAGCGGTATTAGAAGCAAACTCCGTCAAGAAAATAATAAATGCTGATACCGCAATCATCACCACGATAAGCGGTGCAGAAGACAACGCATTCGCGACCGTCTCCCCCAATACCAAAGAGGCACCTGACACTTTCAGAATCGTCGATAGGGCGATACCACCGCCGAACAGCATGAGTACACCCCAATCCGTATTATCAGACACCTGCTTCCACGATACCAAGCCTAAGCTGACCACAGCGGCAGCAGCTGATAAGGCAATAACCGCGTCAGTATCCGTAATATCAAGCGCAGCACCAATCTTTTTGGAGAAAATCCAGCTCAATGCGGTGACAATAAAGACGATAATCGTCACTACGCGAGGTTTATTCCATACAATAGGCTCATCTTCAACCAGTACAATTTTACGATTCAGGTTGGGCTTCAAAAACACATACATTGCACCTAACAATAGCGGCAATAATACCAGCATCATCGGCACACCAAACTTCATCCAGTCCACAAAGGCAATATTGAGCGCCTTTGCAGCGATAGCATTTGGCGGCGAACCAACGATCGTACCTAAACCACCAAGGCTTGCTGAGTAAGCGATACCTAATAGTACAAATACAAAAGTGCCTCGGTCTTTTTCACGGTCAACTTGCGTTAAAATACCCAGCGCTAATGGCAACATCATCGCCGCCGTCGCAGTATTCGATATCCACATCGACAAAAATGCGGTCACGCCAAATATCAAAAATACCGCTGTGCTTAATTTGCCACCTGACATCGATAAAATCTTCAGGGCAATTTTTTTATCCAATTGCTGTACATGCAAGGCTGCCGCTAAAGCAAAACCACCAAAAAACAAATAAATGGTCGGATTGGCAAAGCTTTGTAAGCCTATTTCGGCATCGAATTCTGGTATACCCACTAGGGCACCAACCACGACTACCAATAGTGCCGTAATCGTGACGTGCAACGCTTCCGTTAGCCACAATACGCCGATGAAGAACAATAAGGCAAGACCCTTATTGGCATTGATATCGAATGGCAATACATTATAAATAATCATACTGATAACTGCCGCAATAGTGACCACTATCAACCCTTTACCAGTACCCTTTGGAAAGGTATCGGTAAATAAATACTCATTGCCATCATCAGGAAGATGGCTATCTAGTTTTTGCTCTGACATAAAATGTCCTTATTTTCCCAAAGACAGTGTAAAAAGACGCTAAAATAAAAACGCATGTTAGCGATTGACGGCTATTCAACCAGCAACCACAAAAAATACGCCGTTATCATAACAGATATATAACAAAAAGCTGATGCAACAAAGCCTTTATAAAAAAGCCCTTATAAAATTTGCAATAAATATGGTTATTTCACAGGTAAAGAATTACTTTAATGCGTTTTAGGAAAGGTACTTTAAAACGGTACTTTATAGAGATGACATTTATCTCATGAGTTTTTAATTTTTGAACCGAATGCCGAGAGTGAGTGAGAGCAACTTATAACTAAGTAATCACTTCTCATTAAACAGCAAGCCTTGTGAGTTGCAGTTACACATCGTCACTAAACAAGCGTACACTTAGTATGTACAAGCGTATGGTGCTATCTCATACTAAATAAGTCAAAATAAATTTCTAATACCAGTAATAGCTTAACAACTATTTTTTATTAGTATTTATATCGGAAAATGAATAACAATAAATAGGAGCACTTTATGACAGATGCAAATAAAACTGACTCAACCACTAAAATGGCACCAAGAGATATCAATCAAGACGGTTTGGCTAAAAAAGATCAGCAGCGTACCGATGACTCTGCACTCGATATGATGCAGGGCATGCATGAACATGAAGACCATGAAGGTGAGAAGTAAACCAACGTTTTATGATTACCCAAGCCAAAACACGAAAGGTGCTTATCATTATGATGAGCGCCTTTCGTGTTTTGGCTCTCTTTTTTCTGGCAGGCGATCTGAGACATAGTTATATATAAATGCTGCCGTCAAGACGATAGCAATGGGTACAAATAGCGCTTCATAGCCAACCTTGGCGAATAAAAATGCTCCAACGGCGCTGCCACCACAAAAGCAATACCAAATAATGGCTTGAAACCCTAATGTCGGTTTGCTAATCGATCGACCCGCCAACCAGTTGCCAATCGCTGCGCCCATATCTGATGTCAAACCTGTCAAATGGGTGGTACGAATAACCGCACCGCTATAAGTCGCTACCATGGCATTCTGTAATCCGCATGCCATTGCCGCTGCCAACTGTCCTAAATAATCATGCTGCTGATACAACCAGTAGCTGACCATTAACAGTGCCGCCTCGATATATAGTGCACTACCATAGCGCCTACCTAACTTTAATGATGTCTGCCCAATCACATAACCGCTCAGTATCGCACCTGCCAAAAAAGACAATAGCAGCGCACCGATATACAAGATACTACGCACATCCAAGTAAGCAATAGCCGCTGCAAATAAGCTTACGTTGCCAGTGACGTGAGAAACCGATAGATTGGTAAACCCCATTAACGCAGCAGTGTTAACACAGCCAGCACTGAATGCCAGTACTGCCCCGCCCCACAATATCCACTTTGGTAATTTGGTTATCATATTCGCCGCCTAATGGCTTATCACCAAAAAGCATCTATTATAACCAAAAAAGGCAACCTATTGGCTGCCTTCCTGATCTATAGAACCCTATAACCGACTATTGAAGTGGATTATTTCGGCTCATCAAGCATCATTAGTTGCTCACTGATAGCCACAGTATTAAAACCTGCGTCAACAAACATGATCTCGCCGGTAATACCAGATGCCCAAGGTGATAGCAAGAAAAGCGCCGCATTACCGACTTCGGTTTGTGTGATATTACGTTGTAGCGGCGCGATTTTTTCGCTGATATCGAGCATTTTACGGAATGATTTGATGCCACTGGCAGCAAGCGTGCGAATAGGACCTGCTGAGATCGCATTGACACGAATGCCTTCACCGCCCATAGAGGTAGCAAGATAGCGAACACTGGCTTCGAGGCTGGCCTTTGCCATACCCATGACGTTGTAGTTTGGCAATACCGAGATACTACCTTCATATGTCAATGTCAGCATCGAACCGTGACGCATGGCCAATAAAGCACGGGCTTCTTTGGCTAATGCCACAAAACTATAGCTTGAGATATCATGGGCAATTTGACTACCTTCACGGGTCGTTGCCTTAACAAAATCGCCATCAAGCTGATCCATCGGCGCAAAGCCAATCGCATGTACCACACCATCGATTCCATCACCCCAATGGGCAGTGATTTGCTCAAAGCAGGCAGCGATAGACTCATCAGACGCCACATCACACTCAAGTACCAAATCTGCTTCGAATTTCTCCGCTGCCATATCGACACGCTTTTTGATCTTATCATTAGGATAAGTGAGAATTAATGAGGCACCCTCACGGTGCAGTGCCTCAGCGATAGCCCAAGCGATAGACAGTTTGCTCGCAATGCCTGTCACGACAAATCGTTGTCCTTGTAGTAGCATAATATTTCCTTTTGGGTCGATCAAAATTATTTAATCATATTAGGTTATTTAGAGTGATTAGATACGATGAATATCACAGCGTAAAAAGCATAAATTATAAAATAAGTCATTATACACGAATTAATTTAAGTAAACAGTCGTAAACTGTATTCCCTTATAATGGCGTCTAATATTGATTAAACGCCCAACTGCTCGCCACAGCAGTATGAAGTTAAGTAGATTTCAAGTATAATCACAGCCCTTCCCAGCTTGCACAATTTTTATAAAAATCCTTTACCACAGTTATTTGTGACTGTTCGTAATTAGGGATTTAGCGTTAAGCTACACCCACATTTTGGATGGCTGCCAAACTTATGAGTAACACCCCAACAATAGCATCAAATTACCAAGAAAGCGTTGAGTCTTATCGTCAACTGATTCTCTCAACTGGCGAGGACTTACAGCGTCCCGGTCTTGAAGAAACGCCGATGCGTGCCGCGAAAGCTTTTGCACATTTAACCCAAGGTTATCATCAAAGCTTGGATGAAGTCGTCAACGACGCCCTGTTTCCATCGAGCAATCGCGAGCTGGTATTGGTACAAAATATTGAATTTTATTCATTGTGCGAACATCATATGCTGCCTTTTCATGGTATCGCTCATGTAGGCTATTTACCCAATGGTCAAGTACTGGGCTTATCAAAATTTGCCCGTATCGTCGACATGTTCGCCCATCGTTTGCAAGTTCAAGAAAATTTAAGCGAGCAAGTGGCACAAACTATCATGGATGTCACTGGCTGTCGCGGCGTAGCAGTAGTGATGGATGCAGCGCATATGTGCATGATGATGCGCGGCGTAAATAAGCAGCACTCCACCACACGTACAACATCGATGTTGGGTGAGTACGTACATGACAATCAAGCGCGCAATGAGTTTTTGAGTGCGATCCCTAGACGTCAGCCTGCATTCTAACGCTTCAAGTAATAATAGATAATAAAAAAAGGATACTTAAGTATCCTTTTTTAATGCGTACCTTTCAATATAGCTATCATTAATAATTAGCAATCAATCCTTGATTGCAATATAACGAAGCTTAACTAACCTAGCTTACGTCATCAATCCAATTGCCATAACCTTCTGCTTCCATCTGCGCCAGTGGAATAAAACGCATTGCCGCTGAATTCATACAGTAGCGCTTGCCTGTCGGTGCTGGACCATCGTCAAATACATGACCGACGTGTGAGTCTGCATAGCGGCTACGAATTTCGGTACGGGTGCCAAATATGCCTCGGTCTTCCTTCTCAACGACCATAGCTGTGCTCAATGGACGGGTAAAGCTTGGCCAGCCAGTGCCAGATTTGTATTGATCACGAGAGGAATATAGTGGCTCTCCCGATATCACATCGACATACAGCCCAGGCGCTTTATTATCCCAATATTCATTATCAAAAGCGCGTTCGGTGCCGTCTTTTTGAGTGACTTTATATTGAATGTCACTGAGTGACTGCTTTAGCTCATCCTGTGCAGGCTTCACAAAGGTATCAGGATTGAACCCTGTACTAGCTTTAATAGCTGACGCATTGTTTGATGTTGCCTGTACGCTATCTGCCGCCGTAGGTTTAAACTGGCTAAAATCCAGCTCATAGTCTTTACCATAGACACTTTCGATAAACTGATAGCGCCCAGAATTAAAAGTATAGGCCTTATAGCGGATTGGATTTTTCTTATAATAATCTTGATGATACTCTTCAGCAGGGTAAAACTTGCTAGCAGCAACAATTTCAATCACAACTGGTTTGCTATAGATACCAGAGTCTTGCAGTGATTGCTTAGCAGCTTCTGCTATCTGCTTTTCTTGTGCATTACTATAAAAAATAGCGGGACGATACTGGGTTCCACGATCTACATACTGGCCGTCAGCATCGGTTGGATCGGCGATACGCCATAACGCTTGAACGAGACCATTATAGGTAATTTTCGTCGGGTCATAATATACTTGAGCCGCTTCAGTATGCCCTGTGCCGCCTGCTGATACAGTGCTATAAGTTGGATTGGTCGATTGACCGCCGGTATAGCCAGAGACCACTTCTACAACGCCAGGTATTTTTTCATAACCCGCTTCCACGCACCAAAAACAACCGCCAGCGACCGTAGCAACTGCGAGGTTTGGATCCGTTGGCGCATAAGGATTATCGATGGTAGTATTTTTTACAGCGGGCGTATTTTCGGTGGCAGCGCAGCCAACGAAAACCATACTGATGGCTGCTACAGCCATCGCAATAGTGCCCGTCTTTAATTTATGATTCATCGATACCTCCTAAAAGTAATATAATATAACTATGATAACTCTTTGACCTCACTAAACTATACCTATATTATTATAAAAATTTAATAGTTATTAGATATTATTTAATATAATTAAACAGTATAATCCTGAATTATACACAATTTCTTAATAAGATAAGCTTGATACAAAGTATGATAATTAAAAAAAGAGCACATTACGGACAGCGTAGTGTGCTCTTTTATATTACATCAATATATCTTATGTAGCTTATATAGCTTTTTCATTTTCCAGCAGTATGCTCATCACTGGCTTGCTGAATCTTGGTTAAAATAGCCTTGATTTCAGACGCTGATAGATAAGTCGGTACTGCATAAGTATCACTAACTTCTTTTGCTGCTGCTTTGGCAATTTTACCAAAATCACTGCTTTGCATGCCTTTCACCGTTGGATCGATATTCAAGGTGGCAATCAGTTCACGTACTTGCGCGATGAGGTCGTCGGCAATCTCAGCATCACTCTTGCTAGCTTGTCCCGATTTTACCATACCTGTTTTTCTAGCCAACTCTGCCAGTCTTTTTTTACTTCCTTGACGATTGACATCAAGCACATACGGCAGCACGATGGCATTGGCACGACCGTGAGGAATACTATAATACGCGCCTAACTGGTGAGCGATAGCATGCACATAACCAAGACCCGCTTTATTAAAGGCGATACCGCCGTAATGAGCGGCAATACCCATCTCTTCTCTGGCTTTAAGATTGCCGCCGTCTTTATAAACCAGCGGTAGGTTTTGCATCACAGATTTGACCGCAGAAGCTGCATAATAATCGGTCTCGACGCTCGCATTAGCACTCATCCAAGCTTCAAGCGCATGAGTCAATACATCGATACCCGTATCCGCTGTGATATGAGCAGGCATGCCTTTCATAATAACAGGGTCAATAGCCGCTGCTAATGGCACCATTCTTGGGTCAATAGACAGCGCTTTTTGATGCGTTTTATCGTCTGATACTACTGCACCAAGGGTTGCTTCTGAACCTGTTCCAGCCGTGGTAGGAATACAATAGAGTGGTATAGAAGGCTTTCTGGCTTTAAGAATGCCGATAAGCTGTTGCGGCTTGCAGCTATTGCCTTGTGACATCGCAATCATCTTAGCCGCATCAATCACAGAGCCGCCACCGATGGCAATAATCGAGTCGCATTTAGCATCGACAGATTTGCGCAGTCCCTCTTCGACAACGTTAAAAGTAGGGTCTGGAGTAATGCCGTCATAAACGGTATAGCTGATATTTTTGCTATCTAGATAATCAGTCACTTTGGCTGGGATACCTAGCTTATTAAGCACGGCATCAGTGACGATAAATACATTGGTGCTGCCTTCGTTGATGGCCATATCACATAGCTCTTCACAAGAGCTCTCACCAACAAATAGCATTGGTCTTCTAATTGGAACAACATAAGCGAACGCTTTTAAGACTTTAGCGCGTGTTTTAGCAACGGCTAAATAACCAACATTTTGCAATCCATTGGTATTTACTAACTTGTTATTTACTAATTTAGCAATACTGTTTTGCTTTTTCATAAGTAAAAATCCTTTTTAATGAGGGTAATAATAGCGATGACAATCCTTTAAAGCAGCGATTTAAACGGCTATTTAACTAAAAATTAAACAAATTTAAGCCTCTAACTAAAGTGAACGTCTGTTTAACTTATTGTATCACTGCTATTTTTAGGATATCGCAATTAGTATGAACTGCCATGTTCTACTTATTTGACTCTATCTGCTTAACTCTTTTTGGCTAAGCTAAATCATACTCGCCTGCAGCAACTGCTGCGCATAGGGATGCTGTGGGCTATTAAAAATATCTTCAGTACGTCTGTACTCAATACATATGCCATCTTTAAGCACCATAATTTGCTGACATAAGGCGCGCACCACTTTTAAGTCATGACTAATAAACACATAGCTGATTTGCAATTTTTCCTGAATTTCACGTAGTAAATTAACGACAGTGACCTGCGTGGTACTATCAAGCGCGGACGTCGGCTCATCTAATATCAATAGACTCGGCTGCATAATAAGGGCGCGCGCAAGTGCTACCCGTTGACGCTGACCACCTGATAGCTCATGCGGATAACGATGCGCAAATTCAGCTGGCAGATGCACGGTAGTAAGGCTATCCATCACTGCTTGCTGCCGTGCTCCCTTATCAACGCCTTGTACGAGCAATCCTTCTTCAATGATTTGCATCACCGTCATACGTGGATTGATACTGGCAAAGGGGTCTTGAAATACCATTTGAATTTGCGAGCGAAACTGACGTAGCTCACCCTTGGACAATACTGAAATATCTTGCCCATTGACCATTATTTCGCCACCCACACGCGCTTGATTGCTCAGTAATTGACTGAGTGCGAGTGCGATGGTGGTTTTTCCAGAGCCTGACTCACCTACAATGCCTAACGCCCACCCTTTCTGTAGCGTCATATCAACATTTTTTACCGCATCAAACCAGCGCTTAGTACCACCAAACAGACTTTTTTCAATGGGAAACTGTACTTGTAAATTGCTGACTTGCAATATGCTTGATTGCTGAATTTTATCATCATTAGAGAAGTTCAGTGCTTGGCCAAAGTCTTGTTTGATTAGCGAGCGGGTATATTCGGCTTTAGGCTGATTGAACACACTTATGGTTTGCCCTTGCTCAATCGTTTGGCCTTGGCGCATCACGATGACATCATCACTGTAGCGCCTGACCAGATTGAGGTCATGGCTAATAAGAACCATCGCCATATTATGCTGACGCTTAAGATCATCTAATAGAGCGAGAATCTCATGTTGGAGAGTCACATCAAGCGCGGTGGTCGGCTCATCAGCGATTAAAATATCAGGCTGCTGTGCCAATGCCATGGCAATCATCACTCGCTGACGTTGACCACCTGATAGCTCATGCGGATAGCGGTTCAGCTTATCAATCGGATTGGTAATATTGACATCATTTAGTAAATCGATTGTTTGACTTTGCCAGTGTTTCTTGGGCACACCAACTAGACGTAGTGATTCAGCAATTTGTTTGCCGACCGTATATAGTGGATTGAGCGCTGTCATTGGTTCTTGAAACACCATGCCGATGCGCTGTCCGCGAATAGAGCGCAGCGCAGCGTTACGTGCCTTAGCACTAACATTAACATTGGTATTGGCTATCGGTAACACAGTCAACCCTGCTGACCCTGCTAGCTTCACCTCACCGCTAACGGTCAAACTGTCTGGCAATAAGCCTAATAGCGCGAGACTTGCAATGGATTTGCCAGAGCCTGATTCACCTACGATAGCAAGGGTTTGTCCTTGCCGCAGCTCATAAGAGAGTTTATCGACCAAAACGCTGCCTGCGTCCGTGACGATGCTAAGTTTATCGACGCTCAGCATAAGCTTATTTTGGCTATTGCTATGATTGTTATTTGAATGGGCATTGTGCTCAGTAGTCGTCATATTAGTCGTTATCACATCATCAGTTGTCATATCAGGAGCGCCTCGGATCAAACGCATCACGTAGCGCTTCGCCAACGAATATTAGCAGTGATAAAATAAAGGTTAAACTAAAGAACCCTGATAGCGCGAGCCAAGGGGCATCTAGGTTATTTTTCCCTTGTACCATCAGTTCGCCGAGAGACGGTGACCCAGGCGGCAAGCCATAACCTAAAAAGTCTAGTGCGGTTAAAGCGATAATATTAGCTGTCAATATAAATGGCAGCTGTGACAAGCTTGACGCTAGGGCATTGGGCAAGATATGCCTTAGCATGATTTGACTGTCCGAAACGCCAAGATTACGCGCCGCACGCACATAGTCAAAGTTACGCGCGCGCAAAAACTCTGCCCGTACCAAACCAACCAGTCCCATCCAACCAAATAATAACATCATAGCAAATAGCATGAAGATACTAGGGCTGAATAAGCTGACCAAAATAATAATCATAAACAGCTGCGGCATACCGCCCCATACTTCCATGAAGCGCTGTCCTGCTAAATCTACCCAACCACCGTAATAGCCTTGTATCGCACCGACGATGATGCCAATCACTGCCCCAGCAAGTGTTAATGCTAAACCAAACAATAATGACACGCGCATGCCATAAAGTATCCGTGCCAACACATCACGGCCTAAGTCATCAGTACCAAGCCAATTCTGGCTATTGGGCGCTGCTGGATATGGAATACCCAGCTCAACGTTTGGTGTCTGATCGGCAAATGGAATCGGCGGCATAATGTAAAAACCCTGCTCATTAATCAGCGTTTGCACCGCAGGGTCTTTATAATTGGCTTCAGTCTCAAACACCCCACCAAAAGCCGTTTCAGGATAGGCTTTTAGGACAGGAAAGTAATAATCGCCTTGATACTTCACCAGTAGCGGCTTGTCATTGGCAATCACATTGGCTGCCATACAAATGACGAATATCAGCGTAAATATAAATAGCGATATGATACCAAGGCGATTATGACGAAAACGGTTTAGACGCGCCTGCCAGATAGGATTTAGGCGGCGTTTTTTTTCTAGGGCAATAGAAGATGTGCTTGAGGGCACTGAAGATAATGGATGACTTGACATTAGCGCCCCTCAAAATCAATACGGGGATCAATTAAGTGATAACTTAAATCACTGATTAACTGTAATAATAGCCCGACCAAGGTAAAAATAAACAATGTACCAAATATCACCGGATAATCGCGCTGCTGAATGGCTTCAAAACCTAACAACCCCAAACCATCAAGCTTAAAAATAATCTCGATTAAGAAGTTTCCGGCAAAGAAAATGCCAACGATAGCCGCTGGAATACCTGCAATAATAATCAGCATGGCATTACGAAACACATGTTCGTATAGCACTTGACGCTCAGCCAAACCTTTAGCACGAGCAGTAAGCACATATTGCTTGCCGAGCTCTTCCAAAAAGCTAAACTTGGTCAAATAAGTCAAGCCAGCGAAACCACCAATCGTACTTGCCAGCAGCGGCAGTGCCAAATGCCAAAAGTAATCTTTGATTTTACCCAGCGCGCTTAATTGATCGAAGTTCTCAGAGGTCAAGCCTTGCAGTGGAAAGATATTCCAGTAGCTACCACCTGCAAAAAACACCAGTAATATAACGGCAAATACGAAAACAGGTATTGCATGCCCAATAGCCAGTAGCATAGCAGTAACTTTATCAATCCCCGAGCCATGATGCATGGCTTTATAGATACCTAATGGAATCGCTATCATATAAATCAGCAGCGTGCTCCAGAGCCCAAGCGAAATAGAAACGGGTAATTTCTCGATAATCAAATCCGTTACCGACTGTCCTTTAAAAAAAGACTCGCCAAAATCTAGCTGAGCGTAATTTTTTAACATGAGCCAAAAGCGCTCAGGTGCCGATTTATCAAAGCCGTATTGGGCATTAATCGCTGCAACCATTTCCTCAGATAAGCCACGCGTACCTTGATAGGTACTGTTATTTCCCGCACTACCCGCGCCAATATTACCGCCAAGCGCATTGTCTTTTGCACCTTGCTCAATAAGCGCCAGCTGCTGCTCGACAGGACCACCAGGCGCTGCTTGTACAATCACAAAATTCGCCAACAATATCAAAAAAAGCGTCGGAAATATCAGCAGTAACCTTTTTAAGATATAACGACCCATAACGGTGGCTTCCTAAGATAATAAATATGACGACAGAAAGAATACGCAGCTAATAACTATCAAAACGTCAGTCGAAGCGCCCGTTATGGTTTAAAAGTTATTTTTAAGCTCACGTAACGCAGCAAATACAGCCAAAGATTTATCATCATCGATAGTTGTTTTAGACTTCACCCCTGCTATCACACTCGGCTCTTGCGTCCGTAAAAATACATTGATCGCACGTTCATGTTCTAGAGTGACTGGTAACGTCGGAATACTTTGAGTGGTTTTTTCTTCTGCTTGAATCAGTGCTTGCTGCATTGCGTCATTAGTAGGTTCAATAGATAGTCCAAAGCGCAGATTACTGGCAGTGTATTCATGCGCAGGATATAGTAGCGTGTCAGCTGGTAAACCATTTAAACGCTTAAAGCTGTTGTGTAATTGCTCAATCGTCCCCGTAAATACCCGTCCGCATCCAGCACTAAATAAAGTATCGCCACAAAAACAATGTTTAAGCCCGTCAATATCCAAAATATAAGCCACATGGCTTGCGGTATGACCGGACACATCCCATACTTGTGCTGCACAGCCCCACGCACTGACGGTACTACCATCTTTGATGGTCTGATCTTCATCAACATTATGCTCAGTATGCGCAACCAGATGCGTCATCGGATAAGACTCTTGCAGTTCTGCGACACCACCGATATGGTCATGATGATGATGAGTCGTCCAGATAGACGTCAGCTCTAATTTATTTTCTTCCAAATAACTCATGACAGGCTCAGCTTGACCAGGATCAATAACGATCGCCTGTTTATTATTTTCATTAATCAATGTCCAAATATAATTATCATTGAACGCTTTGATTGGGTGAATGCGGATAGTCATATTAAGTCCTTACCAGTAGTTATCTTTATCGCTGATGTCTTTTATGGTTTTTTTAAACGAAATAAAATTTTAAGATGCAGCGTTATTTCATTTATTGTTCTAAATTATTGCTTCAAGTATTGGTTAACACGTGCTTCTGCTTCTTTATCCGTCCACCAGTAGTCAATACCGATGGCATTAGAGGGCAGTTTTTCAGTATGACGATATTGATCCCAATAGGCGACATTGGTCGCTGATTTGCCGTATAAGGGCACTAAATAATGACCAGCACGTAGTAGGCGATCGAGCACCTGAGTATATAAAACAATCTCATCACGATTCTTGGCTTTGCCTAACTGATCTATTACTGTGTCAATCGCCGTATTTTTAATACCAATAGTGTTTCTGTTGCCCGCTTGGTCAGCGGCTGAGCTACCCCAAAAGCCAACTTGTTCCGCACCAGGGGATAAACTCTGAGCAAATACATCGACCACCATATCATAATCGAAACGGCGTACCCGCTCATAATATTGCGGTCCATCGACTTGACGTAACGTCGTATCAAACCCTAAGCGCTTTAAATTGCGAATATAAGGCAGTAGCACGCGCCCCATGGTTTCACCTGTCATCAATATCTCAATCTGAGCAAGTTGTCCATTGGGCTGATATAGTTTCATATCGTTATAATAAAACCCAGCATCTAGCAACAGCTGCCGCGCTTCTAACAGTCCTTTACGGTTAAAGCCGCTACCGTCACTGGTCGGCAATTGCCACTCCATTAATACGGCTTGACGTTGCAGCGGTTCAAGCTTCGGTAATAAAGGCGTAAGCACCTGCATCTCTTCAGCAGACGGCATCCCTGTTGCGGCAAGCTCAGAGCCATGAAAGAAACTTTGCAAGCGTTCATACTGCCCATGAAACAAGGTCTTATTCATCCACTCAAAGTCGTAAGCCTTGCTCAGTGCTTGGCGAACGCGAATATCTTGAAAGATGGGACGTCGCATATTCATGACTAGACCTTGCATTGGTACTGGGTTTTCGCTGCTTATGGTTTCTTTATTGATAAGACCTGCCTTGACTGCAGGGAAGTTATAACCCGTTGCCCAGTTCGACGCTTTATTCTCAGGGCGAAAACGATATAGACCAGACTTAAAACCTTCGAAGGCAATCTCATCGCTTTGATAATAAACAAACTTAATCATATCGAAGTTATAACGACCGCGATTGACCATCAAATCACGACCCCAATAATTGGGATCACGTACATAGCTGACCGAGCGCCCTGCATCAACACGCCCTAGCTTATAAGGACCACTGCCCATTAATGGCGTCAACGTTATTTTTTCAAAATCTGTATCAATTGATGATTTAGCAAAAATAGGAAACTGCCCAACCGTTAATAAAATCTCTTTATTGTCATCAGACTTAAAAACAAAATTTACGCGCTGCTTATCGATAATCTCAATGTCTTTAATATCACCCAAATAACTACGGATATACATCGGACCTTTATTTAACAGCGCATCATAAGTCGCTTTGACATCACTACTGGTGACTGGCGTTCCATCCCAAAAGCGCGCGGCAGGATTAATATGATAGATAATCCAACTGGTGTCATCAGGATCATAAGTTACTTTGGTTGCCAGCTGCGGATACATGGTAAAGGCTTCATTTAATGAGCCAGTCATCAAGGTGTCATATAGATAATCGGTGCCAACCATCGCCACGCCTGTGGTCATCCATTTATTGGCCGCATTAAAGGTGCCTCGTGCATCCAGTGAAAGCGTACCACCTTTGGGCGCCTTTGGATTGGCATAGGGCATGTACGGCACATCAATATACTCAGTGGTACTATTATGACCAAGCGCAGTCGTGGTGATTGGCGCCGCGATACTAACTGGTATCCAGCTAATAGTAATGGCAAGCAAGACGGCTTTTAGCATGGTATTTTTTAGCATCATAAAGTTATAACAAACCCCTTTGCCAGACCGAATGAATATATTGAGCATTTAACCAGTGACTAAAGGCTAATGACCGCTTATGAAATAAAATCTAAAAAAAATATGTCGTATCTGACGTATCGTAAGTGCTGCAGAATTTTATCATAACAAACTTAGGTTTTTTAACCTAATGCTTTGCGGTGTTAAGGTTGCTACATAACGCATTATGCTACTTAAAAAAAACGCTAATAGACATAAAAAAAGACGCAGCTTTTAAAGTTGCGCCTTTTATTTTAAAGTTTATGCATAATTTATGCGTGTTTTTTCTCAAACGCAATCATAAAGTCAACCAACTGCTGCACCCAATTTAATGACACTGCATTGTAAATGCTGGCACGCATACCGCCCACATCGCGGTGACCTTTTAGATTCATCAAGCCTGCCGCTTCCGACTCTTCTAAGAATACTTTATCAAGGCTGCTGTCGGCTAAGGTAAAAGGCACATTCATGATAGAGCGATATTTGGGGTCAACTGGATTGCTATAAAAGCTGCTATCATCAATCGTTTTATAGAGTAAATCGGCTTTTTGTTGGTTGATTTTGCCGATAGCAGCAACGCCGCCCTGCTCTTCTAACCAATCAAAAACCAGCCCTGCCAAATACCAAGAGTAAGTCGCTGGTGTGTTTGACATGGATTCTTTTTCAGCTTGGTGCTCATAGTTCATCAGCAGTGGGCACCATTCACTCGCTTGACCTAATAGGTCTTCACGGATAATCACAATAATCAGACCTGCTGGCCCGATATTTTTTTGCGCACCCGCGTAAATCATGCCAAATTTAGAGACATCAATTGGCTGTGACAAAATGCAAGAAGACATATCGACGACAATCGGCGCATCGACTTGTGGCGGCTCAAATATTTGCAAACCATGAATGGTTTCGTTGGCACAGTAATGAAAATAAGCGGCATCTTTGCTAATATTCCACTCGCTCTCGGCTGGTACATCAGTAAAGCTGCTACCTTTACCGGTTGCGACCACATTAACTTCACCAAGACCCAGTTTGGCATAGCGCTGTGCTTCTTTGACCGCTTTACCAGACCATGCACCCGTCGTTAGATAGTCTGCGCGCCCACCATTTAGCAAGTTTAATGGAATCGCTGAAAACTGTAAGCTAGCGCCACCTTGTAAAAATAGTACCTTATAGTTATCTGGAATGTCCATCAATGAGCGCAATTTGGCTTCGGCTTTTTCGGTAATGGCGATGTATTCTTTACTACGGTGACTCACTTCCATAACCGACATGCCGCGTCCCTGCCAATCAAGCAACTCTTCTTGAGCGCGTGATAATACGGCCGTCGGTATAGTAGCAGGTCCCGCTGAAAAATTGGGTACGCGGTTAGGAGCGGCTTTAGTGGTCATAATCAATATCCTAAATATGATGAAGTCATCGTGGTTATTAAAGGTTGAATGTTGAAGGTGAATTTTATCGTTATTTTTTAATCTCTATCATAGTAAGTGGTAAGCCTTTAACTGTGACTCGATAACTGCTCCCAAAGCTGACGTTTGAGATTACTATCAGTAAGCATCTCATCCAACGTGGGTGCAGTCGTCAGGTTAGGATGTTCCAAACCTTCAGGAAGTGCGGTCAATGTCACTACCTGTATCTCTTCGCTGCGACCAATTTTAAAGACATATCCAGCAAGGCTGGCATTAGCAAGCTCCGCTGTATCCATACCTTCACAAATAGGGAACGATGTCGTCTCACAACTGATGGATAACGCTTGGGTGATATTTTGCCACAGTTTTTGGCTGTCATGATTAAGGGCTTGGATGTCCACCAAAATCACCCAATCACCATAGCGACCACCTTGTAAATCAAAGGGTGCTACCTTTGTAAAGCTTTCCTCTTGAAAGCCCTCTTCTTTAAAACTACCATCTTCAAAGCTTGCAGTATTATTTACATTATCAATCGCAGTTTGCTGAACGACAGTATTTACAAGGGAAGTCACGGCGGGCTTAGAGATGTTAGGAGTAGTCGAGTCAAGACTATAAGTAACAGGGCTTTGCTGGTCAGAATGGTGTAAACCTATCTCATTAGCATCATCATAATAGTGATTAGTAGACTCATCATCCACTATACCTGATAGCGAATCAGCAGATGCTGAATGCGACATCCTAACGCTTATATCATCACCATTAGGAGACTTAACACTTGGCTGTTCAATGGTCGCAGCAGCAGGAATAGAGGTCGTGCTGGTATTAACGATAGTCGAGTGAGTGGTAGCCAGATCAGCCAGAGTAGGAGCGGAAATATCTGCGATACTCAGGGTATCAGAGCTCGGCTGCACCCACTGAGTGATACCCATCATCGCTAAAATCTGGCGCTGCTGCATACGATGCTGTAATACAACTAGCGGCTCTTGGATATCACTCATGCTTATTTACTATCCTACTTATCTAAAATGGATTTACTGACTTTTAATGGCAAGGAACAATATTAGAGAACGATGTTAAAAAAAAGGATTAAAAATATAGTCCATTCAATTTAAAAAAGAATACTTAAATGCCGTCAATGACATTGTTCAAAAAAGCTGCCGAACGCCTAACCAATGATTGGCTAACATGGACAAGCAATCATATTCATCTTGACTGACTATCGTATCGTGTAACATCACCGTATGCAATGTGCTCAGCCATTGCTGGTAAGTATGATAAGCATAAGAATGACTGTCATTGCCTGCATTTCCGTCCTGTCTATGAGCATTATAATCTATTTGATCGCCGCCCTGTTGCCTCTGTCTATAATTATCATTACGTTTGGCTTCTGATGCAGGCGACTGACTGGCAGGCGCTATAAAAATAGGCACCGCTTCTATCACTGCCAATAATTGGACACTATTTATATTTTGCACAGTCAATAGTAGCCATTGCAAATTTGCGTCACTAACGGCGGCTAAGTCAATATCAATCAAACGTGCATGACGCCGCAAATCCACGATATAGTGAGCAACACTGTCATTATTATAGCCGAGTGCTAAAATAGGTGCTGAAATGTGTACTGAGCTATCTAGTGCTGATACGACCTGACCCTTGACATCTTTTGATAGGCGATAAGCCAATAAAATAAGCATTGCTTTCGCGGCAACATCGAGACCATCAAATACCTGTCCTGAAGGGTCAAGCTGGTCATAAATATCATCTCTACCCGCTTGCAATGTTTGCTGCCATAACCATAATAGCTGAGGCTGAGCATGCACGTGTTCCTCGTTCAATACAGTAGACAATATAGGCAATAATTGCTGCAACTGTAGCGCTTGCCATAATGATAAAATCGGTGGCAACCGAGAGTCGATTTTTCCTGAGTGCGTTGATACTGGCTTAATTTTATCCATAGCACCATCTTCACTGGCTATGTTATCAGCGAAATGTTGACTTAAATCCGCCGTGAGGTAGTGTTCAAATAGCTCAATGATACCCTGTTGATAGCGCATCAGCATTGTACGACACTTTTTTTGCTGCACATAATGTTGATGATCTTGATTGCTATGACTCGCTTCATATCTTAAGCGTGATTCATTGATAGCAGTTTCTGACAGGTTATGCTGACTCAATTGCTTTATTGCCAATGCAATCAATGCGTTATCTAAACGCCTATCAAGATGTGCCACTGCCGCTAATAATTTATGATCTATCGTATGCGCTAAAAACTGGAGGTGGCTGCTAATATTAGCGCTAGCGTTATTATTGATTTCAGCAGCAGACGCTTTATCGTTAGCAATTCCAAGCCAGATATCACTCAAGTCATAACTCTCAGTCGTTGCTAATATACGACCTTGATGGCACAACATAACTGCTTCAATCAAAGCTTGCGCCCCGAGCGGGTGATAACTGTGATTGAGTATATACTGCGGCAGTGAAACTTTTTGTCTATCGTCGATACCAATCAATGTATCCGATGGCAAATCGCTATCAGGTTTTGCTTGCCATGGCTTGAGCAACTGATGAATACTGGTATTTTGCGCTTGAACCTGTAAACGTCCTGCAACAACGACATCTTTCTCGATAACAAACTCTAGCCCCTTATCTTCGTCCAACTCATTCTTTATTTCATTTGCAGGAAAAGCAGTAATTTTTTTGTCTATAACATCATTGCTGTTATTAGTAAGGCTTTTATTGTTATTGCTTTTATTGTTATCTAATCCTGATTGAGTTTCCAATATTGATGATTGGGTATTTTTTTCTTGTTTATTTTTGCTTAGGCTATTTGCTTTTATGACGCCCCAATCCCCTAATCGCCGCTGCTCATATATCTCTTTTATTTTCTGTTGATTTATGCGCTTTTCTTTAGCTACTTTTACCGCAAAATCATGATAAGCGTTGGCATTAATGGCACTCATTCGCTCAGCCAAGCTCGGATGGGTGGCAAACCAAGAGACGTCACCCAAATCAGCACCACTACTGGCAAAGAAGAAGTGACTAAGACCATTGATATCGGCGATACTGGTTAAGCGCGAACCAAGCGAATCTTGATGAATGGCTTTCAGTGTTGCCATAATAGCCGGCGAGCGTGTCAGCTGCACGCTGGTCGCATCGGCAAGCAATTCACGCTGGCGATTAAAGCTGTGTTTAATCAGTTGCGCACTGGCCATACTCGAAAAACTCAATCCATGTATTAACAACGTCCAAATATTGCGCGGTGCTTGACTATCGAACTTATTATTATTTTGTAGCCATCGTGACTGGCTCTTAGCTGACGACTGCTGGCTTTGTGAGTGACTTTGCCAATAGCTTACCCATTCACTATGGGTGGTAAAATTGGCGGTTTGAGCTTCAGTGCTACGCGCATGGCTATCGACGATTTTTTGTGACAAGAGATTGCGTCGATTGACCGCATCATCAAAATAATTGTGATGGCTATTCTGATGATTTCGTTGATTACCAGCGCCAAAATTATTAATAGAATCACTCCAATCATAGAGTAATTGCAAGCCTGCCAGTACCACCATCAGTTGCAAATTAAACGTCGCATCACCATGCAAGATATGACCATATTCATGCCCTATCAGCCCATACAGCCCCTCATCGGACAGCTTATCAAGCGCGCCTTGAGTGACGACCAATACCATATCTTGACTATGACGACCCGCAACGAAGCCGTTAATACCTTGCTCATCAGGCAGTACATAGAGAATCGGCATACGTACACCCGAAGCAATGGCTAGCTGCTGGGCAATCTCATAGTAACGACGGTAGACAGGCGGGAAATCTCGCTCATCACGTACGGCGATATGGTGGGCACTGAAACGAACCTTTGGTATAGGCTCATGCTGATGGGCAACCCCTTGACTATGCTCCCACGCATCTTGGCTGTGGTCGATAAACAGCCGAACCCCGCCCACACGCTGAGCAATAGCGCGACCACCCGCTTCTAAACGTCTGTACTCTAAAAAACTACCGATCACAAAGCTACCGATTGTCCAGATAGCAACCAGTATCAACACCCAATGATAAATGCCACCAGTAAATATCGTTAGCAGCAGCGCCATGATACCCAGCGCTACTGCCAGATGAGCAAAGACAATGAGAAAAAATAGCCCATAGAGCAATAGACTTCGCTGGGTACGAGTGCGTTGTTCACCAAAAAAATCCATCTATATGCCTGACTTAAAAATAGCTAAACGCATCTGAACATATGAATATAATTCAATATCAGCCCATATTGACGACAGGTGCTTGAGCGATCACCTTTCTGTCTTCAAAAACTAGCGGGCTTAACGGGCGAAAGCCAAAAGTCGTACTAATAAGATTGTTGGGAAATACCTCGCGGTCATTGTTATAGAACATCACGCTGTCATTATAGTGCTGACGGGCGAAGCCAATGCGGTTCTCAGTATTGGTCAGCTCATCCATCAACTCTTTAATCATGCTGTCCGCCTTTAGCTCAGGGTAAGCTTCCACAACCGCTGAAAACTGCCCTAACGCTTTAGACAGCATACTCTCAGCTTTGGCAAATAGCGCCATATGCTCAAGCGAGTCTGGCTGATGTGTATTGGAGTCTTGCAAGCTCTGGGCATGATTACGTGCACTAATCACACGGGTCAGCGTCTCTTCTTCATGCGTCAGATAGCGTTTAGCAGTTTCAACCAAATTTGGAATCAAATCATGACGGCGCTTCAGTTGCACATCTATTTGAGCAAAACCATTTTTCGCTTGGTTGCGAGCGCGTACCAATTTATTAAATATAGATACGCCAAACACAATCACTAGTAGCACGAAGGCAATGAACAACCAAACAAACATCTTCATAAGAAAACCCTAAAGTGTCCAGAATGTTAATAAAAGTTAATACATTGTATTTTAACCCATATTAATCAATCAAAGGTCAAAATCGGACAAAAAAAGGTCGAAAAAAAGCCCTTTGCAATGAAGGGCTTAATAGATCAAATGAGCATTTCTAATTAAATGTCAAAACAGTTATCAAATTTTAGGCAAAAAAAAGCGACTCCAAAAGCAAATCCTCGGCACACACTGTGACTATTACCGTTGCTACCTTCCGGTCCTGGCGGGGTTCATAGAACAATGTTGCGAGGCTACCAATGGAGCCACCAGTTGCAAATTATACAAGAATTTTTAAATATTACAACCCCTATCGTAAAACTCTTTCTATTACCTCAAAACGCCCTGTAACTTAGGTGACAAAATTCTCACAGCAAGCCTGTTAAATTTTGCTATTTTAGTTGAGGAAGCTGAGCATACTCGGTATCAACTAATAACTAAAATGGACAGCTTCTCATATAAAGGCGAGTCTTACCTATTGTATGGCTCACCTAAATACTATTGATATAACTCACTCAGGAGATCATTGTGAAAACCACTCTACTTAATAAAGCTGCTCTAACGACTGGTACTGCATTTCTACTCACAGCCATGATGGGTAGCGCGCATGCAGAACCAACAGGCTACGATCAGCTTACTTTTCAGACAGAAGTAAAAGAAGAAATTCAAAATGATGAAGTACGAGCCAGCTTATATAAAAAAGCGCAGGCAACGGATTCTAAAACTCTAGCGACAACGCTCAACACCTCAATTAATAATGCCATGAAAATTGCTAAGCGCTATCCAACGGTCACCGTGAGCACCGGACAACAGCGCACCTACCCTCGCTATGATAAAAATGACAAAATCATTGGCTGGACAGGACAAGCAAACATCGATTTAAAGAGCACCGACTTTGCAGCCACCAGCCAACTCATCGCTGACCTACAAGAAACGCTGGTGATGGACAATCTGAACTTTGGTGTCTCAGATACCAAAAAGGATGCGCTTGAGCAAAAGCTGATGACCAATGCGTCTCGTGCTTTTCAGCAACAAGCTAAAAACCTAACACGCGCTTGGGATGCTCGTGGCTATCGTGTGGTCAATGTGAATCTAAATACAGGTAGCAACTACCCACGTCCGATGTATAGTGCTATGAGCATGAAAGCAGGCGCGGCCGACGAGTCAGTACCTAGCCAAAGTTTTGAATCTGGCAATAGTACTATCTCAGTGACTGCTAATGGTACGATTGAATTGACTAAATAAGCTATAAATACATAGAATTGATAAATATCCTGATAAACATAAAGGCAAGCGCTGATTGCAGCGCTTGCCTTTATGTTTATATAGAAGAAATCAACTTATAAAGTTACTCTACTTTGTATGGGTTCTTATACTTATCCATGATTGACACATTGACTACAAGTCAATGTGTCACCGGTTGCTCAAGCGTCATGGGTTTATCCACTATAGGCTTAGTAAATGATTGCATATTCGGTTGTTTGCCCTCTTGACGCATTTTTAACAGCACTTTTTGATACCAAGGTAGATTTTGATAAGCTAAAAGCTGTTGCGCGATTTTCTTATTATTTTGCAATGTTGTATTGTTTTGAATCACATAAACCATACGCTCTACTTGTTTGAGTGTTTGACCTTTCTCATTTTTTAACACGGCTCTTATCTTGTGCGATCCTGGTAAAACATCTACCGTTGCAATCGAGGCGCTAAGACCTTGCGCGACTTCATTACCATCCAAATAAATACTAACACTATCACCTGTTTGTAAGTTCGGCTTCACTTGCACATTAACATCAATGCTTTGGGCTGGGCGACGATATGCACGTTCTGCGCTTGGTTCAGTAATAGCAAGCTGGTAATTGACGGCTGGTTTGGCGACAGGGCTATTTTTAGCAGCCGTATTTTGCGTAGTAGTATTAACATTACTAGAAGGAGGTGGACTACTCGTGTTATCACTGTTACTTGAGCTGACGCGACTTTCTTTCGTCATGACACCCGTCTGGCTGATTTGTTTACCTGCCTGCTGCTCATAATTTTGCGGGCGATCGGTAAAGGTGACTTGACCTGTCTTTTCGTCAATAACTTTATAAATAGGCGCAGCATTTGCCAAAGGGGCGTAGAGAGTCGCCATACTAATCATCGTAGCAGCAATCAGTGCCAACCCTAACTTACTGTTTGAAAAAACCGGTTTTGATAATGAAGTCATAGTCAGTCAACCTAATGAGTACCTAATATTATGAATATCTATTATGCGATACTTTGGGTGTTAAATCAGTAATAATTTCAAAGAGGACAGATCCGTTGATTTAGCAAATTATTATTGAGACGTAAAAAAACCAGCTAAGAATAACTTAGCTGGTTTTTTTACGTCTCAAAATAACTGAGTGTTTTAGCTATAAATTAGCAGCTGTAGTATAAGTCAAACTCAACGGGATGCACGGTTACATTGACACGTTGCACTTCTTCTTCTTTCAAAGCGATGAACGCCTCTAGCATGTCTTCAGTGAATACATCACCTTTTAATAAGAACTCATGATCATCACGCAAGGCTTGTAGGGCAACTTCTAAGCTCTCCGCAACGGTTGGGATGAGTGCTTCTTCTTCTGGTGGTAAGTCATACAAGTTTTTGTCAGCCGCTTCACCTGGATGTATTTTATTTTGAATACCATCAAGACCTGCCATTAGTAACGCTGCAAACGTTAAGTATGGGTTGGCCGCTGGATCAGGGAAACGTGCTTCAACACGTACCGCTTTTGGGCTACTAACATGTGGAATACGGATAGATGCTGAGCGGTTAGACGCTGAGTACGCAAGTTTGATAGGCGCTTCATAATGCGGTACTAGGCGCTTATAGCTATTAGTCGATGGGTTGGTAATCGCATTCAACGCACGCGCATGCTTGATAATACCACCGATGAAATACAGTGCAGATTCAGAAAGACCCGCATACTCATCACCTGAGAAAGTATTGACACCATCTTTGGAGATTGACATATGCACATGCATGCCTGAACCGTTGTCACCAACGATTGGTTTTGGCATAAAGGTAGCCGTTTTGCCAAACTGATGCGCAACATTATGCACAACATACTTTAGCTGCTGTACTTCATCGGCTTTTTTGACTAACGTATTGAAAGCGACACCAATTTCTGACTGGCAAGGCGCAACTTCATGGTGATGAACTTCAACACAGCCTTCACCGATGATTTCTTCTAAACGCTCACACATAACAGAGCGCATGTCTTGCGAGCTATCGATTGGTGGTACTGGGAAGTAAGCGCCTTTAACACGTGGACGATGTCCCATGTTGCCCCACTCATAGTCGTTATTAGTCGACCATGCCGCTTCCTCGGCCGTGATCTTGTGACTAACGCCAGACATATCAATTGACCATTTCACATCATCAAATATAAAAAACTCAGGCTCAGGACCAAAATAAGCAGTATCGCCAATGCCCGTTGACTTTAAGTACTCTTCGGCGCGGCGCGCAATAGAACGTGGGTCACGATCATAACCTTGTAGCGTTGATGGCTCGATAATATCGCAAGTAACAACTACGGTAAGTGAATCAAAGAACGGGTCAAGAAAAGCCGTCTCTGGATCAGGACGCAAGATCATATCTGACGCTTCGATACCTTTCCAACCAGCAATAGATGAGCCATCAAACATCTTGCCATCTTCCATCACTTCTTCATCAACGCTATGCGCTGGAAAGCTGATATGTTGCTCTTTACCACGTGTATCAGTGAAGCGAAAATCAACCCATTTAGCATTAGAGGATTGGATAAGATCTAGTAGTTTGTTCGACATAAATAGTCTCCGTTGTGTTGATTAGGTTATTGCGATTTAAAATTATAGGTACAATCTGTTGGTTAAAAATCTCTGGTTTGACAACAGTCAGCGCTGCGTTTAGCGCTAAATATCCTGTTTAATATTATGCTTATTCTCAGCACTGTCAATATCATTAGTCAAGATAGTCATCTGAGTTATGCGCTTAATAAGACCTGCCAGTGTTTTGGTTCGATATTATTCTAACAACATATCACTCATTATGCTGAACTCTTCAGGCACTTGTTAATAATAATTATTGAACCACTTTATCACCAAAGATAATCATAACAGTAATACAGCAAAGGCTATGCCAGTTTTTTATAATAAAAAAAATATCGAAGACATAAGGATAGTTATTAATAATAATTACAGTAACTTATAATACCTTTGAAACTATTTCAGCCGTAGATTTATCTTCAGTGGTGTCATACAAATTATTTATCCAGAGTCATTAATAACGCATGACTGCACTAAATTAGTGCATATTGAATGTATAAATAAAAATTGTGTACTTTTTTAGTGCGTTTGAGATGTTAACGAATGTCATCCAACAAGCAAAATGTATTGTTATTCACCACTTATTTGGGTCGCCTGCACCCTACATTTGATAGTCTACAAAATAGTGGTAAGATAACGGCGTTATATAACCATCTCCATAAGTAGAACTCAATAAGTAGAACGCTAATGATTCTGATGATCGATAATTACGACAGCTTTACGTACAATATTGTACAGTACTTCGGTGAATTACAGCAGGACATCACCGTCTGGCGTAACGATCAAACCACTATTGAAAATATTAGAACCCTTGCGCCAGATGCGATCGTCATTGGCCCCGGTCCCTGCGATCCTGATCAGGCTGGTATCTCTCTAGAAGCTATCAAGACTTTTCAGGGCGTGATACCGATACTAGGTATTTGCCTAGGACATCAGGCAATTGGACAGGCATTTGGTGGACAAGTGGTCAAGGCTGGCGAAGTCATGCACGGTCGCTTATCCGCCGTCTATCATACTGACCAAGGTGTCTTTGAAGGCTTGCCTAATCCCGTACAAGTCACGCGCTATCATTCGCTTGTCATTGATAAAACCAGCCTGCCCGACTGTCTTGAGCTGACCGCATGGACACAAAACAGTGATGGCAGTATTGAAGAAATCATGGGTATCCGTCATAAAACGTTTGCGATAGAAGGGGTACAATTCCATCCTGAGTCTATCTTAAGCGAAGCAGGTTATCAGCTGCTCAACAATTTTTTGCAAACGCATCATTTGTCAGTCCTAACCTCAGATGAACTACCACAAGTCGGCTAACAGTTTATTAAAGTATGTTCTAAAAACGGCGTTAATAACAAAATTAAAATCAAAACTATTCTATTGATAATTTAAGATTAACGGATAAAAATATTAAGAGAGATCATAATGAGTACAATAAAAACAAATGAAAGCCCTACCCCAACTAACATTGCTCAACTGTCTGATGAAGAGACACATACGCTACTGACGACAGCTTTGGGGCGAATTTTTCAGCACATTGATTTAACCTTTGATGAGATGTATCAGGTGATGCTGATTATCATGCAAGGCAGATGTAGCGACGCCATGATGGGTGCTATTTTGACTGGTCTGCGTATGAAAGGTGAGTCCATCGATGAGATTACTGCCTCTGCCAGTGCAATGCGTGCGTTAGCAGCCAATATCGAACCACGGGGCTGTGATTACTTAGTCGATATCGTCGGAACTGGCGGTGATGGTGCCAATTTATTCAACGTTTCTACTGCATCAGCATTGGTTGCTGCCGCTGCTGGTGTGCAAGTGGCCAAACATGGTAACCGCGGCGTCTCCACCAACTCTGGCAGCTCAGATTTGCTTGAGCAAGCAGGTATCAGTCTGGCACTTACCCCTGAGCAATCTAAAGAATGTATCGAAAACCAAGGTATCGGCTTTTTGTTTGCGCCCAATCATCACAGTGCGATGCGTTATGCCAATCCAGTACGCCGCGAGCTCAAAGCGCGCACCATCTTTAATATTTTAGGACCATTAACCAACCCTGCTGGCACACCCAATTTGGTAATCGGTGTCTTTACGGCTCAACTGTGCGAGCCTATCGCTAAAGTCATGAAAAACTTAGGCGCACGTCATGTCATGGTTGTGGGCGCAAAAGACGGTTTGGATGAAATCAGTCTCGCTACCTCAACCACTGTCGCTGAATTAAAAGACGGTGAGATATCTGTTTATGAGATGATGCCAGAAGATGCAGGTATTGAGTCACAAACCCTTATCGGTCTCGATGTAGATTCTCCAGCGCAAAGTCTTGAGCTGATTCGCGCGGCTCTATCAGGAGAAAACTCTCAAAACCGTGCTGTACTTAAAGCACGTGATATGATTGCACTAAATGCAGGGGCGGCCATATATACCGCAGGACTTGCCAGCAACTATGCTAATGGTGTGAGCCGGGCACAAACAGTCATTCAGAATGGTGATGCTCTACTCAAGCTTGAGTCTCTCGCCACATACACGCAGCAACTAGTGACTCCTGCTTAACGGCTAAGCACCATTACTGTCCACTCTAGCTATTTTGTCTATTTACATTTAACGATATTCGGATACCAGCATGACTCATACAGAAACCAAGACAGATGTTCCTTCCGTATTGCAACGCATTGTCGCCACTAAAGTGGAAGAAGTAAACGCCGCTTGCAAGGTATTATCTCTTGAAGACTTACAAGCACAAGTCGCGGCGGATAACAAACCACGTCGTGGCTTCGCGGCGGCGCTGCGAGCGGCTAGCACTAAAGAGCATGGTATTGGTATCATCGCTGAGATTAAAAAAGCCTCTCCTTCTAAGGGCGTTATCAATCACAACTTCGCGCCAGCCCTATTTGCCAAGCAATACGAGCAAGCGGGCGCCAGCTGTCTGTCTGTATTGACTGATCGCGATTATTTCCAAGGTGATGATAGCTATCTTATTCAAGCAGCTAATGCGGTAAGCCTACCGATACTGCGTAAAGATTTTATGATAGATGTGTACCAGATCTATCAATCTTATCTGATGGGCGCTGACTGTATTCTACTCATTATGGCCTGCCTTGACGATATCCAAGTACAAGAGCTGCATGCGCTAAGTATCGAATTGGGTATGGATGTATTGATAGAAGTCCATACTAAAGCTGAACTTGAACGTGCACTCCAGCTACCGCGCTCAGCGCATAATATTTACGGCATTAATAATCGTGACTTGAATACTTTCGATGTCGACTTGCAAACCACGCTGGATCTAAAAAATATTTTAATCGACGCACTGGCAGCTGATGTGGATAGCACGCTTAAACCGCTTATCGTCACCGAAAGTGGCATTCATAATAGCGCTGATATTCGTTTGATGTTAGATAATGACATTCAGCACTTCTTAATCGGTGAACAGTTCATGAAAACTGATCATCCTGGACAAGCGTTACAATCCTTACTTGCGGGCGTCGCAGCAGACGGGTAAAGTGGCTTAAGTCTACTGAAAAGTTTAAATCAATCATTCATTCATCAACCAACGATACGTTAACTTCTATGTCAAACTCTCTATTTTCAAAAGAAATGCAAGACCAGCTCAAAGAGCTAAAAGGCCAACTTAGCAAAGGTCGCGATACCAATTCGCCTGAAGATGAAAACCAAAAGCCTACTGAGCCTGTATCATTGCCCACGCAAAAGCAAGTAAACAAGACTGTCAAGCAAATGGCTAGCGAGCATATTGACGATGACAAAGTGCTGTTTATGCAAGCAATGCATGGCGTCAATCAGCTTGAAGACAAAAACGTACGCTCACCTGCCAATGCTAGCAAAGCGGGCAAACCTGATGCGACCACCTTGTCTAAACGTGCTGCTGCGCAAGGTAGTGAAGCGAGTGATTTGGGAGCTGGCTTGTCAGATATGCAAGCACTACTCAACCCTGTCGCTGCTGAGGCCTATTTATCTTACAAACAGCCGACTTTGCAGAATAAAATCTTTGATCAGCTTAAAAAAGGTAAGCTACGTTGGTATGACGCCGTAGATATTCATGGTTGTACCATCGAAGAAGCACGCGTGGCCATGACTCAACTCCTAAGCCAAGCGAAACAGAAAAACGAGACCATGGTAAAAATCGTCCATGGTAAAGGCAGTGAAGCCATTTTAAAAACCTGCGTCAATGGTTGGCTGCGTCAACTACCAGAAGTATTGGCATTTTGCTCTGCACCGCCAAAAGATGGTGGTAACGGTGCTGTATTGGTACTGCTCAAAAAATCTAAAGCTGATGGTGAATAATTTTTAGTGTTAGAGTTAGTATGAAGAATCAAAAGGACTGCTTATTGGCAGTCCTTTTTGTTATGCTCATTTTAAAATCACTATTTAATTCTTATCTACTACAGACACTATATTTAACATCTAGCGATAGCGGTATTTACATAAATCAGGATAAGCATTTATGAGCATACAGACCATTGAGAACACACAACAGCTACATGAACATATCATGGCTTTGATTGTTATCGAGCCAAGATTTTTGTCTATCTATGAACAAGTCGGTATGCCCAGTCTACGGCATAATGTCGGTGGGTTTGAGCAGTTGATGCGAGCAATGGTTGGTCAACAGCTGTCTGTGGCAGCAGCAGCCAGTATTTGGCAAAGACTACTTGATGCCGCCTTGACGAATCCACAGGCAATTATCAAAGCAACAGATGAGGACTTAAGAACGCAAGGGTTATCTAAACAAAAAACCCGTTACATTCGCTCATTAGTCGATCATGATATAGACTTTGCTGCGTTAGAAATTATGCCTGATGAAGAAGCAATAGAAGTGCTGACAGCCGTTACTGGTATTGGTCGCTGGACGGCTGAGATGTATTTATTATTCTCTCTGAAACGTGCAGACGTACTTGCGATCGATGATCTAGCAATTAAAGTAGCGGCGATGGCGTTATTAGGCTTAACGGAACGCCCAACGCCGAAACAGTTAAAGAATCTAACTCAAGATTGGTCACCACATCGCAGCGCTGCCAGTTTGTTGCTATGGTCATACTACGGCTTATTACGTAATCAAACCGCTGTCCCTTTATAATGCCAAACACCAAAGTACGATTCACTATGTCAAACTCGCTTAGCTTAGTCTATCGCTCGTTTTCTTTGCTGCTTTAATTTTTGTGGATGGTATAAGATAAACGCTTGATACTTACCTCAAGTGCTTATCTTATAAAATTTTTAATCCATAATTTTATGGCTGGTTCCATATAGAAAAGCCAGATTTTCTTTTTGCGTACTTGAATTTGATTTTCTTTATCATACGGCTTTTATTTCTCAATGCCTTTAACGCATTGTCTTTTTTACTCTCTGCGGGTTTAGTCGTTTGCTGGCTGCCCGTTTCATCTGCCTTGACATTATCTTTACCTTTACTCAAGTCCACGGCATGCTTATCATCGTTGTTGTTATCCTTATTGTCGCTAGCATCGTCAGCATGGTCATCGTTTGACATGTCTTTTGTCGTTTCGGCGACGTTACCTTCCTTATTGTTATCTTCAATTTCGTTTTCTATGTGATGCTCAAGCTCAGTTTGATTGACAATAAGCTGCTGCGTTGGCAAAGCATGCTCGACATCATATTTCGCCACTTGGTTCAATAAATCAACAAACAAAACGTTCTGTTTGTCATAGAACTCAGTCACGCCATTAGCATTAACATACGCCTGTAATTGAATGATATAGCAGTCTTGACGTAGCTCTAAAATATTGACCTGATTCCATTCTTGGTTGGTCAAATAATGCTCATCTATAAACTCATCCAAGTCCTTGACCATCTTAAAGACCACATCAATATCAGCAGTACGTTTAATATATAACTGATGGAAGAAGCGAAACATATCGCGGGATGTAAAGTTTTCAATCTGCATCGATGAAAAATCACCGTTTGGTACAGTCACAACAGTGCGCGTCAAGGTGCGCACACGCGATGAGCGAATACCAATATCAATGACTGTGCCTTCATAAGTGCCAAACTTACAATAGTCACCAATACGTACGGGCGAATCCGCCACGACCACGACACTACCAACAAGGTTTTCGATGGTTTTTTGCGCACCCAGTGCTAATGCCAAACCACCCACACCCAAGGCGGCAATACCCGTGGTCAAATCAAAACCCAAATTACCGAAGATAACAATCACGGCAAAGATCAGCAGCAACGCTTTGACCACTTTGCGTAGCAGCCCCAAGATTGAGACACGTTCAGTATAATTTTTCTTATAACTTAAATTTACCGCACGAGTGAATATGGCATCGATGACTCGTAACAGCAACCAAGTTAATGCAAGCCAAGATGCAATCTCAGTAAAACGATTGATCGGTTCACGTAGCGTCACCGACACGCCTGCATACACCATCACTTCTGACAATATCAGCGCCATGATGACCACTGCCAGTGGCAATACGACCTTATCAGGTAATGGCAATGGTACGCCGCGTACACGAGGATAGACGATACGTAATAGATGGTACAGCAGCCATACCATGATATAAGTAAACACAAAGCTGCCGACAGTCATCATTAACGCTGCGGCTAAATCCGCCACTTGATAACCAAACAGCTTTTTGCCTTCTAAGGAATCAAAAGTATAGCGAGACACTAACGTCGGTTCGGTATTTTCTATGACTTCTGGTATTGAGCTGAGCGTATCTGTAGAAAACTGCCAGTACTGCTCTCCTTGCTTAGATACCACTCTTTCAAGTATCAGTGGCACACTTTTTTCACCCACATTAATCGCACCGACGTTTTCTTGGCTTGGCGGTAGCTGATCAGTTAGGTTGCCCTCAGGCGTATTATTAATCTGCAAATCAGGCTGAAAACGCCCACCTGCATCCAGCGCTTGCTTGAATTGACGAACGATTGTGGTTGGATTGTCAGACTTTGATAAGTTTAAATAATTACTCGCCAGCAGATAGTCATTTTCACCTAACGCACTGATGAAGCCCTGTACGGTATGGCGCGGTGTATCGCGTCCGAATGAATCTGGTATCGTCGTACTCGCCGACTCCTCACTGGTACTGCCACCCATTCCCAGTGCGCTAGCTTCAGCAGCAAATGCATTATTGGGCAACAACGCACTCAACAGCATCACAAGCAAAAACAAAATTGCCATTAGTGGCATTTTGATGATTGAGTATGGTGAAGACAACTCGGGACTGGGAATTATAGGAATCAGGCGATACTTAATAGACAAAACAAACCTCTTAGCATTATGAATGGTACAACGAAGAACAAATGAGTGCTTCCCTATAATAGCAATTATTTATAACAGCAGTGCTTTTGATTACACGTTTTTATGGTCATCTATGTGAATTATCTACTCTCACCTTTGCTTATGGCTTCTGATTTTTTATCACCTTTCACGACACTCCTTCTCAATGTCTACTATGAATAAGAGTGATAATCATCAAATGAATAAACCGCAATCTATCATGAAAACTACTCAGCTTACCGTGAATAAACATTAGGTTAAAGTGGTTTATAAAGCGGTCTGTTTTGTAGATAATGAACGCAGTTTTGCTTGTCTACTGTTTTTTGTAATTTTTAGCCATATTAACGTCAGTATGGTTACTTTTTTCCCTGCATTTTTTAATATGATTATTTTGGAATTGACTATGTCTTTATCACGTTCATCTTCACGTACCTACCTTCGTTTGAGTATCTTAAGCGCATTGGGTTTACTTGCGGTTAACACAGCAATGGCAGTGACACCTGACGTTGTTACTATTAACGATAGCGAGCTACCACAAGTTGAGCTTGATGAAATCATCGTAACAGCAACTCGTACCCCCACTAAAACCAGCAATGTAATTGCGCAAACTCGTGTGGTTGACAGTGAAGAGCTACAACGTTATCAGGGTCAAAGTGCCCTTGAAGTCCTCAAACACCAGCCTGGAATAAGCTATTACACAAATGGTGGTCCTGGTACTACTTCAAACTTTTATATGCGTGGGTATGGTAGTAATCAAATCTTAGTCTTAATCGATGGTATACGCTATAGCTCAATTAGTGCTGGTGGCGCGACCCTTAGCCTGTTACCTGCTGATCAAATTGACCGTATCGAAATTCTATACGGTGCGTCAGGTTCTAGTCTTTACGGCTCAGATGCCATGGGCGGTGTGATTCAAGTATTTACGAAAGGCACGAACGTTGACAGAACCACTTTTTCAGTAACGGTTGGTGCAGGGTCACATGACGAATATCTGTATGGTGCCAGCGGCCAATTTGCGAATAAAGCCGGAACGACACTAAGTATCTCGGCAAGCCATAATGAAACCGACGGCTTTAATGCGACGTTACCAGGCTCTTATGGTTACAATAAAGATAAAGATGGTTTTGAAAGCGATAATGTCAGTCTTGCCTTAACCCAAAGTCTCAACGAGCAGCTACTTGTAGGTGCAAGCGCCTTGTATAGTAAGTCTACCACTGACTTTGATAACGGCGCTGCAGAAAACACCTACTCTGATCAAGAAAATGGTGCCGCACAAGCGTTTGTCGATTGGCGTTATATGCCAGGCTCTTCAGTAAAATTGCAATATGGCCATTCTATAGATAAGTCTGATAACCCAACTTACAGCAGTGTTTATGATACTAAACAAGACCAAATCAGCTTAGTCGGTCAGCACTTACTTCCTGTTGGTCAAGGTATATACGGCATAGAATATCTTAACCAAAGTATTGATACGACTGAATATGATGTTGATGATCGCGATGTGAGCAGTGCATTTTTGGGTTACGTATTGGCCAATAATCAATTTGATGCGCAAGCCAATTTACGTTTTGATGATGACTCACAATATGGTAATGAAACCACTTATAACTTAGGCGGTGCCTATCATATCAATCCCAATGCACGCGCTGGTATCAACTATGCTAAGGGTTTTCGTGCACCAACCTTCAATGATTTATACTATCCTAGCTCAGGCAATCCCAACTTAAAACCTGAAACTAGCGACAACTATGAAGCCTTTGTCGAATATGACACCACTTTACAATCGACTCGATTAACCGGCTATTATAATAAAGTTGATGACTTAATCGGTTATGTTGCTAACCCAACGCCTGAAAATGAATGGGCGGGTAGCAGTGAAAATGTTGATGAAGCTAAAATCAAAGGGTTATCGCTAACCTCAGATTGGACAATTGATAATTATTTGTTCGGTGGTAGCTATGACTATCAGCAAGCGAAAAATAATAGTGGCGGCACTAACGATGGCAACTTCCTATCTATTCGTCCCGAACATAAAGGTCTAGTGTATTTGGGCTATCGCTTACCAAGCGTAGATATCCGCGCTGAGTATCAATACGTAGGCGATTATTATAGTGGTGTTGCCAATACTGAGTCAGAATTTGTTGATAATTATGGCTTATTCAATATCAGTGGTAATTATAAATTGACTAACAATCTATCTATGACAGCGCGATTAAACAATATCACTAACGAGAAGTACACCACCATACCGGGCTATAATACGGACGGCACCAACTTCTTTACCTCATTAACCTATAACTGGTACTAATTTTCTCTTAGTACTATTTAAACTATCTGAACTGAGAATAAAAAAGGTCATCCATCGATGGCCTTTTTTATTGCTACATATTACCGCTCGCCTTCTTACGTGCCTATACCGTCAGCTATTTATGTTATCCAACAGGTGACAATTCATGACTCATCAATTACAATAACGACCTCCGAGAGGTGTTGCGCCATAATATCTGATAGTGCATTTAGGCTTTAAAGCCCTGCTAATCAGTCATTATGTTAGGCTCGGTAACTGTTAAACAATCATCTCATTGATTATTGACAGCGCAAATAACGGCACCTGCGTTTTTATTCTTTTTATCATACCTTAACCACTGATAGGAGCATATTATGGACGCAGTGTCTAATACCCCATCTGCCCATACGATCGATCCCTCTTTTACTGACTATAAAGTCGCCGACATCAGCCTTGCTGACTACGGTCGCCGTGAAATCACTCTTGCTGAAGCCGAAATGCCTGCCCTAATGGGTTTGCGTCGTCGCTACGAAGCCGATCAGCCGCTTAAAGGCGCGAAAATCGCTGGCTGTATCCACATGACCATCCAGACTGCCGTTCTTATCGAGACACTCGTCGCGCTAGGTGCTGAAGTACGTTGGACATCATGTAATATCTTCTCAACTCAAGACCATGCTGCTGCTGCAATTGCCGCTGCTGGTATCTCTGTTTATGCTTGGAAAGGCGAAACCGAAGAAGAGTACGAATGGTGCTTACGTCAGCAAATCCACGTTGGCGGCGAAGAGTCAGGTCAGCTTTGGGATGCTAACTTAATCTTGGATGACGGCGGTGATTTAACTGCATTGATTCATAATGATTATGCCGAGCTTCTTGATAGCATTCATGGTATCTCTGAAGAGACGACTACAGGCGTCCATCGCTTAGTCGAAATGCTAAATAAAGGCACGCTAAAGGTGCCGGCTATCAACGTTAACGATGCCGTTACCAAGTCTAAAAATGATAATAAATACGGCTGCCGTCATAGCTTAAATGACGCCATCAAACGTGCTACCGATATGTTCCTTGCTGGTCGCCGCGCCCTAGTCATCGGTTATGGCGATGTAGGTAAAGGCTCTACGCAAAGCTTACGTCAAGAAGGTATGATTGTCCGTGTCTCAGAAGTTGATCCTATCTGTGCCATGCAAGCTTGTATGGACGGCTTTGAAGTATTATCACCATACATCAATGGTGATAACACTGGCGGTGCTGAGAATATCAACACCCGTCTGCTTGAAGACACCGACATGATTGTCACGACTACTGGTAACTACCATGTTTGTGATCGTCATATGCTAGCCGCATTGAAACCTGGTGCAGTTGTTTGTAACATCGGTCACTTTGATACTGAGATCGACACGCAGTTTATGCGTGATAACTGGCGCTGGGTTGAAATTAAACCACAAGTTCATCAAATTTTCCGCTCGGACGACGAAAATGATTATTTGATTTTGCTTGCTGAAGGTCGTTTGGTTAACCTTGGTAATGCCACTGGTCACCCATCGCGCGTGATGGACGGCTCATTTGCCAACCAAGTATTGGCACAAATGTATCTGTTCGAAGAAAAATTCGCAGACTTGCCAGCAGACGCACGTACTGACAATTTATACGTCAAAGTACTGCCTAAGAAGCTCGATGAAGAAGTCGCTGCGGCGATGGTTGCTGGCTTTAACGGTACTTTAACCAAGCTGACTGAAAAGCAAGCTGAATACTTAGGTGTATCAGTCGAAGGCCCATTTAAGCCTGACGCTTATAAATACTAAAAGGAGCCAGACTGTGACTAAGCCTGCTTTTTCCTTTGAGTTTTTCCCTGCCAAAACCGAGCTAGGTCATGAAAAACTACTCAGTACTTATGATGAGCTGAATAAGCTATCACCTGCGTATTTTTCAGTGACCTACGGTGCTGGTGGTTCAACCCGAAATCGCACTTTAGATATCGTCCAAGCACTATGCGCACGCGGTGATACTGACATTGCGCCGCATATATCTTGTATCGGTGATGATAAGGCGGAAATCGCTGAATTGCTCGATCTGTATAAAGGTTTGGGCATCAAGCGCTTAGTTGCCCTGCGTGGTGATTTACCATCAGGTCAAGTCGGTATGGGCGAGCTGCCGTTTGCGTTAGACTTGGTTAAGTTTATCCGTGAACATTCAGGCGATCATTTCCATATCGAGGTCGCAGCGTATCCTGAAATGCATCCACAAGCGCGTAGCTTTGCGTTTGATGTTGACAACTTGGTCAATAAATACCAAGCAGGTGCCAACGCTTCAATCACCCAGTTTTTCTATAACGCTGATAGTTACTTATATTTGCGTGATACCTTAGAAAAACGCGGTATTGACACGATTGCTCAGCCTTTAATCGCTGGTATCATGCCAATTACTAACTCAAGTAATTTGGTACGCTTTGCCGATAGCTGTGGCGCTGATATTCCGCGTTATGTACGTAAGCAATTGTCTGACTTTGGCGATGACCGCAAAGCCATTCGTGAATTTGGTTTTGATGTCGTCTATCGTTTATGCGAGCGCTTAATTGCTGAGGGCGTACCTGCCATGCATTTTTATAGCATGAATAAGGTTGAGCCAAACAAGCGCTTGGTTGAAGCACTCGGCTTAGCTTAATTGCTCATCGTATTTATTAAATGTATTTTTTAAAGACTGGCGTTCCTAGGAGCGCCAGTCTTTTTGCTATGGGAATTGCACTAATGCAAATTCTACTAAAGATAATCCCTTTACCCTCTCAAACGATATTCTGCTAAGATATTTGAAAATATTATTCAAACAATAGGACTAAGCAACTGTGCGACGTTTTTTTTATGACACCAGCAATGACATCAGTGATGAAAGAAGCTCACTCCATCCTCAACTTAGCACCTTGGCTATTGGTGATAGTGCCGAATTAACAGAGAGTATCGTCCATCATTGGTGCCGTGTATTACGTGCCAATATTGGCGATCAAGGCATATTATTTGATGGCTTTGGCGGCGAGTATCAGGTGCAGCTACAAGCCATCAGTAAAAAACACGCCACTGTGACATTATTAGCACATTTAGATACTGACCGAAGTGCCGCTGTCTTCACTAAGATCGGTCTAGTGATGAGCCGCGGTGAACGCATGGACTATGCGATTCAAAAATCCACCGAACTTGGTCTCACTGCCATTCAATTGCTAAGTAGCCATCATGGCGAGGTCAATCTAAAGCCTGCCCAAGTAGAAAAAAAACTGGCACATTGGCAGCAAGTTGCCATTGCCGCGTGTGAACAATGCGGTCTTAACCGTCCACCGCTTATTATTGCGCCTGTGTCCATAAATGACTGGTTACAAAAGTCAGTGACTCACTCTTCCGATTCACAAATGGACGTGCGCCCTCCTACTACCAGTACTATTGTTACCACCCTTAGCCAAGACCCTTATTACCAAATATTACAACAACCAGCAGATTTGCGTCTGCAACTGAGCGTACCAGCTGCAGGACAACCAGCAATGCCTAAGTCGCTACCAACAGTCTTAACGCAACAGTCTCCTTATATTGAGCTGCTAATAGGCCCTGAAGGTGGTCTGAGCGTTGATGAATGCCAGCAAGCAGCCAAAGCTGGTTTTGAACCTTGGCAAATTGGCTCAAGAATCTTACGCACCGAGACCGCACCCGTGGTGGCGTTGGCGACTCTGCATGCTTTGAGCTATTATGGGTAAATATCCTATGCGTAATCCTAATTGCTGTTCCGTTTCGACGTGTTGAGTCCAACTATGACTGCTTTCGCCCCTATTTCCATCGCAGACAAGCAGCAACTGCTGGCCGAGTTATGCGAGCAGCTTGATGATGCCATATTCATCTTGGATGCCAATTTACGCTATCTATCGGTCAATGCCAGTTATGAGATTATCATTGGCTACAGTGAGTCATTTTTGCTTGGCAGACCACTTGGTGTTTATGCGGCAGAGTTTTTATCAGATGAAGAAAGAGCCGTTTTAGCAGATATTACTAACCATCTAGACTGCAATGGTTTTTATGAAAACGACTTTTCGATGCCGAACCGTTATGGACAAATACTTGACTGTCACATGACTTATCGCAAAATCTGTGTCAATCATAAGACTTACTATATCGGTATGGTGCGTGATATGTCCTCGGTCGTCAAAGATCAAAAGCAAGTGGCTCATTTGCTCAATTATGATCAATTGACTGGATTACCAAACCGTAAAGTTTTCTTGAGTCAGACCAGCGACCTATTGTTGGACAGTTATCAAGAAGTCGTGATTGTGCGCTTTAATATTGACCGTTATCGCAATCTAGCAAGCTTGCTTGGCCCTGACGGCATCAACACCTTGGTAAAGAACTTTGTCACACGCCTGAAGAACCTCAAGCTCGATAATTTACAGTGTTTTTCTCATTTTGGCGGCGATGATTTTGCGTTATTATTCGAATCCAATGACGCTAATATGGTACGTCATCAGCTAGATAGCTTGATGCAAATGTGTGAACGCCCCTTCTCCTTAGATGAAAACACTGCGACAGACGCTAAGATTTATTGTCATATTTCCGTCGGGGTCAGTTACTTTCCCACTAACGACGACGAAGTGACAGGATTATTGACCAAGGCTGAAAAAGCGCTGCATTATGTCAAGCAACAAGGCGGTGATGACATTTGCTGGTATGATACAGCCATTGACGAAGCCACTGCGGGTAGCTTGCAGTTAGAGGCGGAGCTTAGAGCCGCTACCACTGAAAATCAGTTTGTTCCTTATTATCAACCAAAGTTTGAGCTGGCTACTGGCATCATTATTGGTTTTGAAGCGCTGGTACGTTGGCAACACCCGACTCGCGGACTGCTAAAGCCGATACATTTTATCAATGCCATTATCACTCATAAACTGTCGTTTGAGTTGTTCTCGCACATGGCGGTTCAAATTGCTAAGCAGTTATCGACTTGGCAACAGCAAGGGTTTTGTCAACATATCTGTATCAATGCAGATGCCGCCGAATTTAGCCATCCTGAGTTTTCTGAGATGGTGAGCAGTTTACTGGTGCAACACCATATTTCTGCGCATCAGCTACATATTGAAGTCACCGAGTCATCCTTAATTCAGCGTCATGCAAATGTCAAAAAACAGCTTACTTTGCTCAAAGAGCTGGGGATTTGTCTGGCGTTGGATGACTTTGGCACCGGTTATGCCTCTTTGAGTTACTTACAAGAATATCCATTTGATTTTATTAAAATTGACAAAAGCTTTATATCCAACATCGACACCGATCGTACCCAACATGCCATTGTAAAAGCTATTTTAGACTTGGCAATGGCACTTGATATGCAGGTAGTCGCCGAAGGTATCGAAACCGAACAACAGCGCGATGTGTTGCTAAAAATGGGCTGTCAACAGGGTCAAGGCTATTGGTTTGGCAAACCAGTGCCAGCAGAGGCTGCGACTGAGATGTTGATTCAGCAGTACGCCGCCAAATAAACCCCATTTAACGAATGTTTATTTATCCAGTATCATTAGTATTTTCATATGGTTATTTGCATCTCCTCTTAACGCCTAACGTCGATTGTATAACCGATGCAAGATAGGTTCATGACTTATCAGTGCTGTCACCAAACTTGTATAATCCCCTCTGAAAGCCTATCTTTTATAGTGAATTTGTTAGAGCTTATTAAGTTTCAAGCTTACTCTGACCATCGCCATTCTTTTCAATACTATTTTATATAGCCGACAACATCGTCAATCTGTATTATTGCCTAGCATTTATATGGGCTCGTTAGATTAATATGGGCTGGACTTGTGCACTAAATAACAGTGCAGTCATGTGCCTACCCTTGATGATGATTGGTTATATTCTCAAAAGGACAGGAAGTTATGCAATACAAAGCGCCCTTACGTGACATTCAATTCGTGATGCATGAGTTACTCGACAGCGAAAGCCATTATAAAACCCTGCCAGCATTCCAAGAAGCGGATCGCGAGCTAATGGATAGCCTGTTTGAGATGGCGGCAAGCTTTGCTGAAAATGAGCTATCACCATTGAATCAAAGTGGTGACGCTGAAGGCTGCCAGTTTAACAATGGTCAAGTCACTACGCCAAAAGGCTTTAAAGAAGCATACAAAGCGTATTGTGAGCTTGGCTTCCCAGCGTTGTCTGCTGAAGAAGACTTCGGTGGTCAAAACATGCCGTTCTCATTATCAACCGTCATTAATGAAATGGTTGGTACGGCTAACTGGTCATTCTCTATGTACCCTGGTTTATCGCATGGTGCCATTCAAACCATCGAGCATCACGGTACGGACGAGCAAAAACAAACCTACTTAGAAAAAATGGTCAGCGGCGAATGGTCTGGCACCATGTGCTTGACTGAAGCACATGCAGGTTCTGATCTGGGTATTATCCGCACCAAAGCTGAGCCTAAAGAAGACGGCAGCTATAGCATCACTGGTCAAAAAATCTTCATTTCAGCGGGTGAGCATGACTTAACGGACAATATCATTCACATTGTATTGGCTCGTCTACCAGGCGCGCCTGCTGGCACAAAAGGCATCTCACTGTTTATCGTTCCTAAGGTAACGGTCAACGAAGATGGTAGCCTAGCTGAAAACAACAACGTCGTTTGTGGCTCTATCGAACACAAAATGGGTATCAAAGCTTCAGCCACTTGCGTGATGAACTTTGATGGCGCAACGGGTTATCTAATTGGCCCAGAAAACCGTGGTCTACAGTGCATGTTTACCTTTATGAACGTGGCGCGTATTGGTACCGCAGTGCAAGGTTTAACAGCAGCAGAATATGCGTTCCAAGGCTCATTGACTTATGCCAAAGATCGTCTAGCGATGCGTTCATTATCTGGTGTTAAAGCCCCTGAAAAAGTCGCTGACCCTATCATTGTACATCCAGCGGTTCGTAACATGCTGTTGACCGAAAAAGCCTTTGCTGAAGGTGGTCGTGCTTTAGTTTATTACCTCTCACATTTTGCCGATACTGTTGCAAAAGGCGAAGGCGATGCGCTTAAATTTGCTGATCAAATGTTGTCACTATTGACACCGATTGCTAAAGCGTTCTTGACTGAAACTGGTCTTGAAGCGGCTAACCATGGCGTACAGGTTTATGGTGGTCATGGCTTTATCAGCGAATGGGGCATGGAGCAAAACGTGCGTGATACACGCATTGCGTGTCTTTACGAAGGTACCACTGAAATCCAAGCACTCGATCTACTAGGTCGTAAAGTATTGGGCTCACAAGGTAAACTGCTTGCAAACTTCGTTAAAATCATCCAGACATTTTGTGAAGAAAATAAAGAAAACGATGAGATGGGTCAGTTTATTCGCCCACTTGCCAAACACCTTAAAGAATGGGGTGATTTGACTGCACGCATCGGTATGCAAGCCACTGAAAACCCAGATGCGGTTGGCGGCGCTGCGGTTGATTATATGTATTTCAGCGGTTATGTAACGCTAGCCTACTTATGGGCACGCATGGCATTAGTAGCACAAACTGAACTTGCTAACGGTACTAGCGAACAAGCCTTCTACGACGCGAAAGTAAAAACCGCGCAGTTCTACTTTGCTAAGCTATTGCCACGTACCACCACTCACGTACAGCGTATCAGCACTGGTGTTGAACCATACATGAGCATGGACGTTGATCAGTTCGCTTTTTAATTAGACGTTAAATACTGCTAATACTGTATTTTTATCGGCAACATACTCAGGTGTGTTGCCGATTTTCTTAGCGCTATTAAAATTAATAACGAGTAGAGTCAACACTTTCAAGAAATCTAACCTTTTCTAAAAATCTATTCTTATTTTTATAAAGGCTATCCTTTATCAATACTTTTGGTGTACGCACAATTCACGAAGAAACACACCCGTGCGCAAACTTATTTGCTAAACTTTGATTATTAACCGCTAATGTTAGACCAAAAGAACAATTGATATCTTTAACAACTTTAATTTTATTTATTTGAACCAAAGGAATGTTTATGGCTGTTTATAATGCCCCTCTGAATGACATGCGCTTTATCTTAAATGATGTATTTAACGCGCCTAAATTTTGGCAAAACAACGAAAACTTAGCTCATGTCGATATGGAAACAGTCGATATGATTTTGGAAGAAATGGCAAAACTGTCAAAAAACATTCTTTTGCCAATCAACCGCAGCGGCGATGAAGAAGGCGCAACCTTTGAAGGTAATGGCGTCGTCACGACTCCTACTGGATTTAAAGAAGCGTATAAACAGTATGCTGAATCAGGCTGGGTTGGCTTAAGCGGTAACGCTGAATACGGTGGTCAAGGTTTCCCAAAAATGGTGACTATGCTGACTGAAGAGATGGTATTCACTGCCAACCAATCGTTTGCGCTATATCCAAACCTAACCGTTGGTGCAACGCTTTGCCTAAACGCAGCGGCGTCTGAAGAACAAAAGCAAACTTACCTAGAAAAAATGTACAACGGCGAGTGGGCGGGCACCATGTGCTTGACAGAGCCACATGCTGGTACTGACTTAGGTATCATCAAAACAAAAGCTATCCCTAATGATGACGGTAGCTATGATATCTCTGGTACCAAAATCTTTATCACTGGCGGCGAGCATGACTTAACCGAAAACATCATTCATTTGGTATTGGCAAAAACCCCTAACGCCCCAGAAGGCTCAAAAGGTATTTCGCTATTTGTCGTACCAAAATTCTTAGTGAATGAAGATGGCAGCTTAGGCGAGCGTAACACTTTAGCAGTCGGCTCTATCGAGCACAAAATGGGCATCAAAGCCTCAGCCACTTGTGTCATGAACTTTGACAGCGCTAAAGGCTGGATGGTTGGTGCCGAAAACACGGGTCTGTCATCAATGTTTATCATGATGAACTATGAGCGTGTCACCATGGGTCTGCAAGGCCTTGGTGGTTCTGAGCTTGCTTACCAAAACGCAGCGCTATATGCCAATGACCGTGGTCAAGGTCGTAGCGATACCCAACTGCAAAGTCCAGAAAAACCAGCGGATGCCATCATTCATCATGCCGATGTGCGCCGTATGCTATTAAATGCCAAAGCCAATACCGAAGCCTCACGTTGCTTTGCGATGTACGTGGCTAAAAATCTTGATGAAGAGAAATTTAGCACCGACCCTGAAGCCGCTCAAGCAGCAGCAGCACGCGTTGCGCTACTAACGCCAGTTGCCAAAGCTTTCTTGACCGACAAAGCATTAGAAGCGACCATTGATTGCCAGCAAGTATTTGGCGGTCACGGCTATATCCGCGAATGGGGTATGGAGCAAATCGTCCGTGATACCCGTATTGCACAGATTTATGAAGGCACCAACGGTATTCAAGCACTTGACTTACTAGGTCGTAAAGTGGCAAAAAATAACGGCAAATACGTCACCCACTTCTTAGGTGAAATTCGTGATTTCGTCAATAACATGCAAGCAGATCATGGTATCAAGCAAGCAACGCTAGATGCTGCCGACACGATTGAAGCATTGACCAACACCGTTCTTAGTAACATTAGCGAGCGTAAAAACGAAGTCAATGGCTGTGCCGTTGACTACATGCATGCCTTTGGTTACCTCGCTTATTCGTACATGTTTGCGTTGATGGTAGAAGCAGCTAACGGTAAAGAAGGTGAGTTTTATACCAACAAAGCCAAGCTTGCGGATTATTTCGTTGGTCGTATCTTGCCACGTATCGATGCTCATGCGCAAATGGTTCAAGCTGGTAGTGATCCAATGATGAACTTTGATCTTAGCTACTTTGATGTACCTGCTAGCTAATTGTTTGCTTTTATAATAAAGTGAGCCATACCGCACTACGATAAGGGGACAGTCACGCTACTGTCCCTTTTTTTGCCAAAAATACCATCACAGTGATGGTTTCCACAATCGATATAATGAGCGCCACAAAATAACTGCTAACAAAATAATTAACCGCTCAGGCATTGTTACGATTAAAATAACGCAAAGTCACAACATTAAGATTGGTACAAATATCTTTAATGCCGAAACCAATAAGCTCTGAACCAATAATTTCCAAATTAGTGAGCTGTAAATTAGAAACCTAACCATCAATAGTGGTAGATATCGCGACATTGATAACCAATATAATCATTCAAAACACCTATATCTTTGCTCATATTAAATAATAACAATGATTGAAATAACCACCACAAGGGATACAATGTGTCAGAAATAAAACACATTTTACAACAGATTACAGCCTTAAGTGATGTGCCAGATCCTGCGGTACTCAAGCGCCTAATCGATGAGCTACGAGTGAGTGATAAAGAGCCCACGTTAGCCAATCAAAACATTCAAGAGCTGATTGATATTTTACGTCAACATCCAGAATATGCAGATGGACTGTCAAGTTTCGTCTTAAAACTGATTATTGAGTATCGCCAAATTGCTTTATATACCGATACCGGCATCATGTCGGATCAGGGCTTTTTTAATAGTCTACGTCGCCTTATCGGGCACCGTTTTTTACCGCTATTGCCACAAGAAGATTCTGTCGTAGAATTGGTCGGTTATTTATTTGATAAACGCTCTGATGAACGCTGGCTTGCCAATATTAAAAAAGATAAATGGGACGAGCTGGTTGAGCTACTCAAAGTCGATGAACAGCATTTAAACTTAGTTGCGACAGCAAAAAACAGTATTTTGAACGCGATCATCATTTTGTCATACCGTATCAGCGGTATTGGCTTGCATCCAGATTTGATGGAATTTTATCCGCAAATGCTGAATTATTCAGCGTCATTTGTGGCACAAAATCAAGAGGCGGTCTTATACGTCAATCAGTACCGAGAAGCGCATGAGCTTGATACTTTAACGGATATCACGCCCGAAAAAGCGGTAGATCCTGCGCCGTTATTGGTCATGATTGAACAATGCGAAGATATCGTTGCCACCATACGCAAGCGCATTTATAAAACGGGAATCTCTATTCGCCTGACCAACATGATGCTGCGTTTAGACCAAAGCTTGCAGCGTATGCGCATCTTAACTGAACTGGTAGCAGATAATTATGATAAGCGTGATCAGGCGCTCATTGAGTTGATTCAAGCGCTGATTACCACTGCGAGCCGCCGTTATAGTATTGGATACTTAATTGATAATAATACCAAGCTGCTGTCACGCAAAGTCACTGAAAATGCCAGCCGTGTGGGTGAACATTATATTAGTACCGATAAATCGGGCTATCAAAAAATGTTCAAGAAAGCCTCTATCGGTGGTTTTATTATTGCTTTTATGGCAACGCTTAAGATATTAGCCTATAACCTAGCCCTTGCACCGATGGGACGCGCCTTTGTAAATAGTATGATTTATGGATTGGGTTTTGTTTTTATCCATATCGTTCATGGTACAGTTGCTACCAAACAGCCTGCTATGACGGCGGCGGCAATTGCCTCTACTATCTCGGACGGTTCTGGCAAAAAGTCACACCAGTTAAATAAACTATCAGAATTGGTGGTCGATATTTTACGTACCCAGTTTGTGGCAATTATGGGTAATATTATGCTAGCGATACCAGTCGCTTTGATTATCTCTTTTGCATGGCTACAATATACTGGTGCGCCGATGATCAATACCGATAAGGCTGCACACTTACTGCATGATCTTGACCCCTTTCACTCACTGGCATTGCCCCACGCGGCCATTGCTGGTGTGTATTTATTTTTATCGGGTCTTATTGCTGGTTACTACGATAACTTGGCGGTCTACAACCAAATCGGTGCCCGTATTCAGCGCCACAAACTACTTCAATACCTACTACCAAAAACTTGGTTACAGCGTTTAGGCGGTTTTATAGAAGCCAACCTTGGCGCCATTATGGGCAATTTCTTGTTCGGGGTGTTCTTAGGTAGTACTGCAACAATTGGCTATTTATTTGGCTTACCGATTGATATTCGCCACATTGCGTTTGCCTCGGCGAATTTGGCGCATGGACTGTTTAATATATCTGCCAACCAGTGGGATTGGCAGATTGTGTTTATTTCTATTTTAGGCGTTGCCCTTATCGGCATGGTGAACCTCATGGTCAGCTTTTCGCTCGCCTTATTTGTGGCACTGCGCTCTAAAGAAGTCAAATTTATGGAGTGGAGTCGTTTAACCAAACAGCTTTTCAGCCATATGCTTACCCATCCTTCAGACTTTTTCTGGCCACGTGATAAGCCAATGAAATATGCTCGTATCGACAGCCAAGGACATATGATCTTTGACGATACCAGCGCTCATAAAGGGGGAGAAACTATTCCCAATAATTATGTCGTGCGCCGTTTGTCTGATGTAAAAATCCTACCTAAATCCAAGCAAAAAAGCATGCAAAATGAGCAGGCTATCACAGACATAGATTACGATAATAACATCTCAAATGCTGACACTGACGCTGCGCTAAAAAGTCGGGAAACACACAGCACCACCAATCATATCAGTACCAAAAAAACCATTGAACTCGATGATGGGCTGATAGATGAGGAGCTCAATAGCGTCCCTTATAGTAGTGATATTCAGTATGATAAAGCGCATAACGCCTTTACTGAGGGTAATGAGGCGATTGCCCATCCTGAAAGCGATAACAGCAACCCTGAAAACAAGGCTGCGGGCGATGCTAAAACCTCACTACCTAAACCCAAAAAACCACCAAACCTACCCAGCTAATGGGAAGGTTTTGGTGGTTTAATAAATCGTTTGGATAAGCCAAATAGTTGCGGCATGACCTCATTTTAAAACGGAGATAGAAATGAGTCCATGCCTTAATATTATGTATCTGGCTGTAAGCAGTGCGCACTTGACCTGATGATTTTTTCATCACTCAAGCGATAAGCCAATAGATCATTACCCCAAACGCAGCCGCCGTCAAGTGCACGCGCATACGGTAAGTCTACCTCACCTTTCAGCGCTGCCCAATGCCCAAATAATACCTTGCGAGTCCGCGGTACTTGCCATTCAAACCAAGGCAAAAACCCCTCTGGCATAGACGCTTCTAACCCTGCTGCAAAGCTAAATTCTAACGTGCCGTCTTGTTTGCACAGCCGCATACGAGTGAAATAATTGGCAATTGCACGCATTTTGGTAAAGCCATTAATAGCTGGATGCCAGTCATCAGCAGTCTTACTATATAAATTCGGCAATACACGATCCAGCTGTTTTAAACTACTTTGCAATTGTGACTCTAACTGCTGCGCGTGATTTGCGGCCGCCTCAACCGTCCAATGCGGTGGAATGCCAGCATGAACCAATACCGTCTGCTCATCAGGAAAAGCCAATACTGGCTGATGACGTAACCATTCAAGCAGTTCATCACAATCATCGGCAGCAAAAATAGGCGCTGTTTGATCCTTTTTTTTAATCTTTGCCGCACCGCGCCAGACAGCGATCAAATTGATATCATGATTGCCGAGTACTGTCGCGGCTGCGCCTTGCTCGCAAAGTGCTTTGACATGACGCAAGGTACTTAACGAATCTTCACCACGTGCCACCAAGTCCCCTGCAAACCATAGCTTGTCTTGTGCAGGATCAAAATCCAATATTTCAAGTAAATGAAGGTACGCCGCATAGCAACCTTGCAGGTCACCGATGACATACTGATGGCGAAAGCTCATAAATTCTCAGTGTCTTTACGTGATAGTTTTATGTGAAAATTTTATATCGTCATTTCCATATAAATGTCTTTGACGACGAATCAGCAGTAACTCGATTCAAACCTCTACTTTACGCGCTTGATTACTCAAATTCACAAAATCCTTCACACTTAAGACTTCAGGACGTGCTTGTGGGTCGATGCTACACGCTGCAAAATCTTCTTCGCTCAATGTCGGTAGCAATGTTGATTTTTTAAAGATGGCACGTAGCGTCTTACGACGATGGTTAAAGGTTTCACGTACCACTAGCGCGAAATAATCTTCGTCCTCTGCGACGACTGGCTTAATGATATGCGGCGTCAAACGAAAAACCGCACTGGTTACTTTTGGTGGCGGATTAAAAGCACCACGTGGTACGGTCAGTAGATAATCGGTATGGCAATGATACTGCATAATGACAGATAGGCGGCCATAAGTTTTGCTACCGACATCTGCCGTAATACGCTCGACCACTTCTTTTTGCAGCATAAAGTGCATGTCTTGAATCACATCGGCGTAACTGAGCAAATGAAATAAGATAGGCGTAGAAATATTATACGGCAGATTACCAACCACACGGAGCTTGCCACGCTCATCGCTATACAGCTCGCGATAGTCGACATGCATGGCATTGTCTTTGATGATCGTAAAGTTTGGATGGCTGTTGGCACCGATACGAATACGCAGGCTATCTGCCAAATCACGATCCAACTCAACCACAGTCATCGCATCTACTTCTGCCAATAATGGCTCAGTCAATGCGCCCATCCCTGGCCCAATCTCAATCAAATTGTCATCGCGCTCTAAGCGAATGCTCTCAACAATCTCACGGATGACACTGCGATCATGTAAGAAGTTTTGACCAAAGCGCTTACGCGGTTGGTGTTTGGCAGCGCGTAGGCTGTTGGTAATAGACTGAGCATCAAACGAAATTTTGGACATAAAAAAGTCTTAATGGGTAAAAGATAAATGGGCTATAGCGCTATGGCAGCAATGTGCTGGTTTTATATGCGCTTTTATTGGCTCGTTTTGTAATACGAATTATACCACAGCTCGTAAATTTGCTGTATTTTTGAGACATTTTATTGATAAACCGCTCATACCTTAGCGCAATCGACGCAGTGCCTTATTTTGTTCTAAAATCGTTTATTATAAGACTATTATGAGAGTAAGCATGGTTCCCTAGTGAGGACTTGAAGCTTTTGCTGTAGGCTAGTGATATCAATGTTTTAACTCACTGAAATACTCACGGTGTACTTTATGGTGTGCTTACCATACATATTCTACCTATGATCGGTGAGCTATACAGGCATCGAGCTTCTAGTGTTAGATGCAACTTTAGTAATGATGAAATAATCAGCGTCAGTCTTAATAATAAATCATTTATCAATTGCTAAGGCATCAAAAAAAATACTGATATAGGAAAATGGCATGAAAACAGATGATCAAATCATTTATCAAAAAATAGGTGAGTTGCTATGGTCAGTAATGTCTCTGAAAGATAATAAGATTGTTTTTAGAGGACGTATTTATTCTGAACATCAAGACTTTCAGTTACTATGTGAAACGAATGAAGGGCCTAAATATGTAGAAATGACAAATGATCTTTTCTTTGATTTACGAAAGCTGATGGAAGACTTGAAGCAATGCTTAATTTTCAATAAAGAACCTTGGACACAGTTTAAAGTTGTCTTAAATGAAGATGGTAATTTTAAAATTGATTTCGCTTATATTTCTGAAGAAGATAGTTGGCCTGGTTTATATATGAGGTCAGTTAGCGACTTAGATCAGACTGAGCTTGATGAATACTATATCCCTATGAAGGAATGGGAAAGATGTGTGAGTTTTAAGAAGTAAAAAGGCAGCTCAAATTCTCTATAAATAAAGCATAGTTTCGTAGAGTATATGAGAGTCAGGTTTTTGATGCTACTAGATCGGTGCGCTATACAGGCATCGATCTGCTAACTATATTTAGCTTCGCTTGCTCAAAATTGTCTAATAATTATTAGATATAACAGTTTTAAGCAATATACATAGTTTCTATATATCCTGCTATGGGTTCTCTTTCTAAAAATAAAATCCATGCCTTCGTAATGTCTTGAAGCTTAGTACGACTTACTTTAATACTCTGAATTTCATCATATAAAAAACTTACTCTCACCCCATCATTACGTATTTTAGCAGAATAAGAATTGCTACTTATATCAGCCTCATACGTTGAAGGGCTTCCTAGCGCTCTTAAGCATTCTTTCAAATATTCAATATGTGATTTTAGCGAAGCCCCTCCACTGTCTACTAAATATGATGCAATCAAATTTTCCATATCATCTTCTATTCTGTTAGGAAGAATTGTTGCATGTAAACTCTCAGAGTCAGGAAATTTAAAATAGCAGAACGTAAAGATCATAATCTATTCTCAAAAATGCTATTACTAGGTTGTAGCCATAATGAGCCATAAACAAAATATATCCGTAAATATTTTCTATTCAGAGTGATGATTAACTAATAGGGTATACCTCAAGGGAACTACCTAAAAAGCCCCTTAGACCTACTAACAGACCACTTATAACAGACTGCTATGGTGGAACCAATTATATTAAACCCTGTTTGATAATTCATAAATAGCCATTACTCACACTAAAGTTACCCAATACTGCGTGATAAATGTCGCTAAGGTGCCGGCTTATGCAAGAGGTCTATTTAATAAGCGATTTATCTGCCATCTCGTTTGCCATTTTTAATGCTTGATACAAGCTAGTGGCACTAGCATTGCCGCGCCCCGCTAAATCAAGCGCAGTCCCATGATCAACCGAGGTACGGATATACGGCAGTCCTAAAGTAAGATTGACGGTATCACCAAAACCATGTGATTTGAGCACCGGCAACCCCTGATCATGATACATAGCAATCACCGCATCACAGTTGGCTAGATGTCTGGGTGTAAATAACGTATCCGCTGGCATTGCCTCTGATATATCGACGCCTACATCGATGAACTCTTGCAACACTGGATTGATAATCTCAATCTCCTCGACGCCTAAATGCCCACCCTCGCCTGCATGTGGATTAAGACCACAGACTAAAATACGTGGCTGCGTTAAGCCAAATTTTGCTTTCATCTCATCGACGACAATTTGTACGGTCTGGCGTACATTGTCAGACGTGATTGCAGCAGGGATATCTTTTAGCGGTAAATGAGTGGTAACAAGCGCCACTTTCATGGCTTGATTGGCGAGCATCATAACCACTTTATCACAGCCACTTTGCTGCATAAAAAACTCTGTATGACCGCTAAACATTGTGCCATCTAATAGCTCAATATCAGCTTCTATCAATGCAGACTTTTGCAATGGTCCAGTGACGATAGCAGCCACTATTTTGTTGGTTGCCAACTGATGGGCAATGTCTAACTGCTTAGCGACCATTGCCGAATTGCGCGTGTTAATTTTCCCGCAGACAACTGGCTCAGCACAAGATATATTAAGCAGAATAAAAGAACTATCCACGTCCGTATCTGGCTGCGACATCTGCTCTACAACGTTAAAATTAAAGTCATCGGCATCGATATCAATAGTTTGCCAGATGGGAGGGTTTTTCAATACATCAGCTGCAACTAACTCATCTACGCGCTTTGTCATAGCGGTGCTATCGGCAGTGACCCAAATTGGACGTTCACAATCTTGCAATTTACCCTCAGCCGCTAATAGCAGCACGATATCCATCCCAATACCAGCAGGCTCACCAGTTGTGATTAATAATGGCAATTTTTTTTGTATATCTTGCATCATAACTACGCCTTTATATTTATATTGAGTCGTGAATTTTATTGTATTTTTTATGGGAAAAATAAGTACTGACACTTATATTGTATAGATGATTTTTTACTTATTACAACCGTCATCTAGAATAGATAGTTGTCTATCGGTGCCGAAAAAAGCCTATTATGTGTTAAACTTTCGCTTTTCATTATAGCATTTACCAGTCAACACCGAGATCAGGTTTTGGTACTTCAATTATAGTGGCACGTGGTGTTTTATTTGCTGTATCAGCACCCAATGAAACCCTGATATCACATACCCATTTATACCCTCTTTTATATCGACTTTTGACACATTAGGCAATCATGGCAGACAACGAAAAAACCGACGACTTACTCAATCAGACACCGCCGCACAATATCGATATTGAAAAGGCATTGCTCGCGTCCTTAATGAGTATTGAAGAGGCGTACGACAAGATTGCTGATATCGTTACCAAAGATGATTTTTATGCAGGGCGGCATCAGTATATTTTTGATGCTATTGCTCATTTAGCGGCAGTCAACGAACCCTATGATACGGTCATGGTACACGACTGGCTTGAAGCACAAAAACTCCTTAAAAGTGCAGGCGGCGATAGCTACTTAGCAGATATTTTGAGCCAAAGCCCTGCGACCTTGTTTAACCTGACCGCCTATGCTCAGCGCGTCCGTGAACTATCTACTCTACGCCAACTGATTACGACTGGCAATGAGATGCTCACGCTCGCCTATAATCCTAAAGACCAGACCGTCAGTGATATTTTAGACAGTGTTGAGGGTAAGATATTTAGCATCAATGAGCAGCACAACAAACGCGCTGAACAGCGTGGACCTGTGGGTATTACGGCTGTTTTGACCAACGTTATTGATAAGATTCAAGAGCTAAAATCCAATCCCGATGGCATGATTGGTTTGCAGACGCCGTTTGCTGAGTTGAATAATAAAACCCAAGGCTTGCAGGCAGGTGACTTAATCATTGTGGCCGCCCGTCCTTCTATGGGTAAAACCACTTTTGCAATGAACTTGGCAGAAGGGATTTTATTTAACGAAGATCTGCCTGTTGTGGTGTTTTCGATGGAGATGCCTGCTGAGTCTATCGTCATGCGTTTGCTGTCCTCATGGGGCGCGATTAATCAGACGCATCTGCGTTCTGGGCAAATGAATGAAGATGAATGGGCAAAAATGATGAACGCCATTCAGCACTTACAATCTAAACATCTCTATATTGATGATAGTACTGCTTTGCCACCATCTGAGATGCGTTCACGCTGCCGCCGTATCGCCAAAAATCATGATGGCAAGCTTGGCGCCATCGTCGTCGATTATCTCCAGTTGATGAAAGTGCCAAACCTAGATGGCAACCGTGTTGGGGAAATCTCTGAGATTTCACGTAGTTTAAAAGCCTTAGCACGTGAGCTTGAATGCCCTGTTATCGCTTTGTCGCAGCTTAACCGCAGTCTAGAAAACCGCCCTAACAAGCGTCCTATTATGTCGGATTTGCGTGAATCGGGTGCGATTGAGCAGGATGCCGATTTGATTATGTTCATCTATCGTGATGAGGTTTATAATGAGAATACAGACCACAAAGGCGTGGCTGAAATCATTATTGGTAAGCAGCGTAACGGCCCTATCGGCACCATACGTTTGGGCTTTGAAGGGCAATTTACCCGCTTTATTAACCTAACGCCAGAATACTATCAAAACGTCAGTTTCGAAAACGACGAATGATTAATCTTATAAAACTTAAGCCTAATAAAAATCAGCCTGATAAAGACTAAAGCTTAATCGTAAGCGAACAAATAGTTTTTAATAAAATAGCCAGTGCTGCATTAGCCCAATTGATGCAGTACTGGCTTTATAACTTCATAATTCTACTTATAAAGAAGCCAATTATGCGTACTATCACAATCAAACCACAAGCCATTACTCACAACTTAAACCAAGTTAAGAAAATAGCAGCAAACTCTAAAGTTCTCGCCATGGTCAAGTCCAACGCTTACGGACATGGCGTGGCAGCGGTATTGCCTGCATTGCAACAAGCAGACGGTGTTGGTGTTGCAACCTTGACTGAGGCGCTAGAAGCTAGGCAGTTAGGCTGGGACAAAACGATTGGTTTGATTGAAGGGGCATTTACCGCTGATGAGTGGCAGCAAGCCATTGAGCATGATATTAGCTGCGTGATTCACCATGCGCCGCAATTGCAGTGGGCACTCGACAATATCCCACCAGCCAATAGTGCGACCAGAGTGGTTTGGCTTAAATATAATACTGGTATGAACCGTCTAGGCTTCAACGCTGAAGGTATTATGACAGCGGCTAAGCGCCTGCATGAAGCGGGATATCAGCTGATACTAGCCACGCATTTTGCTAATGCCGATGACAGCACTCATCCATTAAATTCAATGCAAATTCAGCGTTTTTCAGATGTATTAAGCACTTTGCAAGAGACTATTAGCAACGATATCAAAGGCTCATTATGCAATTCAGCTGGTATCGTTAATTTTCCAGAGCATCATTATGACTGGGTACGTCCCGGCATTATTTTATATGGTAGCGCCCCTGTCATTGATAAAAGCGCGCATGAGTTAGATTTACAGCCAGCGATGGATTTCAGCGCACAAATTATCGCCCTGCAAACAGTCCATGCAGACAATGCTATTGGCTATGGCAGTCGTTGGACAGCGCAGAAAGACACTAGAACGGCCCTGGTGAGCATTGGATACGGTGATGGCTATCCTCGTGTCGTAAGCGATGAGGCCTATGTTTCTGTTATCGATACTACCAACAATCAAAGCTACCGATGCGCAGTCATTGGACGGGTGGCAATGGATATGATTGTCATTGATATCAGTACCACACCAGAAGACATTGCGTTAGACAGCAAAGTAATACTGTGGGGCGATGCACCGCACGTCGATGAAGTCGCCGCACATGCAGGTACGATTAGCTACGAGCTACTATGCCGCCTAAGCAATCGCCCAAATCGTATACAAGTATAATTATGCTGACCTCATCACTATTCATGTAATGTCTGTTTGCCAGACTCATAAATCACGGCAAATTGGACATTTACATTAAGCCTAATTGCGCTATACTAAAAGTTTGTTGTCACCCCAGTATACGCACTGACGCGATGCTATTAAAGACTGATGACGTTTCACTGACTGCGATCGACTGCTAGGATTACTATGAGTTTGCGCCATTTTTTGACCTTATCTGATTTAACCAAACAAGAATTAGAAAACCTTATAAAGCGTGCCAGCGAATTGCGCAAGATGCAACACGCAGGCGAGATATATCAGCCGTTTGTTGGTCGTACGCTTGGCATGATATTTGAAAAATCTTCAACCCGTACGCGCATCTCATTTGAGACAGGTATGGGTCAGTTTGGTGGTAGTGCTATCTTTTTGTCGCCAAATGATACCCAGCTTGGGCGTGGTGAGCCGCTAGAAGACTCCGCTCGTGTCATATCGAGCATGGTCGATATCATCATGATTCGTACCTTTGGTCACGAAAAAGTTGAGACCTTTGCTGAATACTCAAGCGTGCCGATTATCAATGCCTTAACTGACGAATTTCATCCTTGCCAGCTACTGGCTGATATGCAAACCTATTATGAGCACCGTGGAAGTATCGAAAATAAAATCGTCACGTGGGTCGGTGATGGCAATAATATGTGTGCATCCTATATGCAAGCGGCTCATCAGTTTGGTTTTGAGCTACGCGTCGCTGCGCCTTATGGGTTTGAGCCTGACCCTGAGCTGATGAAACGCTTCTCGCATTGCGTCAGTATTGTCGAAAACGTACAAGAAGCCGCGAAAGATTCAAACTTAATTGTCACCGATGTATGGGCAAGCATGGGACAAGAGTCTGAACAAAACACTCGTGCGCGCCGTTTTGCCGCTTATCAAGTAACGCCATCGCTATTGGACAAAGCCGATCCTGAAGTGGTATTTATGCACTGTCTGCCCGCGCATCGTGGTGAGGAGATCTCTCATGATATGCTTGACGATCCACGCTCAGTGGTATGGGATGAAGCAGAGAACCGCTTACATGCACAAAAAGCCTTGATGGAATTTTTGCTAAAAGACAAAATAAAACTTTAAAAAATATAGCCATAATCTATTTATGGAAGAGTAAGTACGAAAAAGGCAGATCACAATAAATGTGATCTGCCTTTTTAATTGTTGGTCGACAATTATTACTCAGCTAACGAGCCATTTAACGCATCAACGTCTCGACCCCACCGCTACCTGCTTTCAGCAATACATCAGCTTGATTGGCCGCAAAAATACCATTACACACCACACCCACGATATTATTCAGCTCTTTCTCAAGCGCTATCGGATTACTCACATCCAAATCATAGGTATCTAAGATAACATTACCATAATCAGTCACAAAATCTTCGCGGTAAACTGGCTCACCGCCCATACGGGCTAATTGCCGTGCGACATAAGAACGTGCTTGCGGCAGTACCTCAATAGGAACAGGAAACTCGCGACCTAGCACCTCAACGCTTTTGCTTTCATCAACCATGCATATAAATTTATTAGAAGCCGCTGCCACGATTTTCTCACGAGTGAGCGCGCCGCCGCCGCCTTTTATCAATTGCAAATGCTCATTGACCTCATCTGCCCCATCGATATAAATATCAAGCGTACCAGCAAAGTTCAAATCAACTATTTCAATACCAAGGGCACGAAGTTTGTCTTCAGTGACCTGTGAGCTAGCCACCGCGCCAGCAAGCTTTACAGTTGGCAATAATTCAATCAAACAGTTGACCGTACTGCCTGTGCCTACTCCAAGTATCATGTCATCTTCGATATAGCTTAGAGCCGCTTTGGCGGCGGCTTGCTTTTGTGCTTGCTGATCACTCATCATAAATCCTTGGCAAAATAAACGTATCGCTTTAAAAAAAGTAAAGGGTAAAAAGGTAAAATGCGCCGCCATTATACCCGATGAGCTTAATGGATGTCAGCGTAATAGCCACGCTAATCGCAAGACATTCACTCAAATTTTAAAATGAAGACAGATAAGGCAACCAAACAACCAAAGCCAGTAGCGTGACCAATAGTACGGGCGGGGTAATAAGCAGTCCAATTTTCATATACTGCCCCCAACTGATTTTATAGTCTTTTTCTGCCAATACATGGAGCCACAATAAAGTCGCCAAACTACCGATAGGTGTGAATTTCGGCCCCAAATCATTACCAATCACGTTAGCATAAATCATCAGCTCGCGAGTGGCAGCAGGTACTTGCGCACTATCAATCGCCAATGCACCTACTAAAGTAGACGGCATATTATTCATGACAGAGGCTACAATAGCGGAGAGGAATCCAGTTCCTACTGTTGCGATGACCATACCCTGCTGCCCCAACCAATTCAATACTTGAGCACCATAGGCTGTTAACCCTGCATTGCCCAAGCCATAAACCACCAAGTACATACCGATGGAAAATAATACTATTTGCCAAGGCGCTTTTTTCAAAACATCGGATACAGAAACAACGGCATCACGCCCTCCTTGCCACCAGCGACCTGCGATAGCCATTAACAGTAACGCCGCCACTCCTGTCACCAAGGAGATAGTAATGCCCAATGACTCAGTCGTAAAGTAGGCAATAAGTAGCAACGCAAGCAGTGGAAAGGCCGCTTTAAAGACCAACGGATCTTCAATCGCAGACTCGGGCGCACTCAAATCAGCAATGGAGTAGTGTTTTGGAATGTGCCGCGCATAGACTACCCATAATACGGCGAGCGTCGCTAGTACAGAGACGATATTGACCGGTATCATCACTGCTGCATAACGACCAAATCCAATGTCAAAATAATTGGCACTAACAATATTGACCAGATTAGAGGTGACTAACGGCAGACTTGCCGTATCAGCAATGAAGCCTGTCGCAATGATAAATGCCAAAGCGGATGGTGGTGAAAATCTAAGTCGCAGCAAGATAGCGATGACAATCGGGGTCAATAGCAATGCTGCCCCATCATTGGCAAAAAACGCCGAGATAAACGCGCCTAAAATCACAATCATGGGAAACAGCAAACGTCCTTGCCCATTGCCAAGCCTAGCCACATGCAGTGCTGCCCAGCCAAAAAATCCTGCTTTATCTAAGATAAGCGAGATGATGATAAGCGCCACAAAGGTAAAAGTCGCATCCCAAACGATGTCCCACACAATACCAATATCGGAGAGCTTTACCACGCCAAAAGCCAAGGCTATCAACGCACCGCCCATTGCACTCCAGCCAATACCCAGTCCTTTGGGCTGCCATATCACTAAAACCAAAGTCACGATAAATATAATCAATGCGATCATTGAGTAACCTTTTTAGGCTTAATTATTATAAGAACAATTATGTAAGAGCAAGTATTAGAAAATGAAGTATTAGAAAATAAATTAGAGTGATTTTTGATTGACGCGCTGCGACAGCTCCTCTGCGCTTTCTACCCGTTCAGAGTAACGGTCAATCAGATAGGCTGAGCGTCCACGGGTCAGCCAAGTGAATTTCACCAACTCCTCACAAACATCCACGAGACGCAAATATAAAGGAGACTTATCCATACGATCATCGTCGTTAAATTCCAAAAAAGCTTTAGGAATAGAGGACTGATTGGGTATGGTAATCATCCGCATCCAACGCCCAAGAATGCGCAATTGGTTAACCGTATTGAAGCTTTGACTGCCACCGCTGACTTGCATCACTGCCAAAGTTTTGCCTTGAGTCGGACGTACACCACCTAATGACAATGGAATCCAGTCAATTTGTGCTTTCATAATACTGGTCATACTGCCATGACGCTCTGGACTCACCCACAGCATACCTTCTGACCACTGCGCCAACTCTCGTAGCTCTTGTACTTTTGGATGATCTGCATCAACAGCATCAGGCAATGGCAAACCCGTCGGATCAAAGGTTCGAACCTCACAGCCATACCAACGCAATAGAAGGCTCGCTTCTTCACTGGCCAGTTTAGAGAATGAGCGCTGGCGTAGAGAGCCGTATAGCACCAATATTCTTGGCGCATGGCGCGGGTCATGTGTACCAATTAAAGACTCAATATCGATAGGCTGTATATTGTCTGCATCAATATTGGGCAAATCACACAAATCGATCACATCTAAATCTGCTGTTTTATTTGCCATGATAAACCACTTCCCCATCTTCTTTAGTAAAGCTGCTCACGGGATTCTCTAACAACTCAAATACACGCTCTGAGGGGCGGCATAATGCCGCGCCTTTATTGGTGACCACGATAGGACGATTGATTAAAATGGGATGGGCCATCATCGCATCAATGATTTGATCGTCAGACAGTTCAGGATTGTCTAATCCTAACTCATCATTGATGGGCTCTTTGCTTCGTAACATATCTCTTGGTGAAATTTGCATTTTTGCCAATAGCTCAACTAAATAATCACGGCTTGGTGGGGTTTTAAGATATTCAATCACTTCTGGATTTTCGCCTGATGCTTTCATGATGGCCAATGTATTGCGAGAAGTACCACATTTTGGATTGTGAAAAATTAGTGATGTCATAGTAATTTTACCTATTTTATGAATATTCTTAGGGTATGTCCTCAACCTTAAAAAAATTGACTAAATGAGCTAAAAATGAGGACACGCCCTAGTAGTAAAGAGGTTTGTTAAATCAGTTATGGGCTTACTGATGGTTTGAAAGACTGTCTGCATTGGCAGGTTTAGCACGCTCACATCCGCTCAAACTATCCATAAGAGACGCACACAATTCTGGATGTCCCGCACAACAATCTTGCAGTAAAAACTGAATAACCTCCTCCATATGTGACAGTGAGGCGCGATAAATTATCTGCCGGCTTTGACGTTGAGACACCACCCACCCTGCACGTGCCAGCACTGATAAATGCGCTGACATTGTGTTATGAGGCACAGACAGTTTGCGAGCTATTTCACCCGCAGGTAGGCCGACAGGCTCTTGGCTGACAAGCAACCTAAAAGCTTTTAGACGAGTATCTTGAGAGAGCGCAGCAAAGCTTGCGATAGCATTAGTTATTTCCATATGTCCAATAATACAGACATATGGAAATAATTCAATATTTTATTTAAAAAATATTGAGATAAAACCACCCTATCTTTCATCAAAAATTGAAATCGCTGCAAAAACTGCAATAGGGTCTTGCAAGACCGTTAAAATCAGCATAGGCTAATCTATTTAATTTTTCTATTCATCCATACTTTTTATTAGGGAACATTATGCTGTCACATTGGGTACGAGCCATCTTGCAAGCCACCGTCTATGACGTGGCAATTCAAACACCACTTGAAGCGGCACCCAAGCTGACCCAACGTTTTGCTAATGACATTCGTTTTAAACGCGAAGACTTGCAACCGGTCAAATCCTTTAAATTGCGTGGTGCCTATAACCGAATTAGTCAGTTAAGTGATGAGCAAAAAGTACGCGGCGTCATTTGCGCCTCAGCAGGTAATCATGCCCAAGGCGTTGCTTATTCTGCCCGTAAGCTTGCCCTAAACAATATCATCGTGATGCCGACCACTACACCTGACATTAAAGTAGATGCAGTAAAGGCGCTTGGCGGCAACGTCGATTTGTATGGTGATAGCTTCGATGAAGCCAACCGTTATGCAATCAATCGCGCTGAAACAGAAGGTCTGACCTTTATTCCACCTTACGATGATGAATTGGTGATTGCCGGACAAGGTACCATTGGTCTTGAGCTAACTCAGCAATGGCGCAACATGGATTATGTGTTTGTTGCGGTTGGTGGTGGTGGTCTCATCTCAGGTGTCGCGGCATTCTTAGGTGAAGTTGCGCCGCATGTCAAAGTGATTGCGGTGGAAGCAGAGCAATCAGCTTCTCTTAAAGCGGCGCTTGAAGCCAATGAGCGCGTTAAGCTTGAGCAAGTTGGACTGTTCGTCGATGGCGTGGCAGTTGCTCAAATCGGCGAATTGCCATTTGAAATTGTCCGCATGCAAAAGAGTGATAAATCAGGTCCTTTAGTCGAGCCTGAAGTGGTGACTTGTACCAATGACGAAGTATGCGCGGCGGTTAAAGACATCTTTGAAGAAAATCGCAGTATCGTTGAGCCTGCGGGCGCGTTACCCGTTGCTGGTATGAAAAAATATATCGAAGCCCATAATCTACAAGGCAAAAACTGCGTCGGTATTATTTGCGGTGCCAATATGAACTTTGACCGCTTACGCTATATCGCTGAGCGTACTGAGATTGGTGAGAAAAAAGAAGCCATCTTTGGTGTGACGATTCCTGAGCAGACAGGCGCTTTCTTAAATTTCTGTCGTAGCTTACATGGACGCAATATTACTGAGTTTAATTATCGCGCCGATAGTAAAAAATCACCTGACTCTATGGAACCTGCATCAATATTTGTCGGTATCGCGCTAAAAGAAGGCGACAAAGAGCGCGAAACCATTCGTACGCAATTGGCAGCTGATGGCTATACAGCTCATGATTTGACTGATGATGATATTGCCAAATCACATATCCGCCATTTGATTGGTGGTCATGCGCATGTTGCAAACGAGCAATTATTAAGTGTGGTTTTCCCTGAACGTCCAGGAGCATTGCTGAAGTTTTTAGAAAAACTGGGTGATGACTTTAATATCACTTTGTTTCATTATCGCAATCATGGTGCAGCCGAAGGTCGCGTATTGGTCGGTTTGCAAGCGTCTGAAGGTAACTCTCGCCAATTACAAGACGCGTTACTCGATATCGGCTATGACTGCACCATGCTCAATGACAATATTGGTTATCAATTATTTTTGAAATAAAAATAGACTATCAATCCATCAATGGCTGTTTGTTAATCACCAAAAAGCCGCCATTGATGAATGAACAGTGATTATGCATTGGTAGCTTTCATTAATTCATAGCGACCATGATGAGGTGGTAAACCGTGACTCAAAAAATATTGATCTTTGTATTATTACTGGTTTTAGCACTTTTGGGTTATAAGATGCTGCAACCTAACAACACGACCAGTAACCCTATCGCTGACGTTGCGACTGAGACTCCAGTTGACGCTGCTTTTACCTCAACTGATCTGGATGACATACCGCCAACGTACGTCGATTCAGATGCAACGTCAACATCAGTCTCGGCAGTAAAACCAGTACTCACGTCGTCAGCATCAGCATCAGCATCAAGCTTTACCTGTGATGGCAGAAAGCATTGCTCTCAGATGACGTCATGCGCAGAAGCCACTTACTTTGTACAACACTGCCCGAATACCAAAATGGATGGTAATAATGATGGTATCCCATGTGAGCAGCAGTGGTGTCGCTGATTTTATATCAAATACAAACTGAGAACAGCATGCATATTCCTGCTATTTTTGCCGAAGAAAACCTAGAAAATATCATTGGATTTATCGCAGCCAACCCCTTAGCGACCTTGGTTGCTCAAACCAAAGATGGCATCGAAGCCTGCCATATACCGCTCTTCTGGCATAACGATAACTTTATGCCTGATGCTAGTGTTGGTGTTGGTGTTGGTGTTGGTTCTGATGTTAACTCTAATGCTCAGCACGGCTATCTTTACGGTCATTTCGGTCGTAAAAACCCTATTTATCAGAACACCTTACCAGATACTGCGTGGTTAATTATTTTTCAAGATTCTGGACATTATATCAGCCCCAACTGGTATCCTAGCAAAGCGAAAACCCATAAAGAAGTGCCCACTTGGAACTATCAAAGCGTCCATATTCAATCCAAAATTGAACTGCTTGAAGACGCCGATACACTGAAATGGATATTAGCAACCATGACTGCGCAGCAAGAGGTGCTATCCGACCATCCTTGGTCATTAGATGAGGCACCTGCTACTTATATCGATGCTATGTGCCGAGGGATTATTGGCTTTAAGCTGCCCATCGATTCTATACAAGCCCAATTTAAATTAAGCCAAAATAAAACCGTAGAAAATATCACAGGTGTGATTAATGGTTTAGCGCAGTTAAAGACAAATGATGCGGCAGAAATGGCGATGAAAGTTGCCAATCAGAATAATGGCTAAGACGAGACTTTCTCTCTTTACCATAAAAATCTATTGTTAAACATTTTGATAGCGCAGGGCTCTTTCAATTTGCAAAAAAGCCACCATTAATATTATCTTACTTTATGGATATCGATGAGGTTTTGATGAGTAAACACAACAAAAACCACAATCAGCCTAGCCATAGCCAACCTGATGTCGTGCGTATGCGCCTCGATAAGTGGTTGTGGGCAGCACGATTTTATCGCACTCGCAACCTTGCTAAAGAAGCCATCGAAAGCGGACGGGTACATTATGCGGGTAGCCGCGTAAAGACCAGTAAAGAGATTATGGTTGGTGATGAACTACAGATTCGTCAAGGCTCAGCCACTGCCATGACTGAAAAGACCGTCGTCGTTGAAGCACTAACGGCGCAACGTGGTAATGCGCTCGCTGCTGAAGTTTTGTATTCAGAGACTGAAGAAAGCGAAGAGCGCCGCGCTTATCATGCTGAGCAGCGTAAACTTGCCAATCTTGCACGGCCTGATAATAAACCCAACAAAAAAGAGCGCCGTGACCTTCAACGCTTTAAGCACAAACAAGAGTAAGCTGGTCAAAGTACGACCTTAGATCATAAATAATATCATTGAAAATTCGTGAACAGATGACCGTATTGTTTAGCTTCTACTCTTGCCATTCAAGGCATTAACCGTTACGCTGACAGCCGATTTACTTAATTAATTGCATGCTAATAAAAGCCGCACTAACATGCCGGTCTCTTATAGCATGTTTTTTTGTTATACAAGGTCATATTATGCTGATGAAAACCTGTACTCCGTCTTCTGTATTATTGGTTTGTTTGGGAAATATTTGCCGATCGCCAACGGCTGAAGAAGTCTTTCGTCAGCAAGCAGCGATTGCTGGATTGTCAATCAAAGTAGATTCAGCAGGAACGAGTGACTCGCATATTGGTCATGCGCCCGACACTCGCTCGCAACGCCATGCAAAAGCGCATGGTTATAAAATCAATAAACTGGTCGCCCGCCAAGTCAGTGCCGATGACTTTCGTAATTTTGATTTAATTCTAGCGATGGATACACAGAATTTAGCTGATTTACAAGCCATCAAAGACAGCTTGATAGAGACAGAAGACAATTTGGCCAAATTGGCTTTATTTAGTGAGGAAGATCCTACTTATGGCGGCGACGATGTGCCAGATCCTTATAAAGGCGATGGTGACGACTTTGAAGAGGTAATTGAGCGTATTGAGTCAAGCGCACAAGCGTGGATTGAAAGCTGGAAAGCTTGCTAACGATAAAGCTAATTTTCTGCCACCTTTGTGTCTTTCATCCTTTATAATAAACACTGTGTAATTCATTATCTATCTGCCACATGGGCTATGTTATGACCTCAGTTTCACGCTTGGATTCTAGTACTCAATTTGCCATGACCACTGATTTGCCAGCGAGCTTATTGACCCGTGAATTAGTCGATTTGTCACATGGTAATACCATGGCCTTAGCCTGTGTTGCGGATACTGTCGTGACACTGACGGCTGAAGCACAGCTTGACGATTTTATGGCAAATTATACAAAAGACATAGCACAAAACAAGCCATTATTTGTGTTGTCTGGCGGTAGTAATGTGTTATTGCCAGCGCATCTGAATGCTATCGTATTGCAGCCCCAAATGCGCGGTATCAGCCTAACCGCTCAGACAGATAGCCACGTCGATATCGCAGTAATGGCAGGTGAAAACTGGCATGACTTGGTGGTATATACGGTCAGTCAAGGTTGGTATGGGCTAGAAAATCTGGCACTAATCCCGGGGCTAACTGGTGCGGCACCCGTACAAAATATCGGTGCTTATGGTGTCCAACTAGAAGACTGCTTACAGTATGTACGAGCCTATCACTTACCCACTCAAACTTGGCATCATCTCACAGCCACGGACTGCGAGTTTGGCTATCGTGACAGCATTTTTAAACGTGCGCCTAATACTTGGTTAATCAGCTGTGTTGGATTCAGATTACATACCGATGCAACCAAAATCCTAACCAGCTATGGTGATGTGCAAACCGTTGCACAACGCTATGCCGAGCAAGACGATCGTACGCAGCCAGTGCCTGCGGATATCATGCAAGCGATTATCGATATTCGTCGACAGAAACTCCCTAATCCCAAGCAACTGCCAAATTGTGGTAGCTTTTTTCAAAATCCCATTATTCCTCAATCACACTTTACTGCTTTACAATCGACCTACCCTACTATCGTCGGCTACGCTATGCCTGATGCCATGGTAAAGGTTGCGGCAGGCTGGTTGATTGAACAGACAGGCTTGAAAGGTGGTGGTATTGCACCGATTGTCACCCATCAGCAGCAAGCCTTGGTGCTGACCAATCATGCCCCTTATCACGCCACTCAAGATGATGTAGCAGATGCCCAACGACATATCATCAATACGGTTTATGAAAAATTTTCGATTCAGTTAGCGCGTGAGCCAGTTTGGGTAAATGCTGACGGCTCTATTGGGTATGATGAGCATGTGGTCTAAGCGGCTATTATCTAAGCGACTATGGCGTTATTACCTGCGTTCAGCTGAGCGTATGATAAAGCTATTTCGCATTATTAATATTACCTTTTTACTTGGTTCAACGACTGTTATTTTAGTACTCATCAGCCTATTCACGCCGCTGTTCTCCCAAGCGATTGTTTATCTATTTACGCTTTTGCCATTGCCCAGCCTACCCTCTGCTGCCTTGAGTTCACCGCCTACCGCTTATGTGGTGTTAGGCGGCGGACTAACCAATGATCATGACAATCAAATTATTCTTAATAGCTACAGCCTCAACCGCGCCCGTACCGCTGCCAGCGCTTATCACGACTTACCCCTACCTATTGTACTAAGCGGTGCTGAAGCGCCGTGGCTCGGTCAATGGCTCATTGAGCATGGTATTGATGGGCTGATAAGTGAAAATGCCAGTATGAATACCTGCGAAAATGCGCGTTTTACCGCCAAACGTATTCCCCTGCGTCATGTGTATCTCATTACTGACAGCTACCATATGGCACGTGCTCGTAGACAGTTTGCCTTAAACGGTATCAATAGCACACCACTTAGCGCCCCTTTACCAGTGAGCCGTGGCTGGATGAAACCTGCGCAAAACTTAAGTCATTCTCGACGCGCTGTTTATGAAGTTGCCGCTTATTTACGCGATGTGATACGTCCTCAAATGAATTGTCGTCATGCCAACGACGTGACTTCACAGCAGCTGTTAACCCCTAGAGGTAACGCAGCAAAAAAACCTGACGAATAAAGTTAAATACAAGCAGGTAGCCAATTCAATATCTTTTAAGAACTCACTCTAATCACTACCGGTCATCCACTATACTTGTGATGAGTGTATAATAATAAAAGAAAATGCTATTTAAGAGAGTTACCATGCTCAGTATATTTTTGTTAATTCCATTAAGTCTCATGCTATTTGTGGTTGCCATTTGGGCAGTACGCTATGCGGTCAAATCAAACCAGTTTGAAGATCTGGACAATGCATCACAGCGCATCATATTGGATGATCGCCAAGAGCGACGGCAAACCATACAGGCTCATGATTACTCAGCGCCTATTTCGCAGAATGACGATACCACAGTGACTGATATAGTCGCTGACGATAAGATGAGCCATCCTGATATAGAGTCAATTGATCATGCTGACCTTGATAAACAGCCAAAAATCTAGCATTGAGCCACCTTATCTATAGTAGAAGCTATTGAAAGTGTGAATATATGGCAACCGAGCGCAAATAGTACGACTTAGTAAATTGAACAAGGTGGATGCCATAACCACTTATCAAGGCTTGTACTATCTGCGCAACCTACTGTTAAGTGTTGGTTAAATGCCGATTGTATGTGTAGGTTTGCTTTTCATTTTTTAGGAGAATCGCCCCATGACCACCGCTTTACTTGTTGCGGCACTACTGATGGGATTTTTTGGTTCACCGCATTGCTTAGGCATGTGTGGCGGTCTGGTGACAGCATTTGGGCTATCGATGAAAGACGTCAGCCCTACCAAGCGCCGTGCTCTTGTGGCAACTTACCATTTAGGTCGTTTGACCAGTTACGCATTTTTGGGTTTGATGGCAGGACTGATTGGCACCACTGTACTAGAGCCCTTAATGAAAGGTAACAGTACGCCACGTATCTTGCTAGGCTTGGTGTTAGTATTCGTCGGCGTGACCATGCTTGGCGCACCATTTTTAAAAAATCTTGAGCGTTTTGGTATGCGATTTTGGCAATATCTCAGCCCACTTCGTCAAAAAGTATTTCCACTCAATACCTTTCCGCGAGCATTAACGGCTGGACTGCTTTGGGGATTTTTGCCTTGCGGATTGGTTTATGGTGCATTATTGATTGCAGTGGTCGCTCACAATCCACTAAGCGGTGCCGCACTCATGTTTGTGTTTGGCTTAGGAACCGTACCGATGCTAGTCGCCACGCACGAAACCGTTGGCTGGTTACGTGACAAGATTGGACGTTTTCGCTTGAGACAGCTTAATGGCGCTGTCATGGTATTATCTGGCTTAGCCGTTGTGTTTATCCCTATAGCAATGTCTAGCATGCATGGTGGACATGATATGTCCAATATGCAAGGCGATCATATGCAAATGAGCGATTCAGAAATGACGGATATGCCGATGGATACAAATATGGATCACAGCAGCCATCATATGATGCCAGCTGATAACAGCACAACCCCCCAAGGTATGGATCATAGTATGCATGATATGAGTGATGGCGCGATCAACATGAACCACGATGAACATTCTGAAATGATGGAACAAGCTCAATAGAATCATCAACAATAGATATTGTTAAAATATAAAATCATTTAAAATCAAAATCCACCATATAAAAAAGCCCTTAACATCAATCATGACGTTGAGGGCTTTTATGATTCCGACAGCTGTACACTATAGTAGAACTGACGGCTTATAAATCACTACTCTTGCCACTGCTCAAGGGTAAACTTAGTATCTAAATGCTTCTCTAGCGCTGGTATATTAAAAGCATCATCTTCACTCACAAAACTAATGCTGATGCCTGTTTGTCCAGCACGACCCGTACGACCAATACGATGCACGTAATCATCTGGCTGATCAGGCAAGGTATAATTAACCACGTGGCTAACATCATCGACATGGATACCGCGTCCTGCGACATCAGTTGCCACCAAGACAGAAGCATGACCATCTTTAAAACGCTGTAAATACTTTTCGCGTTTTTGTTGAATGACATCGCCTGACAACATCACAATTTTATGTGCTTGACGCAGCTTATGATAGAGACGCTTGACTTGGTCTTTACGATTGGCAAAGACAATCACTTTATCCACTGCCGTATCACTGATGATACGCTGCAACGCTTCTAATTTTTGATCTTCTGTCAGTAAGTAAAAGTGCTGATCGACTAACTCACTGGTTTTATGTTCTGGCTCGATTTCAACAAACTGCGGCTCATGCAACCAGCGATAGGCTAAATTCATCACATCTTGGTTGAAGGTGGCAGAAAACAGTAAGCTTTGACGGTCTGTATTGGCTGGCATCCGACCGACCAAACGCTTGATGTCAGGGATAAAACCCATATCCAGCATGCGATCTGCTTCATCTAATACCAGTACTTCCACTCGATCTAAATAGACCATGCCTTTATTGGCAAGATCAATCAAACGACCAGGTGTCGCGACCAAAATATCAACGTATTGACGCTCAAGCTCATGCTGCTGAGTCTCATAATTGGTGCCACCCATGATACAAACACTGTGTAGCGAAGTATATTTGGTCAAAGCGATACAATCATCAAATATTTGCTGAGCAAGCTCGCGAGTGGGTGCCATAACAACGGCACGTGGCTCACCCAAATAACGCTCTTCATCATTGGTAAAAGGACGTTTAAGCAAGGCTTCCATAATAGTCAATAGAAAGGTTGCCGTCTTACCAGTACCCGTCTGCGCCTGTCCAATAGCATCTTGATTTGCCAGCGTATGCGGTAATATTTGTGCTTGAATGGGCGTCAATGCCATAAAACCTAGATCGCTTACGGCACGTAAGGTCGGTGCTGAAAGTGGCAAATCAGTAAACGTGGTAAAATTACTCAAAAAAATATCCTTTTAAATTAATCACTTGTTCATTACTAATAATAAGTAGACTCATGATAAATAGGCTCATGATAACCCGTTATATTGCTGTCTAAATTAAGCAGCAACAACAATATGAAATCTATATATAGCTGACTGAGATACGGGCATAAAAAAAGCCAAGCCTAACGCCTAATCCCACCAAACATGCTAATTTTGACGCAACATGGGTAAGATAAAACGGGCTTGACTCAGTAGTATATCAGTAGTGTCTACAGACATTATAGCTAAACCGCTCTAATGACTGGATAGATTACTCTTCTACTTTTCTGACTTCTTCAGCTTGAAGACCTTTATCACCTTCTACCACACTGAATTCGACCTTTTCGCCATCTTTTAGAGAACGATAGCCATCACCTTGAATCGCGCGGAAATGGACAAAAATATCTTCTCCGCTGTCACGTTGAATGAAGCCAAAGCCTTTTGAGTCATTAAACCACTTAACGATACCTTGCTCACGAGCTGACATAATATTGCTTCCTAAAAAAGTCCGCTTAGCCCCAAATTCCTTTGCAACATTGCATATAAACGGGATCTAAGATGATGAAATCAAAAACTTAAGAGTACTATCCTCACTACTATCACCTACATACCGCATGTATAGCAAATAATGGTATGTAGCAACACAGTGAGTATTTACAAGCATAACGACCGTCTTACTGATTGCTCTACTTCGACAGTAGCAACAAACTTGCAATAATTATTGCATAAAAAGTATCATAGCACGGGTTTTTAGCAACATAAAGACTTTTAACATGATTTTTTGGCTTTAGCTTTATTTTTCATGTAATTTTTTTATAACCTCGCCATCAAGCTGTTATCATAAAGAAAAAGGTTTGATTAAACTGTGCAATTTTACGCTTATGCCATTTCATGCTTACACAGTATCTAAACCTTATAACAAATAATAAATCCTCAACCTCGTTTCATCGTTATAGAGACCATTATGACCTCTCCTTCTCAGTCTATACCAACCGTCACACCTTCAAAGAAAAATGCCGATAAAACACTCACTCATAAGTTATTGCTGGTTAATGGGGTCAATTTGAATTTACTGGGTAAGCGCGAACCTGAGATTTATGGTCATACGACACTAGCAGATATCGAGGAACGTCTGATCGCACGTGCAGCTCAGCACGGTATCGAATTAATATGTATACAATCTAATCATGAAGGTAAACTGATAGATGACATCCAATATCATGGACTTTTAGCGGATACCGCGCTGCAAGTCGATGCCATTATCATTAACCCCGCCGCCTTTACTCATACCTCGGTTGCGTTACGTGATGCGCTCTTGGCCACACAAAAACCGTTTATCGAGGTACACTTATCCAATGTGCATGCGCGCGAGCCTTTTCGCCATCATTCTTATCTAAGCGATGTCGCCGTCGGTGTTATTTGTGGTTTGGGGCATCTGGGTTATCAAATGGCATTGTCCTACTGGCTTGATAGCCTCTACTCTGTCACAATCAGCGATTAATGCTTAATCCTGATTACCGAAAATCATGAATTGTATAACTATGCTTTATCAATAGCACACGAGTTAAACAGCAATTGTTTGACTAAAATACTAAAATTATGACTGAGCAAACAACCCACTACATGGTGATATGAATGGCAAAATCGTCTGGAAAGCGCTTTATGAAATTGGCTGGCATGACAGCAAGCATTGCCGGCAAAGCAGCTAAAAACTCATTTAAGCACCTCTCAAGTGACGAAGAAAAACGTTTGCAAGCACGCTCAGAGCTGATGCAAGATGTGGGCATTCAGATAGCCGAAACGTTGGGTGAAATGAAAGGCGCGGTGATGAAGGTTGGGCAAATTGCCTCGCAATATAAAGACGTGTTCCCACCAGAAGTAGCGACAGCGTTAGAAAAGCTGCAAAAAGATGCGCCGCCCATGCCCTATGCGCAGATACGTGCACAAATCGAGCGCGAGCTTAAAGCGCCTGTCGCAGAATTATTTAGCGAATTTGATGAAACACCGTTTGCGGCGGCTTCCATCGGTCAAGTGCATAAAGCCGTTTTGCCATCTGGTCAAAAAGTGGTGGTTAAAGTTCAATATCCTGATGTCGATGAAAACTGTGACAGTGACCTCAAACAAGTACGCATGGCACTGAAAATCGCGGGTGTGCTCAATATGAGCAAACAATTGCAAGAGCAACTATTCAACGAGATTCGCCAAAGTTTACATGATGAATTGGACTATATTAAAGAAGCGCATAACTTACGAGTGTTTGGCGCATTTCATGCAGAAGACAAAGGTCTTATTATTCCTAAAGTCATTAGCAGCCACTCTTCTAAACGGATTTTAACCTTAACAGAAGAGATGGGAGAAACCCTAACCGTCGCGGCGACTTGGGACAATGACATCAAACAACACATAGCCAAGCGTCTGTTCCACTTTACCGCAGGACAACTATTTGGCTTATACCGTATGCACTGTGACCCACATCCCGGCAACTTTGCCTTTCGCAAAGACGGCAGTGTGGTGGCTTATGATTTTGGCGGCATCCGTAGCTATAGTGATAGCGAAGTTCAATTGTTCCGCCGTTTTGCCAAGCATGCCATTAAAGGAGATGTGACTGCCCTTGAGCAGGACCTCATCGCTCTTGATATTCGCCGTGATGACGATAAAAATATTCCCGGAGAGTTTTATGAGAAATGGCTATCCATTGGGCTAAAGCCTCTGTCTATTCAACCTTATCAACAAGGCGCTTTTGATTTTGCTCAAAGTCAGGTTCATCACGAAGTCATTGCTCAAATGCGGATGTCGTTGAAGTACTTTGGTCAATTCCAACCTTCTGCAACCACCATGATGCTAGATCGCACAGTGTCAGGACAATACTGGAACTTGGTCAACCTCGGTGTTGAAATTGACTTATCACCGCTCGTTAGTGAATACATTGATGTATAACGATATAAAATATAGAGTGTTAAGAAAGCAGACAACGCACAAACACGGCTAAATATGCAAAGCGTGTCCACAACGATCACAGAATTCTGCTGCAATGGCATGACCGAACTTGCCACAATTAGGACAGGTGACGGGATTGAGTTGCGGACGCATATTACGTGCCAGCTCAGAAGTAAAAATCCCCGTTGGCACTGCAATGATCGAATAACCCGTAATCATGACCATGCTCGCAATCGCTTGACCTAACGGCGTTTTGGGTGACATATCACCGTAACCGACCGTGGTCATGGTGACGACTGCCCAGTAGATAGACAGCGGAATACTGGTAAAGCCATTTTCAGGGCCTTCTACCACGTAAATAATCGAGCCGAAAATCGTGACCAATAATACCAGCGACAAAAAGAATACCGTGATTTTTTGCTGACTGGTTTTAAGCGCCGAGGCCAAAAATCCCGCTTGTTGCATATAAGCTTTGAGCTTGAGTACGCGAAACACACGTAAAATACGCAAAACCCGTATCACTAATAGATACTGTACCCCCACAAACATGAGGCTTAGGTAACTTGGCAGCACAGACAATAAATCGACTACCCCAAAAAAACTAAAGACGTAACGCACGCGGTTTGGTGCTGAAAACAACCTGAGCGCATACTCTATCGTGAATAAAATGGTAAAAAACCATTCAGCATAGAAGAATATAGTGCCATATTGCAGGCGCATGTATAGCACACTGTCAAGCATGACCACAGCCACACTGGTCAAAATCGCAATCAATAATACAATATCAAAAAGTTTACCCAAACGGGTATCTGTGCCTTCAATAATAATATGAATGCGGTTGCGCAGGTGGGTAATGGCTTCAGCCGTCGGTTGCTTCATATAGTCAGTAGTATCGAGTCAGTAGCGATATAAAATTAATGGCTTGATGGCAACCAATGATTTAAAATACGCTGGATAAGGCCAAGTTAGTCAAAATAGATAAAATTGGTTTATAATATTGCTCACAGGTCACATGTGAATACAATCACTAAGTTGCCACAGTGTAGCAAAAAAGCACTCTCAACAAAATACAAATCGTTAACGTGTCGGTAGCTCTGTTACTTCAAAGAAATAGTGCAAGCTATATCATAGAAACAGGTGATCTGAGGTGTGTCATCATACAGATTGAAAAATCTTAAAATATATAAATACTCTTATTCATGACACACTCATAGTAAAAGATTGTTATTGAACACTTGTTTTAAGCACAATAAATAATACGCAAAACTTAAGGATGTTATATGGCAGGCCATTCAAAATGGGCAAATATTAAACACCGTAAAGCCCGTCAGGATGCGGTAAAAGGTAAAGTATTCACTAAAATTATTCGTGAAATTGTCTCTGCTGCCAAGCAAGGTGATCCTGACCCTAACAAGAATCCGCGCCTACGTGCTGTCATTGAAAAAGCCCTATCTGTCAATATGACACGAGACACCATCAACCGTGCAGTAGCTCGTGGTACAGGCGGTGATGACAATGACAATATGGACGAAGTAAGCTATGAAGGCTATGGCATCGGCGGCGTCGCAGTACTTGTCGAAACCTTGACTAACAATCTTAACCGAACAGTCAGTGAAGTACGCCACGCCTTTACCAAAAATGAAGGCAATCTAGGTACTACTGGCTCGGTCGCTTATCTATTTAATAAGCGCGGTGAAATCATCTTTAATGATACAAGCCTAGAAGATGAAGTCATGCTAGTGGCATTAGATGCAGGCGCGCTTGATATCGAGAATGATGGTGAAAGCTTGCTCGTCATCACTGAATGGGAAAATTTCGGTCATGTTAAAGATGCGCTTAATGCTGCAGGTTTGGTTTCTGACAATGCTGAAGTGACCATGGCACCGTCTACCAGTGCTGAAATAGACAATGTCGATGATGCACTAAAAGTCATGAAAATGATTGATATGTTAGAAGATATTGATGATGTGCAAGAGGTTTATAGCAACGTGAACTTCTCAGATGCGGTAATGGCGCAACTTGAGCAATAGTTTTATCCCGCAACCCTTTATATGTCACTAATCAAAAAGCCAAACGTTTTAAACGTTTGGCTTTTTTTGTTTAGTAATATCTGACGAACGCTTCGTTCCGACTAAGTTTTGCAAGTGACACCTTCAAGCGCTAGCAAGTATGTTTTCTTATCTAGTCCACCTGTATAACCACCAAGCTTACCATCGCTAGCAATGACTCGATGACACGGAACGATAATGCTAAAAGGATTTTTACTATTAGCATTAGCAACCGCGCGAAACCCTTTGGGACTAGCGACATTTTGTGCCAGTGTCGCATAGCTTATTGTTTCGCCATAGCCAATATCTTGTAACGCTTGCCAAACTCGTTGCTGAAACTTGGTTCCTAAGCTTATATCTAATGGCAAATCGAATGCCTGACGATCACCTTTAAAATACGATTTTAATTGCGCTATAGTCTCTATGAGTAGCGCTTGGGCAGGCTCATTTTCGCTTAGGCTGTCCTCATTGATAAACGTAAAGCTCTGATCGTCAATACCATAATGCTTTTTAAGTTTAGGAATAGATTTTGAGCTATGCCAAGAGTCACCTGCTTGCAGCCAGTTGACTTCAACCAGCTTAGGACGACTATGCTCATTGACACTCGCAATTAACGTTAGCTGGTGTGCGCCAAAAGCGGCTGTGGTGACTATCATGATGCTTCCTTTCAAATGATGATATTTTCAAAAATCGTTCATCGACTAAAATGATCTATTAAAATGACCTATCGAGCGCTACTCTTTATCATCGGTCTCAAATAAGGCGGCGACAAATTGTTTTGGACTAAAGGCACGTAAATCATCGATCGATTCACCGACACCAATATAACGAATAGGAACATCCGTGGTTTCAGCGATATTAAAGACCACGCCACCTTTTGCAGTGCCATCTAGTTTGGTAATGGTAATACCCGTTAATGGTACGACTTTGTTAAAGAGTTCTACTTGATTAATCGCATTTTGACCCGTGCCAGCATCGAGGACAATCATACCTTCGTGCGGTGCGCTTGGATCAGCTTTACGCATGACGCGTACCACTTTTTCAAGCTCTGCCATCAGGTGGGTTTTATTCTGCAAGCGTCCAGCAGTATCAGCGATTAGTACATCAATATTTTTTGCTTTGGCAGACTGCATGGCATCAAAGATAACAGAGGCGCTGTCAGAGCCATGACCTTGAGCGACGACTGGAATGTTATTACGCTCACCCCAAATTTGCAGCTGTTCAGTAGCAGCGGCACGGAAGGTATCGCCAGCAGCCAGCATAACGGATTTACCTTCGCCTTGTAAGCGCTTGGCAAGTTTACCAATCGTCGTGGTTTTACCGACACCGTTGACACCCACAACTAAAATCACAAAAGGTTTTTTGCTGGTATCAATAATGAGTGGTGCGACTTTTGGGGTTAAAATATCAACCAATTCAGTTTGCAACGCTTTATATAATGAATGCGCATAAATTAAATCACCACGATCTGTCTGCTCGGTCAGACTTTTGATAATACGATTGGTCGCGTTGACACCGATATCGGCCACCAATAACTGATCTTCGACTTCTTCCAATAGCTCATCATCAATCTCTTTGCCACCGATCAAAATACTGACCATACCTTCGGCTAAATTCTTCCGTGATTTACTCAGCCCCGTTTTCATGCGGTTAAACCAGCTGCCTTTTTTCTTGTTTTCTTGCAGCTCTGTAGATTCGATTTCTGGTTGAGTGGTCGCTTGTACCGCACTACTCGCAGGACTGACATTTGGGCTATCGCCAAGTTGCTCTTGTAATGGCATGGTTGGGGCAGTAGAAATAGTGCTAAGCTTAGTATCAATATTTTTATTATTATCGTTATCAGTTGAGGAAGCCCTTATAAAGCTCTCAGAGGCGTTTTTAGACGTGCTTTGCTCTTCTGTCCTCACAATTGGCGCACCCAAAGCAATGTTTTGTGCCGCATCAGCACTTGAGACATCTTTGTTTATTGTGCTGTCTTTTTGCTGATCTTCGATGCTTTGATCATTGGGCGCTTGGATAGAGCCTGCATCTTCTTTCTCATCGATAATAGGCACAGATTGCGAAGGCAGACTGGGTAAGGTAATATCATCGTCATCTAAGTCATCAAGATTGCCATCGAGATTAATGATTACACGACTGCTATTATTGGAGTTATTCATAAGCTTGCCCTAAAAGTTATCACGGTCAGTTATTTGATTATTTTAAATGGGTTGGTATATCGTCATGTTTTTACCATGGGTCATGACCCACGACAGTCAATTTTTAGCCTAGTTTATCATAATTCGAGTTGTGCTCAGACCTTACCATCATAGCCTATCGTCAATTTTTGCAAATCTGGCAAGTCACACCATCCCTTTAGAAAGTTTCGCTTAAGATTTGGCAACAAAAATCTGACCTTACACATGCTAAACTTCGCCTACTCTACCAGAGTTTATTGTAGAACAAGCCTTATTCCAAAACTTACCAATTACTTCACTATCGCTCACTCAATCCTCATTTTTAGGAATTATCTATGCCATCACTATCTAACACTGACAAAACGTACGGTAAAAAAGCAATCAGCATCAGCGCAGCTTTATTAGTAGCGACACTGGTACTATCCGCGACAGGCTGTAATACCACCCAAGAATTTAAGCCAACAGCCAGTGTGATGGTTGGGGCACATAAATCTTTATAAAACCTGCTATCTATCGCTAGTATTGAGAGTGATCTAACCACTGATCAATTTACAAGTTGCCATTTTATATAAGTAGAATATACCATGCCACTGCCTTTATCACCGTCGCCCTTACCTACCGCCTCTCTACGTCTTGCCTGTGCCTTAGCAATAGCAACGACTCTTACTGCTTGCCAAACCAGTACTATCAGCGCCAACACATTGTCGACTGCTCAGAAGCCAGTCATTCAAAATACCTTGGGTAAAGATGGGCTAAATACCGCTAAATCAGGTCAAGACATTCAGCCCTCATCAGCATTGACCATGGATATGTCAGGTCGACACGAATATCAATTAGAAAACGGTCTAAAGGTAGTGGTAAAAGAAGACCATCGCGCACCTGTGGTAATGACTCAAATCTGGTATCGAGTTGGGTCAGCAGATGAGCCACTGGATAAAGGGGGCATCTCACATTTGCTTGAGCATATGATGTTTAAAGGCACTACTAACGTTTCGAGCGACGACTATGAGCGCTTGATTGCTAAATTTGGCGGCGTCAATAATGCGTTTACCAGCTACGACTATACGGGCTATTACGAGCTATTCCCTGCCAACCGTTTTCCTTTGGCATTAGAGCTAGAAGCGGATCGTATGAAAAACCTACTGTTTAATGAGCAGGAATTTACCAAAGAGCACCAAGTGGTCATGGAGGAGCGCCGCCAACGCACTGATGATAATCCACTTGCCAAAGCTTATGAGTCATTTCGCTTATTGGCGCTTCCGAATAGTCCAAAAGGCGAATCCGTGATTGGTCCGATGGATGAGCTTGAATCCATTACCCTTACAGATTTAAAAGACTGGTATAAAACATGGTACGCACCAAACAATGCAACGTTAGTCATCGTTGGCGACGTTAAACCTCAAGAGGTTTTGGCTCAAGTCAAACGTTACTTTGGTGAGCTAACACCAAGCGATCTACCTAAACGTCCTGCCGTCAGTCAAAAAGGCTTCCGTGGCTATCAGCAAGTCGACTCCGAGCAAGCCGTACAAGTGCCAGTATTGTTAATGGGTTATAACGTACCCAGTCTCGTCACTGCTGGTGCAGCTAATGAAAAACAAGCTTATGCGCTCTCACTGGCTCAAGATGTATTAGACGGTGGTCTCTCTGCCCGCCTTGAAAGTCGATTGATACGCGAGCAAGGTCTACTTACCACGGTGGGCACTTCATATGACTTGCTAGATCGTGGCGATGGACTGTTTTTGATACAAGCGACTCCACGTGAAGGTGTCAGCTTAGAGCAAGCACAACAAGCCATTCTAGCTGAAATAGAAAAGCTCAAAACCGATCCCATCGCTGCTGATGAAATCGAGCGTGCCAAAACCAATACGGTCACAGGGCTCGTCTATGCGCAAGACAGCATGGAAGGTCAGGCGCAGATGATTGGCTCATTACAGTCTATCGGTCTTGACGATACGCTGCTTGCCAAATTGCCCACCAAACTCGATAGCGTGACAATTTCTGACATACAAGCTGCTAGCAAAAAATATTTGGTAAAGGACAATTTAACAGTGATGCATGTCATCCCACCTAAAGACCAAGCAGCGACAGAGAAATAATCGTGCCGTGTTAGCTCTTTATTCGATACAAGCGCCAATCATAAAGACCTTATTTATAAGAAGAAAACCATGACTCAAAATAGTGATTTGTTGCAAAATAGAAAAAAAGCTTATAGCTCAATACCATCAACAACCGCCACCATGCAAAAACTGTCGCATCTTAGTGTTGGCATCTTGCTAGGTCTAACAACGTTGACGATGACAGCACAAGCAAACACAACAGGTGCTGAAGAATATCGTGGCTCTGCGGCAGTGGATACCAGCGTACCGATTGCCGCATTATCAAAGCTAACCAGCCTTGACGATGATAAACCGTTAACCGTTACCATCCCAACGATTCAGCAGTTCAAAACCAAGGCAGGCGTTCCCGTACGTTTTGTACAAACGACAGCCTTACCGATTGTCGATATCGACTTGCGTTTTAACGCTGGTAGCGCGCGTGATGGCATTATTAGCAACACAGGCTTTGGTATTGCTAATATGACTGCCACTATGTTGACACAAGGCTCTAAACGCTTAGACGAAAATGAATTTACTCGCGCTGTTGAAACCTTGGGCATCAACCTAAACAGTAGTGCATATAAAGACATGTTTATTGTGTCGCTACGTAGCTTATCTGATGATAAGCATCTACTTCCAGCCGTTGATTTAATGACTCAGATGCTCAGCGAACCCGCTTTTGACGACAGCATCCTAGCACGTAATAAAGCACGATTATTGGTTGGCTTGCAGCAGCAAAAACAAGATCCCAACAGCCTTGCTAGCATCGCATTTAGCGCAGCATTGTATGGCGAGCATCCTTACGCCCATCCATCAGCGGGTACGCTTGAAAGCGTTCCTACTATCGAAAAGCAACAGCTAATAGATTTCAAAAACCGCTATTTGGTCGCAGCAAATGCCTCTGTTGCCATCACTGGTAATCTAACCTTAGAGCAAGCAAAAAAACTTGCGGAAGATATCACTAGCAAATTACCGAAGGGTCAGCCTGCAACTGAGCTGCCTGAACCAAAACCACTGAGCCAAGCCAAGCACATTCATATCCCTTTTCCAAGTACTCAAACCACCGTACTTATGGGACAATTGGGAGATAAGCGCGCCACCGATCCCCAGTCTCAGCAGAAGCAAACCAACTTTGCGGTTGGTAATGAGGTACTTGCAGGCGGTGATTTTAATGCGCGACTCATGACTGAGATTAGACAAAACTTGGGCTACACTTATGGCATATCAGGCTCTATGAATCCCATGCTGGCACGAGGACCGTACCAAATCGGTTTTTCAACGCGTAATGACAAGGCGCGCGCGGCCATTGATGCCAGCTTAGCCGTTATCAATGACACTTTAGAAAAAGGTATCACCAGCACTGAGATGCGCTTAACGACGGACAATCTTAAGAATAGCTTTCCGATGGGTTTTGCGAGCAATGCGGGAATTAATGGCTTACTTGGGATGATGAATTTTTATCAATTACCAAACAGCTATCTGACTGATTATGTCAAACGTGTAGACCAAGTAAAGTTATCAGAAGTCAATCAAACCATGCAAGATACCCTTAAGCCTGATGATTTCTTAATTGTCACCGTTGGACAAGAGGATCCTTGGAAAGATAAAAAGACCAATAAATAGCCGTACAAAGAAATGCTGGGCAACACTATTTAGTATTGCCCAGCATTTCTTTATAGGTTGGCACTCTTTATGAGTGGTAATAAAAATCGATAGTGGATTGTCCATACAAAAAATAATGCTCTTAACCAGAAATAGTCACTGCCACGTCATACATGAAATTTTCAGGCTTATAAGTTGCACCATTATAGGTCAATCGAATCACGTGCTTGTCGTAAGAGTCTACTTGATAATCACCATTGGCGAAGTCATGCAGCGCTGGCACTATGAGTAGTGCTTCAATTTGACTGTCGTTAATACTAACCGAGATCTGCTGACCACTGCGTGGGTATAAAAAATAATCACAATGATTATTCACCATCACTTCTGCAGTACGCTCAACGACCTGACTGCCTATTTCTTCTTGTATGAGTTTTGGACAGATATCTGAGCGCTTTGAAGCCAGCCGAGCGTAAGAGTTCTTGATATTATCTTCAATATCTTCAACGTCCTGTAAGTTTCTATCAGGATCAGTAGCAGAATTTTCGGCCGTTAGAGAGCCTTGTTCAGAAAACGTTTCTGGGCTACAAGCACTGACCAATAAAAGAGAGAGCAAAACTGAACCAAACAAAGCCATATACGTGTTATTTGATTGTAAAAACGCTTTTTTTGGCTTATCAGACTTATGTGTTTTCACCATCGTTGAATACCGCTTCTTCATAAATCCTACTTACAATAGACGCTATGTGATTTCATAAACTAAATGATCATTAGCCATAGTTTTTTAATGCTAAACTATTTATCATTTAGCGCTGCCTTTCATCAGTATTATTATAGCGCTTTTACTCTAACTTAATTACCTCTGGCTCATATTTATTTGATTTTTTAATAGATCATAGATGACTTAATAACGGCACGAAGATGAGCTACTGGCATGATTAAAGCCCCATTTACGATAACCATCCGTGTCTAGATGTATCGCACCCGTAGCATATAGCCCTAAACCGAAATTATGAGATTGACCCTGATATTGCCAAAACTGGCATAAGCCATCTTGCATCGTACTGAGCCGCCATAAGTTATCTTCATACTCTGGTACCCAGATGTCGATAGCACTGGCATTCATATGCTTGCTACTGTCGGCGCCACCTGCACAGCCATTAAGGCCAGGACTGCGATATACCGAACGTATTTCACTACTGATAGGTAGAATTCCTTGATGCTTCAATTCGCCATACAAACGTAATGTCGGGACGATATTTGCCCATAACTCCTGCGGTGGCAACTGATAAGGCTCATAGCCACATTTGCTCCAGCTTCGCGCTGTTGTGAGCAACTGCGACATAGGCGGCACATTGTGTACCCCTACCCGCGAATTTAGGTAGCGTTGAAAATCTGCCACTTGCCTAGCACGGTAGCTATTGCTATTCAACCACGCGTTAAAATCCATACTAATAGAATCAGTATAAGTACTATTGTAAGTATTGTTCGCAGTGCTGTAGCTGTTATTACTGTAAGTTGTATTATAAGCAGGCGCGCGCCGATTGACATTCATGCGCTTATTTTCTTCAATAGACAGACTGTCATCGAAATCAAAATCAAGCTGCTTTTGAGCAATCAATCCTTGCATGCTATCGCCACTCAGCATGGTAACGCCAGAATTATAGCTTGTATTATTCGTCGAAGGTCTGATGTGAGCGTTACTGCTACTACCCTGACGTACTTGGATACGGCGTTCACTATTGTCGCTGATAATAGCGGCATGAACAGAGATGCTACTGGCACACATAAGTAGTGCAAGCATAGGCTTGTGAATCTGCTTATAAGGATATTTTTTTGTATTGGTCATTGCAACAAGCTACCGCTAAAAACGTTTTATCGATACTATCAAATTTTCAGCAAGCAAGCTAAACTATCGCCTCTAATCAGAGGCGTGTTATTGGTAATTAACACTTATCCTTATAATTTTTATAATTATGTGACTTTATTTCTTATGTGTTACTTTATCTACGATATTTTACTTGCATAGATATAGATATGGTGCGATTACCTTTAAATGTTGATCTGATTTGAAAATTCCCTCTTACCTCAATTGCCAGACACACTTTGCCTATGTCTTCTAATCCGCAATACCGTTTTTCACGTCAGAGCCATCATTTAGGCCAAGGCCATGCGCCATCGTTATGGCAGCGTATACATATCGATCCATGGTTGACCCTCCTCTTATTGACGGTTTGCTGCATTGGTTTGACAATTTTATATAGTGCGGCCGGTCAAGATGTCGGTATGGTATTACGTCAAATGGTCAGCTATGGTGTGGCCTTTACGGTTATGTTTATCATGGCACAGATACCGCCTAGCCTTTATCGCACTTTTACACCCATCTTTTATGTAATGGGATTAATTTTATTGGTATTGGTCGATATCATCGGTGAAGTACGTATGGGTGCTCAGCGCTGGATTAATTTACCAGGGTTTGGCAGTGTGCAACCCTCAGAATTTATGAAACTTGGGATGCCAATGATGTGTGCTTGGTTTTTATCCAAGCGTGATCTACCGCCCTCTTTATCAAGCATCGTCATTACCTTAGCCTTAATCATCGTCCCTGTATTATTAATTGCAAAAGAGCCTGATCTTGGGACGTCGCTATTGGTGGCAGCCAGTGGTATCTTTGTACTTTTTTTGGCAGGGTTGTCTTGGCGATTAATTTCAGCTGCCGCCATATTAGCAATACCGCTTATTGCGATTGCTTGGAATTTTCTATTACATGATTATCAGCGTACCCGTGTCTTAACACTGCTCAATCCTGAAGCCGATGTACAGGGGGCTGGGTGGAATATCATTCAGTCAAAAACCGCCATCGGTGCGGGTGGGCTCACTGGTAAGGGCTATTTAGAAGGCACGCAGTCGCATTTACATTTTTTACCAGAAGGTCATACTGATTTTATTATCGCGGCTTTTTCAGAAGAGTTTGGTTTGTTGGGCGTAATTTTATTAATGTTCATTTATTCCTGTTTACTCCTGCGCGCCTTATATATCGCTTTCACCCATCCTGATGTATACAGTAGATTACTGGCGGGTGCAATTGCCATGTCTTTCTTTGTTTATGTATTCGTTAATGTGGGTATGGTTGGTGGTATTTTACCCGTCGTTGGCGTTCCTCTACCCTTCATTAGCTATGGTGGTACTGCGATCGTCACTTTGATGGCAGGATTTGGACTACTTATGTCCATTCACACTCACAAGCCCAGTTGATGCACAGTTACCAGTGATTCTCTAATAAACATTCAAACTTTACCTTAATGCTATTCATGTTAAAAATCAAAAAATACAGGCTATATAAAAGTCGTAAGGCGGATGAACCAGCCAATTAAAGCCTTCATTTAGAATGTTTTCACATGCAAAATGGTTGAAAATAAATATAAATCAACAACAAATTAAGGGTTTCTAACAAATTTTATTGTTTCATCATTTTATGGCAAGTCCTATAACTTGCCATAAAAATCCTCCTATCTACTTTTAATAATAAATACAAGCCATTGATTTAATTGAAATAATTAAAAATACCCTCATATTTCCTCTCATCAAAATACTTCGTTGCCAATTGGTACTGATAGATTTTAATCCTTGTTTTTTACAAATAATTGCGTTAACCTCGTTTTACTGTACTTTGATACATAACCCGTACATAGCTACTAATAAACTTTGCATTTAATTATATTTTGGTTGTAGCTCGTACGTATAGTTAGCGAATTGTAGATTCCAAGCTTTCAAATACACTACTTAATTAACGGTTTAATAACAAAGACACACGCAATACCTTCTAAAACCTTTATTAATTTAGCAATGTTAGAAAGCTTGTAAATAGCACATATAGCGGACTCGGTACTCAACCTTTGTATTCGGATTGGGTGTTCTACTAATATCGTTAGCTGTCATTTGAGCGTTTCATAAGTATCTTTGGTCGTATTATCCTGACCCGCTTATGATAATAAAATGAAAAATTACCATACCTTAAAATCTATAAAAGCCACGTTTAGTATCAATAATTATATGAAAAAAATATTGATGATGCGGCTTTAGAGTTTGTGACGCTGTTAGATTGGTCTAACATTGCCACGCTCAGTCTAGAACTATTAGAGTTAGATTTTAAAGTATAAGTTATAGAGGTATCTATGAATAAGCGTTTATCTGGTTTACTTACCATGTCAGCAGTATTGTTTGCTGGCTCCGCAGTTGCTACTAATGCAAATGCTGTAGAAGCAAAAACCTCTCTTGCGATGATTTCACAAGATAACGCCTCCCATATCGATCGTGTACTTGGTGAGCTTAGCCGTCAACATGATGGTGCATCAAGTTTGGTGAAGTCAGCACGCCAACCAACTTCATTGGCACTTAGCAGCTCGCTGTTAGCCAGTGACACCTCTCAACTGACTAATGATGAAGATGTATTAGAGCGTCTGACAGCCGTAGCCTCTAACTCGGTCAGTAAATTTAAGCAAACAGGCCTAGCCTCTTGGTATGGTCGTAAATTCCATGGTCGTAAAACAGCCAGTGGCGAAACATTCGATATGAATGGTTTGACAGCGGCGCATCGTTCACTGCCATTGAATTGCTATGTTAAAGTCACGAATAAGACCAACGGTAAAAGCGTCGTGGTAAAAGTGAATGATCGTGGTCCATTCCATGGTAACCGTGTGCTAGATTTGTCTTATGGTGCTGCCAAAAAACTCGGTATTACGGGTAAAGGTGTGGGTAATGTTGCTATTGAGCGCGTTTCAGGACCATAATTCTAAAAAAACAGTCTATTTGTATTAGACTATAAAAAGCGCCTAACACATCAGTGTTAGGCGCTTTTTTGTGGTTTCAGTTTATTGTATCCATTAAGCTACAGATAAAGCTGTAGCGCCTAGCAATAACTTATAAAACAACCATAATCAAAATGATTAACCCTTGCACCTTACAATTCAAATGCACTTTCAATGGCATCATCGAGACGTTCAACGGCAATCACATTGATGCCTTTAAATTGAGGAGCATCCTTAGCAGGCGCATTGGCTTTTGGAATAATGGCATGCTTAAATCCATGCTTCATCGCTTCCTTTAAACGTTCTTGACCGTTCGGTACAGGACGGATTTCACCCGACAATCCCACTTCACCAAATACAGCCAATGACGATGGCAAGGCTTTTTCTTTAATACTTGAGGCACAAGCCAACAATACCGCCAAGTCAGATCCCGTCTCTATAACCTTGACACCACCGACGACGTTGACGTACACATCTTGTCCGCTAGTATGAATACCGCCATGACGATGCATGACGGCCAGCAGCATGGACAGACGCTGAAAATCCAATCCTAATGCCATTCGTCTAGGTGATCCTTGCGAATCATCGACTAACGCTTGTACTTCCACCAACAAGGGTCGTGTGCCTTCGCGGCTGACCATGACGACAGATCCAGCAACGGGTTTGTCATAGCGGCTCAAAAATATCGCTGATGGATTGGCGACTTCTTTCAGTCCCATATCTGTCATACCGAAAATACCTAATTCGTTGACGGCACCGAAGCGGTTTTTGACGGCACGAATCATCCGAAATCGTGAGTCTGATTGACCTTCAAAATATAAGACAGTATCAACCATGTGTTCAAGGACACGTGGCCCTGCGAGCGTGCCTTCCTTGGTTACATGACCCACTAAAAATAGCGCGGTGCCAGTCTGTTTGGCATAGCGAGTCAAGATGGCCGCAGACTCTCGAATTTGACTGACGCCACCAGGTGCAGAATTGATTGCATCCGTATAAATGGTTTGAATAGAGTCAATAATAGCGATGGCGGGCTGCTCTTGAGTCAAGGCGGCACAAATAGTCTCTACATTGGTTTCGGCCAGTACGCGTAATCTATCGGCCGGTAAATCTAAGCGCCTAGCGCGCATAGCAACCTGTGCCAATGATTCTTCACCAGTCACATACAAGGCGCTACCTGCTAACGAGTCTGCACGTGCCATATTAGTCGCAGTTTGTAGCAAAATCGTCGATTTACCGATACCAGGGTCACCGCCGATTAAAACGACTGAACCAGCAACCAATCCACCACCAAGTACACGATCAAACTCACTAATACCAGTTGGTAAGCGTGTGTCTAGCGTTACGCTCACAGCATTAAGCGGCATGACCGCACTATGCGTACCCGAATAATTTCCTGATGGTGCACCACCTGATTCACGAGATGCTGATCGATTTGCTACTGGTTTAGAAACGTTTTTATTGTGATGCGGCATGCTCACATTTGGTGCTTCGACCAAGCTATTCCATTCACCGCAATCGGTACATTGCCCTGCCCACTTGCCAAAATGCGCGCCGCAATGCTGACAGACATAACTGCTCTTATTTTTTGCCATAACGTATGAACCTTATTCAAGTGTCCAATCAAGATTAATTGATAAAATATCGTGACGCTCTGATAAGCATTAATTTGAGAATGATTTTTGAGATAAATTAGCCATCAGTATGACGGACTAGATCTTATAGAAGAAGTAAGGCTAAATATGATGAATAGCTAGGTATAGGAAGAGTAGCAAGCGCTGTCTTGAGAACTTAATGGAAATTATAAGTCTAACAGACAGCGTAAATAGTAGCGCGAAAAACACGTTGAGATATTAAGGGTGTATTGAACATTTAAAAATACGCAGAGCTAATCGATGCGCATTTAGCAAAAAAATGTATTCGAGACAAGTACAATGTTCAACACATCCTCATTTATACGTGAAAGTCTTTACCCAAATAAACGGCTTTCACCAATTCATTTTCTAACACTTCACTAGAAGTACCCTCAGCGATAATAGCACCTTCTGAGACGATATAAGCTTTCTCACAAATAGCCAAGGTATCGCGAACGTTATGATCAGTAATCAAAACACCAATACCACGATTTTTGAGGGTCAAAATAACGTCTTTGATATCACCAACAGAGATAGGATCCACGCCTGCAAATGGCTCATCTAATAAAATGAACTTTGGGTCAGCCGCCAATGCACGGGCAATTTCACAGCGACGACGCTCACCACCTGATACGCTCATGCCTAATGATTTTCGTACATGCTCTAGATGGAATTCACCGATTAGTTTTTCCAGCTCTTGCTTTTGCTCGCTTTTACTCAATTCTTTACGAGTTTCTAAAATAGCCAAGATGTTGTCTTCGATAGACAATTTGCGAAAGATAGATGCTTCTTGTGGTAAGTAACCAATACCCGCACGCGCACGCTCATGCATGGCATATTTAGACAGATCCATTTTTCCTAGAGTGACACGGCCTTTATCCATATTGACCAACCCTACCACCATATAAAAGCTGGTTGTCTTCCCTGCACCATTTGGACCTAATAAACCAACGACCTGCCCTTGTTCTACGGAAAAAGAGACATCTTTCACAACCCAGCGCTTACCATAGCGTTTGCCTAGATTTTGCATTGATAGTCGCGTCGCAGGTGCTGCGTTATTGTTGGTTGCCAAAGGGTTTGTATTCTTATTATCACTCATAACTTACTCATACGATTGCAGAATTCAAGCACTGATACACTAAGGGGTGTTGATACAGTTACATTAACCATTCAGCTTTTTAGCGGATGCTACTTTGGCTACCATTACTACTGGGCGGAAAAACCAACTCTACGCGCTGATTACCGCCAGCAGTTGCTTCAACATCACCAGCTTTTAGGCTATAGCGAATGACATTACCCGCAAAACTTGCGCCATTTTGAACCAGCTTAGCATTACCCGTCAAAGTAACAATACCAGTGACCGCATTATAATCAATCTTATTGGCTTGACCTTTCGCCAGCCCTTTTTCTTGTGTGACTACCTGTTGCATGGTTGCAGGGCGTCCAGTCGCTACTGCTGAATTGATACTGCGACCCTGTGATAGGTTGACCGTAATGTTATCAGCGGTCATTTTAAACGTACCTTGAGTGATAATGACACTACCCGAGTAGCTGGTAAAGCCTGTACGCTCACTATAAGTCGCTTTATCAGCCAATAGTTTGATTTCTTGATTGGCATCTGATGGCAGCGCATGACTGTAAAGTGGTAGTGCCAGCAGCATAACCGTTGGCAGCACATGTAATTGACGCAAGCGGCACGATGTTAGATTAAAGCGTGCTAATGATGAGCGCAAAGTAGGCAAAAATTTAGATGTCATAAAAATCACTCGTTTTATAATGGGTAGTAGGATTTGCAAACTTTATGCTAGCTGCTATTTTTATTACATAGTCAATAAGAGTTACTGCGATCAAAACAATGCTTTATCTTGGCGTTCAGCTGGAGTAAAAGCGACAGCCACTTGACCAAACTCATATTCACCGGTCTCAAGGTTGGCGGTCATGCTAGAAGCTTCAAAACGATTCATGCCTTGTTCAATCTTAACAGGCGCGTCACTATATACTTGCCCTGATTTGGTATTGCCTTTAAGGATACTACCTGTCACCTTTATCGGTTCAATATCTGGCGCGTCTTTATTACCTTCACTGACCAGTGAAAAGCCCCCTGACAAGCTGAGTTCACCCGTCTGCTGACTGATAGCAGCACTACCCGCTTCAATACGATAACGCTGCTCTGCCGATGGCTCCCAATTCATAGTGATGCCTGACATCTCGTCTAAATTGGTCTCTGGATTGTGCGTCAATGTTTTAGCAGTCAGCTCATACTCAGTTTCGCCTTTCTCATTAGTTTGTACCGCTTTGATATCTGTTGCTTCATAATCAACATCGGTCGCTTCCATACTAACTGGCGGCGCTATCTCTCCTTGCTGTTGAAAAAACCAACCTGCAATACCAGCAATAATCAAGGCAAGAACTATTAAAACACGAGTATTCACGACAAATCATCCTGAGTTTTTGCTGCATCAAGCGTATAGTGCGCGATGAAGTCTTGATAGTGTCCATGACCTTTCAAAATGAGGTCACATACTTCACGTACAGCGCCAGTGCCACCTGCTCGGGTGGTGACCATGTCACTGCGATTGATGACTTCAGCATGCGCATTGGGTACTGTTGCAGCAAATCCAACGGTTTGCATCGCTTTAATGTCTGGCAAATCATCGCCCATATAAGCGCAATCAGCAGCCGTAATATTGAGCGCTGGATCAAGTATGGTTAGCAGCTCATTTAAAGCAACCAGCTTATCATCACGACCTTGCACCACATAATTAACGCCCATTTCCGCGGCGCGCTTATCTACCATAGCACTGCTACGACCTGTAATAATAGCCGTAAAAATGCCATAACGTGCTAACGACTTAACGCCTACGCCATCATGGACAGAAAAGGCCTTGGTCTCGATACCATTGGCATCATAGATAATTTGACCGTTTGATAAAATACCATCGACATCCATTATCAACAGCTTTACTTGTCCGGCTTTTTTGATTAAGTCTTGCATCATGTCCCTCTTTCTTAAGGCTATTTTTTACATTTTATTGTTATAAATAGATACTATGTGAATCTATACTGTACAAACCGATATCTTTATTAATGCTATTTATTTTACACCGGCTTGTAGCAAATCATGTACCGTAATAATTGCTTCTAAACGATCTTGGTCGTCAATAATTAGCAACTGGCTAATACCATTTTCATTCATCACACTGAGCGCGTCTGATGCGCGCATGGTCTTGCTAATGCGCCGTGGATTACTAACCATTACTTCACCCATCGGCGTTTGCAAATCGATGCCTTTTTCTAGACCACGGCGTAGGTCACCATCTGTAAATACCCCAACCACCTTATCATTATCATCGGTCACCACCGTCATTCCTAAGCGCCCAGCAGACATAGTAAAAAGCGCTTCTTGCAGTGGCGCTTGCTGATGAATGAGCGGCAAATCTTCTGACTTAGTATGCATTAAATCTTCAACTCGCGTTAGCAGCTGACGACCTAATGCGCCCGCTGGATGCGATAATGCGAAATCTTCTGAGGTAAAGTTGCGCGCATGGACTAAGGCAACGGCTAATGCATCACCAAGCGCTAAGGTCGCCGTGGTACTGGAAGTAGGAGCAAGATTAAGTGGACAAGCCTCTTGCGATTTACCGAGCGTCAATACAATGTTCGCGGCACGAGGCAACATACCGCGCTTATCACGGCTAATACTAATCAGTGGAATATTTAGGTGTTTGACCACTGGCAGCAGCATCTTAATCTCGTCGGACTCACCAGAGTTAGAGATAGCAAGCAGTACATCACCTTTTACCAACATGCCTAAGTCGCCATGTCCAGCTTCACCAGGGTGCATAAAAAAGGCTGGCGTGCCAGTAGAGGCAAACGTCGCCGCTATTTTACGCCCGATCAATCCTGACTTACCCATACCAGTGACCACGACTCGACCCTTACAAGCCAAAATAATATCGCATGCTTGTGCAAACCTATCGTCTATCTGCTCTGTTAGTAAAGCCAATGCCGATATCTCAGTATTAATCGCTTCGATGGCCTTACTAATAAACTGCTCATGGGTTAGATTGATTTGGGTATTACTCATGGATTCGCTCTATTTTATAATGAATCAATACTGTATTTTACTATACTATGCCCAATATTAATAATAATCTACGAAACCAATCACTAACAACTCGGCACGTCATTTTAGACCATTATTATACGTTTATTTATACAAAAAAAACCCACTATAAAAAGCAGGTTTTGATCGGATAAATCACGTATTAGTAATACACCTTCAATAATGAATCTTGCTCTCTAACTATTGTTATCATTAGATCCATCATTTGACTTTTCCTCAAAACCCGTATTATCTGCTGGGTTTTCGAAACCACGGTCTTGACCAAAACCGCCACGCTCAAAGCCACGCTCCTGACTCTGACCAAAGCTACCACGCTCAAAACCACGATCTTGACCTTGGCTAAAGCCGCCACGATTAAAACCACTGCGATTAGACGCAAAACCGCGCTCTTCAAAGCCACCTGTGCTAGCAGGATTACTACCGCGTTCAAACCCACCACCTTGATAACCTGCTGGAGCAGCGCTTTGCGGTTGAGTACTCGTACCTGTCGTCGTACTGCTACGTGGATTACGTGCCGGCACGACGGTTGAGATAGCGTGTTTGTATACCATTTGACTGACAGTGTTTTTGAGCAATACCACGTACTGATCAAATGATTCAATCTGACCTTGCAGCTTGATACCATTGACCAAAAAAATAGAGACAGGAATGCGATCTTTGCGCAGCGAGTTCAAAAACGGATCTTGTAAAGTTTGTCCTTTTGACATGAGAGCTCTCCTAAATATTATTAATTATGTTTTAGTGCCAATTATTTTAAGTGCCAATTATTTTAAGTGTTAATTTAATTATAATGGCTAACGGCAGATACAAGAATAAATTTTCTTTATAAAACGTATCTAAATAAACGCTACTTGTTCTTAAGTGATTCCACTTTATCGCGAATACATTATTATTGTAAATAATTAAGTAACTAGTTGTTTCATTAGTTATTTTTATCAACAAACGTCAATTAATATTGATTAAATACACAGTTAGGCTAGTATTACACCTACTATTTTGATGAATTTAAATTATAACAGCTATCAACGATTTATTTTGATACTAATTGTCATTACTTTATAATAGTTGCATAGAACTTTTTACAATACTATATTTTTAGTACACCATATTGTATTTATAAGGTATTAACTCATACCATATTTTGAGGCAGTTTATCTCATTTTTATCACCATTTTTAAAATGAGGACACGCCCTAGTATCATTGAGAGATTTAATATAAATAATCTCTTGCCTGCGCCATGGTAGTGAATGCTTTTACCACCATATCGCGGTCTATAGAATAGCCTTCCTCGCTAGAGGTATCGGCTGCTATCGCCCCATCCATGGAATTACTAGGCAATTTCATGACTTTGCGTAACCATGTGTACTGACGTTTTGCCAATTGTCTTGTCGCATATAATGCCTTATTTTGCATTTGCTGACAAGCAAGTGCCTGGGTCGCATCATCAGATAAGCTTGATTGATCTGAAGACTGGAGTACTTCAAAAGCACTGTAAAATTGCGCTTTATCTAGATGAAGCTGTTCAAATACTGGGTGATCGATGTGTACTAGGTATTCTAGTACTTGTCGATAACCAACGCAGCGCATGGACGGTAGATTTGGTGTTAAAGGATAGCGCTCCAGCAGACCAATGACCTCAGTCACCAACCCATCATTCCACATGATATCTAAACGTTGCTCGATACGTGTATGCAACCATGGACGATCAGGCATGACTGTCAATGCATGCCATTGCTGATTGGGATTATTTGCCAGTGCCTGCTTGGGCTTGCGCTGCCAGTCACTGATAGGGATATCAGTTTGTAGATAAACTTCAACTGCTCGGGTGATGCGCTGAGTATCAGTCGCATGAAGGCGCTCATGGCTGATCGGATCTATCTCACCTAAATAGTCGTAAAGCACACTAATGCCTTCATCTTGCCGCCACTGCTCCACACGTGCGCGAACACCATCATCACTATCCGGTACTGGAGATAGCCCGTCTAGCAGCGCCATGTAATACATCATAGTACCGCCAACCAGCAACGGTATTTTGCCATTCTCGTGACAGCTATCAATCAAACGGGCAACGTCATTCACAAATTCGGCGACGCTATAGCTCTGCATAAGATCGATAATGTCAACCAAATGATGTGGATAACGCGCCAACTCAATAGCGGTTGGTTTTGCCGTACCGATATTCATATCACGATAAATCAGCGCTGAATCTACTGAAATTAGCTCATAACGCCCTGTATTATATAACTCATAAGCCAGTGCAGTCTTGCCACTTGCTGTCGGCGCCATCAAACACACCACGCTATTATCTGCTAAATTGGCGTTTAGGCGATAAGATGAGCTATCAGATGAAAGTTGCATAGGCTTGCCTTTATTAATGATATTAGTAGCAATAAACTTGAGCGTTATCATTGCTAAAATTTGCTTATTATATTTTTTGTCGTTATAGCTATCTTGACTCAGGCGCAGATAATAGCATCAATGTTGCTAATTGATTACTATCTATCGCTTTAATCGCATGCTGAGTCAGTAACGCGTCGATATCCGTCAAGAACACCATCAAATCTTGCTTTGACATCTGCATGCTCACGGCGGCAAGTTGCTGATTAATGTCATTTGCATTGTGTAACCATTGATCTTTTTTATATGCCCTATTGCTAAGTAAACTTGACTCAAATAATGAACGCATCTTTGATTGCCAATTTTCTGCACCGATCAATACACATTGGCTTTGATGATAAAACAATAACCAAGGCAGTGCTTTATTCTCAATATATGTCGTGCCAACAGATTCGGTTAATGCCTCATTTAAATGAGTAACAACATCTAGGCAATAAGGCAAAGATGTCGAATGTATTGCGACATCGTTAGCGATACCTCTGGTGTTTTGACTTATTTTCTCAGAAACACTTGGTACGTTTAAGGTTTGAGGCGAATACCTATTTTCTGACAGCTGATAGGGTTGTTTGGGCGCTTTTACCTGATGGCTTTTGCTTGAATGAATGGTCGTTGATGTCTTTGGCATTACAGTCGCGAATGCATTATCGATAGACAGATTACTATCTACTATCTGACTATTACCTAGTATTTGAATAGTATCATTAGCATTAGTAGATCTGATCGTCTCTGTAGTCACTACTGTCTTAAGTTTTGTCCGAATCGCATGGCTTACATGCGCCATAATATTATTGAGCGGACTTATTTTGATACGCTGTTTAGATGGATGCACATTGATATTGAGCCACTGAGTGGGCAAATCAAAATAAAGCGCATAGCCAATTCCTACCAACTGAGCAGTTTGGGCAAGTTGGCGTAGCTGATTGCTTATCAATGCTTCTTTGACCAGTCTTCCATTCACATAGATTAATTTTGGTAAGGTGTCCTGCGAATCAGTGATAGGCCATAACCAACCATTAACGCTTGCTTGATCGCCAAAGCCATTATTAACATATTCTCTGGATGGCTGCATTAAACTGGTGAGGTCTATCGCTATTTCTAATGCCTTCTTGGTTAACAGTAACCCAGTCGCTTGCTCAAGACGTGCCAATGGCAAAAGATTGATATTATTATTGCCACTAGCATTTGTAGAAACGGTATTTAAAGACTTTGAATTTGAAAGCCTTGTAGTTGAAGACATGGTACTTAAAGACATCGCACTTGAAGAAAGTGACAAGCGTTTTTTATGGTCATGAAAAAGTGTTAGTGCCACATCTGCTCGCGCCAAAGCCACTTCGCGCACAATCGTTTCGATATGACTGAACTCCGTCGCAATAGATTTCAAATTGCCACGGCGTGCTGGTACATTAAAATATAAATCCTTAACCGTAATGGTCGTACCACGATGATGCACAACTGGCATGAGCTTTGGCGCATCATCTAACACACCCGCGACTTGCAACTGGCGACCGATGCCACTGTCATCATGGCTACTGGTTAAAGTCAGCCGAGATACTGCCGCCGTCGCTGCTAGTGCTTCCCCGCGAAAACCCAACGTCGTAATACCGTGTAAGTTAGCGACATCCGCGACTTTGCTAGTCGCATGACGGGTAATTGCCATGACCATATCATCGGGATGAATGCCCACGCCATTGTCGACCACTTCAATCATACCCATGCCGCCTTGAGTAATATGTATCTCAATATTAGTCGCACCAGCGTCAATGGCATTTTCTAGCAGCTCTTTGACTACGGCTGCTGGGCGTGTCACTACCTCACCCGCTGCCAATTGATTGATGAGCAGCGGCGATAGTTTTTTGATGCGAGTATAAGAACGATTGTCTGGCATTTGCGGCATTAAGAGGTATCGTTGTTTTACGTGATGATAAGTAGTACTGCTAGATATTGATAACTTATATTAAGGTCTGTTGAACATTCAAATGTATAATTAAATCTTAACAGAGGATAAATCTAAGTCTTGCGCTTGCCCAGCCTTCGATAGACGCAGCTCAACTTGACGAGACTCATTATCCTTATCAGTGCTAGTAGCTTGCGTCATATCAATAAACAAGGTGGGCGGCGGTAAATAGCTGTCTGCGCGGCTGGCCCATTCGATGATAACCAACGCGTTTGGCTCATCCAGATATTCATCAAAACCGATAAAAGACAGCTCTTCTGGGTCTTGCAAACGATACAAATCCGCGTGGTAAACTGGCTTGACTGAGCCGTCTGTTTGCTCGATGCTATAAGGCTCGACCAAGGTATAAGTCGGGCTTTTGACGGCACCTGTATGCCCGAGCGCCTGCAACCAATAGCGAGTCAGAGTCGTTTTACCTGCCCCTAAATCACCTGCCAACCAGACACTACCTGTCAAAGGTAAAGCTGCCAATTGTGCAGCCAAACGCTGAGTATCGGCTTCTGTATACAGTGTCAGCGTCTTAGCATTTTTGTCCTCTGTTGTACTATTAGGCATCGGGCTTACCTGCCTGCACTTGCGTCTGTACCTGCATAGTCACCGTTGGGTTGATAAAGCTTTCACCGCGAATCAATTTGGCATATAGCTCAGGGTCGTGCCACTCGGCACTGACTTGATCGCTAAACTCAAACGCTTCTAGATGAAGCTTACCCATTTGCTCATTCGCCACATCATCAGCAAAGCACTGCGCGTAACCGGTAGCGGTTTCATGTGCAATCACCGAATAAACGCTGACATCAGATTCACCGTTTTGCATTTGGGTTTGTTTTAAAATTTCTTGCGCCCAAAAGAATATCACGCGTGAAAACTGCTCTGCCGATGGCGATACTGGCAAGCTTATCCAGCGCGCACTGAATTTTTTACAGGCAGCGACATACTCAGGGTCGTCTTTATTCCAAAAACAAATCGCATGATCAAAGCTATCGATAATGTCCTTGATAGACGATTTTAATAAGCCAAAATCATAGACCATTTGTCCGTGATCCAAGCGCTTAGCCTCAAGAATCAGTTCAATCTGATAACTATGACCATGGATAGAGTGTTTGCAGCGCTCAGAGCTACAATTACGCACAATATGTGCATTTTCAAATTTAAAAAGTTTACGGATACGCATAACAATCAACCAAAACAGTAAGCATTTTTATGCTAAATATGAATATTATAAAAGTTTGCCGCGACAACTTATCGGCTTGTGGCTTATTATAGCAAATCGTGATGACTCCGTAAGTAAGCACTTATTAATAGCAGTATTGACTAAATAAATCCATGGCATCGAAAATCTACTTATACAACCCATTTATCAGACAAATTTTTAGAAGTAGCATTAAACAAGGGATGAATACAGGATTGACTCGAATCGTAGGTGAATTGTGCTAGTGCTATCTATTGCGACACCTTAAGCATATACTCATTGCAGTACGCACTATTTGCGTCATCAGCATTAATCTAACCTTCCAGCTATTTACACTGGCTTAAAAGGTATTACGGCTTATCTCAAGAGGAAAAAACCATGAGTAAAGGTCAAGACAGTAAAAAGAATGTAAAAAAGAAACCGCTATTAACGGCAAAAGAGAAAAAAGCCGCCAAACAATCTAAGAAAGACGACAACGGCAGTATCTTAGGTAAACATTAATATTTAGTGCATCATTGTGCCATTTAAAAAATGCCAATCGAACCTCACGGTTTGATTGGCATTTTTTATGCTAGGTGCGGTCTTTATGCTAAGCACCGCGCGGCGCAAACATAATAATTGCCATGCCTAATAACGCAACCGCAGAACCTACTATATCCCACGTGGTCGGCCTGATACCATTCACCGTCCACAACCATAAAATAGCCATCGAAATATACACGCCGCCATAAGCCGCGTAGACTCTACCAGCTGCGGCAGGATGTAAAGACAACAGCCAAACGAAAGCGACCAAGCTTAGTACGCCAGGGACAAGCAGCCAAATAGACTTACCTTCTCGCAGCCATAGATAAGGCAAATAGCAGCCCGCAATCTCTGCTAATGCGGTCAGCGCAAACAGTCCAACGGTTTTTAATTCAGTCAAAACCATCTACTCCTAAACGGTGATAAAACCTGTCATATACTGTACGGCATTGCCAGAAATCATTACTCTGTCACCTGCGACGACACAGTCTAAAATACCGCCTCGTTTTGATGCTTGATAAGCGACCAAGTGATTTTTACCCAAACGCTCAGCCCATAATGGTGCTAAAGCAGTATGAGCCGAACCCGTCACTGGGTCTTCATCGCCACCATTGGCTGGCCAAAAATAACGTGAAATAAAATCATAGTTTTTGTAGTCAGCAGACTTAGCCTGACAAGTCACCACCACATCTAAAGGCGCAAGCTGTTTTAGCTGCTCGTTATCACGCGCTACTGTTAATACGTCGGACTCAGCATTATAAATCACAAAATAGGCTTGAGCATTTTTATAGACTTCAATGGGTGCAATAGATAGTCCTGCAAGCAAGCTATCAGGGATACTGTCAACTTTCTCAGGCTTAGTATTAGGAAAGTCCATTTGTATTTTGCTATCGTCTGTTTGCACAATGGTCAATATACCAACCGCTTTGGCTGAAAACTTAATACAGTCTAAATGAGGGTTTTTGTTAAATAACACAAAGGCTGACGCCAAGGTTGCATGCCCGCAAAATGCAATCTCAGTGAATGGTGAAAACCAGCGGATATGATAAATGCCTTTATCATCAAGAACCATAAAAGCTGTCTCGGATAAGTTGTTTTCAAAAGCAATAGACTGCATCAAATCATCAGTGAGCCAGTTATCAGTGATAACAACTGCCGCTGAATTTCCTTTAAAAACGGTATCAGTGAAAGCATCGATGACATTAATTTCTAGTTGCATTTTATGTTCTCGCTTTATTTTTATAGATCTATGGTTTTATAGCTTTATGAATTTTATGGTGTTACTGGCAATATCAATCAACAATAAATAGCTTAGCGCCTATCTTCGTTGACGAACGATGTGCAATCGTATTGTCCGCCACTTGATAAGTCATGCCCGCTGTTAAGGTGAAAGTACGACCATCTTTTAGTTCGGTGTTCAGCTCGCCCTCAACACAGAATAAAATATGTCCTTTATCGCACCAGTGATCGGCAAGGTAGCCTGCGGAGTACTCAACCATATGCACATTGATATTGTTAAATTCGCAAGTCTTCCAATACCCCGTGCCCGTTTCACCTTTATTTTCTACCGCTTCTACTGTCGTCCAATCGGTAATAGCAAAAGGTATATTTTTCATTTCCATAATGTCATCTCCCTGATTTTATTGTTCATTCATTTATCATAAAATCTTTACTTACTATACCTCAAATCCAGCGCCGCACTTTATTTAGATAATCCTGATAAGTTTTGCCGAATTTTCGTGCCATCATCTGCTCTTCTGGCTGGATTTGAAAGCGCGTCATATAAAGTATAAAAATAGGCAATAATACAAACGCCAGAAAGTGAGAAAGATAGAACGCCCAGCCTAATAGTATAAGCACCAAGCCAACATACATCGGATTGCGGCTATACTGATATACGCCGCTGGTCACTAAACTAGAGACCTTCTCTAACGCTTGCGGATTGGGCGTGGTCTGAGCTATTCTAAATTGAGTCACACCCATAATACCTAAGCTCAGCCCTATCACACCCAAACACCCTGCCAGTGTAGTTGAGCCGTTGAGTGAGAACGTCAAAGTAGGAAGCATTTTAGAGACGCCATACATAGCAGCGGCGGTAATAATAACTTGAGCGACTGGAGGGACTTTAAGTGCTAGAGCGTTCATGATTAGACCTCATAGAGCGTTAAATAAAAACCTTAACAGTGAGTGCTCATTATAACTACTCACCATTTTCGTTTTAATTTTTTACTTTTAGCCCTTGACTATTTAAACCGTCAAAAAATAATTATTTTTACCTTTTAGATGTCGCTATCGTTTATTTTTATTCTTTGCTCGCTAACCATATCACTGTATTTATACGGTTAACTGGGATTGTTATTTATCAAAATAACGCCATTTATGTAAAGTAAAAACATATATAAAAATATAATACCTCATAGAGTATTATGTCTTAAAGTTGTATTTAAATTTAAATGAGGAAACTGGCATCATGATGCGTATCGGATTGTTCTTATTAACCAACTTAGCGGTGATTGTGGTATTTAGCATCGTGTTTGGTATTTTATCCAGATTTTTTGGAATTGGTGGCGTACATGGCGCAGGCGGGCTAAATTACACCAGCCTTGCCATTATGTGCGGCGTGTACGGCATGGTTGGTTCGATGGTATCACTATTTATCTCGAAGTGGATGGCCAAAAGATCAACGGGAACGGTGGTTATTGAGACGCCAAGCAATGCCACTGAAAAATGGCTGGTAGATACGGTCGCCAGACAAGCGCGAGCGGTAAATATTGGCATGCCAGAAGTGGGGATTTTTAATAATTCTCAGCCAAACGCGTTTGCCACAGGCTGGAATAAAAACAAAGCATTAGTCGCCGTTTCATCTGGCTTACTGCAAAGCATGACACCCGATGAAGTAGAAGCGGTATTGGCGCATGAAATTGGTCACGTGGCAAACGGTGATATGGTCACGCTGGCGCTCATCCAAGGGGTGGTAAACGCCTTTGTGATGTTCTTTGCTCGTATTATTGGTAGCTTCGTCGATCGGACGGTGTTTAAAAACACCAGTGATAGCCCAGGTATTGGTTACTTTATCACGAGTATTGTGATGGATATTTTGCTTGGATTTTTGGCGTCTGCCATCGTAATGTGGTTCTCGCGTCTACGCGAATTCCGTGCGGATCAGATGGGGGCAAAACTTGCCAGCAAAGATAAAATGATTAGTGCGCTTGATGCCTTACGTCCTTCTGAGCAGCGTCCAGATCAAATGCCTGAGAGCATGAAGGCATTTGCTATTTCATCAGGACAATCTACGGGCTTTAGTATCGCGAACCTCTTTCGCTCACATCCAACGCTTGATGATCGTATTGCGGCATTGAGAAATTATAATCCTAGTGAGGGGTGATGGATTTAAAAATAATCTACTATTTGCTAGTAGGTTATTTTTAAATTTTTATAACCCACTTCTTACATAGTTAAGTGTATATTCAAGTAAGTTTCATATGCAGTTTAAATTATGAGAAGAGCGATAAATATTTTGAGCTCAAGGTAATATAGTTTGAAGTAGCATACAATCGTATTGCTCTTTTAAGTTAAGCCTATTTTAAACATTTTCTAGCAACCTTATAGACTCTTGGATAAGCTCATCATGTATTGAATCTAAATCAGATAAAAATGAACGCTTTGTCTTACTATCACCTATACAAATTAGCTTAGTAGTCTCAAAAAAGTAATTTTCTTTAATATCTTCAATATTGAAAAGAGGGTTAGAAGAAGTATCATCTCCCTTATATTCAGCTACAGAAAATACAAATTGTCCAGTATTTCGAGTTTCGTCAGATAGGAAGTCAAATATCTTCTCTCTGCTTTCTATATCAATATCCTCTTTAAAAATAGCGTCGAGTAAAAAAGGAAAAGTATGAATATTAGGGTTATCAACAACCATCTTATAGAATGAAAAATTATATGCCATTAATAATAGATGTAACTCTACTCCCTGATAAGGAAATGAATTTATAGAATATAAATTTTGATACTTTGATTCTTGAGGAATTTTTACACCTATTGTACGAGCTTTAGCTTTGAATATATTAAGAAAATACATTTCTTTTTGAAATCTTAAACTATCAACATTAAGACCGCCATTAATAGTACTAATTTCACTATTTAAAACAGCTACTCTTTCTTCACACAAAACCTTTTTATTAGAGATGTTTTCTAACATCTTTAAGTTGGCACTGTAGTTCATCCATGAATCAAATGTAACTCCATCTTTCTCCAAGCTTTGTAGAACGCGGTAATTACTTTCAACACTTAGCCTTAAAGAAGAAATCGATAACTCAGCAGAGTTTAGTGCGGTAGCAGTTCTTTTAATTTCTTCTTTGACTATCTCTTTTTGTTTTAAGGCGTCATTCACATCTTGAATATAGAGGTAAAAATCTTCTAGATCACCTGGTAAGGCTTGTTCACATGTTGGACATTGATCAACTCTTGGTTTCTGCTTCTTTATATTCTTTATGATTTGTGTTAATACTTTTTGTCTGCCTCTTAACATACCTATTTTATTACATAGTATGCTGTGTTCAGCTTCTTTCATAGACAAATCTTTATTTAAGGCTTGGTATTCTTCTAAGAAAATCATACTTTCACCTTTAAAGCGTTTATCCATAATCTCCGATACTTTGAAAGTTTTATTTCTATCTTCATAAGAGATTAGTTGCTTTAATTCAAATAATAAATCCTTTTTTTCTCTTTCAAGCTCATATTTATGAACTCTGTCCTTATTACTTTCTATACCACAGTAGTAATCTAAATAATCAAATTTAAAATTTTTATAAAATCTATAATCACCAATCGACTCTCGTATATAAACCCAACCTACGGACTGTGAAATATAATACGGTAAAACTGCAGCTTCTAGCGGTGCTTTTACTAGCTTAGATTGATCCTGCAGAAACAAATCAAAATCTATAATTTCGGAGTATAGATTTTTGTATCGTCTATATTCATAAGAATTATTAGTATTAATACCATCAAACCTAATAGGGTGATTATTCCCATGTTGTAATACTAAAGTATCACCTGATCTAACAAAAACTAGCTTAGAAGAAACTTCATTCTTGATTAGCTCACAGTCAAGTCTAAAAAAGGCATCTAGTTTATTAATATCATTTAAGTTATCTTTTGAATCATTAATACCCATTGAATAAATAATTGATTGAATAAGTGTACTTTTACCAGAAGTATTTCTACCATGTACAATATTCACTGAATCACTGAACTCTGTTTGAAAGCCTTTTTCTAACTCAGGAGAGTAAACTAAAATATTTTTCAGTATAAGCCTAGACATACATTCCTCTTGTTTCTGTATATGCAGCAATTATGGCGAATGCTATCATGTGCCTTTCTAATCTTGGATCAAACTCTTGTACGTATTGATGGTATAGCTCAACAATACAATCTGCCTCACTACTATGATTCTCATCAATATCTGTTCTCCTCTCTACAAATCGGTATATTTTTTTATATTCTATTTGCTGAATGTCTTTAAAGTAATCAAAGCAATTTTCTAATAATTCTTTTGCTTTTCGACGTATTGGCAACCTTATATCAAGTGTGGTTGAAATCTGATCAGAGTACTGCCTCCAGAAATCAAATGACTTTTTGCTTTCAGTTAGCATATTGAACGTTTCATTAACTTTATCACGCGTGAGTCTTTTACTCTGATCAGACAACATTACTAAGTTATTATCATTATATGTTTGCTCAACATTTTGGAGTAATCTCATCAAAGTAGATACTACAGCCTCATGGTCATTAACACTTGCTCCAAACTTCTCAATAGATAAACCCGTAAGTACTCTCTGCCACCCTGTATAACTTTGAGGTAAATCAATATATTGGAATTCGATACTTCCTAACTGTGTAGTTTCTAAGTTACTAGGGATAATTCTAGGTTCGATATTATCTTTTATATCTTTGTGTAGGTCTAGATATCTAGTAATTTTATTAGTTACCTGTATTTTCTCCGTCTCTTGCTTCACTTCCTTCTGTTTCTTACTTTTTAATGTAATATTCCTGTTCGTAAGAAATTTAAGCGCATGCTGATAGTTACTAGATTTAGGATAGTTATCATTTAAAAGGCTTTTTCCAACTAATGTCATTTTCCCAATTATTTCACATAAATCATTATCTATTTTCCAGTCATCTCTAGACTTTTTAGCTTGATAAGTATCAATATTTTTCAATTTACCAAAACTGTCTGAAAATGCAAAAAGAAAATCTTCATGATGCTCTACACATATAAAGTAGTCTTCTGATTTTATCGTTTCATAAGCCTCAAACAATAAAAAAATGACACAACAGCGCTGGAAAGAATAACCAGAAGCACCTTCTACACCTGAATTACTACTAACCATTGCTATTACCTATAATAATATATTTAAAAAAAGATCATATACTTGCTATAAAATCAAATCAATGTTCAAAATTGTAGCTTACATAGTATCGAACATTTTTTCACTCTCTTAAATTATATATAGTATGTCAATATAACCACAATAGATAGTAGCAAGAACGCAATGTCACCGCTAGCCCTGACTGTAGTGGCTATCCTGCCATAACTGCTAGGTTGCAAAGGCTTGGCGGGTCAGGGTGCCTTAGCAGAAATGACAGATAATAGCGGATAGCAAGATTGGCTCCCCTACCTCCTCGTAAAATTAACGTAAAAACCTAAACATAAAAAAAGCCTATCTATAAAAGATAGGCTTTTTTGCTGAGTAAACTCGTTATTTAAATATCAAACGCTAACGCTCTGTCGCCTTCGCTATCTTTGATACGCGTTGGCAAACCAATCTTATTTAGCAGATTGATAAATGGCTTGGCATCCAGCTCTTCGACGTTGACCATCTTGCCAGCATCCCACTCACCAGTTGCGACCAGAATCGCAGCAGCGACGGGTGGTACACCTGCGGTATAAGAGATACCTTGGCTACCGACTTCGTTATAAGCGTCTTTATGATCTGAGATATTGTAAATAAATACCTCGCTATCAACGCCGTTGATTTTGCCTTTGACTTTATCACCGATGCAGGTCTTGCCTGTATAATTCGGCGCAAGAGAGCTTGGGTCTGGTAGCACTGCTTTGACCACTTTTAACGGAATTACTTCTTGCCCTTCAGCAGTCATCACTGGCTGCTCAGAGAGTAGACCCAAACTTTGTAGCACAGTGAATACATTAATATAATGCTCACCAAAGCCCATCCAAAAACGAATATTTGGTACGTCTAAATTGGCGGATAACGAATGCACTTCATCATGACCACTTAAGTAGCTGTTTTGCACGCCAACCACTGGTAAATCGTCAGTACGCTTCACTTCGAACATTTTATTAGACTGCCACTTGCTGTCCTGCCAAGAGTAAACCGTACCGGTAAATTCACGGAAGTTAATCTCAGGATCGAAGTTAGTAGCGAAGTATTTACCGTGGCTGCCAGCATTGATATCAATGATATCGATATCCGTCACCGAACCTGCATCCATCATGTCATAGCCAAGACGCGCATAGGCGTTGACCATACCGGGGTCAAATCCTGCCCCTAAAATCGCCGTGACATTATTGTCCGCACAGCGCTGTTTGCGCTGCCATTCGTAATTGTCATACCATGGCGGCGTCTCACAAATCTTGCGTGGATCTTCGTGAATGGCAGTATCGATATAAGCAACACCTGTCTCGATACAAGCTTCCAATACCGTCATATTGATAAATGCCGAACCGACATTGATGACGATTTGGATACCCGACTCTTGAATCAGCTGTATCAGCGCCTGAGTATCCATAGCATCCACTTGGTGCGTATGCAATACTGCAGGCTGCTTGAAGCTATTCTTATCTTTCACGCTTTGGGCGATGGCATCACATTTATCTTGCGTGCGCGAGGCAATATGAATCTCACCAAGGATATCGTTATGCATCGCACATTTATGCGCGACCACTTGAGCGACACCGCCGGCTCCGATGATGAGTACGTCTTTTTTGCTAGATTTGGCTTGTTGGTTTGTGTTCAATGAACAATCCTCCTTTGTGTCTCTGTCGATACCATCGATAGTGGCGAGTCAAAACAGAAACGAGTGAATGATATGCGTGAATTAAAAAGGAAGACCGAGGAAAACCCACGCACCCGTCGGGCAAAGCACCATTTGATTGTTGGCTTTTGCCCGTGGCGATTATAACAATTTTTATGAAGACATCGGTAAAAATAATGTATAAAAAACAGACGAGTTAAAGTCATTCAAAAACACACTTAAGTCTTTGTTTTCTAAAATTTAAATCAATTTATCGACACAATTAAACTAAGACAAGCTGGCTTTGTAATCTTGATAATCAAATTCGCGCTGCACATCTATACTGCCATCTAGACGACGAATCACAATCGCCGGCATATTAACACCATTGAACCAATTCTTTTTCACCATGGTATAACCTGCGGCATTACCAAAGGTTACGGTATCACCTATTGTTAGGTTATTTGGCAAGGCGTACTCACCAAAGATATCGCCCGCCAAACAAGAACGACCATAAATAATGGTATTATCAGCTGACTTAGCGTTCTCGCTGATGGGTGCGATATTGGTAGGGTCGATATCAAGAGAGGCAATATTCATTAAATCACTATTCACAGCCGCTATCGGCGCTGACTCACGGTAAATTAACAAATCAAGCATGTGCGCTTCAATGGATGAATCTACTACAGCGAGATTTTTTTCATTGTGCATAGTATCTAAGACGGTCGTGACCAATGATCCAGCACCATGGATACTTGCCTCACCCGGTTCAAGATAAACTTGCACCCCATATTTTTCACTAAAGCCTTTTAACCTGTCAGCCAGTTTTTCTAGTGGATAATCAGGCGCGATAAAATGAATACCACCGCCCAAACTCACCCACTCAAGCTGCGCTAAAACATCACCAAACCTGTCTTCGATATCTGCCAAGCTGGCACTAAAGGCTTCAAAGCTGTCATTTTCGCAGTTGTTATGAATCATTACCCCAGTAATGTCATCAAGTACCGCTGCAATTTTGTTTTTATCATGTTCACCCAAACGGCTAAAAGGACGCGCAGGATCAGCGATGATAAACGATGAATTACTGGTCTTTGGGTTCAATCGTAAACCGACAGGAATGTTTTTAGAACGCGCTTGTGACCCAAATGTATTAAGTTGCGAGATAGAGTTAAAGATAATTTTATCAGCATAGCTCATTACTTCATCGATCTCATCAGCGCTATAGGCGACGCTATACGCATGAGTTTCTTTTTTATTATCACTGTCTTTACCTTTACCAAAAGTCTCGTAGCCAAGTCTAACTTCATTGAGTGACGATGACGTTGTGCCGTGCAAATAAGGCTGCATCACATCAAACACGCCCCAAGTGGCAAAGCATTTGAGCGCCAGTAATGCTTTAGCGCCTGATAGCTCACACAGCCGCGAGATAATCTGCATATTGGCAACGATTGCCGCTTCATCAAGCAAATAATAAGGCGTGGGCGGTAGAGATGATTGAGTAGTTTTTAGCGAAGTTTTTGCATTCATAAGAGGTTACCTAATAGCTGCTGTTGGCATCATGACAGACATAAATATTTGCGCTATAGTAGACTAAATTCATCATAATTAGAATATCTTATGTCACTATCAACCGATTATTCCACTGCTACTAGCCAAGCTTATTCATCGCAGCTCGACCCAAAAAACATTCATTTAGAACATCTTGATGCTAATGCGCGTGCTGTACTGGAGTTTTGGTTCGACAAAGACAATGAGCAACATTGGTTTGCGCAAAATGATGACTTTGATACGCAGATAAAGGATAAATTCGGTGACATCTGGCAAGCTGCCAAGCAAGGTGAATGCGTGACATGGCGTATCGCAGAAGCGCCGACGGATAGCAATAGCTCCATCACGGCGTTGGCAGGCAGACTAGCAGAAATTATTGTCTTAGATCAGTTTTCGCGTAATTTATGTCGCGGGCAAGCAGGCGCTTTTGCACAAGATAGTATGGCTATCGCATTGGCACAAGAGGCTATTGGACAACCACACTTTGATACGTTACCGACTGAATGGCGCAAGTTTATCATTATGCCATTTATGCATTCTGAATCATTGGTGATCCATAAGCGCTACTTACCATTGTTTGAAAAATTACATGATGACAATACGCTAGATTTCGAAAATCGTCATAAAAATATCATTGAGCAATTCGGTCGCTATCCGCATCGCAATGACATTTTAGATCGTGAGTCAACGGATGAAGAAGAAGCCTTCTTGCAACAACCGAACTCATCGTTTTAGCGCTTATATATTTATATGATTAATTGCAATATGGTTTATTGCAATATGGTTTATTGCAATATAGTTACTTTGACTCAAAAGAAGTGTGAAGTACAAGGCAACCAAGTATAGGCATATAAACTATTTCAAGCGAGGTGAACGCTGAAATTTTTATAGTGCAAGGGATTGACTATGATAATCCAGCAAGGGCTAAATCAGATAGCTGGTTCAGCCCTTGCTTTATTTTACTTACTCTTTAGATACTTTCGTTCAGATTGGTGCTTTTATTCAGATTAAGAACGCGTCTTAGTTCACCTAATTATTAGTTGACTATCCCTGTCGTAAAGGTAAAGCTCTCACGCTCGATAGTTTTATTATCCACTAAAATATCAAAGCTGACACGGTAGTCACTGTTGCCATGTAAACCACAGTTTTTGCCTTTTTTACTGGCAATCTGGCAGCTTTTTAAATTATCAGTGATTGGTAATATAAAAGCTTCATTTGCTGGTAGTGCATTTGCCGTATTTTTATAGGGATCTTGGCGATAGTCTAGCAGCTCAATCGGTACATCGATATTTCGCTGGATATCATGGAATATCACATTGCTGATATCAATCGTTTGAGCGGATGGCATGTTGATATAAATGGGTTGCCCGATAGGATCCACTCGCAAGTCACGCCCTGTATGCTTGACAGGATCTGGAGTCTCATTATATAGCGCGGTTACTGTATCCGTCACGCCTTCACATGGATAAGTAAATACGCCTTTAACCGTATTATCTTTAGTCGCTTGGGTCGCTGCTGCATGGTTGACCAATACATAACCTTGGTTATTCGCCGCCTCTTTATTGTATGGCTTATAGACAACCACGCCAGTACCCGTGACGCTTGCACTAGGCATCATTAATGAACGCAAATGGTAAGGTGCTGCCAGCAGGGACTTTGCCATCGAGCCTGCCACAACATCCGAGCGAATAAGATTGCCTGCTGAACTATAGTAGATAGATTGGGCAATATTCTCAGTCACACCATATCGTACATTTGGATAATTTGCGTTTGATAAGCGATCGGTAAAACTTAACCCACCAAAAAATGGATTATTGCTACTGGTAACGCCCGAAATATCTGCAATCTTATTTTCGTAATGCGCGCTGAATGCGGTCGGTGAGCTATTGGCAAAGACGTATTTAATATAATTTGCATGTTTAATGGCAACATTATCAAGCGCGGTATCAACAGATAAGCCACTCAGACCACAGCTGGTACGTGCCAAACTGAACTTATTGTTGAAAATTAATGCAGCCTTTACCTCATTAGTAGCAGTAGTGCTATCAGGTTGGTCGCCAACATTATCGCTTGAATTGTCACTGGGCTGATCGTTTGGCTCGATAGCAGGTGGGTTTGGGCTTGACGCATTGGTATTAGAACTGCTATCAGAGCCACCACCGCCCCCACCACAAGCTGTTAGAAACACTGTCAAAAAAAGCACTGCAGCAAGATTTTTCTGTGGCGTACTGATTGGTAGTGTACTGAGCGTCATTTTTTATCCTATAGAATAATAGCGCGTATATAAGTCAATAAATGCCAGCGTTAAGTATGCGGACATAAGCTAAGTAGACTTAACGCTGCTAATATCACAGTATTGAATTTATTTGTAATGGCATTGTAATACAGTCCATAAATTTTTACTTGGTGTTTGTTGAAGACTGATACGTTCATTATAGACTGTCTTATTTTTAGTCATGACTATGTCCGCTTAGGCTATTTTAAAGAAGCACGCTCAGCTTAACTTGTATTGTTAAGTGGCTTTCTCTAATGACTTTCTGACTGGTGCAAAACTACGTCTATGCGCAGATAATACGCCGTATTTTTCGATTGCCTCCATGTGTGCGCGTGTTGGATAGCCTTTATGTTTGGCGATACCATATTCTGGATGCTCAGCATCAAGCGCATACATGGCTTTGTCACGGCTGACTTTAGCCAATATACTGGCGGCAGCAATGCTGGTATGACGCGCATCGCCCTTTACCCATGCTTGGCAATCGATAGTCGATTTTTCTATACCCAGTTCAGCGAGCATTGCCTCATTTAATTCAGGGCAGCGATTACCATCGAACAAAACTTCGACCTGCCTCATAGAGTTGACAAGATGATGAGCAATGGCTTTTAACAATACTTCGGTACATAAGCGCATACCGAGCATCGTCGCTTGCAAGATATTGACTTGATCGATGACCGCTGCTGGGATCTCGGCGACAACATAACCAATAGCATGCTGCTGAACCAACGGATAAAGACGGTCACGCTTCTTTTCACTCAGCTGCTTGGAGTCGGTCAAGATAGATAATGGCGTGTCCTTTAATGGCTGCATCTCAATCAATCCTGACCAAGTTTTAGGCAATATCGCAGCAGCCACATTGACGCTACCGAGTAACGGCCCACGTCCTGCTTCATCAACGCCTATTTGTAGCGTTGACTGCTGTAAGCCTTGTTCCACCTTGATCAGATACTGAGTAAGTAGCTCATCAATATCTACCTGACCCGATAAACGAATAGGCTCAACCAGCTGTAGATATTGACCTTTGATATCAATTTGCTCAATACTTATATCAATCGGGGTAACGGAGTTGTCGGTTTGGTACTGGTTACTCATAGGGGCGCGTTATCTTTGTTATTAGGTATCATTGTGATTAATAGAAGAAGAAATGATCGCAATCAATAATGGCTTAAATCCGATGTTTCGCTTGGATAAACCATTGCTCAATCACGCTATTAGCGGGATCATGATTACTCTGCTGTTGTAATAAGTGCTTGGTGGCGATGAGATCTTTTAATTGCTCAGCATAGGCACGCGGTTGCAGTAGCCGCATGACCGTACGACAGATATTGTCACCACTCGCCTGCTCTTGAATCAACTCAGGAACGATTGCAGTATTAGCCAAAATATTGGGCAGCGCCACATAAGGCACTTTGACCAAGCGTTTGGCAATCTGATAGGTGAGCTTATTTAATTGATAAACCACCACCATCGGTCGCTCTAATAGCATCGCCTCTAGCGTTGCAGTGCCAGATGCCAGCATTACAATATCTGAGGCTGCCATCGCTTGCTGACTAAAGGCTGGCTGGCTATCATCATAAACTACAACGATGGCAGCACGCAGTTGCTCTGAGCGCTGATCAATAACATCTTGGACGATGTATTGGTGATTCTGGTCGACGGTCGGAATGATAAAGCACAGCTTGGGGTCAAGCAATATCAACTTTTGAATACCATCTAACATCAATGGCAAAATAGCAGTGATTTCACCGCGCCGAGAGCCTGGCATTACACAAATAAGCTGGCTGACATCGTCAAATCGTTCAATAAAAAACTGCTGCAAGCCATCGTTGTGCCAAACCAGCTCACTACGGCGCTGATTGATCGGTGTCTCTAATAATGTTTGATCGATCGTACGCAACAGTGGATGACCAACACATATTGCTGGATGATTATGGCGCTCATAAACGGACAGCTCAAAGGGGAACAAACACAACACAAGGTCGGTCGCTGCTTTAATATTATGAATACGTGACTCACGCCATGCCCAAATAGAAGGGCTCACATACTGCACGCAGAATACGCCTTGCGGTTTTAATTTTTTAGCCACTCTAAGATTAAAATCAGGCGCATCAATGCCGATAAACCAATCAATATCAGCGGCTTTAAATGCACTCAGTAATTCACGGCGAGCTTTAAGCAAGTCAGGCAATTGCGCCATAACTTCTACCAAACCCATCACCGCTAAACGCTCCAACGGAAAAATGCTTTGCAGCCCTTGCGCTTGCATCTTTGTACCACCAACACCGACCCACACAATATCATCGCGTAGATTATTCATCTGCTGCATGAAGTCTGCGCCCAAGCTATCCCCTGACACCTCACCTGCGACGATACCGATGACCAATGGCACAGTCTGTAATTCAGCACTTCGAATTTCAGTCTCTGTTTGGTCTATAAGGTTATGATATTGATCAGGCGTAGCAGAATCTGTCATGACAAGCTCTCGATATTAAAAAATACAATAAATGCATATAAAATAAATGAATGATTATTATAAAATACGACGCATAAAATCTGCGCGAAAGCTCTGTGATACCTAAGCATTCGCCATACTCACTATTTTATCGTCATACCTTTTATATTGTCATCATACGTGACGATGATACAAATAGCTAAATTAGCTGATAAAAGCTAGAAATGACTATTTAACGGGTTAATTTGTTTTTCTATACGGACAGATAAATTGAGTAACAATCTTGCTTGTTGAAGCGCTCATATACGATTGGCGCTGAACAAGTATAACTAAGTTTTGGTTTCCTCATTCCAGTTATCAGTTAATTAACTGCGCGACTGCCCTTGTCAACCAACACTTTTGTCCGCATAATGAAACTCCCTATAAATCAGCTAGACGATATATAACCATGACAACATCAGTTACCCATAATGCAGATATTGACGACGTGAATATTGAAAAGTTCATTCCTTTGATCACTCCCGCTGAGCTAAAAACTGAGCTACCTTTATCAGATGCAGCCTATAAAACCGTATTAAACGGTCGTAATACCATCCAAAACATCTTGGATGGTAAAGACAAGCGCCTCTTTGTGGTCATCGGCCCCTGCTCTATTCATGATATCAAAGCCGCTCACGAATATGCCGATCGTTTGGCCATATTAGCAAAAGAAATCGAAGATAGCGTGTTTGTGGTGATGCGCGTATATTTTGAAAAGCCGCGCACAACCGTTGGCTGGAAAGGCATGATTAATGACCCTGATATGAACGACAGCTTCGATATCGAAAAAGGTCTGCGTACTGCCCGTAAGCTACTGCTCGATTTGAATGAAAAAGGTCTGCCTTGCGCCACCGAAGCACTAGACCCGAATACCCCGCAGTACATGCAGGATTTGATCAGCTGGTCAGCGATTGGCGCACGTACCACTGAGAGCCAAACGCATCGTGAAATGAGTTCAGGCTTATCGTGCCCAGTAGGCTTCAAGAATGGAACAGACGGCGGCATGACAGTCGCTGTTAACGCAATGCAAGCCGTAAAAGAAGGTCATAGCTTCTTAGGTTTGTCAGCAGATGGTAAAGTCTCCATCATCAAGTCTAAAGGCAACCCTTACGCGCACGTGGTACTCCGCGGTGGTAACGGCAAGCCCAACTATGACGAAACTGCGGTTGCACAAGTGGAAAACGAGCTGGCAAAAGGCAAAACCAATAGCAAGATTATGATTGACTCAAGCCATGCCAACTCAGGTAAAGACCCATATCTACAACCGATGGTTATCCAAAACGTTGCAGAGCAAATTCAAAACGGTAATAAATCAATTATTGGCATGATGATTGAGAGCCATCTAAAGGGCGGCAATCAAAAACTAACGGCTGACTTGAGTCAGCTTGAATATGGCAAGTCCATCACTGATGGTTGCTTAGATTGGGATAGTACGGTCACTGCTTTACATAACCTACGTGATATGGTCAAAGACGTTTTGCCGAATCGTTAATATTGACAGTCCCTCATCACGATAAAGATCACTCTATCTTGATGAGTTGATCAGCAAAAAGCCCGTCTGACATAGTATGTCAGACGGGCTTTTTTGTATGCTTTAACTTATTAGCTTATCACGTTTAATTTTTCAACGTAACTGATAAAATATTACGCTTTATACATTTGCCGCACCTAAAACACTGTTTAGACTTTCAAGTACATGCTTAGAAGAAGCCTGCTTTTGCAACTCAATCAACCGTTCATGCGCCATTTGACGACTTGGCTCAGCTAAGGTATTCCAACGCGCTAGCACTTGCAATAAGCGCGACGCCAAAACAGGATTGGCATCATCCAACTTTTTAATCACACCAATATAAAGCTCTAACCCTTCTACCGTCCATAAGGCCGTCGGCTGCGAGGTGAAGGCGCTGACCACTGAGCGTACACGATTGGGCGTATTCCAATCAAAATCTGCGTGAGCGATCAAGGATTGGATAGTATCAGCGGTGACAGTATCAGCAGACGCTTGCACACTAAACCATAAATCGATGACCAAATCATTATTTTGGAAGCGATTATAAAATTCCGCCAAATACTCATCAGCATTTAGCAGTTGATGATTGACCATCGCTTTCAACGCACCGAAACGCTCCGTCATACAGCTTGCATCATCATACTGCTGCTGCGCCCATTCATCTGCGCCATCGACATTTGCGGTCAGCGCCATATCGAGCACCACATTACGCAAGGCACGGATGCCACGAGCCTCGGCACTATCTTTATAAGACCGCATAGGTAACTGCTCATAAAGCTCAGCCCATTGATCTTTTAGCGCCTCTGCAAGCTGCTGATACAAGTCGTCGCGCTGCGCTTTCACCAATGCTGGATCGTAATCTTTATGAATAGCAGACGCCAGCTCTTGCGCTGATGGAATATCAAGCAAGCGGGCAGCCAACATCGCATCCTCAGCCGCGAGCACAGGCAATGTCTGCGCTAGTGCTTGCAGATAGATATCAGGACTGCTCTTCTCGCCTTGACCTTGCAACAAGATACGATTGACCAGCATCTGTGTCACTTGCCAGCGGTTAAAACCATTGGTTTCATGTTTGAGCAAAAATGCCAAATCTGCATCTTGATAATCATAATTGAGCTGTACTGGCGCACTAAAATCACGTAGCAAGGATACAACAGGCTCACGCGCTATATTTTTGAAGGTAAAGGTTTGCGTGGCTTGATCGAGTAGCAGCATACGCTCAGCCACAATGTCACCAGTGTCTTTATCAAATAGCGCAGTCGCGACCGGAATAGGCAAGGGTTTTGGCGCAGCAAAGCCACTGACATGACGGGTTTGCTGATTTAACGTAATCGTCAGTGTCTGCGCTGCATGGTCATAATGTTGATGACCAGACACCATTGGTGTGCCTGGCTGACGATACCAGTCGATGAAGCTTTCAATCTTGCTATCAGTGATGCTAAGCGCAGATAAAAAGTCCTCAACCGTGACTGCTTGCCCATCATAACGACGGAAATACTCATCCGTGCCTTTACGAAAATTCTCGGCTCCTAACGTATTGGCAATCATGCGCACGATTTCAGCGCCTTTCTCATAAACAGTCGTCGTATAAAAATTATTAATCTCGACAAAACTCTCAGGGCGTACCGGGTGCGCCAGTGGTCCTGCATCCTCCGCAAACTGATGAGCACGCAAGGTCGCCACATCATCGATACGCTGTACGGCACTCGACTGCTGATCCGCTGAGAATGATTGATCGCGGTAAACAGTAAAACCTTCTTTTAAGCACAATTGAAACCAATCACGGCAAGTGATGCGATTGCCTGTCCAGTTATGAAAATACTCATGGGCAATGATGGCTTTCACACTAAAGCTACGCGCATCCGTTGTCGTCTCAGGACTGGATAACACACAAGCGGTATTAAAAATATTCAGACCTTTGTTTTCCATTGCGCCCATATTAAATTGACTCACGGCAACAATCATATAGCGATCTAAATCGTAGGCGCGACCATAATTGACCTCATCCCATTTCATCGAATCCTTCAACGCTTGCATACCGACATCACATTTATCAATGTCAGCAGACTTTGCGTATATTTCCAGCAACACCTCACGACCTTCGCTAGTGGTATAAGAATCCGTTAATACGTCTAAATCAGCGACAACGCAGGCAAATAGATAGCTTGGCTTATTGGTTGGATCATGCCATATCGCATAATGACGGTCTGGGGCATCTGCCACCTCACCTGCTTCAACCAAGTTACCATTGGCCAATAGTGTTGGATAACGCTTATCCGCCTCAAGACGCGTAGTAAATATCGCTAGCACATCGGGGCGGTCTGGATAAAAAGTGATTTTACGAAAACCTTCCGGCTCGCACTGGGTGACAAACATCGTCTCATCACCACTGCCCGCCATATAGAACCCTTCAAGTGCGGTATTGGTCTGCGGACAGATACGTACTTGAATCTCTAAAACAACCACATCAGGTGCATTAGCAATCGTCAACGTGCCTGCTTGTTGTTGATAATCCTCAGCCGTCAATGGCTTACCATTCATCGTAATGGCGATCAGTTCCAACTCCTCACCGAACAATACGAGATCTCCTGCTGTTTGACGTACCATCTTCAGAGTGCTGTCTACCTGTGCATGATTTTCGAACAGTTTAATATCTAAATCAACCGTTTCCACATCAAAGCTAGGTTTCTGGTAATCTTTTAAATTAATTTTACTTGGTGCATGCGGTGGCACATCTGGCATATCAGGATTAATGATTTGAGCATCAGTTTCAGCAATAGACATGGGTATTCCTATTATTATTTATGGCAAAAAATATATATGGTAAAAAGCGGGATAATTTAGGTTAAGGCAGGTCATCAATTAGCATAATCTTATGACCATTAACATGATAATGGTATCTTGCTACATTGACCTAAACTGCCAAATTTCAAGAGCAGGTCCCAATTTTATTATGTTCATCGTCCCTGATACTTATCAAAATGCGATAGCAATGAGATAGTCGATATATCAAAAGAATAAGAGAGTCGACATATTAAAAGAGCAGCATAATCAGCATCAATCACCCATTGGATAATCACGATTAAAATGATTTAATAGGGTCACTGATGACCAACACTCGATAAACGGCCTATTATATGATAAAGCAAACCGACAGTCGCTCAGACATTACGTTACCATTACTGATAGATTACGTTGAGGCTCTTTTGCCCTCACTAACCATACAAGCGAACGCATCCACAACGATTGAATCTACTAATAATGACACTGAGTTGCTGTGGGTCGTCCCAGATCAAAATGCGCGGTTAGCATTAAAGACACTGCTAAAAAATACCCGCTCACCACAAATATCGACATTATTAGAGCTCAATCAACGACAATTACCTGAACGTTATGAGCTCGCCTGTTTTTGGTTGCCCACACTCTCACCAGAGTTTCTGCAGCAGTATATTCCGCTGCTCATGCGCTATCGAGATCTTTATGCGGCACACCTGCTAATCGCCCTTGATGACACCCTAGATCTAAAAGCTTATGGCTTTACCCCATTTGATATCTTGAATGAACCATCTTTAGAGATGAATACTACTGACAAATCAGAGCAGCCTTCATCTGTAAAGTCATCAGCGTCCGCTAGACTTTGGCAGTTCAATTTATATGACTATAAACAGCTGCCAAATTGGTTAAATGCGGATTATTGGGCCAATCCTGAAAATTGGGGCAAGCACCGCTGGTAGTAGATCTCATATCTATCTGTAAATTCTAGCATTATTTACAGTAATACTACTTACATAAAGTAACATTTAGTATATGATAGATAGCAATTGCCTAAGTTTTATCGTAAGCAGTTCAAAAAAAACAATTTTAATTAATTAAAATTTTAGGAGCTCATTATGTCAACCAGTTTTTCTAAGATCGCAGCCCTCGCTGTATTATCAAGCGCTGTGGCACTAACCACAGGTTGTGCGACCAAACGTGCTACTTCTGAAGTCGTGGTTGCCCCACTAGGTATCCCAGGTGGTCAAGTTGGATACACTGGCGCAGTCATCGTAGATAACTCAAGCGCGGTTATTATGGGCGCAGAAAACCTACAGGCGGTTGTTTACTTTGCTTTTGACAGCAGTGAAATTACTTCACAAGCAGCGAGCATTCTTAATCAACATGCCAGCTTGCTAAACTCAAACCCAGCAGCTAGCGTTGTTATCGCAGGTAATACTGATGATCGCGGTAGTCGTGAATACAACATGGCACTAGGTGAGCGCCGTGCTGCTGCAGCACGTGATTACCTTGCTACTCAAGGCGTCGCAGTAAACAATATCCGCATCATCAGTTATGGTGAAGAGCGCCCTGCTGCCGCTGGTAATACTGAAGAAGCTTATGCACTAAATCGCCGTGCTGAATTGTCTTACTAACACCAGTAAAACCAATCACAGTCGATAAAGCTCAACATATTTTATAATTGAAAGCCCAGCAATAATATATCGCTGGGCTTTTTGCATGTTACTAAGTGAACGAATCCAATAGATGTAATCAATGATGCCAAGCTCTATCTTAAATCTGACCCATGTCCAATATACCCAGCTCGATCCTGCAACGTGGTGCGCCACTGCACAAGTGAGCGAGCGTTCATCCCTCAACTTCAAAAGACTGTGGGATGAATTACTGTGGTCATCCGCGAACAATATATCGCAAGTAGATTTTCAGAAACTTTACGAGCTTAGTTGGCATTACTGCCTGTCACCAGTAAGTTTATCAACACGTGAAATGGCGCAGCATCAACGTCAACTACAACGTAAAGGCGTTCGATTATTGCTACAACAATTACTGAGTGAGCTAAAGTTGTGCGATACTTTGGATGAGTCAAATTTCCCGTATCGGCTTAGCAGCAGTGAATATTACGTATGCTTTAGTCATACAGGCAGCAAGAATCATGATATTAATCAAAATACTGTTCAGACAATCTATACATCATTGAACAGTAAAGTAACAGTGGTCATTAGTCGTCACCGTCCCATTGGTATTGATATTGAAACCAATCATGTAGCATGGCACGTAGCGCAGCGGTTTTATTCTGAGCATGAAATGGCTGCTTTACAAGCATTATCCCCACTTCAGCGTAAGATTATCGCTAAATTACTGTGGCAAATAAAAGAAAGTTTTATCAAAATTCATCAATACAAACTGGCACAAGGGTTAGGAGTAGATTATTCCTACCTGATTGCTGATTTGATTCATGCTATTAAAGAACCATCACCTTTAATGGTCATAGCAGACATTAAGTCCGATTACCGTATCGCGGTATTGTCAGCGCAACAAACCATCGTTATTTTCTAGACCATTTACATCTGTTATTCATTCTAACAACTACCCTTTCACAGACAAAAAAAACGACCCTAAAAAGGATCGTTTTTTTTACTATTCTTCTAATAACAGTACTTAAACTGTGATTAGATTAGAAACGGTAAGTTGCACCAAGCTTAACAATTGGCATCCACTCAAGATAATCTTTATCTTCTAGTTCTTTCTCAGCAAGAGCAGCGACATCCCCAGGAGTTACTCCAGGTACAATCGTGCCACCATCAGTAAAACCATCTTCTACACGTACTGGTCCAGTTTTACTTGCACTTACAGTAGCATTGGTTTTACCCATGTATGCTGCACCGATTTCACCAAACACACCCCAGTTGTTACCGATGTTAGGACGGAAACCGATAGTACCATAAGGTGCTAGCTTGTTACGATGTTCCATGCTGCCTTGTAAAGCACCTACATCATCTGCGTTATATGATACATCATCAATTTTGTATACGCCGCCATCTGGATTAGCAGTTACATCAAAATCGTTGTCAGGTACGATGATACCAGCACCCATTGTGAACCAGTTACCAGTAGGACGTAATTGCACACCTAGGTATGGGTTGCTGAAGTCAGAATCAACGTCATAGTTTACGTCGTTTGCGTCAAAGTCACCGCCGAATAGGTCAGCAACATCGCCACCTGCCCAACCAGCTTGTAATTCAGTTTTCTCATTTAGTGACCAACCGATGTTAGCACCATAACCTAAAGTACCAACTTCAGCGCTAACAGAAGCTGGGTTGATTACTTTAGAGAAGAAACCTTTAGTACCACCAACAACAGCACCAGTAGTATTGCTAACGATACCAGCGTCAGCATTGTATGCATAAGCAACAGGCTCAGCTTCATATGCAACAGCAACAGGCTCAGCTTCGTATGCAACAGCAACAGGCTCAGCTTCGTATACAACTGCATCGTTACCATCAACAACGATAACAGGTTCAGCAGCTAGTGCAGCAGTTGACGCTAAAACGGCAGCAGAAATTGCTGTTAATTTAATAAGTCTCATAAATACTCTCCTAAAGTGTGGAATAAGTCGCCCATAAAAAATGACAATTTAGCTTTTTTTAAATCGATCATTTTGTTGAGCAGATTAAAACAATTTTGGCCGGAAAAGTCACCCCTCTAGGAGCGCTTTTTATTTGCCGTTATGTAAAGATTGCATAGATATTGTAATAATTACTACACCAATCCGCAAAACTTCGACTTTCTGTTACACAATGCTCTTAAAGTAACTCAACAGCGCAAACATGAATATTGGTTAGCTTAATCTTCATGTAATGATATTACAAAATATGTCATTATAATGACCTACCCCTTTATTTAACTCAATGACAGTTATATAGCTTATTACTACAGTTTGTTGTGTTTTGTGAGTTGGTGTAGTAATTATTGCTTTTAGAAAACTTTTCAGAAAAATAAAGCATTAGCATAAATTTTCAATATTGTATGACTGTGTGACGTTAGTATTGATACATTTAGTATTGGCATATAAAGTAACTAGATCTTGTCTAGGCTTGATATTATGCTAAATTAGAGGTTAGGGAAAATGTGTCGCAAGGCTGCGTATTTACTTTTATCTGTTAATGCCTTGTTGTATTTCCTACTGTATTCTTTTTATTCTTATTGAGCCACTCATATGCCTAAAGTATCGTCGATTACCCGTGTGTTAGAGATTATCGAGGCGGTGTCCTATGCCTCAAAACCGCTCTCACCACTTGAGCTATCGCAAGAGCTTGATATTCCAAAGCCGACCATTCATCGATTGATTCAAAATCTGCTCGATGAAGGGTTTGTGACTGTGGATATTGGCGGCGGTATTATACCGGGCAAGCGGGTACGCAACTTGGGTGTTGAGCTGTGGCAGCAGCGATTGTTCTTTAATGAGCGACAAATGATTTTGCAAAAGCTGGTTGATGAGCTAAAAGAGACCTGCGGGATCGGTGTGCCTTATCAGATGAATATGATCTATACCAACCGTGCAAATACGACCTTGCCGATACAGATTTATTTGCCAGTGGGCGCAAAGTCGCCAATGTGGTGTACAGCGACTGGCAAGCTGTATTTAAGTCAGTTGCCGCGCACAAGCCGCGACAAAATACTGCAAAACCTGTCATTGGATAAGTTTACCAAAAATACGATTACCGATATCGATGCGCTAAACGCTGAGCTTGATCGTATCGCTGAAACAGGTATTGGTATCGATAATGAAGAGTTTATCTCTGAGATGGTGGCAATCGCCGTACCGATACGGGATAGAAAGTCGCGCTACCTTGCTTCGCTATATCTTCATGCACCGACCATACGAGTGTCTTTAGATGATCTCTTAACCCATGTCCCACGATTGCAAAAAGCAGCGCAAGATATTCAGTCGCTCGTCTATGACCTACCCAGCTAGATGATGCAATATAAGCAAAAAAAAGGTCTGCATTAAGATAATAATGCAGACCTTTTTCATAGCTACTTTGATAGTTTAAGTCAATACTGAGCTGTCATGTCGCGCCATAATGCTTGAGAAATCTTTGTCGCCATTCTCGACAGTATGTGCAGCATAAAGCTCAGTCGCTTTAGCGCCCATCGGCGTCTCTACCTGAGTATCTTCAGCGGTCTGCATGGCAAGGTTAAGATCCTTTTGCATGAGCTTACTCATAAACCCGCCTTGATAGCCATTGCTCGATGGGACATTTTCCATCACTTGCGGATAAGGATTGTATACCTCTAGCGTCCAGTTACGACCTGAGCTTTGCAGCATAATATCTGATAGCACTTTAGGGTCCAGACCGTTTTTGACGCCTAAGTTAATCGCCTCTGCTGTTCCTGCCATCAGAATACCTAACAGCATGTTATTACAGATTTTTGCGACTTGTCCGGCACCATGCTCGCCTGCATGAAAGATATTTTTACCCATCACAGCCAGTATCGGCTCAGCTTTGGCAAAGGCATTAGTGCTGCCACCGACGATAAAGGTTAACGTACCAGCGATAGCACCGCCCGTACCACCGGAGACTGGAGCATCTAAGAAGTCTATCCCAAGCTTACTTGCTGCCTCTGCGACCTTCCTTGCATCAGCCGCTGCAATGGTACTACTATCAATGACTAATGTACCTTTCGGTAACGCTGCAAGCAGACCGTCAGCGCCATTATTTCCTAGATAGACTGAATGGACGTGCTTGCCAGCAGGCAACATACTGATAACGACTTGCGCATGACGTGCAGCATCTTTAGGACTGTCTGCTACACTGGCACCTGCTTGCTGCAAGCGCGCGGTTGCCTCTGCAGATAAATCATAGACCGATAGCGCATAACCTGCTTTTAGCAAGTTTTCAGCCATTGGTGCGCCCATATTACCAAGTCCGATAAAAGCAATATTTGGCTTAGTAGTATCGTTATCGGTGGCATTTAAATCCTTTGTATTCATCTCATCATTCCTTGATGGTTAGTATTAATCATGCGCGTAGGCGTTGCTACACATATAGCTGTAAACTATTTAATTGAGTGTGATTTTAATTTGATGTCTATATTGAATTGATAAACTCAATTTTTAACGCACAGACTGACTGCCTAAAGCCTCATCACCCAACCAATCGCCTAACGGATGCTCACCTTTAGCATAAGGATTCACAAAGTGCTGCTGTATGTACGCCTGCCCTTCGCTACTCAAGCAGTCTGCTAGTGAGCGTGACCACTGTGGATTACGATCTTTATCAATCAGTAGCGCACGTACGCCTTCTTTAAAGTCAGGATTGGCAACACAATGTACGGCTACATTGGCTTCTAAATACAGAACTTGCTCTAGCGATAAGTCAGTGACTTTATAATAAAGCGCATAGGTCAACGCCGCAGTCACTGGGCAGCCATGGCGATAAGTATCTACTGCTCGCTGCGTCCAGCTATCATTGGCAAACTCTGTATCTATTTTTGCGAGTGCCGCATCACTTTGTAATAAAGCATCGATATCACCCAGTCCGCCGCTGTTCATCAACTGCTGGATAGCACGCCAATGCTGCGCAAGCTTACTGTCAGGCAGTTCAGCAACGGGCTGGGCCGCCAACGCTCGACTGACGATACTGTGAGCACTATTGTTATCGCATTTATCCCTACTACTAACGGCAACTTGCCAATCGCTCTGTTTTAAACTTTGTATGACGCCATCATAGTCAGTACTGGCAACGGCGTATTCTGCTAGATTGGTCAATAAAGCGTCGCTGCCATTACACATCGCGCCCGTCAACCCTAAGAACAAGCCCGTCTTAGCTGGCATACGCTGCAAAAACCAACTGCCAGAAGCATCAGGGAACAGCCCAATAGTCACTTCTGGCATGGCAAAGCGCGTGCGCTCTGTGACCAAGCGGTGACTACAACCTGCCATCAAGCCCATGCCGCCACCCATGATAATACCGTCACCCCAGAGTATTAATGGTTTAGAATAAAAGTGCATCTGCCGATAAAGACGATATTCATGACCAAAAAATTCTGTCGCGTAAGGGTTTGGCAGTGGCGCTGTGGCTGACATACTGTCATATAACCTGCGAATATCCCCACCTGCACAAAACGCTTTATCGCCAGCGCCTTTTAATAGCAATGCCACCACTTGCTCATCACCTTGCCACTGCTCTAGCTGTTGCGATAACAATTGACACATCTCAACGCTAAGGGCATTAAGAGACTTGGGTGTGTTTAACGTCATTATTCCAATCAGGTGACCACAATCTGTCGGCTCGGTGCTGAATAGTACAGGCGCTTCTGGTTTGCCTTCTATAGCTGTTGTCATAAAGGTGACCTACAAATATTAAAAGAAAAAATAGTATTATTAAGTTTGATTTTATGGCGTTTATTTATTTTTCCAAACGGGCTTACGCTTCTCTAAAAATGCTTGCACGCCTTCACGCTGATCTTTGGTATCGAACAATTTGACAAAGGCTTCACGCTCATGGATAAGGTTTTGCGCAGGTGGCGTGTCTCTTGCCGCTTGAATAAGTGTTTTGGAATAACTGACCGCAACCGGTGATTGCTTACCAACTTTTTGCGCCAATGCTTGTGCTGTTTGTAATCCTTCACCTTTTGCAGTGACTTCTTCGACTAAGCCAATGCGTAGTGCAGTCTGGGCATCGACGCGCTCGCCGCACAATATCATGCGCTTTGCCCAACCCTCGCCTACCAAAGCCGTTAGATTTTGCGTACCACCGGCACACGGCAACAATCCCACACCCGTCTCGGGTAATGCCATCTGCGCATGTGCTTCTGCGATACGGATATCACAAGCGAGTGCGCACTCAAGACCACCACCCATCGCATAACCATTGATGACAGCGATGCTTACGCCGCGATAGGCTGACAGCGCTTCAAATGCTTCACCAAAAGCTATCGCCATACTGATCGCGCGACCTTTATCACCATCTGCAAAATTATTTAAATCGGCACCTGCTGAAAAGAACTTCTCGCCATCGCCATGGACGATTAACGCATATACCTCATCATTGGTATTGAGATCAGTGACCAGCTGCTTAAGCGCATTGAGACTGTCCATCGTCCACGTATGAGCAGGTGGGTTGTTCAATGTTAGCGTTGCAGTATGACCATCAATCGATAGTTTTAAGTTGGTATAATCCGTCATGAAATATCCTTGTTATAATTTTTTATAAAATTGCTTTATCCATACATTCGAATAGGCAAACTATCTATTTATATAAAATGGTTAACGCAGCTGACTTAACGCATCATCTTGTAAGAGCTGACGCGAGACAATCACGCGCATAATCTCATTGGTACCTTCCAAAATCTGATGCACACGCAAATCTCGCACATGACGCTCAAGCGGATACTCATTAAGATAGCCATAACCACCATGCAGCTGTAAGGCTTCGTTGGCGACATCAAAACACAAGTCAGTAGACAAACGCTTTGCCATGGCGCAATAAGTAGAGGCCTGTGCATCATTATTGTCGACTTTGCTGGCCGCTAAATACAGCATTTGCCGTGCAGTGATGGTTTGAGTCAGCATATCGGCAAGCTTAAATTGTACCGATTGTAAGCTGGCAATCGGGCTGCCAAACTGACTGCGCTCTTGTACATAATTGGTCGCTGTCTCAAGCGCCGCTTGCGCTGTTCCTACTGCACAGATACCAATATTAATCCGCCCGCCATCTAGCCCTTTCATGGCAATACGAAAACCTTGACCTTCCTCGCCGATGAGATTTTCTACTGGCACTTTGACATCTTTAAAGCTAATCGTCCGTGTCGGCTGTGCTTTCCAGCCCATTTTATGCTCGTTTTTACCATATTCGATACCTGCACTATCGGCATCAACCACAAACGCTGAAATCCCCTTTGGGCCTGCAGCACCCGTACGCGCCATCACCACCAATACATCAGTTGAACCTGCCCCTGATATAAAGGTTTTTTCGCCGGTCAGTATATAATGCTCGCCTTGCTTATCGGCTTTGGTACGCAGTGATGCCGCATCAGAACCGGCATTAGGCTCCGTCAAACAATAACTACCCAGCCATTCGCCGCTGACCATATTTGGCAAATATTTTTTGCACAATGCATCACTGCCAAACTCGCCAATCATCCAGCCTGCCATATTATGAATACTCATATAAGCCGCCACAGACGTATCACCCCATGCTAGCTCTTCAAAAACCATGGCAGAATCCAAACGCGGTAGGCCTAAGCCATCATATTCTGGGTTGGTATATAAGCCCAAAAATCCAAGCTTGCCTGATTTTTTAATCACATCAATTGGGAAGTGCGAGGTGCGATCCCATTCAGCGGCATTGGGCTTTAGCTCTTTTTGTGCAAACTGTCTAGCAGTTTGGCGAAAGGCAATTTGGTCATCGGTCAATGAAAAATCCATGGGGTCATCCTTGTGCTGAATAGGGTGTATTAAAGCGTCAATGCAAATATAGGTGATTCAGCGTTAAATTGAAATAGTCGTATTAACACCGCGACTTGCTTCATCATCAAACCAGCGCGCCGTAACCGTCTTGGTTTGGGTATAAAATTGCACCGCCTGCTTACCATAAGGACCCAAATCACCAAGCTTACTAGCGCGTGAGCCTGAAAACGAGAACATTGGTAGTGGCACAGGAATCGGCAAGTTAATCCCGATTTGACCGACTTGGATATCTTGTTGGAATTTATGCGCCGCAGCCCCTGATTGAGTAAAGATAGCCGTACCATTACCATGCGGATTGGCATTGAGTAGCTCAATCGCTTCATCTAAGCTGTTGGCACGCATGATACACAGGACTGGTCCAAAGATTTCTTCTTTATAGATTTGCATATCTGCAGTGACGTTATCAAAGATAGTCGGACCAACGAAGTTACCCTTCTCATAGCCCTCAACCGTAATACCGCGACCATCAAGCAATAGACTCGCCCCTTCTTCTACACCAGTACCAATCAAATGCTCAACACGCGCTTTTGCGGCAGGAGAAATAAGGGGACCCAAATCTTTATCATGCTTACCAGCTGAGACGATTAAACCCTCAGCTTTGGCTTTGATATCATCAATCCACTCGCCAGCGGCACCGACAAGGACAACGACAGACAGCGCCATACAACGTTGACCGGCAGCACCAAATGCAGCACCTGCTAGCTGGTTAAGGGTCTGCTCTTTATTGGCATCCGGCAAGATAACACCATGATTTTTTGCACCCATCATACACTGAGCACGTTTGCCTGATTGACTGGCACGCTCATAAACGTGTTTGCCGACGTTGGTCGAACCAACAAAAGAAACTGCTTTGATATCAGGATGATCACAAATGGCATCAACGGTGGCTTTGCCGCCATGTACGACGTTTAGCACACCTTCAGGTACACCCGCTTCAATAGCAAGCTCAACCAGACGCATCGTGACCATTGGGTCTTGCTCAGAAGGTTTTAAGATAAAAGTATTACCCGTCGCAATCGCCATTGGGAACATCCATAAAGGAATCATCGCTGGAAAGTTAAATGGCGTGATACCAGCACAAACGCCTAGTGGCTGCCAAATACTGTAAGTATCAACGCCTGAAGCGACGTTTTCAACAAAGTCGCCTATTTGTAAATTGGCAATACTAGCAGCATGCTCAACCACTTCTAAACCACGGAACACATCGCCACGCGCATCAGCAATGGTTTTGCCCTGCTCTGCGGTCAAGATTTCTGCCAGCTCATCCATGTGGTCGCGTATCAATGCTTGATACTTTAAAAAGATACGGGCACGTGTGGTAATGGGCGTTTTGCGCCACGTTTGAAACGCTGCTTGAGCAGCAGCGACCGCTTGATTTATTTCATCGTCAGTAGTTTGCGGTACTTTGGCGATTACTTCTTGCGTGGCAGGATCGGTGATATCAATCCATTCACTGGTATTAGAATCAACAAATTGACCATTGATGAGCTGCTTGACGTGGTGCATAAGATATCCTTATCTTGTTTGCGAGACTACCCTTTAGCGGTGTCTTAATATTCAAAAAGAGAGAAAAAATGATGAGCTTTTATCGATCAAACGTAATTTATAAAATGATTTATTTCGTATCGTTATTGACTATACCAATAAACCATTTTTAGGGTCAAGCGCTTTGTCAAAATTTTATCTGAGTTTATGTTAACGAGAAAAACTTTATGTAAGGTATATTTTCAGTTTGAGCGAAAGCGACTAGGTGATGATAAAAATGAGGAGGCGCCTTAAATTAAAAACAAAAAAGCCCATGATTGTGCATGAGCTTTTTTCAATATTAACGTCAGATGGCTTTTTTCAATTAATACACCATCGTAATCGTATTAGTAGTCTTTCATAGATTGCTTAATCGCGTCAATCGCTGTTGGATTATCAAGCGTTGACATATCTCCTGTTTCGTTGCCTTCTGCTAAAGCACGAATGGCTCGACGTAAGATTTTGCCAGAGCGCGTTTTTGGTAGTGCTTGCGGGAAATAAATTGCTGCTGGCCTTGCGATACCACCAAGGGATTTGACCACAGCACCGATGACCTGCTGCTCAATACGGAAACGATTTTCGGTGGTCGTGACTTGTTCATGATCTCTCAGCACACAAAAGGCTATCGGCAACTCCCCTTTCAATTCATCATGAATACCCACAACCGCACATTCTGCCATCTCTGGATGCGTACTAATCGCTTCTTCAATTTCTTGCGTGCCAATACGATGACCGGCAACGTTAATCACATCGTCAGTTCGTCCTAAAATATAAAAATACCCCTCCTCATCAGTCACGGCATAGTCTGAGGTTGAGTATTGCTTGCCATCAAACAGACCAAAATAACTGCTAATAAAGCGTTCGTCATTTCGCCATACCGTGGTCAGACAACCGGGCGGCAATGGTGCACGAATCGCGAGCAGTCCTTTTTCGCCAGCTTTACAAGGTTCGCCAGTTTCTTCATTAATGACATGCGCATCATAACCATACATGGGATAACCAGGCGAACCTTGCTTGTGTGGCTTATGATTGAAATTGGGCGTGTTACTTAAAATGGGCCAGCCAGACTCTGTTTGCCAATAATGGTCTAAAATTGGCACACCTAAATGCTTAGTCAGCCAATTGGCTGTCGATTCATCCAGTGGTTCACCTGCCAAAAAGAAGGATTTTACGCTGGAGACATCATAGCGCGTCATCCATGTCTCATCTTGTTTTTTCAGCATACGGACACCCGTCGGTGCCGTGAATAAAATATTGACCTTGTTTGCTTCGACAATTCGCCACCAAATACCGGGGTTTGGGCGATGCGGCAGACCTTCATACATCACACTCGTCATGCCAGCCAGCAATGGCGCGTAAATGGTGTAAGAATGCCCGACCGCCCAACCGATATCTGATATCGCCCAAAATGTCTCGCCCGCCTTGCCATCGTAGATATAGTCCATCGACGTCGTTAACGCAACCGCGTGACCACCTGTATCACGTTGCACGCCTTTTGGCGTACCCGTAGTGCCTGAGGTATAAAGTAAATACGATGGCGTATTTGACTCGAGCCAAACTGGCTCGACAATCGCATTGGCTTCACAGCTGATACGGCGCTGGGTTGCATAATCAACATCAATATTTTTTGGCTCAAATGGTAAAATGCCACGATTGATGACCAATACATGTTCGGGTTTAACTGTTGCTTGCTCGACCCCTTGATTGACAAGATTTTTATAATTAATAACTTTACCACCGCGCAAACCTGCATCGACCGTGATGACCATTTTTGCTTCGGCATCATCCATACGAATGGCTAAGTTATGAGCCGCAAATCCACCAAATACCACAGAATGTACCGCACCGATACGAGCGCAAGCCAACATGGCATAAGCGGCTTCTAGAATCATCGGCATGTAAATGACAACGCGATCGCCCTTGCCAATACCATGACGCTGTAGCACATCGGCAAGATAATTGACTTCTTTATATAGGTCATTATAGGTCAGACGACGTTTGGTATAGTCCGTGTAAAGCTCAACGTTATTACCCAAGTCTTTAAACGCATCGACGATTGCAGGAAAGGTTTCGATTAACTCTTGGTTAATCTCAGAGGATAACCAGATAAAAGCATCCTGTTCTGCGCGCTCTGCAAGATGGCGATCCACACAGTTATAGCAAAGATTGGTCTCGCCACCGACATACCACTGCGCAAATGGCAGATTGCTGTCATCAAGGATTTGTTCAGGCTCTTTATGCCAATAGATACGCTTTGCTTGCTCTGCCCAAAACTGCTCTTTATTTTCAATAGAAGAGTGATAAATTTCAGCAAAAGTTTGAGTGGTATTAGATAACGCTTGAGAAGTCTGAGCTTGCTCTGACGATTGGTTGGTCACTGAAGTGGCGGTTTGCTCGCTCATAATAGCTGTCCTTAGCATAAATGATGGGTAATACGATGTAATATTGTCATAGTAAAGATTGGCTATCCCTGCCAGCTATCTCTAATAGAACAAAAAACCGATACACTACGTATCGATTTAGTAGGTATCGGTTTAAAATGTAGCAGAGCTAACAATAAAGGTCAACTATTAAGCCAGTTATCTGCTCAATAGTTAAGCCACTTTGAACCTATACCTCAGTTTGATCAGCATACATCTCACGCATCACTTTTTTGTCATGCTTACCAACAGAAGTCTTTGGTAGCTCATTGACGAACTTAAACTGACTTGGCACACCATATTTCGGAATAATACCCCGCTCTACGGCTTTCTCAGCAATGGCTTTGATATCATCAACGCTCGTGTCTTGAGCATTAGGTTTTAACACAATCAAGGCCAATGGACGCTCGCCCCATTGCTTATCACGTATCCCAATCACAGATACGTCAGCGACCGCTGGATGTAACGACAAAATCGTCTCAATCTCTAATGACGATATCCACTCGCCGCCTGACTTGATGACATCTTTTAAGCGATCAGTAATTCTAATATAACCATCAGGACGTATATAAGCAATGTCTTGGGTGTGCATATAGCCGTTTTCCCACAGCTCTTTGCCCGCATCGTCATTTTTTAGATAGCTTTGCGTTAGCCAAGGTGCGCGTAATACCAGCTCGCCAGTATTGTCTTGACCGGTACCAACCGACTCATTATTGGTACTCCATATTTGAGCATCCACCATCAGTACGGGCTTACCAGTCATACAACGGCGAGCGATATCTTCATCTTCACTCATTTCAGGCTCGTCGAGACTAAATTCTGTCAAGCTAATAAGGGGCGCTGTCTCTGACATACCATAACCAGTATATACTTCGATGCCTTGTGCCATGGCGGTTTTTGCCAGACCTTCAGTCAATCTTGAACCACCGATGATCATTTTTAAACCATTAAAGCTAGCACCGCGATCTTGCGCTTCTTTGAGCACCATTTGCAAAATCGTTGGGACACAATGGGTAATACTGACTTTTTCATTAATAATCAAATCCATTAACACATCTGGTGTATAGCGTCCCGGATACACTTGCTTCAGACCAGCCATGGTCGCGGTAAATGGAAAGCCCCACGCATGAACGTGGAACATCGGCGTCATCGGCATATAGACATCACCGTAGCTGACGCCTTGCTTGTCGGGCAGCATACCTAATGTCGCCGCTTCGGTAAGAGTATGCAATACTAACTGGCGGTGGCTAAAGAATACGCCTTTTGGATCGCCCGTCGTGCCTGAGGTATAAAACGTCGTGGCAATGGTATTTTCATCAAAATCTGGGAAGTCAAACTCACTATCGACAGCTTGTAATAACGCTTCATACTCACCCACTACGCGGTTTTGATTACCACCGAAGACTCCTTCAGATGTCACGCCATCATCATCTAGCCAAATAATGTGCTCAATACTAGAGTTTTCAAACTGATAGCTTTTGACCAATGGCGCAAACTCAGAATTAAGCAGCAGCACTTTCGGCTTAGCATGATTGATGGTATAAAGAATTTTTTCTGGCGATAGGCGGATATTAACGGTTTGCAAAATATACTCTGACATCGGTACCGCAAAATACGACTCCAGATAACGATGGCTGTCCCAATCCATCACCGCCACTATATCACCTGCATCTAGATTTAAACCTGCTAAGACATTGGCCAAGCGATTGATACGATTGAATAAATCTTTATAGGTAAGGCGTTTTTTGTCAGCATAAACGATTTCTTGCTCTAGCGACACCGTTTTGGCACGGTTCAATAGCTGCTTAACTAATAAGGGATAATCGTAAGCAGAAGGGGCGCTGTGGTAAATATTTGACATAGATGTGACGTCCTTGTTGGTCATGCGGATAAGTTATTATGCGGGTGAATCATAGATAATTGATGGCACGCAGTCCTAGTTATTTTAGCTTTTATTTATAAAAAATTGGCTGTTTAAAAAGTGATAGTGGCTAACATTATTAATAGAGTTATTAGGGTGTATTGAACAGGCTATATCGATAGTAAGAAAAAATCGGCGCTATGTAAAGCAACCTTACGTAAACATCCTAAGCTGCAATAGCTTGATGAAAATTGCTCAAAAACAGCCATCAAGCCGTGCCTGATTTTGTTTTAATCATACCAAAACTGGCAACCAGTAATGCCAAAATCTGTACAAATAAAAGCAGCCATACTGTGAGCGACCACTGCCCGCGCGCATAAGCCATGCCGCATAACCACGCACCCATCGTACCGCCAGCATAATACCCCATGTAATATAAACCAGACGCCAATGAGCGCCCTTTTTTAACATTGACGGCGATATAACTGATGGTAGCAGCTTGGGTGATAAAGACACCTGAGGACATAATAGCAAGACCAATAATAATGCCCCATAACGGCGTCACTAGCGTTAACAGCACCCCAATCATAGAAACGAAAACAGCCACGCGCACTGTGCGCGCTGAACCAAAGCGACGTAGCAAGGTCGTCGACAATGGCGTAATAACAACGCCTATCAAATAAACGGCAAAAATATTGGCAAGCGCACCCGTACTCAACTCATATGGCGTCTTAGCAAGATGTAAATTGATAAAGGTAAAACAACCCACGAGTGAGAATAAAACACACGCTCCTAGCAGACAAGCCGTCACCACATAACGATTGGTTAAATGCTCACCGAGCGTCTGCATCGCGGAACGAAAATTCGGATTGGCCACAAACTGCTGTGACGATGGTAGCATCTTGCCGACCCACAGCGCACCGATAAGGGTCATCGCTGCCATCACATAATAGCCTGCACGCCAGCCGATAAGCTCGTGCAAATGCCCAAGCAAAAATCGCCCCATAAAGCCGCCAAGTACCGAGCCTGAAACATAGAACGACATCAGTTCCGTGACAGCGCGTCCCTCAAACTCTTCACCGATATAAGCAATCGTCACCACGGTAATGCCCGGTACAGACAACCCTTGCATAAACCGCCACATACCCATCCAACCAATACTCGGACTTTGGGCAATTAAAGCAGTTGGTATCGCTAAAAATAATAACGCGCCAACGATAAAGGATTTACGCCCCACAGCGTCAGACAGCATGCCCAAGAATGGCGACATAATAGCAATCGCCATCACCGTTGCACCGACGATCATGCCAGCTTGCACCTCAGTTGCAGACAGGTCTACCATTAATACGGGCAAAATGGCCTGAATAGAATACACCTGCAAAAAGGCAAACATCCCAATCAAGCCAATGGTGAGCTTTAAGACCCACGATGTTGCATTATTGATTGGCGTAGATAGAGGTTCTGGCATATTATTTTGGGATTTACTGATGGTATTTTTCACAGGGATACAGGCTATGTTGGACGCGGATGATCTGGCGTGAGTAATAGAAATAAGACGATAATAGCTGAAATAATGACAAAAACAATAATGAAAATAATGGCTGATGCTAGGGATAGCCGTCATGTATGATTTTAGCACACCAAATACCAGACTCTGGTTTCGGTGTGTTATCGCTATTGCTTTATTTATGCTTAGGGTCTGTTGAACACTAAAAATTGCTGCTTTGTATACTGCGTAGGTGACGTATATTTTTGACAGCAAGCAGATTACTGTCTACTATTATTTTGATCTATTATATATAAATGCAATCTATAAAAACTTATACCCACAAAATATAACCTGCGGCAAAATCCAACTCACCTATAGCAGACGCTCTATGATCCCCAAATACCCTTTTTATTCACAATGGATTGTCGCTATAGGTGCACTGATTTTTTCTATAAATGCGTCGGCAGTTACGTTAGACGAAGTAGCCGCAACGAACAAGCTCACAATTAAAGAGCAATCGACCAAAATAGTATCAACCCCGATAGCGTCAGCGGTTGCAATAACATCGCCTGTATCAGCACCGGCCGTGCCGTCAAACTGTATCGCCGACAGTATTATTACAGCGGCTAATCTTTCAGATACGCGTGATAAAGGGCCTTTTTCGGTGGCCAAAAAACCCGTTCCTCGTCAGTTAGCCAACGGCTTTGGTGGCGGAACCATTTATTATCCAACCAACGCAGGCAGCTGTGGTCTGTTAGGCGGAATCGCAGTGATACCCGGTTATGTGTCCTACGAATCTTCTATTAAATGGTGGGGGCCACGTTTGGCATCTTGGGGATTTGTGGTTATCACCATCGATACCAACTCCATTTATGATGACCCAGAGAGCCGTGCGGCGCAGTTAAGTGCCGCGCTTGATCATATTCTTAGTGACAATACGGTAGGCGCTCAGATAGATAGTACGCGCTTGGGCGCTATTGGCTGGTCAATGGGCGGCGGCGGCGCACTCCAGCTAGCGACAAAACGTCAGACGGTTCGAGCGATTATTCCGCAAACGCCCTATCATGATAAAGAGTATGGCGAAATGAACACGCCTGCTTTATTCATTACTTGCCAAAATGACCGTATTGCCTCAAATAAAAAATACAGCAGTCGTTTTTATGATAAAGCTACAGGCGCAAAAATGAAGATTGAGATAAAGAACGGTAGCCATTTTTGTCCCAGTTATCGTTTTAATGAGATATTACTGAGCAAGCCAGGTATTGCTTGGATGCATCGCTATATTAATGGCGATACCCGCTTTGATCAGTTTTTATGTCGTAACGACAACTATGGCAACAATCCTCGTATATCCGCTTACGACTATAAAAACTGCTCATAAACAAAGCACTCATGAGAAAAACACTTATAAACTAGGTACTGATAAACTAGACACTTATAAACGATCCGCTGGTCAATCTCTGACTTAGGAGCGCTTATCATAGAAAAAAGGCTACCGAAATGGCAGCCTTTTTTATAAAATCATTAACGCTATTATTCACAGCTCGCTTTGCCAGTGCGATGATTCACAGCACCATTGGCGGCTAATAGCTTTTGCATATCAACCAAATCTCGCGAACACGCATATGAATAGGCACCTTGATTATACGAGCCCATTTTTTTGTCTTTGGTCGTTGCCACTAGATTTGGATTAGCACCTTGCGCCAATAAATAGTTGACAGTTTCAAGGCGATTATTACTAGCTGCAACCATAATCAAGGTTTCACCATCACTTTCTACCGTCTGATCATTTAAGTCCACAGGCGCTTTTTCATTCAATAACGTATGTACTTTTTTGACAATATTGGTATTTTTTCCCAGTACAGCAGATTTCATGACGTTATACACATCACCGTCATCTTTAGCATAGATATCAGCGCCTTTACTGACTAAGTAATCGACCATATCTTCATAGCCGATAAAGGCAGCCCAGCCTAACGCCGTTTGGTTAAGGCTACCTGTGTCCTTAACTTCTAAGTCTTGACCATTGTTAACCATGTATTTGACCGTGGCTAGATCACCATGTTTTACGGCGTCAAACCAAGTAGCATCTGCACCTATAGAGGGTTTGTCATAAAACACACGCCAAGAAAGTTTGTTTTGATTGGCAAGATCAAAATTCTCAGTAGTGCTGAAACGAAAACCCACTTGTGGGACTGGTGCTGTTTGAGCAGCTTGGATAGTGTCCATTTTAGTGACGCTGTTATCATTGTTTAGGCTTGAGCAACCTGCTAATAACATCGTTGCCATAACCGCTGATGCGCTCATTTTTCCAAAAAATCTCATGACTCAACCTTCAAATATAAATTAAATAGCGAGAGGTATTATACAGATTCATTAAATAATAATCTATAAATTATAAGCTATGAATGACAATGACCCTCGGTTAATATAGGCTTATATCAGACTTTAACGTTATACACTGAACCTAACAATCAACATCTTTTTTATAACAGACTTTAGGTACATGACTCACCATAATAAGAGGTCATTTATAATAAATTGTCATTTATTGATGAGAAATATTCATTATTAAAATTGCTAAGACATCAAGAAACTCGAATAAAAACACTAAGGAATAATTTCAATGACCGATAAAATTCATGATTTAGGGGCAGGATTTTGGAATATACGCGGATCTTTTCGCATTGGCGGTGTTCTAAACATTGGCACTCAGTGCTCACTTATACAGTTAAACTCAGGAAAGTTTATATTTTTGGATAGCTATTCATTGACTGGTGACGTACGCGATGAGGTGATGGCATTAACCAATAATGGTCAAGATGTCGAAGCAGTACTGAACGTCCACCCATTCCATACGGTGCACTGTGCACAAATGGCAAAAGACTTCCCGCAGGCGACCTTTTATGGCAGTAGCCGCCACCATAAAAAAGTACCTGAAGTACAATGGGCAGATGACTTGGTTGAAAGCGATGCGGTCGCTAAGCGTTACCCTGAGCTTAAGTTCTCAATATCACAAGGCATCCACTATATCTCACCCAATGAGATGATTCATGCAGGCTCACTATTAGCCTATCATCCTGCCAGTCAAAGCTTGCACGTCGATGATACCTTTATGAGTCCACCGATGAAGTTATTAGAGGCGATATTACCTGAACTGATACTACACCCAACGACCAAAAAAGCGCTAAAAAATGAGCCCGATGCAGGCAAGCAATATTGCGATTGGGCAAGCAATTTGGCACATGAATGGCGCGATGTGCGTAAATTCTGCGCTGCACATTCCTATTTAGTGACATTCAATGACGGTGAGTTTGAAGTGGCGCTATTAAAAGCCATTGATAAAGCCCGTCGAAAATTAGAAAAAGCTTAATTGACCGTATAACCTCACATTAGAAGTATAACAAAGGGAGTGACCAAGATGGTCGCTCCCTTTTTTGCAATGATGCCATCAACATCAAAAATTATTAACGAAACAATAAAGACGCTAACTCATCTTCATTATTGATGATATCTGCCAAGGTATAGCGCTCAAGGACGTTAATAAATGCCGTTAATGCTTCAAAGAACACACTTTTTAGTTGGCATGCTGGGCTAATGACACAGCCTCTAGCGTTATTTGTCGTTTCATCAATAAGCGTAATAGGCAAACCAGTCTGTCGACTATCACCGCTCTTATCATTATCGGGTGTCGCAAAGCATTCGACCAAATCAAAGTCTGGCTCTATTTGTTTAATTAATACACCCAAATTGATGTCTTTTGGCGCACGAGCCAAACGTATACCACCATTTTTACCACGCACACTTTCTATATAACCAAGCTGACCCAACTGATGAATAATCTTGGTCAAATGACTTTTAGAAATGCCATAACTGTCGGCAATATCACTGATATTTGCGAGTAATGGCGGCTCTGGTCTCACTGCCAAGTAAATCAATGAGCGCAGCGCATAATCGCTATAATTGGTCAATCGCATTTATTTGCGCTCCTATTTTATATAAATCTTTCAAATATGTATCAGCTTAAATTTTAGCAATGTAACTCTATAAGTTTGAAAATGAGGGTCTTGAAGAATCAGTGTCCCAGACAAACGGTATTTTAAACAAACAGTGTCTGGAAAACAAAGGTCTTAAAACCTTATAACATTTGCAAAATAACCTACTCAAAAATATCAATACTAAGGCGATAAATTTTGATAAATCCCCTATTCTTTTGGCGATAGTATTATAACGGCTCTACAGACTCTAACCAAACAGACCATCAGGTCTAGGACGTGCCAGCATCGGCAAATAACTGATGCAAAATAGCACGAAGCAAGCAATCCACGTCCCTTGGGCAATCATGATCCATAATAGATAGTGACTCATATCGGCAAGCGGCAATAGCACGCGACTGACAAATGCCAATACCATCAGACCGTACATAATATTCACCGTCTTGGGCGGCTGATGAATGCTGCGTCCCGTATGCCCAAGCGATACCCGCGTCATCATCGCCACGGTCATCATACCAACGCCTGCAATGGCGAGCCCATGCATTGCAATACTATGAGTATAGCCCAACCATGGTTGCAGCGCATACAGCAGAAAACTCAAACACATGCCCAAAAATGCAACATATAATGACCAAAGTAGTGGCTTTTGCCAGATACCGCGATGATACCAGCCTACCAGACGGACGATATTAACCACTGCTACGCCAAGCGCCGTAATAGTCAGCAGATATTTATTAGGATAAAACAAGTCACTGATAAAAAACGCTAAGAAAAACAATAAACTCGCAATATCCTGTACTTTACTATTGCGCAACTTGATGACTTCCGTCGTTCCAACACTGAGACCACGTTCAATAAAAAATGGCACCACGCGGCGACCAATGGTCAGCACCAAACCGATAATCAAATAAAACCCTAGATAAATACCTATTTTAGTCATACTCATATCGGCATTGATAATACCCCAGTAGCAGATTCCATTGCCAACGGTCAATAATGCCAATTTCGCTAAGATGCCCATTTGCTTATACTGCTTGACCTGTAATACCGCTCGACATATCACAAATGCCATTGAGGCGATAAACAATAAGTCAAATACTGCGGCGACATATAACAACGATATACTGCTACCCGCAACCGTCATACCAAGCCCAAAACCTGCCCAGCTCAAACGTGCCAGCAGCCAACAGCCAAATATAGCCAGCAGCTTATAACCATGCGGCATCATTACCCCTGTCCACGTCTTCACTGCTGTGAGGAGAAATCCTGCAATGACCGCCAAGGCATAACCATAGACCATCTCATGACCGTGCCAGTACAATGGGTTCAGTGCTTGTGCGTCAATATCTGTATGACCGGTAAATACAAAAGACCATAGCAGCATCGTTATCACGGCAAATAGCGCGGCAGCACTAAAAAATATTCGAAAGCTCAAATTCAAAATAGGATGCGGAGAGCTGGGCGGCTTGCTGGGTAAGTTGATCGATTGCATGGCAGTCTTCTTAGAAGCATGTGAATAGAGTTTAACTTAAAAATTCATTTTAAATGAATGTTATAAGTTATACAATAGTGATAATTTTATAACTCATTATAACGGTTTGCTATTAGCATAAAAAATAACCACTGATAAGACTATTAGCGGTTTAGAAAGTGCTATTTAGCATTTATGGTCTAAAATCCATAAACCGCTTTAACTTATATGACCGCCTTGCCATTTATCAATGAACTCACCATTGGGATCGTATTGCTGGGTTTGCTTGCTAAGATTAAATTGCCGACATCCTCTTGGATCAGCGCCTACGCCCGCTAGATATTGCCAATTCCCCCAATTACTCGCGACATCATAATCGATAAGATGCTGCTCAAAATAGGTTGCACCGTAACGCCAGTCTAAACCCAGCTCATGAATAAAGCAGCTAGCAACGATTTGTCTGCCTCGATTAGACATATACCCTGTTTGCTTTAGCTGATTCATGCAGGCATTGACGATAGGATATGGTGTACTGCCATTCTGCCATAGCTGCAAACGCTGATCGTCAAAATGAGTAGCTGGTAATTGATGACCAATGCCCTTAAACAAAAATAGATTGCTACCGTGTTCAATCGCATACCAATAAAAATACTCGCGCCACAGCAGCTCAAACCATATCCAATACGTTGACTCATTGGCGATAATCTCACGCTCATAATGACGTAAGCGATTCAATAGTATTTTCACAGACAAGCAACCATTTGCCAGCCAAGGCGAGAATTTAGTAGAATACGTCCAGTCATCCAGTGCATTACGTGTGGTTTTATAAATGCGCGGCGCAGCAGAATCAAAATAGTGAGTTAAATGAATCCTTGCATTTGTTTCACCACCTTTAAAACTAAGCGCTTGCTCATCAGATGGTTGTGTTTTAAAAAGGTATTTACTATGACCTATCAACGCATCAGGCATTGGCGGCAGCGACTTTGGCGTAGGAGAAACAGCCACCTCGTCGTCAGCATTCAATAAATCATGGCTTGCTTCAACCTTTTTGCGAAACTGGGTAAAGCTTTTGAGCAAGTCTTGTGTCGGTAAATCAGCAAATAGCGTATGGATTGATTGCCTGTGCCATATTATCTGCGGATATTTGCTCTGCAAGGCAGCATAGCCTTTATTTTGATTATAGTCTGCGGTGTGGCTGACACAGATATCGGTGACTTGTTGCTGCTCAATGAGCTGGCATAACTGAGTAAAGGCGTTTAAGGTAGACTCTACCTTATCTGCCAACAAACGACTCTTTGATAAATAGCTTGGCGACAGATATAGCAATCGATTACCAAGGCGCTGAAGCGATCGATCCAAATTAGCCAAGCTCTCAGACAAGAACTGCTGACGAGCAGCGCCCATCTCATTAAAGTGGTAAGCTTGACGGCTCTCTTTCATTTCAATGCAATCAGCCAAAAAATCAGCATAGATGAGCATCAGGTTGCCTTGATTACTTTTAGCCAATGTCGCCGCTTTGATTAACGTTTCATTGTCCTCTATGCGCAAATCGTTATGAAATAAGACCAATACCGCTTTTTTGACTGACTTATTTGATGCGTTATCTGATTGGTGATTTGACATACTCTCGATTCCCAAGTAGTTAAACGCGCTCACTTGAAGCTGAGTCTAAACTATAATATTTTAGAATGTGACACACAGTATAGAGCGTGTTACCCGTTCAACTTAAGTCGCTACCCTCGTTGTTATCTGCGTTATACTAGCCATAAGCATTGACTATCACTGAGCTGACTGCTTAGATGGTTTATAACTAGGAGAATGTCATGACTCAAGAACACGCTTCCCATGAAAAGCGCAAAATCATCGATAAGTTTTTGATGAAACTCACCAAAGAGGAGCCGCAAATGTATTATGCTAGCACCTCTGAGGTCGCTCGTAGTATCCATACTATGATAAAAGAGCACACCAATCGCTTGTCGGTAGAAGATCAGGCGCTCGTTAGACATATGACCGTCGAGGAGATACAAGACTTGCTAGGCTTTCACCTTAAATAATCACACTTTCAACGTTCCCATAAAAAAAGCCCGCTTATTTGCAGGCTTTTTTATTATTAAAACTTTAATTTAGAGCATTGAAAATATACATCGCTTAAAACGGATACTCACGTGGCTCATGCTGCATAGATATCCAGTGCGTTCTAGTGAACTCTTCTAGCACCCACTCACCGTTAAAACGACCAATACCTGAGTTTTTCTCGCCACCGAATGGTAAGTTACTTTCATCATTGACTGAAATATCATTAATATGTGTCATGCCCGCTCTGATACCGCGAGCAAAGCGCATGCCTTTTGCCATATCTTTTGTAAATACCGCACTCGACAGACCAAACATTGAGTCATTGGCGATCGATAACGCATCATCTTCATCTTTGGCACGAATGATACCGACCAATGGTCCAAACACCTCATTACGTGACAAATCCATCTCGCGCGTCACTTCAGTAAAGATGTGCGGCGGTACGACTTGTCCTTTAATATCACCACTTAATATCATTTTTGCGCCTTCTTGCTGCGCGTTGGCGATTTTCTCTTTCAACGATTCGACTTGTTTTTTATTAATAATCGGACCAACCGCCGTGTCTTGTTTGCTCGGATCGCCGACATTTAACGTTTTAACGTGTGCCAAGAAACGCTCAACAAAGTCATCATAAATTTCGTCTTCAACGATAATACGATTGATAGCAATACAGATTTGACCTTGATGTAAGAACTTCCCAAAGGCTGCTGCTTTGACCGCTTGCTCAATATCAGCGTCTTTTAGTACCACAAATGGACTGTTACCACCCAACTCAAGCGCTACTTGTTTAATGTAGTCGCCGCCATTGGCCAACTCGCCAATGCGCTTACCGACTGAAGTAGAGCCAGTAAATGATACAAAGCTTGGGGTTTTGTGTTCAACGATCGCATCTCCTATCTCTTTACCTGAGCCAACCACCACGTTGAGCAAGCCTTTTGGCAAACCTGCTTCTTCAAATACTTTTGCTAGCAGCAAACCACCAGTCACTGGAGTATCACTCGCAGGCTTTAGTACCACAGCATTACCAAGTGCTAAGGCTGGTGCAATAGAACGTTGGGTCAAATGTAATGGAAAGTTCCACGGACTAATGACAGCGACGACACCGATGGGCTCTCGGTAAACAAAGTTTTCTTTGCCAAGAGTGTTAGATGGACGAATCTCGCCATGTACACGGCTGGGGAAAGTCGCCGCCTCAAGGGTAATGGCGCGGGTAGCAGCAAACTCAACCATGGCTTTAACACGGGTACTGCCCGACTCTTTGATGAGCCAATCGACCATTTCATCTTGGCGCTGACCTAAAATCTCAACCACTTTATATAGTACACCTGCTCGTGTCGCTGGCGTTTGCTGTGCCCACTCTTTTTGTGCCGCACTTGCTGCTTGATAAGCTTCATTAAGCTGCGCTTCTGTCGCCTGCTGAATCTTTACAAGTGTATCGCCATTGTAGGGGTTGGTATTGGTATTGACGCTATCGTCTTGACCGCTTTGCCATTCCCCTGCAATGTACTGGAGGTGGAAATCATTATAAGCATTGGCTTTGGTATTATCGGTATCAGTTGACATAATTCTTCTCATTTATTTTATGGATGTTATGTTGGTTATCAATAAAACAGTATGACTAGCAAATTGAGGCAGATAAAAAATAACCCTTAACACAGTTATCTATACTAAATAGCCTGTGCTCGCGATATTTGATTAAGCACATCAAAACGAAACTTGATAGACGACTGGTCTAATGCTACCATAGACCTCATACAAATAAGCGTATTTTGTCAGCAAGTATTGTTGAAAAAACGTAACGTGACCATATCAACCTTTACAATAAGCAACAATTATAAGCAAAGATAAAAATCTGCATCGACCCATAGAAAGTATCATGAATAATTGTTAATAGCGCGCTAAGTAGCATTATTCGCCATACCTTATCTCTGAAATACATTCATAAAAAATATAGGAGGACATTACCATTATGTCTGCGGCTTCAACCACAATCCCACCAGATACCAAAACGCATCTGTTAGAAACAGGCTATCAACTGATTTCCAAAAAAGGTTTTACTGCCGTCGGTATCAAACAAATACTAGACACAGCCGGTATTCCTAAAGGCTCTTTTTACCATTATTTTGCCTCAAAGGAAGCGTTCGGTGAAGCTATCATCAGTCATTATTTCACTGATTATAAGATACGCTTAGACACCATTGGTCGTCAAAAAGTTAATGCTCAGCAAAAGATTTATGATTATTTTCAAAGCTGGTATGACACGCAGCAAAATGGCTGTGATCATGAAAAGTGCTTGGTGGTGAAGCTCAGCGCTGAGGTTGCAGATCTGTCTGAACCTATGCGCATCGCACTGAATGCTGGTTATCAGCAGACCATCAGTTGGCTTGCCGAACAAATCAAAGCAGGCTGGGCGGATGACTCTGTACCACAACCTGACAATATCGCGGCCGAGAGCATGGCCAAACGTTGGTATTTTGCTTGGCTTGGTGCCAGTTTAATCGCCAAGATTAGCCAAACCAATACACCGCTTGCAGAAGTATGGCAGATGACTACTTCTCAATTGGGACGCTAATTTCGTGCGTTAAACGCTTTTTAGCCATTTATACTTCCCTAGATCTAAAGCAAAAAATTGAGTTATAAGAGAGTTTTGTAAAAATTACTAGACGACTGGTCTATTTAATGTACAATGCCCACAGTTGCAAAAACGAAAGGCTAATTTGCCACTGAGATTTTTGCACCCCATACGCCCAACACAAATATTTAATAATTTTAGGAATACTATGAATAACTTCCAATATTACAATCCAGTACGTATCGTCTTTGGTGAAGGTCAAATCAAACAACTATCAGAATTGGTCCCGACTGATGCCCGTGTGCTTATCACTTATGGTGGCGGTTCGGCACAGCGCACAGGTACGCTAGACGAAGTAAAGGAAGCCTTGGCTGCGAGCGGTACACGTACCGTATTCGAATTTGGTGGTATTGAAGCCAATCCAGAATTCACGACTCTTTTAAAAGCAGCAGATATGGTCAATGAGCACAATATTGACTTTTTGCTAGCGGTCGGGGGCGGCTCAGTCATTGATGGTAGCAAATTTGTTGCATTGGTATCGTCCCTCACTGAAGAAGATGGCACGACTGTCTCACGCGAACAAGCATGGAACGCACTAACCAGCTATTGCAGAGACATTGATTCTGCCATCGATTTGGGTGCTGTTTTGACCATTCCAGCCACTGGCTCTGAGATGAACTCAGGCGGCGTCATCAATTATAGTGAACGTCAAGCTAAGCTACCATTTGGCAACGCACTTGCCTTCCCTAAGTTCTCAATATTAGATCCAATCAAAACACTGACATTACCTGAGCGTCAAGTGATGAATGGTGTTGCGGATGCTTTTGTCCATGTCATGGAACAGTACCTAACGTATCCAGTCAATGCAAAAGTGCAAGATGCCTTTGCTGAGAGCTTGCTGAAAATCCTCATTGATGAAGGTCGTATCGTTAAACAAGCTCCAGAGAACTTAGAAACTCGTAAGAATATTATGTGGACAGCGACAATGGCACTCAATGGTCTAATCGGTGCAGGCGTACCGCAAGACTGGACGACACATATGATCGGTCATGAGCTGACCTCGTTACACAGCATCGATCATGCTCGCACCCTAACCATTTTATTACCCTCAGTAATGCGCGAGTTGAAAGACAGCAAAAAAGAGAAATTACTTCAATATGCACATAATGTCTGGAATATTACGCTTGATGATACCCATCAAGACGAAGACGCTGTCATTGAAGCCGCTATTGTCCGTACAGAAAACTTCTTCCGCGACCTTGGCTTGCCTGTCAGTTTAGAAGATGCAGAACTTGATGCGTCAGCTATTGACCCGATTATCAAGCAGCTTGAGGCGCACAACATGGTTCAGTTAGGCGAGCACAGCAACAATGATTTAGAAGTGTCACGTCGTATTCTGCAACGTGCTACTAGTAGTAAAGCTGCTTAATAAAAACACCACCGTAATAAGAAACACATATTGTTATGCTATTTATAGTAGTTGCTCAGCACTGAGTAACTACTCCATTCACCATTAAATATCAAAACCAGTAAATATTAAAATTAATAGAATCTTAAAATCAATAAATAGAAAAGGAATCTGATAATGAGCTTTGATAAACAACAAAATCAAAAAACAAACCGTCAAATTAAATTGGTAAGCCGTCCAACAGGTGAGCCAAAAGCTGAAAACTTTGATATGGTAACCAGCGATATCCCATCGCCAAATAACAATGAAATGCTGCTGCGTACCGTTTACTTATCCTTAGATCCATACATGCGTGGACGTATGAGCGATGCAAAAAGCTATGCTGATCCACTAGAAGTGGGTGATGTCATGATGGGTGGCACGGTTGCCCAAGTCGTTGAATCCAATATCGATAAATTTGCTGTGGGTGACTTAGTGGTCTCAAACTCAGGCTGGCAAGACTATAGCGTCAGTGATGGCGAAGGCGTCTTAAAGCTTGACAAAAACATGTCAAATCCCTCTTATGGTTTAGGCGTACTAGGTATGCCAGGCTTTACCGGTTACATGGGTTTGACCGACATCGGTAAGCCGCAAAAAGGGGAAACTTTGGTCGTCGCTGCTGCAACGGGTCCCGTTGGTGCAACGGTAGGTCAAGTTGGCAACCAATATGGCTTACGTACCGTTGGTGTGGCTGGTGGCAAAGAAAAATGTGACTTTGCTGTCAATGAGCTAGGCTTTGATGTCTGTATTGACCATAAAGCTGATGACTTTGCCGAGCAATTAAAAGCGGCTTGCCCAGATGGCATCGATATCTATTACGAAAACGTCGGTGGCAAAGTGTTTGATGCCGTTATGCCATTATTAAATGCGCATGCACGCATCCCAGTCTGTGGTCTGGTCTCGCAATACAACGCCACCGAGCTGCCTGATGGTAAAGATCGTTTAGGCGTATTAATGGGCAACATTCTAAGCCGTCGTCTCACCATTAAAGGGTTCATTATTTTTGAAGAATATGGCGATCACTTCCCAGAATTCTTAAAAACCATGAGTAAATGGGTCGAGTCAGGCGATGTTAAAACCAAAGAATATATCGCTGAAGGCTTAGACGATGCACCAAACGCCTTTGTTCGCATGCTAAATGGCGATAACTTCGGTAAAACAGTGGTTAAAGTTTCTGAGGTTGAATAACCGAACCAATGGTTCTCAGTTGGTTGAATCGCAAATAACGACTTAACAACATAACTTGCTAAGACAACCACTGAAAATGACCTCTCAACCATGAATACTGTTCTATGAATACCGCTAGCAGTCATTGCAAATACTCATATTGATTAATTAAGCATGACTGCTAACAATCCATGATTTAAAAACAACATCAATAATAAATAAGGACGACTATGAATATTTTAATGGTACTAACCTCACATGATAAGTTGGGCGATACTGGTAAAAAAACGGGCTTTTGGCTAGAAGAGTTTGCCGCGCCTTATTACGCTTTTATCGATGCGGGCGTCAATGTGACACTTGCTTCTCCTGCTGGCGGGCAGCCACCGCTTGATCCTAGCAGTGACACTGAAGACACCCAAACGAAAGATACCAAGCGTTTTAAAGAAGACAGCGATGCTCAAAAGCATCTTGCCAATACTGAAAAACTCGCTGATATGAAAGCTGAAGATTTTGATTCAGTCTTTTATCCAGGCGGTCACGGTCCACTATGGGACTTGGCAGTTGATAAAAATTCGATCAATTTGATTGAGACTTTTGTCAAACAAGACAAACCTGTCGCCTTTGTTTGTCATTCTCCAGCCGCTCTTAAAAATGTCAAAATTGACGGTGAGTATTTAGTCAAAGGCAAAAAAGTGACTGGCTTTACCAATTCAGAAGAAGACGCCGTTGGTCTAACAGATGTCGTGCCATTCTTAGTAGAAGATGCACTAAAAGCCAATGGTGGTAACTATGAAAAAGCTGCTGATTGGGAATCATTTGTGGTCGAAGATGGCTTGCTGATTACGGGACAAAACCCAGCGTCATCAGAGGAAGCTGCCAAGCGCTTAATCACTAAGCTGAAAGGTTAATATCTTTTTAACGTTAATATAATAGACCATGCAAAAAGGCCACTATCATGATTCGCTTACATCATCTCAACCAGTCTCGCTCATTACGTATTTTATGGCTTTTAGAAGAGCTGGGCGTGCCTTATGAGATCATTAGTCATCAACGCGATCCTAATACTCATTTGGCATCAGACAGTTTAAAGGCGGTACATCCACTCGGTAAATCTCCGGTTATCGAGATGGATGGTCAACTTTATGCCGAGTCGGGTGCAATCACTGAGTTCTTGATTGAGCGATTTGCACCAGAGCGCTTACGTCCTACGACTGATAGCGTAGACTATGGCCATTATCTGCAATGGATTAACTTTGCTGAAAGCTCGCTCATGTTGCCGTTATTACTGGAGCTATTTACCAAAAAAGCCGGTATCATCGATAACGAGTTTTTAGATGGTTATATCAGTCAAGAAAAACACAGACTGTTGAGCTATCTAAACGAGGAAGTTGCAGATAAGCCATTTATCGTTGGTCATAAGCTAAGCGGCGCTGACTTTATGCTGTCTTTTGACTTAATCATGCTGGCTAAGCGTGAAGCGTTAGATGATTATCCACATATCAAGCAGTATGCTTTACAACTCGCCAGTCTTGATAGCTATCAGCGTAGCATGCGTTTAGAGGCGAATTATGATCACTCTATTTAGTACCATGGTCTAACTGTTTATCGACTATCTAATGTATAAAAAAACAGCTCTTTATAGAGCTGTTTTTTATGGGCAAAAATGATCTGAGTCGTAGCTATGTGACATACAGTCAAGGAATTTTAGAATCGCTACAAGGCGACCGACCGCAGATAGTACATTGAGTACATCTAAGGCGGGTAACACCGTAGCAGTTTAAAAATGCTCTGACTATAGCACTGTGTTTCTTATCGTCTATCATTGACAGACAGCTGCATCTATCTTTTAACTTGATTTTCAATGTGTGAGTTATGCGTGATAAATGCTCAACAAAAATTATGATAAAATATTCAAAACAAAGTTTAGAATACTTTTTTGGTTTTATCAGTCTACTAAATGACTTTCTGTTAAATGGCTTTTTATTAAATGACTTTGAACGTCTTGAGACTTATGACTATCCGATGAGCGTGATGCTTATGTAACAACAGCTATATACCATTTTATCCCTCTACGCAGATTATCCATCCATGAGTACTGAATACCAGTTTAAGCCCCATGAACGACCATTCATGCTTGGCTCGCCTGCCACCCCTGATCACCCTGTGCGCCGTAAAGTATTTTATTTACTGATTGGTATTTTTATCGGCTTAACTGCCAGCTTTCAGAATGGTCTATTGGTCGCGAATCTCACTCAAATCCAAGGTGAAATGGGCTTAACGCCCGTAGAAGGTGGCTGGATATCAGTCGCTTACAATATGACCAATGCTTGTGTCACGGTGCTGCTGTACAAAATTCGCCAGCAATTTGGCATGTCGTTATTTAGCAAAATCACTTTGTTCTTTTTATTGGCAGCCACCAGTATGCAGTGGCTGGTCAGTAGCAATCTGCTCAGTACAATGACTGGCATCAGCATCGAGCCTTATTATTTAGAGCTGGTTGCCCGTGGCTTTAGTGGTGTGGTGGCTAGTGCGATGACGGTATTGTCTATTTTTTATTGTCTACAAGGCATGCCAACTGCTCGGCGTATCAGCGGACTGATATTAGGCTTCGGCTTGGTGCAGTTTGGCATTCCACTGTCACGGATTATCTCGCCTTATTTAGCTGTTGATGGTCAGCTTGAAGGTTTATTTTTATTTCAAGTAGGATTATCGCTGATTTGCTTTGGGCTTATTAACATTCTTGAACTACCACCGGGCAACACGGAAAAGGTCTTTGAAAAACTTGATTTGGTGAGTTTTGGCTTTTTTGCCAGTGGTCTTGCCACCCTATCGGTATTTTTAGTACAAGGTAGAATTCAATGGTGGACGATGCCTTGGCTTAGCTATCCATTGATCATTGCCGTCGTGACTATCTCAATTGCTTTATGGATTGAGACGCACCGCAAAAACCCTATGTTACAAGTGCGCTGGATGCGTAGCCGCACCATTATTGCCTTTATGATTACTGGTGCCGTCATGCGTATTTTGCTGTCTGAGCAAAGTGTGGGCGCCGCAGGATTATTAGCAAACCTTGGTTATGGTAATGACCAGCTGATTGTTTTTTATGCCATCATCTTGGTGGCTAGCATACTGGCATTAGTGATTAGCATTTTTACCACCAAAGCGACGGATCTGCGCCGACCCGTGATTTTTGCAGTTGCATTGATTGCGATTGGTGCATGGATAGATACGGGTGTGTCGCTGAACTCTGCCCCTTATATGTTTTATTTCAGTCAGTTTATAATCGCTTTTGCTGCCGTTTACTTTATGGGACCAATGGTATTTGAAGGTATGTTTCGCGCCATTGCTAACGGACCTGCCTATATTATTAGCTTTTCGGTGATTTTTGGTATCTCACAAACGATCGGCGGTTTAGCAGGCGCGGCAGGTATTCAAGCATTTACCACCATTCGTACTCAGATGCATTATGCCGATATGGTCAGTTCAATGACTACCACTGATCCTGCTACGATGACCCAAATGCTACAGGGTGTGCAACGTCAAGCAACGGTCGCCGCTTATGACGATTTATTCTTTTTGATGGCGGTGAGCGCCACCATCACCGCGCTATATTTATTGATGGTTTATTTTTATTACCTTTATCATAAACGCAATCCACTTGGTAAAGAACTTGCCGCATTGGCAGAAATGATGGGCAAAAAATAACAGGTGATAATCATATCGATTTGTTGCTGTTACCTTTTTTTCTTATGCTAATTACTATATTTTAAAAAGTTATCCACTATGTTTACTAATCTCATTAGGAGCGCATCATGAGCGAAGACAAATTAAATGATCTTGATGACCATAATCAAGACACTGCTCAAGATGCCACCCAAAATACTGCTGAAAACAATCAGACATCATCCAATGCAGCAGCAATAGAGATGCCTCTAAGCCAATCGAAAAATGATGATACTGTGACTATACCGAAAACAGAGGACTCAATAATAACGTCCGTTGCTGATGCTGATGAAACGCCAATGCCGCCAAAAGAGCCTATTCCTGACGCTACGGGTTGGTCGCCTAAAAAGAAATCTTACTTTAACTTAGGCTTATTAATTGCACTAATCATTATTGGCGTCCTTTTGATTCTTTATGCGTGGAAGCTACCGCCCTTTACGCCTACGGTTCAGCAGACTAATAATGCCTTTGTAAAAGGTCAAACAACGATTATCAGCCCGCAAGTTTCTGGCTATGTCACAGAAGTGGCAGTGCAAGATTTTGAAAATGTACAAGCAGGTGATTTATTGGTCAAGATAGACGACCGTGCCTTTTTGCAGCAGCTCGAACAAGCACAAGCCAATATCGAAGTCGCTATGACCGACCGCTCAAGCAATGCGCAAGATACGGGCACCAGTCAGGCGCAAATCGAAGCACGTAAAGCGGACTTGTATAGTGCCAAAGTCAGCGTTGATAGTGCACGCGAAGATGTAAAGCGCTATCAAGGGCTTGATGCGATTGGCGCAGTATCCAAAGCAGAAGTTGCTCATGCCCAAGCTCAGCTCGCTCAAGCACAAGCTGGCGTGCAGCAAGCAGAAGCCAATTTACAAGTCGCCCTTGAGGCCAGCAAAAAAACCAGTGGTAGCCGCTCATCACTCGATGCCAATATTAAAAATGCAGAAGCAGTTGCTAAGCAAGCACAGATTAATTTAGACAATACGATTATTACTGCCCCTGAATCAGGACAACTGAGTCAAGTCAGCGTCAAAGCTGGGCAATATGTCAGTGCGGGCACACAGCTCATGTATGTGGTGCCAAAAGGCGTGTGGATTATTGCCAACTTTAAAGAAACCCAAGTGGCACATATGACCGTCGGCGAGCCTGCAACTATTCATGTGGATGCGTTAGACGGCATTAAGTTTCTAGGTCATGTCAGCAATATCTCACCAGCGACTGGCAGTGAATTTAGCGCGGGCGCGGCAAACCCTGCGACTGGCAACTATATTAAAATCGCTCAGCGTATTCCGGTACGAATAGATTTAGAGCAAGGACAACCTGAGCTTGCGCAATTGCGCCCCGGTATGTCGGTGTCGGTCGATGTCGATACCAAAAAAAATAAAAAATAAAGGGATATCTGCAACTCGGCCTTTCTCTTATTTAAATGGTAAGACTAGAGCAAGAAAATCTTGATACTATCAATCAATTGTTATGCTGCTTACATCTACAGTCAATTTATGATGAATTTACTATATGAAAGGAACGATAATGCGGAATAAGATAATAGGGTTAAGTGCTTTACTCATTTTATCAGGGTGCATAAAAAATTATAAGAACACGGAAGTTCAATTGGTCGAATTTAAACGGACATCATCATATTATGAAATAACTTTCCTATCAGAAGCTAATTTTTCAATACGTGAATCAACTAGAAATACAGGGAGTTATATACATTGTATCAACGATAAACGAATCTATGGTGATAAATACATTCCTGACTACTCTTCGAATAATTATTTGAGGGGCAATATTCCTAAAAACACCAAACCTACTGCTGACACACTTTCAGATCAATACATCTATAGCATTAAACTTGATTCTTCAACATACTTAGAGAACGACAAAACCTTATACTGCCGTATATTTACAGGAAACTTCCCAGGAAAGCTAAAAAAGTCGCAAGTACTCGAGGTTATACCATAAAGCTTTTAATAAAATTAGGTGCTGTTGCTGTTTAGAGCAGCAACAGCACCTAAGAAATCACTCTCTGCTTATATCTAAATAATAAATAGCAAATATGTTTAAGGCAAAAGGCGCTTGGTAGTCCAGCTTTCACCATTGTCTTTAGTATAGACAATACGGTCATGCATACGATTGGCACGACCTTGCCAAAACTCAATCTCATGAATGCTAATCTCGTAACCACCCCAAAACGCTGGTGTTGGCACTTGGCTACCTTCTGGATACTGGTTTTGCAGCTCATCAAACTTGGCTTGCATCACTTCACGATCAGCAACCTCGCCACTTTGCGGTTGACTGACCCATGCACCCACTTGACTGTCGTGAGGGCGCTTTTGAAAGTAAGCAGCTGACTTATTAGCATCGATTTTAGCAATACTGCCACTAATACGTACTTGACGCTCCAGCTCGTGCCAAAAGAATAGCGCTTCGACATTCGGGTTTTCGGCAATATCTTGACCTTTAGCGCTTTCATAGTTGGTATAAAACACCACACCATTTTCAGTAATCTCACGCATAAGTACGATGCGCACGCTAGGTTTATTATCAGCACCGCACGTCGCCAGACTCATCGCGTAAGGCTCTTGCACCTTTTGTGCTATTGCCTCATTCATCCAAGATTTTAGTAGCTCAAACGGCGATACTGGGACGGACTGTTGATCAAGCTCACCTTTTTCGTATGACAAACGCTGATCGGTAAAATCCATGCTCATAAAATCTTCCTTATTTTAATATAACTATGTTATGACCTTAACCCAATACTGCTTTGATATGGTCAGCCAAATCATTTGCCAATACATCACACTCTATTTCATCATCCGACTCAACCATCACACGTATCATAGGCTCTGTACCTGACTGTCGAATGAGCAGACGACCACGACCCTCTAAAGTGGCCTGTGCTTTTGCAAAAGCAGCAACCAGCTCTTCATGTTCAAACGGATCTTGCATTTTACTTAAGCGTACATTGACCAGTTTTTGTGGCAATTTTTCAAAGCCTTCGGTCAAATCACTGAGCGCTTTACCACGTGCCTCCATCACCGCAAGCACTTGCAAGCCGGCGATAATGGCATCACCCGTACGACTCTTATCTAAACATAGAATATGACCCGATGGTTCGCCGCCCAGTATCCAGCCATTCGCTTCAAGCTCATGCATCACATAACGATCGCCTACTTTTGCACGCGTAAATTTAATGTCTGCCGCTTTGAGTGCCAACTCTAAGCCCATGTTACTCATCAGCGTACCAACCACACCTTTCGCCTTAGTCTGACCTTGGGTAGCAAGTACGTATAAAATGCCATCGCCGTCGACCAGATTACCAGCCTCATCAACCATCACAATACGATCGCCATCACCGTCTAGTGCGATACCAACATCTGCCTCGTGCTCAATCACTGCTTTCTGTAAGCCTTCAGGATGGGTAGAGCCGCAGTCGGCATTGATATTGATGCCATCAGGCGTATTGTTAATAGCAATCACATTGGCACCCAACTCACGCATGACTCTCGGTGCCACGCTATAGCCTGCACCATTGGCACAATCTACAACAACAGTCAGATAACTCAAGTCGTACTGATAGGGAAAACTGCCTTTACAGAATTCGATATAGCGACCTTTGGCGTCATTGATTCGATTGTTTTTCCCTAATTGTGCTGGATCAAGAATAGGCATAATCACGTTATTGTCCGCCTCAGAGGCACTCATAATCGCTTTTAGCTTGTCATTAATAGAGTTCTGCATCTCATCAGTCAGCTTTTTTCCATCACCTGAAAACAGTTTTATACCATTATCATAGTAAGGATTGTGCGACGCTGAAATAACTACCCCAGCATCTGCATTGAAACTACGAGTCAAATGCGCAATCGCTGGTGTGGGTAATGGTCCCAGCATATGCACATCAACACCAGCGGCATTGAACCCCGCTTGCAATGCGCCTTCAATCACATAACCTGACAGCCGCGTATCCTTACCGATGACCACGCTTGGCTTTCGCGCAGGGTTGTCATTATTCTCTATCAGCACACGTCCCGTCACATAGCCCAATTTTAAAATAAAGTCTGGTGTGATCGGCGACTCACCGAATTTTCCGCGAATACCATCGGTGCCAAAGTAGCTCATTATGTATGCTCCCAAATCTAAGAGTGAAAACCAGACGAATACGCAAACAATAACGTATAAACAGTCTAATTAGTTATTATTATAATCCGCTTGTGTATTTTACAAAAAAAACAGCCAACAATAACAAGGCATTGTTGGCTGTTTGTATCTTAAGGTCACTGCAGCCCTGCAAAATAGCTATCGTTGACGTAATGCAGGATTATAAAAGACCTTTTAATTCACACGATAGTTCGGTGCTTCTTTAGTGATTTGAACATCATGGACATGCGACTCTTTCATACCCGCCGATGTCACCTTAATGAATTGCGGATTGGTACGCATGTCTTCGATGGTCGCAGAGCCAGTATAACCCATTGATGAGCGCAAACCGCCAACCAACTGATTAACAATACCAGCAACTGGACCTTTATAAGGAACTCGGCCTTCGATACCTTCTGGGACTAATTTCTCTACGCCATCTTTAGCATCTTGGAAGTAACGATCTGATGAGCCATTTGAGCCTGACATCGCACCAAGGCTACCCATACCGCGGTAAGCTTTGTAGTAACGACCTTGGAACAGCTCAACTTCACCTGGCGCTTCTTCGGTACCAGCCATCAATGAGCCTACCATAATGCACGAAGCACCAGCGGCAATGGCTTTTGCCATATCACCTGAATAGCGAATACCACCATCAGCAATCAGTGGAATACTGTCTTTCAATGCGCTAGCGACGTTATCGATAGCTGAGATTTGCGGCACACCGATACCAGCGATGATACGCGTAGTACAGATAGAACCAGGGCCAATACCGACTTTTACCGCATCGGCGCCTGCATCACGTAGTGCAAGTGCAGCATCACCTGTTGCGATATTGCCACCGATGACTTGCACATGTGGATAGTGCTTTTTAATCCAAGACACCTTATCAATCACGCCTTTCGAATGACCATGTGCGGTATCAACCACGATGATATCGACGTCAGCAGCGATTAACGCTTCAACACGTGCTTGGGTATCTGCACCAGTACCAACAGCAGCACCAACACGCAGACGACCTTGCTCATCTTTACAAGCATTTGGATTGTTTTCAGCTTTTGCAAAATCATTAACCGTAATCAAACCACGTAAGCGGAAATGATCGTCGATAACGATGACTTTTTCAATGCGATGCTCATGTAGCAGACGCTTGATGTTTTCGTTGCTTTCACCTTCATGTACTGTGACCAACTGATCTTTTGGCGTCATGATTTTACTAACTGGCAAAGACAGATTGGTTTCAAAGCGCCAATCTCTGTGAGTCACAATACCCACGACATTATCAGTGCCTCTTTCTACCACAGGTACGCCTGAGATATTATTATCTTGCGTCAGCTGTAGCAGATCACCAATCGTCATCTCTGGATGCACAGTAATCGGATCTACAACCGTACCTGCTTCAAATTTTTTGACGCGGCGTACTTGTGTGGCTTGCTTGGCGATATCCATGCTCTTGTGCAAGATACCCATACCACCTAGCTGTGCCATCGTAATGGCCATTTCAGATTCGGTCACAGTATCCATCGCGGCAGAAATCAGCGGTAGATTCAGCGTGATATTTTTGGTCAAACGGGTAGTCAGATCGGCAGTTTTTGGCAAGACTTCAGAATAAGCTGGCAACAATAAAACGTCATCAAAGGTTAAGGCTTCATCGACAATTCGCAACATACAGACCCCTAGTGGTGGTTATTTTGATGGGTGGGATATTTTTGGCATTAAGACAATCAACCAAAATCACCGATATGACTTTATGAAGCTAAAGTCTTAAAATTAAAGACCTTGTATCACAAAGTTTTAGATAATCAGCAATGAGCCAGTCGGTGTTTGTGATTAAACAAACAGAGACACTCGAAAATTGCAATTGATTGATGCTAATAAGTTTGCACAAATATAGCGCGCCCCTACTCTTAATCGCTCATTTATCCCTTAAAAATAACGCCATATTATAACAAATAATCAGACAAATCGCATGCTATATTTGTCAGCTTATTTTGCTAGCCTCTGTCTATCGATATCGACGTACGTAAAGCCCAGCTGTTTAAAAGCATAGAAAATATACTCACTCGTCGGTTACTGGTCTTGACCCTTCAATATTAAACGCTCAGCAGGCAGATAAGCTTTTTGTTTGCTATATAAATAATTCAGCATCTGCTCACGTATCTCACAGGCCAGTGTCCATGCTTCTATGGGACCTACCGCTGAAACAGCGCCGCGCAGGTGAATAATATTGGCAGTCACCTCAACGACAAACATTTCAGGCTCAGTTTTGTTGTCCCAAAGCTTATTGTCTTTAACCGCCGATATAAATTGCTGGCGAATGGCGTCAATATCTGCACCATAATCGACATATAAAAACACAGGACAGGTCTGATGTACTTCTGTATGTGACCAGTTTTCTACCGTTTCGGTGATCAGTTCGCGCATCGGCACGATCAATCGACGTTCATCCCATGTTTTGAGTACCGCATACGTATAACGCAGGTCTTCAACGGTACTAAAGTTGCCATCCATTATCACACTGTCGCCAATCCGTACCGGCTGGGTCACGGCCACCTGTACCCCAGCAATGATGTTACCCAGTATCGGCTGCGCGGCAATTCCGATGACCACGCCTGCGATACCAGCCGAGGTCAATAGCGTTTTGCCAAGGCCTTCCATGTTGGCAAATTCACTGAGACCAATCCAAATACTGCCCAAAATCATGACAAAAATAAAGACGCGGCGAAATATCGATACATAAGTACGGCGACGGCGTTCTTTATCAAAGTGCTCTTCAGCCAGATTTTCAATTTGTAGGCTTTGATAGCGATTAGCAAAAAAGTTAATAACGCGAATGCCAAGCCATAAGGTGCTAAATACTAGCCCAATCCAGATAAGCGGACGAGTCGATGAAGCTACCGCATCCAAATAAGGAAAGCCGCCTGACACCAAAGTAAAGACGAGCAAAAAACTGATGGTAAAAGTCAACGGCACGGTTAGCTTATTAACCAAATCTGCCACGCCATTAGTACTACCAACATAATTACTGTATTTTTCATCGTCGATATAACGGCTGATGATTTTTTCCGTGCCTTTACTAAGTAACCATCCTACTCCCATGGTCACTAAGAAAAACAATGCTAATGCCAAAAACTCCCATAGTGCGATACTGAAAATCTTAAGTTTCAACCATCCAGGTAAATAACGCTCAAATTCCGCTGGATGATATTGCTCATAGAGATTGTCGATATTATCAACGGTCTGTGCAGAAAACACCCAAATAGGCGCAGCCTCACCAACCCGTACTCGTTGCAAATAGATGGGGACACGGCGCTCACGATAGTCGATATAGCCTAGCTGAATCGAACGTCTAGGGATGCCCATGATACTACTGGTATTGCCAAGTGGCGGCTCGATTAAACCATCTGGGCGATCTGGCAGATCATCAAAGACGTAAAGCTCTTTTTCCGTTAACAAAAAATCCAACCGTTTTGATAGCTCGAGCGCGTGGTTACGCTGAATTTTCTGATCGATTAAATTCATGTTGAGTGCATAAGCAGCCAAATCGTATTGTTGCTTCATGACCGCTGACTGAAAAAACTCTAAAGTCGCTAGTGGCGTGGTTAAATTTGGCGGCTCCGATAATGGCGGCAAGCCCACATTGAGCTTGTCTAGCAAATAATAACTTTCATTGTATTCATCCGTCAGTCCAGAATCACCCTGCAAATTACCCGCTTGCTCTACTGCATTGCGCTCGGTAGGATCAAATATTTCTTCTGCAACGCCAGAGATGCTGAGGTTTTCGTTTTTAATTGTATTGATTTTCTGAGTGGCATATTCAGCCAGATTATCGGGCTTACTGATTGAAGTTGATGATGAGCTAGACTGCTCATCCGAAGCTTGTTCGCTATCGCTTTGCATATCACTAGTGCTTGCGGCATTAGCGGGTGCAAACACAGCATTCATGCTGACTATAAAAAAAACCAATAGTAATGACAAAGTACTGGCGCGCACATTCCAACGCTGGGGGTTAGGATAGTGGTCACTGTCGGTATCAATTGCTATACGATGACCGCCAACAATGCTCTTTTTGAGAATATTCATATTTTAAAAGCCATTAATCCACTTGATGTTTGCATCTCTTGAAGTTTGCCTACAAAGCTTATTCTTACATATATTGCATAGCCAATTTAGCTTCATCTTTATGGTTTGACTGCAATTTATCTTGTTCTTAGCACCATTTTTAGAATGATGATATACCCTAGTTTAGCCTATAAAAAAAGCCAGCTCAAAGCTGACTTAGTTTACGACTATCTATATGGGTGTTCTGTAACGTGATTGCCTTAAGCGCGGCGCCATGTCGTGCCAGCACGGCTGTCTTCAAGCTCAATACCAGCATCTTTTAGCTGCTCACGTATCTCATCAGCACGCGCAAAGTTTTTGTTGGTTTTGGCATCCGCACGCTCAATGATTAAACCATCGATAGTGTCATCGGTTAACCCATCATCCGCCTTATCACCAATCACTGCTTGCAAAAACTGTTGAACTGGCTGCTGTAAAATATTGAGTACCTGTGCCAACGCTTTGAGCTGCTCTGCTAATTGCCATGCAGTGTCTACCTCTTCGGCTTTAATGGCTTTATTAATGTCGCGCGCCAGCCCAAACAGTACACTAATCGCCGTTGAACTATTAAAATCATCGTTCATGGCTTTGATAAAGTCTTGTCCAGCACTGCTGCTATAAGCATCATTTATCAGCGTATCACTGACGACGAGCGTCTGCCCTTTTTGTTGTTCGGCCAATTTTAACGCATTATATAATCTGCTTAGGCTATTATGTGCTTCGTCTAATGCGTTATCAGAAAAATTGACTTGGCTGCGATAATGGCTTGATAATAAGAAAAAGCGCACCGTTTCAGGCAGATATTTTGCCATCACGTCACGAATAGTAAAAAAATTACCCAACGACTTGGACATTTTTTCACCATCGACATTAATGAAACCGACATGCATCCAGTTACGCGCGTATTCACAGCCAGTCGCGGCTTCAGACTGCGCTATCTCGTTTTCGTGATGCGGAAATTGCAAGTCATGACCACCGCCATGAATATCAAAGGTGCTACCTAAGCACTTAGTCGACATCGCTGAGCATTCGATATGCCAACCTGGACGCCCTTGACCCCATGGTGACGCCCATTGTGGCTCATTGGGTTTTGCCGCCTTCCATAAGACAAAATCAAACGGATTGCGTTTGTCATTTTCGACATCGACACGTGAACCTGCTTGCATCTCATCGAGATTACGCTTAGATAATTTACCATAATCTGCAAAATTATCGACGGCATAGTAGACATCACCATTGTCGCCTGCGTACGCATAATTACCTGTGACCAAGGTCTCAATCATTTGCTGCATATCATCGATATGATCCGTCGCGCGCGGCTCAGCGTCTGGCATCTTGCAACCAAGAGCGGTTGCATCCTCATGCATGGCTTCAATAAAACGCTGCGTTAACGTACCAATCTCTTCGCCGTTCTCAGCGGCACGAGTGATGATCTTGTCATCAATATCGGTGATATTGCGCACATAATTAACGTCATAGCCTAACTGAGCCAACCAGCGCACTACCATGTCAAAACCAACCATCACCCGCGCATGCCCAATATGACAATAATCATAAACGGTCATACCGCACACATACATGCCTACTTGCCCTGATTTGAGTGGTACAAACTGACGTTTTCCGCCAGTCAGTGAGTCATGAATAGCAAGCTGAGACATCGCATCGGCAAGTGGTATGGTCATGGTTAAAAAGCCTTTTAATATAAATGAAATAGATAAAATAAAAACAAAAATATAATCAATGTTTGGATATTAAACAGTACTGACTATGGTCGCTATAACTGTAAAAACAGCGGCAACATAAAACCTAACCCATTATCTTAGCGAAAACAGCCATAAAATACTACAATGAGCCCGCAACTAACATCATTCAATCATAAAAAACTGTTAAGGATTTAGATATGGGCAATCGTTTAAGCAAAATATATACGCGTACTGGAGATGACGGTAGCACTGGCATGGCAGACGGCAGCCGCGTCAGCAAAGCAGACAATCTATTTAGCGTAATGGGTGATATCGACGAGCTTAACTCACACATTGGTCTGGTACGTGCTCAGTTACAGCATAATAAAGGGCAATCTATAGAGAAAGAGTTTTCTCAAGCGTTAGTCATCATTCAGCATTTATTGTTTAATATCGGTGGTGAGCTGGCTATGCCAGAATATGAAGGCGTCAATGCCACTCACATTACATGGTTAGAACAGCAAATTGATGCGATGAATATGACCTTGCCGCCGCTAAAAGATTTTATCTTGCCCACAGGTTCGGTATTGGTCAGCCAACTGCACGTTGCGCGTACGGTCTGTCGCCGTGCTGAGCGCCAAGCAGTGCTATTACAGCAAGAGCGACCACAAGCAATTCGCAGTACGGCCGTGAGCTTTATCAATCGCTTATCGGATTGGTTGTTTGTCGCTGCTCGCTTTTGTACAGATCCAAACAAAGTCTCTGAAGTCTTATGGGACAGTCAGGTATTACAAAAATTCGCTGATAAAAAATAATTGCGCATGACTACTTCAGTGGACTAAAACGCTAGAATCAAGCCCTAGAATAAAATATAAAAAAGCCCGCAACCTTAACACTGCGGGCTTTTTATTGACTAATCGATACTATTCAATCACGACAATATTATTCGAAAACAGCTTAAATATTACTAATTAGTAAGTAGCGCTGTCATCTTCAATAATGACCATATCGATACTTTCATCTTTAGGTACTGATTTCGGTACAGCGGGTGTGGCTGGGGTTTTAACCTCAGGAGTGGCTGACGCGCTGCTATCCGTATTACTACTGCTTGGATTGTTAATAGTCGGCGGCGTGGCAGGCTGAGTAGGACGAATCGGCTCAACTGGCTTGACTACTTGAGGCTGACGAACAGGTGCTGACTGACTGTCATCGTTTTGTGCTGCACGGCGCTCAGTGCTGCGCTGGGCGCGCTGCTCATCCATCGCTGATTTAAATACAGAACCTGCCATCACATCGGCGACCACAGTAATCAATGCTGGCTGCCCAGCAATACGTGTGCGTACTTGACCGCCTTGAGTACCAACGACATAGGTAAAGGCATCATCAACCAACATGTTATTATTGATACGAATGTTATTTTGCGCTAAACGTGATTGTAGGCTCGGCAGATTGTTGGCTGCTTGTACTTGACTGGCTTGATACAAATCTTCGCTTGGTAACGTCATGCTCACGCTTGCCTGACAAGTCGTCATACCATTGTCATTGGCTGCTTGTAATACTGCAGCATTTTGTACATCAATCACAATGCCGTTGGTTTTATTAGTGATAGCGCCGCTAGCGAGACTGATCTCTGCATCATTTGCGTAGTTGGCAGCCAGTGTTTGTGCTTGTTGATTGAGCGTGTTTTTCAGAGCCGTTTTGAGACGATCTTGTACCATTGGGTCATCACAGCTCACCGCAGTAGCTGCGGTGTTTTCAGTAGACGCAGACTCTTGCTCTGTAAGCTCTGCCGTTTCGGTGGTATCTTCCTTCTCTGAGCGATCACAGCTAGCAAGCGCTAAACCACATACCATGCCAATACCAGCCACTTTATACCACTTGCTCACGTTTTTATTTGCTACGCTCATATTTCTTTTGCTCCCAATTTACTAATACGTACCGCCACTGATGGACAGTGATTGATGTTCAAACCGCAACCCTAGCTGCCCTAGGTTTGAAAACCAGATTATTATACGGTGTTTAAATAAAATGTTCATTAGTGTAGCCCATGGATATACAAATAACGCCCCTCATTATAGGTAAAACCTGTATTTAGTTGCAAAAACATAACAAATACATACTTATGAATTCGTTATAAATACGCTTTTAGACTACCGCGATCAACTAGGGTCTGTTGAATGTTTGACAGACAGTAAACCTATTCTAAGATTTCGCGCAGCTCATATCTATAAGGTTTTTGGATAAAAGGAACCACATAGTAATATTGCTCTATCGAGCAAATTTTATTAGACGCTGTTGTTTTAGCACTATATGATTGCGCGTATCACTAACCAAGCATATAAATTATGATAAATTTCGAAAACACGCTTTTATTGGGTCATCGCGGTGCGCGCGGCGAAGCATTAGAAAATACCTTTTCAGGCTTTGAGTACGCTCAACGTCTCAACATTCAGGGTCTAGCAGGGGTTGAGTTTGATGTACAACTGAGCGCGGATGGTCATTTAATCGTGTTTCATGATGACACGCTGCAACGCATGTGTGGTCAGCAAGCACGTGTTGGTCAGTTGAATCTTACTGAGATTCAACGCCATTCGCAGTTTGGTCATCAGATTATGACATTAGGGCAGGTAGCGCCGTTGCTAAAGGGCTTTACTTATATTGAACTGGAGATTAAAACGCATGACCGTACTGATTATGCTAAATTGGTACAAGCATTGGCACGCAACCTCATCGATAGCCCACTTGCCAAACTACCCATTGTGCTGACCAGCTTTGATGTAGAGCTACATGCTCGCTTGCAACGTCATCCATTACTCAAGCAGATCTCTCGCGGCTTGCTCATTCGCACACCTGAAATCTTAATGACTGCGCCGAATACCGCCTTGCAACTTGGCTGTGTTCAGCTAGGTATCCACTATCCGCTGATTAGTCGAGCAGTCATTAAACATAGCCACCGTTATGGCTTGCCAGTGAGTGCGTGGACGGTCAATGATATTGACACGATTAAACAGCTGATCGCGTGGCAAGCTGACGTCATCATCACTGATTATCCAAGTCATTTACTGCTGGTTTAATAAGCATCGCCTTTATTTGATTTATTTAAAATCATCTACATATCTACGGTGTTACTTACACTTCTCCTCAATGCCTGATAAGTCATCCATTATTTTCGTTAATACATTCCATAATCAATACAAGTTATTGTTATTTAGCAATATTTTTACAGTGTATAACTGTTCACTTTATTGATTTTTTAAGGTATCATATAGGCTTAAATTAATACCGCTAGGGATATTATATGATTGCAAAAAAAGCACTTGGCTTACCGCTTAAAGGCTTACGTTTCGCTATCAAATCTGGTGATACGCTTATCAAAGCCGCCAGCACTCAAGCCACACGTTTTAAGACACGTTTTGACGAGAGTAAAACTGCAAGCTCGCTTAATGAGCAGCCTGTTGCCAAACGCAACTACGCCCATGCTGCGGGAGAGCAAGATGTCTCTACTAAAGAAGACAGCATTGATATGCGCGAGTTTGAGTTTACAAAAGCGCCGATCAACTGGATTCCAGCGACTATTCTAGTAGCCACACCTATTGCTGCTGCGATCATTACACCATGGTATTTGTTTACTCATGATGTTAGCGCGCCAGTTTGGGGCGTATTTGGTGCCTTCATGGTATGGACAGGCATTAGTATTACCGCTGGTTACCATCGCCTGCTATCGCATCGTGCTTATAAAGCGCATCCAATCGTCAAAAACTTTTTATTGCTAGGTTCTACCTTTGCCGTACAAGGTTCAGCGTTTGATTGGGTTTCTGGTCACCGTACGCATCATCGTCATGTCGATGATCGCTTAGAAGACCCGTACTCAGCAAAGCGTGGCTTTTTCTTTAGTCACATGGGCTGGATGCTACGCAATTATCCTAGTGGTAAATTTGACTATAAAAATATCCCTGACCTAACCAAAGATAGAACCTTACAGATTCAGCATAAATATTACGGTTTATGGGTTGCGGCATTGAACATCGGTGTGGTCGCTGCTATCGGTTGGTTATTGGGTGATGTTTGGGGTACTTTGGTCATCGTAGGCTTACTACGTCTGGTACTGACGCACCACTTTACCTTCTTTATTAACTCGCTCTGTCATATGTTTGGTACGCGTCCTTATACGGATACCAATACTGCCCGTGATAACTTCTTCTTAGCTATCTTTACGTGGGGTGAGGGTTATCATAACTACCATCACTTCTTCCAATACGACTATCGTAACGGCGTAAAATGGTGGCAGTATGATCCTACTAAATGGTTGATTGCTGGCTTATCGAAGCTGGGCTTAACCAGTGAGCTACGTACCGTTGATGACACCACTATCAAGCATGCAGAAGTGCAAATGCAATTTAAAGCGGCACAGCAGCAGATTGATACGGCAGCAGTGGGCGGTCTTGATCTTCCTCATGCCATGAAAAGCTTCCAAGATCGTATTAAGTTTGAATATGATGCCTTTATGCAGACTGTTGAAGAATGGCAAGCACTCAAAGCCAAAACGATTGAGCTGAAAAAGACAGAATATGCCGATCGCTTGCATGAAGTTGATGATAAGTTAAAGCACGATTATGCCAAAATTGAACAGAAAATCCTTGAGCATAATAGCAATTTGAAAACTGCGTTTCGCTCGATTGGCATCAGTAAAAAAGCGGCATAATCGCTGATTATTAAACTGTATTTTATTACCTTTGTGATGAACGATAATTGTAAAGCTTCTCCTTCCCTCTATCTGCTACAGATAGAGGGATTTTTTTGCTTATCCTTTATAGATCGTGTCGAACATTGATTTATGAAAATAAAAAGGACAAGTGGAAGCAATATCTTTGTTTGATAGGCTAAATGCATTCAATATTACTCATGGTTTTTGGGTGCGCTATTACAAGAGATGGACAGAGTGAAACGATGTAATATCAAGGCTATGCTATAGTGCTTTTATCGCCCCTACACTTTACTTATATTTCAAAAGCAGGAACGGCTTGTATGCGCTATCAAAATACCTATTTCAATCTAGACACTCGCCTTTATCATGAGCAACCGCCGACGCCGCTGGACAATCCACGTGTTGGACACTTCAACATGCAAGTTGCGCAGCAGTTAGGCTGGACAGATGATGAAGATTTAATGACACATTGGGTAGAGATACTCGGTGGTCAATACGTGCCAGCGGATTTTAAGCCATTGGCCATGGTTTATGCGGGTCACCAATTTGGACAATGGGCAGGCCAATTGGGTGATGGGCGCGGCTTGCTAATGGCACAAGTGCTCGATCACAATAATCAATTGCAAGACTTGCACCTTAAGGGCATTGGTCTGACGCCTTATTCGCGGATGGGTGATGGTCGCGCTGTCTTGCGCAGCACTATTCGCGAGTATTTATGTGGTCATGCCCTTACACAATTAGGTGTTCCTTCCTCTAATGCTTTGGGATTTGTTGTCTCCGATACGAGGGTGCGCCGTGAGCGCATGGAAGCAGGTGCGGCATTGATGCGCGTGGCTGATAGTCACATTCGCTTAGGTCATATCGAGTGGATTGCCAGCTTTGCGCCTGATTTACTCGCTGAGTTCACCGATTATATGATCGACACTTATTATCCAGAGTGCCGTGATAATGACGCTCCCATACTGACATTTTTAACCACGGTGGTTGAGCGAACCGCACGAATGATCGCTGACTGGCAACTGATTGGCTTTGCTCATGGGGTAATGAATACCGATAACCTCTCTATCACTGGTAGCACCTTAGACTTTGGTCCATTTGGTTTTATGGAGCGCTTCAACCCTGCTTGGATCAACAACCACTCTGATCATACTGGTCGCTACGCTTATCAGAATCAACCTGCTATTGGTCACTGGAATCTCAATGCTTGGCTGCCACATTTTATGCGCTTAGAGGGCGTAACACGTGAGGCGTTAGCAGACTGCCTAGCGCCTTATGAAGCCACATTTATGCAGCACTATCAGCAAGGACTGTGCCGCAAGCTTGGGCTGCCGCATGCAAAAGAGAGCTTAACCTTAGCTTTCGAATGGCTAACCTTACTAGAAGACAACTTGCTAGACTATACCAATAGCTTCCGTGCGCTACTCGGTTTGGTCGCGCCGAATGAGCACCATTATGAAAAGCAGCTATTGTCAATCATGACGAATGAGCTTAGCGATGATGCCCAGCAAGTCTGGCAAGATTGGTCGACTCGTTATGTGGCGCAAATACAGCAGCTGCCACTTGAGCAAGTTATCGATGATATGCAGCACAATAATCCTGTTTATGTACTGCGTAATAGTATGGCGCAGCGTGCCATCATGGCAGCAGAACAAGGACAGTTCGAAGAAGTGAGTCGAGTATTCGATTTACTGGCTAACCCTTATCAGGTACAAGCAATCGCTACCCTTCTCGACACGATGCCGCCTACCCCACATGCGCCGCAAATGCCGATTAGTTGCTCGTCTTAATGATATGTTATTAAACTGCTATTCTGTAATATTTTGAAACATTATGAGATTAAGGTTGATATTTAACCCTATTTTTTGGCATTATTAATTGGCTAAATAATGAATATCATTTTACTATATTATTCTCGCCGTTCACGGCAGCTGACTAGGCAGTGAATTGGCAATAGTGCTAGAATAACTATTCCACTAGATTACTTTTTTGGCTCAATGCTTAATCGCTAATCCTGACACTTTGAATTATTAACTGTTTAGCGTCACGTTGCCCTTAGAGGATTATTATTCCATGATTTTTTGAGGGTAAAACGTTATTTTTATCTCCATTTACTTTATTCCAATTTATTCTAACCATGGCAATTATTATGAATGACGATACCACTTTGAATACGGATAACCTTAGTACAGAAAAAGAACAGTTTGAACAAGCTGCCTTACATTATCATGAGTTCCCACGTCCAGGTAAAATCTCTGTCACTCCTATTAAGCAGTTGGCAAACCAACGTGACTTAGCACTTGCCTATTCACCAGGTGTGGCAGTTCCTTGTCTTGAGATTCAAAGAGATCCGACGTTAGCGGCTAAATATACTGCGCGTAGCAACTTGGTTGGTGTTATCACCAACGGTACTGCGGTACTGGGTCTAGGTAATATCGGGCCATTGGCATCGAAGCCTGTGATGGAAGGTAAAGGGGTTTTATTCAAAAAATTCGCAGGTATCGACGTTTTTGATATTGAAATTGCACAAAATGATCCAGACAAATTCATCGAGGCAGTTGCTTCTCTTGAGCCTACTTTCGGTGGCATCAATCTAGAAGACATCAAAGCACCAGAATGTTTCAAAATTGAGCGTGAATTACGTAAGCGCATGAACATTCCAGTCTTTCATGATGACCAACATGGTACGTCAATCATTGTTGCAGCAGCGATGCTCAACGCGCTATTGATTACTGGCAAAAAAATCGAAGAGATTAAAATCGTCTGTTCAGGTGCCGGTGCCGCTGCCATTTCTTGTTTAGATATTATTTGCGCACTTGGGGTGAACAAGAATAATATCTTTGTTTCAGATTCACGCGGTATCATTACGACTATTCGTGAAAATCTTGACGAAACCAAACAGCGCTATGCGCGTGAGACGACGGCGACCACTATCGACGAAGTGATGGATGATGTCGATATGTTCCTTGGTCTATCGATGCCTGGCACGTTATCTGAAGATATGGTTCGCCGTATGGCAAAAGACCCTATCGTCTTTGCACTTGCTAACCCAACGCCTGAGATCATGCCAGAATTGGCGCACGCCGTACGTCCAGATGTCATCATGGCAACGGGTCGCTCAGACTATCCAAACCAAGTAAACAACGCTTTATGCTTCCCTTATATCTTCCGCGGCGCATTAGATGTTGGTGCCACGACTGTTAACGAAGAGATGAAAGTTGCTTGTGTAAGAGCTATCGCTGCGATGGCACACGTTGAAGCAACGCCGACCACCAGCGCTAGAAACATTGAAAAAATGCAAAGTTTCGGTCGTAATTACCTGATTCCAGGACCTTTAGAGCCAAACCTAATCATCGAGATCGCGTCTGCGGTCGCTCAAGCAGCGATGGACTCAGGCGTTGCAACCTTACCTATCGCTGATATGCAAGCTTATCGTCAGCGCCTGTCTGAGTTTGTCTATAACTCTGCATTCGTGATGAAACCAATCTTTGCTCGCGCTAAAGCCGATCCAAAACGTATCGTTTACTGTGAAGGTGAAGACAATAATATCTTACTCGCTGTGCAAGTGGTCGTTGATGAAAAGCTAGCACAACCTATTTTAATTGGTCGTCCTTCAGTCATCGAAGCCAATATCGAAAAACTAGGGTTACGTCTAAAAGATGGTGTGAACATCTCTATCGTCAATATCGATGACGATCCTCGTTATAAAGACTACTGGCAGGGTTACTACGAGAAGAACAAACGTCTTGGTGTGAGTATTGAACTTGCTCGTCGTGATGTTCGTCGTAAGACCACATTGATCGGCTCACTATTGGTCGAAAATGGCGCTGCAGATGGCATGGTATGTGGTACGTTTAGCCATTATCAGTTGCACTTAAAATATGTACAAAGCGTTATTGGCAAAAAAGAAGGTGTGAATGACTTCTATGCTATGAATGCGGTACTCATGCAAGATCGTAATATTTTCATCGCCGATACTTATATCCACGAAGATCCAACGGCTGAACAATTGGCTGAAATGACTGTCTTGGCAGTTGATCAGTTACGTCGCTTCGGCATTACACCGCGTGTCGCGCTCGTTTCTCATTCTAACTTTGGCGCTTCAAATCGCACCAGTGCTGTGAAAATGCGCAAGGTCTATGAACTGCTGACAAATATGAATGTAGACTTTGAATTCGACGGCGAGATGCAAGGTGACGCCGCGTTGAATGAACATATTCGTTTAAACAACATGCCATCAAGTCCGTTGAAAGGTGCTGCAAATCTACTCATCTTACCAACGCTTGACGCCTCAAATATTGCTTTTAACCTACTCAAGACAGCAACTGGTAGCGCCTCTATTGGCCCTATTTTATTAGGTACTAGCAAACCAGTACATATTCTCACACCATCAGCAACTGCACGTGGTATCGTCAATATGACTGCTCTTTCCGTTACTGAAGCTCAAGATTTGGCGAGCGAAAATCAGTAATATATCCTGCGCTACCTAGTAGTATGTATTATCGAGATGGTCTCTGTTATTCATTTATAGAGACTGTCTGCTATACTAAAACCAGTCAATGCTCTTAAATAGCGTTGACTGGTTTTTTTTGCTTGTTATACATTGGCTAAGACGCAACGTAGCCTTATTCAATATCAGTCATCACTTGCTCAATAAAAATAAAAAATAGAGGAATTCATGCAAATTTACCTTGTCGGCGGCGCGGTACGCGATCAACTGTTAGCACGTCCTATTAAAGATAAAGATTTTGTCGTCGTTGGTGCAACTGTTGCAGAAATGCTTGATGCAGGGTTCCAGCAAGTGGGTGCAGATTTCCCTGTATTTTTGCATCCTAGTAGCCATGAAGAATACGCACTGGCACGCACTGAACGCAAAGAAGGCTTGGGGTATAAAGGCTTTAGCGTACATGCCAGTCCTGATGTCAGCTTAAAAGAGGATCTACAACGTCGAGACTTGACGATTAATGCCATGGCGATAGAAGTCACCAGCTTAACTGATGATACGCCAATCAACGGTGACGTCATTGACTATTATGGTGGCATGGCTGATATAGAAAGCAAGACCTTGCGTCATGTATCAGGTGCATTTAGCGAAGACCCTCTACGAGTGCTTCGAACCGCTCGCTTCTATAGCCGTTATTATGACCTAGGTTTTGTCATTGCTGATGAAACTTTGACGTTGATGCACCAATTGGTTGACTCTGGAGAGCTTGCGCATTTAAGTGCAGAGCGTATTTGGCAAGAATCTAGCCGTGCAACCATGCAGCTATCACCGCACGTATACTGGCAACAACTGTTTGAGATTGGTGCGCTCACAGAATATTTTGCCCCACTACATCAAGCTTGGGCTAATACTCAGATACGTGAAACGGTACAGACTGCGCTATACTTCGCAGGACAAATGAAATTGAACTTGTCACAACGTTGGGCGCTATTAATGAGTAGCCTTAATTCATTTTTATTTACCTTAGAACATACAAATGAAAACGTGAATAAAGCAGCCAATATAAAAGGCATCAATGATATAGGCAACGCCGCTAAGGTACCAAAGGCACACACTCAATTTTCGACTCGCTTCGCTCAGCAAGCCACAAAGCTAAGCACAATAAACCATTTAAGCGCGGCTGAAAAAATTGACCTCATACAAACTTGCGGCGCTCATAAAGAGCCTGATAAGTTATCGCAGCTATTAGTGACCAGCCACGTGTTGCAACTGGCAACACAGCACCGTCAGATGATGCTAGCGCTGAATAGCTTTCATGCCATTAGTATGCAGGATATTGACTCAGCACTAACAGGCCCTGCGATTGGTACGGCATTACGACAAGCCAGAATTGAGCACTTGCAAGTACGAAACCAATGTTAAGAAAATTTAAAAAGATGAAGCAGCGCGATATCATTGACTCAATTCCTATGCAGCGTATAGGTCGACCTGACGAGATTGCCCATCATATGTTGTACCTCGTACAGGCCAATTATATTACTGCTGAGATTATTACTGTTGATGGTGGTCGCAGCCTGACATTGGCTGATGGTCATATTTGATAGAAAAGTAGAGCATCATAAAAAATATCTTGATTACTACCTATCTTTTACTTGAAAAATTAAAAAATTCAGGTATCATTGTCCGTCTAGCGTTAGGGCCCATAGCTCAGTTGGTTAGAGCAGAGGACTCATAATCCTTTGGTCGTAGGTTCAAGTCCTACTGGGCCCACCAAATTCAAACCCTTACAGTCATTGACTTGTAAGGGTTTTTTATTGTCTAGAATTTAATAGAAAACAATCATTGAACTGTGCTGAAGAATCGGTAAAAGTAAACTTGGTAAACTAATGGATTGGATAGCAGTAAAAAAGGTTGCCAATACTATATGTAATATAGCGTTAGCAACCTTTTTTCATTTAGTTTTTTACTTAGATAATGTGCCTAATATTAGAATTTGTTATATCTAATTTCTAACATTAGAAAGAAGTACGGCGATAATTACGATATTCAGGTAACCAAAAATTCGCTTTTAATCGACGTTGTAAATTCTCCGCTGTGATAGGTAGTGCTAGCTTATCTTGAGCCGCTTGCAATGCCACTGCATACGCTATTTTTTCACTGATCTCTCTGATCACCTTAATAGGTGGTAGGATGGCACCAGGTGCTTTTTCGTATTCCATTGATATATCTGCAAGGGCTTGGCTTGCCGCCATGAGCATATTATCGCTGATACCCGTCGCCCGTGCTGCTAAAACACCCAGACCAATCCCGGGAAAAATATAGCTGTTATTACACTGAGAAACCTCGAAAGACTGACCGTCAAAAGTGGTATGAGGAAAAGGGCTACCTGTTGCAACAATTGCCTTACCCTTGCTCCAATTAGTCACTTCTTGCGGTGTTGCTTCAACACGAGACGTTGGGTTTGAAAGTGGTAATACAATAGGATGCTCAGTATTAACACACAAGGATTCGATCACCTCTTGGGTAAACAGACCTTTTTGCCCACTGACGCCAAATAATACGGTTATTTTTGCTTGTTTAACCACTTGCGCTAAACCGAGCTTTTTACTTTTATCCCAGCTTTCAATAGCGGATTCTTTTTGTACTAACGGTTCTTGGAATTTTTGTAGCTCCGTCATGTTATCAGTAAGCAGGCCATAGCGGTCAACCATAAATACTTGGCTGCGAGCCTGCTCCTCCGTTAACCCTTCACGCTGCATTTGGCGAATGATATGTTCAGCAATACCGCAACCAGCAGACCCTGCGCCTAAAAATGCGATTTTTTGTTGGCTAAGCTTCTGACCTTTATTTAAGCACGCTGCAATCAAGGTACCGACTGAAACAGCAGCAGTACCCTGAATGTCATCATTGAAGCAGCATAATTGGTCACGATATTTATTCAATAATGGTGTCGCATTCTCTTGGGCAAAATCTTCAAATTGTAATAATGCCTCTGGCCAACGACGTTTAACGGCTTGAATAAACAAGTCGACAAACTCATTATACTCATCACCAGAAATGCGTGGGTTTCTCCAGCCCATGTACATAGGATCGTCAAGTAGCTGTTGATTATTGGTACCAACATCCAACAAAATTGGTAAGCAATAAGCAGGGCTAATGCCGCCGCAAGCGGTATACAAAGCCAATTTACCAATGGGAATACCCATACCACCAATGCCTTGATCCCCTAGACCCAATATACGTTCGCCGTCAGTGACAACGATCACTTTGACGTTTTGTTTGGTGGCATTTTGCAACATATCATCAATTTTATGACGCTCAGGATATGAGATAAACAAACCCCGTTTACGGCGATAAATCTGCGAGAATTTTTCACATGCTTGACCCACGGTTGGGGTATAAATGAGCGGCATGACTTCCTCAATGTGCTGCTCAATTAGATGGTGAAATAAGGTTTCATTGGTATCTTGGATGTTACGCAAGTAAATATGCTTATCCATATCATTAGTGAATGAGCGTAGTTGATGATAAGCGCGTAGTGATTGCTCTTCAATTGTCTCAATGTTATGAGGTAATAGCCCAGTTAAATTAAAGCTATCACGCTCTTCTGATGAAAAAGCACTGCCTTTATTTAGTAAAGGAGTCTCTAAAAGAGCGGGGCCTGCAACGGGAATATATAAAGGACGCTTGTTTGACATAATGTAATCTTCTTATTAAAGGCATATGAGTGAAAGCCATACTGAGTGAAAGCTATGCTAGTGCTGCATTATACATAGCATCTACTGGTATTTAACAATAGATAACAAAATCATTTTGAATGAGCATGGCTCTAAAGGTGATGACACGGATACATTGACCTAGAAATATAGATATATTTAGCTTTTACCTTAATTTTTTATAAAAAAGGGTTTTTTATTATTGGGTGTTTTCTATGAGATTTCATACAATCGAAGCCGCTACCTTTATTGATATCAGTATTGACGGCGATATTTATAGGAATCTTTGTTAAGCAGATAAGTAATCCGCCAATATGACTTTTATTATCACTACGATATTTTTCAATTATTCAACGTATCACTATCAATACGACCATCAACCAAATTAATCGTTCGATCACAAGATGCTGACAAGCGTGGATCATGGGTAACCAACAATACCGCGCAATCACGTTCCTGATTGACTTTGCGGAACAGCTCAAACACTTCTCCAGCCGTCACGGTATCCAGATTACCTGTAGGTTCATCAGCCAATAGCAATGCCGGTTCGGTTATCAAGGCGCGTGCAATGGCAACACGCTGTTGCTGACCACCTGATAGCTCGTTAGGTTTGCTGTCAGAAAAGCGCTCTAACCCAACCGCTGCCAGTAGCTCTCGCGCTTTTTGGATAGCACGCTTATTTGGACGACCCCTTGTCAATGTCAGCGGCATTAAGATATTGTCTAATGCGCTAAACGCTTGAATCAGATGATGAAATTGGAAGACAAAGCCAATACTACTGCCACGCAAAGCGGTGCGACCAGCATCATTCATAGCGCTGGTTGCTTGACCCAATAGATATAGCTCACCGCTGGTTGGCTGATCTAGTAACCCTAGTACATTTAGCAAAGTGCTTTTACCTGAACCAGAAGGACCAATCAGGGCGGCAAAGTCGTTATTGCTGATAGTTAAGTCAATACCGTGCAGCACCTCAATCTCATTAGGTTGACCGATGTTATAAGACTTTTTTAGTGCCTCTAAACGCAGAACTTCGTGAGATTGACTGGACATAAGAGTTGACGTCTTATTAAAAGGATTGGCAGAAACATCTTTAAAGTCACTGTTAAATTCATTATTAAAAGTGTCGCTAGAATCATGATTAGACATAACGAATAGCCACCACTGGATCAAGTGCTGCTGCGCGCCGCGCTGGAATAGCGGCTGCTATAACACCAGTTAGCGTGGCTAACGACATAGTCACTAAGATCAGGTTTATCGATATGGGAATTGTAAATATGTCGGGCCCAAAAGTATTAAAAGACCAAACCAATATATAACTGACACCACTACCAACAATGGAGCCTAACAAGCCAAATATAGCCCCTTGAATTAAGAATATGCGTAAAATCTGCTGACGAGTTGCACCCATGGCTCGTAAGATACCAATCTCGCGCGTACGCTGAACCACACTGACCGACAGCACACTGGCAATGCCAAAAGCTACTGAGATCGCCACAAAAACGACAATCATATTGCTAGATAAACTTTGAGCGGTGAGACCACTCAACAGTTGGGCGTTGGTTTCAATCCAGCTTTCTGCTTGCAATGAGGTCAAACGACCCACTTGTGCAGCGATTTCCTCCGCCTCAAAGATATCTTCAACCGTCAAATCAATGACTGTGATACCGCCCGGCAAGCCAAGTAAGGACTGCGCTTGTTTTAGGTCTAGATAGACGTAGCGCGCATCAAGCTCTCGTACGCCGAGCTCAAATATACCAGCGATATTGACTACAGCGCTGTTGTTACTAAGGTTGCTACCAAGGTTGTTACTCAAATTATTATTGCTGCTATTGCTGTCTTGACCCGTATCCAAACGTAATTTGCTGCCGACCTCTACACCCAAATCTTTAGCCAGTTCACTACCAATCAATACATTATCTGCGCCCACTCGCAGCTCACCACTGATTAAGTATTCATCAAGTGGAATAATGTTCTGATAGCGCGCCAAGTCAGTACCTACTAGTATTACCGACTCTAGTGCCTCACCACGCTGGACGAACCCTGGACCAGACACGTTTGGCGATACAGCAGTCAATAAGGGCAGTTGATCTAGCGTGTCAGTGATTTGCTGCCAATTATTAATAGAACGTAGCCGCTGTGGACGCTTGTCTTCTTGTATCAGTTGCAGCGTATCATCAGCATACGGCGCTATTAGGTTGACTTCATCTGGCGCTACTAAGCGAATATGTGCCTGACTGCCAAGGGTGCTGTCAATAAGGTTGGTCTGTAATCCTTGGATGAGTGCGGTGATAAATATAATAACGGCAACACCTATCGCTACTCCCAGAGTAATCATCAACGACTGTATGCGTCCCTCGCGTAAAAAACTGATGGCAATAGTGGCATCAATCCATAGTCTACCGAAAAAAGCCGTCAATTGACTGTCTCCGCTGCTTGGCTCTTATCACTTACCGTCGTTATCTTGTCAGCATCAGGAGCGGCAAAAGGTGCTGCTTGAAGCGCGGTTCTCACTCTTTTTCCATCAGCCAGTGAGACTGTCGCATCAATCAATATCTCATCACCTGCGCTCAGTCCTGAGAGCACCTCTGATGCTGATAGACCGCGTAACCCTAATTTTACTACTCGACGTTGTGTTTTACCATCACGCAATAATAATACTTCGGCGCTGTCTTCTTTAACATTGGCTAGTGCATCATTCGGAATGACTAAGGCTTTTGCGCGTTGATCCGTTTCGATATTTACAGATACTGTCATGTCTTGGCGCAAGAACTCAGGTACAGGATCAACGGCCAATCGCACTTCTACCGTACCGCGTTGCGGATCTATACTTGGTGCAATGAAACTAATACGTACGGGGAACGGTTTATCCGGATAGGCATCGGCAATAGCGACAGCCGATTGCTGCAAAGCCAACCGAGATAAATTACGTTCATCAAGCGGTACTCTTATTTCAGTCTTACCATCGAGGGCAATAGTAAATAAGCTCTGACCGGGCTGCACCAAATCGCCTACTTCTACATTTCGGGTCAGAATAGTGCCTGATACTTTGCTACGTACTTGCGCTTTATTGAGCTGAGCCTGCAATGCTGCAATACGAGCACTTAATAAATCTTCTTCAACACCACCAGAGGAGAGTGCATTCGCTCTCAGTCGTGCATTTTCAAGGTTATTGCGTGCTTGGGCTTGGGCTTGAATCGCCTGCTCCATTTCCTCATCAGAGATGGCCGAAATAGCAGCCAATTCGCGCCTACGCTCGACATTACGGTCAGCTTGCGCCAACGCTACTTCGGCATTGGTCAAGTCCACCACTGCTTGTGGACGAGTGCTACTAATCAATTCCGCCAACTCGGCTTCTGCTTGCCGCACTTGGGCTGCAACGTCATCGGAGCTTAGTACCAACAATAAATCTCCTGCAGCGACTTGTTCGCCTTCTGCTACCCGTCGCTCTAATACGACACCTGATATCTCGCTACCAATGTCAGTATTTGATACGGCAACGACCCGTCCAGTCGCTACGACCGTCTGCACCAAAGGCATCGAAGATATTCTATAGCTTGGTAATAGTGGTCCTTGCCACCAGCGAAAGGCAAAAAAGCCCGCAACAATGATGAGCAGTAGTGCGCTAACAATCAGTTTATAAGGAATAGCGCGCAATGAGTTTCTCCCGTTCAGAACAAATACCTAGTACTTTACAGTTTCTACTAAATCCAATCGTTATGCGAGTTTACTGCAAAATTTTTTAGGTTTAAAATCATTTATTAACTGAAAATCATCCTGTTAGTATGGTTATATTTTGCATGGTTATATTAAGAGCATTTGCTTCTCTACAATAGTTAAGATGTAAAAAAACCCTTCATGTTATTATTTATATAGCATGAAGGGTTTTTTACTGCCGAATAAATCAGTGCGATAGATACAGATTAAAAAGCCAAGTTGATCATCAAATGCCTATCGTAAAGTCAAAATAATAACTCAAGTGCTCAGAATCATACAAACACCAAACCATCTTCAGTTTGATGCACCTTAATATCAATATCATAAACATCGCTTAATTGCGAGCGTGTCATCACTTCACTAGGCGTTCCTTGTGCAACAACTTGTCCACCGCTTAATAGCACCACTTCATCAGTATAGCGATGCGCATGGGTCAAATCATGTAACACAACCAAGATACTTTTGCGTTGCTGTCGCACCAAATTATGCAAATAATGAAGTAAAAAACGCTGATGGCGAATATCAAGATGATTGGTCGGCTCATCAAACATCATGATTTTAGTGTCTTGCATTAGCGCCCTTACGATAGCCAAGCGCTGCTTTTCACCGCCTGATAAGGTTTGCACGCGGGCACTGACCAAACTTGATAACTCAAAGTCTTGTAGTAAACGTTGCGCGCGCTCAACATGATGGCTATTTGGGCGCTGATACCATGCAAGATTTGGCGAGACTCCTAACAGCGCATAATCCAGTACCGTTAACGGCAGCTCAAAACGCTCATGTTGTCCAACCCAAGCAATATGGCCATCATTCATGACCTCGTTGATCGGCTGACCGTAAATCATAATGTGACCATCCGTTTTAAGCGCGGTTCCTGTGTGTTGACCCAAAACCGTATGTAGCAACGTACTTTTACCTGCGCCATTTGGTCCGATAAAGGCGACCAGCTTTTGGCTTGGCACGGTTAGTTTGTCTATCTTTAACAATATTTTATGGCCATGCGAGATATGAATATCTTGCATCGACAGCAACTCGCCTTCATCACTACTCTTGATATCACTACTATTTATACAACTGTCTCGACTCGCTAATGATGTCTTTGATGTAGCCGTAAAAAATGAATGGAACATAAATACCCTCTTCGATTAACGGCGGCTACTACGCACAAACAGCCAAATAAAGAATGGACCGCCAAGCAACGCTAAAACGATGCCAACGGGCACATCCACTGGATAAGCAACATGCCGCGCCGCGCCATCAATGACGAGTAATAATATCGCCCCAAGCCAGCCAGACCAAATCATGAGACGCATACGTCCACCACCAAACAAAATAGCCAGCAGGTTTGGCACCATCATGCCAATAAAACCAATGACGCCTGCTAAAGACACCGCTGCCCCTGTCAATAATGCCGAGGCAATCACGACCAAACAACGAACCACACCCACCTTGATACCCAAGGACTTAGCGGCGGCTTCACCAAGCATCAACCCATCCAACTGGCGACCTAATGGTAATAAAATTGCCAACCCCAATAACATAGAGACAATCGAATAACGCAGCGGTACAAAGCCCGCTTCCGCCATACTGCCTGACAGCCAATTGGTCGCGGAGCGCAGCACCATGTCATCAGACATGAATAAAATCAGGCTGACCACTGCAGAACAAAAAGCACTGATGACAAATCCCAATATCAGCAAGCCCATCTGCCCACCGCCCAAAAACCGATGACAAGCGAGAATAAACAAGCACACCAATACGCTTCCGGTAAACGCCGCAAGCGGTATCCCAATACCCCCAAACCCCAATGCCAGAACCAAAACAACACCAAGCGCTGCGCCACCTGATGTACCGATTAAACTTGGATCCGCTAAAGGATTTTCAAATAAAGCCTGTAATGCTGCACCACTAACTGACAACGCCATACCAACCAGTAAAGCCGTCACCACACGCGGATAACGCAGCTGCCAAATAGTATCGTCAAGATGGCTAGGGCTTGACCATTCGCCAAAGCCAATACCAAGCGCCAACCAAATTAGCAATACAGATGTGACAGCAGCAGCAATATAGTAGATGCTAGGTCTATGTTTTCCAGTTTGTGTAGAGATAGAAGCAGAAATCGTATTTGCCATGTGAGATGTCATTTTGTTGAATATGAGATAAGATATATTTGCTTAGGCTATTTTACTACAGCGTTCAGCTTTTTTAAGACGTCAGGCGAATGCAAGCCGTAACGCAGAAAGTCATCGGCTGGCCAAAAATGGACGCCGCCCTTTTTACCTGCGGCACTTGCTGCAATCTCTGGACGTTTGCTAAATTTATTGACCCCGCCAACCACTGCCTGATTATGATCAGCAATAATAATCACATCGGGCTTGGCGGCCAGCCAGCCTTCACGGGACATAGGTTTTAGCCCCGATACGTTTGCCGCATTTATTCCACCAGCACGGCGAATCAGCTCATCGCCTACCGTGCCCTTACCTGCAACGATACGACCATCGTAACTTAATAAATAACGCTTACCTGTCTTTGCCATTGGACTCATCCCTGTATTCCAACGCTTCGCAAGCTGCGATCCTTCAGCTTTTTTATCCACATAACTGCCGATAGATTTAATACTATTGGCAAAGGTGCTTACCTCTTCTTTAGGCGCGACATTGACGGCTTTAACTTTTAAGCCGTTTAAGCGCTGATAAATACTCGCAGGCTGCACCATATAACTACCGAGCACCAAATCTGGCTTGACCGCCAACACTGACTCTGCAGTGATATTACGATGCATACCCACGGCTGGCACGCTCTTTAACGCTGGATTATGATTGGTCGCATCTTTACCAACCAACTTATTGGTCGCTCCTAGTGCCACCACGACGTCTGCAACATCGGGGCTCATCGCGACAATACGCTCATAAGCTTGGGCAGAAAGTGAGGGCACGGCAAATGCGCCAATAATGGCAGCAGTGCTGATAGCCCGACTCATCAATTTTTTATTTATCACTGAGTGAGTTATTACTGTTTTTGATAATGCAGAAGACATAAGCATTCCTAATTTGCTAACGTAAAAAATGACACTATTAACAGAACCATTAACGTGTATTAAGCATCCCAAATAACTCACACAACAGCTATGACTTATCCGTTATGTGAGTGTCAATATCGCAAAATTTGCTGATTTTTTATGACGGGTTTACACGCTCTCTTCTTCAGCCATAACCACTGGTGCTAAGGCTTCTGCATACGAATGCGCTTCGATGACCGCCGAGACAATTTGCTGCCATGCTTCAAGCTCAGGCGTGCCTTCAATTCGCTGACCGAACACACTAAAGATACTGACACCATGATCATCAAAACCTTCGATACAAGTCACGATGCCGTCTTTGGTTGGGCGCTTAACGCTCCACAGTTGCGCCAATGCTTTGTCTTTTAAATGCAGCGTAAAGTCATTATGGTCTTTATCTAAAATATTAAACCAATCACCCATGCGTTTGAGCGTCTGCACGGTGCCAGTCTGAATCTGCACCAGACCACTGTTACCGACAAATATCATAATCGGGCATTTGGCATCACGCGCTTGCTCGAAAACCGCTTCGACCGCGCTAATATCAAGCTGCTGCGTCATCTGCTCTGGTGCTTGACGGTAGCTACTAGCACGATCAATATCGAGATTTTTTAGTAATGAATGAAACTGATGCACATCTGTCATCGCCTGCCAGCCTTGCTGTAGCTGCGCGCGCTCCTCTTCACTTAATGCCTTGTAACGCCAGTCATTCAGTGGCTCTTGTGCCTCTAACGTCAGCGTCTCATTATTCACCGTTTGCTGCTGCTTCTGAATCATCGCTTGCCAGCGCGCAATATTCTCATCACTTAACTCTCGTAGATAGACTTTATCAATCGCACCGCCTTGCGCGTTATAGAACTGAATACTATAAGAGGGCTTATCAGCGCGGCTGGTATCCGTTACCGCCAGCATATGCTGCCATTGCCACATAAAGAATCGCAAATCTAGACCACCCACATTGAGTGCCAATCCCATCTTTTCGCCAAGCTTAAGATTATGATACGGCGCTGTTTTTTCATGCACGGCCAGCTCGTTTCTGACAATGCTTTCCATTTCACCAAAGTTCTCAAATTGCTTTAATACAGCTTTGCACTGATCACCCATATACTGGCTATAAGGGGAGGCTAACATCAGTTCAAACTCGCTGATGCCTAGCGCAGCCGCTCCTTCTGTGGGAAATAACATCGGCGTTTTTGCTTTTAATGCTTGGTACTGTTGCCACAGCTCAGTATTTTTTTTGGTTAACGATAACGGTTGACTCATGATGGTCTCCATAAAATGAATAGCAGTAAAAAAGCCAATGATCTTGGCTATGTAGTATTGAAATATGAATATCTTTAGAAAATAGCAGAGACGATGACTATGATTGATATTTGATAAAAACGATGCCTGCTGTACTACAGGGCTTGCAATGATGCAGCAAGGGTGTATTTATCAAGCAGACTTTTGGCAATTATCGCTTCTATTTCATCATTTATAATTCATCATTTATAATTCATCATTTATAATTCATCATTTATAATTCTGTCTTTAGGCTTCGGACGAAATCATTATGGCAACATTTTTTCACTTTGTAAATAATAATAATTATCATTTACATCTTGATAATTATTATCGTTTGAAATACTATGTCTGGGCTTTGTTACTTAATCTAGTGAATCAAGTAACCAAACCTTTAATAATTAATACTATGAAAAGGTCGCTTTAGATCGCTCTTTTTGTAGTAAAAGGTCTTTAAGCAGCGCGACTTTCTTACTTTCTCTTTTTACGATGGCTGTTTTATTTATGTCAATTTTAGCGTTTGATTTATCGTTGACTCATACGGGACTAAACACCCATCCCTCACTGCTGCGTCGTAGCCCATTAGCCATAAGTGTGGCATTAGCATTGTTTGCATTCACGTCAGTTTCAGTCCAAGCAGCGCCAATTTTCGCAGAGACTAATGGTGATATGCCTAACGATGCAGCCATGCCGAGCACACGTTTAGACCCTATCGTGGTAACGGCGACTCGCTCTGAGCGCGCTTTAAGTGATGCGCCAGTTGCCCTGCAAGTACTCAGTCGCCAGCAGCTCGATGACAACCATGCTCATACCTTGAAAGAAGCGCTAGCCTTGTTACCCAATGTCTACTTACGTGAAGTCCATGGCAAGACAGGTTACGAAGTCAGCATGCAAGGCTTTACCGGTGATCAAGTATTGGTATTGATTGACGGTTTACCGATTACGGCAAGCACTGGCTCGACAGTAAACTTGAATCAATATATGAATATGGATATCGAACAGATAGAGGTGGTGCAAGGAGCGGCGTCAGCGCAGTTTGGTAGCGCGGCGATGGGCGGCGTCATTAATATCATCACCAAACCTATTGGCGCGGCGACAGGACATATCACCACCGAGATTGCCAGCAATGGGCAGCAAAATCCATCTGGTAAAAAGCTAGATGCCAATAAGCGCTATGTAGAAGCCAGCGTGGAAGGGGCTTTGGATAAAAACCAGCGCTTTCACGCGCGACTATCAGGGTCGTATTTGGACAATGATGGCTTAAGCTTAGATCATGAAGCATGGCCCAGATTAAAAGATGCCAGCGAGCAATCACAAGTCAGTGCCCGCCTCAGCTACCGCCCTGACGGTAAAGGTATATCGGACGACAACAATAGTAATAACGATAGCCGACTGGTCAAAAATTCCCAATATTGGCTAGAAGCCAGCCACTATAAAGAAGACGATATTAGTCGCTTTAATTATTATGTCGCGCCGCGCTATTTGGCACAGCAAAGAGATGAGCACATCACTAAGCAGCGCTTTAGTATCGGTGCACGCGCTGATATCGCGCCGCATGTCGATGATCGAAGCAGGACTTATCGATTGTCCGCTCAAGCGCTGCATGAGGAATATCAAAGCGAATCCAATACTAAAACACAGCAAGCCATCACTAGTGCCCGTGATACAGACATCAGTACGACGTTGGCACAAGCCCAGATCGATCTACCTGAGCTATTGCTATCCGATAAGCACCTTCATCTTATCCAAGTCGGCGGTCAGGTTCAGCAAGACAAGTTAAACCAAACGAAAAATCAAACCAGCGAGCTTATCAGCGATGACGTCAGCCGTGATGTCGGTGAGCTATATCTACAAGATGATTGGCTGATTGGCGATAACTGGGAAGTGTTGAGCGGTATTCGCTATCAAAACGATGAAGACTTTGGTGGTCATACGGCGCCAAAAGTATCACTCAAATACAACCATTTGGATGCCAGCGGGCGCGACCATGTCTTTCGTAGCAGTATTGGCGGTGGTTATCGCGTGCCCAATCTAAAAGAACGCTACTACGTCTTTGACCATAGCAATTTGGGTTATAAAGTCATGGGCAATCCCGACTTGCAGCCTGAAACTTCAACCAGTTACCAGATCGGCTATCAAGGTCAACTGAGCGACACCATGAATTTGACGGTTAATGGTTTTTATAACGAGATAGATGACCTGATCCAAACCGATGAAGACAACGCTACCTTCGACGGTAACATCGCCATTTATAAATATATGAACGTCGATAGTGCCAAAACCTATGGCGGCGATATTGCTATTGACTGGCAAGTGGACGAGCGCGCCAAACTACAAGCCAGCTATGCCTACCTCAAAACGCATAACAATGTGACGGATACTGAGCTGACCTATAAACCCAATCACAAAGCGATGCTGGCACTAGATTATCGAATTAATGACAAATTACAGCTGATCCCGCGCCTCAATTATGAATCCAAACAGCTAATTAGTACCAGCGAGCAAGCGTATTCACCGTCTTGGTGGACGCTCGATAGCAAGCTCAATTATGACGCAACTGCAAACTTGAGCTTGTATGCAGCGATTAATAATATCTTTGATGTGCAGCGTGATATCACCGATACCAGTGACTACCGTCCCATTGATAATCGCGAGTGGTTACTTGGCGCCAGTTACCATTGGTAAGCCTTTGATTCACAATCATTCTAAAGCAAATGTATTTGTACCGCTATTTTCACCCTTATTTTGTACCTTCTATCTGAAACCACAACCATCAAGGAAGCTGATATGACCCCCATTCTCCCAGCAATTAACACCAAGCCGACCAAATTGGCATTATTTTTCAGTAGCAGCATTTTAGCACTCAGCATGACCGGTTGCGGAGGCGGCAGTGATGGCTCGAGTAGTGGCAATACCGGAAATGGCGATAATGGCGGCACTACCCCGCCTGTTAGCAGTGCCAGCTTTAGCGAAACGGCTACTTGGCAAGTCACCAATCTAGCGCCTGATACTGCAACCTGTTATGACTTTGATGCCAAAGCTGAAAGCTCGTGTGCTGAGGATAAGTGGGATATCAAGTTTGATAACCAAGCGCGTTCGGTCAAGCTTTGGTCAAATAGCGGTGATTCTGGCGCGGGTTTGGGCGGCGTTTTTGGTTTAATCGATTGGTCAGATCTGAGCCGTTATAGCAATGCAACTCAAGATCCTGATACCAGTCGTGATATTACCATGCACTACAATGAAGACCGTAGTGGCGGTATTTTTGATGCACAGCCTTGGTTTGAATACAATTTAAAAGACAACCATCAGCTCTACCCGAACAATCGTGTCTATCTTGTCACCACAGATAATAGCAGTGCCATGACAGACAGCAGCGTCCAGCAGCCTATTTATGCCATGCAGATTACCAACTACTATAATAATGCTGGAACCTCCGGCTACCCTACTCTGCGCTGGATTGATACTGCGCTACCGAACAAGGTGCAGACGAAAACCATCGATGCCTCAAACAATGATAACTGGGTCTATTTTGATTTAACCACAGGACAAAGTAGCGCCGATAAAAACAGCTCTTGGCAGATTGGCTTTAAGCGTAATAGCGTCATTTTAAATGGTGGCGATTCTGCTATTGGTACTAATAAAGGCAAAGTTGGTGGCTTCTTATCAAAAACACCAATAGGGTATTATGATGATAAAGGTGAGCCCATTGTCAGCAAGTTTATAACCGATGGTAGTGCGGCTACTTTAACCGACCTTACCAACACCGCTGTGTACGATAAACCGATGAGTGCCAGAAGCTGGGTCATTGATAGTAAAGGCTCGGATCTCAATCCTGCTTATACGGGTAATTTCCCGAACCTAGACTTTGGCTGGTATACCTACAATGGCATGACCCATCAACTAAATGCCAAAGCGGTTGACAGTGCTCAAGGTGCGCTCATTAGATCTGCTGAAGGCAATAGCTATGCCCGCGTGCGTTTGGATAAAATCAATTACCCTGATAACTCAGCGACGACTGCGACCTCATGGGAATTTAAAATAGACATTCAGCCTGCTCCTTAACACTCTACTATTCGACTTTAGATCGCCCAACCCATTTTTGTAAGCTATTAAACCTTACAAAAATAGGTTGGGCGATAACGTTTATACACAGTTTAAGAGTCACCACTGCCAATTATTACAAGAAAAATATTAGTCACTCGATAATACCAGTCCTTTGATGATTGTAAATAAATTAACGTATGGTATATTATCGTAATAAAAATATAAGTGATATTAATAATCATTAACATTTGCATGTTTTATGCTTATTACATTTCCATCTTGCCCTTAATCAGCAGCCCATCATTTATTAATAAAAATTTTTCTGGATAATTATTTGAATTTTGGCTTGGATGACATTTTATGGCTCAACCACTTACTCAGTACGATTTCGATAAAACGCCGCTCGACATGGCTGACAAAGCCCAATTTATGAGTCATGTCAATGAAGAACATCAAGATGAACTCGCGATGTTTATCAATGCCTTTACTACCACGGCAGTGAGTGAGCACGAGATCGCCTCGATAGCAGAGCTGTATACTGATGGGATACTAATGGATGTCACAACCGCCCATCATGACAACGATACCTTAACAAACAGCAGCAAGCTCAGCCGTCAATATTTTATCGATTTTACAGTTCCTATTAGTGACTCTATGACGCTACAAGAGCAATATATAACGCTATTGCAAACATCTGCCAATAAGCTTGGCAAGCGCACGATCAAGCTTCAAGAACAGCGTTTTACGGTCATTAATGGCTATTATGCCAGCCCCAATATGTATCGACTGCTGGTAACCGCACCCGATAGTACGCCACTCTCTCATCCGGGCTACGCGTATTTGTTTGAGCTGGATGCGAACGTTCTATCTGCTACAAAACACCAGCCCAAAGATAGCGACAAACCTTTGCAGCGCTACTATACCTTGCGAAAAGCATGGCGAGATTCGAGCAGCTCGTCTGTCCAAGCGTGGATAGACGTTTATATTCATGGCGATACGGCAGGAGGCAGTTGGGCGCGCGCACTTAACTGTGGCAGTCAAATCAAAACAGTACGTGAATATCCAGAGAAAATAGAACATCTCAGCACTGGTCAGTGTTTACTCATCTGTGATGAAACCTCCTTGCCTACGGTGGCCAATCTATTGGAAAACTGGCAGAATCCATTGCCGCCCCTCGTCATTGCCATCACTAATGATCCAGACGATATCCGTTATCTACACACCCTAACGCTCAGTAATCAACTACGCCATGAGGCGCATTTTTTGCAAGATAATGTGTGCCATCTGATGAATACCCCAACGACTGATGTTACTGAACAAATAATGGCATTATTAAATACACAATTTGCGCGACTGCCTGTCAAAATTGACAAAGTATGGGGCGCGCTGGAAGCAGCAGATATCAAATCATTGCGACAGCAACTAAAGGCAAATCTTGGGTTATCACGTCAGGATATGGTTATTAAAGTCTACTGGCGAGCTCAATAATCATTATGTTTTTTATAAGTGGCATATCTCTGTAAACAGCAGACATTTAATAAATAGTAAGCATTTAGTAAATAATAGGTATTTAGCCACATACCGACCGCTTATGCTGACTGCTAAATTGAGCTAATAACAATCGTTGCTGCTGGTGTAGCGCGACTAATCAACATAGTGTAATTAATCAACTTTAGACGACTTACTTTTTTTCCTAACGAAAACGTACACTTAATACGATAAAAATATATTGAGATTTAATCCAGTAATATATTGTAATGAAAATGATTATCATTATAATAAGCATTTAATCTATGTGCTGGAAATATTCATGCAACTGTCTCGTTTATACTCTGCTTTATTTCGCCCTACTCTATTGAATATGTCTCGCCATCCCTTGTCATTAAAATCACTGTGCTCATCTTGTCTGTCTACATCGGTAATACTACTGGGTGCAAGCCAAGCCGCGTGGGCACAAACAGATTTAAGTGCTGACGCTCAATCCGATACCCCAAGCGTGGTACTCGATGAGATTATCGTGACCAGTAGTGCTGATGCATCAGCCGATGGGTTGCCAGATGCCTATGAAGGTGGTCAAGTAGCGACAGGAAGCCGTGTCGGAATCTTGGGCAATCAAGACATCATGGACACGCCGTTCTCCACTACCTCATATACCAATGAGTATATCAGCAATCAACAAGCCCAGAGTGTGGGCGACCTGCTCAAAAAAGACCCGACTGTTCGTGTCGCTAGAGGCTTTGGCAACTTTCAAGAAGCGTACTTTATGCGCGGCTTTGTCACAACCTCTGATGACACCATGTATAACGGTCTATACGGCATATTGCCAAGGCAGTATATCGCAACGGAATTGTTCGAGCGTGTTGAGGTTCAGCGCGGGGCATCCGCCATGCTCAATGGCGCAGCACCTAGTGGTGGTAATGCCGGTGGTACGATTAACCTGCTGCCCAAACGAGCTGGCAATGACCCGCTACGTAAGGTGACACTCGGTTATGGTCAGGGCGATCAAGGCAAAGTTGCCGTAGACGTCAGTGATCGCTTTGGTACTGATGATGCGTTTGGCGTTCGCTTTAATGCCGCTTATCAAGATGGCGACAGCGCGATTGATGATGAATCTTCAACACTCGGTCTGGCAGCGTTAGGATTAGATTATAGAGGCGATCAGTATCGACTATCAGCTGATTTGGGCTGGCAAGACAACAAACTCAAAGAGACCCGCCCTAGTGTCACACTTGCTGGTGTTTCTAGAGTACCAAAAGCACCAGACGGCTCAAAGAATTGGGCGCAGCCTTGGACGTATTCAGATGAAGAAGATGTCTTTGGTACGATTCGAGGAGAATATGATTTTACTGATAATATTACCGCTTATGGTGCTTACGGTGTGCGAAGTGGTGAGGAAGAAAACTCACTGGCCAATCTAACCGTCAACAATGTTGATGGTGCAGGTACGTTTTATCGCTTTGATAATTCTAGAAAAGATTTGGTACAAAGTGCTGAGCTCGGTCTGCGTGGTAAATGGCAAACAGGTGAGGTGGCTCATAATTGGGTACTAGCAGCGGATCTCTATGACCAAGAAGAAAAAGGGGCCTTCGCCTATGATTTTGGTAATCAACCCGCGACCAATTTATATCGCCCTATTGACTACGCTAAGGTACCTTTTACAAGCACAGCAATCTTCGGTGGTAACTTAGACGATCCAAAACTAACCAACGAGAAGCAATTCCAAAGCTTTGCGCTAGCCGATACCATATCATTGTTCGATGACAAACTAAAAACCACTTTAGGCGTGCGTCATCAGAATTTAAAAACCACCAGCTATGATCCTAACACTCAGGCTAAAACGGCTGATTACGATAAAAGCGAGTGGACACCAAGTGTTGGAATTGTCTATCAACCAAGCATGGACTGGTCTGTTTATGGTAACTATATCGAAAGCCTAGCGCCAGGCGCAAGGGCACCTCTGACTAATAATAGTGGTGCTGTCACCAATGGTGGTCAAAATTTAGACCCTTATGTGAGTGAGCAAACTGAGGTTGGTGTTAAGTATGACAATGGTCTGATTGGCAGTAGTTTGGCGGTATTCCGCACCGATGAGCCACGTGCTTATGTCAATGACTCAAATACGTTTACCGCTGCTGGAGAAAATCGCCATCAAGGGGTAGAATTGACTGTATTTGGTAGCCCGAGCGAAAACATGCGCTTCAATGCTGGTGTTACTTACTTAAATGCTGAGCAAAAAAACACGGGCGATGTGACGTTCGACGGCAACCGAGTCATCGGACTGCCCACGCTACAAAGCAACGTCAACCTAGAATATGATTTAGCAGCAGTTGAAGGATTAACGGTGACCGGCGATATCATTCACACAGGCGCACGTTATGCCGATGCTGCTAACAGCTTAAAAGTTGACGGTTATACCACATTAGATCTAGGTGCGCGCTATAAAACCATGCTCGCTGGACAAGACGTGACGCTAAAAGGAGTAGTTACTAATATTACTGGTGAAGACTATTGGCAATCAGTGGGTGGTTATGCGGGTGCTGGATACTTAAATGCCAGTGAGCCTACTGCCCTAAAAGTATCAGCGACTTTCGACTTTTAAGACATGCAGATTAAACCACGTTTATAAGACTTAGATAAAAGGGATTAGGCACCACCTACTCCCTTTTATGCCATCAAAAATACGCAAAAAACCATTCTATTATTGAGCCATTATGTCCTCTCACGCCACCGTTTCTTTATATCAGATGATTTGGGCACACTATCGCCTGCCCTTTCTTAAAGTTATTTTCCTTAATTTGGTAAATGCGGCGGTCAGTGTGGGCATCATTGCCTATATCAATCACACCTTTATCAGTCAGCCTGTTTTTAATACCTTATCGTGGGCGAGCTTGGGTCAATTTTCAGCCTTGGTTGTCCTGCTATTGGTCACTACTTTTTTATCACAATATGCACTGACTCGTTTGGGGCATCTGTTCGTCTACGAGCTTAGAACCAAGCTGGTCAAACAAATCATCGATACCAACGTCCCGCAAATAGATCATTTGGGTAGCGCACGGTTACTCGCCAGCTTATCCTCAGATATTCAATCGATTACCGTCGCCTTTGTGCGTATGCCAGAGCTGGTGCAAGGCGTTATTTTATCGGTTGGTGTCGCCCTTTATTTAGGCTGGTTGTCGCTGCCATTATTATTGATTGTCATGTTTTGGATTGCGATGACGATTTGGATAAGCACCATTTTAGTGAAGCATGTCTATACTCATTTAAGAGAGCTCAGAGAGATTAATGATCTTTTATATGAGGACTATCAATCCATTATAGATGGTCGCAAAGAGCTGGCGCTTAATCAATACCGCGCTGAAAAACTCTATAAAAATGATTTCTTAAATCATGCCAAGTCTTATCAACATCGAGTGATTAAATCGGATACGTATCATTTATCCGCCGTAAACTGGTCGAATATTATGATGTTCGCAGCCATTGGTGTGGTGTTTGCCGTGTCAAATTATCTTGCTATACCGATGGGTATTGCCACCACTTTCTCTTTAACCATTCTATTCATGCAATCACCCATCCTTCATGCCGTTGGTGCGTATCCGACCTTACAAACGGCACAAGTGGCGCTGGATAAAATACAATCGTTGGAATTGGCGGAGTACCAATCAACCTTTACGACGGATATTGTGGTAAACAACTGGCAGTCCATATCATTCAATGATATTGGCTATCGTTATGCAAGTAACGATACCACTGCAAATGAGCTAGCGGTCAAAGAAAATGAGCATGCTAGCGATATCCTAAAGTCGGTTAACCTCACCTTGAAACGTGGCGATGTGGTGTTTTTAATCGGGGCAAATGGTAGCGGCAAATCTACGCTTGCCAAGATTATTACAGGGATTTTTACCCCTAGCATCGGTGCTGTAAAAATAGACAGCCAGCTCGTTGATTCACAGAATAATGCTGATTATCGACAGCTTTTTTCTGCCATTTTTAGCGATCAGCATCTTTTTAAACAGCTGATTGGTAGAGAGGGACAGCAACCCGATGAAGCGCTCGTAAATACATGGCTACACAAGCTCAATTTACAAGATAAAGTCAGCGTGACTGACAACCAATTATCGACCGACAAGCTATCACAAGGACAACGCAAGCGCTTGGCCATGCTCATTGCCGTGGCTGAACAAAAAGACATACTGCTACTCGATGAATGGGCGGCTGACCAAGATCCTGCCTTTCGCCGAGTGTTTTATCAAACACTGATACCTGAACTCAAAGCCTTGGGTAAAACGCTGTTTATCATCAGTCATGATGACGGCTATTTTGAGCATGCAGATCGATTATTATTGATGAAAGAAGGCAGACTTATTGAGTTAAATGCTGAAGAGCGGCAACGTGCCAGTGCCGATGCCATTGCTATGTTGGAGTGAATACTGGCTTAGTAAAAAGTTAATGGCGAACAATAAAAAATCGGGGCATCTTTTAGAAAGTTGCCCCGATTTTATTTAGATAAAAATGACTTTTTGAATGGCTCTCTTATTTTATTTAATTTTAAAATAATAATTTCTGTAAAAATCCAACCCGTGAAATGACTAAAAAGTCCAGTAATCCGATAGCGACAATCGCGATGATGGCGGTTGGGAATATGATTGCCACTGCTAACAAAGGAATGGCAAACGGCCACCATATAGAAAAACTGAGACCACGCGCTGGTGGATTCAGTCCAACCTTTTCACTGGCATGACGTGGACGGCGTTGCCACCACATCATGTAACCGCTCACACAAATAGCAATAACCGCTAAGCAAAATAGGACATTGACCAATACGCTCCACCATCCAAGCGTCCCCATATGAATAGCAATGCCTGCCGCCATAAATTTGCCAAAAGCATTATAATCATCAAAGCGGATATCTGCCAAAATATTGCCCGAATAACGATCGATATGTACCGTACGATCAGCCATTGGATTTTTCATATCATAGCTCATTGAGTCTTGGCTAATCGTCCAGACACCCGTACTACCCTGTGGCAGATTTAATTGGTAACGTCCGACAATACCAATCTCACGGGCAAATCGATCTACGGTATCAATCATAATCGGTATATTGGACTCGATACCATCCTTGCCAGCGACAGTGCCAGATGCTGGTATTGGTGTCAATTCAAGCACCCAAGGCACATCTTTGGTACTACCCGTATTTAGTGCATCACCATGCGTGGGTGCTGTGGCTGGTGTTGCTCCATGAACGTGCGGCGTGACTTCAGCGTTATTCATATCCATACCAACATGATGTTGACTGTGATCAATAGAAAGCGGCATTGGCGCAACGCCCCACTTGCCCGCAGGAAACTGACTCCACGCCTGTACCATACGCTCTCCCCAAATACCGGCCCACGCCATGCCTGAAATACAGAAAAACAGTAGCAACACAGATATCCAACTGCCCAATGTCGCATGAATGGTACGTATGAATGAGCGTTTTTTCTTATTATTTACAGCATCATTGGGTATAAGCATGGCTTTGAGTGATTTGCGTTTTTGCCACCACAGATACCAACCCGTTAGAATCATTAAGATGGTTAATGACGCAGTGGTTTCTTGGATATAGTCACCGACTTTACCCAATAGTAAATCAGCATGAATATCATTAAAGGTATAGTACAGACCACTATTCGTCGGCGTGCTTTTGACGATATCAGCCGTATAAGGATTCACCGCCACCATATTCTCATGACTGGCTGACTTAACTTGAAACAAGGCAACGGTGCCCGTATCACGAGGCGCGATATATTTCACCAGCGTGCTGTTAGGTAAAGTGTTCAACGCGTTTTTAGCTTGCGTAGAAATAGGTGCTGTCACCGCTGAATCTGGGGTGGTAATGGTGAGGCGATCGTCATCACGACCTGCAATGTTAGACATCAACAGCATGCCAAGTGCGCTGCAAGCTAGGATAATTAAGAAAGGTGCTATAAACATTCCTGCATAAAAATGCCAACGCCATACCGTAAAATAGCGTTGAGTATTGGTTGATTGACTTGTGTGTTTGCTCATAAAGATGACCTTTAACAATCTTTGGTTGCTCAATGAACGACCTAGACCTATTAATAGTAGTAATAAATCCTGTCTGCCTGTTGATCTAAAAGTTGATTCCAAATAGACGGCTGCATCATACGAGAAAAGCCTTGTAAACACCATTACCTATAGTCAAAAATTATCGTCATATTAGGGCGTTTCTTCAATTTTCATGTTTGCATCATAGTCATCTTGATGGGCTAAAAATGAGGCTGCTTCACTCGACATCTTACTAAGAACGCTTTGTTTGTAAATTTTTAATGATAATGATAATCATTAATGTTATTATTTCTTTTCTTTCGCTTTCGGCATTTGATAACTTACAAGGAAATATGATGCGTTTTATCTCAACGTCTACATCCATTCGTCAAAAACGTTTAACACTCGCGGTGCAACTGGGATTGGCAATGGGTTTGAGCCACGCAGCTTATGCTGAGACGATTCCGAATAACATCGAAAATAGTGTTAATAATGATGTTGGTAATGATGAGACCGTGACACCATCAACCACCTTGGATACCATTACTGTCTATGCCGACAACTACCGTAGTACGGGCACCAAAACAGCATTAGATCCTAATGATGCGCCCATGAGCTATACGAGAATCGATCAAACGCTGTTACAAAAACGTCAAGCAGACAGTGTCAATGCAGCGTTACGTTATGAGCCAGGGGTGAGCACTGAGAGTCGCGGTACGGTGTCCATCTTTGATGAATACAATATTCGCGGTTTTAAGACTTACTCCAATTTTTACGATGGATTAAGACTGCCCTACGATGGGGCTTGGAATCTGATGCCGCAAGTCGATATCTACGCAACAGAAGCAGTAGAAGTAGTCAAAGGGCCCGCATCCTCACTCTATGGCTATGCATCTCCAGGTGGCATGGTCAATCAAGTCGCCAAAACCCCAAAAAGCACCCAAGCGTCTAAAGTGCAGCTGCGACTCGGCAATCAAAACCTAAAAGAAGTGGCGGTCGATACGACAGGACCTATCTCAGATACGCTCAATTATCGACTGGTGGCGTTAAAACGACAAAAAGATGGGCAGATGCAAACCACAGAAGAAGAACGTACCCTGATCAATCCGTCGCTTGAATGGCAACCGACAAAAGATGTGTCTGTTCTTGCCAATCTGTTTTATCAAGATGATCCGGAAATGGTGCCTTCCACCCCACTGCCTGCCGTTGGCACTGTCTACCATGCCAGCTATGGCAAACTGGGCAGTGACGCCTATGCCGGCGATGAGTGGAATCACTTCAGCAAAGAGGTATTTATGCCTAGTGTTACCATAAACTGGGACATCAATGATACGCTCACCTTTAAACACATTCTGCGCTATACCGACGCCGACGCGCAGCAGCGTAATATGTACAACAGTGGGTTTGTAAGCGGTAGTGATAAGATACTAAATCGGGTGGCCTACACCACCGATGAGAGCATGAGCAACTGGACCACGGACAACCAGCTGGCCTATAAATTCGATACTGCTAATACTTCACATAACCTACTGTTTGGCGTTGAGTATCAAGAGACAGACAGTATCGCCACTTATTATGATCCTGGCGCAAATGGTACGCCAAACCTTGATTTGTCTAACCCAGATTTTTCGCAAATTAATGCCGATACGTTGCCTTTAGAGGCTTATCGTCAAGACGAAGACATCGAACAAAGCCAACTTGGGTTCTATGTACAAGATGAGATGAAATGGCAAGATTTGACAGTGGTGGCAGGCTTACGTCACGATAATTTTGATAGTAGTACTGAGCAAACCGAAGCCACTAAAGGCGTCATTTATAATAAAAAAACAATTAACAATGATGCGTCAGAAACCAGTGGTCGTCTCGCAGCCATTTACGACTTTGATAATGGTCTATCTCCTTATGCAAGCTATTCTCAGTCGTTTCAGCCAGTGGTCGGTAGTAACTTTATTACCAATGCGCCATTTAAGCCAACGACTGCCGATCAGCTAGAGGCTGGTGTCAAATATCTCTCTGCCAATCGCGCCACACAAGGCACGCTTGCGGTATTTGATATCACTCAAAAAAATGTCATAGTGACGAACCCATCTAATTATCAACAAAAAGTTCAAACTGGTGAAATTGAATCAAAAGGCTTTGAGATATCAGGCAGTCATATGCTCAACGACTGGGTAGATGTCGCGGCAAGCTACAGCTATACCGATGCTGAGATTAAAGAAGATGAATTCAACCCTGATGTGGTTGGCAATACCCCTGCGCAAACGGCTAAGCACAAAGCAACATTGTGGGCAGATTATTATGCTACTGACAAGCTCAGTCTCAATGCTGGAGTACGCTATGAAGGCGGTATGCAACTTGATAAGCAAAACTCAGACGAATTACCAAGCGTGACTTTGGTAGACATTGGCGGTAATTATCAAATCAATCCGATGCTCACTGTCGGCGCGAGTATCAACAATCTCTTTGATAAGACCTATGTCGGCGCTTGTTATGATATTAACAATTGCTGGATGGGACCTGAGCGCCAAATGTCCGTCAGCCTAAAAGCCAATTTTTAGGCAATGTAGAACTTACCATTACTAGAGAATGTCCTCAATCTGAACCAAATCTAATAAATGGGCTAAAAATATGAAACAGTTAAATGAAGGAAAGTATTAATATGGCAAAACCTACCCCAAGAATGCTAGATGTAATTGGCAGTAAATACCTCACGCCACATATGTGCCGTGTCACGCTTGGCGGTGCTGGACTGACTGATTTTCCGGCAGATCAAGAAAGCGCGTACATTAAGCTGATATTCCCTCAAGGCGATGAGGCTCGACCATTGATGCGCACCTATACCGTCAGCGTTCAACGTGATGACGAAATAGATGTCGATTTTGCGTTGCATGAGACAGAAGGCCCTGCTTCAGCATGGGCACGTAACGCTCAAGTGGGCGAGCAAATATTGGTAGGCGGCCCTGGACCAAAGAAGCTGATTAACAATGAGGCTGATTGGTTTTTATTGATCGGTGATATGACAGCGCTGCCGGCGATTACCGTCAATCTTGCCCAGCTACCTGCTGACGCACACGGCTATGCAGTCCTTGAGATTACCACTGAAGCAGATAAGCAACTACTCGAAAAGCCAGACAATCTTGACATTCATTGGGTGATAAACGCGCATCCAAATGCACATCCAAATGAACAAAGCAGCCCATTACTTGATCGCGTTAAAATGCTTACGTGGCTAGCAGGACAACCTGCTGTTTGGGCAGCTTGCGAGTTCCATAGTATGCGCGCTCTACGCCATTATTTTAAAGTAGATCGCCCAATACCAAAAACACATTTGTACATATCTAGCTATTGGAAAGTCGATAGCACAGAAGACCAGCATAAAATTGTCAAACGAGAGGATGCCCAAAGTATAGAATGATAAGCAATTATGGTTTGTATTTTTTAACTGTTTTGAAAGCGATGAACCACTTCAATTTATCGCTTTTCTCAAACTAAAAATCTTTCTTCAAGTGCAACATGCCTTAAATCATGACCAAACTCAACATTGATTATTATTCCTATCAATAGTAATGAGCCTCATTATTTGATAATCTCGATATATCTGCCACATGCTCTACTATCGAAGAGGTAAAGCCAAATCATGCTAAAACTCCGTGAGAAATGGCTATGGGCATTATGTCTTGCAATATTGGTGCACATAGGAGTTTTCTACTTTTTTTATCTCAATATAAATAAAGAGACATCGACGCAGCTGACCAGTAGCAGTGCACATACCGTTAAACCATCAGCGGCTAAAGCGCTAAACAATGACTCTCCACCCATCACCAGAAAAACCTATCTGCCTACCCTCAGTGAGACTAAAACTCCTAACAACCTTGATAATGACCCTAAAGACACGAAGCCAATAACCCATAAAAACACAATGGCACCATCCAATGAAGCAAAAACAATCTCTTCTTTAGATTCTAAAAAAAACAGCCCTACTCCTTCTAAAACACCTGCAATCCTACCGAAAGAGAGAATTCAAAAAAGTGACACGCTAAAATATCACGCAAACGAAACAACTGTGTCTCTAGCGGCAAATAACATCGAGTCTATCGAGGATATGAGAAACAGGGCAGGTTTATTAAATATAGACATTCCAACAGAGAAAAATGCGATTAATACAGATAAAAACTATCTTTCGGTAAAGTCTGAAGCAGAAGAAATTAACCATCAATTAAGCTCAGCCATCAATGAAGTGAAAAAGCGTAATCAGCAAAAGATTGATGAGATGGAGCAACTAAAAAATGACTTTGACAAAAAAGACCCTCAAGCCATTACTCAGTGATTAATTGCGATTTTATTATACATTACTACCTCTCACCCAAACCTTCCGATAACGTTTTGGTAATAGGCTTTGTTAGGTAAGACAATACTGTGCGCTCCATCGCCTTTATATCGACAGAAGCTGTCATGCCTGGTTTGATGACTATTTTATCTTCTCGACCTTTAAATTCAGCACCCGTGATAACGATTAATACTCGATAGTATGGCTCTTCTCCTTTGGGTGTTTTCTCCATTAAAGTATCTGGGCTGATGTAATTTACAGTACCAGTCATTGCCCCAAATATTGAATAATCATAGGCATCAAGCTTGACGGTTGCATCTTGCCCTTCTTTTATGTAAGCAATGTCTGCAGGGCTGACCTTTGCATCTATAATAAGGTCACTGCTGGTTGGTAGAATCTGCATAATGACCTCACCTGGCTTGACCACACCGCCAATAGTTGTCACATTGATATTGTTAATCTTACCTTCTGTGGGTGACAATAGACGTTTTTCATCTAAGACTTGCAGACGGTCTCTTAACTGCTCAAGCTCTGCATCCAACTCCTCTTGGGCTTTGGTCATCTCTGCTTGAGCTTCTTCAAAATACTTATTGCGCTTATTATTAATCTGCGCCTCAATATCTGCGACTTGGCGACGCAGTTTTATTACATCTGCTTGACTGACATCACCATACGTCAGTAGCGGCTCATTCATGCTAAGCTCTCTCTTAGCCAAGACCAACATTTTTTCCAAAGACGAGACATCTTCATTGATGGCTTGGCGACGCCGATCATAAAGTGCCGTTTGGTTTTGTACGTACTCTGGGTAATCTTTAACATCCTGCGTAAAAATCAAAGGTTTTTCAAAAATCTCCGCATTTAGTCGTGCTAATTTGGCTTTCAATGCAGCTGTTTTAGAGGCAGAGTTATCTACTGCCGCTTTGGCTCGCTCCTCTTCTAACACGACAAGTAACTGCCCTGCTTTAACTTCTTGACCTTCCACAACTGCAAGCTCTGTTAATACACCACCTTCTGATGCCTGAATTTCTTGAGTTCGGGCACTGGCAATCACTGTTGCTTTGGCACGAGTCACTTGATCGATTTTGGCAAAAGAAGCCCATATAATTAAAACAGTTACACCAACTAACGCAATCCAGATACTCAGTCTCGAACGGCCAACTTTAAGCTTAGTGGGTGTATATTTGTAGTCTGCCATATCTACTTACCTTGAGCATTTATTGAAGTTTTGGTAGTCATAGACTTAATCTTCATTGGCTTATTATCCGATTGGCTTGTCTGACTTTTCATTTGCTCATTTTTTCTTAATTCATCAAGCACAGCTTGTTTTGGGCCATCTATAATGATGCGTTGATTGTCCATAATAATAAGCCGATCTGCCAATTCTAATAACGCTGTTTTATGAGTGGACACAATAAAGGTTTGCCCGTCTATTAATGCTTGCTTAAGCACTTGCAAGCAGCGCTGTTCCTGACGATTATCCATAGAAGCGGTAGGCTCATCGAGTAGGAATACATTGGGTTTCGTCAATAATAAGCGGGTAAAAGCCACAAGCTGTTTTTGTCCACCTGATAGTCCACGCCCGCCTTCACTAATGGGCAAATCAAGACCGCTTGAATGACTGGCAACCAAATTGATCAGTCCTGTTTTTATCAATGCTTCTTGGAGCACATCATCATCAGGTGCCGCCATACCTATGAGCAAGTTCTCTCTTAAGGTGCCTTGAAACAATCGATGGTCTTGTTGCAAGTACCCCAAACGTTCACTTAAGGTTTCACGACTTATTTGATGTATATCTAAACCATCTAACAAAACTTGTCCTTTAGTAGGTGCATACAGACCTGCCAGCACTTTGAGCAAGGTAGACTTTCCTGATCCTATAGGCCCAAGTATGGCTATGCGCTCACCAGGACGAATCGTTAGTTTATTGATATTGATCGCGGGTCTATCGTTGTCTTTATAGTTAAATACCAAATGATCACATTGATAAAAACCATTAATACGACTGGGTGACAAAGGATAAGCGACGCCATGGTTGTCCTGCTCTAACTCAAACAAAGTTTCAATGTTGAGCTTAGCGGCTTTGGCATGTGAGTATTGAACCAGTAAATTGGGCAGCATCATAACAGGCGCCAACACCCTTCCGCCTAATATCGAGCAGGCAATCAGTCCACCCATGGTCATATCACCTTGCATCACCACAAATGAGCCTACAATCACGATACCGACATAGCTAACCTGTTGTAGCAGTTGAGTAAAGTATGTTAAATTATCATTCGCGTGCTTCATGTCTAAGTCGTTTTTGATGGTGGTATTCATCACATCGAGCCAGCGAGACAAAAATTTCCAGTTTCCAGCGCCTGCTTTGATCGTCTCAACGCCTTCCACAGCCTCGACTAACAAACCTGTTTTATAATAAGAAGCAGTGGCCCCTTCAGCAGCAATCGCATCAATACGCTTGCGTGCCGATAATCCCATCAAAATAGCAACCACTGCGGCAATAACGGGAACAACAGCAACAAGTGGCGATCCTATAAAAGCCACTAAACTGATAAAAATAATGGTCATTGGTAAGTCGACCAAGCCAAACAAGGTGCTGGCTGTGAAAAAACTGCGTACTTGCTCATAACCACGCAGCTGTGCTGCCATAGAACCGACCGATCCTGGCATCTGATCAATACGAACTTTGAGCAGTCGCTGAAAAACTTCGCGAGACAAGTATTGATCGAGTCCCACGACTACCTTGTCCATGATTCTTGACCGTGAAAACTTCATGAATGCTTCAAAAATAATGACTATAAACACACCACTTGCTAAGATAATAAGCGTATATTCACTACGTGTTGGGATAACTCGGTCATATACTTGCATTGAGAATAACGACACAGCTAATGCCAGCATATTGATTAAAAAAGTGGCGATAATAGCTTCGAATAAAATACCTTTGTAATTGCCTAAATCAGATTTCAATAATTCAGAAAAAGAAACTTTGCGCTGCTTGATAGGGTCGTCTTTCAAACGAATTCTTAGAATTAATGACAACTGATTGGCAGGTGTATGTACGTGGTTGTGTTCTTGCCTGAAATTCCAGCTCTTTTGCGGGGTTTGACTGTCGATAATGCCCCACCCTATATCTGCTCTATATGCCAATAGAGGCAAAAAGGCGGCATCTGGCTGCTCTAATATCTCCGGCATATCTTTTATGCCGATACCTTGCAAAATCGCAATGATACCGCTTAGTTGGTGAATGGTTTGGCCTTTATTTTCAGGCAGCTCACTATGCTGTTTTACAATATCGTTTAGACGTATATTATCTACCGGATAGCCTTGTTGACTGAGTAGATGTCTAATCGCTTCTATTAGAGTCGAAGTTTGATCGAGATTGGACGGCTGATCGTCATGATGGATAGAGACAGCCTCTGTCGGTTGCAAATTTGGACTCATATTCATCGCTTATTTAATATTTGGGGCAGACACATGCGTAGAAGCCTTAATTATTTCTGACATCATTTTGGTCAACTATAGGTGTAATGCTGTAATCTTCATTCAGCATAATAAGGTCGCCTTTATTAAGACTCTCTTCCATAGCAGCAGGCAAACTGATTTCTATATACTCTTCATTCATCTCTGGTCGATAACCCATGGTAGGGCTCGAATTTTTTTTATCTTGCTTGTTGAGCCATTCTTTTACGGGATCTGTCGGTCTAAACAGTGTCACAGGCTTACGGTTGTGTCCAAATTTCTGCCATTGCATAATGCCAAAATCTACTTGTAATCTATGGAAAGCACCCAGTATATCTGCACGTGTTTGCGCCAGCTGTACTTGATAATCATTGTGTTCACGCACGGCATTTAACACTTCAAGCCACGATTTACGGCCAGCAATAAATTGCCTACGATAAGAGCTCACCACAATTTGTGCACCTGCCACGGCAGCGACTAATGAGGTCTCTCGGTCTTTGGCACTCACAAACTGCTGATATTGCACCTGAATGTTCTCTATTACGCCACGGCGCGATGCTTCTTGGGTTTGCACTAAGCTATCAACTTGTGCTTGTGATGCTCGTGCTAACGAAAGGTTAGAAAAGCCAGCCCCTGGTGTATAACTCATGCCTAATGAGAATTTTCCATCATTTTCACTGTCTTCATGATAGTAAGCATGTTCGTATTGGGCATAAATAGTAGGATATCGTGCTGCCTGCTGTGCCTCAACGCCTTGCTTAGCGGATTCAATTTGAAAGTGCTCTTTTACGATGATGGGGTTATAAAAACTGATTTGATCAAAAGCCATCTTTTCAAAATCCGCTGACTGCTGTTTGGCTTGATCCACCAACACCTTGATATTCGGTAGACTCATTGCACTGGCATTAGACAGTGGCTGACCAATAATCTGCTCAAGTCTGGCGGCGGCGATACGTTGCTGTTCAACGGCCGCTTGATAGGCAGTTTGCTCCTGCAATATACGGTTAGTCACTAAATCAAGCTCAATCCGAGCAGACACACCCTGACTGACACGGCGCTGCATCATGGCTTCAAAATCGTTAAGCGCCTTTAAGCCATTAGCATGAATCTCTTGTTGTGCGATGGCCTGAATATAACTCTGCCAAGCATCGATCGTCGTTTTGGCCACTAGGTTTTGTTGCTCATAAATATATTCTACCGCGGCCTTATCATCGAATATCGCTTGATTGACATCAGCTGTCAGCTTACCAGCTGTCCATAACGGCTGGCGGACAGTTACCTGTGAGACAAAATCATTGTCTCTATCGTAGCCTGAGCTTACACTTGGCGTCGGCAACAGACTTAATTTGGCAGCATTAATACCTTCTATCGTCGATTGTTGGTTCGCTCTGGCTGACCAGACTAAAGGATGCGTCTGAATGGCTTGCGTAATTAAACTGTCGACTCGTAAGTCGTTTACGGCTGCACGTGTGCTCATGGCAAAACATGTACCAACTGCCAAAAGCGCAATATGACGGCATAACATTCGGACAGGAGATAATTTTTTCGGGCTGAACAGGTTTTTCATATTAGGATTCAGTGAGTGATTCTATAAATATTTTTCTGTGTGATTATGTGATTTTGATAAACTAAGCACTTTTTAATGCTAGTAGCAAAAGACAAGTGTAAAAAACGCTCCCCTACTGGAAGCGCTTTTAAAATCGCAATTAAATTAGATGACGTTGGCAATTTCAGTATCAATGTAAACTTGAGAAGAAAGGTTGTTTTCTACCTGCCATACGTTATATGTCTGTCCTGCATTATCAGTCACTGTTTGACCTGTATTTGCCCAATCGCTACCTTGCAAGTCAACAGTATCGTCACTGTCACCTTTAACATAGATAGGATTTGACACTTTGGCGTTGACGATATCTTCCTCTCGAATATTTAAAGTATTGGCACCAGTTCCACTGATATCAATCATTTCGGTTTCAAAGATATCTGAGAAACTGATGGTCTGCTCAGATCCCGTCAAATTGAAAACATCAGTGTCTTCATTGAAGCTCATAAATGATACGTCAGCATTGTTATTGGCAGTTTCGATACCGTCCTCACCAATTACTCTGCCTGTCACACCGACTTGCCAATCAATACTGCTTAATAACTCGTTGAGATCCGTCGCTGTCACTTGCAACAACGCTTCATATTCGGTATTACCATTACGATCTACCATAAGAACGCCATTTTCATAAGCAAGATAGTCGCCGATATTACTTGACGTTTGGTTACCATCAAGTAATCCAGTAAGGTCGATCTTATCACCTTGCGCTTCGCTAAAATCGGTCCAGATATCAACACCGTTATTGCCATTACCACCTTCTGTGCCATTTAAATTATTAAAGATTAAGGTGTCAGCACCTGCCCCCATAGTGAAACTATCATCGGCAGCAGAGCCCACTGCGATATCATCATAAATAGAAGCTGTTATGTTTTTGCCAACATTTATTTCTAATGAAGCAGTTTCTTTGACACCTGTCACAGAAGTGGTTTGATAAGTAAAACTTTCAATCCCAAAGCTCTCACCATTTGGTAGATAGCTATAGCTACCATCTTTAGAAACAGTCAAAGTGCCATACAAGCCTTCGATATCAATCGATTTTGCGCCTTGATTTGGGTCACTGATAAAGACAGACTTATTCCCAACTTTGATTTCAGTGATATTACTCAGCCCTTGATCATTATCATTACCAGCAATCAAGGAGCCAGTAACAGCAATCACGTCATCGGCTGTATAATCTGCTGAATGGATGACTGTGGTGTCAAAGGATATACTCTGTAAGTTGCCTTTGTTAGTAGTAATCGTCAGCTCATAATTACCTGCAGGCAAATCAGGTAATGAAGCGCTCAATGATCCACTGGCTTTTGTCCCTTCCACTGATCCAGTAAAGCTCTCATCAGTTGTGGTATTTAATAATGTGTAGGTAATAGTTATATTAGAACCACCAAGAATATTAAGAGAACTAGCGGTAGCTTCTATAACAATTGGGGCAGCGGCATCATGTTCAGCGATCTCAAATTCTTTTGAATAAGATTTGCCATAATCACCTATTTTGTCTGGTTCATTAATACTGATATTGGTTACCGTATTTTGCGTTTGTACTGCCACTTTATTAAAATCATCAACCGCAGTATGAGTGCTGATCTTGATATTTAGAGTTTCAACCGTAGCTTTACCATCGGCGTCTTTAGTCACTAACCTGAATGAGTCAACCTCACCATACGGCGGCTGCCAATTAGGATCACTAGCATTATTATTTACGCTATAGGTGTACTCGCCATTTGCATCGATGGTGAGCTGTCCGTACTTACCTTGATAAGTCATAGGCGAGCCTGAAGTGACCAACGTTTCGCCAACTTTGAGTATCACGGTACTAGCATCTGGGGTTGCATCCCCTGCTATCTGACCCATAAAACTAGATGGTGAGTTGTAGTCATAGATTTTATCGTAATCTACATATAAGCCATTGCCACTGAGTACTCCGACACCGCCTGCGGTTAATAAAACGGCTTTATAGTCACCTTCACCAAACTTTAGAGTCAATGGATCTGATCTTCCACCAAGCAATGGAACATTGAACCAGTTTTCCTCAAAGTGCACTTGTACATATTGCCCCGTACTTTCATCTAGCTTATAAACAGCCATGCTGTAAGTTTTTGCAATATCTACTCCACCACCGCTACCATGTAAGGTGAGCTCACGCACTTGGTTATCACCGACCGTAAACTCAAGTGGTGGCTTGCCTCCTAATAGCTCAAGATCCAACACTGACGACGATCCAAGACTTAAGTCAAGAACCCCAAAACCAACAGCATCTTTAATATCAGAATCCGCTGTATCTAAGGTTACGGTGGGTTCAATATCGACCACTAAGCTTTCATCTATCTTAACTTGTTTGTCAGCAGGGAGTATATTCAACTGAATAGTGAGATCTGCAGACGCGGTATTACCGTCTGGTGATGCAATCGTATAAGTGAAACTCTCCTCACTGCCATAAGGTCCACGGAAGTCGTCATTAACCTTATAATCATAAGTACCATCAGGCGATATTGTCAGTGTTCCATATTGTCCTTGAATGGTATTACTACCTGTTTCAAGTTCTTCTACACCATTAACAGAAGTTATTGAAATAACTGTGGTACCACTTGGCAATTCGTCATAACTAAAGCTTGAGTCTTCATCATCTAAAATATTTCCTGTAACTGAGCCACTGACTTCCGTTGCTTGGGAATAGTCTAAAACCACATCTTTTTCAAACTGTAAAGTATAACCTGTCAGCGCTGAGACACCTTCACCACCAGACATCACAAAGAGCCATTGACCTTCATCTAAGCTAAAGTCAGTATCTTTGGACACCCCACCTAATAAATAGGACACCACCCAGTTTTCTTTTACTTCCTGTAGCTCCCATTCATTTGTAGACTCGTTCAATTTATATAAGCTCAAGTCCATAGTGCCAACAACCTGTACACCGCCAGCATTACCTTTGACAGTCAATTCGCGCACTTGATTTTCACCTACCTCAAGTACCACTGAGTTTTTGATAACATCAGCGACAACGCCTGCTCCTAGTACTGGCCCTAAACTTGCACCAACCACGGTAAAGCCTGTCTTATTCAAATCTGATGGTTTCTCATTCGGTATTTCTAGCGGATTAGCAACTAATTGTAAATCCACAAAATTATCAGCGGCGGCGATGATTTCAGTAGTATTAACTGCATAGTCTTTGGTGGTATTTACAATACTTGTATTACCTGCTTTATCGGTTGCGGTAATACTCACTTCAATACGCTTATCAGCATCGGCCACTAGAGCCGCACCTGGCACTTCAATACTAAATCTGCCAGCGAAATCTACAACACCTGCATATTCAATATCATTGACCGTTATCGTCAAAGCGTCGCCTTCACGATAATCACCAGAAACGGTGCCAGTAACAGCGATACTACCTTCCGCCTCTATCGCATTGATAACGTTATCGCCAGTCACATCATCAATGATAATCTCAGTAGTAGTATCATTAGGAGCAATGGTATCGATAGTAATCGTCGCTTTAGTAACATCAGAGCCAACTGTAGATGTCGCTGTCAGAATCTCAGCGCCTTCTCCCATGGCAGCAACTTGTGCCGAGTCAATAGCAATGCTCCATTTGTTATTGACTCCCACAACCGCAGTTCCAATGATATCGCCTGCTTGGTTGGTTAAAGTGATGGTATCGCCTACCGCACCAGTACCTGTCACATTAAAGCCATCAACGGCTTCATCAGCATTGACAATATTGTCACCAGCAATTGGAGAGGTAATAGTCAAGGCCGTAGCTGGAACAATAGTAATATCAGCGGTCTCAGAACTAACGTTACCTGCTGGATCCTTAGCAGTGATCGTCAGGGTTTCTAGCCCTTGATTCATGTTGGCAATGTTTTGCTCAGTGACAGTAATAGACCATTTGCCATTAGCTCCTACAACGGCTGTACCAAGCTCACCATTTATCCCATAAGTTAAGGTAATCGTATCGCCTGCCGTACCAGTACCCGTCACATTAAAACCATCGAGGGCTTCGTCAGCATTAACGACGTTATCGCCTGCAATAGGTTTGTCGACAGTTAATACTGCAACCGTATCAATGGTGATATCTAGTGCGGTGCTTGGCGCACTGCTGTTACCCGCTTTGTCTGTTACCGTGGCAACAATACTATAATCGCCATCTTCGATAATACCGTTAGGGTCACTAGGTATGATGACATCTGAGATGCCAGATGTGGCTTCAGTAGCTGTGACAGTGTGCGTGACTTCTATTGGAGCGCCTCCACCCGTTGGCGTCACGGTTAGAGTGATGCTATCACCTGCTAGAGTACCTGTCGGCAGGGTAATTTGCGTTTGAATGCCATCGGCAATCTCGTCAGCGTTGATGCCCTCCTCAGCTTCTGGTATGGCTATGACTGGGGCAACTTGGGTGGCGCCGTCTTGACCGCCAGGTGCAGTAGTGTCGACGGTGATATTCACTACTGGACCATTGCCACTTTCGTTTCCAGCACTGTCTTTAAGGTTGTAGCTGATGTCATGCGCACCTTCTGCTAAGGCAGTATTTGGAGTCAAGGTGATAGTACCATCAGCATTTTCTACGATGGTTGCCTCAACCACTTTACCATCAACTAGCAGTTGAGCAATTTCATCAACGCCTAAGGTGCCAGCAGGAATGGTGATACTTGGGGTGTTGTCATTGGTGACCTCACCTGCTTGGATGATTTCTGGAATATCTAAGATATCTCCACTGCCATCATTGGCAACGTTATCAGTAACAATAAAGGATGCTATTGGCGCATCAGGCGCGGCGGTGTCTACAGTATAGGCTTTGTCCTGAGTCACTGTCCCTGTGTTGCCTGCTGCATCCGTGGCTTCAATGCTCACGCGCACGTTGGTATCAGCAGCAAGGTCGCTACCAGCAACCTCAACACTGAATAGACCATTGGCACCAACTGTACCGATGCTCTTGATGCCATTAACGGTTACGGTAACGGCATCGCCTATGGTGAAGTCCCCTGCCACTTGACCCGTAATCGTGACCTGAGCGGCGGCTTCTTGGCTGTTGATGATGTTGTCATCGGTTAGGCTGTCGATGGTGATTGTGGTGCTGGTGTTATCAGGCGCGGTGGTGTCTACCACACCGATGGTTTCGGTCAATGCTGCGGATTCGTTACCAGCAGCATCTTTAATGCTGGCAGTGATATCAAGGGTGTCTCCTTCAGCTGGTGCTGGGACTTTTACGGTCACCTGATTTGCGGTGACGTCGGCGTCGGTGATCACTTGCTCTTCACCATTGACGATGAGGGTGTCACCAGCGACGGCATTATCAGGAAGGCCTATGACAACGTCTACGTTGCCATCAATATCAATTTCTGCGGCGCTGAGGAAGGCATCACCATTGCCAACGGTAATGTCGGTTGGCGCATCAGGCGCGGTTAAATCAGGAGCTACTATATTGGTGGAATCAGAAGTATTCCCTGCATTATCTGTTAAGGTTGCTTCTATTTCTTCTCCATCTACTTGCGGTGGAACCAAGTCAACTTCAAATTCACCATTTTCATTAACTATACCTTCCCCAATGATAGTACCATTTGGATCTGTGATTTCAACGTTGGCACCTGGCTCACCCTTACCCGTTACTTTACTACCATCTTCACTGATTACTAAATCTGTTGGCGCATCGGGAGCTGTGATATCAATTGAAGGCCTATTGTCATTATTATTATTGTTATCATTATCACTACTACCTAGAGCAGCGCCTATTAACCCTACTCCTGCAAGACCAACTAGCCATGGCAATGCATCAAAGCTCTCAGCTTCTGTAGCACCTACCCACCAAGGAGTCGCTTGGGCATTCCCACCTAGCGCCTGACCTTGTATATCGCCTATCTGTAGCTCAGTGACATAATCTGCGACTTCACCTGTATCAGGAACATAGTAATAATAACTACCATCTTCAGCGACGCCAATGAGCGCGCTATCAACATCATCATAGAATCCTTCAATAATGAGATCAGGATCTAGACTGTCATTTTCAAAAGAAATATGAAGATCTTTATCTATTCGCTTAGTAACAATATGGTTCGGAGCTCGACCAGTTGTTTCATCAAGGAGCTCATAATTAATTTTATCGGCGGCTTTTATTGTAGTAGGTGTGCCCTGCTTTGTGACGACCTTGTGTTCAGCAACCGTTTCATTTTGCGTGTTTACTTTGACAGTGATAGTGCTCATAAAATCATCCTTGATTAATTAATTCTAAATGAAATAAGTATCAATTTAGAATGATGAGTTAATTTGGTTGGTTGTCTTGGCTAACAGTAGCAACAACTCGGCGGTTATTTTGCCGTCCCTGCTCAGTGTCATTGGTGTCGATAGGCATAGATTCGCCATAACCTATAGCGCTTAAACGCATAGCTTCAATACCATATTGATCTATTAAAATATCTTTAACGAGGTTTGCACGGGACTGAGAAAGCTTGAGATTATAACTTTCAGACCCTCTGCTATCGGTGTGACCTTCTAAGGTAACGTCCGATTTTGGATAAGAATGAATAAAATCCACCATACCATCTAGCACAGCATGATTATTACTTGTCATATCTGCACTATCAAAATCAAACAATATATTGAATTGCTTAGGATTTTTAATTTTTATTTGATTGTTAGTCGAAGAACTTTGGAGAGAGGTTTGCGGTAGCATTTGGTTTGCCGTATTACAATTTGATAAAACACGGCTTATTTGATGGTTTTGACGCATACTTTGATTTAATAATGACAAGGCTTCATCAGCTGATACTTGCTGAATAGCAGGGTTACCTGCCTTTGATAGACTTATTTTTAAATACGTCGTTGTTTGAGGTACAAGCGGATAACTCTCAGAATAAGAAACAATCTTACCGCTTTCTTTATCTAAGATAGAAGCACTGATAAGCTGAGAGCCATGGCAAATAATTTTTTCTGAATAGTAGCCATTCTGTAGACTGGTATGAAAAACCTCATCACGCCCAATACTTATATTGATATTATTTTGATTCTCACTATCATCAGCATGACGAAAAACAACAATCCTACTCTCATTGGTTTTCAAATTACTGTCGATGGGTACGCGAAACAATTCGCCATTTTTGTCCCACACAGCTTGTTTAACTTGATAATGAGAGTCAGAATTAAATGACATTCGCTCATTTTTTACCGTTTGACAGCCTAATAGGCTCATTGCTGCACAAAGTGTTACTGGTAATAGTAAATTTCTGCTATCCATAGCATTTCATCCTAATAAACGAAAAATTCAGTAAAGATCTATCCCTTTATTTTCACCTTAGTATTTCTAGATAACCAAACAAAAAAATATAATACGCTTTTTTATAAAGCGCTTACTTTTTTATTATTACCACAACATAAACTTTATTATAGCTCGCTATATTTTTATTGCAATCATATAATTTTTTTAAATTATATGAATATTCTTATTTTCGAATATAAAAAAAACTGTTTGAGCTAGCTTTGTAAGATCAATCATTAAATCTATGTAAATCATTAATTAGCATAACCTACTGTTTATTCTTCGCTTTCTATCATTGAAATCAATTTATTCAAATAAATGAATATATAAGAATAAATTAACTCCTATAGGTTTTTTTGATAACTGAGGATGCGTTTTTATCACCGAGATATAGAGGACTTAAGATCGTTTCTCATGCAGAAGTGCTTAGGTGGTAGCTGAATTTTTTCGACGTAAATATTTATCATAAAACCGCTAAGTGAGTGCCGATAAAGCGATGAGATATAAAAGGTTAGATGAGAAATCTCAATCAATGACTCAGCATGACGACTTATCGCACTATCTCGGTAGAGAAAGTGTCGTTGTCTAGGATTTTTTATTAATAAAAAGACCAGTAAACGAAAGGAATGGTTGTTGGAAAATACCCATTGGATATAGCTATTCAACAATTTTTTTAATAGCAAAGCTATATAGGTATAAATAAAATTTATGATAGTCGAATATTATATATTGAATAATATATGAAATGGTCACTGTCACTTGATACTCATGGAGATAGGATTTTTAGTGGAAAGCGACTTTGATAGTGCGGCATTGATTGTACGTAGATAATATAGTGCCTAAAGCCAGCGTGAATAATCTACAACCAAACAACTTGGTTATAGATTATTCAATCGGACCGCATGCTCAGCTCAGAAAAATGCTTACAACCCTATCACTTGCATTAAATGACCTGTCTTGAGATACACTGTAGCTCCTTCAGATCCTGCCTGTATTTGCGCATGCTCACCTGCTGGCAGACGTATCCAGCCGCCGCGCTGATAAACTTGACCCTCATCTATCAACTCGCCTGCTAACACCAGTATTTCTGCACCGCCACAGATTGCCTCATTAAACAGTAACTCGCCTGCCTTGATACGCTGCAAACTCACTTTCTCATTTTCACCTGAGAATAGAGGACAAACATCACGGCTGCCCTGTTGTTGCCAATGAGCCTTATCTTTAGTATTGATAGCCACATAATGAGGTTCATCAGCTGGCATTTGACGTAGCTTGACGAAAATCACTGCGCCTTCATCACTATAAGGCTTGTGTCCTGAGGTCGGTGGATTGCGCAAATACCAACCTGCTGGGTAATGTTTGTCATCTGCAGAAAAAGTACCTGACAATACTAAAATCTCTTCACCACCCGGATGTAGATGATGCGGAAAATAAGAATTGGGCGCATAGCGTACAAGGCTAGTGGCACGTGCTTTTTCTGCACCCACACGGTCAAGCATCACGCGCTCTACCCCATTTTGTGGTGACTTAATCCACTGGTGTTGCTCAGGTATAAGGGCAGCGCGGCGAGTAAAGTCTGCATTAATAAGCATAAACCATGTCCAAAAATAGTATGATGAGATGATCCTTTAGCGAACGTCAGATATGCTCATTGAAAGTTATCGACAGCTAAAGGCGCAATGACTGCACCTCGCTATTATAAACCTTACCGAGTTTTCAACGTACTAAAATCACAGGAGATAGCGTGCTGGCGATAATTTCTGTCGTGGTACTACCAAGAAATAATTGTTGCAATTTCGAATGTCCGTAAGCACCCACCACCATCATATCAATGTGGTTGTCTACCTGAAATCTTAACAAGCCGTCAACGGCATCGGAGGCAGATAAATGATGTGCCACTACGCTAAAACCTGCATCCTCCAATTGTGCCGCTGCGGCGCTTAAGCTCTGTTTTGACGCGTCGTTATGATTGCCTATCATGACGATATGACCTTGCAATCCTTTTAGCACAGGACTCCTCGCAACCATCCATGCTGCTTTAATAGCCGTTTTGCTACCATCAAAAGCTATCATATATGAGCTGGGTTCTTTGAACGTCTCTGAGCAAATCAATATAGGAACGTCAGATGCGCGGGCAACGGTTTCGATTTGGCTACCGATATTAATACGGCTGCTTTTGTGATCTTCACCTCGGCGTCCCATGACGATGGCACGATTTTCTGCTTTAAAATGCTCAATCGCAGGTAACAGCTTGCCGCGACGTTGATAGATACGAATATCGACCTGAGTAAAGTTACCTTGGATATGGCTTTTTGCATCTTGTACCAAAGCATTGCTATAACTGTTCACCACCTTCGCTCTTTGCTCGTCTAACTGTGTCAATTCATCCAATAAAAACTGGCGGCTATTGACTCCTATTGCGCCTGACAAATCGCGTCTGGTCGAGGCTGGAACCTCACTCACATGCAACAACGCTACAGGTAAATTTAACTTACTGGCATACCATGCTGCATAGTCACAAACCGATTCAGTCACTGCCGAGCCGTCTATACAGGCTAAAATGTGCTGTGATGTTGTCATATTCCGTCCTTAAATTTAACGATTTAATCCTATACAGCTTTCTATAACCACTATAAATATGATCACCGAAAAACATAGTTACCAAAAAATATAACGGCAAAAAAAGCATATCCACTGCCTTGATAATAACGAATTTAAACGGCTTCAGCCAGCGATGTGTGCCCACTTCTACCATAATTAAAAAAAGTCTTGTCATCGTCTAACAACATGCCGTAGCGAATTTTGCTACAATGGTTTTTTAGCATTTATGATTTAAGTATCCTTATCTAGGTGATGGAATTATGGCAAAAAATGCCCTACAGGCTCAGTTATTAAAAGCGGGATTGGTGGATAGCAAAAAAGCCAAGAAAATCAGCAAGCAGACTCAGCATGCCAAGCGTACTGGTGACTCAGAAAGCCTGGAAGCGAAAAAAGCGTTGGCAGAAGCCCAAGCGAAAAAACTAGAGAAAGATCAAAAGCTCAATCAAGAAAAGCAACGTATTTTAGAAGAGAAGATGCTCAAGGCAAATATCGTACAGATGATTAAACAGCATCAGATTGCCGATACCAATGGCGATGTCAATTATCAATTTGTCGATAATGCTAAGGTTAAAAAAATCTTTGTCACTCAAAAACTATATGAGCAAATCGTCGCCGGTCATGTGGTGATTGCACGCTTAGAAGAAGGCTATGCACTCCTTCCCCGTCCGTTGGCAGATCGCATCGATGCAAAAATGGAGGGCTTCATGGTCGTGTCTAACGATACGTCAGAAGAAGTACTGGCAGAAGATGATCCTTATGCCGCCTATGTAATTCCAGACGACTTGATGTGGTAACCGCTTAATTTCATCATACTTATGATGTCAGCCAAAAGCCTTTCATGGACTATATCAGTCTATGAAGGGCTTTTTATTGTACGAAAAGCGACCACCTTTAACCCAGCATTGCTGCTTTGGTTGAAAAACGTAACGATACTCTCGAACAGTAGCATGCTTGAGGCTACGAACTTGAACAACCATTCAATAACAACTACAATGCGGTTTATTGACTTACTGAGCGGTAATATTTTGTCTAATTTTGAGTAATCACTCAAAATAAACACTTTATTCATGCTTACTGCCTGACAATAGTAGTCATTGCCATATATGTCATTGATTAGACTTGCCAAGCTCTTTTGCACTCACTTTTAACGCTTATTAAGAATAAATAACTTATGCCAAAACATCTCCCTCTTTCACTGTTATTGCTTCGACTGGGTATTTTCATTGTTTTTTTAGTCTGGACTTTAGATAAGCTGATTAATCCTGATCATGCCGCAGGCGTTTTTTCTAGTTTTTATGGTTTTGAAAGTATAGGCGACACCGTGTTTTATGTCATTGGCGCGGCTCAATTCATCCTCATTCTATTGTTTGTCACAGGATTATTCAAAACTTGGACTTACGGCATCATCTTGCTACTTCATGCGATTTCGACGTTCTCAACCTTCGGCTTATACCTCAAGCCTTTTGATAACTTGTTGTTCTTTGCAGCATGGCCGATGTTGGCTGCGTGTTTGGCGCTTTTCTTAATGAGAGATTGGGATACCTTAACCTTGGGCAAAAAAGTTTCTTTAGCCTAAACATCAGTCATGTTTGTCGTTAGATTGGGCTGGATTGAACATGCAAGAATATAAATACTAGCCTACGAAACTCAAGCTCTATACTATGAAGACTACTGAGTGAGCTGTTTTATTGTATATAAATGCACAAACCATGCAAAAAACTTAACGCAATTGTCGTTACCACTAACTTGTCATTACCACTAACATGGTCAAGGTTCTTAATCATAAAAGAATGACGATGACTTTACCCTTCGCTCTACTAATTAGCCGGATATTTTATGATTAAAAGAATATTGTTAATACTGTTAATATTAATATTAGCAGCAAGCTTTTTCTACTTTGACCTCAATCAATTATTGACGCTTGACGGTTTAAAAGGGTCGATGACGCAATTTAACGACTACAAAGCGCAATCACCATTATTGATTATCGGTGGATTCTTTTTACTTTATGTCGTCGTCACCGCCCTATCCTTACCGGGTGCCGCTATTTTGACTCTGGCAGCTGGTGCATTATTTGGTTTATGGCAAGGGTTACTGGTCGCCTCATTTGCCTCCAGTATTGGTGCGACACTCGCCTTTTTAACCTCACGTTATTTACTGCGTGATACGATTAAACAGCGCTTTCCTGAGCGCTTAGCAGCCATTGATGCTGGCGTCGAAAAAGAAGGCGGATTTTACTTATTTACCCTACGCTTAGTGCCGATATTTCCGTTCTTTTTGATTAATTTACTCATGGGCGTCACCGCGATTAAAGCAAGGACATTCTATTGGGTAAGCCAAATCGGTATGCTCGCTGGCACCTTCGTGTATGTCAATGCAGGTACGCAATTGGCGCAAATTGACAGTTTGTCGGGGATTTTATCGTTTAATTTGATTGTCTCATTTGCGTTGTTAGGTTTTTTCCCATTAATCGCAAAAGGCATATTAAATATGCTAAAAAAACGCCGCGTCTATAAAAACTATAGCAAACCTAAAAAATTCGATCGGAACATGATTGTGATTGGCGCAGGTGCTGGCGGGCTAGTCACTAGCTATATCGCGGCGACCGTCCGAGCAAAAGTAACCTTAATCGAAGCGGGCGAGATGGGCGGTGACTGCTTAAACTATGGCTGTGTACCCAGTAAAGCCCTCATGAAAAGCGCAAAAGTGGCAGAACAAATGCGCAATGCTGAACGTTATGGCTTGGAGAATACACCACCAGAGTTTTCATTTAAGAACGTCATGACCCGCATCCATAAAGTCATCGCTGACATCGCCCCAAATGATAGCGTCGAGCGTTATACGGACTTGGGTGTCGAAGTATTAAAAGGCTATGCCAAATTCATCGACCCGTGGACGGTAGAGATTGCGTTAAACGATGGCGGCACGCAAACACTCACCGCACGTTCCATCGTTATCGCTACTGGTGCGCGCCCATTTATCCCAGATTTGCCGGGTTTGGAAGAAACCGGCTACGTGACCAGCGATACCATATGGAATAAATTTGCCGAATTAGAAGCAGCGCCGAAAAAGCTGGTGGTACTTGGCGGCGGACCAATTGGCTCTGAGCTGGCACAAGCTTTTGCACGCTTAGGTTCCGATGTGACCCAGATCGAAAGAGGCGCGCGTTTCATGAAAAAAGAAGACGTGGAAGTCTCAGAATTTGCGCAGAAAGTCCTCGTTGAGAGCGGCGTAAACGTTTTAACCTCGCATCAAGCGATTCGCTGTGAAGCTCGCGATGGTAAAAAGTTCATTATCGTTGAAGCGCAAGGCGGCAGTACCGACAAGCAAGACCGTCAAAACAAGCAAGAAATCGCTATTGAATATGACGAATTGCTTTGTGCCGTTGGACGTAGTGCCCGCTTAGAAGGTTATGGTCTTGAAGATTTGGGCATCGAAACGGAGCGTACGATTGATACCGATGACTATCTAGAAACCCTCTATCCTAATATATACGCCGCAGGTGATGTCGTCGGCCCTTATCAATTTACTCATGTGGCCTCTCATCAGGCATGGTACGCTGCCGTAAACGGTTTATTTGGGCATCTAAAGAAGTTTAAAGTAGATTACCGTGTGATTCCGTGGACAACCTTTATCGATCCAGAAGTCGCACGCGTGGGCTTAAATGAGCAAGAAGCTATTGAAAAAGGCATCGATTTTGAAATTACCCGCTACGACTTTAAAGATTTAGATCGCGCGGTGACGGAAAGTGCCAATCATGGTTTTATCAAAGTAATTACCCCTAAAGGCAAAGATAAAATACTTGGCGTAACCATCGTCGCTGAACATGCTGGGGATTTAATGCCAGAATTCATACTAGCGATGAAGCACGGCTTAGGGCTGAATAAAATACTCGGCACCATTCATATGTATCCCACATGGGCAGAGGGTAATCAATATGCTGCTGGTGAATGGAAACGCAATCATGCGCCTGAAACGGTATTAAACTGGCTTGAGAAATATCATACATGGCGTCGAGGTTAGTTGAATCTTTATCAACTGCGCTGAAAACATATCATCATAACGGAAACTTAAATGTACGTTATTAAATCTCTACCAGCTTTGACCACGTTAAAAAATCTAAGCCGCTATAGCGCCTATGCTATAACGCTTAGCGTTTGTGCAGTTATTTCTTCAAGCATATCAGCAAGCACTGCCTCACCCACTACTGGTAACCTTAATCAAAATTTATCATCTTGGCAGCAAATAGAGGCGCAAGGTAGCAATCAAGACGTCTACTTTTATGCATGGGGCGGTGATCCACAGATCAACGCCTATCTACAGTGGGCTGCCAAGCAAGTCGATGATAAATATAATATTAACTTGGTTCATGTCAAACTGAGCGACACCAGTGAAGCAGTTAGCCGTGTACTTGCAGAAAAGTCCGCCAACAACAATGATAAAGGCAGCGTTGACCTCATCTGGATAAATGGTGCCAACTTTGCCACCATGAGTGAGAATTCGTTATTACTGAAACAATGGGCGAACAAGCTCCCTAACTTTCCCTTGACCGACCCAGAGAACAATCCTGCCGTTAACTTTGATTTTGGTGTACCGACCAATGGTATGGAAGCGCCATGGGGTCAAGCTTCGCTGACTTTTTATTACGACAGTTTATCAACGAATAAGCCACCAACCACTTTAAATCAGCTGATTAATTGGACCGCGCAAAATCCTGGACGCTTTAGCTATCCAAAGCCGCCTGACTTTTTAGGAATGAGCTTCTTAAAATATGCCTTAGTCATGCTACACGAGCAAAATGATGCTAAAACAGGCGAAAATATCAAGGCACAACTCAACCTGCCAGCCACTGAGCAAAATACAGACATGGTATTGGCTCCCTTATGGGCATTTTTAGATGACTTACATCCCACTCTATGGCGTAAGGGTGAGCAATTTGTGCAAACGGGCGCGCACATGCGGCGTTTGGTCGATGATACCGAGCTGAGTTTGGCCTTTACTTTTTCTGCACCTGAAGTACCCGCGGCCGTGCAGCGTTATGATTTACCCCAGAGCATTCGTAGCTATGCAATGAGTGATGGCAGCTTAAGCAACACCCATTTTGTGGCCATTCCTTATAACGCCAGCCATCCGCAAGCCGCGCAGCTGGTCGCCAACTTTTTTCTGAGTCCAGAAGCACAGGCCAAAAAGCAAACCCCTGATATATGGGGTGATAAAACCGTACTCGTTCCCTCTACGCTCAATCCTGAACAACAAGCGCTATTCAAAGACAATAAACCACACCCTAGCGCCCTGCCCTTTGATAGCATCAAACGTACCGTGAGTGAACCACATCCAAGCTGGGTTGATGCCATTATGCAAGGCTGGCAAGCGCGTTATGGGGTCAGCCCATGAGTAAAAATACTAATAATAAAACGGCAAAAGAAAAAGTCCATTCTGCAACAATTACTGGCATAACCGCGCCTGATAAAACAGATCTATTTACGCGTATCGTCTCCTTGAGTCCGATATTTTTACTGCTGCTACTGATATTACCAGTACTCGGTGGTTTGGTGTGCGTGCTGTTACCTGCCTTTAGCTGGGTGCCTGCACTTGAGCAAACGACTGTTAGTCTACAAGGCTTTCATGATCTTTGGCAGACGCCTGGTCTTACTCAAATGGTCGCTTTAAGTATCGCTACTGGATTGATAAGTACGTTACTCGCTTTTGTCATGACCTTAATGATTTTGGCGGCGTTTTTTAATAGCGTTTGGCTGACCCGTATTGAGCATTTACTTAGTCCAATCTTGGTCATTCCTCATGCAGCAGCAGCCATTGCGGTTGGTTTTTTAATTGCGCCTTCTGGTATGTTTTCACGCCTTATATCACCATGGCTAAGTGGCTGGGAATTGGCTCCAGACGGTATATTTCCACATGACCCCTACGGCATCAGTATTATCTTGGGTTTGACGTTGAAAGAGCTGCCATTTTTATTATTAATGGCACTAGGTGCTTTGGCACAACCAGAGCTTGGTAAAAAGCTACGTCAGCAGTATAAAGTCGCGCTAAATCTCGGCTATTACCCCATTACTGCCTTTTTTAAAGCGGTACTTCCTGTCCTCTATCCTTTTTTACGTTTGCCTATCTTAGCCGTGCTTGCCTATGCCAGTGCTAGCGTAGAAATGCCATTGATACTCGGTCCAAACACACCGCCAACGCTGGCGGTTACTATCATGCAATGGTTTAACGATGTGGATTTAAACCTACGCATAAAAGCCTCGGCGGGCGCGTTATTGCAGCTGGCGTTGACGGGTGGTTTAATCGCTTTGTGGCTGGGTGCTGAGAAAGCGATAAAAACTTGCTTTAATGGCATGTTAATTAATGGTAAGCGCCACTATGCCGATGTCATATGGCAAAAAATCACCGCCGCGTTGACCACTGTGGTGATTGGCTTTATCTTGCTGGCGCTCGTTGGTCTGGTCATGTGGTCAGTAGCTGGTTTTTGGCGTTTCCCAGCTGTATTGCCAGAGCAGTTAGTGTTATTACATTTTCAAAGCGCCTTTACGCAAATGGGTACGCCGCTATTTAATACCATTACAATCGGTATCGTGAGTACTGTATTTGCCATTGTGCTGACTTTATTGTGTTTAGAAGCTGAGCAATTAAGTAAAAAGCCACTTTCAAAATTTACCAGTTTAATTATCTATTTGCCGCTGTTAGTGCCGAGCATTGCTTTTTTATTTGGCTTAGTATGGCTACAGCAACTGGTGAATAATCAAACGGCATTTTTTAATGTGGCATTTACCCATCTGCTCTTTGTGCTGCCCTATGTTTTTTTATCGCTTGCTAGCAGTTATCGACGTCTAGACCCTCGTTTTGCTCATGTAGCGGCAAGCCTTGGTGCGACGCCAGCCAAAGTATTTTTGCAGGTGAAATTACCACAACTGTTTGCGCCGATTTTGATTGCCATTGCTCTTGGTTTGGCGATTAGCTTCGGTCAATACTTGCCGACGTTACTGGCAGGCGGCGGACGTATAGCCACCATCACTACCGAAGCGGTGACTCTCGCCAATGGTGCCAGTAGACGCACCAGTGCGGTGTATGCCATCATCCAAATGGCGCTACCGTTAATTGGGTTTATATTGGCGTGGGTATTGCCAAAGTACTTCTTTAAAAGTGGCAGCAACAGCAGCCGTTAAAACGTTTTTTAAAATATATTCGTTTTGAAGAGCACTGATTCTAAATAGCACTAATTTTGAAAAACAACTCCCTATAAAAACGCAGATAAAGGGCTCTTGATGCAATCCTCTTTACAGATAAAAGACTTACAGTTATATCGACAAGGCACGCTACTCCTCAGCCTAGATGAGCAGATTGCTGGTGGTGAAATATTGACTGTCATGGGCCCATCTGGCAGTGGTAAATCTAGTTTATTGAATTGGCTCACAGGTATATTGCCAAATGGTTTTACCGCTACTGGTGAGGTCTGGTTAAATGATAAAAATGTAAGCCATCTGCCGACGCACCTGCGTCATATTGGGGTACTGTATCAAGATGCTCTGCTATTTTCGCATTTATCGGTCGCCGGTAATATTGCTTTTGCGATGCCTAAAGACAATAAGAATAGCGCTGAGAAGCTCAATAAAAAACAGCGCTTTGAAAAAATAGAGCAGGCACTTGAACAAGTTGGTTTAGCAGGCATGGGAAATCGCCATCCTGACAATTTATCGGGCGGACAACAAGCACGAGTTGCACTACTGCGCACTTTGCTCAGCGAGCCAAAAGCGATACTACTCGATGAGCCTTTTAGCAAGCTCGATACCCAGCTGCGAGTAGATACGCGTCAATTAGTATTCGATCAAATCCGCACTCATAAGCTCCCCGCCATCATGGTCACCCACGATTATAGCGATGCTGAAGCCGCAAACGGTAAAGTCATTCATTTAGAACTGTAGTTTTAGAGTTCTAGTTTTATACATAAAATCTTAAACGTCAAAGCGAAATACAAAAGGCAAGCGCATGCTAGATAAATTTCTTACGCCCATGATTAAGCCGATACTAAGCCCTGTCGTCGTTGTCTTGCACAAACGCGGTATTACGGCTGATCAACTCACGGTGGCAGGCTTTTTAATCGGTATGTTAGCCTTGCCGTTACTCGCATTTGAGCTTTGGTATGGCGCACTGGCAGCCATTGCATTAAATCGTATTTTTGATGGTCTTGATGGCGCTTTAGCCCGTTATGCAAAGCAAAGCTCAAGCGCAGGCGGCTATTTAGATATTACGCTCGACTTTCTCTTTTATGCAGCAGTTCCGCTGGGTTTTATCTTGGCAAATCCTGAACAGAATGCCATTGCTGGCGCTTTATTACTCGCCACCTTTATTGGCACAGGCTCTAGCTTCTTAGCGTTTGCCATTGCTGCGGAAAAGTTTACACTGGATAAACCACAGTTTAAATATAAAAGCTTTTATTACTTAAACGGTTTGACTGAGGGCACCGAAACCATCGCACTGTTTGTCGCCTTTTGCCTGTGGCCACAGCACTTTGTATTACTCGCCAGCATTTTTGCCACTGCCTGCGCGATTACGATTTTTACCCGTATCCATGGCGGCTACCATACCCTTAAGCAGCTAGAAATAGATAAAAACAGTATATAAATAGAATAAGTTAAGAGGCAGCTAATGACTAACGAAGTATGGTGGCGGCTTGGGTTCTTTTTAAGCATTTTAGTGATTATGATGCTGATAGAATGGCGCATGCCTGCACGTCAAGCACCGATAAAAAGCAGCAAACGCTGGTTCGCTAACTTTGGCTTGGTTTTTATCTCGTCAGTTATTGCTCGTCTAGCGGTGCCTGTCGGTCTAACGGCTGCGGCGCTGTATAATCAGCAGCATGGGATTGGTCTATTTAATATCATCAATTTGCCAAGCATCGTCGTCGTCATACTAAGCTTGATATTGCTCGACATCATCATTTACTGGCAGCATCGATTATTTCACCGCGTGCCTATGCTATGGCGCTTGCATAAAGTCCATCACGCTGATGCACATGTCGATGCCAGTACAGGACTTAGATTTCATCCCATTGAAATCGTTTTAAGCATTCTAGTAAAGCTCGTTGCCGTCAGCTTATTGGGTGTTCCTGCCATCGCAGTATTGATATTTGAGATTGCTTTAAATGGCTTAGCAATATTTAACCATGCCAATATCCGCCTGCCACCTGCGCTTGAAAAACCGCTACGCTTAATATTCATGACCCAGATTTTGCACCGTATTCACCATAGCCAACGCGTTAGTGAGACCAACTCAAATTATGGCTTTAGTGTCATTTGGTGGGATTGGATTTTTGGTAGTTATAAGGGTAAAGCAAAGCTGTCTGATAATGAGCTAGATATTGGACTAAAAGAATACCCAGCAGCCAAACACAATGCCTCGCTATGGGGATTGTTAACCATGCCATTTAGCAATGACTTGGTTAAGAAAAACAAATAACTGTCGCGATGCCGTCTAGCTTTGAATGTAAGTCAAAGTTACAAACAACTTGAGCATTCACTGAAATATAATTTGAACGATTACTCAAAATGGATTATAGTAGCTGCAGTTGTTGAGCGACTCACGAAAATCTCACTTATTAAACTGAGCAATCACTCAACTATATAATAGGTTCTCAAGTCGCTTCTACACACTTACTTTTACAACAATTCACTAATAATGATTAAAAGGTTTTAATATGACTGAATTCACCCTACACGACAAAGACACAGCCCCAGCAGCAAGCAAAGATTTGCTTGATGTATCTATCAAAGCATTTGGCATGGTACCTAATCTACATGCCGTCATGGCTGAAGCGCCTGGCTTGCTCGAAGGCTACCAACAGCTACATCAACTGTTTTTAGACAGCAGTTTTGATGATGAGGAAACCACTGTTGTATGGCAAACCATCAACGTCGAGCATGAGTGTCATTATTGCGTCCCTGCTCATACAGGTATTGCCAAAAGTATGAAAGTAAATGATGCAATCACCGAAGCATTGCGTAACGAGACGCCACTACCAACTCCAAAACTAGAAGCATTACGCGACTTTACGCTATCGGTCGTTCGTGATCGTGGTAATGTAAATGATGACGCAGTTCAAGCGTTCTTAGATGCAGGCTTTACTAAACGTCAGATTTTAGAAGTGGTTCTTGCAGCGGCTCAAAAAGTAATGAGCAACTACACCAACCATTTGGCCAACACGCCAATCGACAAGCCTTTCGAAAAGTTTGAATGGCATAAAGCTGTCTAATTGAAGCTGACTAATTGTGTAAAATACAAATTGTGTAAAATACAAAGGGCTATTCTAGATTATTTTATTTAGGATAGCCCTTTGTATAAGGCCTATAAGAAAACATCATATACAAGTAAGTACAGTATATAAGAAGACCATTTATCTAAGCATACAATAAGGAGCCACTATGAGTGATTTAAAAAAACCATTACGAATAGATATCGTGTCAGACGTTGTGTGCCCTTGGTGCGCTATCGGCTATAGTCAACTAGCCGAGGCATTAAAACAAACCAACACGCCGCACGAGATTCACTGGCATCCATTTGAGTTAAATCCTAATACGCCGCACGAAGGACGAAACTATCGTGAGCATATCATGGAGAAGTACGGTACGACTGCTGAAAACATTCAAGAGAACCGAGCTAGAATGACAGAAGTAGGTGCTGAAGCTGGATTTGATTTTCAGTTTACCGATGACTTTCGTACTTACAATACTTTTAATGCGCATCAGTTGCTGCATTGGGCCGATCAACAAGGGCGTATGCATGAGCTAAAGCAAGCATTGTTCGTCGCACATTTCGTCGATAATAAAAATGTGGCTGACAGTGCTGTACTTGCAGATGTGGCAGCAGAAATCGGACTGGATCGTAGCGAAGCACTGGCGGTCTTAGAAGATCAGCGATTTGCTGCAGCGGTAGAAAAAGAAAAGCAGCATTGGCAGCAACAAGGCATTCAAAGTGTGCCATCTATGGTTTTCAATGAGCGTCATTTAATTAGCGGCGCACAAGGTATTGAAAATTATAAAAGCATTTTGCAGCAGTTAGCTGACATGCCAGACTAAACAATGAAGTCATGGTTTAGTCTTCAAAGCTGAGAGTTTTAGAAAAGCTAAGGGTTTTAGAGTTACTGTATAGCCCGAGACTATACAGTAACGCTAAAACCCTTTTTTTCATACCAAAAATATCTTAGCAATCAGCCTTACTTAATCGGCAATAACCCTTTAGCAGTGCTTATTTGCAAATAGTCAACATGAACTACACGCCAACAGGCTTATCAATACGCAGCGCTTCTATAGAGAGTGCCATATCTTCAGCTAACGCTTGCACCGCTGCACTCTCGACATCACGCTGCGCAAAAGCACGCAATCCCATCACTTCGGCCTGCAAGCGACGACCTAACCTAGTCGGATCCAACTTACTATCAAGCTCACCCAGCCGCTGTGCTTCGGTAAAGTAATTTATAAAACGCAGCTCCATACCTGCCAGCAGCATTTCAACTTTTTGTAGCGCTGTCTGCTCACGAGCACCAAGCTCCAGTAAGCTTTTGACCAGCATGCAAGCCTGACTCGGCAGCCCTTTATCACGAATACCGCCCAGCTGACGCACGAAAGCGGCTAACCCCAACAGCGGCGATTGATAAGCGCCCATTACCCGCTCAAGCTCACTCAAACCTAGGCGAGCATAGTAGTCTAACGCTTCTTGAAATAATCCATCTTTACTGCCAAACGCAGCATAAATGCTTCCTGGACGCATATCGAGCGCCTCTTCTATGTCTTTTAACGAAGTAGCATGAAAGCCTTTTTGCCAAAAAAGCTGTAACGCGCGTTCTAAGGCATCCTGACGGTTATAAAGTGCGGTACGTGACATAGTTTTTCCATCTCAAAAGCTGTAATCTCATATAAAAACAAGCACAGCGATAAAATTTGAATGATTGCTCAATTTTATATCGAATGGCATTCTTAGTCCAGTAAAGTTAATTTACAAAGCAAATATCTTATTTAGCCATTGGTAGCAATATTAATGGCTAAATGAGATATGAAAGCGCCCAACGTTTAATGACTCAATAGCACATGCTTGCTTTTTTGATACGCAGACAAGCCGTCTACGCCCAGCTCACGACCGATACCGCTTTGCTTAAACCCGCCCCATCCTGACTCTGGCAGTACAATTTGTTGCTCATTGATCCAGATATGACCTGCTTGAATCTGTAGCGCCATCTCTACGGCCGCCGTTTCATCAGCGCTGACAATGGTTGCCGCTAACGCATACTTACTATCGTTCGCCAAGCTAATCGCCTCTGCGTCGTCTTTGAAGGTTTTACTGACTAAGACCGGTCCAAAAACTTCCTCTGTCCATAATCGACTGGTCACTAGAACATTGGTATAAATGGTCGGCATCGCAAAATACCCTTGCCGATTTAAGACCTCACCACCTGTGAGACAAGTCAGGTTTTCGGCAGCAGCAATGTCGAAATATTTTTTTACTTGATTCAGCTGCTGCTCACTAACCAGTGGACCCATTTGCGTGTCAGTGTCAAAGCCATCACCCATTTGCAAACTTTCTGTCTTAACTTTTAATGTGTCGAACAATGACTGAGCAATGCTTTCATGAACAAGCAGTCTTGAGGTGGCTGAACAGATCTGACCGGCATTGGTAAATATGCCACCGATGATTAAATCACAAGCATGGTCGATATCAGCATCTGCACATACGACGATGGCTGACTTACCGCCCAGCTCTAGACTGATATCCTTGATACCTTTTGCCGCTTGGCTCATTACCTTTTCACCAACGGCATTGCTACCGGTAAAAGAAATTTTGTCGATTAATGGATGGCAGGTCATGGCAGCACCCACTTCGGCAGCACCCGGTAAAATATTAACGACTCCTTTCGGTAGTTTAATAGCAGACAATATATTGCCCAGCATCAACTCTGGCAATAATGTCACCTCGGAGGGCTTTAATAGCACCGTACAGCCTGCAGCCAATGCAGGAGCTAACTTCCAAGCAGTGGTCACCATTGGGAAATTCCACGGGACAATGAGGGCGCAAATACCAACAGGTGCATACGTTTTCAGTAAGCGTATGCCTGACTCGCTGGTGGATACCTCCGACCAAGTCGCTTGTGCTGTGATGAGATTGGCATAATAGCGATAGCAGGCAATGGCATCGCTCACGTCTATTTTTGCCTCTTCAATGGGCTTACCGTTATTTAACACAGACAATCCCACCAATTTGTCAAACTGCTGCTCCATCGTCTCGGCAATGGCATTGAGATACGATGCGCGCTCGCTTACGGCGGTTTGCGACCAAGATGGGTACGCCGCAGAAGCCGCATTGACTGCCATTTCTGCCTGTGCCTTGGTACACAATCGAGTGGTAGCGATGATTGTTCCCGAATTTGAATCATATAAATCATAACTTGAATCATATAAATCATAACTTGAATCATGATTCGAATCATAATTAGAATCATAGCTATCAGCGTCAGCAGTATCGGTAGCAGGCGCTTCAATAGTCATCCATTTGCCATCTATATAGGCTGCATTTAACATCACTTCATTTTGAACCGTTTGGATGGCGCTTTCTCTCGTTAAACTGTTAGCATTCGTCATTTCCATGATGGTCAATCACCTTATATGGTTTGATATAATTGTTGTTATACCTATTGTCTTTAATTGCATTTATAAGTGTTTCTATAAATCATTCGCTAAATAATCAGTTTATTCTTTAGTTAGATAAACCGATTATTTAGCACATTATCGTTATGCTAGAGGCTGGGTTGATATTGGCTACATAGCTAGTAAAGTAAATGCGCCACTGAAGTAATCACCACCAAACTGATCAGAGTACGAAGAATGAAAATCATAAACAGCTCTAACACATTAAGCTTGATGTTTGATTTCAAAATCAGCGCGCCCACTTCAGACATATAAATAATCTGAGTAATAGAACATGCACCAACGATGAATCTTGTCATCTCACTCTCAATACTTTTGCCGACCAAGGCTGGCAAATACATATCCGCAAAGCCCATAATCATCGCTGGAGCCGCCTCTGCTGCCTCTGGAATCTGTAACAAATCAAGCAGCGGTACCAACGGTGTAGACAACCATTTAAACACAGGCGTGTACTCGGCTAAGCCCAGGCCAATCGTACCAATTGCGAAAATCACGGGGATTAGCCCAAAATAGATATCGAATAAATTCTTTACACTACGTTTGAATACTTGACCCAGACTTGGCATTGAGTGCGCGCGCGTCACAGCACGATTGACTGCCCATTGGTAGGTCGTGTACTGAGCAGGAATCCCTTCATCAAGCATACTTTTGCCAGAATGATAGGTATCAGGCTTTAAGGAAAGTGGCGGTATACGCGGCATAATAATCGCAGCGATAAAGCCTGTTAAAGCAATGGTCAGATAAAAATAAACAAAGTTATCGTCCACGCCGATGGTTTTGGCGACGACATAAGTAAAAGCGATCGAAGTCACCGAAAAAGTCGTCGCGATAATCGCCGCTTCACGCTGGCTATAGTAGCTTTTATCATACTCCTGCATGGTCACCAGTAGACCGATAGAAGCCGCGCCAAACCAAGAGGACATCGCATCTACCGCTGAGCGTCCTGGCAACTTAAACAGCTTGACAAATATTTTGCTCGCCAGTGTGCCCAAAAACTCCATCAAACCAAAATCTGTCAAAAACGGTAACGATAAAATGGCGAAGAAAAATAAAGGAATCAAAATCGGAATCAAATCTTCGAAAATGACGCCGCCTGTATTACGATTAATAATAAACTCAGGACCGACTTGCAGATAAATCATCCAGACAAACACCATCCCTAACAATCGGGCAGTGAGCCAAAACCAATCAACATCGAAGAGTTTTTTGACTATAGCGTCTTCATGTAGGTTGGGCTTTAACACCTTCACAGCCAATGCCCCAAGAAAGGATGTCGTCACGATTGCCATTGCTACATAAACGACAGAACCACCCAACAAAGCTTGCAAAGCGTCCGTTAACACACCCAATAAAATCGTAACCTTTCCGTCCCATTGAAACGGTATTATAAATAGTGCAATGCCCAATGCTGAAAACAATAAAAACTTCCACATTGACGCACGCCACTGCTCTCCTTGCGGCGTTTCTGAATCGACAACATCATTTCCTAATATCGGTTGCTGCGACTTATCGAGATAATTCGTCATTTAATTCCTCCTTGATGGGCGACGATCGCCAATTTTTCCATTTTGCTGTCTGACCAATGCCTGGATTTAGCGAATTGGTCGGATCTAGTTTTTTATAAAAAGTATGTAGTGCAGGTTTTGCGGTATAGACATGACCCACGTTGTGTTCAGCAGGGTACTCTATACGGCGGCGATCATAAAACGCCAATAGCTCATTCTTGAATTTTTTTGCATCCACCTCGGGGTGTAGCAGATAATCTTGATGCATGACATGGCAAAAAAAATGTCCCAAATAAAAGGTTTTACTGACTTGCTTTTGTAAGTTAATAGGTAGCACTTCATTCCAATCTACGGCATTCCTTGGTAAGGCAATGTCGGTAGACAACAGCTCGCCAAATCTTGTGTGGTTAAGATTGTGATAACGAAACATGGCAGCGGTTGCCGCACTACGAAACACCAATAATGCTTGGGATTCTGCTGCTGTACAAAGATGTACGACGCCTTGATGCTGCTGCATATGAGACTGTAGAAATACTTGAGCGGCGGCAATATGACCATGACTGCCGCTATTATTGCCATTGATATTATCATCGTCCGTATTATTGCCATCCGCGACTTTAATGATTAAATGATAACGATAGGAGCACGCCTGCTCAGCCAAAGAATTTGGTAATGACGGCGGCATGAAAACACCAGTCATTTGTAGCATCCGATCTGGTAAAGTCTGAGGCAGTCGCCATTTATTCAAATAATAGCCAATCTTGGCTTGTAACCGATACAACGCTCCTATTTTACTGGCTGGCAGTTTTCGCATACTCAAGCAAGTATCACGACCATAGCGCATGGTAATATCGTTGTAATTTTTGTGCATATATTCTGCCAAAATAGGCAGGTTTAGCTCGCTTTTTAACCACTGTTGCCTGAGTGTGGTCAAAGTATTGGCGTCATTGGTCGAGATATAAAACGTTTGCTCTTGCGTCGGTTTGGCAAATGTCGCGACTCGAACCGCAAAGACGATGACTTTGCCTGCTGAACCAGAGGCTTCATATAATCCGTTAGGGTCATTATTAAATCTAGCAGGTGTGTCTGCCTCGCAATCACGCACCTTGTGTTGATAATGGTGGTTTGTACAGGACTTACTGTTGGCACTCTCTGTATTTTTATTGAACGTGCCAGTTTGTAAGTTTCTAAGCATCTCTTCTGGATCTGCACCTAAATCAATCCCTAAGTGATTGATTAATTCAAACTCACCGACAGCATTACGTCTGGCAAACAGCGCCATCTCGGTATACGCCGGACCGCGCTGTACCAACATACCGCCAGAACTGTTACAAATACCACCAATCACCGAAGCACCGACACAACTAGAGCCCAACACTGAATGCGGCTCACGTCCTAATGGCGCAAGCTGAGACTCTAACTGCTGAAGGCTAGCCGCTGGCAAGGCAACAAGCTCTGCTGCATCATTGAGCAGATGAACACCGCCCAATCGTTGCATAGAAATCACGACGACTGCTCGATCGTACTCTCCATACGGTGTCGAGCCTCCGGTCAACCCTGTGTTAGCAGCCTGTGCAATAATAATCACATCAGCCGCCGCACAGAGATTAATGGCGCGCCATAGTGCCACAAGAGAGTCTGGTATCACAACTGCCGCGACAGCATCCGTGATAGAAGCAATCGCCCCTTGTGTATACGACTGCTGCTGGCTGGGTTTGGTTAATACATTGGTCGCGCCAACAACGGCGGATAAATCCGTTAATAAGCTTGCCAGCGAGGTGCTCAAGCGACCAGACGAGCGGTTAGCATGTGGCATCATAGACGTTCTTCCTTGAGCGACCAGCCTTTATTATGCTTAGTGTTGGTATAGTTGGTTCAATATAATTTAGATACAAGGAAGGCGAGTGAAAGTACTACAAATAGTAGACTAAGCAAGCCTGACACCGTATCTGATTTATATAGGATTAAATATATTGTTAGCTAAAGCAGGTGAACGTTTTACCCATTTCAATCAAAAAGTCATCGGCTTCATCAACTTCATAAATGAAAGGCTGCTTGCCGTTGATATCCTTTTGCAAGGCGTCTAGTAGTTGCTGCTTATCGGTAATTCTGCGATAACCTGCACCAAATCCTGCTGCCAGCGGCTCAAAGTTTGGCGTCTTAATATTAACCCCGATTAGTGGCAATCCACCCTCTTCCATATAACGACGAATTTCGCCATAGCCTTGGTTGTTCCACAGCAGCACAATCAATGGCAGCTCAAGCTCGGCGGCACAGATGAGTTCTGCGATGGTAAACTGAATACCGCCGTCGCCAATCAAGCTGACCACTGGATTGTTGGAAGCAATCATGGCACCAATGGCAGCAGGCAAACCATAACCTAACGTGCCAAACCCTGTTGACGAGTTAAACCATCGACGCGTCGCCAATGCCTCAAAACCAAGATTGCCGCTATAGACAGGCTGCGTTGAATCACCAACGAAGATGACGTCTTTCACTTCATCTCGAATCAACTGAAGTAGCGCATTTTGCCCAGCAAAATCTGGTGTCATTCCTGCTAATAGTGCTTGTTTTGCCTCATTTACTCGTGATACCGCTTTATGATTTAACACCTGACCCTTTAAACGACTACATAGACCACTTACCGCCATTTGCGCATCGGACAATACTGCGATATCGGCTCTAAAAGGACGCTGTAATTGCTGGGCATCGCAGTCAATGCGAATCAACATACCGTTGATTTTAAACTCGCCATTAAAGAACACATCATAATCAGTCTCACCCAGCTCAGTACCAATCGCCAATACCCAATCAGCCTCAGCAATAACGGCGCGACCCGCCTCTAATGACTGATTGCTACCCAAACTTAATGGGTGGCTAGGTGGCAGCAAACCTTTGGCATTGATGGTCAAAAACGTCGGTGCATCGATAAGCTCTGCTAGGGTTTGCGCGTCATGATCGACATCGACGCAGCCACCACCATAAAGTATCACTGGATTTTTTGCCGCGTTTAGAGATTCAACGATCAAATCTAATTGCGCAGGATTGGGCAGCGGCCTCATTACTTGAGGTAACGTTAAACCATGTGCATCAGTCGATTTTTTTGCAAAGTTATTTAAATAATCAGAGGGCTTAGCGACATGGCTGGCATCGGCGGTAATCACATCAATGGGCAACTGGATATGCACTGGCCCTGGACGTGCGCCATTAAATAATGCAAACGCTTCAGCGATGACCTTGGGTAACGATTCAGGCTGCCAAATAGTTTTGCTCATGAGTGCAACCTTACTGACCATGCCTTGCTGATCGTGCAATTCATGCAAGTGCCCTTCACCGCTGCCCGTATCTGCCACTTTATTAACACTAGAAATCACTAGCATCGGGATGGAGTCAGCCAATGCTTGTGCCATAGCCGTCATGATGTTGGTCATACCGGGACCTGTAATAATAAAGCAAACCCCCACTTTACCAGACGCGCGGTAATAGCCATCAGCCATAAACCCCGCACCTTGTTCATGGCGCGGTGTCACGTGGCGAATGTTGGTATTCGGCAAACCACGATATAGCTCGACCGTATGCACACCCGGAATACCAAATACGGTCTCTACCCCATAATACTCTAGCCACTGTACGAGCAACTCACCACATGTCAGAGACGGAGTGGCGGGCGCTGAAGAAGATGTTTGAAGCGTTTGCGTCATGAGTTAATCATCCTAAAAAGTTCAATCGCGTTGAAATAAGTTGTTCAGTATCAAACCCAAGCTGCTCTTTAATCCCTTATAAAAAACAGCTTGATAAAAGCAGTTTGCGATTACAAATCATTCTTAATATACTGCCTTTACCTTATCGTCATAGCGCACACCCGGTAAGATACATAGCATCTCAAACAGTAAGTTTGCCGCCAATACTGAGGTGTTACCAAATGGATCATACGGCGGTGACACTTCTACTAAATCGCCACCTACCACATCAAGTCCGCGCATACCGCGAATGATTTCTATCGCTTGCGTTGAGGTTAAGCCACCGATTTCAGCAGTGCCCGTACCCGGTGCAAAAGCAGGATCAATTCCATCGATATCGAAACTTAAATAGACGGGGCCATCACCGAGCTTTTCGCGTACTTCTGCCATCAATGGCGTCAGCGACTTGTACCAGCATTCCTCGGCAGGGACAACACGAAAGCCTTGCTGGGTTGACCAATCAAACTCTTCGGCGCTATAGCCTGTACCACGTAAGCCAATCTGTACCACGCGGTTGCCATCGATTAAGTTCTCTTCGACAGCACGGCGGAACGGTGTACCATGAGCGATTTTTTCGCCAAACATCTCATCGTTGATATCTGCATGCGCATCAATATGCACCATGCCGACAGGGCCGTGTTTTTTGGCAAGCGCACGCAAGATAGGCAAGGCAATGGTATGATCGCCGCCCAACGTCAATGGGATAGCCCCATGATTCACGATTTTATCAGTATAGAATTTTTCGATGATATCAATGCTTTTTAGCAAGTTGAAAGTATTGATAGGCACGTCGCCGATATCAGCAACTTGTAAAGACTCAAAAGGCGCTGCACGAGTGGCGACATTATAGGGACGAATCATGCGTGATTCATCACGAATTTGTCGTGGACCCAATCGCGCACCGCTACGGTTTGACGCACCGATATCTAAAGGCACACCCACAAACGCCACATCTAACCCTTCTGCATCAGCTTGAGTTGGCAAGCGCATCATAGAAGCAAAGCCGCCAAATCTTGGCATATCGTTGCCGCTTAATGGTTGATTGAATTTCATAAATCACATCCTTGTTTCAGTTTGTTTAAAATAGGCAATTTTTTATATGCTTTGACAATACCTAAATATTTGAAGTCAGACCATGGTAAAATTCAGAAGTAAACTTCTGGTTTTTCGTAGTAATTTAGATTTAACCGTTATTATCAGAAGTTTGATATAAATTTGATGTTAGAAAAGTGATGAATAGAAGATGCATTTTGATAGACATCAAAGGTACTGAGGAATAATGACCGATGCTAGATGAATTGATAAAAATAGACATCAAAACCTTGCGTAGCTTTATGGCGATTGTAGAGTGTCAGGGCGTGACAGCTGCGCAGTCTCGCTTAAATGTGACGACCTCTGTCATTAGTGGTCATTTGACCCATTTAGAAGACCGCTTAGGTATGACGCTTTGTCATCGCGGACGCGCAGGTTTTAAGCTGACAGAAGATGGCGCAGCGGTTTATGAAGCCTGTTTGAGTTTTACTGAAGCAGTTGCCAGTTTTCAGCATCAACTGCACTATATTCGCCAATTGGATTCGGTGCGTGGCGGTCATATCCGACTGTGTCTCATTGACCAGATGCCGACATTTTTTTATGATGCCTTGCGCCAATGCTTGGCTGCTAGCTATCGTGACAATCCCCTTATTCACTTTTCTATCGATGTGCAAAGCCCTGAAAGCATGCTAGAGAAGCTGCTAAGCAACGAGAGTGATATTGGTGTGGGATATTTTGGCAGTTTTCCGCCACTACTCACTTTTCAGCCAGCATTTATTGAAAAGCAGGTGGTCTGCTGTGGACGCGAGCATCGATTGTTTTATGAATCAGAAGGGTTAACTTTTGAGGATTTGGAACAAAACTATCCATGGATAAAACGAGGCTATATTACCGATCTGAGCATCAACCATGTCCGCCCAAAAACCTTGAGTGCCACCACCTATCATATGGAGGCAACTGCGCAGCTCATTCTGGCGGGTCATCATGTTGGTTACTTGCCTAATGACTTAGCCAAGCGTTATGAAGAAATGGGACTGATGAAAATACTACTGCCCAATGAGGCCAGTTACGAGGTCAAGCATCATTGGGCTTATCGAGAAAACTTACACAAACAAGTCGCCGATTTTTTAAGTCAAATGACGCGTCTTTTGTGAATAATGACGGCAAATAGCTACATAGCTACATAGCTACCCTGCTGTTAATCACTCTAGATGCTTTAAACCAATGGTTCTAAGCTTCCCTTTATCATCCACTTCTTTTATGACCAACGACCATTCGTCATTGATATCGACCGTATCACCCGATACTGGCTTTATCTCTAAGCTATCATTGATATATTCAGCAACCGTTTGATCCCACATACTTTTGGCGCTGTCCTCAGATTTGGATTTGAGTTTATCGACAAGCGACTCAGACGCCATAATACCGGTAAAAAACGGTAAATCTCCAAGCTTCACGCTTGGGGATAGCAGCCAATCGCCATAAAAATCATCCATGGCTTTATGGTCAAGGGTCGTATCATTGAAAATCTTAGCAATTTGGGTAGCGTGGTTACCTGTCATCGCATACCACACCCTATCACCGCACTTGAGCTTGGTGTTTTCATCAACAACGATAATATGCTGCCTGCGTACCAAGGCAAAGACACTGATTTCATCAGGGCTTATGCGCTTAGAGATGCTCATTGGATGACGATCAATCGCAAATGCCCCTGACTTTACTTCAAACTCATATAAAGTAATGCTTGCTTTGTCAGATACCCAAACCTCATGCTCTTCTTCTGGGTCTTTGTTACTAGGAATACGCACTTTGAATAAATTTGCCATAAAAGGAATGGTCGTGCCTTGTAAAATCAAAGACAAAACCACCACGCCAAAAGCAATATCAAACAGCATAAAAGCGCCATCTATTCCCGCCATCACCGGTAATATGGCAAGCGTAATAGGAACCGCGCCGCGCAGACCTACCCAAGAAATAAAGCCGATTTCTCTGTCTTTAAATTTAAAGGGTTTCACACTGGTATAGACCGCAATAGGACGGGCAATAAAGATCATAAAAGCAGCAATGGCGACGGAGTAATACCAAACATCAATCACATGCGATGGCGTCACCAATAACCCTAGTACCACAAATAATACCGCTTGTGACAACCACGCAAAGCTATCCATCACCCGCATCACATGCTCAGTTGAGCGCACCTTATGGTTGCCAATTAGCACACCGGTGAGATAAATAGCCAAAAATCCACTGCCGCCAATCAGATTAGTCGCGGCAAAGACTGCCAAGCCCGCAGACATGATCAAAATGGCATACATACCCTCTGCTAAGTGTATTTTTGGTAATAGCCTCGCCAATAAATAACCAAACAGTAAACCCATGCCCAAACCAAAGCCAAGCTGCTGTAATAGCAGCCCTAAAAAGCCCAGTACCGTCTGTCCAGCGGGATCAACATTTAAAGCGATTAATCCTGTCACCAGCAAAATAGCCAAAGGATCGTTCGCGCCCGATTCTAGCTCCAATGTAGCCTGTACACGATCGTTAAGCTTGACGCCACCATTACGCAGTAGCGAAAACACCGCTGCTGCATCGGTTGAACCGACAATGGCCGCCATCAATAGACCAAGACGCCAATCAACATCGAGTAGCCAGGTGACGAATATACCCAGTATCATTACCGTCGCAAGTACGCCCCAAGTGGCTAAAGTAATAGCAGGCTTGAGACCCACTCGAAATGACTTAAAAGACGTGCGCAGTCCACCATCTAACAAGATACAAGCAAGAGCCGCCTGCCCAACGAAATTAGCAAGCCCGTATTGGGCGAACTCGATACCTAAAATACCATCTTCGCCTGCCAACATCCCTACGATCAAAAACAACAGCAATAGCGGAACGCCTAAGCGCGCCGATAACGTACTTGCCATAATACTGGCGAAAATTAACAATGCCCCTACGAGATAGATGATATTTAAGGTATCCATCTTTTTTTAAGCCCTATTTTTATAAATTGTAATGAATGGAGTTATCGCGATCATTCTAATTTTAGTTTGCTACAGGTAGCACCATAAAATCGCTCTTAAGAATAACATCTACGACCGAATCTATAAAAATTATCTGTAGAAATATGTACCGAATTTTATATATACCTTTGATATATTGCCCTTTGACAGAGTTTACGTTTTTTTCTAACCACAACTAAGCCTGAATGTACTGCCATGTAAGGACCAAAATCGCTGCGGCTATTGTCCAAGCGACAACGCCGAACAGTAATGCCTTATATAAGCTGACGTAACCCATGCTAAAAAACACCACAAAGGTATAAATAAGGTGCGGTATGACACCGAGCATACTAAATATTAATGCGACTTTTAAATCGGCGGGGCTACGCTCAGTACCCACAATAAAGTGACTGATTAATGTAAATGTGGGGAACAATGGCGCGAGTGCTGCCAAATAAAAAAATCTGGTTTGCGCGAATAATTGAATCGCCAATACCATTAGAGCACCAATAAGCATTTTTAACCAAATCACGACGGGGTCATCTCCTATGGAATGATAAGGGCTGGAAATAGCCCAATCCACCATGATACTAAAGTCTGCAAACCGACATAAGAGTAATAGCTGATTAATTAATCTATATGATAAAAAAGTGCAAAAAGCCCCATCTAGCAATGGTGCTAAATGGGGCTAAATGGGGCTATTCATTTTTATGAAGCGAGTTTTTTATTACTCACTCAATCATTTTTTGGCTTCAGTGCGGCACTGATATCGGCGAGTAGTGGCGGGATATCATGCTTATCAGCGATGACCTCCAACATAACCAACTTGTCTTTTACAGCCGCTGCTTGCGTAAGAGCCGCTTTTAACTCGCCTGCTGTTTCTGCTTTTAGCAGCAGACTATTATCATCGGTAGCACCAAAAGCTTTTGGCATCATCTGCCAGTCACACTTAGGAATATCATTATAGCGCTGGTTTTCACCATGAATCGCCCGCTCCACGGTATAGCCATCATTATTAATCAGTACAATCACTGGATTGATATGCTCTTGAATCATCACCGCGATTTCTTGAATGGTCAATAATGCTGAGCCATCACCAATCAATAAAACACTGCGCTTGTTTGGCGATGCAATAGCCGCACCCAAACTTGCCGGCAACGTATAGCCAATCGAACCCCACATTGGTTGTCCATAACAAGTCACGCCTTCTGGTAAACGCACATCACTGATACCAAAATACGCCGTTCCCTGTTCTGCAAACACCAAATTATTATGGTCTAGATGATCGGCAATGATATGCCATAGATCCTCTTGAAGAATAGCCTCATCGTCTTTACCCTGCTGCTCATGCGGCTTGACTTCTTTACAGAACTGCTTTGGCACAATATTAATATCTGAGGTCAAGACTTCATGTAGCGTTTTTAGGGCGTCTTTTAGGGCAATGGGCGCAAAGTTTTTGCCAGCAATGCTCGCGCGCTCATAATGCAAATCAACCACTGTATTTTCATCAATGTCTTGGCTAAAACCCGCCGTCGTAGTATCGGTATATTGCACACCGATTTTTATTAAGCACTCACAGTTTTCGACTGCATCCTTGACCACGGGACGTGATGCCACGCCAGCATAAGTCCCTGCCCAGCGCTCACTATTTTCGTCAAGTAAGGTTTTGCCCCATGACAACGTCGTATAAGGAATATCCGTATCAGCGATAAGTGCTTTAAGCTGATTTTGTAGTCCCAAACGATGCACCATCAAATCTGCCATCAGCGTCGTGGTTTTGTTTGGCAGAAATTCTATGAGCGCTTGTTTAAAATCTGCCAATGCTGCTTGACTGGTGATGTCTTCTTGGCTATCAACAAGCTTTGTAGTCGGCGGATAAATAGGTTGACGAGCAACGTCAGGCGATAGTAACAGATAGCCTGGGCGATGTTTTTTAAGAATTAAACGAATCACACGGTCGATTTCTGAGGCAGCATTTTCAGGGGTAAGCTGCGCTCGTGCTACCGTGACCGGCTCTACCATTTTAATAAAATGATTGAACACGCCATCACCAAGTGAGTGATGGATGCGGCGCTTTGAATCTTGTAGAGCCGTACTTGGCGCGCCCACGATATGTAGCACTGGTGCATACTCAGCAAAAGAGCCTGCGGTCGCGTTAATCGCTGACAATTCTCCCACCCCAAAGGTCGTCACCATCGCCGCAAAGCCGCGCTCACGTGCATAGCCGTCAGCTGCGTAACCTGCATTTAACTCATTGGTGTTACCCACCCAGCGCAGCTTATCAGAGGCGATAATATTGTCTAAAAAAGTTAAGTTGAAATCACCAGGTACGCCAAATATCTCTGACGCGCCTGCTTCTGCGACACGATCAAACAAATAATCAGCGATGGTATATTGTTGACTCATAGTACTTATCCTTAAGTGTTATCTTTATAAATCATGAAAATGATTAATATGGTTAAAGTCATTATAAAACTGTATTCCAGCCTATTTATAGAAAGCAAAGCTTTTGGAATATAGATTACAACAATCTGTTATATCACAGATGAAGGCTAGGATAATATGCCAATTTACTATCTTTTACTTTTTTTCATACTAACTGTTGACACGTTCAAAAAACTGCGTATAATACGCCTTCATCAACTGATGATAGTTAATTGATAGTTAATTGATAATTAGCGGGAATAGCTCAGTGGTAGAGCATAACCTTGCCAAGGTTGGGGTCGAGAGTTCGAATCTCTTTTCCCGCTCCAAATACTTAAAAAGCCTCACTTAACAGTGAGGCTTTTTTTTGTCTAATTTTCGGGGGTTGTAGCGTTTTTCAGCATGAGCTATTCAGTCTAATTGCTAAGTTTAACTAACATATTAAAAGCTCAAAAATCAGCACCGTGACCAAAACGTGACCATTTCGTGCCCACACTATAAACACTGGTTTCGTAATTGACCCCAACTTATTATTCTCATCTCTATAAAAAGCGATGCTAAGAAATATTTTCTTAACATCGCTTTTCCTTTTTTACCACTTTTGTATATTGGGCTCATAGCGTGACCAAAACGTGACCAAATCATGAAAAAGTAAGTTTTAAAAATAACCCCAACCTTAATTGTAGGCTTTGGAACGTCATATATATAAGGCTCTGCCACTTATTCCTCTACGCATTTTTTCCAATTTTGTAGATCCTCAAGACTCTTCATCATCTTTAGTATTTGGCTTATAAATAAATAAGTCACCCACCTGCACGTCTAAAAACTCACATAACTGGTCGATAGTATTGAAATCAATTCTTGAAGATTCTTCGTTATATAGTTTATGAAGCGTTGATTTGCTCATGCCTGTTGCTCTTACAACATCTGCTACGCGCAGTTTTTTCTCTGCCAGAATAACAGGGAGTTTAGACACGATCATAAAAATTACCTCTTTTCGGGTAAAAATGCTTTACATTGAGGTAAAAAGATAATATAGTACACAAATCGGTTATTAATTACCTTTAAGCGGGTAAATATTAACTGATTCCTTCAAGATGCATTTTTACAGGTTGATAAAATAATTTTTATTCTATCACTTAATGCGATGACTTAATAACTGAAAAGAGGTAAATATAATGAGCAATACTTATTTAACAACTGATGAGCTAGCCGAACGTATCAAGTACGACCCACGTACTATCCGTAATCAAATGAAAGACACTGTTTTGATTGAGAACATTCACTACATCCGTCCTTTTGGCGGTCGTAAGATTTTATATGTATGGGAGCGTATCGAAGAAGATATGTGTAAGCCGGTGATGAGTGCTATTAACGGTATGGCACTTCAATAACTCACTGTACATTAACAAGATTAGGAGAATTATCATGGCTACTATACAAGGACGGTTTGGCAAACTAATCGCCGACTTCTACTACCTAGGTATACGTTGTCGAGAAAAGACTAGCTTAGAAGATAACCCAGCTAACAGAAGAAAATTAGCGACTGTTTTGAAAAAAATCGAAGCAGAAATAACCCTAGGCATCTTCGACTATGGCGCCTACTTTCCAAAGAGTACGCGTTTAAAAGAGATGACTGCACTGGCTGATAGAGCGGAAGCTTGTATCAGTCGCAATCCGACCTTTAGGCAGTTTGTCGATATTTGGTATGAGGAGAAGAAGATTGAATGGCGACCGAGCTATCGGCAAAAGACGCAGATTATTTTGAATAAGTATTTGTTACCTGAGTTTGGTGGCAAAGCAGTACATGCGATAAGAAAACCAGACTTGCTGACCTTCCGTAGCTCTCTCGCCAAAGTTCGTTACGGTAAAGATGGTCAGTCAAGTCTGTCAGTAGCAAGAATCAATCAGATCATGATACTTCTTCGTATGATACTAGAAGAAGCATCAGATCGCCATGAGTTTGAGATGCCTTATAAAAATATTAAGAATCTCAAGCAAGCTCGTCCGGATGTGAGTCCTTTTACATTAGATGAGGTATGGCTGATTTTAAAGCATGTCCGCGCGGACTATAAGCCCTACTACACCATTCGCTTTTTTACAGGAATGCGTACCAGTGAGATCGATGGACTGAAGTGGGACTGCATTAACTTTGATCGGCGCGAGATTAGTATTAGAGGGGCATTAGTGAATGGGGAAATGGGTCCAACAAAAACCTTAGGCTCACAACGTGATATTGCGATGTCGCAGTTGGTCTATGACGCCCTGCTGGAGCAGAAGGCACGTACCTTTGGTAAGTCAGAGTTTATCTTCTGCAACTCACAGGGCAATCCGATGGAGTATCGCAATGTGAATCGGCGGGTATGGAAACCGACGCTTGCCCTACTCGGTCTCAAACACCGGCGTGCTTATCAGACTCGGCACACGGCAGCGACGCTTTGGCTGGCTGCTGGTGAAAATCCTGAATGGATAGCACGGCAGATGGGTCACAGCAGTACGGAGATGCTGTTTCGGGTGTACAGTCGCTATGTACCTGATATTACCCGTCAGGATGGCTCAGCAATGGATAACTTGCTCTTAGCGAGTAAGGAAAAGCTAACCAGCGCATCGAATAGCTCTGACACTGAATCACTCATCAGGAATAAACAGACTGACAAGGAGACGTCACTATGACAATTATCAATTATGAGCAGCTGTTTAGCGAGTTTAAACGGGATGGTGCCATCAGTGATGATGCGAATGAGATTGCTAATGCATTAATGCGTGAGTTGTATATTTCATCGGGTCATAACCTCGCACGCTTCTTGGGAGTGAAGCGCTGTTTTGATAATGATATGGCGATGCGGGTATGGGTACAGAAGCGCTTGGATACCAGTCTTGGCTATGTGATAGAGGATATGCGTTGTCAGCTTCAGAGCGAGCTTCATGAGCTATTACCGCACTCTGACTATGTCGGCTACTAAGGAGAATATGATGAGTGTAAAGCTTCAGCCGAATATGACGCAGAACGCACGCGATCTAAGAATCTGTGAGGATTATTGGGCATATGATAACCAAAGTGATTATATCGCACATGTCGAAACCGTCTGTGAGAAGTATGAGATTAGCTCACCTGTATTGTTTGCGATAATCGCTCAGTGTTATGTCTACTTAGATGATGTTGTATGTGAGTACTGTGGTTATCCTTGTCCACTTGAAGTACCAGCAGATATTCCATATATGCGTGCAAAAGACGGTTGGTTATGCGCAATATGTGAGCATGCCTTATGGCGGACAGATAAAGAAAGAAAATGAGTGTTAACCATCAGAAAAGCCAGACAGCTTAAGTTGTCTGGCTTTTCTGTGGGCGGCACATCTCCTCTTAAATACATTCAGAGGCTTAGTGAGCCTCAGCATATATCATTCTTAAACGAAAAGAATTAGGTTCATCACTAATATTTGTGCAGTAGTACTTACATAAATCATCAGCCACAATGCTCTTTTCAATAAAATTCATTATATAAGAAATATTATTTATTGAGAGGCTCTCACCACTCTCCATACCTATTAGTAGCCCTTCGACATTAAGGTTTTTAGGGAGCTGATCAACCAATTCATGAACTGTATTTTTCGCCATATCTGTTTCAAATGCATCCGTTATATGAATTTGAATAAATTTATATGGTTGTGATCGTTCGAATAAACTTTTAATATCGTTAACATCTATGCCTATTAAGCCTCGTGAACTAATATTTAACAATTTAACTACTTGATTTACTTCTTCAGATTGACACCTAACAATACCCTCTACTACTTCCAAGCTCTCTAACTCAGTGTCAGTTGTCTGTATACCTACTAAGAAGTAGGCATCTGTTTTTTCTTTTAATTTCAATAGCGCCTGATTATCCCATTTATCACTAACACAAAAACAAGCAATAACTGATGGATGGTATTGCTCGATATTTGGTTTATATAAAAATGCAATAGGGACTTCTATCATAGACAGATCCTTGTCGAAAAATAAATTCACGCTAACGCATAGGAGCCACGATAATTAAGAATTATTTTGCTTCTCATATTTGTCCACCCCATGATTGATAAACTTACGCAAGTCTTCTAAAAGTATGTTTACATCTTCTAATTTCACTAAATTCATACTATTAGTATTGATAATATCTGTATCAAGCACAGCAAAAGTCATATGCCTACCTGAACCAAACCGTTTAGGCTTAGTAACTTTTAAATCGAAGTTAGAGGCTTCTGCTACGAATAACTTATAAAACTTTTTCCTAAATTTACTGCGGTTTTCTTTTTGAGGTACACACATTTTAAAGCAAACTTTATCTTGTTCTAATTGCAAATAAATATCTAGGTCATCAACCCTACGACCAAGCCCCCAAAAGCCCATAAACCCTCCTGATGGGTTAGCAACATAGCCCCAATTACCCTCTCCTAATTGTGATTGTAGATACTGAAAAAAACCTATCCAAGCTTTATGTCCCCACTCGCTAACTGGTAGATACTTAAAGCTTTGCACTGCATCTTCAATAGACTGAAGATAGTCATAAAAATTGGTATATATATCACTATTTTTCAATGCTTCGACTTGTTCATTTTCAAAAATATCTAATAACTCTCTTCTTATCACAGGATAAAAACCGTCTTTAGTCACTGTTTTATAATTGCTTTGATCATGGGTTTGTAAGTAGATAGCAATGACTTTATCTTCTGAAAATGTTATATCATGACCATTCATCATAAACTGTTTATATCGAACCAGTTGATTTGAGTGCTGAATACTCCCCACCTTATCTTCGATTAAGACACAGTAAGTATCATTAATAATACAGAGAATGTCGATATTACTAACTTGACGCCGCACCACTATAGTATCGATATCACTGGGAAGTATTTTATTCGCCTTGGTAAAAAATAATGCTAAAATTCTAATTGCAATCTTATTTAGAGCCTTTTGCTTGTCACTCCCTATTTCATAATCTTTTTTTGCCCATGAAAGCAACCAACATATAAATGCGTCTTGAGAAAGCTCAGAGGTAGCAAACTTGAATAAATTGGGCGTTGTCATGATTAGTCCTTAATTGACTTTTAAAATATTTTTTGATTGAAGTGAAAATAATGTACTAACTTATTAAGACTTATATACAAGTATTATAGGTAAGTATATTAAAGCAGACATTACTTAAAAAGCTGGAGACCATTTTTCAAGCACTTAACAATAGCTAATTTTGAATAGCTTGTTTCAAATCTATACTTAATCCAACTAGCTAGCAACATATATCACTCCCATCCAACACCGATCAGGCTCATCAGTAATTTCTGCCTTAAAAAATAGGTTTTTTTCATCTAAAACCCTATCTTCAATAGGAGCGGTTATCTTTTCCCATTCTTCAAACGATGGATAACGACTGCCTTCAAAGTTGAAAATAAAAGACTTTATGCTAATTTCTTTAGAGATTTGACTGACAATTTGACTGAGTGCTATATCCAACTCAGACAGGCTAACCGCACTTGATTGGATAAACTTAGCAGGCCTTTTAAAGCTGATTGTATCCCTGAGATTGTCATAAGAGATACCGACATAATTCACACCAATAGATACTAGGGCGTGTCCCTAATTCAGTTTGCAATGAATCATAGTACAAGCTAGATACAGCATAGACTTATAATTACGAGCCAATTTTTCGTATCTAGTCG
>LIQB01000006.1:0-98674 GCA_001411745.2 Psychrobacter glacincola
TCATAGATGATAGTAACTACTCTATTTGGGAAGTAGCACGGGCACATGATCACCTTGAATCAGGTAAAGCAGTGGGTAAAATTACGCTCACTGTATAGTTTAAAGATTGGCTAACTACGTGGAGGGATAACGGTCGGATGCTTTAATTAGTATGTGAAAAGCCTGATCTTTAATCTCAGAAGTGTAGGTTTGTCTTTTTATTGCATATGTTTTCAGAATGTTAAGTCTCCGACAATCCTGGAGCGGTTCAGTTATGCATAAGCTAAAGTGCTGACCTTATATGCACTATACAAATCGCTATTCTAATTATTTTTTAAGTGTTAAAAACACCTATCTAAATATTGCTTTATCTTAAAACACTTTATATAATTACCGACCGTTCGGTAGTTAATAGTCGGTTGTTATGAATAAGCATATTGATTTAAAAGTAGTGATATCCTTGGCTATCATTGTAGCACTTGGCCCTGCAGCTATTGACATGTACTTGGCATCGATGCCTATTATGGCAAAAGATCTCAATACATCCTATGCAACCACGCAGATTACGTTGACCGTGTTTCTAGTCTTTATGGGGTTGGGACAGCTTATATTTGGCCCTATCTCTGATGCTATTGGACGCAAAGTGCCATTATTGATAGGTCTTGTCGCTTATACTGGTGCATCTTTATGGGCAGCTTGGGCGCAAAGTATTGAGAGTTTAATTTTCGCACGTGTCTTGCAAGGTGTTGGGGCATCTATGGCTATTGTTGTAGTGATGAGTACGGTACGTGATTTAGTCGACGGCCCTAAAGCAGCACAACTCTACGCATTGCTAAATACTATTGTGGCACTAGGCCCTATTGTTGCACCTGCCATTGGCGGTAGCGTTGGCGCGCACTATGGTTGGCGAGGCGTCATGCTTGTTCTAGCCGTTTTAGGTATCGCTGTCTTTATAAATGCGCTAATAAATATTAAAGAGACACTACCTGAAGAGAAGCGGGTCAAATTAAATATAAAGAACATAATGCGCATTTATATGAACATCTTAAAAAACAAAACGTTTCTACTTAACTTATTAGCACTGTCTGCCGTTTTCTTTTTTTTGTTTGCTTATATCGGCGGTTCAGCATACGTATATCAAAATGACTATGGATTAAGCTCACAACAATTCGGTTTTGTCTTTGGATTAACTAGTATCAGTCTGATTTTAGGTGCTACTTCAACTGCCTATTTTGTCAAAAAAACAACAGCAACACGCTTGGCATTGATTGGTGCAATCATTATGATATTTGGCAGCGCACTTTGTATCGTAACTTATTTCTTAGAAGTAGGATTGGTCGGTATTGTCAGTGGCATCGCCTTAGGGTTATTCGGTCTTGGCATACTAGAAGCAACGCTGATGGCTATTGCTATGGACTCGCAAAACACCTCTTTAGGCTCAAGCGCAGCCTTACTAGGTGCATTTCCATTACTAATATCATCAACCGCAACGCCTATTGCAGGACAACTGGTTGAAATCAGCACATTACATTGGTTAATCTTACTCGGAGCCATGGGACCGATCATTTTAGGTTTGGTTTATCTGGGCTCCAAAGGCAATCAAGCCTATAATATAGTAGCAAAGCTATAATTAGAGAGTACTTATGCAAAGTAATAAGCCACGTTCAAGCGCCAAACAACGTATTATTGATGCCGCTTTTGAACCTTTCTTCATGCATGGTTATGAGGCGGCCTCACTTAGTCATCTTGCGAACATTGTAGGTATTCGTAAGGCCACGATCTATACGCATTTTGCTAATAAAAAAGCGCTTTTTTTAGAATTACTCCAAGACGCGCTTGAGCTTGAATGTGCTTTTCTTCGAAACTGCTTTGCCACTGCCAGTGATTTATCTGGACCAGGAGATATTTATTGCCATGCTTTTAAAGAACGTTATGACAGCGCCGTTACGTTACGTTTTTTAATTCGTATGGCTTATGCATCTCCTGTCCATCTAACGGATACCATCGCTTCAATTTTCAATGTTTATATTGACGTTCTTGTTGAGCAAATGGCATTGGCGCTACAGCCCTATAACCTCAGCTCTGAACAGCTCGAAATTTATACGGATGCATATGTAGGTGTGATTGACAGTTTGAGTGTGGAGTTGCTGTATGCAGAAGCGTTATATGAACGCCGTTTAAAAGCCATGCTCATGCTCTATCAAAATGCTATTAGGCAGCTATAGTCAATCCAGAATAAAATTAGTACGTCTTAACTCGCTGAAATAGTCTCAGTGTACTTACCATACATATTCTATTCGTCTTTAGTGCGCTATAGACGCACCGATCAAACGTTGTCATAAATACAGTCAAATATAAGAAAGACTGTTTCCACAAGATTCATTGAGGTATACATTAATATCAATGATCTGAATTCAGGAATTGAGCCATGTTAACTTTTCATTCAAAATCATCATTGCCGATAATTAGAACGGCAATGGCTTCTACTTTATTAATCGCTGCTGTACAACTGATGACAGGCTGTGACTTACAGCCCTCATCTACAAATAACGATGACACTACACAAACGAATAATATAGACAAAGACATGACCGAGAATGATGAGATGCCTGTCAATCCAGCACCTACAGATACAAGTGCTATAGATGAAGCCCAAACTAACAAAGCGACAGATATAGCTGATGAACAAATCGTCAGCCCGTCAGGGTATCAGAAACTAAGCTTTGGTCAGGTTATTACTCCTGAACTACTAAGCAGCCTAGGAATGACCAAAGCCAAGAGCGATAACGAAAAATGCTATTACGTCAGTAATCCAGAGCTGAGCTATATCGATAAAAAGTACGGTAAACGTGCTTCTGTGCTGTATCAAATCATAGACAACAAGGTTGCCCTGATTAATATTCAGGATCCAAGTATCCCGTTTTATAAAGACATCAACGTTGGCAATTCCGCTACAGACGTTATGAAAGCACATAATGACGAGCTTAGCTACGAGATCGATAAATATGCGGTTGATGGTGACTACCATAACCTGATTGCTAATGTCAATTTCAAGGTAATAAAAGAAAGCCCACTTGGAGAATTCTTAAAAGATGACAATATTGAGCTTAATAATAAACAGGATAAGTTACCCCTACAAATTGAATATCATGTCAAGGGTGGTCAAAAGCTGAGTGATTCTATGATTAAGGCGACTGAGTGGACAGCAGAGCATAAAAACCTATTAAAAGGTGAGGTAGAAAGCATAGATATTGGTATACCAGAAGCGATTTATTTGGTGGAAGGTTGCTCTTAAAAGTTGAACGTAAAAAACCCAGCATCTAGCTGGGTTATTAGTGGAAGGTCGTTTTTATAAGGTTGCTTTGTGACTCATGCTTAATCAATGAGTTATCACACTCTCTAAAATCGTATACGCTGCTTTGACCCTATCTGCATTGGGATAGTTTTTATTTGCCAGAATGACAATGCCTGATTTTTCGGCAGGAATATAAGCGATATAGCCACCAAACCCATTAGTAGCGCCTGTTTTATTGACCCAGACGTTGTTTAAAATAGACGTTGGATGATTGTCTATTTTAATGGCTTGAGGCTTTAGCACCACATCCATTGAGTTACCTTCGAGTAAGGTATTTAGCTGAGTAGGATAAGGGTACATCTCCCATCCTAACCCTTGTGTAAAAGTACTCGCCTGATAGTAACCCTTTCTATTATTGTCTAACGCTTGCTGAATATCTTTATCCAGCGGCACCAGCCCCATATTCGCCGCCATAAACTGCGTCATATCTTTAATGGTGGATTTAATGCCATAGGCTTCAGCGTCTAACATGCCAGGATTGACTCGGATAGCATCGCCAACAGCATTATAACCAAACGCATAATCCGCCATTTTGTCATTAGGCACATTGATAAAGGTGTTGGGCATATTGAGTGACGGCAGTATTTTTTCTTCCATCAATTGTGTGTAATCAGCATCCATGCTCAATGCCGATATATAACCAAACAATCCTATGCTGGCATTGGAATATAAACGCTTTGAGTTGACAGAAAAGACTGGCTGCCAAGATTTATAATAACTAAGCAACTCTTTATTGTTTTTTACTTCATCAGGCACTTGTAACGGTAGACCACCAGCTGAATAGGTAGCTAAGTTTATAAGCTTGGTGTTGCCAATGGTGCTGTTTTTTAGGTAGGGAATATATTTATCAGCAGTATCTTCTAATGTAAGTGTGCCCTTTAATTCTGAATAACTGGCTAAGGTAGCAGCAAACGTTTTACTGATTGAGCCTAGCTCAAAAATAGTGTTTTCTGAGACAGGTATTTTGGCTTTCTTATCAGCCAAACCATAATGATAAAAATGTGATTTGCCATCGATGATGACGCCAAAAGCCATTCCTGAAATATTATGCTCATTCATTAGTAATTTGGCTTGTTGATCAACGGTGCTCTTTAGATGGTCATTGTTATCTGCTGCTTGTACTGTTCCAGATAGTAATGATGCTGTCACTAAAGCGGTAAGTCCCACTTGATTTAACAGGGTCTGAAAAGATTGTTTCATTCTAGGGTTTCTCATTTATTCTGATAGATGTACTGATAATTTAGTGAGCATGCAAATAGCGCTTTGCTTTCAGTTCAGATATGCCATCTTACATTATCTCAGAATGCTGAATCTCCGACAATCTCGGCGATTTGTTATCATGGGTTGGATGCTTTAGGGCATATCCCAAGGGAGCCAGATATTTTACCCTCTAAACCTATTAACAGACTACTTAAAGCGAACTGTTAACATAGAACCATCTATAACAGACTTCTGAATTATAGGACTGGTTGCTGTGCATTTTTCCTATCATTAGCCTATACCCAAAACATAAAACCTTTAAATGATAATATATCTATCATTAGACTTGTTTCTATTATTAAATGATAGTAATATCTTGCTATTATCAATGGACATTAATTATTGAGTCTAAGTAATAGAGGTAGCGTTATGACCGTTCGTATTTATGTGAGAGCCAGCACTAAAGATCAAGATGCTAAGAGAGCCTTATCTGACTTGATTAGCTTTAGCCAAAGCTATGATGATAACCATGTTGAGTACGTAGAGCATTTCAGTGGTACTAAGCTTGATAGACCAGCACTCACTCTGTTACTCAATGATGCTGAAGAAGGCGATATCCTACTAGTTGAAAGTGTGGATAGATTAAGCAGGCTATCTCAAGATGATTTTTCTGTTCTAAAGCAGCGTATCAAAGATAGGGGCTTACGATTGGTGGTGGCTGATCTGCCAACCACACATACGGTTAGCGAGGGTATGACAGGTGAGATCCTAACAGTGATTAACCATATGCTTATCGATTTGTTAGCAACGATGGCAAAGCTTGATAACGACAAGCGTAGAGAGCGTATTAAACAAGGATTGGCTAACAGTGGCTATAAGCCCACTGGTAAGAAGCCTAATACAACGAAACACAATCGTATTAGAGAATTAGACAGTCAAGCCAATATGACAAAAGAGGAAATCGCTAAAGCGGTTGGTGTTGGGGTAGCTACCGTTTATCGGGTGTTAAAGCAGGGCTAACAGTTATAGCTGGAGTGAATAAGGTAGTCTAAATGTACTTCGTTATGTACATGCAGTGAGCTTTTGGTCATTATTTTCATTTGTCATAAGACCCGTTATGGGAATAGTCGCTTAGACAACAGTATTGACTAAGTCTGGAGAATATCAGCAGTTTGCTTAACAAAAGATCTTTTTAATAATGACACTGGGATGTGTCATCAGTTCGAACGATAGTTATCTTAATGTGTTAAAAATGGCTAAATCTACAGGTTTTATCAATAATTTACACTAATAGTGACTATATCAGAGTAGTGATCTGGCTTGAAGTCAGCACTAGGTACGATGACATGCACAGTATGTGATTGAACTGCTCCATTACCTTGACCAAGCACGCCGTTTGTTAAGGTAGAATAAGTGCTCCCGTTGTTGCCCCATGCTGCTCCATCAGCGGATCGCAGTTGATAAGGAACCAAATCTGAGTTACCACTGGTTCCACTCATAATGCCCGAACCATCTGTTTTATTGTTGCTGATAGCAGCTAATCCAATGTTGTAGTGAGCATCATTGGTGCAAGTTACACCAATACTAGTGCTACCTGTAGTATCAATCACGCTCGCCGAAACAGTGCCCAAATCGATATCAGCTGGCTTAGCAGTGATTTCACAGCTATCGACGACAGCAGCTTTGACCTTAAATGGGAATCGACGAGTTCCTTCGGTTTCGGACTTACATTTTGTGCTGGGATCACCATTTTCAGTTTGACTATACGTTATTGCCGTATTGGCACCTGTGAAGTCTGCGGTGTAGAGACCTTGAGTAGCAAGTTTATTACTGTATCCTGGTAGCAGTTTCACGTTCATACGAAAGAAACCAGATTTAGGTGTTCCTGGAACAACGTAACTAAATGTCGTAAATTCCAGATCAGGACTTATTGTGCGCCGTCCTAAAACAGTACCACTATTTGCACGTGTCATGGTGAATGCTAAGCTAGATACGTTAGTTGATTCCGTCGACATGTAACGTGGGATGATGACCGAAGGATCAGAAAAGCCACCATCAACTCCAAGACAAATTGACACATATCCACTGTCAGTGCCAGTATTAGTGCATGACCAATTCACTTGTATAGAATTGAGATTAGCATTATCAGCATTGGCGGGGCTGATCTTACCAAGGTTTACATCGGACACGCTTGCTGTGCAATCAAAAGTAGTTGCAGCCTGCGTGTTCCCTGCCGGTAACCACAACACGATGGGCATCAACAATAAACTGTAACGCCATTGGAACGTCTTTATTTGCAATCGTTGCATTATTTTTGTACCTTCTGGCAGATCAGGGGACCAATGAGTGGAATCTCATCACCCTGCTTTTGATAGTCAAAACTGACAGTGCAGATGTCACTAGAGGGATTCATTATCTCGAGCACATTATGCTCATCGAGTGTATCCAGATATACCTCCCCATCAAAACCAATGATAGTCGGTAGCACCGCCGTGTTAGTGAGCTGGCGTACCTGACTGCCAAGCGGCAGCGGTTCGTTATCACTGTCTACTAGGACAACCGATGCTGAGCGCACCGGCGTGATAACAAAGTTTACTAAGGTACCAGCGCGGTCAGTGGGTGTGGACTCAATACTCACCTTGTCAATCCGCAAGTCAGCGGGCAAACCCATAGGATTGATGCCAATTTTATTGCTTTGGTAAGCATTCAGTGGCGACACCAGCAATAAGCCACGGCTATTGGTGGTGCCGATTGGACTGTTTTGTAGGAGTACGGGCACATTAGCGATACCGTCAGTAGAGACTACGGCAAAACCACTGTTGATTTGGCGGGTTGGAAATAACCCTCCACCCATCATGACGAGTGAGCCTGTGCCACTGGCGTAGGTAGCGTAACTGTCACCGTTGACGCTGACACCCGCTTGTACTCGGCCATAGCGACCAAGGTAACTTAATTCTGCCAATCCATCGTTACTATCACTTCTACTGGAATTACTATCTAAGCTATTGTCTATAATGTGTCTTGCTTGCGCGCGCCAGTTTATGCCGCCTGAATTTGGTGCTGATTGTGAAATATCAGCCACAAATACCTCACGCTCGTCTGTGTGCTGAATACTGCTATTCATTGAAACATTACGATCTAAAGAGAATGAAGCGCCTATAGAAGCACTGCTATTAGCAGAGTCATTGAGATCTTGATTAAGATTAGCGCTCAAGCTTAGACGTTGGCCAAAGGACTTACTCCAATAAGCACTGGCGAACTGTGTGGTTTCCTGATCAGCAAGTGACACTTGGTTATAGCTCATGCCAAAACTACCTAAAGATTGAGTGCTATAACTTGACGATATCTGCTCACTGCGGCGAACGGGTACAGATCCGTACTGACTGCCTACATCACGGTAAGTCCCTTTCGTGCCTGTGGCACTGGCGCCGATATTAAAGCGACTGTTATTCCATGTGTAGCTTGTGCTGTATTGGGCGCCATTTTTCCCTTGACTCTCACTGCCCGCTAACGAGGCAAACAATATGCCCCCTGCAAGACCTAATAACCACGTACCACCAACTCCAGCATTACTCAGACCTTTGGTTGCTTCGGCATGAGTTTCTGCAGTAAAGCGGTTACTCACCCCATAACGCCATGTACCACTAGCAGCAATATTATTACCGTAATCAAAGGACTTGTTACCATAATTTTCGCGCACCGCACCCAACTCTACTGACCAGTCGGAAAGCCCTGGCTGTAGCAAGCGATGGGCGTCATATAAAGAGAACTCGAGCGTAGTGCTCTGCCCTAATGCATCGGTAACTACCAACTGAGCATTGCCTGCGCCACTGAAACTAGGAGCCGTCTGCAGCTCAAATGGTCCGGTTGGTACGTCACCACTATATTGCTTAAGTCCATTCACATACAGCTCTACTGCTGAGGGCAAAGTTGCGGAACCAAAAAATGAAGGCAATGGAGTGGTTGCCATATAAGGCTGTAAGTCAAAATCAGTCCCAAGTTGTAGACCACCTAAGCGCGTAGAGCGCGTCCATGACAGCGCGCCTGTGAGAATGTCACCAGCACGAACCGTAATCAGCTTATCAGGGAATGATTTGCTCCAGCTGGTATCCAAACGCACGGTGCGGCCGTCCCAATCTTTGTCATTATTGCTGCTATCCCCATTGCTGCCAGCAGAGTGAGTGGCTGTGGTCAATGCTGTAGAGCTTAGTACACCGAGAGTATTAAACGCACGCAGTTCTGTAAAAGCACTTAGGTTTTTAGCACTATTCTGGCTTTGGTTACCATAAATATTATAGTTTAATAACATGCCTGGCGATGCAGTGGGGTGCGGACGCTGATTACTGCGTGTATTGCGTATGGTCGTGTCTAGGTTGAGTAAACTTAGAGGTGCGATAAGGCTCAGCGTTTGCCGCCGTGCATTATAGTCAATCTTGAGGTTGGGCAGGCTATTTAACGGTATGGGTTCGGTGCTATCAGGCGGTACAATAAAGCCAAGCTGTTGCAATATATCAGCGTTTGCCCACAGTTGGTCTTCGCGGTAAATGAAATGTACCAAACCAGAGCTGGTTTGATTAAGAGTGACATCCAGATATAGATCGAGATCAGCTTCAGTGCTGTCACTGGCTAAGTTGAGATGAGCCTGCCTAATATTATCAATGATTGTAGAGGTAATATCTTTAGAGACAATCTCATTTGGTTCAATAGCGTGGCTGACCGATACCGTTATATAGGGCAGTAAAACTGCTTTAGCGAGTGGAATTGTCCAGTGTGACGTCCTGTGTCGTCTGAATTCCATTGATCGTTACCTTGAATTTACCGGTTGTTGTCCCTGTCGGAAGGGCGGATGGCGGTATTTTCAGTGTCCAGTTCATAGTGGCATCTGGTAAAACATAACCCAGTAAACCTTGATGTATATTAACGCTATTGCCCGCAGCATCTACAACGCTCAGGTCAATTAACTTAGCATGACCATTACCGCTATTACTGATACTTAATTTTATCTGCTTACTATCTGGTAGTAAACTATAACGCCATTGTAATTGTGGAGCAGTTTTAACAACACCAACGGGCTGCACAAATACTGGTAAAGAATAGCTTAACGCAAATTGCAAGCCTGTCTTTTGGATAGCAGATTTAATAGGTAACTCATTAACAAAAATTCGATAGCTATCTTCCAACGCTCCAGCACCTTGTGGCGGAGCCTTAGCACGGATAATTCGAACCAGTTGTTTGTCACCGGGGTTGAGCTTAATCATTGGCGGACTGGCCAATAATCCTCGTGAGGGTGTGAGCTGATCGCCTGTTTCATCCTGTGACCACTGATAAATGCGCACTTGCGCACTTATCGCTTCGTCACTTGAGTTACTAAGGGTCAGGCCACTGGCGTTTTCTCTAGCTTGTAAGCTTAAGGAGGTGGGAGAGACCTGTAGACCACTCGCCATTGCTACACTACCAAATAATAATAAGCTAGAGACAACACCAAGTTTCGCAACACGGCGTAACCAAAGACTAAACATAGAAACTAATAGGCTACAGAAATATTAATAGTATCTGAGTAAGAACCAGGCGTAACGTCGGCTGCGTCAGTTACTGTGAGAAATATAGGAGTAGAGATGGCGGTAGCATAATTTTCAAATGCTGCGGTCTTAACTGGAGTAGTAGTACCCCAAGCGTCACCAGCAGCTGAGACAGAAGTCAATTTATATGCAACCAATTCTACTCCTAATAATCCACCTTTTAAGTTACCAGTACCGTCGAGGCTAGTAGTTGATGCAGGTGTCAGACCGATAGTAGCAATAGAACCTTTAGAGCAGTTTAATATAAGTGCAGTTTCTGCTGTTACAGCTTCAGTCGCTGTACCTGCTTCAGTTGCGGCGAGTAGCACATCTACAGGAGCTGCATTTACAGTACATATTGATTCAACTTCCATACTAACGCCAAAACTACTCGAGGTAGGGCTAGCAGCATTTGCACTAGACATAGCAGCAAAGCCACCAATAGTAAATAATGTAGCGGTCATTAAAGATTTTTTAAATTGCATGGTAAAGCTCCAAGGGTTAGTGTTTTTATCATTAGAAGCTCAATACTCAGATAAATACTGAATTTCACCGTGCTATAAAGCTGAAATTACATATTTTGGCAATCTAGAGCCCACTGGAATAATTTACCTGATTGAGAATCACAATTCATATATATAGATATAACAATATATATACAAAATGAAATTATATTCCAAAAATTGTATATACATTGTAACACATTCTGTGTACATATGAACACTGAAATTCCTGTTAAATCGCAAGTCCGTTAGTTAATTGAAAGTTAGTCAAACTAAAGGTTTAACAGAGAGGTTTTTTTCATCTTTTCTATTTTTAATAGACAGTTAAATTTTAATGCTCAATAAATATAAATAGGTTTGTAATATGCCACAATATTTTTTGAGTATAATCCAAGGGAACCAGCTGTTTCACCCCTCAAACCTATTAACAGACTACTTAAAGCAGACTGTTAAAATGGAACCACTTTTAATAGACTGCTTATCTTATATGAATTCATATCTCATTAAATTATATGGCTTTGACTATAAAACCTACTCATAACTCGTACTACGCCCCAAGGCCTCAGACTTTTCTCAGCATTCCCTTCTCTACTAAATCGTTGATATCACGCAGTGCAGTATCGGCTGAGCACTTTGTCATAGTCGCCCATTTTTTAGTCGTGAGTTTGCCATAGAAGTCAGTCAGTAGGATATTGAGAATTCTTGCTTGGCGCGTATTCAATGCATGCTATCGATGGGTCTGCCAAAAACTCGCCTTATGAATAATTTTATCTGTGGTCGTTTGAGTAGTAATAAGTGATTGTTCTAGCGTTTGCAGAAACCAGCACAGCCAATCCGTGATATCAGTATCGCCTTTTTGCGTTCGCTCCAGTATTTTATAATATAGTCAAGGAATTTTAGAATCGCTACAAGGCGACCGACCGCAGATAGTACACTGAGTACATCTAGGGCGGGTAACACCGTAGCGGTTTAAAAGTGCTCTGACTATAGTCATTACGCTGTTTTAGAATCTGCGCTGACATACTATAAAAACGTTGGGCACTATCCTCGCTTTGCGCCAGCACTCTCGCCGTAAACTCCAGTATTATCCGTACTTGAAATCTGCCTATCTACAAGCTAACTCTAATCTTTACACTTTCTTTATATCCTGCCTATTTATCTTAATAACACTTTTATACTTCTCTCAGCATACTAATGACATTATCCAATGAGCAGCAAGGTCTTAGTAATCTTGCGGCAATTAATTGACTGATCTTGGTTTTAGGAGAGTGCTATGGAAGTATTTTCAGGGCTTATCGCTCTAGGTTTATTTGTCTATTTGCTATACGTACTGATTGAACCGGAGGCGTTCTAATGACCATCCAGGCCTTATCTCAGTTGATTATTTATCTTCTCATTTTATTTACTTTGGGCTATTTTTTATCCGGTTACATCATGCAGCGTATACAGGCGCCGATATCCCGTCTTGAATCACGCGGTTTTACTGCACTCGGTATGCTTGGACGAGATAGCAAAGGTAATGTTGCGTCTGAGATGAACTGGAAACAGTATGCACTCGCTATTGTCTTATTTAACATTATTGGCTTTTTGGCGCTATTTATATTGCAACTGGTGCAAGGCAATCTACCGCTCAATCCGCAAGCGATGACCGGAGTTACTTGGGACTTGGCCATGAATACGGCCATCAGTTTTATGACCAATACCAACTGGCAGGCTTATGGTGGCGAAAGCACCATGAGTTATCTCACCCAAATGATAGGTATGTCGCTACAAAACTTTTTGTCAGCAGCAACAGGTATTGCCGTCGCTTTTGCCTTAATGCGTGGCTTGGTATTTAAGAAAAGCGCTCACCTTGGTAATGCGTGGATTGATTTATGGCGCTGTAATATTTATATCCTATTACCGATAGCGACAATCATCGCGCTTCTATTAATGAGTCAAGGTGTTGTACAAACCCTATCGACCTATATGGACGTGCAAACTCTACAAGGTGATACCCAAACCATCGCCTTAGGACCAGTCGCGTCACAAGAAGCGATTAAAATGTTAGGCACTAATGGTGGTGGTTTCTTTAACGCCAACTCTGCTCATCCATTTGAGAACCCTACGCCTTTCTCTAATTTAATTCAGATGCTCGCTATTTTTCTTATTCCTACTTCACTATGTTTTTGTCTCGGTAAGATGAGTGGCAACCTGAAGCAAGGGGTGGCGATATTAGCAGCCATGACCGTATTGTTTATCGGTATGTATTCATTAACCGTAAGTAGTGAACTTGCTGGTAACCCTTGGTTGACATCACAAGTGTCAGGGCTAACCGCTGCTGATGTCAGTGGCAATATGGAAGGTAAAGAAGTGCGCTTTGGTATTGTGGCTTCATCGTTATTTGCCACCATCACTACTGCGGCATCATGTGGTGCGGTAAATGCGATGCATGACTCATTTACGCCTATGGGTGGCTTTGGTTTGATGTTGCAGATGCAATTAGGCGAAGTGGTATTTGGCGGTGTCGGAGCCGGACTGTACGGCATGTTGCTCTTTGCAATATTGGCGGTATTCGTATCAGGACTCATGATTGGACGGACACCAGAATATCTTGGTAAAAAGATTGAACCATTTGAGATGAAAATGGTTGTATTAGCATTACTTGCAGCACCCACTATGGTGCTAATGGGAACGGCGATTAGTGTTATGACTACGAGTGGTCAAGCAGGGATTTTTAATCCTAGCGCCCATGGTTTCAGTGAAGTGCTGTATGCCTTTAGCTCTGCTGCTAATAATAATGGTTCTGCTTTTGCAGGGTTGGGAGCCAATTCGGTCTTTTATAACTCCATGCTTGGGCTTGCGATGGTGGTTGGGCGTTTTGGAGTCATCATTCCAGTACTGGCTTTGGCAGGATCGTTGGCGAAAAAACCAAGACTTGAAGTCAATAGCGGTACTTTACCGACGACCACGCCATTATTTGTGGGTCTATTAGTCGGAACTGTGCTGATGATTGGCGCATTGACTTTCATTCCTGCGTTAGCGCTTGGACCTATTGTAGAGCATATATGGATGATGAAAGGTTAGCCGCTGCCTATTTGTCTAGACTTCAGAAAATTTGGCAAAGCCGATAGATTTGATAATTTGATAAATAGGCACTTACCTTTTTAGTGGTGAATTGCTCCCTTTTTATGATTATGTTAGGAATAAAGACCATGAATGTTTCAATAGATGCTCATAATAAAGACTTAGATGTGCCCCCTCAACAAGAGCCTGATAACTCTGATTTACCCGAAAAACCTTCACAAGGCCTCCTAGATCCGGCGTTGATTAAACCGGCGCTAAAAGATGCGCTACTCAAGCTTGATCCTCGCGTTCAGTGGCGTAATCCCGTGATGTTCGTCGTTTATATCGGCTCATGGTTGACGACCATATTAGCCATCAATATGGTAATTCAGGGTCAAACGGGACTGGTCTTTACATTGTTAATTACGTTTTGGCTATGGTTTACCTTATTGTTTGCCAACTTTGCTGAAGCCTTGGCAGAAGGTCGCAGTAAAGCGCAAGCATCGAGTCTTAAGCAGGCACGTCAAGATGTGCAAGCGCGTAAGCTTGCTAGTAGCGAGCGATTATCCGCAGCTACTATAGTGCAGGCGACTGAGCTTAATCAAGATGATATTGTATTAGTGCAAATGGGAGAAATCATTCCAGCGGATGGTGAGGTGATAGAAGGTCTTGCTTCAGTCGATGAATCAGCCATTACTGGTGAATCCGCTCCTGTAATCCGTGAAAGTGGCGGTGATTTTAACGCAGTCACTGGCGGTACTAAGGTCTTGTCTGACTGGCTGATTATTCGTATCACCCAAGCGCCGGGGCAAGGATTTTTGGATCGTATGATTGCCTTGGTAGAAGGTGCCAAACGTACTAAAACGCCCAATGAGATTGCACTGACTATTTTGCTTATTGCATTAACCCTGATATTTCTAATGGTTTGCGTCACCCTGTTGCCATTCTCTCAGTTTGCAGTGCTCGCATCAGGTCAAGGCGAACCCATCTCTATTGTTATTTTAGTCGCATTACTGGTCTGCCTTATTCCAACAACGATTGGCGGTTTATTATCGGCTATTGGCGTAGCAGGTATGAGCCGTATGATGCAAGCCAATGTCATTGCGACCTCTGGACGTGCGGTAGAAGCTGCTGGCGACGTTGATGTACTATTGCTCGATAAGACCGGCACTATTACTTATGGTAACCGCCAAGCTTCTTTATTTCTGCCTTCTAACGGTATTAACGAGAACTTGCTAGCTGAAGTGGCATTGATTAGCTCGCTAACCGATGAGACGCCCGAAGGTCGCAGTATCGTCAAACTGGCCCAAAGCCGTTTTGATATCGATGAGAATGTCTGGAAATCAAAGCCATTTAAAACTATCGAATTTACCGCACAAACTCGCATGAGTGGTACCGATATTGAGCAACGCCGCATCCGTAAGGGCGCTTATGATGCCATTGTAAATTGGGTGACAGAACAAGGCGGTGCGCTACCGAGTAATTTAGAACAACAAGTAGAGGAAGTGGCGCGCCGTGGTAGTACACCATTATTAGTTGCAGATGGTCAGCAGATATTAGGCGTTATCGAGCTCAAAGACGTGGTCAAATCTGGTATCAAAGAGCGCTTTGCTGAATTGCGAAAAATCGGTATTACTACCGTGATGATTACTGGTGACAACCCTTTAACGGCTGCTGCTATCGCTGCTGAAGCTGGGGTTGATGACTTTATGGCGGAGGCTACCCCAGAACAAAAACTTGAATTGATTCGTAGTTATCAGCGCCAAGGTAAGCTGGTGGCAATGACTGGTGATGGTACCAATGACGCGCCAGCACTTGCCCAGGCTGATGTTGCCGTTGCTATGAATAGTGGTACTCAAGCGGCCAAAGAAGCGGCAAACATGGTGGATTTGGACTCAAATCCGACCAAGCTTATTGAAGTGGTGCAAACCGGCAAGCAGATGTTGATGACCCGCGGGGCGCTGACGACTTTTAGTTTGGCCAATGACGTCGCCAAATACTTTGCGATTATCCCAGCGGCCTTTGCGGGTACTTACCCTGCTCTAAACGTCTTAAATATTATGCATTTGGGCAGCCCAAAGAGCGCTATTTTATCAGCGGTTATTTTTAATGCTTTAATCATTGTATTTCTAATTCCACTATCGCTGCGAGGGGTAAAGTATCGTCCAGACTCTGCTATTAACCTATTGCGCCGGAACCTCTTGATATATGGATTGGGCGGACTACTGCTACCGTTTGTGGGTATTAAACTTATCGATATGCTCATTAACGTATTGCACCTGGTCTAACCATTCACAAGGAATATTACTATGCACACTCATTCTCACCCAGATACCAACACTAAGCCATCAGTGCAAGATGCAAAAGATAGCAGCAACACATTAGATGACGCTGCTACTCATATGCCAATGCTCAAACCTGCTATATTGCTATTTATATTATTAGGTATCATTTTAGGTTTATGCTATCCATTACTAATGACGGGCGTCGGGCAAGTGACTATGCCCAATCAGGCAAATGGTAGCTTAATAGAAAAAGAGGGACAATTAGTTGGCTCTGCGCTTATCGGCCAACAGTTTGATCAACCACAATATATATGGACACGACCTTCTGCTGCTGGTGACGGTTATGATGCCACCCAATCTTCAGGTAGTAATTTGGGACCTTTAAATCCTGAACTTGCCAGCAATGTTGAGGCGCAAGTGCAAAAGCTTAAGGCTGCTGATCCACAGAATAAAGCGCCGATTCCGATTGATTTAGTAACCATGTCGGGAAGTGGCTTGGATCCACATATCTCACCTGCGGCTGCCCAGTGGCAAGCAAATAGAGTGGCAAACATACGCGGAATAAGTGCTGAACAAGTACAAAAAGCAATCGACGATAATACCGATAGTAAGCAGTTTAATATCTTTGGAGAGCCGCGTGTCAATGTGCTGGCCGTTAACTTAGCTTTAGACCAGATATCTACTCTCCCAGTTAAATAGTAAGACAGTATTAAACAACACTACCGGATTAACCAAAAGCCGCCACTTTAATTTACTTTTATTTAAGAGCTATCGAGGGTCATAATGAATATTAACCGCCCTAGCCCAGATGCGTTATTGCAGCAAATCAAGCAGCAAGAGTATACGGTCAATAGAGGTAAATTAAAGATATTTTTTGGAGCGTCGGCCGGGGTTGGTAAAACGTATGACATGCTGACCTCTGCACACCAAGCACAAGCGCATGGACGTAATGTATTGGTTGGTATTGTAGAGACACATGGTCGCAGTGAGACAGCAGCACTGGTACAAGGGCTATCAGTATTGCCGCTACGCGAGATTGAATATCGTGGACAGATGCTACAAGAGTTTGACATTGATGCCGCTCTCGCCAGTCATCCAGATATTTTGCTGGTTGATGAGCTGGCACATAGTAATATTCCAGGATCTCGCCATCCTAAACGTTGGCATGATGTTGAAGAGTTACTAAAAGCAGGTATCAGTGTTTACACGACCCTAAACGTTCAGCATTTAGAAAGCTTAAATGATGTTGTCAATCAAATTACTGGAGTCGTGGTTCAAGAAACCTTGCCCGACTGGTTTTTTGATCAGGCAAATGAAGTGGTATTGGTTGATTTACCGGCAGATGAATTATTGGCGCGTCTTCACGAAGGTAAAGTATACATTCCAAGCCAAGCCAAGCACGCTATTAATAACTTCTTTCGTAAAGGTAATTTGATCGCGCTGCGAGAGCTGGCATTACGCCGAACCGCAGACTTGGTCGATGCCGATATGCAAGATTATCGTAACCAAGCTCGAATTTCACCTATTTGGAATACCGCAGATCAGCTATTGGTAGGAATCAGTACGGGGGCGCACAGCGAACGCCTCATTCGTCATGCTGCTAGGCTGGCCAGTAGTCTACATTCACAGTGGTATGTGGTACATGTCGATACACCACGCGGTTTAAATCGTTCAGTTAATAATAAGCAGAAAGTTTTGGAGGCATTGCGTTTAGCGGATGATTTGGGTGCAAAAACTGAAGTGATTAGTGCCATTACTGTGGCAGAGGGTTTGACCAGCTATGCCCATCAATTCAATATTGGCCGTATTATTATTGGACAAAACCATGCTAACCGCTCTAGACCGTATCACTGGGGACAATCGCTGGTAAAGCGCATCTCACAACAGGATGTTAATTTAGACTTGATATTAGTCAATCAAACTAAGCAGTTAAGTAAAACTATTAATGAGCGTCAATCCCCGTCTTGGAACATGGCAGAATTATCATCGGTAGATAACCGTAATGGTTATCTCATGGCAATTTTGGGATGCGGATTAGTAACCGTTACCTTAGTGGCTCTCACGCGCTGGTTTGATTTAGCCAACGTAGTCATGCTGTACTTGTTAGTGATTGTTTTTATCTCAGTACGCTTTGGACGCGCGCCTGGCATATTGGCTGCTTTTTTAAGTGTGTTAAGTTTTGATTTATTTTTTGTTGAACCTAAGCTGTCATTTAATGTTAGTGACGTTCAATACTTAGTTACCTTTGCCGTTATGCTTATCGTCTCTTTAATCATTAACAACCTAGCAGTTGGCCTGCGATTTCAGGCACAAGCTGCCCGTAAACGTGAACAACAGGCCATATCCATGAGCTATCTTGCTCAAAGCCTAAGTGCTGCTCGTAAAAACAATGACATCATCAGCCAAGCTGCAGCATGGCTAACACAGCATATTGCTAGCACTGCAATCATAGTGATGCCAGATGCGGACAATAAACTCGTTGTTATGACAGATAGTAGCATACCTGCAGAGTTCAATTGGGTAGTGACTCGGTGGGTGCTTGATCACAATGAGAGCGCTGGATTAGGCACAAATACACTCAACGCTAACACGATGCACTATCGAGCGCTTTCGACTTCCAGTAAAGTGCTTGGTGTACTAGCGTTAATGCCGACAGATAGTGAGAGTTTTAATCAACCCGAACAACAACGAACGCTTGATGTGGCTATTGCCCAAATAATGCTAGCCTTGGAGAGGGTATATTATGCAAAAGTGGCTCAAACCGCACTTATAAAGGTAGAATCAGAAAGGCTGCGTGGGACGCTATTATCAGCGCTGTCTCATGATATCCGAACGCCGATAACAGTATTATCTGGTTTAGCGTCTTCTCTTGCTATACAGAGTTTAACGGTAAGTGAGCAAAAACAACTGGCAGTTGATATCGAGCAGCAAGCAAACGTTATTCAGCGCTTGGTCATTAATATTTTAGATTACGTTTCACTACAATCTGGTGGTATGAAACTAAATAAGCAATGGGTGAGCTTGGAGGAAATCGTTGGCAGTAATATACGTCAACTTGAGCACTATTTAAAAGAGCGCCAGATAGAAATAGACATCCCTCATAATATTGACTTTGTTTATACTGACGAATTGATATTGTCGCGCATTTTAAATAACTTACTCACCAATGCCATCAATTATACCCCAGACGATGCCTGTGTTTGCATCAAAGCAATGCTTGATAATAATCAGCAATACCTGATAACGGTGACAGACACAGGAGAAGGGTTACCTGTAGGTATGGAGACTCAAATATTTGAACGCTTTACTCGAGGGAATTCGGAAGGTACTACAACGGGATTGGGTTTAGGCTTAGCTTTGAGCAGAGATTTAGTTAAGCATCTGGGTGGCACGTTAAGCGCTAATAATATACAACCTCACGGTGCACAATTTATTATAACGCTACCTTGGCAACCTTTGCCTGAACAAGATTTATTGAGTGACGACTTTATAGCAAGCAGCCCAAACATTGATTCAGCAAACTTAGCACGATAAGTGCTATATCATAAGGTTAATACTAATAGCGAAAAATACACTTATGAAGACCATACTAATCATTGAAGATGAAGCCCATATTGCACGATTTATTAAAACAGCGATGGAGCAAGAAGGCTATCAAATTTTTACCGCTGATAGCTCGCACAGGGGCTTAATAGAAGCTGCGACGCGCCGTCCTGATTTACTTATATTAGATCTTGGCTTACCTGACGGTGATGGCTGTGACGTCATTGCAGATATTAGGACGTGGTCCTCATTACCTATTTTAGTATTATCAGCTCGCAGTGATGAACAGGATAAAATAAAAGCGCTCAATTTAGGTGCAGATGATTATTTAGTGAAACCTTTTAGTATGGGCGAATTGGTTGCGCGTGTTAATGCACATATGCGCCGCTGGCAGGTTGGCTACGAAGCACCTAGTCAGATAGAGCTTGGCAATGTCAGCATCGATCTGACGCAGAGACAAGTCAAGAAAAATGGTAAAGACGTCCATTTAACACCTATTGAGTATCGCTTGCTGACTGTCCTGATCCGTTATGCGGAAAAAGTACTGACCCATAAACAACTGCTTAATGAAGTTTGGGGTAAAGGTCATAACCATCAAGAACATTATGTTCGCATATTTATGTCAAATTTACGCCAGAAACTAGAAGATAATCCTTCTCGACCAAATTTCTTCTTAACCGAAATCGGTGTCGGCTACAAGCTACATATCCCTAAAGACTGACAATACATGAATGTATTTAGTCTCCTAACTAGAATATTAAGCTGATGGTAAGATGCAAAAAAAGAGGGAAACATCATGAACAAGTTCAATATGTCCGCCATAGCCATTGCTATATTGGTGCTGTTATCAGGTTGTGATAAATCAATAGAAGATCCCAATATAGTATTTTCAGAAAACAATAAAGATCCTATTAAGGAGCTTGAAATAACCTCAGCCGTCGATCCCCGTCAATTAAATTATAAACAAACCTTTTATGTACCCATTTATTCAGACATTTATATTGATAGGTACAATCAAAAAGTATTGCTATCAGCGACTTTGAGCATTCGTAACACCACATTAAAAAAATCGCTTTATATCAATAAAATTGATTATTACGGTACTAACGGAGAACTAATAAAGTCATATATCAAGAACTCAATTAAGCTACCACCCATGGCAACCCTCAACTATGTCGTTGAAAAAGAAGAAAATAAAGGTGGTCCCGGTGCAGACTTTATCATTGAGGTTGAAGGTTTAGATGATACGGTTAAACCAGTGATTGAGGCGGTGATGATAGGTAATTTCAGTAATAAAGCTTTTGCTTTCAATACGCAAGGGACGCCGATTGTGCACTGATAAAAAATAATTTTGTATTAAATGTATATCGTTCTTTATCATATAAAAAGAGTAGAACAATACATTCTCAAAGCGAACTGACCCCTACCTTCAACCCCGAAAACTTAAAATTAGGAGATTTTAGTTACGCAGCCTTGCAGTAAAATCCAAACCACACGATCTTTATCACAAAGCCACCTCATAACTTGTACTACGCCCAGAAGCCTCAGACTTTCTCAGCATCCCCTTCTCTATTAAATCATTGATGTCCCGTAGTGCTGTGTCTATAGAGCACTTAGTCATCACTACCCATTTCTTGGTAATTAGCTTGCCATAAAAGTCCGTTAGCAAAATATTGAGCATATTAACTTGTCTGGTGTTCAAAGCATACTGTCGATGCGTCTGCCAAAAACTCGCTTTATGCATAATTTTATCTGTGGTCGTTTGAGCAGTAATAAGTGCTTGCTCTAGTGTTTGTAGAAACTAGACCAACCAATTCGTGATATCAATATCTCCTTTTTGCGTTCGCTCTAGTATTTTATAATAGTTATTGCGCTGCTTTAAAAACGTTGAGCGCTATCATCGCTTTGGGCCAATACTCTCTCAGTAATGGCTCGAGTCAATCGCCCATTACCATCGTCAAAGGGATGAATCGTCGCAAACCATAAATGAGCGATTTCTGCCTTGATAACCAAATCAATATTGTCCTGCTCATTTGACGAGGTATTAAACCAGGATAAAAACTTGTCTAGATCATCTGACAATGTATCCGCACTAGGTGCAACAAAATGAACCTGCTCACGACCATAACCGCCACAGACTACCTGCATAGATGCTTGACTGTCATCACGGATACTGCCCGCTTTAATAAGATAAAGCCCACTATAATTATCTGGAAATAACGCCCTATGCCATCCCAGTAAATCATCCAACAATAATGGTCGCTTGTAGTGATAGGTTGCGTTTAACATCATCTCCACCACCGCATCAATCTCAAGAGTGGTTGCGAGCATACTGTCACTATCTACTCCTAAATGCCGCGCGACAGAAGACCGTACTTTCTCATTATCTAATGACTCACCCTCAATCTCGGATGTTTTAACGATCTCTAAAGTCACCGCATCTAACTGTGCCTCAACGTTAAGATCAAACCCTAGCGTTAGTAACTTTCCAAGCAAACGCCCTTGTAATATCCGTACACGACTGACCAATAGCAGCAGTTTTTTATCTGACCATTGCCACTCAGTCCAGTCTGGATTTTCATGAATATAGGTAATATGCTTCATATTCTTATCAATCACATGCAGAGATTACAACATTAATCTCCTTATATTATGCAGAGAAAAAACAAATAAGATAATTCATGCCAATTGAAAGAAGAAGAAAGCACCTTGAAAAACAGAATTAAAGAAGAGTGTTTTGGATAGAAAACGCACTGATTTTGTCATAATCGAAGCTAAAGTGGAGGTAAAAAGACTATAAAATTATAGTGCCCAAATACGTGCTAAACTTTATCTTATACTCATTCACCTTGCCCTTTTTTAATTATAGAATAGCTAAAAGCCAATAGAATCAATACATGTATGATAATGTCATATCATGATATTTGGTTGACCTACTTTGACATGGTAGAGGTCAGCAGTTCGAGTCTGCTTATGCCTACCAAATATTTAGAAAGCCCCAATCTCACGATTGGGGCTTTTTTTGTCTGTAATATATGGGCTGTCCACCCAATAAAAAGATCACCATGAATAGTATTAGATTTTGCAGTAGCGTCATGACGGAACCGCCCTTGACCCATGTAAGCAATCCAACGCCTCACCATTCTCCAGTTGCGCGGTAGAATATTAAATAAATACTTACTGAGTAATGATTATAAGTCCATCACAGCGGTAGCGCCAATACCGATTAATATTATAAAAATGACGTTATCCATGATGACTCTCTTACTGGTTTCAGTATCAATGTGATGATTGCATACAATTTTAAGTCCAGAGGGCATTATGGATATTTCGCAGGTTGCTAAACAGTCTGGTGTTCCTGCTTCAACGTTACGATTTTATGAGAAAAAATGCCTAATTCGCTCTGTTGGTCGGCACGGTATCCGCCGAGTTTTCAGCGAAGATATATTAGAGCCTCTGACCTGAATTGCTTGACGACGTGTTGCAGGGTTTTCATTGGATGAGATTGCTGGAATATTAGGGTCTGAAAAAACCCTAGACGTTGATCGAGATTTGTTGCTGAACAAAGCCTCTGAACTGGATGAAACGATTCAAAAATTAGTCGCTATGCGTGATGGGCTGCAACATGCGGCAACTTACACAGTGCCTAACCACTTGGATGGTCTCAAGGTTTCGACGTCTAATGAATCTAGCAGCCATTGGCGCTATTAAAGGTAACACCTCGCATAAATAAGCAATAGAGCCGATTTTACTAGGTGACTAGATTACTCAAATAATATTGAACCGCTAAACAAATATAATATAATTATCCAAAAAACCTAGATTACTAGTATCACTTGCCTACGTTCTCTCTATTCAATTGCGCCAAACGTATAGAATAGCATTCGTAAATAAAGACAAACCTACTCTAAAGCCTGCCCTTTCATACGACGTTTGTTCTTCGCAACTGTCGTTAAAGCTAAACTAGCTATTTTTTATTCAAGTTATCACTCAAAGTTGGTTTTAAACTTCCAAAATATAACACTTTCAGCCATATGAAATCCTCAACTCTGGTGCTGAATTCCTGCAAACTGTCATTAGTCCAGACGATCTATTATTGATTTATTACCTACCGTTCTTATTTCTTCAGAGACTGGCTTACAAAGTGCTCTATATTTCAGACGTATCAATTCATTGACCAGAGATCTATAAGGCTTTTTATGATTGATATTCTCCTGAACCATAGTTCTTAACACATTCATTTTTCTAACTTTCGACATACTCATTATTATTTCAGTACCAACACATTCATTGAATGACTGTCACATTTATCACTCACAAAGAAAGTCAAATATTGGAGTTACCTTGTGTAAGCGTAGCTAATATGCACACCTTACTGAAATATAAAGTTTGTATATATTTATGTTATATTATAACATAACGAAAATATTTACTCTTATCGTTATTTATCCCTATATAACTTCTTATTTTGGTAATCTCATGTCTCCAATTTTTCATATCAACAGATTAAGAGAACCTGATTACACTTCTGTGTCTTCAGTTAATTTTAGTATTCGCCGGGTAACGACTGTATTCTCAGTAACGACAGCTTTAGGTATGGCAAGTTTGTCAGTAAATGCGAAGGATACGATGGTAGATATCAAACCTATGACATCCCCATCTTTTCACCTAAACTCTCCTGATACGACCCACCCTTCGGTGACTCTAGACACCATAGTAGTGACGTCTAACCCTTTATTGCCACAAGCGAATGAAATGGCAACCGCAACCAGTATTGTTACTGGCGATGCGCTCACTACTCAGACAAGCAGTACGCTTGGTGATGCACTAGCAAATGAAGTTGGCGTGTCTACTGATAGTTTTGGACAAGGTGCGAGCCGACCCATTATTCGAGGGCAAAGCGCACCGCGCGTCCAAGTCATGCAAAATGGTTTGAGCGTACAAGATGCGTCACAAATCTCGCCAGACCATCAAGTGGCGGTACCTGTCCTAGGTGCCAAACAAGTTGAAGTAATCAAAGGCACGTCAGCGTTGATGTATGGCGGCGGTGCTATCGGTGGTGTGGTCAATATTGTTAATGACACTATCCCTAAAGAGAAACGACAAAAAAACATCAGCGGAAAAATGGCATTGATTGGTCAACAAGCCACAGACGGTTATTTGGGTTATGCAGAACTCAATGGCAGTATCGGTGAAAACTGGCTATGGAGTGGGTATTACCAAAAGACGGATAAAGGCAATATCCAAGTACCACATTTGGATACCGATGAAATTGCCAACAGTTGGTACACGCAAGACAATGGTAGCATCGGCTTGTCTTATGTGACTGATATGGGCTATATCGGTGCATCATATCAGCGCCTGTCTTCAGAATATGGCTTGCCCTTTCATGTGCATAATGAATGCCCACCTGATAGCGTACTGACTAATCAACTGAGCTGTGAGGCGGATCACGAACATGACCACGATCATGGTGAAGCGCCCTATGTCGATATGACGTCAAACGTCTATCAGCTCCATGCAGAGCGAAAATTACCCATGATAGGCGTCGATAGCATCAATACGAAACTCAGCTATACAGACTACCGTCACGATGAAATAGATGAAGGTGCGGTGGGAACAACTTTTGAAAACAAAGCCATTAGTGCTCAAGCTCAAGCCACACATAGCACGTATAAAACAGGCAATCTAGGTTTTATGAAAGGTGTGGTCGGTCTAGATTACACAAACAGTCGGTTTTCTGCTGTTGGGCTAGAAGGTTATTTGCCGCAAACTGATCGTACACAGGTCGGTTTGTTCTTTATTGAACGACTCACGCCAGATTATTTTGGCGCAAAAATACAGAATTCTGATAAATTTGCAGGACAACCATTATCTGCAAGTGATGCCCATGCTGGTCATAATCATGGTGAGACAACGGCTACCACCAGTGCTCCCCTCGATACGTCTAGTATTTTAAGAAAACAAGGCAAAAGTCCTTGGTATATTGAGTTTGGCGGTCGTCAAGATTTTCAAAATCTAATAGATAACGACAATAACATCGAAAAAACACATGCCGGAACATCTGTCAGTTTAGAAGGTGGCAAATATCTTACGCCTAATACGCAGTTGTCAGCCAGAATCAGTCATTCTGAAAGACTGCCTTCTCCACAAGAGTTGTTTTCTAATGGCGCTCATCTTGCAACCAATACTTGGGAGCGTGGCAATGGGCAATTAGAGGAAGAATCTACTGATGGCGTAGAATTCACTTTGCGTTACGACAATGGCAATCGTTTTGATAGTAGTATTTCTGTCTTTTATAACGACAGTACAAATTATATTTATGCCAAAACTCAAGACATTGCTACTGAAGGAGAATCTGCAGGTTTTCGTTTAGTGGATTATGTCCAAAGCGATGCCAAACATTATGGTGGTGAAATTCAATCACGCTATTATCTTAATGACAATATTAGTATTGGCAGCTTTGCCGATATTGCACTCATCACGCTAGATGATACAAGCCTTACACGGAAGTACGCACCAAGATTGGTAGCGCCTCGTATTGGTGGTGATATTACCTCTCAATTTGGTCAATTTGACTTAGTGCTGTCTGGATATCATCGTTTTGAGCAAGATCACATTGCTGATTTTGAAACCAATACACCGAGCTACAACATGGTTGATGCCAAGCTTGTCTATCACAGTTCGAGCGCTCATGATTACACCGCTTTTTTTCAAGTCGAAAATATTCTAAACGAGCTTGCCTATAATCATGCCTCTTATTTGGCTGAACAAGTACCAATGCCAGAGCGCTCTTTCAATGCGGGTATCACCTATAACTTCTAACAGCCTACTCTCTTTTCATTAGTCACCAGTAACTAGCAATCCGTAATCAATTGTCATAAGCCTCATAACTTATGACTGGAGTCCTTTATGAATCAAATAAATGCTTTGAGCCGTGCCATCGCGCTCGCCTTCTCTTCTTTAATCGCCGTTTCAGCACTTAGCGGCTGCGGGTCATCAGATGATAGGAAAACACCAATCGTAGATTCAGAACATGACCACGACCATGGAGACGATCATGACCATGATGATGAATCTGCTGTCAGCACTGAAATGGAACAAGGTCGTTTATTCATCACTGCAAAAGATGGCAATCAAGCTTACATTTATAGCCTTGCTCAAAATAAAGTGATACAAACCCTACCATTAACCGGTCAAGCCGATGCCGTACAAAGTAGTCCAGATGGTCATTACGCCGTCATCATGGATCGTACTAATAACACAGTTAATTTTTATCATAGTGGGCTTGATATTGAAAACCATGGCGATCATGATCACCCCTATGCTCGTGACGCCACAAAAATGCCATTACAGCTAAACTATACCCGTCCTGTACATTTTCAAACGTTTGGAGAGCAAGCAGGGCTGTTTTTTGACGGCTTAGGTGCGACAGGCAATCCCATAGAAAACCCTGTACAAGAAGCTGGATTTGTACTTGTAACAGATACCGGTATAGCTGACGGTACACTGCCTTATCAAAAGCTTAATACCAGCATGCACGGTACAGCGGAACCTAGAGGCAATTATGTGATTGCCTCGCAGCGTTATCAGACAACTGGTAGCTCACTGGCTGATACGCTCTCTGTATTTGAACAGCATGGTGATCACTATCATATAAGCCAAACCTTTGAGACAAAATGCATGGGGTTACACGGTAGTGGCAGCGTCACAGATTACAGTGTCTTTGCTTGTAGCGATGGTGTTTTAAGTGTTAAGCAGACTGGAGACACATTCAGTGCTGAAAAAATTGCCTATCCCAGCAGCCTAACAAATATGCAGTGTGACGATACAAGTAGTAGTCCTGCTCGGATTGGCTCATTCATCACTAACCACCATCATAATTATGCCATTGGCAGCGCTTGCGGTCAGCCTTACCATGTTGATCCTATCAGTAAAAACATGACACCGATTGTCTGGACAACAGACAGCAGTCGCCGTATTGTTAGCTATGATTTTGATGCCCATGGAGAGCATTTAATGCTACTCGATGATACTGGCAAGTTATACATACTCGATGTTGCACAAAATTATAAGCAAACCGCCGTATTAAATGTTTTCCCTAATGGCATCGAAGGCAAAGCGGTTCCCTCATTTATTGTTAACCCAAACACGAAAATGGTTTATATGATGGATGACTCAAACCAGCAAATCATCGAAATTGATGCTGGAGATGGTGAAATCGAGTCAAAAATAACACTGAATTTCACACCCTCTCATGTGACTTGGTTTGGTGTGAAAGCTGGGCATGATGATGAACATAGCCATTAGCGCTTAGCACCTCATCTAATAAAGCTAGTTTAATGACTGCTGACAGTAATTGGCTATTAAATATATTTATAAACGCTAGTATTCAAGATAACCCTTAATCCGACGCTTTTTAAATTCCGAAGCATCCGATTAAAGCGCTCGATGATCTTGAATTCTTCTATAGGCATATCTTAAACAACTGGGCTAGTAGGATTTACTACATTAGTTATAGTCTGCTATAAAATCATATTATCCCAGTTTATAATTATAAAAAAACCAATGAAACCGCTACGATATTTTCATAGCAGTTTCATTGGTTATACGGTCTTTAACGCTAAAAATTATTTACCGAATACTTTCATACGTTCATCAATTGGCTGAAATGCTTTTTCGCCTGCTGGCTGCTCAATAGCGCCGAATACCATTTGAGCATTTAATTCCCAATCATCAGCGATGTCCCAAGCATCAGCAACTCTCTGATCAATGACAGGATTATAATGCTGCAAGTTAGCACCGATATCTAAGCTAGCCAATGCCGTCCAAATTACATATTGATGCATCGCGCTGGTTTGATGTGCCCAGATTGGGAATTTATCCGCATATAAAGGGGCGGCTTCTTGCATGTTTCTCACGACGCCTTTGTCCTCGAAAAACAATACTGTACCCGCACCCGCTCTAAAGCCTGCGATTTTTTCTTTAGTACCTTGGAACTTCTCGTCATCGCCGACGATAACCTTGAGTGTCTCTTCAGTGATGTCCCATAATTTTTTATGATCTTCACCGAATAACACCACGATACGCGTCGATTGTGAGTTAAAAGCGGATGGCGTATGCAAAACCGCATGCTCAACTAACTTAACGATTTCGTCATTTGATACTGGCAATTGATTACTCAATGCATAGATAGAGCGACGTTTTTCTGCCAATTGCTGTAATGTTTTTAGGTCTGACATTGTTTTCTCCAGTGATTATTGATAAATTTAAGTAATTAAGAACTAAGTTATAAAGCTAAATGGTAATCAACCTTTAACCTTTAAAGCCTTGCGGTAATTCAGGTGCTGGCAAACGTTTCATATCAGAGTCGACATTACCGAAACGCTCATGACCATTATTCCAGTCGATAATAGATTGCTCAATCTCTGCTTTATTGTCCGCAACAAAGTTCCACCACAGTAGCACCTGGTTATTCAATGGTTCACCACCGATAAACATCACACGTGTGCCTTTTTTGGCGACCAGCTTGATGCTTTTGTTATTAGCAACATCGCTATCGTGGAAACGAAAGAGTTGATCTTGCTTACATACCTTTCCTTCAGATTCTATCTCACCCTCTGAGACTAAGATGCCGTATTCAAAGCCCGATTCTAAAGTCAGTGTAGCCTCGCCATCTTCGGTAAAGTACACGTCGATACCGACCAGCTTGGAGTATTGGATGGTAGGCGCTTCAAAGTGCTGACCGGAGGCATTGGTATAGCTACCGGTGGTCAGAATCATCTCAACACTATCTTCCGTCCACGTTGGTAGCTCAGGATAATGGTGAAAACCGCGCTCAATCTCTTGATCCGTTGGTAGTGCAATCCAGAGCTGTACCATGCTGATAGCACGCGCCGCATCCGACGAACCACCAGTGTCTGGAAACACGCTTTGTTCCGTATGACTGATGCCTTGATTCAAACCTGTACCAGCTGTCATGACGTTGACTTGGTTCTTAGTAATGACTTGCTCGTTACCTAAGCTATCTTTATGCAGTACTTCTCCATTTAACATCCAGCTAAAAGTTTGCAGATTGGTGTGCGGATGACGACCGACTTGCATACCGGTTTCATCTTCACCAAAGTCAGCAGGACCAGCGTGATCTAAAAAGCACCACGCACCGATAGGCTGTTTTCCTTTATTGGGTAATAAACGGGCAATCGGAATACCGCCAACATCAGCCAACCTTGGCTCTAGGGTTTGAATACTCATCATCCACCTCTTATGATTTATAGTTACAGATTATTGAATACATGATTATGAATTACTACTATTTTTTGTATCAATTAATACATAGGTACTTCCATTAACAATACTCTAGCGTCCTCATCAGCATCCATCGTGAAGCTTTTAGTATCCCAAACGCCTAAACCATCGCGAGTAGCTAAAGTGTTACCGTTAATCGTGACGCTACCTTCTAGTACCAAGACATAAACACCGTTATTGACATCTTTTAAATCATAAGTCTGGGTAACGCCTTTGTGGAAATTACCCATATGGAACCAAGCGTTTTGGTGAATCCAAACCCCAGCATCGTCCGCTTTTGGCGAGAGCACTTGGTTAAACTCATTAGCTTGCATGTGCTCATCCATACGTACTTGCTGATAACGCGGCGTCACACCCATTTTGTCGGGTATCACCCAAATTTGTAAAAATTTGACAGGCTCATTGGCATCGCCATTCATCTCGCTGTGAGTAATACCTGTGCCCGCTGACATGACCTGAATCTCACCAGTCTCGATAGTGCCTTGGTTACCGATATTATCTCCATGACCGAGCTTGCCAGATAATGGAATACTGATAATTTCCATATCACGGTGTGAGTGCTTGCCAAAACCTTGACCACCAATAACAAAGTCATCGTTGATGACTCGTAGCGCACCAAAACCCATACGCTCTGGATTATGATAATTGGCAAAGCTAAAGGTATGCTTGCTTTTGAGCCAGCCATGTTTAGCATCGCCACGAGAATTTGCTGCATGATAAATCGTTTTCATAAGTTATCCTTTATTTTTAATTGGCTTGTTTAAGCTATGGGTCTATTATAATTGTTGAGCAGATATAGATAAACAGTGCTTATTGCAAATAACTATTCTTATTTATAGAACAATAGATGCTTAGAATTAACGTAATATAGTAGTCACGCCATCATTCGCGTCACCCGTTAGTACCAATAAGTAGGTATAAAAAATATTAATGATAAAGAGAGGGAAACCATGTCAAATCAGCATACAACGCATTACGATGTGATCGACAATAAAAGCCAAAATCGCTTTGAGATTCATATTGATGATCAAATTGCCTTTGAAGACTATGCGTTTTTTACCACCTCACAAGGTGAGAAGGGTATTGAATATAAGCACACATTCGTGCCAGAAGCGCTTAGTGGTCGTGGTATTGCAGGCTACTTAGTTAAGGTTATCTTAGATTGTGCAGCCGCTAGAAAACTGCGCGTAAAGCCAACTTGTCCTTATGTGAAGTCTTACATTGATAAGCATCCAGAATACCAAGCCAATTCGGTGTTTCATGGTGCGAAAGCCTAAGAAAACATGCATAAAAAAAGCCATGATAAATTATCATGGCTTTTTACGATTAATGGCATTACTCAATAATGGTAGAGCTTTTATTAGCTAATATGCTGTAAGAACTCCGAATTACGCGCTAGTAGTGATAAATACAGCACAGGAATGACAAATAAGCCAACAGCCCAATAACTGAGATTCACGTACAGCACCGCGCCGAGTAGCGCGCCAATCACAAAGCTGATAACCAATGCCGCGCTATGCCCCAATTTTTTGGCATTATCAGCGCTACGGTTGGCAATATAATCTGACAGACCAATACCCAGTTGGGTCGTATTACCCGTCATTAATACTGTAGGACTCATATGTTTGATGACTGTTTTACTAGCCGTATTACGAATAGCAAGTGCCGTTAAACCCAAACCACCAGTGATGGCGACGGTTATATCGCCTGCTTCAGTGAAAGGTTGAAAGGACAATCCTGCTATCATAAATGCGCTCAAAAATAGCGCTTCTGCCAAAAATAAATGACTGAGTACTAACGTTTGCTTCCGGCTTTTATCAATGTATATTTTGGTAATAACCACCGTTATTATAAAAAGTGGTACTGATGCTAGCTTGATCCACAAGCCATCTTCACCTTTGACCAAACCGCTACCAGCCAGTACTAAGTTACCCGTGACATGAGCGGTAAAAAAACCAAATAAAGTGATGAAGCCAATGGTATCAATCGCCCCACCAACTATCGTTAATAGGATAGGCGCTTGATAGCGTTGCCAAAAGCTTGGTGGCTCATCATGTACAGGAGCAGTATTATTATTAGTTACCGTTTTACTCACTAGTATTTCCTGCAAAATCTACAAAATCCCTCACAAAGCGCTGTAAGAATTTCTGTGTGCGCGGGCTAACACTGCCATCTTCATTTAAGCTGTCTGTTGCACGACTTAAATGAATTTCAGGATCAATCATCATTTGTGCCGAGAGCATTTGCATGCTTTTTCTGACATCAAGGCCACTATTGATACCGCCGAAACTGCCTGGCGAGGCCGTCACTACCGCAACTTTTTTATGGGTCCAGACGTTTTCTTTATAAGGACGAGAGCCGATATCGATGACGTTTTTTAGGGCAGCAGGCATGGTTCGATTATGCTCTGGCGTGACAATCAATACCGCATCGGCGTTCTTAAGCTGCTGACGCACACGCTCATAGCTGTCAATGGTCGTGTCATCATAATCTTGATTATAAAGCGGCAAGTCTGCGATATGGACTTCCTTTATAGTGACGCTGTCAGGCATCTGCGCCGCAATAAACTCTGCAAATTTACGATTGATGGATTCTTTTCGCAAGCTGCCAATCATTAAGGCGATGTTGATTGATGTACTCATAGCGGCTCCTTGATTATTATGATGACAAGACGATGTTTTCTAAGCCATTTACTCTACTATATTCTGCGATGATTATTGTTATCAATTGAATAAGCACCTGCTCCATGAGCAAATATCATCAAGAAACCACCCGCCATCGCAATGTTTTTCATGAAAGGGTTCATCTGTGATTCATCTATCCAGAACTGATGGAAAAGCAGCGCTGAGACAACGCTAAAACTAGCCATTAAAATCGCTACTAAGCGCGCTTTAAAGCCTAATAAAATAGCGATACCACCAAGCAGCTCAACCGCGATAACCAGCGGCAATAACATCCCAGGCACACCCATTGCTTCCATATAACCTTGAGTAGCGGCATAACCGGTAATTTTGGTAAAGCCTGAAAAGATAAAAATCATTGATAAAAATAGGCGTCCGATAGGAGCGCTTAACTCTTGTAGTTTATCCATGGGTTTTCTCCAGTAATAGAATGTTTTTTAAATTTTATTTGATTATGCGATGGGCTTATTGTATTCGTTGCTTATGTATATATAAACCGTGATAATTGCAAATGTAAGTTCTTATTTGTAGAACAATTAAGGAGTGGTTCACATGGGACAATTAGAAGATATGGCAATGTTTGTGCGTGTTGTCGAAGCAGGCAGTATTACCAAGGCTGCCGAGCAACTAAACATCGCGAAGTCTGCGGTAAGCCGGCGTTTAAAGGAGTTAGAGACGCGCTTGGGCAGTCAACTGATTAGCCGAACCACGCGTCAATCAAACTTGACTCAAGCCGGTGAGCAGTATTATCAAAAGGTGCACCATATACTCAGTGAAGTGGATGCGCTGAATGAAGAGACGAGTGGTACTCCGACGCGTATCGAAGGGACATTAAAGATGACTGCACCACTGTCCTTTGGTTTGATGCATTTAAACGATGTCATCGATAAATACGCCTATCAGCATCCTGAGTTAAAGTTTGAGCTGGATTTTTCTGATCGGCATACTGATTTGATTGAGGAAGGGTTTGAGTTAGCGATTCGTATTAGAGAGTTGCAAGATTCCAGTTATCAAGCCAAACGTCTGGCACTGATTCGTTATGCGTTATGCGCCAGTCCCGAATATTTAGAGAGGATGGGTACGCCAAAGACTTTTGACGATCTGACAGAACATGAGTTTTTACAATATGGTATGAGCAAATCTAGCACGATAGAACTGATAGATGAGCAAGGTAAGAAGCATCAAGTCGCCGTAAACGGTAAAATCAAAGCCAATAATGGGGATTTTTTGCGGGAGATGGCAGTCAAAGGTCATGGCATTGCTTTTCTGCCAACTTTTATTACGTATCAAGCCTTAATCAGCGGTGAGCTTGTGCCTATCCTGCAGCAGTATCAATTGCCCACTTTGAATGCTTATGCGGTCTATCCTAAAAATCGATTTTTATCGCAGCGTTGTCGGTATTTGATTGACTTTATTGCCGAGCGTTTTGGTGATAATCCGTACTGGGATAACTTTTGATAAGCACTTACGGCTCAACACTTAACGGACAAGCTTAAATGAACACTATACCTGTCATTAATACAATAAGTGCCCGCGATCCCAATGAGCCATATCGGGCCTCAACAACGCTTGAGTTATTGACCTCTACCGTCAAATCCGTAGAAACAAAATTGGGAGAACATTGATTATAATAGGTACAAATACGATACTGGATATATTTCTAAGGTTTTGCCCTTCTCTCCCGAAATGGATATTGAATTTCCTATATAATATGAACCATCTCTTTGTTGATAACCCCTTTAATTTAGGCTTTTTTCTTAGTAAAAAAATGCTTCTTATCAGGTAAAACGGTGCTTTATGTTTAACGCTTCCTCAACTCGTTTAAATAAATACATCAGCGAAAGCGGTATTTGCTCCAGGCGAGACGCTGACCGCTTTGTTGAACAAGGTAATGTATACATCAATGGTAAGCGCGCTCAAGTAGGCGATCAAGTGGTTGCTGGAGATACGGTAAAAGTCAACGGGCAACTCATTGAGCCGCGAGAGGCGGATGATTTCGTTTTTATTGTCTTGAATAAACCCGTGGGTATTGTAAGCACTACGGAAGCTTCAGAAAAAGATAATATCGTTGATTTCGTTCGACATAGTACGCGTATTTTTCCAATTGGACGTTTGGATAAAGACTCTCAAGGTTTAATCTTTTTGACCAGTAATGGTGATCTGGTTAATAAGGTACTTCGTGCTGGTAACAACCACGAGAAAGAATATTTGGTGACGGTGAACAAGCCGATAACGGATAGTTTTATTGAGGGTTTAGCTGGTGGCGTGCCAATGCTTGGGAAGATGACCAAGAAATGCCCGGTTACTAAGGTGGCACCCACGGTGTTTAACATCACGCTAGTGCAGGGTTTAAACCGACAAATTCGTCGTATGTGTGAGCATTTTGGCTATGAAGTCGTGAAGCTTGAGCGTACGCGGATTATGAATGTCAGTCTTAAAGGTACTCCCGTTGGAGATTGGCGAGATTTAACCGAAAAAGAGTTGTCTGTTTTACTTAAGTCCATAGAAGGTTCTTCTTCAGATGCCAGTAATCCGGGCAAGAAATCTCGTAATGCGCCACGAAAAAACGCTCGTACTGATGATTCATCAAAGACAAAAACGTCTTCGAAATCAGCGGGGGCAGCAAAGGGCAACAAGAAACACGCCAAGGATGACGCTAGAAAACCAGCGGGTTCTAAAGGTAAGGATAGACGTCCTTTTGGTAATGGCAAGAAGGCTGTGGGCAATGGCAAACCTGCTGCAAATGGTAAGCGCCCTGCAAAAGGTCGAAGTTCTAAGCGGTAGCAGTATCGCGACTATAGATTAATGGTTAATGGTTAATGGTTAATGGTTAATGGTTAACTAATTAGGATACTTGATAAGAAATACTGCACAAAAAGCCAGACAACTTAAATTGTCTGGCTTTTTTGTTGCCTGCAGATTTTGTCAACCAAATATTTTTATTATAAAGCCAACTCATAACTCGTACTGCGCCCCGAAGCTTGAAATTTTTGCGGCATCCCCTGCTCTATTAAGTCATTAATCTCTCTTAATGCGGTATCGATAGAACATTTGGTCATAATTGCTGCGGCGTTGCCATACTATAAAATCGTTGGCTACTATCATCGCTTTGCACCAAGACTCTCTCAGTAATCTCTCAGTAATCTCTCAGTAATCTCTCAAAAACCTCTCAATAACTTCACAAAGTACCGTTGGTATGGGCGGACTAAAAATAGCAAAGTCTAAGACAGTTAGCAGATGTCATTATTTAAAAATTCGATTATAGTAGATATCGAATCATACATTTAAAAGTTGAGGACAAAATAATGAAGACACTAAGTTTATGTATTGCAGCAGGACTGGGTTTAAGCGCTTGTGCTGGTGGAATGACAGGGAACACGGGTCAAAACAATAATGTCAATGGTATCGTCACTCAATACCCTGTTGAGACTGCCATGCTCAACATCTATACCAAACAACGCAGTGATAAATTAGTTGCGGTTGTCGGCAGTCAAAGCGTGTCAGCAGAGATTCAAGTGACGCCTAAAGGCAGTATGGTATTTAATAATAAGTCTGTACAAGGTACCGAAATAAATACCATCAATAAGATGAATAATCAAATCACCAATCAATCAGTCGCTATCAATTACTTCACCCTGAATCCACTGATATTCCATGGTTTTACAGACGGTACAGGTAAATACTCACTATCTAACCAGACGACCACCATTCCTAAAATGGCGACGGTGGGCGCTTCTAGTAAGCTACTGACGGAAAATGTCTATGCCGATAGCAGCATGCGTAACAAGATAGGGACTTATAAACAAGACTGGTCTTTGTCGCGTGATACGAATAATACCGCATGGTTCTGTATAGAAACCTCAAGCAATCTATTACTCAGCTTTGACCCTGCAGGCACTTCATCAGAATGCTACAAGATCAATGCCAAAGGCGATATCTTAGCAAGCAAAGTGACACTGAGCCAGCCTAGTAGTAATGGTAGTACTAAGACGGTTACTTTAAACAGTCAGTAGTTATTATCATGGTGACATGCCCTTTATCATATAGCCTTGTTACATAGCATTTATTACATAACAACGAAACAAAAAAATAGCGCCTAATATGGGCGCTATTTTTATATCAGTAAGCTGAACGATTAAGAACGATGTCCATGAGTGTGCTTAGCTTGATATTTGCTTTTTGCTTTGAGATGAGCCGCTGGTTTTTTTGATTGATGCTTTGACACTACTGCCTTTTTCTTAACATGCTGATGTTTATTATCAAACTTTGCATTGACCTTTTGATGCTTTACTTGAGCGACATGATGTTTAGCAATTTGCGGCGCAGCACTTGCTTGGCTAACCATTGTGAAGCAAGCAGTAATAGCTAGGATTGAACTTATCATTATTTTTTTCATTATTTTTTCTCGTATAAAGTCATATTAGTTATGAGTTGTGGTTGAAACTGCCTTACTCAATATCAAGCAAAGCATTCACGTGATAAAAAGCATCGTGATAAAAATTTGCTCTATCGACAACGAGAATGATAAATGATTCAAACGTTAAGTAGATTTATGAAGATTGAAGAAAGGTAACCTTAACGAGGCAAGGTTTCTTAAATGGTACGCTATAAGCGTCATATTGGCGCTTTTGTAGACGGGCAAGTAATAGCGAATGAAAAGATATCTTATATATAGCTTAGGGTGACTGGCTTTGGCATATTTTTTATAAAGCGTAGACGTTGTCACGATACTTTCATTTTTACCCTATAAAATGCGTTGATTATTCAAAGCCATTGACGATATGCCGCATCACAATAAAGACTTTTAAAGAGTAAATACCAAACCAAGTAGGCGAGATAAGTATTCTGCAAGGGTCTTTGGCATGTGGATTTTTTTAAAGTAGCCAACTGATGCCCTTCTGAATAGCAATTTTGAAATAACTGAGAATCGATGTAATGAACCATTACTTATGTTTGACAGATTATGAAAAAAACTTGATTGATAGTGCTTTGCTCATTCTGATGAAAAAAAACATCCAATATAGCGATCAATCAAAAGAAAACTCAGTGCAGCAATACTATCAAGATTTTAATCTCACACTTTTTGAGCTATGTGCAAAAATAAAAGCACCTGATTTTGATAAGCAAATGGATTTATCCTCGAAAGAAATCAAAGCAATTAAAAAAGCCCTAACCTCACTGTATGACCGTATCTATCAAAGAACCCTTAAGGACATAGAGGGCAACCAAGAAGATCACTATAAGAGCTGTAAGTTACAGATTATAGAATTAGAGAGAAAAATCGATATTATCGAGAAAAACAATATAGAGAGCAATAGTTGTTAAATTGTCCTTTTTTAGCGAAAAATTTCACTATTTTTAAGTCGCTAGCACCATCAACATTGGTCGCGTAAAACAAAAAATCGCACCCCGCATTACATTAGCCTATCTTTTCCGCTGGGTTTTATTAGCTCTTTCCCATTTTCTTGATTATCGTCTAGTTACTTCAGTCATATAGTCTTCTCAGTACAAGATGAATAGGTACAGCACAGGATAATACGGCAAATAGTAGTACGGCAAATAGCAGGCTGAGCAAACATGACGACGCTGTGACCGATTTCTCTAGAATGCCCGATATATCTCTATACAAGACTTGTAAAGAGCATACCCCTTGTCTTAGAATGGCGTTGTTAGTGATAATGTCTATTTTGTTAAGTATTCTTTCTAAAATACTTTAAACTGACGTTTGAAGTTAGCACACTTCCTTACTTATAAATGTTACCTATGCATCATCAGCATGCTGGTAATACGATGACCCTATCATGTCTACTAAGCGCCGCAAGCTTGTTTTACGATATTCATCACCGGTAACGATGTGGTTCGGCATGTTGGTCGCGTGTTTTGCTTGGATCATGCACATCACGCTGTTGCTCACACCTCTATGGGATGATAATGCCCACTTAGGTCATGGTATCTGTGCAGAGCTTGCACCGATTGTATCGGCAGCTAAGCAGTATGAGCAAATACAGACTGATATTGCGCAAACGAATCACAACATACCCATTGATAGTGCCGCTCGTCACTTACTTCATCATAATGCATCCCTATCTTTAGCATCGCCTGCGACCGTTGAGCCAGTCATAACGGTTGACGCCGCACCTTCACAGGAAGCTTTGTATAGCAAAGATAAGGTTGAAAGCTCTGAATCTAACCCTGATGCCATAAAATACACTGGATGTGACCTTTGCACTGCCATGTCTGCGGCACTATTGCCAGTCGCTTTTACACATACTGACTCGGCTTTGATTGAGCTGTCTACTGTCTCAGTTACGTTTTTGTATCGCTCACATACCTACTCTCCTAGTAATTTTTTACGACCCCTCGCACGCGCTCCTCCAGTCACACCCACATAACTATCTACATAATTATCCACATTTATAGTCCAATATTTTTAGGGCGTGTCCTCATTTTAAAAATCGTGATAAACATGAGATAAATTGCTGTCAAACAAGGAAAGTAGCGCAAATAATATCGAGATATTAATAAGCTATTTGATGATGTTTGGCAAAATTTAGCCATTTTTAGCCCATTTAGAAAGTAATCAATTGAATTGAGGACACGCCCTAGAGCATTAGTGACCATGCTCTCAATCAACGCGCTCATTTGACGCTCTGATTGAGGCACTTGTATGCGTTTGCCTAAAACATTGCGCTCAAAACTGTGCTCATAATATTGTGCTCAAAATGCTATCTATTTATATCGGAAAATATTCAGTAAGTGCCTAGTCTAAGTCCATAAGTGGCTTGGCTGACATTGCAGCTTGGTAAAAACTGAATAACCGATTTCATGAAATATTTTTGCGAATTTCTAGGAAAGTAAGATGTTATCTTCATCAATGAATGCTGTACCTATTTTAAAACTAAGTGTTTTAGCTTTGTCTTTATTGCATATCAGTAGCGCTTATGCGGATTCCACAACCGTAAAGGCGCACATGCCTACTACTGATGATGAGCCACATATTCAATTGCCAGAAATCGTCGTTTATGCGACAGCAGCGGATAAGCGCTCTAGTACCAATGCACTCGGGACAGCCGCCACCCTTGATCAAAAACTTCTTAACAGTAAACAAGTGGCAAGCAGTGATACGGCCACCATACTGACAAAAATACCTGGTCTAAATGTCCAAAGTGCCGGTGGTATCTCGAACTTGCCCGTGATGAGAGGCTTGGCGGACAACCGTCTGCGTATCTTAGTGGATGGCGTTGACTCAATCGCCTCCTGTCCAAACAGTATGAACTCACCCTTGTCTTATATTGCGCCAAGCGCTATAGACAAGACCACCGTCTATGCAGGTGTGACGCCTGTGAGTGTCGGTGGTAATAGTATTGGCGGTACTATCGTTGTCGAAACAGCAGAGCCTATGTTTTCAACGGATAGCGACATATTAACCTCAGGTAAAATTGGCACATTTTATCGTAGTAATGGTGACGCTTATGGTGCCAATTTATCTACCACAGCGGCAAACGATCAGCTTAGCCTCACCTATAAAGGCAGCTTTGCGCAGGCGGATAATTATAAAGCTGGTGGTGATTTTAAATCTTATACAGAGACAGGGAACGCTGGTAAAACCTTAGCGAAAGACGAAGTTGGTTCAACCGCCTATGAAAGCAAAAATCAGTCAGTAGATGTGGCTTATAAGAACGGCAATCATCTGCTACAAGGCACTTATTTGTGGCAAAACGTCCCAAAAGAGTTATATCCAAATCAGCGGATGGATATGCTCGACAATCAGCTTGACCGCATTAATTTGCGCTACAAAAGCGAGTTAAATTGGGGACAGTTAGAAGCACAGGCCTATCATGAAGATGTCGATCACTATATGAACTTTGGGGAAGACAAACAGTTCTTGTACGGTAATGCCAAAGGTATGCCGATGTACACCAGTAGCGAGACCATCGGTGCCAATCTTAAAGGTATTATCGATTTAAGCAACCAAGGCACGCTCAATATAGGTGCTGAATATCAAGACTACACGCTCGATGATACGTGGGCGGCATCTGGCGACGGTATGATGTCGCCAAACGACTTTCAAAATATCAACAATGGTCAGCGTCAGCGAATCGGTATCTATGGCGAATGGGAAAAAGACATCTCATCTGACTGGAGCACCCAGCTTGGCGCTCGCTATGAAAACGTACGTACCAGTGCTGATGAAGTACATGGCTATCAAATCGATGGTCAAAACAATATGACCAATCAGCTGCGAGATAGCGCTAACTTTAATGCCAGTGACCGCCGAACCACCGATAATAACTTTGATATTACTGCACTCGCACGCTACGACATTGATTCACAAAAAAATCTAGCCTTAGGTCTGTCGCACAAAGAGCGCACGCCAAGCTTATATGAGCGCTATACCTGGTCCACTTGGAAAATGGCGGCCATCATGAATAATACCGTTGGTGACGGCAATGGCTATTTTGGTAATCCTAATCTACGCTCAGAAAAATCCAACACCTTATCTGCCACCCTAGACTGGCGCGGTGCTGATGATAGCTGGGGCGTTAAAGCCACTCCTTACTATTCAAAAATTGATGACTATGTCGATGCCGTACAGTGGAACCCCATGGCAAACACAGCAGCTAGCACTCAAACAACGAATCAATATAATGTGCTGCGCTATACCAACCAAGATGCTGAGATATATGGCATGGATATCTCAGCCAATCGGGAGCTGGCAGCAAATACTTGGGGGTACTGGGATATAGTAGGCTCCTTAAGCTATACCAAAGGGGAAAATAAAGACAGCGGCTCAGACTTATATAACATCATGCCATTCAATGGCAGTGTTGCCCTGAATCGGGAAAATAATGGTTGGACAAACCAAATCGAAGTGGTGGGCGTCGCGGCTAAAAATGATATCTCAACCCCTCGTAACGAAATTAAAACGGCGGGTTATGGTCTCTTAAATCTCAGTACAGGCTATCAGTTTAAAGAGGTAGCGATTGAGGCTGGTATCGATAACGTATTCGATAAAAACTATGCCCTACCTCTAGGGGGCGCATACATGGGTCAAGGCAAAACCATGTCGATGAATGGCGAAATAGGTAGCGGTTCTAATTGGGGTACTGCCGTTCCTGGCGCGGGACGATCATTGTATGTGGGTGTCAACTATAAGTTTTAGGTGTCATTAAGATAGGTCATTAACTGACTAGCATAACGATTAAACCTTCAACGGATTTTATTTATTTTATATCTTAGGAAGCACCTTCATGACTATGGCACTATTAATTGCAGCATTCTTAATGGGATTTTTTGGTTCGCCGCATTGCTTAGGTATGTGTGGCGGTATCGTTACCGCATTCGGACTATCGATGAAAGAAACCAGTCCAGCAAAAAAACGCGGCCTCATTGCAACTTACCATTTGGGGCGCTTACTCAGTTATGCCCTATTGGGCTTAATTGCTGGCGTGATTGGCACCACGGTACTGACCCCTCTGATGGTTGGCAATAGCACACCTCGCATTCTACTAGGGTTGGTTTTGGTATTTGTAGGATTAACCATGCTAGGGTTGCCTTTTTTAAACAAGCTTGAACGTCTTGGTATGCATTTTTGGCAAGCTTTATCACCTCTGCGGCAGAAAGTCTTCCCCTTAAACACCTTTCCTCGAGCATTAACAGCAGGTTTATTATGGGGATTTTTACCCTGTGGTCTCGTTTATGGCGCATTACTTATTGCGGTCGTCGGTCATGACCCACTCACAGGTGCCGTGTTAATGTTTGTCTTTGGTCTAGGAACCGTACCCATGCTCGTCGCCACGCACGAAACGGTCAACTGGATGCGTAATCAAATCGGGCGTTTGCGCCTAAGGCAAGTGAATGGCGCAATCATGATGCTATCTGGCTTAGCCGTCATAGCGGTGCCGATGGTCATGGCCAATATGCATGGTGGACACGGGCAAATGAACCATGAGCAAATGAATCATGAGCAAATGAATCATGAGCAAATGAATCACGAGCAATAAAAATGTCTCTCATGTAAATAAGGGAGAATGATACGTTTAGATCATAGATAGGGCATTTTTAGCGTGCCCTATTTTTTTATCTACTAATGCGCCAACCTCTGAATTTAGCAAAGAAACCTTTCAACCTTTCAGAAAAGTTAAAAGCCTCTGACTCCGGCACTTCTTCAACATGATGACGAGCTGCCAGTATCGGCTGCTGCACCAATCTTTCGTGATGATCAAAAGCCCGATCAAGACTGATACTCATGATAGAGAAGTTAGTCGGACGTGGTAGACAGCGATATACCTGACCCCTATTAATTAAATCAATGACCATATGGGCATCTTTGAATTCAGTCAACATCAGCACCATCAGATCTGGCTGGATATTTTTTAAGGCATAAACGATGGGCGTAATATTTTCTTTATTGAGCGTCGAATCTGTAATCGTGACACCAAAGCGTTTTTTTTGTAATAACTTTGCGGCCTCTTCAAGGTTACTCGCCCAGCTCACGGTATAAGCGCTCTTAAAATGACTTTTTATTTGTTGATAGACACTCTCATCATCGTCTAATACCAATATATTGCGATTGCTAACCGTGCCACTATTAACACAGTTTTGAATTGCATCATTTTCCATAGTATTTTGTGTGATTTCTTGCGTTTGCTGAGCAATTTCTGTGGCTTTATTAACAATTTTTTTGAGTTCATCATTTTGCCATGGCTTAGTGATATAGCGATAAATTTCGCCCTCATTCACAGAATCCATCACGGCATTTAGATCCGCATAACCAGTTAACAAGATACGAATAGTATTTGGTGAAGCTGCTTTGATGTCACTCAATACTTCCGTACCTTGCTTATCTGGCATGCGTTGGTCGCTGATGACCACTTGTACTTCATTCTGGCTAACATATTCCATTAGCTCAGTGGCATCGGTAGTAATAAATACGTCATGTGACTGGCGAAAATGCATTTTTAAGCTGCGCAAGATACGCGGCTCATCATCGATAAAAGCGATTTTTGGTTTTTGCATGACGCTCTCTTTAAATAAGTGGTTGGAAGTCTCTCAACTTTCAAATAAGGCTTGCGAAGGTTTCTTTTCATGAACGATAGACTGTATCGGCAGCATGAGGGTAAACGTCGTGCCCGCGCCAACGATTGAGCTAACCTCAATGCGCCCACCATGTTGTTCAATGATTTGTACCGTAATGGCCAATCCTAAACCTGTGCCATCGCCTGCTTTTTTGGTGGTAAAAAACGGCTCAAAGATATGCGTTAAAATATGCTCTGCGATACCGACACCATTATCTATAATGCGTACCACGATATATTGCTGCGCCTCATCGACAGACGAGCTGACTTGCAATGTCCCTTTATGATCTGGCGGCATGGCTTGCGCGGCATTATTAAATAGGTTTAGTAATACTTGGTTAATTTGTGAAGGATTACACTGAATGAGCGGCAGCTCGGCTAGATTGGTATTGATGTCTAAGGTTTTTAAATTATTGCGAGCCATAATCAATGAGGTGTTGATGCAATCATTGATATCGACATCTTTTACTTTGGATTCGTCCAGTCGAGAAAAGTCGCGCAAGCTGACGACCAGTTCAGCAATTTGGTCGACGCCATACAGTCCATCTTTGATTAAATCTGCCAAATCTTCACTGACTTCATCTTCTTTGATTTCCTCGCAACATTGTAAGGTTTGCTCTATCAGCTGCTTGACTTGCTCTTGATTGATAGTTGGCGCTTTTAACGCCTGCAATAATTGATCGGTATGCTGTAGCAATTCATCAAAACGCACAAGATTATCGCCGACCAGCTCCATGTTACTACGCACATAGCCCAGCGGCGTGTTGACCTCATGTGCCACGCCTGCCACCATTTGACCTAATGTCGCCATTTTTTCGGAACGCACCAGATGCACTTGTGAGGCTTTCAACTCATTCATGGCTTGCTGCAAGTCTTGCGTACGGGCGGCGACTTGTTTTTCTAAATGAACGTTGATTTCGGCAAGTGCGCCTTCGTTTTCGACGACGCGGTCGATCAATTGGTTGGTCTGCTCGCTGATGATTTGAATCTCGCTGACATTTGAGTGTGGCTGTTTAAGGGCGCTTAATTGTTGATATTTTTTTTGCTCAATTAATGCGCCCATATCAGCCACTGCTAGTGCCATGTATTTTAGCGGTCGCGTAAAGTAGCGGCGAAACACCCACGCGGTCAACAACAGGATAGGAATAAAACCCAGTAGCATGGTTTGAATCAGCTGGTTCGACAATGCATTTGCCACGCTCATCATGTCATTATTGGGCTTGACGATGACCATCTTCCAATAGGTAAATGGCATACGAAACACAAAGGCAGTGGCAGGCTGCTGCAACACAAAATCATTGGGCACAGCGATGGTCTCAATCAAGTGACTGTCTACCAGATTAAACGTTTGGTCAATATTCAATAGCAGCAATGCTGACAGCAACTTGGATTCTTGTTCGCTGATTTTATTCAGATTGGTCGTACTCAAAATACTACGTGCCGCGAGCGTATAACGACTCTCATCTTTGGCAACAGCCTCATCGATGAGTGTTTGATTAATGCTATTTAGGCTGTCCGCAATAGGGGCAAAGCTAGGATGTTTCTCGGCCAATTGATGCGCGGTTACCATTTCTCCTTGGGGATTATCTTCAGTCGCTTGCGTGACCATAGATTGATCAGGAAAGGTCAAAAATCGATTGTCCAAGTCTACCAAAAAGACATAACCACCCAGCTTATCTTGCCACTTTTTCATAGCCTCATCGAGGTTATCTAATAGCAGATTAAAACTCACCACTCCATCAAAAGCCTGATTGCGACTGTCATACAATGCCTTGGCGCACGTCATCATCGGCTGATTGCTTTGAGGATCAACATATGCACGACTCCAGACGCAGTGGTCATGACGTGCGTACATCGCAGGAATGTACCACCACTCTCTATAATAGGGACTCGGCGTTTGGCGCACTTGATTATACTGCTCTAACGGCTGCATGTTGCCTGCGTCATCACGCGCCCATACAAACGACTGGCGCTCTCGATTTTGAGCGTACATATTTGGATCAAACCACACGCCGCCGCCCACAATCCGTTGATCGGTTTGTTGCATGAGATTACCAAAAGTTTCTCTATAAAGACCGTCTTCTTTTGGCAAGCCGCCCGCCATCGCACTGGTTGCCTTTGCCAGTCCGTCAACATGGCTGATATTCGCCATAATGCTATTAATGGCTTCGTTACCCGTTTCAACCACTGTTTCTGAAGTCATCTCCAGTATTCGCGGCTTAGCTTGAGTCTCAATAACCCAATACACCATCAGGATAATTAGTAAAAAAGCCAATGCTAAAATAATCAGCATGCGTGTGGAAATACTACCAAGCCGACCAGCAACACTCATAGATAAACCTTATATTGATGCATCTACCATCATCAATGCATCACTCAATAAATAAAGACATCAGTGATACGCAACCACCATTTATAGTGCGCTCAAGGATACGATGCCATCATGACAATATGATGACAAAAGTTTTGTTTTCTTATCTGTTGACCAGCACCTTTTAATTAACAACAGTTAGCTTGCCGTTGGTAAATACAACCTTGTACTCATTTAGCGCCGCTCTCTTTTTATCATCAATAACATCATGCAGCTTATTGAGCGCATAGCTGTACTATCAGCCATTGCAAGGTACAAAAAAGCCACTTATTTTTTAAGTGGCTTCTTCATATTCAAGTCAGTCGCTAATTTTTCTATTTATGTCATCAATATATCTATGATTATAGAGTCTGCCAAGTTTATCTTGTTCTGTACTGTGAAATTTTATACATATGTTATATTAATAATACTAATATAGAGGGTGTGTCTGTATTTTATATAATATCGCGGATCACCGTCACTTATCACTGATTGCAAAGCTTGTCTGTTGTACACTCAAAGCTTGATATCACTCGCTCATACAGCTATTCAACTAACCCTAAAGAAAGGCGCTCACAAAGTCTTTCTCTTTTAAATATTAAAGGAAAAGCGATGCGTCCTTTGTTTTTTAGTACTTTGTGCTTAGCAAGCAGTCTTTCACTAATGGCTTGTAGTAGTCATCCACCAACCACGGCAAAAGAATCAACAGCGGTCATTACCAATACGACAAAAGAGAACGCTGACGAACAGCTAAGCTTGGAGCCATCCAGCACCGAAGAACCGTTATCAGCATTCACCGCTTTTGGTAATACAGAAAAAAGTTGGCGCACAGTAATTGATGGCAACCAACTCAGCATTGAAGCAGATTTCTTGAAACCAACGACCATCGTTGTCTCTCGTTCGACCTATGCTGAAGGTGTGGAATACGTGAGTACCGTTAGCGGCAAACCTATTATTATGAATATAAATAGCCAGATTTGTACCGATGATAATGGCTATCAGAATGAATTTACGGTGACGTTGACTTATGATAATAAAAGCTATCAAGGTTGCGCCGTTGCTGGAGCGTATGAAACAGCACCTACGTAATTGCATAGAGGTGATTGTGGTTAGCAACTATCATAAATAGTCAGCCATTAGCCAATGGATAACGCATAATTTGGCAAATAAGTACTTATATTACTTTCAACTGATGTTATTATTGTTTAATAAAAACACCCTATAGTCTGTCTATAAACCCTTCATTTTAGTCAAATAACCTTTTATATCAGTCTTACTAAATAAGGATGAACCTATGAAAATTATAAAGACTCAAATCAATAATCCGGTAGACCACGACACATTTATCCATCAGCCTGATGCCAGTAAAACCCGTGTAGCAAACATACCAGGCAAGCGCTTACCCTTCCCTGACCAAATTGGTAATTATCAGCGCAATATTGGGACGCCCACTGACGCTTATCAGGACAGTAAGGTTTATGTTGTTGGGGGCGGTATTGCAGGTTTGGCCAGTGCTTATTACTGCATCCGAGATGGCAAAGTATCCGCTGAAAACATTACCATTTTAGAGCATCTTGACGTGGCAGGTGGCTCTTTAGATGGTAGCGGCAATCCTGAAACGGGTTATATGGTGCGCGGCGGTCGTGAAATGGATTTCACTTACGAAAACTTTTGGGATCTATTCCAAGATATCCCCGCTCTTGAAATGCCTGCGCCTTATAGCACCTTGGATGAGTATCGCATAGCAAATGACACCGATCCCAATTACTCTATTGCACGCCTGATCCATAAGCAAGGCGAGATAAAAGACTTCAGTCAACTGGGATTGAGTAAAACCAACCAACTCGCTTTAATTCGTTTGCTATTAAAACCTAAGGAAGAGCTAGACGATATCACTATTGAAGAGTATTTTGATGACAGCTTTTTGAGTAGTAACTTCTGGACGTTTTGGCGAACCATGTTTGCTTTTGAAAACTGGCACAGCTTACTTGAGTTTAAGCTTTATACGCATCGCTTTTTACACGCATTGGACGGTCTAAACGACATGTCTGCGCTGGTATTCCCAAGATACAATCAGTTTGATAGCTTTGTTAAGCCACTACAAAATCATTTAAAAGATAAAGGCGTGCAGTTTCAGTATGACACGCTCGTTACCGATTTAGACATTGAATTTGAGCATGCTGATAAAGTAACAGGCACCAAAAAGGTCAAAGCCATCATCACGGAGAAAGCGAGTGAGCAAACCACCATTCCTATGGGTAGCAATGATTTCGTTATCGTGACGACTGGCTCCATGACCGAAGATACCCGCTATGGTGATGATAATACTGCGCCGACGCTGGACTTCACAAAAGACAGCATGGGGCAATCGTCTGGTTGGAAAGTATGGAATAACCTGGCTAAGCAATCTGCCGTCTTTGGTCACCCAGAAAAATTCAATCAGCATGTGGATAAATCTGCTTGGATGTCGGCGACGTTGACCTGCCAGCCGTCTGCCTTTATTGATAAGCTCAAAACTCTGTCTGTCAACGATCCTTATACGGGTAAAACAGTGACCGGTGGCATCATTACGATTACGGATTCAAACTGGTTGATGAGCTTTACTTGTAACCGTCAACCGCATTTCCCTGATCAGCCAAAAGACACGCTAGTCGTATGGCTATATGCCTTGTTTATGGATAAAGAAGGCAATTATGTCAAAAAACCCATCCCAGAATGTACAGGCAAAGAGATCTTGAGCGAACTCTGTCATCACCTTGGCATCCTCGATGATATAGAAAATATCATGGCCAATACCATCGTCAGAACGGCTTATATGCCCTACATTACCTCAATGTTTATGCCTCGTGCTAAAGGCGATCGTCCTGAGATAGTACCTAATGGTTGTGTCAATATGGGTCTAGTGGGTCAGTTCGTCGAGACACATAATGATGTGGTATTTACCATGGAGAGCTCTGTTCGTACTGCTCGTGTCGCAGTTTATGAGCTACTAAATGTGCAAAAACAAGTCCCCGATATAAACCCATTACAATACGATATCCGTCAATTACTAAAAGCCGCGAATACACTCAATGATGGTAAAGGTTTCATCGGCGAAGGTCTATTAACTAAGCTTCTTAAAGGTACTTATTACGAGTACATATTGCCAAAAGCCAATCAATCCACCAACGGCAATGACTCAATATTTACTCAGCAGTGGGAGGCAATCAAAGGGCTTTGGCATAAGTAGGTCTGGCATCAGTAATGTTAGTTTTGATAAAAGCAGCTTTGATAAAAATGGCTTTAGTAAAACTAATGACGAAGAATAAAAGCGATAACGCTCTAGGGCATGTCCTCATTTTAAAAATGGTGATAGAAATGAGGACATGCCCTAGTCAGCCTTGGATAACCGCTGTAATTGCTCAATCAGCCAACGGTGTATACCACTGTGACTGGTACGTGGGTGCCATGCTGCTATCACCTTAAATGTGGGTGGCAGGGCTTCCACTTTAAGCTCTTTAACCCGACTGTTTGGCAATAAACGCGAGGGATAAAATGCAATCATATCGGTTGTATAGAGGATATCTGGCACCGCAGAAAAGCTAGGAACGGACATAACGATGTTTCGTTTGAGACCTCTTTCTGCAAACCACTGATCATGAGAACCACGCAAGTTAGCGCGTGAAGGTGACACCACCAGCTGCGAGTGTGCAGCAATTTGCGCCAGTGACAGCGGCTCTGTTGTAAAATTATTATTGCAACCAGTAATGCAGAAATGTTGTTCTTCAAGCAGCGTCAAATAAGCCAAGTTATCAGGGATAAATTCTGGGAAAGTAATCAGCAGATCAAGCTCGCCTGCCGCAATAAGCTGATTGACATTGTCTGAGGCAAAATCACGCACGATTAACTTCAAATCAGGCGCGTCGCGGCGCGTTATATGAAACAACTGCGGTAATAATGCCTGCGTCGCATAGTCGGTCGCGCTAATCGTAAATACGCCTTTATAAGTCTGCGGCGAAAACACATCCGGCTCTAACAGTGCTTCTAACTGCTCTAATATGCGACTAATGGGTTGCTGCATCGATAGCGCTTTGGGGGTTGCCACCATGCTATTGCCTTGACGAATAAACAAACGATCATCAAACAAATCACGCAGCTTACGTAATTGTTCGCTGATTGCCTGTTGTGTCAGCCCCATTTTGCGCGCGACTTGTGAGAGATTTTTTAGATCAAGCAACGCATGTAGCACTCTCAGCTGCTTGATATCGAGTCGGTTAATTCCATTCATAACATATACCATTAATAATTGTATCTTAAACAACAAAATCCTGTTTCCAATTGTATCTATAAAACTCTATGCTTACCAACCTTACTTACGCAGTAATAAAGCATCAAAACAAGCTCAATGGTTTAAAAAATAACCCCATCTATTTGTTTTAAAAGAGAGTTTTATGGAACCATCTAATATCGACACCAGCCCGTTGTTTGCATCTGTCACACTTGGACCATATACGTTAAAAAACCGTATTGTCATGCCACCGTTGACACGCTCTCGCAGCACGCAACCGGGCAATATTCCTAATGAATTAATGGCAAGCTACTATACACAGCGCGCCTCTGCTGGTTTTATGGTCACTGAAGGCACGCAAATTGAGCCAAGGGGTCAAGGTTATGCGTGGACGCCAGGCATACATTCGCATGCCCAAATCGAAGGCTGGAAAAAGGTCACTCAAGCGGTACACGCAGCAGGTGGTATCATTTTCGCTCAGCTTTGGCATGTGGGTCGCGTGTCTCATACCAGCTTACAACCACAAGGCGCTCAGCCAATTGCACCATCAGCTATCACTGCTGACAATGTAAAAGTATTTATCGAAACAGCACCAGGTGCAGGCGCGTTAGCCGATCCTAGTGAGCCACGCGCACTCAGTACTGATGAAGTTAGTGAACTGGTCGCTATGTATGCGGCAGCCGCGCGCAATGCATTGGAGGCAGGTTTTGATGGCGTCGAGCTGCACTGTGCCAATGGCTATTTGGTGAATCAGTTCATCTCTGAGCATAGCAACACACGTGATGATCAGTATGGCGGTTCATTGACCAATCGCTTGCGTTTCTTAAAAGAAATCGTGGCTGCCGTCAGTGAGGTGGTTGGCGCTGATCGCTTAGGCGTACGTTTTGCACCGCTGTTTGCTAGCACAGATGAAACTCGCGTGTATTTAGGGCTAGTGGAATCAGATCCACATCATACGTATATTGAAGCGATTAAAGTACTTGAACAAGCGGGTATCGCTTATTTATCTATTGCAGAAGCTGACTGGGACAATGCTCCTGATTTACCAGAGACGTTTTATCAAGCGGTCAGAACTGAGTTTTCAGGACGTATTATCTATGCGGGTAAATACACGACGGAAAAATCGGTGCATATGCTAGCTAAAGGTTATGGTGACTTATTTGCTTTTGGTCGTCCCTTTATTGCTAATCCCGATTTACCTGAGCGCATCGCCAATCATTGGCCACTCAACGAGGTAGATCCTACTACGATGTATGGTGGCACCGAAATTGGCTATAATGATTATCCTTACTATCAAAACTCTTAATATAATAAGGCCATTCGTGGCCTTATTTTTTTGCTTATGAATAGGATATTTTTAATAGCTGATTCATATATATAGCCCTTATGATTCATCCGACTGATCAAATAACTTTTCGATAGGCTTGCTGTGTATTTTTGAGCTATTGAACAGCGACTTATTACCAGTATCCGCTTCTGTCCAAAAATTAATATTGAATTGGGCATCATCACTTAATTCTACGCGGTGCCAATATTGAGGCGGACTGACCGCGAACTGCCCTGCTTTAATAACAATGGTTTTTTCAGGTTCAGTAGCGGCTTCATCAGCAAAGCCATAAAAGGTTACCGTGCCTTGCATGACACAAATTTGGCCGTATACGCCCTCTGCCGTATTGTGATGAGTCAACAAGGCTTTTGGGACTTTATCTTTAGTAAAAAAGTGGGTCGAACGCTTTATTTTCCAATGGCTGGGTATGACGGGGTTTGAGGCGACAGTATGACTCATGGTAACTCCTTGGCTAATTTGATGGGTGTATCCCAATCCTTTTTATTAACAGCTTACTTGTGAATAAAATTCTATTGATAAACGAGAAAAGCACGCACAGTAATGGTTATTACTATAGCGCATCATATTTTCAAATGTATTACTATCCTCATATCATCTTAGTTAGCCATTAATATATAGGATATTAAAGCCACTTTTTAATCCCCATTAAGTAGTATGTGAAATGACATTCATACTGCTTTCGCCTAATGGTTAGCGAGCTTACTTATTGCTACATTAACTCCATCTAAACTATCCAGTTCGACGGTGGAGAATACTTGTCATGCATGCAAAAGAGCTACTTGAGGTTGAACGCCGTGATATCAGAGCGCTTCACTATACGTGGATTGCTTTTTTTCTGACCTTTTATGTCTGGTTCAATATGGCACCACTAGCCACTTCTATGCTAGAGGCTGAAAGCTATCTAACTTCTGAACATATCAAATTATTTCTCATTGCCAACGTTGCTTTGACCATTCCAGGGCGAGTGGTGGTTGGCATGGCATTGGATCGCTTCGGTCCGCGTCGCGTGTTTTCCATACTGATGGTCGTCATGGCGATACCGACATGGTTCTTCGCGTTTGGTAATTCCGCAATGCAGCTGTTCGTCGCTCGCCTATTTATGTCTATCGTGGGCGCAGGGTTCGTCGTTGGCATTCACATGACCGCCCTTTGGTTTAAGCCAAAAGACATTGGCTTTGCCGAAGGATTTTATGCCGGCTGGGGTAATTTTGGTTCAGCTGCCGCAGCGATTACCATTCCCACGGTTGCGCTACAGTTCTTTGGTGGTGATGACGGTTGGCGCTGGGCAATTGCATTATCTGGCTTACTGATGGCCGCTTATGGGGTAGCCTATTGGTTTTTAATCACCGATGGTCCTACACAAGATACCCATAAAAAAGCACGTAAGGCAGGTGCTTTAGAGGTATCGAGTTGGAGAGATTTATTATTATATTGCCTATTTATTATTCCTTTATATGGCGTATTGGGTGTATTGGTTTATCGCACTAAAAACATGGGATTCCTGAGCGAAACAGGCGCTTGGGGGTTTTATACTCTCATCGCTGTGGTGGTTATTTATCAAATTTATAAAGCCATCAGTGTCAATGTACCCATGCTCAAAGCGGGTATTCCAGAGGATGACAAATACCCCTTTACCTCTGTTGCCGCCCTAAATGTCACCTACTTTGCTAACTTTGGCGCAGAGCTGGCGGTCGTCTCTATGCTACCGATGTTCTTTGCCGCAACGTGGAAGCTCGACCCTACCGTCGCAGGGTTAGTTGCATCGACCTTTGCTTTTGTTAACTTATGGGCACGACCACTTGGCGGCTATATCTCTGACAAGGTTGGCAATCGTCGCTTGGTGATGTTGGTATACATGTTCGGTATCGGTATCGGCTTTGGATTGATGGGATTGCTGAATGCAGATTGGCCATTGTTTATCGCGGTCGTTTTTACGATTCTATGCTCAGTCTTTGTGCAAGGGGCAGAAGGTGCAACTTTTGGTATTATTCCCTCAATTAAGCGGCGCTTAACGGGTCAAATTTCTGGTATGGCGGGGGCTTATGGCAACGTTGGCGCTGTGTTCTATCTATTTATATTTACCTTGGTCGAACCAAATCAATTCTTTTTTATCATTGCGATAGGTGCATTTATCGCTTGGGTACTTTGTTTCTTCTGGTTAAAAGAGCCTGAAGATGCCTTTGGTGACGAATACAAGATGTCCTCGGTCGATCGTCAAATTGCCGCTGAAGAAGGCTAATTTGATTAGCTTATAAAATAAAAAAGCCACCCAGCATCACTGCTCGGTAGCTTTTTTTTGACTGATATAGAGAGCTATCTAGACATGTCATAGAGGTTATTGAGATGACCTATGATTTTTTATAAAAGTAGCGATTTCAAAAAAACAACTACTTCGATAAATAACCATTTTGACAAACGACTACTTTGACAAATGATTCACGGTCCATACTGCTGCCTCTACCCGTGTGCGTAGTCCGGTTTTGTTCAAAATATGCTTAACATGCACTTTTACTGTGGATTCTGCGATATCCAGTTTGTTGGCGATCATTTTATTACTTAAGCCTTCAGCAATCATTTGAATCACTTGCAACTCTCTAGTGGTGAGATTGCCAGCGATATCTTCAATGCTTGGTGTACGTAATGTTTGCGCCAATATTGAAGCCAAATTGGGACTGATAACCAGCTCACCGCGCAACACTTTTCTAATATCGACGATGATTAGCTCAGGCTCCATATCTTTTAGCAAATAACCATCCACCCCTAATTTCAATGCTTCTTGTACGTCTTCTCCGCTGTCAGAAACTGTAAATAGCAAGGTAGCCACGTCAATATTTCTGGCCTTGATTTCTCTTAAGGTCTCGATACCAGTCAACACTGGCATTTTATGATCTAGAATGACCAGATCGACCGGATTGTTTGCCAAAAAATCCAACGCTTCTTGTCCGTTATTCGCCTCACCAACGACGGTGACATCACTTTCGAGACTGAGCAGTTCTGCGACACCTCGGCGCAGCATAGGATGATCATCGACCAATAATAGCCGAGCAGGAGAAGCAGATGTATAAACTTTAGTAGTCATAAAATACTCACAAATTGAAAAATGGTACAAAAAACACAATGCAGTGGTTAAGAGCGTTTACTAAGCCTATTCACTTAGTTTTGCTCAGCCATATAATCCGTAAAGAAACTGGGTACAAACCTGACGATGACGCTGGTACCTGCGGGTACATTATTAGAGATAATCAAATCACCGCCTAATTTATAGGCACGCTCTTTCATAATCATTAGACCATGATGCTGGGTCTGATTGACAGTCCCTGATATGCCAACGCCGTCATCATTGACCATCATCGCTACATAATTACTTTCATCATCATAAACCAAATCGATAGTGACGCTGTTAGCATGGGCATGGCGACTGATATTCGACAGCGCCTCCCTTATAATTTGAATGAGATGCACTTGTTCGGTTGCCGTTAGATTCAAGGATAGGATTTGATTGTTGACCTTTATGTCAAACTGCCCTTTCACAGCAAACTCATCAGCCGCCTCATATAAAGCTTCATCAAAATTGCCGCTATCAATCGTCAAGCGAAAAGTCGTCAATAAGTCTCGCAGCTCATGATAAGCAGAGTTCAGACCCATTTTTATTTGTCTAATATGCTGCCCAACCTTGATTTGACTTTGTTCATCAAATACCACCAGCCCACTGTCTTTATCAGCAGACAGTTGCAGATGTTTTTCGAGCACGCTGACTTGTATTTTTAGATAAGACAATGACTGTGCTAAAGAGTCATGCAATTCCCTAGCAATGGTCGAGCGCTCTTCAAGTAGAATAAGCTGATGGTCTTGCTGCCTTTGTCTGCGTAGGGATAAGGCGGTGCTGACGAGATTGGTCAGCACAACGATCAACTCATTATTTTTAGCAATTAAATAACTACTATCCACCTCTACTACCTTGATACGTGTTGAATCTTCCTCGCTTTTTTTCTTATCTTCTGCATAAGCTTTATTGGTCATTAAGACAGATTTTGGTCTGACCTTTAACTCACCAAATTCTATATCTTGATGAATAATCGGAAACGTTTTGGTATAAACGTCTTCTTTAATAGAGCAGCTGTCACAAGTGAGTTTGGTACATAGCTCTTTCATCCTATCATCGTGCAGGGCTATAGAGTTTTTATTGGTTAGAATATTGCTTTGGATACACAGCGTAAAATCTAAATATGGGAATATACACCCAAAGCCAGTAATCAATTCATCAAGCCGATGTAAGCTCACAGGACTACTGGTCAATTGCTTTGAGAAATCATAAAATAATGATAAGGCTTGGTTGGCTTTTACCAGATGCTGAGTCTTTGTCTGTACCTCACTCTCAAGTGAACGCTGATACCTCTCAATGGTACTGGCCATACCGTTAAAAGAATTGCCAAGCGCTTCAAATTCTCTATAGCCGCTGATAGACACTCTCGTATCATATTTGCCTTCTTTAAACGCCCGATTGGCTTTAATGAGTTGCTGAATAGGCGTTAGCACTGAGTTCTGTAATCTCCGTACGCCTATCAGCATGATAATCATGCTCAGTATCAGTGATAGTATTTGTAGGTTTTGCTGCCATGTCTGACGCTGCTCATTTCTATCCTGTAACGCGCCAACAAAACGATTAACATCGTCAATATACTTGGTTGAATTACTATAAAAGCCTTGCTTGTCTTGTGCCAACAATGCTGGTTTTAAATCACGAAACCATTGTGATTTTATCTGGCTCCATTGAGCACTGATCGCCTTATCTCTGTTAGCACTGGTCAGTTGATACGCTTGTAATTTGTTGAGACGACTCTCCATGTCTTCAACCAGCATGTCTATTTTTTCAGACTCACTTTTATTGGAGAAATCCAGTCTGTCTTGCTTTTCTACCTGCGGCGCATTGTCACTAGCTAAGCCATCTTGTTTGATATTTAGGCTTGAGCTAAAGGGATGGTTATCCGCAAAGTCAGTCGCGAGCTGAAAGCTAATGCGATACGTTGCCATGCGTATCGAGCCTGCGGTATTAATCGCCTCAGCATCAGACTTTGCTACCCAAGCGAGCGCACCACTGCCTATTGCTGACATCAAAAACAAAGTAGCAATGATCGTAATAGCAATCCAAGTATGAAGGAACAAAGACTGCCGTCGTAGATTAGACATGATTAATAGCGCTCCCATCAAACACTTTCTGCACAAAATATTTTAGATCTTAAAATTGAATGTCGCAAAGGCAAAAAATACACAGCATAAAAAATACTACAGCATACTTATCCGTCCATCGACAAGCAAAACCTTAGTGATAAACCTGCCCGTAATATACCCCTTTTAGTCATCAGTATACCACTATGTATGAATACTCTTCATCGGGATAACACAGTACCGTGAGTTATCATTTTTTGAAAGAGCAAGTAATTCATAGCGCTCATAAGCCAATACGGCGGCTCTTTGTTATCAACATTAACAAGAGTAAGCGCTACGGTTTATTGTGAGTTTAGACAGCCATTTGTTGATAAAAAATACTGAATATAACTAGGCATAGCTGATACTAAGTGAGGAATAACATGGGCAATAATTACAACTTCAAAGGTGGTAAGCTCATCACTGACTGGCGACCTGAAGTAGAAGAGTTTTGGGAAGGAGGCGGCAAAAAAGTCGCTCGTAGAAATTTATGGATATCCATTCCATCGTTGCTATTGGCATTTGCAGTATGGATGGTATGGAGTGCCGTCATCGTCCGTCTGCCAGAGATTGGTTTTGATTTTGATGATGGACAGTTGTTTTGGCTCGCCGCGCTGCCCGGACTATCAGGTGCAACGCTGCGAATTTTTTATTCTTTTATGGTGCCTATCTTTGGTGGGCGACGTTGGACAGCGATATCTACCTTATCCCTGTTAATCCCAGCATTATGGATGGGCTTTGCGGTTCAGAACCCTGATACGCCATTTATGATATTTGCCATCATTGCCCTACTTTGTGGCTTCGGTGGTGGTAACTTTGCCTCCTCCATGTCCAACATCTCGTTCTTCTTTCCAAAAGCAGAACAGGGCACTGCTCTTGGGCTAAACGCGGGTTTGGGTAACCTTGGCGTGTCGGTGATGCAGTTCGTTGTACCGATGATTATATTGGTAGCAGCCTTTGGTAGCTTAGGCGGCGACCCACAAGTCTCTGCAAGCGGTCAGCTGTTTTATCTACAAAATGCAGGCTTTATTTGGGTACCCTTCATTCTGCTATTTTCAGCACTGGCATGGTTTGGCATGAACGATATTGCCACTGCTAAAGCTTCTTTTAAAGATCAATCCGTTATCTTTAAACGCAAACATAACTGGATCATGTGTATCCTATATATGGCGACCTTTGGCTCGTTCATTGGTTTTTCAGCCGCGTTTCCGATGCTGATTAAAAACTCATTTCCTGCCATTGATGCGCTTAAATTTGCCTTCTTGGGTCCTTTAGTTGGTGCGCTATTTCGCCCTTTAGGTGGCTGGATATCTGATAAAACCAGTGGCGCAAAAGTGACTTTTTGGAACTATATCGTGATGGTATTGGCGGTAGTAGCGGTGATGTATTTCCTCCCTAGCGAGACTCATGAGGGCAGCTTTGTCGGCTACTTCATCTCCTTTATGGTGCTGTTTATTACCACAGGTATCGGTAATGGCTCTACCTTTACCATGATTCCCGTTATCTTCAGAACCTTTCATGAACGCCTTGAACCTCAAAAAGCAGGTACAGAGGACTTGTTTGTCGAGATACGTAAAGAATCAGCAGCAGTGGTTGGCTTTACCTCAGCGATAGCGGCCTATGGCGCATTCTTTGTCCCAAAAATGTTTGGTTCAGGATTGGGTGTTGATGGTACTTTTATCGCTTTAATTGTCTTTTATGTTCTCTGTATTGTGTTGACATGGTGGTATTACAGTCGCCCTAATGCTGAGATTCCTTGCTAAAGCAGCCTTGTATAAATCATTCTTTGAAAACAGATTTTCAAATTAAAAACATCTCTCTTTATAGTGCTACTTGCCAGCGTAAGTAGCACTTTTTTTATTTTTACCAATCCATATTCTGCTTGTAAATAAGCCCGACTTATAAATACGTAACGATTTTTTAAGCAAATTTTATCATTTACCGCTACTACTAAGGTGGTAGTGCTCTGCTCATGTTAGCGGATAGCAAGAGGGCGATGGCTTACTTAAAATAATACCATCGAAAAACATTTACAGCTTGGGCAAAGGGTTGTTTTTACCACGCCATTCAGCTTTAGATACCCCATAGGCAATAATACAGAGGATAGTGAAATGAGCCATTTACTCGACCAATTCCGTTTTTTTAAACGTAAAAAGGGCGAATTCTCCGATGGGCATGGTGAGACGCGCGACGAGTCTCGTGACTGGGAAAATGTGTATCGTAGCCGTTGGCAGTATGACAAAGTCGTGCGTTCAACGCATGGGGTCAACTGTACTGGCTCTTGCTCATGGAAAATTTACGTAAAAAACGGCTTGGTCACGTGGGAGACGCAGCAAACTGACTATCCTGAAACCCGCCCAGACTTACCGAACCACGAACCGCGCGGCTGTCCTCGTGGCGCAAGTTATAGCTGGTACATGTATTCAGCGAACCGTGTGAAATACCCTAAAGTACGTAAGCCGCTTCTAAAATTATGGCGTGAAGCCAAAGCGCAGTATCCTGATCCAGTCGATGCTTGGGGCAGCATTGTCCAAGACCCTATCAAAGCAGAACAGTATAAATCCAAGCGCGGTTTGGGCGGTTTTATTCGCTCAACGTGGGCGGAAGTTAATGAAATCATCGCCGCTAGTAATGTCTATACCGCCAAAACTTTTGGTCCTGATCGTATCGTTGGCTTCTCTCCGATTCCTGCGATGTCGATGGTCAGTTACGCGGCAGGTAGTCGCTATTTATCACTTATCGGCGGTGTTTGCTTATCTTTCTATGATTGGTATTGTGACCTGCCGCCAGCCTCGCCAATGGTTTGGGGCGAGCAGACTGACGTGCCAGAATCAGCCGATTGGTATAACTCTGATTATATTATTGCCTGGGGTTCAAACGTTCCGCAAACGCGTACACCAGACGCGCATTTCTTTACCGAAGTTCGTTATAAGGGTACCAAAACAGTCTCAATCACCCCTGACTATGCTGAAGTCTCTAAATTAACTGATTTATGGCTTAACCCTAAACAAGGTACTGACGCAGCGGTCGCACAAGCATTCTGTCATGTCATTATCAAAGAATTTTATCTTAAGCAGCCAAGTGACTATTTCTTAGATTACGCCAAACGCTATACCGATTTACCAGTCCTTGTGATGCTAGAAGGTGAAGAAGGCGCACGCCGTGCTGGTCGCTATCTACGCGCTTCTGACTTAATCGATAATTTAGGTCAAGAAAACAATCCTGAATGGAAAACCATCGGTCTAAATAGTGATGGTGAACTGGTCTCTCCACTCGGCTCGATTGGCTATCGTTGGGGCGAAAAAGGCAAATGGAATCTTGAACAAAAAAATGGCACCACAGGCGCAGATATTGACCTAACGCTGACTTTAAAAGACAGCAATGAGACCTGCAAAGTCGGCTTTGATTACTTTGGTCATGTAGATCATCCGCATTTCACCTCGGTACCGGGCGAAGCAATACAGCAAAAAACCGTCCCCTGTAAAACCATTACTTTAGCCGATGGCAGCACCGCTATCGTCGCCACTGTATTTGATCTAACCGTTGCCAACCTTGGCGTGGATAATGGTGTTGGCGGCGAGCATGTCACCGACGACTATAACGATGCCACCGTACCGGGCACGCCTGCTTGGCAAGAAGTCATCACCGGACTAAGCCGTGAGCGCGTCATCCAAGTCGCACGTGAGTTCGCGGAGAATGCTCATAAAACTCATGGTAAATCGATGATTATCATCGGCGCGGGTATGAACCACTGGTATCACCTAGACATGAACTATCGCGGCGTGATTAACATGCTGATGCTATGTGGTTGTATCGGTAAATCTGGCGGCGGCTGGGCGCATTATGTTGGGCAAGAAAAACTGCGTCCTCAAACGGGTTGGTTGCCATTGGCCTTTGCGCTTGATTGGCATCGTCCGCCGCGTCATATGAACGGCACGAGCTTCTTTTACAATCACAGCTCACAGTGGCGTCACGAAACCATTTCTGCCCATGAGATACTCTCGCCTCTCGTCGATAAAAAGTTCTTCCCTGAGCATATGCTTGATTACAACATTCAAGCAGAACGCGCAGGCTGGTTGCCTTCAGCACCACAATTAAACCGCAATCCACTGACCATCGCTGCCAAAGCCAAAGAAAGCGGCAAAGGCGTGGAAGAATATGTGGTCGATTCTCTCGAAGATGGCAGCTTACGCTTTGCTTGTGAATCACCTGATAACCCAGCCAACTTCCCTCGCAACATGTTTATCTGGCGCTCAAACCTATTGGGCTCATCAGGTAAAGGTCATGAATATATGCTGCATTATTTCTTGGGCACCAAAAACGGCTTGCTCAATAAAGAAAATGCAGAAGGTCACCTGCAACCAAAAGAAGTCGATTGGGTAGAAAAAGGCCCTACTGGTAAATTAGACTTGGTTGTCACGTTAGACTTCCGTATGTCTTCTACCTGTTTGTATTCTGACATCGTACTACCGACTGCAACGTGGTACGAAAAAGATGACATGAATACTTCAGACATGCATCCATTTATTCACCCATTAACCGCCGCGACTGACCCTGCGTGGGAATCTAAGACCGATTGGGAAATTTATAAAGGAATTGCCAAGAGCTTCTCTGAAGTCTCAAAAGGTCATTTAGGTGTTGAAACTGACGTTGTCACTTTGCCGATGCAACATGACACCCCAGGTGAGTTGGCACAACCATTTGGTGGCACTGACTGGAAAACGGCTGGCGAAAAACCTGTACCGGGTAAAAACTGCCCAATGATTAAAGTGGTTGAGCGTGACTATCCGAGCACTTATAAAAAGTTCACTTCTATGGGTCCTGCCTTAGAAAAACTGGGCAATGGCTCAAAAGGCTTGAATTGGGACATGAAAACCGAGGTCAAACAGCTGGGGGATTTAAACCACCGCGTGACTGAAACGGGTATCTCTGAAGGCAGACCACGTCTCGATACAGCCATTAATGCTTCTGAGATGATTTTGATGCTCGCGCCTGAGACCAATGGTCATGTCGCCGTAAAAGGATGGAGCGCGCTCTCTGAATTTACTGGTCGCGACCATACTCATCTTGCCAAATCTAGCGAGCACGAAAAAATCCGCTTTAAAGATATCGTCGCACAGCCGCGAAAAATTATCTCAAGCCCGACATGGTCAGGTATTGAGTCGGATCAGGTCAGTTATAACGCTGGTTATACCAACGTCCATGAGCTGATTCCATGGCGTACGATTACTGGTCGCCAGCAGTTTTATCAAGACCATCCTTGGATGCAGGCGTTTGGTGAGCAAATGCAGCAGTATCGTCCACCTATCGATACCAAGACCACTGAGCTGCTCAAAGACGCTAAACCAAATGGCAATAAAGAGATTGTACTGAACTTCTTAACACCGCACCAAAAATGGGGCATCCACAGTACCTACTCTGAAAACTTGCTGATGCTGACCCTAAGTCGCGGTGGACCTTGTGTCTGGATGTCAGAAGTCGATGCGCAAAAAGCCGGCATCGTCGATAACGATTGGATTGAGCTGTTCAATGCCAATGGGGCAATCACTGCCCGTGCTATCGTTAGCCAGCGGGTCAAAGAAGGCATGACCATGATGTATCACGCCCAAGAAAAACTGGTCAATATTCCCGGTTCTGAGCAAACAGGCACGCGCGGCGGTATCCATAATTCGGTCACTCGGACGATTTTGAAACCGACGCATATGATTGGCAGCTATGCCCAGCAGTCTTATGGCTTTAACTATTATGGCACCGTCGGTTGTAACCGTGATGAATTTGTCGTGATTCGTAAAATGTCAAAAATCGACTGGCTAGAAGACAAACCCGATAACGAATTGCCACGTCCGTTACCAACCAGCATTGAAGGGTAAAGCTGTTTCTTCTATCGAAAAAATATCCTGATTTCAGGATATCTAGGAAGAACATAAAGTTGCTTTTTTACTATTATTTGGAGCACAGATCCATGAAAATTCGTTCGCAAGTCGGCATGGTGCTTAACCTTGATAAATGTATCGGTTGTCACACCTGCTCAGTCACCTGTAAAAACGTCTGGACCAGCCGTGAAGGTATGGAGTATGCGTGGTTTAACAACGTTGAATCAAAACCCGGTATCGGCTACCCCAAAGAGTGGGAAAACCAAACCAAATGGAAAGGCGGTTGGATACGCAATGCCAATGGCACTATCAATCCGCGTATCGGCGGTAAGTTCAGAGTACTCGCCAATATCTTTGCTAACCCTGACCTGCCAGAGATTGATGACTATTACGAGCCGTTTGATTTCGATTATCAGCATCTACATACCGCCCCTATCAGCAACCATCAACCTATCGCCCGCCCGCGCTCAGCCATCACTGGCAAGCGTATGCAAAAGATTGAATGGGGTCCTAACTGGGAAGAAATCCTCGGCTCAGAGTTTGAAAAACGTCGCAAAGATAAGAACTTTGACAACATTCAAGCGGAGATTTATGGCGAGTACGAAAACACCTTTATGATGTATTTGCCACGTCTGTGCGAGCATTGCTTGAACCCTACTTGTGTGGCGTCATGCCCAAGTGGCGCGATTTATAAGCGTGAAGAAGACGGCATTGTCTTGATTGACCAAGAAAAATGTCGCGGCTGGCGCATGTGTATCTCAGGCTGCCCGTATAAAAAGATTTACTACAACTGGAAGTCGGGGAAATCTGAAAAATGCATCTTCTGTTATCCCCGTATTGAAGCCGGCTTGCCGACCGTTTGTTCAGAAACCTGTGTTGGTCGTATCCGCTACTTGGGCGTACTGCTTTATGACGCGGACAAAATCGCTGAAGCAGCAAGCACCCCTAACGAGCAAGACCTTTATCAAGCACAGTTAGACGTATTTTTAGATCCAAATGACCCTGCTGTTATCGCCCAAGCATTAAAAGACGGTGTACCGCAATCTGTCATTGATTCAGCGCAGCGCTCACCAGTTTATAAGCTGGCGATGGATTGGAAACTTGCGCTACCGCTACACCCTGAATACCGAACGCTACCGATGGTTTGGTATGTACCGCCATTATCACCGATTCAAAATGCTGCTGAAGCAGGCAAAGTCGGTATGGATGGTTTGATTCCAGATGTCGACAGCTTACGTATTCCACTGCGCTATTTAGCAAACATGCTTACCGCAGGTGATGAAGAACCAGTTCGTCTAGCATTGAAGCGCCTACTTGCTATGCGTAGCTACAAGCGTATGCAATTGGTTGAAAAACAAGAAGTCCAAAGTATCTTGGATGATGTCGGTTTGACCAAGCTGCAAGTGGAAGAAATGTATCGCTATCTCGCTATCGCTAACTACGAAGATCGCTTTGTGATTCCAACGGCGCATCGTGAAGAAGCATTGAGTGATGCATTCGCTGAGCGTAATGGTTGCGGATTCACCTTTGGCGAAGGCTGTTCAGGACATTCGGACAATAGCATGTTTGGACAACGCAAAACCAATCGCCGCGATTTCATCGATACTGTCCAAAAGTGGGAGTCATAAGATGCAAACTACTCAACTTAATAACAGCACTTCAGTGCATGAGCCAATTACCCAACCAACCATCGGCCATTCAGACTTAAAACTACTCAAGGTACTCAGCCTACTTATTGATTATCCAAGTAATGAGCTGTTTCTCGGTGATACGCTTGCCGATTGCACCGAAATTGTCGCCAAATCAACGCTGATTAGCCCAGAAGTACGGACGCAAATCATCGACTTGATTGAAGATTTAATCGATACCGGCTCTCTTGAGGCGCAAGCGCGTTATGACGGTCTGTTTGAGCGCGGTCGTTCTTTATCATTGTGGTTGTTTGAGCATGTACATGGCGAATCGCGCGACCGTGGTCAAGCGATGGTCGATTTGATGGGTCAGTATCAGGAGGCTGGCTTTGAGATTAGCGTCAAAGAGCTGCCTGATTATCTGCCTTTGTATCTTGAATTTTTAGCGTATCAAGCAACCATTATCGAAGACGACATTCAAATTCGTATGGATATCGCTGATGTTAGCCATATCCTCGCTTTGCTTGCCGCCAGATTAGAAGGTCGCGGTAGCTTGTATAAAGGCTGCTTTAATGCGCTATTGCAAATCGCTGGTAAACCGCTCGATATCGTTGAAGAGTATCAAGAAAAAATCAGTAAAGAAAAGCGTGATGACAACTTTGAAGCATTAGATAAAGAATGGGAAGAAGAAGTGGTGACGTTTTTGGATGCGCAACAAGAAGAGCGCTGCCCGTCACAAACAAGTACCCAAAATCTTGCAGCAAAAGCTGGTATAAAAAATACCTCTGCTACAAATGCGGTCGATGCTCCAGTGCACTGGGTAGATTTTAAAACCAACCAGCCGGTTAAATCATAATAAGGAGAAAGGACATGAATATCGCAGATCCTAGTGTGCAGTCTTTAGCCAACCTAAACTGGCTACAAATTTTCCTTTTTGGTGTTTATCCGTATGTGGCATTGACCATCGCTATTATTGGTACTTGGGTACGTTTTGATTTATCTCAGTATTCATGGAAGACAGGCTCGACGCAAATGCTCAGAAGCAAAAACATGCGCCTTGCCAGCAACTTATTCCACGTTGGCATTATCGTGGTCTTGCTGGGTCATTTATTTGGCATGTTGACACCGCATTTTCTTTATGACAGATTTATCAGCGCTGGGCATAAGCAGATATTAGCGGTGGTCGTTGGGGGTATCGCAGGGGTGTTCTGTTGGTTTGGCTTGGTCATGCTCATGTGGCGACGCTTTACCGATGACCGTATCTCAAACACCTCATCGTTCTCAGACAAGCTGGTACTGGTGCTGTTATTCATCCAGCTGAACTTAGGTCTGCTGTCCATCTTTACGTCAGTGAAGCATTTAGATGGCTATACCATGATGAATTTGGCAGGCTGGGCACAGGACATCACAATATTAAGACCTTTGCAGGCAGCGGCGCGCATTGAGCAAACTGACTTAATTTATCAGCTGCACATGGCGCTAGGCATCACCCTGATTGCGATATTTCCGTTTACACGGCTTATTCATATCATTAGCGCGCCAATTTGGTATTTCGGCCGTCGCTATCAAATTGTCAGACAAAAGAACTCTCAGTAAGGCTATAGAGCAGTATCTAAATGGAACGGCGTTTTTAACCCTATCCTCACCTAGATACTGCTCTTTACCCTATCTTTAACGATGAATCAACACGCCCTATATTTTAGAATTTCTATTACCAGAATCCTTAGTGGAGCAAAGCCATGACTGTCAGTACCTACAATCCAGCCGACCATGCGACCAACCAAAACGCTCATGTGCACAGTGGTAATCATCACAGTCACAGTCACAGTCATGCCGATCACACTCCTACTGGTCGCGGTGATGATATTCTTAGAGTAATGCCAACCTTGTCTGATTTGCAAAAACCGCATTCTGACCAAGAGTTCATCGAAAAAGCGATGGCGGAAGAGCGCAGCAACCATAAAAACCTGATTGCCTCTAGCCGTGATGAGCTGCCTTCAGTGACGGTCAATGGGGTGATGATAGATAGAACCAATATCGCCCAAGAGCTGCAATATCATCCAGCAGAAAACAAAGAAGACGCCGTCTTTTTAGCGACGCAAGCGCTGGTTGTGCGCGAATTACTGAGATTGGCGGTTTTAGATGAGCCAAGCCTTGGTGAAGCGGCGTGGGAAAACGACGAAGAGCAAGCCATTTCTACTTTAATAGACAAAAACGTTCAAGCAACGATGCCAGATATGGCAACCTGTGAGCGCTATTATAAGCAGAATATGACTGACTTTAAGACTGATCCCATCATGACTGTACGCCATATTTTATTGGCATGCCCGCCTGAAGATGGTGATGAGCGCTTAAAGCTTAAAAAGACCGCTTACGAGTTTATCGAACAAATCAAAAATAACGCCAATCCTGATGCAGAATTTATCCAGTTAGCACGCCAGTATTCTGCTTGCCCTTCAAAAGAGCAAGGTGGCGAACTGGGTGTGATTAGCAAAGGTCAAACCGTACCAGAATTTGAAGGTGTATTGTTTAAGCTAGATAAAGGACTTGCGCCAAGCCCTATCGAAAGCCGTTACGGTTTTCACATCGTTGAGGTGCTCAATAAAGAACCTGGCATACAGATGACTTATGAGCAAGTCAGTCCTGCAATCCATAATAAACTGAGCCAACAAGCCTTTCACCAATCATTATGCGACTACTTGTTTACCTTAGCGCATAAAGCTGATATCCAAGGTATCGAGATGACACTTGAGCAAGAGAATATCTTCCGCGGCTAAGCAGTCCGCTGTCGGTCACTTAATTCTTATGTTATAAAGTAGCTGCTATGGTATAAAGGTTCTTGTGATACAACACCCTTTTTATGCTATGTGTCGTTCAATATCAATAACACAGTTCAATATTAATAAAATGAGTAGACGTTTATGATTACGGTTGCAGGACTTATCTCTGAAATACAGCAGCGCATAGAAACTTACAATACTAACGATTATCCGCTACACAAAAGAGTGGTCGAAAGCTACGATTTATTAGACAGCCGTCATCATATATTGGCAGAAGATATTGTCTCGCCTTTTGCCATACCAAGACAAAATCTATCGGCGATGGATGGTTATGCGATCGCTAAAGACAGCCTACTCTCAGCAGACAGCACGATTGATATCGTGGGTGAATCACAAGCGGGCAGTCCTTATAGTGGCGACATTTCAGCAGGACAAGGGGTGCGTATCTTTACCGGTGCGGTCGTTCCTGATAGCTGTGATACGGTCATCATGCAAGAAAACACCAACTTTGCCGCCATAAAAGGCAGCATTGATAAATCGCAGCTTTATACTATTACCCTCAGTCAAGACGCTAAGCATGATGACAATATCCGTAAACAAGGCGAAGAAATTGAAGTTGGCGAAGCGGTTCTATTAAAGGGTAAACGCCTAAATCCTGCTGATATTAGCTTATTGGCTAATTTGGGCTTTGGTCAAGTGACGGTCTATCAGCCTTTAACCGTTGGTGTACTCGCAACAGGTGATGAACTGGTTGCCATTGGCAATGAGCTGACCAGTTTGGCGCAAATCTATAACTCGAACACGCCTACCCTAAAAAGCTTACTCGCTGATTTGCCGGTGACTATTCGTGATTATGGCATTATCCCTGATGATCTGGATAAAACCACCACCGCCGTAACCCAAGCCATGCAAGAGTGCGACGTCCTTATCTCTACCGCTGGCGTATCGGTCGGCGACTATGATTTTTTAACCACGGTTATTGAGCAGCTTGGGCAGATTAACCACTATAAAGTGGCGATGAAACCCGGTAAGCCATTTGTCTTTGGCGAGCTGACTAAAAATCTTGCCAAGCCAGTGCTATATTTTGGCTTGCCCGGCAATCCCTTATCGACCATCGTTGGTAGCCTACAATTTGTGATCCCAGCCTTGTGGCAAATGGTAGGCGCTGCGCCACAAGAGCGACCCATGCAATTAAGTCTCACTGCAACGCTTAAAAATGATGTCAAAAAATCAGCGGGACGGATGGATTTTCAAAGAGGCATATTGTCCCAAAACGAACTTGGTGATTTCCAAGTTGAAAGCTTTACTAAGCAACAATCACACCGTATCAAACAACTAAGCCATGCCAACTGCTTCATTGTACTAGCACAAGATTCTGGCAATGTAGCCGCTGGTGAAACCGTAAAAGTGCAGCCCTTCCCTTGGTTGCATCGCTGAATAATAGCTAAACAACAGCTGAATAATTGAATCATTAATAACGGTATAGCTAAAAAGCTGCATGGCTAATCAATGGTATAACGAGTTACACAGTTAATCATTCTTTATACTGTTGATTAGCCATGAATCATGAGAAACTGCTTGGGGCGTATGTTGATTTTAAAAATCATAACCAAGTAGCATCTACTACTTTAGTGGTAGTTTTTGGGTCACTTACGGTGAATGGTTATTTGCGTGTAAACTGTCATAATCATACCTAAATAGAATTTTCCACTCACAACCTGAGGCAACGCCTAAAAGTACACACTATACTTAATATTAATGGTAATCATCTATGAACCATCTTGCCCCTACCCTAGGTAATGCGCAATTGTATTCGCCTGCCGCTGCACCCGTTATTTTTGATGGTGACTCATCATCGAACGTTGCGACAAAAGCTGCTAGCACGTCGACGTATTTTCCGGTCACGCTTTCTCAACCGTTAACCGATGGTTTCGCACGACGTCTCACCTATTTGCGTCTATCGATTACTGATTTCTGTAATTTCCGCTGTGAATATTGCCTACCAGATGGCTATCAAGACAAACCACCACAAAACGAGCTTAGCGTTACTGAAATTGCCACGTTAATCCGCGGATTTGCCGAAGTTGGCACTAAAAAAGTCAGGATTACGGGCGGTGAACCCTCTATACGCCGTGATGTGGTAGACATTATTAAAACCATCAAAAATACCGAAGGCATTGAAACGGTTGCCATGACCAGTAATGGGTATAAGCTTGGTAAGCACTTAGCTAACTGGCAAGCCGCTGGACTGAATCAGCTTAATATCAGTATGGACAGCTTTGATGCCGCAACCTTCCATAAAATGACTGGCTTTGATATGTTGCCACAATTACTGGCTGATATGGATACCTTACTGGCAACCACAGATATTAAGCTAAAAATAAACAGTATCTTAATGGCTGAGACTGCTTTTGAAAATTTGATGAATGCTATCGACTATGTTAAAAACAGAGCGGTCACTTATCGCTTTATTGAATTTATGCAGACCAGTGATAATAGCAATTTATTTTTTGCGCAGCATGCACAGTCCGATATTATTACCAATTATTTATTAAAAAATGGCTGGCAAACCCATATACGTGGCAGCAACGATGGTCCAGCGATAGAATACAGCCATCCAGATTATAAAGGTCGTATTGGTATGATTGCCCCTTACGCTGCTCATTTTTGTGATAGCTGCAATCGCTTACGGGTTAGCAGTCAAGGCAAAGTACATTTATGCCTATTTGACCAAGGTAATTACGATATTCGTCAGCATCTGGAACAAGATGATGTCGCAGGACTTGTTAATACCCTCCATAGCTTTATGCCCATCAAACCTGAACATCATCATCTTCATGAATCAAACAGCGGCATGATGAATAATTTGTCGATGATTGGTGGATAAAATCAATAATGTATCAATAATCAAATTTCTCATTTTTTATAACAAGCGTATTTATTAAGGAATATCCATGAGTAAGCTGCAAGCCCCCTTTACCCCGCTTAATATCGCCATCTTGACGGTTTCTGATAGCCGTACTCTTGCAGAGGATACCTCAGGGCAGTATTTGGTCGATCAATTGACAGCAGCAGGTCATCAACTGGCTGATCGTCAGCTGATTATTGATGATATTTATAAGATCAGAGCCGTCATCAGCGGTTGGATTGCCGACCCAAATGTGCACGCTATTATCACCACTGGCGGTACTGGCTTTTATATCCGAGACAGTATGCCAGAGGCGGTCAGCGTATTATTTGATAAATCGGTTGATGGTTTTGGTGAGATGTTCCGCTTAATCTCAAAAGACGATATCGGCATGTCGACGATTCAATCTCGCGCCGTCGCTGGCATGGCAAATGGCACTGGTATTTTTTGCTTACCCGGCTCATCAGGCGCTTGCCGCACTGCTTGGGAAGGTATCTTACAAGAGCAGCTTGATAGCCGCACACGCCCCTGTAATTTTGTCCCACACTTTATGCGCACCAATCCAGGTCACGATTAATTCATGCTTGAAGTTGCGGATAGCTTAATAAAGATAGATAAATGCAATCATTTAGTAGGTATTGTGATTTTGGCAGGCGGCGCGTCCAAACGTATGGGAACGCCAAAAGCTGAGCTGATACTCCCGACAGGCGAGTGTTTGCTTGATTATCATGTTAGGCAGGCGCTTGAATTAAGTGCCGCGATGATGAGCAATCTACCTATCATGATTGCGGATAATGGGCGTAACTTTACAGTCAATCACGATTTGATCGAAAAAAACCCGCAGTCGCCAATTTTTCATATTGCTGACTATCTTTCGGTTAACAATATCTCTAGCAATGAACTTTCTAGTAGTCATAATAAACCGATTGAAACCGGCGGCGCGTTGGTAGCGATTGAAGCAGCACTGCAATCATTAAAGCGTTTGGTAAGTTCAAACCAATTAATAAAAGACGCAAGCTGGCAGCAATCTTGGCTGCTAGTCATTAGCTGCGATAGCTTAATTCCTGTCACCGATTTATGGCAAAAACTGCAACCTTATATGACGAAAAATCCTGATAAAACTGTTATTTGTCTCTCCGATGACAGTCATTTATATCCATTGTTAGGTCTATACCGCTTGGATATGGAGCCTGATTTAAAGCGTTATATTGACGATGAGCAGCGGCAAGTAATGAAGTTTATTAAGCCGATTGTGCAGCCTGTAGCTTTCGTGAAAAAGTGGCAGGATTTAACCAATTTTAATACGCCTAAAGATTTTGCACGTGCTTGTTTAGCCTTAAACAACTTATAAAAAGGTTTATTTAAAGGTTTAGTTAAAGAAAGCAACTTTAAGAAAAATCTGCCATTTAAGAGAAACAAAAAATGAATAGCGACAGTCAAAAAAACAGTAATCCACCAAGCAAGCAGCCAAGCAAGCAACCAAGCAACCAATCTGGCTTATCTCATCTAGACAGCGACGGTGATATCACCATGGTTGATGTGAGTGGTAAAACGGCGAGCACCAGAGAAGCACATGCAAGCGGACAAGTGGTTTTTCCTGCGGACATTTATAAGCAAATCAAAGCCGCGGACGGTATGACCAAAAAAGGCAGCATCACCCAAACTGCTCATATCGCTGGCATTATGGCTGCCAAACGCACCCATGACCTGATTCCACTTTGTCATCCTCTGCCCTTAGATAAAATCAGCTTAAGCTTTGAATACGATGATGCCCACCATAGCATTACCGTGACTGCCACGGTGAAAGTTACTCATAAAACTGGGGTGGAAATGGAAGCATTAACCGCTGTTAGCGTCGCCTGCTTAACCATTTATGATATGACCAAAGCCATCTCGCATGACATTGTGATTGATAATATCCATCTCATGAAAAAAACCGGCGGTAAGTCCGACTATCAACATGCTTAAATTGGCTTTATGAATACCATCTACAAAAAGCTTAGTAATGAATAAATAATGGAGATTTCTATGAGCACTTTAGTAGAAAGCAATACAAATTCAGAGATAGATGCCTTGATGAATATTAACGTCTTATATTTTGCCAGCTTAGCCGATGAAGCCAATTGTCATGAAGAAAAAATCAAGGTACCACAGTCGACTTCACTAACAGAGCTATATGAGCAGCTGCGCCAAAAGCATCGCTTTAGTCGCCCGCAGTCAGAGCTGCGCGTGGCGGTAAATGATTACTTTGCTAAGTGGACAGATGAGATTTATGACGGCGATAGCGTGGTTTTTATCACCCCAGTGGCTGGTGGTTAATTTAAAATAGCTTTTTATTAACCTATTCCTTTATCTTTCTTTATCAATCTACTTTTTATGAGCAGCGTTACTTTACGCGATGCTTCAAAGTTAAAAATCTCCTTATACAATATTGTTAAATAATAGGCAGAAAAAATGACAGACAATGTACATGGGCAGTCGATGAGCATCAAGCGTAGCATCGATGAGGCGTATCTCATCGCTGAACGTGATGGTTTTGCGCTGTTAGATACCGATATTGATGAAAGTCGGCTTAAAAGCACCCTTGATGATGACAGCTGCGGCGCGTTTGTATGCTTTGAAGGACGGGTACGCAATCACAATAATGCCAGTAGCGTCAATCGTTTGACCTATTATGGTTATGAAGACCTTGCCATCAATCAAGGTCGCGCCATTATTGAAGAAGCCAAAAAGCGCTTTGAGATTACCCATGCCATTGCCATCCATCGTATCGGTGCATTAGAAATTGGTGATGTCGCTATTTGGGTTGGCGTGGTTTCCGCCCATCGCTATCCTGCCTTTGATGCTTGTCGCTGGATATTGGATACGATTAAAGCCGACATTCCAGTTTGGAAGCAAGAATATTACCAAGATGATTCCTCTAAATGGCTTAGTAATAATGGGTAAGAATGCGCTTCAAATGACTACTCAAAGCGATAGCCAACCTTTAGCAATAACAGTGAGCGACACTGGCGAGCAATAATAAGAAGGTTTTATAATAATGATTAAACTAATAACAATATCATCAGCTTGCTTAGCGTTAACGCTCACCGCTTGTAGCAAAGAGCAAACCGCTGAGCTTGTTCAATCGGACGCCAACAACGCCACTGAGCAAAGTCAAACACTGCGCATCGCAGCGGCTGCCAACTTATCAGATGTATTGCCTGAGATTATTGCTGCTTATCAAGCGGATAAACCCCCGCCTGCACAAGCGATTGACGTGACTTATGCCTCTTCAGGTAAGTTATATGCGCAGATTACCTCTGGCGCACCTTACGATATATTTTTATCCGCCAATCAAGAATTCCCTGCCAAGCTTGCCAAAGAAAAGCTAGATAACGTAAAATCTGCTGACGAAGCAACCCATGAGCCCTTTACTTATACCCAAGGTCAGCTGGCACTCTATAGTGTTAACAAATCCCTTAAAGGACTCAATACTACTACTTTAAATGCATTATTGATGTCTGAATCTGATAGCAAAATCACCATTGCCAATCCAGAACTTGCTCCTTATGGCAAGTCGGCACAAGCCTATCTACAAACGCAAAATATCTTTGACACGCTCACTGAGCAAAGTCGCATTATTCAAGCTGAAAATATCGGGCAAGCGTTTCAATATGCGCACACTGGTAATGTCGATTATGGCTTTGTCGCTCAATCACAACTGACAGCGATTAAAGCCACGCCTGAGCAGTTCTATACGTTAGCGCCAGACGCTTATCCTTCTATTTTGCAAGACGGCTTGGTGATTAGTGACACTACTGCCGCGACCGATTTTTCAAACTATCTGCGCTCGCCTGCTGGACAGCAGTATTTTTCTGACGCAGGTTATCTCGCTATAGAGTAAGACAACTTTGATAAAAAACGTGCTCTAACGGTTCTCATCGGAGCGTTTGATACCGTCTGGGCTGGCATCATAAATAGCCTCTAATTCTTCTGTTGTCAGATAGCGCTCAACGATAGGAAACAATTCTCGTTCTTCAAAACGAATATGATCATATAGCAAGGTGGCGAGTTTTTTGACTTGTCCAACGGTGACGTGATTGCTTTGAGAGTGCGGCAAATCTTGAACCTCTGCCATGAGTGCATGCAGGGACTTGTGCTGCGCAGCAAGTGTATTTAGTACCGATGCCACCTCAGGTTTGGAGCTGCTATGAGGCTGTAAGGCATGAGCCATTAGATTGTCTTCAATCTGAAAATGCTGTTGCATCTCGTTAATATAAGACGTGATATTTAGCCAATGCTCGGCAATTGCGTTAGGTTCATCAGCACACTCTTTAGCATGGCGAGATAGATTTAGACCTAGATGATGTTGACGAGATAATGGTTGTAATTGTGCGGCGCGTTTCATGATTAAGTACCTCAGTTAATCGACATAAAGCCCTATGTCAGTGGCATTTAAGGATTGTTATCTATGCTTAACTATATACTCATACTACACTTGTTAGGCGCTACTGTCTGGACAGGTGGTCATCTGATTTTGACCTTGGTGGTATTACCAAAAGCGCTATCATCCCGAAATATTGATGGTCTGATGCAATTTGAGCAGCTATTTGAGAGGGTTGGGATGCCAGCTTTGATGCTGCAAATAATCACTGGACTTTGGATGGCCTACCAGCTATTACCCAACATTGCTGCATGGTTTAAACTTGATAATGATTTTAGTATTCTTATTAGTCTCAAATTACTATTATTGCTAATGACTGTTCTGGTTGCCCTGCACGCTCGTTTTTATCGAATACCCAGATTGTCTATTCACACCCTGAAAGGATTTTCAATCAATATCATATTAGTCACTTTGTTTTCTGTCGCCTTTGTTGTCGTTGGCACGCTCTTTCGCACAGGTTTAAATTAGGACGTGTCATCGTTTAGGTTATTAGGGTCTGTTGAACATTCGACCACGGCACTGACAGTGACTATTTTTTAGTCGATTTTAGATTAAAAATATCTAGTTTAGTCGTTCTAAGCGGATGTTTTTAATGACGAAGCGGCAAAAAAGAGTCCTGTCTCTTTGAGCTGATGTTAAAATCGCTTCATACTGTGTTACAAGTCTAGCTAAGGCACGAGCATTATCTTCAATTTGCGCCTTGTCTGAAACGATTTGATCAATCAGCAGTGCCTATTTGTGAATGTTCAACAGACCCTAATATGCCCTAATATATTATTGAATTTAACCACCTTAACATCTTCTTAACAGCGTACTTGTTACTGTAAGGCATTACACTCCTTACCATCCTGTTGAGAAGTACTTGTATGTCAATATCTCAAGCCGCCAAAATCGATACGCCCAAAGCTAATAAAAAAATCCGCTTCCTAAGCAAGCTCTATGATCGTGAGATCAATCTCAATCATCTGATCATAGTTGTTGCTCTGTACTTAGTAGCGACGGCGAATATTGGCTTTTTTGAGCAAGTACTCAGCGTTTATCCATTGAGCACAAACACGGGCTTTATTTTTTCCATCATAGGCTTATTATTTGGGCTGATATGGTTGGTGTTATCACTGCTGTGTCATCGCTCAACGGCAAAAGTAGTGCTTATCGTAATGGTGCTGATTGCAGCTATCTGTGGTTACTTTACCGACGCCTACGGGACGATATTTAATCGTGATATGCTCATTAACGGCTTACAAACCGATCAAGCAGAAGCCATGGGATTAATGGCACCCAGTCTATTTATTCGCCTGTTTCTATTAGGTATAGTGCCTGCTTTCATGATTGGTAACATTCGTCTAAAGCGATTGTCTTGGCAACAAGCAACCCTTCAAAAATCAGTCACCCTATTATTACCTATCGTATTGATAGCGGTGTGTCTGGTGCCATTTGGTGACCAATACGCCAGCTTTTTTCGCCAGCACAAAATAGTCCGTAGTTATGTCAATCCTATTACTCCTGTTTACTCTGTTATCAAACTGGGTACTGATTATATCGCTGAGCGCCGTCGTCCCGATACACTAATCCCTCATGCCACAGATGCAAAACGCAGCATTTCTTTTAACACTAGCAACAGCGCTGTAAAACCTAAGTTGATGGTATTTGTAGTAGGAGAAACCGTTCGCGCTGACCATATTGGCTTAAACGGTTATGCGCGCAACACCACGCCTTTGCTTTCAAAACAATCAGACATCTACAGCTTTAAAGACGCCTCGTCATGCGGCACATCCACCGCCTATTCAGTACCCTGCATGTTTAGCTACGCCAATAGAAAAACTTATGACCCTGATAGCGCTAGCTATAATGAAAACGTGCTCGATACGCTACACAAGCAAGGCGTCAATGTCGTTTGGCGAGACAATAACTCTAGCGCCAAAGGAGTGGCTGACCGCGTAACTTTTGAGGATTATAAAACAGCCGCGCTCAATCCAGATTGTGATATTGAGTGTCGAGATATAGGCATGCTTGATGGTTTTGATAAACTGGTTAAGTCAGGCAGCTCACAGAAAGAGACACCTAAAGACACACTTATCTTGCTGCATCAAATGGGCAATCATGGACCCGCCTATTTTAAGCGTTACCCTAAAGATTTTGCAGAATATCAGCCCGTCTGTATGACCAATGAGCTATCAAAATGCGACAACCAATCGGTTATCAATGGTTATGACAATGCCATTCGTTATACAGATTATTTTTTAAATAGCGTGATCGACACCTTAAAACCTTATGAGCAAGATTATGAGGTGGTGATGGTATATATTAGTGATCATGGAGAAAGTTTGGGCGAAAACAATATTTACTTGCATGGTCTGCCATACGCTATTGCGCCAAATGCACAAAAGCACGTGCCAGTGATTATTTGGTCACCGAATGGCAACAGCATTGATAGCAGCACTATTGCTAAAAGCAGCCTTGCTAACATGATTGATCAGCCTGTGTCACATGATTTTATTACGCCAACCTTGCTTCAGTTTTTTGGTATCACCACTGGCGAAACCAAAGCAGCACCCACCTTTTTTAAAGTGGCTAATTGAATTCTTTATCATCGCTCCGCCTTTTTAGGTAATAATACTCATGTACAAGATACTCATCATTGAAGACAATCCCGATATCGTCGCCAATATTTATGCTTTTTTTGAGCCGAAAGGCTTTGAGCTAGACAATGCCCATAATGGCATTAGTGGCTTAGCGCTCGCATCGAATAATCGATATGACGTCATCTTGTTAGATGTCATGCTGCCGGGCATGGATGGCACTAAACTGTGCAAAAAGCTCAGGGAAGAGCTGCATGACAAAACGCCAGTATTGATGCTGACCGCTCGCGATACGATTTTAGATAAAGTGGCAGGATTCGATAGTGGCGCTGACGATTATCTGGTTAAGCCTTTCTCATTGGTGGAATTAGAATCTCGTATTAAGGCTCTCATACGCCGGCATAAAGATGATCATTTTGAGCATGGTTTAACCGTTGGCACATTGTCTTTAAACCATAGTGAGCATACGATTACACGTGAAGGCAAGTCGCTAAAACTCACACCAACAGGCTTCAAAATACTACATACCTTGATGAGTGCGGCGCCGCGCGTGGTTAGCAAAACCGAGCTGGAAGAAAAAGTATGGGGCGAAGACATACCAAGCAGTGATGCACTGCGCACTCACATGCATGGGGTCCGTGCGCAGGTAGATAAGCCGTTCGATAAAATCATGATAGTCACGTTGCCCGGTGTCGGTTACCAGATTATCGATCCAGATAAAGCCTAAAAAACCATCGTCTGATGTCCTTATTTGACTCTCAACGTCTTTCATATCGTCTTTCACAACGAAGTAAATACCATGTTCAATATCGACTCCATCGCCAATAAGTTTCGACTCTCCTACTTGTTATTTGCCCTATTACTGTGTGCCACTTTCGTCAGTATTTTTATGTATGCCGAAGTCAGAATGGAGCAACAGCTGGTCAAAGCTCGCTTATTGCAACAGTTAGAGCTTAGCCAAGAAAAAGAAGGCGATCAGCCTATTTATACCGCTGAACCGGGTATTAAAATTTATCGCTTCGATAACGCACCGAGCAATCTGCAACAACTGGCCACCCAAACCGTACAAGAGATGCCCGTCACTGTCACCACTAAAAATGGTCAATCGACAACAGAGTTACATTTTTTTAATTATAAAAAAGACACAGAAAACTATATTTTAACTTACTTAGAAAACACTGAAATGGTGATGGGAAATTATCCCGTTTTGGCCATATTTGAGCATTTAGAAGACATATTTGCCAACGCCCTAAAAGTAGCAGTCATTTTGAGCTTATTGATTGCAGCGATATTTTCATCGCTGTCCTCCAAGCAAATTATCAAGCCTTTATTAGACTTAAAGCAAGCCGTAGAAACAGATCATCACAACTTGACGGAATTGACGCATCTGCCGTCCGAGGTTGGCGTGTTAGCACGCGCAATCGATGAAAAAAACCACAAACTTGAGCAGTACCTCAAACGCGAGCAGCTATTTACTGGTGATGTCAGTCACGAGCTGCGTACGCCTTTGACGATTATCATGGGGGCATCAGAAGTATTGTCCTCACAACTAGAAAACGACCCTCACTTGAGCGCATTTGCCACTCGTATCAGTACGACCGCCAAAGAAACCTCGGAGATTATCAGCGCCTTATTATTGCTGTCTCGTGCTCCTGAAAAACTGGATGCACCGCCAACGTCTATCAATGACATCGCGTTAAATGAAGTACAGCGCTTAAATTACTTGCTTCGCCATAAGTCAGTCACTTGTAAAATAGTCGCAGAACAGCTGTATGTCGCACACGTACGACCTGAACTACTAAAAATGGCACTGGGTAATTTGATAAAAAATGCGTTTCAGTACACCGATAAGGGTGAGGTCATCATCACTATCGATGCTGAAAAAATCACCGTCACTGATACTGGTCTAGGTATTCCTGAGGTGATGATGCCGCTGCTATATGAGAGATTTGAGCGTCTAGAGCAGCAGTATAAAGACATCTCATTGGATACAGAATCGTCATCGGCAGCTGACGCCTATTATCCAGTAGAAGGCACAGGCTTGGGGCTCAGTATCGTACAGCGCATCATGACACATATGGGCTGGCAACTTACTCACCAAATCAACCCGTTAGGTGGCAGTACTTTTATCATCAATTATCATTAGAGAAGATCTCTATTTTAAAAAAGCTTAACGTTTTCTTAATGCCTGCCCGCTTATACTTAGGGCATGTTGAACATTCGACCATGGTTAAATAATTAAATGATTAAAATTTATCGCATACCTTGATATTAATAGACTGTGAAGCGTTTGATATGAATAAAGCAAATCCTATTAATCTTGAAAACCAGTCGACGAGTGGTGGGGTTTTAAGCCCAATAACAGGCAAAAAACAACTGCTACCTCATAGCTATGCCAGTGAGGCCAAGGGTAAAACAGGATTTTATCGCATTATAAAAGCCGTTAGTTACTCTCTAGACGGCTTCAAAGCAGCTTACAAATTTGAGGCGGCTTTTCGACAAGTATTTTGGCTCAATCTCATATTATTCATGGCTATTATATTGTGCCCTTTCACTATCAGCGTCAAAATGCTACTGGTTGTTGCTTCTTTCTTATCATTAATCGTCGAACTCATTAACACTGGAATCGAAGCCAGTGTCGATCACACATCGACCGCCAAGCATCCACTGGCAAAGATAGCCAAAGATGTTGGCTCTGCGGCACAATTTTTGGCATTACTGCTGCTATTTATCTTGTGGATGATGGCATTATTGAGTGTTGTATTTTGAAAACATATTCAGCCAATGGAGTCTGGCTTAAACTCCTATGCTTGACCATCATAGCGACACTGCTGTTTGAGCACAGCCAATTAGACATTCATATTAGTGAGCTTTTTTACACTAATGGACACTGGCTACTAGAAAAAGGCACACAACCTTTTGCCTTTATTTTTTATGACTTGCCTAAATTGCTACTCATCTTGCTTGGCATTTATCTCATAGCCATTCTAATTCTGAGACATAAACAGAATTCAGACATCAATCTGGTAATAAAAAATGCTAAGTACAATAAACGGCTCACGCCTTTATCCACGCGTGAAATAGGTTATCTACTGCTTGTTTTAATTGCCGTTCCCAGTATGATTGCGCTACTCAAAGGTGTCACTCATGTCAGTTGCCCCAATCATTTAATACTGTTTGGTGGCGAACTGCCTTATCTAAATATTTGGCAAAACATAGTCGCTAACACGCCTGCCAAGTGCTTCCCAGCGGCTCATGCCAGTGCAGGATTTTCTCTGTATGGCTTGGCCTTTTTACCCACTCTGCATCAATATCGCTATAGAATATTTGAAATAGTCACGGTCATAGGATGGACGATGGGACTGTATAAGATGCTATTTGGTGATCACTTTTTTAGTCATACATTAGTATCGATGCTACTGTCATTGACCATAACCTGCGCACTTGCAACGCTATTTTTTAAATACCCAGCAGCGAATAAAGCCAACAGTATCAATGCTAATGGCAAAAAATCTGATACGGCAAGCTTTCAAAAATCGTCGAAAACCCAATCTTAGCTGTTGAATAATAGCCAAATTAACAATGATAGTCTTATAAAAATAAAGCTACTAAGCATTTGATAAATAATGTATAAATAGTTATTGCTGACTGACTTAATATTGAGTAACAGCATGGATTGCGCTCGTCGACGACGTTCTTTATTTATCAATAGCCCGCAAAGGAATGTAGCTATGAGCATCCTATCTTTTGTTCTACAAAGATCACCTATCTACCCTTTACTGACACTGACATTGGCACTGCCATTATTAATAATAAGCGCTGCACATAGCAGCCATGCCGCCAGTTATACCATCAATCCTGCTGGCACCCATGTGCGCTTTGCCATTGAACGCTTCCAATCCCCTGCCACTGCGGGCGGCTTTTATAATGTCCAAGGTCAACTGCAATATGACTCAAGTTTAAAAACTGGCAATATCTCCTTGGTCATTCCGATCAGCTCTCTAAATACGGGAAATAAAGCATTTAACCAGACTTTGACAGGCCCTAGCTTCTTTGATATGCAGCGCTTTCCGTTGGCACGCTTTGATTCTAACAAATGGTATTTTAGCCAAGACAAATCACGCCCAATGGTCACAAAAGTAGACGGTCATCTAACACTGCATGGCGAAACCCACCCTATTAGCTTAACAGCGACTAAGTTTGACTGTTATCTACACCCTACGCTCAAAAAAGATATTTGTGGTGGGGATTTTACGGCGATGATTGATCGCACCAAATGGAATATCGATAAATATGCGTGGTTTGGCGTCACTAAAAACCTTCATTTAAACATTCAGGTCGAGGCAACCAAACAGTAGCAGTCCTTATCAGCATTAATTTTATGACATTAATTTTTATAGCACTGCTTTTTTAGAGACTGTCCTCATTTTAAAAATGGGCTAAAAATAGCTAACCGTGCTGAGGCGGTACGGAATACGTACCAACCACATGAGCCACCATGTCGCGAGAGCCTTCAGAATAAAGCGCAACCTCGCCAACGATTAGGGTGCGCCCAACTTTCATCAACGTACACTCAGCGATAATATGTGCTTCTGCTGAGGGTTTGCGCAGGAAGTTAATGGTCAAACTCGTCGTCACCGTTAGTGGCACAATACCTATTTTACCAAGTATCGCCACATAGAGAGCCACATCAGCGATGCTCATCAATACTGGTCCAGAGACCGTACCACCGGGACGCAATTCATTGATACCAATATCGTGTGATAAGGTCGAGCGATTGTCACCGACTGCCTCGATGACACATTTGGTTTGTGGAAATTCCAACGCCATAAAGGCGACAATTTCTTCTTTGGTTGCAGACATATCCCTTCCTTGGATTTTATTATCCTTAATCAATGCACCACTGGCGTACCTTCTGTACTAAATGCAAAGCCTTTATTGCTAAAATTACCGATCATCACCGCCTCAATGACAGGCTTGACCGTCTCGTCTATCCCTTCGACTTCGATGATAAAGTTGGCGCCCGATCCGCCTTTATCCTCTTCTTTTTCGACGATATAATTGAGCGTAGCCATTGCTGGAAGCTCAATCGGTTTGGTTAAATAGGATTTTATAAAGGTTCCATCAGTGCCATAGTAGTCAATTTTATTGATATACAGCGATTTTTTTAGCGTGGTATTGCGTACACTCAAAGTCGCTGATAGCAAGACTTTACGATTGTCTCTATCGGTATAGATGTCAGAATAAATGGGCACATAAAAGGTTTGTTTATAGGCAAACTGGCTACGATCAACCGCTGTTGTCATCTCCAGCTCTTGAATGGGGTCTTGATGTTTTTCTGAATACAACACGTTCGGGTCTTGCGGCGTCTGATCACAGCCTGACAACAATGCCATCGTCGCAAGCAACAAGATGGATATAGTGCGCTTACTCATAAGTTTCCCCTTTGCCTTTTCATGTCACGGCTGTTGCAAATTTTTATTTGATTTTCACACCGACACTACGCAGAAACTCGTTGATATGCTTGTTAGCACCGTAGATGACCAATACGTCTTTCTCTTGCAATACTTGCTCAGGCTCAGCCAAACCTTTAATACTAGGCTTACTTTGCGTACGACCAAAGCTGTCTTCATAATACTCATAGCGCAGGGTACTAAGCAATCGAATATTGAACTTTTGCTCCAATTGCAAGTCATCAACGGTCTGACCAATCAACGACTTGGGAATGCTAATCTCTACCATACTGAAATGATCACTCAACTCAAACGAGTCGACGAAATAACGTAGCGACAGCCGTTTGGCCCAGCGATTGGCCGCCTCTTTTTCAGGGTGGATAAGGTCGTCCACACCGATAGCTTGCAACACTTTTTCGTGCAATGGATTAATACTACGACTGATCAAACGTTTTGCTTTGAGAGTTTTAAATAATGCCGTCGCCATGACGTTTGCGCCTTGGTCTTCACCGATTGCGACAATAACGATATCGGTGTCGACAATCGGTAAACCATTGACGGTATATTCATCCGTGGCATCCATACAGATGGTATGAGAGATGACTTCCTTATACGCCTCAACCTTTTGCATGCTACTGTCAATGGCAATCACTTCGTGCCCCTGACGGGTCAACGCCATGCCTAGCGATGAGCCAAAGTTCCCTAACCCTACGATGATATATTTCATAACCTTATTAACCTTTTTCAGTATTTTTAATGATGAAATGGCTTATTTACGACCATTTAATTGATCGTGATTTCTTCAGTTGGATAGCGATAATTGCGCTGGCGTCTATTTTTAAGTAGGGCAATAAAGATGGTCAACATGCTGACACGCCCAACAAACATAATGACTGACACCACCATTTTGCTAAAATCTGATAATTCTGTCGTCAAATTCAGACTTAATCCCACCGTGCTGTAAGCTGAAAAACACTCAAAAACCACCTTGATTAAATCAAGCTCCGGTTGATCATAGCTGATGAGCGTCACGCCCATACCGATGACCAATAAAGACAGCCACATAATAGAAAATGCACGGCGAATTGAGATGTCAGCAATCTGGCGCTTAAAGACCTCAACGTTGGTCTGACCACGTGCCAAACTCAAAGTGTTTAACAGTGCAATCGCAAACGTACTGGTTTTGATACCACCGCCCGTCGAGTTTGGCGAGGCACCAATCCACATCAAAAATATCGTCAACATAATCGTGGGAAACGCGAGTTCCCCCATGTCGATGGTATTAAATCCTGCGGTTCGCGGCGTGGCAGCAGTAAACAGCCCTGTGACAAGCTTACCGAAAAAACTGCGATGGTCTGCCAGCACATTGTTATATTCAAATATCATCACACCGATGAGACCTACCAACAATAAAGCGCCCGTCGTAATCAAGGTTATGCGGCTATTAATATTGAGCAACCATGGTCGATAAATATAACGCTGATCATGGCGATAGATCAGGCGCTCGGCACGATCACGCAAATAACGCAGCACATTGACCACAATGACAAAACCCATACCACCAAAGATAAAGGTCGTGGCGATAATCAGTTGTAATGGGTAATTAAAACGTAGCGCGTCATCATACATGCCAGCGCTAAATGTAGAAAATCCAGCATTACAGAACGCAGAAATTGCATGGAAAACAGAGAAGAATAACTGCTCAGACCAATCCATATCTGGTATGTCATAAATACTGATATAAATGAGTGCCGCAGCCACTGCCTCAACGGCAAACGTCACATATAAGATAGATTTGAGGGTCGATACCACATCACCCATGCCGCGCATGTAAGACATCTCACTGATGCTCGCCTGCGTCTCATAACTGACACCGCCCTTAAAGAAATAACTAAAATACGTCACAAAGGTCAAAATACCCAATCCGCCGATCTGTATCAGCCCCATGATAATGACTTGCCCAAAAGTTGTGAAATAAGTCGCCGTATCTACCACGATAAGACCAGTCACACAGACGGCACTGGTCGCGGTAAAGAGCGCATCAATAAAAGACAGCGGCTGCGTCGTTGCATTGGGCATCATCAGTAGCAATGCACCGACCAATACCAATGACAGGAAGCTTAAGATAAAAAACTGCGCAGGGTTTAAAAAGGTACGATTGAGATTAAAATCATGGTCAGATATTTCACGAATAAAGGTCACAAAGACGGCAATTTTGATGGCAACGAAGCCATCAACAGCGACCGACATCCCAGAGCGCACCAAATCAGTGAAATGTGCTACCAGTAAAATGACAATCGCGATACTGGTCAGTAAGTCAAAGACCGCGACTTTATTTAGGGTCAGTGGCTTTTTGCTATAGATGTAACGACCTGCCGTCACAACAAAGCCTAAAAAAATAATCGCCAGATAAAAAATATGGAAAACCTGTTGTAGCCACATCGGCAGCGTGAAACCACTGTCTAATAAAGCAATGGCTACGCCGATAATACTAATGACAATCGTGACATTATTTAACAATCGATAACGCTTGGCTGCATGCATCGCCCTAATCCATGATAGGAATAACCACGATATTTATACTCCTTTTTTGTGTTACTCACAAAAACTGATTTCAGATAATCGTAACCAATTATGATGCCCTGTTGAACACTCATACCTAGCCATGCTGATTGCTAAAATGGCTGTAGATAAATTATAGATTGGCAGTAACGGTAATATTTACGTTTTAACGAGGTTTTTTGAGGTTGGATTAGATAAAAAATGATCACTGTGAGGGTCGCATAGTGACATTTTTAAATAGTGGCATTTCTATATAGCGACATTTTTACATGGCTACATTTTTGGATAGTTGCAGTGCAAACATATGCCCTAGTAAGTTCATTAGTTTATAGGTTGGCGTATTTATGAGCGCTATATCCTAATGGTCATCTTTACCTAGTTTCTGTCGATGTGGTCGCCATTTTCACCCCGCCCCATGTTACCAAACCAACGCCCAGTGCGATCAATGAAGCACCCAAAAACAACCCTTCTGGCGGCATCTCACCCTGCAAAAAAATAGCCACTGGCACACCGACAACTGCGCCGACCGAACCTAATAAACTTAATAAAACAGGACCGCCGGTTTTTTGTAATAAAAACAACAATAAGAACTGACCCGCAAATACGGCGGCTTGTATGCCAATCAAACCTAGCGGCAACCAGTCTAGCGGCATATTCACTGAAAAATTAGGCAATACACTAAATGACAGCAGCAATAGCGAAGCCGCGATTAGCATACCTGGCGCGAGTGCACTGGGCGATGCCTTATCAGGCCAGCGTAAGGTGCGATATATATTACCAATAGCCAATAATACTGGCCCGCAAAGCGCGATCAAAATCCAAAAAGTACTGGCGTCTGGCGTCGAAAACTTACGCACTGCCAATACTCCTGCGCCAAGAAGCGCCGCGGCCACACCCAAAGCACGGACGATATTAAATCGCTCCATCCGCAGTGCCAATGCGCCAAGATAAGTCAGCAATGGTGGAAGCGAGATAATGAGCGCGACGAAACCTGCACCCACATGTGGAATAGCCGAAAACAGTAGTAAATTAGAACCAGCAACACTGATGAGCGCGGCCACAAAATAGTATTCAAAGCTACGCGCATTTAAGGGAGGTAATTCGTGCCGTATTAATGCAACGATCAATAAAATAGCAGCAGCGCCCGTGATGGACCAAAAGAGAAATGCCAGTGGTGTAATACCTATCTCACCAGCATATTTTGCCAAATTGGTAGAAATACCAATCAGACCTCCTCCGCCTAACAAGCAAGCGAAAGGGATGAGCCATGTGCTGGTGTTGCGAGAAGCTTGCTGTTCTAAAGACTCACTCATCAACTATCCCATTGGATGGTGACGCTGATGACGATAGCGCATCAGACAAACCTAAATCTAAACCCTGTACCGCCTTATATGCTGCATCGATAGCACCAGCAATATAACCAGGGAACGCGTCTGACCATTCACTAGCACTGCCCGTTAGGCAGTTTTGCCATGCACCTGTATTTGGCTTGGCGTTCGGTGCGACAGCATGTTGACCTGCGCCACTGGCATCAGCAGGCGTCGCGGTCAATGAATCTTGCGCCCAGTCTTTCAGATATTCAGCCGTTGGCGTCTCTGCCTGTGCGCCAAATAAACGTACCAACTGCGCTCGGCAATGGGCTTTTAGCTCCATTTCTGAGACGCTTTGACGGACATGAGCAGGAACCCCAAAAAAGCCAAACAATGCACCTTCGCCCTCTACCAAGGACGCATCATGAATCTCAGTAAGTGGCCCTATTGCACTTCTCGCTGACCCTGATAATCCTTGATTGCGCCAAAAGGGTGAATCATAAACCGCCACATATTTGGCATGTGGCGCCATCCATGTCGCGGTCTCTTGCAACTCTGCCACCAAATCCTGCGGTAAAGTCGGTTCAAACTTGATGTTACTCGCCGCCAAACGAGGCGGTAGCGCAAGGAGCACATGCTGCGCGTGATAAGTAGTTATTTGACCAGCTGTCATCTGTTCAGAGCTGCATTCGCTCTCTATGTCGATATAGTGATCAGTCTTGATTACACGCTTTACGATTTGCCCCGTGATAATGCGCGTAGGATTTAAGCGCGCATACAGAGCATCAATGAGCGCTGCCATACCACCGACGAGACGCATAGACGGTGGCGAACTTTGATAGCCTTGGGTACGGATAGGTAACTGATTGGCAGCACGTTCAACCATCATATCGCCGTCCTCGAATTGCGCAAAACGTGGTAAATTCAACATTTCAATAAGACTGCTCAACTGCGGCTGATAATCTGGCCAAAACCACGATGGCCCTAAATCAAAGCCATCGTTTGATTCTTCATGATCGACACTTTGTCTACTAGCATTCTGATCTACTGATGATTTCGCAACAGTGATGCGCCCGCCCAATCTCTCACGCGCCTCAAGCAATATATAATCGATGCCTCGTTGCTCTAACAAAAACGCTGCATATAAGCCACTCAAGCCACCACCGATAATTACAATAGGTAGGTTTTGCATAACAAATCATTCCTGCTTAGTTGAAGCTATTCAGTATTGAGATTATTCAGCCAACAACTTGGTAAGCAGCTCGTCTATCTCAACCTTAAACTCTTTATCTTCAATCTTATTAGCCGTAATTTTGGCATTCTGTAGACTTTGAATAGCCGCTTCTTTGTTACCTGTCTCAAGCTGTAACACTGCCATAGAAAAAGCAATCGACGACAGATGATCTTTTGAATTAATCGCAGTCGCTTTGGCTAAGGCCTTGTCATAAATAACTAAGGCTTCGTCTAAATCTTCAGTAAAGTCAGCCAATGTTTCCCACTGTTCTGGATGGTCTTTATCGGTATTTTCATTATCGTTACAAATGGCTTCTAATTCAGCATAAAACCCATCAAATGCTGCTTGATTGCCTATACGATCAGCTTCCAATAACTCTTCAGCTAAAGTATAAATTGCTTTATAAATTTTGGTATTAATCATTGCTCATAACCTTTTATGAATTAGGATCTATGGTACTTGTTTTTCAGCCAAGAGTACTTGGCGAATATTACTTGGTAAACAGTGCTTAGCTGGGATTATAACGCAATTCCACTAGCCAAAATGACTGACACAAAAAAAGGATGCGATAGTCGATATCACACCCTTTTTATTCATCAAACTACTAATTATTGTTTATCTGCTTAAAAGCTCATTATCTTGGTGGTTTGATCGACCATTAACGCTCCGATATCAGCAGGATCAGCAGCACTCACGCCGTCAATCAGTGCCGACTGGTCAATACCCTTACCCGGTAGATAAAGTGCACAAACCTCAACCTTGGTATTGGTATTTTTCATAACCATTTGCATCAAACCCTGTGGGCTGATATTTTTAGGCGGTTGCGCTGTGGTCACACTTTTGGGTGCGTCACGGAGTGCCATATCACCGGCTGGACCGCAGAGCAATACTCGAGTATTGGCACCTTGCTGCGCTGATTGCATGGTCAGTACCATCGACATGAGCTGCACTTGAGCATCCTCTGATGTCACATTAATCAACATCGATGGCGTCGGTTTTTTAATATCAGGAATGACGTCACTCTTTTGTGACATGGCATTGGTCGCTGTACAGCCAACCATCAGTGAGGCGGCGCTTATAGCAAGTGCAGTTGCAACTATCCGTTTCATCATCTTCTCCATTTATCAACAATCATTAAAATCATTGTTATTAAATTATACACTAAAATATATTAATAAAAGGTATAATATTATTTATGATAAGAAAATTATGATAAGAAATACAATCTGTGGCGTATCCTCATTTTGAGAAGAAAAGAATACAGCACTGCGATCAACTCAATTCGCGCCAGTGCAACCACAACCGCGTATCAAGCTCAAACTGATGATACTCTGGCTCCATATGACAGCATAATTGATAAAAAGCTTTGTTGTGCTCATGCTCTTTAAAATGCGCCAACTCATGCACGACAATCATGCGCAAAAACTCAGGCGGCGCTTCTTGAAACAAGCTGGCTACCGTGATGCTGTTATGCGATTTGAGCTTGCTGCCCTGTATGCGAGACTGGGTGGTATGAATACCTAGCGCATGTTTGAGGACCGTTAATTTACTGCTATAGCTGACATTCGATAGCTGTCCCACTTTGCGCATATACTGGTTTTTTATCTCATTGATATACTGATAAAGCGCCTTATCACTTTTTATTTGGTGCTGAGTGGGATACTTTTTTTCTAGATATGCGCCCAATTTACCATCGCTAATCAGCAATGCCGCTTGGGTTTGAACTTGCTCAGAATAATGAGCGATGTACTTTAATGTGGTCACAAACTTATCCTTTGCTAATATTTCGAAACTGATAATCCGAAACGTATCTTTATATATTTTACCCTATATCTACTTATTTTATTTTTCATAAAACAACCCCATAAGCTGCATTCAACTTATGGGGTTATTTCTTACCATATTTTTACTTAAGTGTTTTTACTTAAATATTCAGGACGCGTTGATAAATCAATTAACGCTCTAAATGTAGATACTGCAAATGGCGCTCGTACTGATTTAAGATATCGACCAACACTTGCTCTTTGGAGTAACCAACCAAGTCATACTCTTGTGAGCCTTCACTTAAGAACACTTCCGCACGATAATAGTACTCTGCATTCTTAGTTGATGTGCTCAATGTAAAGTTAGGACGCTCCGCTTTAATCAAATTCACTTCATAAATAAAGTCGTCTTCATCACCGTGTCCAACCCGTAATTTTAGACCATCTATTTGACCGCTACTCTCATCCATGCCTTCATCTATATCTTGTCCGATATGTTCAGGGTTACGGATGTCCAAAGAGGTTTTTAGACCGCCTGCCGCAAATTCTTTTTCAACTTCCGTCATGGCAGGTCTAACCACATTTTGTAAAAAGCGTTCAACTTGTGCATGTCTAGGGAAACTGACAATACGTTGCAAGCGTGCTTTCCAGCTCTTACCACTATCAAGCACATTAGCCGTACCAATCGTACTGGCTTTGCGTTTATTGCCTTCTTCTTTTAATGATCTCCACATCGACACCATATAGAGCACAAGGATAAGCGAGAATGGCAAACCTGCAATTACAGATACTGACTGCAATGACGCAAAGCCACCTGCAAATAATAATCCTAAAGTGATAAGACCCGTTGCCGCTGCCCAAAATAAGCGCAACCAAACAGGAGCGTCAGTGTCGTTGGTCATGCCACGTGAGCTCAAGTTCGCTAATACTAACGCGCCTGAGTCCGCTGAGGTCACAAAAAACACTAAACCAATGACCACACCAGCGAATGATAAAACGTCACTGTAAGGAAAATACTCAAACAAGGCAAACATACCCATGGCAGCATCATTGACAGCGATTTCACCAAGTTCAGTTGCCCCATTAGCAACCAAGTCTATAGCCGAATTGCCAAAGATAGAGAACCAGGCAAAAATGAAACCAAGCGGAATAAACATTACGCCAAAGACAAACTCACGTAAGGTACGACCACGGCTAATACGCGCGATAAATAGACCAACAAACGGTGCCCAAGCGACCCACCATGCCCAGAAAAATATCGTCCATCCTGACTTCCAATCAGCACCAGCAGTACCGTCATATGCATATACATCAAAAGTTTTAAAGAGAATGGTTTGGAAATATTGACCAATATTTTGGGTAAAAGTATTCAGCAAGTACACCGTATTACCCATCACCAATATGGCGATTAATAGCAATATCGACGATAACATATTAAATTCAGATAAGCGGCGGACGCCCTTTTCCACACCTGTCATCGCCGAAATAGCCGCAGCAGCAACGACACCTACAATAATAAGCGTCTGCACTGTTTTGCTAGATTCAATACCGAAAACATGGGTCAATCCAGCATTGGCCTGCAATACCCCAATGCCTAAACTGGTCGCAATACCCATCAAGGTGCAAACAACACCAAAGGTATCAATGCCATCGCCAAGCCAGCCTTTGATCAAGCGCTCGCCAAAGATAGGCGTCAGTGGTGAACGCAGTGCCAATGGCATGTTTTTACGATACGCAAAGTACGCCAATGCCATACCGATTAAGGCATAAATACCCCAACCATGTAGACCCCAATGTAAAAAGGTTTGCGCAAGTGCTTCGCGCATCGCTTCTGCACTGGCAGGCTCCAGCCCCGTATGCGGCGTTAAATAATGCATCAATGGCTCAGAGGCACCAAAAAACAGTAAATCAATACCGATACCCGCAGAGAACAGCATCGCGGCCCATGCTAGGAAAGGAAACTGGGCTTTTTCGTGGTCTTGCCCAAGCTTGATATCGCCGTATTTAGAAAAACCAACAAATAGTGCAAATATACTATAAGCGGCAACCACCAGCATGTAATACCAGCCAAAACTCTCTGATACCCATGCCATGCTTGAGCTTAATAGTGTCTCACTATAATCTGGAAACGCAATCGTCCAGATAATTAATAAAATAGAAATAATAGCTGAACCTAAAAAAACCGTCTTGTTTAGAGTCAGGGGTTTCGTCGCATCCTTTGATGGCGAGCTGTACATAAAAGACCTCAATAGGTAAATTAAACAGGGTCTGATATTGATTTGTCCGTCATAACTTAATGACTGTATGACGCACAAAGCAGTACCAATAAATGAAAACTGCAATGTAAATAAAAAATTAAATGACAATCAAAGGCAGCCACAACAGTATTAAAAATACTTAATACGTTAGTGCTGATGAAAAAGACCTTTGCGTGGAAAGGTCTTCTTATTGAAATTGCTTATACATTTCATTGCCTAATAGCTCATATAGTTATTTAGACAGTAGAGCGGTAAGCGCGCATCGGCTCAGTTCTAAGCGGTGCACCATTAGCAACGTAATAATCTACGGTCGAGCGTGGTAGCTGCTTGCCGCGCATCTTATCGACGATTTTTTCGGCAAGCATAATGGTGGTGGCGTTCAGATTACCACTGATGATATTTGGCATAATCGACGCATCAACGACGCGCAAGCCATCGATACCATGTACGAGCCCTTCGCCATTGACCACCGAATCATTACCTTCACCCATCGCACAAGTACACGACGGATGATAAGCCGTTTCGCTATGATTACGAACATATTCGTCTAGCTGCGCATCGGTCACCAAGTCATCGGTTGGCGCAATGGCGCGACCACGATAAGGGTCGAGCGCTGGCTGATGCATAATTTCACGGGTGATACGCATTGCCGCACGGAACTCGTGCCAGTCTTGGTCGTGAGACATGTAGTTAAACAAGATGCTCGGATGGGCGCTTGGGTCTTTCGAAGTTAGCTTGACGCGACCACGACTTGGCGAGCGTAATGAGCCTACATGCGCTTGGAAACTGTGCGACTTCACTGCACTACGACCATCATAGCGCACTGCTAATGGCAAGAAGTGGTACTGGATATTAGGATGGGTAAATTTCTCATCGGTACGAATAAAACCGCCACCTTCGAACTGATTTGAGGCGCCCAGTCCTGTGCCATTGAACAACCATTTGGCACCAATGGCTGGCTTATTCCACCATTTATTGGCAGGCGCAATCGACACTGGCAGCTTACATTCGTACTGCATATACAGCTCTAAATGGTCTTGTAGATTATTACCGACACCCGGTAAATCCAGTATTTCTGTCACGCCCAAATCTTTGAGCCACTGACCAGGGCCAATACCAGAGCGCTGCAACAGTTGCGGTGAGGCAATCGCACCAGATGAGACAATCACTTCGCGAGACGCATGAAAGTTCTTAGTTTGACCTTGATGCTCTACTTTGACACCAACAGCACGTTTGCCATCGAACAAAATCACGTCAGTCAATGCACCCGTTAAAATGGTGATATTGCTACGCGGTTTGGCGCGGTCGAGATAACCGCGAGCAGTCGAAGCGCGGCGACCATTAGGCGTGACAAAACGATCCATCGGCCCAAAGCCTTCTTGTTGATAGCCGTTTAAATCATCCGTGCTTGGATAGCCTGCTTGCACGCCTGCTTCGATCATCGCTTGGAACAGCGGATTGACCCCTGGCTTGGAAGTGGTCATCTCGACGGGACCACCGACGCCATGATAGTCGTTCTCGCCAGCGTCGCGATTTTCTAACTTTTTGAAATACGGCAAGCAGTCCAAATAGGTCCAATCTTCTAAACCTTTGATTTTCGCCCAATCGTCAAAATCCAAGGCATTACCACGGATATAACACATCCCATTAATCAGAGACGAGCCGCCCAGTCCTTTACCGCGACCACAATCCATGACGCGGTTATTCATATAGGGCTCAGGATCGGTTTTATAACCCCAGTTATAAGTAGTACCTTGCAACGGCATAGCGAGCGCTGCTGGCATCTGCGTGCGAAAGTCTAAGCGATGGTCTGGGCGACCCGCTTCTAACAGCAACACCTTAATGTTGGCATCTTCGGTCAAACGGGTGGCCAGCACATTGCCTGCTGAGCCTGCGCCAACGATGATGTAGTCATATTCAGGTGTGGTTGATGTCATAAAACGCTCCATAATATTAAAAAATCCATCATTTCATATCAGTAAGGCGGTGCCAAAAGGACAAATTAGTCCTAATAATTCAGCCTTACCGTTTTAAAAATTTCACAGAAAAAGTGATTAAAATACCGATTCAAACTTACCAAGCTCTACTTGGATAGACTTGGTCTGCGTATAATGCTCAAGGGCTTCAATGCCGTTTTCGCGGCCGATACCTGAGTGCTTATAACCGCCCACTGGCATTTGTGCAGCCGACTCGCCCCACGTATTTAACCAGCAAATACCCGCTTCAATTTGAGCGATGACTCGATGCGCTCGGGTCAAGTCAGCAGTCACGACCCCAGCTGCCAAACCATACTCGGTATCATTGGCACGGCGAATCACTTCTTCTTCAGTCTCATAAGTCAATATTGACATCACTGGACCAAAGATTTCTTCGCGCACGATAGTCATTTCATCGGTGCAATCAGTGAATACCGTCGGTGCGACGAATGCGCCATTTGCCAATTTGCCTGTTGTCACACGGTCACCGCCTGTTAGCAGACGAGCACCACTCGCTTTTCCTTGCTCGATATAGCCAAGTACTCGCTCCATATGTGGGAAGCTGACCAATGGACCCATATTAATACTCTCATCCATTGGATCGCCCAATTTAATACGCTCGACGCGCAATAATATGGCTTCTTCAAACTTGGCTTGTAAGGCTTTAGGGATAAACACGCGCGTGCCATTGGTACAAACTTGACCACTGCTATAGAAATTCGCCATCATCGCAATATCAGCGGCGGTATCGATGTCCGCATCATCAAATATAATCAAGGGCGACTTACCGCCAAGCTCCAAGGTTACGTCTTTAAGCGACGAAGATGCGGCACTTTCCATCACTTTTTTACCAGTGGGTACACCCCCGGTAAACGAGACTTTGGCGATATCAGGATGCTGAGTTAACGCTTCGCCGACTTTATAATCCCCTTGCACAACATTAAAGACGCCATCTGGTAAGCCCGCTTCTGTCAATATTTCTGCCAGTTTTAGCGCAGTTAGAGGCGTGACTTCAGAAGGTTTAAAAATCATCGCATTGCCAGCGGCTAACGCTGGTGCTGCTTTCCACATCGCGATTTGAATAGGATAGTTCCACGCACCGATACCTGCGACGACGCCAAGTGGCTCGCGGCGAGTATAGACAAAGCTAGTATCACGCAATGGAATCTGACGACCTTCAATCATCGACGCAAGCCCTGCATAATACTCAACGACATCAGCACCAGTCACGATATCGACATATTTGGTTTCAGAGAGCGCTTTGCCCGTGTCTTTGGTTTCAAGTAACGCGAGTACATCGTTGCGCTCACGTAATATCGCAACCGCCTTTAGTAAAATACGACTGCGCTCAACCGCCGTCATCGCCGCCCAAACTTTTTGACCTTTTTGTGCTGCTTTTACCGCTTCATTAATCTGCTCACTGGTCGTTTGCTGAACGGTAGTTAACACTTCACCCGTGGCTGGATTGATGTCTTCAAAAGTAGCAAGCGATTCGTCGATTGCTAAGTAACGACCATTAATATAAGCAGTTTGTATTTGTTTTAAATCAATGATGTCTGTTAAGTTGTTTAGGTCTGTTTTTGAATCTGTCATGCGGTGCTCCTATTAACGACTGGCACAAGCCTTATAAACAAGCTAATGCTAAATAATGTCGTCATGGGTTAAATGTTTAAAATAAATTTATATAGCCTATTGCTACAAGCCTGTCTTTCAATGCTTTTTTAATAAAAAATCTTCTTTGATCAATCACTTAAGAACAGTATTTTATTCATTCTCAGGTTGCGTCATTTTTATCAAACGCTTATGAATAGAGGTTTTATCTGAGATACTAATGCCTGAAAAATCAGAGAGCCAAATGCCATCAGCCACAAGACGCACCATACATAATGTTTCGGTATTGTCAGTTGCTTGATGTTTCTTTAATTGTGCATTTGCCCACTTGGCCCACAACTCACGTAACTCACTATCGCCTAGCATCAATGCATATAAGGTTGCTTGACTATCGAGCTCTTCCTGCCCTTTTTCGCCTAAGCTAATTGTGGCATTGATATAGGCACGAGTAAAAGAGCCATAACGCACAGGGTCTTCTGCCATGGCTTGATTGACTTCTGCCTCAAATCTAGCCATCGCATCATGAAACACTTCAAGAATGAGTGCATTTTTAGTGGTGAAATGATGCATCACCCCGCCTTTGGTCACTCCGACCGCATCAGCGACCGCCTGAAAGGTCACTTTTGATAAGCCCTGCTCTAACGTGATTCGCGCTGCCTGATCTAGTAGCGCACGACGGACAACTTCGGGCTGTTTTTTACGTTTGTAAGCGTTTTCCATTTCCATATCAGTGCACCACAGAATTAGAGAATAAGTTCATCACCACGACACCGCCCACAATCATAGCGATACCAACCACAGCTGCTGTATCAAGACTTTGCTTAAAAAACATCAAGCCAACGAGCGATGTCAGCACAATCCCCAACCCGCCCCACAGTGCATAAGCAATACCAAGCGGTATGGTTTTGATGGTTTGAGTTAATAAGTAAAATGAGATGGCATAAAGCACACCCATAATCAGGGTCGGTACCAAACGCGTAAACTGCTCTGACTTGACTAAAAAGGTCGTGCCAACCACTTCGCAAATGATGGCGATGGCTAGATAACCGTAAGCAATAGTGGTGGGACTCATAATTAGGTTACCTGTCTCAGATTGATCACATATTAATAATGTATATACATTAAAGAAACCATACGGTCGGTATTCTATAGAAATATTCTAGCAATGTGAAGGGCTGTTTCTGATTTTTTTGTTTCGAGGGAGGTACAGATTGTTTTACTATTCAAAAAGATAGGCGACTTGTCTAATCAAATTACCGCTAGATTTTATATCCAACCTACATAAATAGGGGTTTTGACCACTTTTAGCCATTTTTAGCCCATTTAGAGATTTATCGATTGAATTGAAGACACGCCCTAGTCAACAAATAATATTTTAGCGGTCAAAATTTGCCAAAACAGCCCGCTTTATAAGTGATTGCTGGTTATTTTTGATAGATAACAACAATATTTATAATTAATGGCATAATAAGGTTGACAGCCTATAACAACTTGGCTAAAATGTGCCCCACATAACGCAAACAAGACAAGCAATAGCGCTTATCTAACTTATCGTTATACCAACTTATTCTCCAATAGCTCAGTTGGTAGAGCAACGGACTGTTAATCCGTGTGTCCCTGGTTCGAGCCCAGGTTGGAGAGCCATATACTAAAAACCTTCATCATTATTTGATGAAGGTTTTTTTATGGTTGCCGTTTTCAATTAAGAAGATAGTCGCAATCTTAGGGCGTGTCCTCATTTTAAAAATGGTGACAAAAATGAGATAAATTGCCGTCAAACAAGGACAGTAGTACAAATAATATCGAGATCTTGATAAGCTATTTGACGATGTTTGGCAAAATTTAGCCATTTTTATCCCATTTAGAGGTTAATCGATTGAATTGAGGACACGTCCTAGTACGATTGGCATGGCTACGGTGTTCTTTTAGGCGTTTTTGTTGTATGGTAAGGATAGTTTTGATTGGGTTAATTTTTGTCTGAGTGCTTCACTCTTACTCACTAAAAATAATGGTTTATTATGATACCTGTACGTGTGAAAAATAAGTTTTCTGATCATCCGCAAAAAATCATGCGCCCGATCAGTATTCGTTTGTCTGAAGAGATGATTTCGCTATTAGAAGCCACTTCAAAAGAGTTGGGGTTTAAACGCATCCAAGGGCTTATTCGTTTATATATTCGCCAAGGGCTTGACCGCGATCATCAAGACTACACCCTAGCCCATGACGAGGTGTTCATCGAAAGCCTGCGTAAACGCGGAGTCAGCCAGCGTATTATTGATGAGGCCATTGTTGTGACCCACAATAATAATATTACTCACTCACTATCTGAGCTGCAAGAAAATGACCAAGCTCATGACTAACTATTCAAACAGTCGTTAGCTGTTACTGCTGTCAATAAAAAAGACTGAGTTTGCTTAACGGCACTCAGTCTTTTTTTTGTGGGCGTAATAAAAATATCTATTGTGAATAAAAATACCGATCATGATTGCTTGTCAGAACTTATTATAAATAGTACGTCTCCTGCCCTTTTTTGCTGTCATATAACAAAAATATGCCTATTTTGCTTGCGATACAGCATTTAGCGATAATTAAACACAACCTTTCATCAAACTAGGTATATTAAGAAAACGCTCATTATTTTGTTGTCATTCTTTATTATCCATAAAGAGTTCTAAGGAGGTGTACCATGGCGAGTTTACATCAACGCTTAAATAAAGCTTTGTTATTGACGATTGCCTTAGCGATACTACCAATCGTTTCTGGTTGCTCACAGCCAGCCGCTGATCCAACCAAAAAAACCATACCGACCAACTCAGATCAGTGGCAGAAAAAACTCGGCACCACTTTTGAGCAGTTACCTCAATCTGAGCAGCAATTACTCAGCCGCTACATGTTGCGAATGAAACTCAGCGGTGCCTATGAGTCGGGGGCGATGCCGCGTACCACTATCAAGCAAGCCCTTGTGCAACAGCGTGAATACGAACGACTACATCCAAACAATCCAACAGGTAAAAAAAGCCCCATCGTCAGCAGCCAGCCAGCTTATAGTGCCAATGCGCAGAACTACCCTGTCGCTCTACTACCAGTCAAAACCAGCGATAGTGACAGCTTAAATCAAGTAAAACTGCAGTTTATGCTCTCTAATCACGGCAAGGTCGCCATTCGAAGCTTTAAGGGCACACTGACCATGCAAGATGCAAACTTGGCGCAGGGCAAAAGCTTTAACGTACCACTAACACAGTTTGACCCACCTATTAAACCAGAGCAGTCTGGTAAGATCATCATCGAGAGCAGTATTGAAGACATCAACGTTATGCGTGCCATTAAAAACACCAAAGACTTGACCATCATGATCAGTAAAGGCACATTGATATTGGAGAATGGGCAGGAAATTAAGTTTGATGAGTCGTTAATGAAATAAAAAAACGCTACAGAATATTTATAAAATAATAGGATAAATATCCAGCATAAAAAAAGCCCCAATCATCACTGATTAGGGCTTTTTTTGAATTTGGAGGAGACGGAGAGATTCGAACTCTCGAAGGGCTACAAACCCTTGTCGGTTTTCAAGACCGGTGCATTCAACCACTCTGCCACGTCTCCATTTG
>LIQB01000006.1:98686-187136 GCA_001411745.2 Psychrobacter glacincola
TTGGAGGAGACGGAGAGATTCGAACTCTCGAAGGGCTACAAACCCTTGTCGGTTTTCAAGACCGGTGCATTCAACCACTCTGCCACGTCTCCATTTGTGCGTTATTATAGCGATATAACATGAAAATGCAAGCAATTAATTGCACAAATTTAAATTATTTTGATGCTATCGTCGATTCAGTTTAAAAGAGAGTCAAGGCAACTGCATGCAGAGGTATATATGATACTTACAGCGAGGTTAGCGCGGTCACTCTATTATAGAGAATTGACGATAGGTTTTTTATGAGAAGCCAGATGTAGACACATATCTAGCAGTCTATTGGCATAACCCCATTCGTTGTCATACCATGCAAAAACCTTGTACTGGCTATCCACTTGCATGAGCTGCTGACCATCAATGATCAAAGACTCAGTCTGATGGATAAAATCACTGGATACCAATGGCTCATCCGTATAAGCCATGATGTCACGCAAATGTGCCTGACTGGCAGATTTGAGTGCCTCGCGGACTGCCTCGACAGACACATCGGGCGTATCAAAAACAAAAGTCACATCAATAGCTGCGACATCAATGGTAGGCACTCGTATGGAATGCCCATTTATCTTGCCTATCATCGACGGGAGCACACGCTCTGTCGCCGCGATACTGCTAGAGGTGGTTGGGATAATGTTATAACCAGACGCTCGCGCGCGTCTTGGGTCACGGTGCGCTTGATCAAGCACCGTTTGGTCAGCCGTGACAGCATGAATCTCTGTCATCATCGCTGACTTTACCCCAAATGCGGTATCAAGCGTCGCAATCAAGGGAACCAAGGCCTGCGTGGTACAAGAAACGCTCGATATAATCGGCAGCTCACGTGTTAGCTCATCAGTATTAACGCCCATAACGATACAAGCATCGACATCATCGAATGGTGCCGCACCGATAATCACCTGCTGCGCCCCAGCCACTATGTGCAGTTGTGCTTGCTCATAAGAGCGAAAATGTCCGGTACACTCTAGTACCACATCGACACCCAGCGCCTGCCAAGGCAACTGCGCAGGGTTAGGTTCTGAGAATAAATTGATACAATAGGTATAATTGTTTTTTGTCAGACAAAGCTGTGTGGCGCTATTATTGTTACCGTCATCGCTCGCTTCATCGTTGCTACTCGCCACAATATCAGCACTGACCCCAAGGCGACTTAGGCGACCATGCGTGCTGTCAAACTTTAATAAATGCAGCAAAATATCCGCTGGTGCTAAATCATTAATTGCCACGACATGGATCGCACGGCCTAATACCTCAAAGCGCTCTAGCAATGCCCGCAAAACGTTGCGCCCTATACGTCCAAAACCATTGATAGCAATCCTCAGTGGCTGTGTATGCTCACTAGATGCATGAAACGCCGCTGCTGCTACTGGGTCAGACGTTAATTGATAAGTGGCGCTCGAAAAATCAGGCATAAAAAGATATCGCTATAAAGGGATAAAAAATTGAGCACTACAAAGTCAGCGCTACAATGAGACAAAACCAACAAGTCGTTAATCGGCTCTAAGGATTGTTATATAAATGCTAAATGGCTTTGGTGAATGCTTGAACCCTGAATTGTCATACTCAGTATCAAGACGCCATTCAGTATTAGGGCGTTATAAAAATCAGTGCCAAACGAATGGCATTATAATCAATACTTTGCTTAAGATGATCGAATATTGGACGCAATTTAATACTGCCATCATCATTGAAATCATTTGGATTATTGGCGACTTTAATCGCGACATAGGCATTACCAACCGCCGTCATCACCTCATCCTCTGGCCGCAAATGATCACAAGCGAGACTTGGATCTTGAGATTTTAGGTCAGCAATATGACGCATGATGGTCGATTGTGAAAGCTGACGGGCTTGTGAGATTTCTGCAATCGATAAGCTCTCCTCTAATAATAATCGCGTCGCAAGCAAGGTACTGTCTGATTTGTCAGAAACTTGATTGCCCAGCTTCTGTTTTTTGTCTATTTGCGCTTGTTGTTGCTCGCGGCGCTTTTTTTGCAAAGTGGAGTAAGCGTCAATCACTGATTTACTCAGCGTACCGCCCGATTTTAAAATAAATTTTTCATGTGCCTGCGTCATGCTCTCTTCATCAAGCATCGAATAATTGGCATCAGCTTCTTCTGACAGCACCAAAAATCGTTTATCCGCGCCGCGTGCTAGCGGATCAAGCTGCAAACTCATGTCGTTCATACCGAGCAGCTGCAAACCTGCCAGCGACTTTAACCGTGACAATGCTACATAGCCCTGCCCCAACTCAAAAGTACGTGATAAGTCAATCTCAGCAGCATCGAGGGTCATGCCTTGTGATTTATGAATGGTAATCGCCCATGCTAGACATAATGGCACTTGCTCATAGCTTGCCAGCACATCTCCTGTCTCATCTTCGATAATCCATTCTTCAGGCTCAGCGACAACTTCACGCCCTGAATTGAGCCGAACCACGGGCATTTTTTGCGTCGTTGGCTTTTTGGCTTTGGATTTCTCTTTTATGGCTTTTTTACTTTTGCCTTTTACATTCTTATCAGTCTCACTTTCAGCACTGTCGTCATCGTCTTCGATTAAATCATCACTGCTGTCTTTGCTATCATCATTAATTTTAACAGCGGCAAAGCCAATCAGCTCACCCATCGTACCGTTGGACACGCCAAGTTCGGTATTGTTTTTGATAAACATCACCTTAGCACCGACTTTTAGTACCAAATCATCTTGGGTACGTACCGTTTTTTTAAGCGTCTCAACCAATTTACTATCGCCCGTAGACGTGGCGGTAAAGCGCATCATCTCGCCCTCTAACGCCGCAAGCTCTTTATCATTGATGCTATTAACGTTGAGATTGTGGGTATAAAGACGGGTACGTTTGATATCGACATTTTGGTCAAAAGTCGCCTCCAGCGCGGCAATCGATTCAAAAGTGACTTCCTGACGACGAATTTGGTTGAGAATATCGTCCAAATCAAGCCCGCCATTTGCCGCTTCACTAATCTGCCTGTGTTGCTCAGACAGATAGCAAATATGGAACTTGGCATCAAGCCACGCTTCAGACATAAAGGCAAATTTTTCACGGTTGGTTTCACCCTTACTACCAATCGGCGGCAGCTGGAAAAAATCGCCAGCTACGACCACTTGGATACCACCAAAGGCTTTGTCATTTTTGCGGATATGCTTGAGTACTTGGCTGACCAAATTGAGCTGCTTAGCATGCAACATCGATATCTCATCAATGACCAATACCGCGGTGTCTTTTAGTCGGTCTGCCAAAAACTGCTTGCGTGATAACGTAGTCAAGTCGCGGTCGCTTAACTCATCTTTGATACCGATGCCGGACCAGCTATGAATCGTTGTGCCATTCATGTGTGTGGCAGCAATACCGGTACTCGCAGTGACGGCGACAGGCACACGGCGCGCACGCAGATAGTCGATATATTGATTGAGAGTATAAGTCTTACCTGAACCTGCTGAGCCAGTCAAAAAGACATTTTGACCCGTTTTTAAGATATCAAGAGCAGAAGATTGACGCATATATCTAAACCAATTAAGTTAATAGTAATAAGAAAAACAGCTTAAGAGCAAATAATAAGAGAAAAAGCTGCTAACAATTATAGCAGCTACATCTGTTTCGCGGACGACTTTCACCCTGATAAGCCACATAACTTAAAGTTATACGATACGAAATATATCATTATAAAAAGTCATTATCGCTCATCGCTAAAGCTCAGTACGATAGGGTCATAGCTTGGTCCGGATGGCCAAATATTTATGCTTAAGTCGTTTGTTCTTAACTAGCCATAATACACAACAAGGAGTCGTTAATGTTATACGCCTATCCCAATACTGAAAATAGTCCTGTTCAATTCCGCAAAAAATATGACAACTTCATCAATGGTGAGTGGGTCGCACCAATCGATGGTGAATACTTTGACAACTCAAGTCCAATCGATGGTAAAACCTTCTGTCAGATTGCGCGCTCTAAAGCTGCCGATGTTGAAGCAGCACTAGATGCAGCTCATGCGGCAAAAGACGCATGGGGCAAAACCAGTGTCACTGATCGCTCTAATATGTTGCTTAAACTTGCCGACGGTATCGAAGCCAATTTAGAGGCAATCGCTATCGCCGAAAGCTATGAGAATGGCAAACCAGTACGTGAGACCCTCGCCGCTGATATTCCAATCGCCATTGACCATTTGCGTTATTTTGCGGGCGTTATCCGCGCACAAGAAGGCGGCATTAGCCAAATTGATGAAGATACGGTTGCCTATCATTTCCATGAACCTCTAGGCGTTGTTGGTCAAATCATTCCTTGGAACTTCCCTATTCTAATGGCGATTTGGAAAATCGCCCCAGCCCTTGCTGCGGGTAACTGTATCGTCCTCAAGCCTGCCGAGCAAACGCCAGCTTCTGTTTTATACATGCTTGACGTCATAGGCGCGGCGGATATTTTACCTAAAGGCGTACTAAACGTCATTAACGGCTTTGGTGTAGAAGCCGGTAAGCCAATCGCTTCCAACCCACGTATCGATAAAGTGTCCTTTACGGGTGAAACCACCACTGGTCGCTTAATTATGCAATACGCCAGTGAAAATATCATTCCGGTCACGCTAGAGCTGGGCGGCAAAAGCCCAAATATCTTCTTTGCTGATATCATGGATGAGGACGATGACTTCTTAGATAAAGCCGTTGAAGGCTTGGTGATGTTTGCACTGAACCAAGGCGAAGTTTGCACTTGCCCATCACGCGCCCTCGTACACGAAAGCATCTATGATGAATTTATGAAACGCTGTATCGCTCGCGTTAAAGCCATTAAAATGGGCAACCCGCTTGATACCGATACCATGATTGGTGCGCAAGCCAGCTCAGATCAGTTAGAAAAAATCCTATCTTATCTTGATATCGGTAAAAAAGAAGGTGCAAAAATCCTTGTGGGCGGTGAACTTGCCAAACATGATGGCGACATGGCAAACGGCTATTATGTGCAGCCAACGATCTTTGAAGGCACGAATGATATGCGCGTGTTCCAAGAAGAAATCTTTGGCCCCGTACTCGCTGTCACCACTTTTAAAGACGATGAAGAAGCAATGACTCTCGCCAATGACACTTTATATGGTCTTGGTGCTGGCGTCTGGACGCGTAACGGCACTCGCGCATATCGCTTCGGTCGTGGTATTAAAGCGGGTCGCGTTTGGACGAATTGTTATCACCTTTATCCTGCGCATTCAGCGTTTGGTGGGTATAAGCAATCTGGTATCGGTCGTGAAAACCATTTAATGATGCTCGATCATTATCAGCAGACCAAAAACATGCTGGTCTCTTATAGTCCTAAAGCAATGGGCTTCTTTTAATTCTGTTTTTCAAAGCACTTTATGGCAAAACCGTAAAGTGCGACCTCGATGCTCGCCGAGCATCTTAATGTAAAGAACGATGACAAGGAGTTACAACGTGAGTAATAAAATGAAAGCGGCCGTGCTGCATGAATTCGGACAACCCTTAGAAATTGAAGAAGTAGATATTCCAACCGCAGGTGCTGGTCAAATCGTTGTAAAAATGCAGGCATCAGGTGTCTGTCATACCGATTTGCATGCCATTGAGGGCGATTGGCCAGTCAAACCTAGCCCACCGTTTATCCCAGGTCACGAAGGCGTTGGTCTTATCACCGCCGTTGGTGAAAATGTCCACCATGTCAAAGAAGGCGACCGAGTCGGTATCCCTTGGCTCTACTCTGCTTGTGGACACTGTACCCATTGCTTAGGTGGTTGGGAAACTTTATGCGAAAGCCAACAAAACTCTGGTTACTCTGTAAACGGCAGCTTTGCAGAATATGTACTAGCAGATGCCAACTATGTCGGTATCATCCCTGAAAGCGTTGACTCTATTGAAATTGCACCAGTGTTATGTGCAGGTGTCACGGTCTACAAAGGTCTAAAAATGACCGACACCAAGCCAGGCGATTGGGTCGTCATTTCAGGTATCGGCGGTTTGGGACATATGGCAGTTCAGTATGCCATTGCGATGGGATTGAACGTTGCTGCTGTGGATATTGATGACGAAAAACTGGCATTCGCTAAAAAACTGGGTGCCAAAGTCACTGTTAATGCGAAAAATACTGACCCTGCTGAATATCTACAAAAAGAAATCGGCGGTGCTCACGGTGCGCTCGTGACAGCGGTATCTTCAAAAGCCTTTGATCAAGCATTAGGCATGTTACGACGCGGTGGTACTTTAGTCTGTAATGGTCTACCAACGGGCGAATTCCCAGTATCCATTTTTGATACTGTTTTAAACGGTATTACCATTCGTGGCTCAATCGTTGGTACGCGTCTCGACTTGCAAGAGTCGCTAGACATGGCAGCAGCAGGCAAAGTAAAAGCCACCGTTGCCGCTGAGCCACTAGAAAATATCAATGATATCTTCGATCGTATGCGTGATGGCAAAATCGAAGGTCGCATTGTCATTGACTATAGTCTGTAGCAACAATTATGTAGCCATATGCTTTATGATATTTTGAGACTCGTAATACCGTCTCAATGACTGGCTAGAGTAATAATTAGTAAAGGGTCGTATCGTTTTCAACCACATATGATAAATGATGTGAGTGAATATGATGCGACCCTTTATTTTCTACTCAGTATGATTATGAAAGACATCCGTTCGGGTCTAACGATAGGGAAATCATTATGAAAGTCACAGCGACAGAGTCCTGCAAAGCATTAATCGACTTACTAAAATCTAAGCACGGCGAGCTGATGTTTCATCAATCAGGCGGCTGCTGCGATGGCAGTTCACCCATGTGTTATCCATTGGGCGAATTTAAAGTAGGCGGACAAGACGTACTCATCGGTGAGCTGGTTGGCTGTCCATTTTATATGGGTAAAGCTCAGCATAAGCTCTGGCAACATACCGATCTAACAATAGATGTGGTCGATGGACGCGGAGCCAGTTTTTCGCTTGAAATACCAGAAGGTAAGCGCTTTATCGTACGTTCAGAGATATGTGCTATATAAGTTTAAATAGCATACACCAGCGGTTTAATGTCCTAGTATTGTTTTGCCATGCCATATGTTGATCGATAAACACCCCTTAGTCATTTTTATTTTATTATTCCAGCAAAATAATAGATACTGTAATGCGTACCCTATTTCAATAAACGCGTTTTAACGAGCACGTTTTACTCAGCATGGATGCTAGAAGGAATGTAAAATGGAATTTGATAAAAAATTTGATTACGTCATCGTTGGTGGTGGTTCAGCTGGCTGCGTACTTGCTAGCCGATTAACAGAAAACCCAGACATTAGTGTCTGCTTATTAGAATATGGCGGTGAAGGCAAAGACCTTGCTGTCCGTGTCCCTGCCGGACTGATTTTGATGGTGCCAGGCAAGCCGCTGAAACTGAATAATTGGTGCTTTCACACCACGCCGCAAGCGCATCTGAACAACCGTCGTGGCTTCCAACCACGTGGTCAATGCTTAGGCGGTTCATCCGCTATCAATGCCATGATTTATACCCGTGGTAGTGCGCTCGATTATGAACGTTGGGTAGAACAAGGCTGTACTGGCTGGGGATTTGATGATGTACTGCCCTACTTTATCAAAGCAGAAAATAATATTCATGGTAGCGGCGAGCTTCATGGTGATAGTGGTCCGCTGCATGTCAGCGACTTACTGAGTCCGCGTGATATCTCCAAAGCATTCGTAGAAGCCGCCATCACCAATGGTTTAGATCATAATCAAGATTTTAATGGCGAAAAGCAAGACGGTACAGGGCTATATCAAGTCACCCACTTTCATGGCGAAAAACAAGGTCAACGCTGCTCTGCGGCAGCGGCTTATCTACATCCAGTACAAAACCGATCAAATCTGACCGTCATCACCCACGCCCAAGCCAACCGCGTCATCTTTGAAGACAAACAAGCCGTTGGTGTCGCTTATGAAAAAGATGGCGTCGAGCATGCGGTTATGGCGCGTCATGAAGTGATATTATCTGGGGGCACTTTTGGCTCACCCAAAGTCCTGATGTTGTCAGGTATTGGACCTGCTGAGCATCTACAATCGCATGGCATCGACGTCGTGGTAGATGCGCCCGATGTTGGTGGTAATCTACAAGATCACTTAGATGTCGTTTTTGATTACGAGGTCAATACCACTGACGTCATCGGTATTGGTATGGCGACGATTTCGACATTGACCAAAAGTATTCGGCAGTGGAGAAAGGATGGTACAGGCCTCTTGTCTACCAACTATGCTGAAGCGGGCGCGTTCTTTAGTGTCGGTGATGATCCAAAAGAGTGGCCAAATACCCAACTGCACTTTGTCATATCCCGTGTGATTGAGCACGGTCGTGATCTCAGACGTGGCTTTGCGGTCTCTTGTCACAGTTGCTACCTACGCCCTGAAAGCCGCGGTACGGTCAGACTGGACTCCGCCGACCCCTCAGATGCGGTATTGATTGATCCAAACTACCTCTCACACCCAAAAGATGTGGAATATATGATTGCAGGCGCGGAGCGTACGCGCGCCATCATGCAAGAATCACCCATCGCCAAATATATTACTGAAGACTACCCTGCTCCCTATATCGAAAAAGACGGTATGCTCGGCTATATCCGCAACAAATCAGATACCATTTATCATCCTGTCGGCACTTGCCGTATGGGTTCAGATGACCAATCCGTGGTTGATTTGCAATTAAAAGTACGCGGTGTAAATGGATTAAGGGTCATCGATGCCTCAATCATGCCGACTCTCATCAGCGGTAACACCAATGCGCCAACGATTATGATTGCTGAAAAACTCGCAGATCTTATCAAAGCAAATCACGGTCATATCTAATGATATCACGCCATAAAACATAGGAAGATATGCGTCTTATAATTAGTATTTTTATTTAAGAAACTTATTTACTAAAACTTTATATTCAATAAAATGAAAATAAGCGAATTATATAAAATTTTAACCTTTGTTTTTTCGTGATTATTTTATCAGCATTTCTAAAATAAGGAGGAACTCTAACAAATTCGGCAATAAAGATATTAAAACAGAACGTTTTCTATCAAATTAGCTTACGGATGTCTTGCATTACCACTGTTGAACAGAGTATATTTAAACCACTTATTTATATCGGTATTTTTTGCAAATCTGAATAATGGTTAATACAACCTGAAATATTTTTTATTTTGCATATTAGAAACACGATATAAACAATTGCTTTAAAGGGAATTAAAAGCACGCTCATTATATTTATAGGTCAAAAACGATCTTATAAATATATTGGCGACTATTTATCATTACATAGGATGTAATAATGCAAAAATCACTCTTCAAACTGACGATGTTGGCGACAGTTATTCTAAGCATCAGTGCCTGTAGCGGCGACAACAAAACCACCGATGAATCTGCTGCCAGCTCAGATGCTAAAGCAGCCAAAACCTTACTTTATTGCTCAGAAGGTAGTCCGGCTGGATTTGATCCAGCACAGTACACTGCAGGTACGGATTTTGATGCGAGCGCCTTTCCCATCTACAACGGCTTAGTGGAATTCAAAAGAGATGGTACTGAGATTCAGCCAGCCTTAGCCGAAAGCTGGGATATTAGTGAAGACGGCAAGACTTATACCTTTAACCTACGTAAAGGGGTTAAATATGGTAAGACCGATTACTTTACCCCAACCCGTGATTTCAACGCAGATGACATTGTCTTTACCCTAGAGCGTATCACCAATCCAGAGTTTGAATTTAATAAAGCCTATCCTGCTGAGTTCCCCTATTCGGTCGGTATGGGGCTACCTGATATTATCTCCAATATCGAAAAAGTTGATGACAATACCGTCAAAATCACCCTAAGCGAAACCAATGCACCATTTTTACAGAACCTAGCGATGCCCTTCGCTTATATCGATTCTGCTGAGTATGCAGAAAAGTTAATGGCTTCTGGTAATGCTGCTGATATCAACACCAAACCTGTGGGTACAGGACCTTTCGTCTTTACTTCTTATCAAAAAGACGCGCAAATTCGTTATACCAAAAATCCAGACTACTGGAACAAAGACGATATTCATATCGATAACCTCGTGTTTGTCATCACCAAAGATTCAGCGGTTCGTGCGCAAAAAGTGCAAGCAGGCGAATGTCATGTGTCCGCTTATCCAAAACCTGCCGAAATTGACTCTGTCAAAAAATCTGGTAAGGTCACCGTTCTCGATCAACCTGGCTTTAACGTCGGTTATGTGGGCTATAACGTTGAAAAACCGAAGCTTAGCGACCTTAAAGTTCGCCAAGCATTAGATATGGCCATTAATAAAGACGCTATTATCAATGCGGTTTATCAAAGCGAAGGATTAAAAGCCACCAATCCAATGCCACCCACACAATGGGGTTACGACAAATCTATCAAAGATGCGCCTTATGATGTGAAAAAGGCCAAGTCCCTTATAAAAGAAGCAGGCGCGGACAAACTTGCCATTAATCTATGGTATATGCCCGTTCAGCGACCATACAATCCTAATGCTAAACTCATGGCTGAAATGCTACAAGCAGATTGGGCAAAAATTGGTGTCGATACCAAGCTTGTGACGTATGAATGGGGCGAGTATCTAAACCGCGCTGCTAAAGGTGAGCCTGATGTCATTCTAGCGGGCTGGACTGGTGACAATGGGGATCCTGATAACTGGCTTGGTACGTTACTATCTTGTGATGCGGTCGGTGGCAATAACTACTCACGCTGGTGTAATAAAGACTTTGACACTTTGGTGACTAACGCCCGTCAGATTACCAATCAAGATGAGCGCGTCAACGACTATGTACAAGCTCAGCAGATATTCAAAGAGCAGCTGCCTTGGACGACAATGGCGCATTCGGTGGTCACGGTATTCACCGCACCAAACGTCGTCGATTATAAAATTAGTCCGCTTGGCTCAATACGCTTCGATGGTGTAAAGGTTGAATAACCTGAGCTGATGACGTCCGGTAAGACATGCATGATTGTTTAATTTATATTCGGCTGGGTCAGACACTCTGCTCCAGCCGTATTTATATGAGTTAAGCGCCTTATTAAGCACTTTTTAAGCATTTTGTCACCGACTCTCTCATCTCTGCCAACATTCTACTCATCGATCTAAAACGATTGAACCACAACTATTGAATTGAGCAGCCCATGCTACTTTACATTTTGCGTCGCATTGCCATTCTAATTCCTGTCTATCTTGGCTTAACGCTATCGACATTCACCTTAATTCGGCTCGTCCCTGGAGATGCTGTCGAGATTATGATGGGTGAGCGTATGGTCGATCCAGAGCTACATGCTCGCGCGTTAGAAAGACTTGGCTTAGACAAACCCCTCATTGTCCAATATTGGGATTACTTAACCGGAATATTGACCGGTGATTTTGGTCAATCCTTTCGTACTCGTACTCCGGTATTACAAGATTTCTTTGCCCATTTTGTACCAACCTTAGAGCTGGCTTTGTGTGCCATTGTCATTGCCAGTGTTGTCGGTGTGAGCTTAGGTATCTTTGCCGCGCTACGACGTGGTACATGGATTGACTACACTCTAATGTCAGGGGCGCTGGCTGGCTACTCTATGCCCATCTATTTATTGGGACCTATCCTCACTGGTATATTCGCCCATTATCTCGGCCTGTTGCCCGTCGCTGGTGTCATATCTGTCGCGCAGTTTTTAGACGTCAAACCTTTATATGGATCATGGCTACTTGGCTCTTTAACATCAGGCGAACCTGGCGCATTTTGGGATGTGGTGAAACACTTTATCCTACCGTCTATTGCCTTATCGACTATACCACTCGCAATGATTGCACGGATGACACGCTCGGCGATGCTAGAGGTGTTAGATGAGGACTACGTGCGTACAGCGCGCGCCAAAGGCCTATCGCCGCGCCGCGTGATATTGGTACACGTCATGCGCAATGCCTTGATTACTGTGGTGACGGTAATTGGCTTACAGATGGCGACCTTGCTCGCGGGGGCTATTATCACTGAGACTATCTTTAGTTGGCCAGGTGTTGGTAATTGGCTGCTCGATGGGTTTTTCACTCGTGATTATCCTATCGTGCAAAACGGTATTTTATTGGTCGCCACCGCCCTGATTTTGGTTAGTTTATTTATTGATATTTTGTATGGTCTTATCAATCCGCGTATTCGACATACTTCTTAATTTAACATTGATAAATACTCATATTATAAATAGTGGTTATTGGTGTTTGTATGGTCTTGAGTGAGTTTTAGCATATTTTAAATGCTTGCTAAAAACGAGATTGACATACTTGTAACGCGCTAGCCACTATAGGAACTGCTCATGAAGCCTTCTGTTCTTCCCTCTGATGTCAATCTTATGGCCGCCACACCGCCGTCATCTTGGCAGCTATTTTTATCGACGTTTTGCCGAAATAAAGGCGCGGTGCTTGGTTTTATTGTACTGGCATTGATGGTCATTATTGCCATCCTTTCGCCTGCCATTGCGCCCCATGACCCTTACGAGTTGTTTACTGGTCAAGAGCAGTTGCCGCCTGCCTTTCTAGATGGCGGCAATACAATGTTTTGGCTAGGCACGGATGATGCTGGACGAGACACCTTGTCTCGGGTGATGTATGGCGCGCGTTATTCTCTATTTATCGGTCTGAGCGCGACGACTCTTGCCATGTTAGTCGGTGTTTCATTGGGACTTAGTGCTGCATTTTGGCCCAAGGTTTGGGGCAAAGCGGTCATGCTGGTCAATGATATTTTGATGTCTTATCCGAGTTTACTATTGGCGATCATTATAGCCGCCATCCTAGGTCCTTCTATGACCAATACGATTATTACGATCGCCTTGGTCTGTACGCCACCTTTTATTCGTTTGACTCGTGCTACCGCGATGGTAGAGCTACAGCGTGAATACTTTATTGCTTCGCAAGTGATGGGTGCTGGCGTGCTGCGCTTATTGTTTATCACTATTTTGCCCAACTGTATGGCACCGCTCATCGTGCAGGCGACGATGATTTTTTCCTCAGCTATTTTGGAAGCAGGCGCAATTGGTTTCTTAGGCTTTGGTGTACAGCCACCCGATGCAGAATGGGGCGCGATGCTCGGTACAGCACGTCAGTATATTCAAAGTAATGTTTGGCTCGCTATTTGGCCCGGTGTCGCCATTTTCTTAGCCGCATTGTCGATTAACTTGACTGGTGATGGCCTGCGCGATGCGCTAGATCCCAAATTAAAGCAGGTGACCTAAGATGACTGAAGCATTAATTAAAACGCCTACCACTCACACTTCTATGAATGACGCATCAAAAAAAGAATCACCATTGTTGCTAGATATTGAAAATCTTTCAGTGACTTTCGGGCAAGGTGTGCGCGCTTTTCGTGCAGTCGATGATGTGTCGTTAAAGATTACACAAGGCGAAGTCATCGCAGTCGTGGGTGAATCTGGCTCGGGTAAGTCGGTCACTATGATGGCACTGATGGGGCTACTACCACCCTCTGCAACTGTCAGTTCCAAGCGTGTTATGTTCGATGATAAAGACATGCTCAGTATGTCAGCAAAAGAAAAACGCGGCATCATTGGCAAAGACATCTCAATGATCTTTCAAAATGCTATGTCTTGCTTAAATCCAAGCTTCACGGTTGAGATGCAACTGGGTGAAGTCTTACGTAAGCATCTAGGCTTGCGTGGCTCAGCCGTACAGGCGCGTATCCTAGAGCTGTTAGAGTTGGTCGAAATGCCCGATGCCAAAAATCGACTCAAGGTTTATCCACATCAGTTATCAGGCGGTATGAGTCAGCGGGTCATGATTGCGATGGCAATTGCTTGTGAGCCAAAACTGCTGATCGCAGATGAGCCAACCACTGCACTCGATGTCACGGTACAAGCGCAAATCATGGACTTGCTAAACCGATTGCAACGCGAAAAACAAATGGCGATGATACTAATTACCCACGACTTGGGTTTGGTCGCGCAAAACTCGCGTGATGTCGCGGTCATGTATGCCGGACAAGTGGTCGAAACCAGTACCGTGCCGGAGATTTTTCAAAAGCCTGCTCACCCTTATACTGAGGCGTTGCTGCAAGCCATCCCAGAGCTGGCTATCGGTCAAGACCGTCTGAACAGCTTACCCGGTGTCGTACCCAGCCAATACGATCGTCCGAGTGGTTGCTTGTTGTCTCCTCGCTGCCCGTACAAAGAGCCTGCCTGTGAAGTGCCACCGCCCATATTGGATACTCCTAATGGCAAAGTGCGCTGTATTCATCCAGAATTACCGAGCACTCCTTCTCACCTATCCACCTCTCACGCTGCTACCTTGGAGTCACAAGTATGAGTAATAAAGTGGTCCTAAAAGCAGACAACCTACACAAGCACTACCCTGTATCTCAAGGGTTGGGTAAAGCAAAAGCTTACGTTAAAGCATTGAATGGTGTGTCGTTTGAGCTTGAGGCTGGCAAGACACTGGCCGTCGTCGGTGAATCAGGCTGCGGTAAATCTACCCTTGCCCGCCAGCTCACACTCATCGAAGAGCCTACTGATGGTGAGTTATTTATCAACGATGAAGCCACCACTGGCTATAGCAGAAAAGCGCTAAAAGATCTGCGTACCGAAATTCAAATGGTCTTCCAAAACCCTTATGGTAGCTTAAATCCGCGCCATACCATTGGCTATCAATTGACTGAACCACTGGATATCCATACCAAACTGTCTAAAGACGACAAGCGTGACAAAATCAATGAGATGATGCGAAATGTGGGTCTGCGCCCCGAACATGCTGGCCGCTATCCGCATATGTTTTCAGGGGGTCAGCGCCAACGTATTGCCCTCGCCCGCGCCATGATGCTCAATCCTAAGATTGTCGTCGCTGATGAGCCTACTTCCGCGCTCGATGTATCGATTCAGGCACAAGTCTTAAATTTATTTATGGATTTGCAGGATGAGTATCGTACTGCTTACGTCTTTATCTCGCATAACTTGTCAGTCGTACGACACGTCGCTGATGATGTGATGGTCATGTATTTGGGTCAAGCGGTCGAACACGGCCCGAAAGAAGCGATTTATAATGCGCCAAAACATCCGTATACCATTGCTTTATTAGCTGCTGCGCCTACTGTGAATGGTCATAAGAATGATTTGACCTTACAAGGCGAGTTACCAAGTCCGCTCAATCCACCAAGTGGCTGCGCCCTGCACAAACGCTGCCCATATGCCAAGCAGCAATGCAGCGAAGTAGAACCAAAACTGCGCGAGTGGGACGGTCGATTGGTGGCTTGTTTACGTTTAGAAGAAATATATGGATAAGACCATTAACGAATAATAAAACCGCCATGATGGCGGTTTTATTATTATGAACACTTCACATTAACCTTCCCTCTATCGATGTTTGTTTTATAAAAATGTCTATCTTGAAACCTGCATAGCAGCTTCTAAAGCAGCTGTGTCCTCATGCATGCGATACAGACAAATCTCACCAGCATCATTAAAACGAACAATCATTGACCAGAGGCTATTAAATGCTTTCCCCGTGTGTTTGACTGTGTGAGCAAGCTTGCCAAATCTGACCACATAATTATCAGCGACGATGGACTCGTCCATTGTAAACTCGCCAAACTCAAACATTTTCGCAAGATTTTCAAAAAATTCAATACCTTCCTTTTTACCACTATGAGTGCCGTAAATAGGAACCCGACTATCTTTATCCTCTCGAAAAACCACGAATTTAACATTTTCGTCACATCGCTGCATGGCTTGCTCATATTCACCCATAAAGATGTGTGCTATAAATTGATCGAGTGTTTGGGTGTTTGATGGTGATTGCATACGTCTCTCAATATTTTATAAAGTAGATAACGAGTCTAATATAGTGGCGTAAAGATAAACAGATGATAGATAGGCAATCACTGTGCAAAAATGCTCAATGAAATTTGCTAAACTGAACACTCATACTAAACGGTAGTTTTGAGATGCAGTGGGATGATTTGGCTTACTTTGTTTGCTTGGTGGAAAAACAGACTCTGACTGCTTGCGCTGAAGAGCTGGGGGTACAACACAGTACGGTTGCGAGGCGAATTGATCATCTTGAGCAAACATTATCGGTAAATCTGTTTGATCGGCTAGGCAAACGCTATGCACTGACGCCAGAAGGGTCGACGCTCTACAGCCAAGCCATTGAGGTGAAAAAAGAGATAGCCGTATTTGAGAGAATGGCAATTGATCAGAACGCGATGCAGGGCAAAGTTGTTATATCGGCACCACCTGTCTGGGCAAATGAAGTGCTGATAACGGCTCTGACTGAGTTTCGCCAGCAGTTCCCAGATATATTAGTCGCGTTGAGCGGTGAAGTTGGCTTGAGCAATTTACATCACAGAGAAGCAGACATCGCTATAAGAACGCGTTGTCCCACACAGGAAGATCTGGTTGCTCGTATTATTGGGTCCACAAGATACGGTTTCTTTGCTAATAATGAATACCTCAAAAACACCCATTCTGATCGATGGCAATTAATAGAGCTTCAAGCTAATGCTAGAGTACTGATTTGGTCACAGGCTTTAGTGAAACAACATGCCTATACGGTTGCATTTAACACTAATGATTTATATATGGCCTGTCATGCAGCTCGTAAAAAAATAGGCATCGCGTTACTGCCAGATTTTTTGGCTCACCAATACCCAGAGCTAACGGCAGTTGATCCAATTAATCGAGTAGCGCTGACAGCTCGAACGCCACACATATTAGCGAAAAACCACGCTTCATCATTCACATCAGATAATCAGGATTCAATCTCAAATACTAGCATTCCACTCACTCAAGACTACCCTCTCTATCTTGTGATGCATCCAGATGTCAGACGCTCTGCACGAGTGAGAGCAGTTGCTGATTGGTTAATTGCCAGTTGTGCTTAGCTCAAGTAGTTGTATGTAATACGGCTTATATAGAGTATGGATTATATAGAATACCGCTAATCAACATTCACTACGCCCCAACATTTAGGAAATTGACTACAACCAAAAAAGTCTTTCCCTTGGTGCTGGCCTTTTTTTGCAACACGTTTGACCATTGCTGCCTGACATCTTGGACAGGCAGGTACTTGCTCTGTAATAGCTGTATGATTGGTTTGCTCAACAGCTTTAATATTAATGCTATTAGACGTGATAATCTCACATTCAGCCGTTTTAAAATCATTGTCCGATAACTCAGGCTCCATAACTTCAAACGGTGTAAGAAACACTTTATTAGCAATATCATGCGATATACTGACATATTGTGTATTTGTCTGCTGAGTATTCAGACTGTCAATTAGTAACTCACTAGATTCAATCTCAGTCTGACCTGACCATCGCAGCACTTCTCTACTTTTCAGCGTAACTCGTTTAGCAGACTCTTTTACTATCGGCTCAGATATTGGTTTATCAGTAGCGTTACCGCTAGGCTGCTTGTTTGTATTCTTGCTTGGATTGCTATGCTTGTCTTTTAGATAGGCTTTATGCTCTCGATTGGTGCGCCAAGATTTGCTAAATCTGTTGCTATTAATCTGCTCAACGATAGACTTAACCTCGTCTTCAGTCAGTATTTCATCCTGCTTTTTCTTCACATAAGAAACCATACCACCTGTTAATACGTGTTCGGGTAGCTCATCACGAGTTTTTAGCTCACACTCACCGATGAAGGCAATCATCGAATGGAAGTAGCTCAACTCCAATCCTAATAAATCTGCAAGCGTCTTGATATGCAGATAATTTTGGCGCAGTGGGTTCTGGAATTTGAATTTACTTCCATTTGGGAAGGCTTGCGTCCACTGTCTTTGCTTCTCGCTACCATATATCCAGCCTTTATAATTTTTGGTTTCGATGACAAAGATGCCGTATACAGAGACAATAATATGGTCGATTTGGGTACTACCACCGTTGGCTCTTGGCAAGGTGATACCGTTTAATCGGTGATAGACGTTTTTTTCTAGTTTTAACCACATGGCGACATTGATAACGGTCTCGCCTAGAAAGCCTTTGAAAGTGGATTTGAGGGACATGGTTTTTTTCTTGAAAGTGGTTATGAAAAAATAAATAACGTTCAATATCAATATACTAATTACTTTTGGTTAAAATTACCGATCTACAATTGCTGTTCTGACGATAGTTAAACCAATGACGCCAAGCAATGCCCCTGTAACTTTATCGATGTAATAAGCAACTTGGGTAAATTTAGCGCGTACTTTGCGAGTCGACAATAGAAATATGACAGCAGTGTCCCACGCGAATACCACAACAGTCATCCAAATACCTAAGCCCAATTTGAACACAAAACTTATTTCTGGTGTCAACACTACAGTGAATAAACTGAGATAAAAGAGTAGATTTTTAGGATTAAATATTCCAGACAAAAACCCTGCAGTAAATTCCTTTAAAAAAGTTGTCTTAGGTATATTTGAATGAGCTGATTGGGCTACCTGAAATTGGTCATACGCATCTTTTCGTGCGCGTAACGCCTGTATCCCAAGGTACATTAAAAACAACCCACCAATGATTTTTAGCGTAATCATAATAGGTGCAGAGGCGGCTAAAATTGAGCCAACACCAATTAGACATAGACCGATGTACACTGCATTAGCAAAGGTGATACCGAGCGCAACCCCTATTGCGTCTTTACTGTCGTTCTTAATCGCACTCTTTACGATCAATACAAAATCTGGTCCAGGACTCAATAGTGCAAGAAAATGCGCCAAGCCGACCGTGATAAAAATACTCAACAAATCCCAGTTCATAATTATTCCGTACTCTGTTTTTTTTAATTATGGACTAAATACCACTATGAATACACTGATTATTTAGCCAATAAAAAAAGCCACCAGATTTCTCTAGCAGCTTTTTTATTTATAACTTTTTTAACGGATTATACTAAACTATTTACCGCTTCAACCACAGCATCAGTGGTAATACCAAACTCTTTGTATAACTGATCTGCAGGGGCAGATTCACCATAAGTCGTCATACCGATGACTTTGCCATCTAAACCAACGAACTTATACCAGTAATCCACATGCGCGGCTTCTACAGCTACGCGAGCGCGAATATTGGCAGGCAATACCGCTTCACGATAGCTAGCATCTTGCTCAACGAAAATCTCAGCACATGGCATAGAAACGACACGAACGCCAACACCATTTGCGCTCAACGTTTCATATGCTTGCATCGCTAGGCCAACTTCTGAACCAGTCGCGATGATGATGGCTTGTAGCTCGCCTTGCTCTTTCGCAAGTACATAACCACCTTTAGTGATGTTCGCTACTTGCTCGCTATCACGGGCTTGATGTGGCAAGCTTTGACGACTAAAAATCAATGCTGATGGATTATGTTCAGACTTAATAGCTTCTACCCAAGCACTGGCAGATTCGGTCGCATCACAAGGACGCCATGTGCGTAGATTTGGCGTGGTACGTAGGCTAGTCAATTGCTCAACTGGCTGATGCGTTGGGCCATCTTCACCCAGACCGATAGAGTCATGCGTATAGACATGGATGACGCGCTGCTTCATGAGTGCACCCATGCGTACCGCGTTACGTGCGTATTCCATAAACATCAGGAACGTTGCGACGTAAGGGATAAAACCGCCATGCAATGCGATGCCATTAGCAATCGCGGTCATGCCGAACTCACGTACGCCATAATAGATATAATTGCCGTCAGCATCTTTCTCGATGCCTTTAGCGCCTTTGAATAGCGTGAGGTTCGAGCCAGCTAGATCCGCTGAACCGCCTAGCAATTCTGGTAATAATGGCTGCAAAGTATTAATAGCATTTTGACTGGCTTTACGACTGGCGACATCACCGCCCGCTTCTTGTGTTTGCTGAATATAGGCTTGTGCTTGGCTATCAAAGTCAGCAGGCAAATCACCATTTAGACGACGCAATAGCTCAGACGCCAGTTCAGGATAGGCTTTTTTATACGCGTCAAAGTCAGCATCCCAGTTCTTTTGTTGTACGTCACCTTTAGCTTTAGCATCCCACGCTTCATAGATTTCATCATCTAATTCAAACGGTGCATGTTTCCAAGACAATGCATCACGAGTCAAGGCGATTTCGTCATCACCTAGTGGTGCGCCATGACTGGCTGCTAAGCCTTGTTTGTTCGGGCTACCCGCACCGATTGTGGTTTTACAAATCAGAAGACTTGGTTTAGTAGTCTCTTTTAGCGCTTGTTCAGTTGCTTGCGTAATCGCATCCGCATCATGACCATCGACTTTGATAACTTGCCAGCCATAAGACTCAAAACGCGCTTGCGTATCATCTGTGAACCAGCCTTCGACATTACCATCGATAGAGATACCATTGTCATCATAGAAGAAGACCAGCTTGCCAAGACCTAACGTGCCAGCCAATGAGCAAACTTCATGACTGATACCTTCCATCAAGCAACCATCGCCTAAGAACGCATAGGTATTATGGTCAACGATGTTATGGCCGTCACGATTAAACTGCGCGGCTAAAGTTTTTTCTGCAATTGCAAAACCAACGGCATTGGCGATACCTTGACCTAGTGGACCAGTAGTTGTCTCAACACCTGGTGTATAGCCAAGCTCAGGATGACCTGGGGTTCTTGAATGCAACTGACGGAAACCTTTCAAATCATCAACGCTGACGTCATAACCAGATAAATGCAGCAATGAGTAAATAAGCATCGAGCCATGACCGTTCGATAAGACAAAGCGGTCACGGTTGTGCCACTGTGGATCGGTTGGGTTGTGCTTCAAAAACTTGCGCCACAAAACTTCGGCAATATCAGCCATACCCATTGGCGCGCCTGGATGTCCAGAGTTGGCTTTTTGAACCGCATCAAACGACAGTACACGGATGGCATTGGCTAATTTACGTTCGCTAATTGGAGCTGGCATAGAGTGTCCTAGTATTGGGCTAAGAGGAGAGTTTACTCAAAGGAGTATAAGCATAAGGACGCCAAATGCGTCCCTAAGTTATAGACTATAAAATTAAAGTGCAATATTAACATATTTGCTATAGGGCTAGCTAAGAAATGGTATGACAGAATCGTTTGTGTTTAATAATTATTCATATCAGTTTTATCAAACCACCCTATATTAAAAAGCTGTGAGTCATCTTAGTAACTCACAGCTAGTACAAGCAATATAGATATTAAACTGAAATCGTCTCAGCACCGCCCATAAACGGACGCAATACTTCTGGAATCGTAATGCTACCATCTGCGTTTTGATGGTTTTCCATGACTGCCAATAGCGTACGACCAACGGCCAAACCTGAACCGTTTAGCGTATGAGCCAAGCTGGTTTGCTTGCCATCTTTGACACGTGTGCCCATACGGCGCGCTTGGAAGTCACCACAGTTAGAGCAGCTTGAGATTTCACGATAGGTATCTTGGCTCGGTAACCATACTTCGATGTCATAAGTCTTTTGCGCTGCAAAGCCCATATCACCCGTACATAACTGCACAGTGCGGTATGGCAGATCAAGCCGCTGCAAGATATATTCAGCTTGTCCTGTCATTGCTTCTAGCAACTCATCAGACTGATCAGCGGTAGCGATGTTAACCATCTCAACTTTTTCAAACTGATGCTGACGGATCAGGCCACGAGTATCACGACCATGAGAGCCCGCCTCACTACGGAAACAAGGCGTATGCGCGGTAAATTTAAGTGGCAGCTCGCTAATATCCAAACGCTCGCCACGTACCAAGTTGGTCATTGGTACTTCAGCGGTTGGAATCAGATAAAAATCCATGTCTTCATTATTTGTATGATTTTTTAGCTTAAATAAATCATCTTCAAATTTTGGCAGCTGGCCTGTACCTTTGAGGCTGTCTGAATTCACAATATAAGGCACGTACGTTTCAAGATAGCCGTACTTCATGGTATGGGTATTGAGCATAAACTGAATCAGGGCGCGATGCATTTGCGCCAACTGTCCTTTTAGTACATTAAAGCGGCTACCAGTCAGCTTAGTCGCGGCTTCAAAGTCGAGCATACCAAGTGTCTCGCCAATATAAGTGTGATCTTGAATTTCAAAATCAAACGTACGAGGCGTACCCCACTTGCGCACTTCTACGTTATCATCTTCTGACGTACCCACTGGCACATCGGCTGCTGGAATATTTGGAATTTGCATAGCAGCTTTGTTGATACGCTCTTGTAGAGTGCGCAGCTCGTCTTCGGCTGTTTTAATCTCACCACTGACATTCTGCATCTCAGCCAATAGCTCACTGGCATCTTCGCCTGACTTTTTCAAAGCACCCACTTGCTTAGCACCCGCATTACGGCTCGACTGCAACTCTTCGGTTTTGATCTGCAAAGATTTACGTTCTGACTCAACCGTTTGCCAAAAATCTATGTCAAGTGCATAACCACGAGTGGCCAGTTGCTGTTGTAAATCGCTTAAATCGCCGCGTAAGAGTTTTGGATCAATCATAATAGTTGCCTGTAACGCTAGAAGTGAGGAAGAGGTTCGAAAGTGTTATTTTTAAAGATACTGTTTTTAAAGGTGCTGATTTTATCAAAATAAGTGATAGCCGCTATAATACCAAGACACAGCAGATTTGACCATGTTTTGACCTCTGCTGATTGAATTTTCATTTATTACTTTCATTATCCGTAGCCAGTTATATTTGCTTTAAATGCATCTCTCAAAGTTCAGCTTACCTCAATAAGCCTCGCCCATCTTTATTAAAACCATTAATATCACCTCTATCAACGAACAGAGCGGCTTATATGTTTCATTTAGGGGTACTTTTCGGTAAGATAAGCGCATACCTTTTATTCGACTTCTAGCCAAGTACGACGTAGCTGCTACGTTTTGTCGATTTAAACCCAACACTTTCAATACAAGTATTTGAGAAACCTTTATGGCCTTGTACCCCTATACGCTACAACCTGTCGCCTTAAACCTAACTGAGGCAGAATTTCACCAAGCACAATACGAGCTATTTGCCAGTGCCAGCCCTTCTTTCGGTCTAAAAAGTATCAAAATGAAAGAATGGATCATTATGGCGGTAACCGTGGTACTAGCGATCGCAGGGTTGGTTTTTGTGACAGGCTACTCAACCATTATCTTTTGGCTGATGCTAGTTTCAGTCGTCATTTATTTACTGGTTCGTACCCTTGGCTTTAAATGGTATGTGAAAAGAGAGTTTGACAAGCAAGTGGCCGATCAAGAGATGCCAGACGAGATGCGTCAGATGAAATTGGGCGTACAAAAGCATGGCCTCGTCATGGCGATGCCAGTGAATCAGCCTGACACATTTAATAACAACCAAATGCGCGGCATGCAAATGCGAGCAGGCACGACCCAGCAAGCCGTCATTCCATGGTCAGCTGTCAAAAGCTGGGATGAGACGGACGACTATATCTTTATGATGTTTGAGATGAAAGGTCAACAAGGCAGCCAAATTGTACCAAAACGCTTAGAAGCACAGAAGTTTCCGATCGATACGGTACGTCAGCATTTGCAAGAAGTTATCCCCGTTAAAGGCTTAAATCCTGAAAACTTACAGCCGCCAGCATAAAATAGTAGAAGACTTCTTAATGGCTTATTATATGAGCGATAGAGAAATGATCAATAAAAAATGCTTTTTACAAAACCAATCATAATTATAAATTTATTGAAATTAACTTATCGATGGTGCTCTGCTATTATAATAGCTATCAGAAAAAAGGTGATAATTGCTCTAAATTATATGAATGTATAGTTATGATTTTAGCTTAAGCTGACGCCATTCTATATGGCAGTTTTATCATACTATTTTCTAAGATTGTTACTTTTTAAGGCTGAAAAGCGTTAATATATTAACGAGCATAGTAATGCAGCACACGAGTTGCTACACTTCTCACCTTCTTCATTTAATGTTTTATCTCAACACTCAAACTATAAGGATAATATTATGAGTAACGCTACTAATCAAATCGGTCTAGAAAAAGCTGACATGAGCGAAGTCATTGCACAACTAAACAATTTATTGTCAACTTATCACGTCTTTTATTTAAACGTCCGTGGCTATCACTGGAATGTAAAAGGTGAGCATTTTTTCACTTTGCATCCAAAGTTTGAAGAACTGTATACCGCGCTACAGTTACAAATTGATGAAATCGCTGAGCGTATCTTAACTTTGGGCGGCACACCGCTGCATGCTTATAGCGATTTTACTCAGCATACTAGCATTCAAGAAGATAAAAACGTCAAAGATGGCAATGCTTGTGTGAAAGGTGTGGTAACGGGTTTACAAGCTTTGATTACAGAGCAGCGTAAAGTATCTGCTCTAGCAGCAGACAGTGAAGATCAAGGAACAGCTGACCTCGTAGATGCCTATGTACAAGAGCAAGAAAAGCTCATCTGGATGTATAACGCCTTTTTGGGTTAATCATTACTAATGAAACAGTACATCACTAAAATCTAGATCATAAAAAAGCACCTACTTTAGGTGCTTTTTTTGTGCTTGCTGTTGCTAATGAAACCTTATTTTTGCATCCATTGACGCATTTTTTCGCGCTCAGCAGGCGTGGCTTGTAACCAAATTTGCATAAATTGATCTAAGGTATTAGCAGATGAATTAACGCTAGTGGTTTGCTTAGTAGTCGCTACCGTACCCGTATTCACATTTGGTTGATCTAATGCGGCAATCGCACGCTGATTCTGTAGCTCTGCATCACCTGCTCCGCCAAACACACCGCCGAACGCCTTGCCTAAGCCTGACAACAAGCCACCTTGATTACCAGCGATACCTTGCTGACTTGCAACCACAGTATTGTTTTTCTCTACTGCCAGTATCGGACGCTTGGCATATTCTTTAGCTGCTGCATACTCTTCTGGCTGATTCGGCATGGTCAGACGATAGGTTTGATTGTCCGCCAATTCTGCCGTCACGCTCACATTACCCGAACGTAAATAGTCATGCTCATCACGGCGCAAGTCATATAAGCGGTCATACTTCGCAGTAATCGCATGTTGACCCGGCTGAAGCGTGAACTTTTTAGTCAATGGTTGAAAAGCGCTCTGCTGCACTTCTTGCCCATTGATAGCCGTGACTTTGATATGGTCATCAACCAGTAGCGTTACTTCAGCATGCGACAGCATAGAGACAGAGCCTGCACCAATAAGCAACGTGCTGATGGTCAGTTTTTTTAGCAAAGAAGCATTGGATTTCATAAGTGATTCCATTAATAGTGAAAACGTTTTGGCAATAGTAAAAGCGCTTTGGATAAAAGACTTTAGTTGTTAATGCTAAAAATCAAGTGGCATCGTATGTTGATCTTGTTCCGCTGAATCGTTATCTACTTGTGTCTCTTGCGCAATATCAGCAAGCTCTGCTGCTAGTGTCTGCTCATCAATGGTACGCAATGCGTCAGTGATGACTGCTTTGGATATATTGCTACGCCCCAGGTTCGAAAACATCGGCTGAATATAATTGAGTACTTCCATCATCGCACCGATGCGATGTGGTCCTTCAGTAAGCAAATAATCAATAATTCGATCATCAAACTGCCAACCACGTCGACGCAAGATAGATTGTAATAACGCCTGACGGTCGGCTAAGTCATGACCATTGGGTACTTTAAACGTAGGTGCTTGTGCCAAACGAGTCAGCAAATCCCTCAATTGAAAGGGCAAATCACCAGCAGGCTTATTGGCTGCAAACAACAATTGACGCTGCCCTTCACGGCTGCGATTAATCAGATGAAATAAAGCTTCTTGCCACTGACTGTTTTGTTCAATGACTTCCAAGTCATCAATCGCAATCAAGGAGAAGTTTTCTAGCGATGAAAGGACATTGACATCGGTATGAATAAGCTCATTTAATGACAGACAAATCGCTGACTTGTCCATCTCAATAAACGACTCACAAATAGCGGATAATAAGTGCGATTTACCAGTAGCAGGACTGCCAAATAGGTACAGCTGACCTATCAGGCCGACATGTAGCTGCCGCACTGCATCGATAATAGACATCCAACCCGGACCAGCGAAGTCGCTGAGACTTGCATCATGCTTTATGTCCAGATTGAGACTTAGCTGTGCTTCTGCCATGAATCATCAACTCGGTTTGCGTAGCACAATCAATAAAAAGGCTAAACGACTAATATTCTTATAAACTGGCTCTGATAAATTCGTTTTAACCAAAGCCAACCTAATAACGGTCAATACCGTTATTACTGTGCCTATATATAACATATTTGCAAAATGACTGACAAGTCTTTTACCCACAACACCCATCATTCGCCTTTAGTCACGCAGACAAAAGGCGGTAATATGGTCGATTCTCGATAGAACCGATACCTTATATTGCAGCGTTGAGGTGGTATAAATTTCTCTGGCGTGCTGCGCCTACGCCGACAAAGGCTGCATAAAATTTATCCCAGACCCACTGTATCGTGTTAATACTAAATGCATCATATAAGCTATCACCCAAATGATTGGCTGTCAGTGATACATACAACCTGATTATTTTTCTTCAAACAGTGCCAACTGCTTACGACCTTTATAAAAATCAGTGGTTTGATAATAAGCGTATAAATGACGGAACAATACGTTTAAGACAGCAGACACTGGCAGCGCAATCAGCATACCAACAAAACCGAGCAAACTTGCGCCTGCTAGTACCGAAAATATCACCCACAATGGCGATAGACCGATTTTGTCACCCAATAATAATGGCTGTAAAATATAACCCTCAGCGGCTTGCCCGATTAAGAACGCGCCCGCAATCAGTGATAAATATGTCCAATCTAAGCCAAACTGAAATAAGCAAGCGAGGATGGCAGCGATAAAGCCCATACCGAAGCCCAAATACGGCACAAAGCTAGCAATACCAGCTACCATACCAATGATTAGCCCAAGCTCAAGCCCAATAAGCTGCAACTGTACAGCGTAGATAGCACCCAACAACACCATCACCAATAATTGACCCTTAATAAATGCCATCAGGGCGCGATCACATTCTTGAGCGATTGCCACTACCTTTTTGCAATAAGGCGCGGGAATCGCCATCTTCCACGTTTGCAGGCGCTGATCCCAATTAAACAAGAAATAAAAGGTCAAAATCGGTACCAGCACAATGAGTCCAGCATTATTGATAAAGTTCATACTAGATACCAGTATTTGGTTCATCATGGTACTGGCATCTTCAAACTTATAATTGGTTTGCATATATTCAACCAAGGTCTCAGAAAAACCCTTCGCCTCAAGCTCAGGCAAACGAATACGGCTATTGCTAGCAAACCATTCGCGTACCACGTCATTATACCAAGTGAGTACCTTTGGCAGATATTCCCACGCCGCTTGCAGCTGATGCCACAAGGTCGGTATCAACCACCACAATAGCAGTGCCATGCTCAGGGTAATGGTCGAATATACGATAATAATCGCAATCCAACGTTTGATATATTTCGATAAGCGCTTAACCAGCGGATTAAACAGATAAGCCAACACAAAAGCTACGACAAATGGCACGATGACCGGCGTCATCAAATATAATAAAAATACCGCTACCACAATAGCAACGACGATAAATAGGCGTCGAAAAAAGGGGTCTATTGATCGGTTTGTCATGAAGCTGGTCCTACGAATGGGCTGATTTAAGAGGATGATATGATTTCAAGTTGCTTATAGATTTTATTAAATGGCGATACGCCAATAGCAAACAGTTATTGAGCGTAATGTTAGCCTTCTATTATCACAGAGTCCCATAAAAAAGCCGTCATTTTTTGTTTCTTAATTTTTATATCATCTTTATTACCGTCTTTATGAAATATTAGCTAAATATCGAGTAAATAACCGCAAGTTGTTTTGCGAGTCGGGGTCATTTTTGGGTATAATGCGCGCACTATATTCAGAATTAACACGACCAACTCGACTTTCTACTGACAGACCTTCTTTTCCTATAAAATTTGTGAGATGACCATGAGTAACAAGCCTTCTTTAAGCTACAAAGATGCTGGTGTTGATATTGATGCTGGCGATGCGTTGGTACAACGTATCAAATCCGTGGCAAAAGCCACCTCACGCCCTGAAGTTGTGGGCGGACTTGGCGGCTTTGGGGCGCTTTGTCGCATTCCGACTGGTTACACCTCACCTCTATTGGTTTCTGGTACGGACGGTGTCGGTACCAAACTCAAACTGGCATTACAATTAAATCGTCATGATACGATCGGTATCGACTTGGTCGCCATGTGCGTCAACGATTTATTAGTTTGCGGTGCAGAGCCATTATTTTTCTTAGACTATTATGCAACTGGCAAGCTTGATATTGATGTAGCAGCGACTGTGGTCACAGGTATTGGTGAAGGCTGTAAGCTATCAAACTGTGCTCTGATCGGCGGCGAAACCGCTGAGATGCCAGGTATGTATCAAGACGACGATTATGACTTGGCTGGATTTTGTGTCGGTGTGGTCGAAGAAGCGGAAGTCATCACTGGCGAAAACGTCGCGGAAGGCGATGTATTGATCGCTCTTGCTTCAAGTGGTGCACACTCAAACGGTTATTCATTGGTACGTAAAGTCATCGAAGTCAGCGGCATTGATGTGACGAGCAGTGATGAGCAATTAGACGGTCAGCCTATCCAAGACGCGTTAATGGCCCCTACTCGCATCTATGTTAAAGCGATTAAAGCGCTACAAGATACTCTTGGTAGCTCAGCGCTGCATGCAATGTCACATATCACTGGTGGCGGCTTAACCGATAATTTACCACGTGTATTACCAGAGAATTTAGCTGCTAGTATTGATACGACTAGCTGGAAGTTCTCAGAGCTATTCACTTGGTTACAAACCCAAGGAAATATTGAACAAAGCGAGATGTACCGCACTTTCAACTGCGGCGTTGGTTTTGTCATTGTCGTACCTAAAGATAAAGCAGATGCGGCCATTAGCACTTTAAATGAGGCTGGTGAAAAAGCATGGAAATTAGGTGAAATGGTTAGTCGCTGCACTGATGACCAGGCGGACGCAGTGGTGTACCGTTAATGTCAGAAATATCGCTAATATCAACCAATATACGCCAAGACAGTAAGCCTTTGCGCATTGCTGTCTTGGTATCTGGTAGTGGTAGCAACTTGCAAGTACTGATAGATGCGATGCAAGCTGGCGCACTGCCAATTGAGATTGTTGGCGTCATTAGCAACCGCGAGGATGCTTATGCCATCACCCGTGCAAAAGACGCTGACATTCCAGTGGCAGTATTGTCACATGTTGCTAGCGGCAAACGCATGGGAATCAAGACTTTTGAGACTCATGCCAGCAGCCAACTAGCATCATGGCAACCAGATCTCATTGTGTTAGCTGGTTTTATGCGTGTCTTGAGTGCAGATTTTATCGATAATGCACCAGCGCCGATGATTAATCTGCACCCCTCTTTACTACCTATCTATAAAGGCCTTGATACCCATCAGCGTGCGATACAAGCAGGTGAGCGACATCATGGCTGTAGTATTCATGTCGTCACCGCTGAGCTCGACGCGGGTACTGTTTTGACCCAAGCGCTGTTAGAGATACATCAAAGAGACACTGCCGATAGCTTGCAAGCACGCGTGCAAAAGCTTGAGCATCAATTGCTCCCTTGGACGATTTTATTATTGGCCAAAGGCGCACTCTCGCTAGACCATGCTCAAGCAGCCAATCAACAAAGTATGTCTTTACCAACGCTACCATTAAAACTATATTTGAACGACTGAGTAAGTAGCGACAGTCACAAATTATCAGGCACCAACTATCAAACTTAAACTCTTTGCATAAAAAAGCCCAGTCACTCAATGAATGACTGGGCTTTCTAATAGCTACCTTTAAAATCTTCTAAAACATATTAATCCCGAAGACTTCAGCTATTATTGACTTTTATGAACATGTAGCCCTTTAATATTTACAAATTCTTTGATACCAAAACCGCCATGCTCGCGACCATGACCTGAGTTCTTCACTCCACCAAATGGCAACGCTGGATTTGCAAGACCGTAACCATTGATATAGACCATGCCCGTATCAAACTCTTCACGCGCTAGGCGAATGGCTTTGGCTTCGTCTTTAGAGAAGATAGCACCGCCCAAACCGTAGCGACTGTCATTGGCAATGCGTAATGCATCATCTTGGTCTTTGGCTCGTATTAATGAGGCGACAGGACCAAATAATTCGTCATCATAGGCAGGTTGGCCTTTTTCGACATTCTCCAAGATAGTGGCTGGATAAAAACTGCCTTTACCTTCTGGCAATTGACCACCAACAGCAATCGTTGCGCCTTTTGCCACACTGTCTTCTACTTGCTCATGCAATTTTTCTTGTAAATCTTTGCGGGCTAACGGACCAAGATCAGAGTCATCATTCATCGGATCACCAGATTTAGCATCTGCAAACTTTTTGACAATGCGTTCACGGAAATCATCGTACAAGCTATCAACGACGATAAAGCGCTTAGCGGCGACACAAGTTTCACCATTATTAATGAGACGCGCTTGGGTACAAGTTTCTACCGCTAACTCTACATCAGCATCTTCTAAGACAATAAAGGCATCGTTTGAGCCTAATTCTAGCACCACCTTTTTAATGGCTTTTGCTGCTTGCTGACCCACAATGCTACCAGCGCCGTCGCTACCTGTCAGTGTGACACCGCGCACTTTGTCATGACCGATTAATGCTTCTGATTGGTCGTGATCGATTAAAATCGTACGGAACAAATCGTTTGGTAACTCTGACTCATGGAAGATTTTTTCGATTAACAAGCCTGAACCAGTCACGTTTGACGCGTGCTTGAGTAAAATACTATTACCTGCCATCAGATTTGCGATGGTATAACGGAATACTTGGTAAGCAGGAAAGTTCCATGGCTGCATACCATAAATGACACCGATAGGCTGATAAGTCACAATACCTTTCTTCAAGCCTTCAAGATCACGTTCATCGTCAGCAAGTGCAGCCACCCCTTTTTCTGCGGTATAGTCGCAAATTGCTTTACACAAATCTATTTCTTGCAAACTCTGACTATAGAGCTTACCACGCTCCTCAGTCATGAGTTTAGACAACTCTTCTTTGTACTTGAGCAATGTCTCACCGATAGAATTGATGACTTTTGCACGCGCTTCATGGCTGGTTTTACGCCACTCAGTAAATGCTTGGTGCGAGGATTCAACAATCTTGTTCACCTCGTCATTACTCATGTAATCGTATTCTTTGATCGCTTCACCCGTTGCTGGGTTTATAGTAGTAATATCTGCCATGATTATTATCCTTATTTATTCAACTATTTTATTGGTTTGAAAATTGATCGCTTAAACATCTGAAAACTTAGAAACACATAAACCAAGAATGGTCATTTTTATAAATGGATATGGTTAAATTGGACAACTTCATCAACGATTTTATGAAATCCGATACTGTCGTATAACTTAACAATAGGCTATGTATTTGTCTTTTTTCTTAAAGGAAATTCATCATAGCAAAATGTACAACGAGTAGTTTTACAAGTTATAAAGAAGTGTTCGTAAGATGTTAAGAATGTGACTGACCGATTTATTAGGTTGAAATATTGGACGAGATTTTTCAGTAAAATTACGCCAATAAAAAAACCAGCGCTTGGGCTGGTTTAATAAATAAGCAATCGATAACCAAAAACAAATGGCTTAAAACAAATGATTCATCACAGGAATTTCTTGGGGTGGATTCTCTTCTTCGTCAACAATTTGACGAGCCACATGCATGATAAGCTGACGCAACCAACGATGGGCGGGATGATGCTGCAACAAAGGCGACCACGCCATCGTTAGCTCAAATTCAGGGATAAAAAATGGTGGCTCGACCATCATGATACTGTCGTTATTAGCCTGCATTTTTGCTACACGCGTAGGCAAAGTTGCAACCAAATCTTTATTGGCTGCAAGCATGGCTGGCATTTGATAGTGGCGGGTAAAAACACTGATTTGACGTTTTTGACCTAAACGTTGCAGTGCTTGATCAATTGAACCTAGGCCACCAGATTTTTCTGGATTGACACCAAATCCCACACCCATACCCGTTTTAGAGACCCAAACGTGCTGCGCCTTAAGATAATTTTTGAGATTAAAGCGATGAGCATAGGGACTGTCAGAGGACAATAGGCAGCTAAAGGTATCACGCCAGACCAAAACTTGGTGGAAACTTTGCGGAATTTCATTAAAGCGGTTGATCGCCAAGTCCACTCGCCCCTGCTCCATATCACGATATGAGACGTCCGATGGCGTTAAGAAATCTAAGATGACATTTGGTGCCTCTGAGCGCAATGCTTTGACCAATTTTGGTACCAATGTCGCTTCAGCATAGTCTGAGGTCATGATACGAAAAACGCGCGAGGTACTATAAGGGCGAAACTCGGTACGTGGCTCAAGCACTTGCGTCAAATCCGCAAGTATTTCACGAATACGAGGCTGTAACTCCAAAGCGCGTTCAGTCGGCGTCATGCCTTCGGATGAGCGTACCAGCAACGGATCATTAAATAGCTTACGCAGCCGGCGCAAAATATTACTCATCGCAGGTTGCGTAATGCCAAGCTGCTCAGCTGCACGAGTAACGTTTTTTTCTCGTAACAACACATCTAGATGTACCAATAAATTTAAATCTACCCGCTGCAAATTCATATATGTCTCTTTACCTTAAAATAAATACCACTACAAACGCGGCGTTTTTTGCCCTGTTATTTAGTATAAATCATCTATAACAGCATGAAATAAGGACAATTTTATATTAATTATTTTGATATACGCTTATTATAACTGAAATTATTAATCATAAGTCATTGTTTTATATGCACTATCATAAAATTAAATACCCAAGATAATAATCATAAACTAGATAAATCAAGGTAACCTAGCTATAGTGGCTAGCAAGCGCTTAATCAGTCCTTGTTTAATGTTAGGCAGTCGCCGTGCGTTTTGATGGATTGACTACCATAGGTATTTTATCGCATTTTCATGCGGAAATACGGACATAACATTTATTACACAAACTTAATTTTTTGCTCTCATTTGTTTTTAAGCTTGAATTAGTAGTTGGCACTTTTTAGGGCAATAAGCACTTTAACAGTCAAAAAAGGCTTATAAAAAGCGCATTCAACCTAAAACGAAAGACCCAATAATAAAAGCTGACCGATTCGACAGGTTTTATTTGCTTTTATCATAATTTTCTTATAGTTTAGTAGAGATTGCTAACGCATAAGGTTTATATTTTAGATTTTCACTTCTGCCAGCATCTTTCTACATATATCAAAATTACCTCAATACTTGTAATTTTCTAAGTTACTAATTTTCACCACCCCAAGGAGACATAGATGTCAACTGCATATAAATCAGCGATCGACTTAGTACGTGAATTAAAGCAAAAGCACGGTAACTGGCAGAATATCAGCGAAACCGATGCGGCACGTATGATGTCACAAAACCGTTTTAAAACGGGCTTAGATATCGCCAAATATACTGCAAAAATCATGCGTCAAGACATGGAAGACTATGACAATGATACGTCTCAGTACACGCAGTCTTTAGGTGCATGGCATGGTTTTGTTGCTCAACAAACCATGTACGCTAAGAAAAAATATTTTGGTACGACGTCTAAAACTTACATCTACCTATCAGGTTGGATGGTTGCAGCCCTTCGCTCTGAGTTTGGTCCTCTTCCTGACCAATCTATGCATGAAAAAACCTCTGTACCTAAGCTAATCGAAGAAATCTACACCTTCTTACGTCAAGCTGATGCTAAAGTATTGAACGACTACTTCCGTGAGCTAAATGCTGCAGAAGAAGCGGGTCAAGATACCTCAGCCATCCTAGAAAAAATCGAAAACTTTGATTCACATGTTGTGCCAATCATTGCTGACATCGATGCAGGTTTCGGTAACGAAGAAGCCACTTACTTGCTAACTAAGCAAATGATCGAAGCTGGTGCTTGTGCTATTCAGGTTGAAAACCAAGTATCTGACGCGAAGCAATGTGGTCACCAAGCGGGTAAAGTCACTGTACCGCATGAAGACTATATCGCAAAAATCAACGCTATTCGTTATGCATTCTTAGAGCTTGGTGTTGAAGACGGCGTTATCGTTGCTCGTACTGACTCTGAAGGCGCGTCACTCACGCAAAAAATCCCAGTATCAAATGAGCCAGGCGATCTTGCTTCTCAGTACATCGATTTTATCGAGATGGAAGAAGTCACGCTAGAAAACGCCAAAGAGAACGACAGCTTGCTTAAGCATAACGGCAAACTAGTACGTCCAGTTCGCCTTCAAAATGGTCTATATCAATTCCGTGAAGAAACGAACATCGACCGTGTCGTACTTGACTGTGTAACGGCTCTAGAAAATGGCGCGGATCTACTATGGATCGAAACACCGACTCCAGACGTCGCACACATCAAAATGATGGTTGATCGTATTAAAGAGCAACAGCCAAAAGCCAAGCTTGTATACAATAACAGCCCATCGTTCAACTGGACGCTTAACTTCCGTAAGCAAATCATCGCTCAGTGGGAAGAAGAAGGCAAAGACCTATCTGCCTACAATAAAGATGACTTGATGAGTGCTGATTACGATGGTACTGAACTTGATACCGCAGCTGACGAAGCGGCTAGAAACTTCCAACGTGATGCGTCACGTGAAGCAGGTGTATTCCATCACCTAATCACGCTACCTACTTACCACACCACTGCGCTTAGCGTGCATGAGCTTGCTAAAGGCTACTTCGGTGAAGATGGTATGCTTGCTTATGCTGCTGGCGTACAACGTAAAGAAATCCGTGAAGGCATCGCTTGTGTTAAGCATCAAGCAATGGCGGGCTCTGACCTTGGCGATGATCACAAAGAGATCTTCTCTGGTGAAAATGCCCTTAAAGCTGGCGGCGGCAAGAACACGATGAACCAGTTCTAATCACCGACCACTTATAAGTACATCTCGTAAGTACCAGTTATAGAGAAAGCCGTCCTATCTTGTAGGGCGGCTTTTTTATGTCTGCTTATTTGCACTCTATTATTGTAAGATTTTGAGCATTGTGAGCTTGTTAATTCTTAATTTGAGTGCTTATTATCCTTACTATCAGCCTCTTTTATATTATTGCTATTATCCTCTTTCTGACTACTCTGTATACCGACTGAATCGTGAATTTTTGGATTTTCACCCATCAGCTCACGCTTCATATTTTTTATACGGGGATCATGTTTAAAAAATTTACGATAGATTGCTTTTATCATTCTGTAAATTAGATAAAAAATACCGCCAAGTACAAGCAGCCACCACAGTTGTATCAATCCAAGCGCTACTGATCTAAGTATCTCCCAGCCATCTTTAAATGCTTGACTCACTTGACTACTAAAACTTGGTTGCTCAGCATCTAATAGCACATCTAGATTTTGTGTGGTTTCTTTATAACTGATATCTGGCTGCATAAAGGTCAGGTTAATGGTGCTATATTGAACTTTATCAGCGATAGCCAGTTGCTCAAGCTTGGCAAGCTCTTGCTGACGACGTGCCGCATAAGTCGCGGTAATAGCATCAACATTGCTGCCTTGGTCTTTATCATTTTTACTATTGAGGCGTTCTTGGCTAAGCTCGCTTGCCATATCACTATTTAGCTGGCTCGCTAGCTGTTCACGATAAATATCTAATGTCACATCTTGAGCACTAAACTGCTGCCCATTTAAAAATGCGACTTGCTGTTGTAATTGCGCTAGGAACTTACTGACATTGGCGCGAGGAATACGAACCGTCATGTCAGCTTGACGAGTGTAGGTTGTAAGCGTGATATTTTTATTGCCTTGTACAAAGGTTCGACTATCACGTGGATGATTGCTAATATTGCTAAGTGCCACATAACCAGCCTGTTGCCGTGTCAAACTCTCAATAGCATCACTAGTTTTGACGACATCTTCAACCTTAAAATCAGCACTGGCAGTTATCAATAGCGCTTTGCCCGCAATTTTAATGTCTGCTGCCTGACTACCAAGGGTCTGTTCACTAGTGCTCGATAGGTTTGCAACCTCTAAGCCATTGGATGCGTTATCGACTGCCGCATCGGACATGATGCCAGCCATCTCACTATTAACAACCTCCTCCGTTGCAGACTGAACCGACTCCATATCAGCGCTACTCTCTGCATATTCAGAAGAGCTATCGCAGCCGCCTATCAATAACACAGACCCAAGCATTATTGGTAGACATAAAACTGATGGAAACAAGGCTTTAGGCAGTAATATTGAATGAGACTGCTGAGTGTCATACTTCTTTTGAGTGCATTGCGTCATTATTTTATAATCCGGCATTTTACGAGATATGGTAAACATATTGGATAAAAATATTTTAGCTTTTATTATAAAGCCAACCACCTTTATCCTACTTTTGTTTAATAATTAACGTTAATTATAATGATTACTTACTAAAAGTATATCTCTAATATTGGCTCAGATTATTTATAGAAAAAATTTTGCTTGTTATTCGCTGATAGCTTTCATACGATGGTAGTCATTCAAATTTATTAAAATAATCGGGAGCCATCATGCAAGAGATAGAGCTAAAGTTTTTGGTACCAGAGTCGCGACTAAAAGGTTTGATGCGCCAAGCACGAGTCAAGTCTTCTGAGGTGACGCAACTGGCTGCCCGTTATTATGATACCCCAGACCAACAGCTTGCAGAGGCAGGTATTGGCTTACGTATTCGTAAAGAAGGCGATGCTTGGGTACAGACCATCAAAGCGGGTGGCGATGGCATTGCAGCACGCCTAGAGCATAATGCGGTACTGGATAATGAACAAGTACAAGCGATGTTCGATAATAATACGCTCATGCCTGATTTAACTATTTATAAAAACACCTCTGTCGCCCCTGCTCTGGCTGAATTTAAGCTAAAAAAACTGGCTAAAAATCTCACACGGTTATATGTGACCGATGTAGAGCGCACCACACGATTGCTAGTGGATGATAGTGGTAATGATGGTGATGCAAATAACCATGTCGAGATGGCGTACGACTATGGAGAAATTATTCACGGTAATGATGATACTCAGCGCGATGCTATTCAAGAGATTGAGTTTGAGCTGGTATCAGGAGATATTGATTTTTTATTTGCAACCGCCAAAACTTGGTGTAAGCGCTACAAGCTTTGTTTGTCGACTGTGACCAAAGCTGAGCGCGGTGGTTTACTCATCACAGAACAGCAGCATAGTCCAGCTGTCCACGCTGACCTTGATCAGCTAAATATCGATAAGAAAATTAGTATGCCTGCCTTTGTGCGCGCAGCGGTACATAACTGTCTGTTGCAAATACTGCCCAATAGCAGCGCTATCGTCGCTGGCAGCGAAGAGGACGACCATGCATTACAACTATACATTGGTATTGTCCGCTTGCAAGCTGCCCTACAAGCATTTGCTAGCTATTCTGACGAAATCAATCCAGACTGGCTGCCGATACTAAAACAAACAGCCATGTTATTGAATGAATATCGAGAGCTTGCCCATCTTGCCTCACATATAGAGCCTAATTTACAACAGCAAGGTGCACCTACTGTCGATTGGACAACAGATATCGATGCGCTGAAGATTACTCCCAAGGATGCTGTCAGTGCCAACGATTTTCAGCTGACCTTACTTGAGCTGATCGCCTTTACCATGAGCGACCCAAGCCTCGAACCGCAGGCTGATCAACTCGCCATCGATAAACTGGCAAAAACCTTATCCAAACAGCAGGCAAAGCTTGGCAAAGCATTGCAAAGGCTACAGAGTAAAAAAGACGTTGGCTCAGATAACATTAATATAGAAAGCAATGATTTAAAAGATGACGATTTACAAAGTGTTGACTTAGACGATAGTGACTTAGAAAACGTAGATTCAAAAAGTGACGATATAGAAAATATTGATCTAGACGATAATAATGCAGAGCACGAGCTACATGAGCAGTTAACCACCTTACTTTATATCAGTGAGCTTGCCACGCCATTATTAGATAAGAAAAAGTCAAAAAAGAAAAAAGCCAAGAAGGAAAGTAAACGCTGGCTAAAATACTTAGCAAAAGCGCAAAAGACTTTGAATAAATATCATAATCATAAAATGTACCAACAGCGCTATCAATTAAAGTCGAAGACAGATAGCATTGCGTTGTATGGCGCTGGCTGGTTTGCAGCCATGCTAGTGAGAGACCTTAAGCGCACAGAAAAACGCTTGGCTAAAGTGGCAGACAGCTCAGTATTTCGGTAAAAATGCTCTTATAGTCATTCCACTATAAAAGCATTACAGCGTTAGCCTCGCTTGAAGTATTTATAGTCGGTTCAATATAATTTGGATACAAGGAAGGCAAGCGAAAGTACTACAAATAGTAGACTAAGCGAGCCTGACACCGTATCTGATTTATATAGGATTGACTATAATATACATCTACGCTCGGTTGCCTTGTACTACTTTTAAATTGAATCGATTATAGCAGCATGAACCAAGCTTAAAATAAAAAAGACAACTCACTTTATATGGGCTGTCTTTTTTTAAGCGCTTTCTTTGAGGTGCTTTTTTTTGATTGGATGCTTCAACTCAGCCATTTGAAAAACGTAATACTTCAACTGAGTTAAGCATATTTCAAAAATCACTATCCGTTTTCTACATCTAGCGCGTTTATAAGCCTAAGTATTTTATAAGCTCAAGTATTTTATAAACCTAACACTTTCATACGCTCACTAACTGGCTGATACGTTTTCTCGCCAGCAGGCGCAACAATGTTGCCAAATGGCATTTGTGCCACCAATTCCCAACTATCTGGGATAGCATAAGCCTTAGCGGCGTCTTCATCCACAAGCGGATTGTAGTGCTGTAGGTTGGCACCAACATTTAAAGTACGTAGCTCAGTCCACATCGCATACTGATGCATGGCTGAGGTTTGCTGAGCCCAAACTGGAAATCTATCTGCATATAACGCAAACTGCTCTTGCAGTGACTCAGTCACGTTTTTATCTTCATAAAACAGCACTGTACCCGCTGCCGCACGGAAGCCATCTAGCTTTTGCTTAGTGCCAGAAAAGTCGCCATCGCCGACGGCTGCACGCAGTTTTTCTTCAGCGATATCCCATAATTTCTGGTGCTCGGCATCAAACAGTACGACCAAACGCGAAGATTGTGAATTAAAAGCAGAAGGGGTATGCAATAAAACACGCTCTGCCATATTCACAATTGCTTGTGGCTCTACTGGCAGCTCATTGCCCAAAGCATATATTGACCGGCGTTCATCAAAGGCTTGTTGTAAAGTGACTAGGCTTTCTTTAGACATCGATATTATCCTTATAGTTATCATAAAATATAGCTCAAACGAGCCATGATTGGCATGACAAGTCGATCATTCATAAGCAAGCTATTATATCAATATGCTAAATAATATCTAGACTCTATAAAGTTTATTTTATTAATCACTCTATAACATTATTCTGTTTTACTTAGGGCATATCATGAGCCTGAACGAAAGTACCTAAATTGGCTAAAAATGGTTAATGAGCAACAATCGTCACCGATATGCCCTCTGCAATTTGGTCGAACAATTCAATAATATCCTTATTACGCATACGTATACAGCCGTGCGAGAGTGGCGCGCCCATCGGCTCACTGTCAGGCGTACCATGAATATAAATATAACGCTGATAAGTATCACAGCCACCTTGACTGTTACTGCCTTTATTAAAGCCCTCTTCCACACCACTTAGCCAAAGAATACGGCTTAATATCCAATCACGCTCAGGGTGTCGTTCACCAAGCTCAGCACCATATATCTCGCCTGTAGGAACGCGTCCGATGAACACGGCATTCATGGGTTCATTTGCGCCAATCTTTTTGGCGATAAAGTGTTTGCCAAGAGGTGTGCAGCCGCTATCTTGCTGACTGCCAATGCCATTTTTAGCAGTAGACACCGTATATTGAGCCAATTCTCTATTATGCTGGTAGAGCGTTAATGTTTGCTTAGCAATATTAACCACCAACTGCACATCAGAACTTTCATTATTTTTCTCGTTATAGCTTTCGTTATTTGTCATAGAATGTTTCCAACGGTCATTTACCCAATAGATATCATTATTGACCGCGTGATAAGTAAGTGGATTGATTTTTTCTATTATTAAGGGATTGTATCAAGGCTTTTGGCACCGTAATATAGGGGCACACTTTTTGATGCTAGCAGATTATGACGACTATTTCACCGACACGTGTGTCGATGTATGATTTTCTCTATCAAGATACCAAGCCAATGGTATCTTTATTGGCAGATGCCGCCAAGCTTTCATTACCACAAGCTCGATTGGCAATGGATGCCAGTTTGCAGGCCATTATCAGTGCCTTGCTTGCTTACCAGCAGCACAATGACGGACAAGCTGTGAGCAAAAAGCTATTTAGTCGCGGCGCTGTTAAAGAGCTACGCCAATATAATTCGATGAATTTTTCGACCATCAATGCGACGTTATATCATCGCCATGAAGCGGCGGATGCGATATTTTATGATAATGCTCGCGTGATTAAAGCGAGTGACTATATTGCTCAGCAGATTAACGCAACAACGCAGCAAGTACAGATACTCCTCACGTCCTTATGCGTGATTGTCTTACGTGAACTGGCTATTTTAGCCGACTATAGCCAACTTGATAATGACGAGATGGATAAGTGGTTCGCTTTACAGCCACAGTTTTTATCAGCTGCTCGCTTTGCCATCAATGAGCCAACGTCTGTCTCTGTTAAATTGAATGAGGTAAATGAAGATAACAGTCTAGTCGCAGCATCAGAGGTCAATTTAGACTCGACAGTAAAAACAAAGGCAGCAGCCGAATCCGAAAACAATCCTAATACAGAACGTGCCTTATTAAGTACAGAGCAGCTCGCTGACACCCCACCAGCGTTCAATCCTTACTGGCATGAATTGACGACATTCAGACCTGAAAATCAACAGCCTGTGCAAGATATGCAGTTAGCAACTGGCAATTATTTAAAAGCCATTGGACGCTCACCTGATAACTTGCAGCAAGGTCGCCATAACGACATGCTAGTCTTTACAGAAATGCAAGCCATTGCATTGCCACACCAACGCTGGCTATTACAGCTCGCCAAAATCTCAGATATCTATCTCAGTCGTAATCGCCTACGTATTACCTCCGAACCTGCCAGCGCACCCAAACCGCCTTTGGTAAGCTTAGGTTTAATTGGTGGTAATAACGATAATACGCCGACCACCACCAGCGAAAAGCCCATTGAATACGAGGCATCCATACCCCTCTGGAAAAATCCAGTTATCCTGATTATTATTGCTGTCATCGGAGTGCTTGGCGGGCTTGCAGCGCTCAAGTATCAAAGCCAAAAATCTGACGGTGTGTTACTGGCGACAGAAGAGGTTATAGAACAAGATATTATCGAAGAGCGTCAACAGCAGGATGTGGCTATTGTCATGGTTGACGATGATGAGCCTGATGACAAAGAAACAAAAGCGGCTCAATAATAAATAAAAGCTCTGAATACAGAAATTTTTGGCTAGCAAAAAATCATCGAACAAACCTTCAAAAAATCCACAAAAAAAAGGCGCTATTCATATAGCGCCTTTTTTTATTTATGTATCTTATTCATGCTTTATCTAGCACAATCTATTAAGACCGGCTTACTTCGATAAATCACGACCACGGCTGGCTTCAATCGCCAAACGTAGACCATTTAGACGGATAAAACCTTCTGCGTCTTTTTGATCGTAAGCGCCCGCATCATCTTCAAAAGTCGCGATTTTTTCGTCAAACAACGAATCATCTGACTTACGACCGACGACGCTCACAGCACCTTTGTATAACTTCACACGTACTGTGCCATTGACATATTCTTGTGACTTGTCAATCAATGCTTGTAGCATCATACGCTCAGGACTGAACCAATAACCGTTATAAATCGTTTTGGCGTAGCGTGGCATCAGCTCATCTTTTAAATGCGCCGCTTCACGATCGAGTGTCAATGACTCAATACCGCGATGCGCTTTTAGCATAATGGTACCCGCTGGCGTCTCATAGCAACCGCGTGATTTCATGCCAACATAACGGTTTTCTACGATATCTAGGCGTCCGATACCATGCTGACCACCAATCTCATTTAGCTTAATCATGACTTCGTACGGCTTAAGTGCTTCACCATCGATGGCAACGATGTCGCCTTTTTTGTATTCTAGTTCTAGATATTGTGCTTCGTCAGGCGCTTCTTCTGGGCTGACTGACCAGCGCCACATATCATCTTCTGCTTCGGCGTATGGGTCTTCTAAAATACCGCCTTCATAAGAGATGTGTAGTAAGTTGGCGTCCATTGAGTACGGAGATTTTTTCTTATTGCCCGCATAATCAATCGCAATGTTATGCTCTTTGGCATATTCCATCAAGCTCTCACGGCTAGACAAGTCCCACTCACGCCAAGGGGCAATAGTGACCACATCAGGCGATAAAGCAACGGCGCCAAGCTCAAAACGGACTTGGTCATTCCCTTTACCAGTAGCGCCATGACTGATCGCATCGGCATTGTGTTCTTTAGCAATCTCAACCAAGCGCTTGGCGATTAACGGACGCGCGATAGAAGTCCCTAGCAGATACTCGCCTTCATAGATGGCGTTGGCTCGGAACATCGGGAATACATAATCACGGGCGAACTCTTCACGTAAGTCTTCGATATGGATATGTTTGATGCCCATGGCTTCGGCTTTGGCGCGTGCTGGCTCAACTTCTTCGCCTTGACCGATATCAGCAGTAAAGGTAATCACTTCTGCATCATAGGTTTCTTGCAGCCATTTAGCGATGATGGAGGTATCAAGACCACCTGAATAGGCCAAGACGATTTTATTAATATTTTTTGGATCAAGTTGAGCCATGAAGAACTCCTATTGTGAGCATTTAGTGTTAAGAAAAGCGCTAAGATTCAATCAAAAGATAAATTACTTGCTCAGTGTACATCATATTTACTATAGGCAAAAGTGCAACTGCCCCATGGCATAAGCTTTTGATTTAAATTTTGGGTCGATAGATTTCAATTATTCACATGTAGGTGACAGTTAACTGCCGCAAATTAAAAAACAACCCATGTATTATGTACAGATATTTAGCCGCATATTTAGTCAAGTAGGCAAATCTGTTATGATAGCGGTACAGTATCCCTTCCTTTTATTTCCGTATATGACGATATAGAGCGCGACGACATTATGACTGATTCGATTAGAGAATTGACCATCCTTCAGCCAGACGATTGGCATATCCATTTGCGTGATGGCAAAGCATTGAGCACTACTGTATCGCACGCAGCAAACAGCTTTAACCGTGTCATATGTATGCCAAACTTAGTGCCTCCTGTTAAAAACACTGACGATGCGCGCGCCTATCGCGACCGTATCATGGCGCACTTAGTAGCCAGTGAGCTAAGTGCTGAGCGCAAAACTGCATTCGATCCACGTATGACTTTATATCTCACTGACAAAACCACTGCCCAAGATATCGAGATGGCAGCACAATCAGGTATCGTCCAAGCGGTCAAGCTTTATCCTGCTGGCGCGACTACCAATTCGGCTGATGGTGTCACCAATATTAACGCCTGTGTCGATGTTTTTGAAGCATTAGAAAAGTACAACCTACCACTATTGATACATGGCGAAGTGACGCAAGATCATGTGGATATCTTTGACCGTGAGAAGCGCTTTTTAGACGAAGTGTTGGCGCAAATCATTGTCAAATTCCCTACATTAAAGATTGTCGTCGAGCATATCACCACTAGCGATGCCGCTGATTTTGTCTTAGCACAAGGCAATCACATTGCCGCCACTATTACCCCGCAGCATTTAATGTTTAACCGCAATCATCTATTGGTTGGCGGTATCAAGCCACATTTTTATTGCTTGCCTATTTTGAAGCGTGAAAGCCATCAAAGAGTATTATTAGATGTGGCAACCAGTGGCAATCCTAAGTTTTTCTTAGGCACAGACTCAGCTCCGCATGCGACGGATAAAAAAGAAGCCGCTTGTGGCTGTGCTGGCTGCTATAGCGCCGCAACTGCCTTGCCATTGTATGCCACCGCTTTCGATAGCGTGGGAAAAATAGACAAGTTAGAAGGCTTTGCCAGTCGTTTTGGGGCTCAGTTCTATGGACTGCCAGTCAATGAAAGCACGATTACGCTTGTCAATACGCCTATGCAAGTGCCAGCAGCCTATCCTTACTTTGATGGCTCATCATTGACCCCGCTTATGGCAGGCGAGACACTGCCTTGGTCTATCAAAGCATAAAACGCACTAAGCAAAACCATCTGTATTCTATTTTAATTTGAGAAGTTTAACCCTATGATAAGAATGACATCTGCTAACCAGCGGTGTGATTTGTATCATAGGTTATTTATTTTTCATTTAATGTCTTAATTCAATATAACAATACGACTGATAAAAGCGATTTAACCAGATATGACCACTCCAAACGATGCCGCCTTACCTAACGAAAACCCATCAAACCCTATAGATAATAGCATTAAGCGCCCATCAAATAGTCACACAGAAGATGCCGCAGCAGACGAGCTAGCACCCATGCGTCTAAAAGACCGATTTCGTAAGTTTCTGCCTGTCGTCGTTGATGTGGAAACTGCCGGCTTTAATGCGCAAACCGATGCTTTACTAGAGATTGCCTGCATTCCTGTACTACTGAATGAGCAAGGCGTGTTTTATCCTGGGGAAGCATTCAATGCTCATATCGAACCCTTTGAAGGCGCGAATCTTGAGCCAAGTGCCCTTGCCTTCACTGGCATTGATCCCAACAATCCGATGCGTAAAGCCATTGCCGAAGATGAAAAAACAGCACTACGCCGTATCTTTAAGGGGTTAAAAGAAGTACGCCGTACTGAAGACTGCCGCCAGTGCGTCTTAATCGGGCACAACGCCCATTTTGACTTAGCGTTTTTGAATGCGGCAGTGCTGCGTACCAATAACAAAAGTCACAACCCGTTTCATAACTTTTCAGTTTTTGACACAGTGACTTTATCTGCGCTGGCATTTGGTCAGACAGTACTAGCACGGGCTTGTAAGGCAGCAGGGCTTGATTTTGATGGCAATGATGCACATTCTGCCCTATACGATACACAAAAGACCGCTGAGCTGTTTTGTCATATCCTAAACCATTACCCTATGCTGGCTAATGCGATGCATACTGAAGAAAATAAAGAGGATTCGACTGAGAGTAGTCACAAATAATCCATTTATCACATATCCTATATTGCCAACTACCCATAATAATGCTATTTGTAATACTTGATGACTTTAACATCTTGGTTTTACAATCAATAGGGATATGATTGATATCACAATAAATCAGCAACTTGTCTAACCGTTGAATATCATATTGTGTAAAACAATTCAAAAACCAGACAAGTTGCTGTAACTACTCACATTAGAACGTCTCGTTATATCCTATAGATGGTTTAAGTTGCCCACATTGTCGCGATAGCCAGTACGATTCATGCTATCGAGGCGTAATAGGAGGGACTCTATTATGGATCCACAGCTTAAGTTATGGGGAACCATCCTCGGTTATATGCTGCTCGCATTGACTATTAGTGCTTGTACTTCTCTATGGATTCGTTATCATTTGAAGCGTAATGACTTACATCCTCGCCGTGCGATCAAAAAAAGATACTTAATTTTAAAAAGAAGAAGAAAAAGGCTTGACAGCAAGCGCAGACGCTATTAAAATACGCACCACTTCAGCATAAAGGTGAAAGCAGCTGAGGTGTTGTGTTACTAGTCCCCATCGTCTAGAGGCCTAGGACACCGCCCTTTCACGGCGGTAACGGGGGTTCGAATCCCCCTGGGGACGCCACTATTTGGCGTCACTTATTAGCAAGTTTGCTGCAAAGCATCTGATAAGACTAATAAGCGTACCACCAAAAAGCCCAATCACATACTATTGTGATTGGGCTTTTTTTATGCCTGTTTTTTATATCATGAGGCTCTTGATACCTTAGCACTCAGTTCGTCATCGCCGATTTACTTGATAAATGAAGCATAATTAATTTTATAGATAAGATTCGGTATTAAGTTCGCTCAAGATATTAAGATATATTTACTAAGTGTCGCTATCTATGGTTTCTATACCTAGCTTGATATTTTGTTTATTTATTGAACTCTTCATCATAAATTTAAGCAAAAAAATCCAGCATTGAATACTGGATTTTTAAATCAAACAGTCTATTTTTACAAAAGCTACCAAATCTTATCTGATAGCATTAGCCACAACAATGTCATCACAATCATGATACCGAGTACTGTTTGAATCAAGAAGAATGCTTGATGCTGACCAACAACCTTACTTAACGTCACCCCTAACGTGCTGTACTTGATAGGTGGCGTGTCAATATTGCCAGTTCTTGCTTGTTCCTCATAATACCCTTGTAAGATATCTAAAAATTCGCGCCATGCGTTAGAGCCCCAATCATAGGGTTTAAATGGCATGAGTTTTTTCAGCTCAGGCTCTTTGGTCATCCAACGTTCAAGTGTAATGGAGCGTAGAGACCAGTTCGAAAAACGGCGTTCAGTAATTTCTGAAAAATCTAAGATTTTTAATTCTTTATGTCGATCGTCTAATAATAAGCGATTCTTTAGATTGGTTAAATCTTGTTCTGACCCTTCTGCACATTGAAAAAAGTAGCCATTGCCATAGCAAAGAATACCCGTAACATTATCGGCTTGGTTACGCTCAATCGCGACCTCTGAGATGTCGTTAAGCGTGCTGGGACTTGAAAGACCAGTCGAAGTAATTTGGCTTATATATATAAGCTGGCAGAGATTTGTCGTCACTGGATTTGTCGAATCGTTGATTGTTGACAATCAGCTTCTCCCTATTTTTAGGTAAATGTAGCTAAGACAACCATACTAAATTTAGAAAAAACATAGAAACAAGATCTTTGAAAATATCAAATAGGCTTGGTATATTATTGATTTTATAAATGTTTATATTAATTGTATTAAGTTGGTTACATCATAGGCTAGTTTAGTCATCAAATCAATATATGTTTATCTTATATCATTAATTGAAAAAACCCAACAATAATTCGCAATTATTTATATTGAGAATTATTGTTGGGTTTATGGGCAGCGATAGGATAAATAGGTAATATGGAAGGGGAAAGTGATGATGAAAACCGTCACTAATGAGCGATAAGACCACCGGCTCATTAATGATGATTGATACAGACTGATGGCTATTGCGAGTGTTTAATTATTTTAGTCTGCTCAGAACTGGGCATTCATAATCGCTGCGAGCAAGATAGCATCATCAGGATAGGTGAGCTTAATATTCTGGCGACTGCCAGTCACGAGGCGAATGGGTAGGTCTAAACATTCAAATGCACTGGCTTCATCAGTAATGGTGAGCTCGTGTTCAGCGACATAAGTTAATACTTTTTGCAGCTGACCTAAGCGAAACACTTGCGGCGTTTGTGCTTGCCACATATGACGGCGATCGATAGTACATTTAGCGTAAGAATGTGGGCTGCTACTCACTGTCAAGTTAGCTACAGACGTCTCACCTACAAGCTCAGATTGAGCGGTAGACTGGGGATAGGATTCCTTTAAAGTGTCAGCCACTGGTGTCGCTAAGATAGCACCATAGGGCTCTAGCAACGCCGCTTCGATAACCTCTTCAATATCATGACTGGGAACCGCAGGACGCGCAGCATCATGAATAACAACCAAATCTGAGTCGTCGGCTCCCGCCTCAATAATCGCCTTTACCCCTGCCTGTACGGACTGCCAGCGCTCAGCGCCGCCCATGGCATAATGTATAGGTAGCGCAAAATCCAATGTCTGTGCCGTACTGTCATCTGCTGCGACGACTAATAAACATCTATCAATATAAGCACTACTAGCAAGCCGTGCCACACTATGCTGTAGCAAGGTCTGCCCTTGCAACATCGTATATTGCTTGGCAATAGAGGCACCAAAACGACTACCGCGACCCGCAGCAACGATCATGGCATGTACATTAGGTATGATGTTCATAAGGCAATGTTCATAAAGTAGTATTCATGGTTAGAACCCATGACAGTATTGCTAGGGAGAAATGAAGAATAAGAGAAGTAACGAATTTTAGGTGAATAAGATTTCTATTATAGACAATAGAAGATCATAATTTTAGACAGTTAAGAGCAATTAATAACGGCTATGCGTCGTGGGCGCCGTAGATACTTGTACAAAGGTCTCGTTCGGCTTAATCAAGCCCAAGTCTAAACGAGCGTGCTCTTCTACTGCCTCAAGACCAGTTTTTAAGTCATGCACATCAGTACGCAATAAGTTATTTGCTGCCACTTGGTTTTCGTTTAAGCGTTGTTGTTCTTCGATTTGAGTCAGCAATTTATTATGCTCAAAGCGACCATTTTCGCCCAGCCAATACTGATATTGCAATCCCAAAAGGACGGCAACGGCTAGAGCAAGTAGCATAAATTGGCTAAAGTATTTCATAAGATAATAACGCCAAACAACATAGAGACAATAATAAAAATAAAAAACCAGCTAAGCTTGCTAAGCGATATATCACCATATTAATGATGACATATCGCCTAGCTGTAGCAAGAAATCTGGCTTGTTAACCACGTAGACCGATGAACTCTTCACGACCACGATAGCTTGCACGTACTTGTTGCTCGATACGTAGCAGCTGATTGTATTTTGCCACACGGTCTGAACGGCATAGTGAGCCAGTTTTAATCTGACCAGCAGCAGTACCAACTGCTAAATCTGCAATGGTGCTGTCTTCAGTTTCACCTGAACGATGTGAGATAATGGTTGCATAGCCATTTTTCTTCGCTAGATAGATTGCATCTAGCGTTTCTGATAAAGTACCGATTTGATTAAACTTAATCAAAATTGCATTGGCAATATGCTTATCAATACCCTCTTGCAAGATAGCAGGATTGGTCACAAATAAATCATCACCAACCAACTGAACTTTATCACCAATCTGCTCAGTCAAATATTTCCAACCATCCCAATCAGACTCGTCAAGCCCGTCTTCGATAGAGATAATAGGATATTGACGCGCCAAGCCGACTAGATAGTCTGAGAATCCTTGGCTATCAAAGGCTTTGTTGCCCTCGCCTGCCAAGATATATTGACCATCTTTATAAAACTCACTAGCCGCACAGTCTAACGCCAAATGAATGTCTTCGCCCGCTTTATAGCCGACTTGCTCAATCGCTTGCATAATAACGGTGATGGCTTCTTCATTGCTACGTAAGTTTGGCGCAAAACCACCTTCATCACCAACGGCTGTGTTTAAGCCTTGTGATTTCAAAACAGACTTTAAGCTGTGGAAAATTTCTGTACCAGCACGCAATGCTTCTGAAAAACTAGTGAAACCAACAGGCTCAATCATGAACTCTTGGATATCAACCGTGTTATCCGCATGCTCACCACCGTTCAAGATGTTCATCATCGGTACAGGCATCGTCAGCGACGTCTGATTGCGCAAGTTTGCAATATATTGATGTAATGGCAGATTTTGTGACTTGGCAGCGGCTTTTGCAGTGGCAAGAGACACCGCTAGCATGGCATTAGCACCAAGGCTGTCTTTGTTTTCTGTGCCATCTAGCGCAATCATTGCATCATCAATGCCTTGCTGTTCGGTGACGTCTTTATCCATCAACGCGCTGCGAATTTGGCTATTGACGTTAGCAACGGCTTTCTTGACGCCTTTACCCATATAGCGACTTTGGTCACCATCACGTAGCTCAAGCGCTTCGCGTGAACCAGTTGATGCACCACTTGGCGCAGCAGCACGGCCGATAGTGCCATCAGCTAAGATTACATCAGCTTCGATGGTTGGGTTACCACGCGAGTCTAAAATCTCACGGGCGCGAATGTCTTTAATTGCGGTGACGTTGGTGGTTTCTTCAGCGTACATAATGTCTGTTAATTCCTTTGGTCATGCCAAGTTTGTGGGATAAATAACGGCAACTAGAATACAAAAAAGATAAAGCAAAATATCGTATAGTGCTATGCTCAAACCAGCTTTGCTTATCTATATAGTCAGCAAGTTTTGAGCAGGATTAAAGGTGGTTTTAATACTTTAATCGTCAGCTATAGTGCTTGGCATCATAGCATAAATTTTGCTAAACTTCCCTTATCTTGCCCCGACTGGCGCTGATAAAATCACACTTAGATAAACAAATTACCAATTATGGATTTGTCTCAGCACCTATAATATTAAAAGCCATATCACTCTTATGCTTTTGTTAGACGTTCTGTTTTAGCGTGGGAGCCAGATACTGTGTTATCCAGCTCAACCTTTGTTTTAAATTGGGTCAAACGTAAGGCATTCATTAATACTGAAATAGAGCTAAGCGCCATCGCAGCGGCGGCAATCATAGGGTTTAAGAAACCAAAAGCAGCCAGCGGAATACCCAGACAGTTATAAATAAAAGCAAAAAACAGATTTTGCTTGATGTTGCGCACTGTTGCATTAGCGATTTTTTGCGCGGCATCAATATGCATCAGTGACTCACCCATCAAGCGTGCAGACGCACTATGCTGGGCGACATCTGTGCCTTCAAACATGGCAAAGCTTGCATCGGCAGTTGCCATCGCTGGCGCATCGTTGACACCATCACCTGCCATTGCAACTTTATGACCAGCCGTTTGCAACAAGGCAATTTGACTGGCCTTATCGCGTGGGCTCATTTTACCATAAGCCTGTTCAATACCCAGCTGCCCTGCTACATGATCGACGACGGACTGCTTATCACCACTCATCAAAATGACATTGATACCTGCGTCTTGTAGCGCAGTAATAGCCTTCGGAGTATCTACTTTTAAGTCGTCAGCTAATGCAAAAGCACCCAAAGCTTCCTCATTAATACTAACGGCAACGGTACTGGCAATTTGCCATACCTTTGGCATCAGCTTAGGCAGTGTTAAATTAGCAAACTCTGCGGTACCGACTTTTACCACACCCAAACCGTCAATATTGGCTTGTATGCCAGCGCCTTTAATGACACTAATATCAGTCACATTCATCAACGGCAAGTTTCGCTCAGTAGCCGCGTTAACCAATGCTGTTGCTAGCGGATGACTGGCATGTGCTTCAACGCTTGCGGCAATTTGTAACACATCATCGACTGCGATCGATTTATCCACCATCACATGGTCTACGATAGTCGGCTTACCAATGGTCAAAGTACCTGTTTTATCGAGCACTACTGTATCGATGTTGCCTGCCGCTTCAAGGCTTTGTGCGTCTTTGAACCAGACACCATGACGAGCAGCAACGCCCATACCAGCCATGATAGCGGCTGGCGTTGCCAAACCTAGGGCACAAGGACATGCAATGACCAACACCGAGACGGCATGCATCAAGGCAGTATCAATCATCCCAGTCAGCCACCACGTCACTCCAAAGGTGATAAGCGCAATGACAACGACGACTGGTACGAATACCGCCGTCACTCTATCGGCAAGACGGGCTAAATTGGCTTTTGAGCCTTGGGCATCGCTGAGGGCCTGTACCATATCACCAAGCTTTGTATCACTACCTTTAGCACTGACGCGGTATAACAAGCTGCCATTTTCAACCAACGCCCCTGCCAACAATTTATCTCCCACTTCTTTTTTAAGCGGTACCGACTCACCCGTTAAATGACTCTCCACACACCATCCAGCACCATCGATAACTACCCCATCGGTTGCAACTCGGCTGCCTTGCTTGGCACGCAAAATATCACCAACTTGCACGTCTTTAAGAGCAACATTATGAAAATCACCATTAGGCTGCTGCTGTTCGACTTCATCGGGCGTTAAAGACAATAATAAATCGATACTATTGAGGCTGTGTTTCTTAGTGCGCTCTTCTAGATACTTACCCGTACGTACAAAAGCAATGACCATGACGCCTGCTTCAAAATACACCGCAGGAATGCCATCCGCACCGTGACCACCAGCATGACCACTTTGCAGCAAACCGTTTAAAGTGCCATCGCCATGGGTCAGCCACAGATAAGTGGAATACGCCCAAATAGTCACGGTACCAATGACGACTAGCACGTCCATATTGGCAAGACCACCTTTGATAGACGCCCAAGCGCTTTTGTAAAATGGCAAGGCAAATCCAAACTGTACAATGGTCGCTAATATAAACTGAATCCAAATCGGCGGCATCCACGCCATACCCTGACCAACGAGCATGCCTGCCATACCAACTAAAAATGGCACCAAACAAACCCATAACCCAATCAAGCGCCATGGGTACTGAGTCGCGGTATCTTCGTCTGTTTTTGCAAACAAACTATCGGCCGCCTGCAAATTGGCAACGAAGCCTGTTTTATTTACCCATTCTGTCACTTGTTCAGGCGTTGTCTGGGTCGGATCATAATCAACATTAGCGGTCTCGCCAGCGAAGTTTACACTCACCTCGTATACCGACGGCTTTTTGTTGAGCACCTTCTCAATTCGTGAGGCGCAGGCTTGACACGTCATCCCCTCAATTGCTAGCTGCAAATGTGCACGCTGCGGCGCGAGCGGCGTATTGGATTGAATATCAGTTTTTACATCGTAGGCGTCATGATTGTCGGTTTGGGTAGTATCATTCATAAATAAAACTCGGTATGGCGTTTATGCGTTATGGCGTTATAAAGTCGTCTGAGCTAGGATAGCAACTCAATGGATGGAATATCTAAGTCAAACAAATAGCACACTTTTAAATTTAATATTGGTATGGTCACACTGAATAATGAGTACGCTACTATCAATAATTTTTAACCATTAAAAAACCAGCCTTGATAGCCGGTTTTTTAATACAAATGAAGCAGGTTAAGCATTAGCAACAGTGGCATCAAAGCCTGCATCGTCGATAGCAGCAGCAATTGTCTCTACACTGGTTTTGCTATCATCAAAAGTAACCGTCGCTTGATTATCTGCCAGCTCAATACTGATATCGTCTAAGCCATCGATATCGGCAGTGGCGTTATGAACACTGGCCACACAGCCACCGCAAGTCATGCCATCAATTTTAATAATACGTGTTTGGTTTGCCATGAGAGGCTCCTTATTTTTGTAACTGAGTTTTTATAGGTAAATACTTTTATTAAAGAATTGCTTTTATAATTGTCTTTTTAAGACGGCTATCTTTTAAGACGTTATAAAAATAGCACTTAACCAGCTTAAGCCCTATCACGGTTAACAACAAGGCTCTTTGATTATCACTTTATTAATAGAACCGTAAATAATGGAACTGTAAATAATAGAACCGTGAATTTATGCCTAAGTGACAGACAATAGCGCTTATTTTAGAATAACGTCTAATCATCATGACGTGGGTTTTGCGGTGCATCAAGAGGAAACGGCTGGGTCACATAATCGACCGTACTGATTGCCGCCGTAAACGCATGGATACTGGTGTCTGTATCTTCATAACGTATGGTGGCAACATTATTATCAGGATCAAGCTCGATGGCCGTCACTCCTGTGATATTTTTCAGCGCTGTCATCACACTCTTTAACCCTTCATCATCATCGATATTTTCGATACTGACTGTTGCTGTTTGCATCACCATAATCTCAGCCTCTTATTGTCTGTAAATACATTAATGGGTATCTAACACCTCAAAGCCTTTGACCAAGTCATCAATTTGCTTCAACTGACGCAAAAACGGCTCTAACTGGCTCATACGTAGCGCACACGGACCATCGCATTTTGCAGTCTCTGGGCTTGGATGCGCTTCTAGAAACAACCCTGCCAGTCCTGTCGCCATCCCTGCTCGTGCCAAGGTTGTAATTTGTTCACGGCGTCCGCCCGCACTATCGCTACGGCCGCCTGGCTGCTGTAAGCTATGTGTCACATCAAAAAATACGGGGATATCCATCTGCTTCATGGTATCAAAACCAAGCATATCAACGACCAAATTATTGTAACCAAAGGCACTGCCGCGCTCACAAAGGATCAACTTATCGTTACCCCCTTCAAGGCATTTGTTAACGATATGACGCATCTCATGCGGCGCTAAAAACTGTGCTTTTTTGATGTTAATAATCGCATCTGTCTTCGCCATCGCATGTACCAAATCTGTCTGACGTGATAAGAATGCAGGTAGTTGAATGATATCTGCCACTTCAGCAACGGGTGCCGCTTGATACGGCTCATGTACATCCGTGATAATAGGAACTTGGAATTTTTCTTTGATTTGCCCCAGCCAATCAAGACCCTGCTCTAATCCAGGGCCTCGATATGAGTGCAGGCTTGAACGGTTGGCTTTATCAAAACTGGCTTTGAAGACATAGCCAATGCCCAAACGCTGACATATTTCGACATATTGCTCTGCAATCTCGAAGGCCAATTCCTTTGATTCTAAAACATTCATACCACCAAATAACACAAATGGTTGGTCGTTACCGATATTAAGAGTATTGCCATTTGGCGTAGTAAGTTTGATATGTGATTGCGCCGTTGATAAATGTTCCATGAAGTCGTTACCCTCTTTATTGTTATTAATATTTCTATCCCATATTGTAACCGATAGACTCAGTAAAAAAAGGGGTTAAGCGTAATTGCTGGCCAACCATTAGAAAAATTGTCATGTTTATTGCTTAAAAACAATCTCATTCATAGCCACAGTCATAAAATTAAACGCAAAAAAAGACCAATCCGAAGATCAGTCTTTTTTATACATGTAAGTTTTGATGCATTAACGCTTATTTGTTTTCGTTATAGTTCTTAGCTGCTTTTACAAAGCTGTTGAACAGTGGATGACCACCGCGTGGCGAGCTGGTAAATTCAGGATGGAACTGTACGGCGACAAACCAAGGATGATCAGCAATCTCGACCGATTCTACTAGATGCTGCTTGGCAGAATAACCAGATATGGTCATGCCTGCTTGCTCTAATGGTTCGATATAGCGATTGTTCATCTCATAACGATGGCGATGACGTTCAGTGATATTTTTAGCGCCATAAATTTGGCTAAGCTTGCTACCAGCAACCAATTCGGCTTGCTGCGCGCCTAGACGCATGGTGCCGCCAAGGTCAGAGTCATCGCTACGAATCTGTAATTCGCCGCGCTCATCTAACCACTCAGTGATGAGACCAATGATAGGCTCTGCCGTTTTGCGATCAAACTCAGAAGAATTGGCATCGATTTTGAGTACATTACGCGCGTATTCAATCACTGCTAACTGCATACCAAGGCAAATACCTAAATATGGCACGTTATTTTCACGAGCATAAGTGATGGCTTTTATCTTACCATTGGTACCACGCTCACCAAAACCACCCGGTACTAGGATGGCATCGGCATTGTGTAGCTGCGCCAATAGGCTGTCATCGTCTTCTAGACGCTCAGCATCAACATAGTCAATTTTGACATCGGCTTTATGAGTGATACCAGCATGCAGTAATGCTTCGTTGATCGACTTATAAGCATCAGGTAACTCGACGTATTTACCAACCATCGCTACCGTAAGGCTCATTTCAGGATTAAGCTGCGCTTCAACCACTTTGTCCCAATCACTCAAATCTGCTTCTGGTACATCTAAGTTAAAACGCTCACAGATCAAATCATCAAGATCCTGCTCATGAAGCGTGCGTGGTATTTGATAAATACTTTGCGCATCTTCACACATAATAACCGCACGCTCTTCCACGTTGGTAAACAGCGCTATTTTGCGACGGTTGTCTTGCGAAATATGGTGATCAGAGCGGCAAATCAATATGTCAGGCTGCAAACCGATAGAACGCAGCTCTTTTACTGAATGCTGCGTTGGCTTGGTTTTGGTTTCGCCTGCACTAGCAATGTAAGGAACTAGCGTCAAATGCATCAGCATAGCTCTATTGCGACCAAGCTCTACTTGCATTTGGCGGACGGCTTCCATAAATGGTAACGATTCGATGTCACCAACGGTACCGCCAATCTCAATAATAGCGATATCATAACCTTCACCACTGGCTAAGATTTTACTCTTAATTTCATCAGTGATATGTGGAATAACTTGTACTGTACCACCAAGATATTCACCACGGCGCTCTTTATTTAGCACGTTTTGATAGATACGACCACTAGTAAAGTTATTGCTCTTACTCATTTTTGAATGGCGTAAGAAGCGCTCATAGTAACCCAAATCTAAATCAGTCTCTGCACCATCTTCGGTGACGAATACTTCGCCATGCTGGAATGGGCTCATCGTACCTGGATCGACGTTGATGTACGGATCCATCTTGGTCATCGTAACGGTCACGCCACGGGCTTCTAAGACCGCTGCAAGAGAGGCTGCGGTGATACCTTTTCCTAGTGAGGACACTACCCCACCGGTCACAAATATAAACTTGGTCATAGTACTCTGTCGGTAATTGGTAAAGAAGGATTTTACTAAAAATATGTCAAAAAATATAGGGCAAAAGCATAAACTCTTTGAAACATTCAATTTTTAGTACTTAGCTATTATAACGCACTACCCACTCAAATAGGACATAACAAAAAAACTCACCCCGAAGGATGAGTTTTTATAATCAGATTCTAATGCTTAGATTAGAATTTGTATTCTAGGCCACTACCAACTACGAATACTTCAGCATCGCCACCAGCGACTGCCATTTCACCATCGATGTCTACATAAGCAAGACCGATATTGTCAGCTTTATTCATACCAGCATAGGCATGCATGATGATGTTATCTTTAAAGAAGTATTTGCCACCAACAACGATTTGATCTGATTCAGCATTATCAAAGCCGCCCAAATTATCAGTCTTATTGTATTGAGTGTAAATAGAAGCTGGACGAGCAAAGTTAGCTAGTGCCATTTGAGCACTAACAACTAAACCTTTCTCTTTTTCAGAACCAGTAAAGTCATAATCTGCAACTTGATATAGTGCACCAAGTTTCACAGGAGCAGCGATGTACTTACCTAAATCTACAGTAGCAGTACCACGGATGATATCACCATCGATGTTTTGGTCTTTGTCATAAGCCACACCAGCAGTGAAACCAGTACCTTGGTCAAACATCATCGCAACGCCAAAGCCAGCATCATCATTACCGTTTTGATCATCAGAGCTGTACATAGCAGACAATTCTAATGGTAGGTTGTTGTATTTTGGTGCAGTCCAGATCACTGAACTATTGATACGACCACTGTCAGCCATATTCAACGCTTCAACGGTTTCGTTTTCCATTGAGTTGTTGCCCATGTTATCCCAATAGCCTTCGTTAACAACAACATTGTTAACTCTGTCTAGGCTAGATTGGTTTTTACCAACACGGAACTCACCAAATTGCTTGTTGTTAAGACCAAGGTAAGTATCACGGTTAGAGAAAGTAGCATTATCACCATCGATGCTTGTGCCATACTCTAACTGATAGATAACATCAGTGTTAGCAGTCATAGCTTCAGAACCTTTGAAGCCTAAACGTGAAGAATGAGAGTTGATTTCTACTGTGTCTTCGTCAAGATCATTACCTGGCAGGTTTGAATCAAATTCGGCATTGACGTAGTCAAGAGCTAAGAATGCTTTACCATAGACAGTCGGCGCTGCATTGGCTGCAGATACAGATAGGGCAGCAACTGCTGTAGCTAAAAGTAGTTTTTTCATGGGGTATCTCCACTTTACAATTTTAGTAATAAGCTAGCTATTATTAGCTGGTGCTCATAATGGTATCGTCACAAATCCTCAAAGATATAATGTGTAACTGGCTACCGAGATTAGTCAGAAACAAGTGTGGCGAAGTTCTATTACAGTAAGATGAAAAAAACCATGACTTACATAACTGGGATTAAAAAGTAACTGCCATGTAATCTTAGGTCTTTATCGCTCCGTTGCGTAACATCCGTTACCAAACTCATACTTCGAATACAAGCATAACAACTTTGACATAATTTGCAACATTTTTTTTCGCTTTTTAAACCCAGTATTTGTTGAATGCCATATCCACTATAGAATGTGGGTCATTGTAAAAAAATCCCTATCTGCTCAAATAGATAAAGATACTATTGATTAATATAATTACCAAGAACTTGAAACTAGCGTAATGAATACCCTTTCATTAACAAAAATAAAGCCGTACTTGTTCATTAACAAGTACGGCTAATAAAAAATAATAAATGTGGTTTATGACATACTGACAGTCACAATTGAGATCGGAAAATTGCTAAAAGAACAGTAAAAAAGGTATTTTCACTGCTCTTGTTTCCAGAATATAACCTTAGTCAATGGCTATCACAGACTTCTTATTAAGTATAAAAGCCAATAACAAGCCTCATTCAGTCATGACAGTATCATAATAGAATGTCAAGTATGCCATATTCTAATATTAACCTGCGCAATATTAGCAGCCTGCTTTTAGATCAAGACGTGCCTGATGCAATAATGGCTCAGTATAACCACTCGGCTGCTCACGACCTTTAAACACTAAGTCACAAGCCGCTTTGAATGCATAAGAGTTGTCAAAGTTATCTGCCATCGTCTGATAGTCGCTATCGCCTGCATTTTGCTCATCAACCACTTTTGCCATACGCTTCATCGTATCCATCACTTGCTGCTCGCTCACGACATCGTGATGCAACCAGTTGGCAATATGTTGACTTGAGATACGTAAAGTTGCACGATCTTCCATTAGACCCACATCATTGATATCCAGTACTTTAGAACAACCAACGCCTTGGTTTACCCAACGCACAACATATCCTAAGATGCCCTGAGCATTATTGTCTAGCTCTTGCTGTTTCTCTTCATCTGTCCAATTGGTATTTTTTGCTAATGGAATGGTCAAAATGTCGTCTAAGCTGGCACGCTCACGTGATTTTAGGCTGTCTTGAACGTCAGCAACACTCACTTGATGATAGTGCATGCTGTGCAAGGTTGCCCCTGTTGGTGACGGTACCCATGCGGTACTGGCTCCAGACTTAGGATGTGCAGCTTTGGTGTCCATCATCTCTTTCATCTCATCAGGCTTCGCCCACATGCCTTTACCAATCTGAGCAACACCTTGTAAACCAGTCTCTAAACCGATATCAACGTTCCACTGCTCGTAGGCTGGCTGCCATGCTTGTGACTTCATCTCACCCTTAGGTACAAATGGGCCTGCATTCATGCTGGTATGCATCTCATCACCAGTACGATCTAAGAAACCTGTGTTGATGAAAATGACGCGTTCTTTCGCTTGGCGAATGGCTTCTTTCAAGTTGACCGTCATACGACGCTCTTCATCCATGATACCGATTTTGATGGTATTGCGCTCTAAGCCTAATAAGTCTTCTACTGCATTGAATAAATCGTTGGCCATTTTGACTTCTTCAGGACCATGCATTTTTGGCTTAACGATATACATTGAACCTTTACGTGAATTCGATAGCGCATTCTTACCTTTAAGGTCATTGAGCGTCAATAGTGGTGTAATCAAGCCATCCATCAAGCCTTCAAATATTTGTTCTTGACCATCACCCAAGTCAACCAATATTGCAGGGTTTTGCATGAGGTGACCGACGTTACGAATCAGTAATAACGAACGACCTGGCAGGATAAGCTTACCACCGTCTGGGGTGGTGTATTCACGATCTGGGTTTTGCTGACGTGTGCGGGTTTTGCCACCTTTTTCAAAGGTTTCTAGCAAGTCACCATTCATGAGACCAAGCCAATTGCGATACACTTCCACTTTTTCTTCTGCATCGACGGCAGCGATTGAGTCTTCACAGTCTTGAATTGCCGTAATAGCTGACTCTAGCAGCACATCTTTGATATGTGCAGGGTCGTCTTTACCGACTGGATGATTGGCATCTATTTGAATCTCTGCATGCAAACCGTTGTTTTTTAATAAAATACCCGTTGGGCTTTCTGCATCACCGACGAAACCAACGAATTTTTCGGCATCTTTTAGCTCAGTACTGCTATCACCTTGGACAATTTCAAGCTTACCATCGACCACTTTAAAGCCGGTCGCATCGTTATATGAACCTGACACCAAGGCAAAGTTTTCATCTAGGAATTGTTTGGCATAAGCAACGACAGCAGCACCGCGAGTTGGGTTGTAACCACCTGTTGCTTCTTGACCATTTTTGTCACTGATAACGTCAGTACCATATAAAGCATCATACAAGCTACCCCAACGAGCGTTGGTCGCGTTCAATGCGTAGCGCGCATTACGTACTGGTACGACCAGCTGTGGGCCTGCAATATGAGCAATCTCGTCATCGACATTTTCTGTGCTAACTTTAAAATCATCGCCTTCTGGCAACAGATAGCCAATCTCTTGTAAGAATGCTTTGTAAGCAGGATAATCAATGTTGCCGTCTTTGGCAGGATGTTGCAGGTGCCACTGGTCAATCTGGGCTTGAATCTTGTCACGAGTTGCAAGCAATGCTTTATTGCGCGGCGTAAACTCTTTAATGACCTTTTCAAAACCTGACCAATAACTGTCTGAATCAACACCGACTTTCGGCAGCACTTCGTTTTCAATAAAGTCATACAATTGCTGGTCGATGGCAAGAATGCCTTTTTGAATACGATTGGCGTTAGAAGACTGGCTCATGTTGTTATCCTTATCTGTTCGTGAGGGGTGTAAATACGAAGTTGCTACCGCAATGATTACACATTGTCGGTCTTAGGCATCTATTCCAAATTTAGATGAAATACTAAGCAAACCTACTGATATATCTTACAAGCTTGTGGTGATTAGCGAATTAACTATCTATGCTATGCTATTAACCTATATTTTTGCCGCTTTAGTCATTAGCATGGTCAAAGCATTTATAACCGATGATGGTATCAACCTTGCTTAGTGTACTCAGTGTACAATTTGAGCTCGGTTGCCTTGCACCTACTGTAAACGGTTTCAACTGCATAACATTGGCAAGCATCATCACTGCGACAACACAATATGGCGACACATCAATAGTAAGACAAAATAGCGCTTAAGCAAAATATCATCCTACTATCAAATAAAGAAATAAACAAGAAAACATCATTCACTAGATAAATACTGAGGTTGTATTATAATGATAATCTATATGAGACAGGCGCTAAGAGGTTTTATTAGTGCTTATCCATCAATACTTGATATCGCATAGACAAACTGTCAGTAATCATTACCTCACGGATTTATGCTTAACTGTTATCTATTTAATATTAGTAAAAGATTTTTTAAACGTTCGATTATGGCAAAAACTATGAATAAAGAAGATATAAGAACCAAGAACAGTAACGACAAAGTTATGAACGACAGCAATATAGAAGAACCTCGTATAGTAAAAGACGACATAGAAGAGGACGATGTCGATATCGCAAAGCTACGCACCCCGATCAAGGTTGACCTATCTGCTGTTTATAATTTTTTGGGTGCGCGCACAACACAAGCTTGGGTTGATGCGGCGATTGCGAATGTACCGCTGATCATTCAAGATCATGCCAATTGCGAAAAAAAAGCCGCTGGCACTGCCATGAATCTCATATTCCGCTATGAGTTTTCTTATGATTTGCAGCGTAAATTGGCGCAATTGATACGTGAAGAAATGCTTCATTATGAGCAGGTCTTAGGTATTATGAATGACCGTGGTCAGGCGTGGAAATATCTGAGTGCTGGACGTTATGCCAAAGGCATGTTAAAACACAAACGTACTTATGAGCCAGCAGCGATGGTTGATGTATTGATAATTGGCGCATTTATCGAAGCACGCTCTTGTGAACGTTTTGCCGCCCTTGCTGAAGTCATCGACGACGAACGTTTGGCAAAGTATTATCGCTACTTACTTAAGTCAGAGAGTCGTCACTTTGAGGATTATTTAGCCTTAGCTCAATCACTGTCTGAGGATGATATTGATGAGCGTGTCGCATTTTTTAAAGAAGTAGAAGCAGAACTGATTTCTAGCCCAGATCATGAGCTACGCTTTCATAGCGGTACACCTGCTTAAATACATCATATTAGGTATCATTTTCGATTAGATACTCTCTTATACAATAAAAATTATACAGATAATAAGTGAAGTAACTAACCAAGCTTCATTCTCTGGTCTGCTACTTCACTTATTAGCCTTTTATTTGAACTTCGTTATAGCAAAATGAATGGTTATTTATCATCTTTCATTAATGAGCTGTCGTACTGTTTACTATCCTTCGCAACATGATGAGGATCGTGATCATCGGTTGCTCTTTCTGCCGCTGCTGGATTGACTTTTTGTAGCGCATCATCAGGTACGATGCCATGGTTATCGTTCGCATCTCTTAACTGACGGTCTTCTTGATTGACAGCCTTGTCATCTGGCGTATTCATCATTACTCCTTATTATCATAATAGTCATTCTATAGAGATAAAAAATCTGTATTTAATCAATTTTTCATAAAAAGCTATTAATCCTTTTCGTCAGGATTTAACACCCGTGTTTGGGCGTTATCGATATTTGCATAACGATTCATGTTGTTAATACCTTCGCTTTTGGATGTCTCGCTAACCATCGTATGCTCATTCACACCATCATCAAAGGCGTTACCTTCTTGGTCTCGGCGATCAGGCTGACGTGCAGGGTTGTCATTATCATTGACATGCTCTGAGTTAACGACGCCTTCTTTGAAAGTATCCGTTCCTTTATTTTCAGTGATGCTCTTTTCAATGCCAGTATCACTATGCTCATTAGAAGTAGGACTACTAGAGAAGCTATTAGCAGAATCATGACTATCGATTAAGTCATCATTTTCACTGATGCGTGTCTTGGTAAGTGCTGGATCGTTGGTTTGCATGGCTATATCCTTATTATTGTTATTCGTGTTCTGGTAATTGCTTAGCGTGCTTAGAGTTTTGATGGCGGTTTAGCAAATGGTGAGCCTTATTTAATACCCAACTCAACCTAGCCAGCAATTCATACTATTCATTGCCTTCTTGGCTTAGGTCATAGGCATTCAAATCTGCGACGTTCTTGCCACCAGCGGGTAAATTCTCTTCTTTACGAGGGTCAACATATATCTCGTCGGTTTCTTGCGACTCTTGTTGTGGACCATCGATATTAGGTTCGTGCTTACGACCTTCATAACTGTCTTGTGCATTGTCTGGGTGTAAAGCGGCTGGATCACGAACTGGTACCGCTTCTTCATGATTTGGATGAGTATTATTTGGCATTGCAGATCCCTCGCATCAATATGTCATTAATAGATAAAATAAGTTAATCCAAATATTTATGTCACAGCTTATTTATCATTTATCCGTACGCAAATCATCTTCAATAAAAGAGGTTTGCTCATCTTTACTTAATGTTTCAGGTGCATAGACCTCTTTCTTGTCTTTGAGATTTCGCGCAATTTGCTGACTGTCTGCTTGCTCAGCAGCTTTTTTGATATCTGATGTGTCGTTATCGGTATTGCTCATAAGGTGTTTCCTATTTTTATAATTCGTTGATTTAGTCAGTCCCTACTCTTTTTCGTAATACGATCAATGATAGTAATACGAGCAATTTTGCATGAATTACTAGAGTGCTAATTATTTATTAAACCATCAAATCCGTTTAATAATAGCGTGAGGGCTGACCTTGATTATAAGGATGAGATAACGGACTGCACCAGTGTGCTGCCGTATCAATATGTGAATAAATGTGAGGTTACAAGACAGTTTGTAACTTAGACAAATCGTTTATCCAAAAAAAACCAAGCATAGAAAGTACTCTATACTTGGTTTTTTGCTTGATATTTATTGATTGTAAAGACGTGTTTACCGCTTTGAGGAAGTCGTTGAAATATTAAGCTAGCTTGATACATCAACGCCATTAATCACTTTTAATAAATACTCTTGAGCAGTATGCGGCGTTTCCCCTGCGGCTGGTTGCAGCTGCTGCCAAACACCATCACCGCTAAGTATCCACGCTTGGGTATTGTCTTTCAGATAGTTAAGTAAACCGTCTTGATATACTTGTTTAAACAGTTTTTTGTCTTCGATTGGAAACGCCACTTCGACGCGATGAAATAAATTACGATCCATCCAGTCTGCACTACCACAATATAAGCGCTCGTCGCCATTATTATAGAAATAATAAACACGCGTATGCTCTAAAAAACGCCCGATAACAGAGCGTACAGTAATGTTTTCCGATAGACCTTTTACTTGCGGACGCAAACAACACATGGAGCGTAAAATGAGCTCAATTTTGACGCCCGCTTGCGAGGCATCGTATAACTTGCTAATCAATCGACGTTCAGTTAAAGCGTTAACCTTAACGATAATATGAGCGCGCTTGCCGGCTTTTGCATGAGCAATTTCATCATCGATAAAACTTATCAATTTATCATGCAAGGTAAAAGGCGCATGCAGCAGCTTTTTGAGATTGGCAGGCTTGCCCATTCCCGTCAGCTCTTGAAATATATTATGTACATCCTCTGAGATATCAGAATCTGCGCTAAATAAACCATAATCGGTATAAACTTTGGCATTGGCGGCATGATAGTTACCCGTCCCTAAGTGCACATAGCGGCGGATTCGATCATCCTCACGGCGCACAATGAGCATCAGCTTGGCGTGGGTTTTATAGCCGACAATCCCGTACACGACGACCGCACCCGCTTCTTGCAAATAATTGGCGACGGCGATATTAGAGGCTTCATCGAAACGCGCACGCAGCTCGATGACGGCAGTAACTTCTTTGCCATTACGAGCAGCAGCAGCCAATGCTTTAACGATTTCTGAATTGGTGCCTGAGCGGTACAATGTCTGCTTAATCGCTAACACTTTTGGATCGCTCGCCGCTTGCCAAAGCAGATTGATAATCGGTGAAAACGCATGAAAAGGATGGTGCACCAGCACATCGCTTTTACGCATGGCGGCAAACATACTGGTTGCTTTGTCCAGCTTATCCATCTCACGGCGGAACTCTTTTGGCACCACATGGGTAAAGGGCTGATAGCGCAGCGCTGGAATATTGAAATCAAACAATAAGCGCGTTAAGTTGACAGGACCATTGACGCGGTACAGCTGATTGTCATGCAGCTCAAACTCATTGAGCAAATAATCGCTGATAGGCGTTGGACAATCGGTTGTGACTTCTAGCCGCACTTTATCACCGAAGCGGCGGTTTTCTAGCTCGCCCTCCAGAGCCTTAGCAATATCTTCAACATCATCAGCCAAATCTAAATCGGCATTGCGCGTCAGTCTAAACTGATGGCAGCCCGTCACACTCATACCAGGGAACAGCTCACCGATATGCTCATGAATAATAGCTGAGAGCATGACGTGATGTTCTTTGCCACCTGTCAGCTCATCAGGCAGGCGAATCACGCGTGGCAAACTGCGCGGTGCGGGCACAATCGCTAGATTGATATCACGACCAAAGGCATCTTTACCTTCTAAAGTGGCGATAAAGTTTAAGCTCTTATTGACCAAACGCGGAAACGGATGCGCCGGATCGATGCTAATCGGTGTCAACACTGGCGATACTTGCTCAGTGAAGTAGCGCTTCATCCATGCCGACTGCTCAGCATTTAGCTCATCGCGTTTTAGATAACGAATATCCTCAAGCGCCAGTGCTGGTAAGATATCTTCATTGAGAATACGATACTGCTCAGCGATGGCATCGTGCATTACGGTGGATATCTCATTCAGCACTTCACTGGGACGCATGCCATGAACACTGGTCGAGACATCACCCATATTGAGCTTTTGCATAATACCTGCGACACGAATCTCAAAAAACTCATCGATATTCGATGAGAAAATAATTAAGAAAAACAAGCGCTCAAGTAGCGGATGACGAGGACTTGCCGCCTGCGCTAAGACACGTAAATGAAACTGTAATAAAGACAAGTCGCGATTGATATAACTGCTGGGTGAATAGCTGCCGTCTTCTGAACGCTGCCACGCAACCTCAGTTAAATTGTCATTGCGACTCTCTGTATGGCTTTTATTATCAACTGCTATCACTGTATTATTGCTATCAGTGTCCTGCTTATTATTCACATCCATCACGTCACTACTCCTTTGCGTTATCGATACGCCATCATCTTCAATACCAATTGTCTTTTATAATCGCTTTTCCACTAAGAAATTAATCAGGGTTCTTTCTTCATCCATTACTACTCGAAACTGCCATTCAAAACTATCGCTTAAAACCATCACTTGAAACTATCATTCAAAAACACAGCGCTATTTATTAAATGGTCATAGGTACAATCCATTAAGCCGATTGTGGTAACACCGCATTGCTCATGCGCTTTTTGATAATACGTTGTTTATTGCGTAAACGTCTATCACCCTGATTGTCTTCGTAGTATTTTGGATTGGTCAACATAGCGATAAGTAAGGCTGATTCATCACGGTTCAGCTTGGCCGCAGATTTATCAAAGTAGTGCTGAGCTGCTGCTTCGATACCATAAATACCATTGCCAAACTCTGCCACATTGAGATAAGCAGTCAAGATACGCTGCTTGTCCCATAATGTCTCAATCATGACAGTGATAATCGCTTCCTCAATTTTACGAACATACGAGCGATGCGAGGTCAAAAATAAGTTTTTTGCTAGCTGCTGGGTAATCGTCGAGCCACCAGCGGACATCTTACCCGTCTCTTCATTTTTCTTACGTGCCGCCTCAATGCCTTTAAAATCAAAACCATTGTGCTGACTAAATGTCGAATCCTCACTCACTATCGCGGCTTGTTTGGCAGATTTTGCGATGGCATCGTATTCAGCCCAAGTCTGGGTGACAGTACCGCCCGTCAAACGATGAGTCAGCATAAACATGCTGTTATTAATCGGCTGCGTTTTCCAAATTAATAGTAGCCCAGCGACTAATACATGAAATGCGACGACCAATAGCATGATTGCCATCAATAATCGTTTGAAAAATTTGCCAAAACTTGCCATGCGCGATATCCAAGTGATTGAAAAGGTAATAAGATAAGATGAGCTGAAGAGCCAGTAATTAAAAACAGCAGGTCATCTTACCTAATCTCACAATCGCTGTCATTATTTACCCCACTTCTTTATCATGCCATAGAGTCTACGTAAAAAAGATTAGGCCGTATTTATACTGGCAATCGAAGTCCTAAAAACCGAAACTTTGTGACAAGTATTAAGACAAGAGAATAAATATGTACGATGATAATAATATAAAAGCCTTACGGGAACGTATGGTTGCTGCAAACCCCGATCTTGGTCATGCTGAAAATAATGATAAATGGTGGCTACTTGGAACGTCTGGCTGTCATTTGTGCGACATCGCGAAGCAAGTGCTGACTCAATTTCAAGCCGTACAGCCGATTGCCTATCAACAGGTCGATATCGCTCATTTCGATGAACCATTGATGATGGAATTTGCCACTACTATTCCGGTGATTTTGACACCATCAACACGATTAAACTATCCATTTTCAGTCATGGATTTACAGCAACTTTTCATGCAATCATAGCAAGCCGACAATAAAAAACGATGTAGTGAGAACATAATGAAAAATTTGAGCAAAATTACTGAAATTGAAGACCTGCGCCGCGTTGCCGAACGTAAAGTACCGCGTATGTTTTATGATTATGTCGATTCAGGCTCATGGACTGAGACGACTTATCGTAGCAATGAAACCGACTTTGACCGTATCAAGTTACGCCAGCGAGTATTGGTAGATATGGACAATCGCAGTTTAGCAACCCAGATGATTGATGAAGAAGTAAAAATGCCCGTCGCCATCGCGCCCACTGGCTTTACCGGTATGATGTGGGCGGATGGCGAGATTCATGCCGCGCGGGCAGCAGAAAAATTCGGCATACCGTTTTCGCTATCGACCATGAGTATCTGCTCTATCGAAGATATCGCCACCCATACCAGCAAGCCCTTTTGGTTTCAACTATATGTGATGCGCGATCATGACTATGTGGCCAATTTGATTCAGCGGGCGAAAGATGCCAATTGTTCGGCGTTGATTCTTACCGCGGATTTACAAGTGCTGGGACAGCGCCATAAGGACATCAAAAACGGCTTGTCTGCACCGCCTAGACCCACACTTGCCAACATCGTCAACCTGATGACCAAGCCTCAGTGGTGTATGAATATGCTGGGCACCAAACGTCATAGCTTTGGCAATATCGTCGGTCATGCAAAAGGAGTGGACGACCTATCTTCTCTCACCGCTTGGACGGAAGAGCAATTTGATCCGCGCTTGAGCTGGGATGACGTGGCACGTATCAAAGATATGTGGGGCGGCAAATTAATTATTAAAGGTATCATGGAACCTGAAGATGCCATTATGGCTGCTCGTAGCGGTGCCGATGCACTGGTCGTCTCCAACCACGGTGGTCGTCAATTAGATGGCGCCCTCTCCTCCATCTCGGCGCTATCTGATATCGTACAAGCGGTGCATGCTGAAAATAGCGATATCGAGGTGTGGTTAGACAGCGGCATTCGCTCGGGTCAGGATGTGCTAAAAGCGCTCGCATTGGGTGCAAAAGGCACGATGATTGGTCGCGCTTTTCTTTACGGTCTGGGCGCTTATGGCGAAGATGGCGTGCGCCGTGCACTGGAAATCATCCATAAAGAATGCGATCTATCGATGGCGTTCTGTGGTCACACTGATATCAATAAGGTTACCACTGATATATTGGTAAAGGGCACTTATGAGAATCTCAAAGTTGCTAATCGTTAAACTTGTCGTTAAAACGGTCGTTAAAACGATCCACTATTAAGAGTACTAGGGCGCATCCTCATTTTAAAAATGGTGATAAAAATGAGATAAATTGCCGTCAAACAAGGAAGATAGCACAGTTAATATCGAGATATTGATAAGCTATTTGACGATGTTTAACAAAATTTAGCCATGTTTAGCCTATTTAGAGAGTAATTGATTGAATTGAAGACATGCCCTACTCATCAAATCATAATGTCATACAGATGTATGACATTATTTGACCAGACCCTTTATACTCTATTTATAACATTCTAATGATATCTCACCTTTATGACCATTCAACAATTATTAAAAACAGCCCCTGTCACCACCCTATTACTAGCCAGCTTTATTGGGTTATTCATCATGCAAGTACTGACAGGCGTCGATGCCAATAATCCATCGACTGAGGCGCTCTTAAAATGGGGTGCCAATGCATTGCCATTTACCATGGGCGATGAGCCGTGGCGCTTGGTCAGCAGTGCCTTTTTACACATTGGCTTGATGCATTTATTGTTCAATGGATTTGCCATGTATTTCTTTGGGCAGATTGCCGAGCCGATGTTTGGCTCAGCCAAGTTTTTGGCATTGTTTTTACTGGCGGCGATCGGAGGCAACTTACTGAATAACTATGTCACGTGGCATAGTATTGTAGAAGGAACTGGTCAACCGGGTCTATCGGCTGGGGCGTCAGGTGGCATCATGGGTATCGGCGCGGCATTATTAATAGCTGCGCTGTTTAAAATATCGGTCAATGGCATGGTACTCAACCTTAAGAGCTTGATATTTATCATGGGCATTAACCTTGTTTATGGTTTTGCCGTACCCGGTATCGACAATGCGGGGCATATTGGCGGCGCGGTGACTGGCTTAATGATTGCACTGGCATTCGCAATCGCCTACCGTCAGCGTATGAAAATAGCGTTACAGAATATGCCTAATCCAGCTGCTTATGAAGACCGTTATCGAACGACTTACATCAATTTTCCAGCAAGCAGCGATACTGATTCTTCTGCTAATAACGAGCACTTTAATAATGTTGATTTTGACAATAACAGCAGTTTCCACCCCGACTCTGCTGTAAACTCACACTTAAATACTCATGCTAATCGCAGCCACCTTAGTGAACAAGAAACAGCGACCAAATCTATCCTTATTTGGCAATTACTACCATGGCTAATGATGCTACTGATTAGCATTGTCTTTATTTGGTGGTGGCAAGATATTCATGATCAAATATTACAAGTATTAAAAACCATTGAGTAAACCTTCATAGTTATTTATCATTGCTAAATAGTTCATGATAACAGCTTACTGGTTAGGTTTTTCTTACTCGCTTCTTGCTATAAGTCAGAGCACTTTTAAACCGCTACGGTGTTACCCGCCCTAGATGTACTCAGTGTACTATCTGCGGTCGGTCGCCTTGTAGCGATTCTAAGACTCCTTGACTATACACGATTGCCCCCAATTATTTCATCCATTCACGAGACTCTATTATGTTTAAACCTGTAGCGCTACCTCATATTTCTACGCGCGTCATACTTAGCGCATTAACGGCTACCGCGTTATTTAGTGTCGCCAGTATGTCCAATGCTGCACTTTTTAAGAACAATTTACCTACTGACCAAGACGCTGTATTAAGCGTGGGCGTCAACGTCATAGCCGTCAACTCAGCCTACGATATGGAAGACAGCCTCGATGTACGTGTGTTACCGGGCGCATTTTATGACAACAATAGATTCTATGTGCGCGGCGCTCAAGCGGGTGCTTATATCATTAATGATGGCAAAAATCAGCTGTCGGCTTATGCTCAGCTCGCTGGCAACGATTTCGATCCTGATGATGCTAGAGGCGCATTACAAGGTCTTGATGAGCGTGAAGCATCAGTCGCTGCTGGTCTAACTTATTTGCGCCGCACGCCCGTCGGTGGTTTCCGTGCTCAAATCGCGACTGATGTTTTAGACCGTAGTGGTGGCAATACTGCCCGCTTGACCTATCTTGCTAGAATTACGAAAGACAAGCTAACAGTCTATCCAAGCATTGGCTTCGAATACAACGATGCTGACTATAATGAATACTATTATGGCGTCAGCAAAAAAGAGTCAGCGGAAACAGGCGTCGCCGCTTATAAGTCCAATTCGAGCTTGAACCCTTACGTTAACATTAGTGCCAACTATGATTTCAATGAACGTTGGGCATTGTTTGCTAATCAAAGCTTAAGCTATTTGCCGAATGAACAATACGATAGCCCAATGGTTGACTCGCGTACTGAGTCAACCTCGACGCTTGGTTTGCTTTATAAGTTTTAATTAAGCTTAGATTTAGATAAAAAAAAGACCTTATAGCGTTATGTGATAAGGTCTTTTTTTATCTCTACTTTAATTATAGGGTGCGCCTAGGGCACCGATAAAATATATAGTTTTTGGAATAGGTGTGGGGAACGCACCCTAAGATACTTTAAAGTTATTTTTTATAATTATTAAGGTCAGGAAAAGCTATTGGTATATGCTTCTTTCCTTCTAAAACTTCTAGTAATCCACGACGCAAAGCTATTTGCTCCTCTTCAGTTGCACTATGAACCGTTGGTGCGTAAAAAGAGTTTTTGATATGAGTTTTGTCAAAATCATAGTTGAGGAATTTTGCCATCTTATGCAGGAGTTCAACTAATAAATCCACTCTCTTAATATTCCACTGTTCAGAGTTAATAGAACTATTGCTTAATAAATCAAGATACTCTTTCCAAGCAGAAATTACAGCTTTCTCTTTTTTATTATTATAGTCAAACTCTAAATCAATGCGATTAAGAGCCTCGACATGCGCCCATGAAACGTTGTAAGCTCTGGTTGCCATCAAGGTCTTAAATATATCCAACTTTCTTTCTCTTATTTCCTTTATTCTATCTAGGTATCTAGGTATCTAGGTATCTAGTCAACTGGACAGCTATTATTGGCCCAAATAAAACTGCAAATATCATAAGCCAATCAGCTATATCCATTTTTTAATTCCTTTTCTAATAATATTTAAGATTATCAATAAAAACTCAATCAAGAGTATACTGCAAGTTCACAGCTGAAATTTCAAGATAGCCCAAATAAAATTTATAATTGTCTCTTGCATCGTTGTAGATGAATATAAGATATATTCTGTTTTTTACAGTAGACAAGACACTTTTTTTAACGCTTATCAGGTATTAGCTCCAGCCTTAAATATAAAAGACCTTGCCACATTACATGATAAGGTCTTTTTTTATCTAATTCTGTCAGCCTGCTAAAAACTAGCCCTTAAGCTTTTTGGTAGAAGCAACATTACAACCTTTATAAAGGATTTCACTCTTAGCGTTTTGGATATTGGCGGATGATTTATGATAGTTATTCAAACGCAGCGCACCAGTCATAATACTAAAATTTTCTTCATCACCAAACACGGTATCAACATCGTCAGAACGACCTAAGTTAATCGGTAAAAATCTTTTTTTGCCGTTCAGATTGGCTTCTGCAAAGGTCGGTAAATACTCTTTATTAAAGCCATAAGTCACGCTTACTTTCTTGTTGCTTTGGCAAGTATAGTTGACTTGTCTGATTTTAACAGCAGTATCATAGCTTTCGCTTGGCTCCATTACTTGGTCCGAGTAAGCCATTGCAGAACCAGAACCCAACATTGCCATCAAAATACCAGCTGATGATAGAGCGGCCGTTAACTTTTTCATAATATTACCTCAATTAAATGATTAGAATAATTATAGATAAGCAAATATAAACATCGACATTATCGGCGAGCTATTTTAGTTGTTCTAATTGTTCGCTCTTATTGTGCATGTGTTGATTTACTATGATGATTTAAAAATTATTTTTCGTCATCACTTACCTATGTGCCTATTCTAACCAAAGTTTTAGTTTCACTCGTTATAAATATTAGTTGGCTTGTTGTTTGAGGGTAAGACATTGTTTCGCTCGATGTAGGTACTTCAATTAATAGACAAAAAAAGACCCTGAACATCCGTTTATAAAGGATGACAAGGTCTTTTTGTTTATAAATTCTAAGTGGAACAAATATGACGCTGCTACCAGAAAGACGAGTGCAAATTGTACTTATCGTACATTAAGCGAGTCTGACACTGTAGCAGGTCATTATTTGGTCTACGCTTACTTAGGATTTACCATATCAGCAGGAATAACCCACTCATCAAACTGCGCTTCAGTTAGCAATTCCAACTCAACCGCAACTTGCTTCAAAGTTTTGTTTTCTTTATAAGCAGTTTTAGCGATTTTCGCCGCATTTTCATAACCGACATGACGGTTCAATGCAGTCACTAGCATCAATGAGTTATGCAAAAAGTCATCAATTTTGTCTTTTACTGGCTCGATACCAACGGCACAGTTTTCGTTGAAGCTGTTGCAAGCATCGCTAAGCAACTTGATAGATTGCAACAAGTTAAAGGCAATTACTGGCTTATAAACGTTAAGCTCAAAGTTACCTGACGCGCCAGCCATGCTGATAGTGACATCGTTACCCATCACTTGAGCGACAACCATGGTCATTGCTTCTGATTGGGTCGGGTTTACTTTACCCGGCATGATAGATGAGCCTGGCTCATTTTCAGGGATCGTCAACTCGCCTAGACCACAACGAGGACCTGATGCCAACCAACGTACGTCGTTAGCGATTTTGTTTAAGCTGGCTGCTAGGGTTTTTAGTGCGCCTGACGCGAATACTTCAGCATCACGAGCGGCTAATGCTTCAAATTTGTTTGGTGATGTGACAAATGGCAGTCCAGTCAAGGTTGACAGCTGCTCAGCTGATTTTACTGCATAGTCAGGATGCGCGTTTAGACCAGTACCAACCGCAGTACCGCCTAGTGGCAATTCATATAGACCTTGTAGCGCGTTGTCGATACGAGTCAATGAATGGTCAAGTTGACTTACATAGCCGCTAAATTCTTGACCTAAAGTCAAAGGCGTCGCGTCTTGTAAATGCGTACGACCAATTTTAACAATGCTATCGAATTCTTTCGCTTTGGCAGCTAGCGTATCGCGTAGGGCTTTTACAGCTGGAATCAATAAACTATTGATTTCACGAGCAGCGGCAACGCGAATCGCTGTTGGGAAGCTGTCGTTGGTAGACTGTGCATGGTTGACATGGTCATTTGGGTGAATCGGCGTGTAGCTGCCGCGCTCAGAACCAGCAATTTCGTTGGCACGGTTGGCGAGTACTTCGTTCATGTTCATATTTGACTGGGTGCCAGAACCTGTCTGCCATACAACCAATGGGAACTGATCCGTTAGACCACCATTGATGATTTCATCAGCGGCTTGCACGATTAAATCGCGCTTGTCAGCGTCGATACGCTCTAGGCTTGCATTGGTGATTGCAGCGGCTTTTTTGACCAGTGCCATTGCTTCAATCATTGGACGTGGCAAAGTCTCGCCACCGATTTTAAAGTTCTCACGGCTACGCTGAGTTTGCGCACCCCAATAAGCGTCAGCTGGGACTTCCACGTTGCCCATGGTATCTTTTTCGGTACGAGTTGCCTGATTCTGTGTCGACATAACTACCCTCTTTGATGGTTTGTTGTATAGCTGCTTCGAAAAAAGTGCAACACACGCTGCACATAAAGGAAAATACGCTGTAAAGTGGCGTTATGATAGCATGACTAGACCGTGTTGAATATTCACAAATAGCCATTGCTGCTCTCTACAAGCAACAGCCATCATCAATTTAATACATTATGGGATAGTCTATCTATGCATCCTGAGTTAAAACATTCTGAGTTTCAGACATCTACCGTTAGCAATCCGCCGAGACGGCAATTTACCCGTCAGCGTCGGCAATTAACGGCTGGCGAACGTAGACATTACGCGCGCATGGCAAGTTTGCACCTATCTAAGCTACAGCAGCGGCTACCAAAAAACGCACGTATTGGACTGTACTACGATGGCTTTGGTGAGCTACCTACTCAGCCACTGCTAACTTGGTGTCAAGGCTTAGGCTATTTTCCGTATTTGCCTGTGGTTGGTTCATTGGGAGATGATGATAAACGCCTGCGCTTTGTGCCCGTTTATCAATCAAAGCTGTTAAACATACTGACTCTTATTCATAGCTTAGGCATGAAACAAAACCATCATCGCCGTCTACTTTGGGCGCGAGAATTGGATGTTATTATCTGTCCGCTCGTGGCAGTAGATCTCAACGGCAATCGTATGGGCATGGGTGGCGGCTTTTATGATACGACGTTAGGCAAAGGCTATCGATCAGGGGCTAAAAGACCATTAAAGATCGGCTGGTGTTATGACTTCCAAGTAGTCGAACAATTACAGCGGCAACCGTGGGATGTGCCACTAGATGGCTTAATTACCCCAAGCGGCATAAGGTGGTTTTGATGAAAGAGGATAAGAAAGCGATGGATACTAACTCTAGCGCTGATCATGTGGATGAGTATTTGCAAACGTTAGGTAACGAGGACGCTAGAGAGTTGCGTTACTACAGTCAAGAGCAACCTTTTAGCTCTGATGAGATGACACGGCTAGTCAATGAAGAACGCTTGAATGAGTTGCTCGCGCAAAGTGATGCGTTTTTGAATAGTCTGAATGGTGAGATTAAAGATTTTGAAAATGACAATAAAGACCCATAGAGGATTTGCAAAGACAACAATGAGCTACTTTCACTCAAAACCACTAAAGGTAGTTTTTGCTATCTTGTGGATCATTTTCGTCGGTCTTATTATCACTTTAGGTTTTAGCACAGACCCCTATTTACTTCACGTTCAGAATATTCCTCTTCCGCATCCCTATCCTATAGAATTAGTCGTTATATTAATAATAGGAATGCTGTTTCATTTAAGCTTACTGGTGACTATGGATGTATATATGGATAGTCGCTGGAAGTTTTTCACTATGCTGGGGACTAGCATTTTATTTTTATTTGGTTCCGGTATGATGGCGATGCATGCACCGCCGTCATTAGGTGGGATGATTTTTTGGACGTTTTTGTCCTCTTTACTATTTTTATTGCTTTGCTTTTGTCAGGTCTGTTTATGTGTTTTAAGGCGATTTTTTCGTATAGAATCAGTTTAATAACAAGGTAATTGATATTTTAAAGCTGGGTTAAAAACCCAGCCTACACTAAACTCTACTTAACTTTGATAGCCTACAACACCATCGCCGCAATCCAACCAAATGCCAATAACGGAATATTGTAATGCAAGAATGTCGGCACCACACTGTCTTTAATATGATCATGCTGACCGTCAATATTTAAACCAGAAGTGGGTCCAAGGGTCGAATCTGACGCTGGAGAACCCGCATCACCCAAAGCGCCAGCCGTACCGATAATCGCCACGGTTGCCAATGGCGAAAACCCTAACGAGATACATAGCGGCACATAAATCGCGGCCAAAATAGGAATGGTTGAGAATGACGAACCAATACCCATGGTCACAATTAAACCAATTAACAGCATAATAAATGCAGCTATCGCTTTATTACCTGCGAATAATGACGCGGCACCATCAACTAATGGCTGAATCTGCTCAGTCGCTTTCATAACTTCGGCAAAACCTTGCGCGGTAATCATAATAAAGCCAATCATTGCCATCAATTTGATACCGTCATTAAAGACCGTATCGGCTTCACTCCATTTAACGACGCCCGTTGCCATAAAGACGCCAAAGCCAAACATTGAACCAAGCAAAAGTGAGTCGGTATACATCTGCACCACAAATGCCGTCACAATCGCGGCAAGCGCCACCAACGTTTTCATCTTACTTTGTGTTTGCGCACTAGCTGCGGTTTTGCTTAACGCATCACCCTCTAACACGTCATCATGCGCAGCTTTATCAATTGCTAGCTGCTGATACTGGCGCGGTTTACGGTAGCTGATAAATACGGCGACGAGCAAGCCTACGAACATACCTAAAGCCGGAATTGCCATGGCTTTGGTAACTGAGATGTTACTGATATCAATGCCTGCTTCACCGACGTTTTTCAGCATGATTTGATTGAGATAAATATCGCCAAAGCCATACGGAATAAACATGTAAGTGGTCACAAGACCAAAAGTCAGTAGACAAGCAATTAAACGTCTATCGATGTGCATACGATTAAAGGCGAGCAATAATGGCGGTACCAGCAATGGAATAAAGGCAATATGAATAGGAATTAAGTTTTGGCTAAAGCAGCTCATGGTGATTAAACCTGCAAACAGCATGTATTTAATCATGCCACTGGTGCCGCCCGCATCAATGCGTTTTATCACCGCCCCTGCCAGTGACTGTGGCAATCCTGAATGCGCAATCGCCACCGCAAAAGCCCCAAGCAGCGCATAGGACAGCGCAATTTGCGCGCCATTACGGATACCTTCTTGAAAGGCATTCAAAGTATCGGTCATACCCAAACCAGCGATGAGTCCGCCTGCCAGCGCACCGATTAATAAGCTGAGTACCACGTGTACACGCGCCAAAGACAGCCCTAGCATGATGACGACTGCCAGCAGTACCGCATTGATGGTCATATATTGCCTCTTATTCTGTCTGCTATAGCCTGATTAAGACCTATTAATATCTCATGGGCGATGGATATCACCCTCGCCTCTAAACCGCTTGACGCTAAAACCACCGTTTAAGACGCGCGTCAGTTTACCTTATTTTGCACACAAATCCTACGCACAGAACCCAATAGGTGTTAGCTACGACTTCTTACCCATGCTCTGTATACATTGAATTTCAGCTAATATTTAAAATTATGAATAACAATATGACTCGCAGTCTTTAGATAGATATAACTATTTTGCGCAGATAAGCGTGTGACTTTGCCTACAAGCCTTGCAATTTTATCGGTGAGCACCATTTATCTAAACATGAACCACGAACTTGACTTTACAAGTCTGGTGAACGAGGAAGAATATATGAGTGAACATAAAATTGCCCAAGACAATATCGACATCGATGTCGACGTTTCATCTACTGTTGCTGATGATCAGGAGCGAGACAGCGCGCCTGACGATACGACAGGTGATGTAGCTGCAACAGCTGATCGCGTTGAAGATGGTGATAGCAAAGATAGTGATGATAAAGATAATGAAGACAAGGACAACACTATTGAAGACGATGACGCAAAAGACGATAGTATAAAAGGTGACGGTACAGAAAACTATTTACCACTACTGGCATTGCGCGATGTTGTCGTTTATCCGCACATGCAGATTGCCTTGTTCGTCGGTCGTGAGCCATCGGTAAAGGCAGTTGAATTGGCACAGGCTGAGTACGGCAACAAAGTCTTGGTCGTGGCACAAAAAGACTCGCTGACTGAAGACATTGATCAAGATAACTTGTATCAATACGGTACGGTTTGCCGCATCGTCAGTACCATGCCACATGACAGTGATGAGAACTGCATCAAAGTATTGATCGAAGGTCAATATCGTGCGCGCGTTGATACTATAGAAAATCACGACACATTATTGATGGCAAGCTTTGAGCGTGCTGACCTTGATGTCAGTATGGATGAGAGCCAGCAGAAAAATACGATTCAAGCATTAACCACATTGTTTGAAAGCTACGCAGATGCGCGTCTGCGTAATGCTCGTGAGCTGACTCGTGTGGCAAAACGTATCGATGACTTGCTTGAGTTGGTATATTTCATCTCGACCCGTGTGTCGATGGATTTAGATATTAAGCAATCATTCTTAGAAAATGATGACCTTAAAACCCATATCAATACCTTAACCGAATATTTGGTTAAGCAGAGTGCTGAACAAAATATCGAGCAAGATATCCAAGAAGCTGTCCGTCAGCAAATGGAAGACAATCAGCGCGAATACTTCTTAAATGAGAAGATGAAAGCCATTAAAAATGAGCTGTCAGATATGAATGACGGTGCGTTCGATGGCGAAGATGATGTGGCTGAGCTAGAGCAGCGTCTAGAAGATGCTGACTTGCCAGAAGATGTACGCAAAAAAGCGGATCAAGAGCTCAAAAAGCTCAAAATGATGCCACCTGCCTCATCAGAGTCGTCAGTGGTGCGCAACTATATTGAATGGATTTTGGACACACCGTGGAATGCCACAACCAAGGTTTCGATCAATTTAGAAAAAGCCAAAACGGTATTGGACGAAGATCACTACGGTTTACAAGATGTGAAAGATCGCATCTTAGAATACCTCGCCGTACAGTCACGAGTGAAAAAACTCCGTGGTCCGATTCTTTGTTTAGTTGGTCCTCCGGGTGTTGGTAAAACCTCATTAGGCGAGTCGATTGCCCGTGCAACGGGTCGTAAGTTTGTACGTATGGCGCTTGGCGGCGTGCGTGATGAAGCCGAGATTCGTGGTCATCGCCGTACTTATATCGGCGCGATGCCGGGTAAAATTGTTCAATCGCTGGCAAAAGTTGAAGTTAAAAACCCGCTGTTTTTGTTAGATGAAATCGATAAAATGGCGCAAGACTTCCGCGGTGATCCAGCATCAGCGTTGCTTGAAGTGTTAGATCCATCACAGAACGATACGTTTAACGACCATTATTTAGATATGGACTTAGATTTATCGCAAGTGATGTTTATCTGTACGGCAAACAGTATGGATATTCCAGCGGCACTGCTTGATCGAATGGAAGTTATTCGTCTGCCGGGTTATACCGAAGAGGAAAAGGTCAATATCGCGCAGAAGTATCTCGTGCCAAAAGCGATTAAAAACAATGGTCTCAAAGAAGGCGAGATTGAGATTGTTGAAGCGGCGTTGCATAGCATCGTGCGTAGCTATACGCGTGAAGCTGGTGTCCGTAACCTTGAGCGTGAAGTTAATAAAATCTGCCGTAAAGTGGTTCGCGGTTCGGTTGAAAGCCATGGCGCCCGCGCTCCGAAAAAAGCAGAACGTCAGCTGGTTGTGGTCGATGACAAAAATATCGATGATTATCTCGGTGTCCATCAGTACGATTATGGTCTGGCTGAAGAAGAGCCTGAGATTGGTCGTATTACGGGGCTTGCTTGGACGCAAGTCGGTGGTGAGCTACTTACTATCGAAGCGGTGGCGATGAAAGGTAAAGGCGAGCTAAGCTTTACAGGTTCGCTCGGTGACGTGATGAAAGAGTCGATTCGCGCTGCCATGAGCGTGGTACGTGCTCGCGGTGATAGCTTAGGTATCGATTATGAGACCTTTAAAACCACGGATGTCCACGTGCATATGCCTGAAGGTGCCACGCCGAAAGATGGCCCATCGGCTGGTGGTGCACTAACGACGGCGCTAGTCTCCGCCTTGACTGGCATTGCCATTCGTCCAGATATTGCGATGACAGGTGAGATTACCTTACGCGGTAAAATCCTACGCATCGGTGGTCTAAAAGAGAAGCTGTTAGCTGCGCATCGTGGTGGAATCAAGCATGTCTTGATTCCGGCGACTAATGAGCGTGACTTGGCCGATATTCCCGATAACGTCAAAGCCGGTCTGACCATTCAGCCAGTGGCAACGATTGATGAGATATTGAAGGTTGCCTTGGTCAGTATGCCAGTTCCACTTAAGCCTGCGAAAGTCACAGTCGATAAAACTGCAGGGAAAGCGCTGCATAATTAATCTGAGTAGTTATTAATCCAGTCTTATAAATCAAAAAGCCGCTCATCATAACGATGGGCGGTTTTTTTTGGCAAAAATAAAAAACAATCTGGTTAAAACCCTATGCTATATTTTAGATAAATGTTTATGTAGTAACGAAAATGACTTTAAACTGCTTAACTCTATCCTTATTGCTCGCTATCTCTTTTCCAGCAGCGCTAATAGGTTGTCAGTCTAATATTGCAAAAGATAATTCTCCACCTTCTAACTCAATGGTGACTGGCTCTAGCACTTCTGCTCCAATATCATATCAGCCCATCATAAAAACTGAAAAGCTGGAAGAAAAAATTGTAGTGGTAGCTGATGAAACAGCTAATGAAGTTACGACGCTGCAATGGGCAAGTAATTATCATTGGCAGTTAACACAAGTTAAAGACAAAAAAAGTAACGCTATTAATATTAACACTGACGCGCCGATTACTTTAGAAGTAGCGCCCAGTTCGTTAAGCTTGTTTCAAGGCTGCCAACATTTTGCTATCAAATTCGTATGGATGTCCGCACCGCCTTTTGAGTATGGTAGCGAGCTTAGAGAAAGATCCTCGACCTGCGAAAGTGCTACTGAAAATAAAGTAAGTAACACAAATATCAAAAAGTTATTTCCTAACGATAATAATATTATTAAGTTAGATGTTGAGCTATTACCAGTCGCAAAAAGCAAACTCGTTAATACTCAGATTGCATCAAAAAACTTGGTCGTTAAAATCGAAAATGGCAATACGTTAACATTTGATGGTACGCCTAGGACATTTAAAGAACCGACTGGACTGCCTATTGATAAAGCATTGTTAGAGCGCTATGACTGGCGACTGGTTAGCGCCGTTCGTAATACTTTTAATGACAAAGGACAGGTAATATCTCGAGAGTCTATTGGTCATTTTTATCATCCAGAGTTTCCAGTGTCGCTAAAATTTAGAGGGTATGACGATAGTCAATACGCATTTTTTAGTTCTAGCTGCAATGGTATCGGTGGTCCTTATATTTTGATGAAAGATTATACATTGCTAATTGGCTCGGGACCACAAACGCTCATGGGCTGCGGTGTTACTGGTAATAGAATTGAGGGAGAGCTTGCTAAGCTTATTAGTAATAGCCAGAGCACTCTTAGTTTGAGTTTGCAACCTTCACAATCAATATCGCCAACAGCAGACGATCAGACTGATATGTCTCGCTATAATTTACTGCAAACGATGGAGACTGGCGAAACTTTAGTATGGCAAAACGAAGTAAAGAAAATACCGTAAACAATTTAAAACCCATACGATACTTACATTTATTAACCGATTGTTGCGCATTTGATGAATAACTATATCTAATCCTTAGCTATACTGATAACGACATTAACGAATGTTTGTAGAAATCAAAAGGTATTTATCTATAAACCTTCAAGAGTTAGCTTTTTATCAAAAATAACTAAATATTAAAAATAATTGGAGATAATAATGAATAAGACAATGCTTGCAAGTGCCCTATTATGTGGTTCAGCGTTAGTAATGACGGGTTGCCAAACCGTCGAAGGACAAATGCAAACTGGCAATCCACTTAGCCAACCCGCCTTAAAATCTACTATTAATGCTGTTGCTGGTAATAAAAATGAAGTGGGTCAAGTATTCTTACGTCCAGTTGATGGCGGCGTACAAGTTTACGGTAAGCTGATGAATTTGCAGCCGGGCAAAACAGTATCATTACATATCCACGAAACAGGCAGCTGTGCTAATATGGGTAAAGCGGCAGGTGGTCACTTTAATCCAGACAATAAGCCTCACTCTAATCCTGATGATATGAATGGTCATGCTGGCGACTTGCCTAACCTGACTGCCAATGCAGATGGCGTGGCTACTATTAACTATGTGAATAAGAAAATCTCTGTCGCGGATGCAGGTAAATATAGCGTTAATCGTCTAGCCTTTATCGTGCATAGCGGTGCTGATGACTATACTAGCCAACCAGCTGGTAATGCAGGCGACCGCGTTGCTTGCGGTATCATCGAAAAGAACTAATAGCATCTGAACTTAGCTGTTATTGATATCACAAATATGAATAGCACAAATATGAATAGCACAAATATGAATAGCACAAATATGAATAGCACAAAAAAGACCTCTTAGATTCTAAGAGGTCTTTTTTGTTTAAAGTTTTATAGCTTAAAACAATATGGGTGATACAGAATCTCATATATTAACAATCAATCATCAAGATAAAAAGTAAAGGAGACTTACTCCTCTACCCACTTGCCATTACGCCAATACACACCCCAACGTGTGGCCTTGCCATTTTTCTCAGAGCCGATATATTGCTCTTTCTTCTTACGTGACCAGCGTAGAATGGTTGGATTACCATCTGGATCTTCATCTGGACCTTCAAACAGATACTGGAATTTATCTTCCATTTTATCTTTGATTTCGCGTAGCTCAGCCAGCTTTGGTGCACGTGTCTCGCGTACTTTCGGGAATTTAGACGCCGCCAAGAACATCCCAGCTGCCCCTTCACGCAAGATAAAGTAATCATCGTGCTTGGTTGATTTCAGCTCTGGCAGATGAATAGGATCCATGCGCGGCGGTGCGGCTTCGCCTGTTTTTAGCACTTTACGCGTATTATCACATTGCTGACAAGCGAAGTAAGGACCAAAACGTCCCGTCTTTAGCTCCATTTGTCCATCGCACTTATTACAGTCAATGGTTGGAGAATCAGAGCCAGGCACTTCGAACTTGCCTTCTTCTAAGACATAACCATCACAATCAGGATTGTTACCACACACATGCAGTTTCAGACCGCCATCGACGATATAACCATTCATTGCCGTGCTACATTTCGGGCAACGCTTTTTCTCCATCAAATCGCGAACTTCTGCCGCTTCATCATCACCTTCTGCCTCATCAAGATTGGCAAAAGCTTCGACGGGCATTAAATTCTTAGTGCCTTTACAGCGCTCTTTTGGCGGTAAATTATAGCCAGTACACCCTAAGAATACACCCGTTGAGCCAGTACGTAATTGCATTGGACGGTCGCAAAGATCGCAATGCACGTCTGGTACGTCAGTTGGATCATTTGGGCGCATACCATCTTTTTCTTTGGCGCGATCAAGCGTTTTTTTGAAGTCGCCATAGAAATTATCGAGGACATCTTTCCAATCTGTATCCCCTTCTGCCACATGGTCAAGCTTGTCCTCTAGCGCGGCGGTAAAGGTATAATCCATCAAATCTGGAAAGCTTGCGGTTAGTCTGTCGGTGACAATATCACCCATTTTTTCAGCAAACAGGCGCTTGTTCTCAAGCTTTACATAGCCGCGATCTTGAATGGTCGAGATAATAGAGGCGTAAGTCGATGGACGACCGATGCCTTTTTTCTCAAGCTCTTTCACCAAACTTGCCTCGGTATAGCGCGGTGGCGGCTTGGTGAAATGCTGACTCGGATCGAGCTTATCTAGTATTAATTTATCACCTTTTTTCACATCCGGAAGCAAAGTATCGTCAGTCTTCGCTGGTGGCATAACCTTGGTATAACCATCAAATACTAACGTACGACCACGTGCTTTTAGCTCAACATCATTGGCAGCGACGAATAGATTCACTGACAAGTATTTTGCTGGCAGCATCTGACAAGCGACAAACTGACGCCAAATCAGCTCGTACAGGCGGATGGCATCACGTTCGACCCCTTTAAGCTGCGTTGACTTCATATTGACGTTAGATGGACGAATCGCCTCATGCGCCTCTTGTGCGCCTTGTTTGTTACCGTAGAAATTTGGCTTTTCTGGTACGTATTTTGCGCCATAGCTGTCTTCGATATAGCCACGTACCGCAGCAAGTGCATCACCAGATAAGAAAGTCGAGTCGGTACGCATATAAGTAATATGACCCGCTTCATATAAGCGCTGTGCCAAAATCATGGTCTTTTTAACTGAAAAGCCCAATCGTGTGCTGGCTGCTTGCTGCAGTGTCGAGGTGATAAATGGCGCACTCGGACGCGATTGCGTAGGCTTCTCTTCACGCTCTTTGACGATAAAGTCACTTGAGTTAAGAGTTTCTAAGACTTTATCTGTCTGCTCTTTATTGACGAGCTTAAGCGTCTTGCCGCCTTGCTTGGTCGCCTCTAAGCGAATCGCAATTTGCTCAGCGTCCTTTTTGCTATTGGCAACGTGAGTATCGGCATGAATTTGCCAATATTCTTCTGGTATAAAGGCGCGAATTTCATGTTCTCTTTCTACGACCAAACGCATAGCAACGGACTGGACGCGACCTGCAGAGAGACCGCGAGCAACCTTTTGCCACAGCAGCGGCGATACCATAAAGCCAACAACACGGTCTAAAAAGCGCCGTGCTTGCTGAGCATTGACACGATCGATATCAAGTTTGGAGGGCTGCTTAAAGGCATTTTGAATAGCAGACTTGGTAATCTCGTTAAAAACCACACGCTCATACTTACTATCAGCGCCGCCGATGACTTCTTTAAGATGCCACGCAATCGCTTCCCCTTCTCTATCCATATCCGTTGCTAGATAGATTTTGTCAGCGTCTTTAGCTAAGGCTTTAAGCTCTTTAATGACCTTAGTTTTATTTGGTAATACTTCATAAACTGCTGCCCAGTCATGTTCTGGATCGACGCCCATGCGCCGTACCAAGGCTTGCTGGGTTTTTTCTTCTTTGCTTAGACTGTCATCTTTTTTAGTCGTTGTTGGTTTTTTTGCACTTTTGCTTGCGCCAACCGGTAGATCACGGACATGACCAATACTGGAGCGCACGATAAAGTCATCGCCAAGGTATTTATTGATTGTTTTTGCCTTGGCAGGTGATTCTACGATCACCAAAGACTTGCCCTTTGGACTGCCTTTGGGATTACCAGCAGCGGGCGCTAGACTTTTTTTGGTTGCGGTTTTTGCCATATGTGACGACACCATTATTATATGAGTAAATTAAAAGTAAGAATAAATACAGCAGCATGGCAATTTATAATTGTGAGTTATAGTAGCGCGGTGAATCATTATAGTAATAGCTGCTTAAAAAAACGTTTATAAAACAAACAATAACCATAAGATAAAGAGTCAGTTATAAAGACGTTACACTGCTAAGCGTTACACTGTCAACTGTAAATGACTGAGAGTTTGCCAAAAGTGCTTGCATATTGCTTATAAATGGAGATTAAAAAAATGATTTTCTACCTTGTAGCCGTTTTATAGGCGCTTTTGCATCTCTGACGCCCATTGTTCAAGCTGTTTTTTGAGCACCAACAAATCTGCTTCAATCAATTTTTGCTGATAAGCGGGATTGGATGAAGGACGCACATAAGCGATATCTTCCCAATAAATCACGATACTATTGGCCTTAGTCAGCAAACCTTTAACAAATGGCTCAATACTGACTGGCAAATCTAGCGGTGCTTTATCCAAGCTAAAATTGGTCTTTTTGACAATCGTATTATTAGTGCTGTTATTAGCACGAATCGCACTTGGAATCGTGAGCTTAACATCATCTTTGCTTGTATCGACAAAACTACTATCTGGTCGCCATTGCCCATCAATCACTTGATAGCGCGTGTGCGGCAGCTGCACATCATCTAACACTAAACAGTATTGACCTAACATTCCACGCCCATATTCGTTGTCTTTACCTTTGATCCAATCAGGGCAGCTCACCAGCTTTGGATTCAATTGCAAACGACGCGCGGTCATGCGCAGCTTATCCAAACGCTGATCGATACCGTTAGGTTTGAGCGCCATCATACTCCCTAATACAAATAGTACAATGATAACGCCAATGAATGTTCCCATGATGGTCCGGCCTTTTGGATAAATGAAAATGTACTAAAAAATAAAACCGCTACTATCTATACAACAGGCTACAACAAAGACAGTGATTGCCCAGCTAACTATAAAAAAGCAATTATTGATTGTTTGAGCAGTAACTTTTTAACCAGTCATTTTCTAACCAGTAGCGTTCTAATGAGCAGCTGTTTAATGAATGATTGTCTAAATACTGGCTACTATATAGAAGCTTATAATGAGCACGAACCGTTAAAAATCAAGCATGATGAGTTGATAACCACCAATCACCTGCGTTTTCTAATCTCGATGGCTTGGCTATATGTGCTAATAGATCAAACACTTAACTCGAATAAAAAACAGCATAATAACGAGATACAAAAAGTTGTCAGCATCAAAAAGTGCTATGATAAACCATAATTTTAAACGCGCGCAGGTTTATTATGAATTATCTTCTTAAGCGAAACTCATCGACCGCTTCACTAGCGAGCAAATGTGTCCATAAACTCATGAGTAAAACTGGGCTTACCCTCTCGCTAGTAGGCGCTGCCTTATTTACCCTATCAGGCTGTGCAACGACGCAAAATCTTACCCCGCAGCAATGTCAGGAAAGCAACTGGCAAGAAGTCGGCTATGCTGATGGCTTGCAAGGGCGTTCAGGTGCTTATTTTGGTCATTACGCTGATAGCTGCGCAAAGGCAGGTGGTCCCATGCCCAACCGCATACAATGGGAGCAAGGGCGACAGCAAGGTCTCAAAAGCTACTGCACCGAGCTCAATGCTTATAAACTTGGCCGCGAAGGCTACGACTGGCAGCCCGTTTGTCCGCTCGAAGGCATCGAAAAGCTAGAAGAAGCCTACGCGCAAGGACGTTACTACTATATCCGCCAACGTGATCTCGATTACCTACGTTCGCCTTATCCGTTTGGCTACGGGCCTGGGCGATTCGGTTACGGCTATCATCCCTTTGGCTATGGCTGGTAAAAAGAAAACCCCAATGAGTACTTAATTTGAGGTTTAAGTACTCATTGAGGCTGGAGAAAAGTTTATTATTTTTGTTTTATTATTATATTAGCTACCTTTTTGATGGTTGGCTATCTAGCAAACATCATATGATAATCACGTCTTTTACAGACTCGCCTTATTCATTGACAAAGGCTATCTTTGTAAGTCCTGCTTGACTGGCAGCGGCTAGCACTTGAGCGACCGTGTCATACTTACTGTCTTTGTCAGCACGCAATTGTACAGAAGGGTCTTTACCTCCAGCACTTTGCTGTTGTAACCGTGCCTCTAACTCCTCCATGCTAATCGCATCGCTGTCCCAAAATATCCCTGCGTCTTTATCGATGCTAATTTGAATAGCCTCTGGTGGCGCCTCATTTAACGCAGCGCTGGTCTTCGGTAACTCTAGTGGCACTGTCGGATTCAGTACGGTCGCCGTCAATAGAAATATAATCATCAATACTAGCATGATGTCGATAAGCGGAATCAGGTTCATCTCACTCATGCTTTGACTATCATCATCACCCAATTGAAATGCCATAATCACTCTCAATACATTTGGTTATTCGCAATACAGCTCGCTTGGCTATTGCCTAACGGACTGTCTCATCAGTGGATAATCGTTAAGGCTGCGACGATGCTGCTGAACTATGATAATGAGTCGCTTTCTGAGCATCTGCTGTGTTTGAGTGCATACCCTTTGCTAGCGAATCTTGGGTAACAGTCGATTTGCTGTCCGTTAACGGCTGCTGGGTAACGACCATCTCGGCAGAACGTGCCAATAGGTCATGCGCTCTATCGTTGGCGTGATACATCACACGGCGATTGATACGCACTGCAAGGTTATAAAACACCACGGCTGGAATCGCCACGGCAATACCCAGCCCTGTCATGATAAGTGCCTCACCGACTGGCCCTGCTACTTGTCCCAAACCCGCTTGACCACTCACACCAATATTATGCAGCGCATGGAAAATGCCCCATACCGTGCCAAACAGACCAATAAATGGCGCAATTGCGGCTGTCGTCCCAAGAATAGGTAAGCCGCGCTCGCTGGCAAAACGGTAACGACCAATATGCTTGAGCAAGATCTGCTCAGTAACCAAACGGCGAGTAGAGGCATCTGCTGCCATCATCTCGGCCTGTTTTACTTGAATCTGTTGACTCAAATCATCTGCAACATTGGCGGCCAATTTGCGGCTTTGTAGCACACGAATAATGCCAGTAACCCAAGAAAATATAGATAAGGCAAGCAACAAAAAGAACAAAGTTTTTGTCACCATGTCGCTGATTTGCCAGTATTGCATAAAGTCCATGTCAGACTCCTTAATGTGTAATGCCATTACATGATAACGCTATGCAGAGCGGCGCTAGCTTTATCATGAAAGTTATGAATAAATATTCTTTGAAAGAATTATTTGAATACTAGGGCGTGTCCCTAATTCAGTTTGCAATGAATCATAGTACAAGCTAGATACAGCATAGACTTATAATTACGAGCCAATTTTTCGTATCTAGTCG
>LIQB01000007.1 GCA_001411745.2 Psychrobacter glacincola
ATTCGTGAAGGCGGCCGTACTGTAGGCGCTGGTGTTGTTGCTAACGTATTGAACTAATCTATCAGTCTCAGCAATGAGCTTGTAAGTTAGTCATAAAAAAGCCATCCTTGTTTAAGGGTGGCTTTTTTTATTGAGATTAATAAGTTGATTGAATCATATAAGCTAATAACGCCCTAACATTTGCGATAAGATAAAAGCTATTGAGTAATAAGGATAAAAGGAAAAGTGGTGTTTATTATAGAAAGTATAAACAATCTGCCAATTAACCCATCAAAGCGTGAGCAAGTCCTGCAAGCCGTTGCAAAGATTGAAGATGTTGTCCAGTCAGAAGATGCTTGGCGTTATCAGACAATAATAGAATTACTGGCACAGGATAGTAATGATTTATTGGTCGTTTATGACAATAATAAAGTCGTTGGCTACTGCCTATATCAAGTGGTTTTTGAGCAAGCTGAAATCCTGCGCATTGGTACGCATCCTGACTATCAGCGTCAAGGTATCGCGTCGCAAGTTTTTACAAAATTGAATATAGAACTACTGAGTAAACAGGTAGAGAGTTTACTGTTGGAAGTAAGAGCAGATAATGTTGCAGCAATTGCTTTATATGAGCAGCAAGAATTTGCTCTAATTCATAAGCGTAAAGGGTATTACCAAACTCCCCATCAACCAGCTATTGATGCCCTGATTATGCAGCGTCTTTACGTCCGAAAATAATGAATGGCATCGAATGGAACCAAATAAACCCACAAAATAGTAGATAGGTCGGCATTTTTATCATTATTGAGTGGGTATTTTCTTTTTACAGATTTCAATATTGAGTTTATAGTCATTATCTACTTTCATACGCTCAAGAACGTCGATGCGTTCGCTTAATAGCTCTACCATGAGGCTGATATTGGCTTGCTGTTTTTGTATTTGCGCCAATTTTTGCTGAGTAAGCATCAGTTGTAAATCAACATCCAATTGACCATCGTAATAATCATTCAAGCTGTCTCTGATTTCAGTGAGTGTAAAGCCAATCGCTTGCGCACTTTTGATTAGCTCAATACGTTCGATACATTCTGGATGAAACTCGGTATATAAACGCGAGCCTGCCTGACGCTTACGAGATTTTAGCAAGCCCAGTTGATCATAATGACGAACGGTGTCTTTGGTTGTTTGAGCTTTTGTTGCCAGTGTTCCAATCAGTAAGAACGATGTGTCGGGTGCCATGATAACCTCGTCGGTAGGTAGCAGTTGATAAGGTACGAGTTAATAAAGTAGCGATGAATAAACAGACATAAGCCATCAATCACTTCGTCATCGTATTTATTTTAAAATAAGCTGCCAAGGTTCTATGGTATCAAGTAACGATACGGCGAGTGGTTTATGAGAGTTATTTTGCCATTTGACAGTGCTATTAGCCGTTAACAGATCCAATTGAGTCAAAAAGTCAGCACGCGGTAGCGTGGTTGCACCCAAGCTCATCAAATGCTCATTTGGTAGCTGACAGTCGATCAGCGCCACATGGCTTTGTTCACATAAGCGCATTAAACCCCAAAATGCGAACTTTGAGGCGTTAGAGGCGATATGAAACATCGATTCGCCAAAGTAAATGCTACCTATTTTTAGACCATAAAGCCCGCCAATGAGTTGCCCTTTATCATTCCAAACTTCAATGCTATGTGCAAATCCTTGTGCATGAAGCTCGGTATAAGCCTCGATCATTTCATCATGAATCCAAGTATGTTCGCCCTCGGGCTGTTCATTATTGAGGGGATCACTGCGCGGTAAACTACAGGCATCAATAACGTCATCAAAAGCTTGATTCAGGGTTAATTGCCAACGCTCGCGGATGGCTTGCTTACGCATCGACTTGCTTGGCTTATAATTGGTTGGCACCATCACACAGCGCGGTTCAGGGCACCACCATGCAATTGGTTCATCTTCATTAAACCAAGGAAACAGACCCTGCGCGTAAGCAGAAATCAATGTTTCGGGTGCCAAATCTCCTCCGACAGCGACGATGCCAATGCCGTCAGGATCAACCATCAAAGGGTCAGGAAAGTCATAACGCCCAAGACTTTTTAAGGTCTCAGGCGTGATCTGCTCATTGTTATATTGAGAGAAATTACCCATTTAGGCTTCTTTATCAGCAGTCAATGTTGATGCATAAGTATGGTCAGTGGCTGTGGCTTCGCCAATCGCATCCAAGTATTTTTCAGCATCTAGCGCGGCCATACAGCCCGTACCAGCAGAAGTGATTGCTTGACGATAGACATGGTCTGCGACATCGCCTGCGGCAAATACACCTTCGATGCTGGTTTGTGTGGCATTGCCGTCTAAGCCGCTTTTGACAATAAGATAGCCGTCTTTCATATCCAGCTGACCTTTAAATAAGTCTGTATTCGGCTTATGACCAATCGCGACAAACATGCCAAACACGTCTAACTGTTTGGTGTTGCCATCAATCATAGATTCGATGATTACGCCATTGACGCCCATGTCATCGCCGACGACTTCTTTGACTTTATGATTCCACTCGATTTTAATATTACCGTTTTTGACCTTTTCAAACAATTTATCTTGGAGAATTTTTTCGGAGCGTAAGCTATCACGGCGATGCACCAAGGTCACTTCAGCAGCAATGTTAGATAAATATAGGGCTTCTTCAACGGCAGTATTACCACCACCGATGACGGCAACTTTTTGGTCTTTATAAAAGAAACCATCACAAGTTGCACACGCTGATACGCCTAGGCCACGGAATTTGGTTTCTGACTCCAACCCTAAATACTGCGCTGATGCACCAGTCGAGATAATAAGCGCATCACAAGTGTAGCTACCGTTATTACCCGTCAGCTCAAAAGGGCGCACGTTTAAATTAACTTCATTGACATGGTCATAAACCAATTCAGTACCGAAGCGCTCGGCATGGGCTTTCATGCGATCCATCAATGCAGGACCTGTTAAATCATGCGCATCGCCCGGCCAGTTATCGACTTCGGTAGTGGTCGTTAATTGTCCACCTACTTCCATGCCAGTTACCATGACAGGTTTGAGGTTAGCACGTGCTGCATACACAGCCGCTGCATAACCAGCAGGGCCTGAGCCTAGGATAATGAGTTTTTCGTGACGTGGAGCGGTATTGTCAGTTGCCATGAGTTATTCCTTGCTAAATATAAATGTTAAAAATACGAGTGAGCAATATAATAAAAAATAGTCTTCAAAATTGATGCTAATGGGATTTTCTAATCGCTGCGTGATAATAACATAAGGGCATTGGACGAAAAGTACAAGTTTGCTAAAACAAACACAGGTATGATTACAATCAAAGTATATTTCTCTTGAAATATTATGGTTAGAAACCGCTGGTATCTTATAGGTCTTATCTAATATGACTGTCCTTGTTCTGTTCGTTATATTTTGCGAGTGACATAGGTTTTTGCTTAAACCGTATGATTTTTGCCTAAACCGTATACAGACTGATTTTATTGCACGCTTTCTTTGTAAGACGGTCGCCACTATCCCTATGTATTTGTTATTATAAGAAGTTATGCCAAGTGTGCCAAAGGCAAAAAGAAGGCTGTTGTATATCGCTTTTATAATAGACAATGTTTTCTGTACACTTCGCTAAGTGCGTTTGTATCAGCACTTTATATCCAACCCTTTATCAGCGCTTTATGTCAGCATGATTAGGCTTAGTCATGCATTGGCGACCATTTAGTATTAATAACAAGGCAGATCTTACGTGATATCAGCACCGCTTATTGAGTATTTAAAAAAGGGAATATTTACCCTCCTTGGGTTAATACTGGCCGTTTATCTATTTGTCATTTTGATGACATATACCAGTAACGATCCTAGTTGGTCGCACATCAGTAGCGATATGACCACGATTAATAATGTAGGCGGTGAATCGGGTGCTTGGTTATCTGACTTGCTTTATAGCTTCTTTGGTTTTGGTGCATGGTGGCTGCTGGCGTTTGTGGTTTATGAGTCTATCCTTATTTGGTGGGACAACAAGCCAACGTTTTGGCTGATGCGAGTGGTTGCTTATGTGTTTTTATTATTAAGTGCCAGTGCTTTGTTTGCACAATTGGTGGCGTTAGTACAGCAATTGACCAATCCAGGAACGCTAGGGCTGGAAAGCGTGGCTGGTGGCATTATTGGGTTTGAATTACAGGCGCGTTTGGCACAGCTTTTATCGCAGTGGGGGAGTGTGATTTTCTTGACGGCATTCGTCATTATTACCGCGACCTTTGCCTTTAATATTCATTGGCTAGCGATTTATGAGAAGGTTAAGGCGCTATCGTGGCTTGGCTCAGGGGTGAAGCGTCAGGGTAGAATGCATGATAGCGTGTCAACCACGCCAGAAAATATCAATGCCAAGCAAAATGATGAAAGTATAGCCAACAGTAACGCGAAAAAAGACGCAGCCGATCACGAGCAGTTACCACTTGAGTTGCAAGTTGCTGGCAATGCTCAAGCCGTAGACAACAGTGGTCGGTTCAGCAATGTGTTGTCAGAGTTCTTGGCAACGTCAGGGTTGGCTGAGAGCGTTAAAGCTTCTGTAGTTGCCGCAACACAAGCGGCGATGCCTAATTCAGCTGCTAAATCTAGTCGTGAGAATAGTGAGCCTGTCCCTGTCTCAGTAGAGACACCTAGCAGTACTGTTCAAAATCTAGCAACTCATACGAATACATCGACGCCGTTAAGTCCTGCCATGACTGCTATCCGTAAAGTCGAGCCAAGCTTTGCTTGGAATGACGCCAATACTGTCGATGACTTATTAGCCAGCGAACAAATGGCTTATCACGCTAATGATATGAACACTTCTGATTCAGCCACTACTACTTCTGTATATGCTGATAGCAATACTGAGTCGTTAGAGACAGCGGTGCTAGACTCTACAGCGATATCAGCCGTAGAGATGTCCGAAGCTCAACCAACAGAGAACTTGCCGTCAACAGCTCAGCCATCAATAAATGAGCTAGTATACGGTGAGACGGCTGACAAAACGGATAATGAGCTTGAATCGTTTGAGTTAGAGGATAAAGTGGAGGCCGTTGATATACTGGCCGATGCATGGTTGGCAGAGCATGCGGATGTCTTAACATCTACAGCTATGCAGCCTGTAGAAACAGGGCAACCTACAGGAACAGTGCAAGCAGCCAATATGACTGAGCTGCCCAGACAAGCAGCAGTCACCGCGCCTGCGACAGACTCATCTAATAGCGAAATGGACGACTTTACTGATGAATGGTTTGATGAAGAGCCTGAACTGTCAGAGGATTCTGAGCCTTCTTCTGTATCTAATGAAGCGAGTGTCGCCAAAGCAGTAGACGTGGTTGAACCAGTTGCGTCAGTCGCTGATATGACGCCGACCAATACGCCACCGTCTAATCCTAAACTGCCGCCTACGGTAGAAACCCGCGTCACAGCATCAGCTATTGAACCAATGGTTGCGCCTAAACCAACGGTAAGTTTTGCGGTACCTGAGGGCGATAGTAGCAATCATATCACTGACATGATGCCAGAGGATGATAGCGCTGAGGATGTGAATGCGCCCGTTATGCCAGATATTAGTGATGATGCCGCCTTCAGTCAAAAATCACGCTCGATGCAAACGGCTGCCTATCGCAGTAGCCTAACGCCTATTCCAGAGATTTCTATTTTGGATAAGCCAGACCCTGATCGTAAGCCCAGTTATACCGTCGCCGAGCTTGAGCAATTATCAGAGTTACTAGAGATTAAATTACAAGAATTTAATGTAAAAGCAAATGTGGTCAACGCCATTCCGGGTCCTGTTGTTACCCGCTTTGAAGTGGAGCTTGCTGCTGGTGTAAAAGCCAGTAAGGTTACCGGTATTTCACGTGATTTGGCGCGCTCGCTATCGATGGCGTCTTTGCGTGTGGTTGAAGTCATCCCGGGTAAGCCGTATATCGGTATCGAAGTACCGAATAAGCAGCGCGAAATGGTACGTTTGATTGAGCTACTGAATACCGAAAAATTCCAAGATCCCAAGGCTCAAATCAGCATGGCGATGGGTAAGGACATCGGTGGTAATGCCATCATTACTGACCTTGCGCGCGCGCCGCATATGTTGGTTGCTGGTACTACAGGTTCGGGTAAATCGGTATTGGTCAACTCGATGTTACTATCGATGCTACTCAAATATACGCCAAATGAGCTGCGTCTCATCTTGATTGATCCAAAGCAGCTCGAGCTTGCCAACTATAATGATATTCCGCATCTGTTAACACCAGTCGTCACCGATATGACTGAAGCGGCCAGTGCTTTGTCATGGTGCGTGGCAGAGATGGAACGTCGCTATCAACTGATGAGTTTACTCAAAGTGCGTAAGCTTAATGAGTTTAATAAAAAGGTCATTGCTGCTGAAAAATCGGGCAATCCGATGCTTGATCCTTTGTGGCGACCTAATGACAGCGTGAGTATCAGCCAAGCACCGAAGCTAAAAACTTTGCCGATGATTGTCATTGTCGCGGATGAGTTTGCCGATATGATTATGCAGGTTGGTAAACAAGCCGAAGAGCTTATCACCCGCTTGGCACAAAAATCACGCGCAGCAGGGATTCATTTAATGCTTGCTACCCAGCGTCCGTCGGTCGATGTCATTACTGGTCTGATTAAAGCCAATATTCCCGTGCGGGCGGCACTACGAGTGAACTCAAAAGTAGATTCGCGGACGATTCTGGACAGTGGCGGTGCCGAAGACATGCTGGGTAATGGTGACATGCTATTTTTAGGGCCTGGGCAAATTGAGCCAGACCGTGTGCATGGTGCGTATGTCAGCGATGAAGAGGTCAACCGTGTTTGTGATGCGTGGCGTGAACGCGGTGCGCCTGACTATATTGATAATATGGCAGGTAACTTTGAACTGTCTAGTCCTAGTGGCGGTGGTAGTACGGCGAATGCCTCTGGTGAGGATGACGACCTTTATAACGATGCTGTGGCCTTTATTATGGAGACGCGAAAAGTTTCTGCTTCTAGTATCCAGCGTAAATTTAGTATCGGCTATAACCGTGCCGCACGTATCGTAGATTCTATGGAGGACGCGGGGTTGGTCAGCTCAATGGGCAAAAGCGGTAAGCGTGAGCTATTAATGTAGCGTTTAGATTATATTAGACAATAAAAAAGACGAGTCACGAAAGTGGCTCGTCTTTTTTATTGAAAAAATATGATAACGCTCATGTCTGAATGACCAATCAGTTTTTTTATCAATTATCAGCACTCGTTTTTTATACTAAACTGACCTTTGTTGATAGCATCAATATCACTCAATTTTTAGAAGTCTTAGGTTCATTACTCAGCAAGGAGGCAGGTTATGTTTAAAGAATATACCCAATATGATGCCATAGCATTGGCGGCATTGGTCAATGCAGGTGAAGTCAGCGCTAAAGAGTTGTTAGATGCTGCCGTCTATCAAGCCAATACACTCAATCCCAAATTAAACGCCATCATCCATCGTTTTGATGACCGTGCTTATCATGCTGCACAGGCGGGATTACCCTCAGGTATATTTAATGGTGTGCCTTATCTGCTCAAAGATTTGTCATTTGGCTTTGCCGATGAGCCAATCACGATGGGCAGTCGTAGTGTTAATATCATCTCTGAGAGCGACAGTGAAATCGTCAAGCGGATGAAAGCCACAGGTGTGAATACCTTTGGCAAAACCAATACGCCAGAATTTGGTTTAATCATTACCACCGAACCAAAAGCCCATGGTGCGACTCATAACCCTTTCAAAAAAGGTTACAGCTCTGGCGGCTCATCGGGCGGTAGTGCCGCGTCAGTAGCGAGCGGTATCGTACCGATGGCGGGCGCGGGTGATGGTGGTGGCTCGATACGCTTCCCTGCTGCTTGGTGCGGAGCGTTTGGACTCAAACCCAGCCGTGGTCGTAACCCGATAGGCCCTAAATTCGGGGAAGGCTGGGAAGGTGCAGTCGCAGATCACGTGATTACCCGCAGCGTACGTGACAGTGCCGCGATGCTCGACGCTACAAATGGCGCAGAGATTGGTGCGCCTTATGTCATCGCGCCACCTGATGGCACATTTTTGCAAGCAGCGATGCGCGCACCAAGGCAATTAACCATTGCCTTACATCAACAGCCATTGATTGCCAATACTGTGGTGGATAAAGAAGTGTTAGCCGTATTAGAGCAAACGGCTAAGCAGCTAGAAGCCATGGGTCATCGGGTCATACCCGCTGAGCCGAATATCAATATCGAGCAGTTTTGGCATGACTTTATGGTGGTGGTCTGCACCCATACCGCTTTTACCATTGATAATATCGAGCGTGACTTTGGGGCAGAACATATCAAAAACCTAGAGCCGCAAACCTATAATATGGCATTGCTGGGTCGCTCGTTATCAGCCGTTGATTTGGCGCATGCTAAGCATGGTTGGCATCACAGTCAGTATCAAACTGGTTTGCTACTTGAAACCTATGATATGATTTTATGTCCGACCGTGCCGACACCTGCAGTTAAGCATGGTGTATTGCCACCAAGTGTTATGGATGAAATGCTCATGCGTAGCGCAGGAGTGCTCAATAAGGGCATCGATATGGGTAAGTATGCCTTTAGCTCAGGTATGATCGAAAAGCTTAGTCAGCCTGTGCTGAGCAAAATGGCCTTTACACTACTGGGTAATATCACAGGATTGCCAGCGATGTCATTACCGGTAGGAATGAGTAAAAAAGGTTTGCCAATTGGGATGCAGCTGATTGGGCGTATGAATGATGAAGCGACATTATTCAGTGTGGCAGGGGAGCTGGAGCGAGCAGGGTTGTTTACCAAGGCAGCCTTTGAGAAGTAGGTTTGTATTCTATCGATTAAGTAATGATTACTTACGCTATTGCCAACATTTTGAATGGCAAATAAAGCGCGTGCAATGGTTACTTTAGTAGGTCTCTCATATGTCAATCTACTCAGATTTTTTGAAATCGATATTACTTAATCAAATCGATAAATATCCATGCCCAAGCTATGATGCGCCATGCTTTGATGGACAACTGAGACACGCTGACCTGTACCTAAGGCAAAAAACAATGGCAACAGATGCTCGTCACTCGGATGAATATCTTTATAGTCAGGATATTGCTGCCAATCTAAAGCACTAGGAATGTCTGTTTTGAGCTGTTGTAGCAGCCATTGCTTAAATGCTTTAGCCGTTTGGTCAACACTATCTGCTTGCCAGCGTAATGCTTGCAGATTATGGGTAATGTTACCTGAACCAATGATCAGTATTTGCTCTTCACGTAGGCGCGCTAGCTGCGCACCCAATTGATAACAGGCGATACTGTCATAATGCTGCGGTAGAGAAACCTGTACGATAGGTATCTCAGCCTCTGGATATAAGTGCCTGAGCGGTGCCCACACCCCATGATCGCAAGCCCGCACCGGATTAACACTACAAGTAATACCGCGTGCAGTGAGCTGCTGGGCAAGGGATTCAGCAAGTGCTGGCTGACCAGTTGCAGGGTATTGAAGCTCATATAGCTCAGGTGGAAAACCTGAAAAATCGTGCCAAGTCTTAGGTTGCGGATTACTGCTCATTTCGAGTTTGGCGGATTGCCAATGCGCTGACATAATCAGGATGGCACGTGGCTTTGGTAAGTTTTGCCCAATACGTGCCAGTGCACTGGTCGTGGCTGATTGCTCAATGGCAAGCGTGGGTGCGCCATGCGAGATAAACAATGCTGGTAGCTTAGCTACATTTGACCCTAAAGCAGATACATCTGTCCAAACGCCAGTCGCTGTAATAGGCGTTGGCGAATGAGAGTACGAGTCATCAAGCTGATGAATTGAATGAGGTGTGTTAGGTGTCGCATGTTTTGGATATTTCATGTAGCGTTTATTAGGGCGCTCAGTGGTTTTTCAATCCTTTTTATCATTGATGTTGTTGCCCATAAACTATCAGCACAAAATATTAGCACAGAGTACGGCAGTGTTTAATGACTGCTTAATTACCACGATGATAAGGATGATTGTTGTTGATACTCATCGCGCGATACAATTGTTCCATTAGCACAACACGTACCAGCGGATGCGGTAATGTCAGCGCTGATAGTGACAATTTTACATCAGCTTTGGCTAATACTTCTGGCGATACGCCGTCTGCACCACCGATCACCAGTGCAATATCATCGCCTTGCTGCATGCCATCAGCTAATTTATCAGCCAGCCCTTCTGTGGAAATCATTTTACCTTTGACATCCAATACCCATAGTTGCTCACGCCCTGAGGCATTATGAGCGGCTAGTATTGACTGTCCTTCTTGCTCACGGTATTGTGCCAAATTGGCATCAGACGGGTTTTTTGCACGCTTTGCGGCAGCAATTTCCACGATTTCTGTACTGAGCATAGGTTGGATACGCTTAAAATACTCATCGAACCCCGTCTGTACCCATTTAGGCATTTTATTACCGACGGTTAAAATCCTTACTTTCATAGCCAGTACCACTTTAATTTTAGTCATTAGTAAAATATAACAAAAGAATTCTACGCTTAAGTGAATGTAACAAACAACCTTTTTACCCTGTCGTTTTTGATGATTTACTAATCTTGGATAAACAATAGGTCTTACATCAAGGGCTGTATGGTTTGTGAGACAGTATCTTCTGTATTTTGGTCATTATCGCTGGCATCAGTTGAGCTGGGTTTTGGAATGATAGTAATCTTGGCATCAGACTCAAAAACGATGGCTTCAACATCATCGAAACTATGCACTCCTTCAGAGCGCATCGCACATTCAATCTCTTGACGAGTCAGCCGCTCAGCGCGCATGGCATCTGGCAAAAACTGCCCTTGATAGAAAACAATACGCGGTTCTGACAAAATAAAACTGCTAAATTGCGGTGAGATAGAAGCGTATTTGGTGACTAAAAACTGCAATAGATAAAGTACTAAAATCGATGAAACCCCTTCGACAAAGGGAATGTCTTTGAGCAGAATAGTACTGGCACCAAGTGAACCGATCATCACGGTGACGATCCAATCAAAATTATTGAGCTGTGAGGTGGAGCGTTTACCTGAGACTTTAGTCACCAGTACGATCAACAAATAAACCATGACAGTCGTCAAAACGATGCGTCCAAGCTTGTCTATATTGTCAAAAAAAACCATGTCCATGATAAATGCTCCTATTAAAATATAAAACCGTTAATCACCTAAAATCATTCAAAAGGTTACTCATTAAAGTTAGCCTAACGGATTTTATGTATTAATAGGGAGAAAAATTTGTAGCACCTTGTAGAGGTTTGGCTGAGACTTCCTCGCTCACATAGTTTTGCGTTTGGGGTCAAGCAGGCGATTGATCGCCCAAAGACTGATGCGAGCACTGACCAGTGTCAGCACCAATATCATCACCAACGATGAGACCAATGGCAGTGGTTGCTGGACGGCCATCTCCAGTAGAACTTCGCGATTTACCGCATCAAACAACCAAAACCATATGGCTAAGAAGTAAATGACAGTCAGTAGCCAGACCACCGCGACGCCGCCAAACATTAAGCGATTGATTTCACCGCTATTCAATGCGCGCTGCTGATGTTTGACAAATTTACGAACCGCGATATAAGCCCCGATAATGATAGACAATACCGTTACCAGTTGCGAATTCAACGCAAGCTTGGTTTGAATCATCATAAATATTGCGCTGGCAAGCGTATAGCCTATCGCGAAATATCCTACATATTGTGCCAATTTAGGCTGCGCTGACTCATGGTTTTTCGGCAGCGGCTCGCCACCTGAATGAGTCTTGGATTTATTGAGATTGGTTGTCTTGCGTGACATAAGTGAACCTTTATAAAGGTGGAAAATAGGATGTGAAAAACACTTAATGCTGCGCCGTCCAATCAAGCATCGCATCTAGCACGGGTCTGGCTGTATAAGCGTTATGTGCTTGCTCACTATTGATGAGTCCAACCACGACATAATCCTGTCCTGACAATCCTTTGACATAGCCTGCCATCGAGGTGACGTTGTTTAAGGTACCTGTTTTTATCCACGCACGACCAATGGCTGCTGATTCTGGTAGGCGTTCACCATGAGCGGTAATGGTGCCACTGACGCCAGCGATACCTAACGAGTTGACGTAAGCGTTAAAACTTGGATGGCTATAAGCATAAGTTAATAGCTCGCTTAGGTTGGCGGCTGTGATGGTGCAGTCACGGCAGAGTCCTGAACCATTGGTCAAATGGGGCGGCGGTGTGCTTAGATTGGTTTGCCACCATTGATTAATAGTTTGTAATGCGACAGGATAGCTCGTCGCAGTCGGCTTGCCAAATTGATACAAGCTATGTGAATTACTAATAGCTTTATCGAGTGTTTTATTATCAACTTTGTCATAAACACCAATCGATAGCGCCACTTGCTCAGTCATCACATTGTTTGAAAAGTGATTGATATCGTAAATCTGCTGCGTCAAATTCAACGATGGGTAGCTGACAATAGGCAGCGGTGACATAGGAAGTGCTGCCAGACCATGCGTTGATTTGGTGCTTTTCGTTGTAATGTAAGGTGCTTCTTGAGTGATGACATTACCATTCAGCGTATTGCCTAGCTCTTGCCATTTTGCGGCAATAACACGTGCTGCAAAATCTTTGGCATCAGGATAAGCCACATAAAAAGCATGCTCTTGGCAGCTGTTTGGCAAATGAGTATTTAACACCAATTGTTTTGCTTGCCATTCAGGTGCGAGACTATAACGCGCTTGCCCACAGGCCGCCGAACGCGTATTTATGATGCTGGGCAAAGCATAATTTGCTAATTTTGGTGTATAAGTTAGATTTGCTTGGTCATCGTTTAACGGATAGCTTTTGATACCGATGGTACTAAAATTTACCAAAAAACCATCGGGACTGGCGTTATAAGGACGCAGTGGCGAGTTGTCAAAGGCGGCAGGGTCTTTACTAACATTTTTAAAGACGCCGCTGTCAATGATAATATCACCATCGATATGACGGATACCGGACGACTGTACTTTATAAAGGAGCTGTTTTAAACGCTCGTGGGTCATTTTTGGATCGCCGCTGCCTTGAATAATCAAATCGCCATACAGACGGTCACCGATGACAAGGCCTGTATGATAGACACGGGTATGCCAGACAAAATCAGCGCCTAGGATGTCTAAAGCAATAAAGCTGGGAACGAGTTTCATGGTGCTGGCAGGCGTGCGAGCGATATCGGCTTGATGGTTCAGCAACGGCGAAAATGAAATTTTTATGGAGGCGTTATCAGTACTGATGTCATCAGTTTTATCGTTATTAGCATTGTTGTTAATGACAGCTGTTTTTGCCTTGTCACCCAATATCGTTGGGATGCTTTCTAAGCTTTGATAAGTGTAAGGGTCATCGGTGTAAGCATGCAGTTTTTTCTCATGCTTTTCAATGGTACGCTGCTCAATAGTAATCAGCGTACTCTGTTGCCGCACATGGTTATTATTGGTTCTGTCATTATTATTTTGCGTGGCTTTTTGAGAGTTACTTTTTATATTAGCATTTATATTGGCAGTCGGTTTTGGCTGAAGAGCGGGTTTAGATGAGCGGTGCGTGCTGCTATCAATAACCTGAATGGGAGCGGGCAGGTGACTGGCATTTTTATCACCGACTGGTGTGACGATAATACTAATATCAGCTTCTGTTAAATCGGCTCGTGATAATGCTGCTTCGATGGCTTTTGGTAGTGCTGCTTGCACATGGATTGGCAATATTGTCGCCGTTGCTAATAACGCCATGATAGGTACGTATTTAGCAGGCGGCTTCGACGGTCGCAGATAACGACAGAAAGGAAATAATTTGGCAGTAAAAGCAGAGGAATGACGGAGTTTAGAGGTGGGTCGCATGAGCATCTTTCATCAGGTGGCAAAAACAGCCTATGGTAACATGAGTTGCCGTTTTCGCGTAGATGGCAGGCGTAGATGAAAACTTGTTTTTATCTGAATTTGCAAAATGCGAACGCACGCTAGCGCACATGTAAAAATGCCATGGCGGTCATGATGGCATCGTTATAAGCATCGTGAGCACCTAGATCGGGTATATTATAATGCGCTAAAATATTGGTGAGATGCTGCGCTTGGCTAGATAGCCCTTGGGTTTGACCACTCATGCGTCGACTATATAAATGGCGCAAATCGATGACTTCGTTGGGCAGTGCTGTGCCCATATAGCGTTTGACCAGAGGGTTTAAAAACGCTGTGTCTAAACTCGTACAAAACCCCACAATTGGGCGATTACCTATAAATGGCAACAACAGCGCTAGCATCTCATCGTAGCTCATACCATGCTCAACGTCGGCAGTACGTAGACCGTGAATCACAATGGTGTCACGGTCTGGCATCACAGGTGGTCTGCATACGATATGCATACCATTGCCAGTGTCGATTGTATTGTCATTGATATGAATCGCGGCGACAGACAACAAATGGTGATTTTTTGGATTGAGTCCCGTCATTTCGCAGTCAATCGCTACCCACTGCTTAGCCACAGGTTTGGTGAACATCGATGCCAATTCTGGGCGCTGTAGCTGCGTTTTTTGCCAAGCGCAGGATAACTGTGTTAGCCAACTCATAGTTGTCGCTCATCCATTTATGCGATTGTTGTACTTATGCGAGTTCTAATTGATAATGCTGACGTAGCTGATTTTTAAAGCTTTTAACAACGGCCAAACACTCTTTTAATAAGTCGCGCTCAAGCGCGGTCAAGGTCATTGGGTTGACTTGACGCGCATGTTTATCGTCGGTTGATAGGGCGACTGATAGGCGCTGTGCCATAAAAAATTCCAAGGCTTCTAGTAAAGTATCTGCGCGCTCTTGGGTCAAGGCGCGCGCTTGTACCAAAGCTTTAAGACGATTTTTACTACTGGGTAGTTCTAGGATATCGTTTTCTAATGCCAAGGTACGAATGCCATGAACCAGTGGAAAGATACCGGCTTTCTTTAGATCAATGTCTTCTGACCCAGATTTACCACCAAGCAAAGGCACGAACTTTTGCCACCACTGATTGACATCACCGAACTGTAGCGCGGCGCGCGCGAACTGGCGTACAAACATAGGGTCTGACTGCCTGTGGGCAACCTTTAAATGTTGACGCACCTGAGTCAATAATGACTCATCTCCGCAGACATATTCGCCATCGAGTATGGCGGACAAATAAATACCATGCATGGGATCCGTATTTCTAAACCATAAACCAATCTGGGCATTAAACTGTTTTAGCGGCTGTCGCCACATAGGGTTGGTCATCATGATATTACCATCGCACAGTGGATAACCGAGGTCTGCTAAATGCTGATTAAAAGTATCCGCAAATTCTGGCAGATCAGGGTGAGTATAGCCGTCACGTAAGATGAGCGCATTGTCTTGGTCAGTACGCATGATTTGCTCACCGCGCCCCTCGGAGCCCATCACGATCAGGCAGGTATTTGTCATGACCTCATCAGGCACGATAAGTTGCCAAAGCTTGGTAAATACCTGTGCATTCAAGGTCTGTACCATACGGCTGATATTACCGATTTTGACACCGTTCTGATGTTGTGCGCGAATGTAACGACCGATAAGCTCGACGGCAGTATCTAAGCTCGATAAGTCTTTTGCTTGCTCGATTTGGATACTAATGAGCTGTGAATGATGACCAATATGCGCAAGCATATCGCTTTGTCCCAGTATACCGACGACATCCCCATTTTGATCAATCACTGGTAGCCGATGGATGCGATAGCGGGTCATGGTCAATAATGCATCGCCAATCTCATCACCGGCTTTGATGATACGCAAGTTGAAATTAGCATAGCGCTGGCAGGGGGTAGTGGCTGGATCTTGCTGGTCACTCACGGCGCGGCAAATATCGGTATCGGTCAAAATACCCAATAGATGACCAGTACCATATTGCACCTCGCCCTCGTTTTTTAGGTGGTTTAAGGGTTGCACCAGTACATGTTTTAGCCCCGCTTTCGTCATGATAGACGCGGCTTCGTATAAGCTGTTATTGGCGTTGACGATATGGACTGGCAATAGATTGACGTCAATGACGGGCTGCAACATGATTTGCTGCACTTCTTGTTGGTCATTGTAGCTGGTAGAGACTATGGGTTTATTATTGCGGCGCTGCTGTAATGCCTTTAGCCTTTCGGGTAATTTGTCTGACAGCATTTGGCGTACTAGATGATTTTGGGCGCTGATTTTATCGACTGCGCTACCAGCGACTTGGAGCAGCAAGGTATCCTCAGCGGCTCGAAACTGATAGGTCTGCAGTGCTTCAGTATTAGAGCTATTCTCAGTCAATGATTCAGGTAGACGACGGCTGTCGAACCAGTCGTTATTATTGAGATGGTCGGAGTGGTTACTACCCAAGTAAGAGGCGACAAACTCATCATCAAACAATTGCTCAATCTGCCCCTTAATGACCACATACAGATATTGCAACTCTTCGGCAGTTAGATTCTCATTTTTGGCAAGGTAGCGGATTTGGGTATTTTTTCTGATGCTTTGACGTTCAGCCAGACTCAATACGTCAAAGGGCGGCTGGGTAAAATCAAGATGGGGCATGGCATCATCCTTGATGGCATATTGAGTAAAAGATAATCGATGATAAAAGACACTTTACTATAGCATTATTAAAGCAAAAAACTCTAATAACCACAGTAATATTGTGGCTATTAGAGGTTGCTGTTTTTTTTGAAACTTTTGCGTATAAAGCGACTGCTTATGCGCCTAGTAATTTTCGAATACGGTTTATCGCTTCGCGGCTTTCATCAACACTCGCAACGAGCGCAATGCGCACATAGCCTTGCCCAGGGTTTTTGCCATCAATATCACGTGACAGATAGCGCCCTGCTAGTGCGTGAATATTGGCCTGTTCGTACAGTGCTTTGACAAACTGCTCATCATCCCCATCGAACGGCTCAGGGACCTTTATCCAAAAGTAAAATCCAGCCTCAGGCATTAGTAACTCTAGTAACTCACCAAGCTCAGACATCCACAAGGCAAACTTTTCTTGATACAGAGCGCGATTGTGTGCCACATGCTTTTCATCTTGCCATGCAGCGATCGAGGCGAGCTGATGTGGTATCGGCATCGCACAGCCTTGATAAGTACGATATTGCAGATAAGCTTGCAAAATATTGGCATCACCTGCCACAAACCCTGAGCGCAAACCAGGCAGATTTGAACGCTTAGATAAAGAGTGAAAAACAATACAGTTTTTGAAATCATGACGACCGAGGGCAGCGCAGGCTTGCAATAGTCCAATCGGCGCTGTATCAAAATACAGCTCGCTATAGCACTCGTCACTAGCAATAATAAAATCGTACTGATCTGACAGACGAATGAGATACTCCCAATCCTCCATCGTCATGACCGAGCCCGTCGGATTGTTCGGACTACAAACAAACAGCAACTGCGTGCGCGCCCAAACGTCTTTTGGTACGGCGCGATAGTTACCTTTAAAGTCATCGTCCAGTGTGCAAGGCACGAAATAAGGCTCAGCTTGCGCCAGTATCGCTGCACCCTCATATATTTGGTAAAAAGGGTTGGGCATGACTATTGTAGGAGCAGTCGTAGGAACAGCCATAGGAGAAACGGCAGATAACTGGTCAGAGACAGACAGTGGACTACTCTCTGTATCGCTTACTTTATGATCCACGACTGCTTGTACCAGACTAAAAATAGCCTCGCGTGTGCCCATTACTGGCAATACTTGCGTATTGGCATCGACATGGTTCAAAAAGAAGCGTTTTTCTAGCCAATGCGCGATGGTTTGGCGCATCTCAAACATGCCATTAGTCGTTGGATAACGACTTATTTTGTCCAAATTTTCACGTAGTACGTCCAGCACGAACGCTGGTGGCTCATGTTTTGGTTCACCAATACCGAGCTTGATTTCACTGTAGTCATGGGCTGGCACACTGTTAGCAAGCAATGTTGCCATCTTTGCAAAAGGATAAGGATGCAGGTACGTTAAGTTGTGATTCATAAGTAGGGTAACTATAATAGACAATTAATAATAAAGTTATAAAGAAAAATTACATTTAAGCAGTGTAGCACTTCTCTTATTTTTTGTCTTTTACTTCTCATGCTCAAGCTGCTTAGCTATTTAACCATAAATTATAATAACTAATGAAGCCGTCACAGATTTAAAAATCCTAAAAAAAGCTTATCAATTGGTAACTTATAACAATACAAAAAACTGCTGTCAGCCCTAATGATAGATTATGGTGAGGATAATTTGATATGCCTAGTATCTCAAAAACTAATGATCTTAACGCGACAGACATTCAAGATGAAAATTTTGATGATGCGCAACAGCGAGCCAAATTCTACGAGCTATTAAAACAGCGGGAGCAAAGCTGGTGGCAAGCTCGCCAGCAATTAATTAGCCATAAAGAACGAAAAATGTTTTGGTACGGTGAAAACAGCTTGATGATGTGGTTACTGTGGCAACTGGTCAGTTACGTGATCATTGCGATGGTGCTGATGTTGCTTAGCAATCAGCTCGGTATTTTACTGCCCTTATGGCAATATATTGCTTTATTTGTTTTACAGACAGTGATTTTTGTGGCCATGCTCGCGTCCAAAAGTCGAATGGCAGACAGCTTGCAACGTAAAATCGATAAAGATGAGTTGATGCGTGAAGAGGCACTGAATGAGATGATTATCTTAGCAGAGGACAGCCTTTATCCCGATGTGCATGCCAAATCGCCTATTTCTCTAAGACAAATCTATGAGTGTTTTGAGGGGGATTTTCATTTAGCAAGTTTACATTGTTTGCTGCAAAAAGAGGTCAACGCTGGGCGCTTAATACTGACGCAAAAACAGATAGAAGCAGAGATTCTGCCACCAGATCTTGCGGATGATGAGCTCAATGAGCACGCTAGCGAAATGATATATAAAAGCACCTTATAAAAGGTGCTTTTGATATTAACGGGTTAAAAAATACAAAGCATACCATCAACAAATTGATGATACACGCCGAGTATTTATCTTAGACTTATCTTGTAAGCCCATTTGTTCAATCACATTTACTGTAAGCAACAGGCTGCTCTCTTTGCATACTGAGACTGGCCATCAAAGCGGATCGTAGTGCGTCAAGTCTAGCAGCAGATAGCGGTTCATCATTTTGATCGCTGATATAAAACATATCTTCTGCACGTTCGCCCAAAGTGGTGATACGCGCAGCATGCACCTCAATTTTCTCCTGCAAAAACACCTGTCCTACTCTTGCCAATAGTCCCGGCTGATCAAGAGTTTCTAAGCTCATAATATGCTGATCAGAAGCCTCATTAAACTCAAAATTAATCACCGTGGTCACTTCAAAATGTCTGAGCTGACGCGGTATGCGCTTATTGGTAAGTTTCAGTAATGTCGGGTCTTTAAAGGCATTGATTAGGCGCTGTTTGAGCTCTTGTTGACTGTCCTCATCGACCAATAGTGTGCCACTGGGATCGAGCAGTACATAGGAGTCCAAAGCAAAATCGCGGGTAGCAGTAATGATACGGGCGTCTAAAACATCCAAGTTCATTTGATCAAATACAGCCATAGTGACTGCAAACAGGTTCGTCTGATCTTGGGTATAAACAAAAACCTGTACCGCATCAAGGGCCAACTCACGATGCTCACGTAGTACTACCAATGGCGGGCTATCCGCATTAGAAGCAAGACCAATCGGCGGATGGTTCAAAATGGCTTCGGTATGCCATAAGATGTCTTCAGGAATTTCTCTCAAGAAATATTCATCACCCAAATCATCCCATAGCCTCAAGACTTCATCACGATTCATGTGTTGATTGTTGACGCTATCGAGCATCGCTAAGGCTTGGGTACGTGTGGCACTGATCATATCTTGGCGGTTAGTAGGTGCATCGATATCAGCGCGCAAAATGCGCCGAGTTTGTGAGTATAACTGTTTCATTAATGTGGCACGCCAGCTGTTCCACAACTGTGGATTGGTCGCATTCATATCCGCAACAGTGAGCACATATAAATGATTGAGGTGGGTGACATTACCGACTAAATTGGCAAAAATAGTGACCACTTCTGGATCTGAGATGTCTTTTTTCTGAGCAGTCATCGACATCAATAAATGATAGCGAGTGAGCCAACCAACCAAGTTGGCATCTGCCAGACTCATACCATGCGCCAAACAAAATTCAGTCGACTCGGTTTGACCAAGCTCACTATGGTTGCCACCGCGACCTTTGGCAATATCATGAAACATGGCGGCCAGTACCAAGATTTCCTTGCGCTCGATACGTTGAAAGATAGAGCTAACCAGTGGAAAATCTTCATAAAATCGTGGGTCGGTGAATCGATGCAAAATCCGAATCAAAAATAAGGTATGCGCATCAACCGTATAACGGTGAAATAAATCATATTGCATCAGACCCGTCACTTGGGCGAACGCAGGAATGTAGCTGCCTAAGACGCCGTAGCGATTCATGGCACGCAGGCGATGAAACAGATAATTCTGCTCTTTTAAATTGGCTAAAAAGAGCGCTTGGTGAGCGGGGTTATCACGGTAGACTTGATCGATGCCACGCGCGGCGATTTTTAGCGCACGCAAGGTATGAGTGCGCACGTTTTTGATACCGTACTGACCCATCAGTAAAAACATTTCTAAGATAGAGTCAGGATGCTGAGCAAAAACCCGATGATGCGCCATGGCGATTTGGTCACCAACTTGGTTAAAGCGGGCATTGATTGGCTGCTTTTTTGGACGCTCATCATCAGGTAACTGCGGCTCTATAATCGTCTCGTAGTAGTGATTGGTCAGCATCTCAGACAGCGTCGATATCTGCATGGCACAGCGATAATAGTCGCGCATAAAACGCTCGACGGCGGCATTTGGTTGATCGTCTGGCTGCGTCTCATAACCCATCAACTGTGCAATCTCACGCTGATAATCAAACAGCAGCTTGTTTTCGTTGCGACCAGTCAATACATGCAGATAATGACGTATTTGCCATAAATAACCTTCTGCAAAGTTCAGCTCATCGAACTCTTTTTCAGTCAAAAAGTTTTGTTGTACTAAGTCATAAAGCTTACCCACTCGAAAATAGCGTTTGGTTACCCAGCCGATGATATGAATGTCGCGTAGACCACCAGGGGCGGTCTTTATATTGGGTTCAAGGTTGTACTCGGTGGCATTGTGCTGTAAGTATCGCGCTTTAGCTTCTGCGATTTTTACTTCAAAAAACTCACGTGGCGACCACTGTTTATTGACAATTTGAACGGGCACATCCTGTAAAGCCTCATTACCAATCAGTAGCCGAGCTTCTAGCTGGGCACTGGCAATGGTGTGATCGAGCGACGCCTCTAAAGCGTCATTAACACTACGTACCGAGAGAGCAGGCTCTAATCCTATATCCCACAATAGCGCCACCAACCGATCTATTTTCCCACTGGCATCAGCGCCAATCTCATCAGGAGAGAGCAATAAAATGTCGATGTCTGAATAAAGCGACAGCTCGCCGCGACCATAACCGCCTGTGGCAAATAAAGCCAAATCTGTTTTATCCAGCTCAAACCAGTTGAACAAGGCAATCAGCAATTCGTCGATCGCACCAGAGCGTGCCGCCACCAATTGACGAATATTGACACCGCGTTCAAGTGCACGGTTAATATCCTGATTAATTTGAGTCAACCAGTGAGGAATACCCAGTAGTGACTTTTCAGTGACAGGGGTGTCCGCTAGCAGTGACGCGTTTGTCGCTATATCCTTTGATAATAGAGGTAAAGGTGTCAGATCGATAGAAGCGACATCACAAGTAAACATGAGTGTTATCCCGTTAAGAGTTTTAAAATAAAACGTTTCAGCTGAAAAGCGTAGAATCACCAGTGTGCTGGTAGCTGACAAAAGCCACAAGTAGAAGTTACCAATATAAGTTATTAAGTCATCAGAGTATAAAGATAAAAAGCGGGTGAGCACAATACTCAATATGACCTAATTATTGGCCAAAAAAAAGACCGCCTAGGCGATCTTTTTTGATATTACTGGGTCAAAAAACTCAAATCTTCTTCAGGGCGAGTGGTAAACACCTCACAGCCATTATCGGTCACGACCATCGTATGCTCCCACTGTGCTGACAGCTTACGGTCTTTAGTAATCGCCGTCCATTCGTCAGGCAAAATCTTGGTTTGCCATGTACCTTGGTTAATCATCGGCTCGATGGTAAAGGTCATGCCTGTTTTTAGCTCAAAGCCTGTACCTTTTTTGCCATAGTGCATGACTTGTGGCTCATGGTGAAACTCATTGCTAATGCCGTGACCACAGAACTCGCGGACGATACTGAAACGTTCAGGCTCGACCACTGCTTGGATAGCCGCACCGACATCACCTAGACGCGCACCGTTTTTGACGACACTCATACCAGCATATAGGGCGTCTTGTGCCACTTTGCAGATACGCTGTGCCATGATAGAGCCGTTACCAACGATCCACATTTTTGAGGTATCGCCATAGTAGCCATCTTTTATCACGGTCACATCGATATTGATGATATCGCCATCTTTGAGTAGCTTGTTTTCGGCTGGAATACCATGACAAACCACATGGTTAATCGAGGTACAAATTGATTTTGGGAAGCCATTATAGTTAAGCGGTGCAGGAATAGCCTGTTGCACATTAACGATATAGTCATGGGCGATTTGGTTAAGTGCCTCGGTACTGATGCCAACTCGAACGTGCTCATCGAGCATGACAAGGACATCACTGGCAAGTTTACCGGCCACGCGCATTTTTTCTATGGCTTCTGGGGACTGGATAAGGGATTTTTTAGTCATCATTATATTACTTATAGTTATGGAATTAATGGCTTGAATTATAACATAAATGAAGACGCCGCTGTTTTACGTTAAGTGATAGTGAATCTATCATTATTATTGATAATAATTGCTTTACAGCGAAGTAGGGGCAGTTGTGACCCTCTAGTCACGATAATATATTCATATTTTGACAATTTAGTTGAATGTTACAGAAGATATAAGTAATGTAATTTTGCATGCTAAAGGAATTAGCAGCAATCTTTGCCGATATTATGAGGTAAAGATAATCAAAATTAATGATAACAAGGACGTTATTATGACGCTAAAATCTTCTCTAGCTTCGGTTTTCACGCCCAGCGCATTTCTCCCCTCACTTGGTGTTATCGGTGCCGGTGTACTTTTAATGGCTCTACAAACCACCTCGGCTCAAGCTGCTGGTCAATACTATAATTGTGCTAATTCAACCGGATGCAAGTTGGTCAGCAACAAATACTGGACGTCAAATCATACTGATACAAAATACCCAATTGTTATGGCACATGGTCTTGGCGGCTTCACTAACTTGTTTGGGGTTATCGACTACTTCAATGGCATTCCTCAAGAGTTGATGAAAGGCGGCTCAGAGGTATATACCACCAAAACGTCAGCCGTCAATAACAGTGAGATTCGCGGAGAGCAGCTGCTACAACAAGTCAAAACCATCACTGCCATTTCAGGTGAGCCTAAAGTCAATTTATTTGGACACAGTCAAGGCGGTATAGATATCCGCTATGTCGCTGGCGTCGCGCCAAAATATGTCGCATCAGTCACGGCAGTCTCAAGCCCCGAACAAGGGTCAAAAACGGCAGATTTTGTCAAAAACACCCTTGAGCCAAACAACACCACAGGTAATCCATCCAATGTCACAACACAGCTAGTCTCAGGCGTGTTCAATTTGATTGGTGGCTTTACAGACGTTGGTTCAGGTATCAGTTTTAAAGAGATACAAGAGCAAGATGGCTGGCAAGCGCTCGTGGCTTTATCAACTGATGGTGCTGCTAAGTTCAATGCCAAATTTCCCGCGGCAATGCCAAAAAACTATTGTGGTCAGCCGACCAGTACTGCTGTCAATGGTATCAAATACTATTCGTTCAGCGGGGTTGGGCAAATAACGAGCGCACTGGATCCTAGTGATTATCTATTGGCAGCAACGGGCGTACCGTTTGCAGGCGAGTCTAATGATGGGTTAGTGTCTGCTTGCTCAAGTCGTCTTGGTTATGTGATTCGGGATAATTATAGAATGAATCATTTGGATTCAGCCGATCAAGTATTGGGTCTGACGGCATGGGGCGATTCTGAACCAAAATCCATCTATCGTACTCAGGTCAATCGTCTTAAAAACGCTAACCTTTAATAATGTAAGCTTTTAATAACATACGCTTTTAAAAACATAAGCCTTTAAGCTGACTTGTAAAAAGAACCCTCATCTATGTCGAATAATCGCCGCCCAGCCTATCTAGCAATAGTTATAATCGCCGTGGTTAGCATAGCCATAACGGCGGCGGTGATTATGTGGTTCAAACCTGATAATACACGTATGGCTACAGCGCAACCAGTATCCAGTGCTCTCGCTAGTGAGGCTAATGCTACTCTATCAAATGCGCTGGATAATGGCCAAGTAGTGCAAACAACTACTGCAAACCAAAACCAGTCTCTATTTGTTACTGGATTGGAGCGTTTACCGCGCTCATTACAAGGCACGCAAATTGACGGCGAAATCATCATTGATGAAAATAAGCAGTTGGTCGTCACTGAAGGTCTACGGCGTTTATTCGATTATTTTTTGTCCGCGCTGGGTGAAGAAGATGAAGCGGTTATTTATGCCCGTGTCGAAAGCTATATTCGTCACCACACGCCAGAGCCAGCCGCTAGTCAAGCGGTCACTATATTTAACCAATATATTACCTATCTTAAAGCCATTCCTGAAATAGAACAACGTTACGGTAATCTGCAATTACAAGCGGCAAAAAGCGGTGAGCTGGATCTAAATGTCGTTGCTCAGCAAAAGCAAGATGTAGCCAAGTTGCGTCAGCAGTATTTTACTAAAGAAACCATTACCGCCTTCTTTGGTGCAGAAGAGGAGTATGATGATTATAGTATGGAGGTGGTCAGAATTAATCAAAACCAGCAGTTAACGGATGTGCAAAAAGAGGCAGCGCGGCAGAACTACATTAGCCGTATGCCAGATAATGCGCTCAAAGCCGGTATCACCCAGCAAGCCAATCTGAACGAGCTGATGAATCGCACAAAACAGATGCAAGCAAAAGGGGCAACGGCTCAGGAATTGTATAACATGCGTCGTGATCTGGTAGGTGCTCCAGCCGCCGCACGCCTCGCGCAAGTTGATGCAGAAGATGCTAACTTTGCTCAACGTTTCGACCAATATCAAGCCCAAAAACAGCGCTTATTAAGTCAAAGTGCAGATAAAACGCAAGCACAAACCCAAATCAATCAAATCGAACAGCAGCTATTTAGTGAGGCTGAACGCAAACGTTTGGTAGGCTATGCTGCTTTGCAACAACAGAACCTCGCCAATCTAGAGTAATGCCTAGCATAAATGAGTAAAACGGTAATTTTAACGAGAAACTGTCGGTTTTCAGAGTATATTCGAGAAGTTATAAAAAAAGTGTTAGCAGTTAATGTACCGTCTAACAATAGAGGTTAGCAAAAAGACTATAGAGCGCAACAAATAACAGGGTAATCATACACTCAATCTATAATGACAGTTAAGCTCCAGTTGTGCATAATGACCGCATTGTTGAGAGTAATGAATAAAACAGTAAATTAATCATAATAAAAACGAATGTTTAGGATAAGAGCTATTTCTTATTCTAAAAAAACTAATAGAGGAGTTTATATGAAAAACATGACTAAAATGATGATGGCAGCGACACTTGCGGTAGGTACGTTGGCTGCTGGTTGCCAAACCACTCCTAGCGTAACAGCGCCAGTGACTCAACCAATTACTTCTAATACGCTACAAGCATATGATTGGCAGCTGGTTGACGCAAAACGCAGCAATGGTGATAAGGTTAGCCAATTGTTCTTTGATCCAGCGAAGCCATTGACGCTAAAGTTCTTTAAAGATAGCGGTAGTGACCGTGTGACCTTTATGAACACCTGTAATAATATGGGCGCTGACTACAAGGTTGTGAATGGTAATGTCGTATTAGGCAACGTTTTATCTACTATGATGGCATGCCCTGAGCCACAAGCAAGTTTTGATACTGCGACTTTAGCGACCGTACAAGGTAAATATAGCATCAGTAAAAATGCCAATAACACGCCTATCTTGACCATTACCAATAGCAATCAAGTTGCCCATTTCAAAGCTGTTTCTAAATAATTCAATCATTACAAATGGTTTTTGAATAGTATTTGCGAAAAGCAATGTTGAATAAAAGCAATGTTCTATAAAAGTCAGATGTAGTTTTAAAAATGCCTCACTATCTAGTGGGGTATTTTTTTGTCCAAAATTTGGCATGGTTTACGCTACACTGTCATTTGCTGTTAAGTAAAGTATGTAGGCTAGGATGCTTTAATGCGCTCAATCTTTTAGCCTTAATTGTCAAGATTCTCAGTACGCAATAATCAACACTTTATTGGACGTTATTTTATGTCAAAAATGCTTGTATCAAAATCATCCGTCAATATACGAACGATAAGTAATATCACCGCACTAACGACTTTTATTCTGTTGACGGGGTGTCAGACCTTGCCTAGTACGATGTCTAAAACGATGCAAGCACCTGCTAATAATATGAGTGCGAGCAATCCACTAACGGCGCGAATGTCAGCGATAGATCGGCAAGGGCGCATTGCGTATGTCGAGGAGCAAGGAATCGGAGCTGCAAAGATGTCGACGCTTTATAGCATTCGTCCTGATGGTAGTGATCGTCAGTTAATCGATCAGCTTAATGGTTATATTTATGCGCCAGCCTGGTCAGCTGATGGGCAACTGCTGGCATATAGTAAACAAGCGCCGCGCCAGCATCCTAAGATTTATATCTATGATCGCAAAAGCAACATCCGCAACCTTGCGGTAAATGCTGAAGGCAGCAATATGTCAGCGTCGTTCTCACCTGATGGGCAAAAACTCCTCTATAGCTCAACGGTCGGCGGCAATGCTGATATCTATGAGATGCGTCTGAGCGACGGTAATACCAAACAGTTGACTACATTATCAAGCACGGAAGTGCAGCCAAGCTATGCCAGTGATGGGCAAAGCTTTGTCTATACCAGTGATAAAGTCCGCGCTGGACGTCCACGTATCTATCGCTATAACTTCGAGACTGCTAGTGCCACGCCTGTACCAACAAGTGGCTATGTCGCCAGTCCGCAACTGAGCTTGGACGGTCAGCGTATGGCCTATCTCAATGGTCGAAAGGCCGCCGTTATGACCCTGAGTACTGGGCAAATCACCAATCTAGCAGAGACTGGACTTGATGAACCAGCACGTCTTTCACCATCTGCACAGTATGCTGTCTATCCGACAAAGCTTTCACAAGTGGGCGGTCAAAATGGCGGCAGCTTGGTCATTCACTCATTATCTGGTAATACAAGTTATGCGATTGGCAGTAAGGTGGGCGGAGTTGTGCGCTCGCCGATATGGGGGCGTTAAAGGCAAAACCTATGTATTATGTAATAGAATGTATATATAATCCTTGATAAAGCAACATAAGTTGATTTTAAAAATGTAAACTTGGCAGCATTAATCCGAGTGAGCATCATCCACATAATACCAATTTGTATAACCAAGTCATTGAGCTAATAGATTGGCTGAGCAAAAGGAGAACACGCGCAATGCAGGAAGCTTTTTTAGTCTTTATCACTAAAATCAGTTTATATCCCACGATTATTTTTACGGGGCTTGTGATGTTCGTCACCTTATATTGGATAGTATCTCTACTCGGTATGGCAGATATGGATAGCGTAGACCTTGGTGAGTCAGGCGGTGATGCTGATGTCTCTACCTTATCATCGACTGGTTTTTTCACCGGTCTCATGCTCAAATTTGGTCTTTACGGTGTTCCTTTAATCATCATACTAAGCTTAATTAGCTTGATCGGTTGGTTGCTCAGCTATTTATATACCAGCTTTTTACACCAATATTTTGATTCTGGCGTTCTGTATTATTTATTCGGTACAGGGGCACTCATTTTCGTATTGGTAGTTTCCATGTGGTTGACCGGTATTATTATTTCGCCGATTCGCAAAAATATCGCCAAAATTCCCAAACGTAATTCGTCTAATAATGTGGGTAAAGTCGCTGTTGTGCGTACGCTTAGTGTCACAGATAAACATGGCGAAGCAGAGCTAAATGATGGCGGTGCAGGATTGATATTAAAGATTCGTTCAGACAGCAATGATGGCTTGCTGAAACAAGGTGATAGAGTGATGTTGATAGAGTATTTAGACGAAGCCAATACCTATCGAGTTGCTGTCGTCGAAGATAAAAAAATATTGTAAAAGTATGAATAAAGCTAATTATTTTTAGAAATAATTGATTGTTAGAAATAGCGAGTTTTTAGAAATAGCACGAATCGTTTTAAATTTGGTTATAGTCGGTTCAATGTAGTTCAGATATAAGAATGGTGCGTGACAGGGCTATAAAGCGCACATGCTGTAAACAGTGCTATGAATAGTAGAGTTAGCAGGCTTGATAGCGTATCTGATTTATATTGAATGGATTATGGAATGTTTTAATTAAAGGAATGGATATGGACACACTCATTATCGTCGGCGTGGTTGTAGTGCTGGCGTTTGTTTTTATGATGGTCGCACTATTGATGCTCAAAGCCTTTTACTTTAAGGTCGAGCAGGGCAAAGCACTCATTATCAACGGTGTGAGTAAAATTGCCGTACGTTTTGATGGTGGTTTTGTTTGGCCAGTCATCAACAAAAAAGAATTGATGCGCATATCGCTCATCACCTTAGAAGTGGACAGACGCGGTAAAGAAGGTTTGATTTGCGCAGACAACATGCGTGCTGATATCACCGTGGCATTTTATTTACGCGTCAATGAAACCGAAGAGGACGTGCTAAAAGTTGCCAAATCGGTTGGGGTTGAGCGCGCGTCAGATAAAGTCGCTGTCAACGAGCTGTTTAATGCTAAGTTCTCTGAAGCCTTAAAAACAGTCGGTAAGCAGATTGATTTCGTCAAACTGTTTGAAAACCGCAGCGAGTTTCGTGACAGCATCGTTCAAGAAATTGGTAACGATCTGAATGGCTATGTCTTAGAAGATGTGGCGATTGATTATTTAGAGCAAACGCCAAAAGTATCATTGGATTCAAGCAATATCTTAGATGCTGAAGGTATCAAAAAGATTACGCAATTAACGGCCTTTCAGAACGTTATTACCAACGAGCTTGAACGTGATGAAGAACTGGCTGTTAAGAAAAAGAATGTCGAAACCAGAGAGGCGATGCTAGAGCTAGAGCGTCAGCAAGCCGATGCCGAAGCCAAACAGCAACGTGAAATCTCGTCAGTGATTGCACGCGAAACGGCTGAAACCCGCAAAATTGAAGAAGAAGAGCGTAAAAAGTCTGAAACGGCTGTTATCTCTGTTGAGCAGGATTTGGCCATTCAGCGTGAAAATCAGCAACGTGAAATCGAAGTAGCAGGTCAAAATCGTCTGCGTGCGGTCGTCATCGAAGAAGAAAAAGTCACACGTGCTCGTGATTTAGAAATCGTCTCTCGTGAGCGTGAAGTTGATCTGCAACGCATCGAAGCCGAACGTGCGATTGAGCTTGAGAAAAAAGAAATCGCTAACGTCATTCGTGAACGTATCGCAGTGGACAAAACCGTTGCGCAAGAAGAAGAGCGTATCAAAGAAGTTCGCGAAATTAGCGAGGCTGAGCGTTCTAAGCAGACACGTGTGCTAGCAGCAGAAGCCGATGCGGAAGAAATCAAAGTACGTCAGGTGAAAAAAGCCGAAGCAGAAGAGCTGTCTGCCAAGCATAAAGCCGTCGAAATCACCACGCTTGCCGCTGCGAATCTTGAAGCATCCGCCAAAGATTCAGAAGCCAAAATTAAAATGGCCGAAGGTATCAAGGCAGAAGAGTCAGCACATGGCTTCGCTGAAGCGGCTATCCAAGAAGTCAAAGCGGCTTCTTTGGAAAAAGAAGGCATTGCGAAAGCCAATGTTATCAAAGCAACTGGACAAGCTGAAGCGCAATCAGATCGTGAAAAAGGCATGGCAGACGCTGAGGTTATCGCGGCTCGCGGTGAGTCTACCGCCAGAGCTGAGCGTGAAAAAGGCATGGCAGATGCTCAAGTCATCGCGGCTCGCGGTGAGTCAAATGCTAAAGCAGAACGTGAAGTTGGATTGGCAAAAGCCGAAGTTACTCGTGCACATTTCCAAGCCGAAGCAGATGGTCTGGTCGAGAAATTCAATGCCATGGGTAGCATGAGCAAAGAGGCACGTGAGCACGAAGAGTTCCGCATGAGCCTTGAAACAGCATTGCAAGAAGCGCTTGCTTCGATTGACGCTGGTAAAGAGATTGCGAAAGAAAATGCTGAAGTATTGGCTGTGGCGTTACAGAAAGCCAAAATTGATATTGTTGGCGGCGAAGCACATTTCTTTGATAACTTTGCCAAATCATTGTCTATCGGTAAAGCCATTGATGGCCTAGCCGGTAAGTCAGACACCTTGAGCGGTATCATCAATGGTGTGATGGCCAGTCAAGCCATGAGATCAAACCAAAAAAATGATGATAAAACGACTTATTAATAGGGTCTAAATCTCTAGTGTTATTGGGCAAGTATTAGTGGACAAGTTTTTGTCTAACAGTATGAATGAGTAATATTTTCTAAAGTAAAAAATCTGTCGTGTAGGCGGCAGATTTTTTTGCTAACTCAGGGTGATTTAGAACGACGAATCATGATGAGTTGGTTAATCTAAAAAAATAGCAGTGACGACTCGTTTTTTTAGATTAGCCAAGTGCTTCTTTACTTTCAATGATTCTTTATTGCCCAAAATTCTCTTATAGTGGATTCAGTTTAAAAGAGATACAAGGCAACCGAGTGCAGATGTATATGTGATACTTCAAGCGAGGTTAATGCTGTAGCTCTTTTATAAAGGATTGACTATATTATGTAAAAACAAAAACGGACGAGCAACGATGGCGGACACGCAAACTTCAAAGAACTCAGATAGCAACGATAATAATAGCGCTAATCAAGCAAACCAAACCGATCAAGCAGTTGCTTCAGGCAATGCTTATGAGCTCATCAAAAAACGTCTGACAGAACAAGGCGGCCGTTTAGAGCAGCAGACACAGACGCTAAATAATGCGCGTCTCGAAGAGTTCGGCAGCACCCAAATGCAAGTCATCGCCCGTACTCGTATTCGTACCGAGTACAACTGTGTGGCACAAGACATGGTGCAAGTCGGTGATTATCTGCTGTTTGGCTATAACGTTTTTATGGGGCTCAAACGTGCGAGCAATATTAAGGATGTACTGTCGTTATATCGTCTGAACGAGCCAGTTGGTAATGAAGAAGAGTATCAGCTTGAAGAGGTTGACTTAAAAGGGACTTTTTTGGCTCAAGATGCCTTTGTCCAAGACTTCAATGAGCTGTATCGATACTACAAGCAAACGCGCCTGATCCAAATAACAGTTAAAGACAGCAAATTACTGTTGGCGTTTCAGATTGGCGAGCGTATCACCGATATTCGAGTGTTCCGTTTTGCGCTAGATTTTAGCCAAGGTACGCCAGAGTCGGCGCAAGTCGCTTATGTGGACAATCGAGGCGAGCGTGACATTGAACTGCCGCCTGCTTATGATTTCGACTGGATTGAGACCACACGCGATCAAATGGTGAATGGTAAATATCCGCATATGAATATCTTAGACACGATATTTGTGGAAACGGTCGGTGGCGATTTGACCATCAAGATTGAGGACAATACGCAGTCAGGGCAAGGTATTTATAGTGAACCGGTCAATGACCGTACCCAGTCGCTGACCGATGCTGAGATTGCTTATGCCAAAGTGGGCAGTTTAATACTGCTCAAAATATTGCCTTATCGTGAAGAGGACTACCGTTATTTTGTTTATAACACCTTGACCGAAGCGGTACTGCGATTGGATGCGATTGGACAGTCATGTGTTCAGCTACCAGAAGACCACGGCATCATGTTTCCGGGTGGTTATTATCTACAGACGGGCGAGTATAAGCTGTTCGAGGCCAATAACGTTGGCGCTACTGACTTACGGTTTAAGCGTAAAATTGTGTCGCCAAATGGGGAAGATGTTCTGTTCTTATTTTACGATAGAGACTTGGGCGTCACGGGGTTGTTCCCTTATAACTTGATTAAAAAGCAATTGGCAAACCCTATCTATTGCAACGGTATGGCTTTGGCTGAGAATGGTCGCTTGGTGCTGTTTAGTGACCAAAGCGAGCCGTCTCGTATTCACCCGATGCAGATATGGCACACGCCTTATGCCTCACACGAGTATGTGAGTGAGCTGCCAGAGAGCACGAGTTTTTATGGCAAAATCGGTAATAAAGAGCTAGTGCGTGGTATTTCAGACCTATATAGCATTACTCGCCTGATTGATAATCAAAGCGTCTCTCAAAAGCTCTATGAAGAGCTTACCAATAATACTAGCCGACTTTTTGACAGCTATTATTGGTTGTCTGAGCCTGAGCTGAGCGAAGTCGCCAGTAGTATTAAAGAGGTGACGGCGACAGCAGAGCTGGTCATTGATGAGTTCGCCAAAGTACAAAGTATCCAGAAGCAAACCCAAACCGCGCTAGCCGATGCCGATACGCAGCAAAGTGAGATTTTGCGGCAGATACGGGTCACTAGTTTTGAGTCTGCCAGTGATTATGTCGATCAGTTGTCAGCGTTAAGACGCCAAAAAGGTCGCTTAGTCAGCTTGGAAGATTTGCGTTATCTAGATGCTGACAAGCTACAAGCATTGCAGACGCAGTTAGAAGAAGCAGAAAGCGAGCTGGCTGAAAAGACCGTGCTATTTTTAAGCGGTGAAGAGGCGCTCTCAAGTTACGAAGGTATATTGGTTGATGTCAGTGAGCGTTTGAACACCGCTGAAACCAATGCTGAATTAAAACCTGTATTAGATAAAATTGATGAGACGGCGCAAGGGTTAGATCTGCTAACGGAGCTACTAGGTACGTTAGATGTGGCTGATGCCACCGTACGCACACAAATTATCGATGACATATCGACCATTTATGCGAGCCTAAACCAGAGCAAAGCCAAGCTTAATCATAAACGCAAAAATCTAGGCTCAGCAGAGGCCGTGGCGCAATTTGGCGCGCAATTTAAGCTATTTGGTCAATCGATTGCCAACGCCTTATCCATTGCTAACACCCCTGAGAAATCAGATGAGCAAATGGCAAAATTGCTAGTACAGTTGGAAGAGTTGGAGAGTCAATTCGCGGATCCAGAGACTAATAGTGGCGATCAGTTTTTAGCAGACATTATCAGTAAGCGTGAAGAGATTTACGAGACTTTTGAAAATCATAAGCAGCAATTACTCGATGCCCGCAACCGCAAAGCGCAAAACTTAGGTGATGGCGCGCTACGAATGCTTGAGAGTATTAAAAAACGCACGCAAAGCACTGGTGTCACAGGCTTTACAGAGGAAGAGGCGCTAAATACGTATTTTGCGGCTGATGGTCTGGTGCAAAAAGTCCGCAACATCGCAAAAGAGTTGCAAGCGATGGGCTTTAGCGTAAAAGCCGATGACATCGATGCCCGTCTAAAAGCCATCCAAATCGAGAGCTATAAGAGTCTAAAAGATAAGTCAGATTTATTTGAAGATGGTGGTCAGATTATTAAACTGGGCAAGCACCGTTTTTCGGTCAATACTCAGCCATTAGATTTGACCTTATTGAGCCGTCAGCAGTCAGATGGCAAGCGTGTTTTAAATCTACATTTAACAGGTACAGACTATTATGAAGTGCTCAATAATATTGAGCTGAACGCCCTGCGTCCGTATTGGGACATGAATATCGCCTCTGAGTCCGATGCTGTTTACCGTGCCGAGTATTTGGCCTATAGCATTATCGAGAGTGCTAAGAACAGCCAAGAGGGTTTGACTGAAACGCGTCTATATCAAGCATACGATGCGACGGTCATTACCCTTGATGTGAATGGCGATATTGATAATGACAGCCCATTGTCCAAACTGGTCAAAGCTTACGCCACCCCTCGCTATCAGCTCGGCTATGACAAAGGTATTCATGACCATGATGCCACGCTATTATTGATGCAAATACTGCCGACGCTGCGCGAAGCTGGCTTGCTGATTTATACCCCGCAAGTACGTGCCTTGGCGCAATTATTCTATTGGCAGCTGAATATCGTACAAGCGCTGGGCTTAGACAGCTTGTGCCAATTTGGCTATGACGCTTGGTTAAATGAATCCGTGCTGACGCGCGCGAGCAACTGGACGGACAGAGCCGCGACCGCCGAGCAACTGCACCGTGCATTGGGCAGTGATACGGCTAAGTCTCTATTGGTCGAAGATATGAGCCAAGTGATGCGTCATTTTGTTATGGCTCATAATGATGACAGTCTTAGCGCTGATAACGGTTCTAGCATTGATAAAGAGGGTAGCGTTGATAACGGTGCTAATATCTTCAAACCAAGCTATGTCCAGCTTGCTTGCGAATATTTGGTTAGCGTGATGGGGCAGTCGGTTGAAACCAGTGCAGGCGCAAACAGCACAGTAAACTGGCAAACCAGCCAACAAGCACAGCAGTTATGCGAGCAGCTAAGCCAAACGCTAAATAGTGCCTCAGGTAGCATGCAAGCGACGGCCAGTTTTGACCAACTACAGTCTTCAATTGGCAAGCTTGGATTCCAACCAAAATCAGCCTATGAGCTATTGGCAACATGGTTCTATGCATTACTTGAGAAAACTTATGGTGGGAACGAATCGGCTAATGTAGCAACTGATGGTACCAATGAAACAGGCGAAGCACTCAGCGAAGCGCAGCTTGCCGAGATTGAAGAGCAAAATGCTCTACGCAAGCAGCAGTTAGAAAGTGGCCGTCATTATGTGCCGGAGGCGATTGCCGTTTTACTCACTCAATTGAACGATGCCCAACGTGAAGCTTTGGTGCAACGATTGATTGATTCAGGCGCGAGCTTTGATAAAGGATTGGGTAGTAAAAAAATAGATAATCAAGGCGCAAGTGGAACACCATCAGCTTTGTCATTTTCCTCAATCACCTCATCGACTGTGTCATCGATCACGTCATTGACCAGTATTAATAATCCGCTCAATCAAGTGCAAAGCTTTGAGCGTAGCACGGGTAAAGTATCGCTTGAAATACAAGTGAATCATCTACTAGGTGAGCATCCGCGTATTCATCAGCAGACCTTAACCTTTGCCGTTGATGACTTCTTAAATCGTCTGCACCATCATGATACCCAAGTCATCCCTGCCTATAGACGTTATCTGGCCATGCGCTCAGAGATTTTGCATGACTCAAAAGAGACGTTGCGACTGGACGAGTTTATGCCGCGTCCACTATCCTCATTTGTGCGTAACCGTCTGATTAATGAGAGCTATCTGCCACTCATCGGTGACAACCTCGCCAAACAGATGGGTACGGTCGGTGAAGATAAGCGTACTGATTTGATGGGTATTCTCATGATGATATCGCCACCAGGGTATGGTAAAACTACCTTGATGGAGTACGTGGCAAATCGTCTAGGCCTTATCTTTATGAAGATTAATTGTCCGTCACTCGGTCATGATGTGACGTCTTTAGATCCAGAAAAAGCGCCCAATGCCACCGCACGAGAAGAGCTGAATAAAATCAACTTAGCTTTTGAGATGGGCAATAATGTCATGCTTTATCTCGATGATATTCAGCATACGCATGCGGAATTTTTACAGAAATTTATCTCACTCGGTGATGGTACGCGCCGTATCGATGGCGTCTGGCAAGGTAAAACGAAAACTTATGATATGCGTGGCAAAAAGTTCTGCGTGGTCATGGCAGGTAACCCGTACACCGAGAGCGGCGAAGCCTTTAAAGTGCCAGACATGCTCGCCAACCGTGCCGATATCTACAACCTAGGCGATATCATGAGCGGCATGGAAGAAGTGTTTGCGCTCAGTTATATCGAAAACTCGCTGACCTCTAATACCGTCCTCGCGCCACTGGCCAACCGCGACCTAGCGGATGTTCATCGTCTTATTAAAATGGCGAAAGCGGATAATGCAAACCTTGCCCAAGCGCAAAGCAGCGAGCTGACCTATCCGTATAGCACCTCAGAGATTAATGAAATTGTCGCGATCTTGCGTCATATGTTTAGGGTGCAAGAGGTAATTCTAGACGTTAACCAAGCGTATATTGCTTCTGCCTCGCAAGATGACAAGTACCGCGTTGAGCCGATATTTAAGCTGCAAGGCAGTTATCGTAATATGAACAAGATGACCGAAAAGCTGTCGGCGGTCATGAATAAGAGCGAGCTGAACCAGCTGATAGATGATCACTATCTGGGTGAGTCACAGCTATTGACTCAAGGCGCAGAGAGCAACTTGCTCAAGCTTGGCGAGATGCGCGGTGTCTTGACCGAAGCAGAAATGCAGCGTTGGGCACAAATCAAAGCTGATTTTTTACGTAATAAAGCCATGGGCGGTGAGGATGGTGATACGGGCGCGCGTATCGTTGCTCAGTTGGTTGATTTGGCCAGTGGCTTCAATGCCATCAGTAGCCAGTTTGAGACATACTTAACGAAAAATGATCCAGAGCAAATCGCTCGATTACGAGAAGCAGGACAACAAGCGCAACTCGATGCCCAGCTAAACGCTCAATTAGAAGCACAGAAAATCCTTGCTGATAGCGTGCTCAACAATGCCAAAGCCGTCAGCGATAGTATCGATAATGGCTTTGAGAAAAGTCTGAATCAGCTGATGCAAATATATAAGCATGATCACAATACTGAGAAGGCAGAAGGTGAGTATCACAAGCAAAACCAAGAGGTGCAAAAAGCACTGATGGTGCAGCTGGTCAATGCCGTTGAAGAGCTGGCACAGAAAATGGCGAATAGCTTGTCTAATAGTTTAACTGAGACTCTAGCTAAGAATGGAGAGAATCAAACTGCAGATAGCGATGCGACTGACATCACTCAGCAGACCGCACTTATGGCAACTGCCCTCAAGCAAGCATTAGAGCCATTGACGATGCGGATGGATGAGAAATTACTCATCGATAGCAGTACCGATCAATCAGGCAAGTTAATCGTCAATAGTCTCAACAGACTAAATAAAATCTTTGATGACTATGACTAATAGCTATGATTAATCACTACTGATTAATAGCTGACGATTAACAACTAATGATTAATTATTAACGCTTATGAGCAATGCTGATGACTTGCACTTATGAACATCACTTATGAATAGCACTATAAATAGGGCTTATGATTAAGAGACAGTGGTAATATAGTCGGCAACAGCTACTTTGGATACGATGACGGCGAGTGAAATCACTATAAGCAGTAGATCAAGCAAGCCTGACACCGTATCTGATGATAGTGAATCGACTATAGATTAAACAAACCAATGAGAAAATTATGGCGCACAAAAAGAAAAACGTCCGCAAAAAACTCTGCCCTGTCTGCGAGCGCGAATTTAGTTGGACTAAAAAGTTGGATAAAAACTGGGATAGCATGGTCTATTGCTCCGACCAATGCCGCCGTGTGAAAAAGTATGAAGGGCTGGATCATCAAAAAGAAGATAAATAGGCAGTAAACATTAACCATAGATGTTAGATATACGGCAGAAGGGAGCAGACGATGGCACATAAAAAGGTAAACCTACCGCAAAAAACCTGCCCCGTCTGCCAGCGCCCATTTACGTGGCGTAAAAAGTGGGAGAAGGATTGGGAGCAGGTGATTTATTGTTCTGAGAAGTGTCGGCGGAGTAAAGTGAAAATCTAGCAAATTAAATTAAATTTTTAGATAATAATTTATTTCCCCTTAAAAGTACTGAAACTAATGTCAGATTTTCGTAGAGTTGATAGCTTCCTTTCGTTTTTAGAATGAAGTAAACATTGCTTTACTCCAAGATTAGCTAAGATTTTGGTAACAATACTATAATCTCTACTATCTTTTGGAAAGCCTAACCTCAAATAAGCTTCATCTTGAGTAGCACCATCTTCTTTAAGTTTTTGTGAAGATATATGAGCAACGTTACCGTTAGCCCTACCTTCTTGATTCAATAGAATAAGTAAACCATTTCCATTGACTGAGATGTAATTTTGGAAGCTATCGGAATCTTCTTTGCAACTACATTCTGTGCTATTAAAGTAATGACCAGTTATACAAGTAGATTGAATCCTAAGATGTACAGGTCGAGTGTTATTCAGTTCCAAAGTTTGTAGAACAGTGGCTTCCACCTGTCCATCATTGTATATGGTCACCTTAAATTTACCGAATTCAGTCTGTAGGTTTCCCTCTGCCATTTGAAATACTAGCGGTGATGTCATCTGATCTATCCCAATGATTTAAGAATTCGTCTCTGCAAAAATTATACCATTCAGTGCTAGGTTCGTAGAAAAACTTCGGTTTACTATTTGAAGCCTTTGTACCGAAATTATAACGACTATCAATAGCTAGGTTATTTAGTATAATTAGTTCATGTTCGAATAAATAGTCATGCTGTTTTACTATTATTTGCTCTGGATAATCTTTCATTAATTTACTTAATATATCGTGTGTTTCTTTAAGACGCTGATCTTCTTTTGCTATTTTAGTTTCTTCTTCAGTATGTATGTATCGTCGTGCTGTCATCGTCATAGCACTAGAACCTATCGGAGCTATAATTATTCTTATTTTAGTGCCTTTATCAAGTGCCTTTTTAAAATATTCACGATAATTGTTAAACAACGAATTTAGATGAAGACCTAAGAGGTCTATATCTCTAGAATTTTCTATCAGTTTAGTAAAGCTCTTGGGATACTCATTATTGATAGTTTTCAGATAATAGGTTTCCTCAAAATGTTGGTCAATCATCTCAATAAGTCTGTATATAATCACAATAAGTAGAACATAAAAACTTCCAAAAACTGTTTTAAAGAAAAACTCATCAGTGATTATAATATTGAAGAAAATGATAACTAAACTAGACCAAAAAGCTAATAAAAAAGCTTTATCTTTTTTTAAAATCTTTACCCATTTTTCAGTCATTTCTAAATTTGTCTCTCGAGTAATGGTGCACTTATTCTTCCGTTCTGCCATTGTCCACGGTAAGGGTTAGTAGTACCGTATACTTCACTAAATAAAATATGGGCTATTCTAGCACCTAACTCGAACTCGAATTCAAAATTAGAGGCATTATACATACCGAATGTTAACTCACCCGAATAGGCTGGATTAACTTGACCAGTCGAAAGTATTATTCCAGAGCGGAAAAGAGTACCTCTAGGTCTAATTATTCCTACTAAATCATTAGTCATATTCAATGATTCAATGGTCGTAACTAGAATGTATTCCTGAGGCTTTAAGACGTAAGAAGAAGTTTCTATATCACTAAATTCTGCTACTTTTTTTGAGTCTAATGTTGACCTTTTATCAACTCCCAAGAATGACTTAGATTCTACAAACTCCGAGACAATACCAACTCTTAAATCAATGCCTGCGCCTTCAGGATTCATTAACTCACGTTCTGAAATGTTTTCGATTAGGGCTGGATCATTATCGTTAATCAATCCAAGTATTTTATCTATTCCAATCATTGAGGTACAACCTTTAGAAGTATTAGTATTTCAAATGAAATTTATTATATTTTATCATGTAAAAAAATATACAGCACGTTCTATGAACGATCTATAATAATATATTCAAATTTAATCGTTTTCCAGCCTTTACACTCAGCATAGCTCTCTAACTGGTTACGGCTGATTTTACTGACGTTAAAGTGCCCACCGTCAGGATGAGAGCAATAAAATCTTTGATTACCTAGCATCTCTCTTAGCAAAAATATTCGCAACCAACGCACCACTAAAGTTATGCCACACACTGAATATTGCACTAGGTAAGGCTGCGACAGGATTAAAATAAGTCGCCGCAAGGGCAGCGCCCAGACCAGAGTTTTGCATGCCCACTTCTATCATGATCGCGCGGCGTTGTTTCTCCGTAAATCCAGACAAGCGAGCGATTACATATCCCAAGGTATAACCCGTCATATTATGTAAGGCAACCACGATAAACACGATAGCACCGCTATCTAGAATAGTGGCTTTAGACACTGCCACCACCGCCGCTATAATGATGGAAATACCCAATACCGACACCATTGGTAATACCTCGGTGACGAACTCGATTTTTTTACCCAAAAACTTATGAAAGATAATACCTAGTAATATGGGCAAGATGACGATTTTTGTGATGGTTATCATCATACTGGCCAAATCGATATCAATCAGCTGACCTGCGAATACGCTGAGCAGAATAGGGGTCAAAAAGGGCGCAAGTAGGGTAGAGATAGAGGTAATTGCCACACTTAATGCCACATCACCTTTGGCTAAGAACGTAATCACATTACTAGAGGTACCGCCAGGGCAACAGCCAACCAAGATAACACCGACCGCTATTAAAGGATCAAGGTTGAAAATTACTGTCAATAAGTAAGCAATGAAAGGCATTAGCGTGAACTGCGCTAACAGACCTACCAGTACAGGTTTAGGACGTTTGACAATTTCTAGGAAATCTTCTGTTTTGAGCGTCATGCCCATGCCAAACATAATGATGCCAAGTATGGGAACGATCAAAAAAGCCAACGAGGCAAAGAATTCAGGAAAAATAAATCCCAAAACAGCACTAACCAGTGCCCAGATTGCAAAGGTTTTGCCAATCCAACTAGAGAGTAATGCAATCTGATTCATAGCCTGTCTCACAATAATAAGAGTAATAGAATGTCTAGTAATTTAGCATGGTTATTATTAGTAAATGATAAAAGTATTTTGTTGTTAAGCGAGGAATAAGTTTGCTTATTTAACGCAAATCACTACCCCATAAAAAATGGCTTACCCATATCAAATGAGTAAGCCAAAAAATAACTATCAGGTTTCTATAACTTGATTAGTCAATCGACTACAAATTCGGATTTAACCATTTCTCAGCCGTTTTCATATCCCAACCTTTACGTTCAGCATAACTCTCTAACTGGTCACGACTGATTTTACCGACATTGAAATACTCACTGTCGGGATGTGAGTAATAGAATCCGCTGACTGATGACGCAGGCCACATCGCATAGCTTTCGGTTAGCGTTGTACCGATAGCATCTACCGTACCGAGCCAATCAAACAGTTTGCCTTTTTCGGTATGCTCAGGACAAGCAGGGTAGCCAGGCGCAGGGCGGATGCCGACGTATTTTTCTTTAATCATCTCATCATTGGTGAGTGACTCAGTCGGCTGATAACCCCAATACTCTTTACGGATTAGCTCATGCAGATGCTCGGCAAAGGCTTCTGCCAAACGGTCAGACAATGCCTGTACCATAATCGCATTATAGTCATCGCCTGCTGCTTTATACTTTTCAGCCAGTGCTTCTGTACCCACGATAGAAACGGTAAAGCCGCCCAAGTAATCGGTATGCGTCTCTGATGGCGAGATGAAGTCTGCCAAGCTAAAGTTCGGCTTACCACTGGCCTTGTCGCTTTGCTGACGTAAGTGCTCGAATTGATATTCTGCTGCACCACCTTTAGTAGCATGGTCATAGACAGTAACGGTATCGGCACCAGTACGGCGAGCAGGCATGAGTTTAAACACGCCTTTAGCGACGATTAATTTTTCATCAATCATCTTTTGCATCAGCTCATTGGCATTATCGAACAAATCGCGTGCCGCTTCGCCCACCACATCATCTTGTAATATTTTCGGATACTTACCGACAAGTCCCCAAGAGATAAAGAATGGTGTCCAGTCGATATAAGGCAGTAGGTTAGCGATTGGATAGTCGTCAAATATCACTTGCCCCAGCTTATTGGGGACTGGTGGCACATAGTTTTTCCAATCATACTGAAAACCAATCTTGACCGATTCGGCATACGTGACCTTCGCCGCTTTTGGTTGACGCTTGGCAAGGCGTTCACGTACTTTGACATACTCTTCGCGGGTTTCATCGATAAGCGCTTGACGGTGTTCTTTGGAGAGCAGTTTGGTGACTACACCGACTGAGCGTGAGGCATCTGATACATAGATGACGGCATCATTTTGGTATTGTGGCTCGACTTTGACCGCGGTATGCGCTTTGGATGTCGTTGCACCGCCAATCATCAAGGGTAGCGTCATGCCGCGCTCTTGCATTTGTTTGGCGACATAGACCATCTCATCGAGACTTGGGGTAATCAGACCTGATAAGCCAATGATATCGACCTCTTCTGCGATAGCGGTATCGAGGATTTTTTCACACGGCACCATGACACCCAGATCAACGATATCATAGCCATTACAGCCCAGCACCACGCCGACGATGTTTTTGCCGATATCATGGACGTCACCTTTGACCGTTGCCATGAGGATTTTGCCTTTCTTTTCACCCTCGACTTTTTCCGCTTCGATATATGGATTTAGCCACGCAACGGATTGTTTCATCACGCGAGCTGATTTGACCACTTGCGGTAAGAACATTTTACCGGCACCAAATAAGTCACCGACGATATTCATCCCGTCCATCAATGGCCCTTCGATGACTTCTAGCGGCTTGGGGTATTTCTCCCATGCTTCTTTGGTATCGGCTTCGATAAAGGTGGTGATGCCTTTGACCAGTGCATGGGCGATGCGTTCTTCTACCGTGCCTTCGCGCCAGCTCATATCAACGGTGCTGTCTTTTTTCTTACCACCGTTTTGGTAGTTCTCAGCCACAGTCATCAGACGTTCGGTGGCGTCTTGACCGCTCTCACCTTGGTTGCGGTTGAGCATCACATCTTCGATGGCGTCACGAGCTTCCTTTGGAATATCATCATACAGCTCAAGCATGGCAGGATTGACGATACCCATCGTCAGACCGTTTTGAATCGCATGATAGAGGAATACGGAGTTGATGGCTTCACGGATAGGGTTACCACGGAAACTAAACGACACGTTAGAGACACCACCCGATACCATCGCATTGGGCAAGTTATCGGTAATCCATTTGGTGGCGTTGATAAAGTCCGCACCATAATTATTGTGCTCAGTGATACCAGTGGCAACGGCAAAAATGTTCGGGTCAAAAATAATGTCTTCTGATGGGAAACCAACTTCGTTGACCAACACATCATAGCTGCGTTGACAAATCTGGATCTTACGCTCGTAAGTATCGGCTTGACCGTCTTCATCAAATGCCATGACAATAACAGCGGCACCGTAGCGCATACAAAGCTTGGCACGCTCAACGAACTCAGCATGACCTTCTTTTAATGAGATAGAGTTGACAACGGATTTGCCTTGGATACGCTTAAGGCCTTCTTCGATGATGTCCCATTTAGACGAGTCAATCATCAGCGGTACGCGGCTGATATCAGGTTCACCAGACACCAAGTTGACGAAATGAATCATCGCTTGCTTGGAGTCGAGCATGCCTTCGTCCATATTGATATCGACGATTTGCGCGCCGCCTTCGACCTGATCTCGCGCCACATCGAGTGCTTCGGTGTAGGCTTCGGTTTTAATCAAGCGTAAAAACTTTTTAGAGCCAGTAACGTTGGTACGTTCACCCACGTTGACGAACAGGCTTTCAGGTGTAATCGTAAATGGCTCAAGACCTGACAAACGGCAGGCAGGAGCGATTTCAGGAATCACGCGCGGTGGATAGTTTGCCACCATTTTAGCGATTTGGCGGATATGCTCAGGCGTCGTACCACAACAGCCACCAACGATGTTTAAGATGCCTGCTTTGGCAAAGCCTTCGAGTAGGGCAGCGGTTTGTTCGGCTGTTTCATCATATTCACCAAACTCGTTGGGCAGACCTGCGTTCGGATGCGCTGACACATAGGTATTAGCAATGTTCGACAGCGTTTGGATATGCGGACGCAGTGCATCAGCGCCTAATGCGCAGTTAAAGCCAACCGATAATGGCTTGGCATGGCGAATTGAGTTATAAAAGGCTTCAGCGGTTTGACCTGATAGCGTTCGACCTGAGGCATCGGTAATGGTGCCCGAAATCATAATCGGTAATTCAAAACCAATGTCATCAAACACGCCCGTAATGGCAAAGATTGCTGCTTTAGCATTGAGCGTATCAAAAATCGTCTCAATCAATATCAGGTCGACACCGCCTTCTATCAGGCATAAGGTCGCTTCACGGTAATTTAGTACCAATTCGTCAAAGGTAATGTTACGAAAAGCTGGGTCGTTGACGTCCGGTGATAGCGAGCACGTGCGTGAAGTTGGCCCCACAACACCAGCGACAAAACGCGGTTTCTTAGGCGTTTTTGCCGTAAATTCATCCGCCGCTTCACGGGCAATCTTGGCTGCTGTCTTATTCAACTCAGGCACTAGATACTGCATATCGTAGTCAGCCATCGATAGACGCGTACCGTTAAAGGTATTGGTCTCGATAATATCGGCACCAGCTAGCAGATGATCGTGATGAATGTCTTTAATCATGTGCGGCTGTGTCAGTACCAATAAATCATTGTTACCGCGTACGTCTTGATTGATATCGGCAAAACGCTCACCACGATAATCTGCTTCTTCTAATTTATAGGTCTGAATCTGTGTACCCATCGCCCCATCTAACATCAAGATGCGTGATGCCATTTGCTCGGTGATACGTGCACGTGCCGTCAGTTGCTGCTCTTTATAAGGAAACACAGCAGGTGGCGTTAAAATAAAGTCATCAGCGGATGATGGACTAGAAGTAGGAGCAGATTGAGAAGTCATCGTTTGAGTCATAGGAGCGCTGCTTATATCGTCAATGTTATAAAAGGGGAAGTAATAAGAATAAGAATAATAAATAGCGTGCAACATTCATAAAAGGCGTGGGCAAATCCGCATTATTCTAGCATGAAAATTATACCTCACGTGGGACAGTACTTATTCCTCTTTGGCAATATACTAGACAAAAAATCTGCCTACTGATTGAGTGAGCATGATGTTCAAAGTTTATGGCATTAAGCGATTAGGAACAAATGAATATCATTTCGCTTAAAGATTACATAAAGCTTTGTTTCTATAAATGAAAGCACAACGATTGTGCTTAAAAGTCAGACAGAGTTTACACCTGTACTACAAAAAGTTGCGTAAAGAGGAATTGATAAAGCTTGGTTATATGTTAATTTAATTTCAGAAGGATTGATGTTTCATAAGCAATACTTACTAGTAAATGTTAATAGTTGTATTAGTGACATCTAACGTTTATCACTATTATTAGCGCTAGTATTTGCTATAAGGGAAGACGATCTAATCTGCAAGACAGTTATAGAACAGTCAATAAATACTCAATCATTAAGGATAATGTTATGAAGCTTACTAAAATTGCTACCATCGGTACATTAGCACTCTCAATCGCTGGTTTAAGTGCTTGTAATAATATGATGCCAAGCAAAAGCGCAGCCATGAAAGCGCCTATGCACAGTCAATCTATGGCAAAAATGAATGTGGTACAAGTTGCCCAAAGTAATCCTGACTTCTCGCTACTGGTCGAAGCCGTCGTAGCGGCAGATTTGGCGGGTGCTTTGTCTAACCCGAATGCAAACTATACAATATTTGCGCCGACCAATGCCGCATTTGTACAAGTCCTGCAAGAAACAGGCATGAGCAAAGCACAACTATTTGCCAACAAGCCACTATTGACTAAGATTTTAGGCTATCACGTGATTAACGGTGCTGCGCCAGTATATGCGAAAGACGTTAAACCGGGCAATATTACTATGTTCAGTAAAGATACTCTGATGGTCACCAATCAGGGCAAATTGATGGATGAAAATGGTCGTACTACCAATATTATAAAAACCGATATTGCTGCTAATAACGGCGTAGTACATGTTATCGATAGAGTGTTACTGCCCAAATAAGATTAACTTCAAAATTTCAGTTAAAGAATTATATCCCTATTACTTTGTATGATGCAGTTGGTACGAGTACCAGCTACCGTCTTTGATGACATGATTGTTAAATACACGCTATTTTGATTGCTAACGGTTTTAGATGAAGCTTCTTTAGATGAAATTGCTGGCATTTAGAATATTTGAGATATTTTTTAAGCGTGTCATCATTATTGTTTAACACTACGACAATAAACGACAGTCATCTTTGTTTCTTGTTGAAAGCTTTGATCATTTAACAATTTAAATCATTCGACGGATGCTACTGACAAAGTAGATGGTTCCTCTGAACTCATACATAAGGATATACTCATGCTAAAAAGAACCCTATTATCTCTGGCGCTTGCCATGACCGTTTTGCCGCTAGCCGCTTGTAATGACGACGACAATGATTTTTCAGCTGTTGTAGAAGCGCCAACACAAAATATTGCAGAAATTGCTGCTGAAAATAAAGATTTAACCATTCTTAACGCTGCGTTAAAGGCATCTGGACTTGATAAAGTTTTGATGTCATCAGAGGACGAATTTACTGTATTTGCACCTACTGATGCTGCATTTTCTGAATTATTGGAAGAGCTTGATGTGACGTCAGAAGAGTTATTGGCTGACAAAGAGCTATTAACCATGGTCTTAACTTATCATGTTATTCCCAATATGACAGTCAAAGCTGCTGACATTCCTTATGGCGACAGTATCGAAACAGTCAATGGTCAAGCGTTCTCTATTAGTGATGCCAATATCATTATGGATGCAAGTGGGGATACCTCTAAAATTATTAAAACAGATGTACTGGCCACTAATGGCGTCATTCACCTCATTGACGACGTACTGTTACCTACTGACAAGTCTATAGTCGATCTAGCCGTTGCCACAGAGGATCTCAGTATCCTCAAAGAAGCAGTGGTAGCAGCAGGATTGGCTGATTCCCTGGCTGATGAAGATGCTGACCTTACCGTCTTTGCACCAAACAATGCCGCTTTTGCTAAATTATTAGCTGAACTTGATATAAGTAAAGAACAGTTATTACAAGATAAGCCGTTGTTGACGAAAGTGCTCACCTATCATGTGATTGAAGACGACCGCGTCTTTGCCTCTGAAATTATGGCAGGCAGTCAAGAGATGCTCGAAGGCAGCAGCATCACATTTGACGCTAAAAAACAAATTACCGACGAGAGAAATCGTACCTCTAATATTGTGACCGCGAATATACAAGCGAACAATGGAGTTGTACACGTGATCGATACAGTGTTGCTACCTAAGTAAGCATTAATCCAAAATTAATCAGTTAAAATTATAGTTATTGGTATAGCAGAGGCGACATTATTACTATTGTTTAGTTGCTATCATTTGCAACAGATAAGTGGTTCGCTGTTATATACATTAACTGGGTTAAGTTATTTATCAAACAAGTCACTTAACAGACCATCCCTTTATAAGGAAATACTTATGTTGAAGAAAAACTTACTTTCTATTGCTGTCGTTACAGCTGCCATGTCATTAGCCGCTTGTAATGATAAAGAAGCAGCTACTGATCCTGTTGAGCCTGAAGTGACTACTGAAGAAGTGGTTGTAGAGCCTGTTGCCGAAGTTGAGCCAATGACTGAAGCCGATCCAATGGCCGATACTGCTGCGACGCAAAGCATTGCTGAAATAGCAGCTGGCAACGAAAATCTAACGATTCTAACGGCTGCATTACAAGCTGCTGGTTTAGATACAATGATGATGGATGCTGGGACTTATACGGTATTTGCACCAACTGATGATGCATTTGCTCCTGTGTTAGAGAAGCTAGGCGTTACTAAAGAAGAGCTATTAGCCGATACAGATCTACTGAAAAAAGTACTTCCGTATCACGTAGTACCTATGGTCGTTATGGCAGCTGACATTCCTTATGGTACTGATGTTGCTACTGTAAATGGTGCTACTATCAATATTAGTGATGCTAATGTCATCACTGATGCGACTGGTAATACGGCTAATATTACTGGTACAGATATCATGGCAACGAACGGTGTGGTTCACACTATCGATGCAGTATTGATGCCTGAGTAAGTTGTTTCTATAGTCTCTTTATTTATGATTAATTAATTATTTAAATAATGACGTCAAAGAAGCCTAGCTATTGAGCTGGGCTTTTTTGCGTTTGGGGGATACCTAATGTTTACCATAGCATTGATATAAGTCAGTCGCATGAAAACGGTTCAATGTAGTGGAGAGTAAGATAAATGAGCCTCTCATTGGTTCACACTAATGCAAGTTTAAAGAGTAATGATGACTTATGTAAGATATCTATTGAAGGCTTATGAATGCAAAGGTTTGAAACAGAAAAGCCCGAAACGACTGTTTCGGGCTTTTGCTTTGGAAGTTTGAATAACAATTATGTTAAAGAATAATAGCTACGTTATAGAATATTACTTATGCTCTTTGCGTAGTGGATCCGCTGCCATTCTTTGTTGCTCTTTTAGATGACGCTCTTCCCAATAAGGGGCGTTTTTGATGCCGAATTTTGCAGGATCAAAACTGTAGCGCTCAACACCTGCTTTACGCTGTGCTTCATAGTCTTTCAGCATGGTAAGTGTTGGACGAGCCACAATGAAGATGACCAAAATACCAACGATGTTCAACCAAGCCATAAGCCCAACACCAATATCACCAATAGCCCAAATGTAGCCAGCTGAGTTTAGGCCGCCGTAAGCAACCATCACCATGATTAAGATTTTGACTAAGAATAGACCAGTCTTGTTGGCACTGCGACCGACAAAGCGAGTTAGATAAGCAACGTTCACTTCAGCGATGTAGTAGTAAGCCAAGATAGTGGTAAAGGCAAAGAAGAAGACAGCAATAGCGATAAAGGTGTTACCAAAACCACCATAAACAGATTCCATCGCCATTTGCGTGAATGCAGGGGCGTTGATTTCAGTAGTAGCAGCGACGTTCTGTACGATGAATTGACCGTCTGGTAATGTTCCTTGAATGTTGTAAGTACCCATGGTTAGGATCATGAAGGCAGTAGCAGAACATACTAATAGGGTATCGACATATACTGAGAATGCCTGAACCAAACCCTGCTGTGATGGATGCTCAACTTCAGCAGCAGCAGCAGCATGAGGACCTGTACCTTGACCTGCTTCATTTGAGTAAATACCACGTTTTACACCCCAACCAATCGCTGCACCAAAACCTGCTTGAGCAGTAAAGGCATCGCTAACGATTAGACCGAATACTTGTGGAATCATATCAAAGTTAGTAAACATGATGATCAGTGCAAGGACGATATAGCCCAATGCCATAAAAGGAACGGCATACTCGGTAAACGTTGCGATACGCTTGATACCACCAAAAATGATAATACCTAATACCACAAGGATAATGGCTAAGGCTACTAGACGCATTGAGCCAACTTCTAAGGCGCCAATGCTCATAACAGACCCTTCGCCCATTACCTGTGCGAAAGCATTGATAACGCCGTTTGCCTGTACACCTGGTAAAAATATACCACAAGCGAGGATAGATGAGATTGCAAAGAGGATGCCATACCATTTTTGGCCAAGTGCGCGCTCAAAATAGTAAGCTGGGCCACCGCGATATTCGCCAGTGATGACGTCTTTTTCTTTATAAATCTGTGCGAGCGTAGACTCAACATAAGCAGTAGATGCGCCTAAGAAGGCCACGACCCACATCCAAAATACGGCACCTGGGCCACCGAAACCGATAGCCGCAGCTACCCCAGCGATGTTACCCATACCCACGCGTCCTGCGAGTGATACGGCAAGTGCCTGAAATGATGAAATACCTTGATCACTAGATTTACCAGTAAAGAGTAATTTGATCATTTCACCGAACAGACGCACTTGTACGAAGCGCGTCATAATGGAATAAAATAGGCCCGCGCCCAAGCACAGATAGATCAGTGCGGGGCTCCAGATAATTCCGTTTACTAAGTTAACTAAACCTTCCATATGTATATTCCTAGTACTGTCTCAAAGTGGCTCTGTATGCTAGGAGTAAGCTAACTGGTTAACTTACTTATTTAAGTTAAGCAGTTAAATTATCTACATTGACTCATGTATATCCGTTAAGTCTCATACGCGCTTAGCCACTAAGAATGGACTGTAGTTGTCTGTCGTTATCCGCTTGGTTTATCAGTAATATTGACAGTTTGCTTAAGCTTATTACCGACGATATGCGTATCAGCATAGTTGCAAGGCGTAAGCTGTCTCAATTACTGCGACATTTATCTTATCACTTAATATCTGAGATGAATGTTCAGTAGACCGGTGGATAAAACAGGCGGTTATAATATTAAATACTTATCATGCCGATAGCATTCAACTTTTTGTGAGCGGTATCGATTGACTACAGGGTCAGTGTGGCTGATTGAAACGATTAAGCGAATCTCTAATAATTGAGTAATATTTTACATAGAAATCAACAACTCGCTAATACTAATCAAGCCATAAGTCCACTACCAAATGTATTCAAACCGTACGGCTACGTAACTGCAATTTGCCATATTTTTGTCGTAATTACTAGAATTTTCTTTGTACAGAAGCATATATATTCATATTGAGTCAGGAAGATATGACTACAAATAACGATAAAATATCGTATGTTTTAACCGTCGTTAGATATCGAAACAATAGATAAAGCCACATCGACTACAGAAAAACAGAGCGATCATTAATCGCTTATCTGTCACTTCTCTATACTGGACAAGCTATGCACTAAAGATAATGCCAGTGGTTCGATGGTATTTGTGAGGTAGATGTTATCAATGATAGGTAATAAAAACGAGCAATAGTCATGGGATAGCAGTGTGGTTTTGCGGTTGTGTTTTGGTAACGGCTAATTGTAAAAATACTGAGATAGCGCCATCATTGTGTAAGATATCTTATCCTATAGTTTCGTTTCGTTGATAAGACGAGATCATAGGGCGGCATACGATTGCTATCGTACTCATTAACTGCTTTTTTTATGTTTAGTGTGGCTTTAATATAAGTGATGTGCCTTTATTATAAAAAATATACGGCTTCAATATAAATAGACATACATTTGCATGACCTCATGTATCAGCTTCAAAATACAAGCTTTAAAAAATTATTAAAAAAGTGTTACTGGCTATTTATTATTTACCATTATTAGGAGAAACAATGATGACGCGTCAATCAATTGTAAAACCCATATTGCTGGCAGCCGTGTTAGCGACGTCTACCGTTGGTCTAAGCGGTTGTGGCTACAACAACCTGCAAGCTCAAGATGAGCAAGTTACCGCGTCGTGGTCAGAAGTGGTGAACCAATATCAACGCCGCGCTGATTTGGTGCCAAACTTAGTCAAAGTCGTGCAGCAGTATGCTGAGCAAGAACAAGAAGTGTTTACTCAAGTAGCTGAGGCACGCTCTCGTGCTGGTAGCATTACGGTGACGCCAGAAGTACTGAATGATCCAGAAGCGATGGAGCGTTATGCAGCGGCACAGGAACAGATGACAGGTGCACTATCACGTTTGATGGCTGTCTCTGAACGTTATCCTGAGTTAAAGTCAGATGCTTTGTTCCAAGACTTACAAGCCCAGCTCGAAGGCACTGAAAACCGTATTGCCGTCGCTCGTAACCGTTATATTCAAGAAGTGCAAAGCTATAATACGACGGTGCGCCAGTTCCCAACCAACATTACAGCAAAAGTATTTGGTATGAATGCCAAGCCAAACTTTAGCGTGGCGAATGAAGACGCTATTTCAACCGCACCAAGTGTTGACTTCGGTGATGATAAGTCAGCGACAGCTGAGTAGTGGTGATTGAGTAGAGACAAAAACAGAGCGGGATTTGCCGCTCTGTTTGTTTACATTTTTATCGTTTAGCTTAGTTAGCCACTAGTTTGCTTAGCCACATTTTTAAAGGTATTGATGGATATGAATGCCTATTAAATGAATATCAAATCCAAAAAGTACGATTAGTTATGTCAAATTTGGTTTTTTTGCTATGCTAATTTTTGTGAATGGTCTCACGTAGATTCACTCAGTACAGATGTCACTTGAGGTGGTATAGATTAGATGAACAATTCAAAAGCAATCCTATCAGTATTACTATTCACACTCAGCATCAGTAGTGCGTCTGTGTTGTATGCTGCGCCTAATGAAGCCATTGATAGTACCTCAGACATGCAAAGTCGTAGTGTTGAGGATTTGGTAGCGATTGCCAAAGCGGGCGAGTCTAATGAAGCGATCAATGACGCTGTATTGGGTAACGAAGCCATTAATGATGCCATTTTAGGTAATGAGGCGATCAACCCTAATGTGGCTAATAATGATGCCACAGCTGGGTCAACAGCCGAAAACCCTTCTCCTATACAGTCAAATGCACCCAGTGTCGATGCCGATAAGCTCATATTAAATAATCCTGTCGTTGATCAGGCCAATATCCTAAATCCGCAAGAAAAACAGCGTCTAGAGGCGCAGCTTAGAAATATTTATCAGCAAGGTCTTGCGCAAGCAGCGGTGGTTATCGTTCCTACGACCAATGGTGTTCCTATCTTTGACTATGCTCTACAAGTAGCTGAGAAGTGGCAGCTGGGCAATAAAGACATCGATGATGGCTTACTCATGGTAGTCGCCGTCAATGACCGTGATATGTACATTTTGACGGGTTACGGACTAGAGGGTGTTTTACCAGATGCTGCCGTCAATCGTATTATTCGTGAAGATATCACGCCGTTATTTAAGCAAAATAACTATGGCGCTGGGGTAATAGCTGGCGTTGACGCGCTCAAAACGCGGCTGACTGCTGATCCTGAGGTATTGGCTCGTGCCGATGCGCAAGCAGCCGAGCGTAGTGCACAACAAGGTTCAGACGAGCTACCATCGCCCATATTTTTATTCATTATGGCAATGATATTTGGAAGCTTTATTACCAGTATTTTTGGTCGTGTATTTGGTTCTATTATTACTGCTGGTGGGTTTTTTGCGGGATCGTTAGCCTTAGGCGGTGGTTTTTTTATGACCGTTATTATGGCTATATTCTTATGGCTATTTTTGATTTCACGAGGTGGCGGTGGTGGTGGTAAAGGTGGATCTGGCGGCGGTCGTAGAGGCGGCGGTATGATATTCCTACCTGGTATGGGCGGTGGCGGCGGCTCTGGAGGTGGTGGTTTCGGCGGCGGCGGCTTCGGTGGTGGCGGCGGTGGTTTTGGCGGCGGCGGTGCTGGTGGCTCGTGGTAGATGCTTAAGTAAGAACGGATACTAAACGACCGTCAGCAATGACGTATTTGAGGAAATAGTAAAATGTCAGAAAACAACGCGTCAAATCCCAGTTTTGCCCGCTGGTGGCGTCAAGTCTTATTTATTCCTATATTGCATAGTAAATGGTTAACAGCAGCAGCCAAAGCACGTTTGACAGACGAGGTGACCCGTGCAGAGCGAGGGCATCGGGGTGAGGTGTTTTTGATTGTAGAAAACCATCTGCCGATTCAAGACGCCTATTATATTGGCTGTCGCGAACGTGCGATTGAGCTGTTTAGTGAGTATCGAGTTTGGGATACTGAAGAGAATACAGGCGTCTTGGTGTATGTCAATATTTGCGAGCATCAGTTAGAGATCGTAGCTGATCGTGGTATCAGTGCTCATGTCAGCCCCACCGTTTGGCGGGCGATGTGTGACAAGGCTGTGTCAGGTATTGCCAATCAAAAAACCGAAGAAAGCCTGGCTGAATTGTTAGATGAAGTTGGGCAAGTGCTGCGTCAGTATTATCATTTGGAGCAGGATCCAGCGGGTAACGAGTTGTCTGATACTGTGGTGTTTCTGAAGTAACGTAGATGAGGGAATCTGATGGCTTGTTATTTTGCTAGCATCGTGTTCTTTTATAGGGTTTAGGCATCAATTACAATATAATAGCGCCTCTAGAAATCGAGGGTGACTGATATATTGCTCAAGCGTCTATACAGGCTTTGCATTTATAAAGGCGCTTCTCAAAAGCACTTATCAAAAGTACTCTACTACAAAAAGCCGTCACTGGAATCCTATGATTGATTTAATAAAGAAATTACCAAAAGCTGAGTTGCATTTACATATTGAAGGCTCACTAGAACCTGAGCTGATGTTTAGATTGGCCAAAAAGAACCAGATAGAGATTCCCTATAAAAACATAGAAGATGTGCGCAACGCCTACAACTTCACCAACTTGCAAACCTTCTTAGATATCTACTATGCAGGCGCAAATGTCCTGATCACTAAAGACGATTTTTATGATTTAACGTGGGAATATATACTTAAGTGTGTTGAAGATAATGTCATTCACACAGAGATATTTTTTGACCCGCAGACGCATACTGACCGAGGCATACCTTTTGAAGTGGTGATAACAGGCATCAAAGAAGCGCTTGCAGATGCCAAAGAAAAATATGGTATCACCTCTTGTATTATCATGTGTTTCCTAAGGCATTTATCACAAGAAGAAGCGTTTGAGACCTTAGAGCAAGCACTGGTATTCAAAGATGACATCATCGGTGTCGGTCTTGATTCGTCAGAGCTGGGCAATCCACCATCGAAATTCAAAGATGTCTTCAAAAAAGCTAAAGAAGCAGGTTTTAAGCTGGTCGCCCATGCTGGTGAAGAAGCAGATTTTTCGTACATTTACGAAGCGCTGGACTTATTAAATATCAATAGAATCGATCATGGTGTGCAATCGATAACAAGCCCAGAGTTGATGCAAAGACTTAAAGACGAGCAAATGCCGCTGACCGTTTGCCCGAACTCAAATATTGAGCTGAAAGTCTTTGATCATTACAAAGAACACAATATCAAAGAGCTATTAGATTATGGTCTAAATATCACCATAAACTCAGACGACCCAGCCTATTTCAAAGGTTATATGAATCAGAACTTTATAAATATATGCGAAAATTTACCGCTAACAGAAGATGATGTTGTTACTTTGGTAAAGAACTCCTTTAATGCCTCATTTATTAGTGATGAATTAAAAGCAGCATATTTGGCGAAAGTTGATCTGGCACTAAAGTAAATCAACTATGATTAGATTTTAGTACCCGAGGCTTAACGGTTGATATCAATCGTTAAGCCTTTTCTTTTTTACACGGTATGCTTTTTAGGTTCAAGCGACTTAGGTGCAAGTAACTTAGGTTCAGGCGACTAGAGCGCAGTGATTTTCTGGATTAATAACGGCATAATCACACCAGCTTTTTCTGCTAAGGTGATATCCACAATAGTATTCGGCGTTGGATTGGGATTTATCTCAATAATTTTGGCACCATTTTGCTTCGCTAACTGTGCGAGTCCAGCGGCAGGATAGACGAGACTGGAGGTGCCAATACTGATAAATACCTCGCAGTTCGCCGCCGCATCTTCTGCCGTTTGCCATGCTTGTACTGGTAATGCTTCGCCAAACCAAACGATATCTGGTCTGATATAGCCATCGCAATGGCGACAGGTCATCAGTGTGTCATCAAAATTGATTGTATCCTCGCTATGATACGAACCCCTTGATTGACCTTGGCAGGCTGTCTCGCATTGACTACAGCGGTTATGCCACAGATTGCCATGCAAATGAATTACCGTACTGCCAGCTTGCTCATGTAAATCATCAACATTTTGAGTGATAAGCGTTAATGATTGATTAGACGACTGAGTATGGTATTGCCACTGCGCTAAGGCAACATGTGCAGGGTTCGGTTTTTTATCTGCGACCAATTGCCTGCGCCATTGATACCATGACCACACCAGCTTTGGATCACGAGTGAAAGCCTCAGGTGTCGCCAAGTCTTCCACACCATAGTTTTCCCACAAGCCTGTTTGCTTATCTCGGAAAGTTGGAATGCCACTTTCGGCTGAAATCCCTGCACCCGTTAAGATGCAAATATGCTGTTTGGATGTCAATAATTTAGCAGCAAGTTCTACTTCTGCTATTAACGCTGGTGATAATTCTGCTAACATGAGCCAACCCTTGCTAATAATGGATATCTCTTCTAATGATAGATGGAATTTGGTGGCTTGTCATATTGTTTGCCGTTATTGCCGCTTTATGGTTGTTGGCAAAGTCACGAGGCGTAAAAGTGGGTGAGACAATTCATAATAAATCGTCTAAAAGCGTGAAAAAACCTATTAATGACGACCTGCAAAAAACATCCGTACTGATCAAACAGTATTTTCCTGATTATCGAGTCACACGCAAGACCAATCATTTGTTGCTCAGTAAACAAGATAAAAAAATTGCAATGATTACGATGGATAAGAAAATTGCTTCAGGTCAGCGCCTGTTAGGTAACGTACCCGTGATTAATTATCATCGTGTGCCTAACCGTGCCCAGCTAGCAGCTAATTTGCAGCAAGCAGAATAGGCGAGTGTTATAAGCAAAATGCCTATCATATAAGAAAACTGTCTATCAATAGACGAGCACGCACGGCGAAATCCGCAAATATTTTGAGCACGGAGTTGATAGATATTCAAGATTTAGTGTAATGCTAAGGAAGGATGACACAAATATTGTAGATACAATGATTGGTGCGCTCGGCGGGAGTCAATCATATCGTCGTAAACCTTGTCATATAGGGTATGTGGTTTTTCGATAAATAGTTTTAACAACAAATTTAACAACATCTGACTACTGCTATTTCTATTTGAGTAAATACATCTATAAACAAGCAAAAAGCACGGCGTTTTTAACCGTTGGGCTTTCTTTTATTCACACCTAATCTCGGTAGGAGTAAATCCTAAATGGATTTTAACAGGTATTCAAGTGAAATAATCTTATGTGGTTACCCTCCATCATGATGATGAACGTATGAGATTGGAAGGTGGACATAACTTCAATTAGGCTAGTCATTCGAAAAATTTAAGTTTTTGCTGGCGAGAAACGTATCTTGATTAAACTTTGAATTTAGTGGGGTTCTTCGTCATACGCTTATCTAGCGTTCTCTGGTATGCACAAAAACTTTAAATATTAATTCTAAACAGTTGCCGAAAAGTTACCAATCGTTTACAGTTGGGTAAATATTACCCTGGTGATTGGTCGTGAGAAACTTAGTGATTATTGGTTTGGTCTTAGCTCTTGCTGGGTGTGGTGGTTACGATGATGTTGACGCCATGAGAGACGCTACTATGGGCTCTACTGGCGTCGTCGGTGGCAACAGTGGTAATACAACGAAATGCTATGAACCTAATGTGCTGAATGCCACTGGGACACGTGTTATCGATGGTGATACGGTGGAGATTACTCAAGCATCAGGACAAAGCGAGCGTGTGCGCTTACTAGGCATTGATGCACCAGAATCGGCACAAGAGTATGGAACAGAGAGTACTACAGCCTTATCGCAGTGTGTAAGCAATGCAATCGTTACTATCGAGTGGACTGAAAAGGATAGATACGATCGTCTGCTTGGTAAGGTTATTGCCAATAACGTTGACTGCAACTTGAACCAATTGCAAAAGGGTGCTGCTTGGCATTACAAGGAATATCAGAGTAGTCAGACACCTTACGATCGCATTGAGTATGCCAACGCTGAAATTGTAGCGCGATTAAACGGCAGGGGCTTGTGGGCAAATCGATATCCTATAAAACCATCCGATTATCGAAGTGGCAAAAATAGCTCTGACCTGAATTTCAATAATGATCGTTTGCCATCAAAGGGTGCTAGCAAATGCTATAGCAAACCTAGTGCGGGTGCTTCCGGTGGCTCTGACACTATTATTCCATTGCCACCTACTGGTGCTATATGCAGTAACCTCATTAAGAAAACCTGTAGTCAGATAACAACATGCGTAGAAGCACAGCAGCAACTTGCCTGCGGTAATACGCAGATTGATGGTGACAAGGATGGAGTACCATGCGAATCAATTTGCCCAGGTGGTTAATTAGCATAGCTATCTTATGGTTAGCAGCGTGCACTTCTATCCAAGACGAAAGAGATAAGTTTGTTTCTGGCTATGTTATGGTGCATGAAATGTTCTGGTTTGCTGATCATGATAGACCTTACCCATTTACGACATCAGGTGAAATATCCTGTGTCTATTACCCTGATTTTGGAGTTGAGGTGTACTTTGAACCTGCAGGCTACAGTAAAGACTCATCTATCGGTACGCCGCTTAATAAGGCTGCTGCAGAGTCTCTAAAGCAAGCAGGTCTGACGCCAAACGTACCGTATAGCATTAAGAAAGGTGCTGACTTGAGTGAGGCTAGAGAGGTTGGGTTGAAAGCGTGTCGTGAGGAGATGCACAGAGATACTTAGCGTCTTAGCTAAGTCATTGTTGTTTAAAGTTTTTACGGTTTAATTTCACTAAATATTATATAATAATACAACTTATTGGAAGGTGCTTGTGAGCGAGTATGAAATGCCAAAAACTAATTTTACAGTCAAGTATGATGGCGATGCTTTAGCAAATCACGAAATGGATGTTGCTATACTTGCTCCTGCCTTAATGGGTATGCAAAAAGTATTAGATGCCTTGGTAACAGAGAGTACCGAAGGTGAATATAGAGCTTCATTAAAAATTAAAGGCAATGCAAAAGCAGGATCGATTGAAATTGAACTTGTTACCCAAGCTATCTCAAACATGAAGTTGCTGAAGGACATTATTGTAGACGTTTTTTCATACAGAGATGTGGTAGCGCTTGCAACTATTACAACTCTTCTAGTCCCACTTCTGGCTCTTATTAAAAAATTTGGTAGAAGAAAGCCTACTAAAGTAGAAGATATGGGAGACGGAAATGTTAAGATTTATTTTGACAGTGATATTACTATAGTGAATAACCATGTTTACCATGTCTATAATAACTTTGAGGTAAGAGAAGCTGCATACAAAGCTGTTAAACCATTAGAACAAGAAGGTATTGATAGTTTTGTAATTTACGAAAAATCCAAGAAACTAGTCGAGGTTAATAAAGAGGATGTCAGTAGGTTTGTTCCTCCAAGCGTTGCCGATAGAATGCTTGTGAGTGAAGAGATTACCTTCCTACAGATTGTCACGATCAAATTTAATATGAATAATAAATGGCAGTTCACACAGGGCGATTCAGTGATTAATGCTAATATTATAGATGATGATTTTATTGCAAAAGTACGAAATGGCGTCCCTTTTCAGGATGGGGATATTCTAAAGGTTAAGTTGCAAAAAGAACAATATCAAGAAAAAGGAAAACTAAAAACAAACTATAAAATTCTTGAAGTGCTAGATCATCAAAAAGCAGCACAACAGCAGCCTTTTGACTTTGATAGCTAAATCCCTATCTTACAGCTCATAACCCACCTCACGGTGGGTTTTTTATTTCCTTCTATTTGCATGCTTTTTACACAAATTAATACAGATAGGCAGCTTGACATATATCATAGTTCTATGATTTTAGAGTAAATTTACAATGAAACATTCTTAGAATGATATAATAGTTTAAATAGATCAGGTTCTGTCAAGAAAAAAGGAGAGCAATATGACATCCGCATTAGATATTGCACAATACTTTATTAACCATTCTTATGGTGGGCAGCTTGATGACGTTACTAATCTTAAGCTACAAAAATTACTTTATTATGCACAAGGATATAACCTAGCATTGTATGGTGAACCACTATTCAATGAAGATATTATGAATTGGGATCACGGTACTGTTGTGCCCTGCATATATCATGAATTTAAACGTTTTGGAAACCAAATCATACAACCAACTCCTAATTTCGATATGGAAAAGTTCTCACAACAAATTAAGAGTGTTCTAGAGTTCGTATGCCGCGACTATGCTAAATATTCTGGCTGGAAATTGCGAGAAATGACACATAATGAAAGTCCATGGAAAAATACACAGCGAGACGAAGTGATTACGAAAGATAGTATTGAAACGTTCTTTACTACTAAATTAAATGGTGAGAAATTTAATTTTGATTTAGACTGTATGGAACAGATGTTAGACACTGAGTTTGTTGAAATGCCAAATAACATTACAACCTTAGCACAATTTGATAAGTGGTTAGCAGAGGGTTAATAAGTGAAGGTGACGTTTGGTAGAAAGATCAAGAGCCATATGCTCAAATATTCTGAGCAAGATAGACAAAAAATACTAAACTTTGCTATTCATGTACAAGAACATGGTCTTGAAATATTGCCAGGAAAGAATAAGCGTTCTGATGGGTTTTCTAATGACGATCCTCTCTTTTCTAGTAAGATGGCACTGGTAAAAAAGTATAACCTTTGGCACTATCATATAGGCATACCTTCTTATACAAACTCTTTCTACGGTGATTATAAAACCTCAGAATATATACTGCACTATATTAGAGGCGAGGATTACATTGAAATTGTTGATTTGGGTAGACATCCACCATTTAGTTTGCCTTCACATGACTGCTTAGAAGAACCGCCATAACTGGCGGTTTTTTATTGCCTATCAATCAACCAAAGCCTAACCAGTACAGACTTTCTTAGACTGACTGATCTTGCCATTCTTACAAACAAACTTACCATCTTTGCAATGCGATACACCGCCCATACTTTTAGAACACGGATAGTTCTGAGCATTCGCCTGAATTACTGGCGACATCATAAACATAGAAATAAGAAGTGCTGACCACATTTTCATAGGCTGCTACCTTAATAATCGAATAAAGGAAACTCGACCATAGCACTGCAAATCACCTCTATCAACAATAATTTAACTTATGTTTAGTCGGTTCTTCTGTTCTAACTAATTTGCTGGCAAGAATACCGCTCGACATGATGTCGAACCCTACTATCCAAAATTGGACAGTGCTATCAACTCGCCAGCACTGCTCAATTTTGAGCACACCCTATCAGCTCCCAACATCCTCAATCTGAAGAAGTGTAAAATCATTCACACTTATGGTGAATGCTATCGATTAGCAATCCCTGCCCAACTTTGGACAGGGGTCTCCTTAATTTGAGGAGACCTTTTTTATGACCAATCGATAATGCAATGTTGACCGTTCATCATCATCATCATGAACGTTATAAAATAGATACTCACGAATAACAGCGGTCGTTAGTGTGCTGGCAAGTATAGATAATGAGTGGTTGGCTGCCGCTTTAGGTATTCACTGTTGGGTTGTAAAATCGATAAGACGTGCCTTCTGACTTAATGGCGATGCATCTTCAGGATTTTAAATCTAAGCAAAATTGACAGCCCAACTTTGGGCAATGGCAATAACCCATCGTAATTATCCAACCCCCAGTGGGGAATAGACTTAATCAAGATGTGAGCAAATCTGCACACATCTATTTACCTATGCGTCACGCTACCCCCATTGGAAGAAACGTCTTCTGAATCATAACTGTTCTAAGTAACTGATTCTTCCTAACTTCCGCCATTGACGGGAGTTTGATTACAACCGCCAGTGACGGTTAGAGCGACTCATTCAGAACTTCAAATTCTGGATTGTTAAGGGTATGCTGATTTTTAGCACACCCTGTAGTCCCCAGTCCCCAATGCTGATTGGACCTATTCATTTGATATTTAAAATGCGGAATAGAACGCTGGCAAGTTGATATTGGATAAGAGGCTTTTACTTGCCATGCTCAAAAGTGAGCAGGGGTCTCTTCGATTTTAGAGATTTATAAGTCATTGATTCCATTGCTAACGCAAAATTGCATTGGCTATGCAAGGTTATGTTTGAATAAACGCATTCTGTTCTAATATGTCAACAAAACCTTCCAACTCTTTGGATTAGCTATCAGTATAAGACCTCCTCAAAACTTAGGAAGGCATCATCTGCAGCTATGATAGATAACCCACGTTAGGGTTAATACAAAAGCCTTCATTGGTTTAGTGGCTGTGGAGATTTGAGCCATTGGCGTTAATTCAGCGATACAGCGGGCTGTAGTCGCTATAGGTATTCGTACCTAGTCCGTAAACCCCGTAGTCCGTGCCTTCTTGGGAGTACTATTTTTCAGCACACACTTATATCTTAACTTCCACCAATGACGGAAGTTAAGTTAAATCAAGCACTTAGACCAAATAGCAAAACCATGGTCTACGTTTTCTCAGGTGAGCAGGGTAAACGAGACAGCTTTGTTGTCGTTGCTCAGTTGTCACCAGAATTTACAGGCGCGTTGGTTGATCGCTGGCAGGAGCTAGAACAGCAAGTATCGGCCAGTAGTCCGGTCACGCCAGCGAAGTAATTTACGTTTTCCATATCAATGACTTGGTATTAGATTTTCAATCTGAGGCTTACTCAATGATTAAAGCTTAAGGACGTCCCCAAAGTTGGGGACATCTATTCATTTATGATGGTACGTTTTAGCTATTGGTATAAATAGTAATCATCGCTTTGGCAACTTGTATTCTATTTCTGGATTCGCATCAATGCCGATAATAGTATCGATTTTAACCCTCAGCCACTTATTTGGTTTGCCTGGTAAGTCTGGTTCCGGAAGGAAGCCAGATTCGCGTTTACGATATATGGTCATATCAGACTTCCATCCAAACATTTCTTTTATATCTGCCGTCGTGTAGTAAATGCTTGTCATAAAAACAACTCCTATATCACCTTAACTACAATCTATTGTTGATCACGTACATTTAATATATGGATGACTGGTACTAATTGAGGGTATCAGAATCTTGGTGGTATTTGAAATGCGAAATTGGGTGCTGGCAGGTCAACATTAAATAGAAAGCTCTGTAAGTTTTTGACTTCAATAGGCATGCCCAAAGTTGGGCAGGGGTCTCCTTAATTTGAGGAGACCTAGCATCCAAGTTAGTAAAAAAAGTCTCAGGCTTAAGCATATCTATTAAGAGCTATTAGACCCAATAAGGAATCCCCAAACTTGGGGAATGGTAAATTTCGCCAAGCCATGGCGATAATCAATGTGTTTGCAGGATTGAGAAAACCTTATCAATATTCACTGTATCGATGAAATCGCTTACTATAGGCGCAAGATGGGTAATCCAAATTTGGATTATTAGCAATATCAGCCACTTAGAAATAAATCGTGTATAAATGCACACTATTGGGTGTCCTCAATTTTGAGGATATCTTCTTTTTACGGCCAATCGATAGTGCAGTGCTAAGCGTTCATCATCATGATGAACGCTATAAAATACACAGTCACAAATCACAGCGATCGTTAGTGTGTTGGCAAGCATAGGTAATGAGTGATTAAGTTGTCTCTTTAGGTATTCAACTCAGGGTTGTAAACCCCGTAGTCCGTGCTTTCTGGTGCAATACTTATCACTAGCCATGAAGGCGAGCCTCTCAAACTAAAACAGTTAAAACGTCGCTTAGCTTTGTAGTGGTTTCGTCCACACAGGCGATAAGGTAAGTAATACAGTTTTGTATAATGCGTAATAGTAAGCACCGATCAATAGTGAGAAAATAGGTAAATCATTTTTGAATTATCATTAGTATCAGGCGCTTAGAAGTTAGGGTGTACCAAATGGTACGCCCAAGTGCTGTTTATAATAATATTAGATAAATTGATTTTGAGGAGTGTAAAGCTTTTAACGCTTCTAATAGGGTGTTAACTTCTTTACACCCTATTAGGCTTAGAAGTGAGTCTATCTATTTAATATTATTTGAGTCTGTGGCATATATTTGTGGAATGTTGATACCCGATACTCTTATGATAGAAGTTTCAAGTTTAGTTATTATCCACAATTGAAGTATGTTTGTTCGCGTTATTAGAGCGAGATAAAACAGATATAAGCAAAGATAGTTAATCATTAACAAGGAGAGCGATGATGGCTAAGAAGCTATGGAAGAACGTCACTGCAGACGAAAAAATGAAGATGAAGCAGTTTGTTATTAACAACCCACCGGACACGCCATTGACGCCTGAGTATGCTGCGAGCTACTTAGGTGTGTCAACAGCCACCCTGCAAAGTATGCGATGCCAAGACACCAATGGCATACGTTTCTTTAAGCCTAGCCATAGATGTATTGTTTACTATAAAAGTGATTTAGACGAATATCTAACAAGCCGGCCAGCATATCGTTGCACTTCGGAATATAAATAGCCATCTGTTAGTAAATAATCGTTGGCTGGCAAGCAAGCTTAGTGGTGCAATCCAACCATCAGTATTATTTGATTAGGCAAGGATGATTATCTCTATATTAATGAGAGGAAGAAATGATTAAGTGGTTAAACTTAAGAGAAGTGACGGCCGAATGTGGCTTTAAAGACACACGCACATTTAAAGCTCATTATATGAATAAGTACCCACCAGATAGACAAATCGGTAATCGTAAATGGTGGAAACGCACGACAGTTGATTTTATTATAAAAACCGAGTTTCCAGATAATTACAGAGAGGAAGAATAACCAATAATGGCGCTGTTTTATTGGCGTATTTTAATTCCCACCGTTGGTGGTAATTCAACTTCCGTCACTGTTGGAAGTTGAATAACTACTTTAGGAGTTATTTGTTAGAGAGTAGGTGCTACGGAGTTTACGCCTCGATGGTGAATACCGATGGGGGTAGACCGATTAATGAATATCTGCTATCAGGCGAATAGTAATAAAAAGCCCACCGCTTAGGGTGAGCTTTGAACTTACAAAGATTACTCGGTAGTTGGATTACATGCCGTCACGCACACCGTTCAACTCTTGTGCTAATGTGCCACGCCCTGACTTTGGTGCGAGCTTGATAACGCGATCCACCTTATCCATCTTCATCTCGCGGACGCGTCTTGCGATGTCGTTTGGCTTGATGATGATTTTTTGATTAGGGTTTTTCTTGTTCCAGTCTTTGACCGCATCCCTTGCATCAGCGACCTTGGATTGATTACCTTCGACCACGCCAGCCGCCCACAGCGCACGTATGCTAGAAGCACGCAAGTTGTAGTAAGATGTTGACGACTGCCCAAGATAGTTAGCCTCTTGGATTTTAGATATGTCGCGTGGCTGGAAGCCAAAGAATTTGAAAGCAGCATCTACTGGTGTGACGTCAGCGACCTTATAGCCTTTCGTGTCTTTATATATACCAGACGTTGCCATACTCGTACCTTTCACAGCGTTTCTGACTGCGGTAGGCGCAAACTCTAACGCGCCTTTTTTGATGCTGGTACTATCAAGACTGGCAACACCTTTAGCAATATCTCTTGTGCCGGTAGCAACACGACCCACAAAGTCACCAGCAGGACCCACTATCTCAAGTACATCACGCGAGTTGCTGGTGCGCTCTTTAAAGATACCTGTACCTGGTATTAGATTACCAAGACCCAAGCGACCTGATACATCGGTTGGTGAACCTGACACGCTTGAGATACCGCCATCAATGAAGTCGCCCGCCATCTCGCCCACCCATTCATCCAAGAATTGCTGACGCACTTTCTTAGATGAAAAGTTATAACCCATGATTTGTCCAATACCATCTACCAAGTCTTCAGCATCTTCCATAAATGGTAAGCCGCCAGCACCACCTAGCAAGAACAATGTGCCAATCATAATACCGACCGCCTTACGACCAGCTGCACGCTCAGTCGATCCTTTCTCGCCTTGTGTCCATAAGCGGTGCATAAGCTCCATGTAAGACACGGTATAAGTTTTAAAGGTCATCAGCGTACCACCAACAGCACCGCGCCCCCAATTCATACGACTCGCCTTGTTATAAACAAATTGCGTTTCTTTGATTGAGTTGGTCGCAAACTCCGCTGGATTGTCCATGCCTTGTTCTTTCGCCATGCGATAGGCGGCCACAAATGTCACGCGGCGGTTGACTTGTTCTGCCAAACTAAATAACGACCCCCATGCCAGACTCACACGCGACAGCGAGTTACCTGCCAGCGCTTTTGCGTCACCAATTTTTGTACCGTCACCGGCACTTAATGGGTTCTTACCGCTGGCTTGTCTGAGTAAGTTATGGACCTCTTGCGGGCTAAGTGTGCCGTCTGCTTCAGCTCTTTCAATCGCTTCACGTAAATCTGTTTCAAAGTGATCTTTGTTCTTATTAATGGCAGCCTTGCCCCAATCAATCGATGATTTGTTTAACTGAGCAGCGGCTTTCATCGCACCACCGAATTGACTGAGGTAGGGGAAGGACACAGCGATAGGCTGTGTTAAGTTGACCATGGCTGAGGCCACAGAGCCACCCAAGTATTGCGCGAACATCCAGCCACGAATAACCTGACCTTCTTCCTGTGGGTTTTTAATGTACTGCGCCAGCTTAACCGCGGCGTCCTTTAATTGCCCTTCGCCTTTTGGAATCTCACTAATACTACGATCAAGGTTGCCCATGTTAAGAGCTGCTGAGGTATGGCGAGCATTTGAGTAGATAAAGCTGGCAAGCACACGGCCAACGTCCTCAGAGTAACCCTTGATACCTTTACGGTGCATGAGGCGTTTCATGGTACTTCGATTGTTTTTGGTGCGACGTAGATACTCTTGGAACGCATCATCAGCGGCTTTGTCGCCAGTAGCATCAAGCCCCATCATTTCACCAAACAATTCAGCTGTCTCTGGTGTCACGCCAGCGAATAGTTTGAACTCTTCGTTAGATAGAGCGCCGCGACTGATCGTATAACCGTCACCGTCGTACAGCGACTTCATCTCGACTTCCATCTTGCGAGCTTCATAGGCTGATTCAAACATACCAAAGTATTCACGGTTACCGTCAGCATCTACGACATCAACTGTGTATTGTCCAAAACGTGACAGTGGCGCATAGCCATCATCGATAAGTTTATCAGTACGGAATTTTGACTCTTTGATATCCTTCAAAGTGTTTTTTAATGACTTCTCTTTTTTCGGGCTAGCTTGTATCAGGCTATTGATATGCTGCTCAATATTAAAGACGGCTTCGCGTAACGTGCCAGCCTCCATAACTTGCGCCTCAATAGCGGCCGCATCTTTACCTAAGCGGCGTAGCATGTCTGAGCGCGTCATACTATCAAGGCTATTGTCTGTAGCGGCGCGGAACTCTTTGTATAACTCAATTTGCTGGTCATCAAGATTGAATTTAGATCGCAGCTCAGCATCTTTCCAAACAAGACCAGCGTTAACTTCTTCATCGATAATGCCATTGATAAAGCGATTGGCTTGGATGTTGTTCATCTTGGCCAGTTCTTGCAGCTGTGCTGGCGTGATACGGTTAGCATCCTTTAGCATCTGCAATCTGTCTTGCTTAGAAGTAGCCATAGTTTTCTTGCGCCAGTCTTCAATGAGTACCGCTTTACCATCAAGGTCGCGGCCCCATAGTAGTGTACCTTCAAAGATAGGTTTGCTCAGAGCGTCGTTGTCTTTAGCACCAATGGCAGATTTAGTAATGTCTCGCAATGAGTCGAGCTGTGGCAACAATCTAGGCGCAAACTCACTGGCTTTTGAGGCGTAGAAACTCAAATCATTGATAAACTTCTCAGTGTTATCGAATACTGGTTTAAACATAGGGTTACGCTGTGCCAAGTTGTACATGGTGCCGATGGTCTTGTGCCACCATGATAGCTTACCGGGCGGAGCTGAAGATACCCAGTCGTAAAAGCGTGTCATGCTTTCTTTGGCAATGTTGCGTGGGTCCATTGGGTCATTTATACCACCAGCAGCGCGACTAAACTTCATGCCGTCGTTTGCTTGGCTGTAGCGAATGTCATCGTTATTGTAGTCAAACGCGCCGGTATTGTTTGTGGCAGACTTAATATTACTTGCGTCAAAAACAATAACTACTTTGGCTGGGCCTTGTGAGAATTCAGAACTAACGTCATCAAGCACATTGTCGTTTACAACCCCATCATAAATACCAGTGGCGTAGTTTTCCGCGGCTTCTTTATTCACACCCCAAAAACCCTCACCCTTAGCGTCTTGAACAAACGGCGCTTGTGAGTTGATGAACACAGCCTTTGTTCTATCGGTGGCGTTATTGAATGCTTGGTCATATGCTGCTTTTCTAGCCGCTTCAAAGTTTCTTTCAGCGTCTTTTATGGCGGCATATTCTTTTTTGGTCAGCTCTTGGATTTCATCACCAGTCTTGCCCTCAGCTTCGAGCATGTATCTTTTATCATTAAAAGTACGTGCAACCTTAAACTGATTAGATTTAGCTGCAAACACTTTTTTTTCTTTTGCTAGATCAACTGCATACCCTGCCGCCATTCTAGCGTTATCGGTAAAGAACATGCCCATCATACCGTTATTGCGCTCAGGCACAGACCTGCCCATATCGAACGCCCAAAAATCACTCTTTGCACCATGGTACATAACCAATGGCTCGCCATTTTCATCTAGTATCTTAGACGCATTAACCGGGTCATTCTCCCAATCACCGAACCACTGCTTGAATGCTGGTGTACGAACTTGCAGCCATTGCTGCTCATTCAAGTTACTAGGCTTGCCGTTAGGGGCTTTTCTTGGTTCGGCTGCCTGTTCTTTCTTAACAGTGCTGATCTGTTCTTCAGGTGCGTTGATACCCTCAAAACTATTAACTGACGACTCTATGTTGAGTAGCGGCGTCCGTGTGCGAGTCTCTACCATACGTTCAGCTAGTGCCAACACGTCTTTTGAGTTAATTTTAACGGGTACGCCAAGCGTATTTTTTAACCATGACCGGATAGCCATAATCATACGATTAATCATGCCAGAGACTTTACCCTGCTTACCTTGCTGGCGTGACGCCAAAGTAATCAGGTAGGGCAGGTATTCGTCAAGCGCGTCTTGCTCGTTGCGGGCAATTTTATCAGCCATGGCTTTTGCTTCTACGGCCAATGGGTCGCCCGCTTTAACCATGGCATCAAAATCTTTCATCAAGGCGGCATAAGCCTTGTCACTCATCATGGTTTGCAAGCCACCATGACCGCCAAGCTCATGGAGAAATGTTGGGATGATCATCTCGTCTGATAAGTTATCGGCAATCAAGGTTGCCTTGCCGTTGTGATACAGCCCATCTACATCGTTTGGAATGGTTAGCCTGCCGTCCTGTACAAAGTCAGACAGCATTTTTATATCAAACTTTCCGTCAGCCATGAGCTTGGCAATAGTCTCTTTGCCGAACTTATTATTTAACTTGCCAAGCACTTGTTTGAGCGTAGTGCTAGTGGTGCCCTTAACATTATCTGTGTTGGTTGCAGCGCGGCTGAATTTTGCATCATCTGTTATTGGTACAACTGACTTAGGCTTGGATCTTGGCTCAGTCTTAGCAGCTGATTTTCCTGTTTCCGCTTTTACTACAGAAGACTGAGACGTTTTCATTGGGTTAGAAACCACTGTTTCCTGTTTTGCTACAGGTGATTGAGGTTTGGCTTGTTGTTCCTCTTGAAATTTACTAGACAGCTTCAGGAACGACTCAGGATTGTATTGCGCTTCATCACGTATAAAGTCACGCGCATTCACTCCTTGTGCTTCAAGCTTACCCTTATATGCTTTGACCATCGCGGCACCATACTGCTTGTAAGCTACTTGGGCCTTCTCTTTGATTGGTAATAGGCGTTCTTTCTCCACCTCCGCCTTCTCGGTGTTTTTAGCCTTCACTTCATCAAGTTTTTTGGCATCGATTTTTGCTTTATCGCGCTTATAACCATCAAGCTCTTTATCTATGTTGCGTGTACGGTTTGGGATGGATAGCTCACCATGATCTAGTCGATTGTCATCGTTGAATCCATACTTTTTTGAGAGCTCGCTTATAGAGCTATCATCTTGGGCTGTTGCGTTGTTAGCAGCAACCTCTGGAGTAGCAGCTGGCAAGTCCTGTACTACTGGACCTCTATTTCCATTGATTGCAGGGGTAGGTGCTGAGGTTTGCTCATCGTCAAATGATAGACCGCCTTGTTTAGGGTTGCCTCTACCAGTAATAGCATTGATACGTGCTTGAATGTTATCGCCTATGGCTTTGGCTGAACGTCGATTGTCAGAGAACACTTTAAGCATCTCAGTCGCGCCAGCGCTTAACCCTTCACCAAACATATCGTCTTGACTTAGATAAGTCTCTACGTCTTGACCGCTCTTAACAATATCAATATATGCTTGTGCTGCATCGCCCAAGTCTGTAGCTAATGTATTGGTAAAAGCGTCACCACTTTTTACTTTACTATTAATCTGGCTTATTTGTGGTGCTTTACTGGTCAACGTTTTAAGAATGTTTTGCGAGCCTTCCCCTAGCGTCTCAGATATAGCAGTCACTAAGTTTGGTGCATTGTATGCATCTTGAATGATGGCAGATTCAACACGTCGTTTACCTTCTTGTGATAACGCGCCAGCATCATCCATCATGGCTGATTGCTCGGTAGCAGGGAGGCCAGATATAAAGTTTTTAACGTAGCTGCTGCTTTGATATAAATTTATATTACCATCGGCACCAAAAGCTAATTGGCTGGCGTCAGGTAGCCGCTTAGCGTCGACTACTGCTTGTTCTGTTGAGCTCATGCGAGCAACCGCTGGCTGGTTCGCTACTGCTGCAAACTCATTTCTATCCATATCGGACATATTACGACGTACCAGTACCGGCGCTTGCATATTATTAACAGCATTTGTATCAAGGCCATACTTGCCAGCGCTCTCACTGACAAACTGCCGGTATGCCTGCGCTTTCTCGCCACCTTGTTGATAGGCGCGTCTGATTGCCATCGTTCGGCCGTTGCCTGAGTCGACCACATTATCATTGGCACCAATGAAGGGGGAGCCGGTCGATATGTCAGAGCTTGCACCCAACATATTTGGCTGTAGTTTATTAGCCATGTCATTGACTTGTTTTTGACTACCGGCACGTGTACGGTCGCGTGGCTGCCGCTCAGAAGGGAAGTCTGGGTTCGGGCTAAAGGTATCGGTATTGCTAGTGATAAGCTGGCTTGCATCGATTACATCCCACTGTGATTGTATTTCATCACCTTTAGGAGTGTATGCGACTGTCTTAGCCTTTGTTCCATCAACGACGCGCGCTTTAGGATCAACCTGTTTTGATTGTACTTCCATTTGTGGCATCAATGAGGCTTCACGCAGCATCTTATTTTTAATTGGAATAGATTTGGGCTCATCAATAATGGCTTGTAATAAGCGTGCATACTCTGGGCTTGATTGGTCGGCACCTTGCAAGCGTGCGCTCATAGATTGCTGCCACTTGGTTTGTCTGGGCAAGTCCTGAGCTTCAGTAATTCCACTATTTCCTGAGAGTGGTTTTATTCCCAAAGTTTGGGTGAGGGCATTGTTTGAAGCTGACTGATCATAAGAATTAGGCGTCACATTTCTAGCGCTTGCCTGCTCAAAGTTGGCGGCGACCGAACTGGCGCCACTATCCACGGCAATAGCAGCAGCTGCACTTAAGCCGCCCTTATTGGGGTCGAGTCCCATGCGTTCAGATAGCTTACGATTGTCAGTAGCTTCAAGGTTGCCAAACCCTAATGCATCTTGTGGTACTGGCGTATTGTCTTGCAACTCACCACGTAGTCGCCTCGCAAGTCTTTCGACGTTAGCAGCTCGCACACTTTGGATGTTTTCATTCACATCATTGGCAGTTTGTGCGGTGCCGTCAGCTGTGACTTCAAAATCACTGCGAGGTGCTGGCAAGCGTGGGTCGCTACCGAACTGCTCATAACCTTCAGGAACAGGTGTAATATCATTTATGTCAGGCATGCCAGCGTCGCGCGCGGTTCTTGCTTCCTCTTGCTGCTGCGCTAAGTAGTTATTGTATTCAGCCTCACTAAAGACTGTGCCGTCTTGTGTGGCGCTGAATTGACCACCAAGCTCGCTATTGTATGGTAGCTCAGGATCAGGATTCAGGTTGCGCATACCATTGGCATCTGGACCTTGACCACGATTAAAGTAATCCGGGTTAGCGTTCTCAATCCCATTAGGATTATTTGGGTCGCTTATTTCACCCTGATAGCCAAGTTGATTACCGCCACCTGGTCTATCAGGACTGGGAGCCCCAAGTCTAGGTATTTCTTGGCCCATATCTTCTGTTGGCGTAATGTCGCTGGCTGGTTTATTGTTGCGAGTAATGCCACCAGCAAACCCACCCATCGCCGCACCTGATAACAAACCGAGTACGGCAGCAGCATCAACGCCTTCTTCTACTGGTTTATCCAGAGCGATATTTTGCAGTACTGTCTCTGATACAGACTGTGGCAGCTCTTCTAATAAACCTTCGGTGACCGCACCTTCTAAGGCACGTCTAACGATGTTCTTCTGCTTGACTGCACCTTCTACACTCTCGTTAGCAGCACGCCCACTTGCTGTACGTGTGCCGCCAGCTAGCATAGTATCAATATCACCGATACCAAGTTTCTGCGCAAACTTACCGCCAGCAAAACCAAAGCCGCCTGTCGTGACACCGGTAGCGGCTGCTAACCCTGTTTGCTTATCAGTCAATAGACCGTCGTCAGTTTGTTGGCGTATTTGTTCAGCTGACATGCCAGCACCAACCAAGCCTTCTCCTATGGCACCCCTTACTATTGGCGATAGACCTTTAGCAGCAATACCTATGCCTTTAGAGTATGCGCCGCCAAGCCCCATTGATGGCAGGGACTCAAGGACCGTGTTAGTAACCAACGACGGATTGCTGATAGCCTTACCAAATTTAGCACCAATACCGTCGGCATCCTGAAACTCTTTTTGCTGCTCTTTGTACTTATCGGTTTTTAAATCACCAATAAACTCATGAGCTGCTTTCGCATCGTAACCTAATGTGTCTTGAAGGAGTTTCCCTGCCTGCCCACGAGTAGGTATGTTGGCAAGACCAACCAATGCTTCTCCAGCACCTACGACGCCATCACCAAGGAAAGACAAGCTAGCGTCACGTACGTGCCCTAGTGCGCCTTTGTCTTTGGCTGGCGCGTCTTGCATAAAGGCTGAAATAGCATCGTTACGATTGTATGGTTTGTCCTCTTTGACTTTAGTGTTATCCATATCGACTACCTCAACGCTTCAAGTTGTTTGCGACGCTCTTCATTACTGAGACTAGTATTGTTTTTTATTGCCAAGGCACGTGGATCGTTGGCGTAGTCAATAGGTTCTAGAGGAATGGATCGAGTCTCACCAGTATTTCTGTTAAGTAGCACGTCAGGGTTTTTAGTGGACGTCAAACCATCTTCAGATAAGCTTTCGCCACCGCCGATACTGGTCCAATACTCTTTGTCTGAATCGGCATTAGAGCCTTTGAGCATTTGAATTTGTGCAGCAACCGCTGACTTCTGCTCTTCGGTTTCAGCGGCAGCATATTTGTCGTAGAGAGCGTTTAATTGCTTTGGCATATGATTAGTAACATCATCATTGGTTTGCTGCATATCTAAGCGTCGGGTATTAAAGTCGTTTTCTTGCTGGGCCTGTGCCGCCGTCTGTTGGAATTTAGCAGCATCAAAACCGAGCTGCTGGCTGGCACGGCTATTTGCTCCACGCTCATTCAGCTCAGCGCGTGAGTTTTCGCCACTCTGTGACATAGCTTCTTGCGCTAGTTTTTGTGCTGTACTGAGCTGCCCTTGGTACTGCTCGTTGGCATACTTTGCATCATCACCATTTAGGATTGAGTTTTTAAGGGCAATTTGACCGGTGGTCAGTCCAGCACCATTTTTGTGTGGCTTAATATCCATTGCTAGTACTGCGCGGCGGCTATCTTCACCATATGCTTTTCGAGGTGGCGGCATGACACGGAAGCCAAAGCCACCGCTGCCACCGCCCATTGCTGGCGCAAGTGGTTGCGCTACTGCGGGATTGTTATCAGCAGAAAAACGAAAGCCTTTGCCGCTATTGCCACGTGACACGCCTTCCGCATAAACGGGGTTTAACACGCTGGCATCATCATCAATACCTTGCTTGGCTCGCGCTTCCTTGGCTATGGTTCCGTCATCTACATTGACCGACTTAGCAGCGTTGGGGTTATTCATCATTCCAAGGTTAGGGGAAGGTTTAGGCGTAGGACGGTTCATTATTCCAAGGTTAGAGGAAGGTTTAGGCGTAGGACGGTTCATTATTCCAAGGTTAGAGGAAGGCTTTGCTACCACTGGACTTGTCGAAAGTCCGGCTCGCTCTTGCCCTTGTGCTTTCATTTGTTGTACTGCTTGCGGTTGCTCTCTAACTGGCAATTGAACCACTTTGCGCGCTTCTGCCAATGTAGCGGCTTGAGTCTTAGCTTGCTCCTGCTTATTTGTTTCTATTTGCGCCAAAGCTTGATTTCTAGTTTGTCGGCCTGCCTGAACTGACGCTTGCATTTGAGTCTGGGCGGGAGTAGGTGCTAGGACTGCTCCAACTCCCAGCTGAGCTTGTTGCCCTAACTTGCCAGCACCAAGCAGACCACCTTGGCTTGCATTGGCCCCAAAACCCAGTTTTTCTCTATTACTGTCGAATTGCTCACGACGTTTCTTTCTCTCTTCATCTGATACAAAACCGAAAGACATGATATTTCTCTCTAATTGAATGATTATGAGTACAGTATGAGCAATATTGCGCGACATCTAAAACCTTATAGTGGTACCGATAAAACACCTTAAGCGGGGTGGCCCTTAAGAATTCTCACTACGCAATTTTGCGCTTTGATTTAAAGTCAGTGATTTGCAGCCCGGTTTGCATTATCTATTAATAAACATCAGCCTTAACACCTATTGTATTAGTTGCGACGTTATCTATCTCAACCTCGTACGCAGGATCATCTTTTACTACGCCAAAGGCATTGCCGTTACTGTTGGCTATGCTGTGTAGCAAACTAGTTAGAGCGTCAACTGGTGAGCTATCCGTATCATCAAGTCCATAAGCCTGGCGTTCTAACGCGACAAACTTGGTCATGATATCTGCCAAATCTTTTAGTGTTCGCACATGGTTAGATACTGACGTGACACGCTCATACGCTTCGAGTGCGCTCACATCTACCACTTCTGCTTGTAGCGCAGCAATAAACAAGTCTTCTAAGCGCTGACGGTTGTCTGCGCCAATTTGTGCTTTTAAGTCTTCAAGTAGCATCATAGATAGTGCGCGTGCTTTACCAATATCTTCTCGGTGAGATATGCGAATGCTAGCGGTAAGCTTGGCATTTTCTTCTACAGTAGTGTTCTCTATACTCTCTAAACGTCCAACTTCACGCTTAACAGCATCAGCATTAACAATCTTATTCGCTTCTAATCTGATACGTTGAGCAAGGTCACGCGACCACCCATTACGCTTGGCTCTTGAGCGTAGCGTACTGTCTTTAATCCCAAACTCTTTTGCTATTTGCGCGACTGTTTTAACGTTTGCACGATATGCAAGCTCAACCTTCTCCCAATTTACCTTCACTCTATCACTCATCACATGCTCCAATGCCTTTGTATATAAGCATTTGACTACATTAGATTGCACTAAGTCGAACCTTATAGAGGTAAGTTTGCACGATGATATGACTATATTGCGTCATGCATAATCGTTCTTAAATCACTCAAAAGGCTCTCTGTTGATAATAGTTAATTGATATAACTCAGTTATGATTGAAGCGATAATTGAATCAAGATGGTCAAAGTTGCTGCTAGTAAATTTATAAATTTCGGAGTACTTTTAGTGTTAAATGAGACGAGGGGAGGTTCAGCCATGCGGAAGGTATTTATTGCTGCGGGTTATATGTTAATAGCTTTGAAACTAATGTGCACGCCAGCACAGGCTAACTCTGATGGAGATTATAGAGAATCAGTACAAATGCAACAGTATGAAGAGGAGGAGGATCTCAGTGTTTTTGAGCTGTTACTAATAATAGCGTGTGTCGTGGGAGTATCTTATTGGCTTAGGTTTAAATAAGATTGATAAAATATAACTATTGTTTATAAAAATTAGACAGGAGATGAATAGGGCGGATATACTTCCTATATCAAAACTGTACTGAGACTAGTCATGGATAGCATTATAATTTTTGGCCTTTGCTTCGCGGCGTTAGTTGTTATCGTTGCATCATTCTGGTATCTATTCCAAACCGTTCGTATTATGTGGACGTTCAGCTCTTTATTGGCGATTGCAGCTGTAATTTTTAGTCCTTTGATTCACATTGTCTTTTATTTCATTCCTAAGGATGGGTTTGATAAATATGAAAGAAGTATGTTTAAGAAGTATTTTCTATCTATTGCTGCGCTGGTGATACTAGGGGTAGTTGTTTCTATCGTCATACCTTCTATCATCGGACAAGACCAAGCTGGCGAGATGGCTAGTGAGGTTGATACTAGCCAGCCTTGGGATTGGGACATACGTGCTGAGAATCAGGAAGAAGTACTAGCATTGGATGCGGCTGATCCCAATGACGACAAAGCCGCTGAACTACATTACGAAGCTATTTATCAAGCTCATCCTGATGCAGATAAGGTTATGGAAAGTCCTGAGTTTAAAGGTTGGCTGCAAGGGAAGTCGGCAGGAGAGCAAGATGATGTTGCAAGGATTTTAAATGAAGGTACAGCAGCAGAAGTAATATATGTTTTTAGTACTTTTAAAAAAGACTTAAAGAGTTATAGAGATTACGAATATCAAGCTAAACGCGATAATGCACAGGCTTTGGCTCAAAGGGATTATCAAGAAAAACAAAGCCGTGATCTAGAAGCTATCAAAGCTCACAATCAAAGAAGTCAGCAAACACAGTATCAGCAGTCGCAACAACAGCTATCCGCTCAGGCATCACTACCAGCTCAGGGAGCTAGCACCGAGCGTCAGTTAAGCTACGATGAAAAGCTTGAACGCGAAAGAATAAAAGCCTTAATCAGCCAACCCATTAAGGGGTCCAAAGGTCTGACAGCATCACAAACAGAACAGTTAGTAGCTTTAGAACAAGCTCCAGCGCCAGCTGTGAGACGTGGCTACAACGAACGGCTCGAGTATGAGAGAGAAAAAGCTCGGATAAGGGAGCCTGCTAAAGGGTCGAATGGAGAGTTAACACGTGCTCAAAGAGATGCATTAGTTGCGCTGGAAACAGGCCAGCCTATACCATCACGCTAATCAATACTGAATAATGTGTTTAAGCACCCTATACCAATAAAAAAGCCCTACATTATTATGTGGGGCTTTTATTTATGCATTTACGGCTGGCTAGTATAAATGCTTTATCTCTATACGCGCCGGCAGAAACACTCTAAAGCTATGATTGTCAGGCGTTCACCCTTAAGGTGAACGTAGTATTAATAAGTAAAAGAAGTATAGCGTTACGCGTGATTACTACTTGCCAGCAACCCTTGCAACTCTTTAATACCTCTACGCATTTCCTTAGTTTGTAAATCCATTTTAGCAGTCGTCAGTGCTGCATGATGGCCTATCTCAATATTGCTATATTGCATGGCGTCAGCAACCATTAAACTACCGATAATCCGTGCCTCTTTTGGAGTTAATGTCCAAACATCATCACCAATGTCAATCTTAACTGTGCCACAGGGCAGAATTATCTTACTGATGATACGTGCTTGATCATGAGTAACAACTGGTACATAGACACCACGTTGAATACGATAGATTAATCCATCGTTAACTAATGATGTTAGCTTCTCATCAATCACAGCAAGCGACAAGTCAATCAAACCCGATAACGTCTCACGAGTGACTGACTGCTCTTGATTATTCAAGTCAATAATCGCATCTAAAACCATCTGTTTATTTGTTACGCGCATACTATTACCCTCAAAATTGTTATAATCGTTATGCGTAATAACATTGCACTGTTACTTGCCAGCTCTAAAGCACTCATGCGACCAACATGGGTGCTTTTTATTTTGTGCTTTTAACCAAGTCGTCTATCCATAAATGGTTAGATGTTCATAGCGACCTTACGTTACCAGTCAGCATGCGGTAGCTTGGCCATACGCACGCGATATCTACTAAGTTTTGACGTAAGCGGTCCGATGCTCTATCTCCCATGTGGTGATAAAACTCGTCTGCGGTCATATTGGTAGTGATAATCGTTGGTAAACGTAGCTGGTAGCGTCTATCGATGATTGCTGATAGGCGCTCACGATCTTTATCAGCAGCTTTATCGCTATAACCTGTGTCTGCCTCACCTACTTCATCGATAATCAGGACAGTAGAACGACTCAGGCGCTCGATATAAGCAGCATCACTATCGTTGCTCGACTTATCCCAAGTTGCTTTTATCTCTTGCTGAATCTGTCCTGAGCGCTTAAATGCAACGGTCATGCGAGTATGATAGCGTTGACGGATGATCTCGTTAGCAATCAAACACGCCAGCTTCGTCTTGCCTGTGCCTGTATTGCCTGTTAGTAAAATATTTTCACAGCCTTTTTGGTAACTGGCTGCATACTTTTTAGCAAAACTCACGATGATGGCTATGCGCTCGCGTAATTGGTTATCACCTGTCACTGACCACTGGCTAAAATCAGCATTAATATGCTCAGACGGCATTTCTAGGCTGGCTAGTAGTTCAGCTTTCATGCTTCGCATTTTGTCCTGATATGCATCACGCTCCCACTGACATTTTTGGCACTGCACGTTACCTGCGTTGGCAACTGCTGCTGTGACTAGCCAGCTTTGTTGGCCGTGGATTGTGCAATCGGTATCTACTGACACATTGTTAAACGTTGGCATGCTGCTGATAATGCTATCGAGCGTATTATTGCGACCTGCTACGTGTGCTGGATCAAGCAATTCAGGCTTAGGGTTTCTGAGTGAGGCGCTTTCGTATGCTGTATTCATAATTACTTACCCTCAATGAAGCTGCTGGGAATGTCGCTATCAACCTCAACTGCCAGCCATTGGCGTTTCTGTTCGTCGGTCATTTGCGTTGGCACATTCCATTTAGCATTGACTGCAAGAGGATCAGGTGTTGAGCGTGTTCTGCTGGCTAGTGATTGGGTCTGCTGTGGCGCTACTTCATCAAGCCAAGCTTGCGCGTTTAACCATGTCTTAGGATGTTTTCTATAACTCTCTTCTGATGCCAAAATTTTTGGTGTCTGCAACTTAACACTTTGCATAATCTGTTCAAATAGCAACTCCGGGTTCACAGGTTTGCTGTGAATCTTATTACCAATGAAAACATGATTCCAAGTCGTCTTCGCTTGTCCCTTAGACTTCTTGTTTGGGTAAAGCTCATAGAATTCTTCAAATCTTTCATCGCGCCATTCTTGAGTATTTATATTGGTTAATGGTTCTTGGTTAACGGTTATTGGTTCTTGGTTGGTTGCACCATCGTTCAACGTTTGCTTAACGTCCGTTGAACGTCCGTTCAATTCCGCTATGTTGCTTGCGTTGTCAGGCTCTAAACGTTGTTTTTTTCTTGCTTTTTTACGTCTAGCTTCAGCACTTGCTTTACCTGCTTTTATTGCTGTTTCCAATTTGTCTTGATACTTTTTGATTTCAGACTCACAGCGGTTATTAAAATAGAATCCATCTTGGTTTTCGAAGAATTCCGTTAGAACGAAAACTAACGCATCTCGTTCTTCCGTTGTACGTACGATTAACCGACGTTCAAGAGTAGACATATCCGTTCCATCAATAGCGCTCTCTTGCTCGTAGTACATATCAAGCAAGTCACGATAAATAGAACGCTCAAGACGCGATAAGTAACGTGTGGCATTATTGAAGTCGCTTAGGTGATACATGTAATAATGCATGGCCCACCTCCTGTCTTTTCACACGGAATAAAACCTACTGATATAGACTTACGAGCTCGGATGGATGCTATATCGATAATAGATATGCTATTATTATTCTCGTGATCTATCGCCAATGATATGCATTCACTTGCCAGCCCTTGCCGAGGGGTAAGTATTAAAGCTTTTATCAGCTTCCAAAAGCCTGAGCTAATTGCTCGGGATTTTTTGTGGGCGTTCGTTTTATGCGGTGTGGTAGTCATCCCGCCCTCCCTGTCTGCTTACTTTCTTGCAACACTGGTTAGATAGCTGGCGCACAGACTGATACTTTTGGTAATGCCTTCTGCGCTTCGCATGGCGGCGGCTTTGCTTTGATGTAGGAAGCTGTTTCATTTCTGCAACCTCCAACCTCCAACCGTCACAAGTAGCGATAGGTTTTGACTTATTAGTAAGCCTAAAAAATACAATTATTAGGGAGTAAAGGCACTGATCTTTTAATTTGCTTTTTTTCCCTAGTAACAGGGGAGTACTGACACTTATGACTAAGTTTAAACATGCTAACTTACTCATTATCCGCCTCCAGCTCTTTCTTAAGACCAGCCAAATCATCTTCTGAATATTGCTGGAAATCTTCTGCTAAATATTGACCAAGATCGGCAAGCTTTTGCGCCTTTTGAATATCACCGTTTTTAATATCAGCCTTGATGGTAGCGAACAACGCGTCGAACCATGAAAGACGTTGTATCTCCACCTCTTTAACGAAAGCGGTATGGGTTGCTGTTTGATTAAGTGCTTCCATGCTATTCACCCACCTTTGCAAATTTTGATTGCACCATCGCTTCGTTGATGGCATCCAATTGATGAATAAGCAGTTTTACCCTTCTTTCAGCGGCATCACATGATAAGCGTGCCATAGACAAAGTCTGATTAGGGCTGAGCTCACGTTGATGAATAAGGTTTAAAATATTACCTATATCATTTAGCACGTTAATCGCGCCGCTAATATCGCACGCAATATCAGAGAGCATAATCGTAGGTAGTATGATTACCTCGTTATCATCTATTTTAGTTATATCGAGTACTTTGCGCTGATTGGACGTGCTGATAGGTGCTTTTTGGATTGATGCGGACATATTATTCTCCTACCTTATTGAAATTGGTAAGAGCTGATATCTCGTTCATTTTCTCCACTTGCCTATAGAGTATTTCTGACCATGTGTCCGCTGCAGTTTGTGTTAACCGCGCTAAAGACTTAGCCTCTTCTTGGCGAATTTCGCCTCTATAGATGAGTCCAAGTAAGGATGAAATATCATCCAGTACTTCGGCCGCTCCATGCACCTCACTAGTATTATTAGATAACTTAAATGACTGGAGTAGAACAACCTCATCGTCACTAATATCAGACGTGTCTATTACTGTACGCTGGCTTGATTGGATGATAGAGGTGTTGCCGTATAGCGTTGTTATCGCTTGGCGGTTAGCTAGCGTGTCATGGAATAGGCTTGGCTTATAGTCGCCTGTTTCTGTATCAGATGTTAAGACGAAATAGCCTTTTGCATCGTAATAGAAATAGCTGCCATCGTGAGTAAGTGACAATAGATCACGTTGACCATATGGGTCGGCTATGAGAGTAAACGGCTCGCTACTTAATGACGGGCACAGAACAACATCACCAATGGCAAAAATAGCTTGATTGGCGGCTAACGTAGAAGTGGTAGTTTTTGAAGTCGTACGAATTGAATTACCCATTATGGATAGCTCCTGAACATTTAGTTAGTTTGTTGCCGCCCAAAAAAAAGGGTGACAGGTTATTAACTACCGTGTTCAGACGGCGGGGCTTATTTCCCACAAGGGGTATTTTATTCGGCCCACTTAACCCGTCATAGATGTTCGCACCGATAGTATCGGTACTATATTTATGACTTGTCTGCAGTACAGAAATATTCGTATTTATGTCATTGGTAAATCGCTGATAGTTAGTCAGACAAATTTTGGACATAAAAATAGCCAGGGAATGACGGCTTGGCTTTGCCGCTGAACAATTAGTAGTGAGACTATGATAGCGCTTGTTATCATCACTTGTAAAGAGATTAATGCCAGAATCATCACTGTTTAACCTATAGCGGGCAAGCTTAAGCTTTTGCGTGGATAGCGCAATCGCTTTCAAAAAATGGGTAATATCCCGTGTTACATCAGAAAATGAAAACTCTGAATCCATAACTTTTGAAAAGCCTTTGATTGTATTAATCGAACTCAAAACACTGTTATTCTGACTCGAATTAGTGCGATAAATACTCAAATTTGAGTCCTTATACTCATAATTTGAGCTAGACTGGCGTCTTTTAGGCTGGTCACGTTGAATACAGTTACTTAGCGTCATGATGAGCCTCACTTTCTACTGACTCATTAATGTTGCCATCAGAGTTTTGTGAGTAGCTTTGAATAACATCGCTGTCTATCCAGTAGATGCTATACGTTTTACTATTCTTAGTGACCATCTTACTTTTGATGGACAATCCGGATTTTTTCAGCTCATAAACGCGTTGCGCCAAAGATGTTATGTTATAAAGTTTATAGGCTTGCCAAGTGTCAATAGAATGGCCCGCCAGCATATGCGCCTTGACGGTATCATTTTGAGATTTGATGGGTGTGTGCCGTGGAGTAATCATAGTTACACCTCGCTACTGGTAGCTTGGCCATGACTATCCAACCATTGATTTATTTCAGATAAGCGCCAAACGCTGGCATGTCCAATTTTTATTGGAGCCGGGAATTGGTCGTTTTTGATTAGATGATAGATATGTTTAATAGAGAAGCCAGTAATGCCGCGTGTAGCGGCTTTAGCTGTGACAGTGCGCTGTTGGCCTGCTCGGGTGATATAAGTCTTAGCTTTACGCTCGGGTTGATTGGCAAGGTCTGCCATTCTTAGGTATTGATCGACTAACGTCATGGTAGTTCACCTCTTCGCATTTAAAGTAATGGGCAGTAATGCCTTGCTATGAGGTGAATGTTACGGGATGGCGTTGGCTATCAGGCAAGCTCTTTTGATATGATGTCATAGCAATAATATTGCTATAAGGGCAATATTATTGCTATAAGGGTGTTGGATAAATAATTGATATATAAAGGTTTAATGGTGTTACAGCAATCGAATGAGATTTTTATGATTTTTTGTATTGTCCTCCACTTCTTGCATCGCTATGACGGCAAACTTTATCAATATTTAGTGCTAAAGCGGGTGATATATCAAAGTTCTGTGTTATCCAATTAGTTATAATAAGTTGTTTGGGTGCTTGCTGTCTAGGATCGTAATTAACCCAAAACTCGTTTATAACTGCATTCATTATGTCCATGGCTGGGGTGGTGTATGAGTATTTAACAGCCTCAACTTGTGCTGGTTTATTTTTAAGGTCTTCGATTGTATTATTAGCATTCGCCAGCTCTTCAACAAGCTGATCATAGGTTTTAATGACGTGTCCTACTGCTGCTATTCCCATCTTGTCCCGATCATTCGATAGATTGTCGTTGAAGCCTTTGTAAATAAAGTTATGGTTGGCCAGCCATGTTTTGACTTGCTTGGCTGGGATCTCATCTGCATCATTAAGGACTAGAGCGCCAGCATCAATAGCTTTACAAATCATGCGATGATGCCTTAGATAATTAGCGTTACTTTTAATGTAAGCAGGGTTCTCGTCAATGATCAAACAAGTCATATCTTCTGCAGAGAAGAACGCATATGTTATTAACAGTCTTTGGTTTTCACCTAAATCATTAATCACATTTTTACCCTCTAAAGGCATTGAGGGAGGAGTAGGTAATTGCTTATCGATCTGATTCAGCTGTTTCGTTTCAACATTAAGTTTTGAGTTCATTAGATCTTGAATCTCTGAACGCTTGAAGTAAAAATCTTTGAAGGGCTTACGATCTGATGTTACTGTGCCTGTTTGTTCGTCATCAAGAACATTATAAAAATGTCGTAGTAATTCATCAGTATTTTTATATTTTAAGTTATCAGTTTGGGAAACTAATGAATAATTTAGGTTTTGTAAACTATATAGCTTAACCTCTCTTAATAGAGTATTTTCAAATAGGAACCCGAGAGTGAACTTTAAAGGTTTTCCTGAGCCAATACCTTTATACAAATCATTTACAAAATCATTTACAGCAATATATTCTCTATGTTGCTTTTCAAGTTCGCTATCCATCAAATCTTTGATATTTTCAACTTTTACTGTACGCTCAACATCAACATCTTCAAAATGTAACAGCCCACTTAAAGGCTCAAAACTCAAGAGCTCTGACCTTTTAAAAAAAGAGTGCATAGCTTTCATAACAGTAGTCGTTAGCAGTCTTCTATCACTTTCCATTAATTCATCTAAGCTCTCACTGCTACTGAATATCCATTTATCGGCAGTAAGCACAAGAGATTTTTGCACTTCTTCTAAAAATTCTGTGACAGTATTAAAATCAAAAGGTTCAAACCTAATAATTTTATAATCTGTATCGATATTATAAAATCCTATACTATTTAAATCATGATGAAGTAAGTATGTGACCACTTCATACAGCGGCTCATCATTAACACTTGAAAGATGAAAGATAAAGTCTCTAAAACTAATATAATCCTTCATAGGCTCTATAAGCCTGTCTATTAAACTCACATTCACACCCTTAACCATAATAGGAGCAAGGCAGTGACAGTTTAAGGGTGTGAATATCTGTCGTTCGGGAGCAACCCCTAGCCTTGCAATTGATATCGATAGCGATTGACGCTATCAAGTTCGGTTTGTCAGTTCAATACTGACGGTATTTATTGAAGCTGCTCTGCAAGTTTCATTAAAACTTCTTTTGATATCCCTTGCGCTTTCAAGCTCTTTATCAGAGCGTCCTTGTCATGCATGGCTATATCAGTCGCTTGCTTATTCCTAATCTGTATTTCTTCTGCTACCTCATCAGGCGTCAACAAATCAAAATTAATAGCCTTGCCAGCGCGTAAGTCGTCCAAATAGTCAGCCCATTGGTTCATCATTACCTGTCTTTCGAGTAGATGGGCCGATAAGTCATATCGCTTTTTGACGCTTGATTGCTCAAGATGGGCAAGCTGTATTTCAATGATATTCTCAGGGAACTGCAACTCATATAATCCTGTGCTGGCAAGCTGCCTAAAACCGTGACCAGTCATCTTGGGGTAGGGGTCACCTGTATAGCCCATTCGCTTTAATGCCTGATTGAACCAACCCTCGCTATATGGTTTACTGCTTTCAAAGTTGTAGAACACGTAACCTGTTCGTTCTGTCAATGGCCGCATACGCTCGATAATAGCTACTGCTTGCGGTGACAATGGGATGATATGTTCTTGTCGCATTTTCATCTTGTGCGCCGGTACGCGCCACACGCTTTTATGATAGTCAATTTCTGACCATTCAAAGAACCTCAGCTCTTTAGTTCTCACGAAACATAGTGTCATGAGCTGCAAGCCAGCCACTGTCTGCTGGTGCCCGTTTGGGTGCTTCTTTATATAGTTATCAATGTTACGTAGTAGTTCGGGGAATTGGTGCTGCTCAACGGCTTTCATGCGCTTAGCTTTGTGAGGTCTTAAGGCTTTATTACGTCCGCTGGCGAGGTTGATAATGTCATAGCCTAGAGTATTGATAGCATGCTCAAAGATGGAGCTGATAAGTCCCATACACTTATGAGCAGTCTCTGACGTGTATTTACCTTGCTTCTCAAAATCTGCCTGAATATCTAGTCCTGTTTTAATCACATCTTGCGCGGTGATAGCGCCAATAGGGTATGAGCCCAAACGTTTTAGAATATGGTTATTCAAAAATCCTTGCAGCTTTTGAACGTTCTTTGATGTGGTTTCTGATTTTTCGTCTAGATAGCTTTTCGCTATGGTTTTAAACAAATCTCTTTGTTCATAGTTGTTTTTTAAGTGGCTCTTGTGCTCAGTGGGATCAATACCATCAGCAAGCAATGCTTTAGCCTTATCACGTGCCAGCCGCGCTTGTTTTAGCGATATTTGCGGCTTGAATGATGCGTCAACGACTTGCTTCGATGATTTATATATGCCGATTTGATAGGTTTTTTGTTTGGGCTTAATATCTTTGTCCGATTGATAGCGGTATGACGTTTGCCAAAACAATGAGCCGTTAGGGTGCTGTATCAGATATAGGCTATTGCCATCACTATGACGGGTGATTTTATCGGGCACCGGTTGTTTAGCGATTGCTTTCACGCCAGCATCTGTTAGTTGATAGTCTTTTCTTTTGATCATGACATCACCACAAGGTGTTAAATGTTTTTAACAACATATTTAACAACATTCTATAGGTGCTGCTAGGTAATGGCAAGTAATCTTGAAAGACGTAAAGCTTTTAAGGTAGAGGGCTAAAGGCTTAGGAGGTAATGGGAGGTTATGTATAAACATGGGGATTGGTGCGCTCGGCGGGAATCGAACCCACGACCCTCGGCTTCGGAGACCGATACTCTATCCAACTGAGCTACGAGCGCATAATAACAATGGCGTACGGTATTATCAACATCATGCCTAAACGAGCGTTATGAGCAGTAAAGATGTCGAAAAATAAAGACCGCTTAGTCTAACAAATAAAATCCATAAAGCCAATGAATGAAGACAGTGATTGATGTTTTTTAAGAAAAAACAGGATAGTCATTAAACAGGCATGGCAATCTACCTGCCTTTTCCCTTATAATGATAGGGAGAATTCATATTTATAATCACCGATTACAAGTGTGCTAGTACGCGGGATGGCTGTTTGCTATTGATAACTATTTGGTTGTCAAAGGAGGACAAGCAGAATGTCTGAGCCGTACAAGCCTTTGTATATGTAATAAGAGAACGTGACGAATGAGAAAAGTAGTTATGTTATCGGCAGCTGCCATTCTAGGAATCGCTAGTATCGCGGTGAGCCAAGCTGAAAGTGTTGTAGACACTCCTGTAACTGTTTCTGATGTAGCAGCAGCGCAGGAAGTGGTAGCAAATGCGCCTGAGCAGTTGGGTGATGATACCCAAGCTGCTGCAGATACGACTGATGGCGATACACCTGCCGCAGAAACTGCCGCTGCCGCACCTGCGGTTGATGAAGAGCCTATTCCGCAAGATACGCCGCAAGTGCAAAAACTGATTGCTTTGTATCCTAACTTAATTGCTCGCATTCAGCCAGTTGCTAAAGTGTGCTTTGAAGACGATGAAGTTTGTGATGTGACGGCACGTGCTGCTGGCCCATCAGCTGGTGACGGCCCTCGTGATGGCAAAGCAGTATACAACGCGGTATGTCAGACTTGTCATGCTGCAGGTCTACTTGGCTCACCAATCTTAGGTGACGCTGGTGCATGGGGACCACGTATCTCCAAGGGTAAAGAAACATTATATACTCATGCTATCAATGGTTTTAACGCCATGCCTGCTAAAGGTGGTGCTGATATCCCTGATGAGGAAGTTCAAAACGCTGTCGATTATATGGTTGGTGAAGCAAGCTAATTGTATTGAATATCTGGCTAAGCCTTTTACCCTATATATCAGTGGAGCGCCTATTTCATTAAATGAGATAGGCGCTTTTTTAATGATGAGTATTATCAATACGGTATTTCTAAGGCATTACAGTTGAAATTCACCAACATTAGCCTCACTTTATGACACTACACAGTCTCTTCTGTCTGTTTATATTCTAAAAACGATTTTACATAAATTTATAACCAATAAAGAGGTTTTCATGTCTGAGGTACCAGCACTTGCTATCCAGAATTTATCCAAAACCTATAGCAATGGGTTTTCGGCACTCAAAGATGTCAGTTTAACCGTCCCGCAAGGGGGTTTTTTTGCGTTGCTGGGGCCAAATGGTGCTGGTAAATCAACCATGATCGGTATTATTAGCTCGCTTTTTAAACCAACAACTGGCAGCGTAAAGATATTTGGCACAGACTTACTAGAGAATCCATCTATCGCTAAACAGTATCTTGGTATCGTCCCACAAGAGTTTAATTTTAATATGTTCGAAAAAGTCGAAGATATTTTGATTACACAGGCCGGTTACTTTGGTATTCCTGCCAAAGAAGCACGCCCACGGGCAAAACGATTATTAATGGCGCTAGGTCTGTGGGACAAGCGCAATAGCAAGTCACGTGAGCTATCAGGTGGTATGAAGCGCCGGTTGATGATTGCAAGGGCGCTGATTCATAAGCCAAAATTATTGATTTTGGATGAGCCAACCGCTGGGGTAGATATCGAGTTACGCCGCTCTATGTGGGAGTTTATGCAGCAGATTAATATCGAAGAAAACACCACGATTATTCTGACGACTCATTATCTTGAAGAAGCGGAGCAGCTGTGCAAACGCATTGCGATTTTGGATCATGGTGAGATACGTATTAATACCGAGATGAAGGACTTGTTAGCGCAGCTATCGGTTGAGACCTTTGTTTTTGATTTGGAGACACCGCTTACGCGTCAATTGGTTTTGGCAGGAGTGACAGACACATCGCAACCTGATGATCAGACGCTTGAAGTTACGCTAACAGAAGGTGAGTCGTTGAATGGTGTTTTTGATCAGTTATCCGCGCAAGGTATTACGGTAGCCAGTATGCGTAATAAAGCCAACCGACTAGAAGAGCTATTTATGCGCTTAGTAGACAAAAATATCCAAAGTGCAGACAGCATGAAGGAGGCAGGATTGTGAGTCAAGAAATGATAGATCCTAATAAAACCATGTCATGGAATAAAAAGTGGATTGCTTTTCGCACCATTTTGTTAAAAGAGGTTCGCCGAATTCTGCGTATTTGGCCACAGACCTTGCTGCCACCAGTTATTACGATGAGTCTCTATTTTGTCATCTTCGGTAAGATGATCGGCTCGCGTGTGGGTGAAATGGGCGGCGTACCATACATGCAGTTTATCGTGCCTGGTCTCATTATGATGTCGATTATTACCAACAGTTACTCCAATGTGGTATCAAGCTTCTTTAGTGCTAAGTTCACCTCCAGTATCGAGGAGCTGTTGGTTTCGCCAGTTTCCAAACATGCGATTTTAATGGGTTATATCAGTGGTGGTATCTTTCGTGGACTGGCCATTGGTATCATCGTCTCAATAGTCGCACTATTTTTTACCGACCTTGGCGTTGAACATTTATTTGTGACGGTATTTACGGTACTGGGTACGTCTATCTTATTTTCACTTGGTGGCTTTATCAACGCCGTGTTTGCTCGCTCATTTGATGATATTTCTATCATTCCAAGTTTTGTGCTTACGCCATTGACTTATCTAGGTGGTGTGTTTTACTCGATGGAAAACTTGTCACCATTTTGGCAAAATATCTCACTATTAAATCCTATCGTTTATATGGTGAACTCATTCCGTTACGGTATTCTTGGTTATTCTGATGTGAATGTCTGGTATTCAATGGCGGCTATTTTTGTCTTCTGTGCGGTATTCTATACCATCGCTTATCGTTTACTCAGTAATGGCTCACGTGTGCGCTTGTAGATTAGTTTGTAAAATGTAGCTTGTCACCTTATTATAAGAGTCCAACATTGTTGGACTTTTTTTATGCAAAAATTTTTTGTCAGAAGTATGAGTAAGGCTTTTACAGCCACTTTATTGAGTACAATCACGAGCATTGCCATCGCAGCGCCACTTGCGGTAATGGATGATTATGATTGGGTCGTCATGGAGACGCCTGTAGATCCTGCAACGTATAAGTATGATTGCCATAACGACTACAAATATGAAACTTATGATGCGCTACAAAACTGTCTGTATAACTTGAGGGAAGATGCAGATAATGCGCTTAGTAAGCAATGGAGTATCAGCGATAAAGTCGTTAGAGAGAGAAATGCGGTTTATATCAAAGTCGCTAATCGGAAAAACCCACTAGTATTTGTTGACTACTCGAGCCCTTATGAGGAGGATTTTAATCCTTATTATTCGCTACAAGACTACGATAAATCACGGAAATTACTGACAATACATCAAAGCTTTTATGAAGGAGAGAGCTTGACGGTAGTGAATTTGGTTACTGGGTTTTGGCAAGATTTTAGTCTCAGAAAGCTAAGTATCTCTCCTGATATGAGATATATAGTCGGTTTTGAAAGTGAAATGGGAGCGACGGAACACGTCAATATTTTGGAGCGACAAGATAGCGGTTACTATGAAGGCTACTATAAACAAGTCTATAGCAGTAGTGACGATTCAAAAAACTACGACAATCATAAAAAGTTTTATCAAGCAGATAAAGCACAGCAGGTTTATGATAGCGAAACCTTTACTTGGGTAAATGATGATAAGTTTTATGCAGATTCTTTTTATAAGTTGAATCAATCGGATTCAGCGGCTTTTAGAGTACGATATATCTTTATTAAAAATGTCTCAACGGATGAGTGGCAACTACATGCAGGTGATATATAAATGATTGCTATTTCTCATCATATAAAAAAACCGTTGACTATCGCGGGACTATTTATATTGACTACAATAGCAGCCTTAGATGCACAGGCAGCACCTTCAGCTTTAAAGCCATCGACAGGTGAAGAGATATGGATAAAAGGCGCTGCGCCTGTAGCCATAGACTGGTATGAAGACAGCTGTCGATACGATCATACTGAATATCGAACGTTTAAAGATTATGAAAACTGTATCTTTAAATCGTTAGGGCAAGTTGATAATTCGCAAAGCCGAAAGTGGGGCTTAAGTGACAGAGTCGTTCGAGAAAAAGACACCATTTATATCAGCATACCGAATCAAAAGCAGCCATTAGTATTTAAGGATTATCTTGAACCGTTTGAAGAGGAACATAGCGCTCACTATGAATTGCAGTACTACGATAAAGTGCATCATTTATTACAGTTACTACATACTATGTATGAGACTCAAGCGACTGTCATTGTCGATTTAAACACAGGGCGCTGGCAAGAGCTATATGCGACCAACCTTAAGTTTTCTGACGATATGACTCAAGTGGTAGGGTTTAATGGTAGGCAAGGTGTGACCAGAGATATCATAATATGGGAGCGTCAAAAAGCTGACAATGACGGACGCTATGCAACGATATTTGCTAGTAATGAATTATATGAACAAGATTATGATAATGACAAAAAACATGAGGTATATGAAGCGCGAGATATCAGTTGGACAAGCGATAATAAAGTTAACGTTGATTTTTATTACAGAGTCAATCCCACTGACACGGTAGCATTTCGCGTGCGCTATATTTATGCGGCTGATAATAAAGAGGGTAAATGGCAGAGAGTTTTACCTGATGCTAATACCAACGATTAAAAAACAATAAAAAGGTCTAGCTCTCACATGCAAGTAACTCTACCAGTAGTTAATTCAATTCATATCTGTATGACAAGTGCAATACTGCTCATGTTCTCTATTTCAGTGCAAGCAGACCTGCCCAAAGCGACAATGGATGACTATGTTTGGAAAGTACTAGACCCAGCCAGAAAATCAGATTACTTTGATAATGAGTGTGAATACGACAGTTTGGTCTCTTATAGGAAATGCCTTGAGATAAGCTTAGAGAAACATGATAACAAGCTTAGCGAAAAGTAGGGATTGGGCAACCGTGTTTCGAGAGAAAAAGATACGATATATATCAAAGTACCCAATCGAAGCTTACCGTTGGTTTTTCGTGATGAGATGTTTGCTCCTGACGGCCAATCTCACTCTTATTTTTCACTATATGATTATGACGAAAAGAGACAACTGCTGTACTTGTTGAGAAGTTTTCCCGAAATAGAAAGTACTGTACTTATTAATCTCAAAACTGGATTTAGTCAAGAATTTGATGGTATCGATTTAAGTGTGTCACCCAACAAAGAACGTATTATTACAGTAGAGCGTTATATAGATGAAGAAAATATTACGATTTGGCAAAAGCAGAAGGAGGGCGACTATCAGATTGTTTACGAGAGTGACCCCAGCGAATTAAAAGCGCATTTGGATTCTTATCAAAATCGAGACCAGAGACATAGTTTTGAAAATGTAGATATTGAATGGCGAAGTAAGAATAGTGTTTTAATCGATTTTTATTATCTTATCAATGAAACAGATGATGTCGGCTATCGAGTACGTTTTAGCTTGGTCAAAAATGCTAGTTCATCAGAGTGGCAAATGATTCCCATAAAATAGCCTATTGCTGTAAAATGACTGGTTTTTATTTCATTATATTTAAGCATGAAAGGTAAGTAACTTATGAGTATTCACGGTATCTTGGGTGAGCAAACCACTGACTATCCAACCGAGTATAGTCCAGAGACCTTGTATCCTATCGCTCGCAGTATGGGTCGCGATGTCATTGGCTGGCAAGACGATAAGTTAATGGTTGGCATCGATTGGTGGCAGGCATTTGAGATGTCTTGGTTGAATCCGAAAGGACTTTCGCAAGTGGCTATCGCGCGTTTTGGTATTCCAGCCAGCTCGCCATTTATCGTTGAGTCAAAGTCACTTAAGCTCTATCTAAACAGTATCAACTTTACTGAATTCGCTAGTTGGAATGATGTGCAAGCGCTGATTGCTAAAGACTTATCAGCCTGTGTAAAAGCAGACGTGCAAGTTGAGTTGTTTGGCTTAAATGACGACCTGCATAATAAGACATCAGGATTATTGGTGGCTCAACCTGAGGGTGTTTGTATTGATGACGCGCTTGCTAATAGTAGCGAAAAAGTCGCATTGTGTGAGCATCCTGATGCGTCATTGCTAAGTAGTGATAAAGATTTAAACAGTAGCTCTATTTTAGAAAATACTGGCACTGAGCCTTATATTTTCTATTCTAATTTACTACGCAGTAATTGTCCGGTGACCAATCAGCCAGATTGGGGGACGTTGGCGGTTTCGATTACGACGGATAAGCCCATTAATACGGCTAATATACTGCGTTATATTTTAAGTTTTCGTCAGCATAACGGTTTTCATGAGCAATGTGTGGAGCAGATATTTGCTGATTTGAGTCAATACTATGAGCCAAGTGAGCTGATGGTTCGCGCTTGGTATACACGCCGAGGCGGTATCGATATCAACCCTTGCCGTGTGAGTGATATAACCTTGCTACCTAAACCAAGTCGTTTGATTCGCCAGTAAATGAATGTTCACTACCATGTTTAATAATGAAGATTTTTAGCTTTCATAGATGAGCGTTCTTTCTTATACTCAATAAACCTTATTTTATGAATATTGAGATGCAGTTATGAAGTTAAAAACCGGATTTTTAACCGCTCTAGGGACTGCTATTTTGTCTCTTTCTACCTTGCAGTTAGCACAGGCTGCATTTGTGGAAAATCAATATAACTGTGAAGACGCTTATATGGAAGTGGCTTATGATTGTGGTAACGATGCGATTGTAGTCGAAAAAAATCGCCTTAATAAAATCTATATGAGCGCTTATCGTACTTTGAATACGACACAAAAACAGCAGTTGGATAAAGAGCAGCGTATATGGTTAAAGGATCGTAATGATAAGTGTGACTTTGAATATGACGGTCCAATGAATAATTCTGTGGTGTACGCTCAGATTAGCGCTAATGTTTGCACCGCTAATGAGACACAGAAACGCAGTAAGGCTCTGAGTAAGAAATATAATATCAAGTAGTTTATTTTAGACATAAAAAGCGCCTATCGCATTAAATGAGATAGGCGCTTTTTATGGTACAGTTTTAACGAGTAAAACTATTTGCCGCTCACTTTTGCCAATACTTCTTCACGGCTTAGCATTTGTTTTTCTGCTTCACGGCGATTGACGTATTCGTACTGGCCTTCAGCCAAGTTACGGTCTGAAACCACGATACGATGTGGAATACCAATCAATTCAAGATCAGCAAACTTAACACCTGGACGCTCGTTACGATCATCAAGAAGCACATTGATTCCTTGTGCTTTTAACTCTTCATAGAGTGCCGTCGCTGTCTGCATGACGGTCTCTTCTTTTGACTTCATCGGTATGATAGCGACTTCAAAAGGAGCGATTGAATCATTAACCGTTGGCGTTTGCGGCCACATGATACCGTTTTCGTCGTTGTTCTGTTCGATAGCAGCGGCAATGATACGGCTCACACCAATACCGTAGCAGCCCATCATTAGGGTCACAGGCTTACCATCTTCACCAGATACGGTAGCATTTAACGCTTGCGAGTACTTGTCACCTAACTGGAAGATATGACCGACCTCGATACCACGTTTGATTTTTAGGCTGCCTTTACCATCAGGAGAAGGGTCGCCTTCCTGCACATTGCGTACATCAACGACACGAGTAATGCTCGCATCACGCGCCCAGTTCATACCAGTGGTGTGTTTATTGACTTCATTGGCACCGCACACAAAGTCTGATAAAGTTGCTGCCGAACGATCAACGAAGACAGGCATATCCAAATTAACGCCAATATAGCCTTTGTGCAGACCAGCAGCTTTCAGTTCTTCATCAGAAGCCATTGTCAGCGGTACATTGGCCTCTTCAATTTTCTCGGCTTTGATCGTATTTAGCTGATGATCACCGCGTAATACGATAGCAATAAGCTGTGGCTCATCATTTTCGGTATGACCATGGACGATTAACGTTTTGACCGTCGTTTCTAATGGTAAGCCTAAATGTTCAGCAACCATTTTACAGCTGGTCATATTTTCCGTCAGGACGTCTTCGCGCGCCATTTTCGGTGGCTGACGCTCAGCGGTGCTCACTGATTCGGCAAGCTCAACGTTGGCCGCATAATCAGAAGAATCAGAGAAGGCAATATCATCTTCGCCGCTGTCTGCCAATACATGAAATTCGTGTGAAGCAAAACCACCAATAGAACCAGTATCCGCTTGTACTGCACGGAAATCTAAGCCCAAACGGGTAAAGATGCGCGTATAAGCGTCATACATGTCATGGTAAGTTTTTGCCAACGATGCTTGATCAACGTGGAACGAGTAAGCATCTTTCATGGTAAATTCGCGTGCGCGCATCACACCAAAACGTGGACGAATCTCATCACGGAATTTGTTCTGAATTTGGAAAAAGGTGATTGGTAGTTGTTTATAACTACGCAGCTCGCCTTGCGCCAGATTGGTGATGACTTCTTCATGCGTCGGACCTAACACAAAATCGCGATCATGACGGTCTTTAAAACGCAATAGCTCAGGACCGTAATCGTTAAAGCGTCCGGTCGTTTGCCAAAGCTCGGCAGGCTGGGTCATCGGCATGAGCACTTCTTGTGCACCAACTTCTTGCATCTCTTCACGAACAATACGTTCGACTTTTTGCAAGATGCGTAGCCCCATGGGCAACCAAATATATAACCCAGAAGCAATCTTTCGAATAAGACCGGCACGCACCATCAATTGGCTTGAGGCGATATCGGCATCACTTGGGGTTTCTTTTAGAGTGGCAAATAAAAATTGACTGGCTTTCATAAATAAAGCGTAACCTTATCAACGATAAAATAAATAAGAAATAGTAGGATATTGAGCGTGTGCTTTGATGGCCGACGCAAGCTTACCTTTGTATCACTTGGTAATAGTCTAGGACATGCCTAGCTAAAAAGTACTGCGACAAACAGTACATGAATAGAAAGTGCGTTCATAAAACGCCTTACAAAAAGGCTGGAACTTTTCATTTTGTATTAAAACGTTGATGTTGGCAGCGTCATACTTTACGCATAAAGACCAGAAAAATAGATGTACGCCAACATTTTGCTTATACAATCTGACTATGTTAGGTAAAGTTAGCCTAAGACGCAATGACTTTTTGTTTTTTCAGACAGAACGTGACTTAAACGTGACTTAAACGAGCAAATGAGGTCACTACAACTCGATTATTTACCAGTTTTTAGGGTATTTATAGTAAATGGTAGCGCTAGTCATTGTGTAGCGTATTGGTAGTTATTACTTGAAGTTGCTGCTCAAAAGTAGCATTTATCATTTAGACAGTTATTTGTTATACGTTTAATAAAAATAAATGATAAAACTCTGAGGGTGTTTATATGAATAATCCTGACAATCGATCTCCTGTTAATAATGATGCGACTCACTCACAAGCGAAAAAACCCATTGCGATGATGTCGTGGATGATATTGCTCATCGGTTTAGCAGCTATCGTTTTTGCTATTTATAGTGTGCAGAATATAACCAAGGAAGAGCCGATAGAAACCATTACTCGTGAAGGCGTGGTCACACAAATCCAAAAATTGAATCGTTTGGAAACGGTGGCGTTCAGTGTCGATACCGTCATTACCAGTCAACGTCCTGGCAGTTGGATGAAGCTGTGGCAAGACGAGCAAAAGGGTTTGTTTATCGCGCGCGGACGAGTGGAGGCGGGGATTGATTTAAGTGCACTTACCCCAGAGATGGTACAAGTAGTGCAGCCTGAAATTAACGTCGATGAGGTACAAGAAGCGGGTGCTAATACGCCAGTCTCAGTGATGCCGCAAATCAATATTACCATCCCACCATCAGAGATATTTTCAGTTTATCTAGACGATATCGAGATTTATGATTGGCAGACTGGTGCTTTTGGCATGATGCAAGTCGATCCAAAAATATTGCAACAAGCGCAAAGTATGGCAAAAAAAGAAGTACTCGAACGCGCTTGTCGTGGTGATGTCATGAATATGGCACTAGAAAATGCGCAAACCCAACTGCAACAGCTATTTTCGTTAACTGGTGCAGTAGTGACGGTAACGACTCAAGGTGCAGGCGCGTGCCAGATGCCAGTAAAATAATGCATACATAATTTTATTAGAGTCATAGACTAGATAATCATACGTTAGCTTATTAATTGGAAACACTTAAAGTAACGCCATTTATATTGTATAGTAGAGCTTATCTATTATTCATAATCAACTTATGAATTTCGTTGGTAATACAACCCTATATAAAAGGTGGCGTATATGACAACTCTTAATAATAAACCGTCTTCTGACTCTGAACATCAGCTTAATAAGCGCCCTAAAGCGAAAGAATCGCTTTCTTTTGCCACATGGGTGCTATTAATTATAAGCTTCACCTTATTAGCCTATGCCTTATACATTATCCAAACTCGTATCTTGTAAACTCTAGCTGATACTAGGAAGGGTAGATAATGTGATTAAAATACAATAGCTGACACTCTTAGTAAATTGAGGTTTTAGTGTTGATGTCATGCGTCGCTATTTTTTAAATTCAGCAATCGCTAATTGGCGAGCCGCTTTATGTTCGACCATCGGTAATGGGTAATCAATATCAGCAAACTTACCGCCTTTTGCCAGTGCTTGACGCATTTTATCCTCGCTATGCAAGATGGTGGCAGGAATGGCTTTTAGCTCAGGCAGCCACGTCTTGATAAATTCGCCATCGGTATCGTGGGTTTTGGCTTGGCTAAAAGGGTTCATAATGCGAAAGTAAGGTGCAGAGTCGGTGCCAGTCGACGCGCTCCATTGCCAGCCACCATTATTTGAGGCAAAGTCGCCGTCTATCAGCTGCTGCATAAAGTAGCGCTCCCCTAAGCGCCAATCGATCAATAAATCCTTGGTCAAAAACATCGCCGTGACCATCCGCAAGCGATTGTGCATAAAGCCCGTCGCATTCAGACAGCGCATTGCCGCATCGACTAATGGCACTCCAGTTTTACCTGCGCACCACGCATCAAAGTCATTTTGATTGTATGACCAGTTAACCTTGATATCAGTTTCCTGTTTATAAGCTTGATGGCGAATCAGCTCGGGCTTATAGTCTAAAACATGACGATAAAAGTCACGCCAAGCCAGCTCACTTATCCAGCGGTTAATGTCGTTATTATCAGTGTTGTCAAAGCTATCCCCGCTATCTAAGGTGTCACCGTCATTCCCATGTAATTCTCCCAGTGCTTTGCTTAATTGTAGGGTAGCTTGTAAGTAACAAAGTCTGGGGCTGATTGCGCCAATAGTCAGGTAGGCAGATAGCTGACTGGTCGCGTGTAAGCTTGGCACATCGCGACTGATATCGTAGTTATCAATATCCTCAGCGATGAAATCCTCTAAACGCTGGCACGCCGCCGCTTCACCAGCAGGGTAGGCTGCCCGAGCGTGCTCAAGCTGTACGTCTATATCAATGTGCTCTAATAAACCAGCATTTTGCAGTGCCTTTTGATAATCTTCGACTACTTCTTTACTTACTCTTTCTATATCTTCGATAGTAGCACTGGCGTTTGAGATTTCTAATTTGACTTTAGTGTTGCCATTTATGGCGGATGCCTCATGCATTTGTATGGTGCTAATATCCAAGGTATGCCGCCATTTTTTATAAAATGGGGTAAACACCTGATACATGCTGTCATCGTTCGTGGTGATGGTTTGTGGTGGCAAGATACATTGATCATGCCAGCGGATAAATTCTATATCGTTGTTTGCAAGCTGTTTGGTTAATTGCTCATCACGCTTAATCTCATTGCCTTCGTACTCGTGATTTGCCATAACAGTGCTGATCTGGTTCTCGCTACAGATATCTAGCATCGCCTCAACACAGTCAGAAAAGCTTGGACAGAGCTGTACTGTTAAGTGGATATTTAATTGCGTTTGCAGAGATTTGGCTAGAATAGGCAAGGTGCGTGCGATATGGTCGAGCTGTGTCAGCGACATATCATGTGCTTGCCATTGTTCAGGCGTCACGAAGTAAATAGCGCTTACTGAGGCGTTATCCGCATTTGCCTGCTCGCAAAGCGCAGCTAGCGCGGTATTATCATGAACTCGCAGGTCACGACGAAACCACATTAGGTAATGTGCTGGGTTTACCCTAGTGGCATCGTCTTTATTGTTGACATTGCTTGTTTCGGTGCTATCTGTGCTATGAGACGTTTCCGCCGCCGTTTTAGACATTCAACTATCCCTCTATTAATCAATCGCAATCATAAACAAAACTGGTAATAAAAGTATGCTAGGATAAGTTTTTGGATGCAATGGATTTACCATTCAATTAACAAATCCTCATATTTACGCTTTAGCGTTGGCAATTGACGTTTACTTGCCGTCAATGTAGCGAAGACAGTCTAATAATGTCGTACTGAGTGTTATATCTAAGGTCACATCATGCACGTTAAGTTTTGCGGATTTACCCAGCCTAATGATATTAAAATTGCCGCCCAGTTGGGTGTTGATGCGGTTGGCTTGGTATTTTATCCGCCCAGTCCACGCGCTGTCACTATCGAGCAGGCGCAATCGTTAAGTGCCTCTTTGCCAGCTTTTATAAGTATAGTGGCTCTAGTGGTGAATATGCCGCGCGCAGAGCTGATAGAATTAGCGAATCAGGTCGCTTTTGATATCATTCAATTCCATGGTGATGAAACACCAGAGCAATGTGCGCAGCTGGCCAGTGCGGTCAATAAACGCTGGATAAAAGCGCTGCGTATCAATGCTGACCAACACACCGCTGCTAGCGTAAGCGCCGAAATTAATGAGTTTGCCGCCGCTGGCGCGAACAGTATTTTATTGGATGCTTACCATCCCCATAAATATGGCGGCACAGGGGCACGTTTTGATTGGAGTCTGCTACCGAAAGACAGCTCGCTACCTATTATTTTAGCGGGAGGACTGGATGCCGATAATGTCGCTGCCACTTTAGACTTGCCTATTTATGCGGTCGATGTCAGCGGTGGGATTGAGTCTGACAAAGGCAAAAAAGACGCTGCCAAAATGCGTGCCTTTATGAAAGCGGTAAAACGCGACCGATGGCAAAATGAGACGCTTGGCGAACCCTCGAATATCAGTAACTAGTGTTTTAGCCGTGAGTTTTTATCCGTTAAATAGCTAATTACTTGGAAAATTTTCCCCCTTATTTATCTTAAAAAATACCACTTATTATAGTAGGAATTATCATGAGTCATGCCACGAACAAAGCACCATCTGCTACTGCACAATCTATCAATACCTTCACCAATCCAGAGAACGTGCAAGATTTCAATCAATATCCTGATGCCCGTGGACATTTCGGCGTGCATGGCGGTCGCTTTGTCTCTGAAACCTTGATGGCAGCACTAGAAGAGCTAGAAACGTTATATAACACAGTCAAAAAAGACCCTGCGTTTTGGGAAGAATATCACAATGATTTGGTCAACTATGTCGGCCGCCCAACGCCTTTATATCATGCCAAGCGATTGAGCGATGAGATTGGTGGTGCGCAAATTTATTTTAAACGTGAAGACTTAAACCATACTGGCGCCCATAAGGTGAATAACACCATTGGGCAGGCGCTACTTGCCAAGATGAGTGGTAAAAAACGCATTATTGCGGAAACTGGCGCAGGGCAACATGGTGTCGCGACGGCGACGATTGCCGCGCGTTTGGGGCTTGAGTGTATCGTTTATATGGGCGCTGATGATGTCGAGCGTCAAAAGATGAACGTCTATCGTATGCGTTTGCTCGGTGCAACGGTTGTGCCAGTGACTTCTGGCTCACGTACCCTAAAAGATGCCATGAACGAAGCAATGCGTGATTGGGTTACTAATGTAGATAGCACCTATTACATCATCGGTACGGTTGCCGGTCCGCATCCTTATCCGTTATTGGTACGCGATTTCCAAGCGATTATCGGCAAAGAAGCACGTATTCAGCATCTGCAAATGACGGGTAAATTACCAGATGCATTAGTCGCTTGTGTGGGTGGTGGCTCAAACGCCATTGGCTTGTTCTTTGATTTCTTAAACGATACTGACGTTAAAATGTATGGCGTTGAAGCAACGGGTGACGGTATCGAAACGGGTCGTCATTCAGCACCATTGGCTGCTGGTCGTATCGGTGTACTGCATGGCAACCGTACCTATTTGATGGCCGATGATGAAGGTCAAATTCAAGAAACGCATTCTATTTCAGCGGGTCTTGATTATCCTGGCGTTGGTCCTGAGCACAGCTTCTTAAAAGACATGAAGCGTGTTGAATATGTCGGTTGTACCGATAAAGAATCGCTAGAAGGCTTTCATGAAGTCACGCGCAAAGAAGGAATCATCCCTGCGCTTGAATCTGCTCATGCCGTTGCTTATGCATTGAAGTTGGCTAAGACGATGACCCCTGATCAAACCATTATCGTTAATATGTCTGGTCGCGGTGATAAAGACTTGCATTCAGTGATGAAGGCGGAAGGGATTGAGCTTTAAATTACTACAATTTTAGAGTTCCTATCATTCGAATCTACTTTAGATCTATTATTAACTTGAGAGTTATCTAATATTGAGGGTACGGTGAGTCATAATTTATTTGAGCTAAATAGTTTTCCAGATAAGCTAACACTTAGCCTGCCCTTGAACATTAATTCGCTACTGCCTAAAAAACAACTAAAGTTTTTTCAAAGTGAAAAGTTTGTTGATAGTATGCAACTAGCTTTGCTCTCGGTAGTGATCGGCTTTCTTTTATATCTAGCAGAGAGGTTTTTAGGTAGTAATGATCTATTAAAGGTTAAATCCATTTTTGTTATATGTAGTATGTTCATGTTATGGCACATATTTTCTCATTACTTAGCATTTCGTAAAGAAAAAGGCCAAAACCTACCTAGTAAACATATGGCAAAAAATATTGATTGGCATTTAGAACCTATCCTGTCTATTACTTCTGATGAACTAAGAATCCTCTCAAATAGTCGTTGTAAAGAGAGAGTGATATGTTTTGATAATATAGATGAAATTGTTTATAACATTGAAAAAGATGATAGTGGTATTTCAATACTCTACAAGCCTAATGCCAGTGAAAGATTCGAGGAAAATATTATTCCTGACTCACTTGATGGAAATGGTTTATCAGAATTTGTACTATTAAAGTCAACGCTTGAAAGTTATGTTTTAAACGATAATTCAGACAATCATTATCAGATTCATAGAATGCAAGTAGCTTTATTATTAACTCATATACTCTATAACCGTACCGAACAGCTAGATATCGACTGGCAAGGTCATTAGTAGAGGGAATATGTGCCTTATACGATTCAATGACAATAAATTAATTTTAAAATTATAAGAGAACACTATGACCAGAATTGAAAGCACTTTTGAAACCCTAAAAGCCCAAAATAAAAAAGCCCTGATTCCTTATGTAATGGCAGGCGATCCTAATCCAAGTAACTTCGTTGGCTTGCTACATGACTTGGTCAAGCACGGCGCCGATATGATCGAAGTAGGCTTACCGTTCTCTGATCCTATGGCAGATGGCCCAGTCGTCGCTTTAGCTGGAGAGCGTGCATTAGCCGCAGGTACGAGTACACGTGATGCCCTAAAAATGGTCGCGGAATTCCGTCAGCAAGACACGCAGACCCCCATTATTTTGATGGGTTATCTCAATCCCGTGGAAATCATTGGCTATGACAACTTTGTCGCGCTATGTGAGCAGTCAGGTGTCGATGGTATTTTGATGGTTGATTTGCCGCCAAGCGAGGCGGGCAGCTTTACCCAGCATTTGACTGACCATGCGATGAACGAGATTTTCTTATTATCACCAACGACTTTGCCTGAGCGCCGTGAGCAAGTATTGACCCATTGCGGTGGTTATATTTATTATGTGTCATTAAAAGGCGTGACGGGTTCGGCAACGCTTGATACTGATGATGTTGCGACTCAAGTGCAAGCGATTAAAGCAGCGACTGATTTGCCAGTATGTGTGGGTTTTGGTATTCGTGATGCAACGTCTGCCAAAGCGATTGGAGCGCATGCGGATGGTATTATTGTCGGTAGTGCCTTGGTTCAAAATTTTGCTGATATAGATGCAAATGATAGCACTGCGGTTGCCGCGGCTCAGCAAAAAATCATGGCAAAAATGGATGAGCTACGCGGTGCACTTGATAGTTTGAGAGCCTGAGTCAAATAAAGTTAAATTATCGTCACTTAAATCGTCATGGCAATATGAATAACAATGTTTATAAAGACAGGGTTAAATGACTTTGCTAAAGTTAGTTTACGTGTGTAAACTAACATCACATATAAATTGTTACAGTTTCACGTAAGCGTGCCTTATAACTGTAGCTTTATAGCTGCGAAAGTTATGAGAATATGTGACGATTAAACTGATCCTTATAAATCGATTCTTAGGGACAAGCGCATGAGCCAGCTTGTCGATAAGCCTTTGATAATGGCGAATAATATGACTGATACGATAATAAAACCTGATATGACGACTCCGAACCATACTGAAAAAAGTAACGCTGAGCCAAACGGTAATACGGCTGGGCAATCGTGGTTTAATCGCCCGATACCGGGTATTAAACAGCAACTGACAGCGCCTTTGACGGCAGTAGAGACTGAACCGTCAACCAAGTGCAGTAATTGTCATTCGATGATTACCAATACGGCGCTGATTTTTAATTGCTATGTTTGCCCGCATTGCGATCATCATCTACCGATGAGTGCTCGTGAGCGCTTAAACTGGTTGCTCGATCAAGTAGACGGTGAGCTTGGACAACAATTTACTGCCAAAGATCCGCTAAGGTTTGTGGATAGCAAGCCGTATCCGCAGCGCATGACCGAAGCACAGGACAAAACCGGCGAGTCTGAGGCGCTGATTGTGATGTACGGTAAATTGCGCAATCTTGATATCGTTACTTGTGCCTTTGATTTCCGCTTTATGGGCGGTTCTATGGGGTCAGTGGTTGGCGATCGTTTTGTCCAAGCAGCTGAGAAAGCACTGGCAGACAAAGTGCCTTTAGTTTGCTTTGCTGCCTCTGGCGGCGCACGTATGCAAGAAGGTTTGCTGTCTTTGATGCAGATGGCACGAACGGCTGCTGCAATTGAGCGTTTGAGAATTGCTGGCGTGCCGTATATCGTGATATTGACCAATCCTGTTTATGGCGGTGTGACTGCATCGCTCGCTATGTTAGGTGATATTCATTTAGCAGAACCAAAAGCCATGATCGGCTTTGCTGGTAAGCGCGTGATTGAGCAAACGGTTCGTGAGACGCTAGAAGAGCCGTTCCAGCGTGCCGAGTTCTTGTTAGAACATGGTGTGGTCGATGAAGTGGTGCATCGTCATCAAATGATTGATACCATTTATCGTCTGCTGGCAAAGTTAAGCTGCATGCCTAATGTTGATGCCTAACTTGCTCATCGGCTTGACTAACGGATAACTGAGTTTAATATTCCGCATGACTTATGCTTAGTAGCATGCTCAGTTTTGCTGACTAAGTAAGATCAATCAATAGCATTTATCGTCAACAGCGGTAAATGCTATTTTTGCTTTTTGGGCAGGTAGTTATATACTGTCTGTACTTTCTTAATGAATGCTTTCTCATTGACCATTTTTTATTCAAATATTTCAATATAGGCTGTGTCCATGTCCGACTCTCTACTTTTTAACCCTAACACTCCCAACAAGCATTCTAGCTTGACCGAATGGCTCGATTATATGCAGCAGATTCATGTATCGGCAATAGACATGGGGTTGTCGCGAGTTTTGCCAGTTGCCGAGGCATTAGGCGTGGTACAGTCAGCCAAAGACGATGCTTATGTATTTACGGTGGCAGGCACCAATGGTAAAGGCTCAACGACGGCTGCCATCGCGCAGATGTGCCAAGCAGCAGGCTATAAAACGGCTCTGTATCAATCACCGCATCTAAGTGTATTTAATGAGCGCGTGCGTATCAATGGCGAGATGGTCAGTGACGAGACGTTAATTGAAGCTTTTAGCAAGGTAGAAGCAGCGCGATTAGCGTGTGAGCTGACCTTGTCATTTTTTGAGATGACCACACTTGCCGCATTATTAATATTTGCCGAAGCGGATTGTGATGTCTGGGTGTTAGAAGTCGGTCTGGGTGGGCGCTTAGATGTGGTCAATATCATTGATCCTGATATGGCAGTGATTACCAATATCGCTATCGATCATGTCGATTGGCTGGGTGACAATGTTGAAGATATTGGCCGTGAGAAAGCAGGTATCTTACGTGATGGTATCAGCGTGGTTTATGGTGCTACCGCGATGCCAGTCAGTGTGCAGCAAGCGATTGATAAGCATCAAGCAACTTGTTATCGAGTTGGGCAAGACTTTGATTATCGTGAAGTGGATACAAGCGCTTGGCAGTACAGCAATGCCGCCGTTACCATGCAATTACCGCGCCCAGCACTGTCATTGACCAATACTGCCACTGCGTTATCAGCAGTGCTCGCAAGTTCGTTAAATGTTGATAGCACTGCTATCGAGCAGGCGCTGCAAACGGTCAGGCTCGCTGGTCGCTTTGATTATCGTGAGACCCACAATCGCCATTGGCTGTTTGATGTCGCGCATAACGAGCAAGGCGTCGAGTTTTTATTGGCGCAACTATTACCGCTTTGGCAACAGCATTTAGCCAATCAAAATAGTTCTGATGCTCTCAATCAAAGCAGTAATCCAAATAGTAATCATATCAGTCAAGCTATAGGAAAACCTGCCAGCATTAAAATGCTGTTTTCTATGTTGGGTGATAAAGATATCAATAAAGTCGTGCAGCATTTGACGATAGCGGGCTTACCGATTAGCGATTGGTATATCGCTGAGATTGATTATCCACGCGCCGCGAGCACTGAGCACTTGCAAGGTATCCTATCGAGCTATGTCGACAATGCTCAAATACACGAATTTAAACGTTTAGCAGAAGCGACCGATGCGGTTATCAATGGCAGTCAGCCGCAAGACCTTATCGTGGTATGTGGCTCCTTTCATACGATCGGCGAGGCACTGGCAGCACTGGCGGTTGATAATTAACATTAAAATGGTGCTTATTTAATGTTAATCTTAGCAGTAGCATGATGGCAGACAGTATGAAAAATATGCTTTATAATCAAAGTGATTTGGCAAGTTGCTCTATAATGGCATTAAACGCTTGGCATAACATTTAAAAACGGATGGACGCAACTGGTGGCAATGACACCTATCAAGGCTATTAAAACTATCTAAACACAGTTTTGAGACGACAGTTGCGCCGCTCAATCAACCTTATTACCAACTAAGAGACGTAAACGGATGAACTTTTCGAGACAAGCCTTATTGGGCATTGGGATGATTATCGGCGGTAGCGTGATGCTATACGCCATGGTGCAACAGATTGGTGATAGTAATGAACCACAACCAGCGTCAGCAATGGTAGATAAGCCAAGCCCTGAGCAAGAGTCTCCTCAGCCGCTGACGACGGATATCGAGACTGAAAAACGTATCTTGGCAGAGAAACAAAAAGAGCGCGCTGCTCGTGTGGCTGAACAAGAAAAACGTGCCCAGCAGTTCTTAACTGAACAGGAAGCCGCTGAGGCGGAAGCATTGGCAAAAGCCCGTGCAGAAAGTCAGCAGTATATGGCCAGTAGTGCGGCAGCTGCTGAAGAGAGTGATAAATCCAAATCCGATGCGGAAAAAAATGACGCTACAACGCCCATAAAAAAGACTAGCGCTGCTGAGTCAGCTGAAAGTGAGACAAATACTGGCAACCAGCAAAAATCTGCCCAAGCGCAACAAGAAGCTCAAAGGCAAGCGGCGATTAAAGAGCAGGCTGCCGCTAAGAAACTAGCAGACAGTAAAAAAGAAGCGGAAGCAAAAAGACAAGCGGAAGTTAAGAAACAAGCGGATGCTGCGGCTGAGAAAAAACAAGCGGCAGCAGAAGCGGCTAAGAATGAGCCACCAAAATCGCCTTCTGATTATCAAGTTAAAAGAGGAGATGGGCTGATTAAACTGGCGCGGCAATACAATATGCCAGTAGAAGTATTGGCACAAGCGAATAATCTGTCACCGTCGACATCGCTACAACTGGGTCAAAACATCACCATTCCATCACGTAAGCAAGTGGAGCGATTAGCACGTGAAGCGGCAGCGGCTGAGCAGGCACGTGAAGACAAGCGTCAGAAAGAAGAGGCTTTAGCCAAAAAATCAGCGGATGCTAAGCGTGAAGCACAGCAGAAACTCAGTGAAGCCCGTAAAGAAGTCAAAGAAACCGACGCCAAAGGCAGCTTTGGGGTGCAAGTAGCATTGGCAAACGATCAAGCCAAAGCGGATGAGCTGGCAAAGAAATTTAAATCCGCAGGCTACCAAGTTAAGACCAGCCCTACCAGCCGCGGGGTTCGCGTCATCGTCGGTCCTGAGCGAGGTAAAGTGGCGGCATTAGCGTTGAAAGATAAAATCAATAGCGATCCTAAGGTCAATACGACCAGTGCTTGGGTTTTATACTGGCGCTAAAATAGCATTAAAATCACGATAATCGGATGACTGTTATTGCTAAATAAACAGCAGAGTCTTGGTTAGATTTTATTGTTTTATCTGAGTTTTATTCAAACACGACATTTATTGTCGTGTTTTTTGTTTTGGTGTTTGCTGATTGGCGTAAGCTTAGCTACGATGTGCGCCGATTGCCCCTGATTTTTTCTGTATAACGGGTCAGCCTATAAGGGCTGCCCTGTCGCAGTTGAGTATATATGTCACTTTATGGAAGTCGTCATACATATTTGGCTGCCTTAATCATGTATAAGGTAAAACCATGTCATTTGGTGTTATATTTTTAATATTGGCCGTTGGGTTTTTAGGGCTGATTACTGTACCAAAGCTGTTGAAAAAACCCCCAGTTGTTGAGCCTGATCCAAAGCCAGTACGCGGTGATGAGTTGGCTATTTGGCCGTTTGCGCCGATGCCGATTATGACGGATACGGAAGTCATTTTCTTTAATAAGCTAAAAAGTGCGTTGCCGGAATATCATATTTTCGTTCAAGTTCAACTGTCACGTATTATCGAAGGCAATAGCAGTGAGGCGTCCGAGCGTAGTTTTTGGTTCAATCGTATCTGTCGTCAAAGCGTCGATTATGTGATTGTGGATATTGATGCGCAGACCACGCTGGTTGCTATCGAGCTTGATGATTGGACACACACGAGTAAAGCGCGTCAAAAGGCGGATGACAAAAAAGACAAAGCCCTTGCTAGTGCCGGTATTGCTATTGTGCGCTTTCACGCTGAGCGCATGCCAAGCGCAGATATGCTCAGGTACGAGCTGATGCAAGTGATTGAAAATTATTGATAAAGTATCTTTGGCGGGCAGTCAAGATTAGTCGCAACAACGGCATTTATTTTTTTGTGTAACATTGCTGTTATATTCGTTTACTTTATAGATAAGTTGTTTAAATAAGAGTATTATTATTTTATTTTAAAGTAAACTTAAGTTTTCTAAATTAAGAGGCGCTTTTCTGAATTGAGGCATTATTTGCTTAATTGGATAAAGATTTTGGTGCTTCTCGTTTTTAAAATTACTCTATAAAGGACTGTGTTATGAAATTTTTTAAATTGAGCGCATTAGCGTTAGCCAGCACGTTAGCGTTAGCAGGCTGTGGTGATGACAATAATAATAACTCTTCTGGTAATGGTACTAATACGCCTGATGTGCCAGTTAAGCCGCCTGTCGATAATAGTTTGTCTGAGATCGAGCAAGCGAAAGAGATGATTCGTACCGCCAAGCTATTTGTCAGTGACAATAAAGCGGTTACAGATGCTTACGAAGATGTAAGTGATATCCTTACAGAAAAGCAAGATACGCGACTTGGTTATACCTTCGATATCCCAAGTGATCTAAAATACTATATGGAAGAGAATGATATATCACAGCTCACGGCAGCTGATATCTTAGCATTAGCCAATGATGCAAAATTTGAGGTCGCATTAGGCAATATCACTTTAACGCCCGAAAATGGTTTTGTCGCAACGCTAAGTACTGACGGTAAGTTTACCTTGAATGGTACAACCAAAGTAGATGTTGAAGAATACGATTATGTGTATAACCCACAAACAGGTTTGTACGGACCTGTTGTCGTCAATCAAGACAGTTTTAAGGTAGCATTTGATGGCTTTGAAGATGCGTTAAGCTCAAACACCAGTACAGATAACTTTAACGGCAGCTTGGGTTTCAAGAGTATTAACATTGGCACTGGCACTGATATCGTTGCCCTCAGCTCAAATACTAAAGGCGCAACAGTCAGTGGTCAATTCAGTGATAAAGTCATGGTCAATGATGAGTTTGATATCAATGATGCAAATAGAGAAGGCATCACACTAGAAAAGGCGGTCATCAAATTAAGCAGCCTGAAGTTGACGGCTAATGATAGCGTGATTGAAGCAAAAGATTTTGAATTTGCCGCACTGGATGTCAGCAGAAAGCTAGCAGATAACAGTCTGGTGGTTAGAACAATCCCTTATAAGTTTGCTATAACGGGCAAGATGACCAAGCAAAAACCGATGACTGATGTAGAGATTACACTGAACGCGACTGCCAATGACGCTGATATAAAGAAATTTATCATAATCGATGAAGTCGGTGATATCGAAGAAGCCGCCAATAAATACGTAGGTATGGAAATAGTATTGGCGATTAAGGGCAAGGTAACGAAAGAGAGCACAACGACGATTCCACTTGATTTCCAAGCCAATCTTAAACGTACTGCTCGTAATGTTATTGAGCTACAAGGTCTGACTGCTAGCGTAGAGGGTAAGAAGCTATTTGTAACAGGTAAGTCAAGCTTAGATAATAACTATGATGTGGTTAGCACCCAGTTTACCGTTGAGCAAAATAAAGCATCGATCAAGTTAAATGTCGATGCCAGTGGTGATTTTATCAAAGATAAAATGGGTAAGCTTGGCGATATCATGGTTAACGGTAAAGACTACGGTGATTTGATGGATAATGATGGCAAAGTTACTGCCAAATTTACTGATGACAGTTTAATTATTCTATAATCAAATCATGTGTCACATCGACTCTCAACCGTTGTTAGTAGCGATTGAGGTATAGCAACAAAAAAAGAGACAGATTACTGTCTCTTTTTTATGCTCTCTAATAAACGTGAGAAATTTATGCCATATAACGTTTCAATTCTCTATGGTTTTTTACCTAAAAGCTTAGCATCGCATTTATACAGCCGTACCAAGTTAATCACTACGCCAGCGATTGCCGCTATGATGATATCCAGCGCTGCGGTTGCTGATAGTGCAGATATACCAGCTGCTGATACGAATTTTTACTTCTACCCCCAAGCGACAGGGTTGCTAGACAGTCAGACCAAACAATCAGACGCACAGATAGAGTGGAGTGTGATGGCAACGGCTCATAGCCCAACACAGCCTATCTCAGCATTTTTAGACGATTGGAGTGCCCCTTTGGACTCGGGTGATCATGCTTATGCCCAAGGTCGGACGTCGCTTGAGATTCGTCCTGCGGGCAGTGCGATTAGCTACGGTCTAGGTTGGCGTTATGATTATTTAATGACGTTTAGCAAAGAGACTGCCGAAGTTTATTGGCAGTATGAAAATAAACAGCCCTCAAGTACCAGTCAAGATTATCCGTTATTTTTGGAAGCCAAGCACAATGAAAGATTCGGTGCTAATATTGGTCTGACGCAGCAGCTCATGCCTAACTGGCAATTGACGACTCGTGCCAATCTCTGGCAAGGACTGCATGCATTAGAAGGTAAGATAGTTGGCGATTTAAGCACCAGAGTGTTGCCAAATAATGAGGTGACAGACATACGAGACAGTTTGGATAAAACCAACGCTTACATCGATTATTACTATGATGAACCGGCTTTAGGGGAGGAAAACCTAGACTGGAACCCCGCGAAACCTTCGGGATATGGTTATTCGCTCGATTTGCAGCTCACAGGTCAGTTGTCTGATAGTACGCAGTTGTCTCTGAGTGGCTACGATATCCTTGGACGTATGCACTGGAAAGACATGCCAAGCACTCGTTATGCATTGGATTATGACGTCAACGGCAGACCTCTCTATACGATTGAAGGGCAGCTTAGCACTGATGATGTCACACAGACATTGCCATGGCGAGTGGAAGGTAGCCTTCAGCATCAGCTAGACAGTCAATGGCAGCTCGGTCTACATGGTCAAGTGAATGACATTCAAGACTTATATCAATTATCCGCAGGCTACCAAACGTCCAACGATGCTTTCCCCATTACGGTGACGGGCTTGATAGAGCCGCAAACGCAAGCATTGGGTCTTGCTGTAGACAGTCGTTATGCTGGCATCAAATTGCTGACCGACAGTCTCGATTCAGAAAAAGCCAAACGCAGTGAGATTAGCTTGTATGGACGCTATGCTTGGTAGCTTCATTGCATTGCATTAATAAAGCAGATGGCTAAAGCGTCGATGTGCATATAATGCGGTGGACGTTACTAAAATTTATCATGCGTTTTGTCGCGCTGTTCAGGATAAATGACGATCGGACTATGACCTTCGAAGTATAGTCCTGTCGTAGGCATAGGCATTGCGTCGTTTGACCAAGCTACCTGCGGCTGTCGTCCATCATAGCAGTCGCGCCTAGTAAACCATTCGATATAATGGGCAGCTCGTAATGCCCTTATATCAAGCGTCGCAAGATTAGTCATATCGGTGTTATCGCACCATTTATGTATAGGAAAGCTTGGCGCTAACCAAGGCGGATAAGTAAAATTACAGGTATTGATTGGCAAAAAGAAGCGTCCTTTAATTATCCCATAACGCTTATCAATTTTAACTTGTCCATGCTTTTCGGTATCTACCCATACGGTACGAAACTGCTTGGTTTGCATATGGGTCATTTTACGCTGTAGATTGTCCTTGGAATTAATCCCAACCCAGTTCTCAGGAGCAAACGGCGCTGATCCCATAAAAAACTTAATGGCCAATTCCCAGTGTTCGGTGAGCTTGTCTTGATGATTGTATAAAATCAAATCCAGCTCACCAGTCGTCTGCTTACCGTTATACAACTGGACGTTACTGGCTAGGGTCTCATACGGATGTAGCTTGCGCGCAAAGCCATCCTCTAGCCAAAATGACAGTAATCCTTCAAAGTGAAAACCCAAGCGATTAGGGCTAGGCCGCTTGAGTAAATAGCGAGTCAGCACCTGATAAGCATTGGTGCTATCTAGCTCTTCCAAACGCTGCTGATACGCTGCAAACTGCATTTGCCAAAAGTGTGCGCTATGTACCGATACGGTATGTGTATTCTGATGCGGTGCAAAGTCCAGCCATTCGGTTAAGACGTTAGGGCACGCCAGCACATATGCCAAATCACGTACATAAGGCCGCTGGTACATTTCCCAAGGTGCGTTATTTGTGACATGAGTAGATAAGGGCTGGGCTATAATTTTGGACATATGATAAGTCATCATAATGGTGTAGCATTTACCCTAGCTGCTCGCTTGCCAAAAGTCTATAGATGACAAGTATCGGTTAGGGTAGTGCTTGATTGTGCTATTACTAAAGCATGATATTCATCATATAAAAATTAAGTTGAATAGCGCTTCTCAATAATGCCTTACTATTAATACTAAGATGATAATCTATGATAAATAAGCATCTGTAAAATATTTCATGCATGATAAGTCCACTGCCTGTGCGTCTATGGGCGCAACTTTGACTATGGCACAGAAACCTACTTTGCCCTAAGAGCATATTTCACAAGATATTCAGTAAGCAATTAATCATGTTATGGTGGTTAATGACAGCTTAAACTATGACAAGGTTCGAAGGTGCACTCTATTTAATAAAAAAGAAACTTCTAATTATGAGAGTAGGGAGTATGTGAGTGAAGACAAATACTGTATTGCTGCTATCAAGTATAAAATTGAGGAAATAAATTGTGAAACTAGGCCATATTGGTAATGAGAGTAATGGAAAATCAAGTTTTGATGAAAAAAGTAATTATATGTATAATAAAATCAAGCAACAGTTTGAATTGTTTGAATAGATAAAGATGATCGTTATGAGAGGTAATATATTATGAAAGCATGGCTAGTTACTGCTGTTCTGATGGGTGTTACATTCGCTACCAATGCCAATGCCAGTGCCAGTGCTTTTGATGCTATGGATAAGTATTTTAAAGAGTTTGAGGTCGTAGATGAAAACTACCGTTACGTAGACTTAGAAGCCGCGTCTACTTTTTTTGACTTAATGGATCATATGTTTAATAAAAAGATTAAAAATGAGCAACCTGATTTTAAATTGGGTGGTAAAAATCACTTGATGAGCTGGCATGTCGACCTATACTCAAGCTCACTCGCTTTTAAGAACATGGAGCCTAGTTTCCAAGAGTCGGGTATGACTGAGCTTTGTAATGATTTTTATGGCGCAAAATACCAAGCTGCTAATAATGTTGTGGTTAAGCTATCTAGTTATGACAATCAGGATAATTTGGTAGAAACAGTGGTTTTGAACAAAGATGTCTGTGCAGGGGCTAGTAATCTGTAGATTTGTCATCAAAGTAATTTAAATGTCATACCTACACCTACTAAAAGTAACAACTGTAAGGCATTGCCCAAATTTTAATCAAAAAAAAGCCAACCATTGAAAACAATGATTGGCTTTTTTCTTTACTACTATGTTTGGTCGGAACGGCAGGATTTGAACCTGCGACCACTACACCCCCAGTGTAGTGCGCTACCAGACTGCGCTACGCCCCGAATGACTGACTATTTTACGCAAAATTATGCATATTGCAAGAGCTATTTATTTTAGCCAAAATCTATGACCCCAATTTACGTATCACAGTCAGCACAACCAATCAGCAATTATCCTTAACCCAATAGCTCTTTGAGAATTTGGTTCACTTGCTGCGGGTTGGCACTACCACGACTGGCTTTCATGACTTGACCGACCAGACCGTTAAAGGCTTTTTCTTTACCGCCACGATATTCTTCAACCATGGCTGCATTTTTAGCGATGACTTCTTCAACGATGGCTTTAATAGCGCCCGTATCGGTTTCTTGCTTAAGCCCTTTTTCTTCGATGATTTTGTCAGCGGCATCATCAGCATCGCCGCCCGCGCGCTCATAGAGCGCGCTAAAGACTTTCTTCGCCAATTTGCCAGATAGCGTATCGTCTTTGATTCGGGCTAGCATACCAGCCAATTGCTTGGCGCTGATAGGGGAGTCAGTAATTTCTTTATCATCTTTATTTAGCGCACCGAGTAGGTCACCCATCACCCAGTTGCCAGCCATTTTGGCATCTGCTTGTCCAACTTCTGCGACCACAGCTTCAAAGTAATCGGCAATTTGACGACTGCCAGTCAAGATACGAGCATCGTATTCTGATAGGCCAAGAGCTGCTTCAAAACGCGCACGACGAGCAACTGGTAGCTCCGGCATTGCTGCACGAATGCTATCAACCGTATGCTGTTCGATACGCACAGGCAGCAAGTCAGGATCAGGGAAGTAACGATAATCGTTGGCGTCTTCTTTAGTACGCATCACACGAGTTTCGTCGCGCTCAGGATCATAAAGCATCGTTGCCTGCAGTACTTTGCCACCATCTTCTAAAATATCGATTTGACGCTCGATTTCGCGATTGATGGCACGCTCGATAAAGCGGAACGAATTGAGGTTTTTTAGCTCAGTACGCGTACCCAATTCAGCATCAGGCTTACGAATAGAGACGTTACAATCACAGCGGAATGAGCCTTCAGCCATCACGGCATCTGAGATACCCAGCCAAGTGACCAACTGATGAATGGCTTTGATATAGGCAAGTGCTTCGTGTGCAGAGCGCATATCAGGTTCAGAGACGATTTCAATTAAAGGCGTACCAGCACGGTTAAGGTCAACACCCGTCATACCATCGACGGCATCATGTACAGATTTACCCGCATCTTCTTCTAAATGCGCGCGGGTGATGCCCATACGTTTGGGATATTCGTTCTTATCCCCTTCATTGACCACGACATCGATATAGCCTTCGCCAACGATAGGGTTTGCCATCTGGGTGATTTGATAGCCTTTAGGCAAATCAGGGTAAAAGTAGTTTTTACGGTCAAATGTGTTAAATAATCCCAACTCAGCGTTGACGCCGATACCGAATTTTAAGGCACGATCGACCACGCCAGCATTTAGCACTGGCAATACGCCAGGTAAACCCAAGTCGACGATACTGGCTTGGCTATTTGGCTCATGACCGAAGTCAGTCGGCGCACTTGAGAATATTTTACTTTCCGTATTTAGCTGGCAGTGAATCTCAATGCCGATGACCACTTCATAACCATCGACGAAAAGCTCTTTACGCACGGCATGCTCGCGCACGGCATTGTTATCAGTAGTAGCTGTACTCATTATACCGTCTCCTTTGCGATGGTAGAGAGTTGTAAATGATGGTCGGTATGCTGTTGGAATAAGTGAGCAGTCGTGAGCAATTGGCTCTCTTGCCAATGCTTACCGATTAATTGTAAGCCAATAGGCAAACCTTCTGAGGTTAGACCAACTGGCTGACTGAGCGCAGGTAGACCTGCTAAGTTGACCGCGATAGTATAAACGTCACCCAAGTACATGGTCGCAGGATCAAGGTTGTCAGTAAGCTTGTAAGCAGCGGTTGGTGCTGTTGGGCTAGCAATCACATCACAGCTAGCAAAGGCTTCATCGAAGTCTTTGACGATTAAGCGGCGGATTTTTTGTGCTTTGGTATAGTAAGCATCAAAGTAGCCAGCCGAGAGCGCATAAGTGCCGGTCAAGATACGGCGCTGTACTTCAGGACCAAAGCCTTCAGAGCGTGAACGCGTGTATAGATCGAGTAGATCGGTTGGATTCTCACAGCGATAGCCAAAGCGTACACCATCGAAGCGTGATAGGTTTGATGATGCTTCGGCAGGGGCGAGCATGTAGTAAGTGGCAAGGGTAATCTCAGGGTCAGTGATATTCACCTCCACAATCGTCGCACCCAGCTCTTCATATTTTTTCAGAGCAGCACGTACGGCCGTTTCTACCTCAGCGTCTAGTCCCGCACTAAAGTATTCTTTCGCAACACCAATGCGTAGACCAGCAAATGGCTTATCGCCAGCCGCGGCTTCAGCATCATTGATGTCTTGTACGTAGTCGGGCATATCGTATTTGATAGAAGTCGCATCGCGTGGATCGTGACCAATCATTGGCTGTAGCAGATAGGCACAATCTTTAGCGCTGCGACCCATGCTACCAGCTTGGTCAAGGCTTGAGGCATAGGCAATCATACCAAAGCGAGAGACGCGACCATAGGTTGGCTTGATACCGGTTAAACCACAAAATGAGGCAGGCTGGCGAATAGAGCCACCAGTATCACTGCCCGTTGCGACTGGGACAAACCCTGCAGCAACGGCGGCAGCACTACCACCTGATGAACCACCAGGGACGCGCTCTAGGTTCCAAGGGTTCTGCACAGTGCCATAGTGAGAGCTACTGTTGTCCGAGCCCATCGCAAACTCATCCATATTGAGCTTACCTAAACTAATCATGCCTGCTTTGTCAATATTAGAAACGATGGTAGCGTCATAAGGCGAGACAAAGTTATGCAGCATCTTAGAGCCACAAGTCGTCAGTACACCTTGGGTACAAAAGATGTCTTTGTGCGCCATTGGTACGCCAAGTAATGGACGCTGATCGCCCTGTGCGCGCATCTCGTCTGCTGCCTTTGCTTGCGCGCGTGCTGTCTCAGAAGTATGAGTGATAAAGCTGTTAATCTTATTGTCTAGCGCATCTATACGCTTGATGTAGTGTTCTGTCAGCTCAAGGCTGCTAAATTGTTTGTCTTGCAAGCCCGTAATAAGCTGCTGGGTACTTAATAAATGAAGTTCTGACATAAGGTGTCGTCCGTCAAAATGTGAGTAGCATAAAGTAAAATAGGGTAGCGATTAAAGCAGCACGCTGCTTATTCAATCACTTGTGGAACCAAATATAAGCCATCTTCAACAGCTGGGGCGACTGACTGATTGCGCGCGCGGTTGATATCGTGTTTGGCCACATCAGCCCGCAATTCTTGGCAAGCTTCATGAATGTTTGCTAAGGGTTTGATGCCTGTGGTATCCACGTTAGATAGCGTATTCATAAGTTTTAATACTTTACTAATATCGTCGGCATAGCTATCGGCTGTGCTTTCATCGACACCCAAACGTGCAAGGTTGGCAACTTCTAGGATTTCTTCACGGCTGACGTTGCTGTCAGACGTTGCTGGTTGCTGTGACATAGTTTCTCCAGTGAACGACAGTTTTTGTTAGAGTAGAATGCGGCTAAAATAGACAAGCATTAGATATAGATAATTATTAACACAAACTAAAACAAAGGGTTTATCTTAAGATGTATATATAGTGGCTTTATTATAAAGCATCTGGCTTAAGTTTACAGAGCATGACGCTTGATTGATGCACAATATCAACCAAGATGGCGTGATTTGCAAAATTGACCGTATAATTCACGATTGATTCTCAATTGCTTACCCATTACGTTCTGAAATACGTTACAGTATGCACCTGTGCTGCTAAGCAAAATTATCATTTGCCTGTAGAGCCTTGTTAGTTATTGAATTAAATGATGTTTCATTAAGTCGAATGGTGTTTACTGCTATTTTAAACTTTGTAACAACTTTTAGCGTTTAAGACCAAAATCCTGACTTACTGATGCAAATATCTGTGTTTTTTTTGAGCCAAATCGGTATAATTTAGCTCAGTTTTTCCATTGCATCATTATTGCTTAGGTTTGACTTGTTGCGAGGTTCAAATTTCGCCATAAGTAATGTCTAACGACGACCTGCTCAACGCTGACGAGTAACGCCTCAGTCAATCTCATTCGCCTCATTCGCCTCATTTGTAATACGCTGGAAATATTAGTCATGAACCTGTTTGGATTTTTATCAAATAATATCGCTATCGACCTCGGTACTGCGAACACTCTCATTTTTATTCCTAATAAAGGCGTCGTACTTGACGAGCCTACGGTGGTTGCGTTACGAAGTAATCGTACCCAAAACCCTACCGTTGCGGCTGTTGGTATTGATGCCAAGCAGATGCTTGGTCGTACACCTGCTAACATTACAGCGATTCGCCCATTAAAAGACGGCGTGATTGCTGACTTTGAAGTGACGCAAAAAATGCTCAAGCATTTCATAACGAAGGTAAAAGCCAAGCGTTTTATGGCGCAGCCTAACGTGGTGGTTTGTGTGCCTTGTAAGTCTACTCTGGTTGAGCGTAAAGCGATTCGTGAAGCGGTATCTTCAGCAGGTGCGAGTAAAGTACTATTGTTAGAAGAGCCAATGGCAGCTGCCATCGGTGCTGGCTTGCCAGTTCATGAGGCCAGCGGTTCGATGGTGGTTGATATTGGTGGCGGCACGACGGAGATTGCCGTTATCGCTTTATCTGGTTGCGTTTATGCTGAGTCGATTCGTATCGGTGGCGATATGTTTGATGACGCGATTATCACCCACGTACGCCGTACCCATGGTTGCGTGATTGGTGAGACGACAGCTGAGCGTATTAAGCACGAAGTTGGCTCTGCTTTGAATGAAGACAGTCAGCTAGAAGTCGAAGTTCGCGGTCGTAGCATGGCAGAAGGCGTGCCAAAAACCTTTACTGTTAATTCAGAAGAAGTACAAAAAGCCCTGAGTGATCCGCTGAGCGGCATCGTTAGCGCGGTAAAAGCGGCACTTGAACAGACGCCACCTGAGCTGTCATCAGACATCGCAGAGCGTGGTATTGTCTTGACGGGCGGCGGTGCGCTATTACGTGATTTGGACAAATTAATTTCAAGAGAGACAGGTCTACCTGTGACCGTTGCCGAAGATCCGCTGACTTGTGTTAGCCGCGGCGGTGGTATTGCGCTTGACTTTATCAATAACAAAAGCTTGAACATGATTTTTGTTTAGATTGCTTTAGTGAAGCACTGCGGTATTGATAAATCATCTTCGTCGTGCTTGATGATAGCTTGCGTAAAAATAGTGGGTCAAAACAGTATAAAATTAAAGGTAGCCAGTTGCGCTGCCTTTAATTGCATTAATCAACTAGAACCCAGTACTGGCTACTGCTTATTTTATAACTCCTGAGTTAGACGACTTATGACCCCAAGTATTTTTGCGCGCCAGCCGTTAGCACTTCGTAAGACTGCCATTGTATTAATAGCAGCTCTAATACTGATGTGGTTCGATAGCAAAAATTCAGAATGGTTTAATCCAGTACGTAGTACCAGTCATGCCGCTATGCAGCCTATTTATGAGCTATCATTGTTACCGAGTTATGCCAAGCATTGGGCAGGTGGCAGCTTACAGTCTAAAGAAGCGCTGCGCCGTGAAAATATGCAATTGAAGTCTCAGCTTATCCATGCGCAAGCCAAGTTGCAGCAGCAAGATTATATTTTGGCACAAAATGCGCGCCTGCAAGGTATTTTATCAACGACCAAGCCTGAACAATTTGATCTTAATTTGGCACAGGTAATCGGTACAGACACCAACTTACTCAGACAAATCGTGGTGCTCAATAAAGGCGTTCAAGACGGGGTTCAAGTTGGACAAACAGTGATTGATGAGGACGGTATTTTAGGGCAGATTATTAATGTCTATCCCAATACCAGTCGCCTACTATTGATTACTGATGAGCAGCAATCAGTTGCAGTTACGGTCAAGCGCACAGGTCAACGCGCTATCGTGACAGGGCAAGGTATACCAACCTCATTAAGCCTTGACTATGTATTCAAAACCTCAGACGTGCGTGTGGGTGATGAGCTGGTGTCATCAGGATTGGGTGGGCGTATTCCAGCAGGGTATCGTGTCGGGCGTATCGCCCATATTAAAGATACTCAAGCCGATAACTTTAGAAGTATAGAAGTGACCCCAGCGGCGAACTTTATCGATAATGCGTATGTATTAGTCCTGCAAGATAAGCTGGTGAATAAAAATAATATTACCCTCAATGAGCGTTAAGAAGTTAGGCGCTCAATACGTAAGCACCAATCAGATAATGGCTGGCATCTATTTATTAACTGGTCTGTTTGTCGATACATTTTTAGCCATGGTTTTTATCCCATCAATGCCCACTCATGCTTTAACAGCAGCCATCAATACATTAAGAGCAGCCATCAATACATTCGTTAAGGTAAGTACCCATGTCGTATCCTGATTCTGAGAATGCAACGGTACTACTGATTGCTACCATCATTCTAAGTTTTGTTATTGCGTCATCGCTTAATGTATATCCGTTAAGTCCTAGTATGGCTACCTTACGCCCTATGGTCATGATCATGGTGCTGATTTTTTGGTTGTTATTTCAGCCACGCTATGTTGGTATTTTTACAGCATTTACCATCGGTCTCATTGCTGACTTACTCATGGATACCCATTTGGGACAGCAAGCCTTTGCCGCCGTGGCAGTCGCCTTCTTCATAAAAATAACCAGTATTTATATTAGGCAACTAAATACCATCAGTGCATGGTTATTAGCGAGCTTAGGATTGGTTGTTTTTCAATTATGTTTATGGATATTACAGATGTTTATCCAGAATGTCTTTGTCGCACAATCTGCCTTATCACTGTTGATGAGTATCATCAGCTGGCCATTGGTACTACTGGCTTTGCGTAAATTTGTGTCATAAGAAAAATTCTGCTGATAGCCAATAAGATTGTAGCGCTGGTGTTTATTAATCATGACTAACTAATATTAATGCACTAACAGGCAGCAGTTTTCGGTAGTAGGTAGATAAATACAGATAAAAAGAGAGTAGCGATGGATATTGTTTTAGCTTCTGGTTCGCCGCGCCGTCGTGAGCTGTTAGAAAGAGCACAACTAGAATTTAGCACATTGAGTGTAGATGTCGATGAAACAAAGCATGATGATGAGTCACCTACAGACTATATCGAGCGCATGGTCGCCACTAAAGCTGAGGCTGCCATACAGCAACTAGCATCACGCTTGAAAACGGATAAAAGCTGTTTTTCTGACTCACTTATCATTCTAACGTCTGATACCATCGGTGTGCTGGCAGATGGTCAAACAGTGCTGGTCAAGCCAATCGATCGTGAGCACGCTTATAGCATGTGGCAACAGATGTCTGATAATATCCATGAAGTATGGACAGCAGTTCAAGCAACGCATGTATCATTATCTTCTAAAGTGGCTAACAGCTCAACTCATGAGCCAGTATTTCAAATCATTAATCAGCAACGAATCACTGAGCGTACCGAAGTGACCTTTATAGCGCTCACTGCAGAGATGATGAGTAACTATTGGGACAGTGGTGAGCCTGCTGATAAAGCGGGTGGTTATGGTATACAAGGTTTGGGTGCTATTTGGGTCAGCCGTATCAATGGTAGCTATACCAATGTCGTGGGTTTACCACTTCCACAAACGCTGGCGTTAATTAAAAACGTCACAGATATTAGTATCAATTAAAATGCGAAACAGAACCTCATAGAGATTATTGGTCTCTCAGAGATTGGTTGTCACTCCAACCTGCTGCACATAATAACACGCGAGAGTAATGGGCGAGAGCCAGCTGCATTTGTTACACTATAAAGATAATAGACGATGAACGTCTAACAAGAAAGCTGAGAGATAAGAGAAAAACATTATGTCCGAAGAGCTGCTGATTAATATTAGTCCAATGGAATCCCGTGTCGCAGTCTTAGACAATGGCATCTTGGGCGAGATTTATATTGAACGTCATCATAAATTGGGTCTGGTCGGCAATATCTATCTGGGTACAGTCGTACGCGTTTTACCTGGTATGCAGGCAGCATTCGTTGATATCGGGCAGTCGCGGACAGCATTTTTACACGTCAATGATATGCAGCGTGAGCCGCGTCCAGTAGCAGAAAATAAAAGTAAAGCGGCTGACAATAGCGATAAAAACTTGGATAGCAATATAGAAGATGCTGTGGTAGAAAATAGTACTGATAACTTGGCTGTCACGCCACCGGTGATTAGTATACAAAATACCGAAGTCATCCCTGTTTCTAAAACGTTGATTCAACATCGCTTGCATGAAAGCCAACGTATTTTAGTGCAAGTGACCAAAGATCAGTTGGGCAGTAAAGGCGCTCGCTTGACCACCAATATATCCTTGCCATCTCGCTATTTGGTGTATCTACCTTCAAGCGAACACATTGGTATCTCACAACGTATTGATGGGGAAGAGGAGCGCACCCGTCTTAAAACTGAGTTGTCTAGTTTGATGCAAACGGTCAATCTAAAAGGCGGTCTCATCGCTCGTACCGCTGCTGAACGCGTGCCTGTCGATAAGCTTGAAGAAGACATTTATTATCTATTGCAGCTGTGGCGTACCATCTGCGCGCGTCGCCAAGAGATGAAACAACATCAAAGTTCTGAGCTTATTTATCAAGAGCTATCATTACCGCTGCGCTCTATCCGTGATTTGGTACACGCGGATACCGAGAAAGTCATCATTGATAATGCACAAATTTATGAACAAGTCAGATCCTTTGCCAAAGAGTTTGTGCCTTTTGTCTATGACCGCATTGTCCATTATACTGCTGAGCCATCCTTGTTTGATGTCCATCGTGTCGAAGATGATTTGCGTGATGCTTTAAAACGCCGTGTAGATTTAAAATCAGGTGGCTATCTGATTATCGACCAAACAGAAGCGATGACCACAATCGATGTCAATACGGGATCATTCGTAGGCGGGCGTTCGTTAGAAGATACGGTTTATAAAACCAATCTTGAGGCAACTCATGCAATCGCCCGTCAGCTGCGTTTGCGTAATCTAGGTGGTATTATCATCCTAGACTTTATTGACATGCTTGAACAGCAGCATAAAGATGATGTGTTAGAGAGCCTGCAATCACAGCTAGTACAAGACTATGCCAAAACTAAGATTACTCAGGTCAGTGAGCTTGGGTTAGTAGAGATGACGCGTAAACGTACGCGTGAGTCGCTCGGGCAGCAGCTATGTGAGCCGTGCTCTACGTGCCAAGGACGCGGCTTTGTTAAAACGGCTGAGACAGTGTGCTTTGAGATATTCCGTGAAATCATGCGTTGTGCTCGTACTTATAACTCTCCCAAGAAATTTACGGTCGTTGCCCATGCCGCAGTCATTGATTTACTTCTCACTTCAGAGTCAGACACGGTGGCAGATTTAGAGTATTTACTTGGTAGAGTGATTACCTTTGATGTCGAAAATCTCTATACTCAAGAGCAATATGACATTGTTTTGGATTGATGTTTCATAGCTTTAGATTAACAGTGCATAGTTATCAATTCATATAAGCGTGATTATTAAGCACAGATACGGTTGTTTACATATTACTGTTTATAAAGGGTAATATCATAAGTCGCTACAGATATTGCCCTTGCAATGACTGAAATACTATGTATAATATACACCACTGAATTATATATGCGCCGCCAATCAAACAGCGGGCGCTATGACAGCTAGAGCATCGTTTCTAGCACTATTTCATTATGCCTTTGCTGACATCCTATAATGGAAGGGTCGGCGGGGCTTTAAACTATTTTGCTTTTGGCACGCTACAAGTTCGGATAAAGAACTCATTCTGGTTAAGAACAGAAGGCCGCTTTAAGTGAATATTTAACCAAACGGCTTTTGATCATATCTTTGCAAAGCAAAAATGACAAAAGCACATATTAGGAGCTTGCTGGCATGGCTAACCAGAGAATCCGTATCCGTCTTAAGTCTTTTGATCATCGTCTGATTGATCAATCTGCACAAGAGATTGTTGATACTGCAAAGCGCACCGGTGCGCAAGTTTGTGGTCCTGTACCGTTGCCGACTCGCATTGAGCGCTTCAACGTTCTAACTTCACCACACGTAAACAAAGACGCTCGTGATCAGTACGAAATCCGTACTCATAAGCGTATGGTTGACATCGTTCAACCTACCGACAAAACTGTGGATGCGCTAATGAAGCTTGACTTGGCGGCGGGTGTTGACGTTCAAATTGCTTTGGGTTAATGCACATAAACACCCAACCCATTAATATAAGATATAAAGAGGTCTAAAATGGCGATCGGTTTAGTCGGTAAAAAATGCGGCATGACCCGTGTCTTCACTGAAGCAGGCGCATCTATCCCTGTAACAGTGGTTGAGATCAGTGCTAATCGCATTACTCAAGTAAAAAATACTGATGTAGATGGCTATCAAGCCATCCAAGTTACCACAGGTACCCGTCGTGACAGCCGCGTAGCAGCAGCTCAAAAAGGTCACTTCGCTAAAGCTGGCGTTGCCGCTGGTCGTGGTGTTTGGGAATTTCGTGCCAATGATAGCGATCTTGAAGGTCGTGAAATTGGTGGTGAGATCCTAGCTGACTTGTTCGAACAAGGTCAGATGGTTGATGTCACAGGTAACAGTAAAGGTAAAGGCTTTCAAGGCGGCGTGAAGCGTCACAACTTCAGCATGCAAGATGCCACTCATGGTAACTCAGTATCTCACCGTGCCATTGGTTCAACTGGTCAAAACCAGTCACCAGGTAAAGTCTTCAAAGGCAAAAAAATGCCAGGTCAGATGGGTAACAAACGCGTTACCGTTCAGGGCCTAGAAGTGATATCGGTTGATGTTGAAAAAGGGTTACTTGTCATCAAGGGTGCTATCCCAGGTGCCACCGGTGGCGATGTCATCGTACGTCCGTCAGTCAAAGCCTAAGCAAGGGGATTAACGTGGATTTAAAAACAGTTACAGGGGCGGCAGTTGAGCTTTCTGATACGGCTTTCGGTCGTGAATTCAACGAAGCACTAGTGCATCAAGTCGTCACCGCATATCTTGCTGGTGCTCGTCAAGGTACACGCGCTCAAAAAACCCGTGCCGAAGTTTCTGGTGGTGGCATTAAGCCATGGCGCCAAAAAGGTACTGGTCGCGCTCGTGCAGGTTCTATTCGTAGCCCAATCTGGCGTGGGGGCGGTCGTGCATTCGCGGCTAAACCACAAGATTGGTCACAGAAAGTTAACCGTAAAATGTATCGCGGTGCTATGCAGTGTATCTTAGCCGAATTGATTCGCCAAGAGCGTTTGATTTTGGTCGAAGAGCTAAGCGTTTCTGGACCTAAGACTAAAGAGTTGATTGCAAAGTTAGGTGAGTTAAATGCATCACGTGCATTAATCGTCACTAAAGAAGTTGACGAAAACTTATACTTAGCTGCTCGCAACATCCCACATGTCAATGTACTTGATACAAGTGAAGTGGATCCAGTGAGCTTGATCGCTTTTGATAAAGTGATCATGACAGTCGAAGCTGCGAAACAATTTGAGGAAGCACTAGCATGAATAACGCAAGACTTTATCAGATCCTAAGAGGACCTGTATTCTCAGAGAAATCTCAAATGCTTGGCGACTCACTTGGTGTGCAGGTATTTAAAATTGACTCTAACGCTACTAAGCTTGAAGTCAAAAAAGCGGTTGAGATGATGTTTGAAGGTGTTGAAGTTTTAAAAGTAAACACTTTGAATGTTAAAGGTAAGACAAAGCGTTTTGGTAAAAGTATCGGCCGTCGTAATGACTACAAAAAAGCCTACGTTACCTTAAAAGCTGGTCAAGATGTACAAATGGCTGATGCTGGTGAAGAGGTCGCGAATACGACTGCTTCTACTAGTGAAACAGCGAACAACGAATAAGGATTACACTCATGCCTATCGTAAAAGCAAAGCCAACATCACCAGGCCGTCGTTTTGTTGAAAAAGTGGTGCATCCACACCTTTATAAAGGTCGTCCGTTTGCAGCGCTTCTCGAATCAAAAAGTAAAACTGGTGGTCGTAACAATAATGGTCGCATAACGACTCGTCATATTGGCGGTGGTCATAAGCAGCATTATCGTATTATCGATTTCAAACGTACTAAAGACAATATCCCAGCCACGGTAGAGCGTATTGAATACGATCCTAACCGTACTGCGCACATTGCTTTACTTAAGTACGCTGATGGCGAACGTCGCTATATCATTGCTGCTAAAAAACAAGCAGTTGGCGATACAGTAATGTCAGGTGAGCTATCACCGATTCGTCCAGGTAACTGTTTACCGCTAAAAAACATCCCATTGGGTACTGTGATCCATAATATCGAACTTAAGATCGGTAAAGGCGCACAGATGGCTCGTTCTGCGGGTGCTAGCGTTCAGTTGTTAGGTCGTGAAGGTATTTATGCTATTCTACGTATGCGCTCTGGCGAAACACGCCGTGTACACGTGAACTGCCGTGCCGTTATTGGTGAAGTTTCTAACACTGAGAACAACTTGAAATCACTTGGTAAAGCCGGTGCTTCACGTTGGCGTGGTGTTCGTCCTTCTGTTCGTGGTGTTGCTATGAACCCGGTTGATCACCCACATGGTGGTGGTGAAGGTCGTAATAAAGGTCGCCATCCAACCAGCCCTTGGGGTCAGAAGTCTAAAGGACTTAAAACGCGTAGTAATAAGCGTACTGACAATATGATCATCCGCCGTCGCGCCAAGAAGAAATAAAGGAAGAATTTCATGCCTCGTTCATTGAAAAAAGGTCCATTCATAGACGCGCATTTGTTTGCTAAAGTTGAGAATGCATTAGACACCAACTCACGCAAGCCAATTAAGACTTGGTCGCGCCGCTCGATGATCCTACCACAAATGGTTGGCTTAACCTTGTCTGTTCACAATGGCCGTACTCATGTACCGGTTATCGTGAGTGAACAGATGGTTGGTCATAAACTAGGTGAATTTGCCCCGACTCGTACGTATCGTGGTCATGGCATTGACAAAAAAGCTAAGAGATAAGGTGCTTACCATGGAAGTAACTGCAAAATTACGCGGTGCCGCCATATCGGCACAAAAAGTTAGACTCGTTGCCGATGAAGTTCGTGGCAAATCTATCGAGCGTGCTTTGGATATCCTAACGTATAGTAATAAAAAAGGCGCTGTATTTGTTAAGAAATGTCTTAACTCAGCCATCGCCAATGCCGAACACAACAACGGTCTAGATATTGATACCCTTAAAGTATCAACCATCTACGTTGATGAAGGCATTACGCTAAAACGTATCCTACCACGTGCTAAAGGTCGCGCTGATCGTATCAGTAAGCGTACCTGTCACATCACTATAAAGGTAGGAGAATAAGTTATGGGTCAAAAAGTACATCCAATCGGAATTCGTCTTGGTGTTGTAAAGAAGCATAACGCAAACTGGTATGCTAACCCTAAACAATACTCAGAATACCTAATCAACGACATTCAAGTTCGTGAATATCTGCGCAAAAAGCTTGATAGTGCTATGATTAGCAAAATCATGATTGAGCGTCCTACAGGTGCTGCTAAGATTACCATCGCCACTGCGCGTCCTGGTATCGTTATCGGTAAGAAAGGCGAAGACATCGAAAGACTTCAAAAAGAATTGACCAAAATTATGGGCGTACCTGCTCAGGTCAACATTGAAGAAATCACCTCGCCTGATCTTGATGCTCATTTAGTAGCGGAAGGTATCGCAAGTCAGCTTGAGCGTCGTGTTATGTTCCGCCGTGCTATGAAGCGCGCCGTACAGAACAGTATGCGTTCTGGTGCTAAAGGTATTAAAGTTGAGCTGTCTGGCCGTCTTGGCGGTGCTGAGATTGCTCGTACTGAATGGTACCGTGAAGGTCGTGTGCCATTGCATACACTACGCGCTGATATCGACTATTCGTCAGTACGTGCGGAAACTACTTACGGCACCATCGGTGTAAAAGTTTGGATCTTCCGTGGCGAAATCCTTGACGGTATGAACAGTGTATACAATCCCGTTAAAGAAGAGCAGACTCGTGCGCCAAAACGCCGTGGTCGTGGAAACGGAAACCGTCGAAACACAGACAGAGGTTAAACTATGTTACAGCCAAAACGTACCAAGTTTCGTAAAATGCACAAAGGTCGTAACACTGGGCTAGCTCATCGTGGAAGCACCGTTGCATTCGGACAAATTGGTCTAAAATCGTTGACTCGTGGTCGTATGACTGCCCGTCAAATTGAAGCAGCACGTCGTACCATCACTCGTAAAATTAAGCGTGGTGGTAAGATTTGGATTCGTGTATTCCCAGACAAACCAATTACCAATAAACCACTAGAAGTACGTATGGGTAAAGGTAAAGGTCCTGTAGAATATTGGGTATGCGAAATCAAACCTGGTAAAGTGCTATATGAACTCGAAGGGGTTTCAGAAGAACTTGCTCGCGAAGCGTTCACGCTTGCTGCAGCAAAACTGCCCTTTAAAACTACCATTGTTAAGCGGACGATAATGTAATGAAGATCAGTGAATTACGTGATAAATCATTAGAAGAACTGACTCAGTTACTTGATGAAAAGCAACTTGATGCTTTCCGTATTCGTATGGCTAAAGCAACTGGTCAGTTGGGTAATACCCATGAAGTACGTGTTAATCGTCGTGCGATTGCTCAGCTTCAGACTTTGATTAACGAGAAACAACGAGGCGACTCATGAGCGATAACAATCAAACAGCTAATGCTAGCGTATTGACAGGACGAGTTGTCAGTGACAAGATGGACAAGTCCATCACAGTTTTGATTGAGCGTCTGGTTCGTCATCCTTTGTATGGCAAGCAGCTTCGTCGTTCTACAAAAATCAAAGCCCATGATGAGAATAACGTTTGCCAACAAGGCGACCTTGTCCGCATCAAAGAAACGCGTCCAATCTCTAAAACCAAGTCTTGGACTTTGGTTGAAGTGGTTGAAAAAGTAGAAAAAATCTAAGTAAATTGCATTAAAAGCCAGAAGCTGTTAAAATAGCCGCCTTTTTAAGGATGCTGATTGCGCCGAGCGTATATCACTCACATTAAGAGTAGCAGCGGTTATTATTATTAAAATGCCGACTACTCATACTGTGCTAGCGGCAGCAACTGGTTTTTATTGCTCATACGTGTGGAGTAACGCTATGATTCAGGTTGAATCGATGCTGGAAGTTGCAGATAATAGCGGTGCAAGACGAGTTCAGTGCATTAAAGTACTGGGTGGCTCTCATCGTCGTTATGCATCAGTTGGCGACATTATTAAAGTAACGGTTAAAGAAGCCATTCCTCGCGGTCGTGTTAAAAAAGGCGACGTGATGAATGCTGTAGTTGTACGTACCAAAAAAGGCGTTCGTCGTCCTGATGGTTCTGTTCTGCGTTTTGACGACAATGCTGCGGTATTGTTGAACCAAAATAAAGCACCGATTGCAACTCGTATTTTTGGACCGGTAACTCGTGAACTACGTGGTGATCAGTTTATGAAAATTGTATCACTAGCACCAGAAGTATTGTGAGGTAATCCATGTCAAAATTACGTAAAGGCGATACAGTTATCGTGATTGCTGGGAAAGACAAAGGCAAGCAAGGTACTGTACAAGCTGTAAAAAATGATCGTATTAAAGTTGAAGGCATTAATATTGTCACTAAACATCAGAAGCCAAATCAGGCAACTGGCGTTGAAGGTGGCATTCTTAAGAAAGAAGCTTTTCTACATATCTCAAATGTCGCAATATTAAATGCGCAAACCCAAAAAGCTGATCGTATTACTTATCAGTTCGGCGAAGACGGCAAGAAACAACGCGTCTATCGTTCGAACGGTGAAGTAGTGGCGACTGCGTAAGACACTAAGGGTGTAATGGTAATGGCAAGATTAAAATCTTTATATAACGAAGAATTAAAGCAGCAAATCAAAGAAGAGCTTGGTTTGGCTAATGTGATGCAAGTGCCTAAAATCACTAAAATCACACTTAACATGGGTGTAGGCGGCGCGTCTCAAGACAAGAAATTGCTTGAAGGTGCAGTAGCTGACATGACCGCTATCGCTGGTCAAAAACCTGTCGTCACCAAAGCGCGTAAATCAGTTGCTGGCTTTAAAATTCGTGAAGAATGGCCAATTGGCTGCAAAGTAACGCTACGCGGTGAGCAAATGTACGAATTTTTAGATCGTCTCATTGCCATTGCAATTCCTCGTATTCGTGATTTCCGCGGTTTTTCACCTAAAGCCTTTGACGGACGTGGTAACTACTCATTGGGTATCAAAGAACAGATCGTATTCCCAGAAGTAGATTTTGACAAGATTGATCGTATCCGCGGTATGGATGTGACAATCACCACGTCAGCTCAATCTGATGAAGAAGGTCGCGCGTTGCTTAAAGCATTCGGCTTCCCATTTAAATAAGGTAAAGACGTTATGGCAAAGAAGAGCATGATTAACCGCGAATTAAAGCGCGAAAAAATGGTTGCTAAGTACGCTGATAAGCGTATCAAGCTAAAAGAAACTATCAGTGATATGACTGCAAGTGACGAAACTCGTATGGAAGCGATGCTAGAGCTACAAGCTCTTCCACGCAATTCATCGCCAGTACGTCTGCGCAATCGTTGTGCTATCACCGGTCGTCCTCACGGTTACTTCCGCAAGTTTGGCTTATCACGCAATATGCTGCGTGAGCGTGTCATGCAAGGCGATGTGCCTGGTGTTCGTAAAGCAAGCTGGTAAGGGGTAACTATATGAGTATGCAAGATACCGTTGGGGATATGCTAACCCGTATTCGTAACGCACAAATGGCTAACAAAGTATCGGTAGCAATGCCGAGCTCTAAATTACGTAAATCGATTGCTGATTTGCTAGTTAGCGAAGGTTATGTGGCGAGCGCTGTTGTTACTGAAGAAGCAAACAATAAAGCAACCCTATCTATCGAATTGAAATACTTCGAAGGCCGCGCTGTCATCGAAACGATTCAACGTTTTAGCCGTCCTGGTTTACGCCAGTTCCGCGGCAAAGACGCTATCCCTACTGTTAAGCAAGGTATGGGTGTTGCTATCGTATCAACTAGCCAAGGCATCATGAGTGATCGTGCTGCACGCGCTGCTGGTATCGGTGGTGAAATCGTCGCATTTGTAGCGTAAGCTACACGACGATAAAGTCTATTTGATGATTGTTAGACTTCTATTGATTGAGTAATAATGAATTATTTCAAATTGATAGGTGTCTAACGCAGTCAACTATGCTAAACTAACACGCTTTTTAGCCTGTTAGTTTTTTCGCTAATATAAAGAAGTTAATTTTTTAAGGAATATTCCTATGTCTCGTGTGGCTAAAGCCCCAGTGACACTGCCAAACGGCGTAAGTGTTACTTTGAACGATCGGCAGGTCGAAGTGAAAGGCAAGAACGGCATTTTGTCTTTACGCCTGCATGAATTGGTCGAGCTGAAACAGGAAGATGATGCGATCATTTTCTCACCTACAGTCGATTCAAAAGAAGCTATGATGCACACTGGCACCATGCGCGCTCTTGTTAACAACTATGTTAAAGGCGTGAACGAAGGCTTTGAAAAGCGTCTTCAGTTAATTGGTGTTGGTTATCGCGCACAAGTTGCTGGTAACAAGGTAACTTTGAACGTTGGTTACTCTCATCCAGTAGAATATACGTTGCCTGAAGGTGTGTCAGCTGAAACCCCAACGCAAACTGAAATTGTTTTGAAATCAAACAATAAACAGCAGCTTGGTCAAGCAGCGGCTAATATCCGCGGTTTCCGCCCACCTGAGCCTTATAAAGGTAAAGGTATTCGTTATAGTGACGAGCATGTGATTCGCAAAGAAGCCAAGAAAAAATAAGGTGAGTTGAAATGTTTGATAAAAAAGCAGCTCGTCTGCGTCGAGCTAAGAAAACCCGCGCGCATATCCGTTTCTTAGGCGTTCATCGCTTAACGGTTACTCGCACGCCAAAACATATTTATGCCCAGATTATCTCTCCTACCGGTGGTGAAGTGATTGCTCAGGCATCTACCTTAGACGGCAGCTTGCGCTCAGGCGCGACTGGCAATGCTGATGCAGCAACGTCTGTGGGCCAAATGATCGCAGAACGCGCAAAAGCAGCTGGTATCACTAAAGTTGCCTTTGACCGTAGTGGTTTTAAATATCATGGTCGAGTTAAAGCTTTAGCAGAAGCAGCTCGCGAAAACGGATTGGAGTTTTAATCATGGCTAGAAATGATAAAAATGATAAAAATGAACAGACTGACGGTCTAGTAGAACGCTTAGTTACCGTTGATCGCGTTGCAAAAGTTGTTAAAGGTGGTCGTATTTTCTCTTTCACTGCATTGACTGTAGTGGGCGATGGCAATGGTCGTGTTGGTTTTGGTCGCGGTAAAGCACGTGAAGTGCCAGCTGCTATCCAAAAAGCACTAGAAGCTGCCAAACGTAATATGATTACTGTTGAGCTTAATGATGCAACTTTGTATCATCCGATCAAAGCACGTCATGGTGCTAGTAAAGTTTATATGCAGCCTGCGTCTGAAGGTACTGGCGTAATCGCTGGTGGCGCAATGCGTGCTGTATTAGAAGTTGCTGGTGTCAAAGATGTTTTGACTAAATGTTATGGTTCTACCAATACTGCTAACGTTGTTCGCGCAACGTTTAACGGTTTACGTGATATGTCAACTCCAGAGAAGATGGCAGCAAAACGTGGTAAATCTGTAGACGAAATCTTGGGTTAACTTAGACTAGGTGAGTTACGATGAAAAAAATGAAAGTCACTCAATTTAAATCGGGTGCCCATCGCCTAAAGAGCCACAAAGCGAGCTTGAAAGGATTGGGTTTACGCCGTATTAATCATACTGTTGAAGTAGAAGATACACCTTCAACACGTGGTATGGTTAATCGCGTTAACTACATGGTAAAAGTGGAGGAAGCGTAATGGGTCTTAGATTAAATGAATTATCACCAGGTGTTGGCGCAAAGAAAACTGCCCAACGTCGTGGTCGTGGTATCGGTTCAGGTCTTGGTAAGACTGGTGGTCGTGGTGTAAAGGGTCAGAAATCTCGTTCAGGTTCTAGCATACGCTCAGGATTTGAAGGTGGTCAAATGCCTTTATATCGTCGTCTACCGAAATTTGGTTTTACCAGCAAAATGGCAATGAAGACGGCTGAAGTACGTCTTTCTGAACTAAATAAAATTGATGGCGATGTGGTTAGCCTTGAAACACTTAAAGCTGCTAACCTAATCCGTCACGACATGAAGCGTGCCCGTATTATGTTGTCAGGCGAAGTCACTAAGGCTTATACCTTTAAAGGTATCAAAGTGACTAAAGGCGCTAAGCTAGCAATCGAAGCTGCTGGTGGTAGCATCGAGGAGTAGTAACGTGTCAAAACAATCAATGTCATCGACTGGTATACCGCTCAATCCATTTGCATTCATACGCAAGTATGATGAATTATGGACGCGTTTATTATTCTTAATCGGCGCATTGGTTGTTTATCGTTTAGGGTCACATATTCCAGTACCGGGTATCAATCCGGTCAACTTGGCTGATCTGTTTTCGCGCAACGAAAACACCATTTTGAGTATGTTTAACATGTTCTCAGGTGGTGCACTAGAGCGTATGTCCATTATGGCGCTCGGTATTATGCCGTATATTTCAGCATCGATTATTGTACAGATGATGTCTGCAGTATTGCCATCGCTTGAAGCCCTCAAAAAAGAAGGCGAAGCGGGACGACGTAAGTTGAACAAGTATACCCGTCAAGGAACACTTGCTTTAGCCCTAGTACAGTCATTAGGAATGTGTGCTGGCTTAATCAGTCAAAATCTTACTTTATCTTCTGGTCTGACCTTTTATATTCCAGCGGTTACCTCATTGGTAGCGGGTGCTATGTTCTTGATGTGGCTTGGTGAGCAGATTACAGAGCGCGGCGTAGGTAATGGTATTTCAATGCTCATTTTTGCGAGTATTGTGGCTGGTACGCCAGGTATGATTTCGCAGTCTATTGAACAGGTCAATCAAGGGCAGATGAACTTGATTGTACTGTTTATTTTTGTGCTACTAGGCATCGCGGTTACTGCTGGTATCGTTTATATTGAACGTGCTCAGCGCCGTGTTCCAGTGAACTATGCACAGAAGCAGCAACAAGGTCGCAAAATATATGCTCAGCAGCAGTCACATTTGCCGCTGAAGCTTAATATGGCAGGGGTTATCCCAGCCATTTTTGCTAGCTCGTTGTTGTTGTTTCCAGCAAGTTTAGGGCAGTGGGTCGGTCAATCAACTGATCCTACCCTTACACAAAAGATACTACAGAATATGGCATTGGTGTTGTCTCCAGGACAGCCGCTATATTTGGTTCTGTTTGGCGCGATGATTATTTTCTTCTGTTACTTCTATACGGCATTGGTATTTAGTCCACGTGAAGTAGCTGAAAACCTTAAACGTAGTGGTGCGTATATCCCAGGTATTCGCCCCGGACAACAAACTCAGCGTTACCTAGATCATGTATTAAACCGACTGACCTTTATTGGCGCGATGTATATGACGGTTATTTGTTTAATGCCAATGGTCGTCCAGTCATCGTTTGGTGTACCGTTTCAACTCGGTGGTACGTCTTTACTGATTATGGTGGTTGTGGTAATGGACTTCATTTCGCAAATCCAAGCGCATTTGATGACCCATCAATATCATGATCAGACGTTAATTCAATCGCCCACTCAACCTTAAATGAGCGGTACGATATCTCAAAGGAGCATGCTATGAAAGTTCAAGCATCAGTTAAAAAGATTTGTGGTAGCTGTAAAGTTGTGCGCCGTAAAGGCCGTGTACATATCATCTGTACAGCAGAACCTCGCCACAAGCAACGTCAAGGTTAATATTTAGTATTATAAAGTCTTAGACTTTTGTTACTATCTCAATTAATACTTGAAAAATGACGGCGGATGGGATATCATCCGCCACTTGCCGTAGTTTATGCAAAAACTTTTATAAGACCGTCAATGAATAGGCTTGTAACCAAGTCAAAGCAGCGATAATAATTATAAAAGCTTTAGTATTGACAGCAACAAATCTGAAAAATAATGCCTTATTGATAAATAACGCTTATTTTTCTTTAATGGAGAGAAATCAATGGCTCGTATTGCCGGCGTAAACATTCCGGATAATAAGCATGCTGTTATTTCACTAACTTACATCTTTGGTGTAGGTCGTACCACTGCTCAGAAAATCTTAGAAGCAGTTGGCATTGCCCCTACTACTAAAGTTAGTCAGTTAGATGATACACAGTTAGATGCTATCCGTGCACAAGTTGCAAATTACATGACTGAAGGTGATCTTCGTCGTGAAGTGTCAATGAATATCAAGCGTTTAGTTGATCTTGGTTGTTACCGTGGCATCCGTCATCGTCGTAACCTACCAGTTAGAGGTCAGAATACTAAGAACAACGCTCGTACTCGTAAGGGTCCGACACGCCCTCTCAAAAGATAATTAACTTAGGAAGCTAAAAGATGGCTAAAGACACTCGTAGTCGCAAGAAAGTGACTCGTCGTTCAGTATCGGAGGGCATTGCCCATATCCATGCGTCTTTTAATAACACCATTGTTACGATTACCGATCGTCAAGGTAATGCACTGGCTTGGGCCACTTCAGGTGGACAAGGCTTCCGTGGTTCACGTAAATCTACACCATTTGCAGCTCAGGTTGCAGCTGAGGTCGCTGGTAAAGCGGCTCAAGAATATGGTGTTAAGAATATCGACGTTTTGGTCAAAGGACCAGGACCGGGTCGTGAGTCTGCGGTAAGAGCACTAGGTGCATTGGGTTATAAAGTTAACAGCATCTCTGATGTAACCCCAATCCCACACAATGGTTGCCGTGCGCCGAAAAAGCGCCGCGTCTAATATTAAAGACGAAGCTTTTTATCCCAAAAGCTTATAGGAGACATAACAATGGCCCGCTATATTGGACCAAAACTCAAATTATCACGTCGTGAAGGCACGGACTTAGGTCTTAAGTCTGGCGTTAAACCATACGACGTAAAAACGAAAAAAGCTGGTCGTCCACCAGGTCAACACGGTGTAAGCCGTAACAAGACCTCAGAATATGCTTTACAGCTGCGTGAAAAGCAGAAAGTTAAGCGTATCTATGGTGTATTAGAGCGTCAGTTTGCTAATTACTATAAAGAAGCTGCTCGTAAGCGCGGTGCTACTGGTGAAAACCTGTTAGCCATGCTTGAGAGCCGTCTAGATAACGTTGTTTATCGCATGGGCTTTGGCTCAACTCGCGCCGAAGCACGTCAGCTAGTCAGTCATCGTACTGTGATGGTAAAAAAAGCTGGCCGTGATGAGTTTGTTCGTGTGAACATTCCATCAATTCAGTTGCAAGATGGTGATGTCATCGCTATCCAAGAGAAGTCTCGCGAGCAATTACGTATTAAAAACGCAATTGAGCTGGCTACCCAACGTGGTATTCCAGAATGGCTAGATGTTGACCACAGCAAATTACAAGGCACCTTCAAACAAGCGCCTGATCGTATTGATCTACCTGCTGAAATCAACGAAAGCTTGATCGTTGAGCTATACTCTAAGTAATGACGTACTGCTCGATGTCGTGAAAACGGCATTGAGCAATCAACGTTAATTAAACCAGTTTAATAAATCGAGGTGACATCATGATGCTAAATGCAACTGAGTTTCTAACGCCGAATGCCATTAATGTGGATACGGTTAATGAAACGATTGCGAAAGTCACGCTCGAACCGTTAGAACGCGGCTTTGGGCATACCCTTGGTAATGCCTTACGTCGCATCTTGTTATCTTCATTACCTGGTGCTGCAGTCATTGAGGCTGAGATTGATGGTGTTGACCATGAATACTCAACGCTTGAAGGGCTACAAGAAGATGTACTTGACTTGCTTTTGAACCTAAAAGGCTTGGCCATTACGCTTCATGACCAAAATGAAGTATTTTTGACCTTGGATAAACAAGGTCCAGGCACTATTACTGCTGCAGACATCGCGTTACCGCATAATGTAGACATCGTCAATCCAGAATTGGTGTTGGGTACATTGAGTGATCGTGGTCATCTTAAGATGCGTTTGCGTGTAGTAATGGGTCGTGGATATGAGCCAGCAAACCAGCGCCGTGAAGATGGTGATACTAAAGCAATCGGACGTTTAAAGCTTGATGCAAGTTTTAGTCCTGTGCTTCGTGTTGCTTATCAGGTTGAGAACGCTCGTGTAGAGCAGCGTACTGATCTTGATCGTCTTATCATTGAGCTTGAAACTAATGGCACTATAGATCCAGAAGAAGCAATTCGTAAAGCAGCCACTATTTTACAACAACAGATTTCTATCTTTGTTGACCTAGAAGCTGAAGAAGCGCCTGAGCCTGTGAAAGAGAAAGAAGAGGTTGATCCGGTGCTATTACGCCCTGTGGACGATCTTGAACTAACGGTTCGCTCAGCCAACTGCTTGAAAGCTGAAAACATTTACTATATCGGTGATTTGGTACAACGTTCAGAGACTGAACTTCTAAAAACCCCAAATCTTGGTAAGAAATCATTAACGGAAATCAAAGACGTACTAGCGTCTAAAGATTTAGAGCTCGGTATGCGCCTAGATAACTGGCCACCAGCTGACCTTCGTGTTGATGATCGCTTTTCTTATCGTAGCCGTTAAACTTTAAGGATTTTTGACTATGCGCCATCGTAAGAGTGGAGTCAAGCTGGGTCGTACCGGCAGTCATCGTAAGGCAATGTTTCAGAACATGACTAACTCATTATTTGAGCATGAACTGATCAAAACAACTTTACCAAAAGCAAAAGAGTTACGTCGCGTTGCCGAGCCATTAATCACTATGGCTAAAGAAGACAGCGTTGCTAACCGTCGTTTGGCATTTAGCCGTATGCGTAGCAAAGCTATGGTAGGTAAACTATTTGGCACGTTAGGTCCTCGTTACCAGACCCGTCCAGGTGGATATTTGCGTATCGTAAAATGTGGTTACCGTGATGGTGACAATGCGCCAATGGCATATGTAGAATTGGTTGATCGCGACTAATTTTATAATAAGCAAAAGATGTATATAAAAAAGCTCCAATTCAATTGGAGCTTTTTTTTGTGTCTGATGCTTTAATTTATTACCGTAGTAGTGAATCTACATCCGCGGCACCTTGCCTGATAATTTCAGGCTGGCTACCAGTCATATCAACGATAGTAGTGAGCTTAGTGGTTTTTATACCTGCATTTATTAAACCGTCGATTTGATTGCCTAATAAATCCTCAATCTCAAAGGGATCATCTAGTATGTCATCACGGTTAGGTAGTATTAATGAGCTTGTCAAGATAGGTTCATCCATGGCTTCTAAAAGCGCTTGCGCAATGGGGTTGCTAGGTACTCGAATACCGATGGTTTTTTTCTTCGCGTGTGCCAATTTTTTTGGTACGTCTTTTGTAGCATTGAGGATAAAGGTGATGGGCGCAGGAGTAAGCGCTTTGAGCTGTTTAAATTGTATATTGTCCACTGCAGCATAGTTGGCAATTTCGCTTAAGTCACGGCACAGTAAGGTAAACTGGTGTTTATCATCAAGTTCACGAATTTGTTTAAGCTTATCGAGTGCATCCTTTGCCCCTAAGCGACAACCAAAAGCATAGCTGGTATCGGTAGGGTAGATAATGAGCTGGTCTTTACGTAACAAATCCGCCACTTGCTCAATCAGACGTGGCTGTGGATTTTCTGGATGAATATAAAATACTTGCATAGCAGTTCCTTATTTTATAATTATGGGTTGTTGAATATGAGGTTTTTAACTAAGTAGGACATTTATGGCGCGTACGCTTCTTTCACTAAGTTTACTAAAAAAGCATCATTGCCTTCTTAGTATAGCGCAAAGCCAATATAAGTTTGATTGCAAGCCGTTACTATGCGTAGACAATCGTTAACGCAAAAATGCCACACTTCTAAGCTGATATGCCGCTGTTACTCTAGATCAGCTATAGAGACACTGAGTAAAGCGTGTAATAAAGTCTTAGCATCAGGTGGCAATATATTGGGCTTAGCGATGTATTGTTGCACTTGTCGGTAGACGTCGTTTGCGAATGTACTATTGCTCGTATCAAAGTCAGCAAACAGGTTGTCTTGTGAGACTTGAAACTGCCGTTCACAAGCGAGAGTAAATAAACACTCTAATGCTTGAGGCTTAATCTCTACACGTTCAAATGCTTGCTGCTGAGCGGCAGTACGCCCATCTGGTGCGTACCAGTAGCCAAAGTCAGGCAAACGTCTACGAGCCTCTCCAGCCACACACCAATGGCTCATTTCATGCAATGCGCTAGCAAAAAATCCATGAGCAAATTCAATTTTTGCGGGTTCGTTATTTTGTGCCGGGAAGTACTCTGGTTCTCCTTGTCCACGAACCAATGTAACGTTTTGATGAGCGAATAAATTATTGAATAATTGGATGAGCCAATCAGTAGCCGCTTGCTCGTATTTATTAACCAATGATGGAGTGCCATCTAAGCCTTTGATAGCAGCTAACCTTTCTAACCTTTGCCATTCACTTTTTACATCCTCTAAGCACTGATTGTTGTTAAGGTTCCACGAGTCAGTGGAAGAGGTATTCACATTACTGGTTAACGTAGTGAGACGTTGCAATAGTATCTTTGCTTCAAGTGGAGAAAGTAGGTTCGAGAAGTCAGGTTTATCATTAAACACATTCATAGGTAAAGCACTGGTCAAATAAAAGATAAAAACAAGAACTATCTTTGAATATAAATAGGAGAAATAAAGAGATAAAAATAGAGCTTATATCAAATAAATTTAACATACTAGCGCTAGCGTCGCTCAATGCTTTCCGTTAGTATGGCAGGCAATATTATACACCGTTTTGATGAATGAGGTCGCGCATGTCAAGCACTCCAGAAAGTAAACCGTCAGCAGGTTATGCTGATAATAAAAAAGCGCCTTTATCTACTAGTATGCCTGAATCTATTTCTTTGGATAAATGGGCAGATACTGGATATGAATGGACAGGAGAGGTAGAGCCAAGCGCTTTCAAACGTCTTGCTGCTACCTTAGCCACCGAACATGAACAAGCAAATATCTCGCTTAATGCCAATCTGTATCGACGCAATAATGTCTTACATTTGGCATTCACACTGACGGGTGAAGTTTGGTTAACCTGTCAGCGTTGCCTACAGCCAGTAGCTATCGATTTGTCTGATGATTATAATATTGCGCTACTAGAAGATGAGAGCCAAGCACGTTCAATCAATGATGAACAAGATTATTTATTACTTGATGAAATTATTACTGAGCCTGCACCAGAGCTTTTATTGCCATTCAAAAAATTGGTAGAAGATGAGATATTACTGAAGACGCCAATGTCGCCAAAACATGACGACTGTGAAATGACGGTAGAGCAATTTGGTGAGATTCCAGAAGAGGAAGAAAGCGAAAATCCTTTTGCTGCTTTAGCCTCTCTAAAAGGCAAGTTGTAATCTTATTAAGAGACAAGTCATATATAAATGTACTACTTAATAAATTTATGATACCTTTCATCAGCTTTCTACCAAAGAGTGAGAAGCAGGGCTTTATTAATCCGCTAAACATGCGTATAATGTCCCGTTTATTGCATTCTAGCAATCTGCTACTGGCAGATAGATGCTGATCTTGCAGACTAACTATAGATTTTAGACGTAATCAACACTTTAATACGTGGCAATCTATTTAACTAATGATGCGTAAGACTTAGGTTGTTGTGATTATATAGCCTCTGTCAGTGTCGATTAAAGCTGAATTTCAAGCTTATCCCCTTTTAAGTATAGGAGCTATATCATGGCCGTTCAAAAAAGTCGTAAAAGTCGTTCTCGTCGTGACATGCGCCGTTCACATCATCGTATGGAAATCGCTGAGATAAGCGTAGATGCTACCACTGGTGAAAAACATCGTCGTCATCACATGACTAAAGATGGTTTCTACCGTGGTCGCCAGTTGTTTAAAGTTAGTCAAGACGCTTAAATTGTTGGCTATTCAATAGCTAATTGCAAAAATAATGATAGTACTGGTGACTGTCATTATTTTTGCAACGCTGTTATTAGGTAATATGCTTTGAGCTGAAGAAAGCCAAGTTATTTCGCTATCATATATTATGTGGCTAGATAACTTGGCTTTTTGCTATTAGCTTTTATGGTAGGTATTTGAACAACCTTTTACCATGTGCCTTTAGAAAATATGAAAATGAATCGATATACTCTACCATTTTAATGTGAGTGGTATCTTTTACTATACGTGTTTCAGTTGCATCCGCTATTATAATAGTGTGCGTCAGTGTATAGTTTATCGATAATCCGTTTTTTTAGACAAATACTAAAGCAACGGCTTTATATCGCCTCTAATAATATAATAAACCCCAATTGTTTTTAGGGATATTTCCAATTAAATAAGGAATATTGGTTATGGCCTCTGTACCCGATATGGTAAAAAAGCCGCCGACACGTATTGCGGTAATTTTTCCTGGTCAAGGATCGCAAGTAGTCGGGATGACTAGTGAGCTTGCTGAAATCTATCCAGAGATTCTCGATACCTTTACTGAAGCTAGCGCCGCGCTTGGTGAAGACTTATGGGCAATCTGTCAAAATGAAGAAAAACTCAATCAAACACAATATACTCAGCCAGCATTACTGACGGCCAGCATCGCCATTTGGCGTATCTTAAAACAAAAAATAACCACAGCGCCTTGTTATTTAGCGGGTCATTCTCTAGGTGAGTACAGTGCGCTTTGTGCGGCTGAAGTCATATCGCTTGCTGATGCGGTTAAATTGGTACATAAGCGCGGTCAGTTGATGCAAGAAGCCGTTGTAGGTGTCGATACTGCCATGGCAGCAGTGTTAGGGCTTGAGGACAATCGAGTAGAAAACTTGTGTGAGCAAGCGACTGAACATGTCGAGGGTGCCATTGTAGGTGCAGCCAACTTTAATAGTCCGGGACAAGTGGTGATATCGGGTAATGCTGCTGGTGTGAATGCCGTTATTGATAAAGTGCAAAACACAGGCAAAAAATCTATCCCGCTAAAGGTGAGCGTACCATCACATTGCGCGCTAATGGAACCAGCGAGTATTGCATTGGCTGAGATTCTGGCAGAAATAAAATTTGATCAAGCGACGATTCCTGTTATCCAAAATCGACATGCGCGTGTCGAGAGCAGTGCGGTCGGTATCAAGCAGGCATTAACAGAGCAATTAAGCCAACCAGTATTATGGTCAAAAACCATGCAAGAGCTGGCTGACAAACAAATTAATATTTTAATCGAATGCGGCAGTGGTAATGTATTGAGCAACTTGGCGAAGCGCCAAGCACAGCCAATTATGAGCTATCCTACTGACAAGCCCGCTCGTCTTGATAAATTAATGGAGGTGTTATCATGAGTCGTACGATTACTCTAGTGACAGGTGCTAGCCGTGGTATTGGTAAAGCCGTTGCCAAACGTTTCGCCAAAGAAGGACATTTTGTTATTGGTACAGCGACTACGGAAAAAGGTGCTGAGCTGATTGATGGTTATCTCCACGATAGTGGCGGTATTGGACGTGTTTTAGACGTACGCGATACCGCACAAATTGATAAGCTGTTTGAAGAGATTGAGAGCGTCTACGGCGCAGTACAAGTCTTGGTTAATAATGCAGGTATCACCCAAGATGGTCTGCTGATGCGTATGAAAGATGACGATTGGGAAAATGTTATCGATACCAATTTGACGTCTGTATACCGCATGAGTAAACGTGCTGTGCGCGGTATGATGAAAGCACGCCGTGGTCGCATCATCAATATAACCTCTGTCGTTGCTCAAATGGGTAATGCAGGTCAATCGAACTATGCGGCGACCAAAGCAGGCGTCGAAGGGTTCAGCCGTACGCTCGCGCGTGAAATTGGCTCACGACAAGTGACGATTAATTGCGTAGCCCCTGGTTTGATCGAAACGGATATGACGGACGAGCTTGATGAGCGCCTATTGAACTCTATGCTAGACGCTGTACCTATCAGTCGCCTTGGACAGCCAGAAGACATTGCCGCCGCCGTACATTTCTTAGCCAGCGATGAGGCCAGTTATATCACAGGCGCTGTTATTCCTGTCAATGGTGGTATGTATATGTAGGTGATAAATAAGTGTTACACAGTTATAATAAAAAACTCTGTGCACGAGTGTAAACTATAATAAAGGGTGTTATAATGACGGATACTTTTATGTCAAAGCCCTGTATTATAGCAGGGCTTTACTAGACATCAGTCAAAATGTATAACCAGCTATAAAACAAGTTACAAAGTACTCGGATAGCTGTGCTAATCTGAAGATATGATTTTATATACAATGCCGTAGAGCCTAATGATAGGCCTATGGTGACTTGCCAAAATAATAGATCAAAAAGGAGAAATCTACATGAGTAATGATACCGAGCTAAGAGTTAAAGCTGCAGTAGCTGAGCAATTGGGTATGAATGTTGAAGATATCAACAATGATGCATCATTTATGGAAGACTTAGGTGCAGATTCGTTAGACCTAGTCGAATTGGTTATGTCATTTGAAAGTGACTTTGGCATTACCATTCCTGATGAAGATTCAGCAGAATTAACGACTGTTCAAAAAGCGATTGATTATGTACAAGCGCAGCTATAATTAGCTAGTGGCTTAGCGAGTTATTCTAGCCGCCTATCTGTAGAGATAGGCGGTTTTTTTATGTTCTTAATTTGCCATGGCAACAGGTAGTTATGTGATTAATCAATACGTTAACATAAGCTACGCCAAATCAACATTACTCAACATACTATTACTATCTACCTCACCTATCTTTGTCTATACTCATAATGGTAAGTAGTAACAAAGTATAGTGATATATAAAGTGTGGTTATATATGAAAGTATATGCCATTAAAAAAATAATGATGAATAATAAATAACAATATTTAAAGGAGTATGTAAATGGGTATGTTCAGTTTTGCAAAAGATATCGGTGATAAAATTTTCAATCGTGATGACGCCAAACACGATGCCAAGTCAGAAACAAAAGCAGACGCTAATACGCCAGTACAGAGTAGCGAACCTTCTGCGCAATCAGTTGCCAATATTTTACTTCGTCGCATTCAACAGCAGAATCTTAATATTAGCGATTTGAAAATCAAGTATAACGGCTCAACAGATACTGCAGAAATCAGCGGTAAAGCTAAAACGCAAGCAGACCGCGAAAAAGCGATTATCGCCATTGGTAATGTACAAAACGTGGCCAAGGTAATCGATAATATTGATATCGAAGAAGATGCGCCTGAGTCAACGATGTATACAGTGAAATCTGGTGATAGCTTGTCTAAGATTGCAAAAGAGGTTTATGGTTCAGCGGATGATTACATGAAAATCTTTGAAGCCAATAAGCCGATGCTATCTAGCCCTGATAAGATTTATCCTGGTCAAGTACTGCGTATTCCTAAGCCATAAGCCATAATATGGTTTTGAACTGTCAGCGATATGTGTGAATAAAATAAAGAATGCCTCTTACTATAATAAGAGGCATTTTTTTCGGGTTTATATAAGTATAAGCTTAAGATTTAAATGTTCTCTAATTTCTCGTACTGTTCAGCTATGGCCCAGTTGATATGTACATCAAGCATCTCGTTGTGTATGCCTAGCTTTGATTGTAACTGAGTAATGGTGTCTTGATGACCATTAGCATTTCCAAGACCAATCGCGATATTGCGCAAGAAGTTCACATAGCCTGTGCGTCTAAGTGGGCTGCCTTCAGTTTTTTTCATAAATTCAGCTTCTTGCCATTGCCACAGTTCCAGCAGACTGCTGCTATCAAGGTTGTGCCGTGGTGCGAAGTCCTCTACAGGTGTAAGATTGGCGTAGCGATTCCAAGGACAGATAAGTTGACAGTCGTCACAGCCAAAGATGCGATTACCAATCGTGCGGCGGTATTTTATATCAATAATACCGTCGTGCTCGATAGTGAGGTAGGAGATACAAGCTGCAGCATTGAGCTCATAGGGCGCGACAATTGCTTGAGTGGGACAGATATCGATACAAGCGCTACAACTGCCGCAATGCTCTTTGACCGGTTTGTCATCAGGTAACTGGAGACTAATAAATAGCTCACCCAATACAAAAAATGAACCCGCTTGCTTGTTGATTAATAAGGTGTGCTTTCCTGTCCAGCCAAGACCAGCAGCATCGGCAATGGGTCGCTCGAAAATAGGCGCAGAGTCACTAAAAGGCCTAAAAATAAAATCTTGCTCTGAACCTATATTGAGGTGTTGCCACTCAGGAAGCATGGCTTCTATCTTTAGTGCCAATTGTTTCAAACGACTGCGCATCGTTTTATGATAGTCGCGTCCTCTGGCATAACGAGCGATGATGCCTTGATTGGGGTAGTCATTGTCAGTGATCGTACGTGGGGTTGGTGCTTGAGTCAGGTAATCCATACGAACACTGATGATGGTTTTTGCCCCTTCTACCAGTTGGTCAGGATTTGCCCGCAGTTCATGATTGTTATGCATAAACTGCAGTTGCCCCTCATAGCCTTTTTCGAGCCATTGTTGCAATTGTACAATCTGCTTAGCAAATAAAGGGTGATGCACCGATAAAAACCCGCAGTCGGCAAACCCTAAAGCCTGTGCTTGGTCTTTAATCCATTGTTTGACATCTGCTGTGGTGGTAAATGTTGGGCTATTATTCACATTAATCTTTTTTTCGGACGCAGGCTTAGGTTCAGAAGAGATTTGCTTAGCTGATTTCTGCTGGGTTGAAGAGATAGGCAAGTTTGCTTTAGGAAGATTATTCATGTGTGACAGTAGGTGATAGAGTGAATACCGATATAATAAGCCAGTGAGCCAAGAGCGCAAGTATAAAAGCAAATAATTTCACATTCATATTGATACATACGTTGATGTAAGCGTTTGCTAAGCTGATGCTAAATGATAGTAATCATATGCCAATAAAATAAAAAATCAGCAAAAAATACTTAAGGATTAGTTATGAAAAATCAGATCAATTTATCACCTATAAAAAGTACAAAACCTATCCCGTTATATAGCAGTGGACAACTCTATGCGATGGAGCAAGCATGGTTTGTAGAGGGGCATGATAGTTTTGGGTTGATGAAACAAGCAGCCTGGCAAATGGCGCAACATATAGAACAATTATATGAACAAAAACAATTAAACATATATCCATCAGCCACTACTTATGTGCCTCGTCGTCATATGCGCCAGCATCGAGTGAGCATTTGGGTTGGAAAGGGTAATAATGGTGGCGACGGTTGGCTCATTGCTCATTATTTACAGAAAATGGGTTGGCAGGTACAAGTGGTAACAGTGGGTTTTGAGAGTGATGATTTTGATATCAGTAACACAACAGCATTCTCCGATGCACAAAAAGTCCTAAAAGAGGCGCTATTGGCTAATTGCCCTTATCAACGCTTTGAAAATAGTGCTTGTGAGCTAGAAGAAGGAGTAGATGGTAATCTGCAAGCCGATGTCTATATTGATGCACTGTTTGGTATTGGTCTGGATCGTGCACCTACAGGTATTTATAAAACAGCCATTAGCACTTTTAATAAGTTATCTGAACGAAATAGTACCTTGGCCATTGCGGTTGATATTCCAAGTGGTTTGGTGGCTTCGACTGGCGAAGTGTTTGAGCAGGTGGCTATACAGGCTGATATAACGCTATGTTTAATTGCACGGAAATTCGGTTTGCATACCAAAGATGGTATGGATTGTAGCGGCAAGGTAATTGATATACCGCTGATGCCTTACCCAATAAATGACAAAAGTTTCATGCCAGTAGCAACACTAATTACTACTGCATATGGTCTAAGTCCTCGCCGTCAAAATAGCTACAAAGGGAGCTATGGTCATGTACTGATTATTGGCGGTAATCGTATCGATGGCTCACAAGGTATGGGCGGCGCTGCGATATTGTCTGCTTCGAGTTCGATGGCGGCAGGAGCGGGTAAAATTACGGTTGCTTGCCATGAGGCTTTTCATAGCGCCCTATTAACTTCACTACCAGATGCAATGACGATCAATTTGCATGATGTGGATGGAGTGCAGGAGTTAATCAAGTCAGCCACTGTGATTGCGATTGGTATGGGGCTTGGTCGTGATGAAAAAGCAAAAGTGTTGTTTATAAAGTATCTACAAACTGCGATGACAGCTAAAAAGGCAATAGTGATTGATGCTGATGGACTTTATCATTTGGCATCATTGCAATTAGAGCATCATGAATTGGTCAGTCAGCTGCGAGAATATAGCGTTAATCATCAAGTTTGTTTGACACCGCACAGTGGCGAAACTGCTAGATTACTGAATAAGAGAATCAGTGAAGTGGAAAGCGATAGACTACAAGCGATAAAACAGTGCGCTACAACTTATGGTGGTGAATGGGTGCTAAAAGGCGCAGGTTCTTTGATATTAGAGCAGGGCTTAGATGAGCACCACGTTTATGTTTGTGCTGCCGGTAATGCGGGTATGGCGACGGCTGGCATGGGTGATGTGTTATCCGGTGTCATTGCTGGTCTGCTAGCACAACAAGATTTATCGTCAGGAATGCAAAGCTTGCATCAGGCGGTTGTTATACATGGATTAGCAGGGGATACGCTGGTCAATCAAAGTAATAATACGTTATTGGTTGGACAACGAGGACTACAAGCTCAGGATATGCCAGCAGCCATTCGTCATGTGATGCAGCTATTGATTAACGTCTATAATTAGCATTAAGCCTAGGTAGTTGAGTTGCCACAATACTGATCAATTGCCTGCTGTACGCGTTCACGTTTGAGCTCAATTTCACGACCATCTAAATATTGACGCTTGCCATTTGCATCCATCTCATAAATACGTCCGCCGACATTCAAGTTGGTCAAATTATTGCGGAGTGACTGGCAACGCTGTGCATTGGCTTGTGCTTCTTGTTCTTTAATCCGTGCTTCAAGCGCTGCAACTCTTTGCTCTTCTACGCTTTGAGTATTAGTACTTTGATTGGCATCTGTTTTGCCAGCCAATTGTCCTGCATTGCTTTGTCTGCCATCACTACGAAATTCAATCAGCTCAATGTTTTTACCATTTTGCGGCGCATGTTGGCTGTATTTGACTTCACCATGTGCACCAACAGATTTGTAAACTTGAATAGCATGACTGGCATTCATCGACAGCATTAGCACATACGCAGTACTCATAAGCAGTTTGGTAGCAGTATTTATTTTAGACGCATATGCCATAGTAGCAATCCTCTCAAGGGGTAAAAAACAGATGTGTATATATGTGTCAATATAACATTTAAGTGTTGGAATGGTACTAAAAATGTACCGGCTTTCGATTCTAACAAATAATCCTTATGAATGTATATTATTTAATAACTAATAGTTAGGGATGGGCTTTAGAAGTTTTTCTTGACAATAGCTCACAAACCATCGAATATAATAGCAGTTGATTGGTCAGTGAGCGGCTTTTATGATATTGCCGTGGCACTTGAAAATGAGGACGATAGGTTACTTATCAGTGGCTTACGCAGTTTTCGTTTCTTTGTGACAATGATATTGCAAAGATAGTAATCATAACGATTGTTATCGATGACTTTATGTATTGTCTCCGGACTTATCTGTCTACAATGACTAAGATAAACTTATTATTTGAAATGCGCTAAGCGTGACTCTAGCGGTTGTATTAAACATGGAAAAATATTCAGCAATTAAATCTTTTTAATAAGCCTATCGTAAAATCTAACCATTTTACAAATTAGTATTGGCTGTGAGAGTGATTTAAATTGTGAATATCAATGCCTCTGTATAAATCAATCTGTTGTAAATGCTATCTGCTATTTATCAATAATAAGCTTCTTTTATAGATGCACGCGCATCTTGTCACTGTACATCGATAGACTCCTGCCATAAAACTGACCCTACATATATTGCTGTGTTTGAGTAGCCTGCTGTCTTATAAAACAGCGTTACTTAGAGATAGTGGGCACACATTCTTGATATGGATAAGGATTTGCAGCCATTTCTATAAGACGAACCATCTTGTGTAAATAGCGTGGTTTTCTCTTATAAATGAACGCCAATTCTTGACAAAAAAAAGGTGATGACAGTGACGCAAACCACGCAAAGTCCGAATATGACGGGACATACCCAAACGGGGAATGCCGCCAAAAATTTTGAAGAAAAGCAACAACGCCTCGCTGAGGGTAATGAGCAACCTATAATGCTATCTGGTGCTGAGATGTTGGTGCAATCACTGACTGATGAGGGCGTCAAATATATTTTTGGCTATCCAGGTGGTGCGGTTCTTCATATCTATGATGCTTTGTTTCAACAAGAAAATATCGAGCATATTTTAGTACGTCATGAGCAAGCAGCCGGTCACATGGCAGATGCTTATTCGCGAGTCACAGGGCAGACAGGGGTGGTCTTAGCGACGTCAGGTCCGGGTGCTACTAATACCGTAACGGCTATCGCAACAGCGTTTATGGATTCTGTGCCGATGGTGGTTATCGCAGGTCAGGTACCTAGCAGCCTAATTGGAGAAGATGCCTTCCAAGAAACAGATATGGTCGGTGTATCACGTCCTATCGTGAAGCATAGCTTTCAAGTGCGCCACGCTAGCGAAATCCCAATGATTGTCAAAAAAGCCTTTTATATTGCTCAGTCTGGACGCCCAGGTCCTGTAGTGATTGATGTACCAAAAGATATGACCGCGCCAAGTGAAAAGTTTGCTTACGCTTATCCAGAAGAAGTGTTTATACGTTCGTATCAGCCGTCATTAAAAGGCCATAGTGGTCAGATTAAAAAAGCGGTTGAAACGCTGCTTGCTGCAAAGCGTCCGATTATTTACTCTGGTGGCGGTGTTGTTTTAGGTAATGCGCATAAAGAGCTTACTAATCTTGCGCACCGTTTAAACTTACCAGTAACCAATACCTTAATGGGCTTGGGTGCGTTCCCTGGTTCTGATAGTCAGTTCTTAGGTATGCTCGGTATGCATGGCACGTATGAAGCCAATATGACTATGCATCATGCCGACGTCATCTTGGCAGTTGGCGCACGTTTTGATGACCGTGTCACTAATAATGTCAAAAAATTCTGTCCGAATGCGACGATTATTCATATTGATATTGATCCTACGTCCATCTCGAAAACGATTAATGCGCATATTCCGATCGTGGGTGATGTCAAATCTGTCCTGACCGATATACTAGAGATTATCGGTGAAGATAAAGAGTTAGATCAACCAGCATTGTTGGATTGGTGGTCACAGATTAATGAGTGGCGTAAGCGTCATGGCCTGCGTTATGACACCAGCACTGATAATGGCATTAAGCCTCAAGCGGTCGTTCAAGCTTTAGATAAAGTGACGAATAGTAACGCTATTATCACCAGTGACGTTGGTCAGCATCAGATGTTTGCAGCGCTTTATTATACCTATAATGAGCCGCGCCAATGGCTAAATTCAGGTGGTTTAGGGACGATGGGCGTTGGCTTGCCGTATGCGATGGCAGCCAAACTTGCTAACCCTGAGCGTGACGTGGTTTGTATCACGGGTGAAGGCTCTATTCAGATGAATATTCAAGAGCTCTCAACCTGCTTACAATATAATTTGCCAGTTAAAATCCTAAACCTAAATAATGCCCAATTAGGCATGGTGAAGCAGTGGCAAGATATGCTGTATGAAGGTCGTCATGCCCATTCTTATATGAATTCACTACCAGACTTTGTCAAACTCGCTGAAAGCTATGGTCACGTCGGTATCAAGATTACTGATCCTTCGACCATGGAAGCACAGTTGGCGGAAGCCATGGCAATAACAGATAGATTGGTATTTATTGACGTTTATGTCGATCGTAACGAGCATGTATATCCGATGCAAATTGCTGGGCAAGCGATGCGTGATATGTGGTTAACAAAAGGGGAGCGTACCTAATGCAACAACAACATCTGATTTCGGTATTGATGGAAAACGAAGCGGGTTCGTTGTCGCGAGTGGTCGGTTTGTTCTCTCAACGTGGCTACAACATCGAAACTTTGAACGTTGCGCCAACAGACGACTCGAGTATTTCTCGCTTAACATTGACCACTATTACGTCACCTGAAAAAATAGAACAAATCACCAAGCAATTGCATAAATTGATTGAAGTGGTTAAAGTGCTTAATCTATCAGATACCGTACACGTCGAGCGCGAGTTGATGCTCATAAAAGTACGGGCGACGGGTGGCGTACGTGAAGAGATTAAACGCAGTGCCGATATTTTCCGTGCACAAATCGTTGATGTGAACGCCAATCTATATACCATTCAAATCGTCGGTGACAAAGCCAAACTTGACGGCTTTATTGATGTGATTGGTCGTGAACGTATTATGGAAGTGGTGCGTTCGGGTGTGATTGGTATTGCACGCGGCGAAAAAACGCTCAGTTTATAATGGGTACCCACCGTACCTATTGTAGGTCAAATTATTTATTCAAACATTAACATAGCGCTTATCTCACCCATCACTTCGATAAGGTGATTATAATTTAAGTGTTTATTTATCCATGGCAAGCCATGATTTAGGAAAAGGACTCTGTTTATGAACGTTTATTATGATAAAGATTGTGATCTATCAATCATCCAAGGCAAAAAAGTTGCCATTATTGGTTATGGTTCACAAGGCCATGCACACGCGCTTAACTTACAAGATTCAGATGTTGATGTGACCGTTGGTCTACGTGCTAACTCTGGCTCATGGAAAAAAGCAGAAAACGCAGGTCTAAAAGTAGCTGAAGTAGAAGAAGCGGTAAAAGCTGCTGATGTCATCATGATTTTGACGCCTGATGAGTTTCAAAAAGAGCTATATAATGATGTAATCGAACCAAACATCAAAGAAGGTGCAACCCTAGCGTTTGCTCATGGTTTTGCGATTCATTATAACCAAGTCGTACCACGTGGTGATCTTGATGTCATTATGGTTGCACCAAAAGCACCAGGTCATACGGTACGTTCAGAGTTTGCAAAAGGCGGCGGTATTCCAGATTTGATCGCTATCTACCAAGATGCCTCAGGTCAAGCCAAACAATTAGCCTTGTCTTATGCTGCTGGCGTTGGTGGTGGTCGTTCAGGTATTATCGAAACCACGTTCAAAGATGAAACTGAAACTGACCTATTTGGTGAGCAAGCGGTACTTTGCGGCGGTGCAGTAGAGCTGGTTAAAATGGGCTTTGAAACCCTAACCGAAGCTGGCTATGCCCCAGAAATGGCTTACTTTGAGTGCTTGCATGAGCTTAAGCTTATCGTAGACCTCATGTATGAAGGCGGTATCGCTGACATGAACTACTCAATCAGTAACAACGCTGAATACGGCGAATACGTAACTGGTCCTGAAGTCATCAATGAGCAATCACGTGAAGCCATGCGTAATGCCCTAAAACGCATTCAGTCTGGTGAATACGCGAAGATGTTTATCTCTGAAGGCGCTACCAACTATCCATCAATGACGGCTCGTCGTCGTAACAATGCAGAGCATCAAATCGAAATCACTGGCGCTAAGCTACGTGGCATGATGCCTTGGATCGGTGGTAACAAAATCATCGATAAAGAAAAAAACTAATTCAGTATTAGGCTATTAAGAAATTAATCGCTGATATAGAACTAAGAGCTCATGCTATTACTTAATAGTGTGGGCTTTTTTAGTTTGCACTACTTTAATGAAATTTTAACCACAATCGCTTTGGTGTTGGTTGAAAACGACCAATCGATGCCTCATATATCTAGCCTTCATTGATTTTTTTGAATATTCTTAGTGCAACCAATTACTGGTTAATTATCAAAACGATTGAGTTGCGCGTTCTTATTTTTTATATATTATAGGTTGTGTGTTGTGCAAATATCTTATCCAGACTGGCTAACGCCGCAATTCGTATATATTACTCTTAGCGCTGTGGTAGCTGTTTTAATATGGATAGAAGGGGAGATGCTCAAAAAAACCGATGGCAAATTGCCTAAGTCTAAGTTTTTTCAAATCAGCTCACTCTTGGATACTTTGTGGTTCTTTATTTCCGTTGTCATATTATATGTGATTGATTTGACGCCACTAGCCATTACGGTACCTGCTGCTTATGGCATCTATACTACCTTTGGATGGATATACGGGACGCGTTTACTAAAACGTAAAGGTATTCCTGATTCTCCTAAAGACTTGGTGATACCTGCTAAATATATCGCCTATAGTCAGTCATTTTCGCTGATATTTTTTGCGCTTTGTTTGTTAGTATTAAGTTCACCGTGGTTACCGATATCTCAATGAAGCATATGCTGACTTATCACCTATTTATTATTTGAGATAATGCTGTCATCAACTTAAATGACACCTTTAAGTTAGAATGGTAGATAGTAAATGATATAAAATATCTTTCTTATCAATGTATTAGATAGTATTTTATTGGCTGTTGTGACTTTTCAAAACGGATTATCGTTATTTACAAAAATCATCAATTTAACCTGTTGCGATTATAAAAAGCTGCTATAATCAGCCTGTACTCAAAAGATTTTAGGTCGTAATTTCAAGCTATCTAACGATATTTTGATCGTATTGACTGTTGCATTTAGCAGAAAATAGTTTGGGTATATATCAATTAATCGGTGACGACATACGTCTCGCCAACAGTTAAAGAGTTAGGAAAATTTATGTCAGATAAAGTTGAAGGCACTGTAAAGTGGTTTAATGAAGCTAAAGGTTTTGGTTTTATCGCTCAAGACAATGGCGGACAAGACGTATTCGCTCACTACAGCGCTATCCAAGGTGGTGGTTTCAAAACTCTAGCCGAAGGCCAAAAAGTGTCTTTCATCTTAGGTGATGGCAAAAAAGGCCCACAAGCCGAGCAAATCGAAGCTATCTAATCTCATTTGACATCTGGTAAGCTGATTAGTCGGTAAGCTTGATGACAGTTAAGATTATCAATATGCATTGATGCCTTTGTTTGTTAAAACAATAAAAATACTGTTTCAACTCTAAAAAAAAGCAACCTCTTATCAGGTTGCTTTTTTTATGCCATTTTTCTCGCTATAAACGTAAAATCATCAAAAGCATACTGATATTAGCTGTCAGTCATCAGCACTGACTCAAAAAAGATCTAACAAAATAAGGTTGTTTTATGAAGTGGGAGGCATGGTTTTCAATCGATTGGCAGCAAGTGCTGGGTATTTCTCTATCTGCAATCGGTTTTTATTTAGGGTTAATGTTGTTTACAAGATTGATGGGGTTGCGAAGTTTCTCCAAGCTCTCAAGCCATGATTTTGCGATGACTGTCGGTATTGGCAGTATACTCGCTTCAACGGTGCTATCAGACACACCGTCATTAATGCAAGGGCTGTTTGCTGTCGCAGTATTGTTTGTGATTCAAGGGGTTATCTCATTTATTAGGCGTAAATTCAAACCGTTAAAATCTCTGATAGACAATCGAGCCATTATATTAATGGCGCATGGCGAGTATTTTAGTGGAAACCTAAAAGAGGCCAATCTTAGTACCAGTGATGTTCAACAGGTTCTACGCAAGAATGGGATCAAGTCTAAAACGGAAGTATTTGCTGTCATTATGGAAACCACAGGGGATATGAGTGTCATCAAAAACAATGCAGTTACGCCTGACTGGTCATTATTCGATGATATACGCGACAGTGAGTTGCTGATTGGTTCTAGTAAAAATAGCAAATTGTAGATTTTGAGTTTTTGATTGTTGTGCTCGATGGGTACCAATGACATAGATCACAACAATCCATTAAGTAACTATCGTGTTGACAGTGCTAAAAATAGGTGAAATATTGAGAGTGTAAGTCAAAGGAGACTGTAAAATTGTGCACTTATAAACTATTTATTATAGAATGGTGACAAATTTATGACGCATTATTCACGGCGTTGTCTTGACCTTATGCCTGTGGTCACGCAAGATACAGGGGTCTGATAATAACGGTTGGCTTAGCTTTAGCAGATTTTATCAATGAGTAGTGTGATACTAATACCATTTTCGGTATTGTTTCTTCTCGCTTAATTAACTACTATCTGTTGACGCAGTAATAACCCTAAGTAGTATTTTGAACGACAGTTTAAAAAAATGAACCTTTGGTTCTTAACTGACAATTTTTAATTCATAACATTAATAAACGAGGAACGTATGAAAGCATTAGTAGCGGTCAAGCGTGTCATTGATTACAACGTAAAAGTTCGTGTAAAAGCTGACAACTCTGGCGTTGATTTATCAAACACTAAGATGTCAATCAACCCTTTTGATGAGATTGCAGTAGAAGAAGCGGTTCGTCTAAAAGAAGCGGGTGTGATTGATGAAATCATTGTTGCTTCAATCGGTCCAAAAGAATCACAAGAGCAAATTCGTGCAGCGTTAGCATTGGGCGCTGATCGTGGTGTTTTAGTGTTGACTGACGAAAAGCCGTATCCATTACAAATTGCTAAGATCCTCAAAAACATCGCCGAGAGTGAAGGTACTGATATTATCTTATTGGGTAAGCAAGCCATTGATGATGATAACAACCAGACTGGTCAGATGCTAGCGGCATTGATGGGTATCGGTCAGGGTACGTTTGCATCAGAAGTGAAGGTTGAAGGCGATAAAGTAAACGTGACTCGTGAAATCGACGGTGGTTTACAGACGCTAGCACTTGAGCTACCAGCGGTTATTACCACTGATTTACGTTTGAATGAGCCTCGTTATGCTAAATTGCCTAACATCATGAAAGCGAAGAAAAAGCCACTTGACGAAAAAACGCCTGCTGATTTTGGTGTTGATATGGCCTCTAAGCAAGAGATCATTAAAGTTGTGCCACCTGCTGAACGTAAAGCTGGCATCAAAGTGGGTTCAGTGGATGAGTTGGTCGATAAGCTAAGAAACGAAGCAAAAGTCATTTAATGTTTCAATGATTGGATACTTCGCTACGGCATATCCTGTACAAGGCTATAGATTTAACTGGTTTATTTTATATAAAATAATAGTTGCTCAAACAGCTTTGTACACAAACAACCGCATGAATAGATGATACGAATAAAAAAGGATTAAAATCATGGCAATTTTGGTATATGCAGAACATGACAATGCCAGTCTGAAAAAGGCAACTTTGAATACCATCGCTGCTGCTAAGCAAATGGGTGATGATATCCATGTGTTGGTTGCAGGTAGTGGTGCTCAAGCTGTCGCTGACCAAGCAGCTAAAGCAGAAGGCGTGACTAAAGTATTATTAGCAGACAATGCTGCCTATGAGCATCAATTAGCGGGTAACGTCGCGCTATTGGTTGCTGATATCGCTGGTGATTACAGCCATATCCTTGCACCTGCTACCACTACTGGTAAGAACTTTATGCCACGCGTTGCCGCTTTACTTGACGTAAGCATGCTATCAGAAATATCTGCCGTCGTAGATGCGCAAACGTTTGAGCGTCCTATCTATGCTGGTAACGCCACAGCAACTGTCAAAACATCAGAAGATAAAGTTGTTATGACAGTACGTACCACAGCTTTTGACCCAGTAGCAAGTGAAGGTGGATCAGCTACTGTTGAGACAATCGACAACGTGCAAGAAACTGGCAAAGCAAGCTTCGTTAATGAAGAGATGGCGAAATCTGACCGTCCTGAATTGACTTCAGCAGGCATTGTGGTTTCTGGTGGTCGTGCCTTAGCAAATGGCGAGAACTTCACCAAATATATCGAACCATTGGCTGATAAACTTGGCGCTGCCGTTGGTGCATCACGTGCCGCTGTTGACGCAGGTTACGTACCAAACGATATGCAGGTCGGTCAAACGGGTAAAATCGTTGCACCAGACTTATATATCGCAGCAGGCATTTCAGGCGCGATTCAGCATTTAGCGGGTATGAAAGATTCTAAAGTTATTGTTGCTATCAACAATGACCCAGAAGCACCTATCGCTAGCGTTGCTGATTACTTCTTAGAAGCTGATTTATTTACAGCATTGCCTGAGCTTACTAGCAAGGTTTAATCGTTATTTAGTGATTAGTTAAGTATAAAAACCCGCTATTATTTATAGCGGGTTTTTCGTATTTGAGAGGTATGTTTTTGATTCAGTCAAACAACATTAGTTATAATTTCTTTGACGCAGCGTCTCATATAAGCATAATGAGCCTGCAATGGCGACATTCAGACTTTCTTGACCATTGGGCTGTGGTAGAGCGATAGGGGTAGCACACTGCATCAGCTCATCACAAACGCCTTGTCCTTCATGACCCATAATCCAAGCAATAGGTTTTTTTAAGTCATGTTGATAAATGACTGTATCAGTATGTGAGCTGGTCGCAAATAGCGGTGTTTGTACATGGTCTAAAATATCTTGCGCACTTAGACCTTCATAAATAGTCAGAGCAAACTGAGCGCCCATACCTGCTCGTAATGTCTTAGGGGACCACGCTTGTGCCGTAGCGCTGGTACAGAGTATGTTCTTGATGCCAACTGCTGCTGCGGTGCGTAATAGGGTGCCCACATTGCCGCTGTCTTGCACATCATTTAAAATTAAGCAGTCATCATTAATCATCGATAAACGAGGCGTTGGTACTTTAATGATTGCCATGATATCGATACCAGTACCTAAGCTACGAATGCTCTCATACAGCGAATGTGATAACGTTAAAATAGGCGTATAAGTAGGCAAGCGCGTCAAAATTTGCTGAACCTCAGGATGGTTGTGCGCAGACTCTGCGAGTAGGATTTGAGCAAACGGGTAGTCGCTACGTAGCGCTGCATCGATGAGATGGACGCCCTCAATCACCGTTTGCCCTTGCTTCTTCCGCTGCCGCGCTTGCGTTAACAAGGATTTGACAAGTTTAACGGTCGTATTTTTATCTGAGGTAATAAGCTCGGTGGGATTTGCTACCATAGTAGATCGCTTAGAAAAAAATATAGAAAAATTAAACAATCAGTATAAAGTATTACAAATGCTCTGGCTTTATACTGATTATTATCAAAGTAACGTTAAAGTGCTTATTTATCAGCGTAATTTATATGCAGATTTTTAACATAATCGACTTCATTTTTACTGCCTAGTACCACGGGAACGCGTTGGTGAATATCGGTTGGCTCTATGTCTAAAATGCGATTGACTGCATCAGTAGCAGCGCCACCCGCACGCTCAATTAATAAGCTCATTGGATTGGCTTCATACATCAAGCGTAATTTGCCCGCTTTATTGGCGTATTTGGTATCGAACGGATAAGTGAAGAGACCACCGCGACATAAAATACGATGCACATCACCGACCATGGCGGCCACCCAGCGCGTATTAAAATCGCGACCACGGACACCCGTTTCGCCAGCAATTAACTCATCGATATACTGCTGCATGGGTGCGCGCCAGTAGCGGTAGTTTGAAGCATTGATGGCGTATTCGCTGGTATCGGCATCGATTTGCACGTTTTCTTCTATTAATACATAATCGTTAGTGTCAGGATCTAGGCTAAACATCACGACATGATCGGCGATAGTTAGCGCTAGTACGGTAGAGGTGCCATAAAGCAAATAACCGGCTGCTAGCTGTTGATTACCAGCTTGCAAGAAGTCGCTATTTTCACTGATTTGACCTTGGCGCTGGTACGGTAAAATAGAAAAGATAGTGCCAACGGCCATATTAATATCGATGTTTGATGAACCATCAAGCGGATCGAACAATACCAACAAACTGCCATCTGCATTAGCAGGGGTAGCATCGTCAAGCTCTTCTGAAGCAACGCCTGCACAATGGGTATTTTTCGCCAAAGCATCTAATAATAAGTCATTGGCCAGTACGTCCAGTTTCTTTTGCTCTTCACCTTGGACGTTTTGGTTGCCAGCTTCGCCTAGAATGTCGGCTAGCGCCCCTTTTCTCAATAATTGTGAGATGGTTTTACCCACGTCAGTGACAGTCGTAATAACGTCACTCAGTGCAGGATTGGGTGAATAATCATTGAGATAGTCTGTAAGGGTTGTCATAAGGCTTCCTAATAAATGCTGTTAAAATAAAGGCTACTGAAACTAAGGATTAAATAAGGGGTTGGAAAATCGGTTGGGTCGCACGTTACAGACCTAAATCTGGCAAATTTTTAAATACCTCGCACGGCATCTTTGTCCTGACCACAAAATCAGCTACACTATCACTATTATTATTTATTTATCGTTTGGCTAAGCGGATTTTTGATGATGGTTTTGACAGGTCTATGGCTACTGCCCAAGAGTATAACAATGGCTGTTTTTTACGGCGCTATGTCTCTCACTGCCACTGGGGTAAATTGTAGCAAATAAGTGCCAAAATGTCCTTGTCTCTGTGCTTATCGTCGACTATAAATCGCCAAAAAACGCATAAATAATGATTATTAAATCATATAAACCAACAATAAAGACCTGCCATTATGCCAAATTCTATCGATAGCCGCTCAACTCAAACAGTCTCGCCAACGGATTATGCTAAATTTGATCCTGATACCATTCATGAGAAACTTGATGCGTCGTTGAGTCGTCCGCAGCTGAATGCTGATGGTAGCATTCGCCATTTTTTGGGGGTAGAAGGTCTTAATAAAGCGCAGTTACAGGCGATTATTGCCAAAGCAGAGACGTTTTTTGATGATAACGGACAGCTCATTAACCGTCCTGAGCTCGAAGGCTATACGGTGATGAATTTGTTTTTTGAACCGTCAACGCGTACCCGTACGACCTTTGAAGTAGCCGAAAAGCGTTTAGGTGCCAATGTGCTCAATATCGATATCGAGCGCTCTAGTACCAAAAAAGGTGAAAGCTTGCGCGATACGCTGTGGAATCTACAAGCCATGACGGCAGATATCTTTGTGGTACGGCATTCAGCATCAGGTGCTGCCCATTTTATGGCAACAGAGGTGACACCTGATATTGCCATTATCAATGGCGGTGATGGCTGGCATGCGCATCCAACGCAAGGGATGCTCGACATGCTCACCATTCATCGTGAAGCACCGCGCCCATTTGAGGAATTGTCAGTGGCTATCGTTGGCGATATCAAGCATTCGCGAGTGGCGCGCTCAGATATCAGTGCACTACAAACCTTGGGTGTAAAAGACATCCGCGTCTGTGCGCCGCGTACTTTATTACCGAAAGGTATTGAGCGTTTTGGGGTACGAGTCTATGAAGATATGAATGACTGTGTCACGGACTGTGATGTCATTATGGGATTAAGAATACAAAACGAACGTATCGGCTCGCCGCTGCTGGCATCATCGAGTGAATATTATAAACACTACGGTATTACACCAGAGCGCATGGCGTTGGCTAAGCCCGATGCGTTGGTCATGCATCCAGGGCCGATGAACCGCGGTGTTGAGATTGCATCAAGCGTTGCTGATGGCGACCAGTCAGTGATTTTAAAACAGGTGAATAACGGCATCGCTATTCGTATGGCAGTACTGTCGTTAGCTATGGAAGGTCAGCGCGCTCACCAAGCTGCGAGTAAATAATCCTTTGCCTCGCTGTTTTATATTTATTTATCCCATTTTATTGATACGGTAATAACGCTCATGACAACTATGTTAAATACGGATGCACCGATAATTAACCATCTTCCTCAATCATTTAAAGACTCACTATCAAGTGCTGCGACAGATAAGTTGGCTTCACTTGAAGCTGGGCGTGAAATGTGGCTACTGCCGCCTTTAGTTGATTTGTGCGCCCGCCTACGTGAACCAGGTCAACAACAACATGGTACGTTAGAGTCAGAAGGGCGAGCAGCCCGTGCCAATGGTTTTTTGCATGTGGTCATTCCGCCTGATACCAATCCTATCTTAGAGAACGGTTCATTATTAAAAGGCTTACGTGAGCGCGCGCTTGGTGATGGCGGCATATATTTGCATATTTTGGGTGCATTGACTGCTGGTTTAGAAGGCGAGTGTCCATCAAATATCGCTGGGCTTAAAAAAGGCGGTTGTATAGCTGTTTCTAATGCGCGCCGCCCTTTTCGCAATGATTTAGTATTACTGCGTACACTGGAATACGCCGCGACTTTTAATATGAAAGTATTTTTTTATCCTGATGAGCCAAGTCTATCTGGTGATGGCGTGGCGCATGAAGGTTATATCGCGTCATATCACGGCTTGCAAGGGATTCCTTGGATCGCTGAAACGGTTGCCTTGTCAACGCAGTTGCTGATGGTTGAAGAAACAGGCATCGCTGCTCACTTTAGTCAATTATCCTGTAAATCTTCAATCGAATTGATGCGCTGGGCAAAAGATAAAGGTCTGCCCGTGACTTGTGATGTGGCGATGCATCAGTTGTATTTGACCGATGATAATTTAGAGGGTTTTAATGCTCAAGCCTATGTATTACCACCCCTGCGTAGTAATACCGATCAGCAAGCCATCCGCCGTGGTCTAAAAGATGGCACCATTGATGCGATATGTAGCCATCATGAACCCTTGAACAGTACCGCCAAAAAAGCCCCATTTGCTGAGAGTACACCAGGCATCTCAAATTTTGATACCTTTATGGCGCTGGCTTGTCAGCTAGTAAATGATGAGGTGTTAACCTTAGAGCAACTTGTCGATAAAATCTGTCTCAATCCGGCGAAAATCGCTGGTATTAGTGAGCAATATGAAAAAATCGGCGGCGCAGTACTGGTGGATCCTAAGTTAGAGTGGCAAGTGACCGCCCAATCCATGCTGTCCAATGGTAAAAACACCCCATTCTTTAATCAGCAGTTGCAAGGCCGCGTTGTGGAGACTTTCTTTGGCTAATTTGCCTAGGCAGGATGATAGTCTGCAACCATCCTCGAAGGATAACGATCATCACTTGCACAACCAAACCATCAAGTCGCACAGTACTGCTAGTGAATCTATCAAAGCGGTAGCAATCTATGAGGTGGTCAAAGGCGTCGGTGCGTTATTAGGGGCGGGGGCTTTATGGTCATGGCATACTGACCTTGAGCATTGGCTGACGACGGCGACAGATTCTTGGCAACAGACTTTTGGACAGCTACTGGCACCGCAAGTTGACAGTGCAGTACGGATTGCCCAGCAGGCAAGTAAAAACTGGTCATTATTTTTGTTATTAATCTTTGCTTACGCTAGCCTACGTTTTCTTGAGGCTTATGGCTTATGGCAAGATAAAACATGGGCGTATTGGTTTGGTGTGCTGGGTTATGGGGTGTTTATTCCTATTGAGCTTTACTATCTAATCGTTAGCCCATTTGATTGGTTTAAGCTTGGAATATTAGTCTCGAACCTTCTTATTGTGGTTGTGGTCTATCGTAATATGAAGCGTAAAGGATTGATATAAAAAAGGCGTATATAGCGGCTATCAAAAAAACTGAATGTGTATGAAAAAGCCAGCGTAAGATACTCTCTTATGCTGGCCTTCTTTTGCTAAAACGATTGGCTTAAAACTGGTTATAAATTATGGCTTTGCTGTACTTTTATCAGTGCGAATGCTTTTGGCGACTTTGCCAATACTCAAACCTTGCACCAAGATAGAGAATATCACCACTGCATAAGTGAGAGCCAATAAGATATCGCGTTCGGTTCCCAGCGGCAGCTGCAACACTAAGGCAACCGAAATACCACCACGTAATCCGCCCCATGTCAGCACTTTCCATGCACCAGTCGGTAAATCAAGCTGACGATGAAAGGTTTTGGTCGTCATACCTACAACGATAAAACGCGCAAGTAGGGCAATGACAATCGTCAAGCCAGCGGCGATAAATAAATTACCCGAATAAGCAATCATCACTACTTCTAAACCGATGAGTACGAATAAAATAGCATTGAGAATTTCATCGATTAATTCCCAAAATAAATCAATATAATGCCGCGTTTTATCGCTCATCGCCAATGCTCGTCCGCGATTCCCAACCATTAATCCCATCATCACCATGGCGAGTGGTCCTGATAAATGCCAATGGCTGGCGAGTGCATAACCACCTATCACACCAGCAAGCGTTAACAACACTTCTTCTTGATAGCTATCGATACTTTTCAGCATGTAATACAAAATCGCCCCAAGTACTAAGCCAAAAATAATGCCGCCACCAGCTTCAACCGCTAGAGTATGTGCCACATAATTGGCGGTTGGGATGTCACCACTAGATAAAATCCCTAGCAGCAATACAAAGATGACGACGCCGATACCATCGTTAAATAATGATTCACCCGCGATGACCGTTTCTATACTTTTTGGCGCGCCAGCCGATGCCAAAATACCCATCACGGCAATGGGATCGGTCGGTGATATTAGAGCACCGAATAGCAAACACCAAAGAAACGGCAAACTGAAACCAAGCAGCGGCAGCATAAAATAAAGCGCCGTGGCGATAAGCATCGCAGAGACGATGGTACCGACGCAAGCAAGAATGCCAATAGGCAGTTTATAACGTTTTAAATCGCTGATATTGACGTGCAGCGCCCCTGCAAATAACAGCATAGAGAGCATGCCATCTAATAAGACTTCGGTAAAATCAAGCTGCTCTAATAAGCTTACTTCATAATCAATCAGCTGATCAAATCCCAAAAATCCCAAAAATATGGCGCCAATAGATAATAAAATGGAGATAACCATCACGCCAATCGTGGTCGGTAGACCAATAAAGCGATGATTAACGTAAGTTAATAGGGCTGTGATTGATAAGAATATCGCGCTGATTTCAAGTATGGTTAGGCTACTGGTAGGGGCCATGAAAAAATTCTCAAGTGAGTTTAAAATTGTCATAAGCTTAGCGCTTACAAACACTAAATAGGTTTGATTTTAGTTTAGTTATCGTTTGTCTTTTTATTTTGATTGCGTTTGTAATGCTTGGCGAATATGGGTGTCAAACGCGCTAACATAGTCAAAATACTGATGATGAGCATCGTTGCTAAGTATGAATTGTTGGGCTTGTTGGCACATCGCGCTCAAGTCATCTATCAGCTCTTGATAGCTTAGGTTTTCTTCTCCTGCGCGCTCAATCAGTTTTATCTCATGCAATAAGGTTTGCTGCTGTGCGTTATTTACGCGAGCATAACTTAGATTGACCATCGCCTGACATAGCGCTTTTAAGACCATCAAATCAGCTGCTGCATACCGACGTATCTCGCCAAGCGAGGTATTGATAAAATCAGATATTTTGGGAGTATGAGTAACTATGGCTAATATAGCCAAGCGTCGCTGTTTAACTTCGGCTTTCAATGAATCATCGTTTTGTGCTGGTGTATAAAAATGATAGGGGCTGGGTGGCTGGCGACGCATCATAATACTTAAGCAACTGGTCAGTGATTGTACGCAGTTGACTGCTGTTTTTGGATCATTGATACCTGGAGACAATGCTCGTACGGCGATTTCAGTCATTTGTCCCAAGCTATAAGCAATATCGTTAGAATGAGCCAGTCGTTGTTCGATACGTATACAGCCGGCAAAGCGTTGCCAAAAAAGTCCGTCAGGGGCACGCGGTACAACAGCTAAAGATGGCGTTGCTGTTTTTTGTCGATTGTTTGGATGACCTGCTGGACGCTGGTAAAAGTAACCGATGACATTTTTGTCAGTGACATAATCACCAAGATTAATACGCATTTGCACCACGCCACCATAGTCTTGTGTCAGTGTAATCAGTGACTCAAGGTAAAATTGTTGAACATAACCTGAGCTTGGTGGATAGATGGGCACCGCTGACCAATGATGAAACTGTTCAATGTCATGATGTTCTATATCGCGTTGATGCTGGATATCGCAATGATCACGATACCAATAGTGAATATTATTAATCGCATCATTGCTGGCGTTTTGAATCACATGTGAGGCTTGAATGGCATGTACCATATGTTGTACGAAGTACACCAGCAACAGCGCACATATAATTGCCATGATAATCGCAAAAGTCACTGCGAGCTGTGGCACACCAAAAGCCACGTCATATTTATGGATGGATTTTAACACCAATAAACTATAACTAAAGGTGCCAATGAACGCCCCCAATACAAATTGATTGGGTGTATCGGTCAAAAAATTGCGCAACAGCCGTGGGCCAAATTGCGAAGAGGCCATCGACAGCACGGCGATTGTAATGGAAAAGGTCGTGCCTGCTACGCCTAATACTGCACCTGCGATGGCAGTCATGATAGCGCGCGCCGCATCGTCGTCACCGGTAAAAGCAAAGGTAATCTCTCTGACGGTTTCGCGGTCAAAGTGTTGATCGATAGTGACCAATAAAGGCGCAAGCAATATTCCAACGATGACGCAAGCCGTTGGGATAAACCAATAAGAGCCGATAAGCTGCTGCCATAGGTTTCTTAGTCGATCAGGCATATCGGTCAGTGTCTGTAGCGACCATAACTGGGCAAACTGCTTTAGTCTATGCGTTATTGTCAGCAATGCAGAGTTAAACCAGCCACTTTCAGGGTGTCTATTCAATATTATATGCTCCACAAATGACCTAAAAAGCGACCCATTTTTTATTACTAAGCTACGATTTTGTTTGGCTAATAAAAACTCTTAAAAGTAAATTACCTTACCATATAAGCCACAAAGATTAAAAATTTAGTAAAAAAATAAGCCCCTATCATAGGAGCTTATTTTTAGCATGATGAATTCTTTTGTTAATTGACTAGATTGTCAATCCAATTGCTTATCGCAGCGCTTAATTTTGCTAGCACTGATGGCTCTTCTTTACTGTCCATACTTAATGAACGCGTTTGCATATCATCCGTCGATACTGCTTGTTTTTGCAGACTATCTACGATTAATGGTAGGTTGTTACCAGCGGTTGCTAAGATAAAGCTTGGGTTTTTGGTTAACGTTGTCCATTTCTGATTCCAGCCACCACTACAATTGTAAGTAATTAAGCTTCCGCGATTATCTACTAAATTACCAGTACGCAAATCAAAGCATTTGCCACCTTGTTTGATTTGGTCAGTACCGTTCATCTCCCAAACTTGCGCTGGCGAGTCCAAGCTACAAGCACCCAAAACCACCCAAGAACCTTGTTCTGTTAAGCACTGATCTAATACCATTTTGCTGTGAATTTTACCTTTAAGATCGTAAATCCACTGTTCAGAGTCATCACCAGTACAGCCACTTGGGCCGCTAATAAAGCTATTTAACTTACCATCTTCTAGAGTTTCAACTTTAAGGCAGTTGTTGCCATTACGGATAGTAGTCACATTATCTAAAGGTTTATCATCTTGTAGCTCTAAATCTACAACAAACTTTTGAAATTCGGTAAGTGCTTCAGGCTCTTTTTTGATTAAATCCGTACGATAGACATTGACCCAACGGTTTAGACGATTTAGAGTTTCTTGCTGCTTCTCATAACGCTCTAATGTTTGGAGTGCTAAAGGGCTAAGCTCATCACGATACTCTTTGTAAGAATCATATAACAACTGACCGTTGGCGTCTAAACTAATAGTCGAATTTTCTGCTTGAGCAAGAAGTTTCTGCTCTAAGATTGGCAATTCTACCTTTCTTAGTGCCGTATAGCCCTGTTCTTTACCAAAGGTAACCGCGGGTTTAATCGCATCACTATATTGACGAATATCAATGGTTGAAAGCTGTACTTGTGCCTCATTGACCTTTTTACAGTATAAATCTACTTTTTTCGGGTTGTCTGCAATCGCTAAATTAACATGGAACTTATTGGCGTTACTGGTCATCCGATTAGGAGCCAACGCAATATCATTAATCGTGTTATTACTATAAGTAACGCTTAACCAGCAGCTTGCTGATTCAAGCGAGTTATGCGGTGTCGGTAACTCAAAAACGTTGCCCCAGTTACCACGTGCTTCTGGATAAATAATACCCTTTTGCGCGACAGGGTCATAACCGCCTAAAATGGTAAAGACTGGCACGCCTTGTAAGCGTGGTTTTAAGTAATTACCGTCGGTACTGTTGTACCAAACGTTTTTAGAACCTTGCCATACCTTAGGCTGGATGACTTCCATCTTTCTGAGATCGGCATTCCATTTCTTATAGCCAGTTGGTGAATCAGCGTCAAATACTGCTTTATCAAATGCTGGCTGGATCTTAATTTTTGTACTATAACCCGTATAGTGAGTATAGTTTGAATAAGCGCCACTCTGTGATCCACCAGACATCGCATCGCGACCATAGCCATAGGTGGCTAAGAAAAGAGGTTTACCAGTGAGGCCATCACCCTCGACCTGTCGTGGCCAGTCTAAGTTGCTGCGCATTTTGTTTCTGACGCCATTATAGCCCCAGCCACTATTGGCATGATGCTCGGCCCAAAAGAAATCGCCGTTCTGTTCACCAGGATAATGACCCAAGCCATAATGATGACCGATTTCGTGGCTGAACTCATTACCTTGAGAGTCGATTAGGGTCAACATACCATTACCGCCGCTTAAGCCGTGGTTATATTCACCATTCTTATATTTACCGCGAGCGTGATGCGCATTGACGTTCTGGGTCAATTGCGGTTGCTCTTGACTTTGCATTGAAGCACTGGTGACGCCCCAATTGGCTAAATTAATGCCAACACCAAAGGTTGATTTCGCGGTGTTTTCGCGCATATCACCAGCATAAACGCCAGCATCATTTGAGTCACTGACTGAATCATAAATAGTGCCATTGGCGACCATTACTCGTTCGAGCTTCATGTCATCATAGCTAGCAACGGTCATTTGTGCTGCTGGAATGGTTTGGAAGTAGTCTGAACCCGCTCTTTCTGGATCGCGTAGCATATAATGACCCCAAGATTGAGGTGCATCCGTTAACATGCCTAGACGGATATTGGTCAATACCAACTCACCAGGGGCGGCAAAATCTATGTTATCTTCTGACAGTTCACCGCTACGATTTTGGTCATCCACAATGCGAATTTTGAGACCACCTTGTACCTCATCCCAGTTGAGTTTGGTTGACCAAGCACGCTTACTGTAAGCAACGCGTGCGCGCTGATCAGTGTTAGTCTGATCCGTGTCTGGGATTTGAGTCGGATCGGCTAAATTGATAGTTCGTAATAAAACCCCGTCTTTGTAAATTTCAGCCGCTAATTTATTAATGTCACCCATTTCAAGCGTAGGCGTCACCAATAATAATGCCTCTTTTTCTGCCGTCAGACGCGGCATATTTTTATCTTCGTTGCCTTGTGGATCAACGGTATGATTCTGCCCAAACTGTATCATCGCTTGAAAATCGCCAACCAAGTCTGGACGAATAGTACGAATTTCTCCCGCTCTACCATCGTGATCAAAAAACCCTAATAAATAAAAATCAGCGATGTCCTTTTTGGGTTCTGGATATTTGATAGGCGTAGCTGGCCCAATTGGCGTAGCAGGAATACTCGTTACTGGTGGTTTAACAGGCGTACTTGGCTCAATTGGCGTAGCAGGAATACTCGTTACTGGTGGTTTAACAGGCGTACTTGGCTCAAGTGGCGTAGCAGGAATACTCGTTACTGGTGGTTTAATAGGCGTGCTTGGCCCAATTGGCGTAGCAGGAATACTCGTTACTGGTGGTTTAACAGGCGTACTTGGCCCAATTGGCGTAGCAGGAATACTCGTTACTGGCGGCTTAATAGGCGTGCTTGGCCCAATTGGCGTAGCAGGAATACTTGTTGCTGGTGGCTTAACAGGCGTACTTGGCACAAGTGGCGTTGCAGGAATACTCGTTACTGGTGGTTTAATAGGCGTAGTTACCGGTGGCTTAACAGGCGTAGTGACGGGTGGTTTAACAGGCGGCGTTTCTACTGGTAGATTAACGGTTGGTGGTACAAGTGATGACGTGCTGCCATCACCTTCACCACAAGCAGAAAGCATAATGGATACGACACAAATGCTTAGCGCTTTTACTGGAAATGCTATTGTGTTTTTCAATTTATTGTCCTAATAATAGTTTAAGGCAATATAACAGCTGTGTTAGCATCTCGTACGACTTTTGTTCGATTTATAATAATAAGTTATATTAAAACCTCTAGTTAAAACTAATTTTTATTATTCAATATGCCTCATTCGTTACTAACGCTTTTCTTAATTCGTCTTTGGGTTATCTGATTCAGTAATGATATCGTCTTTATAATTAAAGAGATTACCATTGGTTTTAATTTGAGAGTCATTCAAATCTTTAGGAATAAGAATCTCATTGTCCCGCTCATCGCATTCAATATCACTGTCTTTATCATAAGCTATTGGGTCAAAGTGTGGGGTGTCTTTGATCGGCTCATTCTTGTCTAATGCTGCAGTGGTCGCCGAGGTTTTTCTAAATAAATTTGATTGACCGCCTTTGATGCCTTTTCCATTAGAATCAGCTTTTTTACGTGGCTCACTATTGGCAAAAATAGCATTTAACGGTAGATCTAACTGTTGCTTGGCATAAGCTTCCGTATTTTCAAAACGATTGACTAGCAAGCTAAGCCAAGGTTTTTGATCCTCTGGCCCCATCTCATCTAGCTCATCTTTGATAGGTAAGGGGTAAGGTAGCGTACGATAAAAATCCCATAACGTCATTTTGCTCAAATCTCTCTTAAGCACATAATCATTATCTTCAGTCATGGTGATTAAATTGCTGTCTTGCAGATAATTAATATAGGTATACCATTTTGGTAGCTCTTTGCGTCCTAGCACATTACGTAGCGCTTGTTCGCTTACCGCTTCACCTTTTAAATGATGGGTATAAACTAAATTTAACATGTCCAGCAAACTTAGCAGAGGGTGGCGTGGATAGACCTCTTCAGTCTCAAAAATCGTCAAGGTATAGCTAATCTCAACACCTAATAGAATTAAATTCCACGACAAATATATCCATAATAAGAAGATGGGCAGTGCCGCAAAAGCCCCGTAAATCGCTTCATAACTGGTGAAATTTGCCATTACTGTACCAAACAGGTGCTTCATCAGCTCGAATACGATAGCGACGAAGAGACCAGCAATGGCTGCATTTTTCGCGGGTACGCGTGCTTTTGGAATGAACCAGTACATACCAATAAAGCCTGCGACAGTGATACCAATGGATACAGCTTGTACCCAAAAAGACCAGTCAATGCCATAACCAGCAATTTGTCGGTTTAAAAAACTCAAACTTTGTACCGCGCTTGAAGCAAGAAATGCCGTACCCAGTACTAACGGTCCTAACGTGACGATGGTCCAATAGCGCAGCATACTTTTCATACCGCCAGAGCGATTTTCTACCCGCCAGATTTGGTTAAATGCGCGCTCGATGGTTGTTAACGTCATAATGGTCGTAAAAAATAACACCATTGCCCCAATGATGGTTAGATTTGAGGATTTTTCAGCGAAGCTATTGATATACTCACTGACCTGCATGCTTGATTGTGGTAGCAAGTTACTATAAATCACTTCATATATCTGTGCTCTAACGGACGCAAGTGCGGGTACAGAAGATAGGATCATCAATAGGACGGTTAGGACGGGTACAATTGACAACATAGTCGTGTAGGTCAGCGATGCCGCTTTTTGCTGGCAATTGTCTTCAAAAAAGTGCCGAGTCAAGAATCGTAAGAATTGAAACCAGCGTTGATGTAAAAACGGGATTTTTTTTGATAAATTTTCCATATCGACCATTTAGCAGGTGTTTGAGTGACAGTAGTGTAACAAAGATATGCTGTTATCATCTGCGGTTTAATTGTGTCAAAATGCACAGCATCAAACTATCTAACAGGTTATTAGCGACAAGATGTACCAAGGCTGTTTGCATGTCAGTGAATGACTGGGGCATAATATATACCTGCATTTAGGCTATCTGTCACAGGTTGCGTATAGCTATGTAATAAGCAAAGCTTTATGCTTAAGATGTGGCTATATAGAAGCTGTTGTAGATGATTAGAATCAACAATAACATTAATGGTTTTATGAGGAAGTATTGCTAATGAGTCAGACCGCCCCTTATGTTTTGGTGCTCTATTATTCAAATTACGGTACGACTAAGACATTGGCCTATGCTATCGCTCAAGGTATTGAGGATGCTGGTATGACAGCCCGTATCCGTACTGTACCAACGGTTGCACCAGAGACCACGTCGAGCAAGCCTGCGATACCTGATGAAGGTGACTTATATTGCACTATGGACGATTTAAGAGACTGTATGGGTTTGGCGCTTGGTAGCCCGACGCACTTCGGTAATATGGCTGCCCCCATGAAATATTTTTGGGACAATACGGTCACTATTTGGCTGGCAGGTAATTTACAGAACAAACCTGCTGCTGTATTTACTGCGACCGGCTCGATGCACGGCGGTCAAGAGACGACATTGCTGACCATGATGTTGCCGTTGATGCATCACGGCATGATCCTTGTTGGTGTGCCTTATGCTGAGCCTGCGCTTAATCGTACTCATCGTGGTGGCTCGCCTTATGGTGCCAGCCATGTGAGTGGGGCGTTGCATGACCAACCCGTCTCAGCTGATGAGCGCGAGTTGGCTATCGCCCAAGGTCGTCGCTTGGCGATTAGTGCTACTGCATTGGCGCAAGCTAACTGGACACGCTAAGCGGATTTTTATAGCATGCAACGTCTTATATAACGCTATTAATTAGGAAGTAAATATATCTAATGGTCACAAACCGCTCCGATAGTGAGATAAGCGCACCAGCCAAAAAATCTGCCAAAGCTGCTAAGCTTAAAAAGCCAATTACGCCCATTCGTCAGCGCTTGATGGTGACTTGGCTGATTTGGTTGGTTTATAGACTGCTTGGGCTACCTATTTTTATCAATGTTTTTAATCCCAGTAGTCCTGATGTCATTGGCGGTATCGCTTGGCAAGCATTATGGCTAGTGCCAGCATTTATTTTGACGCCCGCGATACTACGGGGTCGTTCGCCGTATGTGCTATTGATAGGCAGTATGCTTACCTTGGTTTATTTGGGGGCGAGTGGTGTGGTGCTGTTTACCCGCGTTTACGGCAGCAGTTGGGCAGAGATAGTGGTTTATCTGCTTGATTTTGTTTTATTACTGGCCATCAATATTTGGTTATTTATTCTACTAAAGCGTCTTCCTTCAATGAACAACGTCGTTAAGCAGCCGCGTTAATTGATTTAGCGAAGTTTAAGACAAAAAAAGCGGCGCTCTATTTAGAGCGCCGCTTTTTTATGCTATTTCTGCTTATTTAATAAAAAGCTTAATTTACTTTGGTTAATTCTAAATCCATCTTTTTGCCATCATTAATTTGGCTAACTTTTACTGGTAGGTAATCTAAGCTTGGTGCGAGCCAAAAACTGGTAGAACGACTATTGTCATCGTGGATACGGTCGACACGTACAGTATCAAATGTGCCAGCTGGAACGGTAATCTTGGTGTTACCAGATTTTTTGAAAGGGGTTTTCTCTATTTTGTCTTTTTTCGCCATGTAATAGTTGCCAGAGAATTTACCGTTCAATAAATCTTGGCGAATTTGCACTTCCAAACTTAAATCATCAAAAGCTTGTTGTGCCATGTTCATGGTCGTCGATTTGCCTTTATAGTTACTCACCACCTTTTTACTGCTTGGATTAAAGTCTAATTTGTGCGTACGACCAACGCCTAATAGCTTATAAGTGGTGCTGGCTTGAGTCGGAATGACATTATTACCGTTGATGGTAAAAGTGCTGTTTTGCGAAGCGCTTGCGACACCTGCCACCCGAGCATTGACATTATATTTCCAAGTATTACCTGATTTGTTAAGCGTGCGAGTAGCCGTGCCTTTATATTTGTCTTCAACCGTAAAGCTGTAGTTAGCGCTTGAAGGTTCGATATTCTTTGCGCTGGCAAGGGTAGGTGCAGTCATACTTATCGCTCCAATCGTAGCAATACTGGCCCCAGTGGTTAGGGCGGTTAAAAACTTAGACTTGCTGCGTTTGGTATTATTAGTATCGGTTGTTAATGACTTTTGATCGTTTGATAAAAAACTCATGGACATTCCTTAATTGCTATTTATGGCATTGCTTATAACTATTGTTGTTTTCTCAAGGACTATAATGGTCATGTCCTGCTATCTTTTCAAGAGTGCCAGCTGTCCCTGTGGTGTTGCTAGTGTAGTCAAGGTTGCTGGCATCGAGCGCGATATCATCAGGCGTCACTTACTGTAACTTGAGTAAGCAGGAGTAAGTTAATCGGTCAGTTGTAAATGATATGCGGTAACTTATCAGTGTTGAAATTTAGCACTCATATGGCTGCTTTTAACATCGTGCTAAGGCCTTTAATACGGTGCAATCCAATCAAATGACTGTTCATAAACGTCATTACCAACTAAATAATCCATGATATGCAAAATTCTTGTAAATTTTTGGGCTTTACACTTGAAGCTAACTCACTTTGCCCCCACTTTTTGATACAAGCTCAAAGCTTATCTTTAGAATGCTGTTTTAGGCAGTAACGCCTATAGATATTGGTATTGAGACCATTAATTTAAATAAACCCTTACTGCAAATAACCAAATTATTGGAGACATATTGATGAATATTCGTCCTTTACATGATCGCATCGTTGTCCGCCGCATAGAAGAAGAAACAAAAACGGCTGGTGGTATCTTGCTTCCTGGTTCTGCTCAAGAAAAACCGTCACAAGGTGAAGTGCTAGCAACTGGTAACGGTCAGATTCGTGACAACGGCGAAACTCGCGCGTTAGATGTAAAAACTGGCGACAAAGTCTTGTTCGGTCAATATGCTGGTCAAACCGTGAAAGTTGACGGCGAAGAACTATTGATTATGAAAGAATCTGATGTATTGGGTGTGTTAGAAGGCTAGTCCTTTTTGAGTATTTTTATACTCAGCGCATTTTGACAACATTATTGAAAAATCATTGAAACATTTAATTGCATTCTCATACTTATAATAGTGGAGTAATTTAACATGGCAAAAGACGTAAAATTCGGCATTGATGCCCGTAAACAAATGATGGACGGTGTAAACGTTCTAGCAAACGCCGTACGCGTAACTTTAGGTCCTAAAGGTCGTAACGTGGTGATCGATAAATCATTTGGCGCGCCTACCATCACTAAAGATGGTGTTTCGGTTGCCAAAGAAATCGAGCTTGAGAACAAATTTGAAAACATGGGCGCTCAATTGGTCCGTGAAGTGGCTAGCCGCACAAATGATGTCGCTGGTGATGGCACGACGACTGCGACTGTATTGGCGCAATCTATCTTGCAAGAAGGCATGAAATCTGTTGCCGCTGGCATGAACCCAATGGATCTAAAACGCGGTATCGATAAAGCGGTTCGTGCAGCTGTTGAGCAAATTCATTTGCTAGCTACACCAGCTGACGATTCAAAAGCGATTGCCCAAGTTGGTTCTATCTCTGCCAACTCAGACACCAAAATCGGTGAGCTAATTGCTCAAGCGATGGAAAAAGTCGGTAAGCAAGGCGTTATCACCGTTGAAGAAGGTTCAAGCTTCGAAGATACCTTAGAAGTTGTCGAAGGTATGCAGTTTGACCGTGGTTATATCAGCCCGTACTTTGCGAACAAGCAAGACAGCTTAACCGCTGAGTTTGAAAACCCATATATCTTGTTGGTTGATAAAAAAATCAGCAATATTCGTGAAATCGTGCCATTACTTGAGCAAGTGATGCAGCAGAGCAAGCCATTGCTAATCATCGCTGAAGACGTAGAAAACGAAGCTTTGGCGACATTGGTTGTCAACAACATGCGTGGTGGCTTGAAAACTTGTGCCGTTAAAGCACCAGGTTTCGGCGATCGTCGTAAAGCAATGCTAGAAGATATTGCAACGCTAACTGGCGGTACAGTAATCTCTGAAGAGATTGGTCTAAGTTTAGAGACTGCTACTCTTGAGCAACTTGGTACGGCTAAAAAAGTCACTGTCGGTAAAGAAAATACCGTAATCGTTGATGGCGCTGGTAACTCTGCTGACATCGAAAATCGTGTTGAATCTATCAAACGTCAAGTTGAAGAATCAACGTCTGACTACGACAAAGAAAAGCTTCAAGAGCGTATGGCTAAACTTGCTGGCGGCGTTGCCGTTATCAAAGTTGGCGCTGCGACTGAAACTGAAATGAAAGAGAAGAAAGATCGTGTTGACGATGCGCTACATGCGACTCGTGCCGCGGTTGAAGAAGGCGTTGTACCTGGCGGCGGTGTTGCCTTAGTTCGTGCAATGAATGCATTGTCTGAGCTACGTGGCGATAACGATGACCAAAACGCGGGTATCAATATCTTACGTCGCGCAATGGAAGCCCCATTACGTCAAATCGTCACCAACGCTGGCGAAGAAGCATCAGTGGTAGTCAACGAAGTGAAGAGTGGCAGCGGTAACTACGGTTACAACGCAGCTTCTAGCGAATACGGCGATATGCTAGAGATGGGTATTCTTGATCCAGCTAAAGTAGCTCGTTCAGCGCTAGAAAATGCAGCATCTGTAGCTGGCTTAATGCTAACGACCGAAGTCATGATTACTGATTTGCCACAAGGTGATGACGGTATGGCTGGCATGGGCGGTGCTGGTGGCATGGGCGGTATGGGTGGAATGGGCGGCATGATGTAATTTTACTTCTGCTACAAAGCGATTTCTTTTCGTCAGATGCGCTCAATGTACAACAGGTACTATTTTTGCGCATCTTCCTCGACAAATCGCTTTTCGCTAGAAGTATGATTTTGTCATAACGTTTATTTGATCATTAGAAGCTCTGTTATCGGAAGATAGCAGGGCTTTTTTTTGCCTAATTTTTATAGCGCTACTCATTGATATATGAGGTATTCATAGTTTTATATGCATTCATTCGATAGTGTTGGATAAGTGTTTTATGCTTGGAAAGGTTGCCAATTGACAGACATAGTGAGGGCGTTGCAGTTTCCCAGACTCAGTGGTGACACTCTACCTACTATTTACTCATGGTCTTTGATACATCCCAAAGATTTCAACAAGTACAATGCCAATTAGATCAACAAAATCGACCTGACATTATCAAGAGCATTGAATATATAAAGTTTTTTTATATATGTTATTATTTAAATATAATTAATGGACTGATACTTTATCAAAGGACAATTGAGCACGTGTTAAGGCTGCCCAGCCACAAACTCTTGTGCAATTCAAGGTGATGATGATGAAAAAAATTAGGCTTGGAATTCTTGTAGAAGAGGAAACATTGCCATGGTATAAGTTCAAACCATTAAAATCTCTCGTCGATGAAGGCAAGGTTGAGGTTTGTATTGCTGTCCAACGGGATAAAAAACAAGCATCTCACATGTCTCGTCTGTCCAAAGTTATTCCTTCCATTAATCAAAAGTTATTTTCTTTTCTTTCTCGAAATAAGAGTAATACCAAGTGTTATTCTATTCATGACTTGGTGGCTAATGGTACGATGCCCATCGTAATATCAGTAGTAAATCAGGATAAAATTTATGATGAGATTGAGGATTCAGTGATTGAGAAACTTGAAGCCGCCAATCTAGATTATCTGGTCAAATTTGGTTTTCGAACCTTAGCAGGGAGAATTCTGAGTGTTTCAAAAAAAGGTATTCTGTTATTTCGTTACGGCGATGAAACCAAACAAAGACACGGATCAGCATTATATTGGCAGTTTGCCGAACAATGGGAGAATAGCGTAGTCACGCTACATCTGTTAAATGAGCATCTTAATGGTGATAAAGTCGTTGGGAGAGGGTATGGTTCTTTATTTTACTGGGATTATAATTTAACTGAGCATAAATTAAATGGTGTCGCAGCATCGATATTGTATTGGTATTTCCATAAAAATAAAATTGGCGTCAAAAGTGGAAATTCGACGAATTCAATGCTTGACGATGCAATTTATGAAGAACCCCAACAACTGACTGCCATACGGCATTTGATGAGTTTTTTTAAAAACTATACGATAAAGACTTTCTATAAGAGTCTTTATCACAATAACTGGAGTATTTTGATTGGTTCTATTGATCAGTCGATGCAAACATACACTGAGCTATTGCCTGAAAAAGGATGTTTTTGGGCTGACCCTTTTTATATTGAGCGAGATTCAAGGCGTTATATATTTTTTGAGAGCTTAAACTACAAAGAAGGTATCGGCCGTATAGAGTGGGTGGAACTGGATGAGCACCATCAAGTTATCAATTCTGGACCAGTCGATTTAGGTATTAGCTCTCATTTAAGCTTTCCTAATGTATTCGAGCATGAAGACGCTGTATATATGATTCCAGAAGCGGCCAAGACCAATTGTATTAACCTATTAAAAGCGACGGATTTTCCGCAGAAGTGGGAAAAAGTTCATGAGTTGGTGTCTGGAGTTCAGGCAGCAGATAGTGCCGTTATTGAGCACAATGGCTTATGGTATCTTTTTACCACGCATGGTTCAATTTCAGTCCTTACGATGGATTTGGAATTGCATATTTATACGTCTGATAAGTTGGAGTCAGATAACTGGACCATTCATCCCTCGGCGCCTTTAAAAATTGACGTGCGTGGGTCACGATTAGCAGGTGCATTATTTAAGAGAGATGGTCAGCTGTTTCGTACGGCTCAAGATGGCACTATTAGGTATGGGCGTAGAGTGGCTTTGTATCTGGTAGAAGAGTTGACACCGACATCTTACAAAGAAACCTTTGTGCGTTATATCGAACCCAATTGGGAAAACGAGATCGATCGTCTCCATACCTATAACGTATATGATCAAACTGTCGTACTTGATGTCTCAAGAGATAAATTGCGTTTTACTGTATAATCATTGAGCATTTTTACGGCAACTGGTGATAATATTCTGTCGAAAAACCCCGATAGGCTCAGCTTATCGGGGTTTATTTATATTTTAGATATGTTTTTAAAAACTACTGACTGGCTGCATCCCGTCTAAACGTCCACGTTTTATCATCAGAAGCCTCTTCACAGTAATAATATCCTGCCAAATTAAACTGCTTTAGCTGCTCAGCATTGCTAAGCTTATTATCAGCAGCATACTTCACCATCAGTCCGCGTGCTTTTTTGGCATAGAAGCTAATCACTTTGTATTGACCATTCTTTTCATCTTCAAATCGTGGCGTGATAACTTCCGCATTCAGCGCTTTCTTCTTGACCACTTTGAAATATTCATTTGACGCCAGATTAATCAAAATCTTATCATCACTATCCACCATACGTGCATTAATAATGGCAGTTACTTTCTCGTCCCAAAACTCATAAAGGTTATCACCACGTTCATTTTTCAGTTTGGTACCCATCTCTAAACGATAGGGTTGAATTAAATCGAGCGGTTTCAGTACGCCATATAATCCAGACAAGATACCTAGATGCTTATTGACGTAAATGGCGGTGTCTTTATCCATATGATACATATCAAGTCCAGTATAAACATCGCCATCGAATAGATAACCTGCAGGTTTGGCATTGTCTAAAGTAAAGGGCTTATCGTTGCTCCAACGCCACTCTTGATTGCGCTTGGCATTGAGCTGTGCCAAATCGTCAGAAATGCCCATCAGTTCTTGTAAATCAATCGGTTCTTTTGATTTTAAGTTTTTCATCAATGCTTGCGCATGTTTGATGAGCTCTGGTTGACTATAATATTTGTCTAAGTTCACTGGCACCGCATCTTTCTCATTTAAAGATTTGGCAGGGGAAAGTAAAAAATACATCGTCATTCCTTATTATAGTGAGTCAATGGGTAGTCTATTTATGTATCAAGTTTTCTTATTATACGATATGCAGTATTGTATCTTGACCTACCCGTCGTTGTTTTGTGTTTTTTAACGTTACCCTTAAAAAGGACAGATATTTGAGTGATATAAGCCGATAGTTTGTCAAGTCTAGTGTTTAATTGAAAAGGAAAAATTTTTAATATAACAATAAAAGTTATGCAGATGGTGTAAATGCCTAACTTTTTATTTTACTTGTGGGTCATCATTAGGCAATGAAAGTTGACAGATGATGTCTCTATAATAAAAAGGCATGATGGCAAAGTCGCTATCATTTATTAAATTGATAATCTTTGGTCATGATGTTGAACCAACCATGACCAAAGGTTTTTTTGTCCCCTGTGCTTTTTAAATATGCGTTGAGGGTGTTAAAGGTAGTCGTGAGACGTAAGTATAGTCATTAGACGTAAGTAAGGAGACGGTATGAAAATCGGTGTAATCAGTGCAGATATCGCGAGCGAGAGCCGTGTAGCGATAACCCCAGACGCAGTCAAAAAATTGCGTAAGCTTGGGTTTGAAGTCGTTATACAGTCAGGTGCAGGTAAAGCGGCATATTATGCTGATGAGTTGTATCAGGCTGTAGGTGCCGACATTGCCAGCAGCAGCGCCGAGGTAATCACACAGTCTCGAATTATTACCACCGTCAATGACTTGCCTGCTGCAGCTATTGAAGGCTTAACTTCAGGTCAGATTGTCATTGGCATGCTCGACCCATATCGTAATACTCAGCTTGATACTTATGCGACCAAAGGTGTTACTGCCTTTGCGATGGAACTTTTACCTCGTACATTGTCACGCGCACAGAATATGGATGTACTGTCATCGCAGGCCAACCTTGCCGGTTATAAAGCGGTATTGCTTGCTGCCAATGAATACTCGCGTCCTTTCCCGATGTTTATGACCTCAGCCGGTACAGTTAAGCCTGCCAAAGTGGTCATCTTGGGTGTCGGCGTTGCAGGTTTGCAGGCGATTGCAACGGCTAAGCGTTTAGGTGCAGTGGTAGAAGCGAGTGATTTACGTCCGACTGCTCGTGAGCAAGTAGAGTCATTGGGTGGTAAATGGCTGGATGTGCCAATGAGTGCAGAGGAGGCTGAGACTGCCAAGTCTACTGGTGGTTATGCGTGGACGCCATCAGAGCAATATGTCAAAGACCAAGCGGCAGTGGTTGACAAGGCCTTGAGCAATGCTGATGTGGTTATTACCACCGCGCAGATTCCTGGTCGCAATGCCCCGCGTCTGGTACACGGTGCAACCCTTGCCAAAATGAAAGCAGGTTCCGTGCTAATCGATATGGCTGCTGGTACTGGTGGTAATGTTGAGGGCAGCGTGCCTAACGAAACCATCACTACAGACAATGGTGTGCGTATCGTTGGTGCCGCCAACATCCCATCGATGCTCGCCGCGCAGTCTTCAGATTTGTATGCCAACAATTTGGTTAACTTTATCACCACATTAATTGCGCCTGCTAGCGATGACGCTTCAGCAAGTGACCCATCAGCTAACTTGGCACTTAAATTAGACATGGAAGACGAGATTCAGGGCGCACTGGCAGTGACACATGACAGTCAGGTACGACTAGCCAAACGCTAAGTTTTGACTGCCTTTCACTACACATTTGCCAGTAACGAATAAATTTTTAGGAGGATTAGATGATTGCCACTATTTTAGCGGCAGCGCCAGCTGGTGCGGCCATGAGTAACACACCATTTGTAGCGATTTTTACCGTATTTGTACTCGCTATTTTTGTCGGATATTACGTGGTTTGGGGCGTTACGCCTGCGTTGCACACGCCATTGATGGCGGTTACCAACGCACTATCGAGTATCGTCATCGTTGGTGCCATGCTACAGACCGTCACGATTGATGGTTCTGTCTTCACACCGACCAGTATCCTTGGTGCTTTTGCCGTGTTTTTAGCCAGTATCAATATCTTCGGTGGTTTTGCCGTGACTGAGCGTATGCTTGCGATGTTTAAACCGAAAGTGAAAAAAGCACCCGCTCTTGAAACTGGGACGACTGAAACTGGAGGCGACGCATGAATGATTTCTCAACAATGATTGCGGCAAATGCTGATTGGTTTTATTTAGTAGGCGCTATCCTCTTTGTATTGACCTTGCGTGGTTTGTCTAGCCCTAAGACGGCTATTCGTGGTAACCGCTTTGGTATGGTAGCGATGGCGATTGCCGTCGTCACGACATTTTTCTTAGCAGAAGGTCCAGTACTTTGGTTAATTATCGGCGCGATGATTTTGGGTGCTCTCGTCGGCATGTGGAAAGCAAAAACAGTCGCGATGACCCAAATGCCCGAAACCGTTGCCTTGATGCACTCGTTCGTCGGTTTGGCAGCGGTCGCTATTGCACTGGCAACCGTATTGCATACTGAACAGCAACATGGTGCCGTCGCTCGTGTCGAACTATTTATCGGTTGCTTCATCGGTGCGATTACTTTCTCAGCTTCGGTCTTTGCCTTTGGTAAATTGGCAGCGAAAAGCTGGGCGAAAACATTGGTTGGGGGTTGGGTAAAACCCGTCCAAGCATTATTATTCATTGCGATGATTGCTTTCGGTGGCGTGTATTTCGTCACTGACTCATTACCAGCATTTTATGCGATGGCAGTGATTGCCGTGATATTTGGTTGGATGTGGATTGCGCCAATCGGTGGCGGTGATATGCCAGTGGTTGTCTCACTATTGAACTCGTTCTCAGGTTGGGCGGCGGCAGGAATTGGTTTCACCCTCGGCAATTCGATGTTGATTATCGCGGGTTCGCTCGTCGGTTCATCAGGCGCGATTTTATCTTATATCATGTGTAAAGCCATGAACCGCTCATTACTCAACGTCTTATTTGGCGGTATGGGTACAGGAGCCGTGGCAGCAGGCGCTGATGATGGCGCACCGAAGAACTATAAGGCAGGATCAGCAGAAGATGCTGGCTTCTTGATGGCCAATGCCAGTAGTGTGGTTATTGTTCCGGGTTACGGCATGGCGCAAGGTCGTGCACAGAACGCGGTAAAAGAGCTATATGAGCTGCTAAAAGAAGAAGGCGTGAACGTGCGTTTTGCCATTCATCCAGTCGCTGGTCGTATGCCAGGTCACATGAACGTGCTATTGGCTGAAGCGGACGTACCTTATGATGATATTTTAGAGATGGATGAAATCAACTCAGACTTCGCGAGTACAGATGTTGTTTTGGTTATCGGTGCAAATGATGTGGTAAACCCTTCTGCGAAAGATGATCCAACCTCACCAATCTTTGGTATGCCGATTCTAGAAGTCACTAAAGCCCAAACGGTCATGGTCATCAAGCGCTCAATGAATACAGGTTATGCAGGGCTTGATAATAGCCTGTTCTACATGGACAAGACTATGATGATCTTTGGTGATGCTAAGAAGATGGTGGAAGAGATGGTACGTAGTATCAATGGTGCAGGTCATTAATCTCTAAAATTAGTTTTTAAATATAAGTTTTTAAATGTAGGCTTTTAAATATCCGCTTTTAAATATCCGCTTTTAAATAAAAAAGTCACTTAGGTGGCTTTTTTGCGTTAAGGTACGCTGCATTTATAGCCAGTCACTGTTTATATATTATATACAATAATTTATACCCAATAAATTTACACAAAATAAGTGTTAAGAGAGTCATTTATGAACATGTTGATACGTTTTTTTATTATGGTCAGCTTGCTAAAACAACAACTTAAGCAGCAATCAGTAAGCGAGCGCCTTAGTATTGAGCTCTTGATTGCACCGACGGTTCGTCATTATCGAGTGTTGCCGCATGATATGGGCTTTCGGAATCATCTGCCTAATTATCGTTATTTGTCTTTTATCGAGCTAAACATTACTCGCTGGCTGATGGCGTGCTGTCATCAAAAAGGTATTAAACCATTAAATTGGGTTATCGCCATGCAAGAGATGGTTTATCTGAAAGAAATTAAATTTTTAGATAAAATGATGGTAAGTAGCACGCTTGCGGGCTGGGATAAAAAATACGTTTATTTTGAGACGCGCTTTTTTGTAAAAAACCAGCTGATGGGCGTTGGTATGACTAAGTTTGTATTGACCAATAAAAAAGGCAAATGTGCGCCAGAGATATTGGATATGGTAGGCGAGCGGTTGAATGAGGTCATTGATTCTTGGAATCAGCATCAAGTGGCGATTAAATCTGCCAAATCTGCTTAATCGAGTAAAACAACAAATGCTGTATAACGAACTTGTCTATAATCAGCGGGCGAATTTTGGTAGGATAGCGGTTATTAAGTTGCCAATCAAATCACCAGTCAAATTGACCACTGATTTGATGACGTGTCTAAAAATGATTAAAAGTTAAGGAGCTACCATGACCCCGCAAAAATTAAAATGGACAGACAGCTTAGATATCGCTATTGAGCTGTATGAGAAGTTTCCAGAGACCGATCCGCAGTACATTCGTTTTACTGATTTACATCGCTGGGTGACTGAGCTTGAAGGTTTTGATGATGATCCACAAAAATCAAACGAAGGTATCTTGGAAGCCATTCAAATGAATTGGATTGATGAAGCAGATTAGATTTATACCCTGAAGCGCTATTTTTAATACCATCTCAAATAGAAAACTGAATAAATATATAGGACTTACAGATCATGACGTCACAAATTAAAGAGCTACCTGAAGCAATAACTTGTAAAGGTATTAGCGTTCGTACGACCAATAACGCTGAGATTAGCGAAGACACGGCGAAACTGGGTCGTTTATGGCAAAAATTTTATCAAAACCATGCCAGTGATCTGCCTAAAGGCGAAGACATTTATGGTGTCTATCATAACTATGAGAGCGATGATTTGGTCGGCGCTTTTGACGTGGTTGCCAGTTGGAAGGTAGCCAGTGAGCAAGAGCCATCAGACAGTGAAAATATGTCTAAGGCTGCAAACCTAGTAACAGTAGATATTCCTGCAGGAAAGTATATAGTATTCTCTGAGCAGGGTAGAATGCCATACACGGTGATGAATGCTTGGGAAAAGGCTTGGACCTATTTTAATGATCGCAGCTGTGAACATACCCGAACTTTTGATGTCGATTTTGAGCATTATATCGGTGGTAATCTAGAGTATGGTCAAGTTGATCTCTATATTGGTATTGAGTAAAATTAGTATTGAATAAATCAGTCAAAATAATAAAAAAGCGCCAAGTCTGCTATCAGACTTGGCGCTTTCTTTGCTTACTTCAACGAATGATTAATTTAGTAGCAGGTTCTCTAAAATCCCTTCATAAATCTGCGCAAGCTTGCCTAAGTCATCGACTTCTACCTTTTCGTCAACTTGGTGAATCGTCGCATTTCTTACACCCAGTTCAACGACTTGTGCACCCGTTGGTGCAATAAAGCGTCCATCAGAAGTACCACCTGATGTAGATAGTGTCGTGTCAGTATCAGTTACCTTTTTTATGGCTTTTTGACAGGCAGAAACCAACTTACCTTCAGGGGTCAAAAATGGCTGACCAGACAATTTCCAATGGATATTATAATTTGCTTTGCTATCAGTAAAATACTTGTCAAAGATAGCGTGAGTTTTTGCTTTTAGCTCATCTTCGGTCGTTTCCGTAGAAAAGCGAAAGTTAAACACAGCTTCTAGTGTTTCAGGAATGACGTTGGTTGCGCCTGTGCCACTATTGATATTTGATATTTGCAGTGAAGTCGCAGGGAAGTAGTCATTGCCACTATCCCAAGTAGCGGCAGTCAGTTCCGCCAAAGCTGCCATCGTTGCATGAATAGGGTTGCAAGCTAAATGCGGGTAAGCAACATGACCTTGCTTGCCAGTGACCGTAAGTTCCGCACCCAATGAGCCGCGGCGACCGTTTTTAATGATATCGCCGAGCGTATCTGTGCTCGATGGTTCGCCAACCAAGCAATAGGTGATTTTTTCATTGCGGGCTTCTAAGGTCTCAATGACTTTGACCGTACCATTGATGGAAGGACCTTCTTCATCTGAGGTGATTAAAAAAGCAATCGAACCCTTGTGTTCAGGATAATTCGCGACGAAACGCTCGGCAGCGACGGTAAAAGCCGCAATCCCCGTTTTCATGTCAGCCGCACCGCGAGCCCATAGGTAACCATCAGCGATGGTTGGCGTAAATGGCGGATACGTCCAATTGTTTTCATCGCCTGTTGGCACGACGTCGGTATGACCAGCAAAACAGATAACTGGATCAGTGGTGCCACGGCGCGCCCATAGATTTTTGACTTCTGCATGTTCGCCGCTTTGATCTCTATCGCCAAAATACATAAATTCGCAGTCAAACCCAGCTTGTGATAATCGTTTTGACAAGATATCTTGACAGCCATCATCATCTGGTGTGACGGAGGGACGCTCAAGTAGCGTAATACTTAAATCTAGCGTTTGCTGCTGATGGTTTTGTTGTTGATGAATGGTTTGTTTATTAAAGTCCGACATGAATAAACCTTTTTATTATAAATTAAGATGATGGTTTTTTAAAATTGGCAGCCACGATACAATACAATCAGTCGTTGCTTGTTACTTGCTAATGCGTTTTAAATATTGTCTTCAACAAAAGGTACCAAACCATCACGGCGCATCCACGTCGCGATAGAGTAACGCTGCCGATGGGCAATTTGCACTTGATGTTTTAGGTCACTGTCAAATATCACCAATCTATTGGCGACAGGCATGACGTTATGATGAACGCCATGTTTATCAATGATTTCTAGTGCGCCGCCGTCAGTTGGTTCCCATTCATCATTGAGATAAAGCACCGCAGAGATAACGCGTTCATCACGCCCAGCTGGATTGTCACTATGCCATTGATAGCCAAAACCCACTGGATAGCAAGCATAATGCGCTTCACTGTGGCGAATACCGGCAAATAAACTGCGATTGAATAAGGCAGCAAGCGCATTGATACTTTGCAAATAATAATACCCAGCAAAGAAGTTTTCTGTAATCCAGCGGATGCGATCACCGCGAATATCACTGATACGAATCCCAGCCGTCAGCTCTGCGTCACGATAGTCAATAAAACCACTCTCTGCTTGCAAGGCTAACAGCGCTTTCGTTTCAAAAACCTCATCAATAATGATCCAACCATCATCAACGAATATATCCAGTTGTGTATCAGTCAGCTTATCTTGCCAACTGATATCGAAATCAGACTGTTGTAATAGGCGCTGAGTCAGTGGTTTTTGGCTTGGGTCGTCGCTATGAGGAAATAATAATGGTGGATTATCTTCTCCTATTGGATGATCGATCACCAACTTTGTCACATCAAGATTGCTAATAATCTCTGTCATTTCGTCTCACTATGGTCAGTTAGCTGGCAATACTTCGTCTCACTATGGTCAGTTAGCTGGCAATACATAGCCAATCAATGCCTTTTTACCAAAACCATCGTTATCTTTTACTCTGCCTATGCTACCATAGATGTAATTTTTCTTATTTAAACTTTTGAGATTATGAACTATAAACACGCCTACCACGCTGGTAACTTTGCTGATGTGGTTAAACACATTTTATTGGTACAACTCCTTAATCAATTGGGGCAAAAAAACAAACCTTTTTATGTGCTTGATGCTTATGGTGGTCGCGGACTGTATTCACTGAGCAGTGAAGAAGCGCGCAAGACAGGTGAGGCCAAAGGTGGTATCCAAGCGTTACTAAATGCCAATACCGACAAGGCACCTGCTGCTGTCAAAGATTATATGGAAGGCATTAAGCAAGCCCGTTTCACTTATGACAATAAAGTCTATCCTGGTTCTCCTTGGTGGGTTGCCCATCATATCGAGAAAAATCCAGATGCAGGTGTGCGCGGTGAAGCTTTTGAAGCCAAAGCTAGCGAATATGATGCGCTAAACTATCAGTTGCACAAGTTACCCATTGGTATACAGCATCGTGATGCCTTTGAAGGGATTACCGCCGTTATTCCACCAAAAGAAAAGCGCGGTCTGATTTTTCTTGATCCGCCTTATGAGCAAGAGCACAAAGATTTTACACGCCTTATAAACTTACTCGTTGCTGCTTATAATAAATGGCCACAAGGCACTTATGCGCTTTGGTTCCCTATTAAGAACGTTGAAGCCGTTGAATTGTTTTACAAAAAACTGAAGCGTACCGAAATGCGCCGCCAGTTGGTTTGTGAGCTGAATATTTATCCAAATGATGTGGCGGTTGGTCTTAACGGCACAGGTTTACTGGTGATCAACCCACCTTGGCAATTTGATAATCATGCACGTGAGATATTACGCTTCTTACAGCCTGCATTAAAAGTGGCTGATGCTCCAGATTTAACGCCTGATAGCGCAACCAATGTACGCTGGCTAGTCGGCGAATAACCATGTTAGTGAATAACTATGCCGGCAAATAAGGATATTGAGATGACTAACGTGCAATCACCTAAAGACGAATCAAATCATCCGCCTCTAAATGATGGATTGTTACAAGACAGCGCAGCAACCCAGCCGCCCTTTGTTGATGAGCATGATTTCAATATTCGCTTAGCGGATAATGAGAGTTATGATGGCTTGACCTTTGAAGTGATTGAAGCAGAAGTTGCTGAAGGACAGCGAGTAGTCAGTCGCGGTGTCTATTTAGCGCCAAACCTAATTACAACCTTGTCACTGCTATCTGGCTTTTATTCGATTTTAGCCAGTACGCAAGGCGAGTTCTACAAAGCTTCTTTAGCCATCTTTTTGTCCGCTATTCTCGACGGTGCTGATGGACGAGTGGCGCGTATGCTTAATGCGCAAAGCCCGTTTGGCGAGCAATATGATTCGCTTGCCGATATGCTGGCTTTTGGTGTTGCACCAGCGATCTTAGTTTATAGTTTTGCGCTGCAGCCGTTAGGTCGCATTGGCTTGGGCTGTGCGTTTGTCTTTACCGCCTGTGCTGCCTTCCGTCTGGCACGTTTTAATGTTCAGGTCGGTATTGTTGATAAAAAATACTTTGTCGGTTTGGCCAGTCCACTTGCTGCTATATTAGTAACGGCAGCGGTTATGGTCGCTGTCGACCATAATGAATGGATTGGTCAGTACGATACGGCGGTCATGTTCTTATTCGCCGCTTGGGTGGTGATTTGTGGTTTATTGATGGTTAGTAACGTCAAATACTATAGCTTTAAAGAGTTTGATAAAAAGAAAGTACCTTTTGTGGTTCTAATAATCGGTGTATTGGTTATGAGTATTGTGCTCTATGACATACCTGTCGGTATTTTAGCCATTGGTATTATCTATGCATTGTCGGGTATTGTTACGACGATTAAAGCAAAAGCAAATCTGTAGAATTGACTGTTCGTGTCATATTAAGGAATTTACCGTAGGGTAAGTTCCTTTTTTTATGCGCTTTATATATCAAACTGGCTATCAGTGTATTCATTACGACAAGATAAAGAAGAACCAGCTCATTTTTTAGCTAATGATCATTGATAACGACCCGTTAAAGAGGTCTACTGTGATTAAGCTCAGCCCAAATAAACATACACTGCCATCCAGTTACAGCAAAAGTAGCGTCGCCATTCTGCCAATTTGGTCTAATCACCAAGATTATTCAAATTAAGATAAAATAGCCCTTGACTAAAGATTTAAACCCTCTATAATACGCCCTCATCAAGACGAGCTGGACAGCTTATATGTAAGATACATATAAATAACCCAATTAACTTGAAGAAACAAAACATAAAAAAGCTTGACAAATCAAATCATTATGATAAGATAGTCGGCT
>LIQB01000008.1 GCA_001411745.2 Psychrobacter glacincola
AGCCGACTATCTTATCATAATGATTTGATTTGTCAAGCTTTTTTATGTTTTGTTTCTTCAAGTTAATTGGGTTATTTATATGTATCTTACATATAAGCTTCCAGCTCGTCTTGATGAGGGCGTATTATAGAGGGTTTGAATCTTTAGTCAAGGGCTATTTTAGCTTAATATTGAATAATCTTGGATATTAGACTAAATTGGCAGAATGGCGACGCTACTTTTGCTTTAACTGGGTAGTAGTGTATGTTTATTTGCGCTGGGCTGAGGTGGTTTATTTACTATTTTGAAGATTATCTAAATTTGTCGTCAATACCTTCTATTTATTAGGCGGTTAGGGTTAAAAATAGTTTTACCCTTACCAACAACAGCCCTTGTTCTCAGTTAGCGCTTCTTATATAGAAGCGCTTTTACAGCTTGCCTATCTTTTTGAAGAAGTCTTTATAAGCAGCAATTTTCTTATCTATCGCTAAAGGATATGCACGTGAAGTCGAAGGTAACCTATATAAGGTTAAATCATTAACATCCGCTTTTTGACTTTGGTTACTTTGCCATTGGTAAGGATAGTCCATACTTTGATTGGTCTTAGGATACTTAGACTTGGCAGGTGGCTCGGCTAATAAACCAAGCAGCACTTCTGTTGCCTTACCGCCCGTGGTAAACAAGGTTTCAACCTTTGGCACTTTTGGCAATATACTATCTAGGTCAACGGGTGTGACAACCGTTAAGTTTTTATCTGAAGCATTACCAGTCTCGCGAATCGCTTGCTTGACGGTCGGACAGGAGGCGATACCGCGCTCAAACATAAAGGTGCGAATACGCTCAGGATCGAAGCGTTTTTCTTTACCTACCCGAAAGTAATCCACATCGTCAAAAAATACACTGCCATAAATACGCCACATGTCATTGTAAAAGTTTGGATAGTGAAATGGCATTGCCCATTTATCAGCGGTCGGTGGAAAAGTGCCCATCATCATTACCGTAGCATTAGGTGGTAAAACGGGAGCAAACGGATGTGTTTCTACTTCTGCTGCTTGGGCTTCAGATAATATCAAGCTATTATCGGTTTGATGCGTATTATTATGGGTGTGATATGGTTGTGTAGTCATAAGATTCTTCATCAGAAAAGCGGTTTTTTTGCTATCATAGCAAGCCTAAACACTGCTTCATTTATTAGGGCGCTATTATAGTCAAACATAGTCGGCTTAAATAAAACCAACCCTGCCATAAATATATTTGGCTTACTTTATTATCAAAGCAGTAAGCTTACTATTTGTGAGATAGATATAAGGTTGAAGTGCAGTAAGTGTTTGTATCTTTTATACTAATGGCAACCGCAGTAACTGCGCAAGCATCGGACCAAAAAACCAAGAGAAACCTTATGAGCGACTTAAAAATCACCGTCATTGATCACCCGTTAGTCCGTCATAAACTCAGCCTTATGCGCGAAAAAGACTGTAGTACTTATAAGTTTCGCACGTTGACCAAAGAGCTTGCACGCTTGATGGCGTATGAAGCAAGCCGTGATTTTGAAATCGAAACCTTCCCAATGCAAGGCTGGTGTGGTGAAATCACAGGTGAACAAATCATCGGTAAGACTGCAACGATTGTACCGATTTTACGTGCGGGTATTGGTATGCTTGACGGCGTGCTCGATTTGATTCCTACCGCAAAAATTTCTGTCGTCGGTTTACAGCGTGATGAAGAAACCTTACAACCGGTGCCATTCTTTGAAAAATTTGTCAGCCACATGGACAAACGCCCAGCCCTTATCATTGACCCAATGTTAGCCACTGGCGGCTCAATGGTCGCAACTATTGAAATGCTGAAGAAAAACGGCTGTACCAACATTAAAGCCTTGGTATTGGTTGCGGCACCTGAAGGCGTACGTGTGGTCAATGAAGCACATCCTGACGTGACCATTTATACCGCTGCACTAGACAGTCATTTAGATGAACATGGTTATATCATCCCAGGTTTAGGCGATGCGGGTGATAAAATCTTTGGTAAGCAACTATTTAACAAGTAAGAAAAAGTAAATAAACCAAGATAAGTCGTCGTCATAAAAACTATGACCTAAGCACAAGACATCAATGATAAGGATATAAGATGAACATATTGATTACAGGCGCAAGTGCAGGTTTTGGTAAAGCGCTGGCCGAGCGTTTGGTTGCCAATGGTCATCGCGTGATTGGTTGTGCCAGACGCCTCGATAAGCTGAATGCTTTAGCAGACACTTTAGGCGAAGCATTTTTACCTGTGGTCATGGATGTGAGTAACACGGCTACTATTCCGCAAATTATCGCTGATTTGCCTGACGGTTTTAACCAAATCGATGTCTTGGTGAATAATGCCGGGCTGGCACTCGGTACAGAACCTGCGTACAAGGCCAGCCTTGATGACTGGATGCGTATGACTGATACCAATGTGAAAGGGTTGATGGCGCTAACCCATGCAGTCTTGCCAGCAATGGTAGCGCGCGATAGCGGTTATATTATCAACGTTGGTTCAATTGCGGGCAGTTGGCCTTACTTCGGCGGTAACGTCTATGGTGCGACCAAAGCCTTTGTCAAACAGTTTAGCCTAAATCTGCGCGCGGATCTCATCGGTACGCAAGTGCGCGTGACCAACCTTGAACCGGGTAATGTCGCGGGTACTGAGTTTTCAAACGTGCGCTTTCATGGCGATGACGATAAAGCCGCCAAGGTTTACGACGGCTTTAAAACCATGACCGGCGATGATATTGGCGATATTTTATTATGGCTGATTGAGTCGCCTGCTCATATTAACGTCAATCGTTTGGAGGTAATGCCTGTCGCGCAAACTTATAACGGGCTGACGATTGCTAAGCAAGATTCTTAAAGTTTTAGCTGACCGTTTGGCTCATTAACGCAGTTCATAAGACCGAAGCAATATAGTCTCACCTATGTTGCTTCTTTTTTTGCTACTAACATTCTCTTCATTGACCAAGCGCAACTCTTGAAAATCCAAAATCAGCACTTCATTACGCAAACGCTCGCTAGTACGTTTATTATGGCGTATCGGAAACCCTAATACTTGCTTACCCCTAATCACTATCTGATTAACAATCATGGTCGGATTATTCATCGTAGCTTTTGCACTTAACTTCTGAGCATTAATGATCACTGTGGCAGGATTAACAGTGGTGCTTAAAACTTTTGTTTGACGCACACTTTTTGGCAAATCCCCTGCAAAAAACAAGACTTGCTCTAGTGGTAAATACTGCGCGTGTCGCATTAACTCTTGACGAAACAGCAAAGGCATATCTGCATTAAAACTGTCTTCTGTTTGCTGAAAGAACGCCGTAAAATTACGCTGCAAGTAACGCCCAAATACACTGCTATTAATCCACTCTTGATAAGTATCATTAGCTAGTAACTGCCTAGTTAAAACATCGGCATCTGGCGTAATATCCGCTGTCAGCATTGCCATCAATAGCGCCTGTGGATTGGTAAATGTTTGCTGCTGCCAAAATTGTGGATATAGGCTGCTATCAAGCAATGGTAACGTCAGCTTGTTCATGCCTTAATATCCTTATATTTTACTTACTGACGTTTGATTCGATTGGTCAAAGTCTATGGCAAGTCACTACTTTTAACCCTAAACAGCTTTTATGCTATGGTTAATTACCTGCTTTAATATAGCAGTCTTTTAGAAATGAGATAAAGACTTTTGCTACGATACATTTTGGCTAAATCGACTTGGTACAATCGTTTAATGAAAACAAGGTACATTGCCTTATGAAGAAAAACTTAATCAACTTGCCTACTAACTACCAGTTGAAAACGATTGATATCACTTTAACTGACGGTACGTTGCTACCAGTGTCAGTCATAGGTAGTGGCAAACCTGTAATATTACTGCATGCTTATGGTATGGACGCGCGTGAGTTTTTGCCATTTATTTTACCCTTGGTTGGTAAGTATGCATTTTACCTGCCGCACTTACGAGGATTTGGCGCTGCAAAAGATATCGACCTCACCCAGTTTGATTTTGTGCGCCAGTATGCCGATGATATCAGCATTGTGATTGAGCAAATTTGCTTGGCACGCAATATAGAATCGTTGCCAGTTGCCGCTATTTCGATGGGCGCACAAGTAATGTGGGCGTATTTTGAGCGTTATGGCAGCGCGAAAATCAGCCGTTATTTGAACATCGACCAAAGTCCTGCTATCCATAATCAGCCTGATTGGCGAGGTGGATTGTTTGGCACGCGCCAGCAAGAAGTATTCGATATCTTTCACGAGGTAATTGAGAAAACTTTACCTTATGCTGAAATAAAAAGCTTTACCCACCTACCGTTTGCTCTAAAACGCCGTGCAACGGATGTCGAACGACTTTTCTCTCTATTATCTGTTAATCGCACGCGCTCAAAAGCCTTTATACAAGTGATGACCTATAAAAACGACCCCAAACTTGCGCTTTATGACCACAGTATTTGGCATCATAAAATGCGCTGCTTACAAGCCTATGTGACACTACCCTATGACTTTCGCGGTGCGATAGAGCGTGTCACTATTCCAGTGGTCAACCTCATCGGTGGTCGCTCCAAACTTTACGATGCTAAGTGGCAGCAAAAAGTCACCCAAATGCTACCCAATGCTCGCGAAGTTGTTTTGCCGCGCTCAGGTCATGCGATACCGATGGATGAGCCTGTTGGGTTTTATAAAGCATTGAAGGGATTTTTGCAGGATTAGTTGTTCATTTATATAAAAAAAGCGACCCGTTGAGGTCGCTTTTTATTTGAGCAATAAATTTTAATCATTAATCCGCTAATGCTTTGGTCAGCTCAAATCGCGGCACTTGCTTACCCTCAACTTCAACCGTTTCAGAAAACATAGATAACGGTCGTACCCATACGCCATACTCACCGTATAGACAACGATAAACGACTAATGCTTCTTCGGTCTCGGAGTGTTTCGCTACGTGCAAGACTTGGTAAAGACTGCCTTTATAATGGCGGTAGATGCCTTGGGGGATGGTTTGAAATTGTTCAGTCATAATTTTCTTACTTGTATTAATTATTATAAAAGCTTAGTGAGCATCATTAAGTTTTTTCGTCAGCTCTAACTTTACTCGCAGCCACTCAGATTTTATTAAGCTATACATCACTGTATCTGAAATAACACCATCACGGCGTACTCGATTACCTCGAATCACCCCATCTTTCTTAGCACCTAAACGTTTAATCGCTTGTTGTGAACGGTAATTCCCAATATCCGTGCGCCAGCCTACGGTTCGATAGTCTAAAATTTCAAATATATGGGTTAGTAGCATGAGCTTACAAATCGTATTGACATGCGTTCGCCAATACGATTTGGCATACCATGTATAGCCAATCTCTAAGCGTTTTGCAAAGGGTAAAATATCGTGGAAACTCGTTGTACCAATCGCTTTACCATTTGATTCATCAATAACGACAAATGCTTGTCTATCAGCCATTGATGTTGCGGTATTAATATAGTCAATAACCTTGTCTGGCTCAGGTACTGACGTCTCATTTATTTTCCATAGTTCACCATCTTGGCAAGCTTCGGCTAAGTCAGTTGCATGACTTAGCGTCAACGGCTTAAGGGTAATGCCATTACTTGATAACGTAGGAAGGGCTAACATCTACTTCTCCTTAAGCCATAATGAACTTAGAAACTTTGGCTACCTAACTCAATTTCTTAACTACCCTACCGTCACTTTCGCGTAAGCCTTTTTGCCTGCTTGGATAACGACTGTCTGACCAGACATTAAGCTAAAGCCTGCATCGACGACTTCACCATCTACTTTTACCGCGCCGCGTTTAATCATATCTTTAGCAGACGAGCTATTTTTAGCCAATCCAGCTTGGTTGAGTACTTGAGTAATAAATAGCGCCTCAGCACCTTCTAAATCTAGCGTTACTTCTGGCAAATCAACAGGCAGTTCACCATCAGCAAGTACGTTACCCGCTGATTTATGCGCAATGGCAGCAGCATCGGCATCGTGGAAGCGCTCGATTAATTCTTCAGCAAGGATACGTTTGATTTCCTGTGGATTGCGACCGTTTTCCATCTCTGCCATTAACGCTTCGATTTCTTCCATCGGCTTAAAGCTTAAAAACTCGAAGTAGCGACGGATTAAGGTATCTGGCATAGACAGTAGTTTTTGGTACATGGTACCCGGCGCATCATAAATGCCGACATAGTTATTCAGGGATTTAGACATTTTATTGACGCCGTCTAGCCCTTCTAAGATTGGCACGGTGATACACACTTGTGGCTCTTGACCATAACGACCTTGCAGAGTACGTCCCATTAGGATGTTAAAGGTTTGGTCAGTACCGCCAAGCTCGACATCCGCTTTTAATGCGATAGAATCATAGCCTTGCACCAATGGGTATAAAAACTCATGAATGGCAATTGGCGTTTGCGCGGCATAGCGTTTAGAGAAGTCATCGCGCTCAAGCATACGCGAGACAGTCAGCTGGCTAGAAAGCTGAATCATATCGCCCGCTGACATGTCCTTGAACCATTCAGAGTTAAAGACAATCTTGGTTTTTTCTTTATCCAAAATTTTAAAGACTTGCTCAGCATAGGTTTGCGCGTTGACTTTAATTTGCTCGTCAGTCAATGGCGGACGCGTACTGTTCTTACCAGAAGGGTCACCAATCTTGGCAGTATAATCACCAATTAGAAAATAAATTTCATGACCCAAATCTTGAAAATGTTTCAGCTTATTAATCAGCACGGTATGACCCAAATGCAAGTCAGGCGCAGTAGGATCAAAACCTGCCTTGATACGTAGCGGGCGATTCAGTTTCAGCTTCTTAACCAAATCTTCTTCAGATAGAATTTCTTGGGTACCGCGTTGGATTAGGGCAAGCTGTTCTTCTAGGGTGTAGGTTTGCGTGGTCATGATGCTCTCTTTATTGTCTTTATTAAAAGGGTAACGCGTTTGGGCTATTTAGAATCTCGTAGCCAGTAAAAGATGTTAGAATTTGAGAGATATACTAGCGTTTTTTAAGGTAAATTGCCATGACCAACCCTGCATCGATTGCTGATACTAATGATAATACTCATTCGACTATAAATTATGATAATAATTTAGATAACACTTTGGATAACGGTCTAGAGAATAGCTTAGCGCATATTGAAGACTTAAATTATGCCACCTTGACCGATGCGCTTGAGCAAACGGTGTTTGAAAACTTCGATAATGGCTTATATATCGGTATGATGTCTGGCACCAGCTTAGATGGTATGGATGCAGTTCTTTGTCAGTTTAGTAGTGATAGTAGTGCTGAAACAGATACCCAGCAACCGATGCGACTGTTAGCAACTCATAGCCAAGCGTTTCCGCCGCGTTTGCGTGAGGTATTATTGGCTTTATGCCAGCCTAATGGTGTTCAAGAATTAGTACCTGCAGAGGGTGAGCCAAACAGCGAATTAGACTGGTTCGGTTGGGCAAGTAAAGAATACGCTGAATTTGCCAGCGAGGTGGTCAATAATTTATTGCAGCAATCGAATACTGATGTAGAGTCGGTGTTGGCGATTGGCTGTCACGGTCAAACGGTACGCCATCGTCCGCAATTGGGCTTTAGCTTGCAATTGGTCGATGCCAATATCATTGCTGAGCGTACTGGCATTAGCGTCGTCAGCGATTTTCGCCGCCGTGATATGGCAGTCGGTGGTCAAGGAGCGCCGTTGGTTCCAGCTTTTCATAAAGCGTTATTTGCCACGCCTGATAGCACGCGCGTGTTATTAAATTTAGGCGGTATTGCCAATATCACAGTCTTGCCAGCAAACGATAGCCCTGTGATTGGTTATGACACGGGTCCTGCCAATTTATTGTTGGATGCGTGGACGGCATTGCATACTGATAAAGATTATGATGCTGGCGGCACTTGGGCGCAGTCTGGACAAGTGATTGAGCCGCTACTTAATCAGCTAATAGAACATCCGTTTTTTGCGCGAACGTATCCAAAAAGTACAGGGCGTGAAGATTTTAACTTAGTATGGCTACAGGATGAGCTGCAAAAGTTCGATCAGGCATCTGCCCATATTCGCTATTCGTCAGCGGATGTACAGGCGACGCTTACTGAGCTGACAGCGATGAGTGCCAGTATGCAAATTAATATGTTTATTAATGCTCATGAAAATAGCTCGGTTTACGTCTGTGGTGGCGGCGCATTAAACGATTATTTGATGACTCGCTTGCAAGCGCATCTGCCCCATTGCACAGTAGAGACCACCGCAAGCTTAGGGCTGAATCCTGCTTGGGTCGAAGCCGTCGCCTTTGCATGGCTCGCACGGCAAACACTAATAGGTGAAACGGGTAACTTACCAGCTGTCACTGGCGCGAGTAAAGGCGTGGTTTTGGGTCAGGTTTGTTTCGCCTGACTGGTCAAATTTTAGTTTACACACGTGCACTTATGTGTTTTATAATGAATTCTGAAATACCCTCCTCTTAGGACTTGTAAGTATAGGATATATCGCATGAGCCAACACAGCAGTTCACTTACTGATCAAGCTACCAATGATGCTAGCGCAACAGCAGAGTATCAACCGCGTCAGAAACCACCGCACTATGAGCGTAGCGATGACTTGCGCGTCGTAATTACGGGTATGGGTGCGTTGACACCTTTGGGACTCGACGTCGATAGCTCATGGACTAAGCTGCTCAATGGTGATAGCGGCATCGCGCCAATTACCCATTTCGATGCTACTGGCTATCGTGCTCAAATTGCTGGCGTGGTCAAAGATTTCGATGCCAAACAATATATGAATGCCAAAGACGCGCGACGCTATGATGAATTTATTCATTATGGTATTGCCGCCTCTAGTATGGCATTACAGAACGCTGGTTTTATCGATGAAGTGAGTGCTGCTGATGCACCTGTACAAAATGTCGATCAAGAGCGATTCGGCATTATTTTAGGCTCAGGTATTGGTGGTATCCAAACCATTGAAAACAGTCGCGATACGCTACGAGAAAAAGGCGCTTTGAAAGTTTCGCCCTTTATCATTCCTGGCTCTATTGTAAATATGGCAGCAGGCTTAGTGGCGATTAAACATACCTTAAAAGGTCCCAACCTTGCGACATCGACGGCTTGTACCACCGCGACCCATGCGATGGGTCTCGCTGCACGTTTGATTGCTTATGGTGACGCCGATGTCATGCTAGCAGGTGGTAGTGAAAAAGGCTCCAGCCCACTTGGCATATCAGGTTTTGGTGCCATGCATGCCCTCTCAACTCGCAATGACGAGCCAACCAAAGCCTCGCGTCCCTTTGACAAAGACCGTGATGGTTTTGTGCTCGGTGATGGCGCGGGTATGGTGGTACTAGAAAGCCTCGCTCATGCCAAAGCACGCGGTGCAACCATACTCGCTGAACTGGTCGGCTTTGGGATGAGTGATGATGCCAGTCACATCACAGCACCGCCTGAAGATGGCAGCGGTGCGGCACGAGCGATGCGTAATGCCCTAAATGATGCAGGCATTGAGCCATCGAGTGTTGGTTATGTCAATGCTCATGGCACCAGCACCCCTGCGGGTGATGTCGCTGAATCTATTGCTATTGAAACCGTTTTTGCCCCAGTTAAAGACCGCATTTTGGTCAGCTCAACCAAATCGATGACGGGTCATTTGCTTGGTGCCGCGGGTGCTGTTGAAGCCATATTCACCGTCCTTGCCCTACAGCATCAGCATGTGCCACCCACCATTAATTTGGACAATGTGGAAGACAACTGTAACCTCGACTATGTCGCCAACCAATCGCGTAAAGTTGAAAACCTACAGTACGCCGTATCCAATAGCTTTGGCTTTGGTGGTACCAATGGATCGTTAGTATTTGCGCGCTGGCCCGTGAATCATTAAGGTATAAAACTCACCATATCGGTCGTTGCAACCTTAATGTCAGATTTGCTACGTTTGTCCACTTGCAGCCCCTTATCGTATTTGCGTATGATAAGGGGTAATTTTTGGAACATTTATGGACGATACCATGTCAAGCTACTCATTTTCCCATCAGTTTTACCAGCGCTGGACGTGTGCGCCTGAGCCTATTCGCGCAGCAATTACCCAAGAGCTAAAAGACATCACCACCTTACTGCAAAACGATACCCCATTTGAAAGCTTTGTCTTTAATACTCATGATTTGGATACCCACATCGATGAGCTCTACGAAAATCATGAAGCGGAGCAAGCCATCGCTAAAGCCATTACTGACAAAAAGGCCGAAGAGCAAGCGACTGCTGAAAAACAGCAGCGAGAAGAACAACAAAGAGTAAAAGCGGCAGAGGATGCCAGATTAAAAGAAAGTGCTAGATTAAAAGAAGAAACCAAACTTCGTGAAGCAGCAGATACCGCGCAAAAAGAACAACAGAAAACTGAGCAAATAGCCGCTGAGAAGAAGAATATTGCTGATAAAACGACCGCTATGAATGCCAATGATGCGAGTGATTCAGAATCGCTCAGTATTGATAACACGGTTGAGAAAAATCAAAATGTTGAAAAATCGGCTGCGACGCAATCTAATACTGATGATAACCTTGTTACCAGCTCTGAGAACAAAACCATCAGTGAACATGCTAATGTCGCTAATGACAAGCATATCAATGACGACCACAGTATAAAAGCGGTCAATGACAAAGCCAGCGCCGCCATCAAACTGGCACTGAAAGATGCGAAACTAAGTACTACACATCAAGAGATGATCCGTGAATTGGAAATGCAAATTGATGATTATCTCAGTGAGCAAATGATGCTGATGTCTGAGAATTTAAAATCTTGGTTACGTGCTGAAATGACTCAAAATCTAAGCGAAGATGAAGCAGGAACTGACAAAGAGTCTAAACAAAGCTAAACGCTGCGTCCTACACATCACCTTTTAGCAATAAATCCTCAGTAATAAATTCCTAGTAATAAAAAACCCCCGTAAACTTTACGGGGGTTTTTTCATTTTAGCTTCGTCGATATGAGCGTTTACCTTAGATAGCCTTAGTCCGCTCAGTCAGCCAGTCAAGAGCTGCACCTTCAACGCGGTCTTTTAGCTCTGCATAGACTTGGCTATGATAATTATTCAACCAATCAATTTCGATTTGAGTCAATAATGACGACTCAATTAAACGAGTATCAATTGGGCAATAAGTGATGGTCTCAAAATTAAGAAAATCGCCGAATTCCGTTTCTATAGGCTGGGCAACACGTTTATTAACCATCAGGTTCTCAATACGAATACCGTATTTGCCTTCACGGTATAGACCTGGCTCATTACTTGAGATCATGCCCTCTTTCATCGCACGCTCTTTCGGCATACTGGCACTATAAGCAATCACTTGTGGGCCTTCATGGACGTTCAAGAAATAACCAACACCATGACCAGTACCGTGACCATAATCCATCTGTGCCTGCCATAATGGTGCACGGCATATTGCATCGATGAGTGGTGAAGCGATACCATCAGGGAAATGCGCTTTTGCTAAGGCAATATGGGCTTTGAGTACGGTAGTAAAGTCACGTTTGTGTTCGCTGCTTACCTGCCCAATACCGACCACACGGGTGATGTCTGTGGTGCCGTTTTGATATTGAGCGCCTGAGTCAATGAGTAATAAACCACCTTCGCCTTCATTGACATCAAGGTAGCTGAATTTTTCTGGCGTTGCACGGTAATGTGGCAGCGCACCATTTTCATTAAAGCCTGCGATAGTCGGGAAACTTGGCGACACATAATGTGGCTGCTGACTGCGCACTTCGATGAGCATACTGTCGACGTCCAGCTCGCTTAAACGCTCACCGTCTGCTAAACGCTGCTCAAATGCGGCAAAAAACTCACTTAATGCCGCGCCATCTTGACGCATGGCTTCACGCACATGGTCGATATCAGCGTCAGATTTAACCGATTTTAGCAACGTACTTGGCGCCATTTGCTCAATAAAACCTATGCCATCGCCCATTTTAGATAACGTACCCACTGCCACTTTACTTGGGTCTAATAGCAATAAGTCATCAGCAGTCAATGTGCCCAACGCATCTTGCACAGCATCATAATCAGCAAGGGTGATACCGCTGTCTTTTAAGATTTGTGCTATCTCGCTACTGACTTTATTATTATCAATAAACAATATTGCGTCATTTTCGCTAATGAGCATATGTGCCAAAAACACAGGGTTATAGTCAACATCAGCACCGCGTAAATTGGTCAACCAAGCAATATCGTCTAGGCTTGAAAGCAAGTGATGGGTTGCGCCTGCCTCAGCCATACCTGCGCGTACAGCGGCAAGTTTTGAGGTAGCAGACTGCGCGACAAACTGCGCATCGTGTTGATATAGACTGGCGGTTGGTAGCGCTGGACGATCGCTCCATATTTCTGTCAATACGTCACGCTCAGTGATTAACGTAATGTCATTGGCATCAAAGGCATTTAACAATCTATCTTGCTCAGAGATAGACAATACATTGCCGTCGACTGCCACGCTATCCCCCTCAGCCAAATGCTCGGCGAGCCAATCAATATGATTTGGCTGACCCGGTGCAAGCTTCTCTAAGCTAATACCAGTACCCTCTAATTGGTCAGCGGCATGTACCCAATAGCGGCTGTCCGTCCATAATCCAGCAAAATCAGCGGTAACAACGAGCGTACCGACTGAGCCTGTGAATCCTGATAACCATAAGCGCGCTTGCCAATATTCTGGCAAATATTCAGATAAATGCGGATCAGCAGACGGTACGATAATCGCGGTCAGATCTTGTGCTACCAACGCCTGACGTAGACTGTCGATACGATCGTGGATGCTTTGTTTATTCATAAAAGGTGTCCTTATTGATTTTAAAAAATAAGATTTGGAAAAATCATATTGTGAGGCGACTATGGATAGTCGTCTTATTTGAGCGAGTAAACTGTTTTAGGCGTTTGCTATTTATCATTCACTGAATGCTTAGCATCTAAACAACCTTCGTAAGACGCTCAATGTCTTAAAAATTAAAGTGTTGTCAATGACCAGATAGATAAGGCTAACTATTTTTAGGAGCATTACAGCAGAGCATCATTAGATGTTTGGGCGGAAAGCGGACTTTCAATAGCGTGGGGGCAATAACTTACTAAGTGTCACCATAAAACGTGCTACCGATATGGTAACACGTCTCGCCATCTAACATTTTTGCTGGTATTGCTATTGATACTAAATCACGTTAACCGTGTGTCTGAATTAGCTCAGCTTATCTGCACGCTCGCTTTTTTGCAGCATATTATTGATCGGTTTGGCTAATGCCAATAAGACAACGGCTGTGACCACCAAAAAGATTGTCATCATCGTAAATAAGCCCGGCAACCCTTCGATCTTATCCGCTGATACTTGACCACCAAAGAATGCAGCAACCAAATTACCTAAAGCAAGAGAAGCAAAGAAAAGCCCCATCATCTGACCTTGCATGCCTTTTGGCGCAAGCTTAGTCATTGCAGACAGACCAACAGGACTGAGCGCCAACTCACCAAGGGTCAGCAATAATAAACTACCCACCAACCATAAAGGTGAAGCCAATCCACCATCGCTAGTCAAAATGCTTTTTGAGGCAAATATCATCAAAGCAAAGCCTGCAGCGGCAAACAACATACCAAGCGCAAACTTTACCATACTATTTGGCTCAAGACCTCGATTGGCAAGCTTGACCCAGACAATGCTGATGATCGGCGCTAATATTAAAATAAATAAGGGATTAAGCGATTGGAACCAAATACTAGGCACTTCAAAGCCTAAAACATTCAGGTCTGTATAGCGATCGGCGAACAGGTTAAAAGACGTTGGCTGCTGCTCAAAGCTTGACCAAAATAGCGTCGAGCCGATGATTAAGATAAAACAAATTAACAAACGCAGCTTGTCAGTTTTGTCCAATCGCGGTGAAATAAACATGACAGCAAAGTATAATATGACGACTGCTGCAATGAGGTAAGTCATATACTGAGCAACCATTTCAGGGTTAAATGGCATAATACCAGTCGATACTAAGACAGTAATGGCAGCAAGTAGCGCGAGAAACCCGCCAACCCAGCGACCTACATTTTTGAAACGTCCAGTCGTTTGTTCCCATTCAGGCGTAATGTTTTTGGCACGAGCATAACGATTTAAGGTTTTTTTAGCTGAAAAACGATAAATCAATAGTGAAGCTAACATGCCAAGACCACCGACACCAAAGCCTACATGCCACATCCCTTTTTCTTTAAATACGCCAACGATAAGGGCAGCCAGTAGCGCACCGATATTGATACCCATATAAAATAGAGTAAAGCCACTATCACGGCGTGCATCGCCTTTGGGATACAACGTTCCGACCATCACGGAGATACAGGTTTTAAATAAGCCTGAACCAAGAACGATACACATCAAACCCACAAAAAACAGCGTCATCCCAAGCATAGCGGATAGTGCGATACACAAATGACCAAGGGCGATAATAATACTACCCCACCACAGTGCACGCTCTTGACCGAGCCAATTATCAGCCAACCAGCCACCCGGTACTGCCGCTAAATATAACGAACCAGCAAAAATACCATAGATAGCAGAAGCTGTAACTTCATCGAAACCAAAACCGCCACTACCGACGGTCGCTACCATAAATAATACTAATAGTGGACGGATACTATAATAAGAGAATCGCTCCCACATTTCTGTGAAAAACAATGGACGTAGCGGCTTAGGATGCCCCATAAATCCATTATCTAGTGCTGCCAATTCAGCAGCACTAACCTCTGACTTTGATTCTGTACTCATAACTTTATTCCTTTAAAGACCACTGTATTAACGACCAAATATATAATTATCCCGACAAGCGGTCATATAGGCGCATCATTGTTTCACTTGGATATAATCAAGTAAAGAAATAATTGGTCAATAATTACACAAATACCCACAAAAAAGCCCGCTATCATTGGCTGAAAGCGGGCTTTTATTTTTAGCATCAATGTCAGTGATGACGACGCTGTTGTGCTTATGGTATTACAATAATATTGCCATAATACTTAGGTTTTAAGCAAAAACACTTAGGCTTTAAGCGAAAATACTTGGACTTTAAGCGAAGCGGTTTGTCGAGCCATACTTTAAAAATGTAGCATCGACTTACGTATGTTACTGTGCGGCTACCGCTTCATCAGTGGTATCACCCGCTTCCAAATCACCGTCTGCTTGCTCAGCCGTTAGATCAGCATCTGCAACCGCAGTTTGACTAACTGTACCAGAAGCAGTTGCAGTACCAGCTTCTGCGGTAACCACAGCGCTATCAGTATCGGTCGCTGGGGTGACGCTTGCATCTGCAGCAGTATCAGTCGCTGTAGCATCCGCGGCTACAGGTGCTGTTTCAGCTGGCGCAGTGTCTTCAGCAGCAATCGCTTCTGCTTCATCAGCCGCCGCTGACGCTTCGGTCGTCTCAGCAGTAATGTGCTCGCCTGCTGGACGCAAAAATCCAGAAATACCAATAAGTAAGACGATACCTAAAAATAAGGCAACACCGCCTAAAGCAAATAAGAACTCTTTCTTAGGGTTGTTTTCGACAATATGTTCTGACATACCTTATCCACCTTGCACAAAATATTTAAAATATTGGTCTATTATATCGCAATTCGTACCGATTTGTTAAAACCCTTAAGTATTTAAAGGATTTATTATCAACAAACTTTGCCACTCGCTTTTGTGGTTAATTCTCATAACCCATTCGAGCGATTCATTATGACTGGTAATAATAGCCAATTATTTTAGCGACTTACCCAAACGCGGTTGCAGCATCCCACGCTTACCAAAGTAGCTCAAGACAAGTAACAGCGTAATGATAAAGAGCATCGGATAATTACCGAAGCTCATAAAAGGTGTATTACCAACCCGCGCCTGAACATCACCGCGCAATACGGTGCGCTCAAACTGCGGTGCACGCTCGACGATACGACCTTTATGATCGATGATAGCGGTCACGCCTGTATTGGTCGCGCGCATAAACCAACGCCCATTCTCTAGCGCGCGCATCTGCACCATTTGCAGATGTTGCAATGGACCTGCCGACGTACCAAACCAAGCATCGTTTGAGATGGTCAATAAGAAGTCCGTGCCAATCGCGTTTTTACGAGTGGTATCAGGGTAAGCCACTTCATAACAGACTGCTGAGCCCAAATTATGACCACGTACACGCAGCGGTGATTGGTTGTCACTACCACGACTATAGCTCATGATTTCTTGGCTACCAGCAAGGTTTGGCAAGATATCTAACATGCCTTCGAAGGGAATATATTCACCAAATGGTACCAGACGCTGCTTTTTATACATCCCCTCAGCGTCACTACCTAGCGCAACCACACTATTATAAAATGGCGGATATTTATCCGTTTTTGGGTCAAAGTTTTCTAAATCTCGATAAGGAATACCTGTTACCCATGTGGTATCTGTTTCTTTGGCCATTTTAACCATTTCACTGATAAAACCAATCGCTTCATCTTGGAACATAGGAATAGAGGATTCTGGCCATAAAACGATATCGCGATCCCACTCGGTACTGGTCAGAGTTGCATAAATCTTCAGGGTTTCTATTTGATATTCGGTGAGCCATTTTAAATCTTGTGGAATATTACCTTGGATTAAGGACACGGACAAATCAGGCGTGCCTTTTGGTTTCGTCCATTGCGGATTAATCAACCACAACGCGCTGCTAATTACCAACAATGCTATCGACGGAATCATATAGCCGCCACGGCGACGCAATAGCTCAACCAAACTGGCTGCCAATAATACCGCCACAAAAGACACTGCAAAGACGCCAGCGACTGGTGCTAATGACGATAACCAATACTGCTCCGTAAAGGCATAACCGACAAACAACCACGGGAATCCAGTGAACAGCCAGGTTTTCAGCCACTCTTGGAGTATCCATAACGCCGCAAACGACAACGGCTGACGACCGACCATACGGTTGAAAACCAACGCCAAAAAGCCATGGAATAACCCCATGCCTAGCCCCATCAGCGCAATCATAATCAGCGCAAGCCATGCTGGCGTATCGCCATAGACATGAATAGAGGTGTATAACCAAAATGCGCCAACGCACCAAAGTCCCGTACCGTAAGCCTGACCGATAAGAAACGCACGCTTGCCACTCATATCAGGCATCAGTAAGGCGTATAAAATAGCAGGCGACACTAGCGCCAGTGGCCAAATGCCATAAGGCGCAAGTGCAAATATAAACACTGCCCCTGCCAACAACGCAATCAATACCGTCAGCGCTATAGGCAAACCCTTTGGCTTATCAGGGTTCAGGCGTTTTTGTAAATCAACAGTAGACAGGCGCATAGCAGTTATCCAAAACCATATTTTTCAAAATTTTAAGCGTCAACATTCAGATGAAAACCAAGCTGAAGCAGACCGTATTGTGTTTTGTACAGTATCTAAAAGTTAAACCCGCCCATGATACCAGTCTCAACCCATTAATAGGTAACATTGCGTAGCAAATACCCAATAGCAAACACAAAAAAAACACGACCGCAATCGTGTTTTTTTGAGTATATCAAACAATGTTTAGGTCGCTATCGACACATCAATGACTGCCTATCAATATTTGCTGATCAGGATTGATTTTGGTGAGCTCAAGATTTTGGATAAAACGCCCTTCAACATCAGTAATAGTGATTTTCCAATCATCTATCACCACGCTTTCACCTTCCAAATCACCCACATAACCAAGCGCCTGCATGACCAGACCACCCATGGTATCGACATCCGTATCATCAAAATGACTGCCAAGCTCATCATTACAATCTTCAATCACGGTAGACGCTTGCACACGCCACGTATTTGGTTTTTCAGGATCAGCGACGATGTTATTGATATCACTGTCTTCATCGAAGTCATCATGCTCATCGACGATGTCGCCGACGATCTCTTCAAGCAAGTCTTCCATGGTAACGACACCGCCAAAGTTGCCGAATTCGTCGACGACAATCGCCATATGTACTTGGGTACGCTGCAATGAGCGTAACAAGGTATCAGAACGTGCCGTCTCACTAATATATAGCGGCTGACGTACCAGATCTCTCAAACGTTTGCTATCGATTTTATCTTCTTGATCGCGCACCATATGCACAAGAATAGGAATCAAATCTTTGGCCAATAAAATGCCAATGACGGCATCATCATCTTGACTGTCAAAGACAGGATAGCGCGAATGGGTGGTCTCAAGGATGATATCCATCACCTCAGCGAGACTGGTGCTTTCGTGCAGCCCAACCACTTGCGGGCGCGGAGTCATGATTTCGCGCACTTGTGTCGCAGGCAGATCCAGCACGCCTTCTAGCATATCGACGGTATCAGGCTCTAAGAACTGGCGCGAGTCTTGTACCAGACGAATCAATTCGTCACGGGTTTCGGGGGCGGTCGATAGCCAGCGTTTTAAGCCGCGCATCGACCAACTACTCGGGCTGGGAGTGTCGTCAGACATGGTGATGTGATTTAACCTCTTTAGTTAATAACAATTAAAATAATACGTAAAAACAATAATACGTAATAACAGACGTAGATGGGGATGAATACAACAAATAAAACAGATCTTTGATTATTAAATTATAAATGGAGCAGATCAAAGTAGCTTCACTTTAGCGCAAGGCTCACCGACATTCAACGATAAATTCACTCAAATTGTATTGTCAGTACGTTATAAACTTTGCTATGGTCAAAGCCTTCACACACCAAAACACACCCTATGTCGCTACGTTCCTTTTTCTCTCGCCTGCTCACGCCGCACTCACATAGCCATCGTTCAGATAACGGCTTGGACACGCTTGAGCCAAATAATCATGGTTCGGATAGACACGGCTTAAAAAATAACACTGCGAATGGTCGCCAACCGACACCTACATGGCGATATTATCTTGTACAGTTTTTCATCATTATTACCTTGCTACTGTCAGCCGTTTGGTTATTGCTGGCGATTTGGTATCAGTTTGGGGCAGGCTCTGCCATCACTTGGTTAGCCGCACTTTTCATTGTTGGTGTACTGACAGCCTTACTGAGCGTTCGCTATTGGCCGAAAATAGCTCAGCGCTTTGATCATAAACAACGCAGCAGCAAGCCATGGAGCAACAAAGCAACCATAAATAGCAAGTCAGCAAATAAATGGTTAACCGCTTTATATGGCGCTATTTGGTTGGTAGGCGTTGGCTGGTTTTTTTCTATTGAACCCCAGCAAGAGCGCGACTGGATGGCTGAGGTAAGTGAAAGAGTCACTTACAAGCGCGATGCAACCAATCCTGACTTAGTGACCCTAACCAATGTACGCAACTTTGATTGGCATACCGACACGGAGGCGACCGAACGCTGGGACACACGTACCGTTGATCTGTCCAAACTATCTGGCGTCGATGTCACCAACTCTTACTGGATGGGTCCACTGATTGCCCATACTTTGGTCAGTTTTCGTTTTGAAGACGATAGACCGCTTGCTTTCTCATTTGAGATTCGTAAAGAAGAAGGCGAGTCGTTTTCGGCATTGGCAGGGTTTTTTAGACGCTATGAGCTGAGCCTGATTGCCGCAGAAGAGCGCGATATTATTTATACCCGAACGAATGCGCGTGGCGAGCAAGTTTATCTATTTCCCGTTAGCAACTTGCAGCAGCACGAGGTCAAGTCACTATTTGAATCTTATTTAACCGCTGCCGATGAATTGAATGCCAAGCCTGCTTGGTATAACACATTACTCAGTAATTGCACCAATATCATTTTTTATATGGCGCGTATCGTCAGTGGCGATCGCCTGCCGTGGGATTATCGGATTTGGGTCTCTGGCTGGCTGCCAAATTATCTATATGATGTCGGTATGCTTGACGCTAATCCAGAAAAGACTGGACAGCCTTGGTCAATGGATACATGGTACGAACGTACTCATATCAACTCAAAGGTTAAAGGATTCAATAATCAAATCAATCTAGAGTCTGGCGTTAATAGCAACGAAAACAGCCGCGATTTTTCTGAGCAAATTCGTCAGGACATTCCTATCCCGCCATTGGCTGACACGCAAGAAGATGCTGAGGCAAAAGCCAAATCTGCGGCTCATGCTTCTTATTAACATCAAGTAGCATTGTACTTTTATCCTGCAATAATACCAACGTCACTGATGTCACTGATTTCAGTAACTCTCAGTATTATCAAGGCTTAACCCAGCTGACCACCCGCTCCTCCATCGCTTCATCAGACAGACCAGTCTCAGAAACACAGCGCCCTGCCACGCCAACATTGGCAGCACGCATTTGTTGCTGCGTTACCACTGCATCTTGGGTCAATAACAAATGCCAACTTGGCAAATTTTGTCCTTTATACAAACGCTTATAGGCGCAGTGCGAAGGCAACCACATCATCTGCGGCAGATTGTCCATGGTTAGCTGAATACAGTCTGGCACATGCTCTTGACGCGTGTCATAGTGCTGACAATAACCCGTCGTACAGTCCATTAGCTGGCAAGTCACATCGGTATACTCGACCAACTCTTCATCCACATCACCATTCTCATCTTCGTCAATATACTTAATCAAGCAGCAACTACCACAACCATCACACAACGCTTCCCATTCGCTATGATTGAGTTCTGACAATGCAAAGCGCGACCAAAAATTCGGACGCAATGTGTCATTGAGCTTACTGTCATGGTCGCTGTTGCTTTGATTGCCACTGTCAGGAAATAAGCTCACAGCTGATTTTTCTGTGACTTTTAGCGGCAAAGTTGCGTCAGAGTCTAGATGGGCTGTACAGTTGTTTAACAAGTTTAGTGTCATAAAGGTGCCGTAGCATTTTGATAAAGAGCGTTACAGTATTATAGCTGTTTTTGCCTAGGTTGAGCGTTAAGGTAGTAAAAGTAAGAAAAACGATGTCGCAAAAACACAGACAAATAACCTTTATAACGTAAAACTCCTCATATAAAAAAGGATAATAATATGTCAATTAAGACTTTTGAATTAATCAGTACCACCGAAAACGGTGTCCAGCTTATCAGCTATGTAGCATTGCCAGAAAATGCATCTAACGACCATCCTGTTGCAGGGATTTTAGTAGCGCCAGAATGGTGGGGTATCGTTGATCACCCAAAATCAGTGGTCGAGCGCTTGGCAGAAGTAGGTTATGCCGCCGTCGCAATGGACGTCTACGGTGAAGGCAAGCTGACCACCGATGCGGCACAAGCGAATATGTGGATGGAGCAAGTATTAGAAGATCAAGATATGCTGATGGCGCGCTGCCGTTTAATCCTTAATGACTTTAGCGACCAGTTAGCCGTTGATGGTGACAATCTAGCAGCGATTGGCTTTTGCTTCGGCGGTAAGGTCGTCCTCGATATGGCTCGCGAAGGCATGCCCTTAAAAGCGGTCGCCACTTTCCATGGCAACCCAACACCAAAACACCCAGCGGATAAAAACTTCACCGCTAACGTATTGGTTGCTCACGGTCGCGATGATTCAATGGTATCCATGGAAGCAATAGAAGGTCTAAAATCAGAACTAGATGCTGCTGGCGTTGACTATATTATCGATGTTTATGACAACGCTAAACATGGCTTTACCAACCCACATGCCGATGAGCGCGCTGCTAAAAATGATGTTGATCTTGGCTACAACGAAGCCGCTGCCAAGCAAAGCTGGGAAAACATGCTTGAATTTATGGAAAATAACTTAGGTAAATAACTTAGGTAAATAATCTTTGAATCAGGCATATCAATAGCTGTTTTCAGGTTATTAACACACTATTTATTAACCCCTATCTATTAACGCAATATATAGCAGAGTGCGCCCGCCGCACTCTGCTTTTTTTATCGTAAACAAATCCATATTGATCATTACACACTTACAAAGGCTTACTATTAGTAAGGATTTAAGACGCTAACATGGTTATTGCACAGTCGTGATTCATATAATCGGTCACATCACTTGCTGGTAGCTCACTAATCACTCACTAATAATAAGGTAAAACCATGAAAACCATCCAACAACTATTCGACTTTCATCATAAAACCATCATTATCAGTGGTGCAGCAGGCGCTATTGGTAGCGAGGCGGCACGGTTTTTAAGCTCATTAGGAGGCAACATTGTCCTCGCTGATTTAAATGAAGATAAAGTGAAGCAAATTGCCGCTGATATCGAAAAAGAAACAGGCAATGCAACCTTAGGTATGAAAACTGACTTTACTGATGAGACGCAAATTGCAGCCTTGGTCGATGCAACTATTGAAAAATTCGGTAAGATTTCTGCAGTAGTCAACAACGTCGGTTGGGGTGCAAATACGCCCTTATGGGAATCTACCACCGAAAAAATGGTCAATGCGTATAAGCTCAACACTTTGGGATCTTATCATTTGACTCGTTTATGTATGCCGTATTTAAAACAAGAAGAAAATGCCTCTGTGGTATTTTCTGGGTCCATGGTTGGCAATACACCATCGCCAGAATTTATCGAATACAGCACAGCTAAAGCGGGCTTGCTAAATATGGTGAAAAGTATGGCGGTCGCATCAGGTCCTGAAGTGCGCTTTAACTCACTAATCATCGGTACAGTAGATAATGGTGCTTCCTCTGAAGAAGCCGGTTATACCCAAGAGATGATCGATAATGTGGTCAAAGGTATCGTCCTAAAACGACGTGGCGTGCCAGCAGATATCGCTCAAGCGATGGCGTTTTTGTTAAGTGATGCAGCGTCTTGGATTACTGGTGCTGAACTGACAGTCAATGGTGGCGGTGTTTACAAAAGCAAAATGCCAACCTCATAAACTCAGTCATCATTTTAATCATAAATTTATAAACGATACATAATAGGGCGTGTTGAGCATTCGACCATACTGGGTAGGATTTTATCTACTCAGTATTTTTTATGCATAAACCTATTCGCTTGGACTTGGAACATAAACCATGACAACAACATTAAACGCAAAATTGCTAAAAGGCGCTATGCTTACTGGCGTAATCAATGCTTTCATTAACGGCGGCATACAATATTTCTTCTTAAAAACATACTCCTCAATCGCAATATCTGTTGACTCTATTACCAATAATGAAGACACGGTGCTCGGTACCTCCGTTACCTTATCGATTACGTTAGCCATGATTTTAACTATGGTGGCTTATTTTGGTATCAAAGAAAAAAAAGTAGCATTCTTCCCAACCGCTTTTTGGTTGACGATAAAGCATGGATTTTTTACCTTTGGGGTATTAACCTCTCTTGCTGTACTATGGCAAAAATACGCAGGTACGGTCGAAGTATCTTTGATTTCAGCTTTAATTATTATCGGTGTTATTGCAGGTATCGTCTCAGGTATGGTGAATTATCTAACCTTGCGTGAATGTACATTATCAGAAAGACATAAATTATATGCCGCTTAAATATCTCAGTTTATAAAGCATCAAGGTCAGCTCCATGATCGTGAACGAATAATCTTGGGCTAGCCCTTTTTTTGATGAGCGCTTTGCTTGTGTTTGCTTTGAAATCGAGTCATCATCAAGCCATCAAATATTGAGTAACGGTGTGGTAGCGCTATGTCTGATATCAGCGGGTTTGTATTGCTTGTTTGTCTAGTAGTGATTATCGTTTTTTACAATAAACTAAAGCGACGCGTTGATCAGCTTCAACGAGACATCACGCAACTGCAAGATGAGTTACAAGCGCAGCAACACCGTGTCAGCTCTATGAACAACGTCAACGCCGATAACGACGTAGACGTTCATATTGAACCAATGGCTCAAACGATAGCTGAGACTCACTCGCCCAAACCTATTAACGAAGAGCTATCTGACTCAGCACCTCCTTTATCTACTGCTACGATTCACCCGAAACCAGCCCCTTCTCCAAAAAAACCATCGCCCATAGAGCCGGATGAGCGCTCACTGCCTATCGTCACTTCACTCATTCACTCCATCAAAAACTGGTTTTTTGGCGGCAATCTAGTCGTGCGTGTTGGCGTGATCGTCTTACTTATCGGTGTGGTGCTACTACTTCGCTTGTTAAGCGACTATATCGAAGTGTCGATAGCGTCCAAGCTTTTAGCGATTGGCATCCTCGGTTTAGGTCTGGCAGCATTAGGTCTAAAATTGGCAAAAAATCGCTTTGCTTATGGCATCACCCTACAAGGCGCAGGCTTAGCGATTGCGTATTTAACGACCTTTTTTGCCTATAGCGTTTACCAAGTTCTGCCTAACTTACCGAGCTTTATCGGGCTTGGGCTATTATCTGCGATTACCATTGCACTCGCCGTACGTCAAAATGCCTTTCCACTGGCGTTGTTGGCATTATCGGGTGGGTTTTTTGCGCCTATTTTGACCAGTGAAGACACGGGCAGTTTGATGGTATTGTTTAGTTACTATCTACTATTGAACGTGACGATTGCGATTATCGCGCATTACCGCCCGTGGAAAATACTGAATTTATTCGGTGTCACTGTGACCTTTGGATTGGCTTACTACTGGGGCATCAGTGAGAATTTGAGCACGGTCATTGAGGCGCAGCGCTGGTCTTTAGTCTTACTGGTCACCTTACACTTATTGCTATATCTGTTTGTCGTCATTCGCTATGCCCAACAAATCATTGCCTACAATACTCTTAATAAAACAGACATCATCCAGACAGATAGCGCAGACAACGTAAAGCATTTAGATAGCGTTCACGCAAGAAATAATAGCTATGTATTCCCTATTGATACTGGCTTACTGTTTTCAGTGCCGATATTAGCCTTTGGTTTATTTGCGGCATTATTAGATGACATTCCTAACGCTTTAACCATCGCGAGTGCTATTTTAGCCACTGTTTATTTAGGACTCGGCTGGTTGTTTGTGCAGCGTAGCCAACGTTATGCCTTAATCACCGAAGGCATGCTGGCTTTAGGATTTGGTTTTTTGGCGCTGGTAATCCCTTTAGCATTAGATGCTGAATGGATTGCTTTTGGCTGGTCAGTACAAGGACTGGCGCTGGTGTGGTTTGGACGGCGTTCATTGCGAGCGTGGTCAGTGCTATTTGGTTTGTTATTGCAGCTAATCAGTATCAGCATGCTGATGGTAAAAGTGGTCTTCGCCATTCAGGATTATCCGACATTGGCCTTAACCATTTCGGCTATCAGCTATCTAGCTACTGTATTTATCTTACGCACGAACAACTCGCCAACTACGTTGAATGATAGCAGCGACATCTTGGATAACGACTTAAATAGTAGCTTAAACAATAATTTAGCATTCTCCCAAGAGCAAAACGCCACGCCAGATGCGATAGCAACCTATGCCGACGCATTAGGTATTAGCACCCAAGCCGCACAGCAATGGCTAACCTCAATCAACAGCAAAAGCACCGTGTTTAATCTTGTTTGGCGCAGTCCTATACTCATAAGGTTTTTGACCTTTACAGCTATAGCGTGGCTACTACAAGTGCTGCTGCTTGATTTTAACCAGTGGTTTGCCAGTTGGACACTGGCAACGACGACCATGATTGCACTCGCAGCACTGGTCAGCCTTGCCATTTATTGGACAATCAATCGTTATCGCTCGTGGATAGAAATCAGACAACTTAGCCACGGCTTATCGATCGTCTTTTATCTCATGCTCGTCCTACAATTGCCGCAAAAATTCGAGTTTCATTTAATATGGCAAGGAGCAGATTGGCTACTATTGACTGGTCTAATCATTGGTTGGTTGGTCATCGGACAGTTGTGGTTAAAGACATGGTACGACCATTCCGAGCTGTCACGCTATGATGGCGCAAGCTGGCTGGGAGCTAGCATTCTAATCATTGCTGCCGCCGCCCACTATGGACTCGCAGATTCCGCTGGCGTGATGGCTGTATTGAGTCCAGCCATTTTAATATTGGCTGGATTATGGTGCTGTCACCGTTATGCTTACTATCCCAAGAAAAATACGCGTACAAACAAGGCATTCAAGCAAAGTCCACTGTACTGGTTTGATTGGCAACAAGCGCTATTGAGCTGCGCGGCTATCTTTGCGCCCATTGCCTTAGGTTGGGTCATCATTACCAACTGGTCTTATGATGGTGTAATTTGGGGACTGTCCTACTTCCCACTACTGAATTTATACGACATCACCTCATTGCTGACGCTATTGGTTGGTTTTAGTCTATATTACATGAGCCAACATCGCCGCGATGAGAGTCTTATCGAATCAAGTGCAGCCCCCCAAACTAAGCGCATATTCACTACTGATAATTTACTGGTTATATTGGGGCTTATCAGCTTTTGGCTGATTTCCAGTATGTTGGTCAGAACGCTACATGCCTTTATCGGTACACCGCTGTGGGACAGCGCTCAGGGCGGCGCATGGAATAGCGAGCAAGTGCAGACCGGACTGACCATTTTATGGACGCTCTTGGCTTTAGTCGCCACCATCGTCGCCAGTCGCTATTGGCAGCGGATGCTTTGGTTTATGGGCATCGGGCTATTAGGTATTATCGTACTCAAACTGGTATTGGTTGATTTGTCGCAGACAGAAGCGATTTGGCGGGTGATATCTTTCCTTGGCGCAGGCAGTTTGATTCTGCTCATTGGTTATTTGGCACCGTTACCTCCTGCCCGCGATGAAATAGAAAATTAAGCTCAAGAATAGCCGCGCATCTGGTTGGGCGAAATTGTAGCGTGAGCACGATGATTCTGTAGTAAACTGAACGCCATAAAAAGTAAATGACGATCGTCTTACTTTGCGCATTTTTTATAAAAGGTTATGAAAGCAGATGGATAAGAGAGCAAGTATTCAGTGGTTCCCTGGGCACATGAACAAAGCCCGTAACGAAATCAAAGAAATCATGCCGCAGATGGATTTGGTCATCGAGGTGATCGATGCGCGTATCCCATATAGTAGTGAGAACCCAATGGTCGCGGCATTGCGCGGCGAAAAGCCCGTCATCAAAATCCTTAACAAAGCTGACCTTGCTGATCCTGAGTTGACTCAAGCGTGGATGGAATATCTTGAGCAGCAAAGCGGTGTGAAAGCCATTGCTTGCGATACTGATAAAGCCAATGATGTCAAACGTATCATCGCTATCTGTAAGCAACTGGTGCCCAATAAAGTCGGTACGGGTCGCCAAATCAAAGCCATGATTATGGGCATACCAAACGTCGGTAAATCGACGTTAATTAACACTTTGGCTGGACGCGCGGTTGCTAGAACAGGTGATGAGCCAGCAGTTACTAAGTCGCAGCAGTTGATTAAACTTGATGATGACATCATGCTTTATGACACGCCCGGTATGTTATGGCCAAAAGTCGAAAACGAAAACTCTGGCTATCGTTTGGCAGCGACGGGCGGTATTCGTGATACCGCATTTGATTTTGCGGATGTGGCAGGTTATACCGCTGAGTATTTATTAAGCGCTTATCCTGAGCTGCTAAAAAGCCGCTATAAAATAGAAGAACTGCCTAAGACCGACTGGGAGTTTTTTGAAATGGCTGGTCGAAATCGTGGCTGTGTGCGCGCGGGCAATCAAGTCGATACCTACCGCATGTCTGAGATTTTGATCAACGAGTTACGTAGCGCTAAGCTTGGGCGTATTACGCTTGAGACGCCAGCCATGTCTGAAGCTGAAGAACTCGTCGTCGCTGAGCAACGCTTAGCAGCAGAAGAAAAAAGAATCGCTAAAGAAGAAGAAAAGCGCTTACGTCGTTTGAAAACGCGGAAGAATCGGAAGTAAATCGATAACCCTTTTTGTCTATAATGTTAGCTGTATAAAATTATTTTAGAGCTCATGCAAAAAAAGCCCCTAAGGACTTTTTTTATGTTTACTGCTAACGATATCGAAGTTATTCGATGATATCTAAATCATTTAGCGATATCTAAGCCATCAACTATTTCTGTTTAGGCATGACTTTTTCGATAGCTTTCAACGCACAAGCTTCATCTTGTACTGCACCGCCTGCGCCGCCCGCTGCAATAGCGCCGATCACATCATTGCCAAACTTTAATGGCACACCACCGCCGATCAGCAGTAAATCATTTACCGTATTCAAGTTATTTGAGTCTGGATTAGCGCGAGCATTATCCGCCAAAGTGCGTGAAGGCGTTTTGGTAGATAATGCCGTGAATGCCTTGCGAACAGCAGCATCAGTATTGTGCGGACCAACGTTATCATCGCGCTGTAGCGCGATTAAATTACCAGCACGATCAACCACTGCGACAACGGCAGATTTGCCCTCTGCGTGACAGGCTGCCATGGTGGCATCGATTAATTCATTGGCCAACTCTAAAGAAACATTGGGTTGTTGTAATACTAGATTTGGTTTGGCGGCCAAAACGTTGGCTGAACAGCCAATGACTGCTAGCGCCAATATTGCTTTAGATAAATAGTTCGACATTAACTTCATAAAGAGTCCTAAATATTACTCATACATGTGAGCGATTGTTTGAAATGATGCTTAGTGAGCTTTAATAAGCGTATTTGATGAAACCAGACAATGAGTTATCGTTAACTCAAAGGTGCTCTTGCGACCCTAGCGAGAATGAGAGTCATAATCTTCCAAAAAGCACAACAATGATAAGTTAATTTTTCTACAAAATTCACTTAATTTTGTAAGATTTACTTTATAAATTTGCAACTCTACATTAAGTTTTCTGTTACATACTCTATTTTTTAACAGTCATACTCAAAAGACGCTTACATCGTGGTAATCTCAAACAGCGCACAACAGCGATATCAACTCATTTCTTTCAAAAATCGGTTATAATTCATACACTAATATGCCAAAAATTGATGATATGACTCAGCTTACCCCCACTGCAAACCTCACAACGCTAGAAAACACTTTTACTCAATACTCTACTTCTCTCGATTCGTTCGCCCCGCGCCTACTCGATTGGTTTGCCGAAAACGGTCGCCATGACCTACCTTGGCAACAGCACCAAACCGACGCGCCCAATCCTTATATTGTTTGGCTATCCGAAGTCATGCTCCAGCAGACGCAAGTAACGACAGTGCTGCCCTATTTTGCCCGTTTTATGGCATCGTTTCCAACGGTACAAGATTTAGCAGCCGCAGAATGGGATACGGTCGCGGAACATTGGGCAGGACTTGGTTATTATGCGCGCGCGCGTAATTTGCATAAAGGCGCGAAACAACTGGTCGAAGTCATTGATGAGACGGGCGACTTTCCGCAGACGCTAGCAGGGTGGGAAGCCATATCTGGCGTCGGGCCATCGACCGCTGGCGCGATTATGGCGATGGGCTTACATCGTTATGGCGTCATTTGTGATGGCAATGTCAAACGTGTCTTGACGCGTTGGGCAGCGATTGACGGTGATATTACCAAGTCTGCCACCACCAAAGAACTATGGGCATTGGCAGAGCGTTTGACCCCAATAGAGAATTCAGGATTGTTCGCGCAAGCAATGATGGATATGGGCGCGACGTTATGCACGCGTAGCAAACCTGCCTGCCTATTATGTCCCCTTCAAAAGGACTGCTTGGCACATGCTGAGGGGCGCGAAACGGATTATCCAGTCAAAGCAAAAAAGCAGCCCAAACCCAGCAAGTTTAGCAATGCGTTATTGATTGAAGATATTGATGGCAAAATACTGTGGCTACAACGCCCTGACAATGGCATTTGGGGCGGACTGTGGAGTTTGCCTTTACAGTTTGTTGAAAAAACCGCAGGCAAAGTGAACACTAAAACTGCCGCAGAAAAAACGACTGAAATTGACGATACATCATTAAAAGTGACCAGTAATGAAAAAGTATACGAAGCAGAATTTACCACTGCCGAGCAAATTATCAACGAGTGGTTAGATAAGCATAAATTGACAGCAAAAGCAGTCAGCAATACATTGCTCGATGACGCCCCTATTAAACATTCACTGACCCATTTTCATTGGTATTTGACGCCGCAGTCCGTGATATTAAATACTAAGCAAGCTACCGACATAACCGAAGCCTTACAGGCAGCACAAATTAATATTAATTGGCTAAATGCTGTTGACGCTCAGGCAACGCTTGGATTGCCACGAGCAATGGTGAAGATTTTAGAATAATCCTTTGAACGCAATCGTTGAAAAGAACTGCTTAAAAAAATACGTAACACGCCATTAAAAAAGCGACTCAAAATGTATCTTGAGTCGCTTTTTTATTTATCAGAAGATGAAAGCTTAGGACTTCGGCACTCGCAAACGCATCAGGCCTTCTTGTTGTACCGTAGCAACCAGCTTACCGTCTTGCCAAAATTGCCCATGGTTTAAGCCCTTGGCATTAGACGTGGTATCACTCCACATGTCGTATAGCATCCAACCGTTTAGATCAAAATTACGATGGAAATGCATCGAGTGATCAATACTAGCCGCTTGCAAGCCGCTGGTCATAAAGCTAACACCATGTGACATCAGCCCTGTACCAACCAGATAAAAATCGGACGAAAATGCCAATAGCGCTTGTTGAATCGCAACAGGTTGATTGCCCAATTCGCGGATACGCAACCAGTTCGCCTGCTTCGGTTTCATTGGCTCTGGATGAATCGGATCACGCGGTTTAACGGGTTTAATTTCGACATGGCGACGCCGCATAAAGCGAGCTTTGAGTGCGTCTGGGACTTTTCCGACATACTCTTCTTTTAAATCTTGCTCAGCCAGTAAATCCTCTGGTGGCGGATAGACAGGCATGTCTTCCTGATACTCTAAACCCTCTTCCATCGGCGAAAACGAGGCTATCATTGAAAATATGACTTGCTCAATGGGCGCTTTACCACGCACTTCTTTATACTGAATCGCCGTCACTTCACGCGCAGACAGACTACGACCGTCACGCAAGCGGCGCACCTGATAAATCACTGGCTGCGTGATATCACCACCGCGCAAAAAATACCCGTGCAGTGAATGACAGGGTTTGTCTTTATCCAGTGTATGCGCCGCCGCCATGATGGCTTGGGCGAGCACTTGCCCACCAAAAATACGACTGCCAACATAGTCATGGCTCTTACCCTCAAAGACATCGGGGGTCACTTCAATAAGCGCTACAGTAGCTAGCAGCTCATCAATCAATTGCGAATAATCGGACATGACGATAGGTTTCCTTATTTTTATCAAAAACGCTAAGCATCTGAAAATACGCCCCTAAAGATATCAATATTAATATCATATAGCGAAAGACAAAAGACACTTTGCATTTGAATGTAAAATAATATGAAATCACTTGCTGAAAATGCACAAGAGAGATTTAACACGAAAATTTTAGCGCAAAAAATACGGTCAATAGCAGCGCTATCACCAGCATTTATTATATCGTTGTTTCAGCTTAAAAGAAGTACAAAGCAATCGAGTACAAAGGTATATGTGATACTTCACACGAGACGCGGTCACCCTTTTATAGCAAACGGGCTATAAATCGAAAAGATAAACATCTTACCCAATATCGATGGCTTTGACTAGAGAGCGACGCTCACTTGGCAATATCATGTTGATATTTTTGCTTAACATGCCTTAAGGCGCGCTCTAGGGCGTGTCCTCATTTTAAAAATGGTCATAAAAATGAGATAAATTGTCGTCAAACAAGGAAAGTAGCGCAAATAATATCGAGATATTGATAAGCTATTTGACGATTTTTGGCAAAATTTAGCCATTTTTAGCCCATTTAGAAGATAATCGATGGAATTGAGGACACTCCTTAATACAAACAATATTAATCATAAAAAAACGAGATGTTTAATAGCATCTCGTTCTTTTGATCATTTGAATTTATGGCTTCACTGCCACTAACACACGGATAGAGTCTGGGACTAATAACAGACTCCCTAGTGCTTGCTCACCTTGGGCTTTTAGCTGCTCCAAGCGCTCAATTTCGGCAGGGCGTACGTTAGGATTAATCGTTTGTAGATGCTTAAGACGCTTGATTTCACGTGACCACTGCTGGCTAAAACGGGCACTGGCTTGTTCACCAATCTCAGCAAGCTGCTGACGGGCAATCTCTTCCGCTTCATAATAACGCTGCTCAATCACATCACCGCGTACTTTAATGACTTGGCGAGCACGGTTTTTATCCAGACGCTCAATATGCGGCATAATCATCTCCGCACTGATACGCGAGGACAAATCACTGCCTTGCTCACTGATAAACACGCGGATATTTTGCGTGGTCAGCGTCGCGGGTAAATTGAGCAACCTTGGCGCAATGGCTTCAACGCGGAAATTCACTTCGAGCAGCACCATACCTTGTGGTACAGCAGAACTTTTTAGCATCGCCACCGTGGTATTACCAAAGGTGCTGGTACTCGCCAACTCATAGATCGCGCGCATCAATGGATGTTCGTGAGTGATAAACTCGATATCTTCACGCTGTAGTGCTTGCTCACGCTCGAATGTCAACGTCATACCGTCTTCGTCACCGAGTGGCAGACCATCGATATAATCACTAATTTCAGTACTGTCAATCGGAGCAATCACCCACGAGCCATCGCGCTGGATATTGTGATCGATATTGGCTGAGGCAAAAAAGCGCTCAATAAACTGCGGCAATAGATTATGACCATCAAAATCGCGCATGGCGTCAGCGATACGTTTAGCAACACGTGGGCGACACGAGTTGTATTCTAATAGGCGATCACGACCCGCTTGTAGCTGTGCCTCTAACCCCAATCGCGTCTGTTTCGCTTCTTCGATGATATCTTGTAGTATCGCACGGTTCTCGTCAGTATCCGCGCCTTCAAGCATGGGCTTTAGCTCTTGGATATACTGCTCTTGCACGCTCTGCGCCGTTGGAGAGATTTGATTAAACATATTCAACGCGTCGTGATACCATTTATACAGACGCTCTTGTGCTGTGCCTTGTACATAAGGCACATGGAGCATAATTTGCTGCGTTTGTCCGATACGATCTAGGCGACCAATACGCTGCTCTAAGGTATCTGGATTGGCGGGCAAATCCCACAATATCAGCTGGCTGGCAAACTGGAAGTTACGACCTTCCGAGCCAATCTCCGAGCACAACAATATCTGTGCGCCTTCGCTATCGGCAAAGAACGCTGCTGCTTGGTCACGCTCAAGTAAGGTCATCTGCTCAGTAAAGATAGCCGTTTTAATACCAGCATGCAGACGTAATACCGCCTCCAAGCTCTCAACCGTCGCGCCACTACGGGCAATCAACAGCACTTTTTTGTGCTTAAGCTCGCCGCGCAAAATATCAATCAACCAAGGCACACGTGGGTCATCTTCTAGCCAGCCACCATCAGGTTGGTTTTCTTCGCCCCATAGCTGCTCACGCAATTTACCATTGGTTTGATAGCTGTCTTTCCATGCGGCAGGTAATGCCAATGGGTACGGCTGGCTGCTACGACCATAGAACCCTTTCACACTTTCACGGGTATTACGGAATAGAATACGACCTGTACCATGACGATCTAATAGCTCGTTGAGCGCATAAGTACGCAGTTTTTCGTCATCATTAATCGTTGCCAACTCATCAAGACTGATGTCTAACAAGCTGCTTAAAGCGGCAATTTGACTGTCGCTCAATGGCTTATCTTCTATCAATACACCAGCAACGGCAGCCGTTTCAGCAAAGGCTTCTTGACCATCAATAAACTCATCCAAATCATCAAAACGATCCGGATCGAGCAAACGCAAACGAGCAAAGTGACTTTGTGCCCCAAGCTGCTCTGGCGTTGCTGTCAATAGCATGACCCCTGGCGTTTCTTCGGCAAAATCAGCAATCAAGTCATATTTATCATTGCCGCCTTGCGCCTCATCCCAATGCAGGTGATGCGCCTCATCAACCACCAATAAATCAAACCCTGCATCCATTGCTTGGTCGTACAAATCAGGGTGGTCAAGGAGTAAATCCATACCCGCAATGATACATTGCTCAGTGGCAAAGACGTTTTGCTCAGGATCGTGTTCTTTAATGGCTGCTGCACGTACCAAATCAAATAAGGCAAAATTTAGATTAAAACGACGACGCAGCTCAATCATCCACTGATATTGCAAACTATCTGGTACAAGAATGAGCACACGCTCAGCTTTGCCTGTCAATAGCTGTTGATGAATAATCAAACCTGCTTCGATGGTTTTGCCCAAACCAACTTCGTCAGCAAGCAACACACGCGGCGCGATACGTTTGCCAACTTCATGAGCAATATAGAGCTGATGCTCAATGATATCGACACGTGCACCCATCAAGCCTTTAAGCGGATGACCCGCTAGCGCCGATTGCATACGCAAGATATCTTGACGCAGCTCATACCAATCACCACGCTCAATACGACCAGCCAGCAGACGCTCAAGCGGCTTAGCCAAGGTGATATTGGCAGCAAGACGGGTTTCCATAATGCCTCGTTCATGCTCATCGACACTGTATTTGAGTACACCCATCACTTCTTCGACCGCGGTTACGGTATAGCTCTTACCCGCTTGATCAGAAATACTATCGCCGACTTTAAACACCACGCGTGATAATGGCGCGGAGTTTTTGGCGTAGACGCGCGTCTCTTCACTTTGTGGAAATAGAATGTGCACACATCGGTCATCTACATCGATGACCACACCCAAGCCCAGCTCGGACTCCGTATCAGATAAATAACGTTGACCAACGGCAAATTCAGTATTGTGCAATGAAGCGATAGAGATAGTCATAGGGCGATGTCTTTTGTACTCAGATAATAGGAAAAAATAGATAGCTCATAATGAGATTTGCTAGCGTGAGTCACTAGCGCGATGTCATTACTTAATAGTCTGAGAGGTCACCGGCCATACCGGCAGCGTCAGCTCATTAGCTAGGTCGCAAGATAAAGCCGACCATTATATAACGTTAGCAGCTAGATGAGTGCGCTAAGTTGACTTTTCAAGAGCAGATTATTGCAAGATTATATCAACGCCAAGCATAAGTTGGTCATATAAAACAATAAGATAACGACTCGCAAGTAAAGAAAAAATATTGTCATTATAAAATTGATTCTGTATTGTTAAGAAATGCAATAGAACATTTCTTCTTTCTTACCTGAATTATTCAAACGCACGTCTACACCTACTCTTTTGCCGCCTAGTATTCATGATTGATTGTCCTTAAGGATTTATGGGCACAGTATGGCCTTTTATAGTCCTTTAAGTTATAAAACCATTAATATTTAAGTCGGTTAAGTTATAAGAGTAAAATTATAATTTCAGTTTTTTTGCCATATGTACAGACCATTTTAATTAAGATTACGCATTACCACCTAATTGATTGCCACCAATACCTAGCATTGGCACTCTTCTTCGTGGTCACTATTACCCAAGGACTATCACCATCATGAGTGCCTCCAAAAAAGTTGGCTTTTTTAATCAAGTCAGTACCCAAGTAACCACTATTTTATTTATTGCTTTTGCGGTCGTACTGGCGGTCGTCGTTTATGTTGTTGATAAAGAGGGCTATGAGAAAATCCGCCTTGAATCTGCAAAACTGGTGGCTGAACGTGGTAATACCGCGGTAAATAGTATTTCAGCCGATATCAATCGGGTGATGCGTAGTGCCTTACTACTACAGCAAAGCGCGCAAACCTTGCCCACAGAAGAGGCGATTTTACAAACCAGTACTGCCAACGCCTTTGATAAGCGTGATTATAACTTACTGGGTAGTGGTGGTATTTGGCCTGAAAAAGGGGCTCTTGGGGCAAATACCGCGACCCATCCATTTTTGATGGTTCGTCAAAACGGCGATTATCAAGCGGTGTTAAGCGATCCAAATCCTACCAATCCTTATTATCAAGAAGATTGGTTTAGCGTCTTAAAACTGCTCAAACCTGAGAGCTGTATTTGGAACCATGTGCGTGCCAGCCAAACCAAAGGCGAGCTTGCGATGAGCTGCGGTGTGGCAATCGAGCGTGACAATCAGTTTTGGGGTGCCAGTACGGTTAACTTTACGCTGAATCAGCTACAAGAAAACATCGTCAAGTTAAGCGAAAGCTCAGGCTCAGGCTACATTCTACTCTTGGATAATAGTGACAAGGTGATCGCCTCCTCTAACCCTGAACGCTTAAGCTATATTGACGAGAAAACGGGTACGCCGCTTGATATCAAACAAGTCATCAACTCAGACCCTGCTTGGCAACCCGTGCTTGATTTCTTAGATGTCCAACGTAATGAGATCATCGAACAAGTCGCCGCCAGCGTCTCACCACAAGTTCAGCAGGTACTGACCACGCTTGATAAAGCTGAGACTGGTACGGCAAAGGGTTATTATTTGGTGAACTACGCCGCTTACCTAAATAACGGTGAAAACAAGCAAAACGCCATGGACAGCCGCTTATTACAGAGCTTTGAGTTGGCAAAAGACAGTTACTACAACGGCAGTCAAGCCTATGTCTTTGAGATTCCTGAGACTTATTGGAAGCTGATCGTTGTCCAACCTGATGCTGAAATTAACGCCATTGCAGATAATCTCAGTGAAAACTTGGTTAACTGGATTGCATTAGCACTATTGATTACGGCTGGCGTCATTTACTTCATGCTGACCTTCTTAGCATTCAAACCCTTGAAAGAAACCACTGATAAAATCTCTGAAGCGGAAAACTTAATTAATAATAAGCAATACAATAAGCTGAGCGAGGTTAAATTCGCAGAAGGTCGCAACGAGATTGGACTGGTGAACGGCTCTATTAATGACCTACTAGACCGAATCCAGTCTAATGAAGGTAAGCTTGCCAACATTAACCAACAGCTAGAGATTAAAGTCGAAGAACGTACCGCTGAGCTGCAAGAAACGCTAAAAGAGCTGAAAAACTCGCAGTTGCAATTGATTCGTTCAGAAAAAATGGCAACGTTGGGTCAAATGGTGGCAGGCGTTGCTCATGAAGTGAACACACCTTTATCATACGTGCAAAATAATCTTGAAATTATTGGTCAGTTAACTGAGCAATACGAAGAGCTGATTGAATTGGTACAAGGATTAAAAAGCGTTAAAACTGATGCGGCGGCTGATGGAAAAATTGACAAGCTTCTAGCAGATATTATCCGTGCTTCTGATGAAATCCAAGAAGATGACCTATCAGCTGAATTAAAAGAGCTGATTAAAGATTCGTTATTTGGCGTCGAGCAAATCACTGAGATGGTACTAAATCTACGTAACTTTGCCCGTCTTGATGAGTCAAAAGTGAAAACCATCGATGTGCGCGAATGTATCGAAGCCTCGCTTAAAATCGCTGGCAACTCTATTAGACATCAAGAGATTGTGACTGATTTTGCGCCCACGCCTGAAGTGAAATGCTCACCGTCGCAAATCAACCAAGTCTTGGTCAATCTACTGAACAATGCCGCGCAAGCCATGGGAGAAAAACCTGATGGCAAGATCGAAGTACGCACCCGTACCGATGATCACCATGTTTATATTGATGTGATCGACAACGGTAAAGGTATGAGTCCAGAAGTTCTCAATCAAATCTTTGAGCCGTTCTTTACAACCAAAGGCGCAGGCGAAGGCACTGGTCTTGGTATGGCAATCAGTCAGCAAATTATGGAGCAACATAATGGCGATATCAGAGTCGTATCGACCGAAGGCGTTGGCACTACATTTACATTAATACTGCCGATTAATAATAACTTAACAGAGCAAAACCTAGTCGCGTAAGCGCTGGGTCAACTGCCCTGTTACGTAGAACATATTTAGATATTTAACGACTATTATTCATCATCATAAGGAACTCATCATGAATGAATTGGAAAATGACTTAACTACAGTTGAAACCAGCGCTGAGTCAAAGCCGAAGTTGGCATTTATCGACGATGAACAACGCATTTTACGGTCTATGAAACTGCTGTTTCGTAAAACGCATGACGTGTTCATCACCACCGACCCGGCTGAGTATATTGACTATATCAAGAACAACCATGTACACGTGGCAGTCAGTGACCAGCGGATGCCTGAGCGAGTCGGTGTGGATATCTTACGCGAAGTAAAAGATGTCTCACCGTCTACCATGCGTATTTTATTGACGGGCTATGCCGATTTAAACGCCATTATTGGCTCTATTAACGATGGTGAGATTTATCGTTATTTGACTAAGCCTTGTAAATCTGAAGAGCTGATCACTGTGGTCGGACGCGCTACCGAAATCGCCTTGACCTATAATCCAGACGAAGATGCCGACCAATTCGACAGTTCAGGTAATAAGCAAACACTGCTAGTGATCGATGAAACCAATGAGTTGATTGAGCAAATACGTAAGCAATTTTCTCACAGTTATAAAGTACTGCACGCTGAGAGTTTAGAAGAAGCGTACGATTACTTGGCGAATGAAGATATCGGTGTCTGTATCACCGATATTAATGTCAGCGGTGAGAATATCGCGCCGATTATCTTTACCTTAAAACAAGATGCGCCGCATTTGGTGATTTTGGTACAGACTGAATTTCAAGACGCTGGCTTGCTGATTGATTTGATTAATAAAGGTCAGGTTTATCGCTGCTTGCCGAAACCGATGCGCGCCAGCCTGCTTGAGATTAGCGTCAACCGTGCGTTTCAGCATCATGCGAAGCTAAAAGCCAGCCCTGATTTGGTCAAACGCTATGAAGTCGAGCATGACCCTGAAAACGATGTGCGTATTGATTTAAGCAGTCGCGTACGTAGCCTTATTGGCAAATTGCGTAAGCGTTTCTCTTTATAATAAGTGGTTGTATAACACCTAGTTTTTAAGCATATAAATACCAAAAAACTCATCGTCCAATAAAATAAAACCTCTATTTCAATATTGAAGTAGAGGTTTTTTACTTTGTGCTTTTTAACGACCTTTTTGACTAAAATCACCAACGTGCTACATTAAGTCGATCATTATTAAAATCATTTAAAAATAACTATTTAATAAGGAATAACCATGCGCGCGGTTTTTTTAGATAAAGGCACTTTTTCTGATGGCATCGACTTACCAGCTCCAAACGGCATCAGCGATTACCTCACTTATGATGACACCCCAAAAGATGCTGCTGTTATTGTAGAGCGCTGCAAAGACGCTGACATCATTATCACCAATAAAGTGCAAATCAGCGCTGAAGTGATAAGCAAATTGCCCAAGCTCAAGCTCATTCAACTGACCGCTACTGGTATGAACAACGTCGATCAAGACGCTTGTATTGAGCACCATGTGGCGCTTTATAATGTCGCAGGTTATGCAGTCAAAAGTGTGCCCGAACATACCTTTATGCTCATGCTCAACGCCATGCGCGCGGGTATTTATTATCATCAAAAAGTCGCTGATAGCACATGGCAGGCAAACGGTAATTTTTGCCTACTGGATATTCCGCTAATAGATTTAGAAGATAAAACACTAGGTATCATTGGCGTTGGCACTATTGGCAAACGCGTGACCGACATTGCTCGTGCCTTTGGAATGACAGTATTATGGGCGGAGCAGCAAGGACGCGCACCGCGCAATGACGACTATATCGCGTTTGACGACGTACTGGCGCAGTCTGATGTGCTGAGCTTGCATTGCCCATTAAACGAGAAAACTCAGCACCTGATTAATGCAGATACTTTAGCAAAAATGGTCAAACAGCCGCTCATCGTCAATGTCGCTCGTGGTGGCATCGTGGATAGCCAAGCGCTGACTGATGCTATTAACAATGAGCAAATCATCGGCTACGCCAGCGACGTTTTTGAGCAAGAGCCAATCACCGCTGACGACCCTTTATTGACCATTGCCAAGCATCCCCGCGTTATATTTAGCCCGCATAATGCGTGGGGCAGCAAAAGTGCACAAGAAACCTTGTGGCAGATCTTAAGCAAACAAGTTGCTGATTTTATTAATAGCCATTAAAAAACATTGAGCAAACGACTGTAACCAAGCGACCTTAACGACTAAAACGTAACCAATCATCTTTTATTTTGCGATGTTTGAGCATGATTCGGTCGCTTAGATAGTTGTTTGTCACCCGCCAAGGATATATATCGCCTTGCTTGGGTAGCTCGTGTTGAGCGCGCTTGACATATCCTGAGGACAGCGCGCCCATCACCGTATCTGTCTGCGTAAGCGCTTTAGCATCTTTAGTCTGCGCTTGTGGCAATACCACTTGATAGCGATGCTGATGCATATAACCCAGCAGCCGCATTACATACTGACACGCCAAATCGATTTTTAGTGTCCATGAGGCATTGGTATAGCCAAACAGTGCCACCATATTTGGTATATCTTCAATCATGACCGCTTTATAAGTCATACGCGAACCAATATCTATCGCCTGCCCGTCAATATATACTTTGGCACCGCCGAGCATCTGTAGCTTTAGTCCTGTCGCTGTGACGATGATATCAACATCGAGAGAGTTACCCGATTCGAGCATGATGCCCGTCTTGGTAAAATGGCTGATTTGATCGGTGACGACGCTGGCGCGTTTGCCATGCAATGCTTTGAATAAATCACTGTCTGGCACCGCACATATCCGCTGATCCCAAGGATTATAGTCCGGTACAAAATGCGCCACATCGATACCGCTACCCTTTAGCTCTGTTTTGACACCGCGTTTTAATAACGCTTTCATAAGCTTGGGTGCCAATATAGCCGCTCGATAAGTACCTTGCTGAATCAATACATTACGAGTACGCAGCAGCGTATAAGCTTGCTCTTTTGACAACGGTGAAAATTTGCCTGCTAGCCAATCAAGCATATAATCATCGCCCGGTACACTTGCCACATACGTGGGAGAACGCTGTAGCATAGTGACGTGACGCGCGCATTGCCCACCGGTTTCATCCACCAAAGCTGGCAGCAATGTCATCGCTGTGGCACCGCTACCGATAATAACTACCCTCTTATCGTCATAATCCACATTTTGCCAATGCTGAGGATGAATGATTTCACCTTGAAAATCTGCTTCTTTATTAAAAGAAGGACGATAACCTTGCTCATAATCGTAGTAACCCGTGGCGCCAACGACGAACTTTGCCGTTACCGTAAACACCTCACCGCTGGCATGATTTTTTACCATCGCCGTCCATTGTTGATGGCTACTTGACCAAGACAGCTGCTGCACCTCGTGCTGATAGCGAATATGTTCGCTGATACCAAACTCACGCGCTGTATCAGCAATATAGCTTTTAATATCACCGCCTTTTGCCAAAATCCTGTGATTTAGCCACGGTCTGAAACTGTAGCCAAACGTCAAGGCATCAGAGTCAGAGCGGATGCCTGGATAGGTGAATAAATCCCATGTACCACCCAAATCTGCTCGTTTTTCTAACACCAAAAATCGCTGTGCACTTTTCTGTTGTTGCTTTGATGATTTGCGTTTCTGCGTACTTGGACTTTTATGACCAAACAGTCCTTTGTGTTTTTGCTGCTGCAATCGGCACGCCATACCAATACCGGCAATTCCTGCACCGATAATCAGTACTTCATAATCCACTGGTGTATCTGAGAGTGCCGATTGAGCTTTGAAGCGTTTCTTAACTGCCTGTTTGGCTGCCGTCATATCAAGCATAATACGTTCCTTGTTTTTGCATGATGGGTTTAAAAAATTTGACATAAATCCATTTAAAAAGGGCTTGGGCTTTCCCAATCCATCCACGCACCAAGCGTAGGATGCTTGAGACGCAATTGCTGAGCATGGAGATTAAGCCTTGGCGCAATCGCTAAAGCTGTACCTTCTGCATAAATAGGATCGCCAATCATCACATGACCCACATGCACCATATGGACGCGCAGCTGATGACTACGACCGGTGACAGGCTTTAGCATTACGCGCGTGACTGTCTGACCGTTGCATTGCTCATGGCTGATGACTTCATATAAAGTTAAGGCATGCTTTGACCAGCTAGGATCGACAATATGGCGCGGTTTCGTCTCTGGCTCATAGCGCACTGGTATGGATATCTCACCCGTTGCGCCGACACGCTCCCACTCTCCAAAGACGCGTGCCTGATATTTTTTTTGTGGCAAACGTTCAATGAATTGCTTACTAATATGGGTTTGCGCGGCAGCATTCTTGGCAAAAATGAGCAGCCCTGAGGTATCCATATCCAGACGATGAATCAGCTTGACTGCGGGATTGGCACGCTCAAGTCTCGCCAGCAAACTGACCTTGAGCGTTTTGCCATCGACACTCAACAGACCTACAGGCTTATCAACCACCCAAATATCATCATCTTCGTAGACAGTAATCTGTTGCGCAAATGCTTGAAAAAACTCAAGCGGATAGGCGTTTTCTTGAGCATTGAGGGCGTTGACTTCTTCAGCAGTAAAAGGCATAAAAATGGGCACTTATATAAAGGGGCTTGAATGATTAATGAGCTTGCATATGAAAGCTGTCTTAAGTGGTAGATATTAGAGTATAGATATAGTGTTATAAACCGCTTATTTTTGAGCAAAAGACACAGACGGGATTATCAAGTGACAGATAACACCATGCCTGTGTCGTTATGTGTCGATTTATTGTGCTAATCGTAATTGTTAAACAATTTAACCAGCCTGCATCTGTTAACCCCGAGCAAACATGTTAATATAATGGCACATTTTAACCACTTCTAAACGCTTCTTTGGTCACTCATCATTCTATTATGCAACAAATATATTAGTTGATGGATGGCGATAGAAATAATAAAACAAGAGAGATAAATTATGTCAGACCTTATTTTACATACTACCGATGCCGACTTTGACAAAGACGTATTGCAATCAGATGTGCCAGTGTTGGTAGACTTCTGGGCAGCATGGTGTGGTCCTTGTAAAGCAATCGCCCCTATTTTAGAAGATCTAGCCACTGAGTACCAAGACAAAGTTAAAATCGTCAAAGTTGATGTGGATAGCAACCCACAAGCAGCCAGCCGTTTTGGTATCCGTAATATCCCAACGCTATTTGTCTTTAAAGATGGCGAAAAAGTTGACTCAGTGATGGGTCTACAGCCAAAAGCTGAATTGGCAAAAGTGTTAGACAAGCATCTCTAAGTCGAGACTTGCTCGTTTTGCATAAGCATTCTAAAGAGACAGCAACACCGTCGAAAAAGCCATTATCTAACGTAGATAGTGGCTTTTTTGCTTGTTTTTTATGCAAAAAACTCAATTAGACGACTTTTTTGGCAAAATTTATTGACAATGCTATTGTGAAGACCGTATAGTCTGCTGACAACAGAAAACTAACGGTTTTCCTAACTGTCTTATCGCTATTCTCCTCGTGTTTATCAACAAAAACACAATCGTCGTTATAAACACCATTGCTGAACGAAATGACTAAACACAATTACTGATATTGAGTTTTTGACGCAGACTCTTATGTAGACTTCTTTATCCTTATTTCTTATTACTTTGCATAAACGATTGCAATTCGTATATAAGCTGACACGTAATATCCAAACTACATAAATCCAGCTCTGTGCACGCACCCTCTATCACCATACTATCGTTGTTTTAATCACTGTCGTGACTTGTGCTGCTAATGGCATCTCTCATCTGATCAATTGCTAATGACCTATCTATGAATCTTACTGAATTAAAGAAAAAATCAATCGCTGAGCTATTGGCTATCGCCAAAGAAATGGGTCTTGATAATATGGCGCGTAGCCGTAAACAAGACATCATCTTTGCTATCCTAAAAACCCATGCGCGGAACGGTGAAGCCATTTATGGTGACGGCGTACTTGAGGTTCTTCCGGATGGTTTTGGCTTTTTACGCTCATCAGAAGGCTCATACTTAGCCGGTCCTGATGACATTTACGTCAGCCCTAGCCAAATTCGCCGCTTTAGTCTGAAGACGGGTGATAGTATCGCTGGCACGATTCGTCCACCAAAAGATTCTGAACGTTATTTTGCGTTATTGAAAGTTGGTGAAATCAACTTTGATACCCCAGATCGCTCACGTCATAAGCTTATCTTCGAAAACCTGACACCCCTATTCCCAACTGAGCATTTGAAACTCGAGCTTGGTAACGGCACTACTGAGGATCTGACGGGTCGTATCATCGATCTAATCGCGCCGATTGGTAAAGGTCAGCGTTCTATCATCGTCGCACCGCCAAAAGCGGGTAAAACGATGCTGCTACAGACCATCGCGCAGTCGATTACTCGTAACAATCCTGAGTGTTATCTCATCGTACTATTAATCGATGAGCGTCCAGAAGAAGTGACTGAAATGGTACGTACGGTACGCGGTGAAGTGGTTGCCTCTACCTTTGATGAGCCGCCGCAGCGTCACGTGCAAGTGGCTGAGATGGTCATCGAAAAAGCCAAACGTTTGGTCGAGCACAAACAAGACGTGGTTATTTTACTGGATTCGATTACTCGTTTGGCACGTGCTTATAACACGGTTATTCCATCGTCAGGTAAAGTGTTAACCGGTGGTCTGGATGCCAATGCGTTAGAACGCCCAAAACGCTTCTTCGGTGCTGCTCGTAATGTCGAAGAAGGTGGTAGTTTGACCATTATTGCCAGTGCCCTTATCGATACGGGTAGTAAAATGGACAGCGTTATCTTTGAAGAATTCAAAGGTACAGGTAACCAAGAGATTACGCTTGAGCGCGATCTGGCTGAAAAACGTGTCTTCCCTGCGATTAATATCAAAAAATCTGGTACACGCCGTGAAGAGCGTCTGCTAGATGAAGACAAATTGCGTAAGGTTTGGATTTTACGTAAGCTATTACAGCCGATGGATGGTGTACAAGCCACTGAGTTCTTGTTGGATCGCTTAAAAGAAGCGAAAACCAATGATGAATTCTTTGAGCAGATGAAACGCAAATCACAGAACTAATGATAGATCTGTGCTGCTTTGCCATACTCAATAGATAAGTAACTTAAGTAGAAAAGACCGCACTCGTGCGGTCTTTTTGTTTTGTTTTCATTTTTTATATATTCAGGCATGTCCTGAATTTAAAAATGGCAATAAAATGAGAACAGACCTTAATACCTCACTATTAAACGCCAAAAGTACTATTTTAAAAACAGTTAGCTTACTATCAATATAAATACAATAACCCTAAGCAAAACCCCTACCAACGATACAGTGGAGAAACATCCTTTACAGGCTATTTGCAAAGCTTAGCGCTTTTACTACGCCTAGAAATTATTATATGGGTTAGTATAGGAGCCAGTATAGATATACTCTGCTATCACATGTTGATAGCAGTATAATTTTCGAGATATTTAACATCCTTGATGTAATCCTTACTAATGCAGACCTTTGTATGTCTTGCGGTAGCACAATAGATTATTCTAAGATACTTGCCTAAATATTTTAATACAGCTTACTATCGGTATTAAAATTAATGGTAATAAAAATATCGTATTTTGATTTTGATAAACTAACTTGATAACCTAACAGGTGATACTATGAAATTTGCTAAAACTATCGCAATGACTGCTCTTACTAGCTCTGCCCTTATCATGGGTGGCTGTGCAACTAATGGATACAATAGTGGCTTGAGCAATACCGCTAAAGGTGCTGCTGCCGGCGCTGCTGCTGGTGCACTTATTAGAAGTGGCGGCGATAGCAAAGACATCGCTCGTGGCGCACTTGGTGGTGCTGCAGTAGGTGGCGCTGGTGCTTACATTCTTAACAACAGCAGATAATCGCTAAATGATTATTTGGTGCTATCAAGACCGTTTTAAGCATTTCAACTGTGTGTATTTTAAATCCATTGAATATGTATAAATTGAATATGTCTAAAACGCTCTAAAATACAAAAAGCCTGCAATCGATATTGCAGGCTTTTTGTTGGATCGCCTTTTTTAGGCGATAGTTACTACGCTAAAATATCATAGCGATACTAACCTATAATGCCCCGCTAAAAGTATCACAAGACTGCACGTTGCCACTTTCCAAACCACGAGTGAACCACTGAACACGCTGCTGACTGGTGCCATGGGTAAAGTTATCAGGTACGACTGCTCCACCGCTAGCACGCGCTAAACGATCATCACCGATTTGACCAGCGGCATTGATGGCCTCATCGATATCGCCTGCCTCCAAAAACTGTACACGCTCTTGGTTACGTTGTGCCCAAACCCCAGCAAAACAATCAGCTTGTAGTTCTTGTAGTACTGATAGCTTATTGGCTTGTGCACGAGTGACTTGACTGCTGGCTTCATTAACTTGCTGACTGATGCCTAACAACGTCTGTACGTGGTGACCAACTTCATGCGCAATAACATAAGCTTGCGCAAAATCGCCCGCTTTACCTTGATTATCTTGGTCGCCAGAGCCTTGCTTATCACCCGTTATACCGAGATTTTGGCGCATTTCTACAAAGAAAGATTTGTCTAGATAGACAGTCTGATCGCCTGGGCAATAAAATGGGCCCGTCGCGGAGCTAGCACTGCCGCAGGCTGAGCTAACTTGACCATTGAAGAGAATCAATGATGGCTCCTGATAGGTGCTGCCTGCTTCTTTGAATATCTGATGCCAAACTTCTTCAGTATCAGCCAATACTACTTTGACAAACTGCGTATCTCGATCGTTACTTGTCGCAGGCTCGGTAGAGGCACTGCTATTGCCACCGCCTGCTACTACTTGACCCGTCTGTAAAGCGGTCATTGGATTTACCCCAAATACCAGCCATAAAATGCCAGCAATAATAATACCACCGATACCACCGCCTATCATTTTGCCACCACCACTGCTGGTGCGCACATTGGAACTGCCGCGTCTACCTTGCCATTTCATTGTTTCATTCCTCAAATATACGATATATATTGCTACTCGTATTGATGATTTTTTATATAGTGTAATTTTGACTCAATTCTTTATTTTTTGATCAAATCCGATTTCTGATACGTAAGTAGTGACAAAGTATTTTTGATAAACGCTACTTTACTAGGCTCTTGATATTGCACTAATCAAGACATTTAATGACTATTAAACCCCTAATAGATACAATAGATGCTTAAAAAGCATAGTAGAAATCAAGACATCGAAAAAGTCATCAAAATAGGTTGATGTCATTGATTATACGTCTATTAATTTGGCTCGTTGTATTAAAAATTATAACGAATAAGTGATGTAAAACACTATTTACAATTTTATTGTTACTTAATTGTACAGCCTATTTCTATTTATATAGAAATCCTATAGAATGCGTGAAAGCTGAGTAGCTGTAACTAAGACTAGTTGAATTCTGAGAAATCTCAGCTTTCAACCTTTTTTGCTGCTACTGATCATTTCATTTTCCCGGAGAAAACCTTATGAACTTAAAATTACTTGCTCTAGCTGGTATCATGACTGCAACTATGGGCCTTACTGCCTGTGACAGCAACAAAGAAAACGCTGCTGAAGATTTATCTGACGCACAAGAAGAAGTGCAAGATGCATCAGAAGAGCTAAACGAAGCTGCTGCTGAAGGCGAAGTAACTGCTGATGCTGACGCTGCTGTTGCTGAAGCTGAAGCTGACATCGCTGATGCTCAAGTTGCTACTGCTACTGACGAAATCGATGCTGAAGTACCTGTAGACGGTACTACTACTAGCGTTGACGTAGCTAGCGAAACTCCAGCTGTAGACGCAGCTGACGAAGTTGTAGTTATTGAAGAACCAGCTCAGTAATTTTATCGTTTATATGATAGAAATACTGTAGTAAAAAAAAGAGAGCCTAAGCTCTCTTTTTTTGTGCGTGTCATTTACCATTGTTCATGGTTATTCATAGTTGTATATGATATTTAATGTCTCTGATCAAATGTAGATCAACCATCTCACATTAATAATAAAGCGTAACTTTAACAACCATCATGAAGTCATGATATATTTATATGTTCAGTTTTATACGATTGACAGTTACTGCTACTCGTCAAATAGACGCTCATCAACTTGTTGACGGAATTTTTGCCCTGTCTTGAAAGTCACCACACGGCGTGCTGATACGGCGACTGGCTCTCCTGTCTTAGGGTTGCGACCTGGACGGCTATTTTTATCTTTAAGCTCGAAGTTGCCAAAGCCTGAAAGCTTGACCTCTTTGCCATCAATTAAACTCTCTGACAATTCATCAAAGAAATTCTCTACCAAACAGCGGCCTTCTTGGCGTGTTAGGTCAAGATGACTCATCAAATGCTCAATCATGTCAGATTTGGTTAAGGTGCTCACAGTACGACTCCTATGCTATGTCGTGATGTCGAATATCATGGTTTAGCGGTATGAGGGTTAATGCTAGCTATTATAAAGGTTTTCTAACCTCTTTTTAACAAAGACTGCTTTAAAACCCTTTATTAATAACCACTTAACTATTTTTATGAAAAAAAATTTTATAAAATCATAATTCTTATAAATAGCAATGCCCTATAGCCTCTTTAAGAGTGAGGCTACAGAGCATGTCTATGATAAGAGTTATATGTTAGCTGTCACGCAACTTTGCAGCATGTTGCTCAGTTAGTGCTTGTACCACCTTGTCAGTCGCGGTTTTAATGGCATCATCAGATAGCGTTTGTGCATTGTCTTGCCATATTAGCGCAAAAGCTAATGAGCGCTGACCAGCTGGCACTTTGTCGCCTTGATACACATCAAACAGCCACAGATCAGCCAATAGCTCACCAGCTACGGCGCGTATCGTCGACTCTAATGTCTGTAAGCTGATTTCACTGTCTACTAAAATGGCAATATCACGGCGTACTTGTGGAAATTTGCTTGGGGTGGTAATGGTATGCTGCTCACGGGCAAAGGTCAGTAATGGCGCAAGTGATAATTGAGCAACCCACGTAGCTGGCAAATCTAACTGCTTAGCCGTGTTAGGATGCAATTGACCCAACCAACCAATATATTCATCATCAATATAGAGCTTAGCGCTTTGACCCGGATGCAAGAAAGCAAGCTCACTGCGCTCATAGCGAATACGGGCGCTATCCATTTGTGCAGGTAATAACTGCTCAATATCATGCTTAAGATCATAAAAGTCTAACGCACGGTTTTGATACGCTTGCTCGTCCCAGACATCGCCAACTGCTACTAACGCAATACTTGGTGTCTGCACCAACTCACTAATACTTTGACCAACAAAGCTAAGCCCTGTTTCAAAGAAACGCACGCGCGGCTGCTGACGATTGAGATTATATTGCACGCAAGGCAATAAGCTTGATAGCAAAGTACGGCGCATCACGGCTAAGTCACTAGAGATAGGATTGGCCAGTGCCAGCACTTCTCCTAGGGCTTTATCATCGAGCAAGGCTTCTATTTTTGCGTCACTAAAGCTAAAGCTAATCGCCTCCATATAGCCTTTATCGACCAGCGCCAGCTTCATCTCGTGTGTCAAGTCTGCGGTATCGTCATAATCCATGCTGACTTGCAAATGCGGCAACACGCTTGGAATATTGTCATAGCCATAGATACGCGCAATTTCTTCGATGAGGTCTTCTTTAATACTCATGTCAAAGCGATAAGAAGGTGGCGTGCAGATCAGGCTATCGGCTTGCTGCACTACCTCAAAGCCCAATTGGGTTAAGATACGAACCATGACTGCTGGCTCAATCTCAATACCGATGACATCACGAACTTTAGCAATTGGTAAAGTGATCGGTGCGCGAGCTGGCAAATGCTCACTGCTTTCTGCTTTTACTATTTGTCCGGCTTGCCCACCAGTAACGCTTGTAATCAAATCAACAGCACGTGCCAGTGCCAGCTCTGGTAACGCAAAGTCTACCCCACGCTCAAAACGTTGTGAGGCATCGGTATGTAACCCAAAACGACGTGCGCGCGCGGCAATAGCTAACTGACCAAAGAAAGCGCTTTCTACAACAATATTGGTGGTGCTATCAGTCACACTACTACGCTGACCGCCCATGATTCCGGCAAGTGCCAATGCGCCTTTATCATCAGCGATGAGCAATTCATCACCAGTTAAGGTAATGGTTTGCTCATTCAATAAAGTAATCGTTTCTTCAGGCTGTGCCAAACGCACAACGATATCGCCCTCGATAGTATCAGCATCAAACGCATGTAGCGGTTGACCCAATTCCATCAACACATAGTTGGTCACATCAACCAAAAAGTTGTGCGAGCGTAGTCCTGATTGAACCAGCGCATCTTGCATCCACTTTGGCGTATCGATACTACGATCAATATTGCTGATTGATTGTAGTAAATAGCGTGGGCACGCTTCAATTGCACTAACCGTTACCGCTGGGGTAGCAGTACCAGCAGCGTTTTCAGTAACTACCACATTGGTAGGAATCTCAGGCAGCTGCATTGGCAAATCATTGATAACTGATATTTCGCGTGCAATACCGCGTACACTAAAGCAATCACCGCGATTTGGCGTGATAGAGATGTCTAAGATTTGATTGTCTAAACCTAAATACTCACGGATATCCATACCAATTGGTGCATCTGCTGGCAATTCAAGCAGACCATCAATGTCATCGACTAAATCAATTTCAGACGCGCCGCATAGCATACCGTTAGAGTCGACACCACGTAGGTTGCCATTTTTAATTGTGAAGCCTTTCTTGTCATCGCTTGGCAATACGGCACCAACGGTAGCAACGGGTGCTTTCATACCAACAGTCACATTGGGTGCACCGCAGACAATTTGTAATGGCTCAGCGGCACCAATATTAACCTGAGTGACGCGCAGTTTATCCGCATCTGGATGCTGCTCGACGCTGATAACTTCACCGACGACCACACCACTGAAGGCACGGGCAACCGCAAAGCGATCGTCAATCTCAAGTCCTGCCATCGTGAGTTGTTCGGCCAATTGCTCACTGCTATTGTTGGGGTTTACCCATTGACGTAGCCACTGTTCGCTAATTTTCATAAATATCTCAGATCAGAATTTTATAATAAAGGTTTTGGAGTAAAGGTAGAGGTTTATTAAATAATAAAATCTAGCCAAACTGCTTTAAAAAGCGTACGTCATTTTGGAAAAATAAACGCAAATCATCGATGCCGTAATATAACATCGCGAAGCGCTCAATCCCCATTCCAAAAGCAAAGCCAGTATATTTTTCGGCATCAATACCGCAGTTGGTCAGTACTTGTGGGTGCACCATACCGCAGCCCATAACCTCAAGCCATTTACCATTGTCATCGAGGATATCCACTTCAGCTGACGGCTCGGTAAAGGGGAAAAATGATGGACGGAAACGGACGGTCAGCTCTTTAGCAAAGAATGCTTCCAAGAACTCACTAATCAAGCCTTTTAGCTCGGCAAAAGTGCTCGACTCAGTGACCATTAAACCTTCTAGCTGATGGAACATCGGCGAATGCGTTTGATCCGAGTCATTGCGATAAACGCGACCTGGGCAAATAATACGAATAGGCGGTTCATTCTTTTCCATGGTGCGAATCTGCACGGGGCTGGTATGCGTACGCAGTAGATAATGCGCATCAAAATAGAAGGTATCGTGCATCGCGCGTGCTGGATGATGCGACGGAATATTAAGCGCCTCAAAGTTATAATAGTCGCTTTCGACTTCAGGACCAGTAGCAACGTTGAAACCTGCTTGTATAAAATACTGCTGCATACGCTGGGTAATCATGGTCACAGGATGCAAATGACCTTTTTGCCCACCGCGAGCAGGCAAGGTAATATCAATACTTTCGCTTGCAAGCTTGGCATTTAGTGCAGCCACTTCTAGCTGCTGCTGCTGCTCTGTCAACGCATCTTGAATACGGCTACGGACTTGATGTAACCAGCCGCCGTAGGTTTTTTTATCGTCGCTGCTGAGTTTACCCATCTGCTTTGACCAGCCAGTTAATGGGCTCTTTTTACCGGTCAATTGCACACGCAAATCTTGCAACGCACGCACATCGGTTACTTGTAGAACCAAGGCTACAGCGGCACTGGCCAACTCATTTAGCTGAGCTTCATTCAACTCGCTTAGCTCTGTGGACAAGGTCGGTAGCGCCGACAAATCGGTGGTAGCAGCAGGGGTAGTCATAAGATGCATTCTTCCTGATTTAAACGGACTATTAATAATAGTGATTGGTAATTGTAGGGATTTGACCAAATATTGCAAACCATTTACCCAGTCATTCAAAAATAATACCAGTGATATGAATGGCTTGAATATTTAGACGATAATAAAAGCTATCTCAAAAAAGCATATTTAGCGTTGGTGCTAAAACAAGGCTGTGACATGAAGTATTAAGATAATGTGATATAAAAAAAGCCACCGACCAGCGGTAGCTTTTATTAATATCATACTATTAATCAATATTATCCCTGTCCATATAGATAACTACTTGTAAATTCTGACTAAACAAGCAGCAACCCTAAAGGAAGGTTAATATTTATGCTAATGCCGCTTTTGCTTTTTCGACCAACGCTGTGAAAGTCGCTGCATCATGCATAGCGATGTCAGCAAGTACGCGACGATCGACAGTGATGTTAGCCAATTTCATGCCATTGATAAAGCGGCTGTAGCTTAAGCCGTTTAAGCGTGCACCAGCATTGATACGTGCAATCCAAAGACGACGGAAGGTACGTTTTTTGTTGCGACGGTCACGATAAGCATATTGACCAGCTTTGGTCACTGCTTGTACCGCTACGCGGTAAACACGTGAACGGGCACCGTAGTAGCCTTTTGCGCGTTTTAGGATTTTTTTGTGACGACGATTCGCCTGTACACCACGTTTTACACGGGCCATAAATTACTCCAAGATTTCTTTAATCATTATTAAACGAATCACGATGTCATCGAATAGTAGACATCGCTATCAGATTGCAAAGTCAGATATTTTTAATCCAGTCGCTATAAATTAAACAGCACTTAATTAAAGATAAATGACGATAGCCTACTAGATGTATGGGCACATGCGACGAACTGCTGCTTCGTCAGACTTGTCCACCATCTTTAGACCGCGCAACTGGCGAATACGCTTAGCTGATTTCTTGGTCAAGATATGGCTTTTGTTTGCTTGCTTACGCTTGAAGCCGTTCGCTGTTTTTTTGAAGCGTTTAGCTGCACCGCTTCTGGTTTTCATCTTAACTTTCATGATGATTTGCCTCTTTGTCTTTGATAGAACCTGGTCGTCAAATAGTTAATAACGAATAGTGGCTGTAAAAACACCCACTAAACCTCTATTTGCCTCGAGGTGGGAGGCGGTATTTTAGCAGATAATGCACTGTTTTGCCAAGGAAACTTTTACGCCTCGCTTAGGGCGTGTGCTCAATCTGAACGAAAGCAAATAAATGGACTGAAAACGGTTAAATTTTGCCAAGCTATGTCAAACAGCTGGTTCATATCTCGATATTATTTGCGCTATTTTCCTTGTTTGACGGCAATTTATCTCATTCTTATCATCATTTTTAAAATGAGGACACGCCCTAGTAGGCATGACAGTGGATAATGGGTATCAGCCCATTTATAAAGATTTTAGTCAAAACACTCATAAAACTGCGGATTTACCGCCAAATAGATTGAATGTCAGCTTAAGCTGTGCTTAAGTAGAGACTGAACCTTAGTATAAGCTGAGCGCTAATAATACAAAGTTATTTATAACACTTATCGAGCGTCTATCGTACGATGACGCTACCAACCTACACCATGATTAGCAGCACTCATAGCCTGCAATCAATCTAGGAGATAACGTGTCAAAACAAGAATTAGACTTTGATAACGACATATTTGTCTTTGAAACAGTGATGCGTGTGCGTCATATTGAGCTTGATATGGCTCAGTACCTGACGCTCGAATCATTGACGGCATTGCTATGTGAGGCGCGGCAAAGATTTTTTTACTCTAAAGGTATTAAAGAGATCGATGCAGATTATCACGGTTTAATTATCGATGAGTTACAGCTAAGTATTGTCAGTCGCATACGGGCGCGTGAAGAGCTATTATTTGAAGTAGGCGTTGAGCCGTTATACGATAATGGTGGCACTATAGTGATAAAAATCACCCGTATGCATAATGGAGAAACAGTAGCCAAGGCGCGGCAGCATTTTGTCAATTATGACTTTCGCCTCAATAAATCGATTGCGCTTGATAAAATTATGAAAGAAGCGCTGTACCCACATCTCTACAGGATTTGATATTGAGGACATGCCCTAATGCTAACCGCTTTTTTATTCAGACCATAAATAGAATCCGTTACGATTCACTTATTCCCCTTTGATTTCTATATAAATAAGAAGACAGATATATTATGACTTTACCTGCTTGGCTGACTGCCATAAAATTTAATGATGATGGTTTGATTCCTGCAATTGCTCAAGATCATAAGTCTGGGCGTATTTTGATGATGGCTTGGATGAATGCCGAAGCACTACAGTTAACCGCGCAAACGCAGACAGCGGTTTATTTTTCGCGCTCACGTGCCAAATTGTGGCATAAGGGCGAGTCATCGGGTCATACTCAGACCGTACATGACATTCGCTTGGACTGTGATGCAGACGTGATTGTCCTTAGTGTCACTCAGGTTGGCGGTATCGCTTGCCATACTGGTCGCGAGTCTTGCTTCTATCAGCGTTTAGATTTGTCGGGCCAAACGCCTGAATGGCAAACCGTCGATAAGGTATTAAAAGACCCTGCTGATATTTATCATTCAAGCGATGCAGCAAAATCCATTCCTAAAACTAACGAGACGCAGGCTCACGATGTAATCCCTTCAGATGCCAAGCACAGTCAACATGACAGCGACACTACCAATCGCTCTATTTTGCAGCAGCTTGACGGTGTATTGGCAGAGCGTAAACAAGCGGATGCTGATAGCTCGTACGTGGCAAGCTTATACGCAAAGGGTTTAAATAAAATTCTAGAGAAAGTTGGCGAAGAGAGTACTGAAAGTATCATTGCCGCCAAAGATTTTGCCAATTGCGACGAAAATAGCAATAAAGCGCAATATGATGACGCTCGTCATGAGCTCATCTATGAAGTGGCCGATGTCTGGTTTCATACCTTGGTTGGACTGGCGTGGTTCGATATTGAGTCGGATGCAGTATTAAATGAGCTAGGTCGACGTTTTGGTCTATCAGGTATCGATGAAAAGGCGGCGCGATAGTTTCTATAAGCTTGACCATTGCCCTGTTTGATTATTGTTGATTTCACCTTTTTGTCACAAGTGCAGGTTATAATATAGCTCTGTTTTACTTCGCATTGTATGTCGAGGCTGTTTATTGAGTATAACGATATTCGATACACCCAAAGTAGGCATACAAAGACTGAAAATCAAGACACAAGGATACCTTTATGGGTAGTTTTTCTATTACGCATTGGCTGATTTTATTGGTGGTAGTGGTGGTCGTATTTGGCACCTCGAAGCTTAGAAATGCTGGCAAAGATTTGGGCGGCGCAGTCAAAGGCTTCAAAGAAGCGGTCAAAGACGAAAATACTGAGCATGCTAAAAAGCATGTGGTGCTCGATCATGATGGCAATGCACACACTGAAGAGCGCCCAACAACCACCAAGGTTGATGACACGCATAATGTATAGCCTCTAGACAGTGACCTTTTAGACAATGACATCGGAACATTATGTTTGATATCGGCTTTTCTGAACTACTCCTCTTTGGTGTTATCGCCCTAATCGTCTTGGGCCCAGAAAAACTGCCACAGGCAGCGCGTACCGCTGGGCAGTGGTATGCCAAAATTCGCAGCACGGTATCCACACTGCAATCTGAAATCGAAGCTGAGCTTGATTTGGCAGAGACCCGCCAGCTTATGCAAAAAGAGCTTGCCAAAATTCGCCAGACTGAAGCAGATATGAGGCGTGAGATGGCGGAGATGCGCGGCAGTATGCAAGAGTTTGAATCCTCGCAAAACCAGCATTTAAAAGCATCGCGTGATTCAGGCGATGACAATACGCCTAGACAAAGTAGTCAAGCCAGTAGTGAGAATGATGATAATCGACCAGTGCAGCCAAAAGCGTTTGACTACGCCTATGACAGTATTAGACAGGCTGAGAAACCAGAAAGCCCTGAGCAGTCATCGGCACAAGGCGATAATGATAGTCTAAAAACTCACTGCAGTGATAACGCCAATCCAGTGTCTCAAACCATCACAACTAGACCGTGGGAAAATATGTGGTTTCGTCTTGGTGCTTATGATAAAGCGCGTCGTTTGCCGCAACCGCCCTACTTACCAAATTATAAAGCCGATATCTTACTAAACAGCCATATAGACAGTCCTTTACCTAAACAGGCTTCTGTTAATGAGCAGGAGAGTCATTAGTGGGCTTATTTAAACGTAAAAAAAGCCGTCAAGAAAAAGTCGCGGATTCAGATATCGAGACCTCAACAGCTACCATTGATGGTAATGTCGACAGCAATACTGAGGACTCTGGCGATATCCTAAGCTCACTTGGCGATATGCCGATTACCGAGCATTTGATTGAACTGCGTCATCATTTGATTAAGATATGTGTTGCCGTACTGGTCATATTCTTGGCTTTGGTCGGATTTTCACGCGAGCTCTATGATTTTTTGTCCAACCCATTGGTTGCCCAGTTGCCTGCCAACGCAACGATGATCGCGACGGATATCACCTCTAACTTTATGGCACCGATACGCCTGACTGTTTTTGTCGCTGCATTCTTTGCAATGCCCTACATCTTGTATCAAATCTGGTCGTTTGTCGCTCCTGGTCTCTATAAAAAAGAGAAAAAAATCGCTATTCCCGTTTTAATGTCCTCTATATTTTTATTTTATGCGGGTGTGGCTTTCTCTTATTTTATTGTCCTTAAAGGCGTTCTCAAATTCTTTATTATGTTCGCGCCGCAGAACGTCTTGCCAATGACCGATATCGATAGTTATTTAAGTTTTGCACTCAAACTCTTTATGGTATTTGGTTTAACCTTTGAGATTCCAGTCGTCACCTTGCTATTGATATTGACGGGTGTCGTCTCCATTCAGAGCTTAGAAGATAAACGCCGTTATATTATTGTCGGCTGTTTCGCCGTTGCTGCGGTCGTGACACCGCCTGATGGGGTGTCGATGTTGATGCTCGCCATTCCGATGTGGTTGTTGTTTGAGCTAGGATTATTTTTAGCGAAAATTTTAATTAAAGAAGAGCACAGTCCTGCTTTAGCAAGCGATACAGGGTTAAATAAAGAATAACATCACTTATCAGATACTTATTCCAAAAACAGCCAACGCGCTAATCTGTTACTATAACCTGCTGTTTTCCACCTTTATTTTCTATGAGTTTTTGTATTATTGTCATGTGCGCTTGCAAGCATTTTGCAAGTGCACATGATGAGTCAGCCATTGTCTATGCAGTGGCTTTTTTTACCCCCGTCATTTTTGATCCGTTTTACTCTTTTAGGTAATTTTTTATGTCCGCATCTATGCCAGCTTATATGAGCGATCCCACTGATGAGCAGCTGAGCGCACTTAACATGGCGATGGATCACAAGTCATTTAAAGTGGTGGCTTATGCGGGTGCTGGTAAGACGACGACCTTAAAACTGATCGGTGAGCGTTTGCGTGGACGTGGCTTATATTTAGCTTTTAACAAGACGATTGCCAATGATGCACGCTCAAAGTTTCCACCGCATGTGGAATGTCGCACTTTTCACTCACTTGCTTATCGGCATGTCGCCCGTGATATCACTGCTAAGCTGTCGTTGCCGCGTTTTTCACCCAAGCGTTTGGGTGATGATTTGGGTTTGCAGCCCGTCCAAGTACGTCGGCAAATGGATGGTATAAACAAATATATTACTCTCACCCCAGCCCGACTATCGCGATTCGTCAGTGATGCTGTCAGCAATTTTTGTAGTACCCATGCCAGTTATCCTGCCCCTAGACATATATTGTTTCCCAGCTGGCTCGATGATTCTGATGCCGAGCAGCTGCGTGAAATGCTCTACCCTGCTGTTGAGCAGCGCTGGTTACAGTCAATTGATGCACGCCATCCTGCTGGTATCGGGCATGATATTTATCTTAAATTGTGGGCATTATCGAAGCCTAGTATTCCCGCTGATTTTATTTTGTTTGATGAAGCCCAAGATGCCGATCCCTTGATGATGGGAATTTTGACCCAGCAGCCACGGCAAGTGATTTATGTGGGTGACGCTCATCAGCAGATTTATGAATGGCGCGGCGCAGTCAATGCGATGAAAAAACTACCCTTACCACAAACCTTATTGACCCAGTCATTTCGTTTTGGCGAACCAATTGCTGAGATTGCCAATACTTTGCTCAAAGCATTGCAAGAAGACGTCCCATTAAAAGGCAATCCTAATAAGCAATCTTCTACTGATAAGGGTATGGTACATAGTAAAAAAGATGCCATCCTTTGCCGCACTAATGCCGCCGCAATGTCGCAATTATTAACTGGATTAAAATTGGGACACCGCGTGGCGCTACAAGCCGATACCGATCGTATGCTTAAATTTTGTCAGGCAGCCGAAAATTTAAAGAATGGTAAATCGGCGTACGGTGTACCTGAACTGGCATATTTTTATAATTGGGGCGATGTACAAGAGTATTCTGAAACCAATGAAGGCAGTGATCTAAAAACACTGGTGAAATTGGTCGATGATCATGGCACCAATGTCCTGAGCCAAGCGGTCAATAGTCTCACCAGTATCGAAAATGCTGACTATGTTATCTCCACTGCCCATAAGGCGAAAGGGCTCGAATGGGGAAAGGTACAGCTGGACGATGATTTCTATTATGATGTGACGACCAATGCGGTAAAGATAAGCCCTGAAGAGTTGCGTTTACTCTACGTCGCTTGCACACGTGCCCAGAGCAATTTGGACATCCATAATATTAAAGACTTGATATCAGGTTTGCAGACAGGCAAAAAAGTGATTTTTGGTAATACTTAATTTTTCTCAGTTAGTCACTCTCTGTATTTGCCACTCTAAACCTCTAGCCTACCTGTCTTTATGGCAACCTTTTAATAGCACCCTTTTAGCAGTGAACAACAAGCATGAATACTAATCAGCAACTTCAAATACGTCAAAATACCATCCGTCAGTTATTCGCCAATCCCGTCCGCCTCCTTGCACCAATGGAAGGTTTGACCGATCCATTAATGCGGCAAATCCTCACGCAAATTGCATCAGACTTGGGTCGCCCTTATGATTGGTCGGTTAGCGAATTTATCCGTGTGACTCAGCACGTATTGCCTGCGCATGTATTTTATAAATACGTTCCAGAACTGCGTCATGATGCTAAAACTGCCTCTGGCACGCCTATTCATATCCAGTTGCTCGGTAGTGAAGCGCAACTCATGGCAGAAAATGCTGCTTATGCTGCCGAGCTTGGTGCACCGGCGATTGATATCAACTTTGGTTGCCCTGCCAAGACGGTCAATAGCCACCGTGGTGGTTCAGTATTATTGGATGAACCCGAAACCATGTATCAGATTATCAGCGCTGTGCGGCAAGCTGTTCCCGTTCATATTCCAGTATCAGCCAAAATTCGTTTAGGTTACACCGATACCAGTCGTATGGATGATATTAAAGCTGCGATTAGCGACAGTGGTACTGATTGGCTGACCATTCATGCGCGGACCAAAACCCAAGGCTATAAGCCGCCAGCCTATTGGGACAAAATCCAAAGCTTTAACACGCTAGATATTCCAGTCATTGCCAACGGTGAAATATGGAATACAGAGCACGCGCAAAACTGTATGACTCAAGCTGGTACAGAGCATTTGATGTTGGGTCGCGGCGCGGTTACCCGTCCCGATTTGGTTGCTCGCGTGGATTGCGGTTCAGATGATGCCATGCTAAATGCAGCAACGTTGTCGTGGGAAGCGATGGTCACCCATCAGATAAGATTTTTGGAAGGTCAGGCTAAAACTGAAGTTATCTTGGTTGGTCGTTACAAGCAGTGGTTAGCAATGCTCATCAAAGGCTATAGCGAAGCAAAAGTTTTATGGGACAGTATTAAAAGAGAAAAAAATAAAGCAGCTATCATTAGTGCACTGCAAGCCAGTGTGCGCCAATAATAGCTGCTTTTATCTTAAAGCCAATCTGTTTTAAAACTAAGCTGTCTAACGACTAATATTAAATACTCACTCTAATCGCTAAATAGAATAGCATCAAACAACAGGCAATCGATAACACCCAAAGTATGGAGCGAAACGTCGCCAAATTAGTAATATAAGCCACGCAAAAACCGATACGAATCAGCACGTACAACCAAGCCAGTATATTGATAATCGATTGTGGTACAAAGAATAACATCGCCGTTAAAACAGCCGCCAAAAATATTGGCAAAGTTTCATAGCTGTTTTGCTGGGCAGCGTTAGCACGTGCGGCCGCGCCCGTCGTACCTTGTAAAAAATCACGTGGATGGGCATTGTCAGCCAAATTAAAGCCGCCAATAGCTTTCGCTGTCAATGCCATGGCAAGCGGTAGTAAACTTGCTATGACCATCGCCCAAATGGCGGACGCTGCGGTATCAGAGACTAATTCCAGAAGTGCATTCATTAGTATACTTGCCCCTACCCTGCAATCACTTCGAAATCATGGGTGACGTTCACCCCACCTTGTACCAACATTCTACTGGCTGAGCAGTATTTTTCTGCGGACAGTTTTATGGCCTTCTCTACTTGGCTTTCTTTGACATCTTGACCTGTCACCACAAAATGCATGTGAATGTCAGTATAGACAGCTGGTACAGTTTCAGCACGCTGAGCGGTAAGCTCACAACGTACGTCTGTCACCTCTTGGCGCGATTTTTGTAAAATCGCTACCACATCATAGCTAGCACAACCACCAAGCCCCAATAGAATCAGCTCCATCGGACTTGCGCCTTTTTCTTTATCGGCATCGATCTGTACATTATGCCCTGATGGTGACACGCCCATAAATGCTTTGTTTTCTTGCCACGTTACACTTGCTTTTGACTCTGACATCTTGACCATTCCTTATTTTAATTAGCTCGTTGCCCGATTTTTATTTTCTGGCAATATGTTTTACTTGGCTAGTGTAGCATAAGCCAATGGCACATTTTATCGAGCCCTTATCATCCAAAATCATTATCATTATGAATGGCTCACCTATTTGTCTTTTGCAGCCTTATTTTTAATTAAACCTTTTTACTAAAATTTTCTTAGCAGTGAATTCACATTCATACACCGCCTACTGTTTATTATTCAAACCTACCCTCTTATAGTTCGAACCTATCTTTGCAGTAAGATTCCCCAAAAAACATTACAAAAGTTTAATTATAACTGGTTGATTTTAAACAGTTAAGCTCGTGAAACATTTTATAGCAAAATACTGTTACACATTTTGCTTGTTTCTTGGTTTAATAACGGTAATGAATCTTATTTTGACCTAATATCGACAACCATCACCTTATAATAATTATGATTGCTGTCACGGTTCTAGCTCAAAATAAGCTATTTTAAATAAATTAAAAAGGTTTAATCATGATAGATGCAGACGGCTTTCGCGCCAATGTCGGCATCATCTTGGCAAATACACAAGGGCAGGTTCTGTGGGCAAAACGTATTGGTCACAACGCTTGGCAGTTCCCACAAGGCGGTATCGACCGTGGGGAGACGCCGATGGATGCGATGTATCGCGAGCTCTGGGAAGAGGTCGGCCTGCATCCGCGTCATGTAGACTTATTGGCAGTGACGCAAGATTGGTTGCGTTATCGTCTGCCAAAACGCTATGTGCGGCATGGACAGCACCCTTTATGTATTGGGCAAAAACAGAAATGGTTTTTGCTACGCTTAGATGAGACGAACACTCAACATATCCGCTTTGATGAGGGCAAACCAGAATTTGATCATTGGCAATGGGTCAGTTACTGGTATCCACTTGGACAAGTGATTCACTTTAAACGCGGGGTATACCGCCGCGCTTTGCAAGAGCTAGTGCCTGAGCTACCTCTAAGGCAAGAGCTGATTATCCCTGAACAAGACAATCACTTGTTGATAGGATGAAATGATATTTTGATTAAAAGTAACACCTAATAGAAGAGCCTGTATACTTTAGATGCAGGCTCTTCTATTATATAGCGATTATATCTTGCGGAATAATTATGGCTTGATAGCAATTTTTAGTACGCCGTCACGCTGATGCATGAACAAGTCATAGGCCTCTACAATATCATCCAAGGCATAGGTATGCGTCACCATCTCTGATAAATCTACTCGACCCGACTCGATGACATTCATCAATCGGCGCATACGCTCTTTACCTCCTGGGCAGAGAGCCGTTCTTATCGTATGATCGCCAAGACCAGAGGCGAAATGAGCCATTGGAATGACTAAATCTTCAGAATACACACCCAAGCTTGAGAGTGTACCGCCTGGTTTTAATATTTTGAGGCATTGCTCAAACGTAGACTGTAAACCTAACGCCTCGATACTGCTATCCACCCCGCGACCACCAGTGATTTTCATGATCTCATCAACCACGTCAACTTCCGTGAAGTTTAGAGTAATATCTGCTCCTAGTTTTTTTGCCATGTCCAAACGTTCATTATTGCCATCGACAGCGATAATCAGTGACGCGCCTTTAATCCTTGCTCCAGCAGTAGCGCATAAACCGATAGGTCCTTGTGCAAATATAGCAACCACATCACCGATCTGAATATTGGCGTTTTCTGCGCCTTTGAAGCCTGTCGACATAATGTCAGGGCACATCAACACTTGCTCATCCGTCAGTCCATCTGGCACTGGACATAGATTGGCCTGCGCATCTGGCACTAGCACATACTCTGCTTGCGTACCGTCAATGTGATTACCAAAACGCCAGCCGCCTGTGGCTTTATAACCGTGGCAAGAACATCTACCATCTGCATCAAGATAACCACCGTCTTGTGAAGGGAAACCATCTTGACTGGCATAGGAGGTAAACGTTGGGCAAATGGCGCCAGCAATGACTCGCTGCCCTTCTTCATAGCCCATGACTGCGCTACCAAGCTTTTCAATGATACCTACTGGCTCGTGACCAATGGTTAAGCCTTTTGCCACGGCATACTCACCTTTAAAGATATGGATATCAGTACCACAAATGGTCGTGGTCGTAATTTTTATCAAGGCATCATTAGGGCCGACATCAGGGATTTTTTTATCTACAATTTCAATTTTACCTGGTTCAATAAATATCAATGACTTCATCATGCTCATTTCACACTCCTTGTTTTATAAACATTTACTCAACTGGTATGAACTTTAGTGATATCTATATTTATCTTACGCCATATAAATAGTAATTTAAAGTGAAATCCATTCTTTAATAAAGGGATTGTTGATTCTCTATTGTTAGATATTAAAACTGTAGTATCAAACTTCTCATGAAAATTGTACGTGAGCCTTATTAAGAGTAGATGAAAAAGCTATAGGCTACTTATGATTATCATGTCGACATGCTTTATAACTGTCATGCTGACACTCTCGGCTTACTAATCTAGCAATATCATCCACTGCGGAAGCTGCCAACTGAGAATGACATTTAAGGGTTAAAATGCTTTGGGTACGTGTCGCATAAGTGGGCAAATTATTTTGCGTATGATTAAAAGCGACAGGCTCTATATAAATAGAAGACAGAATCTGCTCAATCTCAACAGCCACTCCAGTCTCCGGCAGCTTATCCACTGGCGCTTGCGTATTGTCAGACAATACCGCAAAGGCAGCTTCTTGCCAGTACTCAGGTTCGCTATTCTCAGCGATTAGTGGCAATACTTCTTGGCGCAGCCTACCTCGCAGCTTTTCAGTTTTAAACCAGCTGTCCTCAGGCTGACCATTGGAAATGACATGCAGTCCTGCATATAGTGGCATAGGAGCATGACCACGATTATTGACAATAACGGCTTGTGTCATATCTCCAATAATGAGATTGAACCCAGCATAGTTTTGCAAACTAATCTGCCGTGCAAACTCCATCGGGCTTATATCACTGGTTAAGAAATCCGTGACTAGCGCCCCGCGTGAGCGCTCATCAGAGCTTGCCTGCACGCCATCGCGAAAATTCAATACCGCAGCCCAACGTCCGTTTTGCTGATAATATTCTTGAGGCGCTTGCTGACTGTATTGATGATTGGCTTGATGGGGCTGTTGATGAATACCCAGCCAAGTACCGCCACTTTGTACATCGCGTCCTGCAAAAACAGGCTTATCTTCCCATTGATGTAGCAGCTCTGTCGGACGCTGCAAAAACTCATCGCGATTGGACAATAACACCAAAGGCAGCTCATCAAATAGTTGCCAAGCAATAACGACAATACACATAAGACTCCTAATTTTACTAAAAACATGCTTAATAACACTTCATTGCTTAGCGAATGGCCAAGCTTGATTTCGGTTTGAACTTAGTTCACTGACAAGTTAGTTCACTGATAAATTTTTGCTAGCAGGATAACTAATCTGAGAGGTCGACTGTATGACTTTCGATTGTTTACTTGGTAAATCGAACTCCCACGCAACCATGCCTTTATTGTCATTCCAGTCACGCTCAGTCACTGGCGGTGTATGAGTGATGGTTACTTTAAGACTATCGTCGCGGCTAATCGGCTCACTGCCCAATACTTGTAAATGCATAGGTCGGTTGTGCTGATTGGTAAATTGATACGCTTGTGTTTTAGTCAAGGTTTGCGTGCGATTAAATGCGCCTTTATCACCCTGCTTATCTTCATCAGCTATCTGCTTTACGATGGTATTAGGGTCAATACTAAAACCGATACCTTGCTCTTTGAGCGCTTGATAATTATAGCGCGCCTGCCCGACATAATTATCATCACGGTATAGCTGTAGCGAACCATCTACCCAAGCTGGTGTCAAGAACGGTGCGGATGCATACCAATAGCCAGCTGCCTCCACACTCGGCGTACTACGAATCCATAGCTTGCTGCTGCCCGACTGCTCATCAATGACCGTCCGTACGCGCCTACCATCGCTTGGAATACTAATACGCTGCGGCAAGCGGTATTCGGTAATGCCGTTTTTATTCTGACTGCTAACGGTAAAGCTTGGCAGCGGCGCCATGTTAGGTGTCGAGGCACCGTCATAGCTGTCTCTTGCAGATACCACAACAGGCATGTTTTCCGCCATAGGTGGTACAGATATAGTCCGATTTTCTCTATCTTCTTCATATAAAGAAAAACGCTCAACTCGTGGCAATTGGCTGGTCGTGTTTTGATTGGGATTGACAGAGCTTAGCATCAAAGGGACATTGAGCCAGTTTTCTCCTGTCTGCTGGGCAATAACCGCAGAGGCAATGATATTTAATTGCTTGGTTTCAGTATTCAGCCTTGCTTGATACGTTGGCTCCCAACCCGCGCCGCGTACTTGATAGTGCAGTTTCACACTGCTTGGTACTCGACTGGCAGTACGTACACTCACTTGAGTCACACTATTTTGAGTGGAAGTCGCGCTGCCTGCCATTAGTTGGTTGAGCGCATCTTGTGCACGGGCTTGGCGCTGCTGAATTTCTAGTATACGTTTATTGATACTGACCGCTTGGGTTTCCAGATCGCGCGCATTATTGGCAAGCGTGCCATCTGTACTGATTTGCGTGACCTTGGTTAAATTCTGCAAGTAAGCTTTAGCTAAGCGTGCCGCTTCTAACTCAGCATTGATAACTGCCAAATTATCTTGCTGTGTCTGCACTCTCGCCTCACCTTGATACTGACACTGTGCTGCTTGCTCATCGCTTAAAGTCTCGATACTGACTTCACCAATATTGATGCCATTTGCTGCTTGTACGCTCACACTGTCTTTATCGATATAAGGGGACAGACAAGAAAAAACCAGCGTCTGCTCACCGCTACCATTAATTGGTAACGCACGAGTTACGCTGGCTAAGCCCTGATAAATGGTCACTTGCTCAATACTACTGTTAGCTGCCTGAGCAGGAGTCAAAGCTAAAGCCGCTAAGCTAAATAAACCCAGTGGCGTCAACTGTTTTTTAGAGGGTAAAAAATTAGGTAATATTGCTACTTTTGATAACTTAGCTTGCATAATCATTCCTTAAAAATACGGTTAATCCATTAATACGGTGCATTAGCGCAAGCACGCAGTATCTAACGCCTCATTAAATATAATGAGGCAATATTCATGATGGCACTTATCTTCAGCAACTTTTTTATATCTTAGCGGTTTTCTGGCTTTCTTTCTAGATGTTACCCGTAGCAGATAAGTTGTTACCATGAGATGAGCCTCACCGTAATTTGGTATGCCTCACTGGCTATTTTTGCTATTATGAGCAGCATTCTATTACCAAATTTATGATGCCCTTATGATGATACATCCTCAGTACGATCCTGTAGCGCTGTCTTTGGGTCCAGTAGAAGTGCACTGGTATGGCCTAATGTATTTGTTGGCATTTGCCGCCGCCTTTGGTCTGGCTTGGTATCGCAGCACCAAACGTGACAATTGGAACACTGACATGGTGTCCGACTTGGTATTTTTTGGCGCACTTGGCGTCATTTTGGGCGGTCGTGTCGGCTATGTATTGTTTTATCAATTCGGTGAATTTTTACAAAACCCCGCTTACCTTTTCAAAGTCTGGGAAGGCGGTATGTCTTTCCATGGCGGCATGATTGGTGTCTTACTGGGCATGTTATATTTTGCCCGTAAGTATAAAAAGACCCCGTTTCAGGTGCTAGATTTTATCGTTCCTTGTGTGCCAACAGGCTTATTATTTGGTCGTATTGGCAATTATATCAATGGTGAGCTATGGGGCCGTGTCTCTAACGGTGGCTACAACTGGCTTACCTACTTCCCGCAAGCGGCTGCTACTGATATGCAGCAATTGCAAACCAACCCTGAGCTGCAAGAGTTGATGCTTGAAGTAAATGGGCAGTATTTGCTACCTCGCCACCCCTCACAGCTGTATGAGGCACTTGCTGAAGGGTTATTATTATTCCTATTCCTATGGTGGTATTCATCAAAACCGCGCCCACGTATGGCAGCATCGGCAGTATTTTTATTGGGCTATGGCATCAGCCGCTTCATCATTGAGTTTTTCCGCCAACCCGATGCGGACCAAGGATTTGTATTACTAGGCTGGATGACCAAAGGGCAGATACTCAGCGCTCCCATGATTGTTATTGGTTTCATTATGCTGGTATACGCTTACAAACGTGGTATCTATGACTGGGGTAAGCAGTCGGCTTATTAAGCACTAATTCACATCAAGTAGCCTGTTAAAAAACAATACAACTATGCGTTTTAATAGCGTAGAAGAGCAATTTTATGACCATGAGCAACTCCATTATTAGTAACAACAATCAGAGTAAAAATGAGCAAGCCTATCTTGATTTGCTGCGTCTTGTCCTGACTGAAGGCACTGAAAAAGGCGATCGTACTGGCACTGGTACGCTGAGCCACTTTGGCGCGCAGCTACGTTTTAATTTAGCCGATGGTTTTCCATTATTAACCACCAAAAAAGTCCACTTTAAATCTATCATCTATGAGCTATTTTGGTTTTTAAGTGGCAGTACGCATGTTGATTATCTACAAGCCAATGGCGTACGTATTTGGAATGAGTGGTCTACGGCTGAACAGACAGCGCGCTTTAACCGCCCTGCTGGTGATTTAGGCCCTGTCTACGGTCATCAGTGGCGCAATTATGGCGCAAGCCAGCGTGAAGATGGGAGCTACAATAACGATGGTGTCGATCAAATCACCCAAGTCATTGAGCAAATAAAAACCAATCCCAATTCAAGACGTTTGATTGTGTCTGGTTGGAATCCCGGTGAAGCAGATCAAGTTGCGTTGCCGCCTTGCCATACGCTATTTCAGTTCTTTGTTGCGGATAATAAACTGTCATGCCAGCTATATCAGCGTTCAGCAGATTTATTCCTAGGTGTGCCATTTAATATTGCCAGTTATGCCTTGCTGACCCATATGGTCGCGCAAGTATGCGGATTAGAAGTGGGAGAATTTATCTGGACGGGTGGCGATTGCCATATTTATCAAAACCACCGTGAGCAAGTAGAGCTACAGTTGACGCGTTCGCTATATACGCTGCCAACGCTGATGCTTAACTCTAATGTGAATGATATTTTTGCTTTCAAATACGAAGACATTAGCGTTGATGGTTACGAGTCGCATCCTGCTATCAAAGCGAAAGTTGCGGTATAGCATTGGTCTGATTGACTGATTTAAATAAGCTTAAAATTGTAAAAGACAATAAAAAGGATACGTTATGAGTTATGCCCACACCGAAGTTGCCCAAATCGCAGCTATCAGTAGCAACCGCTGTATCGGCAAAGATAATGAGCTACCGTGGCATATCTCAGCAGATTTGCAGCATTTTAAAAGCATGACGACCAAACAAAATGATGGTGCGATTCAAGGTATCGTCATTATGGGTCGTAAGACGTTTGAATCCATGGGCAGCAAGCCTTTGCCAAAACGCGTGAGTTTCATCATAAGCACCCAGCTAGATTATGCCAAACAAAAAGGTTTGGTCGGTAAAAGCAATGCTTATGTGGTGCATAATCTAGATGATGCATTAACGCAAGCGGCAAGTCTGGCACATGGTGCGCATCTGGATACTATTTGGGTGATTGGTGGCGAGCGCGTCTTTAGCGACGCCTTAATGTATACCGACCGTATTGAGCTGACTCACGTAGATACCGAAATTACCGATGGTGATGCCTTTTATCCTGAGTTGCCAAGTGAATTTGAAGTGGCAGAAGAGTCTGAACAGATGCACGATGAGAATAGTGCGTTAGACTTTAAATTTGTGACTTATAAAAGTAAACAAGGTTAATGCCATTTAAATTTAATGTGGTATTTATTATTCATAAGCTACTTCTAAGGAGGAACCAAATATGGAAAATTAAAAAAGCCCAGCAAAATTAATTGCTGAGCTTAAAAAACTTTTAGTTTAAGCAGCTATGGAGCAAGACTCCGTTGTTAGCATACTAATAAAGTTTATTTACCTTGGACGGTTCATATATTTTATAGTAAATGCTGATAATAGCAAATGCTAATAATTATCTGTGCTCCATAGTTGTGAAATTATCATCATAATTATGGAGGTCATCATGGCCATTCAATGCGGTTATCCTAAAGCTGTGCATGTTCGTTGGTATTTACGCTATCGATTTAATCGTTGGGAGCGCGTTTGCGAACACTGTCGTAGCCATCCAAACCAGCAGTTAAGTTTTGATTTGTAGAGATTAAAGCTTTCTAATGTTAAAAAGACAACAGCCTAACGGTTGTTGTCTTTTTTATGTTCTAAATTTATTTACTCGTGCAAAACCTTATAAACCGTTTTTGCAAGTACTGGCCCAATCCCTTGCACGCCTGCCAATTCCTGCTGCGATGCACCGAGCAATTGTTGCAATCCGCCAAAATGATTGAGTAAATCACGGCGTCGCTTTTCACCGAGCCCCGGTATGACTTCTAGTACTGACGATGAACGGCGCTTGTCACGTTTCTTACGGTGTGCTGTGATAGCAAATCGATGCGCCTCATCACGGATATGCATCAGTAAATGCAGCGCCTTGCTATCCATCGGTAAATCTAACGGCTCATGATCGATAAAATGCAGCACCTCAAGACCAGCCTTACGTCCTTCGCCTTTTGCCACACTAATCAGCAAAGTATCACCAAGAATACCTAACTCGGTTAATACTTCTTTAGCGATGCCAAGCTGCCCTTTACCACCATCAATCAGCAACAAATCAGGCAATGGCTGCTTTTTATAGCGCCGTGTCAGCACTTGTTTCATTGCGGCATAATCATCACCACCGACAATGTCATGAATCGCATATTGGCGATAATCACGGCGACGCGAGCCACCTTGGTCAAAGACTACGCAGCTACCAATGGTCGCCTCGCCCATCGTATGGGAGATATCAAAACACTCTATGCGATCAATGGTTCTATCAGTGACGTCCGCTAAGACATCTTTTAAGGCACCAAAGCGCGCATGCAACTCTAAATAATCACCCAGCTTGGTTTTTAGCGCATTATTGGTATTGAGTTTGGCTAAATCTAACCATTCGGCACGGTGCTCACGGACACTGGTTTTAATCACGACTTTACTGCCAAAATGGCTCGCCAATGCTTCACTGACCGCCACCTGATCCGGTAATTCATGACTCAACATGATTTCAGGTGGCAAGTCATCCGTCACCTGAAAATAAAATGAGGTAATAAATGCTGATAAATTATCAGCAAGAGGCTCGCTGCTATCAACATCAGGGAAGTAATTCTTACCGCCAAGAACACGCCCGCCACGTATGGTCAAGACGTTGACACAAGTCATGCCTGCTTGACTGGCAATAGCAATCACATCCGCCTCACCTTGCACAGTATAAACAGCTTGCTTGGCTTGTACTTCGCGCAGCATAGACAGCTGATCGCGATAAAACACCGCCTTTTCAAAGTCTAATTCTTCAGCAGAAGCTTCCATTTTTTCAATCAAAGCGCTATGAATATCGCTAGAGTCGCCTTTTAGGAAACGAATAGTATTATTGACATCTTCCATATATTCTTCAGGCGATACCAAGCCCACGCAGGGTGCACGGCAGCGTTTAATCTGATATTCAAGGCACGGACGCTTACGTTGCTTAAAAAAGGTATTGGTACATTGGCGCATTTGAAACATTTTCTGCATCAGCACCAGTGTCTCTTTGGCGGCATGAGCAGAGGGGAAAGGACCGAAAAAGCGACCTTTTTGGTGATTGCCTTTACCGCGACCATAAGCCAATCGCGGGTAAGGCTTATCCGCTGAAATAAATACATAAAGATAAGATTTGTCATCACGCAATAGCACGTTATAAGGCGGACGATATTCTTTAATCAAGTTTTGCTCGAGCAATAACGCTTCGGTCTCACTACGGGTAATAATGGTTTCAATATTATGTATCCGTGCCACTAGCGCCCGTGTTTTTGGATGGTCAATGGTTTTAGCAAAGTAGCTATTCACACGGCTCTTGAGTGACTTGGCTTTACCGACATATAAGATATCGCCATTTTTACCCAGCATTTTATAGACCCCTGGCAAATTTGGCAGGCGCTGAATTAAATGCTTAAGACGGGCTTTCTTGTCATCGATGGGACTCGATTCTGAGACATTGACCATAGAATTTATTGCTCTTAAAAGTCTTATAATACTGTTAGTTATGGGGCGGGAGTCATTGTTTTACAAGCCAATTATTATCATAGCATCACCCATAAAAAAGCCAGCGCCGAGGCTGACTTTTTATAGGTAAGCAAGATGCCATTAATGGCGGAAGTTAGCCATCAATGCCGGAATACCCGGTAGCATACCGACAATAGCCATCACCCCAGTCAATACCACAAACATAATACCCGGTATGATCCAGCGGCTCATTTTAGTCAAATTGGCGCTACGTTCTTTCGAGCCAATCAAGCCTAAGTTATCGAGCAACAACGTGAGTGACCAACCAAAGGCAGGATTTACAAGCGCTGAAGCAAACACCACAATCGCAGCAGACTGAGTCGTTTTTCCTTCGCGAGTCATCTCCATGCCAGCTTCAAGCAGTGGAATGAAAACACCAACGATCAATGCCACACACATCACTGGCTGCCAAATAGCCAAATCCATTGGATAGCCCCAAACCCCTGCGATAATACAGAACAATGCTGTCAATAAGGCACCAGCTGGAATCGGACGTTTGGCAATCGCTGCTGGGACAATATAAGTGCCCCACGATGACGCAAAGTTAGCACCGCCCAATACAGAGCCGACGACCTGACGAAACGATGCGCTGGTCATTGTATCATCGATATCCATGAGTACCTTTTCAGTACGTTTAGGATAGCTGATTTTTTGAAAGACCTGATGGCCTAAAAAATCTGGTGACCACATCGCAACCGCCAAAATAGCAAACGGCAGTACGACAATGAAGCTTTCAACCGTAGGTAATCCTAGCATCCAACCGGTATTTTCACCCCACCAATACATCGGGTTCATGTTTGGTAAGCCTGGTGCAGTTTTGAACTCAAAGGGTGCACCCAATGCAAATGCAAGTCCGCCACCTAGTACACAGCTTAGCGGAACCGCAAGCCAGCGTTTTTGCCAGTGCTCAAGTAATGCATATAGTAGGATAGTTGCCAGAATAATAAAAAAGGCAATATGCGACATGCCAATACCTTCTGCCCAAGCGAAGAGGTTTTTGACCTGTGAGGTGGTACCGATAAACCCTAAGTAAATCAAGAGACCACCGCACACGCCTTTACTGGTCAAGTTTGCCAGCAGACTGCCCCCTTTACTGATTGCCAATAGCAAGCCGAAGGCACCGATGAGCAGACCAAATGCCATGGGATGGCCGCCAGCGGCTACCACAATAGGAATAAGCGGAATAAGGGGGCCGTGAGTACCTGCAAGGTTGGCTGTCGGGAGTAGAAACCCTGAAAATAAGATGATAAAGAATGAAACGATTAATAGCTCATAACGAACGTTTTCTAAAACAAACGCATCGCCCAAACCAAGTGGACCTGCAAATGTTGCCGCAATAGCACCCACCATAACCACTTTACCAATCGTCGCCGCCATTGCAGGAATAGTATCTTCATACTCAAAGCGATAATCACGAAACGGCAAATTGGGACGCCAACGTTTTGGCTGCATGATTTGTAGTTCATGATTTAGATAAGCGTCACGACTGTCAAAGCTTGCGCTTGGTTTGTGTAAATCAAGGTAGCTACCTGATGGCTCGCTGTCGTAATTAGATGGATTTGATGACTGCTGATTAGACCCTGGAGAAGGGATCTGAGTGTTACTCATCACATTTCCTTATGTCGACTGAGGCTTTATTTAACTGATAATTTGATAGTGAAATTTAATGTGACTAAAGCGTCCATTAAAAATTGCAAGCCATTGTATGACATAAGAACTCGAAATGCGAACTTAGAACCCCTCAAAAAGTCCATACACTATTATAATATATAAATTAAAGTTTCCACTTAATACAAAATTGAACTTAATAGAAAACCATGAGGAAAAAACACACTTAATATAGGCTTCAAATTAGAATAAATGACCTTTTTCTTAATAATTATCTGTATCTAGATATTTGTTATCACATAACTAAATATTAAAGATAGCTATAATAAATAGTTTATTATAATTTTTAAGTAACTATAGAAAATTCATGTCAGTTACGCTTTAAGCCTAGCGGTTTTGATATTTTTTACTTATGATAAATGCCCTTTCGTGACTGCTCTTTGATAGAAGTACACTAAAAAATTTGACTCAAACGGTATCACTAAAAAATATAAAAGAAGCAATAGGACGAATTTATGAGTTTGCTACCTACCAATTTTGAGACGCTAAAACGCAGAGCCAAACAAAGTATCATGCCGTTATTGACACCTCACCTACTGAAGCTGCGTATCAACACTTATGCGCCATACGTAGGCGCTGGTATCAGAATCGATCACCTAAATCTCGACCAAGGTTTGTGCGTGGTAAGTATGGGGCTGAATACGCTGAACAAAAATATCGTGGGCACTCAGTTTGGCGGCAGCCTGTATTCGATGGTGGACCCATTCTATATGATAATGCTGATGCACCAACTGGGCAGCAGTTACGTGGTCTGGGACAAAAGCTCACATATTGAGTTTATTGCCCCTGGTAATAGCAAAGTCACTGCGCGCCTAAAAATTCCTAGCAACGAAATCACCACGATTCAGGAATTAGCAAAAGACGGCGAGCCAGTATTTCGGGAATACCACGCAGATATCGTCGATGATCAACAAAAAATTATCGCTACCGTCACTAAGACGCTCTATATACGCTTGCGTAAGTACAGCAAATCTAAAGACCAAAATAGCCGTATCGAAAATCTCGATGGTTAGAACTTTAAAGGCAATTTTTAAAACGTTTCTCTAGATTTGTGATTTAAAGCATATTAATTAAAACAACAGAAACAAAAACCCCAATCTGGCATACGCACAGATTGGGGTTTTGTCTTTTTTGGTACTACCCGCTTATTTATATGATAAACCTATGAATAAGGGCTTGTATCTGGTTTTTCGCTATTGCCAAATCGCATAATAGACGGTTCAGCAATAAAGCGATATTAAGCACAATGCTTAAAAGCAGATACTGGATATAATCTAAGCGTTAGCTTTTGGCTTAACAGCTTTAGGTGCACGCGGAGCAAGCTTCTCGCGGATACGTGCTGATTTACCAGAGCGCTCACGTAAGTAGTATAGTTTCGCACGGCGAACAGCGCCACGGCGTTTCACTTCGATGCTATCGATGATTGGTGAATGCAATTGGAATGCACGCTCAACGCCAACACCGCTTGAGATTTTACGTACGGTAAACGCTGAGTTTAAACCGCGGTTACGTTTAGCAATTACAACGCCTTCAAAAGCCTGTAAACGCTCACGCTCACCTTCACGTACTTTTACTTGAACCACAACGGTATCGCCGGGTGCAAAGCTTGGGCGCTCAATCAATTGAGCATTTTCGATGACCTGAACCAATGGATGCTTGTTGCTCATGAGAGTTATCTCCTCACATTAGATAATAGAGGCTTGACGCATATCACCTGTTTGTAATAATGGATCGTATCTTTTTAATGAGACACAACGTAAGTGGGTTATGACAAACGGCCATTATGCTATGACTCGTTTTGTTGTTGCTCAAAATTCTGTTGCTTAACTGTTTATCTTTTTAGCCGCTATCAACGCTGTTTTTTATCTGCTTTTGCCAATGCTTTTAACCACTTTGCTTGCTCTACCGTTGGCGTAAACACTTGCCATAAGTCTGGACGACGCGCTTGCGTACGTTCGACTTGCTGACTAAAGCGCCACTTCGCGATATTGGCATGGTGGCCTGAAAGTAACACTTCAGGCACTGCCATACCCGCAAACTCATGCGGCTTAGTATAATGTGGACAATCAAGCAAGCCATCGACGAACGAGTCTTGCTCAGCTGACTTATCATCACCCATAATATCAGGCAGACGACGTATCACACTATCCATCAGCACCATTGCTGGTAGCTCACCACCGGTCAGTACGTAATCACCAAGCGATATTTCCATGTCGACATATTGCGACAGTAGGCGCTCATCAATGCCTTCGTAACGACCACATAATATAATCATGCCGTCATACTCAGTCATATCGACCACGCTACTCTCACTCAGCGTCTGTCCTTGTGGCGACATATAAATCACCGGACAGTACGCTTTGTCGACACGGCAGCCATGCTGACTTGCTCGCAGGCGCGCATCCTCAATCGCTTGAGATAATGGCTCAGCCATCATCACCATGCCAGGACCGCCACCATACGGACGTTCATCAATACGGCGATAATTATCACTGGTAAAATCACGCGGATTAATGCATTCAATCGTCACTTGTTTCTGAGTGACTGCTCGACCCGTGATTCCAAACTCACGAATCGTGGCAAACATCTCAGGGAAAATACTAATAACGGCAAAATACATTAGGTATCTACTTGCGCAGTGGCTAATATTGGCTAAATAAATCGGTGTTATTACTGATAAAGCTTAACCGCAAAGTTAAAATTATTATCAATAATCACTCGGCCATGCCACCAGCACTGTTTTTTCAGTCAGACTGACCTGTATTACAGTTTGCTTGTGCCATGGAATCAGGCGCTCATCGGCATCTAAGCTGTCTGAGTTTGCCGCAACCCGCATAATAGCGTGAGCGCCAGTCTCAAACATCTCAGTAATGTCGCCTAGATACTCATCCTGCTCATTTACAACGCGCAGGCTGACCAAATCCGACCAGTAATATTCATCTTCAGCTGGTTCTGGCAAGATGTCTTGCTCGACCCAAAGAGTTACCCCGTTCATGGTCTCAGCAACATTGCGATCAGGAATCTGCTCAAACTGAGCCACAATTCCTGTGCCTTGCTCACGCCAAGCCTTAACGGTTAAAGGTTTCATGCCGGTAGCGGTTTTCATCCACCAAGGTTTAATGTCAAATATCGCCGTACGATCATCTGTCTCACTAAATACCCAAAGCCAACCTTTGATGCCATAAGGCTTTTTGAGCTGACCAATTTTCATAAGGGCACTAGCGTTTGGAGCAGAGGACATAACGGCTAACCTAACAATGATGAACACAGCGAAGATAAATAAAAAGCAATTAAAAACGATAAACGCAGTTAAAAGCGATAAACAATTAATGGCGTACCTAGTTAGACCAGTTACGCTATGTTTTTTACTAAAGTCTATCGAGACTGCTTATAGACGAGCTATCAGCGTCTCAGTGACCACAAAACTTAAGCAGTTGCTTCAGTTTGCGCGACAGACTTGTTGAAAGCTTTTACCAATGAAGCAACGCGATCTGAAGGTTGTGCACCTTTTGCGATCCACGCATTGTACGCTTCCATATTTAGGCGTACTGCTTCTTCAGACTCTTTAGCGAGTGGGTTAAAAAAGCCGATGTTTTCAATGTAGCGACCGTCACGCGCGCGGCGTTGATCAGCAACAACTACTTGATAAAATGGGCGTTTCTTGGCACCGCCCCGTGCTAAACGAATAACAACCATGTGAATTCTCTCTTTCGCAGGTATACCAAAAAGGGCATAATTATATCACAGTCTTGATTTATTGAAAACATAAACTGCGCTTATTTAATTATTTATTAACAATAGCTTAAATGCCCATCGATGTAAAATACAATTGATCATCACCACTAATTTTTAACTGAAGATACTGCCTCTACATCATGTCCAAGTGGCTCGTTGCTGTATTATTCAGCGCTGTGTTATTCGGTGCTATCTTACTCAGTACTATATTAGTGCAAATTTGAGTATTCAATTGTTGCCTACTGTTTTAAAGCCATCCGTGTCATTCATTGATTATGCTACTCTATGACATAGTCAGCGAGTGAATGATGCTATCGCCTACCGAATTGCGTCATCGCTCAAGAGTATTAGCTATTACGCTACTCATAAGTATGGCACGTTGTTTTTGAACGACATAAAAAAGCACCATTTTTACACTAAACTCAATAAAGCATCTTTTAATATGTTGGATCCATATGACCACACCAAAATCGCAACCACGTCGCAAAGGGCGGTTCACGCGCTCTTACTCCAACACTTGGCTGACAACCTTGATGGTCTCTTTCATTGTTCTTATCAGTGTCAGCTTGTCGATTCTGTTTTTTTGGCGCAGTCTATATTTACCCGAGCTTAAAAACCATGCACGTTACTTAACGAGCGAGCTGCAGTTGATGAATAGTGTCAACAAAGACTGGAAAAATCGTCCTGAAGTACGCCAATGGATTTATCAACACTCGCATGTCGTGGTAGTGAATAACCCTAATGACTTTCCAGCTGTGTCTGATAAGGCATTTGTCGGCGTCTTCACTGATGTCTTACAACGCGAAATCGGTGCGCAATTGGGTCGACCTGTCGAGGTTTATTTTAAATTCAAACCGACACCGCAGCTTTGGGTGCAAGACAGCCGTGATGACAGCTTTTGGATTCGTGAACCCGTGGTTTATTATTCACAATATAGTCCAGCATTGTTGGTGCTGTTTCTCATTGGATTGCCTATTTTATCGCTGCTGACCATTATTCTACTGGCGCGGCAATTAAATCGTCCGCTACGATATTTGCAGCGTGCCGCGACCAACTATATTCGCCTCGGTCATGCCACTACGTTGCCAACACAAAAAGGACCTACGGAGATACGTCAGGTCAACATGGCATTCAATCGTCTATTCACGACGTTAAATCAAGCACAAAAAGAGCGTACGATTATGCTTGCTGGTATCTCGCATGATCTGCGAACGCCCTTAACTCGTATGCGTTTGACTGCTGAGATGTTACCTGATGACTTTTTTCGAGAGGGATTAATTTATGATATTGAAGACATGGATGCCATTTTAGAGCAGTTTATCTCGTTTATGAAAGATGGCTCCGATGAACCAGTCAGCCTAACCAATTTGGATACCATTTTTAATGAGATCATGGTGCAATTTGCACCAATGGAGTTCATCTATCAATCAGAGTGTCACAAAGTGGTTCCTGTGCGCCCCATGTCTATCAAACGCCTTGTGATCAATCTGGTCAATAATGCCAAGCGTTATGGCAAACCGCCCATTTACCTATCAGCGACTGTTGTGCCAACTTTTATAGAAACCATTGAAGAGGAAGATAGCGATGTCGTCAGTGAAAATGTCGTCAATAGAGAGGCGCAAGAACAATTGCTGATATGTGTGCGTGACTGTGGTGATGGCGTTGCAGAAGATCAGTTAGAACGTATTATGCAGCCTTTTGAACGCGGAGAGACAGCACGTACCACACAAGGCAGTGGTTTAGGTCTAGCGATTGTCGATCGTATTGCCAGATTGCATCATGGGACGGTAGAAGCCATCAACCATCCCGACGGAGGTTTGCAAGTTTGTGTGCGTATTCCTCTGCTTTCCAAGGTTGCTGGAGATACAACCATGGCAAACGATACAGAAAAAATGCCTGTCTCTAATGACAAGACATGGAACAAAGGAGACTGATAGCTGCTGAACTGTTCATCACTAAAGCTAATAAATGCTCAAAACGATTCGCTACGACTATTTAGTTGTATAACACCTAGTCTTTGTTTCCAATGATAGGTGGAATATATTTGGCGCTATTGGTAAACGCTAATGGCTGAGTAATATTTTCTTGCGCTGCTGTCAACGTTTGCGTCGTCGATGGCTGCTGCAAGAATAAGTAGTAGCCCAACGTTATTGCATTTAATACCACCAAACCACCAAATAAATATGGCATCCTTTGCCCTCCTCTGATTTAAAGCTATCTTTAAACCGTTAATAATAAAAATTAACCGACAATTCTATCTAAGGTGTGTATTCATTCTAAACATGAAATTGAGAACACTTCTTAGAAATTGAGCAAGTTTATTTGTCACACACTGCTTAATTGATGCCGCTATTTTTATACTAAAAGATAACGACAATCCTGTGCAGTGGCATTATTTATCTTCAAAACCACGCTCGCTTTTTTCTTGCGTCAGTTCATCAGCAGCCAAAATTTGTGTCAGTGGCTTGATAGGCCACGTCATGACAAATCGTGCACCGCCAAGCTCTCGGCTCTCATCGACTTTCATACTACCATTAAACCAAAAGGCAATGCGCGATACAATAGACAAGCCTAAACCATAGCCGCCTGAGGCGCGTGTGCGACTGTCATCTAAACGTGAAAATGGAATAAAGACCTTTTCGCGATCTGCTTCTGGAATACCATGACCATCATCCTCAACACTAACAAAAGCATTGCCCTTTCTGACGCCAGCACTAATGATAATCGTGGTTTCTGCATAACGTAAGGCATTGCCCGCCAAATTCTGAATCACACGGTGTAAATAACGCCTATCTGCGACAGCGGTTACTTTAGCATTCGGCAGCTTGGTCACTATTTTGATAGGCTTACCCAAGGCATTGGTTTCACGCTCAATCTGCTCCAATAACTCTCTAAGATTGACTGGTTCTAAATCCAGCTTTGGTGAGCCTTCTTCGAGCTTGGCGTAAGTCAAAATCTCATCAATCAAGCCATTAAGCGCTTCGATATCTTCATCAATAAAATCACGCTGCATAAAACGTGAGTCTTCGTCATCCGTATCAGCCAGCATATCAACGGCAAAACGGATACGAGCCACCGGTGTACGCAGCTCATGTGATACCGCTCGCGTTAATTCTCGCTGCGACTCAATAAGGCGCTTGATATGCGAGGTCATGGCATTAAAAGTCGCGGCTAAACGGGCAATTTCATCCTGCCCAATTACTTGAACTTGACTTTCAAGATTACCTTTACTCACCTCATTGACGCCAACCTGAATCAACTGCAATTTACGCTCAAGTGGAAAAATCAACGCATACACGCCTAAGCTGATTAAAAACATGCTGATAAGAATCATACTAATAATCAGATTAAGTGGGAACCAATTGAATAATGGCACCGGACCAATCAATATCGCCATGTCATTGATTTCAGAAGGCACCACTACTCTAATAGCCGAATTACTTTTACTGCTATTGGTATCTTGTAAGGAAATAACCACTTCATCTCGGCGTAATCGTGCAAGCTGATCGGTATCTAAATCCAGTGTATTGACGGCTTTAAACTCTAAAGGAAAGGAAAACTTTTTTTCCAGCTCAGCCAAACGGGCACGCTTGTCAGATAACGTTACATAGTAAGACAAATCATCCAATAAAAACACAGCGATTGCCCGTACTTGCTGCTCAGTCACTTGCGATATTCTGGCGGTCAAAACGCTTTGATTGTCCGGTAGACGATAATAAACATCGGCATAGACAGGTTGCTCGGTATAACGAACGACCGTATTGCCGTTTTCAAAACGCCGAAGTTCACTGGCATTAAAGTCCACTTCATCAATAGGCAAAACTTTGAATTCTGAGCCAAATAAACTACTGGCATCAGACAACCAATATTCACGCTGTTCTTCACTTTCCTGATGAGCGATACCTTCACTCACCAGATGAAAAGCCCCTGTTGCCATGTTTTCACGGTAGGATTGGACGCGCTCTTTGTTGATGGTATCCATCAACAGTTGAGCAAACAATGCCACACACAAACAGACTATGAGTAGCCCAGCATAAATACGAACAAAGATACTGTGTTTTAAAGAAGAGACTAATGACATACGTGCCGTAACCAACTTAATGAATAAAAACTGCCGACATCATTCAGCAAACAAGCGCTGCGTGATAAATGATATCAAACACTGTTGAATAAAAAACCATTCTGGCTGCTGAATTTTAATTTATAACTGAGCATCACCTAAAATCCATTTGCCTCATGTATATTTAGGCAGCACCCACAATAATTGCTTAATTAAACCACATAACGCTGTATTTAAGTTTAAAAATTAAAATTTAGCCACAAAAAAACCAGCCTAGTTGCTGGTTTCTTTGGTCACGCTAATGAGCAATAAGCCGTTGCCGGAGCAAAATTGACTTAGTTGCCTTCTTTAACGAACAAATACCCTTTACTACGAACGGTTTTGATACGTTTTGGATTTTCTGGATCATCACCGATTTTTGGACGAATGCGTGAGATACGAACGTCAATTGAGCGATCTTGACCGTCATATTCAATACCACGTAGACGCTCAAAGATATCTTCACGCGAAAGAATTCGACCCGCATTAGAAGCAAGCAACCATAATAAGTCATATTCAGCACTGGTGAAATCAACCAACTCATCACCTAAATTCACTGAACGACCGCCATTGTCAATGACCAGTTCACCAAATTCTAGGCGCTGTGGTACATCTTCTGATGGGGCATTTTCTGAGCGACGTAATAACGCACGAATACGTGCTAACAAGACACGTGGCTGAGCAGGTTTAGCGACATAATCATCAGCACCCATCTCAAGACCCAGTACCTGATCCATATCTTCAGTACGCGCAGTCAGCATCAAAATAGGATTCTGATAATGCGGGCGTACTTCACGACATACCGTCAGTCCATCGCTACCAGGAAGCATGACATCAAGTACGACCAAATCTGGTTGTTCACTGACGATGCGACGAATAGCACGATTACCATCGGTTTCGATAGCGACTTCTAAACCATTTTTGACCAAGTAATCTTGAGTCAACATGGCCAGACGCTCATCATCCTCAACAATCAAAATTCGGGGGGTGTTGTCTTCTTCATTCGTTGTCATTGTTATATCCTCTAATACATCTCATTTAAAAGCAGTAAAAGTAAGAGCGGTAAAATTAATAGCACCATTAAGTGGCACAATTGATGTTGGTATAGCTGTTACAAACTTGGTAGCACAGTATACTATTAAACATACAGCTTCCTATACTATAGCTTATAGTCGTTAACAAAACCTATAAACTACACCCATTAAAACTTTAGTTTACGTCCAAAAATTATGAGCTTTATACAAATAATAGCAAGTGAAATGTTTTTTTACGACCCTTTCCTCACCTTAGTTTCTATAAGTAGTCAATCTTAATGCAGCGCACAGTGATAAGATACTTGATTGATACCGATACTTGTATTCCTGTTATGTCTAATATAGCGACATATTACCTTTGCTGCCAGTGACTTTTTCATCTACTATTCCCGTCCTGCCTATTATCATTCGATACATAATTAGTAGATATATGTTTATCAAATGCATAGTTAGTTAACAATTATATCTAACAAAACTGGCTGTTGAGCTCAAAATTGCATCATAAATCGCGTATTTATCCTCGATCAACAAGTATAGAATATTAAACAATAAACATAAAAAAACAGCCCATGATGGACTGTTTTTTTGTGTCTGTGGTAAGAGTCAAAAAGAAACTCTAAAATTTTCCACAAAAAATTAAGCGCGGTTTTTGTACTTACGGATAGTCTGTAGCTGTGCGACAGACTCTGCTAATGATGCTAAAGCTGCATTAGTTTGTACAGTATCCGATTGATTAACCAGCATCTGCTCAGCCTTTTTACGTGCTTCGACAATTTTGCTTTCATCAAGGTTATGTGCACGCATCGCTGTATCAGCCAATACGGTAACCATCTTCGGCTGTACTTCTAAAACACCGCCTGATACATAAATCACTTCTTCTTCACCGTTTGGTGTTTGCACTCGCATCGCACCCGGTTTTAACAAAGTAATAAGCGGTGTGTGACCTGGCAATACACCAATCTCGCCTTCGGTACCAGTAGCTATTAACATGCTAATTTCGCCTGAATACAACTCTTCACGAGCACTTACGACGCGACATTGTAACGTTGCCATACTTAACTCCTTACGATCAAAACACAATCAAAACTGCGAGGCGTTACTAACTGGCAAATAGACTTTTTATGGCCTATCTGCCCTTTAGCAAATGCTAACACAACTTACGCTGCAGTAGATTTCATTTTTTCTGCTTTAGCAACAACTTCGTCGATGCCACCAGCCATATAGAACGCTTGCTCTGGTAGGTCATCGTATTCACCAGCGATAATTGCTTTAAAGCTAGCAATGGTATCGCGTAGTGGTACATATTTACCAGGTGCGCCAGTAAAGACTTCAGCAACGTGGAATGGCTGTGACAAGAAGCGCTGAATCTTACGCGAACGATAAACGACTAGTTTATCTTCTTCTGATAACTCATCCATACCCAAGATAGCGATGATGTCTTTTAGCTCACGATAGCGCTGCAAAATCTCTTGCACGCCACGAGCAACGTTATAATGCTCTTCGCCAATGACTAATGGATCTAGCTGACGCGAGGTTGAATCTAGCGGATCAACCGCAGGATAGATACCTTGTGAAGCAATATCACGACTCAATACAACCGTTGCATCCAAATGCGCGAACGTCGTTGCTGGTGATGGATCCGTCAAATCATCCGCAGGAACATATACTGCTTGAACTGAGGTGATAGAGCCAGACTGAGTCGAAGTAATACGCTCTTGTAGCATACCCATCTCTTCAGCAAGTGTTGGCTGATAACCAACCGCAGATGGCATACGACCAAGTAGTGCTGATACTTCAGTACCGGCTAGTGTATAACGGTAGATGTTATCAACAAACAGCAATACGTCACGACCTTTGCCAGTGGCAGGATCTTTCGTATCACGGAAGTATTCAGCCATGGTCAAACCAGACAACGCAACACGCAAGCGGTTACCCGGTGGCTCATTCATCTGGCCGTATACCATGGCAACTTTAGATTTGCTAAAGTCTTCAGTGTTTACAACGCCGGCTTCTTGCATTTCGTGATAGAAATCGTTACCTTCACGAGTACGCTCACCAACACCAGCGAATACTGACAAACCTTCATGTTTTAGAGCGATGTTGTTGATCAACTCCATCATGTTAACGGTTTTACCAACACCAGCACCACCAAACAGACCAACTTTACCACCTTTAGCAAACGGGCAAAGTAGATCGATAACTTTAATACCAGTTTCTAACAGCTCAGTGCTGTTTGACTGATCCGCGTAGCTTGGCGCTTCACGGTGGATAGACCATTTTTCATCAGCTTCTACAGGACCTTCTTCATCGATAGGACGACCAAGAACATCCATGATACGGCCAAGCGTACCAATACCAACAGGCACAGCAATAGGCGCACCAGTATTAGTGACTGTTAAGTTACGCTTTAGACCTTCAGTTGAACCCATTGCGATAGTACGGACGATGCCATCACCTAGTTGTTGCTGTACTTCTAGGGTGGTTTCGGTACCATCTACTTGCAAGGCATCATAAATCTGAGGAACTTCACTACGGTTGAACTCAACGTCAAGAACCGCGCCAATAATCTGTACAATACGACCGCTACTCATTGCGTTCTCCTTGAACTTCTGTATATAGTGGGTTTCATAAGGGGTTTCAATTATGAAACAGCAGCAGCACCGCCAACGATTTCCGAGATTTCTCGGGTAATCGCCGCTTGACGCAGCTTGTTATAAACCAACTGTAAATCGTTAATTAGGTCACCAGCATTATCTGTCGCCGCTTTCATCGCAACCATACGTGAGGACTGCTCAGAGGCAATATTTTCCATTACCGCTTGATACACAATCGACTCAATATAACGGCCAAGCAACTCATCAATCAATGTTTTGATATCAGGCTCGTAGATATAATCCCAGCTCAGTTCTGTTTGAATGCCGCTCTCTTCTTCACCAAACGCACTGTCTGGTAAAGGTACCAACTGATTGACAGTCGGCTTTTGGGTCATCGCATTAACAAACTTATTATAAACCACATAGATGCGGTCTATTTTACCGTTTGTATAATCGTCAAGCATCGCTTGAACCGGTGCGTTTATCTGCTCAAACGTTGGCTTATCACCATAATCGGTTACTGCCGAGGTCACTTTACCACCAAAGTTTTTGAAAAAACTCACACCTTTAGCGCCAATGACTGCAAACTCAGTTTGTACAGATTGATCTTGATACTGCTGGATACTCTTAGATAAAGCTTTGAATAAGTTAATATTCAAACCACCCGCCAGACCGCGATCAGAGGTAATGACAATATAGCCAACCTTATTGACTGGACGCGAGACCATATACGGATGTTTATAGTCTGATGAGGCATGCACCAAATGTGAAATAACCCGGCGCATACTATCAGCATACGGGCGACCCACTTCCATGCGCTCTTGGGCACGGCGCATTTTACTTGCCGCAACCATTTGCATAGCACGAGTAATTTTTTGGGTGCTTTTAATACTGGTGACTTTGGCACGTATCTCTTTTAAGCTTGCCATAATGATTCCAATATAAGAGGGTTAAAAAGCATTGGCGCATGCGACAATTATTTAGTATATAACATCGATCTAACAGATTAATGTTATATATTTTGTGCATGACGCGATCTAATACCGTCAATGGTTAGAACAGTGGCGCTACTGTCTTAATAAAAAAATACAAGACAATGCGCCACTTTATTAGCCATCAAAGACAGCCATAACCAATTCGGCTTAACCCGTTAAATTAATAACTGTGATTTTGTTTAAAGGTCTCTAAAGATGACTTCAAACGACCTGCGATATCATCATTATAATTCGCAGTATCATCAATTTCACGCATCAATTCACTCTGCTCATCATGCATATAGCGTAAGTAAGCTTCTTCAAAAGAACCGATTTTTTCAACAGGAACGTCCGCTAAAAAGCCTTCATTCGATGCATAGATAACTGCAGCTTGCTCAGAGATTGACATTGGCTGATACTGCTTTTGCTTCATCAATTCAGTCACACGCTCACCATGATCAAGCTGTTCGCGAGTCGCGTCATCAAGATCTGAGGCAAACTGAGCAAAGGCGGCCAGTTCACGATACTGAGCCAGTGCAGTACGGATACCACCAGATAGCTTCTTGATGATCTTAGTCTGAGCTGCCCCGCCCACACGAGATACCGAGATACCAGCGTTAACTGCTGGACGGATACCTGAGTTGAATAGGCTTGATTCTAAGAAAATCTGACCATCGGTGATTGAAATCACGTTAGTCGGTACGAATGCAGAGACGTCACCAGCTTGGGTTTCAATGATAGGTAACGCGGTTAAAGAACCTGTTTTACCAACTACTTCACCATTAGTGAACTTTTCTACGTACGCCGCGTTTACGCGTGATGCACGCTCAAGTAAACGTGAATGTAAATAGAATACATCACCAGGATACGCTTCACGACCTGGCGGACGACGTAGCAATAGTGAAATTTGACGATAAGCAACGGCTTGTTTTGATAAGTCATCAAATACAATCAGTGCATCTTCACCGCGGTCACGGAAGTATTCGCCCATCGTACAACCTGAATACGGTGCGATATACTGTAGTGCGGCAGGCTCTGATGCTGATGCAACCACAACCGTGGTATATGCTAATGCACCAGTTTGCTCAAGCTTGCGTACGACGTTTGCAATAGTAGAACGTTTCTGACCGATTGCGACGTATACACACTTGATACCAGATGATTTCTGCGCGATGATCGCATCGATAGCCATCGCGGTTTTACCCGTCTGACGGTCACCAATGATAAGCTCACGCTGACCACGACCAATTGGAATCATAGTATCAACGGCTTTATAACCCGTCATTACTGGTTGATCTACTGACTGACGATCAATAACGCCTGGGGCAATTTTTTCGACTTTATCAGTCATTTTGGCATCGATAGGACCTTTGCCATCAATAGGATTTCCCAAGGCGTCAACAACACGGCCTAGCAGCTCAGGACCTACTGGTACTTCAAGAATACGACCAGTACAATAGGCTTTTTGACCTTCTTGCAGCTTTAGGTAATCACCAAGTACTACCGCGCCGACAGAATCACGCTCTAAGTTAAGCGCCATTCCATAGATTTCGCCTTCAAACTCAATCATTTCGCCGTACATGGCATCTTCAAGACCATGAATCTGCACGATACCGTCAGATACTTTGACAATCGTGCCTTCATTCTTTGCAGTTGCACCCGCATCAAGGTCTTGAATACGCTGCTTAATCAGGTTACTGATTTCCGCTGGATTCAATTGTTGCATTGCCTTGTTTCCTTTAATTTATGATAACCCGCCCACTGACTTAAATGCTCTTACTTTCACGCAAATCATAGATGACTGCGCTGGTAAATGGCATTAGGCCGTTAGCTGTGTTTTTAACTGTTGTAACTTGCCGCGCATCGAATCATCAATGATTTTGTCACCGACTTTGATGGTAGCGCCTGCCAATAGACTTGGATCGACCGACTCATGAATCACCACACTAGCATTTAACGATGCAGCAAGGCGCGTTTGAAGCATTTCACGCTGAGCGTCAGTCAATGGATAGGCAGAGGTCACGTAAGCATCAAGCTGCTTTAAGCTTATTGCCTTGTGGCGGCGATAATGCTCATAAACTTCAGGAAGCAGCGCCAGACGCTCTTGCTGCGCCAACTGCTTAATAAAATTATTGAGCGCTGGTGACACTTTAGGATAGCTAATACTATTACCATAACGAGAGCCTTTGCTCTCGCCTAGTAGCTGTTTAAAAGCAGAGTCGCTATCACCAGCCACTTGTGAGTCATAAAGATCAACCAAAGCAGCTGACTTATGCTCAGCCGTAACGGCTGGATTTTCTAGCCATGTACGGAACGCTTTGTCATTGACAATTGCACTGGCGACAAACAAGAAATTTTCCCACTCGTTTACGGCCCCGTTTTCGTTGGCATAGTCAAACGCGGCTTTAGCGTAGGGTCGTGCTAAGGTTGATAAGTCAGCCATTATATCCTCACAGTTACAGCTTTGCCGCCAGTTGGTCTAACATACTGGCATGTTTTTGCACATCGACTTTGTCTTGCAAAATCTTTTCTGCACCAAGTACAGCCAGTTCAGCAACTTGGGCACGTAATGATTCACGCGCTTGATTGATTTCTTGGTCGATAGACGCTTGCGCTTGTTGACGAATGCGCTCGCCTTCCACTTGGGCCTGCATTTTTGCATCTTCGACAAGCTGGTTGGCACTCTTGTTCGCTTGCTCGATTAAAGCAGCAGCTTTGGTCTTTGCAAGATCAAGCTCCTGCTGGACGTCTTGCTCAGCGGTTGCCAGATCTGCTTTTGCTTTTTCTGCGGCATTCAGGCCTTCAGCAATTTTACGCTGACGCTCATTGATGGCACCAATAAGTGGTGGCCACACGAATTTCATGCAGAACATCACAAAGATTGCAAAAGCAATGGCTTGACCGATGAGGGTAGAATTGATATTCACGTGATCACCTCTTTGTTAATGAAAAATCAGTTTCATTGATCATATTTGATAGCCAAACTTTGGCTATGGTTAAGATACAAACTTTGACTACCAAACATTTACAACTGAGCTTTCTGATTAACCTGCTAGAGGGTTAGCGAACAACAATAGCATAGCAATACCAACACCGATCATCGGAATAGCATCAAGAAGACCTGCTACGATGAACATACGAGTTTGCAGCTGTGAACCAAGTTCTGGCTGACGCGCAACGCCTTCTAGGAATTTACCACCTAGAATAGCAAAACCAATACCTGTACCTAGTGCACCTAAACCGATAAGTAGTGCTACTGCGATAACTGTGTAACCACCTAATACTGGATCCATGGATGTATCCTCATTTACCTATTGAATGTCTAATTAATGTTCAGTTGATGATGCAAGTGACATATAAACTATCGTCAGCATCATAAATACGAACGCTTGAAGTGTAATAATTAAGATGTGGAAAATAGCCCACGGTACTGATAACGCCCATTGAATCCAAAATGGCATTAGAGCAATCAGTATGAAAATCAACTCACCAGCATACATGTTACCGAATAGACGCAGACCTAAAGAGATAGGTTTCGCTATCAAAGTAACAAACTCTAAGATAAAGTTGATGGGTATTAAAATAATTTGTACGATAGGGTTTTTGGCACTAAACGGATGCAGTGTTAGCTCGCCAACAAAGCCGCCCAAACCTTTTTCTTTGATACTATAGAACAGAATCAGTATAAAGACAGAAAAAGACATGCCAAGCGTAATATTAGGATCCGTCGTTGGAACGATCTTAAAGAACACATGATGTGGATCATGTCCCATCATTGCGCCGATTTGGCCAGCAATCATAGGAATAAAGTCGACGGGTAGTAAATCCATCAAGTTCATTAAGAATATCCATACAAAGATAGTCAACGCCAAAGGCGCAATCAGCTTTGAGGTACCACTATACGAATCACGAACGTTGTTATCAACGAACTCAACGATCATCTCAACCGCTGCCTGAGTTTTACCCGGCACGCCTGAAGTGACTTTTCTAGCGACCATCCAGAAGATGGCGCAGAAAACAATGCCTAGACCAATTGACCAAAGCATAGAATCAAGGTGGATGGCTTTAAAGCCCATTGCACTAGCTTCTTCAGCAGTATAGGCAACTTTCCAGCCTTCGCCCGGCAGATAGCCGTACGTCCAGTTCGTTAAGTGGTGAGAGATATAGTCTGTTGTTGTTTGCTCGCCTGCCATAATGTCAGCTTCTTATTAATCAACGATTTAATCAACTACCAAAAATATGGTTGTCATCTGATGAGATTGTAGTATGTCTATCTGCCTTGCAACAAAGCAGGCAAATGAACCATGCTAAAGCGCTCATGTAATCAATAACATCCAACCCATAGTTCTATTACTAGTGCGCAATTTGATAACTTAAGATAAATTTTAGCTATCAAAAAAGGGCTTATGATGATTCAGTAATAGCCCTTGTATATGTACGCGAAATTATTATATCTGTGTTTACTTACTGACGCGTTTCCACGATCGACGCTTAATACAGCGTTCATAAGCAAAATATTTAGCTGCCTATATTAATGCAGCGTTGTATTCGTGTAAAGTCAATTATGACTTTTTTATGCACTGTATGAATAAGTTAGCTACTATTAACGTTTACTAACATAGCTTTGCGTGATTAATTAAATTGTAAGAATTTAATTAGAGGCAATACTGATAGCTAATAATTGGCTATCGACTCCATCATCACACGCTATACTCATTTAAACGCTCATATCACAGTCTTTATGATCATTGGCGCTGTCTTTAGACAGTTTTGTATGTTTTGACTTTCTTATAAAATCAGTCATAGAGAAGCTGGACGGCAGGGTGACTTGCCTAGCACTATTAAGCACTCAACTATTGATATAGTCATCGTCTATTAATGCTAGCGTATATGCCACAACATCCAACTGTGACTAATTTGCATTACCATAAAACCGATAAACAGCGCAGGCGCAGATAGGGGTTGTACGGTAATAAAAATTAGTGCGAAACCAAACACAGTCAATAGCCATTTGGCCATTTGACCTCGATATAGCTGGCTAACAATATGTTGGCGCGCGCGATATCCAGTGTACCAAAAGATAAAAAAAGCAAATACAGCTTGGGTTGCAAAACTGAGTAGCGCACCAATAGCGGCGCTTTTTGCGACAGTAAGCTCACTATGTAGCCAACTGGTATCTAAAGCCCAAGCAATAATCATAAGGATAAATAATATCCACGCTTGGCGTTTGATATAGATGCCAATTTTATCTTTTTGTGTGCGTTTGGCAGGCTTGGTCATCGGTAATGCAATCCTATAGCCTTACAGCATTGGGATAAGGTGGCAATATAACATCGTCGCGACACTTTTATCCGTGAACGGCTCACTCTACAGGTGTTACCTTTTAACCAAAATAAAACGCCACTTATTATAAGGGGCATACCACCGTTAAGCAAGAAAAATATACCTTTTATCAGTGACCTAGCTGAATCACTCATAGACATCATAGTTACTGACCAATGGATAACACCCAAAGTATGACTACATAATGGCTGCTAAAGCGTTGCAAGCCACTATGGTTAATCAGTTATTCTACGATATACATTGATAGATTTGCTGTGCCATCGTCTGCCAACCACTCACAAAGTCTTTACTATTGCTCATATCTTCAGGTTGCACAATGGTTTTTACAGGCTGTAACTTAGCGAGTAGACCTTTGGCTGGTTGACTTGGGCTAACCAGACACATTTGCTTGGCTGGACGCTTCTCATTTAGCCAGTGTATTTGGCTTGCTCGTGGTGCTAGATGGTGATCAGTGCTTAAACTGCCAACAAGCTTTAGGTTTGTGCTGGATTCGATGTATTGATAAGCATCATGATAGGCCCAATAAGGTTGGGTTTGCTGCTTGCCTTTAGCTTGTTTTACGAAAGATGCCACTCCCCTATCCATTCGCTGAGCAAATTTTTGTGCATTGGCGTGATAAAGTGCTTTATATTGCGGATTAGCATGGCTATGAATCACGGCAAGGGCACGAGTCATGGCTTTGGCATTTTCAGGATCTAACCATATATGTGGATCCAAGGTGCCAGCAATAGGCTTGCCTTGAACGTCACGTAGCGGATGACGATTAAAGGCATCAAATTCAAATAAGGCAATCGCATTGGGTGCGGTATTAAGGCTTGCCGCCAAGTTATTTTCTAAGGGCTCACCAAACCACACGACAAATTTACTGTCCTGAATGGCTTTAATATCGCCTGGGCTGATACTGCCATGATGACCTACCTCCCCTGCCTGCAATAACTGCTTGGCGGGCGGTGAACCTTCAGTCACTGCTTGACTCAATAAAAACAATGGATAATTACTCACGCTGACTGTTGCCGCTTGTGCACTCACAGTAAAGACGCCTGATGCAACTATGCCCGTAATGAACCATCGCTGTAGTATAATGGTTGAGCTTAAAAAATATTTGAAAACTGAGTTCATAATAGATTCTTTAATGTATGAAAGATAAAATATAAGTGGAAACATTTAGACGTTATCGCCGTTGTATCTGAGTGATCATTAAGGTATCAATAAATAAGCCAAGATCACTTATCTGCTCTTATTTTTAGTATGTTATACTATAACATTATAAATTACTATAATAACAGTGCCATTTTATTTCGTAGGAGCTTGCACCATGTCCACCAGTTTATCAGTCTGCGAACATTTACATGATGTGCAGGACTTTACACCGCATGACGTGATCGAGCGCCTAATGGCAGCAAAAGAACAATGTCGCCTGAATGGTGCACGCTTTACCCCATTGCGCCAGCAAATATATCAATTGGTATTAGCAGCCAATAAACCTATCGGTGCATATGATTTGATCACGCAATTGCAGCAAATGCGCTTATCAGAGCCTAATAACAATGATGACAGCAGCGAAGCGCTTAACTCGCAACAGCACCCAATGAAAGCAGCATCTAAAGAAATTAGCTCTAAAAAACAAGCGCCAAAAAATGTCGCGCCACCCACTGTCTATCGCAGTCTGGAGTTTCTATTGAGTGAAGGCTTGATACATCAATTGACCTCTATCAATGCTTATGTGCCCTGCTGTCACCCACGCGCGCAGCATACCGCAGCATTTTTAATCTGCGGTCAGTGTCAGCGTGTACAAGAATGTAGCAGTGTGCCTGTACAGGAAATGATGAGTTTTGCTGAGCAAGACGTTGGCTTTATCGTGGAACGCAGTGTGATTGAGCTGAGTGGTCGTTGCCAAGCGTGCCAGTAGCACGCCCTAACCACTGAAGCGTAAGTCTTTGTCATCCGTTTTTTATTTGTATTACTCATTCACTTATTGGTTGTCACACTATGAGCCTGTCTACCTCACCGTCTAATCAACCGAACTTTTCCGCTGTTGATCACAACACCATTAATACTGCGAGTAAACTGCTGAGCCTAAGCGATGTCAGCTACGACATTGGGCATCAACGCTTACTCTCACATATTGATATTGACATTGCGGTTAATGAAACAGTCAGTCTTATTGGACCAAATGGCGCTGGTAAGTCAACGTTGGTTAAACTTATTTTGGGATTGATTGAGCCAACCAAAGGGCACATTAACTCTCATCAAAAGTTACAGCTTGGCTATGTGCCGCAGCGCTTTGCTGTACCGCCGATATTGCCATTACGAGTCTGCGATTTATTGGCACAAGCGGATAAAAGGCGCTTAACGTCTGAGCAGCGTCAATTTATCTTCGATAACTTGTCATTGACGCACTTATTATCGCGACAAATGCTGCACCTGTCGGGTGGTGAGACACAAAGGGTCTTGCTCGCGCGAGCATTGTTAGACAAACCCAACTTATTGATTTTAGATGAGCCGATGCAAGGACTGGACCCTGATACTGAGGTTTGGCTCTATCAATTTATTGATGAGCTGCCGGAGTTTTTGCGTTGTGCCATGTTGGTGGTATCGCATGATCTGCATTGGGTCATGAAGGGCAGTCGACGCGTGATTTGTCTTAATAAGCACATTTGCTGTGAGGGACAACCAAGCGAGCTTGCCGTTAGTAGTGAGTTTCAAAAGCTATTTGGGCATCATTATGAGCAGCCTTATGTGCATCAACCACATGCCTGTGAGCATCACGCCCCAAGCGAATTATAATCATTAAGGCGCGTTGCACATTCACAAATATAAAATATATCGAAGCTTAATACATCAAACACATATCGAGCGTTGAGCTTTATAAAAACTTTTACGGATATTCATTATGACTGCTTGGTTAGCCATCATTGCCCCCGCTTGGATCGCTGGCAGTATTTTAGCGCTACTATCAGCGCCTTTAGGTTGCTTAGTCTTGTGGCGACGCATGGCCTTTTTTGCTGATGCTTTAGCACATGGTACCTTGCTTGGCGTGGCTTTAGCAGTATGGTGGCAATTACCTATGGGCATTGGCATTGCCTTGGTCAGCGTCATGGTGGTGCTAGGGCTGGTATTAATCGATGATGAGCGCCTGCCTGTCGATGCGGTTTTGGCCGTCGTGGCGGTGTCATTGTTATGCTTAGGCTTATTGGCTTTGACCCAGTTGACTGACCAACAAGCAAACGTACTGGGGTTTTTGTTTGGTAATTTGCTAGAGCTTGATTGGGCAGACTTGCCCTTACTTGCCGGTAGCGTGCTGGTAGGGCTCGGTCTACTCATGTATATATGGCCTGCACAAATTAAGCTTGCCACTCATGAAGCACTGGCGCGTATTCAAGGTGTTAATCCGACACGCCAGCGGCTGTTCTTTATGGGCGTATTGGCGGGATTTTGTGCGATTGCCCTGCAAGCGGTTGGTAGTTTACTAATCAGCGGTCTATTGGTATTACCAGCATTAACGGCACGTTTGTGGTCATCATCGCCAAAACAAATGGTCGTTATATCGCTACTGATCGCACAGCTTGGGGTGACGCTAGGCGTTTGGGGAAGCATCTGGCTAGATATTCAGACAGGACTTGCTATCGTATTAATATTAGCCATTTTATTTTTTATCGCGCTGATTTTCTCAAAGCTCAGCACTGCAAAAATTTGGTCAGCGCGCCGTTAGACAGATTATGGTTCACATAAAGCCGCTGGTTTTTTTATCCTCTTATCCAACTTTATTTCATCAATATGATAGAGCTTTCATTGACTTTATGTTATAAACTTGCCCTAATACCATCGACATACTAGCGGCGTCAAGCCAAAAAACATATTGGTTAGACCAAAATTCATTAGTCTACTCGATGCAGGACATCCATTTATCTATCATTCGTTTTAACAGCATCACTTGTTTCGATTCGATGAGGGACTGACCCAATGCTAAGCTATCCTGTTAATAACATTAGCACACCAGATGAACAGGTAAACATACTACAAATCACAGATTTGCATTTATCAACGCCCGTTTCTTCTAGTGTTGATGGCGATACTAACAATAGCGAAGCCACTGTCTGTCAGCAATGCTTTGAAACAGTACTACAGCAAGCATTGAGTAGCGACATTCGCTGCGATTTGATTATCGTGACTGGCGACTTAGTCAATGAAGTCAAACCCGCTATTTACGATCATATTTTTGAGGTATTGCAAGCGACCAATATTCCTTTTGCTTGCATCGCAGGCAATCATGATGTGACGGATGAGATAGGCAGTGACTTGCCGTTCTTTGAGCGCGAACTGATTGCTCAGCCTGCCGACCCGCGCTTGCTAAGCCGGCATGTCATTGAGACTGATCGTTGGCAGCTGCTGTTATTAGACTCATCCATCACGGGCAAAGTCGCGGGCGAGATAACGCCTACCGATATTGACTGGTTATGCGAGAGACTCGGAGCCTGTGATAAGCCTGCGCTGATCGCTCTACATCATCATGTCATTCCCGTAGACTCTGACTGGATTGACACGCATATGGCGGAGAATAGTGAAGCCTTTTGGCAGCATCTGTTAGGATTTGACCATCTCAAGGTCATTATCAGTGGTCATACGCACCAAGAGCAGGTTCGCCATCGTCAAGGAGTCACGGTCTATAGTACGCCATCTACTTGCTACCAGTTCAAGCCTTATGAGAATGATTTTTCCTATGATAAAAGCGTCCCGCCCGGTTACCGTTGGTTGCAATTAGCCAACAATGGAAAGGTTGCAAGCTGGGTAGAAAGACTGGATACTTGACGCCCAGATTTATTGGCACCCATACTGATGTAAGCCCTTATATTTCAAGCTATTGACTGATATTTCTGAGTTCAGAATACAATGACTGGCATGGTAAAAGCGACATGATGATGAAAAATGACTTCATTATTGTCAGAAACAATGATACAACGTATAAAACGAAATGAGGACTGCCTGGTATTAGGTAGAATTATAATAGCTAGGATGGCTAAATCGATCACAGCTAAATCTTCACAGTCAGTGATTTGTCGCATTATTAAGACAACGCTATTTAAATAAAAATATGCATAACCATATACCTGACCATTGATAGATTGCTTTAAGCATATCAAGATAACCGTACTATTAGATCCGCTGTGTTACTTGTGTTACCAAGTGGTAAAACGTTTTATAAAGGGACAAATTATAGCGTTTATGACATTGATAGCGTCTTGTCTTTTGATACGTCGTTTTATTGAATTAATTTGAAAAAAGTAGGATACCCATATGAGCACCCTGACCACGAATCCAAGTGAAGCTAAGTTTACTCCTTATGTGCCTGCCAAAGACGAAGAGTACATGTCTGATGCGCAGTTAGAGCACTTTAAGGCTATATTATTGGATTGGAAGAGCCAACTGATTGGCGAAGCGGATCGCACCAAGACTTATATCCAAGACGAGTCCAGTGCTATGCCAGATATCAATGATCGCGCCACCCAAGAAGAAGAGTTTGCCCTCGCATTGCGTACGCGTGACCGTGAACGTAAGCTCATTCGCAAAATTGATAAATCTATGTCAGAAATTGAAAATGATGATTATGGATTTTGTGAAACTTGTGGCGTAGAGATTGGTCTGCGTCGTCTCGAAGCGCGCCCAACAGCTACCCAGTGTATCGATTGTAAAACACTGTCTGAGATTAAAGAACGCCAAAATCAAGGCGCTTAAACGAGTTACGACTCATCTCAATAGTAGAATGTAAGCATAAGCGACCATAACATGGTCGCTTATTGCGTTTTAGCTGGCTGGTTTTTAGTCAATGAATCATGGCTGATACAGAGCTTTAAGCTTGCTTATATTGATTTGCTAACAAAACAGACTCATTTCACAAATATCTTTTTACGGATATATTTATTATTCTATCTTCTACCTTTTTTACCGATAATTTCCTACTTTGAAAACTAACCTTATTCCTATGCCCACTCCAATCATACCAGTACAGCCGATTGGTCGTTTTGCTCCCTCACCGACTGGTGAACTGCATCTTGGCTCATTGACGACTGCGCTTGCCAGCTTTTGCCATATAAAATCCATTGGTGGTAAATGGCTACTGCGTATTGAAGACACTGATACCGAACGCTGTGATCAGCAATTTACTGAGCAAATCTTGATTGATTTGGAAGCGCTTGGATTGTACTGGGACGGTGATATCATTTATCAATCTGAGCGTATTGATATTTATAATGATTATCTACACTCAGCCCTGCATCCGCTCACTTATGGTTGTCAGTGCTCGCGTAAAGATTTGGAGCAATACTGGGCGCAAGAAGAGCTGAGCCCATCTTATGATGCTAACCCATTGCAACCAAACAGGAAGCGCTATCCACGCTGCTGCGTCAGCGCTGACCTTGATAGAGAGCAACATAAGCTACGCATACAGCTACCGAATTATAAGATTGGTTTTAACGACGGTATTCAAGGATTGCAGTGGGATAACCCTCAGCAGACATTGGGTGATATGGTAGTGCGTCGCCAAGATGGTATGATCAATTATATTTTGGCTGCCAGCCTTGATGATGGACTGCAACAGGTGACACATATTATGCGCGGTCTAGATATCCTACCCATGACGACAGCGCAAATCAGCATCATGGATGCCGCACGCTTGCCTGCCATCGATCATTGGTATCACTTGCCACTGATATGTCATGCTGATGGACAAAAACTCTCCAAGCAAAACCTAGCACAACCCATTGATACACGAGATCCAAGTAAACTTATCGCCAATGCTTTACAACTATTACAGCAACCAGCCGTCGATAGAGACACACCTACTCGTATGTTAAAGCAAGCCATTGCTCAATGGGACAGTACGCCGCTACAAGGCAAGCAACAGTTAAATATGCCCAATGGATAAAAGTCAGCTAGCAAAAAGCGCCACTATTTAGCGACGCTTCTTTGGATAATGCCAGTCATGATGCATCGAGCCTATAACTAATGCTCAACCTATCAATAATAACGGCATTGGCTTTTTTCGATTTCAGGGCTTTCTTTATAAATTTTTAGCAATAACGCAACCATCACCAAACTAATCAACATTGATGAGCCGCCATAACTGAAGAATGGCATGGTCAATCCTTTGGTTGGAATCGCGCCCATATTCATCGCCGCATTGATAATTGTCTGCGCTATGAACACCACACCGATACCAAAGGCGGTATAACTCATACGCATCTGCCGACGCTTGAGCGCGTTATAACTGATACGCATCGCGCTACCAATAATCAGCGCTTCGAGCACCAATACCATGGTAACCCCAACAAAGCCTAACTCTTCCCCTGTAATGGCTAGTAGAAAATCAGTATGTGCCTCAGGCAAATGCGACAGTTTCTGTACGCTCTCACCATAACCAACGCCTGTAAATTGTCCACGACCAAAGGCAATCAAACTGCGTGCCAACTGATAATCCGTGTCTTGCACATCATCAAACGGATCCATAAATGACATCACACGTACTAATCGGTACTGCGCTGTCGTCACCATCAATACCGCACCACCGATGGCAGCCGCGCCCAGTGCTAAAAAGTGCTTGTAAGGCGCACCAGCAATATAAAAAATCGCAAAGATGGTACCTAAAATAACGACAAAAGAACCAAAATCTGGCTGTGACAATAGCAGCATGGTGATGAGTGCCACCACCAACATAATCCGCAAAAAACCGTCTAAGCCGTTACGCACTTCAAAAGAGCGACGCACCACAAAATCAGAGACAAAGACAATCATCACCAACTTGGCCAACTCTGCCACCTGAAAATTAAATACCCCTAGGTTCAGCCAACGCTTGGAGCCGTTAATAGGCGTACTAAATAGGGTTGCCACTAGCAGCATGCCAGTGATACCCAATAAGATAAATTGGGTTTCAGTCTTATATAATGTTCGCAAAGACACGCTGTAATAAGAAACCGTAGCGACCGTCAAACCGATCATCATATACAGCAGCTGGTTTTTGAAAAAGTGCAGCTCTGTCATGCCGCGACTGAGGGCAAAAGGAATAGAAGCGGAAGCCACCATCAATAAACTGAGCACCAACATACAGCCAACACTCGATAGGAGAATGGCGCGTGCTGACGGCATAGAAAGAATACCATCTGAGCCAGATGCTTGCTTCGGTTGGGACGAGGAACGAAAAAGAGAAGAGAGCGCCATAATTTTATATACACTAACGAACGAAAAAACACGGCGTCTATTAAACGCCACCGTTTAAAAAATAGAAAATAGACAGTACCAGACAGATTACTAAGCAAATAAGCTGACCATTCATGTTGCTGACTGGCTATGATTGACAGTAGCAGCAATCTATAAGCAAAACAATCATTTATACAGAAAATGCGCGCGCGTCGTAAAAGTCAATTCAGGGCAATCCTATTGCATTGCCCTTATTCTTTATTAAATACATGAGTTCTTTATTAAATGCTGATATTCACTAAGCACTTATCATGCAAATGCTTAAATTATCAAACCTTTTATTCCGTAACCATCATATCTGACGACTCAGTTGCTAACTGACCAACCAACTGACTGAAATGCTCACCACGAGCCGCGTAGCCACTATATTGATCAAAGCTGGCACAAGCAGGTGATAATAGCACCGCTTGCACTTGCGATAGGCTGCTTGTCGTGACTTGTTGAATGGTTGTAAAGGCATTTTCTAAAGTTTCACACTGATGTAGTGCCACATCGGCGCTTATCTTAGCCGCGCGCAGATGCTGTTCAATCAGCGGCGCATCTTCACCAATAAACAGTACTTGGCTAACATACTGATTGATAAGCGGCGTCAATTCACCAAACTGTTGACCTTTACCTTGTCCACCCAAAATCAATAGTAGTTTACCGTCCTTTGGTGCGTAGACTGCGCCCAGCCCTTCGATAGCTGCCATCGTTGAGCCTATATTGGTGCCTTTTGAATCATTAAAATAATCAATATTTGCAGCATTTGCCACATATTGGCAACGATGCTCAAGTCCAGTAAACTGCTGTAAGGTATTCAACATACTGCCCAATGGCAAACCAGCAAGTTCGCCTAACGCCAAGGCGGCCTGCGCATTGAGCAGATTATGACGACCTTTAATCAACAGTTTATCTGCCGACAGTAGTTTTTCTGTACCGTGGGCAAGATAAATCTGACCTTCAGGAGTAGTAATAAGACCATATTGACCTTTATCAGGAGCATGTATACCGGTACTCACTCTGGGCAAATTATCAGCCACGAGCGGGCGCGTCAATGCGTCTTCGCGATTGATAACCACGGACTTAGCGCCCTGAAAGATACGATGCTTGGCTTGATGGTAGCCCAGCATATCGCCGTGGCGATCTAGATGGTCAGGTGACATATTTAGAACTGTCGCCACTTGCGCACCCAAATTGGTCACTGTCTCTAACTGAAAACTCGACAGCTCAAGCACCGCCAGCTCCATATCAGTATTATCAAGCAAGGTCAGCGCTGGCACGCCAATGTTACCGCCGACACCGACATTGACACCAGCATCCGTGGCCATTTGCCCGACCAAGGTGGTCACGGTGCTCTTAGCATTAGAGCCAGTAATCGCCACTATCGGTACGGTACAAGCCTCACAAAATAGCTGAATGTCACTAACCACTGGAATATTCGCTTGGCGAGCAGCGGCGACGGCTTCGGTAGCAAGAGAGATACCGGGGCTTATAACAATACGTGCCGCTTGCTGCAAGAGCTCGGCGTCAATCGTACCAAATTGGCGAACACTGATCTCAGCGGGTAGTTGATCTGCTAAGCTAGGTGTCACCTGAGCATCAGTGACAGCAACCTGATAGCCTTGATTGGCCAAATAGCGCGCAACTGATAACCCAGATTGTCCCAAACCGACCACGACTTGTAGACCACTGCCTTTGTGAAGTAAGGCATCTGTTGCAGTGTTGGTGGTCATATTTATTCCTTCTGTTGGACGAGCAAAATGGCATCAAACAAACCTAGTATATAAAGAAGCAAAATGATGCCGTCAAGATGAGACGCATCATAACGGTATCGTTCAGATTTCGGTACTGGTTTTTTATGACGATATGCTATTATGCGCCTGTTTTTATATTAAGTGGCTAATGCTATAATAGCTGCCTTAATCTGTAAGTGATTGGGTATTTACCCAAGCATTTTAGTTTAGCATGTTGTCACAGTTAGCACGCTATTGTCACTTCTGTTTGGCAAAGTTACTACTATAGACGGGTCATGTCGAGCGGCTATTTTTATTTGATAGATTATTTATTACCCTCTACCGCAGCATATCATTGCTGACGCTATTCGTTATTGTAGGTGCTCTTATAAACGCCCTACTTTAAGCACCTTATTTTAACTATTTTTTAGGTGATCTCACTGAATTTATCATCGTATTAATTATTGGTGAGCGTATTAGTGATACCAGTAAGTAAATCAGTAGACCTACTTATTACCGACCTTTAATAATTCAATACCGCAATATGACACAGCACATGTTGCCGTAAAAGCAAGATGAATAGCTACTTTTATAGCGACGCGATCATTTTATGAATGAGTAATGATTACTTTTTTTGCCTCTAACCCTATGCAGTTTACTTATGACATCTTTTATTGATAACTTACGTGACGAGTGGTTTTCCAATGTTCGCGGCGACGTTTTATCCGGTTTGGTTGTTGCCTTAGCGCTGATTCCTGAAGCCATTGCCTTTTCTATTATCGCGGGTGTTGATCCAAAAGTCGGCTTGTATGCCTCATTTTGTATCGCGGTCGTGATCAGTTTCGTCGGTGGTCGTCCAGGCATGATTTCGGCAGCAACTGGGGCAATGGCACTGGTGATGGTTGACTTAGTCGCCGAGCATGGTTTGCAGTATTTGCTAGCTGCCACCTTATTGTGTGGTGGGATTCAGATTGTAATGGGTATCTTAAAGCTCGGCAATTTGATGCGCTTTGTGTCGCGCTCGGTAGTCATTGGCTTCGTCAATGCGCTCGCGATATTGATCTTTGCCGCCCAGCTGCCTGAGCTTAACCCGATGACTGAACGCGTTGGCATGACAGTTTATATCATGACGGCGGCGGGCTTAGCGATTATCTACTTGTTTCCACTGATTCCTAAAATCGGTCGCGTGATTCCGTCACCGCTGATCTGTATCGTTGGTTTGACCGCTATCGCCATGTATATGAATCTTGATATTCGTAATGTCGGCAGTATGGGCGATTTGCCTGATTCATTACCGATGTTCTTATTACCTGACATTCCATTGAACCTAAATACTTTACTGATCATCGCGCCTTACTCTATCGCACTTGCCATCGTTGGTTTATTAGAATCGATGATGACAGCGACTATCGTCGATGATTTGACAGATACGCCAAGCGATAAAAACCGCGAGTGTCGTGGTCAAGGGATTGCCAACGTCGTATCAGGTTTCTTCGGTGGTATGGCAGGCTGTGCCATGATTGGTCAATCTATGATCAACGTCAAATCTGGCGGACGTACGCGTCTGTCCACTTTGATGGCAGGTATCGTACTGCTCATTATGGTAGTGTTTTTAAGTGAATGGGTCAGTCAAATTCCAATGGCGGCACTGGTCGCTGTGATGATTATGGTCTCTATTGGTACTTTTAACTGGCAGTCTATTCGCGAATTTAAAACGCATCCGATGTCATTTAATATTGTCATGCTAGCGACTGTTTTGACCACAGTATTTACGCACAACCTAGCTTATGGTGTGGGCGTGGGCGTGCTGCTATCGGCGCTGGCGTTTGCCAATAAAATTGGTCAATTCTTAACGGTATTTAGCGAATATGATGAGAGTAGTAATACCCGTTATTATTATGTGCAAGGACAAGTATTCTTTGCTTCTACGACTCAGTTCTTAAACAGCTTCGATACCAAAGAAGCTTTGGACAGTATTCAAATTGATGTCAGCCAAGCGCATTTTTGGGATGTCAGTGCCGTAGACACTTTGGACAAACTGGTCATGCGCTTGCAACGTGAGGGCATTGATGTCAAAGTGGTGGGACTCAATAATGCGAGCCGAACACTGATTGATCGCTTCTCTATCCACGATCGCCGAGATATTGGCTTATTGGATTAAACAAAGCCACGTCTATTTATTGAGCTAATATTGATTAACCGCTCATAAATAGACAGTTGAATAAACAGCTGCATTGGTGCAAAGGGTTGGGCATAAGCATTATTGCCCCATCCTTGAGCCAAGCAGCTGTCTTTTTATTCTGTCTTTTTAATATTGGAATAATGTGGTGGTCTTATGAGTAATTTGAAACCAGATAGTGTGATTGCCTGCTTGGACTGCCCAGACCACGTGCAAGCAGTGTTAGAAGCCAGCATGTGGGCCGCGACTCGTCTACAAGCACCTGTTGGACTGTTGCATTCTGTACCGAGCTTACAACAAAAAGCGGCTGTGAATTATTCAGGCTGCCTGAATATCGATGATGAAAACATGCTGCTTGAGCAATTCACCACCAAGGAGCACTTGAGTAATTGTGAGCTAAAAGCCCAAGGTAAGCTTTTGCTTCATCAAGCCACCACCTATTGCGAGCAGCAGCGACAAAAACTAAAAACCTATACCCTGCATCGCCATGAACACCTCAATGAAAGTATCGATTACGTCGATGACAAAGCACAATTAATCGTTATAGGTCACAATGTCACCTGCAAATCGACATTGAGCCAGTTAATTAGAGTCAGTCACTGCCCCATTTTGGTGACTCATGCACCATTTTTGCCCCCTACGACCGCGTTATTTGCTTTTGACAACAGCCCTACTTCACATAAATTGCTCAATTGGCTCTGCAAAACTTCACTGGTGCGCGCATTAACCGTTCATATCGTGATGGTCGGTAAAGAAAACTCTGAAAATTGCGATGCGCTACGTGAAGCTTATGCGCGGCTCAAACAAGCAGGCATCAAGTCTAAAAAAGCCTTGCTGGACTGCCGCGATGTCACTTCGGCTTTGAATTATTATCAAAATGAAAATGATATCGGTATGCTGATGACCGGTGCTTTTGGCCAATCTCGTCTGCGCGAACTTCTAAAAGGTAGCGACACAAAAAAGCTGCTCGGCAGCACCAAAACTCCCTACCTACTCTTCCCAAAGGTATAGGCTTTAGCCGATCTACACAGCCACTCCTCTCTCTTTGAGCGCAGAGCCTATACATCCATGTTGAGCTCTGCCGCTTACCGTATCACACAATTTTCCCTACTTTCTCCTCAAGTGATTCGTTTCATATACCAAACTAGGTTAGCAAATCATCACAGGAAATAGATGGATGGTCTCCCCAAGCACCTAAAAAGTTGGTTATAATAAAGTTTTCGTCAGTTCAACGCTAAAGGTTAATTCGCATTCTCTATGCTCATAATGATGGTTTATACCATTGCAGCATAACCAGTATTTTTTGCCATAACTATGGCTGTTTTTGAACAAACAAATCCAATCTTACCTATCCCCCTTGAGTAAATTGGCACAGTTCTTGAATGACTAATAGTAAGCATGGCAGCGATACGATGCACCACAATGCTTCGATCAACCTGCGGCATCACACAAATAAGGAATATTTTATGAAGCTAATCACTGCGATCTTAAAACCGTTTAAGCTCGATGATGTACGTGAAGCGCTTTCTGACATCGGTGTTAAAGGTGTCACTGTTACTGAAGTCAAAGGTTTCGGTCGCCAAAAAGGTCACACAGAACTCTATCGCGGCGCAGAATACGTGGTGGACTTCTTACCTAAAGTAAAAGTCGAAGTGGCTGTTATTGATGAGATGGTCGAACCTGCTATCGAAGCCATCACTCGCATCGCTAGCACGGGCAAGATTGGTGACGGCAAAATCTTTGTCACTGCACTCGAGCAAGTTATTCGTATTCGTACGGGCGAGACAGGCCCTGACGCTATCTAACGCTCAAGGCCATATAGACACAGATTTATAGATCATACCGATAGCTGTATTGCATCAATTCAAGGGGGAATTAATATGCAAAATCAAATCTTCGAGCTCCAGTACGCACTTGATACATTTTACTTTTTAATGTGCGGGGCGCTCGTCATGTGGATGGCAGCAGGCTTCACCATGTTAGAAGCTGGACTCGTCCGCTCAAAAAACACCGTTGAGATTTTAACCAAAAATATCGCACTTTTTGCCACAGCTTGTACCATGTACATGATATGCGGCTATGCCATTATGTATGGTGGCAACCTATTCTTGAGCGGTATCGCGGGTAATGAAACGCTGGTAGCAGATGCTCTAGCAGCCTCCGCTGAAAACGGCTTTGACGGTGATTCTGTTTACTCCGCTGCGTCTGATTTTTTCTTCCAAGTGGTATTTGTTGCAACCTGTATGTCAATCGTTTCAGGAGCGGTGGCTGAGCGCATGAAGCTGTGGTCGTTCTTATTATTTGCTGTGGTGATGACTGGTGTCATTTATCCATTAGAGGGTAGCTGGACGTGGGGTGGCAATGATGTATTTGGGATGTTCAATTTAGGCGACATGGGTTTTTCTGATTTTGCAGGTTCTGGTATCGTCCATATGGCGGGTGCTGCGGCTGCATTAGCAGGGGTATTATTATTAGGTGCACGTAAAGGCAAGTATGGCCCTAATGGTGAAATACGCGCCATTCCAGGTGCTAACTTACCACTGGCAGCGCTTGGAACACTTATTCTCTGGATGGGTTGGTTCGGTTTCAATGGCGGCTCGGTGCTAAAACTGGGTGATATTGCCAGTGCTAACTCGGTTGCTATGGTCTTTTTAAATACCAATGCAGCAGCGGCAGGCGGTGCAATTGGTGCTTTAATAATAGCACGCATCATCTTTGGCAAAGCTGACTTAACCATGCTCTTAAATGGTGCACTCGCAGGATTAGTCGCTATCACAGCAGAACCATCAACCCCATCTGCATTACAAGCAACACTGTTTGGTTTGATCGCTGGCGTTATCGTTGTGCTATCTATCTTAGCATTGGATAAAATAAAAATAGATGATCCAGTGGGTGCTATCTCAGTTCATGGTGTAGTCGGTCTGTTCGGTCTACTTATCGTACCAATTACCAACCCAGCAGCATCGTTCGTAGGTCAGATTGCTGGTGCAGCCACTATCTTTACTTGGGTATTCATCGCCAGCTTAATCACTTGGGCAGTTATCAAATTAGTGATTGGTCTGCGTATCTCTGAAGAAGATGAGTATGAAGGTGCGGATATAGCAGAGTGCGGTATGGAAGCCTATCCAGAATTTGTGAGATAAGCTCTTAAACCAATATTAAAATATATGTACTAAAAATCCCGCAATACCAAAAGGTATTGCGGGATTTTTATTTATCAATATTAGGTCTAATACTAAAAATAAACGATAGGTTTATTTCTTTTTCCACGTTTGACTGCGTGAGAATGGACCGATATAACCTTTTAGATTTAAGGTGTTGCCACTCAAGTTTGCGGTCATACGATAGTCTTTGCCTTTTTCAGGATCAGTGATCGTACCACCACTATATTTGCCACCACCATCAGACTTTAAACCTTTAATAATGGTCGTACCAACGTGCTTTTTACCTTTGGCTGAGTTGGTAGCGATAAGCGTACCTGTTAGTACACCGTTTGACTCAGTAATCTTTACGGTACCTTTTGGCTTACCTTCATCAAATGTCTGCCACGTGGTATTGGCCAAAGGATCAGCGGCGAATGCCATGCTTGCTAAACTGATACCTGCAACAGCTAGAGTGGTTTTGGTAAATAATTTCATAGACTGATTCCCTTCATACAATGATTACTCGAAACGTTATGTTTCTGATCTCCTAGGCTTATCCTTCGCTAAAATCCCTATTAACAGCTATGCGACTTTCTACTCTTTGGAAGTGATTAGCGCATCTAAAAAAACTGCTCATCAAAATTTTATACGACATAAGCGATGTCTTGACTCATTATAAGCAATTTTAAGCTTTTGCCTAGTAATTTTTTTATAGTTTATTATTTCTATAAAAATTGAACTATATCAAATAGTTATAAAAAAGGATTGTCGATATTTTTATCCAACCGGTCATCTTTTTCTTTTGACTTATGCTGACTATTATTGTAAATGGAATTATTTTCAAATGCCTGAATAATCTTGCTTGTTAGTTCATGTAACTGTTGTGCTTGCTCATATCCAGTAGCATCAAGAGTCAAATCAATATCGCCATATATAATAATTTTATCTGTTTGGTTTTCGATGACCAGCTCACCAATTTGCATGCTTTGGTGGTCATTGGCAAATGGATCAATCATTTGATTCTCCTTTTTATTAACAATATCTTGCGTAATTTTTGGATTTTTTGTACCTTTTATTATATATAGACTCGTGTCATAAAGGCATTATGCTTGCAATTGGGCGATTACCCACTCAAGAATCGCCCAAACAAACAGCATCCAAGCCGGCTCTTCTGTTGGCTCATCCGGCAACTCGGAGCTTTCACCCGCCTTTAATGGCAGATCAAATGCCTGTGTTTTGGTTTTGGCATCCAAGACGGGCAGCACATCGATACCAATCCTGGTCGAGAGTTCATCAACACTAATAACCTCTATGCGCTCTGACTCATCATTGGGTGCATAATAGACCCCTGCTTGATTAATCGCTGGTATGTAGACGGCTTTGAAAAAATGGCTGGGCACCAGTACACGATCTGCCAGTTGCTTGGTTGTTTTGCCAGTAAAGGCTACTCCTGTAATGCTATAAACCTCTCCATATTGCTGGGTCAAATAGCGAGTGGCTGATTCAATATTACGCCAGATATAGCGATTGTTGCGCGGTGACTGCGGGGCGATATTGGCAAGACTAAAGCTATCATATTGTTGACTGCGATTCGCCATATCGGCATTGGGTGCTAAGTGCCCGCGATCATAGCCAGAGCCTGAATAGTCGGACAATGAGGCGCGTGCGGATTTTGGTAACCTACTTTCTTCATGAAAGCTGTCTTCACGATCGATTTCTTTGGCTTGTTGTAAACGCTTGCGATCCAAATATTCTGCCGACCAAAGCGGCGTACGCGACACGCCAGAATACATAACGGCAAAACCATCCATGCATAAAGCTTGGGTTTTGTTGCTTAGCTTGGCATTGATAAACTCAGGATATACACCGCCATAAAAAGACTCACTACACTGAGTAAAGTCATCAGCATGCGCTGAAGTTATACTTACGACCACCGCCATCACGGTCATTGTAATACTGTTTTTCAAACGGGCATTGAGCCTACCGAAACTTATCATTCAACTTTCAACCATCTATGCTTGTCATTACGTATACGCTATCGTAGCAGGCGTTTGTAAATAAAGAAAGATAAGGTGCAAGTCGTGACATTCTAGACAGTATCCGCTATACTAAGCCGTCTAAAAACGGTGAAGTGGGTGAGTGGCTGAAACCGCACGCCTGGAAAGTGTGTATGCGTTAATAGCGTATCGAGGGTTCGAATCCCTCCTTCACCGCCAATCTTATTCTGCTTAATCAAAGCCTCTAGCTTTTCCCATCTGTTCAAACAACTCCGAAATACCTTTTAATCCAAAACACTTTCTGAAATTTTTAATTACAAGCCTCTTTTTGGCTTAATTTATTTGCCTATGTCATTTTGTAACCTTTTATTTATTACCTTCCTCTCGCTTACGCTCCTCCCGCACCTTTACTTGATGTTTCGCTATTTTCTACCAACATCGCAGCAGCCGTTTTTTTGAGTATCGCCCACTGCGCATCGTCGACATAGATGCCTTCTTTCCATGCGCACTGATGCGTTTCAAATAGCTCATCTGTCGATATTTTACGATTGAAATGCTGTGTATCCTGTTCAATATCAAAATTTTGGGTCGCAATTTCAATAATCATATCATTAGTATTATAATTGGCTTGTGCTTGGTCAAAAAAGTATAAATCAGGATACACAAAACCTTGATTTAACGTAAATAATGTATGCTTGGGCACAGAGCCATTGTCCCATTTAGCTAAACAAGCAAAGCCTTTGGCAGCCAGCCCCACCAGCTCGCTATAAGCCAACCAGCGGTTATGACAGTTCTGTAAATAAATATGAAAATGCGCTAAATCACCCATTTTTTCCAGAGCATAGTCAATGATAGTCGGCAAGTGACAAGCCAAGCTGCTACCATGCAAATCTAAACGAATAGCGCCGTCTTCTTGATAGACGATATCGGTTGGCGTATCGTGCTCGGTTAAGATATACGGACTGGCATTATTAAAGTGTCTGATACCGTCCAAGCCCGCCATCTGTAACTCAGCGACCATAGTAGCAATCACATCCGCTTCGCCTACTTCACGGTGCATCCCAGTAAAGGCTTTGTGTACTATCGTCACGATTTCATTATGCGATACGATCATGAGTCAAACCTCCCTGCTCTTTCGATAAATCGGGTAATAAAGGAAACAGCCATTCATCACTATGCACTTCTGCAAACAAAGGCGCACCTTGAAACAAGGTTATCCGCACCCAGCGATCTGATCTGGGATCGAACTTGGTGGCACCAAACATCGATAATTTACACCGTAATAGATGCATGGGTAATGCGGTTTTATGCAAGACATTCATCTGAATATCGCCCAGTGGCTTATGTCCCATTGTCCAAACGCGGCGCGCAATCGAGCGATATTTTGGCTGATTTAAGATGAACTCTGAAATGAGCTGCTGTGGATCGGTGGGTTTCAACGCGAGATACAGCTTATTTGCTTGCCGTGCGATGTCTAATGCAAGCTCACGATCAGCACCCGGTTCTTGCCCGCGCACGCCCATTCTTGGCTCTTCTTTATCCACCGAACGATACCAAAACCAATGGCTATTATCGGGCTGGCTAAAATCAATATTAATCGCCCACTGATAATGTAGCTCTAATACATCGATTAAATCTTGGATCACCTTGCCTTTCGGTAGCGATAGCGTTTCATCGGCATTTATTTTTTCTTGAAACGCATCGACACGCTCAGGATAAAGCTCCATCAAGCAAGAGATAATTACCTCTTGGCTCTCAAGGCTTAGATGATGGTGAACTTGTAAGAACTCCGCCCATGTACTGTAGTGATTAATGGTTACCATCAAATTATTTTGTAATACGGCTAATTCTGCAACGACCGCTTCATTGAGTTTGATTTGCGACTCATTGATGGTAACAATCTCGCTAAAATGCTGAATAGCACGTTTGATTAAACTGGCAAAATATGCGGTTTTTTTGGGTTCAATCTGGCAGATCAGTGTTACTTGCAACGCTTCTTCACGGGTAGTTAGCCATTGATCGACGACACAAGGATGGTTGATTAGATACGGTGCCATGCCCAGACCGGTGGCGTTACCAACTCCCAAGTAACGCTTAATCTCTGGATGCAGCGCAGCGGCGTTGCTACCGCCTTTTTGCTTTGCCAAATAATCGACCCAATCTAAGCTAAACTCACGCAGCAAGTACACGGCACACATCTGCGCTCGAAAGGATTGATCAAAATCTGCACTGTGATCTAACGGTTTAAAGTCATAAATACCAAACTTACCATTGCCATAGACGGCAGTAGTGCGCAATATATAACCCACTTGCGCGAGTATATCTAAATCTGGTTGCTGACCAATGGCGAGTGAGCTAACGATATGATCAAAGACCCGTACGCTCTTATTTGCTCGTGCCAGCACCATCACCATATTAGAGTTGCGACCTGCTTCTTGCAGCGGTACGTTGGCTTGTAGATTACCCAGTAATTCCTCACTTATCTCACCAAAGACCAAACCAAAGGTCACATCCCATTTTTGGGCAATCACCCTATCATTACGCTCTTCATCAGCCAACTCATTACAAAACACCACCAGATGATACAGATGCTCTGGAGTATTGAGGCGATAAATCACCGTGCCATAGCCTTGCTCATCCAAATCCCACAAATGGGTACTGAACATCCATTGCTCTCTATCAATCTTACGCAGTAACGTGCGCACAAAGCTAATGCGAGTTTGATGCATCGCGCCCAACCTTTCTGCATTCATAATCACGTCACGAGTACGAAATTCAGTGCTCAGTTGAGGCGGCTTGACGTTAATGCTTTCATTATTTGCATGAATCATATTCATAATTTCACTACCTTACCTAATATATTGAGCCAGCAGCTTTGTTAATAATGCCAATGATGATATCTATCGGTAAATAAGTATTCAGCCGTTTTGAGGATCGTTGTTTTGACCTTGACCGTTTGGTAATCAATCAGTTTTTTGAGTAAGCTTTTCCTTAGCGAGCTTTTCTTCGCTAATTTTATGTCTTACCTCTACCTGATTAGGTCGATACAAGTCTTGCTCTCGCGCCATTTGCTGGGCAATTTGTGGCCCGTTCCATAGCGATGGCAGCAGGATAAAGGAGACAGGCACAGCGGTAATCACGATAAAAGACTGCAATGCTGTCACGCCACCTGAACCAAGCGAGATTAAAACAATCGCTGTTACACCCATCATGATGCCCCAAAAGGTACGAATCATGGCGTTTGGCTCACGCTCGCCACTGATGACGACGCTGATGGTATAGGTCATCGAATCGCCTGTCGTGACGATAAAAACGGTGGTTAAAATTAGAAATAATATCGAGGTCATTAAAGGAAAGGGTAATTGCTGGGTAACGGCTAATAGTGCACCAGGTAAGTTAAAGCCTTCAAACGCGCTACTGACACTGCCCGGATTGGCAATCTCAAACGCCAGACCCGAACCACCAACGACGGTGAACCAAAAGCAAGTCACGAGCGGCGCAATGATACAAACCGTGGTAATCAATTGACGAATCGTACGACCTCGTGAGATACGAGCAATAAATATCGCCATCATCGGGCCATAACCCAAAAACCAACCCCAAAAGAACACGGTCCAACCGCCAAGCCAGCCTTCATCACCGCGAAAAGTGGCCATCGGAATAAAGTTATCGACCATCGTGCCGACACCTTGAATATAACCATTGACGATAAAATTGGTCGGTCCAAATATCAAAATAAAGACCATCAGCGCAACTGCCAAGATGACATTAAAGCGGCTGAGCAATTGCATGCCTCGAGCAAGACCACTGATCGCTGATAAGGTATAAAGCGCAATCGCGAATATGATAATGATAAGCTGGGTGGCAAAAGTATCAGGAATACCAAACAATTTATTCAGTGCATAGCTGGTTTGCAAGCCCAAGAAACCAATAGGACCGATAGTGCCAGCAGCAACTGCCACGATACAGCAAGCATCGATAATCGCGCCCGTTTGACCCGTGAGTACGCGCTCACCAAACATAGGATAAAGAAGTGTGCGAGGTTTCAGCGGCAAGCCTTTGTCATAATGCAAATGCATGACCACAATCGCAGTCAAACTGCCGACAATCGACCACGCCAAAAATCCCCAATGCATAAAAGATTGTGATAAGGCGTTAAATGCTTGTTGTTGCAAGTCTGGTGACTCACCGTATAAAGGAGGCGCTGACACGAAATGAGCAATAGGCTCTGCCGCCGCCCAAAAAACCCCACCGCCAGCCAACAATGTACAAAACAGGATGGCCATCCACTTGAAATTGTCCATTTCAGGCTTTGGTAAGTTGCCCAAAATTACACGACCCGTGCGACCTGCACCAACCGCTAAAGCGATGACGAAAGTAGCGAGAAGCAAAATTTGCCAAAAAGGACCAAAGATATTGGCCGACCATTTAAAACCAACATCCACGATCGTTGCTAACTGTGCTTCTGCAAAAATCGCCATGAGCACAAAAATCGTAATAAACCCACCACTATACCAAAAGGCAGGATTTTTTAGCCCCAACGCATCAATATCGACAGCAGCTGGTACAGCGCTGACCTTATCCGCTGTGCTATTGGCAGCGTTTGAGCGTCCTTGCTCACCTTGGTTAAGTCCCTTTAAATCGGCCATGATGTGGCTCCATATTCTAACGTTTCGTTATTTAGATCAGACGTATAACAATGAGGATATAACCAGATAACCTCACTATATTATTTATTTCAAAGCTACTTACTTCAAAGCTATGTATTTCAAAACTGTCTATTTCAAATAGCTGTGCGCTATAAAACGATTGTCGTCTTATAGCGATTTTTAGCGATGACTTGCTAGAATTATCCTTTAGGCTAAAGGCCTTATGCCATTTCCAAGGAAATCAAACCAGTTTTGACCGATGACTTTTCCAGCGTCAATCTCATTAAAGCCATGTTTTAGCAAACCGTTATAGATGTTTTCCATACCGTCCTTGCCAGCGAACCACGGCAAGGTATCTGGCCAACCTGAATTATTGGCATTGCCTTCACCATAATCCATCGCTTTTGACCAACGACCATTACGCATCCACTCAAGCACGGCTTGCGGCTGATTGAGACACAAGTCACTACCAATAGATAAATGCTCTACGCCATATTTATCAGCGCAATTGGCAATCATGGTACAGAAGTCATCAAGCGTACAGTCGCTGCCATTTGGCAAATGAAACGGATATAAACTGAAACCTAGCAACCCGCCCGCTTTGGTTAATGCACTAATAACCGTATCCGATTTATTACGCAGGGCATCGTGTGCTGTGGTTGGGTTGGCATGGCTGATACATATCGGGCGACTAGAGTGCTCAATCGCTTCAAGCGTTGAACGCTCAGCGCTGTGTGACATATCGATAATCATACCGACACGGTTCATCTCAGCGATGGCCTGCTGACCAAAGCGTGTGATGCCGCTGTCATTCTGCTCATAACAACCTGTCGCCAGTAAGCTCTGATTGTTATAAGTCAGCTGCATAATCAATAGACCTAGGCGGCGCATCACGCTAATCAGGCCGATTTCGTCATCAATTGGCGAGCAGTTTTGTGCGCCAAAGAAGATGCCCACTTTACCCTGCTCTTTTGCCATGTTGATATCAGCCACTGAGTACACGGGTAATATAAGATCTGAATTTTGCTCAAAGCGTGTGTGCCACTCGCTAAAGCGGCTCATGGTCTGACGGGCATCTTCGTGATAGACCAAGGTGGCATGTACCGCATTGATACCACTGGCTTGTAGCATCTTAAAGTAGTCACGATCCCAATAGCTATACTGTAATCCGTCAATGACGATATGGTCTTGGTACATATCAATTCCCTTTAATACTTTTATCAGTAGCCGCTATCATTGGCTATTAAGTGCTTTTTCACACCGTGTCGCTTCGATAGCGGCGAGCAGTCTTGTTAAGATAGTTCTAGTACGCTTTTTGATAAGCGGTCTTCACGATGGTATAGAACTCTTTAGCATATTGACCTTGCTCACGCGGACCAAAGCTTGACTGTTTACGGCCACCAAATGGTACGTGGTAGTCGGTTCCTGCAGTCGCTAGATTGACCATCACGCAACCTGCTTGTACCTGCTCTTTGAACATCGCACTACTACGCAAGCTTTGGGTGATGATGCCGCCCGTCAGACCAAAGCGCGTATCATTGGTCATCGCAATCGCTTCGTCCAAATCCTTGACACGCATGACACAAGCCAGCGGAGCAAAAACCTCTTCTTGGTTGATATCCCAGCTGTTGTCCGTCTCGGTAAATAACGTCGGTGACATATAGTAGCCGTCATGCGGCATCTCTAAACGCTCACCACCAAAGGCTAAATTGGCACCAGATTGCTTGGCTTTTTCGATCCAGTCCATGTTTGATGCCAGCTGCTTGTCATCGACAACAGGGCCCATAAAGATACCTTCATCAAGCGCATGGCCGACTTTTAAGGTTTTCATTTTGGCAACCACACCTTCGACAAAGGCATCATGAATACTGTCCATTACGATGAGTCGTGATGAAGCGGTACATTTTTGCCCTGAACCGCCAAACGCACCAGCCACTGCCGCATCGATAGCGACTTGCAAATCGGCATCGTCAGCGATAACCAAGGCATTTTTGCTGCCCATCTCAAGCTGGCAACGGATAAAGTTCGGTGCCGTCGCAGCAGCGACCTTGCGACCTGTTGGTACAGAACCCGTAAAGCTGACGGCATCGATATCTGTAGAATTGATGAGTGCATCACCGACTGACGAGCCGCCGCCCAATAGCAGGTTAAACGTGCCTTCTGGCATGCCTTGACGATGGATAATTTCGGCCAAAGCCACTGCGCTGGCTGGTGTTAAGTTCGCAGGCTTCCAAATGACGCTATTACCAAACGCTAGCGCTGGGGCGATCTTCCACACAGCAGTGGCAGTTGGGAAGTTCCAAGGTGAAATAATCGCGACCACACCGACAGCTTCGCGGGTGACTTCAACCTTGACACCAGGACGCACTGAATCAGCGTTATCACCAATTTGACGCAGCACCTCAGCGGCATAATAATGAAAGAACTGACCTGCACGATAAATTTCACCACGACCTTCCACAAACGGCTTGCCTTCTTCAAGAGACAACAGCGTACCTAACTCATCACAGCGAGCAATCATTTCATCGCCAATCGCTTGTAGGATAGACTGCTTTTTTTCTAAAGGAGTCGCTTCCCATTTTGGCTGAGCGTGACGCGCCGCTGCAATGGCATCTTTGACTTGATCGCCACTCGCTTGTGCGAACTCACCGATAGTGTCAGTGATATCAGATGGGTTAATATTGGTAACGGTATTTACGCCTGCCTGCCATTCACCATTGATATAAAGTGATTTGGTTGGGTCTTGCTGCAATATCTGTTGGGCGGTATGAGCTGACATAAGAGCTTCCTTGATAAAGTATTAAAAGATGGAATATTAAAATTAGTTTTAAGGCACAGCGGCATATACAACCAGCTCAACCAGCATTTCTTCACGAGCCAGTCCTGCTATCACGAGCGCTGCCCGATTTGGATAGGGTGCTTCAAAGTATTCAGCATAAACTTGATTGACCGTTTTTAGATAGTCGCGATCGGTCACATAGATCATGACCTGTAGTACCGAATCCATACCAACATTGGCACATTCTAGTGTGTGCTTTAGATTGTCTAGCGTTTGGCGGGTTTGCGCTTCGATACCACCTGCAACCACATCACCATTCTCATCTATAGGAATCTGCGCGGTATACAACGTACCATTGCTGGTAATCGCCCATTCTAAAGGGGCTTTAGACGCATAAAGTGAGGTTTTGATGGCTTGTTTGGTTGAATGAGTCGTCATGTCGTCATATCCTTTGATCAATGATTGGGCAGCGATTGCTATAGAGGTATCGTACCCAAGTACTAATGATAAATCTAACTAATTAAATTTATAATATGATAGATTTAATCTATCATATTCTATATCTTATATATTAATAGTGGTGAGGAGTAAGCGTATGAAATTACAGCAATTACGTCACTTTTTATGCGTGGTAGAGGAAGGTGGCTTTCGGGCGGCGGCGGATCGAGCCAATCGCTCGCAGGCGGCGTTGTCTGCCTCGATAAAGGAATTGGAAAAAACACTGGGTCAGCGCTTATTTGAAGGAGGAAATAAAGCAATACTCACGCCTTTTGGCGAGACTTGTTTACCCAAAATCGAGCAGTTTATGACGGTTTATCAAGCGCTAGAGGATGATTTAAAAGGAGCAGCCGCTGGCGATAAAGGCAAAATAAGGATTGCAAGCGTGCCATCACTGGTGACAAAACTCTTGCCTAGCGTGTTGGTTGAGTACTCCAAGAAATATCCTGATGTCGAGATTGTACTAATAGATGATAACTCTGTCGGTGTGGCCAATCGTTTATTGGCAGGTGAAATCGATTTGGCATTGGGCAACTGCACCAGTATCGACCAATCAGATATAGATTTCACCTTGCTCATATCTGACCCGATTGGCGTGGTCTGCTTAAAAAGCAATTCGTTAAATCAACCAATAAAGCCGTCAAGAAACCAACAAAAAACAGGGCTTAAATGGCAACAACTGATGATCCAGCCTTTTATTTATAATGGCACTTGTCGACTGCTCGAAAACACCCCAGCCGAGGTGCTTAACCGTAATGCGCGTTACACGGTCGAGAACATTACTTCCTTATTTTCATTATTACGCAATGATCTTGGCATAACCACCCTACCCAAGCTCGCCTTTCCGTCGAATGAGCCAGAATTGGTATGGCTCGACTTACTTGAACCTGCCTTAGACAGACAAATTGGTATTTTTAAATTGGCAAATAAAACGATTTCACCGCCAGCACAAGCGTTTCATGAACTGTGCATTCAATATGTCCAGAATCACTATATTTTATAAAGACAGGTTAAAAATAGATTAATAATGGGTTAAAACATACCTCATTACCGCTTACTTTTATAAGCCACTATCAGAAACTCCATTCACTTGAATAAAAGCGTCTTTCACTATGACTAAAGGTTTAATTTCCGTTACTCGTGGCCTCTTATCTGTTATCGGCATCATACTTATCATCGATTGCGCTGCATTGATGGTCATCGGTAAAGTTAATTTCGGCTCGGTTGTACCTTTTTTAGTCGGCATGGTTTTTGTCATACATGGAATGTTTTGGCATGCAATACGCAGGTTTTGCGGCCAACATTATGGCTTTAACCGCCTTTGGTATGGGTTATGGGCTGTATTTATACTTTGGTTGTTGAGCTTCGCTCTATTTATTTGGTCATTACAACAGCAGATTGCGCTTAGCCAGCAGCCTGCACCGACAGTGGCAGCGATTATTATATTAGGCTCAGGCACGGTTGCAGGTAAGCCGACACCGACGCTCGCCAAGCGCTTGGACACCGCCATGCCCCTTATCGAGACACAACCAGATGCTTTGGTGATAACCAGTGGTGGCGTTGGTTTTCAGCGTACACGTAGCGAAGCCGATATCATGGCCACGTATTTGCATGAGGCACATGGCGTGCCATTCGAACGCATTTTACAAGAAGGTAAAAGTACCAGTACGGAAGAAAACCTCGCTAACAGCCGAGCGTTGTTAGAAGAAAAAGGGCTGTCTATCACTGATCCTATCGCCATCGTTACCAGTGATTTCCATAGCATTCGCGCAGCCAGCATTGCGCGACATCAGGGCTATGCACAACCGATTACCGTCGCCAGTCCGACGCCTTTAACCATTCGTTATAACGCTTGGTTTCGCGAGTATTTTGCCTTTGTCAGTGGCTGGTTGTTAGGAGAATATTGATGGTGATGTATATTTCACCAGCTTAAACAAGCTTACTGCTAAGTATCATAGCTCCAGCGTTGCTGCATTGCTGTTTTTACCAATCAAAACGGTGGTAATTTTACAGTGCGTTATAATCAATAGGAACCGCTGATAAATACTGCAAATAAAAATAATAATAATGGAGCGCATTATGCTATTGGATATCTTTTTAACTGTTCATTTCATGCTGCTGATACTGATCTCTTTGCGAGTGCTTGCACGCCATGATCTGACCTCGCCCGCTCGGCTCGCTTGGCTCGTCATATTATTCATTTTGCCTTATCTGGGGGTTGTAATTTATTGGATGTTTGGTGAGGTGCATCTAGGACGCGATTTCACGCGCAAACGCAAAGAAATCATCGATAAATTAAGCGCACATAGTCCTGAAGTACTTGGTGATGACATCGCTTTGTCGGAGGCTATCAAACCTGAATACCAAGCGGCCTTTGCCTACTCTGCCAATGCAACTGGCTATCATACAACGGTGGGCAATCACGCAGAGCTGATGGCAGATGCGGCTGAGACGCGCACACGTATGATTGCCGACTTTGATGCAGCGACCGATCATATTCATGTGCTGTATTATATTTGGCTAATCGATGGTATGGGAATCGATACTGCTCAAGCGCTCATACGAGCGGCAAGGCGCGGCGTCATATGCCGAGCAATGGTTGACGGTATGGGCTCACGAAAAATGGTCGGCTCAAAGATATGGCAGGAAATGATAGAAGCTGGCGTACAAGTCAGTGTTGCCCTACCAATTAGTAATATTTTAAAGGTACTGATGTTTAGCCGGATTGACTTGCGAAATCACCGCAAGATTACGGTTATTGACGGCAAAATCGGCTACTGTGGCAGTCGCAACTGCGCCGATCCTGAGTTTCGTGTAAAGCCAAAATTTGCACCGTGGGTAGACATTATGCTGCGGGTCGAAGGACCAGTGGTGGCACAGAATCAGATGTTGTTTGCCAGTGATTGGCTGACTGAAAATCCTGATACGCCGCTTGACAGCTTTCCTTATTTTATTGACCCACAACTAAAGCAACAAAAATCCCCACAGCCAGAAACTGATGAGCCTTTACCAATAACATCACCGCCACCTTTACCAGTCACATTGCCGCCAAAAGGCTTTGCTGCACAGGTTTTTTCTGATGGTCCTACCCAACGACGCAGCACCACGCCGCAATTTTTAGGTGTCTTAATTGGTCAGGCAAAGCGAACCCTGATTATCTCAACGCCTTATTTTGTGCCTGATTATTCGCTCGTTAGCATTTTGTGTGCGACCGCTTATCGCGGTGTACAAGTAACCATGATTTTCCCAAAGAATAACGACTCAATAGTCGTGGCTGCTACCAGTCACAGTTATTACTGGCAGCTGCTTGAAGCGGGGGTCAATATTTACGAATATAAATCCGGTCTATTACACGCAAAAACCTTGACCATCGATGGCGAAATCAGTCTGATTGGCTCGACCAATTTAGACTTGCGTAGCTTTGATTTGAACTATGAAAACAACATTGTGTTTAGCGATAAAACGCTCACAGCGGCCATCGTTGAGCGACAATACCAGTATATCGCTGATTCTGAAGAGGTCACTCGTGAGCAAGTTGAAAACTGGCCGTTATCTTATAAAATCTGGAATAACATTGTCGCCACGATGGGACCTGTTTTGTAACCCATTATTAGGGCGTGCCCTCAATTCAATTGATCATATCTAAACGGACTAATGACCTTAAGCCATTCTATTCAGCTGCTGTCTTCTGCAAAATATAAACGACAAACTTAGCTTGTGTCGTAAAGGATTCTGTTTCGACGGCTGCTAGTAGCGCCTGTCTTTTTTCATTAAGCGCGCGATAAGCATAAGGCGTCATGGTCATCAAATCAGCCAAATCAGCGGCTGACAACGTCATCTCGGTACTGACATGCTCCGTACCCATCAGCGTAAAGTATGGAGCCAATTCATGCAAAAACTTATCCGAATCATGCTCACGGACGTTATCAAATAACGCTTCGCGCATCGTCGCTAGATGCCCGATATCTGGCTTGGCAATGATTAAATAACCGTCTGCAGCCAATACATCATTGAACGCGTCTGGCAAGATAGGGCTAAAAATACTGCTAATACCCTTTATGCTATGCGCGCGTAACGGCAAATGGGCAGCGCTGGTAACAAGCGGATAGATGACTGCCGACTTGGCTGTCGCATTAGTAACACTGTCTTTAACTTGCTGATACCAAAGACGCCCTGCTACCTTACTGGCTTTCGCAAGCTCTACCACAGCAGGTTTACTGATATCTGCAGCGATGAGCGTATCCATGCCTGTCTGTGCCATTGCCTGCGTGTAATACCCTTCACCGCAACCAATATCCAACCAATTGATTGCCTTGCTATCTTTTTTAGTTATCGGCTCAATTGCTGAATCAGCGACCGACTCATTTTTCGCCAACAATTCCCTCATTTTTTGGCAAATAAGCGTCTGCAATGGCTGATAATGTCCGGCGTTTAAAAACCGTTTGCGCGCCTCGATTGATTGCTGGCTATCGCCCGGTGCTTTGGATTTTTTTTGTTGCACGGGTAATAAATTAACATAACCCTGACGTGCCACATCAAATGGATGAGCAGTTTGTTTTGGGTGCAAGCTGCCATCGCAGCGCCACGTATCTGCGGCAGGCTGCATGGGTGATTGGCAAAGGGGACAAATAAATAAGCTCACAAGTATCTCAACGTCATCGCAATATGGCTGCCATTTTAACAAAATTCAGGCTTACTGCGTGATAAAAGGCGCGATAAACAATGCAGGAAAGAAAATGCGAAAAACAAACTATCAGCAACCAAACTGTTAGCAACAAAAAAAGCCACCTCAACTAAAGTGAGATGGCTTTTGCATACAAGATATTCATATTAATGTTCGAGCGATATGGCTGTGTTAACGCAGTTTTAAGGTCATGAGCCCAAGGATGACGAGAATAATGGCAATAATCCAAAACCTTGCCACCACTTGCGTCTCTTTCCAGCCAATTTCTTCAAAGTGATGATGCAATGGTGCCATCCGAAAGACGCGCTTTTTACGCAGCTTATACGAGCCAACCTGTAACATGACCGATAACGCTTCGGCGACAAATAGACCGCCCATAATAGCAAAAGCGATTTCTTGACGGGTCATAACGGCAATCGTACCAAGCATTGCCCCGAGAGCAAGCGCCCCCACATCGCCCATAAATACTTGGGCTGGATGGGCGTTGAACCATAAGAAACCAAGCCCTGCACCAATCATCGAACCACAGACAATGAGAACCTCGGAGTTATAGGCAATATAAGGCACATGCAAGTAATCAGCAAAGCGTACATCACCTGATACATAAGCCATCGCGCCCAAACCTGCCGCGACCAAGACCACGGGCAAAATAGCTAAACCATCCAAGCCATCGGTTAAGTTGACGGCGTTAGAAGCCCCATTAATCACAAAGTAGGTAAAGATAATAAAGCCAATACCAAATGGTACTGCCGAAAAAGGAATCATCCAATCTTTAAAAATCGGTAGCAGCAAATCCTGCATCTCACGCGTGGTCGCAATATCTGGCTGCAAGGTAGCGATATAATACAAAGACACACCGACGAACAAAGCACCCATAGAGAGCCAAAAGTATTTCTTGCGAGCAATTAAGCCTTTGGGATCTTTATACTTAATTTTTAGCCAATCATCTGCCCAGCCGACCGCGCCAAAGATAATCATGACAATGAGCAAAATCCAAACGTACGGGTTATTCAAACGCGCCCATAGTAAGGTGGACACGCCAATCGCACTTAAAATCAGCACCCCACCCATGGTCGGCGTACCAGTTTTCGCCAAATGCGATTGCGGGCCATCATTGCGAATCGCTTGACCATATTTCAGTGCACGCAGACGTCGAATGACACGCCCACCAAAAAACATGCTGAATGCGAGGGCGGTAATGACCGCGAGTAACGCTCGTAGCGTCAACGAAGAAACCGCAGAAAACGGCGTGTAATACTGGCCAAGCCAGCCAAACAACCAAACTAACACCGCCTACTCCTCGATTAGCGCATTGATAAGGGTTTCCATTTGCATGGAACGAGAACCTTTAAACAGCACCGTACAAGGCTGCGCCTGCTGCGCTTGCAAATACGGCTTCAAATACGCCAATAAACTGTCTTTATCGGTAAACGCATGGGCATTGATGTCAGAAACTTCTTGTGCACCCGCCACGGTAAAAGGCGCGTATTCACCAACACACAGCAGCACATTGATGCCCGTTGTCGCGATCGTACGACCCAAGCTTTGATGCTCGCTGACCGCCGCCTCTCCCAGTTCTGCGATATCGCCCAGCACCATGACTTGCGTGCCTGTTTGCGCCGCCAGTACTTTTGCTGCCGCTCGCACCGAATGCGGATTGGCATTATAAGTATCATCAATCAGTCGATGCATGCCTAACAGCTGACTGTTCAAGCGCCCCTTAGCAGGACGTGCATTTTCAAGCCCGACAACGATATCACTAACATCGATATTTAGTGCATGAGCACAAGCAGCAGCGGCTAAAGCATTATTGACATTGTGCTCGCCCGCTAGTGGCAAGTTGATATCATGGACTTGATTGCCGATATGCAGCTTAAATTCACTGCGCTCAGGCTCGACATCTAAATGGCTGGCACTGACATCAGTATTACCAAAACCAATCACGTGTGACGTATGCTTTTCAGCGATACGACGTAATTGATTGGTAAAATCATCTTTATCAGGAACGATCGCAAATTGGCTGTCATTCAAGGTATGGTAAATCTCAGCCTTGGTTTGGCAAATCCCTTCACGGCTACCAAACTCACCCAAATGCGCCGTACCAATATTTAAAATACACGCGACATCTGGCTTTACAATCTCGGTAGTATAAGCAATTTCGCCAATATGGTTTGCGCCAAGCTCTAGAATGGCATAACGATGATGGTCGGATAATTCAAGCAACATCATCGGCACACCCAAGTCATTATTTAGGTTACCACGGGTAATCAATGTCGGTGCTAGTCTGCCAAAGATACTACCGAGCATCTCTTTACAGGTGGTCTTACCACTAGAGCCAGTAATAGCAATGACGGTTAAATTTTGATGCTGTTGACGACGATACGCAGCCAATTGTCCTAGCGCCAAACGGGTGTCGCTCACCACTAACTGCGGAATGCTATTTGCATAAGCCGTAGCAATAGGGCGAGCGACGATAGCCGCAACCGCACCTTGCGCGATGGCCGTATCGATATAATCGTGACCATCAAAATTATCACCCGATAACGCTAAAAATATATCACCAGGTTTTATCGTACGGGTATCGGTGGCGATACGAGTGCTCATTACATCATTTACTGAATTGTTTTCTGAGTCGGATTGCCCTTCACTCAGCTGCCAATGCCCATCGAGTACTGCGGTTGCTGCGAGCAGATTGTCTGCTTGCCAAACATACAGCCCTTGCGACTGAATGCTGTTATCGTTGTCGGCTGTCATAATGATTACCTTATATATGATGACTACTTATTTATTTTTTATAGTTAACGACTAGGGCGTGTCCTCAATTCAATCGATTATTATCTAAATGGACTAAAAATGGCTAAATTTTGCCAAACATCGTCAAATAGCTTATTAATATCTCGATATTATTTGCGCTACTTTCCTTGTTTGACGGCAATTTATTTCATTTTTACCCCCATCTTTAAAATGAGGACACGCCCTAATACTTTTTAGATAGCATGAAAAACTGACTGTAAGCGCTATTATTTATCTATAAATGCTATACACGCCCTGCTTGTTTTAAGGCGTTTTGCAAAATAACACTATCGTCAAAATCATAACGAACATGGTTAATTTCTTGATAGGTTTCATGACCCTTGCCAGCGATAACGACAATATCATCAGCCGCTGCTTGATTGACCGCATACTCAATCGCTGCTTGGCGCGCAGGTTCGATATGGGTACGCTGATATTGCTCAGCGCTCATTCCTGCCTGCATATCTTGCAATATCGCATTGGGGTCTTCGGTGCGTGGATTGTCTGCCGTTAACACGACTTTATCCGCGCCTGCCAATCCTGCTTGCGCCATCAAAGGACGTTTGCCCGCATCACGGTCGCCACCGCAGCCAAACACTGCCCATAGTTGGCCTTTACAATGGGTCTTTAGGCTGGCAAGCACTTGGCTTAAGGCATCTGGCGTATGCGCATAATCAACGATAAAGCAGCCATCATTAGACTGCACACGCTGCATACGCCCAACCGCACCTTGTAGCTGCGGCACCACTGCGGTAACACGCTCAAGGCTAATGCCTAAAGCGACGGCAGCTGCCATTGCGGCAAGTAAGTTGGCAACGTTAAAACGCCCGAGTAATGGGCTGACGATATTAATGCTATTGGTTTCTTTGTTTTGAAAATCAGCATTATCAAATTCACTGTTACCAAAATCAGTATGCAGCGCAATCTCAACACCGTGCAAACTTGGCTTGATTTCAGCGGCAACAAAGGTCGCAGATTTTGATGACTCTAAACTGTACGTCCAGACCGTTAAATCACTGGCATGTGCGGTGTCGAGCATAATCTGGGCATGTTCATCATCGATATTGATAATGGCGTGAGTCAAATCTGGAAAATGCGCTTTATCAAACAGTCTAGCTTTTGCTGCTGCATACTCTGTCATATCGGCATGATAGTCTAAGTGGTCACGGCTTAAATTGGTATAAATCGCCACCGACACTGGCATACCTTGTAAACGCTGCTGATCCAAACCATGTGAGCTGGCTTCCAATGCCAATAACTCAGCATTCTCTGTACCCATTTGATATAAAAATTGCTGAACTGCTAAAGCATCGCCCGTGGTATGGCTGGCTTGCACCAAAGCACCAAGCCTGCCATTACCTGCTGTGCCCATGACTGCGCTGCTCATACCTGTCAGCTGCGTCAATTGCGCCACCAATTGACTGATGGTGGTTTTGCCATTGGTGCCCGTCACCGCGACCACCGTTGGCAAGGTCACGGGCTGCTGATACTGCAAACGTGCTTGAATGAGTGTCCCTAAAAAATCACGAATATTGGGCACATGTAAAACGGGGCAAGACAGTGCTGCTAATTGCTGCTGCGCTTTAGCAGTACTATCATTTGGTAAAGTGATATCGGCATGATTTGATACACTAGTCGTGTTAAGTAAAGCCGTGGGATCTATTTCTGATAGGATAAAAGCCGCATGTTCAGCGGCTTGATAGAGGTAGTCACGGCTTTTTTGACAGTTTGGTATGTGGCTTTTTAATAACACAAACACATCATTCGGCTCTAGCTGACGACTGTCTAAACGAAACTGCAGGAATGGAATATCAAGAAACGAATTCATTGGTTTTGAATCCGCCCCAATCAAAGTCGTCTGAGTCGATAGTTTTTGCAACGCCTGCTCTATACCTACACCATGCCTGCTATTGCTACTACTAGATTCAGTCAGCTGCTGCAAGGTGACTGGGGTGATGCTTGGCGACGAGGGTGACAGGGTCATTGGCAAATCCTATACGGTTAAAACACATCAAATAGTTAAAAACTGAACATTAAAAAAACTTACGTTTAAGCCTATAGATCTTCCGTTTTTAACGGCTTATCTAAGGGTACATTGTATAAACGCAGCGCCTCTTTCATGACATTATGAAAGACTGGCGCGACTGTTAAACCAGCATAAATCTGACCACGCGGGTCTTCGATGAGCATCACGCCGACCAGCCTAGGGTTGGACGCTGGTGCCATACCCGCAAAAACGTTGCGGTACTGGTCAGTATAGTAGCCACCTTTCGGATTTATACGGCGCGACGTCCCTGTTTTACCAGCGACGCGATACCCGTCAATCGCAGCACCTTTAGCCGTACCACCCGGTTCGGTGACACTTTCCATCATTTGTACGATAGACATCGCTTGCTCGTGTGCCATGATACGCTTGCTTGGCTGCGGCTTGTCATCTTTAATGAGGGTCAATGGGTGCATCACACCGCCTGCCGCCAGCGCCGAATAAGCCTGCGCGACCTGAGCCAGTGTTACCTGTAGACCATAACCATAACTGACCGTTGCACGTCTTGACGTTTCTTTTTCTTTTGGCGTGACAACCAGCCCACTACCTTCCCCTGGGAACTGTAGCGGTGTCTTTGAACCAAAACCAAATTGCTTTTGCATATTGGTAATGCCATCAGCGGGTAAAGACAAAGCAATCTTAGTCGAGGCGACGTTACTAGATTTCTGTAATAGCGTTGCCATCGTAATCCGCCCTAAATTATTATGGTCACGAATGGTATAACCACGGACACGAATAGAGCCAGGATTGGTATCGATTAAGGTAGTGGCGGTATATTTTCCTGAATCTAAAGCCGCTGCAACGGTGAATGGCTTCATGACTGAACCGGGTTCAAAGACATCGAGCAGCGCACGGTTACGTTGGTTTTCACCAGTCATCTCATTCAGGTTATTAGAATTAAAAGATGGCCATGTTGACAAGGCAAGCACTTCACCCGTTTGCACATCAACAATCATGCCTGTTGACCAGCGCGCTTTTTGCAAACGCCCTGCTTTCTCTAGTTCTTTATAAAGCAAATACTGCAGGCGCGAATCAATGGTCAACGCCACATCTTTACCTGGTATTTCTGGTTCAATCTGTTTAATTTCTTTTAAACTGTTTTGTTTGGCATCTTTTAGCACCAACACTTTACCATCATCACCTGCCAGCTCAGTTTCATATTGGCGTTCGATACCAGCACGACCTTCGTAACCACCTTCAGGATCGCTGACATTTTGCCCCATAAAGCCCAATAGCTGCGAGTTTGGTTGTGGCTGCGGGTAATAACGTTGGAAAAAGTTTTTTTCATAGACGCCAGGGAAATCAAGGGTGCTGACACTTTGGGCAATCTCAGGCGTTACTTTATTCAGTAGCGGCAGATAGTGCGAGCCTGCACCCGATGGCAGCGCGGCTTTAACTGCTGCTTCATCGGTTACATCAATACTGTCATCGATAGCGGTAACTTTTTTCAGCTCAGTGACCGAAATATTCGCAGCAGCTGCAAGCGTGGTCAGATCCATATTATCCAAACGCTTTTGCATACGCGCAACCAGCTGTGGACTCTCAGGATTGGTGATAATAATACGCTTAAGCTCGTAATATTCGCGCGCGTAATCATGCGGACTAAAGGAGACCGTCGCCAGTGGTGCACTGACTGCAAGTGGCAAATTATTGCGATCGGTAATCATACCGCGATAGGATTTTTGCGTGCGCACGCTAGTGATGAGCTCATCACCTTTGTCTTGATAAAACTGGGCATTGGCAACTTGTAAATAATAAGCACGGGCTATCAGCAAACCCAAGACAACCAATGCAATGACCCAAATAGTACGGAAACGGTTTTTGTCTTGCTCAAAACCGCCGCGAGAGGAAGCACCAGACGCTTTACCCAAAAATCCTCTTTTATTTTTCAGGTTTTTGACACTGGTATAAGCGCCTTGCTCCTCATTCTTTTTCAATCGATCAAACAATTTAGCCTTACGGTTGCCAGAGGATTTTTTTTCAGCCGTACTGCCTGTTTGTCCCGATTTGGCCGCACTGGCAGGACGTAAGGGCTTAGTGACCTTACCGCTAGTTGGCTTTTTACTCGCATTTTTTGCGGTCGTTTTACCGCTATTGGCATTAGGCTTTTTGTCACTCATTGTCCTGCCTCCGCTACCGTGGTATCGGTGATAGGAGCATCAGGCGATATATCCGTAGCAGCCCGTGGTTTGATAACGTCAGACTTATCCTCATCTGAGTCAGTATCGACGACTGGCACCTGTGCTGTGGCGACACCCGGCTGGATAATGAGCTTATCTTTTAGCGTCGGTGAAAACATGCCCAGTTCAGCCACCGCACGGCTAGCAATTTGCGGCGTCGCACTAAAAGTCTGCTGTTCAATGAGCAAACGCTGATGTTCGACTTGCAGATTACGCTCTTGTTTTTTCATGTCTTGCAAGGTTTTATAATCCTGATGATATTGCTGAACGCCTTCGGCTGTTTTGATACCGCTCCACACAATCGCCACTGCTAACAGCAATAGCACCACTACATAGATACTAACCACATTAAATCGGCGCACGAATAGCTCGCCGATATCGGTGTTATGCGGCATTGCAGCGCGACGGTTTGCAGGTTTGTCAGATATTGCCATGACGCTCTCAAAAAGTGGACTTCAAGTATGAAAATTGGCAACTGTTTTAGAGCGGTAAGACGCTTTGTACAGAACCATCAATAAAGTAAAACCAAACGAAAAAGGAACAGCCGAGCCTAGCAGATAATGTTTACAGATTTTTAACAGCCGCGTAAGTATTCAGACTTTCTATCCTACTTAATTGACGGCAACCAATCACCAGCAACGCAGCCAAACACCCTCTCTATAACATCACGCTACCTCTGTCATTGCTCGACACTGGGTAAATAGTCGGTATCAGTACGAGTCGCCATGCGCAACCACGCACTACGCGCACGTGGGTTTTGACTGGTTTCAGCTTTGCTTGGACCCACGCGTTTAGGCTTGCTAAAGTAGCGTGGACGATTGGGCGGCATCGGCAAATTCTCATCTTCTGGATATTGCCCTTTGCTATGACGCTGCAAAAACTGCTTGATACGGCGATCCTCTAACGAGTGAAAACTAATCACTGCTAGCTGCCCGCCTGCTTTCAAAATCGGAATGCTTTGTTCTAAAAAGTCGTCAACATCGCCAAGCTCATTGTTAATAAAAATGCGCATCGCCTGAAAGCTCTGAGTCGCTGGATGCTTACCGCGCTGCCAATTAGGATGCGCCACTTTAATCACTTCAGCCAATGCCAAAGTAGAGTCGTAACTGTCCATCTGCTTAATAGCACGGGCGATGCGGCGACTATGGCGCTCTTCGCCAAAATCATAAAGCACATTGGCCAAGGTTTCATCATCGACTTTTTCTAACCACTCAGCGACCGACTGCCCACGGCTGGTGTCCATACGCATATCGATCGCACCGTCACGCATAAAACTAAAACCACGACTGCCATCATCAATTTGCGGCGATGAGATACCCAAATCTGCCATTAAGCCATCAACTTGAGTGATTCCCATTGCCGCTAGACTATCCGTCAACGTCGCAAAACTATCGTGCACCACTTTTACGCGACTATCGGTATTTGCCAATTCGCGAGCAACGCTAATAGCGGTTGGATCTTTATCAAAAACAATCAAGGTTGCATCATCGGCCAACTGACTTAATAATAATCGACTATGACCACCACGCCCAAAGGTTGCATCAACGTAGACGCCACTCATCTGCAAGCTATTTTGATTGTCACTGCTTTGTTCTGCATCGTCTGTTTGCTTAGGTAGCGCTTTGACACCCAGCACTGCCGCGACGGTTTCTTGCAATAACACCGCGTCATGAACAAAGCTCAATTCATCAGAGTTGGCTTTATCAGTGACAGACTCTTGAGTCGGCTGATTAGTAGAGTCATTCTCTACCACAAAATCGTTTTCCACAGCAGACAGCTCAGCCGCTGATGCAGCATTAACAGTGGCTAGAGAAGAATCTATTTTAGAATCTTGCTTAGTATTCGGCGTATTTTTTGGCTTATTATTCAATATGGACACAAACGACTCAGTAGATGACGACCATTTTGGTCAGTAAGAGTGAAAAATCAGATGAAAATAAACAAGTTATGACTTGTCTAACATTATTATCGCAAGGATACACGGGTAGTCAAGCGCTAGACGGGCATTTCGTTAAAAATATTCCATCTCTCTGTTATACTAGCGCTATATTTTACGCTATTTTTCTACATTGACGGCTATTGTTTCATCCGTATTTTTTATTCAAACTTGTCATTCATATTTATCATTAGCATTTTTAACCGCTATTTTTTTCATTTTTCACAGCCATATTCATTAACTACCCTATTCTGAGAATTTTATGATGCAATCATCGACTTCAACTAACAGTACACGCCCTGTCCGTACCCGCATTGCGCCATCGCCTACTGGCTTTCCGCATGTCGGCACCGCTTATATTGCCCTATTTAATTTAGCCTTTGCTAAAGCCCACGGCGGTGAGTTTATTTTACGTATCGAAGATACGGATCAAACGCGCTCAACCGAACAATCTGAAAAAATGATTTTGGATGCGCTGCGTTGGGTTGGTCTCGATTGGGCGGAAGGTCCAGATATTGGTGGTCCGCACGCGCCTTATCGTCAGAGTGAGCGTAGTGATATTTATAAAAAGCACGCTGAACAGCTCATAGAAAACGACCATGCGTTTCGCTGCTTTTGTACCAGTGAAGAGTTAGATGCCATGCGTGCTGCACAAATGGTCAATGGTGAAACGCCACGTTATGACGGTCGTTGTGCCCATTTGCCTTCTGATAAAGTTGCTGGGCTTGTTGCATTAGATCAGCCACACGTGATTCGTATGCGTGTGCCAACCGAAGGCGTCTGTCAAGTACAGGATATGTTACGCGGTACGGTTGAAATTCCTTGGACGCAAGTCGATATGCAAGTGCTGCTAAAAACCGACGGCATGCCAACCTATCATTTGGCCAACGTCGTCGATGACCATTTGATGGACATCAGCCATGTGCTACGTGGTGAAGAGTGGCTGAACTCTGCACCCAAGCATCAGCTGCTCTATGAGTATTTTGGTTGGGAGATGCCGGTGCTTTGTCATATGCCACTGCTGCGTAACCCAGATAAATCAAAACTTTCTAAGCGTAAAAACCCAACTTCTATCACTTACTATCGTGATGCAGGCGTCCTGCCTGAAGCGTTGCTCAACTATCTCGGTCGTATGGGCTACTCGATGCCTGACGAAGCTGAACAGTTTACCCTAGAAGAAATGATTGCCAGCTTTGATATTCAGCGTGTGTCGCTTGGCGGCCCTATTTTCGATATCGAAAAGCTCAACTGGCTCAACGCAGAATGGCTACGCGCGCTTACTCCTGAACAGTTAAAAAATAAAATCCTTGACTGGGCAAATAACAGTGACAAGCTGACGGCTATCGCAGCGGCGATTCAGCCTCGTATTGAGCTGTTATCTGATGCAGTTAATTGGGGTGGTTTCTATTTCCAAAACTTACCTAGTATCAATGCTGAAAGCTTTACCCATAAATCACTGACGCCTGAACAAATTACTGAGATGCTGCAACTAGCGCTTTGGCAGCTAGAAACCTTGCCAACGTGGTCAGAAGAAAATATTTACGCCACGCTAAAAGGTCTTGCCGCTCACCTCGATATCAAGATGCGTGACTTTATGGCGCCATTCTTTATCGCTATCGCTGGTAGCACCTCATCGACGCCTGTCATGAATTCTATGGCAATCATCGGCGCTGATATGACGCTGACTCGCTTGCGCCATGCAGTTGACGTGCTTGGCGGTTTGGGTAAAAAGAAACTTAAAAAACTAGAGAAACAAGCAGCTGAATTGCCAGATTTTTTAGCAGCTGAATAATTTGGCAGCTCAATAACTTATCTACTAAGCAGTCAATTAGCTGAAATTTATGCATTTAGAAGGGTCAGCCCAGTTCTGACCCTTTTTTTGTCATTAATAGGTACTACCCTTCAACTATTAAATATCCTGTATCAAACCTTTTAATTGGAAATAAACATGGCCGCCAAGACCGTCACCATCGAAAGCAAAGACTATATCTTTAGCACGCTAAAAGAAGCACAGAAATACTATGATGCCATCGTAAAAGAGCTTTTTGAGGCAAAACTTACCCTGACAAAGGGTCAGGACTTTGAAGATTTAAAGTGGATATACACCACTTATTGTGGTTATACCAATCAAAATTCAGACAAATTAAGCGAGTTTGAGATTACTGGCTTCAAAGGTATCAGAACCGTCAGAGAAAAAGGTGGTCAATATATCCCTACTGAGTGCTGTGTAATCATATTTTCTGATGGTGACTCTAATAGTACTGAAGAAGAGTTTTATACTGATAAAGCCATCAAAGAGATCGCTCTTAAGCAAAATCCACGCTAATTTGGGCTTATTAAGTAGCTAAAATAGCTTTAAACGCTTTTTCTCAAATATTTATGCATTATTTTTAAAATAGTAGTTGACAGGACTGCCGGTCTTGCATAAAATACGCACACTCTTAGCGAGGGGCTATAGCTCAGTTGGTAGAGCACTTGCATGGCATGCAAGGGGTCAACGGTTCGACTCCGTTTAGCTCCACCATACTATTTATTGCAACGCTCAGTACTACTGAAACGTAACCATAAATACTCGCTAGTAGGACGATATCAGCACCTAGGCAATGCTTACTTGTAAGCTATCTGATATTGTGAAGTACCGTTGTAACCATTGGTTATAACACTCTATGCGTCCCCATCGTCTAGAGGCCTAGGACACCGCCCTTTCACGGCGGTAACGGGGGTTCGAATCCCCCTGGGGACGCCACTATTCGGCGTCACTTATTAGCACTTTTGCTTAGCATCTTTAAGCATCAGGTTAGACTAATAAGCGAACAATAAAAAATCCCAGTCATCATACGGTGACTGGGATTTTTTATGCCTGTTGGTTTTGTTATATCCAGTTCATTATGGTTTGGATAAGCTGAAATTAATATATCAACGATCATAACAGGAGACAAACTCTCTAATCGCCCAGCCCCAATGCCTGTATTCGCCCTTGTAGTAGCCTTCTAAATATACCCACGGACGATTTTTATTATCATAAGTGGTATCTGTGACATACACCTCGCGATCATTACGCAGCTTATTAATAATCTTGCCATTAGGCTCGTCGCGAATGTTTAGTGGAGTACCCGTCGGATCTGTTACTTTGCAAACTCTCTCGGCATGCGCGGCATTTATCCCAACCGTCGTAGCAAAAACAGATACAGCAATGGTATAAGCCAAACGTTTCATCTCAAATCCTTATTATCAACAAATGTCTTATTAATCTCTGATATCTTATCAGAGTTCACATTGCGGTATCTGCGATTTTATAAGATATTTACGTTTTATTGATTTTGATAAAAACTGAAGCCATAACCATGCTGAATAGTTTTTAATATCAGTATTTATTGAATGATTTATTCTATTGCCAACCCGTAAGATCCTCGCTACCATCAATCCTATAAGGATTTTATAGAATGTATAAATACTTTATAACGTACAAATTTTTAGGCTTAACACAAGGACGTTTTAACCATGTTCGGGATTGAGAACTATCTAGGGTTTATCATGGCAGCTATCTTGTTAAACCTGACCCCAGGCACGGATAGCATGTACATCATTACCCGTAGTATTTCGCAGGGGCAAACGGCAGGGTTTTATTCTGTGTTGGGTATTACTTCAGGCATTCTGGTGCATACGCTACTGGCTTCGCTAGGATTGTCCGTGTTGCTGGCTAACTCCCCTACGGCATTTATGCTCGTAAAATATATTGGTGCCAGCTATTTGTGCTATCTAGGCGTCAAAATGCTCATAAGTAAACAACAGCCTTTGATAGCCGCGAGTTTGCAGGATGACGAGAAGCCAAAGCCCGTTCAGCCTTTAGATCACTGGCAAATATATAAGCAAGGTGTGCTCACCAATACCTTTAATCCAAAAGTTGCATTATTCTTTTTGGCGTTCTTCCCTCAGTTTATCGATGCCAGTTATGCTTATAGTATGGTGTCGTTCGTTATTTTAGGATTGACCTTTGCTGTCACTGGCTTTATATGGTGCTTGTGCTTAGCATTATTGGCGTCAAAATTCAGTGAAAACTTACGTAAAAACCCCTCTATCGAAGCCATTTTAAACAAGATAAGCGGTGTGGTATTTATTGGCTTGGGAATTAGGCTATTGACTGAGAAAGGTTGAAACCATTGGAATAAACAGCAGAGGAAATAATCATGAACGATGATACTAAGCAAAAAATTACTTTATTACTTGAAGAGTTAATTAATACTCCATGCTCAGAGTCAAGGCAAGTAACAATAAAGCGTGAACTAGACAAACTGTCTCCTGACCCATTTTGGAGTGACTATATATTCTGGAGTGATGAATATGTAAACGAAGACTTAAGTATCAATTATGAGAAATTTTTTGATAAAATTTCTGAGTATCCAAATTCTCATGAGTATAAAACAAAAAGTCGCATTTTAGAGTTGGCACAAAAACTTGTTATTAGAGATTTCTCTGAAATTAGTGAAGTTGATATCGTAAATGAAATCAATGAATTGTCTCCTGATATCAGTTGGACGAATTATCTTTTTGTCGATAAGACCTGCTTAAACAATGACGGCAGTATCAATAAAGAAGCATTCTTAAATAAAATATTTAAGGAGAGCTGGAATGAAAACTTTAGATAGTTCATTGAAATAGATTTGCAGATACGTGCTTCCCTTTTCCCAGATAATAAAAAAGCCCAATCCCCTACTTTGACTGGGATTGGGCTTTTTATCATTCTAAGCTCAATTGACTATTACGCTGCGTTTTTGCTCTCAGCAGCTAACTGACGTAGCACATAGTGCAACACGCCACCATGACGCACGTACTCGCGCTCTTTTGGCGTCTGGAGCATGACATTGACATCAAAGCTCTCAGACGAACCATCGGCACGTGTGGCCGTGACTTTGGCGGTCTTGCTTTCGCCATTATTTAGACCTGTAATACTAAGCACTTCTGAGCCGTCCAGTTTATAGGTATCCGCATTTTCACCCTCTTTAAAGGTTAATGGCAAGACACCCATACCGACGAGGTTTGAGCGATGAATACGCTCAAACGAGCTGGTCAATACTGCTTTTACGCCGAGCAAAATCGTACCCTTCGCTGCCCAGTCACGACTAGAGCCTGAGCCATATTCTGCACCGCCAAGTACCACGAGCGGACGCTTGTCTTCTTTATACTTCATTGCCGCATCATAGATGGCCATTTCTTCGCCGTCTTGAAGCGTGGCGCTATCGCCGTTGAAGTAATAAGTATAGCCGCCCTCTTTGCCAGCCATCATAGTATTTTTGATACGGATATTGGCAAAGGTGCCGCGCGTCATGACCGCATCATTACCACGGCGTGAGCCATAGCTATTGAAGTCGGCTTGCATCACACCTCGCTCTTGCAAGTACTTACCTGCTGGCGAATCTGGATCGATATTACCCGCTGGCGAGATATGGTCAGTGGTGATTGAGTCACCGAACAACCCTAAGATGCGTGCGCCTTCGATATCAGGAATACCTTCTGGCTCCATGGTCATACCATCAAAGAACGGTGGGTTTTTAATATAAGTAGACGCTTCGCTCCACGGATACAACTGGCTATCGGCTGAGCTAATGGCGTTCCATGCGGCACTACCGTCAAACACTTCACCATAGTTTTTGCGGAACATATCCGCGTCGATATTATTGGCAATCAGCTCATTGATCTCATCTGACGTTGGCCAAATATCTTTTAAGAAGACATCTTTGCCATCTTGATCTTGTCCTAAAGGCTGCGTCGTTAAGTCAATATCAACCGTACCTGCCAGCGCATAAGCAACTACGAGTGGTGGTGACGCTAAGTAGCTCGCTTTTACGTGCGAGTGGATACGACCTTCAAAGTTACGGTTACCTGACAACACGGCAGCAGCGACTAAGTCTTTTTCTTCGATACCTTTTTCAATCGATTCTAAGAGCGGTCCTGAGTTACCGATACAAGTGGTACAACCATAACCCACTAAATAGAAGCCTGTTTTTTCAAGCTCGTCCATTAACTTAGATTTTTCAAGATAATCGGTGACGACTTTCGACCCGGGAGCTAATGAAGTTTTGACCCAAGGCTTAGCTTTTAGACCTTTTGCAGCGGCTTTTTTCGCCACCAAGCCCGCGCCAATCATCACCGCAGGGTTGGAGGTATTGGTACATGAGGTAATCGCTGCGATAACGACAGAACCATCACGCAATTTATGGCTCTTATCATCGATATTGACGTCAGAGAAAACATTAGGCTTAGCATAGAGTCTATCCGCTTGCTCTTGCTCGCCGCCTTCTTCATCAAAGCGTACCTTGCCTTCGACTTCTGACTTGCGGTCTTTGGTCATTTTTTCTAAAGTTTCGCCAAATTTTTCGTGCATATCGGATAAATTGATACGCTGCTGTGGCAAGTTCGGACCGGCAAGTGCGGGCTGTACTGATGATAAATCGAGCTCTAATTTACTTGAATAAGTTGCCGCTGGCGTATCGGCATCGTGCCATAAGCCTTGCGCCTTAGCATACTTTTCGACCAATTCAATCTGACTTTCTTCACGACCTGATAGACGCAAATAATCAATCGCCATTTGGTCAATCGGGAAAATACCACAGGTTGCCCCATATTCTGGTGACATATTGGCAATCGTCGCACGATCCGCCAGTGGCATACTGTGTAAGCCTTCACCATAAAACTCGACGAATTTACCAACTACACCATGCGCACGCAGCATTTCAACCACACGCAATACCAAATCCGTTGCGGTCACGCCTTCGGTCAATTTGCCTTTGAGCTCAAAACCTACCACTTGTGGAATCAGCATCGATGACGGTTGACCAAGCATTGCCGCTTCCGCTTCAATACCGCCGACGCCCCAACCAAGCACGCCAATACCATTAATCATCGTCGTGTGGCTGTCCGTACCAAATACCGTATCAGGATAAGCAGTCAGCTCGCTTTTACCATCGACATTGACATCAGCAGCCATTACAACACGAGCTAAGTATTCAAGGTTAACTTGATGCACAATACCCGTCGCTGGTGGTACGACCACAAAGTTTTTAAACGCATTACGACCCCAATGCAAAAATTCATAACGTTCATTGTTACGTTTAAATTCAATTTTTTCGTTCAAGTCTAGTGCATCTTCTCGGCCATAAGCATCGACTTGTACAGAGTGATCGACGACCAATTCACTGGGGATAAAGGGGTTAATTTGCTCAGCTTTACCGCCAAGCTCAACCACGGCATCACGCATCGCTGCCAAATCGACAACTGATGGCACACCAGTGAAATCTTGCAAGACCACACGAGCTGGCATAAAGGCGATCTCTTTTGACGCTTCTGCGCCTGCATCCCAGTTGGCAACAGCTTCGATATGGTTTTTGCCGACAGATTGACCATCATCTTCATTACGTAATAGGTTTTCTAAGACGATTTTCATACAAAATGGCAATTTGCTGATGTGCTCGAAAGTTTCGGTTAGCTTTGGCAAACTGTAATAGGCATGTTCCTTGCCCGCGACCGTAATGGTGTCTTTTACATTAAAAATATCACTCATGGTAGCTTCCTTATCGTTGTTATAGATCCTAAGCCCAAACGGTTATAGGTTTATGCTGAGGATTGGTGGCTAGATAGATGATTGTACGAGTTGTATTCAAAATCATTATTATTTGACACAGTAGAATATAAAGTTGAGTTAACAAAATAGCTAAGCGACTCTTTAGGACTTAACAATAACGCTCTTTTACCATAACAAAACGGCGGCGCTTTGTTAACGTCTAGACGTTGTCAAATCGTGGCATAATCGTAAACGTAACAAGGGTTTAACGTTCTATTATTAAGTATCAATATATTTTCCAAAGAAATATTAGAATCAAAGGTAATGGGTAAACCGGTCGCGGCATACGAGCCTTATCTGTTAGACGTTTGGCTGCGCTATGCTATTATGGTGCGCTTTTTTACCGCTAGGCAAACGCCTCGAAACAATCGTTTCGCGCGCTATTTATTGATGAGTTTTTATGGCAAATTTTAACACCCACCTGAATGTTGCATTCATGGTCAGTGGTACGCTCAGTTTGACAGTTTATAAAGCGGGATTGATTGATGATTCGGGGTTTTTAGTTTGCGTGGCGCTCGGCACTATCGGTGGGCTACTTCCCGATTTGGATTCTGATAACTCCACACCGATTAAACTTGGCTTTAATATCACCTCATTTATTTTTGCCTTTGGTTTGGTCATGCATTGGCGCAGTGAGCTGAGTTTGCTCGCCCTGATTGCATTATGGCTAGCAGGCTACGGCTTTATGCGTTATGTGGTTTTCTCTATTTTTACCAACATGACCGTGCATCGCGGCGTGATTCACTCCGTGCCTTATATGGCAATTTTGGGTTTGGGGCTGACCTATCTAAGCTACTATTTCTTGCACCTCCCATTAACGGCAAGCTGGTTTTACGGTTTATTTTTATTCGGTGGCGCGCTGGTGCATTTGACATTGGACGAGCTATATAGTGTTAATTTATCCAATATGAAAATGAAGCGCTCATCAGGTACAGCGATGAAGTTTTATCAGCCTAAAGATAAGTGGTGGTATTTATTACTATATACACTGCTCGCCATGTTGGTCTATTTTTCCCCGCCGTTTGATGCATTTTGGCAGCAGCTGCGCGACCCAGCACCATGGGCACAGCTAAAAGTTGGCATATTGCCAGAACTAATAAAAAACATGCTGCGATAAAGATACGGTAAAGCAGTAAAACCCAAACGAAAATGAGAATAAAACATGCAACCTAATCTACACATTTGCCCTTGCCAAATTCATCCATTATCAAGCGCTATCAGCTCACCACTATTGTATAAAGATTGCTGTCAGCCTTATCATGAGGCTGTTTATAATGATTCTCTTCATAATGATGAAGTTGGCAAAGCAGAGGGTATAAAAGCGGAGACAGCCGAACGTCTCATGCGCACGCGCTATAGTGCGTTTGTGTTGATTAGGCCAGAATATATCGTCAAGACCACTCTACCTGCACAGCAAGACTTGCTTGATATCAAGGCTATTGAATCGTGGGCAAAAGAGACAAATTGGGCAGGATTAGAAATCGTAGCGCACACGCCAAAGCTAGGCAAACGCCATGCGCAAGTTGAGTTTAAGGCTTATTTCAAGCCAACTAATAATGCAAGTAATTTAGAAGAGAAAGTGCAGGCGCATCATGAATTGTCTGCCTTTGTGAAGGTGACAGACAAAGTCAATAATGATGCACGCTGGTATTTTTTGGATCCGACTGTTTCAATGTCTGTGACGCAAAAGCAGCCGTGTATTTGTGGTTCAGGTGAGAAGTTTAAGCGGTGTTGTGGGGGTTATATCTAACTGATATTTAGTCAATATTAAATATTTTCTAACTTCTAAACACTCGCACCCACTGCCCTTGCCACGGCAATTCCTTCATCAATCGTCAAAAATTTTCGCTGGCTTGGGCTGTCTCTATAAATAACATCACCATCTTGGAATATTAAGCACTCATTGACGGCCAACTGCTGCCATTTCTCATTTTCAGTGAGCGGAACAGTGACTAAGATAGTCACTTTATCCGTATCTGTCGTCACATCGCCAAAGTTAATGGCTAAATCATCATCTGCCAATTTCGCCTCGCCAAATGGTGCTTGACGCGTGAGATAAAACAATAAACTCCCCGCATAAGCCAATTGCCAGCTACCGTTTGATATCAAGCAGTTAAACAAGCCATTGGCGGATAAATAACGACATTGGGTGGTCAAAAAGTTAAACAGCGTTTGGTCATCAGGACGAGTTTTAAAGCTGCTTTTTAGGCGATTAACAAGGTAGCAAAACGCCATTTCAGAATCAGTTGAACCAACTGGCTGGCAATGTGAGGCGTTGCCGTTGTCTTGCAAGCGCTGACAGCGTTTGATAAATTCGCTATTCATTTGCCCATTGTGCGCAAACACCCACTGCTCGCCCCACACTTCACGGACAAAGGGATGGGTGTTTGCCAAACAATTCTGCCCTTGGGTCGCTTTACGGATATGGGCAATGACGTTCATGGCTTTAATCGGATAATTATTGACCAAATCAGCAACGGGTGATAAATGACTTGGTTTATTATCATGGAAAAGACGCAAACCAGTTGAAGCATTCTCTGAGTCGCACTCACTACGCTCAAAAAACGCAATACCAAAGCCATCTTCATGACTATCGGTCATGCCGCCGCGACGACGAAACCCTGCAAAGCTAAAACCAATATCGGTTGGGGTATTACAGTTCATTCCTAGGAGTTGACACATTTATACTTCACCGCCGTTATTGTCGTCTTGTGCAGGATTTAAAGTAGGGTTAATTTTGGCTGCAGACGTTTCATCAAACACCTCATAAGGCGTTGCCCCATCGGTGTCAATATTCGCCAAGATGCGTTTGGCGTGCGCTAAATCAATATCCTGTACCCACAGCACAATCCCAGAATTCATACCCGGCATTGCGCTCAGCGGTTGCAGAGACACCGTAATACCATTGTTACGAAGCAGATTGGCATGCAGTTCACCTTGCATATTGGTGTCGTAGCGTGCCAGTTTGTGCCAGTTATCAACTTGATCGGTCATGATAAATTCCTTTTAGATATTTATAAATATAACTCGTTGCTATTATTCTATTAGCAACCGAAACCTTGTGACCAATTAATTTGATTTAACGGATAAGCATCAATATGGAAACCGTTTGGATAATCTTTAAAGCCAGATTGTGATTTTAATTGCTCAATAGCAGCTTGTGCTTGTTGCTCAGTCGCAAACACACCGATTATCTTAAAATCTTCGACATCGTTATTTTTATCATCATCTTTATAACGCGCATGTTCTAGTACAAATACGGTACTTTGCGCTTTTTCAACATGTGACCAATGATAAGCGGCAAGGCGTTTCATCAGGTCAGGATTTTTGACCATGATATTATCGCCCGTACGTCCTTCGGTACGGTTATAGTGAATAACGTTGAGACGTAATAGCCAAAAAATAACCGCCGCTTTTGCGAGCATCACTGGTAAGGCACGTTTTTCATCTTCACCGAGCATGCGTTTCGACTCATAGCCTTGTAAGAAAGCTGCCATTTTACTGCGATCAAAATTTACCGACTCGCCCTGCTCAGCATCGCCCCACGTGGTACAAAAGTCATTAATCGTAATGGCAATATCCATCACATAATGCTCGACGCTAACTTCGGTAAAGTCTAGCAATCCTGTTAAACGCGCTGCGCCTTTTTGGCTATTATTTAACGATAAGTCCCATAAGGTATTATCAGCGAACATGTCTAAGTGACATAAACCTTTTGGCAAAGTGGCAAGCGGCAAATCTGTATAGGATTGCCAGATATCGCTCATCAGCTTGGCTTCATCAGCTGGCATAAACTGCCTTTCACGATCGCGCACATCACTCCATGGATATAAAGGCACACCATATTCTTCCGCAGGTTGTAGTGCTTGCAAGGTTTCATGCAGCATCGCTAAAGCGGCGCCAATTTCATGACACATCGCTTGCGTCGTCTGCTGTGGATGCGAACCTGCTAGGCATGGCACTAAGGTAATTGCTTTATTGTCATAGCGTATGACATAGCATTTTTCTGCGCTATCAGCGCCTAAATCAAGCAATGCTAACGGCGCAGCGACCGGTAACTTACCGTCCAGTTGATTTAAGATAATCGCCATCTTTTCGATGTCTTCTGGTGGACGTTCTTCAAATAAGGTAAATACATAAGAGTGTGCGCCATCTACATCGTCAGTCGTCTGAATAAACCAGTTAGAGTTTTTGATACCTTGGGTGATCGGAATGGCACGCGCGAACGATACGCCAAAACGGTGGCAAAAATCGGCAAACTGGTCATCGGTTAACTGGGTATAGACGGACATGACATCTCACTTATGGCAATTAAAAGAAGGTAAATAGGATAAATATCGACGGTAATGACAGTGATTGTACCGTGCATGAGCAAACTTTGGCTAAAAGCATAATAATCTTGCGAAAACCTGCCTGAGATGGCGGTGATTTTGCTAGACTAGCGCTTATAGAATGAATTGATTATAAGGTGAAAGACCCTATGTTAGCAAAGCGTATCATTCCTTGTTTGGACGTTGATAATGGCCGTGTGGTCAAAGGTGTACAGTTTGTCGATATCAAAGACGCGGGCGACCCTGTCGAAGTAGCGAAACGCTACAACGAACAAGGCGCTGACGAAATTACTTTTTTGGACATTACTGCCACTAATGATGAGCGCGATACCACCTATCATACCGTTGAGCGTATGGCAGAGACGGTATTTGTTCCGCTGACAGTTGGCGGCGGCGTGCGTAAAATCGCTGATATCCGCAATCTGCTTAATGCTGGTGCGGATAAAGTAGCGATCAATTCTGCGGCGGTATTTACCCCTGAGTTCGTTGGTGAAGCGGCACAAAAATTTGGTAATCAATGTATCGTCGTTGCTATCGATGCCAAACGCGTTGCAGATATTGAAGTTGATGGGATGGTTATGCCGCGTTGGGAGATCTTTACCCATGGTGGTCGCAAACCAACGGGCATTGATGCCGTGGATTGGGCGAGCAAAATGGCTGAGCTTGGCGCTGGCGAATTACTAGTCACCTCGATGGATGGTGATGGCACCAAAAAAGGCTATGATTTGGCACTAATGCAGCAAATTACCAGCCGCGTCAATGTGCCTGTTATCGCCTCAGGCGGCGTCGGCAATTTGCAACATTTAGCTGAAGGCGTATTAGAAGGCGGCGTCGATGCCGTCCTTGCTGCCAGCATCTTCCATTTTGGTGAGTATACGGTTCAAGAAGCCAAAGCGTATATGGCAGCGCAAGGCATACAAATGCGTCTATAGTACGCTCGTAAAATACAAATAAAACAGAAAAAAATGTTATCATAGCGCTAACCACTTATTTTCGTTCATTTAACTGATTATCTAACGGATAATAAGCCATTTGAACCTAGCGATATATTTAGCGCATTATTTATGCCTACATTTTAATTAAAAGCCCATTCGGCAAAGGATTTTTTATGTCAAATCTACAACAGCAGCGCAATGACGTGACTCACATCGATGGTAATTTACATCAAAACAAAGACGTTCGTATTGGTATCGTCGTCGGTCGTTTTAATGGTTTTGTGGTTGAATCATTGGTAGATGGTGCAATCGATGCGCTACTACGTCACGGTGTACTAGGTAGCAACATTACCGTGATTCGCGTTCCTGGTGCTTTTGAATTGCCATTGGTTGCACAGCGCGCTGCTGAGTCTGATCGCTTTGACGCCATCGTTGCTTTAGGCGCGATTATCCGTGGTAGCACGCCACATTTTGATTTCGTTGCAAGCGAATCTGCAAAAGGCTTAAGCGCTGTCGCTATGGATTATAATATTCCAGTTGCCAATGGTGTACTGACGACTGACAGCATTGAGCAAGCGATTGAGCGTGCGGGTACTAAAGCGGGTAACAAAGGCTCAGAAGCGGCAATGGTTGTACTAGAAATGCTTGCTGTACTATCACAGTTAGATATTGAAGATGACAGTGAAGACGCTTAATCAAGCCATCATTTGATAGGCTATTTGTTATTTAATGAGTGCTGTGGTTCTTATGAGCTTTCGTTTTTATCGAGACCACAGCGTCAGTGTTACAAAGACTGTTACCAAGTACGCTACAAAACTCGACTGGCAAAGCCTGCCAGCTAACTACTATTTAACATTTTACTTTAAAACTTTTATCTTAAAAACTTTTTATCTTAGCAACTAGGTATAGACCCCCTATGACTGACCAACTCAAGCGCGCTATCAGCGCTGCGAAAACCGCCCAAACCAATGATAAACAAGCTGAAGCCACGCGCATCGCGAGCAGCAGTGCGGGTGATCAAATCTTCGATATGAGTGAGTCTTCTTACAAGACCAGTCACACCGCTATCCGGAAAGCGCGACGCTTTGCGATGCAAGGTCTATACGAATGGCTCGTCACTGACCGCCGCTTCGATATCGATGGTAAGCTTGGCTGGAAAGACAATGCCCCACACGATATCGCCGCTCGTACACGCGCGACCAATGCCATGCATACCGTACATATTGGCTATTATCATGAAATGATGCGTGATATTCCAGAGCAAATCGAGGCGCTAGATGTCCTTATCTCTCAGCATCTTGACCGTGAAATTGATAAATTGGACACCGTCGAACACGCTATTCTTTTGATTGGTGCTTACGAGCTACAAAACCGCTTAGAAATCCCTTATAAAGTGGTACTTGATGAAGCGATGAAGCTGAATAATCACTTTGGCGCTACTGACGCACATAAATTGATTAATGCCGTCCTTGATAAAATGGCAGTTGAGCTACGTGCTATTGAAGTAGAAGCAGATAGCAAAGCCAATTTACGCACCTCACAAAAAGCGGCTGCTAAACCTGCAATAAAAGCGGATACCAATGCAGAAAATAATGCCGATATAGAAGATAGTGCTGATACAGCTGCCATTGAAGAAAAATCAACTGCTTCAAACAAGCCTCGTATCAGTGCCAATAATGCTACTGTCAAACGCAATAGCGCTAGTAAGGCTACTGCCAATATTAGTGACTTTAAAGCGAGCAAAAAAGCGATTGAAACAGACCGCACTGATGCAGACAGCAAAGACTAATCATGAATGAGTTTGAGCTGATTGAGCGTATATTCTCCCAAATGCAAGCTACGCAGTCATTGTCTAGCAGTGTCGACAAAGGCAGTGTTGAAAAAGGCATTGGTGATGATGCCGCAGTGATGAGCTTGCCTGCAGGCGCGCGATTAGTCAGCTGTATTGATACGCTGGTTCAAGGTCAACACTTTAGTGCTGACTGGGAGCAAGTAAATAAGCTGGCATTTACCATCGGTTATAAAGCCGTGGCAGTGAATGTCTCAGATATTGCCGCTATGGGTGCAACTCCGCATAGTATTCTGCTAGCGTTAGCATTGCCTGAGCGCTTGGCGAATGAGCAATGGTTAAGTGAATTTGCTAAAGGCTTATTTCATGCTTGCCAGCTATTTGGGGTGACGCTGATTGGTGGTGATACCACGCGCAGCGACAATTTAGTTCTGAGTGTCAGCGCGCAAGGGTTACTCACCAAAGGGACGCCAGCCGTCTACCGTTCAGGCGCGCAAGTTGGCGATAAAATCTATGTCTCAGGCACGCTTGGCGATGCCGCTTATGCGCTACAGCATCCTGATACTGCTATCGGTATTGAGCTTGCGCATCGTCTACATATGCCAACGCCGCGTATTGCACTAGGTGCAGCATTGGCAAAAATTGGTGCGACGGCAATGATAGATATCTCTGATGGTCTGTATCAAGACATTGGACATATCTGCCAACAAAGCAGCGTTAGTATGCGCATTCATCTCGATCAGCTACCTACTAGCAACGCATTGGCAAACGCTGAGTTAACCGAGCGCTTGTTGTGCCAGCTGGCTGGCGGTGATGATTATGAATTGGCTTTTACTTTGCCTGCTCATATTGAACCACCTGTTAATGACAGTAGCAACACGCCTGTTACCTGTATCGGCGAAGTCATAACCGTAAATGAGCCAGATTCTATCAAAAATTTACCACCAGGGCTTTTTTATCAAGGACAGCCCATCACACCTACCCATCCCGCCCCCTTTACTACTTGGCCCAATCTGACGGGTTACCAACATTTTGCAGGTTAACCCATGATTGATCACAACCTATCTAAGCCTGATATCCGTAAAGCCAATGATTGCCCGCCTCTTCCCATCGATGCCAATATGCTTGACCGCGTAGTTTATTGGCTTGGGTTGGGTTTGGGTAGTGGTCTGCCTCGCCGTGCACCCGGTACTTGGGGAACGGTTGGTGGCTTAATCGTCGCGATACCATTGCTAAGCTTAGGATTCGTGCCATTTTTGATTATTACCATTCTCTCTTGTGTGATTGGTAGTTGGATATGCGGTCGTACCTCAGAGCTAATGGGTGGTCATGATAACCCGCATATCGTCTGGGATGAATGGGCAGGCATGTGGCTTACTCTACTGCCGCTGTCTTATATGGGTATCGCTGACGGCAATTTTTGGCAAAATATCGTCCAAACCTCTTCTATTGTTGCCATTATTATCGCCTTTATATTGTTCCGCTTTTTTGACATTATTAAGCCACCACCGATTGGCTGGGCAGATAAAAAAGTCGCAGGCGGCCTAGGTATCATGCTTGATGACATCATCGCAGGGGTCATGGCAGCAGCCGTTTGGATCATTATTTATACCACCATCCTTTAGCTGTTAAATTAGCCTCGCTTTTATATAAGCGACGGTCTTTCATAACCGATTGTCGTTTATAGTCCACCATTTTTTGACTCTCCCACTTTTTTAGTAATGCGTTTGTGACGATAGCCAATTTATCAGCAAGCCACCAGTAAATGGTAAGCCCATGACAAGCAACGCAAGTTACAAAGATGTCACGACATAGCGTTTTAGTTAAATGACGGTTTGCGTTATAATTTGAAATTATATTTTGTTACATTTGTAGGCTATTATGACAACTCCCCTCTCGGTAATCATCCTCGCTGCCGGCAAAGGCACGCGTATGCAGTCGGCTAAGCCAAAAGTGCTACAGACATTGGCTGGTAAGTCGTTACTGGGTCATGTCCTTGATACTTGTCATCAATTAACGGTTGACGACACTATTATTGTTCATGGTTTTGGTGGCGAGCAAGTCCAAGCAGATATCAATGCTCAATATGCACATCTGCCTATTACTTGGGTTGCTCAGACTGAGCAATTAGGTACTGGACATGCGGTTAAAGTGACCCTGTCGGAATTACCCAAAGAAGGGCAAAGCCTGATTCTCTATGGTGATGTGCCATTAGTCAGCTGCCAGACATTAGCAACGCTACAAGCGGCTAACACCGAGGGCATGTCAATGTTGACATTGACCGTAGATAATCCTTTTGGTCTCGGTCGTATCAAACGTGACAAAGACGGCAACATCGAAGCCATCGTCGAGCAAAAAGATGCCAACGCCGATGAGCAGAAAATCCAAGAGATTAATAGCGGTATTTACTGCGTCGATAATGCGTTATTACATAAATACCTGCCAAAGCTGTCTAATGACAATGCGCAGCAAGAATACTACCTGACGGATATCGTTAAAATGGCGGTCGCTGAAGGCATTAATATTGTCGCGATTGAGCCTGAGCATACCTTTGAGATTGAAGGCGTCAATAACCGCCAACAACTTGCTAGCTTAGAGCGCACTTGGCAAGGCAAATTAGTTGCAGACCTGCAAGAAGCCGGTGTACAGTTCGCTGATCCAAGTCGCGTTGATATTCGCGGTACCTTGACTGCAGGTCAAGACGTGTTTGTCGATGTGGGTGTGGTATTCGAGGGTGATTGTGTCTTAGGTGACAATGTTTATATCGAAGCGGGCTGTGTCATCAAAAATGCCCACATTGGTAATGCCTGTCATATCAAACCTTACTGCGTGATTGATCGCGCTGAGATTGGTGCTGGCGTTGATATTGGTCCTTTTGCCCATCTGCGTCCTGAAACGGTATTGGCTGACAATAGTAAAGTTGGTAATTTCGTCGAAATTAAGAAATCGACTATCGGTCATGGCAGCAAAGTCAATCACTTGAGTTATATCGGTGATACGACCATTGGTACAGATGTCAATGTCGGTGCAGGCGTCATTACTTGTAATTATGATGGTGTCAATAAATCACAAACCATTATTGAAGACAATGCCTTCATTGGCTCGAACTCAAGTTTAGTGGCACCTGTGACTATTGGTGATACCGCTACGGTTGCCGCAGGTTCAGTGATTACTAAAGACGTCGACAGTAAAGCATTAGCCTTTGGACGGGCACGACAAACTCAGAAAAACGACTTTCAGCGTCCGACCAAAAAGTTAAAATAGCAATGGTCAATCACAAGCATTTTGAACAGTATCTATTGAAGTAATACTAAGCAGCATGACAATTTTTGTGATGCTGCTTCCTTATATTTATAACGTCAAAATTGTTAGTATAAAAGCTCTGCCAGTATGAACTTCTATTATTTATTGATTGAACATTATCGCCTCTCAAAGTATTTGAGCGGTTAAGCATTGAAACATTGAAGCCTTTAAAAATCAAAACATGAAACATCGAATTTAAGGAATAGTTATGTGTGGAATCGTTGGAGCAGTCGCTGAGCGTAATATCGCTAATATCTTACTTGAGGGTCTTAAGCGTCTAGAATACCGTGGTTATGATTCTGCCGGTCTGACCGTCATTCGTGATGGCGAACTCCATCGCGAGCGCCAAGTGGGTAAAGTGCAAGCATTGGTCGATGCTGTGGCAGTCAATCCTGAATTTTTCGATGGTCATATTGGTATTGCGCATACACGCTGGGCCACCCATGGCGAGCCGGCACAGCGTAATGCCCATCCGCACGTATCAGGAAAAATCGCTGTAGTACATAATGGTATCGTTGAAAACTATGCCGAATTAAAAGAAGAATTGATTGCTAAAGGTTACGTATTTACGTCGCAGACCGATACCGAAGTCGTCGCTCATCTAATCAATGATATCTACAAAACAACGCCTGATTTACTAGAAGCGGTTCGTGCCGTTATTCCGTTATTACATGGCGCATTTGCCCTTGGTATTCTACATATCGACTGCCCAGAAGAGCTGATTACTGTTCGTTTAGGCTCTCCACTAGTGATTGGTGTGGGTATCGGTGAGAATTTTATTGCTTCTGATCAATTAGCCCTACTACCGGTCACCAATCGCTTTATGTACCTAGAAGAAGGTGATATCGCCAAATTGACGCGCAGTAGCATTCAGGTTTATGCCGATGGTGTCGAAGTAAAACGTCAGATACATGAAATTGATGCGGCACAGCACAATGCGGATAAAGGTGAATTTAAGCATTATATGCTCAAAGAAATCTATGAGCAGCCAGACGCGGTTGCCCGTACTGTTGAGATGGCTGTAGATAGCGATGAGCCGTCTAAACTGCGCGATGATTTTTTACAGCGTCATGAAGCGCAATTAAAAGGCATTAAGCATGTCCAAGTCATCGCTTGTGGTACCAGTTACCACTCAGGCTTGGTCGCAAAATATTGGTTTGAGAGCCTGATTCGTGTGCCTTGTTCCGTTGAAGTCGCTAGTGAATTTCGCTATCGCAATCCTGTCGTCATCGACAACACACTTGTCATTTGTATTTCTCAATCTGGCGAAACGGCAGACACATTATCGGCGCTACGTGATATTCAAAAGCACACGCCAGCAGATCTAGTTAGCTTAGCATTATGCAACGTACCGACATCGTCTTTGGTACGTGAGACGGATATCTTTTTACCAACGCTTGCTGGTCCCGAGATTGGTGTTGCTTCTACCAAAGCATTCACCACTCAGCTCGCCGCTTTAATGCTATTGGTCTTAAAAGTGGGTGTCGTTCAAGAACGCATGACTGGCGTAAACCTGAGTACCTTGCTTGGTCAATTACAAGAGCTACATGGTCAACTACATGCCAGCTTAAACCTCGATGCACCTATCAAAGCCATGAGTGAGCATTTTGAGTATAAAAAGAGCTGCTTGTTCTTAGGTCGTGGTTTGCAGTTTCCAATAGCGCTAGAAGGCGCGTTAAAGCTGAAAGAAATCTCTTATATCCACGCCGAAGGTTATGCCGCAGGCGAGCTGAAACACGGTCCATTGGCATTGGTCGATAAAGACATGCCCATCGTCGTACTAGCGCCAAAAGACAGCATGTTTGATAAGCTAAAAGCCAATATGCAAGAAGTACACGCGCGTCATGGTGAGCTGTTCGTTTTTGCCAGCGAATCTAGTCAAATGGTCGCAGAAGACAGATTACATGTGGTCTATGTGCCCGATGTTTGTGAAACGCTTGCCCCTATCGTCTACAGCGTACCCGTACAGCTGTTGTCATACCATGTCGCCGTAATGCGCGGTACTGATGTCGATCAGCCACGTAACCTTGCTAAATCAGTGACTGTTGAGTAATATAAGTATTTGATTTTAATAATTTTATTATCAATCAGTTGCTTTTTACACCAAGTCCTTCGCTATCTGGTACGAATAAGATAGCGAAGGATTTTTTTGTGAATAACAAAATAGAAAAATATCAGTCACTTATATAATTATAGTATCTACAGTATGGACAATGAGAACATGGATATCGAAAGCGGCACCGCCAATCAAATCGCTAGTCAAATAGAAATAATCTATGAAGATGAATTTCTGGTGGCAATTAATAAAGAGGCTGGTCTATTGGTGCATCGCAGTTGGCTGGATAAAGGCGAGACGCGCTTTGCCATGCAACTCACTCGTGATGCGGTAGGTTGCCACGTGTTTCCAGTGCATCGGTTAGACAAGCCTACGTCAGGCGTATTATTGTTTGCCAAGAGCTCAGCCGTGGCGCGCAGCCTTGGCGAGGCTTTTACTGAACACAAAGTTACCAAGCAGTATTTAGCCGTGGTGCGCGGCTATATGCCAGAACAAGGCACCGTTGATTATGCGTTGAGCTTTCAGCCCGATGCCATCGCCGATAAGTTTGCCGATTTGGACAAACCCGCTCAAGAGGCGGTGACCCATTGGCAAAGTTTGGCACAAATCGAGCTACCATTTGCCGTATCAAAAAAGCATGACACGAGCCGCTATAGTCTTGTGCGCTTGACACCCGAGACTGGGCGTAAGCATCAGCTGCGTCGGCACATGCGACATGTATTCCATCATATCGTGGGTGATACCAGCCACGGTGATATACGGCACACACGATTTTTTCGTACTCACTATGATTGTACGCGTATGCTGCTGCATGCTCATACTTTAGCGCTCAGCCACCCTGTCACTGGTGAGCCATTATTGCTAAAAGCTAAATTAGACGACCAATGGATGCGTATCTTAGAAGAGTTTTCTTGGGTAGACAGCGCTAAAGATTAAACAGCGTAGGGTTTATCCTAGATAGTCATATCAAAGAAGTCGACATACTGATACTAGATATGAAGGTTCGGTACCCTAGTGAGGACTTGAACCTTCGGCTATGAGCTTTTAGATTTTTATTTTTATTTCCCGTAAGCGCTGTTATAGGAATAAGAACAACTAACATCATATTGGCTGGCGCTTTCTTCCCAGTTTCATTTTTATATTCGCTAGCACCAACCCCGACAATATCAATATCATTGCCAGCATTTTCCACCATGTCACGACCTCTCCTGTAAGTAGCACTGAGGTTGTCATACCGAATACTGGCACCAATAGAGCAAACGGCATAACCTTAGAAGCCGTATTTTGACTAAGCAGATGCGCCCACAGTCCAAATCCTATCAGCGTTGAGACATACACGATAAACCCAAGTGATAACCAAGACTTAAGCGATGCCTCGGTAAACGTCGCCAGCTGCCATGCCTCGGTCTCAAATATGAGAGAAGATAGCGTTAAAATCACGCAAGCGATCAGACCACCCCAAACCACGAGAGCGAGAGCAGACAACGCGGATGCCTTACTCCTTCCAGTGTTAGACGGAATAATAGCTCCGTCTGATCTTTGCTGCGTCGCTTGTGTTGACGCCTGTTTTGAAGCAATGTTACCAAAGCTCCAGCCTATGGCAGCAATCAAGATACAGACAAACCCAGCCAGAGGCATATCACCACCAAGGTTCAACGCGATGACGCTAAGCCCTAGCACACCGACCAGCATACCGATGATTTGCATGCGACTCACTGCCTCACCCAGTATAAAATACGCCAACAATACGGTAATAAAAATTTGAATTTGTAGCAATAATGCCGTCAATCCTGCTGATGCCCCTAAGTGCATGGCAGTAAATACAAAAGCATACTGCATGACAAACGTACCGATAGCATAGATAAGTAATGTACGGTTAAATTTGGGCGGTTTTAGAAAAAAAACCAGTGGCACAGCGGTAAAGAAAAAACGTAGGGCGGTGAGCATTAGCGGTGGAAAGCTTTCAAGTCCCCATGCAATAAAGGTAAAGTTTACACCCCAAATAAAAGTAACCAGTACAGCCAATGCAGTGTATATAGGAGTCATGTAGTTGGCCTAGGAAGTTATGGCTGATTATTATATTTAAAAATTTTATGACAATCTCGTATTAACCATAGGAGGCTTTTAGAGAGTGAGTACTACACTTACACACAATAGAACGGCAATGAGCATTAATGCTGCACCGCCTATTTTTGTAATTAACTATAGGTTATCTTGAGCTTTCCATAGATATCGACTGGCTAAAGCAAATGCTTCTGCGTAGCAAAAATGGATCAGTAAAACCAATAGGCAAAAAGTTGAAGCTAAAATCAGAAATTGAGAAAGATAGGTTTGCTCAGTATCGATAAATTGCGGAAATACAGCCATAAAAAATAAGATAAGTTTTGGGTTAGAAAGGGAGGTTAGCAAACCTTCTTTGAACAACCTACCAGCACTTGTACTGCTAACCTCTAAGTTGCTATCAGACTCTAGGACAAATGATTTTCTCTTTCCAAAGATCATTCTGAAAAACAAAAATACGTATACCCAACAGAACCAGCTACTTCACCCTTTAGACCCATTAATAGACCACTTAAAACAGACTGATACAACAGAACCACTCAAAATAGACTTTTGAACGATCTAAACGTTGCAGTGTAAACGCGCCAATATAAAGACTTAAACCAATCCCTTATACAGAAAGTAACACCCTACAACCGTTAATAACAATGCAAAGCATTTTTTCAATAATTGCGGTGATAGTATATGAGCAACTTTCGCGCCTAGCTTGGCGGTAAAAAAGCTCATGATGCTGATCCCTAAAAAGGCATAAATGTGCACAAAGCCAATGGTGTTAGGCACATCAATTTGTTGCTGCATCCCAAAAAACATAAAACCTAATGCACCAGCAATAGCAATCGGCAGACCACAAGCTGCTGAGGTGCCAACGGCTTTTTGCATGACCACACCATAACGCGTGAGATAAGGCACAGTTAAGCTACCGCCGCCAATACCGAAAATAGCAGAAGCGATACCGATAACCCCACCTGCTGCTAATTGCTTAGGTTTTGAAGGCAGTTGTGTATTAGCATCATCGGTACTACTAGAATTGGTAGCAGGATTAGCAACCTGTTTTTTGCCACCGAAAAACATCTTGTAGGCGACCCAAAGCAAAAATACGCCAACAATGAGTTGAAGATACAGCCCAGATATCTGCCCTGCAATCCCTGCCCCTAAAAAGCAACCAATCGCTAAGCCTGGTGCCAGATTTTTAAAGACAGGCCACATGACTGCGCCTTTTTTATTGTGTGCCATGAGCGAGCTGATCGAGGTGACAATGATGGTCGCCAATGACGTCCCCAATGCTAAATGCATGATATTGTCAGGGCTGTAACCCATTTGCGTAAAGACGATGAATAATAATGGCACGATAATTGTGCCACCGCCCACACCAAATAGCCCCGCAGCAAATCCTGCTAGAGCACCTATGATTAAAAAAACGATTAATTCCACGGGATATTTACTTCTTATGTAGAGTTAGTACGATGGTTATTTTAGTTCAGTGACAATCAATCAGTTAAAAAGCCAACTTAGGCGATTTCTGCTTGATCCACTTGACCAACCCGAGAATAAGCACGATTAAAATACACCAAACTCTCCTCTTGCTCACTTTGTCTAATGGCGACCACTCGGCACATGAAAACACTGTGCGTGCCCACTTGCTGAATGTCCTCAATCTCACAATCAAAACTGACCAATGCATCTTCTAAAACGGGAGCGCCTGTTTTGAGTTGTGACCAAGAGCCGTATTCAAATCGCTCTTGTGAACTCAATTTGGAGGCAAAAGCGTTAGATATTGATTCGTGCTGTGCGCCTAAAACATTGACACTTAACGTTTTATTTTCAATAAAATGGGCATGTGAGCGAGATGTCTGATTCATGCAAACCAGCAAGGTTGGCGGTGTATCGGTGACGCTACACACCGCAGATGCGGTAAATCCATGAGTACCAGCGCTGCCCTCTGTGGTAATGACATTGACCGCTGTTGTTAACAAAGACATACCATCTCTAAAATCGGTGGCTTCAATCATGACTTAACTCCTAAATTTTAAATCTTTAAGTTCATTGATAACTGAGGTCACTCATGAGTTTAAACAAGCTGGTATAGACGGGGTTAAAAACCCAACCTATAAAAGCTAAATTTTGCATCAATTTATTCAATGAACCCTAAGCGGTCAGTTCTTGACGCACGATTGCCGCGCCAGCACTTAACGCTTGCAGCTTACCGCGGGCAACTTGGCGCGATAGTGGTGCCATGCCGCAGTTGGTTGAAGGATACAACTTATCCGCATCGACGAATTGCAAGGCTTTGCGTAGCGTATTGGCCACTTCTTCAGGGGTTTCAATGGTATTGGTTGCCACGTCAATGGCACCAACCATCACTTTTTTACCGCGGATCAATTCAATTAAATCCATGGGAACATGTGAGTTTTGACATTCTAAAGAGACAATATCAATATTCGACTGTTGCAACTTAGGAAAGGCTTGCTCGTATTGACGCCACTCTGAACCCAGTGTCTTTTTCCAATCGGTATTGGCTTTGATGCCGTAACCGTAGCATATATGCACCGCTGTTTCACACTTTAAACCTTCAATGGCACGCTCTAACGTGGCAATACCCCAGTCGTTGACGTCATCAAAGAACACATTAAATGCAGGCTCATCGAATTGGATAATATCCACGCCGGCAGCCTCTAACTCTCTGGCTTCTTGATTTAAGATTTTAGCAAATTCCCACGCCAATTTTTCACGGCTTTTATAATGACCATCATACAAGGTATCAATCATGGTCATCGGACCAGGCAGTGCCCATTTGATCGGCTGATCGGTTTGCGCACGTAAAAACTTAGCATCATCAGCAAATACAGGCTTTTGACGGCTTACCGCTCCCACAACTGACGGCACACTGGCATCATAACGATTACGAATGCGCACGGTCTCGCGCTTCTCAAAATCGACGCCATCCAGATGTTCAATAAAGGTGGTCACAAAGTGCTGACGAGTCTGCTCGCCATCACTGACAATATCGATGCCTGCATGCACTTGTTCTTGCAATGTCAAACGCAGTGCGTCTTGTTTGGCTTCAAGCAGTTGCGCGCCTTCTAATGCCCAAGGTGACCAGATTTTTTCAGGTTCTGCAAGCCAAGAAGGTTTCGGTAAGCTGCCAGCCGTTGACGTCGGTAGTAATTTTTGTGTCGGTAATAATATTGTCATACGATTCATCTTCTTATTTATTGGTATTCTCATTTCAGCCAGATTGAGCGTGTTTAGGCAGCGTATTCTTTATTCGCACATGCTTCTGCCACGTGCTCATTTACATCATAGCTTGCTGCCCACTCATTAAGAATGGTTTGATATGGCTTGATGAACTGCTCTTCGGTGAATTTACCTTGTGTCACGGCCATCTGACTACGCTCTGCGCGATCATAGACGATTTGCGTTAGGGAATAATCTTGGTACTTCAAGCTGGGTTGATACACTTGACCGGCTGCCGAATTGGCATTATAAATTTCAGGTCGGTAGATTTTTTGAAAAGTCTCCATGGTACTAATCGCACTGATCAGCTCAAGATCGCTATAATCGCTCAGCAAGTCACCCGCAAAATAAAACGCTAATGGCGCGGCGCTCCCCGTAGGCATAAAGTAGCGCACAGTTAAGCCCATTTTGGAAAAGTACTCATCGGTTAGTGACCCTTTGTTCAAAGAGCAGCCATCTTGTTTGTATTCAACGCCCAATACAGGGTGCTGATTGGTCGTACGTTGATAGGTTTTACTGGTGGAAACACTCAAGCAAATCACAGGCTTCTTGGTGAAATTAGCTTGGTAAGCTTCTGAATTCAATAAATACTGAAACAGTTTGCCGTGTAAGTCACCGAAATCTACTGGTGGCGCAGATGATGGATGTTTATCGAAATGGTCTAATAAGACGATGCTAAAGTCATAATCGCGCACATAAGATGAGAAACTATTACCAATCATACCCTCAATACGGGTGTTCTCTTTATGATCCACAATCGTTGTTTGCAGCATCTCGATGATAGGGAAAGTATCGCCATTTCCTGCCACATCCATGTCGACAGAAATAATATCAACCTCAACAGAATAACGATCTGCGGTGGGATTATCCCAATGTGCCAAAGCATTAAAACGATTATTTATCATTCTTAATGTTTTGCTTAAGTTCTCTTGACGATGCTCGCCACGCGCCAAATTCGCAAAGTTCGTCGTCAGACGCGTGCTATTTGCAGGATGATAGTTTTCATCAAAACGAATGCGCTTAATTGCACAGCTAAATTCTTTACTCATGATAATCCGCTACCCTAATCTACTCTCATTATTTGAGATAAAACCAAATTTGTGTATGAAGTGAATCATACCTAAACTATTACATGAATAAAAACGATACTATTTAAATATAAGATGAATATAATTCATGTTAATGAGTTATGGTATGACATGAGATTGGATAGCGGAGACTTTATGACTTGCTCGATAGGATCATTCAGCAAAAAATAAGCCTGTAGAAAAATGAGCTACGCCAGTGAAAGCATAAAGAAAATTTCGATAAACTAACTAACGAATCTAAGGGTTCTCTCATTAAAAAAGCCGAAACTTATTTTCTAAGTCTCAGCCCTTTTTTCGATAATATAAATAGAGAATTGCTTTCTATTGATTGTGTTAGCGCTTTGCAGCTTCAATCTGAATATTTAGCTGAACTTTTTCAGTAATACCTAATAATGTATATTTACTGATGCCCCATTTGGTGCGATCAATGGTCGTTGTGAAATCCCCACCGCAAACTGGTTTTTTTAATATTGGATTTAGGTAGCAATTGAACTTGCTGGCCGTTAGCGTAATGAGGTTAGTCTTGCCGTGTAGTGTCAACATACCATCGACTTTGCTGACATTTGAGCCACTACCATCAGTCGTAAAATACCATTTGGTAGACTCAAATTGCGCCAGTGGAAACTGCTCAATATCGAAAAAATCTGCGCTTTTTAACGTAATATCAAATGCTGTATTGCCTGTATTTAGGCTATTCAAAGGAATTACTAGCGAGATATTACCGGTCTGAGCCGCTGGGTCATAATCTAAATGTCCAGTGATATTATAAAAGCCACCTGTGTTGGTAGAGGTATTAAAATGGTCAATAGCAAAGCGTACATTGGTATGGGTGGGGTCGATATCGTAAGTCCTCGCCTGACTGCTGGCGATACTTAACATGCTTATGCTTAAGGTTAGTAGCGGCTTTCGAGAGGACAGTATGACTGTCGAGAGGGACATTTGATTCATAGTAACATTCCTTTGCTGTATAAATGATAGAGCAATCACATCCTTTGTGACTGTGCTTGTGATTCTGCTCTTATAATTGCTCTCTTATATAATGACAACAAGCCCATACTTAATCAATAAGTATGGGCTTGTCTATTTTAGACATAGCATTCTCACTGCTAACGCTACGTCATAGATATGATCAAATAAATCCATTAAATCATACTTTACTATCTGTCGTTGTCTGCTCTTTGCCACTAGGTACGAGCCATTTAGCAAACCATCCTGACAAATCATCCATCAAAGTATAAACCACGGGAATCACCACAAGGCTTAATAACGTCGAAGTCACCAGACCACCCAATACCGCAGCAGCCATCGGACGACGGAAGGTTGGATCGGCATCACCCCAACCGAAGACTAAGGGCAACATCCCCGCGCCCATCGCAATGGTGGTCATAATAATAGGACGCGCCCGCTTGCGGCAAGCATCGATAATAGCCTCAAAACGCGCCAAACCTCGACGCTGTGCAATCAGTGCATAATCGACCAATAAGATAGAATTTTTGGTAGCAATACCCATTAGCATAATAAAGCCGATCATCGATGGCATAGAAAGACTGCTATTGGTAATAACCAAGCCCACAAAAGCGCCGCCTATCGATAAAGGCAATGCCATCAAAATGGTAAAAGGCTGCAATATACGCCCAAACAATAGAATAAGTACGCCTAAAATACAGACCACACCGACCGACATCGCAATCACAAAACCGCTGAATAGCTCAGCCATGTTTTCTGCTTGACCTTGGTCAATAATGGTAATAGAAGGCGGTAGTTGTTGCATGGCGGGTACTGATTTAACCGCTTGTACCAAGTCTCCAAGCTCGCCACTCGCAGGTTGCACCGTGATACTGATGGCGCGTTCCCGATCGAGCCTGCTAATCTGCGCCGGCCCAGTGCCAAAGTCTAATGACGCGACTTCACCCACACGTACGCCCTGTCCTGCTGGTAACGAGCTCGGTACATATAGACCTTCTAATTGACTGACATTTTGTTTGGCAACATCTGGTAGACGAATGACGATAGGAATCTGCCGCGTATCCAAATTGAGCTTCGATAAACGCTGCTCATAGTCACCCACCGTCGCCACTCGTAACGTCGTAGCGATGTCTTGCGTGGTCACCCCTTTATCCGCCATCGCCAGTCTGTCTGGCGTCACCGTTAACTCTTGACGCGGTAAACTGCGGTCACTGGTCACGGAGCCAGCACTGGGCAGCCCTCGAATTTCTGACATGATTTGCTGAGCGGTTTGTTCAAGCAATTGCGGATTGGTACTGGTCATAGAGAAGTTGTAACCACTCTCTCCACCACTCGACAAACCAACGGTAAAGCGCGCACCTGGCACTTCTGCCAACAAACTACTTATTTGACGTTCAATCTCTTGCTTAGAGCCGCGCTCTGCACGCGGTGCTAGTACGATATCTAGACCTGCTATATTTTCAGCTTTGCCACCACTAGAGTTTGAGTCCATGCTAGCCTGAGCCTCACCGACTGAGGTAAAAATATTGGTGACTTCAGGCATTGCTAAAATACGCTCACTTGCCAACGCAGCAACGCGCTCTGTGTCTTCCAGTGCAACGTCAGGTGTCAACTCAATCGCCACACGAGTTTGGTCAATATCATTATCAGGAATAAACGATGTTGGTAGTAATTTGACAAGCATCAGTGACGCCACGAATAATACTAAAGTTGCACCCATCGTCAGCCAGCGATGATGCAGTGTCCATGCCACTATTTTGAGATACCAACCCATCAGCGCGCTTTGCTTCTCAACGTGTTTTTTCTCTGGTCGCAATATATACGCTGCCATCATCGGTGTGATGAGACGTGCGACCATCAAAGACGCAAAAATCGATAATGCAGCTGTCCAACCAAACTGACGGAAAAACTGACCAACGATACCGCCCATAAAGGCGGTAGGTAAAAACACGGCAATCAAAGTAAATGTGGTCGCGACTACTGCCAAGCCAATCTCGTCAGCCGCTTCCATCGCTGCTTCATACGGTGTCTTGCCCATGCGTAAATGCCGTATGATGTTTTCGACCTCGACGATCGCATCATCAACCAATACACCGATCACTAACGACAATGCCAACAAAGATATAATATTGAGGCTAAAGCCAAATAAGTACATACCTAAAAAGGTAGGAATCACTGATAATGGCAAGGCGACAGCAGCAACTATAGTCGCCCGAATATTACGCAAAAATAAGAATACGACGACGACTGCTAACAGACCACCTTCGATCAGCATCCGTAAAGAAGCTTGATAATCTTCCGCAATCGGCGTTGCCCGATCATAGACCTTTTCAATAGTGATATTACCTACATCGGCTGACAGCTTGGCAAGCTCTGCATCAACCAGCTCCATGACCTCGACTTCACTGGCACCACGCGAGCGGGTGATGTTAAATGCCACCACCGTTTGCCCGTCAAGCTTAGCAATAGAGCTTGGGTCAGCCGCGCCATCTGTGATTTGTGCCATACGTCCAAGCGCTTGTGTGCCGCCTGCTGGGATTGCCACTTGTAAATCATTGAGCTCACTTGCCCGCTCCACCGCACCAAGGACACGAATCGTCTGGGTGGTTTTGCCCACTTCTGCTTCACCACCAGAGCTGTCCTGCTGAATACCCGTGATTTGATTGGATAGTTGTGTGATAGAGAGCTTAAGACCACTCAAGGTAATCGGGTCAGCTGCGACGGTAATCTCACGCTGCAAACCACCAATACGGCTAACCGTACTGACACCCGGTATGTCAGAAAGACGCTTGGTGACTGTATCATCGACGAACCAAGACAAGTCTTCCACATTCATGTTTTCAGAAGCCACAGAATAAGTGACAACGGGGAATCCTGCGGTTGAAACTTTAGTAATAATAGGGTCATTGGCAGCGGCAGGCAAATCGCCGCGTACCTCGCCTACTGCCGAGCGCACATCATCGACCGCTTCTTGAATATCCTTTTCTAACACAAACTCTGTGACCATGGTGGCAGCACCCGTTTGTAACGTGGTGCGAATATGCTTGATGCCCTCAATACTGGTGAGCTTGTTTTCTATCTTTTTTGCGATGTCGTTTTCGAGCTGTGATGGCGCGGCACCCGGTAAAGTCACCGTGACCACGACTGCAGGTAAGTCAATATCAGGAAACTGCTGCACCTTCATTTTCATAAAGCCATAAATACCGCCTAACGTCAGTAGTATGAATAGCAAAATGGCAACTAAAGGATTTTTTATCGAGTAAGCAGAAACATTTAAACTCATGGTTGTGCCTGCGCTGCTGTACTCGCTTGGCTAACACCATCAACGATACGCACCAAATCTCCATCATTTAAAAAGCTGCCGCCTTGTTTGACAATTTGACTGTCACTAGGCAATGGCTCTAGCACTGCCACATTTTCGCCAAGTCGCTCGCCCAATGTCACTCGTTGTTGCTTGATACGACCCATGGTCTGACCATCTTGAGTCGTCACATTGGTTACTAGCATCACATAATCATAGCCATCGTTGCTGACGATAGCGCTATTGGGTACCGTTTGCGTACTGGCACTGCCTAATAGGAACTCACCCGTTTGATACATACCTGCCCGTACTTTTGCATTGGCTGCCAAGCTCGCATAGATGGTAATCTGCCGGTTGTTGTCCGCCGTTGGTGCTATGCGGCTCACTTTCCCCATTACCGTATCACCATCTGGTAAGCTCACCCGTACTGGCGTCCCGACACTGACTTCACCGACAAGCTTGGGATCAATATCTGCACGCCATTCCAAAATACCACCTTTAATGATAGTAAATAATGGCTCGCCACCAGCAACCATACCGACCTCCGCCATTTTCTCGCTGATGACACCGCTGACTGGTGCGACCACTGTTGCATTATCTACACTCAAGCGCTGAGTGCTCAGACGCGCTTTGGAGGCTTGTAGCGCAGCCTGTGCTTGAAGTTTTGCAGTGCGATAGCGATCGGCTTCTTGTTTACTAATGGCATCAATATCTATCAATGGCAATACACGGGCAGCATCAGCACTGGCATTGGCAAGCGTCGCTTCTGCTTCGGCAACATCTGCCTCTGCTTGCAAGACTTGCTGCTCCATAGCATCGGTATCAAATATCGCCAATACTTGACCCGCTTTGACGCGATCACCTTCTTCGACCAATATACGCTCGATAGCCACGCCATTGACTTTAGCACTGACATTCGCCGTATCTTTGGCATCAATGGTGCCATCAGCACTGAGTGTGTTACCAATATCATCTTGGCTTGGGCTGACCGTCTCTACTGATAATACCGCCTGCTCAGTACTCGTAGCGCTTGCAGTGGCACCATCACTTGAAGTACGACTAGAAACTGGCGATTCATCGGTCGCGGCTTTATCACTCCCGCCCCAATACTTTCCAAGTAGCACACCAATGATAAGCACGGCTGCCAATACGAGTAACAACCATAATGGTAATTTTGAAGCGGTTTTTTTAGACAATGTATCAGACTGGCGATACGGTGGTAGCTCAGATGGTTGAGGTGGTTCAATGTTGGTTTCTTGCTCGCTAGTCAGTGCTTGCTTATTATTAGGGTGTTCAAAATCACTCATAGTCGGTCTCTATAAATAAGCACGGTACTAACGCCGTAAAAAGTATAAGGGAAACAAAATGATACAGGCAGAGCTTATCAAAATAGTCTTTTATCATTGTAGACTATCTCGTCATTGGGTCAATTATGTTAAGTATCTACATAGTCAATTGTTGATAGTAATCAAGACATAACAATCAAGACGTAGTAAGACATTGAAATTAATAAAGATTATTAGTAGCAAAGATTATCAGGTGAACGATAAATAAAGACAAAAGACAGCCTATTCCTAGCTCAGTCCCAGTTCATTGCATAAGTCTTCTTCACCAAAATCCCTTGCTTAAAACTTATTCAGCCAATGAAAAAATGACCAAATATGTTGTCATATTGAATGCATTAAGATACGACCATTATAGTTGGAACAATCACTCGTAAAAACTAATGATACATACGCCCTACAGTTTAGACTTGTATTTATGGGGTAATTTGTCATTATTAAGACAACTCTACTAATAAAGGAATCCATCATGGCTAATAAATCAGACGTAAAGAAGCTTAAGCAAGAAATTAAAGATACCAAAGCAAAGATTAAGCAGAAAAAGAAAGACCTCAAAGATCTTAAGAAGTCATTGAAAAAGTCGAAAAAAGCCAAATAGCTTTGTTTCGAGATGATGGTTTTACGTCAAAAAATAGAAGAGGATAGCGTTGGCTGTCCTCTTTTTTGCTATTAATTTAGCCATTTTTAGCCCATTTAGAGGATAATCGATTGAGTTGGCTATACGCCTTAGGCATTAGTATAACGACTCGCCTCAGGCATCCAGCGGTGAATCAGTTGGCTCACATCTGCCTTGCGTGCAGGATCTGCAATTAGATGTTTTGCTAAACGCTGAGCAATGGCAAACAGCTGCTCGTCACGTATCAGATCAGCCAAATAATAACCGACGTTACCCGTTTGACGTTTGCCTAATAACTCACCGGGACCACGCAATTCCAAATCTTTTTGCGCAATGACAAAACCATCAGTGCTATCACGCAGGACATTTAAGCGCTCTGTACCTGTCTCTGATAATGGCTTTTGGTATAACAGTACGCAATAGCTTTTGGTTGAGCCACGCCCGACTCGCCCGCGCAGCTGATGTAATTGCGATAGACCTAATCGTTCGGCATTTTCAATGACCATTAACGATGCATTAGGGACATCGACCCCAACTTCAATGACCGTTGTGGCAATCAGCAAATCCAAATTGCCAGCTTTAAATTCTTGCATGATGGCTTGTTTGTCAACGGATTTCATCTTGCCATGGACAAGACCAATGCGAATATTCAAGCGCTCATTTAAATCCTCATAAGTGGCTTCAGCGGCTTGCGCATCCAGCACACTAGACGCTTCGACCAACGAGCAAACCCAGTACGCTTGTCTACCCGCTTCACAATTAACCGCAATACGTTCGATCACCTCATCGCGTCGATTACGGTCAATGGTCACCGTAGTAATTGGCGTACGCCCCGGTGGCAATTCATCGATAATCGAGGTATCCATATCACCGTAAACGCTCATTGCGAGCGTGCGCGGAATCGGGGTAGCGGTCATAATCAGCTGATGCGGTGTGCTATTCGCCACACCTTTATTGGTCAGTGCCATACGCTGCTCAACACCAAAGCGATGCTGTTCATCGATAATAACTAAGCCCAATTTGGCAAACTGCACCTGCTCTTGAAACAACGCATGAGTACCGACGACCACTTGCACCGCGTTTTCTGCGACTGCTTCCAACGCTTCGCGGCGCTGCTTTGCCGTTTGTTTCCCAGCAAGCCAGCCGACACCGATACCTAACGGCTCAAACCATTGTTTGAAATTGACCAAATGCTGCTCTGCTAAAATCTCTGTGGGTGCCATAACAGCCACTTGCCAACCACTATCTAGCGCATAACCCGCCGCACCTGCTGCGACCAGAGTCTTGCCCGCGCCAACATCACCTTGCACCAACCGCAGCATTGGGATGGACGTTGCCATATCAGCCGTAATATCTTTCATGACTCGTTGCTGTGCACCCGTTAAATCAAACGGCAATGTGGCAAATAGCTTATCAGCCAATGGACTTTGCGTGGCACATTTGGGTGCTTTATGCTGATGCAGTTGCTGACGACGATATAACAAGCTGAGCTGATGGGCGGTTAATTCTTCAATAATCAAACGCTGGCATGCCGCATGAGTACGGGCACTTAACTGGGTGAGTAGCTGATATTGTCGTCCTGCGTCGGTATAAGTCGGCGGTGTATGCAGTAATACTAAGGCTTCAAATATCGTCAGATTATAGACGTTGTTATTAACTGTTCTATTAGCGACTGTATGGATATCACTGTTTGTATTATTATTGGCATCATAGACATTGGCTTTATTGACACTACTAACGCTATGACCAGTCGTATTATCTGGCACACTACGCGCCAGTGTCGAGAATATATCTTCTGGATACTCTACCTCTGTTATCGGTATTTTAGCCGGTTCAAAAGGTGCTAATGGCAAGTCAGCCACGACTGCAAAATCTGTAGGAGTAAACAGCGTCATTGGTAAGCCTTCACTGCGAACCGTCTGTAATGCCAGCTTAATTAAGGTACGCAGCTTATTTTGATGCAAACCTTTGACACTTGGATAAATAGGCTGCAAACCGGTATTTACTACCGCCTCATTACTACTGATAATTTGATATTCAGGATGGTGGATTTGCTTACCATAACGACTCACTTTCACTTCGCCAAATAATTGCAGCTGTGTTCCTAAGCTCATGGTTTGTGCAAGACCACGATAAACCTTAAAAAACCGTAGCGATATGGTGCCCGTATCATCATCTACCACGACCGTCATACCGCTGCGCTTGGTATCGACGTGTACCACACGCCCATTAATTAACGCAGACTGTCCGTGCCCCACCTCTGCTATGGACAGCAATCGGCTACGATCTTCATAATCACGTGGCAGATGCAGCAATAAATCAAATATTCGTTTAATATTCAATTGTGCTAACTGTTCTGCGACTTTTAATCCCACACCCGCCAGTGCCGTCACTGGCATATCTAGCGCTGAGAGTGGCAGCTCAGACCTAAAGTGCTCTGTTGGGCTAGTTAAAGAAGCGTTCACTGATACTGACATCAAGGATCCTAACGATATTATTTTTAATTTTCATATACTCATTCAAATATTTTCAATATACCGTAGATGATGACAGTTTTATAAAAAAGCTGTCATCAACAGGACACATCAAAACACCGACTCATTTCATTATAGCTGACAATACAATTGCTTATGCTCAGCTATTTAGTAATACTGCGTCAAAAAGCCTAAAAGTCAAACGGCTCATTTGTATCATGTCAATAACTGATGTCTTATTTTCCGTATTATCGTCATTTTATAAGGTGTTTTTATGTTCCCTCCTGCCCAGTATCGACCACCTATTCATAGTCTAAGAGTGCGACATAGTATGAGAGTGCTATGCACCAGCTTAATTGCCGTACTCGGATTATCTATCAGCGCTTGTAACACTCTAACGCCAGCGCAGCCGTTACTTGAAGCACCTGAAATAGCGCCACTTAATGTGGCGTTAGTATTGGGCGGCGGTGGTGCCAAAGGCTTCGCCCATGTCGGGGTGATTAAAGCACTAGAAGCAAATGGTATTAAGCCCACGCTCATCGTTGGCACCAGCGTCGGCAGCTTGGTTGGTGGCCTATATGCGAGCGGTTACACACCAATACAGCTTGAGCAACTGGCACTGACCACTACAGATAGCGAATTGACAGATTTTGTCTTATCCAATCAAGGTGTCATCGAGGGTATCAAACTCAAGAACTTTATCAACGATAAAGTCGATGGACGAGTAATAGAGGATTTTCCTATCCGCTTTGCAGCAGTCGCGGCGGAGAAACATACTTTGAAAAAAGCCATTTTTACCACTGGTGATGCGGGGCTTGCCGTTCAAGCATCCTGTAGCGTACCGAATATTTTTATTGCGCCGCGCATTCCCGAAAAGGTCGGTAAAAAATATATCGATGGTGGCGTGGTCAGCCTAGTACCTGTCGATAGCGCTCATGACTTGGGTGCTGACATTGTTATTGCCATTGATGTGACAGATACTGGTATTAACAATATTAGCGGTGTCTCTACACTTGATAAAAAATTAAACCTCAACGGATTAAGCAGTTTTTGGGGATTTTTGGAGAGTAATGTTGTAGCTCCGCCAAGCACCAATCGTGCCTCATCGATGCAGCGTGAACGAGATCGTGCTGATGTGCTGATTACGCCTGCGGTCAGTCATATCAGCTCACTAGATACCAGCCAGCGCCGTGCTCTCATCGCTGCAGGATCGCAAGCCACTACCGCACAGATGGCTGCCATCAAGCAATTAATCAAAGAAAAATCTAGCCGAAAATACGCGACGCTTTAAGTGCCTTGCAACGGCGTACCAAGATTTCTTGTTAACAACCCATAAAAAAGCACCACAGCAACGAGCCGTGATGCTTTTTGTGATTAAACGAATATTAAGCCGGTATTAAATAAATCACACTGATAAAATACTTAATACTAAATGACTGGCTTATTTCACACGTGCACGGTATTTAACCACTACGGTGTCATTAAGGCCAACACCCTCTAAATCCCAGCGTACCGCTTTATAATATTTTAATGGAATTTCTTGCAGTTGGTTATCCACTTTTCCACGTAATGGCATACGGGCAAAAGTATTGCCGTCTGCACTGCCGTATGGAAATTCAGGTGATACTGTACGCAATAACTCTACCTGCTCAGGGATACTCATCGTCACGGTCATTTTTCGGACGCGATCTGCATTGGTATTGGTAAAATAGCCTTGGTACTCCAAGACATTACCTGATTGCAGGCGCGTACTAGCATTCACCGGAGCCAAAACCTCTTGACCATTTGCATCAACGCTAATCAATGACGCGGTAATTTTACTATTGACGGCTTGTGCACTCGAGTTACTACTCTTAGTAGCATTGGTCTGTACAGCTGCCGAACTATCAACGGCTTGTTCTGGCGTCGGTAGCATTGCCGAGGCTTGCGTCACTACCATCGCACCGATGAGCGTACCAGCCACAACGTGGAATAAGCGATGTCCGCTCCAAGCACTAAATGGGCTAGCAAATTGGTTACTTTTTTTCATGGTTTTCATTATCCCTGGTTAATATGTCGGTAAAACGCAGCTGGTAAAACTTGAATGACTTTTGGTATATATTAAATCGTCTACAGGCAGCACAATTTAGACGGAACATACCCACTTATAAGAAACATGTTATAAGAAACATGACTCATTATAAATGGTCGACTGTTATAGTATTGGCAGACCTAGTATCGCTGCTGATTGTAGTGACAGCTAATGGCAAGCGCTGCATGCGTCTATGCTGCTGGCGTCTATCTTGTCATAGCTAGTAAGCTTAGCGTATAAAATTCTTATTTTTATTGATTATCTTCGTTCATCGCCTGTAAAGCAATAGCGCTTAGCATAGCAAAAAGTGTTTGTACGTACACTAACCCCGTGTTGAGGTTGTGTATATCGTCCATCCGTGATAAAAATTGATTGATACTACTGAAATAAAAGATAGCTCATAACGGCGTTTTTTGCTATGGTAATTCTTTAGCGATAGGCATTTTTTGCTACGCCCCTTTTCTTATTCTCACTACTATTGCCCTTATTATGACTACTAGCGCCATGCCCCAAATCAACCCTGAATACGTCCATTGGTTCCGTAACTCTGCCCCCTACATCAATACCCATCGCGGCAAAACGTTCGTGATTATGTTTGGTGGTGAGGCGGTCAATCATCCAAATTTCAGCACCCTTATTCATGATTTTGCGCTACTGCATAGCTTAGGTATCAAGCTGGTATTGGTACATGGAGCGCGACCGCAAATCGAAAAGAACTTGAAAGATGCTGACATTACATCCCCACTGCATCAAGACATTCGAATTACACCGCGCGTGGCGATGCCTGCTATTTTACAAGCGGTAGGGGCTATTCGCCTGCAACTCGAAGCGCAGCTGTCGATGGGACTGGCCAATTCACCTATGTATGGTTCACGCATCGATGCCATTTCAGGCAATTTTGTGACCGCACGTCCTTACGGTATTCGTGATGGTATCGATTACCAAATGACTGGCGAAGTGCGCTCTATCGATGTTGAGGCCATCAAAAACAACCTGCTACACGACCATATTGTGATTTTAGGCTCAATGGGTTATTCAGCGACTGGTGAAGTCTTTAATTTGCTAGCTGAAGACGTGGCGCTCAGTGCAGCTGTGGCACTGGGTGCTGATAAGCTTATCTTCTTAGGTGAAGAAGCAGGCATCAATGACGATGATCGCTTATTAAGGGAGATGATTCCTAATGAAGTCGATCGCTTCTTACGTGATCGTGATTTAAATTGCGAGATCAATTATTTCTTAAATTGCGCCAGTTTGGCTTGCCGCCAAGGCGTCCATCGCACCCATATTATCTCGTATGCCAAAGACGGTGCCTTATTAGAAGAGCTATTCACTCGTGATGGCTCTGGTACTCTTATCAGCCATGACCCTTACGAAGAGATTCGTCGTGCCAATATTGACGATGTGGTCGGACTGATTGAGCTATTATCACCGCTAGAAGAGCAAGGCATATTAGTCAGCCGCTCACGCGAACGCTTAGAGCAAGAGATTGATAATTATAGTGTCATCGAGCGTGATGGTATGATTTTGGGCTGCGCAGCGCTATATCCATTGGATGCAGAATCAGCAGAAGTTGCCTGTGTCGCCGTACATCCCGATTATCGTAGCGGTAGTCGCGGTGCGGACTTACTGGCATTTTTAGAGCAACAAGCGCGCAGTCATGGTCTGCACAAGTTGTTTGTATTAACGACACGGACGGCACATTGGTTCGTCGAGCAAGGCTTTGCCGAAGTCGAGGCCAGCGCGTTACCTGCATCGCGTCAAGAAAAATACCATAATGGTCGTAATTCTAAAGTCTTTCAAAAAACTCTTTAGATGCTCAATTTTTAATCATAAAAAAGCCCTCATAATATTATGAGGGCTTTTTTATGACTTTATTTTTTAACACTGTTCACTAGGGTGTGTACTAAGTATTATTTTACTTTTAACAGCTCAACCGTAAAGATAAGCGTGCTGTTAGGCTCGATACCTGCGTTACCCGCTTCGCCATAAGCAATATCTGATGGGATATAAAACTCGTATTTACCGCCCTCTTTCATCAGCTGTAGACCTTCTGTCCAGCCAGCGATGACTTGGTTCAACGGGAACTCAATTGGCTCACCGCGCTCATAAGAGCTATCAAATACCGTACCATCGATTAACTTACCTTCGTAGTTTACTTCAACCACGTCAGTCGCTTTTGGTGATTTACCCGTACCTGCGGTGATAACTTTGTACTGTAAGCCAGAAGCCGTTTCTTTGACACCTTCTTTTTTAGCGTTTTCTGCTAAGAATGCAGCGCCTTTGGTTTTGTTTTCTCCAGCTTTTGTTTCCATGTCTTTAACGAACTTTTCTTCTTGCTCTTTTTGATAAGTCGTCAATACTTCCTGCATTTGTTCTTGGGTCAATGCTGATTCATTGCCTTCATAACCATCACGGAAGCCTTTTTCAAAGGTATCAAGATTCAGGTCACCGACCGCTTCTTTGTTACCTTCAGCCATCATGAAGCCTAAGCTATAACCTACTTTTTCATTTGCTGAGCTTTGCTCGGTGATTGAAACGCTTTTAGCAGCGGTCTCTTGGTTACCGTTATTTGTGCTACAGCCTGTTACTAACAACATAGCACTAGCAAGTGCACCAACGCTTAAAGTAGTGATTTTTTTCATAAAGTACTCTCAAATTGTAAGGATAGTGGCGAGATGTCACATGTTCCTATAATAACAAATCTTAGTTTTAGGAACCATGTTTGCCGTCAAATTATCGGGCGAATGTACAGTCTATGTTAATATTTCTCATCATAATAACAAGTTATCACACAAATACAGTAACACGTTAAGCTTTCTATCTTTAAATCCACTAATACATCAGCTAAGCTAAATTAGTTAAGGTGATAAGTAACCGAGTGTACGTCTTTATCATGGATGATTAACATTGGTAGTAGAACAATTAACACGAGGGAAACCAACGTTTTTTGATAAGGTTACCTACTCAAAAATTATAATATCACCGCATAACTTACCTTAAAAATACTATTAATTATAACCATCTATGTATTGGTTTCGCTCAACAATAGCTGTACTAATGATATTGTTGAGTGGCTTTCGTATGATGATTAAAGGAGGATAAGATGAATCCAATGTACACATCTTTTAACGGTTATCTTGGTGGGCCGATCGGCTCTATTATTGGTGCTATTTTAATATTTATTATTGGTTGGCTAGTGGCACTGGGTATCGCAGCACTGGTTCGTAATGTATTATCTAGAGTCAATCTGAACCAACGCATGAACTCTTCAACGGGTAAGACCTACGATTTAGAAGGTATTATCTCAAAGATTGTATTTTGGTTCATCTTTATCATCGCGATTTCTGGGGCGCTGAATCAATTGAATTTGAACTCAATCTCGACACCGTTTGCAAATATGGTCAATCAGGTCCTAGCATTTATTCCTAATCTTATCGGCGCTATCGCTGTGGGTATTATTGGTTGGGTCTTGGCTACTGTTGCACGTACAGCTATCAACGCGGCATTGGCGAAAACGTCAATGGATGAGCGTTTAAGTGCTCAGGCTGGTGTAAAACCGATGAGCAGCACGATTGCCGATATGGTTTATTGGTTCATCTTATTGGTTGTTTTGACGATGGTATTGGGTAAATTAGAGCTTGATGGTTTATTTGCTCCATTGACGAATATGGTTGATAAAATCTTTAGCTTTATCCCTAACATCCTCATTGCTGGTGTCGTCTTTGTCGTCGGTTATATCATTGCCAAAGTGGTACGCGGCATTGTGACCAACCTTGTGTCTACTTTTAACGTTCAAGAATTGGCTACAAAAGCAGGCTTAAGCGAAAAAAACAGCTTGCCTAATATCGCTGGTTCATTGGCATTTTTAGTAGTGATCATTCCAACTATTATTGCTGCATTAAACGCATTAAAAATTGAAGTGATTGCTCGTCCTGCGACAAACATGCTGAACAAAATCATGGAAGCATTGCCAAATATCTTTATGGCGGTTGCGATTTTAGTCGTGACCTTCTATGTGGTACGTATGGTTGCCAATATCATCAAAGGTTTGATCGAAAACACTGAGATTAACCAATTGCCTGCGAAAGTTGGTTTACAAGAAACCATGGGTGATAAGAGAATCTCGGACCTTGTTGGTTATGCGATTATCTTCTTTGCGATGTTATTTGCCTCAATTGCCGCCGCTGACTTACTAGGTTTTGAGCCTATCTCAGCTATTATCGCCATGTTTATTGCGTTTGGTGCCAACATTATCTTGGGCGCAATTATCCTATTTATTGGCTTTTGGCTTGCCAATATCATTGCAGGTGTGGTTGAGCGTTCTGAGCAAGGCTCACAATTCTTAGCAAACATCGTCCGTGTACTAATTATGGGTTTAGTACTTGCCATGGGTTTAAAAGCGATGGGTATTGCTGATTCTATCGTTAACCTAGCCTTTGGTCTAACACTAGGTGCCGTAGCGGTAGCCTTTGCCCTTTCATTTGGTCTTGGTGGTCAAGAAGCCGCTGCACGTTTCCTACGTAAAATGCAGGATAAAATGGACAAAGAACGTGAAGAAGCTAAAGCGAAATCTGCTCTTCATACTAGCTCAAGTACACAAGAAAAAGTTGCTGACTCAGTTCGAGAGAACACTCCTGCTGCTTCAGGTACAATGACTAGTGACTTACCTACTAGCACTGTCGATACCAACAATCTTGGTACGGGTCATGTAGATATCACTCATGTTGAAACAAGTGATGACGATATCGACACTGGTTCAAATCTAGCGTCAACTAATAAAGGCTTCACTGATATTGATAATAACGACTTAAAATAAGTCATCGTTAACGATTTAATTTGAAAAAAAGACAGCCTAGGCTGTCTTTTTTTATGGCGTAAATTTAGTTTCTATGAAAATCTCGCTACAAAACATCGCTGCAAAATCATATTCAGGATTTGGTCTTTCGTGCAGGTATATTCAAATTTAATTGCATTCGCATTGACTCATTGTTACTTGCTGATAAGTTATTTGTCGTTTGCTTTTTATACTGTTGTTTTAAGCGCTGTAATTGCTTGGTCAGCTGCCGTTCACGTTGGGTCATCGGATCAACGGGTTGAATCCATAAGTCGATATCAATGAAGGTGTCATTAGACTCGTCAATAAAATCAATGCCCAATACAATCACATGATGCAGCTCGGCTATTGGCAGGCGGCTCGCCACATCCTGTGCAATCTTTGCTAAGTTTGGCTGAATAGCCTGTTTACTGTGCTGGCTCTCAACATCTTGTCCATAGAAGATCAATACATAATGCCGTCCCAAGCTCTCATAAGAGTGCTGATGGACGACATAACCTTCTTTTTGCAGACCATGTGCTTGTTTAGGATGTCGATATAGAGTTCGAACCAGCTCATGGCGCGAAAATAAAGACTCGTCCAATAGCTGCTGTTGCCAATGACAGCGTTTTATTCCTAGCGTCTCTTTATCAGCATTGTCTAGTACTTCTGCATCGAGCATCTCTATCATTTGGATGCTTAGCTGCGACCACAGAGCTGCCGCTTGCGCCATATGCTGATGATACATGTGCGCAGTCGTGCTTTTGTTTTTGTAGGCAAGTGTCATAGCGACTAATGCAGGATTGGGCTCATCTTGCACCTCGTACTTGATGAGTGCATTATCTACTGCGATAGCGTCCCTAAATAAAGTAGGGCTATGTAAAAACTGAGTGACTAGATCTGCTTCTGATTCAAAGCTAATGACATGATTACTGGCTGAATACTGTAATTGCCCTAAACGATAATGCAAAAATCGCCATAACTCGCATGGTGCTTGTAGGCTTGCTAATATCGCCTGCCAGTCATGCCAGCTAAAAACTTGTAGCTGCTGCATACTGTCGCTCATATCCACCACCAAATCTTCCATAAAATAGCGGACACCAAAGCCATGAATGAGCCGTTTTAGGGATTGTCGTTGCTGGTTATTTATCTTAATTTTATTGATTTCTTCAGCTTTATCGGTGAGCTGAATATCAAAAACTAAAATATTATGGCTAATGTTGTCGTTATTTTTATGCTGAGCAAGATATGTCTTGTGCCATATGAGCGCGGCCTTTACTACCGCCATACGCGCAGCTTTAATATCGACCAGACTACTTTTAGCAGGCAAATATAATATGAGCTCAAGTAATGATAGGTTACCTAGTGGCAATTGATAGTGATATTGCTGAGCACGGTAACACGCGTCATATTTATGCTCAAGATGCTGCATATTGGCCAAAGCAATATCTACAGCCTCTTTCTGCAAATAGCAGGTCAACTCATTAACAAGGCAATCATTATCAGATAGGGTAATAGATGAGTCAGACACAGTGTTAACCTTTTATTATCGAATGGACGCGTTGTATAGTAAGTTGCTATTGATGAGCATAACACTAGAGCATGTTGAATATTCGCAAATGTTTTTGCTATAACGACAGGCTACCGACGAAAAACTTAACAAAATAAGCCTTATTAAATGCAGTCGCTTTCAGGGCAATGAGTTGTTATGATAATAGCAAAGTAGCATGATTTGCAGTCAAACTTATCGCTTATGGGCTGCCTTTGATTACATTTTTTAGAGACATTTTTTAGAGTCATTTATTAAAACTATTTAATGACCATCATATAATAAAAAGGATTGAACGTTATGAAGCGCTTTAAAGAAAAAACTGTCATTATAACAGGTGCAGATTCTGATATTGGTCGTGCAACGGCGCTTAGATTTGCACAGGAAGGGGCGAATTGTATAATCGTTGGTATTAATAACGATATTTTAGAATACATCTACGAGGATCTGCCACAGGATCATACATGGATCAATACAGGTAACCACCTTACCGTGACCAGTGACATTAATGATCTGACCCAAACGGCAAGATTGATAGAGCATGTACGCGATAAATATAAACATATTGATGTGATGGTCAATATAGATACTGCGGTCGGCATTCATCAGTCAGTTATTCCAGAACTGATAAAAACACAAGGCAATATCGTTAATGTATCAACGCTAACGGAGATATCAGCAGACTGGAATATGGAAACCTATAAAGCTAAGCAAAAGAATTTAACTGATATTACAAAGAAGCTGGCATTAGAGAATATACCAAATAATGTACGTATTAATGCCGTATCTGCTGGATTGGTCACAACAGATATCAGCCCAAATCCATTTATTACCCACTCTCCACTAGGGAAGACAGCGACACCGTTTGATGTAACCGCCGCTGTGATGTTTTTAGCCAGTGATGACGCTGCCATCATTACTGGTATGAATTTACCTGTCGATGGCGGGGTGAGTACGTTTAATAGCTAACTCAATGCTTAGTTTTTTAGCCATTCTTAAAACTCATCACCGCAAACAAAAGACCCCCTGACATTAATCAGTCAGGGGGTCTTAATATAATACAGATACTCATAACTCATTTAAAAACTTTATTCAGCTGAATGATTGATATCTTGTAATGGTTGAGATAAGCGCTCAGGATGTCTTGGTATCACCCCTTTATACTGAGCATAAATTTTTGGTAAATCCGCTTCGATATCACCACTAGGATAAACCAACGACATAAAGCGTATCTCTTTAGTTTTGTAATCCATCGCTACCGGCAAAATAGGTACACCAGCGCCCACTGCTAAATAATAGAAGCCTGATTTCCAAGTTTCAGTATATTGACGCGTGCCTTCTGGTGCTAAACCCAAAAATAGTGGCTTACCGGTTTTGAACTTATCAATACTTGCTTGCAGCACTGAGCCTTTATCACTACGATCAATGGGAATCACCCCTATCCAGCTTAATAGCTGAGCAAATATTGGCACTTTAAATAACGTATGCTTACCCATAATACTGATTTTTAAATCTAGGGCGAATAAACTTGGTATCGCATAAACCCCGTCGATATTCGAAGTATGCGGCAGCGCTAAAACCACGGCTTGTGAAATATTTGGAATCTCTCCAACTGTACGCCAACCCGCAGCTTTTAGCATAGCTGAGGCAATCACTGGCGCAATTTTATTACCGCGTTTCGGAACTAAACTACCCAGCTGCTTTCTACTAAGCTTGGGCAATATTTTAGAGTTTACAGACTGAGAAGCAGCAGCTTTTGAGCGATTAAATAACTTTGATGTCATGACGGCACCACATAATAAAAGATACCTACATAATAACATTAAGCTTATACAACTAAATTGAATTTTATAGGCTTTTATTGCTTGTCAGCTTACCGGTTTATAAACTTATATAAATATATAGCTATTGACGGACATACCCATCAAGCCCATTAGGATATGTCAGCCAAATTGCCTTTATTCTCAAGCCAAACCTTGCGATCAGCAGCACGTTTTTTAGCCAACAGCATATCCATCACGCTATTAGTCAACACCATGTCATCCATATCTAGCTGAACTAAACGCCGAGTATCACGGTTCATGGTCGTCTCACGTAACTGCTCTGCACTCATTTCACCCAAGCCTTTAAAACGGGTAATCTGCGCTTTTTTATTGCCCGGCACATTGGCCAAAATATGCTGAAGCTCAGGCTCATCTAACGCATAATGCACCTCTTTGCCCACGTCTACTCGATATAACGGCGGCATGGCGACAAATAAATGACCCGCATCCACTAGCGCAGGGAAATGCTTCACAAATAAAGCGCAGATGAGCGTGGCGATATGCAGACCATCAGAATCCGCATCCGCTAAGATACATACCTTGTCATACCGCAGCTCAGACAAATCGTCAGATGCCGGATCGACACCGATAGCAATAGCGATATCATGAATCTCTTGGCTCGATAACACCGTATCAGAAGACACTTCCCACGTATTTAAAATCTTACCACGCAGCGGTAAAATCGCCTGATAATGACGGTCACGTGCTTGCTTGGCGCTACCACCCGCAGAATCCCCTTCTACTAAAAACAGCTCAGCACCATCACGCAAATCACCACGACAGTCTGCCAACTTACCCGGCAATGCAGGACCTTGCGTGATTTTCTTACGGGCGACTTTTTTGGCAGACTTGAGACGACGTCCTGCTTTATTAATTGCCAGCTCTGCGATTTGAGTACCCATATCAGTATGCTGGTTTAACCACAGACTAAAGGCATCTTTTGCCAATGTCTGTACTGCCCCAGCAGCTTCGCGGCTAGATAAACGCTCTTTGGTCTGTCCAGAAAATTGCGGTTCAGAAAATTTAAGCGATAGAATATAGTTCACCCCATCCCAGACATCTTCTGCCGTTAGCTTGACACTCCGTGGTAGCAAATTATGAATATCGCAAAACTCACGCAAAGCCTCTAAGATACCAGTGCGCAGACCATTGACGTGCGTACCACCTTGCGCGGTCGGAATCAGGTTGACGTAGCTCTCTTGAATTGGCGTGCCACCATCAGGCAACCAAGACAAGGCAAAGGTAATAGCAGCACGTTCGCCCGCTTTTGCATCGTAATTGTAATAGAACGGTGCTTCAGGTAAGGTTTCTAAACCATCCAACTGTTCGCTTAGATATTCGACCACTCCGTCAGTAAACTGCCAAACCACCTTTTCATTATTAATATCATCAACAAATTCAATCGTCAGCCCAGCTGCTAGCACCGCTTTGGCTTTTAGATTGTGCTTGAGCTGCTTGACATTAAATTTAGGCGTATCAAAAAAGCGACCATCTGCCCAAAAATGCACTCTGGTACCACGTTTGCGTTTGTTTGAGCTGACTGCTTCAGTCAACGGCGTAACTGGTGCGCCATTTTCAAACGCCATATCAAACTGTGTACTATCACGCCATACCGTCACCTCAACGCGCGTTGATAGCGCATTGACGACAGAGATACCCACACCATGCAGACCGCCTGACACTTCATAATTAGAAGTCGAAAACTTCCCACCAGCATGCAAACGAGTTAAAATCAGCTCAATCCCTGACTGATTAAACTCAGGATGAATATCAGTCGGCATACCGCGCCCATCATCCTCAACTGACAATGAGCCATCACTATGCAGTTGCACCTTGATGGTTTTCGCATAACCCGCCAACGCTTCATCGACGGAGTTATCAATGACCTCTTGCGCCAGATGGTTCGGGCGGGTGGTATCGGTATACATACCTGGGCGACGACGTACTGGCTCAAGTCCTTCTAAAACTTCTAACGATTGCGCATTATATTGACTCACAAATGCATCCTTAACGATTCATGTCTGATTAATTCTATTCAACCATTATAACCAAAAATAGCGACGTTAAGGTTAATAGTCCATCGCTCACGTCATATAATGTCGCCTGTTTAGACTCGTACTAAATCTTGTAGCATATTTATCACCATCGGCAACTGCTCACCAAAGTCACTAAACCGATGATCGCCACCCGCTTGTAAAATAACCGTACTCCCTTGCTGTTGATAAAAGGCTTTAGACAATTCAGGATTTAATAACTCATCGCCTTCTTTGATAAATACAGCAATTTTTTTAGGATAATGAACTTCTGATAACTGATGATCTGCAAACCATTGCAAATCCGCAGAAGTAATATCCCAACCGCCAGTGGTCGTATAGAGAATTTGATTCTTTGGTAATTCATCTTCGCCTTGACCTTCATCACTATCGTTATTTAGCAGTAAGTCATGAGCAAAGCGCTGTAATGTCACATGTGGCTGAGTACTAGGATTTAATAGTAAAGCCGCACAGCCTGTATGATTGCTCACCAAGGTAGAAAAATAACCACCCAATGAGCTACCAACGAATACAACTTTTGAGTCGCTGCCCCATTCCTCAACTAGACTCATCAGTTTATCGAACACGTCTTGTGGCGATTTATTCAAATCGGGACGCAGTACATTGATATCAGGATGATGATGCTGGCAGTATTTTTCTAGCAATACCCCTTTGGTAGAGTTCGCATCACTGTCCAGTCCATGGATATAAATCAAGTTCACGTATCATCTCACTTATTAATTTTGTTATGATTATCTTATATAGGCTAGTGACGCTAAGCATAGCACCCGCCAAACAAAAATAATAACAATAAAACGGCACACCATTAGTCAGTATTTGCGACATAATAATGTTGCCATAATAGTTTTATGCAAGTCAAAGGAATGACGATAATAGCCATGGAGTCGCCATGAACCAACAGTTTGAGCTGTTTGAGATTGCCAATCCATGCATTGGTCTTTGCCAAAGCAATAAAAAAGGCTATTGCTTTGGTTGCCTGCGCAGTCGAACGGAGCGCCAGCGATGGCATGATATGACGACAGAGCAGCAACGCGAGGTGCTAAGGCTTATCGCAGGACGTAAGCTGCGTATAGAGCAAATGAGACAGCGTAAGGGCGAGCAGTTGGGGTTTGATTTTGAAGATGTGGTTGAGATTGGGGAGTTGTTTTAGTAGACGACTGAATAATATGACTGCAGGTTCTAGTACAAGTCATTGAATGAAGTTATTATTCATTTTTCACAACTTTTCAATGTTTACAATCCTATCTACTGTTATTGACTTTCCGCATGAATCTAGAAATATATTTACAATTGAGCCAGCTTCAATTTCGCTTTTACCATCTTGAATCAACTTCAAAAAAAATAATGTTCTTGAAAGTTCACTACCTATTGGTTTAGCAGTAAATGAAACTAAGCAAGGAATCGTACTTTCTTGAAAACGTGAAACTAATTGGTGATAGTTTTCTCCAAGTAGACTACCTGCAATGTCCTCAACTAACTCAGGTGCTTTGGTATAATTATGATATGAATTAGGAGCTTCTATTGCTAAACATCTAATCATAAGGACCTTCATCGTTTATATTAAATTTAGCAGATACAGAACTATCATTAATATAATTTCCTGAAGTCTCAAGGCCATCTGATAGAGACTTTAGCAGTAAATAAAGTTTGGGATATATTTCTTTTTTAGTTAGTATTCCACATTCATAAAATGAATTTATATCTCTTACACGTGTACCATGAAACCACAAAACTTCTAAAGTATTGTTCGGTAATCCTATCTCATTTATTACTGAAAAATAAATATCATCTAGAATTACTCCAATATCTTTTTCTTCGTCATTTATAGCCTTAGAGAGAGCTGTTAAAACTATATCTTCTCTTACATCAAATATTTCACATATAGAAGATAATGCTGTGTCGAATGTTGAACAATCTAAAAACATAGCAAATTATTCCTTGTCATATTGAGCATCGAAATACTAAAGGTTTAAAAATTATATAACAAGGATAAGTAACATAAAAACTCACGGCCAAAGAAAAACCCCCGCCTAGATAACTAGTCGGGGGATGTTTCAGGATAGAGAGCTGACGATGACCTACTCTCACATGGGCGAACCCACACTACCATTGGCGCAATGATGTTTCACTTCTGAGTTCGGGAAGGGATCAGGTGGTG
>LIQB01000009.1 GCA_001411745.2 Psychrobacter glacincola
ACTAGATACGAAAAATTGGCTCGTAATTATAAGTCTATGCTGTATCTAGCTTGTACTATGATTCATTGCAAACTGAATTAGGGACACGCCCTAGCATTTGCATCAACTATATTTATGAGTACGGGCTGTGCTGAAACACAAGCCAGTAATAATAAAAATGTGAAGGGATTTGCGCCAACAAGCGTAGAAAAAGAAGTGCAGTTACGCGGCAGTTTTAAAAGAAGCTTTGAGATTCATGAGTTCGTTTCTGATAACATTATTTACTATGTGTCAGACCCAAAGCAATTATTAATTAAAGATTCAAAAAGTCTCAATCAAAAAGGCTATTACAAATATTTCGAAACTTGCGTCATTGGTAACATTAGCCCCATCGGTCAATATGGGCCTCTAGGCAAATATCAAAATCAACTAACTATTCGTGAGATTTGCGCGTAGCTTTGATAGAGTAGGTTATCGTATGGATATCCTACTGATTTTAAGTAATTAACCTTCACTCACCATCGACAAAAAGGCTGGGTTAGCAATTGCTAACCCAGCCTTTTTTTTAAGTATCATTGTTTTTTTTGCGACGGATAAATCTTTTATGAAGCAAAAAAGCAAAGGTAGCGTCATGGGACCTTTGCTCTAAAATTTAGCATCTGAGTAAAATTAGTGGCTGATCTTTTCTGTCAGCACACCCATACTATAAAGCACGAATGCTATAACGGTCAGTGCTACAATAAATGGCGTGAGTATCCAAATCACCACGTTGATCAATAATGAGGGCAATAATCCATTAAATAATACCGTGTTTGGTGTAAAAAAGTCCGTCATAACATCTACTGAACGCTTAGCTACGGGGAATAACAAGGTGCTTAGTGCCAGCATATAAATATACTTGCTAAAACCAGGGTCGCTCATGACCACCATAAAATAAAATACCAAAAAATAAGTGACACCCAATGCCCAGCATTTGAGAGTATAGCTTAAACGAATCATGTTAGTGCCTCCCGAAATATTCTGACGATTACACGTAGAAAAATTATTATAATAGTTGCAAAATTGTGAATATATTATATATGTTATAATATGAATATATAGATCAAGTCAACTGTTTTTTTCTTGAGTAAGATATTTCGTCGTTTGTTCGGATGGAAAGAGGGAGGGTGTAGGAATCTGCTAAACAGATAATTACATTGTGTACGCAGTTGCTTATGAAGCTGTCAAGGCGCAGAGGAATGGCTTTAGTCAGAAACCATTATAGTAGGGGCATTATGGTAGAAGCATCATGTTAGACATTTAACTCACTGCTTGGATTTACTCCAAATAACCGCTTATATTCACGGCTAAATTGGCTGGGACTTTCATAGCCTACTTGCATGGCGATTTGCGATACTTGTGCCTCGCCGAGTTGAATCAGCTGCCGCGCTTTCATCAATCGTAGGCTTTTTTGATATTGAAGCGGGCTTAGTTGAGTGATTTCTTTAAAATGTTGATGAAATCCCGACACACTCATACCGCATCGACTGGCCAAATCTTCTATGATGACGGGCTCTTCTAAATGCGCTTTTAGCCAATCGGTAGCTTGGGCAATACGGTGGGTGTGACTGCCATTAACCACCAGTTGCCGAAGCTTATGACCTTGCTGTGCTGAGAGCAGCCGATAATAAATTTCTTGCTGGATTAAAGGTGATAAAAAATCTATGTCACTTGGATAATTAAGCAAGTCTACCAGCCGCTCGAATGCGGTTAATATAGTGTCTTCTAACGGCCATTTTATACCTTGATGCTCATAATCGGCATTTTTCTGAGGTGGTATTTGTGCCATGACCTCACGAATGAGCGCCAGATTTAATTTCATAGACAATACGATGATAGGCTTCTCTACAGTGGCGTGTTTGATATGCATGCTTATAGGAATATTGACAGGGCAGAACATCAGACTACTGTCATCAAATTTCTGGCAATCTGTACCTAAGTAAATTTCACGCGTGCCTTGTAAGACGATACATATGCTAGGTTCTTGGATATAGCTGACCGTCTTTCTTGGTCTGTCGGCACAATAAAAAAACAAGCCTGAAATGTCTGATTCGATGGTTTGGTTTTTGGGTAATATACTAAGTAGCTGCTCTACCGTTTTTGTTTTCATGATTTATGCTTACTTTATAATTTGCCTAATGATATAAATATTTATAGTATTAGGCAAGAATTCTGGAGTAATGCTCTACCAGATTAGCCTGCTCACTTCTATAATGATGGCATCAAAACACAGCAAGATTGATTTGCAGCGTTTTGCACAATACCAATAACATGCCAATCCATAAGGAGTATATGATGAAGATTTTCTATAAAACGCGAGCAACGGCAACGGGTGGTCGTTCTGGTCATACAGGTCTTGACGATGGTTCGCTAGGTTTTGATCTGGTCTCTTTTCAAGAAACAGACAAGGAAGGTGTCAATCCAGAGCAGCTTTTTGCAATGGGTTATGCGGCTTGTTTTGATAGTGCTTTAAATCTGACCGCCCAGCAAATGAAACTGCCAATCACTGCCTCAAAAACCTCGACCCAAGTGGGTATTGGTATGAAAGCCGATGGTAGCTATAACCTGGATATAGATTTGTATGTTGAAGTGTCGGGCATTGATGAGGCTCAAGCGCAGATACTGGTCGAAACAGCTCACCAAGTTTGCCCATACTCTAATGCTACTCGCGGTAATGTCGATGTACGTTTGCATGTGACCGTGGTTTAACGGTCAGCAGTAGTTAATACCTAACAACTGATTCAACAGCTGCTCTAATAACTATAAACAAATATAAAAACGATATGACTTTCAACTGCTTGGGTACATAAAGTATTCAGGCAGTTTTTTATTGAGTGATTCAACGTTGATCATTAAGATCAAATTATCAAGTATAAAAAGTTAAGTACAAAAAAGAGCCAGTAGTTTGACTACTGGCTCTTTCGTTTTCAATAGATTTGAATAAAAACATGGGTTTTATTCAAATAACCACCACGTATTATTTACGCTTGTTTGTAGGGTTACTATAGTTGGCAGTTCACTTGGTATTGTTGACCATTGTCTGATTTGATGGTCATGATGCCGTAATCCGCTTTGGTGTGCCAATCGTAAGTGGTTTTAGGGTTAACATTATTGACATAACGAGCGCCAGAACCTGATACCGCTTGCTCCATAGTGATTTTTGCATTGGTTAAGCCAACTTTAGGCAAGGTCACGTTTAGGTTAGCAGTTTGACCATTTGCAGTGTAAGCAGCAGTGAGTTGACCGTTGTCTTCACAAGTGAATGATTGGACGACTGGCTGAGTATTAGTCTCTGGGGTCGTAGTAGTTGGTGCATTAGTGGCGCAGGCAGACAATAATAGAGCAAAAGGTGCTACGGCTAATAATTTTTTCATAATATGCCTCAAAAGTATCGGTAAAAGTAGGTTGTTACTTCAAGCAACATGATACCGTAGAGAATGTAACTTCATGTTGTGTTTGAGGGCTATGGTAGTAATCTTATCTGTCTTTTTTATCACTAAGCATTTTAGTCTTTATTAGCCTATTAATTTTGAATAACGAATGAGGATATTTCACGAAGGGGCTTTTTCTCTATTTAAAATAAATACCAGTACTGCACCCAAGATAACTGAGCTTGCTATAACGAATGGCATGGTCAATTGCTCAGATAAAAACACCACGCCTAATATCGCAGCCAGTATAGGTACACACAATTGTACAACTGCTGCTTGAGTGTTTTTTAACAAAGGCATGGCCATATACCAGATACTGTAGCCCATACCAGATGCGATCGCTCCTGATGCACAGGCCAAAAGTACTCCCTTAATAGTAATATCACCTAGATTGATGTTTTCCAAGCCTATATTTTCTAGATAAGTCATGCTTATCACTAACAGTATGGGCGCTGCTATCAGACTCCGAATGAAATTAAAACCTGTGGCTCGCAGCGGTGACACGCATGATTTGCCGCGTATGCTATATATGCCCCAAGCAGCACCACTGATTGCCATAAGCACCGCCGCTAATAACGAAGGCACCGCTGCTGACGGTAGCATCAAATAGACAAACCCTGCTACCGCTACGATAAATGCCAGCCATTGTAAGCCGCTCAATTGCTCTTTCTTATAGATGCCCCAACCAATCATCGTCAGCTGAACCGCTGAAAATAGAATCAGCGCTCCTGTACCAGTATCCAACTCTACATAAGCAATCGAAAAGCATAGCGCATAAATCACTAAGCTCACGCTACTTAACCAGCTACCTTTATCGTTTAAAATAGCAGCGTGAGCAATACTGTCAGACTCTCGCGCGTGCTGTCGTAACCGATAAGCATGAATGGTCATGATAATACCTAGGCAGACAGCAGCGCTCAGCAGGCGCAAAATGGTAAAGCTCCAAGCATCTATATGACCCTCTGCTAACGCCATCCGGCAAAAGAGAGAGTTTGCAGCAAAGGCGATTAATGCAATAACGGTGTACAAGGTGGCTTTCAAAAATAATTCCTACAATAAAGAAGTTGGTTTTTAAATAAAATAGGCAAATTCGACTTTTAGGGATGTTGTTGTAACCGATTTTTTACCAGCAGAAATACTGGCTGAAGTGCGAAAACCCCGTTGCTAGTTGTCAATTGGGAGATTTCTCACAACAGATCATATTTTATTGCACTCGCAGGCAAAAGTATTTTTTAAATTGGACTGATGATAGTTGAATTAACAATAAAGGCTGACTACAAAAGTGATGTGATGTGGGTCAAGCGCATACTCAGAACGATTGCTTAAATGAATTGTCGTAAATTAAATAAAAACAATAGATAGGAAAAAGTAATATGGATTGGGCAAGTATCTTTATTCATGACACCACTTGGGCATTTGCGCTTGAGATATTGGTGCGTGTCAGCGTCATGTTTGTACTGATTATTTCGTTTTTGCGTTTGACGGGCAAACGCGGCGTCCGTCAGCTGTCAATCTTTGAGTTGACCATTATTTTATCATTGGGTTCTATCGCAGGTGACCCTATGTTTAACGAGGATTTGCCGATTATTCAGGCGGTGCTGGTCATGAGCGCCGTTATCCTGCTTTATCGATTGTGCACGTGGATCATGATGGAATTCCAACCTTTTGAAGATCTGTTAGAAGGGAAGTCGCTCTATATTGTAGAAGATGGGATGCTGGTACTTGATAAGATTAAAAAGGGTAAAATGTCTCATGATGAGTTTTTTACTGAAATGCGCCAACAAGGGGTTGAGCATTTGGGTCAAGTGCGTACAGGCTTGTTAGAGACAGACGGTAATTTTAGTATATTGTTATATCCGCCTGAAAACACTGGCTATGGTATGCCGCTTTTCCCTAAGCAGTATCAACCTGTCGAAGAGATAGAGTCAGAAACATATTACGCATGTATGCATTGCGGCTATGTTGATCATATATTTGACCCCAATCAGCTCTGTGAACGCTGTGAGAATGGATGTCGAGACTGGGCGAAGGCCTTGAATAGTGAGATCATTAGATGATAATAAATGAGATGATTGCTATATTGAATTATCTATGAGTAGATCGAGCGGTCTTATGTTAGCAGGCTTAATAATAGCCAATGATACCAACGTAAGACAGCCCTAGACTAAACGCTTTTAACATGCCCTATCTGAGTTAGGCAATTTTGTACCAATCAATTTTACGGGTCATGACCATCACGCAAGCGAGTAGCACAAAACAGAAGACAGCACCAAGCAATAAATTCATATCTTCGGTGGTTAATATACCGAAAAACGCCGCATACAATCCTGCCAGTGTGACAGTAAAAATCGCCGCTCGCTTGACGCCGCCCAGTACATAATAAGTATACCAACCAATGAGTCCAACACAGGCGCTGGCAGCAATGGCATACGCTTTCCAAAAGACAATTTGCTCAGCAAGTGGTAATAGTAAGACATAAAACACAAACAGCGCACAACCGACCAACAGATATTGAATAGGGTGAATACGGCTGGATTTAATTACTTCAAATAAGAAGAAAGTGCCGAATGATACTAAGATTAATAATAAGGCATATTTCATCGTTCGTTCAGTTTGTAAATACACATCATTAGGCTCAGCAAAACTCACACCAAAGCTGTTTAGGCGCACCTTTCGATAGCTATCAGGTATGGCAGTAGCTTCTGCTGTAGCAGCGCCTTCCATTGCTATAAGCGCATCATCAGAAGCCATTGACTGGCTGTTGTTATCAAGAGTGGCTTGACTGGTGACGACACATCGGTTGTTAGCGCTGCTGACACACTGCGACAAATCTTGATTGTTGGCTATTGTTAAATACTGATTTTGCCAACTGGCTTCAAAACCTTTAGCGGTAAGTTTCTTGGCATTGGGGAGCGCCTTACCAATAAAGTTTGGCGCATGCCAATTACTGCGCATCGTTAAGTTAAAGTTTTGTCCAGTCGGCACAGTGTTTACATTGCTAATACCAGCTAACGGTAAGTCAATGACGATTTCTGTACTGGTTAATGACTCGCTAGCACCGTTCGTAGCAAGGGTGTTATTGCCATTCTGCTGGCTCGTTATATTTTTTACTGAATGCTGTAATATATTTTGCGGAATAGCTACTTCTACATAGGTCAGATTTTTCAGCAGCGCTGTCTGAGGGTAGGTCGCTTTTATCGGTTTTTTATCAATGGTCACCGTTGGTAGCGTCGCCACGCCGCGCAGATCTGATACTGGAATAATCAATTTTGCTGCATTCCAGTGGATGATGGCTTTTTCAGGCTGGGTGTTATTTTTATTGGCGGGTGTACTGACAGAACCTTGTGCGTCACTAGTTTTGCTCGTAGTGTCATATAAGCTGCTGATGGCTTGATCAAATGTATAGCGTTGATCAAATGTCAACGCACCATCATAACTGATCGCATGATAGATGCCACGTTTGTAGGTATCAGTGCTGACTTCAAGATCTTGTATGGCTTGGGTCTGACTGGCAAAGACAATTTCATTTTTTGAATAGGATGGTGCACATTTACTGGTTGTTTCAGGTGCTGTAATCTGACATTCAGGTGTAATTGTGGTAGGGATGATAATAAATGGGGTGATGACTTCTTGCGGATTGACGTGCTGCTGGGCAATTTCTTTAACCACCGACGCGGCATAATTTTGTCGTTCGTAGATCACTGAGCCAATCATACCGAGACCGATGGCAAAAATAATACAAAGCCCGGCGATGATGGACAATTTCGTCAATAGTGTTTTTTGCATGAAAGCTCCTCATATGAATCTTTAGTCCAAAACTGTGCATATAACAGTCAGTAGGTTCAAAGAAGATCATAGAGGAGAGATGAAGAAAAAATATGTAAGAACGATGGAGAGTATGTGGAAAAATAAGCCTTAGTGTTTTCTGGCATCAGTGTTTTTTAGTATCACCAACCACTTTATCCATAATAGCAAATAATAAGCCAGACAACACAAAAGTCATATGAATGATGACTTTCCACATGAGTTTGTCCGCTTCACCCTCACTCAATTCATTAGGAATATCCATAAACGATTTTAATAGATCAATCGCAGAAATAGCGACGATGGCACCGATGACTTTTAGTTTTAAACCAGAAAAATCTACTTTGCCCATCCAACTAGGTCGATCAACGTGATCACCAGTGTCAATTTTTGAGACAAATATTTCGTAGCCACTAAATATGATAATTAATAATAAACTGGCTACTAAAGAGAGGTCGACCAATACTAATATATTAACAATGACATCTGATACAGAAGCACTAAATACAGTATTGAACATCATGACTGTTTTTTGAATGAATTTTATAAATAATAAAATAATCCCTAAGACCAGCCCTAAATAAAAAGGCGCTAATATCCAGCGGCTGTTAAAGATGGTTTTTTCTAGGTATCGTTCAATATTTTTTAGCATGGACATCTCTTAATGCTCTTAAAGGTTGTAGGTCATTTATTTATAACGTGGTATAGGATGGGTTTAAGAAAGCCATTCGAGCACTTGTTGTACCCGCTCATCTCTATCACCACCTATGCGATGAAAGGGCTTTTGGTGACGGGTCAGCTGACTTTCAAAATAAGCACTGATTTCATCACGTTGATGTGGGCTATCTCTTAGGTCGTCGGCGACCCACGGAATATCAACTTCGGTTAATAGAATCAAGTCGTAATGATGCGTTAACGCCGCATTGGTGAGCGCTTTAGGGCAATCGCCATAATACCAGTTGGCATAAACCATTAACTCAAACAGACTGGTATCACAAAACAAGTAGCTGCTATCAGAATTTTGCGCGGCTTGTTCAGCGAGTTTATTTTCTAACTCAATTTGACCTTGTGCAATAGGGAGTAAATCCTCCCAGGTGCAAGTGAGGTGTTCCTTATCCCATTTCGCTTGTAGATAGGTGCGCATGTATTCTGGCACCCAAGGACAGCCAAAATGTGCTGCCAAGTCGCGACATAGCGTGGTCTTTCCAGTGCTCTCTGCCCCTAGAATAGCAACATTGATGACCGATTTAGGCGTATGCTGCTTTAGGTTGCAAGCGGTAACGTCGTTGCCATTCATAGTAAGCCCAAATTGCGATAAGAGTGAAAACTACGTATTGTAGCGCAGTAAAAGTGAGACCTTTATAAAAGTATAGCGGGACTGAAATAGCATCGGCGATTATCCAGAGTATCCAATGCTCAATTTTGCGCCGCGCCATCAGCCACATCGCCATCAAAAACAGCGCGGTGGTCAGCATATCGGTGTAATCGACCCAAGTAAATAAATGCAAACCTAATACCGCGCCATCAAAACTAAAGTTATTATTGATGACTGGTCTGAAGTAATACACCAACGCGACAAAGGCAATAGTCGCCGAGGCTAGTAAGGCGAGTATTGGCACATCTTTTTTATCGAGATGTTCTACTTGAATAGCATTCTGGGCGTTAGTCCTTGCTAACGACTCATTTTGCTGCTGACCAGTAGGGTTGATATAATCTTGCTGTTTTTTGATTGCTGTGTTTTTCTTACTCTGTGTCCAATTGATCCAGCCATATAGACTCATCACCGTATAGTAGGCATTGATAAACATATCGCCAAATAACTGCCATTTCCACAACAGATAAACAAATATAGCGGTGCTGACGAGACCTATCGGAAATACCAAAATATTGGTTCTGCTGGCGAGTAAGACACTTGCTACCCCAAATATGACAGCAATCAATTCCAGACCAATAAAGACAGTGGGATAGTCAGCGTATTGTCCAAATAACCAGTTAAAAATTTCTACCATGAGTATTCCCAAATATGAGCGGGTTTTATGTCTCGCAGTTTTATGAGCTCGAACTGTGAACGCGTCGCTAGCAAAGTGCGCCAATTATAACGTAGCTGCTCCAAAATGAAGTCAGGACTTTGCTTATTTTTCGCAACAAACAGATTATTTGTAACAAAGTATTAGAAAAATAATTATATTCAGGCATAATAAAGGCTCTGATTTTAAGTTTACAGTTATTCACTGAAATCAAACGACTGTTATTTTTCCACTTTTATGCTTATCCCAAGCCCTATAGTAGTAGACAAGGAAGCTTATCATGACGACTTGTATCACAGGCACTGGCCTGTATATTCCGCCTTATAGCATCAGTAATGAAGAGCTAGTAGATTCATTTAATAAGTATGTTGAGAATTATAATGCAAAGCATGCTGACGAGATAGCAGCAGGAACTTTGACTGCCCTAGAGCCTTCTTCAGCGGCCTTTATCGAAAAAGTATCTGGTATCAAATCACGTTATGTGATGGAAAAGGATGGTATTTTAGATCCTGAAATCATGGCACCAGTGATTCCTTATCGTCATTTAGGTGAAGAGCTGTCTATCATGGCAGAAATGGGTACTGCGGCTTTGAAAGACGCGCTAGCAGATGCAGGTCTTGAGGCGAATGACCTAGATGGTATCATTCTTGCCTGTTCAAACTTCCAGCGTACTTATCCTGCGGTCGCTATCGAGATTCAAAATGCAATCGGTATGATTGGTGGTTTTGCTTATGATATGAACGTTGCTTGTAGCGCCGCGACTTTTGGTCTATCGCAAGCACACGGCTCTATCGTTTCTGGTCTGGCTAAGCGCATCGCTGTGGTCAACGTTGAGATTACCTCAGCGCATCTAAACTGGCGTAACCGTGACAGCCACTTTATCTTTGGCGATGTCGCAACAGCATCTATCGTCGAAGAGCTAGATACGCCAAAAGGTTATGAGATTCTTAACTCTAAGCTATTTACCCAGTTTTCGACCAATATCAAAAACGAATACGGCTTCATGGATCGCTCAGAGTTCTTAGCGGCACAGACTGATATGTATCCAGACATTAAAGAGCCTGTTACCGACAAGCTATTCTTACAAAATGGTCGAAAAGTGTTCCGTGAAGTCTGTCCAAAGGTTTCAGAAGTCATCACTGAGCATTTGCAAGAAAACGATATCGAAACGTCTGATGTTAAAATGATGTGGCTGCACCAAGCCAACGCCAATATGTTGGATTTAATCCTACGTACTGTGATTGGTAAAGAAGCAGATAAAGCGATTGTGCCAAGTGTCATTGCTGAATTTGCTAACACCAGTTCAGCCAGTCCGATGATTGTTTTCCATCGCTATAAAGATGAGCTGGCATCAGGTGATTTGGGTGTTATCTGTTCATTTGGTGCTGGTTACTCTATCGGTTCAGTGTTGGTGCGTAAGGTTTAATTTTTAAAGTAAAACCTGTTACTAGGTCGTGTCCTCAATTCAATCGATTATTGTCTAAATGGGCTAAAAATGGCTAAATTTTGCCAAACGTCGTCAAATAACTAGGTAATATCTTGATATTATCTGCGCTATTTTCCTTGTTTGACTGCAACTTATCTCACTTTTATCACCATTTTTAAACTGAAGACACGCCCTAATAAAAAATAGCTAAGAGCAATCTTAGCTATTTTTTTTGTCTATTATTTTTGTTATGAGCATTTAATTACATTATTTAAGCAATATATTATTCAGGAATGAGGCGCTATTTGAGAATATAGTGGGAAGAATGCTTAGAATATCGACAAGAATGCTTAGAGGTTTTAATTTACCCTGAAAAATTTGCTATAATCACGGTCTTATTCCTCTCATCCAATTAAAAGTCCTTTTATGAAAGAATCCTTACGCCTGCGTTTAGACCAGATGGTAGACCGTTATGAAGAGGTCACCGCCTTATTATCAGATCCTAGTATCATCAGCGATAATAATAAATTCCGTGAATTGTCTGTCGAGCACAGCGACTTGATGGATATCACCACTTTATGGCAGAACTATGTGCGTGCAGAAACGGATCAGGCTGATGCAGAGGCTATGCTGGCTGATGCATCAGATCCTGACATGAAAGAGATGATGCAAGAAGAGATTGATAACGCCCGCGAGACCATCGTAGAGATGGAAGAGGCGCTCAATGTCATGATGCTACCAAAAGATCCAAATGATAAAGTGCCTGCTTTCTTGGAAATTCGAGCGGGTACAGGTGGTGATGAAGCCGCGATTTTCTCTGGTGACTTGTTTCGAATGTACCAAAAATACGCGCAGACACAAGGCTGGACAGTGGAAGTGCTGTCTGCAAGTGAAGGCGAGCATGGCGGTTATAAAGAAATTATCACTCGCGTATCAGGCAACAGCGTGTATGGGCGCTTAAAGTTTGAATCAGGCGTACACCGTGTGCAGCGTGTACCTGAAACCGAAAGCCAAGGTCGCGTGCATACGTCAGCTTGTACCGTTGCGGTCATGCCTGAGGTTGAGATTGATGATACAGTGGATCTAAATCCAGCTGATATCCGCTTTGATACCTTCCGTTCAAGTGGTGCCGGTGGTCAGCACGTTAACACCACTGACTCAGCAGTACGTTTGACACACATTCCAACGGGTACCGTGGTAGAGTGTCAACAAGAGCGTAGCCAGCACAAAAACCGTGCGCAAGCGATGAAAATGTTGATTTCAAAGATTCAGCAAGTCAAAGTACAGGCTCAAGTTGATGCAGCAGATACCATACGCCGTGATTTGGTCGGTAGTGGCGATCGCTCAGAACGCATTCGCACCTATAATTTCCCACAAGGTCGCATGACCGATCACCGTATCAACCTGACATTATACAAGCTTGATGCCATTATGGAAGGCGACTTGGATGAGATTCTTGATGCACTGTTGCGTGAGCATCAGGCTGATTTAATGGCCAGTATCGGCGGTGGTGATTAGTAACCATCAGGATATTAATGACTAGAGGCTCAATAGCTGGTCGTGAATCCATTAATTCATAAAAGCGTGACACTGTCTAGATGACAGTGTCTGTTTGTTTATAGCTGTTTTTTACGGCTATCGACCATGATAATAAGTATAAATTTAATTTTGCAGTTTTCGTTTATTCCATTTAATTACCTAATAATATTGAGAGTGTTATGTCAAAGCACAACAATCAGAATCAAGACCAAACCCCAGTTGTAGAAGACGCTAACGAGCTAATTGCTCAGCTGCAAGCCAAGCTAGACGATATCAGTGCTTCAGGCAAACAGCCGTATCCAAATACATTTAAACGTACTGATTATGCGCAAGATTTGCAAACTGCTTTTGACGGCGTCTCAAAACAAGAAATTGAAGAAAAAGCGGCGAATGGCGAAAAAACACAGGTCAACGTGGCAGGTCGCGTTATGCTGAACCGTGGTGCCTTTATTGTTATTCAAGACATGACGGGTCGCATTCAGTTATATGTTGCACGCAAAGAGTTGGATCCAGAGACGTTAGCGACCATTAAATCACTAGATTTGGGTGATATTGTTGGCGTATCAGGCTATATCGGTCGCTCAGGCAAGGGCGACTTATATGTGCATATCGAAGAGTTTCAGTTATTGACTAAAGCGCTACGTCCAATGCCAAACAAGTTTCATGGTTTAGCTGATGTCGAAGCGCGCTATCGTAATCGTCATCTTGATTTGATGACCAATGAGACGACTCGTGATACCTTTATGATTCGCAGTCAAGTCATTAGCGGCATTCGCAAGTTTATGTTAAATGAGCGTTTCATGGAAGTTGAGACGCCGATGATGCATCCTATCCCAGGTGGTGCGGTGGCGCGTCCATTTGTGACGCATCATAACGCTCTAGATATGCCTTTATATCTGCGTATCGCACCTGAGCTTTACTTGAAGCGCTTAGTCGTTGGTGGTTTTGAAAGAGTGTTCGAGATTAACCGCAGCTTCCGTAACGAAGGTGTATCAACTCGCCATAATCCTGAATTTACCATGATTGAATTTTATCAAGCGTATGCTGATTATCATGACTTGATGGATTTGACCGAACGCTTATTTAATGAATTGGCGATGGATATTTTGGGCACGACTGAGATTACTTATCAAGAAGAAGCCATCAGTCTAAAAGCGCCATTTATACGTTTGTCTATGTCTGATGCAATTGCAAAATATGCTGAAAACTTCGATATGGCACGTATTAATGACCGTGAATATCTGGCAGAGTACGCCTCGACAACGCTTAAGCAGCAAGTGAAAGAGGTGTTTGGTGTTGGCAAACTACAGACTATTATCTTTGAAGAAACCGCTGAACATCAATTGCGTCAGCCAACGTTCATCACTGAATATCCAGCGGAAACGTCACCACTGGCACGCCGTAGTGATGACAATCCTGAAATCACCGATCGTTTTGAGCTATTCATTGGTGGTCGTGAACTGGCCAATGGCTTTAGCGAGCTTAATGATCCTGCTGATCAGGCAGAACGCTTCCGTGGACAAGTCGCTGAAAAAGACGCTGGTGATGATGAAGCGATGCATTTTGATGAAGAATACATCGAAGCGTTGTCTTATGGCTTACCACCAACCGCAGGCGAAGGTATCGGTATTGACCGTTTAGTGATGTTGTTTACCGATTCTGCCAGTATTCGTGATGTGATTTTGTTCCCGCATATGCGTCGCAAATTAGAAAGCTAGAACTGGTTTACTTGCCATAAATCCATGCTGGGACTAAACTGAACATAAGAAAGCTCTTTTGCTTTCAATGGAATGGTCCCAGATTCTTTATGAGGCCTCATTTATAGGGACATCATGGATACTCAGCACGCGTTACCCTCACTTTGGCAACAGATGATTCAACGAAGTTTCTTATCTTTGTATGAGTTATCAGCAGATAAAACAACCAATCCTGAGCAGTTTCAAGGTTATGATTTCGTTTTTGAGTTTTCTGGCGCTATCATTTATTTGATCGTAAATGATGTAGTGATGCAAGCGAGTAGGCAAAAAGTAGACAGTGCTCAAGTTCGTGAGTGGAGAAAAGAAGTCGTCAACCAACTAATCAAGCGTCATGCTCAGCTTTATCTAAAAAACGATAAGTCGATGGCAGAAAGTAATACCTCGACAGCTGGTAAGGATGTTTATTTCATTGGTTTGACGTCACTGTCTGTTACACATCAAGATGATAAACCACAAGCATCCTCGCATACGGTTGATTATGAATATGGTAGTCAGTTTTTTGCTGAAGACTGTGTTTTAGATCTGGATGATGAGCAGAGTGTTCTACAAGTATTTAGCCATCAAAACTTTGTCGATATCATTAGCCAATTGGTGACGCCAAGCGATTTTTCCGCATTTTTAGACTTTCATCGCAGCCAGCTGACAGGGTTTGAGTCATTCCAAGACGAGTCGACATTACTTACCCAGTTTTTACAGTCGCCTGACTTTCATCAAAGAGCGATTAGGGTGCAAGAGCAATTGATTGATAATCAGTTGATCGATCAGATTGAGCAACGCTTGCTCAAAGCTACAGAACCAGATCAGGCAGTCTTTGCCAAAGCACTCATGGCCGAGATTCAGAAAAATACTCGGATGTGGTACAAGCTGTTTAATAGTTTGATCAAAAATTATTATGAGGCAGGTCAACCCCTACCAAAAGAGCCGGTTGATATTTTGGTCGATGAATCAATGTATACTTACGCTTGTTTGGTTGAAAAAATCTTAGCCTACAAAACGATGGATCAAGACTCTCGCTGGAATGGTTATGTTTGTCATGAGCACTCTTATCACGTGTTTGGACGCCATTATCTGATGGTTTTCTATGCGCAAGATGATAATAGTTCGCTGAGTGCTGATAAGGTTCGCACGTCTCAACAAGACTTGTTGTTGGAGCTCAATGCTCAAATGCAAAATCCAGTGATGGATGATTTGTTTTTGATTGGCGTGGAGTTTAGACCTTGTGATGATAGCGTCAATACAGAGGTGCATTTGGATGCCTTTTATCAAAAAGGCTCAGTGATTGACGCCAATACTCAGCGCTTATATGAACGTTTAGCACAACTTCAAGCGCAGTTATAATCTAAACCTAATATAGCCTACTGGTTTGACACTCAATCTATATTTGTATTATTTACATTGGCATTCATTATGACGCAGCAATATCAAGTTTTAGCGCGCAAATACCGTCCCAAAAACTTTCACGAGTTGATTGGGCAAACGCATGTTTCTCAAGCATTGATTAATGCGATTGATTATAACCGTTTGCATCATGCTTACCTCTTTACGGGCACACGCGGTGTGGGTAAGACCACGATTGCGCGTATCCTATCTAAATGTTTGAACTGCGATACGGGTATCACTAGTACCCCTTGCGGTGTGTGTGATAACTGCGTGGCCATCGATCAAGGGCGATTTATCGATCTTATCGAGATTGATGCGGCATCCCGTACCAAAGTAGAAGACACACGTGAGTTGCTGGATAATGTACCGTATGCGCCAAGTCAGGGGCGTTATAAAGTATACCTGATTGATGAAGTACATATGTTGTCCACACACAGTTTTAATGCGCTTCTTAAAACTTTGGAAGAACCCCCTGAGCATGTAAAATTCTTACTTGCCACGACTGATCCGCAAAAATTGCCGATTACCATTATTTCGCGCTGTTTGCAGTTTGTACTACGTCCGCTACCGCAAACGCTACTCAGCGAGCATTTGGCAAATGTTCTTACCCAAGAGCAGGTAGATTATACGCAGCCTGCGCTCTGGCAATTGGCCAGCGCCGCTAAAGGCTCTGTACGTGATGCGTTGTCATTGACCGATCAGGCCATTGCTTTTGGTCAAGGTGCGCTCGACGATGTCACTGTAAACGCCATGCTTGGCTTAATTGATGCGGCTGATCTGGTCAGTTTAATTACTGATATCTATAACCATGACAAATCTGCTGTCGCGGCTCATATAGAACAAATGCGCGCGCAAATGGTTGATGCGACGAGTATGTTTGATGGTCTTACTGAATTACTGCATCAATTGGCGTTGACTCAGCTGTTGCCTGAAGTGGCATTAAATGTGAATGAGGCGCAGGCGCAAGATATTAACACGCTTGCGCAGCATATGAGTCCAGATGTTCTGCAACTGTATTATGAGATTGTCGTGCAAGCACGTGAAGGTGTTAAGCTTGCGAGCACACCAATGCAAGCGCTGGAAATGTGCATTTTACGCCTGCTGGCATTTCGTCCGTTGCCAGTCGATGAGATATTAAATCATACTTATGCTGGCTCTGTATCACCTGAAGTACCAGCTATAGAAGATGGGACATCTACACCTTCTACACAGTCATTGAATAAGTCATCAAATAGCCAATCGGCTTCTGCACCGCCATTACAGTCTTATGGCGTTGATTATCAAGCACGAGATAATGATGATTTGCAAGTCGAGACCTATGACAATTTTGAGCCAAGTTTGGCTCAAAATTCTGAGCAAAATCATGATGTATTAGTTACTAACCCTGAACCAGTTGTTGAGCCTGAACCAGTTGTTGAGCCTGAACCAGTTGTTGAGCCTGAACCAGTTGTTGAGCCTGAACCAGTTGTTGAGCCTGAACTGAACCAGTTGTTGAGCCTGAACCAGTTGTTGAGCCTGAACCAGTTGTTGAGCCTGATGCAAATAATTCTCAGTTAACAACGCAACTTGATGATCCTCGTACTTTGCTGCGTTGCTCACCGCAAGAACTGCTAGGTGAGTGGACACCAGAGAAGTGGGATTATTGGCTACAAACGGCTCGTGAAGCGGAGATATTGGCTCAAGACGAATTGGCACTTGCGCGTCAAGGCATGATGACGGGCTTATGCGATGGCAAGGCGGTATTTATAACCAGTGTAGATAGTCGGCATTTACAAACCACTTTTCAGCAATTAGCGGCTAAACTGCAACAGCAGTTCACCCAAGCAGAAATTGACTTGCAAATCGATGGCAGCGTCATGCAAGCAGAGGATAAGACGCCTGAGCGTCGCCAACAAAAGCGCTTGGTGCAAGCCAAAACGGTTGCAGAAGCAAGACTGCTTGCTACGCCTGTGATGCAGTATTTGAATGAGCGCGGTGAAGGAAAAATGGGTAAGGTTCAGTTGTATTAAACAGTCAGAAAAACTGTTGTTAAAATTATTTAAAAGTCTATATAGTTATTAAAGACAACTTTCATATAAAATATCAAGGCGATGTTGTACTATCGCCTTGATATTTTTGTTTTTATTGCAGAGTAAATGGGCTTTTTTAAACAAGAGAGAAATATTTAATAACGATAAGATAAATTAAGATTCGTTATAATGGTTAAGTTATATTAAAAACTGAAATGAAGTTTAGGTGAGAATATGTTGGATAATTTACGCGGTATGGCTGTGTTCGCCAGTGTGGTTGGACATGGCTCTTTTAGTGGCTCTGCTCGTGAGCTTGGCATTACAACCAGTGCAGTCAGTCAGCAAATCCGCTCATTAGAAAATGAGCTGGGCGTCGTGCTATTACACCGCTCAACTCGTAAGCTGAGCTTAACAGAAGCTGGCGAAAGCTTTTATGAAGCCGCAAAGGATGTGGTAAGTGCTGCTGAACAAGGGCGGATTAAGGTCAATCAGTTGCGTGATGAGTTGGCAGGCAGCTTACGAGTGGCGACAACACCGGAGCTTGGCGTTAATCATATTTTGCCAGCACTTTCTACGTGGATGGCGGCACATGATGATCTTAGCATTACTTATTTAGCAGACAACCACTATATTGACATGATTGATGAGCGGATCGATATTGCGATTCGTATGAGTCCATCGATTAATGACTCGAGCCTCAGCAGTCATCCATTGACCGATGTGCGCCAAATGTTGGTTGCTTCACCGCAGTACCTACGCCAACATACCAAACTGCAAACACCTAAAGATTTGGCTGATCATCAGCTGATTTGTATTGAAATCATGAAAGATGCCAATCAAATTGATCTCATCCAGACAGAAACGGGTAAAAAGACGCGCACGAAAATGAATTCACGCATTTATACCAATAATGTCTTTATGGCGACCACCTTGGCAAAAGAAGGTCATGGCTTGGTTAGAATGATGGAAATGGACATCAAAAAAGAGCTTGAAAATGGTGACTTGGTCGAAGTGTTGACCGGTTATCAATTACCAAGTTTTGTACTATATGCCGTCACCTTAAACCGTGATCAACAGCCAGCCAAAATCACTCGCTGTTTAGAGGTGTTAAAAAAGTACTTTCATGCCAATTAGGTGACGTTTGAATAATGCACCGTAGAGAGTGATTTAAAGCCTCCAAAAGCAAAAAGCCTATAGACATATTATCTATAGGCTTTTTTAGTATTAGCGTTTAATGTAACCAATCATTTAAAATGATGGTTTTAGCAAGTCAATCAGACGCTCAGCCACTTGTGTGCTCTCATCGCGGCTCATATTAAGCGGCGGTAGCAAGCGCACAACATGCCCACCAGTGATATTGATGATTAGCTTTTGTTCATCACGTGCACGATCAACCAACTGACTACAGTCCATGTCTTCAGGCAAAGCGATACCAATCATCATACCTGCACCACGACTGCTGACGCCATATTGTCCTAGTGTATCGACCAGCGTCTCACGAATAAACAGCCCTTCAGTCACGGCATTGGTCATGATATCACTGTTAGCCAATACGTCATATACGCTATGTACCACACGACTGGCTAGCGGCGTGCCGCCATAAGTAGAGCCATGGCTACCAGCACCAAACAGGCCATTAGCGCGGCCACGTACCATACATGCGCCTACTGGAAAACCGTTACCCAAGCCCTTAGCCGTCGTCAATACATCAGGACGCGCATTACTATGTTGATAAGCGAAGTATTTACCCGTACGGCCATTACCTGTTTGCACTTCATCCAGCATAAATAGCCAGTTATGGGCTTCACACTCTGCTTGTAGTTCTTCAAGATACGTAAATCCATTAGCAGCAGTATTTAAACCCCCTTCACCTTGAATAGGCTCTACAAAGATGGCGCAAATTTCATCATAATCTTGCGCGGCTTGCTTAATCGCGGCAATATCGCCAAAGGGTACACGGATAAAGTCATCATCTAATGTGTAAAACCCTTCACGGGCTTTGGGGTTGGCGGTGGCTGACAATGATAATAAGGTACGACCATGGAATGACTGCTCCATAACGATGACTTTTGGGCGTTTAAAACCTTGCTGATAGGCATATAGACGCGCCAATTTGAGCGCCGCTTCGTTCGCTTCAGCACCACTATTGGCAAAGAACACACTGTCCATTTGGGCGGCTGTACATAGCACTTCACCCGCACGCTCTTGCCAGTCGATACCGAATAAATTACTGGTATGTACTAAAGTCGCTGCTTGCTGCTGAATGGCGTCAGTCACTTGCGGGTGGCAATGCCCTAGACCGCATACGGCAATACCAGTCAGCGCATCTAAATAAGGCGTGTCATCTTTGGTGTATAGCCAGCTGCCTGAACCGCGTGTAAAGCTGATTGGCTGACGGTTATAAGTGGGCATCAGATAAGTAGCAGACATATAAAACATCCTTAAGATGATAAATTAGTTAAAAGAGAAGGTGTTGATTATAGCTCGTCAGAAAAAGGCGTGGTTTCTGCAGGTAAGGTATAGTCTTCATTTGCCCATGCACCTAAGTCGATAAGTTTGCATTGACTGCTACAAAACGGCTTGTATTTATTGTCTTGCCATGCTGTCTTGGTACCACAACGTGGGCAAGGATAGGTTTTAGGGGAGGTGTGGGGGGTAGATTCAGTCATGATAAGGGTGGGAGTATCCTCGATTTATTTGTATGATGAACGTCATTAGCGAGCGGCAGTCGGTAATTGCATCTATTTTCACCTCGTATACGCTTGATAGACTACGATAGTGCGTTACTCGCTGTCGCTATATTACTATTGAAGTAGATTGGCTATATAATAGCATGCGCCCGAATAATGGCAAAAGACAAATACTTTAAGGATAGTAGATGACCGATAATATTGAGCTTACACATCAGCAACAGCGAGCATTTCAACCAGAAAAGCTTTCAGCACCACGTGATTTTATTATGCCAAATATCATTCATGACAATAAAAGCGCTGTTCCTTTAATATTAGAAATTGGTGCAGGGAAGGGTAAGCATGCGCTTGGTTTCGCCACAAAAAATACCGATAAGCATCTGATTGCAATTGAACGTACGCGCAATAAGTTTGACGCTTTTGCCAAACTGGCAGTGCTACAAGATTCACCGAATTTAACTGCCATTCATGCTGATGCGATCGCATGGATTGTGCATGCCATTAAACCCAATAGTGTCAGTAAAATCTTCATACTGTACCCCAATCCTGAACAGCATAATCCCAACCAGCAATGGCTAAACATGCCTTTCTTCGAGTTTCTATTGTCACGCTTGCAAGTAGGTGGAGAGGTGGTACTAGTAACCAACATCGAAGCCTATATAAATAATGCAGAGCAGCAAGCAACCGAGATATGGTCGTTGCCTAATGAGCGCTATCAAGTCGCTGATGACAGTCAGCGCACGCATTTTGAAATAAAATATTTAGCCCGTGGAGAGGTATGCTGGGAGCTTAATATGCGTAAGCCGGAGGGTTATAAAACTAGGTTTGATGAGTGGCAGGCAGATATTGTGAATCAAGTTAAATAGCCTAAGTAATAAATCAAAATCAATCTTGCCGATAATAAGTGCTAATTTATAATATTTAAAATAGCCTAAGCAAATAAAATACTAAAAAAATAAAACCGCCACAAAAAGGCGGTTAAAAAATTACTTACTATTCAGAAAAATTCAATTAAATTAATACTATAAATAAGGTTTTACTAAGGTATCCGAATCAGTATAAGCATCAAGCACCGTCAAAAAGGTATAAGCACCAATAAATTTTCGACTAATAAACATAAATTCTTTTGGTGGCAAGTTAAACTCAAAAGACTGCATCGCTTTCGTGGCTTGTGTTGAGAGGCGAGAGTGAAGTTTGCTGTTCGCCCAAATATAACGGTCGTCCTTATCTAGACAATCAGTAGGAATATCAGGATTGGTCGCCGGATCACTAAACGGTTCGGTTGCCAATAAAAATAGTGACGCCATATCAGAGCGTACTTTATCACTCATACTATCAAAGAAGTCATAACCCGTCATCGCAAGCATCATCGCCTGATGGTCATGGCGGTAACCAGCTTTTAGTAAGCCATGCGCAATGGTCAAAAGGTTGTTATCAAATTGACGAATAGCACCAAAATCTAATAATACTAATTTATCGATATCGCCTTCATTTTCACTGACACGAACCAGATAATTACCAAAGTTGGGGTCTGTCTGCATTTCACCCCACACAAAAATCTCTTGCATCATGATTTCGATGGCTGCCTGACCAATAGCGTTACGACGCTCATGAGGTAATAATTGTAATGCCTCAGAAACTACGGTAATACCTGGCTCATAAGACATACAGAGTAGGCGTTTTTTGGAATAAGTGCGATTAATCTTGGGAACTATGTAACGCGGATCATTACTCAAACGGTCATAAAATCGTTCTGTCGTCGCGGCTTCAGCTTCATAGTCCACTTCATGGTGGAGTAGGTCACGTATTTCTTCAAACCACGCATCGAGCGAACGGGTCTGTGGAACGATATTACTCACTCTTAATAGTTGCTTAAATAGAGCAAGATCTGAGTTGATTGCATCAGCAACACCCGGATATTGAATTTTTAATACAACTTGCTCGCCAGTCGCAATCACGGTGGCGCGATGAACTTGCGCGAGCGACGCGGTACCTATAGGAACCGTATCGACATCTAATTCATGTAATTTTTCGCCCAATAATTGCTGTAGGGTTTGTTGCATGGTTGGCCATGATAACGTAGCGGTATCGTCATTGAGCGTTTGCAAGGCACGGGTGATTTCTGGTGGCAAAATATGTTCACCATAAATCGCTAGCATTTGACCAATTTTGACGACCGAACCTTTTAGCTTACCTAGCTCTTCTGCGAGGTAGTTTGCTTGGGCTTCCATAAATACTTGGTTACGTGCTGTGCGAGCTTCTTTATTTAAGAACATGCCAGACACGCTATTACCCGCCCAGCGGCGACCAATATTTAAGGAGGTTTTAGCAATCGACATTCGTCTATCAAACCCTGAGGTTTTTAAGTTATCGATGGATTGCTTGGTGCTAGAAGGTTTAGACGTATCATTTGCCATAAATATAATCATTCATCCAGTTGGTATTGATTTGTGGGTTCAAAACCTACAATACAAGGGAGATGCGATGTACGGGTACAAAATTGTATCATATAAAGCACATTTGATTGATGAGCCTAAGCTTGCCAATAGCAGTTACTTTGTAAGCCGCAGTATATATTTGCAGATTATAACTTCGTAAAAAATAATATCAAAAAATAAGACCTAGCATGATGCTAGGTCAAATCATAAAAACTAAGAGTAATTTGATGTATCAGACTAAAACTACGAACAGCTCTCGCCTGAGTAATATTGATTTTTAACTGTTTTCACGAGCAATGGCATGATGACCAATATCACGGCGATACTGTGCACCATCAAAACTAATCGCACCTGTTACCGCAAGTGCGGCTTGCTGAGCATCTGAAATACTATCTGCAAGAGCGGTCACGCATAATACACGTCCGCCATTCGTCACCACTTCTTTTTCACGGTCTATGGCATCGCTGTCAGAAAAAGCAGTGCCAGCATGGAAGACTTTGACAGCGTTGTCATTATTGTCATCTAGTTCTGGCAAGCCAGCAATTACATCACCTTTTGATGATGTTTCAGGATAGCCTTTTGAAGCAATGACGATACCGAGGGCAGGGCGGCTATCCCATTGAGCATCACTAGGCAACTGTCCTGCTAGACCTTGTGCCACCAAATCTACCATTGATGATTGTAAACGCATTAAGATAGGCTGAGTTTCTGGATCACCAAAACGGCAGTTAAATTCGATCACATAAGGGTCACCTGCTTCATCAATCATGAGGCCTGCATATAAAAATCCTGTATAAGGGTGACCAGCATTATTCATTGCATCAACCACTGGTTGAATGACTTGGGTCATGACTTTTTCATGGACATCTTGAGTGACCACTGGCGCAGGAGAGTATGCTCCCATACCGCCTGTGTTCGGCCCTGTATCGCCTTCAAAAGCCCGTTTATGGTCTTGGCTCGTTGCCATTGGCAAGATATTTTTACCATCAATCATGCAGATAAAGCTGGCTTCTTCACCTTGCAAAAACTGCTCAATCACCACGCGGCTGCCTGCATCACCAAACTTATTGTCCGCAAGCATGTCATCGATGGCCTCATATGCCTGTTCGATAGTTTCTGCAACGATGACACCTTTACCAGCGGCAAGGCCATCAGCTTTGATAACGATGGGTGCACCTTGTTCATCGATATAAGCTTTGGCAGCTACCGCTTCGGTGAAGCCTTTATAGGCTGCGGTAGGGATATTGTTTTGCTCCATAAATTCTTTGGCGAAGGTTTTGGAACCTTCTAATTGCGCACAGTATGCTGTTGGCCCCCACGCTTGAATCCCAGCATCGCGGCAAGCATCAATGATACCAGTGACCAAAGGCGCTTCTGGTCCAACAATGACCATATCAATGGCATTGTTTTGGCAAAAATCGATGATTGCACTATGCTCACTAGCGTTCTCATCTGTCGATACTAGGACAACGTTTTGGCATTTAGGTTCAAGCGCTGTACCAGCATTACCAGGCGCGACGTAGACATTATTGACCTTATCGTCTTTTGCACATTGCCATGCTAGCGCGTGTTCGCGACCACCTGAACCAATCACCAAAATATTCATCATACGTCTTGCCCTTAGCATTAAAGTTAATTATGAGTTAGCCACACACTCTCAAATATACTGGCATATTCTAACAAAAAAGTCGTACCGATTGCCATGAGTATCCACTTGCCAGCAATTAATCATCAATAAACGGAAAAGCCTGTCTCATGAGCAAATGTTATCGACATGTTGCTGATTCATGAAATGATGTTGTACGCTTTAGCTGGCGCGCTATGTACGTTACACTTCACTAAATTAATGGTATTAAATCCCAATTGCGACATATTCCTAAAAATAAGGGTGAAAAAGGAGAGAAACTTAAAATATCAAGAAAAAAACAGAATAAATTGCGTAAATGGATATACTGCTCCGCAGCACCAATAATGTTTCACATATTTATGCGCTGCCATTAGTTAGTACGAATTAATAAACTTAAATAAATGATAAATTAAATCTATAAAAAAGGATGAAGGACATGCCAAACTCCCTCAGTATCGCAAAAGAGCGCATCAGCCAGATAAGCGATATTGCTACCAGTTATGTACAAAAAGACAAATCGTTATTTGATCATTTTATTCATAGCTACTATCAGCCATTGCACGCAGAGGCAGCTGAGACTATCAGTAATGCTGACCTAGCGGGCATGGCATTACATCATTTTACGTTGCTCCAAGCCTATGACGGTAGCAAGCCACAACTGAAGGTGCTGAACCCCAAAGCAGAGGAGCAGCATTTTCATAGCTCACATACGGTTATTCAAATTGTTGCCTATGACAGACCGTTTTTAGTCGATACGATTTTGATGAGTCTTGAGTCTGAAGGTATCGATGTTCATCGTACTTATAACATCATTGTCAGTGTTGCACGTGATGATAATGGTCATATTACTCATGTCGAAGGCGCACATGAAAGCGCGACCTCTCATTTGTCTTTGATTCATTGTGAAATTGCCTATCAAGATGATGAAGATCTGGCTGCATTACAGCAAATGTTATTGGCAAAAATTGATACGCTAGATACAGTCGTTGGCGATTGGAAGCAGATGCGTGCGCAGTTGACGGATATTAAAGCTGAGCTATCAAACAAGCCACTGCCAGAAGTTTTTTACTCGCAGCAAGAGATACAAGCGTTTTTAGATTGGATATTAGACGATCATTTTATATTCTTGGGTTATCGTGAATACCGTTTGGAAGGCGGGCAGGCTGTCGAAGTGAATGCTGAACCTGCTGATTTAGATTTATTCGCCATTGGTAATAGCGGTCTTGGTCTATTACGCGGTGCTGAAGAAGATAAACTGTCAGAAAGTTTTAGCCAATTGCCAAAAGTATTAAAGCAGCTATTGACTGAACCACGAGTGTTGATGTTGTCCAAATCAAGCCGTGTATCGCCTGTGCATCGTCCTGTATATATGGACTTTTTGGGTATTCATAAGTTTGATGACAATGGTAAGCTGGTTGGTGAATATCGATTTATTGGTCTATTGACCTCACAAGCGTATCAACTAACGGTACAGCAAATTCCGCTATTACGTGACAAAGCCAATAAGATTATGGCGATGGCAGAATTGCCACGTGACGGTCATGCACACCATAAAATGATGCATGTGATTAACACCTTACCGCGTGACGACCTCTTTCAAGCCAGCGTTGAAGAGCTATATCCTATCGTTTCTGGTATCAGCCAGTTGCAAGATAAAAAGAGCCTGCGCCTATTCAGCCGTGTGGATCATTATCAGCGCTTTGTCTCATGTTTGGTCTATATCCCGCGCGACAAGTTCAACACTGAGCTACGTATCAAAGTACAGAACGTCCTAAAAGAAGCCTACGGTGGCACATCATCAGGCTTTACCACCGAATTCAATGAATCAGCTCACGCACGTGTGCATGTCCACGTGCGTACGGTGCCAGGTCAAGTGAAAGACGTCGATACTGCGGCACTTGAAGCCAAACTATCTGCTTTAATGCAATCATGGAGCGACAGCTATCAAAAGATGCTGCTGGATAATGTCGGTGAGCAACAAGCCAATGCTTTAAGCCGTCGTTTTTTGAATTATATCCCTGCGGCTTATCAAGAGCGTTTTGATGCCCGTACTGCGGTTGAAGACACCAAGCGTTTGGCTGTATTGACAGCAGAACAGCCGATGATTTGGCATTTATACCAATCAACGGGCGACGCAAGCAATCAATTACACCTAAAACTGTATGGTCGTGAACAGCCTGTCATTTTGTCTAAGGTCCTGCCAATCCTTGAAAACTTTGGTGTGTCTGTCATTTCAGCACAAACCTATGAATTTGATTTGCCAGAGCAGCCCATTTGGATGCAAGAGTATGAGCTAACACTAGAGCATGTCGATACTGTCAATATGCAAGTGGTGCGTGGTCAGTTTGAAGACAGTCTCAAGCAGATTTGGGCGGGACATGTTGAGAGTGACTCCTTTAACGAGTTGGTATTGACGACCAATTTAGACACTTATGATGTGGTGGTACTACGAGCATTGTCACGTTATATGATGCAAGCGAAAGCACCATTCTCTAGTACGTATATTCAGCAAACGGTAGTAAAAAATAGCGACATTAGCGTGGCGCTAGGTAGTCTGTTTGATGCCCGTATGAACCCTAAATACAGTGAAGATGAACGCACAGAAAAAACCGCGCAGATTCAACAGCAAATCACGGCGGCATTGGCAGGTGTGGATAGCTTGGATGAAGACCGTATCTTGCGTTGGTATTTAGATTTAATTAACGCCATGGTACGCACCAACTTCTATCAAACCGATAGCGATGGTCAGCGTAAAGATCGTTTATCGTTTAAGTTTTTGGCAGCAGATATTCCTAATCTGCCAAAACCAAAACCGATGTTTGAGATATTCGTGTATTCGCCGCGTGTTGAAGCCGTGCATTTGCGCGGTGGTAAAGTGGCTCGTGGTGGTCTGCGTTGGTCAGATCGTATGGAAGATTTCCGTACCGAAGTGCTTGGTTTGGTCAAAGCACAGATGGTCAAAAACGCGGTGATTGTTCCTGTTGGTTCAAAAGGCGGTTTTATCGTCAAAACCAAAACCATGGCAGATGGCCGCGACGCTTTCCAAGCCGAAGGCATTGCTTGTTATCAAGCATTCTTACGCGGCATGCTTGATGTGACGGATAATATCGTTGATGGAAAAATTGTCCCGCCAGCCAACACCGTGCGTCATGATGAAGATGATCCGTACTTAGTGGTCGCGGCTGATAAAGGAACCGCCAGCTTTTCTGATATTGCGAATGCCTTATCTGCTGAATATGATTTCTGGCTCGACGATGCCTTTGCCTCAGGTGGCTCGGTTGGTTACGATCACAAAGCCATGGGTATCACTGCACGCGGTGGTTGGGAGTCGGTCAAACGCCACTTCCGTATGCGCGGCATGGACATTCAAAACCGTGATAACTTTACCGTGGTTGGTATTGGCGATATGAGCGGTGATGTATTCGGCAATGGCATGCTGCTATCAACCCATACCCAGCTGGTCGCCGCATTTAACCATCTACATATCTTTATTGATCCTAATCCAGATGCTGCTGCTTCACACGCAGAACGTGCCCGCTTATTTGACATGCCGCGTTCGACGTGGGATGACTATGAAAAGTCACTTATTAGCCAAGGAGGTGGCGTTTTCTCCCGCCAAGATAAGAGCATCACGCTCAGTGCTGAGATGAAACAGCGTTTTGATATCGCCGAAGATAGCATGGCACCCAATGAGTTAATCAGTGCGTTGTTAAAATCGCCTGTTGATCTTATTTGGAATGGCGGTATTGGTACTTATGTGAAAAGCGTGAATGAGAGCCATGCTGATGTCGGCGACCGTGCCAATGACGCGGTACGGGTCAACGGCAATGAGCTACGTACGGCTATCGTTGGTGAAGGTGGTAACTTAGGCTTTACCCAGCAAGGGCGTATCGAATATGCACAAACGGGCGGTCGCATTTATACCGACGCTATCGATAACTCAGGCGGCGTAAACTGCTCAGATCATGAAGTGAATATCAAAATCTTACTTGGCAAAGTGGTCGAGCAAGGCGACATGACTTTAAAGCAGCGTAATGAGTTGCTTGAAAGCATGACTGATAGCGTGGCAGAGCTGGTATTGCGTCAAAACTACCTTCAACCACAAGCCATTGAGCTTAGCCACATTCGTGCGGCGGCTAACTTAAGTGATCATCAGCGTTTTATTCAGATGTTAGAAGGCGAAGGGCGTCTTGATCGGGCGATTGAATATCTGCCATCAGATGAAGAAATTGCCAAACGTCAAAAAGCAGATACTGGCTTGACCAACCCTGAGCTGGCAGTTGTCATGGCTTATGGCAAAATGTGGGTGTATGACAACTTGTTATCATCAGACTTGCCAGATGATGCGTACTTTATCAATGAGCTACGCAAGTATTTCCCTGATGAGCTGGCGACGCGTTTCTTTGATGAGATGACTGAACACCGCTTACATCGTGAGATTATCAGCACCTATTTGACCAATAGTGTGGTCAATCGTTTGGGCATTGAAGCACTGTTCCGTCTTTATGAGGAAACAGATCAATCGCTGGCGACTATCGTGCGTGGTTATGCGATTAGCCGTGATGTCTTCAATGTATCAAAAGCTTGGAACACGCTTGAAGCACTGGACAATCAAGTCGATGCTACATTACTACTAACTCTTGAGCTGCGTTTGCGTGATGCGCTTGAGCAAGGTGTTGTTTGGTTTATCAATGCTTTTGGTCAAGAATTGCAAGTCGCTGACATGATCAGTCGCTTTAGTGATAGTGTTGAGAAATTAACCAAATCAGGCGGCTTTATTGAGCAACAATTTGCAGAATACTTGCAAGAAGATACGACTAGCCTGATGCAGGATGATCTGTCTAATAATGATGCCGCATTGTTTGCGATGCTGCCTTATCATGTTGATGCACTTGATGCTGCACTGCTCGCTGAGCAATATGAGCGTCCTGTTGATGAGATTGCAACATTGTACTTTGATGCCTATCACGTCTTGCAGTTAGATTGGATGATGGACAACATCGCCACGTTACCACAGCAAGACTACTGGGATCGCCGCGCGCGCCATGCGTTGATGAATGAGCTGTCACGTAGTCTACGTCTACTGATGGATGCCATATTATCTAAACCAGATGCGAAGCAAGCATTTGGTGAATGGCGTTCACGTCACTTGGATCATCTGGAGTCTGTCACCACAGAGATGAGCAAGTTAGATAATCTGCATAGCAATGATGAAAATGGTCAAATTGGTCTTTCAACGTTGTCAGTATTGATGAATGAGCTAAGCGGTTTAGTCACTAAGTAACTAAGTAGTCATTCAATAAACAACAAGATAAAGGTCTTTTCAAAAAAACCACCGTTATTAATTAACGGTGGTTTTTTATTGTCTGGCTAAGTGTAATAAGCGTAAAAAGTAATCAACTGCGTGATGCAAGCTCGACTCTTGATGACCGCTTTAACTTACGAAGCTTTTTCATTAGTAACATTGCCCACTCGGCGACAGCCTTGACCGCTGATTTGGCTAAAACCACCCGAGATTTTTTCAACCTTGATTTGAGTCAAGATGCGATCTTTTAACGCCTGTACGTGAGAGATTATACCAATAAGCTTACCTTCTTGTTGTAAGCTCGTTAAAGTATCGAGCGCAATATCAAGCGACTCTTCATCAAGCGTACCAAACCCTTCATCCAAAAACAGTGAATCCACGCGAATATTGTGACTGGCCATCTGCGATAATCCAAGTGCAAGCGCCAAACTGATAATAAACCCTTCACCACCGGATAGATTTTTGGTACTGCGTCTCTCGCCACCTTGGTAGTTGTCAATGACATTGAGCTCAAGTGGGTTATTGTCATCCCGAGCCAGCAAATAGCGATCGCTCATTTTGTGCAGTTGGGCATTGGCATGTGTCACCATAATATCAAAAGTTAAACCCTGTGCAAAAGTACGATACTTCTTACCACTACTTGACCCTATCAATTCATTGAGTTGTCGCCATACTTGCAGGGTCTCTTTTTGCTGAGCAATAGCTTGACGTTGGGCTTGTTGATTGCCTTTTTTCTCTTCATTGTCTTTGAGCTGTTGACTCATGGCGCCAATCGCCTCAATCAAGCGGTGCAGCTCATTTTGCGCCAGATGCTGCTGCTGAACCAACGTTTCTCTTTCTTCAGTGGTTAAGGGTTCAGACTTTTTCTTAGTAAGTGCTTGCATGGTTTGAGCCAATAGCGATTGCGCTTGCTTGAGCGTATCACTTATCTTTTGCTGCTGCTCCGTTAGGCTATGGCGCTCAGCGGTAGGTAGGCGCGCACACATGAAATCTGCCTCATCAATAAAGTCAGAGCTGGCGAGTGCCGCTTTAAAGATATCTTCTTGCATGGTGAGGGCAGTAGTAGCGGTGGTTAATTGGTCGGTAAGCTGTTGCTGTTTTTCCTGTAATTGCTGAAAGATATGCTCAGCACTGTCTAACTGTCTTTGTGCTGAGGCCTGTTCAGTATTTGCCTGTTCTACTAAAGCGCGTAATCGTGTGTCTTCTTCATCAGGATTAATAGTGATGTTATTGCTATGATCAGCACCAATATTACGTGCGTTGTCCGTAAAAATATCGCGCCGTTTAGCCGTTAATTGTTCGAGCATTTCAGTTTTATCAGCAACCGCTTGATTCAGATGATCAAGCTCAGCTTGGTCTTTATCTAATTGTGCTTGCTTGGTTTCGATTTGCACCGTTACGCTGCCAAGCGCAGTCATCAGGGTTTGTTGCTCACTCTTATACGCATTGAACTGCTGTTTTAATTGCACCAAGTTACTACGCTGCTGACGAAGTGTATGGATATGAGTGTTATAGTCCATTTCGTTTAGTACAATTCTCTCATCTATACTCGTTATCAGCGGCTGCAAGGTGGCAGGCTTTGCGACAGAATCTAATGTATAAGCCAGATACTTATTTAATATCGCTGATATAGCGCCTTTAAGCGTGGTTAATTCAGCAAAATTTGCGTAGGTTTTTTTGTCGATACCTTCTACAGCCAACAAACCTATCTTAATATTGGTTTCAATCTCATGCATATCACTAGCAAGCTTATACTGCTGTTGTTCAAGCGTCTCAAGGGTTTTACTTGTTGTCGTAAGCTCAGCGCTCAGCACTTCATATTGACTAAGCGTATTTTTTAGACAAAGCCTGCGCGCGGCAAATTGGTCTTTAATCGTACCTAGCACTAATAGAGCGTCTTGTATAAGATTGAAATCAGCTGAATCAGTCGTTATCTGCCCACTCAGTAAATCCATGTCGGCGCCAATCTGCCCGAGTGGATTCATGATGGTGGTGAGGGCGTGAGACTCAGAATAGGTTTTATGCAAAAGTGGCTGTATTAAGCGACCACTGTCTGCGCACAGTGTTTTTATCTGCTCATATAGTGGGCTTTTTTGTTTTTGCCACTGCTCAATCTGACTTTGAGTAGTGGCATACTCAATACGTTGCTTAGATAAAGTTTGTTCTAGCGCATTTATCTTCGTATCCAGCTCCTTTATCTGCTGCTGCGTTTGGGCAACTTCGGATGGCTCCTTATCTAACACAGGGTGATGCTCACCATAAGGATGCTCAAGCGCGCCGCAAAGCGGGCAAGGGTCTCCCTCTTTTAATTGGCTAATGTAGCGCTCTAAACTTGCGACGTGTTGCCAGGAGTCCAACAGCTTTTGCTTATCTTGACGACGATCTTTTGCCTCTATTATGACGGATTCGTTATCAGTAATAGCCGTTGCCAGTTTGACTAATGTCTCATTGAGAGTGGGCAGGGTGGTGTTTATCTTATTGATTTGCGCCGTAAGCGCAGCCATTTGTTGTGCTTTAAAGATCACTTGCTCAATCTGGCTGTTGGTGTGGTCAATCAGTTCTTGCTCGCTACGTAAATCAGCCAATGACTGCTCTTGGGTTAAGCCAGCCTGCTTTTTTTGTAAAGCCGTTGATTCCTCACGTGCCTTGGCAATCAAAGAGTTAGTGGTGTCTTGCTGCTGCTGACATTTATCAAAGTTGGCCTGATAGTCGCTGGTTTTATGATGATGGTTGTATTTTTCATTTACTAAAGCGGCATTGTCTTGTAGCAGCACCTTTAGACGGCTGCAATGACTGTCAAAGTTTGCCGCATCGGTATCGATATCGTGCAGAGCGTCAGCATCACTAAGGTACGTCTCGATACTCGCCAGCTGGGTGTTGTCTTGATTAAAACTCTCTTTATGATTGTCTATCTCTTGACATAAGCGCTGTATATTGGCTGCTATGGCTTGCTTTCTTTTGCGATGGTCGTCTAACACATGCCTGTGCTGGGCGATAGTCGCATCCAGCTTGCGGGCTTGTGCAATTTTGGGCAAAGTGGTTTGTAGCTCATTACTTGCTGTCTGCGTACGAGCCTTTGCCGCTTGTAGAGCGCTCGTGGCTTGCGTGAGTTGATTTTCTTGCTGCGGCAGTTGATGATTTAGCGACTGCTGTTCATCTTGTAAGCGCTTAACGGTGTCACGGTTATGGACAAGCTGGCTGTATTGACTGTCAATCTCCAAGGCTTTATTGGCGGCAATAAGGCGTTTAGCATGAGGAATAAAATCTGCCTGCGCTTGCTTTGCCGACGTAACATCTTTTTGATAGCTGACGACGTTTTTTTCTAACTCCGCCACGGCATCGAGCCAATTGATTTGCTCGTTAAGATGCTGATAGTATTGTTGCTGCTCGGTTTGTGCGGTTTGATGCGCTGTTAATTTTTCGCCAATCAGCGCTTCTTCATCTGCTTCTAACAACGTTAAGCCATCTAAGCCAAACTGCAACTTGCTCAATATTTCTTCTTCATGACGTTTTTTTTCAAAGACATGGGTTGATATCGTAGCGTAGATATCAGTGCCAGTGATTTTTTCTAAGATGTCAGCACGTTCATCGGCCTTGGCCTTTAAAAACGCTGAAAAACTCCCTTGAGCCAGTAAGATTGAGCGGGTGAACTGTTGGAAATCCATTCGTGTCAGCTCAATGATTTTATCTTTGGTGCGTGACAGCTTGCTTTCTAATATTTTATCGCCCGCTGGCACGTCTGCGTTGTCTAGATTGTCAGTTTCGGACTTCACCAAAGCTATCTCGTGGGTAGCATCTTGCAAGTTACCATCCGCTTTACCATAAGCGCGGCGCTGACCCCATCGGCAGCGATACTGGGTGCCATTTAAATCAATCACCACTTCAGCGAAACAATCCGCCGTTTGCCGCGTCATGACCTCGTTACTACTTTTGCTGATGCTATTAATCCGCGGCGTCTCACCATATAGCGCAAGACATATGGCATCCAAAATCGTTGTTTTGCCAGCGCCTGTCTGCCCAGTGATGGCAAATATTCCTTCATTGATAAAAGCGGAATCAGCAAAATCGATATGCCATTCGCCCTTTAAGGAATTTAAGTTTTTGAGTCGTAGTTCAATTAGGCGCATGTATAGGTCTTTGTATTTTTAATGGATGGTTTCAATAAGAAAAAGAAAACAGAGGCTGATTAGATACTAAATAAGCATTTTTACTGAGTATTTTTTACTCAGCCCGACTATCATTATGATAAATATTATGGAGTATCTGCTGATAAGCCGTGCGCAATGACGATTTTTGCGTATCGGCAATACCATTAATTTCTAGGCACTTATCAAACACATCCAACTCATTTAAGTCTTGTAGATTTTCAGAGGCTTGCTGTTGATTGAGAACTTTATTATAGTTACGCGGATTCTTTGTTAGTAACACTTCACAATTTAAGCCTTCTATCATCGCGTTTACTTCTTCACGCAGCTCATTGACGATTTCGTCACCGTCATAAACCACTTCTAGCCAAATGGACTCTGAGGGCTTTAATGATTTTATCGCAGCAGCAATAGCGGTCAAATCACCTGTTATTTGTGCCAATTTTTGGAAACAAGGAATAGGAATCGAGACAACCTGCATCTGACGCGACTCATCATGATGCAATAATTGAGAGGTTAAAGGAGACGTAACATTGGAAGTGGCATCACTATGCTGCATAGCATCTGGTTGATTAAAATATTTTTTATCAACGCTATTTGGCGTCATTGCTTCGGGCTCTACTGAATCAGAAAAACCAAATAAATCGTCCATAAATTCAGTCGCTTGAGTGGCTGCCTTTTTAGTCACTTGCTTGATTGCTGGTAAAGGATGCTCAGTAAAAGCGGTTGATGTTTTATCCTTAAAACCGTTTTCTACTGCACCAAACTGTACCAATAATACTTGCTTTTGTTGCTTAGCCTCACCAAATCCCATCGCGATTGGCGAGCCTGAATAGCGAATGCTCTCACGACCACCGACGCGTTGCGGTACGTGCAAATGTCCAAGCGCCACATAGTCAAAACTTTCATCGAACATGTCAGCAGAAATCTTACCGAGTGAGCCGACATAAAGCTCACGCACACCATCGTCTTCAGTAGTGGTGCCACCGGCTGCAAATAGATGCCCTGTAGCAATGATGGGAATGTGACGCTGGTATACTTCAACTAATTTAGCTTTCTTCGCTTTGGCAATGCTAGCTACTTCATCGTAATGAGCACGAATGCCTTTGATGACATTGGCATCTTTGCTATCAGCCGACTCGCCAGCCTGACTGCTACGCACGTCACGATCACGCAAATAGGGGACGGCAGCGATAATGCAATGCGGGTTTCCATTTGTATCGTCTAACACCAATACTTCATCGTTTAAGTCTTCACAAGCCGTACCGATAACATGGACATTTAAAAACTTGAGTACATTGCTTGGTGCATCTAAAAATGTCGGCGAATCGTGGTTACCTGCGACGATAACGATATGTTGACAGCATGATTTTGAAACTTTTCCTAAAAATTCATAATATAGCGCTTGAGCTCTATTGCTTGGGGTCATGGTGTCAAAAATATCGCCAGCAACGATTAGTATATCCACTTTCTGTAGGCTAATGGTGTCTTGGAGCCAGCTTAAAAACGCTTCAAATTCCTCATAGCGCATCCGTCCATAAAGCCTACGCCCCAAATGCCAGTCAGAGGTGTGAAGGATAGTCAGAGGGGTAACAGCAGATACAGACATAATGAGGCTTAATGGTGAATGAAAGACAGCGATTATTTTAGCAAGGATTAGAGAAGTTTGCTTTGCTATAAATTTACCAGTAAAGCAAAGTAGATACGAATGAGTAGTGACATTTGACCGTAAATGAAACGATGATCGATTATTAAAATAATGGCTATTTAAAAAAGCTGATTAATAAGGCGCGTTGTTAATAGTATTAAGTAACAAATAAATGGTACTAGAAAAGGTCCATATTTAGTAACATCCAAGCCATTATTAATATAAGGTTATGTTATGTCGTTTATCAGATTATGCACATTGGCTTTAATTGCCACTTCCTCTTTGGCTGCTTGTAGCAGTTATGAGCAAGCAAATATGAATAATAAAACCAGTGTGAGTCAAATAAAAGATAGCACCGCGTTTGTCCATTCGATTAAACCGAGTCATTCTGACGCAATCATTGGTCAAGTGACTGAGGTCATCTCGCAAGACAGAGAGCAGCAAAAAGTCACTATCGTCGCTCAAGATGGACAGACGTATACCGCGGAAATCAGTAAAGCTAACTTTGCTCAGAAAAACGCCCATCAAATGCAGAAATTAACCATAGGCGATTATGTTGAAGTGATGGGAGAGCAATCAACATCACAATCAGGGGTAGATAGTAAGCACCACATTACTGTCCATGCGATGCCTTATGTTTTACGTAAAATTATCATCGCTGACCATCAAGTAGACTGTGTTGGTGTTGCGCCGCAATCATGCTTACTGACTAAGCCTGCTGAACAAGCTAACGCCGACTGGGAGTATCGATATAGTGGTATAGAAGGTTTTGATTTTGAACCTAATTATGAATACACTTTGCTCATCAAGAATACACCGATTAGCAATCCGCCTGCTGATGCATCATCAATTCATAGCACGCTAATAAAAGTCATTGAGAAACGAAAGACCAAATCTTAATTGTTAAAAATGAATAGCTCATAAAAGATCAATAGCGTGATACTCAAAAGCCCTGCTAATCTACTGGCAGGGCTTTTTAGAAATTGAAAATCATACTTCAACCAATCACTAACTGCTCCAAACCATCATCAGCCGTTGCTAAATTGGCCACCATTGATAACGCATGGGCTTGCTGGCTGGTATGATCTGCCTTTGGTGTAGCCGCTGTGCCACCACGTAGCCAGTTACTAGCTGTGGTGTCACTATTGTTGTTGTTCTGCTGATTTTGCAAATTATACCAAGCCAAATCATGATGGAGTGCGACCACGTCTCCCATAATGAGCAAAGCTGGCGTGGGTAGCTGGTTTTTTTCTTGCAACTCAACGATGTCGGCAAGCGTTCCCGTTAATACCTGCTGATTGGGCATACTGGCATTGGAGACTATAGCAATCGGGGTATCACTACTGCGCCCTGCATCAATCAAGCCTGTCGTCAAACGCGCCAGCGAATGCAACCCCATATAAAATACGACTGTTTCATCCGTATTCAAAAAGCTCTTAAAGTTATTATTGGGCGCGCCAGCCTTTAAAAATCCAGTGACAAAACGTACCGACTGCGAATGGTCACGATGGGTCAGCGGAATGCCAGCATAGCTTGCGGCGGCATTGGCAGCGGTAATACCAGGTACGACTTGATACGGGATACTGTGCGCACGCAAACTCTCAATTTCTTCGCCACCACGGCCAAAGATGAAGGGATCACCGCCCTTTAAACGCACCACACGGCGACCTTCTTTAGCGCTATTGACCAACAATTCATTAATGCCCAATTGCGCCACAGCATGATTGCTGCGTTTTTTGCCAACAAATACTTTATCAGCATCACGGCGGCATAGATCTAACACTTGCGGTGAGACGAGCGCATCATAGTAGACGATATCCGCTTGTTGCATCAAACGCAGCGCTTTAAAAGTGAGCAGCTCTGGGTCACCTGGGCCTGCACCAACGATATAGACTTCGCCTACATTATTTTGTAGGGTTTGAGGTTCTGTGGATATATCATTCTCTGTATGTTTTTCAGTGATAATTGATGCTGTTTTATCTAAATCGGCTTGTAATTGTGCCGACGCTTCAGCTTCATTACCAGCAAACATCAGCTGACTGACTGGACCTTCAAATGCTTTTTCCCAAAACTGCCTGCGCCCTGTCAGCGTAGGTATTTTAGTTTTCACTTCGCTACGAAAATCACCAGCAAGCTTTGCCAATTTACCATAGCCTTGTGGAATCAAGGTTTCGAGGCGAGCGCGTAATAGACGTGCCAACACTGGCGCTTTGCCGTTTGACGATATGCCAATCACGATTGGATTGCGATCAACAATCGCAGGGAAGATGAAATCGCACAAATGGGGCGTATCGACTACATTAACTGGAATGTTTAGCTCAGTGGCATCAGCATGTATTTGATGGTTAAGTATCTCATCGTCAGTGGCAGCAATGATAACGCGTACGCCTGTCATATAAGTTTTATTATAATTCTCATAAATCAGCTCATGCTTACTGTCACTGAGCAAGGCTTGTATCTCGTGGCTAATGCTTGGTGCAAGGACAGTAATACACGCGCCAGCACGGCTGAGCAAATCCGCTTTACGTAGCGCCACATCACCGCCACCAACGATCAGTACTTTACGGTCTTCTAATTTAAAAAATAATGGAAAGGTGTTCATAGGATTACCTGTAATTCATTCAATGTAAGGTATGTCGCTATTATGATGTATCACGGGCATACGCTCACGTAGCGAATTGGCATTAGCATATTCGTTTTTGACATGTTGGTGAGGGTTTTTGATGTAAAAGGGAATAGGTGAGTCGTGAAATACAGAACTAAAAAAGCCACAGGCTTACGTCAAAGCTTGTGGCTGTCATGTAGATTAGGTTTTTGCATTGGCTATTAGCAATAAAGAGATTTGACCACGTACAAGAACCTATTCAAACTCACTCAGCATTTTCGTCATGCGGGCATCTTTTTGCTGCCAGATATCCTCTAACCAATCAAACATCATTTTTTTAGTGGTTTCATCACGGTCATAGCCGCCGTCCATGATGGCAGCAAATAATTCGTCTGGTATCTTTAAGCGAGTCACATCGACGCCCAAACGGCGAATATTACCTTTCCATAAATCATCATAGTCAGGCGCGCCGTCTGGGTAGACAATGGTCACGTCCAAGATAGAATCCAACTCATTGCCTAACGCATTAATTGCTAATGACAAACCGCCAGCCCGTGGTTTTAACAAATGCTGATAAGGGGATTTTTGTTGGTCATGTTTTTCTTTAGTAAAGCGCGTGCCTTCCAAATAGTTTAATAGCGCGAAAGGTTTGTCTTTTAATTGACGACAGGCACGCTTAGCCTCAAGCAAGTTTTGTTTTTTAAGCTCTGGATTCTTGGCCATCGCTTTGGCAGAAAAGCGCTTCATCATTGGAAAGTCTAAGAAATAAAAGGCTTGACCGATGACAGGAATATAAATCAGATTAAACTTGGTAAAAAACCGTGTCAGAGGCAGGGTATCTTGGCTGATATATTGCACAATGCTGGTATCAACCCATGATTGATGGTTGCTTACCAATAGATACTGTTTGTCTTCGCTCAGATCGTCAGGCAGGTTAATGCGCCAGTCTTTGTGAGGCAGGGCATGATCAATGACGGCGTTATTACTATTAATCCAGTATTTGGTAATCGCAATCAGCGCATCATCCGCAGCTTTTGCTCCTGTCAATACTTTTGCCGCTCCCAAAGTCCAGATGGGCAGACCCACCATCGCACTATTGGCAGTAAGAACACTCGTACCGGTTAAAAAAGAGGCGGTCTTGCCTACCGCTGGTAGCTTATCGTGCAGTTTTTCATAGAGTGAATCGATTTTTTTTATAAAAGACATAATAAATATCCATATTAATGAGCGCGAGTGCCTATAAGGAAATAAAAAAGGATGAGTAACTTTGTCCATGATGTGGCTTTATAGCGTCGGTTTAATGCCGAGCGGCCACTGAGGCAAGCCATAGAATACCGCAATGTTAGACAATAAAACGTTCAAGAAACGTTAATTATTTAAATGCTGACTTCTTTATACAGATAGAGATATTCAAAAATAATAGAAAATTGTCTATTAAGCGGAGTATTTGCTATAGTTTGGCGGCCTCTAATAAATACTTTATATAATAAGCTATTGTGAGGAAGAGGAGGATGTATGTCATGGTTCACCATAGCGTATGAAGCGAGCTGTTAAAGCAATAAACGGTAGTCAATATGATTGTAGTGCTAAACTAAGGTGTTGAACATTATTCCGCGTGGCGCCGCGCTAAGTTTAGCGTCTGCTTTGTTTGGCATACTTTTATTATTGGCTTTTGTACTGACTCATCAAATAAGTTGGTCAATTTCTGGTATCTATCGCTATGATCTGTTATTGGCTTATGCTTTGATTATTCAGGTTTTTTTGGTTTATTTCAAATTAGAGACACCGCGTGAGGTATGGGTCATTGCTATTTTTCATATCATGGCCATGGCAATGGAGCTGTTTTTAACCCATCCCAAAATTGGTTCTTGGTATTATCCTGAACCATCCATTTTTAGAATTGCCACTGTGCCACTTTTCGCCGGATTTATGTATTCGGCCGTAGGTAGTTTTTTAGCGCGTGGCTTAAGATTGTTTAATGCCTCTTTTACCGACTTACCACGTTTACTATGGGTGAGTTTATTGGTTATTTTTTCTTATGCCAACTTCTTCACTAAGTTTTTTGTCCCTGATATTCGCAATATATTGTTCATCGCTTCAGTAGTTTTATTTTGGAAAACCAGAGTGTTTTTTCAAATCCATCACAAAAATAATCTTCAATTGCGTGATACCAAGCAATATCAATGTCCATTTTTACCATTACTGTTGTTCCTCGCTTTTTTGGTTTGGTTGGCAGAAAATATTGCTACTTTTACCAATATTTGGCGTTATCCATCACAAGCAAATGTATGGCATATGGTAGGTTGGGGTAAGCTGGGCTCTTGGTACTTATTGCTGATGCTAAGTCTAGTGTTGGTTTTGGCAGTCATGGGCAAAAGGGATGAGAAAGGCGGTTGGCAGTTAGCTCGATAATTTTGATACTTAAGTGTGTCCTCATTGTTTTGGCGGTAGCGCTTGGATTATAGATTCAAATTTTGTGGGACTGAGATATTGAATCTACTATGACAATAAAAAAACACCTCTTATATCTAAGAAGTGTTTTTATCGTAAAACTACGAAATACCTAAAGTTGCGTGTGCAAGCCACACTCACGGCTTTCTTCTACTTTCGTTGGATCAAAGTAATCAAATTCATTCGGTAAGTTATGCTCTTCGAGATAAACATCTAAATCAGCGTCAGTGTTTTCAAACAATGGCGCTACTTTTAACACGCCGTCTTTTGATAGGCTAAGTACATCAAGACCTTGGCGGAATTCGGTTTGATCTTTACGAATCGCATTGAACCAAACATCTGGCTTTAACTCATCTAGCGCACGGCGGAATGGCTCTAATTTTACTTGGTCAGTGAATTCATCATGCTGTGGGTTGTCGATACCTGGGATGCCGTTCATGGTCGCGTCACGATACGCCGCCGTTTGCTTAGGAATATAGGTGATGACGTTTAAGTTTAAATCACGGATGACTTTATTGGCAAATTGATAAGTGGCATCCGTATTGTAGCCTGAGTCTACCCATAATACCGTGATATCAGGACGTTGCTTAGCAACCAAATGCAGAATCGCTGACTCGTATGGGCGGAAGTTAGTCGTGATGATTGGGTTTTTCGCTTGGCTTAATGCCCACTCAACGATTTGCTCAGGCGACTTGCCTTGCAATGCTTGGTTGGCTTGGTCGAGGTCTAAACTTGGATGTAATTGGCTCATAATACCTTCCTTAATGGTTGTTAATATAAAATCGTTGATTAAAAATTTATGATCAGTGTTAAAGCTAGGCGATTGAGGGTTCTGACGGTTTAGCAAACATCGGTAAATCCGAAGCACTTTGTCCATCATAACTACTGGCAAGGGCGGTAAATGCTTGCTCAATGCCGAATTTAGAGTCTGGCTGCATGTCATGCTCGCTCAATACAAAGCTATCAACACCCATGCGCAGTAGATACGCGATTTGATCACGGCCAAATGCGCCAGCCACCCGAATCTCACCTTGGTAGCCAATCTGGCGTAGGGTACGTGCAAAGCTAAAGTTGCGACCATCAGCGAATTTAGGCACATCAATCACGATAAGCGCCTGCGTTGATAAGAATTCACTAAGACCTTCTAACGCATCAGCATCGGTGTCAGCCGTCACCCACAATCCAAGGCGGCTACTGTGCTGTACAATAAGCTCATAAACCTCTTTGATCAGACCGCCGACCTGCACGCCTGATTCGTCTAATAGATCAGCGAGCGGTACAATCACATCGGGCTTTTCTTGCCTTTGTAGCAGCTCAAGCAACGTAATGTTTGTTGATACAATGCTCTCTGGCAGTGCATCAGTGGTGAGTACATGCCATGTATCTTGACTGCCGATATCTACGCCATGACTGTCCAAAATATGATGATTAGCCATAGACCTTCTCCTTAAATGGATCAATACCAACTCGCTCAACCAATTGACCAAAGCTTTCGACATCATTGTCGGTGCTGGCGCGCAAGTCTACATAGACATCGACGATCTGCTGTATGGTATTGGCAACCTCAAGAGCAGGGACAGATTTACCTAATATTTTGCCAAGTTTGGCATCGTCACTGGAATTGCCGCCAATGCTGATCTGATACCAATGCTCACCTTTTTTATCGACGCCCAAGATACCAATGTCACCTGTATGATGGTGCGCACAAGCATTGATACAACCAGACATGTTTAAGCGAATCTCACCCAAATCGTACAGATAGTCTAGATCATCGAACTGTTTTTCGATTTGTTCAGCGATGTTATGCGTCGTCGCATTAGCAAGCGAGCAGTAGTCCCAACCTGGGCAAACAATCATATCTGTTAGGGTGTTAATATTAGCGCGTGCTAAATGTAACTCTGCTAGCTGCTGCCACAATTCATAGAGAGTGTTGGTTTGCACATCAGCGAATACCAGATTCTGCTGATAAGTACCACGCAGTTCACCAAAGCTGTATTTGTCAGACAAATCAGCCAGTGCATCCATCTGCGACTCGCTGACATCACCAGAGGGCACATATTTGCCATCGACCAAGCCTGCTTTGAGCGAAATAACGACCGCACGATAACCAGCGACTTTATGCGCTACCGTGTTTTGGTTGTACCAATTGGCAAAGTCGTTATCAGCATTTAATTGCTGTTGTAGCTCAGACTGTACTTGTAGCGCATCAAACGACACATAGTCAGGCTCACTAAAAAAGCTGCTCGCCGTCGCAAAGTTCTCATCAGTTAAGGTAAGCGAACCATCTTTGGTATGAGCTTCCCACTCAGCATTGACCAGTTTGGCAAAGGCAGGGCCGCCCATGCTCTCAACCAATATCTTAATGCGTGATCGGTATTTACTGCCTTTATCACGGCGACCATGCAAGTTATAGACACGTAAGATGGCATCTAAATAGCTAAGCAGATGCTGACGCGGCAAGAACTTATTGATGACTTTACCAAGGACAGGAATACGCCCAAGACCACCACCGACCAATACTTCAAAGCCAATTTCACCTTCATCGTTGGTTTTGATATGAAGACCGACATCATGTACTTGGGTTGCCGCGCGGTCATCATTGGTACCGATGACGGCAATCTTAAATTTACGTGGTAAAAAAGCAAACTCAGGATGGAAGGTTGACCACTGACGGATAATCTCACAATAGGGACGTGGATCAGCGATTTCTTCTTTATGAATACCAGCATATGGATCGGTGGTTGTGTTACGAATACAGTTGCCCGAGGTTTGGATCGAGTGCATTTGTACTGATGCCAGCTCTGCCAAAATATCTGGCACGTCTTCTAGCTTTGGCCAATTCAGCTGGATATTGGTACGGGTAGTGAAGTGCCCATAACCTTTGTCATATTTACGAGTGATTTCAGCCAATTTTCGCAATTGGTAGCTGGCAAGTAGCCCGTAAGGAATAGCGATACGCAACATCGGTGCATAACGCTGAATATAAAGGCCGTTTTGCAATCGCAGCGGCAAAAATTGCTCTTCTGGCAGCTCACCTGCCAAAAACCGTTCGGTTTGGTCGCGAAACTGAGCGACTCGTTCTTCTACCAAGGTTTGGTCAGCGTAATTATATTGATACATGACGTAATCTCAATTTTGTTTTTAGTCTTAAAAGCAGTGACGAAAATGATTTGCGTGTGTAATCGGTCTTATTGCCAGTCGCAAGGTAAACCATTCAGAGTCACATCATATAAGCTTGCGTCTATAAACATAAATTCCTTTAAGACATATGTATATCCAAACACAGCATAAATTTTCATAACGAAAGTTAGGTAGCCTATGCTTATCAAATTTATCACTACCCATAAAGGTTATAAATCAATATGACATCTATCACCTCTAAGCAACCATCAAAACTTGTTCCGCCGCATGGCAGCACTGATCTTAAGCCACTATTGTTGAATGCTGAGGCACGCGCTCAAGCATTGAAACTTGCCAGCACATTGCCGACCATTACTTTAAGCTCACGTGAGCGTGGTGATTTGATTATGTTCGGTATTGGTGGCTTTACGCCGTTGAATGGCTTTATGAATCAAGCAGACTGGCAGGGTGTGGTTGATGATATGCGTTTGCAAAGTGGTGACAATGCAGGTCTGTTTTGGCCAATTCCGATCACCTTGTCTGCACCAAAAGCGATTGCAGATGGTTTGAGTCAAGGCGATAAAGTAGCCTTGGTCGCAAAAGACGGCGAAATCATGGGTATCTTGACCGTAGAAGAAACCTATACCATCGATAAAGAGCATGAGTGTCAGCAAGTATTCACCACAACAGACCCAGAACATCCGGGTGTTCAACAAGTTTTAGAGCAAGGCGAAGTCAATATTGCAGGTAGTGTCGAGGTATTGAGCGAAGGCGAGTTCCCAACGTTATATCCAGAAATCTACAAAACGCCAGCAGAAACCCGCGCTATTTTGGACGCTAAAGGTTGGAAAACGGTTGCTGCCTTCCAAACGCGTAATCCAATGCACCGCTCACATGAGTATTTGGCAAAAATTGCAATTGAGATATGTGATGGCGTATTGATTCATTCATTGCTAGGGGCACTCAAACCTGGTGATATCCCAGCCGACGTCCGTCAAGAAGCCATTAAAACCTTGATTGATAATTATTTTAGACAAGACACCGTTATTCAAGCCGGTTATCCGCTAGATATGCGTTATGCCGGTCCACGTGAAGCACTGTTGCATGCCGTATTCCGTCAAAACTATGGCTGTAGCCACTTGATTGTTGGTCGTGACCATGCTGGTGTCGGCGATTATTATGGGGCATTTGATGCACAAACGATTTTTGAACAGGTTGGTAAAGATGATCTTATCACTCAACCACTAAAAATTGGCTGGACGTTCTGGTGTAATACTTGTAATGCCATGGCTTCCGACAAGACTTGCCCGCATGAAGCGTCTGAACACGTTAAAGTATCAGGTACCAAGCTGCGTAAAGCGCTATCAGAAGATGAAGTGGTGCCAGAGAACTTTAGCCGTCCAGAAGTACTACAAATTTTGCGTGGTTATTATGCTGGTATCGCAAGAGAGGAACGTGCTGAAGTGAAATTAGTCGGTGCCTCTGCGGTGTAAACCAAGATTATCCGCATAAAAACCAGTATCAAAAAAAAGGTGTCAGACTTATCGTCTGACACCTTTTTTTTGATACTGGTTTTCAACGCCTGTTATCTAAGCTAGCGTTTGTTATCTATTAAATCTCTAAATCTGTTGTCAGCTTTTGATAGTCACCGACCAATGTGCCACCGCCCGAACAAAAATAATTCAACGCGTATTTATCTTGACTATCAATAGTCAGCTTATCATCCTTAAATTGAAAAAATGCCGTACTGTCATTGACTTTGCTTTGGAAAATAATGCCGTGCGCGTCATCTTGACCCATTAATGTCGCCTTGCCATCAAACTGGCAACTGGGCTTTTTAATATCGCTACGGGCGCGAACCTTTATGTTGATTTGCTGATCACTCTCTGCCCGCACCATGACGCCAACCCAATCATAGCCTTGCGCGCGCTTTTCATAACCTTCATCAGCATAATCTCCAACGACTGCTTGCACAGCTGGCATGACATCGGCTATAGGTTGTTTTATAGCTTGGTGATTCACGCTAGGTGTCACGTTATTACAGCCACTTAAGGCAAATAGAGCCGCCGATGTGGTGAAAAATACCGAAAAAAAGCGTGAGTGACGAGCGGCACGAGGTGGAGACATGATCATTTAAGTACCTTTGATAAAGGAGTGATTAAGAGGAATGGTCGTTATCTAAACGCAACGCCTAACAGCATGGCTGTAAGGATATTAGAGATAGTATCGTTTACATAAAGGCTCGTCTATAGAGTAAGCAATACCATTACTTACTCAAAAGTGTCTGCTCATCACTATAGCGCAAAATACTTAGAAAAAATAAGCCTTGTAAAGTAATTAATAAAATGACTTATGCCAAGTTAATCACTCGATAAGCGCATTTGTCACTAAGCATTTGACTCACATGCTGTTAGCATATTTCTCATTATCTATAGAACCGCATCCAAAGAATTATGCGCATTAATAAGATTGTTAATGCTGTGGAAAACGCTTCTATCAACATTATCGAGAGCACCCATGCAACCAGATAACAAAAGTACTCAGCAAATATCTCAAAAGCGTCATTTTGCTAACCTGCATACCCTTATCGAGGATAAAAAGACGCCAACGCCGCTCGCCAATATCAGTGTTAAAGTTGGTAGCGTACTAGCCTTTGCCATGTTAATGACAGGCTGTAATCCTACCGAAGCCACTCAGCAAGACGGATCGAACGCGACGGGTGATACAAAAAATATCAGTTTATTAAATGTCTCTTATGATGTATCACGCGATTTTTATAAAGATTATAACGCTTTATTTAGCGCAGATTATCAGCAAAAGCATTCAGACAGTCAGGCAAATATCAACCAATCACATGGTGGCTCAAGCAAACAAGCGCTGTCGGTTGCCAATGGTCTGCAAGCAGATGTAGTCACTTTAAACCAAGAAAGTGATATGAATCTGTTGGTTGAAAAAGGCTTGGTTGCTTCTGATTGGCAGCAAGCGTTCCCGAACAATGCGGTGCCTTATACAAGTACCATGGTGCTATTGGTGCGCGATGGTAACCCCAAAAACATCAAAGATTGGTCGGACTTGGCGCGTAACGATATCGACGTGGTGATACCAAACCCGAAAACCAGTGGCACCGCGCGTTATGCGTTTTTGGGTGCCTATGGTTACGGATTACATCAATTTAAAGAAACGGTGCAAAGTCCTGCCAAAACGGATGATTTTATCAAAAAGCTATTGGCAAACGTGGTCACTTATGACAATGGCGCACGCGCCGCAACGACCAGCTTTACTCAGCGCAGGCTAGGGGATGTGCTCATCACGACCGAAAATGAAGCCCATTTAGCCGCCCAGCAATTTGCCAAAGGACAGGTCAATATCGTTTATCCCAGTTATTCTATTGTGATTGCGAACCCAGTGGCGGTCGTAACAGCCGTTACTGACAAGGGCGGCAAGACGGCAGCGGCGAATGCTTACCTAAAAGGCTTATGGGACACTCCAGCACAAGAGCTCATGGCACAGATGTATATGCGCCCAAGTAACCCACAAGTGCTGGCAGCTCACAAAGCAACCTTGCCTGATATTGAGACTTTTGAGCCAGTAGCAGTATTTGGTTCTTGGGAGCAGATTATGGACACTTTCTTTGTCGATGGTGGGCGTTTTGATCAGCTGGCAAGAGTGAAGTAGGGAGCCGTTTGTCAAGAGTTCGTCAATGGCCTGATACATGCTCAAAGTGCTCAATTTGTATGAGCCAAAGCGGGTAGTTAGTAGGGTGTCAGCCTTATGTATTAACGATACTATTTAAGTGATTGATAACCTTGTGTTTATAGCTTTGTTATTCCATTTTGGCAATAACATACGCATATTCATCATTAAACATAATAAGATGGCACTGTTAGCATACTTGCATTACTTAACAGATACCTTTGAGGGATTTATGACATACGCTTTGCAATATCAACAAAAAAGTAAAAAACGTAACGTCTTGAGCATTGCAGGCGTTGCATTAACCTTGGGGCTGGCTGGCTGTAGCAATAGCGAGACAGAGACGACTGCTAATGCAGATGGCACAGCACCCGCAGAGGGTCAAAATATTGAGCTGCTGAACGTCTCTTATGATGTGGCACGTGACTTTTATAAAGACTACAACCCATTATTCGTTGAGCATTATAAAGCTGAAAATCCAAACAGCAATATTCTAATCAAGCAGTCACATGGTGGCTCAAGCAAACAAGCGCTGTCAGTTGCCAATGGTCTGCAAGCAGATGTCGCTACCATGAACCAAGGCTCTGATATTGAGCTGCTTGAGAAAAAAGGTTTGGTTGAGTCAGATTGGGAAAGTAAATTCCCAGACAATGCCGTCCCTTTTACCAGTACCATCGTATTCTTAGTCCGTAAAGACAACCCAAAAGGCATCAATGACTGGGAAGATTTGACCAAAGAAGGCGTTGAGATCGTCATGGCCAATCCAAAAGTGACGGGTAATGGTCGTTATGCGTTCCTGGGCGCTTATGGTTATGGCTTGCACGCTTTTGATAAAAACGAGACCAGTGCCAAAAACTACGTGAAAGACATGCTCAAAAACGTCAAAGTTTATGAAAATGGTGGGCGCGCTGCAACCACCACTTTCGTTCAGCGTGGTATTGGTGATGTCCTAGTGACTTTTGAAAATGAAGCCAACTTGGCAGCGACTGATTTCGGTGCTGGTAAAGTTGACATCGTTTATCCTAAATACTCTATTAAATCAGAAAGCCCTGTTGCGATTGTCAAGTCAGTGACAGATAAAAAAGGCACAACGGATGCCGCAAAAGCTTATCTTGACTACTTATGGAGCGAGCCTGCTCAGCAATTGGCCGCCAATCTATACTTGCGTCCTAGCGTCAAAAGCGTCCTTGATAAAAATGGTGATAAATTACCACCGATCGAAACATTCCGTCCAAATGATGCCTTTGGCACGTGGGATGAAATTATGGGTACTTACTTCAGTGATGGCGGCGTATTCGACCAGCTCGCCATTAACGCGCCGCAGTAATCACTTGCTAAGTGCATAAGAGCAGCTACTGCGCTAGCAAATGCAGTCAGTCACACCGTTAGTCATGCAGAACCTCATAAAGGACATGGTCATATACGCTATGTCCTTTATACCGTAAGCATATTAATAACTACCTGATAGCGTGGTTTTATAGACGACATCATCGTGAAATGCTTTCTGTTAAGTGCTCTTTTTAAGTATCAATAGTGAAAACCCACGTTAAGCAATAACAATAAATAGTAATCATCGCTAAGTACGATTGGTTAGGCAATAGGACATCATTATGAGTGCAAAAACATCTCCTGCCAGCAAAGCCCCTGCAAAAAAAGGGTGGTTAACACGTTTGCGCCAACGCAATGTGCTGCCAGGGTTCGGCCTGAGCATGGGTATCACGGTCTTTAGCTTGTCGCTACTGGTGGTATTACCGTTTGCCATGATGGCCTACACCACGACTCAGATGGGTTGGACTGGATTCTGGGAGACGATTAGTCAGCCGCAAGTCACTGCTGCTATCAAGCTAAGCTTATGGATGTCGTTTTTGGCGATGCTGACCAACATGGTGTTTGGCACATTGGTTGCTTGGGTACTCGTACGCTACGAGTTCTGGGGTAAGTCGTTGATTAATGCGCTAGTTGATTTACCATTTGCATTACCAACGGCGGTCACGGGCATTTCGCTTGCGACCCTTTATGCCCCCAATGGTTTGATTGGACAGTGGTTTGATAAATTTGGCATTCAGGTCGCCTTTACACCTATAGGTATTTGGCTCGCCTTGGTTGTGGTCAGTTTTCCCTTTATTGTCCGTGCGGTACAGCCTGTACTCGCTGAGCTATCGGTTGAATTTGAAGAGGCAGCCGCGGTATTGGGCGCCAATCGCTTCACGACGTTTCGCAAAGTAATTTTGCCAGAGCTGTTGCCCGCTTTACTCATGGGTGCAGGCATGATGTTTGCTCGTGCCACTGGCGAGTACGGTTCGGTTATCTTTATCGCTGGCAATATCCCCATGCAATCAGAGATTTTACCGCTCATTATTATTAGTAAACTAGAGCAGTTTGATGTTCAAGGAGCTTCTGCAGTTGCATTATTTATGCTACTGATCTCATTTGTGATCTTATTGACCATTAACATCATGCAGTGGAAACTGTCGCGCCGTGTAGGAGCTCGCTAATGCAAATATCTAATAGCTATGATTACCAGAGCAACGCAGCGACTAAAGATACGCCATGGATACGCCTTACCTTTATCGTCATCGCAGTGCTATTTATGGTCATCATGTTGGTCATTCCATTGCTAGCTGTGTTCTATGAAGCCTTTAAAGGTGGCTGGCAGTTGTATATTGCCTCGTTGGTTGATCCAGAAGCCCTGCAAGCCATTAAGCTGACATTAATTACCGCGGCTATCGTCTTGCCGATTAATATGGTGATGGGTATCGCAATCGCATGGTTAGTGACGCGCTATCAGTTTAAAGGTAAGCAGCTCGTTACTACCTTGCTTGATCTGCCATTTTCAGTATCACCCGTCGTTGCAGGTTTGATGTTTGTTTTACTATTCGGACTCAATTCCACCATTGGCGGCTGGCTTGAAAGCATGGGATTCCAAGTTATTTATGCGGTTCCAGGTATTATATTGGCAACGCTGTTTGTTACTTTCCCTTTTGTAGCACGTGAGCTGATACCGCTGATGCAGACGCAAGGTGACTCTGAAGAGCAAGCGGCATTAACCTTGGGCGCGACTGGCTGGCAGACGTTTTGGCATGTGACACTACCCAATATCAAATGGGCACTACTTTATGGTTTGATTTTGACCAATGCGCGGGCAATGGGTGAGTTTGGGGCGGTGAGTGTGGTATCTGGTCATATTCGCGGCGAGACCAACACCATGCCACTACTGGTTGAGATTGCTTACAATGATTATAACTTTACCGCCGCTTTTGCCTTGTCAAGCCTACTTGCCGCGCTGGCGCTCGTGACGTTGCTTATTCAACAAGTCATGACTAAGCTACAAGAGCGCAAATTTGCCAAGTCCGAACGGCTGGCAAGTGTGCCTGAGTTACTGGTAAGTGCCAACGCTACGAAGGCTACCAATACTACTGATGCAACAACCGCTGAAAGTTCGGATAAATGATAAGCAAAATTATCTACACTTGGTCTGAAAGGGCTGGCATTAGATTTAATTTAATAATGTAAATGCGGTAACCAAAAAATCTGCCACGATACCAAAGATATAATAAGAGAACCCATTATGAGCATCGAGATTCGCAACGTTAATAAAAAATTCGGTCAGTTTACCGCTTTAGATAATATCAATATCACCGTACCGACTGGCAAGCTGACCACTTTGCTAGGACCATCAGGCTGTGGCAAAACGACGTTGCTACGCATTATCGCCGGCTTAGAGTATGCTGACTCAGGGCAGATATTGTTTGATGAGATGGATGTGACCAATACGCCAGTGCAAAAGCGCCATATCGGCTTTATGTTTCAGCATTACGCATTGTTTCGTCATAAAAATATCGCTGATAATGTCGCCTTTGGACTGACCTTGTTACCAAAGAATGAGCGACCGAGTAAGGCAGATATCAATAAACGCGTTGCCGAGCTATTAGACTTGGTGCAGCTGCCACAAGTGGCCAATGCTTATCCGCATCAATTATCAGGCGGTCAGCGTCAACGGATTGCGCTGGCACGCGCCTTAGCAGTGAAGCCAAAGTTATTGTTGCTCGATGAGCCTTTTGGCGCACTCGATGCCAAGGTACGTAAAGAGCTGCGCACGTGGCTAAAGAACATTCACCATGAGCTTGGTATTACCAGTATCATGGTTACTCACGATCAAGAAGAAGCCCGCGCGGTCTCAGATGAGATCGTGGTCATGAATCAAGGGCGGGTAGAGCAGGTAGGCACATCGGAGGAGCTGATACACCAGCCAGCCAATGCGTTTATCAGTGATTTTTTAGATTTGGCATAGTAAAATTTGGTGCAGTTCTTCTATTATCACCCATAAAAAAAGACCTACAATAAATAGGTCTTTTTTTATGGGTTAAAGCAGGTCTCAATTTCATTTGGTATCTAGCGTTATTGAGATCAAATGTTGATAGCAATAATGCTAGATAGTCATCATATCTCAGCAGGCTTGGACATATCGATATCTTTGCTAGATATTTGCTTATAAGTAATATCCAAAATCTCTTGGCACCATTCTGGCAAGTCGTCAGCGACTTCATACCACATCCACGTACCGTCGCGAACACAGCTTAAAATACCGAGTTTCTTTAAATGGTTCAAATGACGCGATATCGTTGGCTGTGGTTGATCTAGTATTTCTACCAACTCACCAACACAGCGCGACTCTTTATTAAATAGAATTTGAAATATTTTTAAGCGCGTCGGGTCAGATAAGACTTTAAATAACTCGATAGGTCGTATCGTAAAATTATTATCAGACATAGAACAATTCCAATTGGGCTTTGTTAATAGGGGTTCAATATAACAGCAGTTATCTACAAAATCGATTAAAAAATGGGCTAAATTACAGTTCGTCGTTAATTTACTACCTTTCATCATATTCGGTTACACGCACACTTATATTCACTTACATCAATTAACTGCGTGCAATATAACTCTACTTTCATGACTGTACTTTTATACCAATAATATATCAAATGCTATTGCAAATGATAATAGTTATCGTTATTATACATCAAGCCATAAAAATGACCGTGAATATCAAGACAAACACTCTACTCACCATTTTTATCATCAATGCACTAAATTTATGAGCAATAAAAGCAGTTACCGAATAGCGGTATTCAGAGGAGCCAGACCATGTACGTATGCATCTGTAATGACGTAAAAGAAAAGCAAATCAAAGCAGCCATTGCTTCAGGTATCGATACCCTTGACGGTCTAAAAGATACCCTAGATGTTGCGACTTGCTGTGGCTGCTGCGAACCGATGGTTAACGATTACCTAGATGAGCATCATGCTAGACTCGATGTCTTGGCTTACGCTGTTTAAGCGTTATCAAACCAGAGATTTACTACCCACCTGTTCATCACCTCACTACACCAATATCACTAGTACGCCTCGACACCACATACATTCAATATTCCGCACTTATCCTTTGGTCATTATACATAAAGGGTAAGTTGCGAGCGTCCATATAACTTTACCTATACACCTACTACAATGATATTGAGCATCATTAGCAGCCATTGTTGCGATAAACCAGTGGTTACTAAAGCTAGCTAATTATGATTCTCAATTAGCATCTTATTCTTAGTTCATAACATTACAAGCTGTATAGCGCCTATATGCTACTATATCTGTCTCACGTTGTAAGACGTTTTGTTGATTTTGATCTTTACTGATCAGTTTACCAATAGTACTATCCTTATATGGATAATTATGAATGTACGGTGATCTGTAAAATATAAATAGGGGAGTATAGGTTATGATAGGTAGCCCAAAAGTCATTGATTATTTGAATTTTTTGTTAGGCGGTGAGCTTGCTGCCCGTGACCAGTATTTTATTCACTCAGAAATGTATGCTGAGTGGCATTATGGCAAATTGTACGACCGTATCCATCATGAGATGGAAGATGAGACGCTACATGCCCAATCTATTATTCGCCGTATCCTAATGCTGAGCGGCACACCGAGAATGACGGTCAATGCTATCAATATCGGCGCGACAGTTCCTGAAATGCTGCAACTTGACCTTGAGCTAGAGTATCAAGTACAACAGCACTTAAAAGACGGTATTGCTCTCTGTGAAGCAGAGCGCGATTATGTCACGCGTGAGATGTTGGTAGAACAACTAAAAGACACTGAAGAAGATCATGCGCATTGGCTTGAGCAACAGTTGCGCTTAATCGACATGATAAGTCTGCCTAATTATCTGCAAAGCCAAATGGCAGAAGTCACTCCCAATCTTGTTTAATGTCACGAAGATATGAACAATAACCATAGTATTTAGCATAAATAACGACATGAAAGGGAGAGAGATAATGAAAGGGGATAAAGAGGTTATTCGCGCTTTAAATAAAGTGCTCGGACAGTCATTGATTGCCATCAACCAGTACTTTTTACATGCGCGCATTGCGCGCCATTGGGGATTAGAAGCCCTCAATGAAAGTTTTTATAAACAGTCTATCGCTGAGATGAAATGGTCTGATGAGCTGATTGCCCGAATTTTATTGCTAGGCGGTTTACCAAATTTGCAAGATTATGGCAAGATGTTCATCGGTGAAGATGTGCCAGAGATTATCGAATGCAATTTGCGCCTAGAAAAACAAAAATTCGAGATCATTACCGACGCCATTACTTTATGTGAAACAAAGTCTGACTATGTGTCGCGCCAGCTATTGGTGACGCTAAAAGATGGTAATGAAGAGTATCAAGACTGGTTAGAGACGCAAGAAGACTTGATCGAAAGCATTGGGGTTGAGCGCTATATCCAATCACAAATGGATGATGACGCGCCTTAATGGTTCATTGTTGATACAATGAATCGTACTATGCTCTAAAAATGCCAGCGTGTCTTGTGGTTTATAATCACTCACATGCTGGCATTTTTATGTCTCATATTTGACAACGCGTGCTATCTGCACTGCTGACAAAATCAACGCTTAATCAATATTTTTTCAAACTCTTTATTCAAAATCCAAATATCAGCGGCTCAGTATAAGCCGCGCCCATCTTCGGGCTTAAGTCGTAAGAAGTACAGCCCCGAGAGAATGGTCAAGACTCCAAGTATCCAATAGGTGGTTTGAAACGCTGTCAGCGTATCCATTTGTAGGCGTTCACGTAACAGCGTCAGTACCGCTGCCCCAAAAGCAATACCGAAACTAATCGCTAACTGCTGATTGACCGCCATCAAGCTATTGCCACTACTGGTTTGAGCGCCTTGCAAATCACCGATAGTAATCGTATTCATCGCGCTGAATTGCATAGAGTTACAAGCGCCCATTATGGTCAAAATAGGGATAAACCATAACCACTGTGAGGCATCGGTAAACTGTGCCAACACAATGATGAGCGTGCCCATCAAAAACGTGTTGAAGACCAGTACTTTGCGATAAGTATAACGCTGAATAATTTTACTGACCCAGGGTTTAATCCCGATAGCACCGACCGCGATGGGCGCGAGGAGCCAACCTGCCTGCGACGGTGAGTATTCAAACACCACTTGCAGCAACAGCGGCAGCAAAAACGGTACGGCGCTGATGCCTAATCTGGTAAATAAGTTACCAGTGATGCCAATACGAAAGGTTCGAATGTCAAACAAACTCAAGGGGAACAACGGTGCTTGACGACGCTTGGCGTGCCAGATATAAGCGCCTATCAATAAACTGGCCACCAAACTAAGCAGCAACCCATAAAATCCTCGACCAGTCTGTGAGCCGAACTCTACAGCAAGCGTAAACCCACAAGCTGCTGCCGCAAACAATAAAAATCCTGTCCAATCAAGCCGCTTGGTATCCTCAAATAGTGCCGGAACCAGTTTTTTGCCCATGATAAAGCCAAAAATACCCATCGGTATATTGATCAAAAATATCCAATGCCAACTGGTATATTGTACGATATAGCCACCTAAAACCGGTCCTACTAGCGGTGCTACCAAGGCAGGAATTACCGCAAAGTTCATGACGGTCAGCAGCTTATTGCGTGGGTAGGATTTGACCAATATTAAGCGAGCCACAGGCGTCATCATCGCCCCGCCAATACCTTGTATAACCCGTGAACCAATCAAAAAATCCAACGTTGGTGACGCAGCACATAGCAGTGAGCCAATACAAAAGATAATAATCGCTGCCAAAAATACTCGGCGCGTGCCGTATTTATCCGCCAAAAAACCACTGATGGGAATAAATATGGCCAAAGTTAGCGCATAACTGATCACCGCCCACTGCATTTTTAATGGAGACTCACCCAGCGCCTGTGCCATCTGCGGTAATGACGTATTTAATATAGTGGCATCCAAAATTTGCATAAATAGCGCCACCGCTAGCACATAGGGCAAGTATTTATCTTGTGTCGGGGTTAGCGTTACCATGTAAATCTCATTAGATATCCCATCATAAAATGAACAAAATAGTCTATTGACGACTAATTCGCTATACCAACCGAGTAGTATAAGAAAGACTCAATCATAATAAAAGGGAATCAAAGTAACGGCTGGCGGTTGAGGTTATAGAATTCTGTGTTTAGAGATAATAATATTAACACTGCTTACAAGAGAGGACTTTAATATCAGGGTTGGTTATCGTTATAGTAAACCCTCGCTAACGACTTAAGCCAACAGATATGCAGTATAGTTAATTTCATCTCAATCATATGAGATTGGATTGACTACCGACGATACAACTAGAAGCATCAACAATACGATAAAGATAAACTGAGGATATATTATGAGTCAGGAAAATAACAAAGCTTGCAATCATACCGATGGGCAAAACGATAAATATGTCCCGCCAAAGGTTTGGACGCAGGACAAAGAAAACGGTGGTAAGTTTGCCAGTATCAATCGCCCAACAGCGGGTGCGCGCTATGAGAAAGCGCTGCCAGTAGGCGCTGCGCCATTACAGCTGTACTCGTTGAATACGCCAAATGGCGTCAAGGTTAATATCCTGTTAGAAGAGCTTGCCGAGATTGGTGTTAAAGGTGCTGAATATGATGCCTATAAAATTGATATCTCTCAAGGAGAGCAGTTTGGTTCTGGCTTTGTAGCCATAAACCCTAACTCAAAAATTCCAGCCTTGGTTGATCATTCTGCCGATATAGCTGGCGAGCCGATAGCACTTTTTGAGTCTGGTGCTATCTTGATGTATCTGGCAGAAAAATTTGACCAATTTATGCCTTTATCACTTGGCAAAGCACGGGCAGAGTGTTTGTCTTGGGTCATGTGGCAGATGGGCAGTGCGCCGTTCTTAGGTGGCGGATTCGGACATTTTTATGCTTATGCGCCTGAACCGCTAGAGTACCCGATCAACCGCTATACCATGGAAACCAAACGCCAGCTCGATGTGCTGGATACCCATCTAAAAGACAGCACATATATGTGTGGCGACAACGAAGCCGATTATAATATTGCGGATATGATTATTTGGGCATGGTATGGACAATTGGTGCTTGGAAAGCTCTATGATGCCGCCGAGTTCCTGCAAGTTGATGACTACAAGCATGTGAAGCGCTGGGCACAGGCAATTGCTGAACGTCCAGCTGTTAAGCGTGCCGTAGACCTGTCATTAAAGCCTATTGACTAAACCTATCGATAACAGACGCATTGATAAAAACAACAAGGCTGATAGGCGATTTGCTTATCAGCCTTGATTTTATTCGACATCTTGCTATTCTATATTCATATATGGTTATATTAAAATAGAGATATACTTACCTGTTTACACAATGGTACATTAGTACAACAGATAGAAACATTAGTACGTTAAGATAGCTTGAGTACCTCAAGCATATAACACCTTAATAAGCGGGTATTTGTACTGCTCATTTAATTGGCTCAACACCATTGGGATATCAGCAAGGCGAATAGAGCCACTTATAATAGACTGGGTAAGTCACACAGCATATCTGATTGAAATAAGATTGACTATATTGATGGATAATGATTATGAAGGATGATAACCGTAAACGGATCAACTTCTCACGACAGGCGATGGCTAGCGAATTAAAAGTTATCAATACCAAACTCAGCGCCATTTATAACGATCAACAGATAGATGCTAATCGGCACTCAATATTGCAATACAAAGCCAACTTAACCACCCATCCTAAAAAAATAAAAAAGATACTCTTATTGATGATAAAAAATAAAATACGATTACCTATGTTTGCTGCTATCAGCGCAGCTTTATTTAGTACAGCAACGATGGCCAGCAATGGCGTTGAATTTACCAATCAAGACTGGCAGGTAGTCTGCGACAATACCCGTACGTGCCGGCTGGCAGGCTATCAAGCAGAAAACAATAGCGAATTTCCTATATCGGTATTGCTCATACGCCGTGCAGGCGCAAATGCTGGTGTGGATGGCAAAGTAAAGCTGGGCGGTGCTAAAGAAAGCTCATCTAAAGCCTTGATGCAACTTGGCAATCGTCATCGTATATCATTGTTCATCAATGGTAGAGACTATGGCGAAACCAAGCCGTTTTCAACTGCAGCAGGTAATGCTGACCTGACCCCAACACAAGTCACAGCGCTACTAGAGGCACTGACTAAGTCAAGCAAAATTGAGCTAGTGCTACGTAACTCACGCTGGCAACTGTCTGATAAAGGGGCTAGCGCCGTCATGCTCAAAGCAGATGAAGCCCAAGGTCGAGTAGGGACGTCATCTGCCTTTATCAATACTGATGGTGCCGCCAAATCAAATAGCACTGTATTGTCACCCAAGTCCGCACCAAAACTGCGCTTTGTGGCGCCCAATCCGAAAGCCGTCGCTAGCGATAATAGAAAGTTTGTGATGAAATCGTCGCAGCTAGCGGCGCTAATGAAAAGTACGATGAAAGATGCGGATAGTGACTGTCCCAATCTATCAGATAAATCACCATGGCGTGTGAGCCGACTGAATGGCTCACAGCTGTTGGCACAACATGATTGCTGGACAGGTGCTTATAATACTGGTGCAGGCATCTGGGTCATCAATGACAGTAAACCTTATAAACCGACATTGGTAACCACCAACGCCACTGGCTATGATAAGGGTAAAATCACTTCCGTACAAAAAGGTCGCGGCATCGGTGATTGTTTAACCAAGACTGATTGGGTATGGACAGGTAAGGCATTTGAAAAAAGTCATGAAAGTACCACAGGGCTTTGCCGTATGATTGAAGCGGGCGGTGCGTGGCAGCTGCCGACGTATGTCACCGAAGTTAAAATGGTGCGATAGCCGCCAATAATACTGCTGATTGTCTTATTACTCAGCATATTGAACGCGTACATCTATAATTAGATTTGCTTTATTTACCGAGAAATTTAATAAATAGCTACATATAATATTTTATTGTGCTATACTGCGTCGCCACGTTAGCTTAGGCTTTCGTGAATTATGAGATTGATAACATCGCCTGCGATTTTGGGTCTAGGATGACCATAAGTAATTGTTGCCGATGATTTTGTGTACTTGAATAACCTGTAATGAAAATAGCAGTTATTTTTGACTCATATCTTATCTACCGAACCATAAATGTGGTTTAAATTGGTTGTTATTCGCGATTATTTGCTTTGGACAAAGCATTAATAATACGCTTATATCAAACAAGGATGAGACACTCGGCACTACCACCAAAATACGTCAGACAGCACGAACGCATTTATTGTAGAGGCTCTAAGCTTTATTGGCTTGGCTTCTGATTATCGACACTTACATGTGGTCCGGTAATTCTTTAATAAAGGCAGCGTGGTGAACGGTTATCAGTGGTATGCATCAAGCTTGCTGAATTTACAGCAACTTATACTTACCAAGGATTCTCATGACTGATATTTTATCTGCAATCGCCGCTGAAAACGGCATCATCGAAAACACTGACACTCCAAATACTGATACTAATAATCAAGCGGCTACTACTGACGCGACTGATGAAGATCAAATTACCTTTGCTGAACTAGACATTGCCAAGCCGATTTTGACCGCGCTTGATCGCAGTGGTTATACCAATCCAACACCTATTCAAGCACAAGCCATTCCTTTTGCACTAGCAGGTCGCGACTTACTATTGTCTGCGCAAACCGGTAGTGGTAAAACAGCGGCATTCGTTATCCCTGTACTTGACCGTTTAAGCCGTGCCACTAGCTTTGATAAACTAACTAAAGCCCTTATCTTAACGCCAACGCGTGAACTTGCTCAGCAAGTACATGATAGTGTACGTACTTATTCTAAAGACATGCGTGGTCTATTCTGCGTACCTTTAGTTGGCGGCGCACCATACAACGGTCAGATCACTGCGTTGAAAAAAGGCGTTCAAGTTATCGTTGCGACCCCAGGTCGTCTACTTGACCATATCAATGCTGGTCGTGTTGATTTATCAAGCCTAGAAATTTTGGTACTTGATGAAGCTGACCGTATGCTAGACATGGGCTTTGCTGATGACATCAGTGATATCCTTCGTGCCGCACCAATTGATCGTCAAACGATTATGTGTTCTGCAACTTGGGATGGCCCAGTAGGTAAAATCGCTGCCAGCTTCACTAAGAACCCTGAGCGTGTATCAATCAAAGTAGAATCTGCACACATCGAAGAAAAAGTGTACTACTGTGATGATTTTGATCATAAAAACCGTTTACTTGACAAAATCGTTTGTCAGCAAGATATGGAACAGATCATTATCTTTGCTGCTACCAAACGTAGCACTGAAAAACTGGCCAAACAGCTACAAGAAGCGGGTCATAAAGCCAGCTTCCTACATGGTGATTTGCCACAAAGCAAGCGTAACCGTATCGTTCAAGACTTGCGTAATGGTAAAGTTAAAATCCTAGTAGCGACTGACGTTGCGGCTCGTGGTCTAGATATCCCAGCTATCTCGCACGTTATTAACTATGACTTGCCACGCCAAACTGAAGATTACGTCCATCGTATCGGTCGTTGTGGTCGTGCTGGTCGTACTGGTATCGCTATCAGCTTATGTAGCATGGATGATCGTCCACAGCTAAACGCTATCAACCGTTATTTAGATCGCAAAATGGAAGTATGTATCATCGAAGGCATGGAACCTAAGAAGACTTATGTACCTAGCGAAAACAAAGGTAATGGTCGCGGTCGTGGTCGTGGTCGTTCAAACGGCGGCGGCGGTAATGGTCAAGGCCGTGGTCGCTCGAGCGGTGGTTATCAAGGTAATCCTGCTAATGCTCGCGGTCGCTCAAGTGACAGCGCCTCAACTGGTCAACGCGCTAGCAATGACAGCGGTTATCAAGGTAAGCCACGTGACGCGTCAGGCAAACCAAACGAGCGTTCAGGTGGCAAGCCGTATCAAGGCAAGCGCACTGGTGCTCCTAGCCGCGGCGATAGCACTGGCGTTCCACGTGGTGAGCGTGCTGCAACAGGTCGTGGTCGTCCAAGTGGCAGCCAAGGTCGCCCAGCAGGTCGTTCTGACAGCCGTGGTCAAGGTCGTCCAAACGGCGGCAACCGTGGTAACAACTCGTAATACTGTTATATTTGGTGATTAAAGTTATTAATTGCTTGATCGCCTAAAGATAGCACTAAAAAAGCCAGATACTTGTTATCTGGCTTTTTTGTGTTTATTCGATCGCTGCTTGCGCGTTTTTTTCGCCTTGTCTATACTAACAGGCTTTTATTCATCGTGTGCTGCGGAGCTATTTGATGCCCGATATTTCTCATTTAACTATTGATAGCCTGCCATTGGCTTTTGGCATCATTATGGCTATTATCGGTTTGGTTTTTTATACCCAAGGATTACCCGGTAAATTCTGGCAGCGCTTTTATGCGGTATTGCCAGGTATCGTGCTGTGCTGCTTTATACCTGCAACGCTTAATAGTTTAGGCGTCTTCGCTGACGGTATCGGCTCACAGATTTATGGCTTTACTGCCACTTATCTGTTGCCAGCAAGTTTGCTGTTAATGACCTTGTCGATGGATGTACCAAAGATATTGGGGCTAGGCTGGAAAGCCATCGCCATGTTTTTTGCTGCTAGTATCGCGATTATTATTAGTGGTCCAATAAGCTTGGGTGTCGCTAAATGGGTATCGCCTGAGATGTTTACCGATGACACGCTATGGCGTGGGTTTTCAGCGGTGGCGGGTAGTTGGATCGGCGGTGCGGCAAACCAAGCGGCGATGAAAGAGTTGTTTGGCGTCAGTGATGATTTATTTGGGATGATGATTTTGGTCGATACCACCAATGCTTCATTATGGTTATTGGCTATCTTGGTATTGGCGAAGCATAGCGATAAGATAGATCGGCTGTTGAGGGCAGATACCAGTAGTATTGATAAAGTGATTAAGGCGGTTGAGAATTATGAGCGTGACAATGCTCGTCCAGCAACTTTAAATGACTTGATGGTGATGTTTGGCTTATGCTTTGCTATGGTGGGTGTCGCACACTTTATTGGTGGTCAGATTGCAGGGTTTTTTGCGCCCTATAGCTGGGCAGTACAATATAGCTTTGCCAGCTCGTTCTTTTGGATGGTTGTGATTATAACCTTGATAGGGGTGATTTTTTCCTTTACCAAGATACGTCGCCTTGATCATGTGGGCGCTTCCAAAATTGGTACGGTATTTATCTTTATCTTGATTGCTGCTATTGGTATGCAAATCAATCTTGCGGGTATCGTTTCGCAGTGGCGACTGCTCCTTATTGGTTTATTATGGATGAGCATTCACGTTGTCATTATCTTTGCTGTGGCTAGGATAATTCGTGCGCCGTTTTTCTTTTTGGCAGTCGGCTCCAATGCCAATACTGGCGGTGCGTCATCTGCACCTATTGTCGCAACGGCATTTCATCCATCGCTTGCACCTGTAGGTGTGTTTTTGGGTATTCTCGGTTATGCGGTAGGTACTTTCGGTGGCTATATTAGTACCCAACTGATGCGCTTGGTAGTAGGGTGAGCGCGAATATAATGCTCAGCATAGCCCAGTCATATCTCTACAGAGAGAAAAACTTTCAATTTATACCAAGTTAATAACAAAAAGTCGACTTCACTGTCGGCTTTTTACTTGTAGTATCAATACATACCAAATTGAGCAAACACTCAAATTTGATATGAAATATTTTTAACTCAAAACTATAAGGATAAAACAATGCAAGCAAACTACAATCCAAAAATCATTGCTGGTGCAACATTCCCCAATATCGAAGTATCCACTTATAATGGTGACATGACGCTATTGGGCAAGCCCGAAAATGGTCATGACTGGAAAATGGTGGTTGTTTACCGAGGTCAACACTGTCCAATTTGTACCAAATACCTCAATCAGTTAGAAACATTAAAATCGGCATTTAATGAAACGGGTGTCGACGTCATCGCTGTTTCAGGTGACAGCAAAGAGCAGGTAGCAAGTCATTTGGAAAAAATAAATGTGAGCTTTCCTATCGCCTATGATCTGACCGTTGAACAAATGAAAATGCTAGGTCTTTATATCTCTGACCCACGTTCAGAGAAAGAAACCGATCATCCATTTGCAGAGCCCGGCTTGTTTGTTATCAATACAGAAGGAAAGATTCAGATTGTAGATATCTCCAACGCTCCTTTTACTAGACCTGAGCTGGAAGCCTTGGCAAATGGTCTGGCCTTTATCAGAAATCCAGAAAACAACTATCCTATTCGTGGTACACACGATTATGCTTAAGACTGTATTATTGACGACGGCATTAATTCATAGGGCAGTGCATCATAACCGATGCATTGTCTTTTTTATTGCAAACGCTCTTTATCGTTAACATTCTCTCCAAAAGACTTATTCATACACGTGTGCACTCACAGTCAAAAACTCTGCACTGTCAGTCAATTAATTTGTCAAAAACCCCGCTATAGTAAAAAAGCTTCGTCATTAGGATGGATGACAGCCATATAAAGAATGAGTGTAATTGTTAAGTATTGACGGCCACATTGGGCGCTATATTTTACACAGCCACTCATATCTTCTGATATAAATTTCTAGACAGGGAGTCTCACATGAGCAACGCTCACACTTCAATTGATCCTATTACTTTGTCCGTCGTACGTGGTGCCTTAGAAACGGCGCAGCGCGAGATGACGACAACCTTAGAAAAAACCGCACGCTCTAGCGTCTTCAACTTAGCTCACGATTATAGCAATGCTTTGTTTGATCATCTGCCTGAGATGATCTTGCAGGGTCAAGACATTCCTATTCATTTAGGTTCACTCATGCCAGCCATGAAAGCCGTTGCCGAATATTACGGTGATGATATTCACGAAGGCGACGTCATTTATCACAACGATCCTGTGATGATGGGCAGTCATATTTTAGATTGCTGTATGTATAAGCCAGTGTTTTATAAAGGCGAGTTGGTATTTTGGACGGTATGCAAAGGTCACGTCACTGATATTGGTGGACCCGTGCCGGCAGGCTACAACCCAGATGCTAAAGAGATATACGCCGAAGGGTTGCGCATTCCGCCTATCAAAATATGGGAAAAAGGCGTTAGACGTCGTGATGTCATCAACTTAATTCATAGTAATATGCGCTCTCGCCGTAACCAAGAAGGCGATCTCAATGCTCAGTATGGTGCTTGTGCGGTTGGTGAGCGTAATATGATTGCGCTGCTAGACAAATATGGCGTAGAGACTGTCCGTGCGGCGATTGAAGAGCTAAAGAATATGGCTGATACCCATATGCGCTCATTGATCTCATCTATCCCAGATGGTCAGTATCACGGCGAAGCGGTATTAGAAGATTCAGGTCACGGTTTGGGTGATTTGACCATCAGCGCCGATATTGAGATTAAAGACAGCGATGTACATATCAAGATTACCAGTCCACCGCAAGTTCCTTACTTTATTAACTCTTATGCGGGTAATTCGATGTCTGGCGTCCTCCTAGGGCTGATGATGTTTGCCCAAGTAGACCCGCCGTACAACGAAGGTTTATACCGCTGTGTCACGGTAGACTTGGGTGAGCATGGCACGCTATGTAATGCCAAAGAACCTGCACCTCATGTGAACTGTACCACCACACCGATGGAAACCTTAACGGATGCCGTGCGTATGGCTTTTGAAGATGCAGCGCCAGATCGCGTTATCGCCTCTTGGGGTCATGCCTCTGGTATCAACATCTCAGGTATTGACCCAAAAACAGGGGAACAATACGTCACTATGATTTTGGCCTCGATCATCTCCGGTGCTGGCGCAACTCAGCAAATGGACGGCTGGCATGCTTGCGGTCCTTTATGCTGCTTCGGCGCGTTAAGCTCTGGTGATATTGAATTATTAGAGTATCAGTATCCTATCTTAATTCATAAGTATGGCTTGGCAGAAGACAGTGGCGGCGCTGGTGAGTATCGTGGCGGTTGCGGTACCGTATGGGAAGTTGAGCCGTTAGGTCATGAGATGACGGTAGTAGCGTTTGGAGAAGGTCGTGAGCACCCGACAATGGGCGCTGCAGGCGCAGAACAAATATCCCCTGAGCTTAAGTTAGGCCGACTAGAGATTATCCATAAGGATGGCGTCACTGATCTGCACAAGCAAAATATAATGACTGAAATTCAACCGGGTGACCGTGCGCGTAATACCAACCCTGGTGGTGGTGGCTACGGTAGCTCGTTTGCACGGTCTGTACCCGCAGTATTAAAAGATGTAGAAGAAAGAGTCATATCAGTAGCAGCGGCTAAGACTGAGTACGGTGTGGTTATTGACCCACAAACGCTGGCGGTCAATGAAGCAGAGACGGATGCTTTACGTCGTAAGCTGACGGCATAAAACCCAAAACTAACTGATGATATTAAATAATTTGAGTTAAGGATGACTTATGAACAACGATTTTCGTATTGGCGTCGATGCTGGCGGGACGTTTACTGACTTTGTTTTGGCCGAAAAAAGTGGTGATGTTCATCTATTTAAAGCGCCATCTACCCCTGAGGATGGCACCCTGGCTATCGCTAATGGTTTACAGCAAATCGCCACGCAGTTTGACCGTCCTATTGAAGAGATTATTCAAGCCTGCGACCTATGCATCAACGGTACGACCGTCGCGCTAAACGCCTTGATTCAGATGAAAGGGGTGAAGGTCGGGCTATTATGTACTAAGGGCCATGAGGACAGTATCGAGATACGCTTAGGGCATAAAGAAGAAGGTCATCGCTATGATGCCAGCTATCCGCCAGCACCGCAAATTGCCACCCGTGATCGTCGCTTTCCTATCCGTGGTCGTATCTTAGCTGATGGTACTGAACACGAGCCGCTAAATGAGCAAGACGTACTCGATGCGATAAAAGCACTTAAGGAAAAAGACATTCAGGCTGTTGCTATCTCCTTTGTCTGGTCTATTCGTAATACTCAGCATGAGCAGCGCGCCAAAGAGCTGGTTGAAGAGCATATGCCAGGGGTGTTCGTCTGCTGTGGTAGTGACGTATATCCACAGATTAAAGAATATACGCGTACCTCAACGACGCTAGTGAATGCCTATTTGAGCCCAGTAATGGCATCTTATGTCCATAAGATTGACGATTACTTTAAGGCATTAGGCGCTGAGCAGCCCGTACGTTATTTTCAATCTAATGGCGGGCTTGCAGTTGGTAGTATCATGCGAGAGCGTGCGGTCAATGCCATTAACTCAGGACCAGCATCAGCACCGCAAGCAGGCCTGTATATTGCCAGTCCTTTTGGGATTAATGATATTATCACGGTCGATATGGGCGGTACTTCTTTTGACATCACCATGGCGAAGGCAGGCAGAACCAGCCTCAACCGCGATATTGATTTCTTACGTAATCGTATTGGCGTGCCTATGATTCATGTAGAGACATTAGGGGCGGGCGGTGGCTCTATTGGGCATGTTAATACCTTTGGTATGCTAGAGGTTGGCCCTCAGAGTGCTGGCGCGACTCCTGGACCGGCATGTTATGGTAAAGGTGGTGACTTGCCAACCGTTACAGACGCAAACTTGGTACTCGGCTATCTACAGCCGAATGCGGTATTAGGCGGCAGTGTTACCTTAGACAAAGACAAAGCAGTACAAGCGGTGCAAACACACATCGCTGATCCGCTAAACATCGAGTTAGATCATGCCGCATTTGGTATCAGTGCTATCGTTAACCAAAACATGTCTAATGCCATTCGCCGTATTACTATCGAAAAAGGCTATGACCCTAGGGATTTTGCGCTAGTCTGCGCAGGCGGAGCAGCTGGCATGCATATTATTGCTCTGGCTGAGGAGATGGGTATTGGTACGGTTTTAATTCCAAAAATCGCATCTTGTCTCTGTGCCTTCGGTCAGATTATCTCTGATATCAAGTATAACTACTTAGCGACACAAATGATGATCCTTGCGCCAGAGGTAGAACTGCAATCACTCAATACCAAGCTACAAGAGCTTGAGGAGCAGGGTGTACAAAAACTGCTAGAAGATGGCTTTACAGATGAAGATATCACCATCGAACGTACCATGGAGATGCGCTATGTTGGTCAGGTGCATGAATGTAACGTGCTGATACCGAATGGCAAGCTTGATGCTGAAAGTGTCAACACCATCTTAGAGTTGTTCCATCATCGCCATCGTGAGCTTTATACTTATGATGAACGTGATAGTCACGTCGAGCTGGTCAATATTGAGGTATCGGTAATTGGTAAAATCAGTAAGCCAAAACTACCGAGCCTAGTGGCACAGCAAGGGGATATCAGTAATGCACAAACGGGTAGCCGTAAGATGCTGTTTGATCAGTCCTATGACTGGATTGATACGCCTATCTATGACGGTGAGAAATTCGGTGCTGGTGCATTGGTCACAGGTCCTGCGCTCATTCAAGAGCCAACCACTACCGTGGTCATTAAAAATGGCTGGCAAGCAGAGCTGCATGAGACTGGCACTTATAAGCTGACTCGAGCGGCATAGAGATAAGTTGTTAAGCCAAACCTACTAGAGGTTTCACCAACTAAAGGCTTCAGGCATTAAACACTTTTTAATGTCTGAAGCCTTTTTTATTTTATGATATAAAAGAGGATTATTGATCAATAACTGATAGGATATCAGTACAGTTGTATACCATATATTGAGTGTTCAAGGATGAATGCAAATCAAAAGCCAAATCGTTATCAAAATACCTCTCATCAAACCTTACAGTTGCAGGCAGGTCAGACAAACGACATCGCTGCACATGATTTATCAATGAATGAAAATCTTCTAAGCCCCTCAGGGTTAGAGATGCCAGCAACGGAGCGCATGCAAACCTTAGGTGCCTTCGATTGGAAACATACCATCAATGAGACTTACTTTGATCTTGATGTTAGTTTTCGGCAACCAAATAAGTTTTCTGGTTTTTTGCAACATGCTAAGCTTCTAGAGATAGGTGTTTCGCACTATCATGCTAATACTGTGCACTATAATCGCGGCAGACAGAGTTCCGGCTATATTGATGACAGTATTTTAATTACTTTTCCTATGACAGGCGACGTTCGTTTTACCCAAAAAGGACGGCAGCTGACCTCTAAACCCGGTCAATTCTTTATTGAGCTGTCCAGCTTACCTTATGAGTTTTATCATCTGCACGAAGCATCACTGTATGTGATTAAAGTGCCTTTAGCGCTACTAACCCCGCAAATGGGTACTATAGAGCGGCAGTTTGCCCGCAGTATGTCTATTGATGAAGGGGCAGGCAGGTTACTGGTATTTCAAATTGGTCAAATACTGGCGCTTATTCATAACAATCATCTGGGTGATTTAGAGATAAAAATATTAGAGCAGCAGCTGCTTAACCTTATTGTATTGACATTGATCGCCCCGAAAGAGGTGATGATGAGTACCAGCTCGTCCATACAATCGGTGCACCTAAAGCGCATCGAGAATTACGTTTATTTGCATCTAGAAAACTCCGCTTTAACTCCAGCGATGGTCGCTGCTGCTTGTCATATCTCTGCCAGATACCTACATAAGTTATTTTCTGAGCTACCTTATACTTTTTCGGAATGGGTAAAAGAGCTACGTTTAAAGCAGGCCAATCACATTTTAAAAACCAAAAGCTACGTGACTATAGATGAAGTGGCGCATAGAGTCGGTTATGGCGATCAAGGTTACTTTTCACGCATTTATAAGCAGCATTTCGGTTATACGCCGCGAGATACACCAAGCACAGGGTAGTCATTATTATGTACTCTGTTATGCAGTCGCTGTATGATTTATACATTGAGCATAAGCGCGTATATTAAGTTAAGGAAAAACCAAGATGACTGGTGCTACGAATGATAAAACAGCAAAAGTAGAGATATATGAAAGCGCTGATGGGAAGGCGCAGATAGAGATACGCTTAGAACACGACACACTATGGCTCTCACAAGCCCAATTGGCGACGCTGTTTGAAAAAGACTCGGATACCATAGGATTACATCTAAAAAATATTTATAAAGAAGGTGAGTTAGACCCAGAAGCAACTACCGAGCAATCCTCGGTAGTTCGTCAAGAGGGGAGTCGGCAGGTTCGACGTAACATTCGCTTTTACAATCTAGATGCTATTATTTCTGTGGGCTATCGGGTTAATTCTAAAAAAGGTACTCAGTTCCGTATATGGGCAACCCAGCGCTTACGTGAATACTTGGTTCAAGGCTATACACTCAATCAAGAGCGCTTTGATAAAAACTCAAGCGAGCTACAACAAGCATTAAATTTAATCAGAAAAACTGCGCAAAGCCCTGAGCTGAAAACCGATGAAGGTCGCGGCTTGGTTGAAATTATCAGCCGTTATACACAGACATTCTTATGGTTACAGCGTTATGATGAAGGCTTGCTTGATAATCCTGCAGGGGAGGATGGCGGTATCTTACCCAGTCCGACTGAGGCGATGGCAGCGCTGACGGATTTAAAATCTCAGCTGATAAATAGAGGCGAGGCGACTAAGCTATTTGCTAAGCCTCGTGGTGATGGTTTGGACAGCGTACTGGGTAATTTAGAGCAAACGGTATTTGGTGAGCCTGCATACCCGACCATCGAGAGTAAAGCGGCGCATCTGCTGTACTTTATGGTCAAAAACCATCCTTTTACCGATGGCAATAAACGCAGCGGCGCTTTTTTGTTCGTAGATTTTTTGCATCGTAATAATCGACTGCTCAATGATAAAGGTGAGATGGTCATCAACAATACCGGGCTTGCCGCATTAACCTTGTTAGTCGCTGAATCTGATCCCAACCAAAAAGAAACCTTGATTAAGCTGATTATGAATATGTTGTCGTTAGAGAGTTGATAAACAGGCTTATTGTCAGCATTATTTAATATCATAAAAAGCACAGTCTAATGACAAAAATTAAAGGAAATTCAATATGTTTAGCATGATAAAAGACTGGCGCGAGCAGCGCATATTGGACAACAGCGAGTTTACCCATGCTGACTGGCTGCAAGCGGCTCAGCGTATTGTGATACTTGATAGGTTGAACGAAGATGAGCTAACACGTCTCTTTGAGCTAGCAACGTTGTTTTTGGCGGATAAGTCGATTACTGGCGCACAAGGTTTTGAGATTAGCGATGCGGTGCGGCAATCTATCGCCTTACAAGCTTGCTTGCCTATCTTAAACCTTAGCCTTGAATGGTATGCTGGCTGGTCGGCCATTATCATTTATCCTGGTTCCTATAAGAGCGAAACCACCACTGTCGATGAGCTGGGCATTGTCCATGAGGGCAGTCAGCACCGTAGCGGCGAAGCATGGCTGCGCGGCCCCGTTATTCTGTCGTGGAAGGATGCCAAACACTCAGGGGAGCGCGACGGTCATAATGTCGTCATTCATGAGTTTGTGCATAAGCTGGATATGTTGAACGGACGTGCCAATGGCTTTCCACCGCTGCAACCTGATATGGATCCTGCACGTTGGACTGAGATTATGACGCGCGATTTTGAGGATTTTCAAAGCCATCATAAATCAGGTCTTGATCGTTATGGCGCGACTAATCCAGCGGAGTTTTTTGCGGTACTCAGCGAGGTATTTTTTGAGACGCCGCAAAAGCTGATCGATGCTTACCCAGATATTTATGAAATTATGGTGAAATTTTTTCGCCAAACACCACTTTAATCAAAATCATTAATAGTCACTATTAATGTTCGATAATGAATATATAGACATGAAAAAGCAATAAAAAAGGGCAGTGCATGGGTTTCATGACACTGCCTTTTTTATGGCTTATTTTTCCTTTAAATGCATGTTTTTATAGAGAAAAATTTATTTAAGTTGTCCATTGCTCATTCACAATAGCGACCAAATAGCGTTTACCTTGATATTCTTCAAACACTAAACGCATGATACGCCAATCCATACCGGCATATTCCTCCGAGCCTTTATGATAAAACTCGACAACCTCTGAATTGGGATAAATTTTCTTTAGGTTATTAATCATATTCCCACTGTGTTGGAACTCATTAATACTGATACTGGCATTGTTAAATTTGCTAGCATCAATCCACGTGTCTAAATATGTAGGTAGTGGCGTGACGAGTAGATCACCCGTACCGTCTTTTTCGCCCCAAGTAAAACGAATTTTAGACTGTTGCAAATATTGGGCGAATTGTTCACGGATAAAGACTTTATCCGTCTCAGGACGCACATAGGCATACATCGAAAAACGGACGCCACGGGTTGGATGAATATCATTGGTGATGCGAGCGAAGTCTTTATTTGCAAGCGCGCGCTGAATACGTAAGGCTTGCTGCTTAAGGGTTTGCTGACTGATATCGGAGACAACAGGCGTTGATGAATGACCGTTAGATTGATTTGGAGTGGCTATATTGGATTCAGCAGAAGATTGACAGCCAGTTGCTGCTAGCGCCAAAGCCAATGCGCCGCCAACGGTTAATTTAGATGAACGGTCTTTGAAGGTAGATAATAGGGTCATGAAGCATCCTTATCGCAGTGGTTAGCGAAATATACGTTACTGTGAATATAATTGGGCAAATTTCACAAGATTACTGAGCAAAAAGTTATTATTTTTAATAGATAAACCGGAATGATACGATAATACAGCAGAGTCATAATATGGTTATGATGTAATGGTTTATAACACTTATATCATTGAAGCTCGTAGAGAACGCCATGCCAACACATTATTCACTGACGCTGCTAGCTATGGGACTGATAGCAACCAATTCTGCTATAGCTGATATAGCAGAGTCAACTCAGACTTATGCAGCCATAAAAATAGCGACCATTAGCAACATGTATCAGCAAGACGTCAGCAATCAAGGCATGGATAATCCGGTCGTATTGCAACAGTATGCCGACCCAGATCTACAAGCCGCGATGCAGATTGAGCAAGACTATTTTGATAGAGAGAAAATATCTTGTCATGTTGATTATGATGTATTGTGGGATTCGCAAGATCCTGATTATGCCCAAGACAAACAGTTTTCGATGACTGACCAAGGATTGGTGCAAGTGAGTTTGGCACATGGCAGCAATGTTTATTACGAGTTGTCATGTAATGGTACCGATGACGATGCTAATTGCCGAGTGGCAGATGTGATTTTAGATGAAGATGGAAAGTCTTTACGCAAGCATTTACTAGAAACCTGTCGCTAGCCAATGTTGAGTATTATTTTAATTAATACCTAAATATAAAAAACTATACACCCTAAATAAAAATCATAGTGCCAATCATGAGAGCTTATAAATGGCACTGTATAAAACTATGAGCCTAACTTCTAAAGCCATTGGTTTGTTTTCGCATAATGTATATTATGTTAAAGGGACGGTACCTGATGATAAGTTCATGGGATTATAATTAAACAGTAAATCGTTAGTCAGTCTGGTTGTTAATTGCTTAACCATGATATGTGTTACCTGTTCAAATAATCATTGTAATCACCGCTAGTATAATTACTAACTGATATATCTTGAAGCCTTAATGTATAGAGTCTTCATAGATCCTAGTGTATCTGTAATCGATTAATGTATTAATTCAAGTCGCTAATAGCCTCTCACTATATATATTCCAGAAGCCTATTATAGACATGTTGTAGATACAGTAATTTTACTATTAATTCAAAGTTAGTCTGTTTGGTAATCTTGCTCTGCTCATCATTGCTAAGCTTATTACCTTCACAGTACCTACCAAGCCCTTTGCATAATCTGTCATTTCTAATCATCACCTAATAACCAAATCACTCATCAATCGATTTTTGGTGGCTTATCCGACTTCCTCATTAATGCGAATATGCTTGAACTACGTTAGGTACAGAAGTATTCGCCACCAAGTGACAATCAGCTCAAAGTAAAAGCAATAACCGTTCTGAATGCCTATTACTCTATATCATTGATAAAAACATATACAAGCTCTGACAATGCTCCTATTTGGCATCTCAGTGAGTTCAAGTCTAGATACACCTTATAGCTGCTATTATCATAGCTAACCAAGTTGTAATACGTTTTTATTGAGAGTCACCGAAAAAGCCTTCCAGATTAGTACAATATTCATTGGTCTTTTCTAGCTTCTATTGCTCTTTCTGAAATATCTTAATCTAAAGCATTGAGTTGATACCTTCCAAATTTGCACAGAACAGTACTATCACCCTGATTAAGGTATTCTGTGCGAGTACAAGAGCACGGTTTTTCGTGCAAGTATGTCGAATGACTCTATTGCCAATAGCAAACAGCACTCTTATTTTTAATCTATGTGAAGTTTATTCCTGCAAACGCCATATATATATATATCAACAAAAGAATAGCCTACTCGTCCTTCAGTCGTTATACTATAATTATCCCCAACCTTTATTAAAAGTAACTATAATTCAAAAATATTTATTGAAGAGATTGATGGTTTTTTTATATATCTTGAAAATAACAAAAATTATAATAATAATTTAATAAGAATCAACAACCAGGCTAATACTAATTACACTACAATATCGAAAAGAATTCAAGACACTATAATATATTTAATATTTTTAACTACTACCTTTTCTCAAGAAGATGATGATGAAAACGGCGTGAGTCATAATTATTCTAGAAGGATTATATCATTACTTGAAAATAAATCAGATCAATATTCTAGAATATCTTCCAGTAGAAGTAACTCAAATCAATTTAAAAGCTTGACTGTAAATATGAAAGATAGTTTATATGAGATTGTACTACCATCAACTAAAAACAAAAATAACTCGAAAAATATTTTTAAAGATAGTTCAACTCAATTGCGTAATTTCCTTATTATTCATTTGCTTTTAAACTATGGACTGAGAGTAAGTGAATTGCTACTGCTATCTTTAAAGTCAATTAAATTTGATAAAAATTCAGATAGTTCATTTTTGGTTGTATGTGACCCTCAAGACAAAAAGGATTTTAGATCGCCTAAGCCTGCTATTAAGAACGAGCAATCAAATAGAGTCCTGAAATTATCACCTAAAGACTACCAGCTAATATCTCATTATATTAATAATCATAGAAACAAAAGTGCTCAATCTGATCTTCTATTTTTATCTTTGCAAGTTCCATTTCCGCCCTTGAGCTATTCAGCTATAAAGAAAATGTTCAATGCATGGGACAAACAACTAAGCGATACTCATCCTGATTATTATGACCGTCAGTATGTTGATTCGATTGATAAATTGAGCGCCCATATATGTCGCCATACATGGGCGACGTTGACGCTGAAATATGCATGCATTACAGCTGTGAATAGCTCATCTAATCAAGAGGTTGCAATGAGTCAAGCGATAGAGGATTTGAAAAAAGCTGGAGGCTGGAGTTCAAACAGCTTGATGGTAAGCAAGTATGCCGATAGATATTTATCTGAACGTGCTAACACTACTAATATCAATAGAATTAATAATTTTGGAAGCATTTTATGAATTTATCTATCGCAAAAAAACATATGGATAAAATCGTACCTGAATTCTCAATATTTTCAAACGAACAGGTAAGTTTTATTAATGATTTGAAATTGCCTAAAATTTTAAGATTTATACGTGCACATATTTTTGATGATAAGTTTATAAATCCTTCAAAAGATATATGGGAGTTTAGGTACTCTGGAAATAGTGAAAAGATTAGTTTTGAGGGTATGATTGACATAGAGTCAAAAATTACAAAGTTTTTATTGATTAAGTATATAAATAAGAACTCTCCTTCTCATTTAGGAAATCATTTCAGAAATTTCAAAATATTTTTTGAAAAAACAAAAAGCTTAGGTAAAAATATTGATTTCAAAACGTCTAAAAATTTACTGCTTAGCTCGACTGAGAACGAACAGTTATACTTTTCCATTAAATTTATAATTAATATTTTTATTTCAGAAAATTTCTCAGGTTTTTCATTTGAAAACGAATACAGTTTAGAGATATTGAAAAAACCTAATTCTAGAAAAAACAACCTTTATTACGAAGAGTATGAAGATAATATAGATTTACCAACTATAAACATAATTCAAAAAGGCTTTATAGAACTTAACAATGTATTAACGTCAGTAACAAAAGATTCGTTGAGTAAGTCAGAGCTAAGGGATGCCTCAATATTAGCTTTAGTTTTCGCTACTGGTATGCGTCCTGTTCAAATGGCGAAACTTTCAGCTGGAGATTTAAAAAAGGATATATTAGAAGACACATTAGGTACAGCAAGATATAGCCTCTTAGTACCGTACGCTAAACAAGCACGTTTTATGCATAAAGAAGTAGTCATAAAGTTACCAGAAGAGATTGCATGTATTGTACTAGCTTATATCAACCGATTAAAATTATCAGATGAAGATAAGCTATTTGAGTTAGGAAAAAACTCTGCTATAACGTGCTCAAAAGCTATTAATGAGCAACTTTTTAAGTTTTCACCTATTGAATATCAAAATCAAGTTTTGAGCGGAGACACTTTTCAAATAAAGTACTCGATGACACAATTTAGACATCATATTGGACACAGTATGGCGATGTCAGGAGCGAGTGCTGAAGAAATAGCTTATATTTTAGGTCATTCGAGTCTTGTCGTTGCAAGACACTATATATATTCATCACCTGAAACTGCAATTATTAGAGCTAAAGCACTAGGCAGAAACTCTGCATATAAGCAAATGATCACTATGTTTATGACGAGCACTATTATTGAAAAATCTGACTGGCCAGGGAAAAAAGTGAGCGGTTTCATTCATAAGAATTTTCATCATGAAATAGGTGGTTGTGCATATGATAGTGCCTGCCCATTCGAGCAAGTCAGAAATTGTTATGGATGCCTATATTTTCACCCATTCAAAAACAAGGATCATTCAGAAGTATTAAATAGTATCCAGTCAGAAATTGATGACATCATCACTATTGCTGACTCTACACAATGTTCGAGAAACCCTTTGTTACTAATACACGAAAGTACTAAGTTTGAAATCGAGTCTGTCATAGCAAGGCATAACCTGATAGAGGACATGAAATGTCAACTAAACCCTACCTAAAATTTATAAATGAGCAAAAAGAGTATTTTGAGCAAAATTTAGCTTCAGACTTTAATCAAACATGGGATGACACGTATTGGCGAGGTGGAGAAAAAGGATCTGGATGGTTGTACTGTAGAACTAAGGATGTAAATTTGGTTTTTAGCGAAGGCAAACGATTAAAGGGCTTGCCTGCGTTTAATATCTCAGAAAATTTTTATGATTTTTTTAAATCAATATTAGTGCTTAGTTATAGGAAATCTAACTCCAAAGCATCGCCACAAAAACTTCTCGCTGAACTATTAGTTCTTAAACGTTGGTATTTTTCTCTAGTTGCCTTAACTGGCGATAAATCCCTACAAGGCATGTGTACTGAAGTACTAGTTAATGCTTTTGATATTCAGGTTAAAAACAGTAACGCCAAAAGTTTACCCGATATTGCTGGTACTTACGTGAGACTTCAAGAACTAATCAACAAGTATGTACATATAAATAAAAGATTAGAATTTGAAAATGATTACAACTACCTTAGTAAGGAAAATAGAACACCTAATGCTAGAAAGACGGCAGAATTGATAGATAAACTAGAAATAGATGAAGAAGATATTGATACAAAAAAGCTTATATCAATCCAGACTTTTATTAATATCGCATCATTAAGGAGTCTGTGCCAAACGAGCGGTGAGGAAATACTATTAAATCTATTGATTATTTTGATAGTTACTGGATTTCGTTCTACCGAAGCGATTCTACTTAAGAAGGATTGTTTGATTAAAAGACCCCTACTAGACCCTTTAACTGGGAGTATTTTAAAGCATAATGGTGTTGAACAATATTCACTCGGTATTAGCTACTATGGTGCTAAAGGCGCAGGTGAGAAAATTCACTGGGTTGAGCCCTCCTCCTCTAATTTAATAGAGCAATTAGTTCTAAATACTATCAAGATAACAGAGAAACCTAGGAAGACCTTAGATTACTTGAGAAGTAAGAATTTAACTAATTTCTTACCTAATGCTATTGATAATATTGAGTCGGATTTAATTGAGCTTGATGATTTGATAGATATACTTTTTTATTTAAAAGAAAGTAAATTGGGTCGTGCGGGGAAAAGAGATATGGCTTTAAAATCTTTCAAGTCGGCTGGAGTGGTGCCGGATAAAGAGTTACCAAATGGCTCTGGCTTCTACAAGTATTATTCAAAAAATACTATTAACGAGTTTATAAAATCGATATCTAATTATGATAAATCTAATCCTATAGATTATATTTTTAACTATAATGGTAAACAGGAAAGGGTTCCTTTTGAAGAGCTTCTTTTTATACACGAGTATAGATCGACAAATTTACAAAGAAACTTCTATAATAAGACTAACGTAATACCATTAAACAGTATGATTATTAACAGTTTCCTAGGAGCTACAAATAATATATCAGTATTTCAAAAGTTTGGACTAATGGACAGTAACAACCAACACTCTAAGATTACAAGTCATATTCCGAGACATAACATTAGTGTCTTTTTGGCTATTTCTGAAATCTCTGAACACTTACAAGCAATACTTATGGGTCGTACAAATCCTACTCAGAATCAATATTATCAACATGTTAGTTTGCGACAAAGAAGCATTGATACTGATCTATCTTCAAAGTCTATTACTAGAATAAACTCTGTGGCTTTACCAGAATCCGATTCTTTAATAATTCACGATTCCCTTGTTAAAACTCCTATTGATAGTCTTCTAGAGGATCTAAGTTTATTTGCTTCTCCCGATCGATCACTAGAGAACAATATTAAGAGCAATTTACACACTTTTGATAATAAAGATGAAATAGCTTCTTTTTTCAAACCGTCGTCATCTGATGATTTAATCGATGAGTTCATTGAAGGTTTAGATAAAGCCTATCAAACTGAGCTCATTAAGAGCGAAAGTTTAGCTGACGAACTCATAAAAAGACATGCTTATCTATATCCTCTACCCTTTGGTTCTTGTACGCGTAACATAGGATCTAGCGGATGCCTCAAGCGCTTAGCATGCCAAACAGGGAGCGCATGTAGCGATTTTACGATTACAGGACGCTTAGGTGAATTAAGTAATCTAATAGAAGTTAAAAATAGCTTAGTGAAACAATACGATTTCATAAGTAGCAATAATAGTAGTTCGGATTGTAATGAAATATTAGATAAGACCAAGATTCAATTAGAAAACTTACAAATAATAGAAGACAAAATGATTAAACGACAGCAAGGGTTAACTAAAATCAGAATATATGAATATGATAAAGGCGTCAAAAGGTTACCAAAAACAATTAGTGAGCTATTTACGATAGAATATGATAAATCTAAGGGCAAGGAGTGACTCTGATGTTGGAAGGGAATATTAATAAAGCAGTATTAAGAGGTACAAAGTTAGATGAAGCTATCGAATCTGAATTGCAGCTAATGCTTGATGAAGGATACGATAAAAGTCCGATAACTCATAAGAACCTATATGATCGTTTAAAAAATAAGGGATACATTAAAGGCAAAGTGAGCACTTTAAGTTCACGTAAAGAACTAATTAGTAAGTATATGAAGGAACAAATTGAATCAAATGGCTTCACTGAAAGAGAAAAGCAAATTTATGTTACTGGAAAAAGCAACAAAGCATTGCTAGAGAAGAATAAAAGACTTGAGAAACGTGTCCAAGAATTAGAGTGTTTAATGGATTCTAATACTGAGATGCTGATGAATATTATTCAAGAAGTTAAATTAAGGGGTAAATTGGATGTGGATATCTTACTCGCACCTCATTTGCTTCGAAATTACAAAAATAGTAAACAAATATCTATAATAGATTGAGACTATCCGAGATTCTGTGTATGTATTAATTTGACCCCTGCCGTCAAATCCGTACAGTTAAACTTGGGAGATTTTAGTTACGCAGCCTGACGATAAAAGTCAAACCACACCTGCCTTGGCGATCTATAGCCTAAACCTTTTTGAATCCTCGTTTGGTTATAGTACAGCTCGATATACTGTGTGATCTCGTTGGTCGCTGTAAACCTTGTTTTATAGTCTTGGTGATACACTAGCTCATTCTTTAATGTGCCCCAGAAGCTTTCTATGGGTGCGTTGTCGAAACAATTGCCTTTACCACTCATTGAGCCTTTGAAATGATGCTTGATGGTTTTGTGATAGGCATGACTGCAATACTGGCTGCCTCTGTCAGAGTGCACAATCAATCCTTGGCTTGGACTTTTATTTTTGACTGCCATATTGAGTGCACGACATACTAAATCTGCTGTCATTCGCTTGTTGATAGCGTAACCGACCAGCTCTTTAGTGTATAAATCTTTGACTCCAGCTAAATACAATCAGCCCTCATTGGTCCAGATATAAGTAATATCACTGACCCACGATTCATTAGGACGCTTAGCATCAAATTGCTGAGTTAATATGTTTGGATAGACAAGCTTATTGTGATCGGAGTTCGTGGTGACTTTAAAACGTTTGTGACGACGGCATTTGATGCCATGTTCTTCTCTAATGCTTCTGACCATATACAAGCTAATATCGTGCCCTTGCTCTACTAACTTTGCGTGCAGTCGATCAGCACCATAACGCTTTTTACTTTCACTGTGAGCAGCTCTAACCAGTAGCTCAAACTGGTTACGATGTATCTGTTGCTGACTAATATCGCGATTTATCCAGTCATAGTAGCTAGAATGCTTAATCTTTAGCACGCGACACATAGTGGTGATGCTAAAGAAGTGCTGGTTATCTTTGATAAAGGCGTACCTGACTAACTGTGCTTTGCAAAGTATGCCGTGGCCTTTTTTAGGATCTCTCGTTCCTCTTCGGCTACTTTAAGCTGTCGTTTGAGCTGCTTTATTTCCTGAAGAGCCGTCATAAGATCAGGATCATATTGTTCTGTGCCGATAGGCTTGCCTTGATTGGCTTTCTTGTGCCAGTTAGATAGCGTTTGCATGGCGATGCCGAGTTGCTTTGCAGTCGCTGAGATGTTGCCGTTATTGTCTGATATCTTCTTGACGGCCTCGGCTTTAAATTCGTCACTGTAGCTTCTTACTTTCTTGGTCATGGTAAACTCCGATTAATACGCTTAGTTTACCAAGTTTATTTGTACGGTTTCTTCAGCATAGCTCAATACTGGCATTGCAGGTGAAAAATAATGAGCTATTTAAATGAAAAATGGAAACCAAACTTTGGAATTGTATATACATGGTTTGCAATGGATAAAAATGGTTTAATTGCTATGATGTTTAACAACTCGTGGGGAGGTATACCAAAATCTATTCTAGGAATTAATGGCGCTGAGTTATTATTAGATGATCTAAATGAATTTACTTATGAAGAGTCTGAGAAATTTTCTGAATATCCTGTTCGTAAGGATGGTAAAGCTACTTTAGATCTATATTCTAGTCTAATGTACAGAGACTACAAGTCTAAAAAAGAGGTTGAAAACTTCATTCAACACGGATTACGTGATGAAAATGAAATGTCTGATTGGACTGTTCCTTCCTTTAAAGGTTACTTTATTTATGAAGCAGTTGAAGGAAGTAATGAAGGAGAAGATTATCCTGTGGGATATGAAGGTCAGACTAAAATAGGAGATTATTTTCGTCATCTTATGCCAACAGTATATGGTTCTATTAATGACTTCCCAAAAGAGCTATGGTACGGTATTGCCGTTTCAGATACATTAGATTTTACTAAAGATAGAGTGCTTGACAATGACAAGATCAATAACTACTTTCCTAGAAATTATGAATCCAGATAGACAATAATCCTTTGAATCTGTTACAACTTATTCATAACCGATAGTTCGATGCCTGTATAGCGCACCGAACATGGATTAGTAGAAATGAATGCGACCATCAAAAATCGACCTTTATACACCCTATTAAACTATATTTGAGGATTGTTCTTAGCATACTGTAATCTTGCATAAAACTCTGGATCAGTATCCTCTAAGCTGTTCTCATACTCTTCTCTGGAAGTTAAGGATTCAATGAAACAATCAAAGCTATCAGCTATTTTGATTAAAGTATTAATGTCATCAGCATAAGAAGACTCATGATCATAAAAGTATACTTTGCCGTATTGCTTAGGCAGCAAACAAATGCAAAAGTTGTTACCTCCCTCATCATAAGCAAATGCCAGTAACCCTGTTTTCCTTGTGCTGTTGTCATTACCAAAGTTTGATTCTAATTGAACGTATTCAGGACCATCATGTATACCTAGCATACCGTGTATAATCGTTATACCTTCATCTTCTGATATATTGCAAATAGTATTAATAGGCTCTGCGCCATTAAAATTAAGGAGGTATTTACGATAATCTTCTGGCAAACGATACTGTATTGTTTGTTCAAAATCTTTTAGTACCTTAGTGCTAAGCTCTCCAAAAGGGTTAGCTGCTGTATACTTTGTTTCCATTAATTTATACCTTGATTTAAGTTTATATTTCTACATCTTACATTATCGAAATCTTAAAAAATATGAAACAAAATCAATGTCAGGTGTATCTCTACAATTATCCTCGAAATATCAGCCTTATGTACACTCACAAGTACACTGCTATTATTTTCAGCTGATCAATCTATCAGCGTATATGACATACAGCTAGATGTTCAAGTCCTCACTAGGGAACCGAACCAGTGAAGGAGCCTGATTGGTTCAGTGTAGGTATATATTAATATGATAATACCTTTATGGCATTTAGTTTAGTTGGTTCATACTTTTGTCTATCAGAGTAGAGTGGTCAATTTTAAATATTGGATACACATCAATAATAGTCAGTCTTTTAGCGTATAAATCCTGATAATTCAGATATTCTATAATGATCTGATTTTCATATATCATGACCCTCATCGCTCCTTCTTCATATATCTTAAATATTAATGCTTCATCTTGATATATATAAGCAGATATTGAGTTCTGCGTATCACTGATAGAAAAAACCATTTTTTTTATTTTGTGTATCAATGAATGTGGACTCTAGCAAACCATCATTATCTATATGACTCTCGCATCCAAACATCTCCATAAAATCTACATCTTTAGGATAAAAGAACGACATTTTCTTTCCTATGATCAAAGTCTGTGGTCAATTAATTTCGTATAATTTAGGATGATAGACGAAAGAATGCTAATTATATAGCCATTGCTTCGCTACTTATATGGCAAACGGAACGTGTTCCCATAACGAACGTTATGGTAAAAGGTATTGAAATGAAAAAAAACATTGATTAAAGAAATTTTAATTAAAAGCACATGCGATGATGGACGATTATTTATAGAGAGTAGTGCAGATCAGAATAAAGGATCCGAATTGTATACGCACTTAAGTAAAGGTCATAAAGTAATTTCATCTAAATATTTTATTAAGCTAGGAGATGATCAAGAAATTTTTATTCCAGTTTCCAACATCATAGAGCTATTATCTGATCGAACAGGATTTGTAGTTATTTATAAAGAACAGCCAAGAAAGTTCAGTGAAGCTACTAGTTATCCGTGGTTTTTTAAATATCCTAATAATGCAGCTATTTATAATGCGGATGGTAGCTTACGTTTTCAAATTAAGTTGACAGATAACCTCGAAAGTAGCTTGTACATTGAAAGTTTCGCACAAGAATCTATAGAACATCCTGACAAAAACAGTGTGACTATAAACAGTACTACTAACCCTATATATTCCTTTTATACACTTTTTGCAGTGGATCCAGATAGTCCACAGTTGATTGAAACTGGTCAGCAAATACGACGTTAGTTAATAAAAAGGTATACCAAATGAGGCCATCTAAGAATATATATTTGAATATCACAATGCATATTAAAATAATAAATTATAGTGTTAACTTCATTAAATAATAGGATAAGCAGTTATGAAAAATAGACTAGCAGCATTTTTGCTTACTGGCATCATGCTGACAGGGTGTAATAAAGCCATTGATACTCAGATGAATAGCATTCAAAACAATGTTCCGACCGTGAAATCGGATGTTGAGAAGGATTTTGATGATCTCACAGTACAAGCTAATCTAGGAGACGCTTCAAGCCAAGGACAATTAGGGCTTATATATTACTATGGTAAAGGCCTTCCTCAAGATTATTCAAAAGCATTTTATTGGTTACAACAAGCAGCTAACCATGGAGACAAAGAAATGCAGGGAATGCTGGCATTGATGTATGAGAAGGGTCAAGGCGTGGGTCAAAACGATACTAAAGCATTTGAGTTATATAAAAACTTAGCCGATGACGGTATTGATTTATACCAATCAAAAATTGGAGATATGTATCTTAAGGGTAAAGGCGCAACTCAAAGTGACGCTAAGGCTCTTGAGTGGTTTAATAAGGCAGCTAATCAGGGTGATGCTGCAGCTCAATATAGCCTTGGGGTGATATATGCCGAAGGCAAAGGCGTTCCTCAAGATGATACTAAAGCGTTTGAATGGACTCAAAAATCAGCCAATCAAGGGCATGCTATAGCTCAACGCAATCTTGGGGTAATGTACGCCAAAGGAGAAGGAGTAAAACAGAATATCGTTTCTGCAAAAGAGTGGCTTGGTAAGTCTTGTGATAAAGGCTATCAAGATGGTTGCGATGATTATCAAAAACTTAATGAGTAAGGTTGTTAATTCAGCCACTTTAGAAACCGATTGTTGGTATAGAGAATATTTATAATCAAGAAAGCCCTAAAAAACTGGACGCACAGCCATCTGTTTATTTCCTACACTATGAATCAAACAGGCTTCTAGATACTTAGTCTGATATATTTGAGTTTTTACAGCCCAATTGATATCCATTGTCACAAGCTTTGGAAAAATACTTTTTCGCTATAACTGTATTTTGAAGTACGCCTATGCCATTGAGGTACATCATACCAAGGTTATATTGAGATCTAGCATCGCCTTGATTGGCCGCTCCTAGATACCACTTACCGGCTTTAGCATAATCCTGAGGCGCACCTTCGCCATAGCTATAGATTGTTCCAAGTTGATATTGGGCAGGAACATATCCTTGTTCAGCGGCTTTTGTATACCACTCGATAGCTTTAGAATAATCCTGACGTACCCCTTTACCCTCGTAGTAAGCGTTACCAATGTTGAATTGAGCCTCAGCATCGCCTTGGTTGGCTAGTTTCTGCCACTGCTCAACGACTTTGGCATCATTTTGACGCACACGACCGCTCTTTCGATGTGGTACGCCATGGATGAATTTCATGGGACCAATCCCTTGGTTAATAGCTTTTGCACGCCACTCGAGATGTTTATCGTAATCCTCATCTGTACCTTTGCCATCGTAATTGTAGAAAGTTCTACTAAGTTCGAATTGAGCTTTAGCGTAGTTTTGGTTAGCAGATTTTGTGAGCCATTCAATAGCTTTAGAGTGATCCTCATCTACCCCTTCGCCATCGTCATACATTATGGCAAGGTTGTATTGGGCAAGATCATATCCTTGGTTAGCAGATTTTGTATACCATTCAATAGCCTTAGCATTATCCTCGAGTGTACCTTCGCCATCGTCGTACATGACTGCAAGGCTATATTGAGCCTCAGCATCACCTAGATTGGCTTGTACTGTAAGGTCTTCAAATTCTTTTTCAACAGCTGATTTTACGGCTGCAGCTACGTTTTGAGGACTATTTATTTGAGTATTAATGACTTTATGACACCCTGTCAGCATAATACCAGTCAGTAAAAATGTTGCTAGTCTTTTTTCCATAGCTGCTTATCCTGTTCGTTAATCAAGGTAACCCTATAATTTATCAGCTGATCTAATCGGGTGTACTACAGATAGACACATCTAATTTCTATTTATAAGTATTGTTGTTTTTAAGGGAAGGATACAGCCATCTTCGGTAATTTCACAATCTGATAATCATAGATAATACAGCGTGACTCACAACTAGTATTACGATCAGCAGGTTGGAGCTGACTCAACGTCTGCCAATTTGTCCCGTCCTTTGATCGAAGTACTTGCTTATCTTTATTGGTAACAACAAAATCCTCTGATGAGGGCGATAGCTTACTGATGTAATAATTAAATCTACTGTCATCCTTTGGTAGCTTATTAAATGTCCATTTTTTATCATGGTAAATATAAAGATAACCATCAGTTTGTAATAGTAGGATATCTGAATTATGTTGTAGATTGCGTGGACCTGCACTTAATAGATTTTCAGTGGATAAATCGCGCCAATTAGTCAGATTATTAGAAGCATAAAGAGCCATAGCGTCGCCCGTTAGTAAATACTCACCAGCGAAATAGTCGGCGTCGTAAAAAGCAGGTACATTTTTTATTTGCTGTTGCCTCCAGCGCTCACCGTCACGACTGCTAGCTACTAATCCGTATTGACCAGTAGCGATAAATCCCCCATTTAGATAACGAATGCTAGTAAAAGGATTGCGGCCTTGAGAATAAACTTCCTCCCAATTCACGCCATCTCTACTACGTACAATAACGCCAGTATTATTATGTGGTGGTACGCCCTCACCTGCATCATAAAACCATCCATTAGCAAAGATTAAGCTTCTTCCTGACACAGGTATTCTTGAAGGAGCAGGTGTCCAATCACGACCGTTAACAGAAATATAGGGCTGATAGCCAACTTCAGCAAGCACTTTGGGAGAAGTTATAGGTGCTACTAGAGATACAAACACGCCATTACCCTGTGCTATGAGACTTCCAGGCGCTTCAGGCATAACCTGCCATATTACCCCTGTTGGACTATTATCAATAATAATTGGCTTACCTGCATCGCTTACAGTGTTTTTACTAATAGGGCTAACGTTACTGCTTCCAGGTTTTAACGGTGAAGTTGACGTACTCGCACAGCCAACGACTACCCCACCAAGGCTTATGATAAGAGGAAGTATCAGAGCGTTGATATTCATAAGAGCGCGTACTTTAAGCGTAATCATACCCTGTATAAAACAGCCTGAAATCTAACTAAATAAAATGTGAGTGACTTTTGTATAATGCGATATACCCCTACTCACTATGGTGGTGTATCAGAAAGTATGCTGAGGAATTGAAGGATGGGTGACAGCCGAAGCAAGATGATATATTTGAGGTTATGAAGACACAAATAGATATCAGCTGCCCCGACTGTCACAGTTCCAGTCTAAAGAAAAACGGTATAAAAAGCTATGGCAAGCAGAACTACCAGTGTAAGGGATGTCAGCGTCAATTCATTGGCGACCATGCCTTAACCTACCAAGGGTGTCATTCTAGAATAGAAGATAGAATACGACTGATGACTGCTCGAGGCTGCGGAATAAGGGATATCGCTGTTATTACCTCGGTTAGTATTGGCAAAGTACTGAGTACCTTAGGCTCATCCATATATAAGATTATTCCTAAGAAGCATTACTATGAACGCTTAGAGGTTGATGAGTTTTGGACTTACGTGTATCGCAAGAAACGTAAAGTTTGGCTCATCTATGCTTATGACCGTGCGACCAATGAGATTGTCGCTTATGTCTGGGGCAAGCGTGACTTAAAAACGGCTAAGAAGTTAAGAGCACGTCTTAAGCAGCTTAAAGTAAGCTATGGTTCTGTTAGCATGGATAACTGGGACAGCTTTTTAACCGCTTTTAAAGGTGATCACAAACAGGTTGGCAAACAACATACTGTAGGAATAGAAGGTAATAACTGCCGTCTTAGACACCGATTACGTCGTGCCGTTAGAAAAACCTGTTGTTTCTCTAAAAAGCTCGATAATCACTTTAAAGCTTTTGATTTGGTGTTCTTTTATATCAACCATGGTTATGTCTGATGCCAGCATACTTTTTAGAACACCACCCTCACTATTACTCACTATCCAATTCTATTATCCTGCCACTACCAATCAATCTTGCTACGGCTTATTCACCTGACCTAAAAATAATATTGCATCGGTTTTATTGTCTTTAATCACAAACATAAACGGGTGATCGGCTTTAAACGCGACTGGTGGATACATAGAACCAGATATGTCTACGGCAACGACGCCTGTCGCTGCTGCCGCCTCTGTTCCTATTTCATTAACGTCGATCACTGCTTGATGATGAATATCGTCAATGGCGATGGGTGAGCTATCTGCAAACACATTAAACTTAGCTTGATTCCCAAACACGCTTGGCATGCCCATATCCGTCAGTACTGCCTTCATCGGGTAGCCTTCATCTATCTTAAACTTCGGTAGATTCAGAAGGACATCTTGCTGCTTTAGACGTTTAGTCCAATCGGTCATTTGTGTCGTTGACAAGTTCTTGATAAGCGTCTGCATGACTGACGGCTCTTTAGACTTTGGTAAAACCACTAACATAGATAATTCATTGCCCTTATAAGGCAGCTCAACGACTTGTACCTGCTCATCTTCGCTATACCTAAATTCAGTATTCTGAAACATCATATCTACATCACTGGTTGTGCCATCGAAATAATGAAAAGGCATATCACCACTGACCCAGAAACGACTGCTCCAATCCGCTTTAAAATAAACCGCATTGGTCAATATCGCCGAGGTATTCGGCTGAACAGTCTCTTTTGATAGCAGTTCAGGAATCATCTGATTGGTATGTTTGGCTATCTTGTCATTAATCATTTGACGAGCGGCTACGGTGTTGTTTTTAAAATCAAGCGTATTGATCTGTCCACCATAGTAGCGTTTTACTGTGTCGACATAGCCTTGGTTGGAAGTACGCCCCTGTTGCAGCCATAAGTCATTAATGGTGTTCAATTTATAGTTTGGGCTGGGTTTGTTAAATTGATTATAGAGGGCGGCACTGTTTGGATTCAGTATGGGTAAAGACGGATAGTAAAAGGTTTTTTGAATTTGCGCTTTGGTGTCGCCCTCCGCTGCGGCATATAGCATGGCTACGGCACTGGTTAGACTATAAGGTGAGAAGAATACGTTAGCATCCACTTGCTTTGATTGACCATTTAGCTGTTGATACATGGCCACTGCGAATTGGTTGTTAGCGTTAACTACGGCGCTTATACCTTCAGATGTTGAGGCAGAGTCGTCTGCAGTATTAGGGACATCTTTGCTATCAGCTTTAGAGTCCGCTTGCTCTTTAGTCTTGTCTGGCAAGGAAGGTATATTGGTGATTGTTTGGGTGGCTTTGTTGTTTACGAAGCTATTATTACAGCCAGTAATGGCAAACAATAAGCCGCTAAGAGCAAGACTACTGACGATATGCTTGTTCGTTATAATTTTTATTGGGTTGTGGTTATTCATAATGTTTTATGCTTTTGATATTTGAATGATGCTTTGATTATATACAGGGAGGTAAACTGTTTTAGTAAACATATGCTAACAAATTTTGAGATAATATATGGATCAGCAATAAGCGTATGAGACGTTGATGAAAAAAATTGTGTTGAAATGGCTGGTTATACTAGTGGTAATGGCTTCCGCAGTTTGGATATTTCTAGATATCGTAAGCGTCAAAGAGACCAAGTCATTTAGTAGCAGCGACGGTGATATTCTCAATAGCCCTGCTGCCGATAAAATTTCCAGTTTCTTCATGATCTTTAGCAATCAAGGGAATGAAAAGGAAATATTCTATGAAAAACTTGATAAGCTGGAAAACGTTAGTCATGAATTAGACGAAAGCGTAGAAGCAGTAGAAGATAAGACCTCTGAGCACAAGTAAGACTGTGAGAAGTAATATTTATTTGTGACGGTGTAAACGTACTTAATTAATTCACTCTATATTTTAATATGAACTCTGGTGAAAGTAGAATGCTTAAATGGAGTGTGCTTTATATTTTTCTTTGCTTATTCTTCAGATGGCTTGTTTTCTCTGATATTACAGAGAGATTTGGCTCTTGGGGCTGGACTTCAGATCAAAACAAACTCTACCTGTCGATTATATGGATGTTCTCAACCTTTGTATTCTTATACGGCATATTCAACAGTAGTTTCCGCAATGCTTTATTACTTGAGTATTTGTTTTAAACGCGCTCATCTTTTTATAGTCAGCAAGTCATCATTAACCCTTCAAATCGGAGCAGATCATGAAAGCGCTTAATTCATTAGAAATGTGGGAATCTATAAAAAAGACAGTCGGAACCGACAGCTGGGAGAGCTACTTTAATAAATATGGGGCGGACGGTAAATTGCTAGATACTGATGACAATGTCAGCTTCATTAATCCAACTAATGATAAAGCCATCAAACTTACTTATGATCTAAGTAAGAAGAGCCTTATAGATTACTGGCTCAGTAGCTTTGGCGATGAAGAGTCAGGCAGTGTTGAGGTACTTAATGTTTATTATAGGCATCAAGATGAATCTCTACCGCTTATTGAGCGTCTCATAAAAGATTAGCCTAATGAGGGTTAAAACACTTAAATAAACAGGGTGCAATAAGCTTTATTGTCTTTATCAAATTTTTTGCCAAGTAGCTTAATCGGTCTCAACGTCTTCCCGCCGTCGCTTGAGACCATAACCATCAATTCTTGATCTTCAAAAGTATTCAACTCCTCAATAATTTGAGCGATACTTTTTTCTTCAGTGCCCCATTCATTTTGGATAATCATAGTTATCATCTCTCTATAATCGTTTAAGGTAGGTACTTAACGAGGTATGCTGAGACTGTCTCAACAATCTTAATCATTTATTTAATTAGCCTACAGCTAAATTCCAATTCCCTACTTGGGAGGCGCACCCGTTTGATCAGATCAGTAAATAAGTAAGTAATATATAAAAAATGAATATTGATATCAGCAATGGTATTAGATTAACAGATCCCTTTAAGTCAGTTGCTTTGCTTTATCAGCCACGCGCATATTAAAACCACAATCAGAGCGTTTGTTCTTATCTGCCAAGGTTAAGTCAGATTGTGGCAGCGGCTTATTTGAAAAGTTTGGTTGTATGGCCTGGGTCAACTTATTGAAATCACTGTCGCTCATATCTGTTGCAGCAAGTGATTTTTCTAATGCGCTTGTGGCTTTCTTAAAATGATTGTCCGCTGCTGTGCTCTTAGTCGTACTCGTACTATATAGCGCATCACAAGACATCAAACTTAACCCAAGTATCATTAAGCCTGTCACTTTATATAAAGCATTCATTGCAACTCCTTATTTTATATTCCCGTAGTTTTTCATTAAATACAGGGGCGTTATATCCGCTGCCCAAACCAAAACTTAACCTTTTCCCAAAATGATGTTTGAGGGTGGCTGTCTTGTTTGGATGCACTATGCGTACTGGCTGACTCAGTGCTATTGCTCAACTCATTTTTATTAGCATCGCTAGGGAACGCCGCGTTCAGCTTATCGCAAGTAGGATATTTGGCTTGCAGCTGCTGTAAATAATATTCCTGAGCCTCTCCTATAAATCCATCTAGTATGCCAATACCATCGTGGCTATCATGGCGGCAACTGCCGTTTTCTCGGTTCCATGCTAAAAAAGGCACTAAAGGTTTGCCAATTATTAATTTGTCGTCTTTACAGTCTAATGTTGCCAGTGATACTACCGTATAGTCTGCTGGTTTCCCGCCATCTTGGTTATAAGCCAAACCAATAATTAAGTCATTGGGCTGAATACTTTTGAAGTCAGAATGAGTTTGCCATTGCTCAGGTTTGGAATAGAAAAACCACATTTTAAGGGTGCGAAAGATGAAGCGTGGATTGCTAAATTGCAAGTCAAAACCTTTTTGCTGATTATCCAGTAGCGTGGGCTGCGATGATTGCAAACGAGCAATAAATGCATCGTCATCTGAATGCGGCATACAAGCCCATACAGTTCGCATGGACAAAAATAGTATGATCAAAATAGGTATGCGATATAAAAAACGCATTTAATGTTTTTCCTTATCCATAACATTCCACTTTTAGGTCACAAACCATATGTTATCTAATTGGCATTTAGGTTGAGGTCTAATACGTTCATCGTCAATGGTACTGGCGAGGCCGGGAAACCTATAACCTTCACCTATTTTATATTCTCTAAATTGGCTACTTTGGTATAAAAGGACACCATATGAATTATTTTGACGCAAAACAACATTGTTAGAAAAGCGAGTAGTATTCTTTGGAAATACCAGTGCACTTTCTCGACTCCTTTCGCCGAAGAACTTTATATCATGTTGAACAACCAGACAGTTATCTTTAATCAGAAGCGTACCGTCTGTTATGAAAGTACCGTCATCTATTGAGCTTTCATATACCGGAGGATTGTATTCTAAGATCTCTATTTTCTCCTCAATAGCTTCAGTCAACACTTTTTCTTTTTCCTGAAGTGATTTATCTGCAGGCGCATCCTTAGCGGTACAGCCTGAAAACAATAGAGTCATCACAACAGCCGAGCAATTTAAGGTATTCAATTGAAAACGCTGCATGTTTAATCTCTTCAAAATAAATATTGCTACGGCTTATTCACCTGACCCAAAAATAATATCGCATCGGTTTTATTGTCTTTAATTACAAACATAAATGGATGATCGGCTTTAAATTCGACGGGATAAGACATACCAACGTACATACCTACAGCACCGGCTGCCGCCGCCGCTTCCGTCCCTTTTTCATCGACGGTGACTACTGCTTGATGATAAACCTCATCGAGCTTTATAGGTGGGCCATCAGCATATAAGTTAAATTCAGCCCCATTATTAAACGCTTTTGGCATACCCATATCAGCGAGCAATGTTTTCATCTGATAACGCGTATCTAACTTAAACTTTGGCAGTTGAAGGTCCACCTCTTGTCTTACTAAGCCTGAACGCCATTGCTTAATCTTAGTTGCACTTAAACTCTTAGCTAATTGCTGCATAGCAATTTTATGATTGAGTTTGGGTAATACTACGAGCATAGATAGGTCATCGCCTTTATAAGGCAATTGCACGACCTGTATATGTTTGTCCTCATAATAGTCAAAATAAGACTGTTGCTGCATCATTTGGACAGTAGAGGCTCTGCCGATAGCATTATAAAAAGGCTGGGCACTGGTTCTTTCAGCCGTAAAAGGTATGGTCCAATCGCCCTTAAAGTAGACAGCGTTGGTTAGTACCACGGCAGTATCAGATTTAATGCTACCATTGGGTAGTAATTGAGGAATCATTTGCTTGGTTTTCTCAGCAATTTTTTTATTAATGGTCTGACGCGCAGGATCAGGACTGCCTTCAAAATCAAGAGCGGTCAATTGGCCGCTGTAATAACGTTGCACGGTGTCTATGTAAGATTTAGTGGGTGTTAACCCTTGTTGCATCCATAAGTCATTGACTGTAGCAAGCTTGTAGTCGGGATTGGGTGTATTAAATTGGTTATAAAGTGCGGCACTATTAGGGTTTAGGATAGCTGGTGCTGGATAATGAAACGTCTTCTGAATTTGCGCTTTCGTTTCCCCTGCGGCTGCGGCATAGAGCATGGCCATTGCAGTAGACAAGCTATACGGTGAGAAAAATACATTTTTATCTGCTTGGTCAGGTTGCACATTTATCTTGTGATACATATCAATGGCAAACTGGTTATTGGCAGTGATGACTTCAGCTATACCCTCTGGTGTTGAGGTCAAAGCCTTTGCCTCAATCGGAGGCGCTTGATGGTTAATAGTTGGCTGATTATGAGGAATAGTATCTGTTACAGCACCCGCTATATTATTTCTTATGGTACTGTCACAGCCAGTGGCCATTAATACTAAGGTAGTAACAGCTAAGACGCTGATAACACGATTATGGGCTGCATATCTAAAGCAGCGAATTGGGTCATTTTTCATATCGAGCTCAATAATAAATTATAATTAAAAGGATGGCACTCTTTCGGCTGCTGTATAGGGAGCTGAACAGATATATGTCTGGCTGTTTTAAAATAACTGATTTACTTTGTATTCATCATCCCAGTTGTTTTGTATTAACGTTTTTAGCTCCTCTTCACTTTGGAATGTGCTGAAATCTTCCCCGTACCACTCTATTAGAGCGTCCTTTGTTATCTTATATTCTTGATGATCAAAATTAAACGTTATCCACTCTGCATTTTGAATCAACGCAAATAAGTAAGTGGCATTATATATCACGGTCCTTTTATCATTTTTTTCTGACTCTGACCCATCATAATTTAAGATGATCCCATAGGGTGTCTCTTTTGTTTTAAGCTCGAGCCCCCTGAAGTTATCTGATTGCATAGAGCGATTTACAATATTGATGACTGCACTATTATCACCAACATAAGCATTCTTGTATTGAAACAAATCCGCTTCACTGGTCTTCGTATTACACCCACTGGCGACTGAAACCACCAACAGTGAACACGATAATAATTTAAGCATTTTTTTCATAATGTCTCATCAATAGTTATTTAAGTCTTAATACCATCATTCGCTCTTTTAAGGCTTATTCACTTGCCCTAAAAACAATATCGCATCGGTTTTATTGTCTTTAATCATAAAGATAAACGGATGATCGGCTTTGAATACAGGTGGCGGAGCAGACGCAGCAGTTGCATCAGCAACAATACCCGTCGCTGCTGCCGCTTCGCTTCCTTTCTCATCCACGATGACCACTGCTTTGTGATAAACGTCGTCAATCTTTATAGGCGGGCTATCGTCAAATAAGTTGAACCCAGCCCCTTTTTGAAAAGCCCTTGGCATGCCCATATCCGTGAGTAGGTTTTTCATCTGGTAGCTTGCTTCAAGCCTGAACTTTGGCAAATGAACGTTTACTTCTTGAGTGACTAAATCTTTATTCCACTCTTTAATCTTATCAGCGCTTAAATCACGCACCAGCTGCTGCATTGCTGCTTTGTCTTTAGATTTTGGTAATATCACCAGCATAGATAAGTCATTACCCTTATAAGGCAATTGCACGACCTGCACTTGCTTATCCTCGATATAACCAAAATTCTCCTGTAGTTGCATCAGTTTGATATTAGGACTTGTACCTATATGGTTATAAAAAGGCTGCTCACTGGTACTTTGAACGTTAAATGGCATTTCCCAATCGCCCTTGAAATAGACGGCGTTGGTTAATACGGCAACTGTGATTGGCTTGATACTGCCCTTTGGTAGCAATTCAGGAATCAATTGATTGGTATGCTGAGCAATTTTTTTATTAATGATGAGCCGCGAGGGATCGGGACTGCCTTCAAAATCGAGGTTGGTTACTTGACCGCCATAATAGCGTTGTACCGTATCTACGTAGGATTTAGTAGGCGTTAGCCCTTGCTGCATCCATAAGTCATTGACCGTGGCAAGTTTATAATCGGGGTTTGGTTTATTAAATTGATTATAGAGTGCGGCGCTATTGGGATTGAGAATATCCATTGAGGGATAATAAAAGGTCTTTTGAATTTGCGCTTTCGTTTCCCCTTCCGCTGCAGCATAGAGCATTGCCATAGCAGTGGACAGGCTATACGGTGAGAAAAACACGTTGTCATCTGCTTGCCCAGTCTGTCCATTAATCTGTCGGTACATAGCAATGGCAAACTGATTGTTGGCGGTAGTGACTTTTTCGGTGCCGTCTGGTGTTGAAGCAGAACCATCAGCAGCAATAAAATCAACCGGACTATCTGCTTGAGCGTCAGCGTTGCTTTTAGCTTTATCTGGTAAGGATAATTTGCCTGTAGTTGATGCGGTATTGGCTACACTGTCATTAGACTTAGAATCTTTCATAGTACTGTCACAGCCACTGACCACAAATAATAGACTACTGATAGCCAATGCACTTATGATACGGTTACCATGTGCTTTTTTAAGATAACAATACTGGTTATTCTTCATATCTGCTTCACTAATAATGTAGAGTTAAGATGATGCCATTCTAGTATCATCTCTATACAATCGTTTAGTGTATTTTGGTAAGCAAGCTGTACTGAACGTAAGAGTGCCTAAAAATAATTAGCAGATAACTATATTATTGATTTTGCATGATTTCTAATGAAGTAGCAGTGGTATTGGTCAATCGTAAAACTGAGAGAAATATGGTTTTTAATAAGAATGTTCTAATAGGATTGATGAGTATACTTTTAATATCGTGCTCATATTTTGAGAAGGATAAAGGCAAAATTATCATAAATAACGAAAGCCCTTATCTCATATCTGACGTACGCGTCAAATATACCAGCTCCAAAAGAGTGGACTTAATCGGAGATTTACCGCCTAACTCCTCCTATCGCTACGCTATCCAATACACAAGCTATGAAGACTCTATATCTATTGACTATTCTGATCAGAATAAGAATACCTATTCTAGAGATGCAGTGCCCTATGCCGCTTCATACGATAAAGAAAGATATACATTTACTATAAGATAAAATGGTCTATCCAGCACGATGACATAGCTTTAACAAGACTGGTAATGGATGTTAGGCATTGAGTTAAAAAGCGCTTAATCTTTCCTATAAGTACACTGTAAAGTACACCGCTGTTATCTCAATAATCTAAAACCCATCACCCTTAAAAACTAAACCCCTTATTTGGATAGTTTCTGAAGATAATCACAACTCGCTTGGTAGTCGTTATCGCAAGATACTTCTAACCACTCTTTTGCCATGGCTTTGTCTTTATTAACACCCAAGCCCTTATAATACATCAGCGCTATAAGATACTGAGCGCGTTCACTACCCTTGCTCCATGACCCATCAACCGTATTACGGTATCTATTTCTGGCCGCTTGTTCATACCATCTAAAGGCTTGAGTATAATCCTGAGTGACGCCAATCCCATCATAATACATATCACCCAACTGATATTGTGTCAGTAAATGCCCTTTACTCATCTCTCCACGACCCAAGAAGTAACTATTACTCGCCGCTTTTTTGAACCAGCTTAAGGATGCATCATAGTCTTGTACAACATCTATTCCCTCAAAGTACATTTTCCCTAGACGGTATTCGGCATGTGTCTTTCCAAGACCAGTATAACTCTCCCGACTAGCCGCTATCTCAAACCATTCTTTTGCTTTGATCTTATCCTGAGTAACCCCTAAGCCGCGATCGTACATGACTCCCAAGTTATATTCAGCATCAGTATCACCTTGAGCAGCAAGCTTTTCAAAGATATGAAAGGCCTTTTTATAATCTTGGGCAACACCTAAACCGCCATAATACATAAGCCCCAAGCTATATTCAGCATACATTTTTGTGTATTTAGCCTCCATTTTTTTATTATCAGCGGCCTTCTTATAATAGGTAAAAGCCTGACTGTAGCTTTGAGGCGTACCTGCACCATGATAGTACATCTCTGCAAGTTGATACTGAGCCTGCATGTCATCAGTATCGGCTAATTTTTTATATAATTTAAAAGCCTTGGCGTAATCCTGAGGTACGCCATACTTACCCGCATAATAGATATAGGCAAGATTGGCTATTGCAGAGGTATGCCCATTATCAGCAGCTATCTGATACCATTTAATTGTGTTTATAGGATCATAAGCTTGAAGACCAAGCATAAACTGGGCAGGAGCATATCCTCGAATGGCAAACCATTCATACGGTTTCCTGCTATCTTCGGGCAAGTCTAAATTCTCTAAATATAGCTTGGCAAGCTGTTGCTGAGTGTAATTGTCTACTAGCTGTTCAGTTGCTTCTTCTGCTATATAATCAGCTGCTATAGCGGATACAGACAGTCCGAAAGATAATACCGAGATTGTTATATTCTTGATTAAATTCTGTTTGAATCTTTGCATATTAAATCGCTCCAAAATACACATTGCTATAGTTTATTCACCTGACCTAAGAACAATATGGCATCGGTTTTATTGTCTTTAATCATAAATATAAATGGACGATTGGCATTAAACTCAACGTCATAATTAGCTGAGACGACGACTGGCACTATACTTGTAGCAGCGGCTGCGACTGTGCCTTTTTCGTCAACCTCAATCACTGCCTTATGGATAATAGAATCTACTGCTAACGGCAGTTTATTATTGAATAGACTGAAATCAGCGCGACTATCAAAAGCGATTGGCATACCCATTTCAGCCAGTAGCTCATCCATTTTATAATCTTGTTCCATTTTAAACTTAGGCAGCTGCAGGTCGACTTCTTTGATTTTCATATTGTGAGTCCACTGACCAATTTGATCGGCACTTAAATTATTAACCAACGCCTGCATAGCAGCTGTTTCTTTTGATTTTGGCAAGACGATCAGCATCGACAGGTCATTGCTTTTATAAGGCAGCTCTACCACTTGTACTTTCTCATCTTCCGTGTAATTAGAGTTTTCTATGCTATACATAAAATTCGTATCGGTGATTGTGCCATTGAGGTTATAAAAGGGTTGAGTACTACCTCGTAGACCTAGAGGTTGTGCCCATTGGCTTTTAAAATAAACGGCATTGGTTAATACAGCAGCAGTAGATGACTTGATACTCCCTTCTGGCAGTAGTTCAGGAATCATCTGCTTGGTATGATTAGCGATAGTTTCATTAATGATTTGACGTGATGACTCGGGACTGTTTTTAAAGTCAAGATTGGTGACTTGACCACCATAATAGCGTTTTACAGTATCCAAATAAGTTTGATTGGGGCTCAAGCCTTGATGCATCCATAAATCATTAAACGTGCTTAAGTCATAATTTGAATTGGGTTTATTAAATTGATTGTAGAGTGCTGCGCTATTGGGATTAAGGATAGCTGGCATTGGATAATGAAAGGTCTTTTGGATTTGCTGCTTTGTTTCACCCTCTGCTGCGGCATAGAGCATGGCCATCGCCGTGGACAAGCTATATGGCGAGAAAAAGATGTTGTTCTCTGCTGGTTTAGCTTGCTTATTTATTTTCTGATATAGCTCAATAGCGAATTTATTGTTGGCATCGACGACTTGTTTGACACCTTCAGGCGTTGAAGCAGAGTCGTCAGCAGCGATATAATTCTTATCAGTCTTTGGGGTTGAAGGGTTCTCACTCTTGCTGACTATAGGTTTTTCAGCCGCCTGTTTCATCGGTTGATTATCAACCAAGCTATTATTACAACCAGCGATTGCCAGTAAACTGCCTAAAGTAAGCGTACCGACGCTGAGCTTCATTATTGGCTTTTTATAAATATATTGGTTACGGTTTTTCACGGCTTTGCACCCTTTTATAATTCGAATAATGTCCTGATTATATACAAGGGTTTAGCCTAATTTAGTAAACATATGCTAACAAATTTAAGGATAATATTTCAGATGAATACGGTATATAAGAACAGCCATAAGCTTGAAAAATACTTAATCGTATTTTTAGCAATCTTAATATCAGGTTGTATGACACCTTCAAAAAATACGATGAATCAGACCGCTAGTGAGAATAAAATTCTGAAGACTGAAATAGAGGATATCTCGAATACATCAACAGCTAAACATGCGGATATATTTACATACCCTTTTGATCCTGAGGAACCCCAGTTAGATATGGGAGTGGGTGGACGATTGGTCGTAATAGAGGGTTGTTTGTTAATAGAGTCAAGTGATGGCGTATTTTCTACGCCTATACTGCCTGAAGGAGTGACCTATTGGGATAAAGATAAAGGTATTGTCTATATTTATGACAGAGGATTTTTAATAGGCAGTATTATTCGTTCAAATGGTGTTGCTTTAGACAGTCAGTTCCAAAAAGTACAAGATATCTTCATATCAAAAGCGAAGCCCTCGTGCCTCAAAGTCATTCAATATTGTTCGGCACTAAATTTGACTAGCAGTCAAATCAGCTTAAGATGTCAATTATAAAGAGAGAGTGCTTTACAAAAACCAAGTAGTGAAAGTGCTTTGCCATGTATGAAAAACTCAAATAATCACTTTAAGTGTTTACTGGAGAATCAGAACTATAATCTATTTGAGCTATGCTGAAGAAACCGTAGAAGTAAACTTGGTAGTTTTATGCTTTAAGACTACCCCATTGTTTATATGGATGAGAGCGGCTTTGAGGCTGAAACTATCAGGCCTTACGGCTATGCATCGATAGATAAATAAACCTTGTATTAATAGTTACAACTGGCAAGCAAAAAAGCGTACTAACGTCATCGGTGCTCTTGATGGAAAGATGCTGTTTGCGCTTTGTTACTTTGAACAGAATATTAACGGCAGTATATTCTACGACTGATGCAAACACACGCTGATACCGAGTCTTAAAACAAAAGGCGTGATCGTTATGGATAATGCCAGGTTTCACAAGAATAGACGTATACAGAAGCTACTGAACAGACATGGCCATCGTATTCTATGGGCTACCACCCTACAGTCCGGATCTAAATCTCATTGAAAACAAATGGGCACAGGCAAAGTTTCTACGCCAAGGCTGGATGGAGAATAATCTGCCTAAACTGTTTTATGATATGGGTTGTATCGATTTTATAAAGACTTAACTATAATATAAAAGTAGTAAAGCTATACCTCTACTACCTCGAGTATGCCGGTTTCAAGTAGCTGTTGCTTAACAGAATTTTTTAAGGTGGGTACGCAAATAAATAACTTATTCTTAGCTCTACTCACTGCAACATAATTGATTCGTTGTTCTTCTTTAGTAAGGTCTGTATCAGTTATAAAAGCCAAGTGTTCCGGATCTGATAGTAAAAATAATACATTATCAAATTCATTCCCCTTCGCTTTATGGACAGTTAAATGACGACTATCTTCATTTACTGCTTTCACACAAAGATAAAGGCTAATAAAATTATTTTCTTCGTAAAATATCCTAATTTTCCCTCGCGTAACTTTAGGAAACGATAAGCCTGTCAAACCAGCTATAAATATAGAAAACTCTAATAAAGACTGTTTCTCAATGGTCTCAAAGTTAGCTGAAAGCTTAGTCAGATAATTTAAGATCAGCTTCTTTGTCTGTAAATCCTTCTTCGGGTAATTCCTCTGTAACTCCTTTATAGCCTCTTTAAAGTTACCATTCTGTAATAAAAAGAGACTTTTAATAGAGCTGGATATCAGTTTAGAACGTACTTGATCCGAATCTTCTTCAACCAATTTTTCCAGTAATTTTTTATTAAAACCGTCTAAGCCTAATTCTGCTTTAGCTAAGTTTAATACGATGTTACTACGTGATAAAGTAGTTATATTCTTATTGATTCTATACGCATGATTATAAGCATTTACCATATCTCCAACTAGTATAATCGGTTTTAAATCAGAGAGATTTCTAATGGAATTTTGCACTAAATCATGTCTAATAAAATTCAAAAAACTAACAATTTCATTAGAGCTTCTACGATTATTTGTTATCTGGAAGTTCTGTATATTATTAATAACTAGATCATGAAAATCTGTAGGCTTTGCACCTTGAAAACCATAAATAGATTGAGCTTGATCGCCAATTACTCCTACTGTTGAGTATTCTGCTATGTCCTTAAATATATGTATTTGTAATGGCGTAGAATCTTGAAATTCATCAATAAAAACATACGGGAATTTCTCTGATATTATTTTTGAAATGAATGGTGCTTTATTTATAATTTGATAAGCGAAAAATATTATATCATCATGATGATATATGCCCTTCTCCCAAGCCAACTTTTTATATTCAGAATAAGTTGCATTACTTAAATTATATTTGCCTATTTTTATAGGGTAACTTGGTTTGATGACCAGGTTATCGTCTGAATTGAAATGCCAAAAGCATCTTTTAATAGCATCCACAAGTTTGAGTTTATTTTCAGAAGAAACATAACTTACTTTGGGCTTCTCCGACAATTCTTTAAGAAAAGTATAACTCAATAATACTTTGTCATTATATCCGTCTATCTTCGTGACATCCAAGTTGAATTCTTCTGCTATCACTGAAATATATGGTTTGACAATATGATTGTAAAAGAAGCTATGTATTGTCATAACCTCTACTCTTGAGTTAGCATTACCAAGTCTCAAACGTAACGTTTTAACTGCGTTGTTCGTATAAGTTAAGCATAGAACCTTTTTTGTAATAAACAATTTATTTGAAGTTCTAACGACATTATGAATATGTTGGGTCAGCCAATAGGTTTTACCTGCTCCAGGACCTGCCGAAACTCTAAAAGATGAGTCGATATCAATAAGCTCATCTGACTCAATAGTTATTATTGGCATAATACTTCTAAAGCCTCCTGTATATAAGTTGGAATTACGACTTCAACATAGGCATCACTTCCCTTATTAAATAAATTGTTCTGCAAAGCGATTGCTAATTCTAATGCATTCTCTCCCTTACTAACTGAATTTAAATACCTTGAAGCTATAATAGAGCGTTTTTTCTCATCATCTGTCAAATTAGAGCTAGTTATTCCTATCTTAATACGAGTATTTTCCTCACTACTACGAAGCTCGTCTATTAATTGTTGAACTGTAGAATCTGGGTCATTATATAAATCCATGAGACTATATAACTCAGATGTGTTTTTAGTGCTTTGTGTTACAAGTATTTTTAATGAAGGATTAAGATAAGCTAGCTCATACTCCAAGGTTTTACCATGTATGCTGTCTTGTTTAAATATTAATATATTACTAGACGCATGAACAACGTTATTAAGATCGTACTCATATGTCTCATTGTCACTACTAAACTCGTATGGGTAACAAGTTTTGAAATTTCGATCTTTAACTTTATCTTTTCTTACTGGGTCTTTGTCAGTTAAACATACGATTTTCTTTGGTATTGAATACTCATTCACTTCATCGAAAAGATAGAAGAAATGGTTAAAGTATCTCCCACCAATATTCACTATACTAATATGTTTGTCTTCCAAAAACTTGCCTTCATACTTAGCAAATATAGATATTAATAACTGTTCAGCAATACCTTCAACAAATAAGACTCTATCACTAAATAAAATATCAGACTTAACCGCATCTAAAAATCTTGCAATATATTGCTTACTACTAATGACTTCATTGCCATGTTCATCTGTGAAGGTTTTAGCAGGGTACGCTACATCTGTACCGTCATTTTTCTCATATAGACAAATTATATTGTCTAAATCAACTGCGCTGGTTATGTGCGTAGAATGAGTAGTAACAAATATTTGTCTTACTTTTTTAGCCTTACGATTATTTTCTAAGAACTTAAGAAGTTTAAATTGCATTGATGGATGTAAGTGTGATTCAGGTTCTTCTATAATGAGCATAGAGAAGACTTTAGCGTTGCTATCGAGATGTTCGACGTTAGCGTTCACCTGCATTTTGGCAAGGAGAAGAGACATATAGATTAAGTTGTTGTATCCTAACCCATTATTCCTGGCAGGTATCTTCATACCTGTTTCATACTCAACAATAAGTTGTAGAACGCTATATATTTCAAGCTCTGACAAAGCGCCTTCAAAGTTAGGTGATGCGTTGTTAAATGAAGCGCCTGTCTGTGTTGCGTATGATAAGATTTCTTCTTTACCATGTTCGATACGAACATGGATATCATTCAATAAGTCATTTGATTTTGTCGAAAATTCATCTCTTCTAGTGTTTATAGCTACACTTTGTGCTTCTTTGTCTAACGTACTATCACTCTTGATATCATAATCCATGAAGAAGTCTATGACTTCTTTAAGCAAGGAGTTCTTGCCTGACAACATATCTCTCTCTACATCTCTTATCGCATCAAGAAATTGATAATCAAATCTATCAAGCGTTTCTGAATCAAGTGTAGATTGATTCGTTACATCACCGACCCAAATCTTGTGTTTATAGAACCTTAGGAAGTTTTTCTGTATCATCTTCCAGATTTTATTACTTATATCTCCACTATTTTTCTCTTCACTCTTTCCTTGATTTACTATTTCTTCAGTAAAGGTTTTATACGTATCTTCATGTTTCTCAGGTAAGAAAAATTCATAAGTCAGCACTGCTTCATAATTATCATTAAAAATAGTGAGCCAATTCGCTAACACTGAAAGATCATCTTCTGTAGCAGTAGCGACATCTCCTTTTTTTATAGTTGCTTCAATAGTAATTTTAGGTGGTGCATCTATTAAATATTGTTCATCGATAAATTTACAGAAGTCATCAATTCCAAGCTTTTTGGTTAATTTCTTATCAAAAATTATAGAAAGCGCCCTAAGAAGATTCGACTTTCCAGAGTTATTAGAGCCAATAATAGCGTTAATACCGTCGTTAAATTCAACTGTTATGTCTTTAAAGCTTCTATAGTTAGTTATTTTTAATTGAGATATATACATCTTTGCCAATATCCTTTGAAATAAATATTCCGTTAATAATATACGATTTAAATTCATCACTGACTTGAATCACAACAAGCTAGTCTACAATTTTTCAGTTGATTTAAGAGCTCATTCTAGGAACAGTGTCATTTGCCTTAGTCAATATCGATTAGCGGATCTTTATTGTATTCTTACACTGATCATCAGGAATACCATACCCACTACAGCCCCAAAACTTACCGAACTTGCTCTCTCTCATTCTCATCGGACGACCACATTTATTACATATTTTCATTGAATTACCACAGTCTCTATTGTTGCATAAGCTTTCATGCTGTCCATCAACAGATGGTGCCTCACACTTCGTGCAGACGCGCGCCTTACCTACCGTACAACCTTTTCCAGAACTACAGCTATAAAAACTGCCATATTGCCCTTTTATTAGGCGTAAATAACCGTTCACACAGTTAGGGCATTTGAATATTTTTCTATGGCGTTCTTGAAACGATTTAGAGAATATATTGATGTCATATTTAGGGGCGAGTAATTCAAGAACAAATTCTGATGGCGCTGTGGGACTTGCAATAATGTAGGATTTCTTTTTACAGCGTGTTATACCGACATACAATAAACGACGTTCTTCAGAATGAGGGAATGAGTCTAATGTTGGAAGTAGTGCCTCCGGTATAGCGTCCTCACGGTTGCCGTTGGGGAAGCCACTTTTTCCTTGGAAAAAACCAATCAAAATGCAATAGTCAGCCTCTAAGCCTTTGGACTTGTGAAAGCTCCAGAAACGAATACCTTTTGAGTTTTCTTTACCTAAGAAATCACGTGAATCTTTTAATAGGTAATTATACCTAGCAATAATCGCTATCGAACCTTCAGCATCGTTCGCTCTGATCTTGCTGACAACCTCAGCGACCCTACTATAGACACCCTTCTCTTCACCAGTCTTATCATCTAATAAATATACTTGTGATTCATGAACCACGTCATGTGTTTTGATATGTTTTTTATACTGCTCAGGGTTCTCCATGATGAACGTCCCAGCGGTATCAGCAATGCTATTGTTGTAGCGGAATGTCTTTTGGAGCATTGTTAAGGTGTATGATCCAACCAGCTCATTAAATCTAGTAGTAAGTTCAAGCTTACCACCTGAGAAGCGATATATAGACTGCCAGTCATCACCAACAACAGTTAACGAGGGATCAGGTCCTTTCTCAATAATGCTGTTAACAAACTCCATCCGAGAAGCAGATATATCTTGAAACTCGTCAACAAGAATATATTTCCAGTGAGGTTTGTATTGACCGTTATCCACGACTGCGATTGCACGAATAATCATATCGTCAAAGTCAATTGAGTCGGTAGCTGCAAGCTCCTCGACATAAGCGTTGTGCAAGTCAGTCAGAATGCGTGTCTTTTTCTTTGCTTGTGAGATACCAGCTTTTTCTAGTCTATTAAGTATTGAGTTTTCATTGAGCCTTTCAAAACGAGTGGCTTGTAAAGCCTTGATAAGCATTTTGCTCCAAGTAGCAATTTGATTGCCTTCCTTGAGTTTAGAGAGTAATTCTTTTGAAGCCTCTTCAACTGAGTTTTTATCAGGGATAACACCAACACTAGCCAGTCGTTCTTCAAGACGAGCTTCGAGTGCATCTTCAGTCCAGTCATAATGGAATGTTTCCACTAAAACTGTTTCAAGCTCTTTATGCAGTTTACGCTTGCTATCTATAGACTCGCTATATGATTGCCTATCAATATCTGGTCGAGTATTCCCCTGTCTATCGATACCGAAGTGTTCAATGTAAATATTAGAGTCTGATATATGAAAGTCAGGCTGGTAGTCGAATCCTATATCAATTCTACGCTTACTGATATAACGAGCTTCGTATTCGTATGCGATCTTATGAATAGCCAGCCAGTTAGCTATCCTGAGTTCTTGATATCCTTTAACTAATTCGCCTTGCAAGGTTCTAAACTCATTGTCTCTGATATGTCGCTCATACTCCTCTTGAGTCTTAAAGTCGAAAGGATTCACAGGTTCTGGGAATAGCGATATAAAATCGACCATTCTTTTGGGATCTTTTATTAAATATTCTATTAGCCACTCTGTTACCCATGCACCTAGCTTTAAGCTGTCTTCAGTGAAGACGCTCATATAAGTTGAGATGTTAGATTCCCCTAAGATCTTTCTACCTAAAGCGTGGAATGTTGAAATCTGAGGTGGCTCAGTTAATACTATGCCTGAGTTCACAGCTTTATCAGCAAGCCGTTTTTTTAACTCTTCAGCGGCTGATTTATTGTAAGCCAGAACTAGAATCTCTTGAGGTGTTGCTAACCCTCTATCAATGAGGTCAAGAGCCTTTGCGACCATTACAGAGGTTTTACCCGTACCAGCAGCAGCCAGCACCATATTCTTATCATTAGAGCGAAGTACGCCCAGTCTCTGTTCATCAGTCAAAGGGTTTGACTCTACGCTATCAAAAAAACTCTTTCTTAGTTCTAAGTTGATTTTTTCATGATATGCGCCTAAGGCTTCTTGTTTGATAGGATAAAGACTGTATATTTTCCCAACTTCGCTATATAGTTTGGAATCACTGAAGCAATCCCATGGCACGTTATCATCTTCATAGTATGTAGTCAGCTCATTTGCGACTAATTTAATTTGATCTAATTTTGAGTCTCTAGGGTAATTACTCAAAACCTGAAGATTAAACTCTTCAATTAAGCTAATCAGATAGGGCTGTAGGGAGTGAGCGATTTTCCTGTTGATAGACTCTAAAAATGCTATAGAGTTCGTTTTTGATAAAAACTTATACTCTTCGAACGATTGACCGTTATGAATAAATAAGGTTGCACCAAAGAATCCCTTTTCAATATAAGCAAATCTTTTAACTTGAGAGAATGAGGCAAGTTCTGCTGATCCTTTCTTGGTATCTAAAGACAAGGCTAGCTCTGTTAGAAGTATTCCTTTTTTGCCAAAAATCTTACCAATGAAATTAAAATTCAATTGTTCAATCGTAATAATATCCGTCACTTTCTCTCTCTTGTATATCTAGCATTAAATCTCTTGATGGATTTTTCCACTAGTAATTAGTGAAAAATGATAAGGTATAAAAAATTGTAGTAGGGCATCCTAGAATAGTGTGTGCACTAACACAATCATTGAACAAACAATATACCCTCAAAAGGAAACAAAAGTAATGATTAGTTCTGAGAAATATGAATCGGCAGATATAGGTATGACAAAACAGGCTGGATATCGCATCGCAGTAATTAACTCTTCAGGGAATACTGGCAAATCTCTCGCTAGTAACTACATGCTTAGGCCGAATATGAATTTGCAGCGTCACTATGTGATAAATAACTTGAGTATGTATAGTAAAACATATTCTGATGAAATTGTATTATCTGGAAGAGATTTTGATGACGCTTTGGAGGCTTTGAGTAATCTAGATTCAGCTATTGTTGATATTGCTGCACATACTACAGAATATGTAATAGATATTATGAAGAACAATAGGGGTTCTCATAAAGTATTCGATTACTTCTTAGTACCTGTAATCAAAGGACAAAAAGAGTCAGAAGATAGTTTAAATACAATCAAAGCTCTCTTAAAACTTGGAGTGCCACATGAATCTATTAGGATAATATTTAATAATAACCATTTTTCAGAAGTGATAAATGAAGAGTTTGGATATCTTTTACTACACTTAGATGAACTTAAAATCCCTTATGATACTGATGCAGCTATTGAAAATAGTCCGCTTTACTCAATGCTTTCTGATTTAGATATTAGCTTACCAGAACTCCTATCTATACCAATAGAAGAGAAAAAAAATAGACAAGAATATCTTAGGACCAAGAAAATTACGGAACGAACAGAGGAAGAATCTGAAGAGTTACAAGCATTGGTAAATTTAATTATGACTTGGCGATGTGCACAGTCAGCTGTTAAAAATTTAAATAATGTTTATCAGCTCTTATTTACTAAGTTGTGAAATGCTTGATTTATCCCCATTCCAGCTATGTTTAAAAAAATTGTAGAAGCAAGTTTGGTAAATTAGCGACACGATCAGAGATCTAGTATTTTAGTCAATATCAAACTCCATCCGCCTTGCTGTTGCTTGCATGGTTTGCGTATCTACCAATTTCTTCACACAATAAAAACTGGCATGAATACCCGCACTTATTCCTGCTGAGGTGACAAGATTAGTCGTCTTATCGCTAGCATCGACAAAACGGGTGTTAGCGATTACTTCGATATCAGGATAGGTAGCTAAATTATCCAAATCCATCCAATGGGTGGTTGCAGACTTGCCAGCCAGTAATCCAGCTTTTGCTAACAGCAATGCACCGGTACAGACTGAAAGCGTTAACTCGGTAAGCTTGTCTTGAGAAATGATCCAATCAATAACCACTGAATTGTTTATCTCAACATTCTCAGCACCATAACCACCTGGAACAACCAATACGTCAATATTAGGATGATTGTCGAAGCTATAGTCAGGAATAACAGTTAAACCGTTTCTAGCAGATATTGGCGCTTGCTGCTCGGCAATTGTGATAACGTTAAAATGCTTATGACCTTTATCGCTCTCCGCTAGAGAAAATACTTCAAAAGGTCCTGCAAAATCTAATACTTCGACTTCGTTAAATAGTAAAATACCAACGGTTCGCAGAGTTGTCATAGTATGTCCTTGAGTTAATATCATTAAATGAAATACCGCTTATTCGTACTCTTATAATTGAGTTAGATTCTGATTTACCTTTTCAACCAACGTCGCCATTTCATCCGCTTTTGCCGTTCCTAGCTGTTTCAGTCCTGCGACGACCCCTGCTCTATTCTCAGCCGTTTTATTTTGACTCAACTTAAACTGCGCTTGAACATTATTGATATCTACACGAATACCAACGATGGCGCGACACATAGCCTGAATGTACTCTATAGGCGCATCATCAAGTGACCAAGGGTTTGGCTGGTTAGCTTCAAAATCAGCGGTTTGCTTTGATAAAATTTCATTCAAATACTCATGCTCAGTTAATAAACGGACGTCACCTGTAATATGGACACTACGATAATTAACCCCTGCCGTCAAATCCGTACAGTTAAACTTGGGAGATTTTAATTACGCAGCTTGACGATAATAGTCAAACCAAGCCTGTCTTGGCGATCTATAGCTTAAACTCTTTTGAATCCTCGTTTGGTTGTAGTACAGCTCGATGTAGCCAATGATATCGCTGATTGCTACAAACCTTGTTTTATAGTCTTGGTGATAAACTATCTTATTCTTTAATACGCCCCAGAAGCTTTCTATGGGTGCGTTGTCGAAACAATTGCCTTTACCACTCATTGATCCTTTGAAATGATGCTTGATGGTTTTGTGAACCGCCCCGGGATTGTCGGAGACTTAATATTCTGAGAGAATACGACAATGAAAAGACAAAACTACACTCCTGAGATTAAAGAACGCGCCGTTCGCATGCTGATTGAAGCAGCAAACGACTATCCCTCCACATGGTCAGCTATCCAAGCCATTGCCCCTAAGATTGGCTGTACGCCTGAAACCCTACGATCATGGCATAAAAAACACATCGATCAAACTATTCCTGCAAATGTTCAGGCTCAAAGTCAAGAGCAGCGTATTAAGGATCTTGAGCGCGAAAACAGAGAGCTCAAGCAAGCCAACGAGATCATACGTAAGGCTGCGGCTTTTTTCGCTTAGGCGGGGCTCGGCCGCCCACACAAGTAATGGTCAACTTCATTGATGACTATAGAGGTAGTTATGGGGTCGAGCTGATCTGTAGAGTCCTACCGATTGCCCCGTCAACTTATTATCGTGCTCAAGACTTAAGCAAAAACCCACACAAGCGTTCACTACGCAGACAGCATGACGACTATTATCTCAGCGAGATTAAACGTATTTGGCAGGACAGTAAATGCCGTTATGGTGCGCGTAAGTTTTGGCAGCAGATGAAAGCTGATGGGTTAAAGGTTGCTCGTTGTACCATAGAGCGTTTAATGAGACAGCATGGCTTACATCGCATGAACACAGACTTGGTGATGGCCGCTTTAAATCAATCGATAACAGATAGAAACAATCCTAAGGATGTCATTCATCATAGCGATAGAGGGGTTCAGTATTTATCTATTCGCTACACGGATAAAATGAAGGACTCTGGAGTTATCGCCTCTGTGGGTACAACAGGCGATTCATACGACAACGCATTGGCTGAAACGGTTAACGGGCTTTATAAGTCTGAAGTGATTCATTATTTAAAGCAGAACTGGACTGGTGTCAACGATGTCGAACTGGCAACCCTTGAGTGGGTGGACTGGTTCAATAAAACACGACTGCATAGTACGATTGGTTATGTGTCACCTTTTGATTTTGAAAAGCGGTATTATGATAATTTTATCCTGTCAGGCATCGCCGCCTGACTCAAGTAAATCACTCTCCGATATACTTGGGGCGGTTCATTGTTCAGAACGTTCAGTGGACAACTATCGCACCAACCTACCTATGAGGCAAATCATAAATACTTTATATGAAAATTAGGGAGTTCAGACATATATCGCCCATTTTATTGAACAAATATAAGGTATTATTGCTATCTATGGGAAATTTTTTATTTTCGAGCCTTGGGAAGGATTTGGTTATGAAGAAAGCTACTTTAGGCATAGTGCTGTCTATGTCTACCCTGTCATCTCATGCTGTAGTCACAGTAACTGACAATCCGTTTTATAGTGATGTTGAAGTGAATTATTCATTATTTGTTGAAGGGTCAGGTAGTTCACAGTGCAAGGGTCTACCACGTACTTGTACGCAAATGGCAAGCTGTGAACAAGCCAAACAAGCGCTTAAATGTGGCAACAAACGACTAGATCGTGATAAGGATGGGGTGCCATGCGAATCAATATGTCCTGGTGGGTAATTAGCATCGCTGTTTTGTCATTAGCTGCGTGCAATTCTTCTCAAAATGATAGTTACGTACATGAATTTGTTTCTGGCGATGTCATGGTTCATGAGATGTTTTGGGCTATTGACCATGACACACCCTATCCGTTTACGACGTCAGGTGTGATTGCATGTGTGTATTACCCTTCCTTTGGCCGTGAAGTGTATTTTTTTCCCGAAGACTACACAGATGAATCTTATATCGGTACGCCTCTCAATAAGTCGGCAGCGAGTAGTTTAGACAAAGATAATATGAGCGCAAATGTGCCATATAGTATCAAGCAAGGTGCAGATCTTAGTGATGCCATACAAGTAGGCTTGAGAGTCTGTGACGAGCAGAGTGATATGTTGAGTAAGCTGTAGAAATTAACATGAAAGATTTCAATCATATTAGATAGGTATGTTTCCCTAGTGAGGACTTGAACGCTAAGCTGTGGGCTATTAGGCATCGCCTACGACCAACTTAGACAAAGAGAAGCTTTAAAAGCTGTAATTAAAATAATAGTTCAATCTGAGAAGCTACCCAATCTGATTAGCATAAATAATAACTGGAAAGGTAAGAACTTTCTTAAAAAGCTAGGGCTTGAGTTTAAATCACCAGACGAAATCGATTTTGAACAGTAAGAGATAATATACATCACACCGTCGTAAAGAGTCTTAGTGAAGATAGTTTTTGGTTAAGATGCTAATCTTGCAATGGTGCGTTTTACGGAACAATTGCAGTTTCGATTTAAATGATGCACGAATCACACCATACATATTCTAACTCCCATTAGCAGATGCTTGCCAGCCGCGAACATCAATCTTACCAGTAACAGCAGCCGATATTAAAGCGGTGCGGCGTTCCTGCATGAGTTGAATGGCTTGTAAGGTTGTAAATATTGGCGTTTTGCATTAGCACCCGTACGATAGCCTAGCGCTGTTTTTCACCACCTGCTAAGGTCTATATCATCAATTTCTCTCAACTACTTCTCAATACCACCCCACCCTGCTTCTGGATAACGCTCGCCAGCAATATTACAGGGATTAAATAATTCATCCAGCTCATCTATTTGCTCGGACTTAAGCGTAATCTTTACTGCTTGGGCATTTTCTATGAGATATTTTTCGTGACGTGTACCCGCGATAGGAATGACATGCGGATGTTTATTTAGTAGCCATGCCAGACAAAGCTGGGCATTACTGTATTGCCATTCGGTAGCTAGCTTACTGAACTGCTTTACTATCTGCTGATTATTAGTGAGCGCTTCTCCCTTTAAGCGCGGTACAGCATGACGAAAATCGCCTGCTTCCAAACTCTCAGTATCAAGCTTACCGGTTAAAAAAGCCCGTCCCAATGGACTATAAGCGACAAAACTGATACCCAACTCACGACATGTCTCTAATAGCTCCTCTTCTGGTTGCCACGACCAGAGCGAATACTCGCTTTGTACCGCTGTGATAGGATGAATGGCATGCGCTTGACGCAAAGTCTCGCTTGAAACCTCAGATAGACCGATACCGCGTATATCTCCTTGCTTTACTAAAGCGCTTAACGTATGCATCATGTCTTCAATCGGCGTGTTGTGGTCACGGCGATGGCAATATAATCTGTGCCCAACCGCTGTAAAGAATTATGGCAAGCTTGCTTAATATAATCAGGGCTATTATCTAAACGACGCTCATATTGACCTTTGGCACGGACAATACTGAACTTAGTTGCAATCACTATTTGCTTTCGCTGCGCTTTATGTGCAGCTATAAATTGTCCTAGTAACGTTTCATTGTGACCAAAACCATAAGTATCAGCGCTATCAAAGAAGTTAATGCCAAGCTCAAGTGCTTTATCAAGTAACGCTAACGATTGACTATCGTCACTGTCTCCATAGAATTCACTCATGCCCATACAGCCAAGACCAATGGCTGAAACGGGCTGATTAATATGCTGTAATAATCGTGTTTGCATCTTATTCCTCACATTTATTTTATGCAAAATAATTCATGTCAATCATGCTTCAATGACTTCTCTATAAGTAGTCAGCGCATTCATGCAGGCAGGCACTCCTGCATAAATTGCCATTTGAATGACAATCTCTAATAATTCTTGCTGGCTGACGCCGACATTTAATGCAGCTCGCATATGTAGTTTCAACTACGGCGCAGCATGACCTAAGGTAATCAATGAGGCCACCGTTATCATCTTTCGAGACTTTAAATCTAGCCCAGGGCGACCGACTACTGCGCCAAAAGCGTAATCAGTAATCAATGCCGGTAAATCGGCATTCAGCTCAGCCAAATGATTGGTGACATTATCAGCAAGACCGTCTTGCAACTGGTTCATAATAGATTTGCCATGTTGGGTAAGTGCACTATCAGCCATAAGGCAGTTCCTTTGAATTAATAAGTAAATCGATAACTTATAAATAGTCTAATCCAAACAATGCACAGACAACAGATGATAAAAAAACAACTACTGTGCAATAATGCACAGTAACTTAAAGACTCTAATTATAATAACGAGTAGCTCAACTTTGAAGATAACAGTAAAAATTTAAAATAAAAGGCAGGCTCTAATAATGGATTGGCATGATTTGGCATATTTTGTTTGCTTGGTAGAACAGCAAACATTGACAGCTTGTGCAGAGCACTTAGGCGTACAACACAGTACTGTATCTCGGCGTATTGAGAGCCTCGAACAAGCACTATCTTTGACTTTATTTGATCGTTTAGGGAAGCGTTATATACTCACTCAGGAAGGTGAGCTTTTGTATGCTCAAGCGGCAGAAGTACAAAAAGAGATTATCACCTTCGAACGAATGGCAATCAACCAAAATGCGATGCAAGGCAGTGTCATCATATCAGCACCACCAGTGTTGGCAAATGAAGTGTTAATACCGGAACTGCCTGCCTTTCGTGAACGCTATCCCGATATCCTGCTACATGTGCGCGGTGATGTTCATTTTAGTGATTTGTACCGCAAGGAAGCTGATATTGCACTTCGCCTAAGCCGGCCTACACAGGACGACTTACTTATCCGCACAATATCTCACATAAATTATGGCTTCTTTGCCCACCAAGATTATATTGAGCATACACCAATTGAACAGTGGCAATTGGTTGAATTTCAAGCTAACGCGCGCCTATCTAACTGGTTACAAGATCTAATACATCAACACTCCTATCCTGTCATTTTCAGCAGTAATGACTTGTACGTAACCTATAGCAGCGTGTGTCAGAAATTGGGTATTACTATCCTGCCTTATTTTTTAGCGGCTAAAAACCCGGCCCTATTACCGATTAATCCAGTTGATAGGACGTTCATGATTATGCATGAAATATCAGCGACTACTGCTAGTCATACACATATAGACAAGCAAGCTATACCTTTAGTTCAATCGCAACCTTTATACGTAGTCATGCATCCTGATGTACGGCGCTCTGCGAGGGTCAGGGTCGTTGCAGATTGGTTAGGGTCTGTGTTTGGTAAATAATGTTATAGCGAGCTAAGAGTTGAAAATTACGTTGGAATTATGGATTAGTTTAATATATCTTCAGAAATAAAATTTTGCTGAATCTAATTAAACCACTACGGAAAGCTAGTAACGACTTACAAAAGAGGGCTAACAAAGAATCTGACTATAAACTAAATCTTATATGTAGAAACTATAAAACGACTCAATATTTACACTGCTAACTCACCATCTACTATGTACAACGCTACTCTCAGTATAATTATCAGCGCCGTTATCTCAATTAATACCTACGAATTTTTTGGCTCGAATCTCGCTCGATCAACTTTCAAAATAGACCCGCTTGCAAACAATAATACTGCTCCAAGCAGTAAAAACAATCCAAAAGCGTAAAATGCAATAGCAGCGCCGTACTGATCGACAATTAAACCCGTAAAGATGACCGGAATACTAAACCCCATGTAAGCCATTAAAAAATAGCCAGCACTAGCACGAGCTTGCTCAGTGCCAGCAGACCGTGTCACCCCTGACAACCCGCCTAAATAAACAAAGCCATAACAACTACTGCTAGCTAAAAAAGCCGCAAAAAGAATTACTGGTAGATTGGCATGCAGCGCACCCCAAGCAAGCAACGCATAAGCAGGAAGTAAAATCAGAATACCCAATTTACATGATACTTGAGGATCAAGCTTTCGAGCGATAGGCTGAAACAATAATCCACAGCTGATGGCAAGCATAGAGGATATTCCAGCATACTTAGCCAGTCCATGTGTGGCCAGCACCGAGGGTATAATTGATAATACCAACCCGGTGGTTGCCCAACAAATCAAAATGCCGCTGCCATACCAAATCACTTCACGATTAAAATAAGGCAGCTTGAGCATTGATCCACGAGTGTTCGAGCGCCCGTGCGCAGTCTCAGGTAATCGCCATACTAAAACTATTGATAAAAGCGCGCCTATTAGCATGAGGAAAAAGCTAGCAGGTTGCTCTGTCTCATAAAATAACAAAGAAACTGTCGTTAATGCAGGCCCAAGACCAAAACCTATAGTGGTACTTGCAGTTACCCAAGTGGTGGCACGCCCCGTATCGGAGGAGCCAATCAACTCAATCATATATGCGGTCGCTGTTGCTGCCATTAAGGCTGTGCCAACACCAAGCAACAATCGCGCTACTGCTAACGCTCGCGTATAAGGGTAGAACATCATCAGAGCAGTTGCCGCTATAGACAACCCTAAAGATATTAAAATCGTCTTTTGTCTCCCAATTCTATCGGAGAGTCCACCAAAAGCTAATAATACCGGTATCACCCCTAACACATAAAAAGAGAATGCGACCGTGGTTGCTAAAACACCGTAGCCGTCATTTTTAGCATAAATGGCATAAAGTGGTCCTTGTATATTAACGCTTGTTGTTATCACGCATAATGCAAATGCCAGATATTTATTATATTTTTGAGTGGTCATATATAGCCGCTTTTAAAAAATTATCATTGGAGTGATTGATGTTAATGGTTGTCATAACTAGAGCTTTATAGCCATATCACATCGTTTTAGGTTCAATGATTAAAACAAAAGCGCATTAGGTTATCTATATACAATCCAGTACAATTGGACAGAACTGTTTGGCATATAAAACCCATACAGTTTTTCTATCGAATTTATATATTCATGGGTTCACTTGAAAAATATGAAGCATCAATTAACACGAATTGAAATCGTCATGGCTGACGTTAAAGAAAAGATAGCGACCGTCGTCTATATGCCCGGAACACGGCTGCCCTCCGTACGGGCCGCAGCAAACAGTTACGGGTTTTCACCATCAACGGTAGTTGAAGCTTACGAGCGCTTGCAAACAGAAGGTGTTATTTACTCACGTCCTGGCGCAGGGTTCTATGTCGCACAGACGACAGCGCCGCTCTCATTAACAGAAACAGGGCACAATCTTGATCGCGCGATAGATCCACTCTGGGTGTCGCGGCAATCGCTTGAGCCATCCGACAATGTGCTAAAGCCTGGCTGTGGTTGGCTGCCTGCAGATTGGTTGTTTGTGGAGGGTATGCGCCGCGGTTTACGACATGCGGCAAAAGGTGACGCTACCGTTATCAGCGAGTATGCAACACCGCTAGGATTGCCCGCGTTACGCCAATTACTGACACGGCGTATGGCAGGACTGGGCATCGATGCGCAGCCTTCACAAGTCATGCTGACAGAGTCTGGTACGCAAGCGATAGATTTAATTTTTCGCTTTTTATTGACCGCAGGCGATACGGTAGTCGTCGACGACCCTTGTTATTTTAATTTTCGAGCGCTATTGCGTGCTCATAGAGTTAAAGTCATTGGCGTGCCTTATACGCCAAGTGGTCCAGATGTAGAGGCCTTTGCAAAAATTTTGGAAGAACACAAACCGCGCCTATATATTACCAATGCCGCCATCCATAACCCTACCGGTGCAACTTTATCGCATGCTACGGCGTACCAAATACTGCAATTGGCACAGACCGCTGGTTTATATATTATCGAAGACGATATTTTTGCTGATTTTGAAGTCAAACCTGCGCCACGGCTTGCGGCATTAGACGGTTTATCACGCGTTTTTTACATTGGTAGTTTTTCTAAAACGTTATCGGCGTCATTGCGCTGCGGTTATATAGCTGCGCCGAATGAATGGGTTGAGAGTTTGCTTGACTTGAAAATAGCGACTGGTTTTGGCGGCGGTCAGCTGGCAGCAGCAGTTGTGTTATCAGCGTTAACGGATAGCGGTTATCGCAAACATATGAGTACGCTTCATACACGACTTGCAAGCGCACGTTCTCAAGCGCTGCCACGCTTGGAAAAATTGGGAATTGTGCCGTGGTTACTACCACAAGCAGGGATGTTTCTTTGGTGCCGCTTGCCAGATAATAATAGTGCAACCGAACTGGCCAATCGTTGTTTGTCACAAGGTGTAGTCTTAGCCCCAGGTAATGCTTTTAGTCAATCAAAAAATGCTGAGAACTTTATGCGTTTTAATGTAGCGCAAGCTACAGATTCACGTATATTTGAAGTGTTGGCTCAAGCGTTGGTATAGCTAACCATCTTAATATATGGCCCGTATCCTCTTTTTTCTCATTACATTAAATGCCAGATACCTTTGCCATAATCTTAACCAAACGTTGAAATCAACACCTGATAAATCAATGATTTGAATGGGTCCATTATTTTCCATATTTACCTCAATTTGGAAATTTTAGACATTGGATAGAGTATCCAGTATTGTTGCTAACCATGCGTTGTTATCTTCGATATATTTATTACCATGTTCTATTATCTCAGCAGGTGATTGGACAGATTTAGGATAATTATTAAGTTCGTTTTGGATTTCATCACGCCCATGCTCTACCATTTTGACCATACTCTCTTGGCTCACTTCAAAGTGACACTGCCAGCCGATAACAAAAGATCCAAGTTCTTTATGCAGCGGTGTTTGGTAAATAAACCCTTGGTTAGCCCACGCATCTGATGTTGCAATAGTAGTTGCTTCCTTCGGACAGTCAAAACCATCGCCATGCCAATGAAATACAGTAAACGCTTGCTTGGGTAGTTTTTGTAGTAAAGGATGACTCTTCCCTTCTTCTGTCAATTCAATAGGTAACCAGCCTATCTCTTTTACTCCAGAAGGCTTAACAGTGGCACCTAAACAATGAGCAATCAGCTGTGCCCCTAAACATATACCAATGACGTTCTTACTATTATCGATACTTTGTTGAATAAACTGTTTTTCATCGGCTAACCAAGGAAACTCTTGTTCATCGTGAATACTCATCGGTCCACCCATGACTATTAGCCAATCAAAAGTGTCTTGCTCTGGTAATGAGTCCTCATTATAAAATCGAGTATAGGTGATGGTATGACCGTGGTTATTTGCCCACTGTTCGATAAAACCAAGATCTTCAAAATCAACATGAAGTAATGCATGAATACGTATAGTCATAAAACACCTTTTATTGGTTATTTAATACGGTTTATTTAAATTGATGAAGACGAAAATTTTGATATTATACAGCGATTAAAGGCTTTGTATGATCTAGAAGAAATACAAAGATTATAGTTACTCCATTTAACCTATAAGCACGAACTATCATAAGGGTAAAATAATGAGCTTACGAGATAAAAAACCGGCTTTGCTAGTTATTGATGTTCAAAAAGGCTTCGAAGATGAAGCCTATTGGGGTGGTAATCGTAATAATAAAAATGCTGAAAAGATTTGCGGAGAGATACTACAGAAATGGCGAGAGCATAAGTTGCCTGTTTTTCATGTACGTCATAGCTCACTTAATCCTAATTCTCGATTGCATCCTACCCATTCAGGATTTGAGTTCAGCGAATATGCCCTGCCTAATAAAGATGAGTCCGTGATTACCAAACAGGTGAATAGCGCCTTTATTGATACCGATTTAAAACAACAATTAGATAATCAAAACATATCAACGGTAGTCATTATTGGATTGACGACCAACCACTGTATTTCTACTAGTACTCGTATGTCAGGTAACTATGGCTATGAGACTTATTTGATAGCTGATGCTACTGCCACATTTGATAGAGTAGGTATCAATGGTGAAAAGTATGAAGCAGAGCTTATGCATCAGACTACGCTGGCAAGCTTAAATGAGGAGTTTGCTAGGGTCATTACTACTAAGGCTTTATTGCAAGCTCTTTAAGCAAAAACCTTAAAAAACTCAGCATCTAATTCCAATGACTCTTGGCCCGTTTGTGCGGCAACAACAATACCTTCCCCAAATACGAACAGAGTGTCAGATTTATGCTTAGCATTTTCCGCACTTACCTGTTCAAACTTAGCAAGTAGCCATTGTCTGACTTCAGTTTTATGCTGTTTGGCTATTTGATGCGGGGAAGACTCAGCATCTGAATACTCTGCGCAAGCATTAATAAACATACAACCATAAAAATCCTCTGATGACGTCCAGTCTTTTAGGAAGGTTAAGTAGCACCTTGCAATACCTGACACATCTTTAAGCTCAAAAATATCGAAGTAATCTTTTAGCTGATCCATAAACATCTGATGACGATATTTAAGCACCTCCTCAATAAGTCCCTCTTTATTACCAAAATGAGCGTACAAAGTCCGCTTAGTAGTCCCTGCTCTCTTTGCTAAAAGCTCCACTCCACTGTCGTGAAAGCCTTGCTTATAAAAGAGCTCATAGCTTTTTCGTAAAATAGTGTCTCGTAATTTCATTGGCTAAATCTCCTCTTCTTTTCGTTCCTATTATTTTATTCAATAAAAAACTATTATTTTTATATACCATTCGGTATACATTAATATATACTGATCAGTATACCAGTAATTATACTTTTAAATTGTTTATTTATTACAGGAACTCGCATGAATGCATTTTTTAATTGGCAAAAGCTAAGCGGTCAAGTCAGCCAATGCCCAAAAAGATTACCCTTATCTATGATACTAGTGGCTTGGCTTGGCGGCACTATTGCAACAGCAACGCTTGCTATTTTGGGTAACTCAATAGAAATTATTATGATTCTAGGCTCATTTGGTGCCAGTTGTTTATTGATATTTGCCTACCCTGCCAGCCCCTTTGCGCAGCCAAGAAATGTAATAGGCGGGCACTTTATTGCAACGCTTACAGGATTAGTTTTTATGAAACTTTTTGGTATTCACTGGTGGAGTATGGCAACGGCTGTCGGTACTGCAATTGCGTTAATGCTACTCTTTAAAATGCCGCACCCGCCTGCCGGCTCAAACCCTTTGATAGTGATGCTAGGTACAGTGAATTGGAGTTTTTTGATAACGCCTACTCTGCTTGGCTCTATCGTTTTAGTAATAGTGGCGCTAATTTATAACAATCTTGGTAAAGATAAGCAGTATCCAACATATTGGTGGTAGAAGTTCAACTTTTATAGAAGACACTCATTTGCATCTAATGATCTAAATACCTTCCCAACCAAGCCAAGAACTCATCACTCGTCGTTGATACATTTAATCTCAAATGTGTCGAAGCACGTGCATCTGGGTAAAATAATTGTCCCGGCGCAACTAGCCAGCCCTCTTTGTAAGCATCTAGTGCTAACTGTCCGGTATCCTGCCCTGTATCTACCCAGACAAAGAGACCTGCTTGCGTGTTTTCAGGATAAACAAGCCCAATCTTGGGTAGTGCCTCACGCAGTTTTTCATGCGCTTCATATATATACTGCTGAACCTTTTTGATTTGACGGCGATACTCGCCATGCGTCCATAATCTATGAATAACCCGTTCACCAAATTCTGGGGTATTCAAATTACTCAAAGTTTTGATCCTCAGCATATCATCAACGAATTTATCTGGACTTACCAGCATACCGACGCGCCAACCAGACGACATCGACTTTGAAAATCCTGTTGCATAGAAGACTCGTTCAAACTGATCTAGACTTGCGTAGCGTAGTGTCTGATTATTCGGTACAAAGGCGGCATATAAATCATCTTCGAATATATAAGCATCGTATTCATGAATCAAATTAATGACCTGATGCGCGCGGGCAGGATGTAGGTTATAGGATGTTGGGTTATGCAGCACGCTATTAGTGAGATAGAGCTTAGGGTGGTGCGCCGCAAATAGCTTTTGCATTTGCTCAATATTAGGTCCTTGATGATCACGCTCAATCGCTATTACGTTTAGGCCTTGTTGTTGTAAGCAGCTTGATAACCAATACCAACCTGGCCCATCGACCAAAACAGTATCACCAGCTTGGGTAAGCAGCTGCGCGGTCATGGTGACCGCTTGTGAGACACCTGCTGTAGTAATCACATTATCAGTAGAGGTTTGCATGCCTTGAGTACTTAGGTGTTGAACCAGCTGCTGACGTAGTGGCAGATAGCCTCGCACATCGCCATAGTCATAGATAAAGCTATCCGCTTGCTGAGTCACCTGACGTATCGCCCATTCCATCTTGTCATTGCGCACCCAGTCTCTAGGCAGCGTCCCAACGCCTGGTGAGCAATGGTGCGGAATATCACTAAACACTTGCTGTACTAGCCAGCGTGTATCTATCACAGGATACTTAGCAATCATCTTTTCATTATTATTAAGCGGGATTGCAATGACTTGCTTATTGACATAATAGCCTGAGCTGGGCTTAGCGATTAATACGTTAGTAGCAACCAGCTGCTCATAAGCTTGTACCACCGTAAAGCTTGATATGTCTAATAGTTTTGCTAATTTTCGCACCGAAGGCACGCGCTGATTGGGCAAATAAATCTGCCAGTCAATACGCTGCTGGAGCCATTCCGTAACAGCAGCAGTTTTAGTCAAGTTGGGATTGAGAGTATAAGTTTCGACCATAATGAATGCGCTTCCTTTCCTCTCTAATTATAAATAGGCAAATAAGTAAATTGTAATGTTAGGGTCAACTATACACTTTGTTCACCACTCGTGAAACTGTATCGGGTCTGTTATGGGTATTTAAACTATAGTTGAGTCCATAAACAACTTAAAACTATAAGGACAATATACAAATGGGATCAACCGTAAGCTTTGAAGGCAGTATAACGGCATTAGCTATTTTTATGCTGGTCAATTCTATTACGCCAGGTCCCAATAACTTGATGCTACTGCATGGCAGTATTAAACGTGGATTTTGGGCATGTCGCTGGCACATGCTTGGGATTACTCTCGGCGTCACGATTATGCTTTGGCTGAGCTATTGGGGGATGGCGGCGTTAGTCGTTAGTTTCCCTGCCGTTATGTTGATTATAAAAGTGTTGGGCACACTATATTTATTGTGGCTAATCTATCAAATGGCTAAGACCAACTTTACCACTATCATTAATGAGGCGCTGCTACAGGAGCAACAACGTCAACAAGCTGGTGAGAGTGTTATTGAGGTAAAAAAAAGCTTCGGTGAATTGCCTTTAAGTTTTGGACAAGCGCTACTGTTTCAATGGCTTAATCCAAAAGCATGGACGATGACGGTAGTTGCACCCAGTCTAGCGATGTTTCATGCCGGTAAGCCTTGGCTAGACAACTATGCATTGCTTGCTATGTGCACGATCGTCAATCTGCTATCCATCAGTTGCTGGGCGGCAGGTGGACATTGGCTGCGAAAGCTGGTGCATTTACCACGAGTCATGCGTGTTATTCATGCTTTGATTGTACTTATGACGCTGTATTGTGCCCTAACGCTTTGGCTATAGATAATAATTGCTTAACGCTTAAAATTCGACTTTAGATAGAGACTATATGCACACCAATAACAAACTACCCAACCATGTCTATTTTTTTATTAATCGGTCAAAGTATTAATCTAACAACCGCGGTGCTATCGGTAACGGTAGCCGCTTTGGTCGGGTTATCTTTAGCGCCAACAGTGAGCTATGCCACTATTCCTTATGGATTGCAATTTTTAGCCATTCTAGTCAGCACCGTTTTATTCTCAAAACTCATGAAAAAATTCGGTAGATATCGTATTTTTAATGCAGGTATTGGGTTTTTATTTTTGTCAGGCATTATTGGATTTTTATCTTTAATAGATAATAACTTTTTGTATTTATGCCTAAGTCATTTTTTATTAGGGCTTTTTATCTCAACCGCTAACTTTTATAGATTTGCCGCTACAGATACTATAAGTAGTGAGCTTATTCCCAAAGCCACGTCAATGGTCATCTCAGGTGGTGTGTTTGCTGCGATAGTCGCGCCATTATTGGCTATCAATTTAGCCAAAGCGTCAGACTTACCTGATTATTCGCTCATTTATCTAGCTTTGTCAGCGCTTGCCATTATTTTATTTGTCATTATTCATCTTTGGAATCGAGCAAACGTTCGTCACGGTAAAAGCAGTCTAAAAACAAAAACAGTACCCTTAAACACGACAGAGGTTAGAAAATACATCATTGTCATCGGTATATTAGGCGGTGCTCTAGGCTACTACATCATGAACCTTATGATGATAGCGTCGTCACTATTTTTAAAGCAAAGCCATTCTTTTGATTATGCGTCTTACGCGATTCAAATGCATGTACTTGCCATGTTTTTGCCCTCATTTTTTGTGGCAAAGATTATCAATCTCGTCAATAGCGTTAACACAATCATACTTGGCTTTGTTTTGATCTCCATCTCTTGCTTACTGCCTATTATTTTTGTTGACACTATTTTTATTAATATCGCTTTAGTTATTTTAGGCATTGGCTGGAATTTTACTTATTCAGGAGGATCAACGCTGCTAAGTAATATTCAAGGGGAGCAAAGGCTAAGATTTCAAGGAATTAATGAAACCGTCATTGCTTTTTTTGCAACCTTAGGCGCTTTTCTTCCTGCGCCTATACTGAGCTATTTTGGCTGGATAAATACCAACTTAGTGTTCTTTATATTTTCTATTTCGATATCGGCTCTATTTATCCTATTTGTATTTGCCTTCAAAAAAAGAGGCTATTAATAGAGTGGTAATTAATTAGCCTTATAGCTCGTGTAGCACTTTGAATTTAAAAGTATTTTTTCAGGACACTAATCTTTAGAATAACAACCTTAGGATAATGTATGAACCCAATCCACATCGCTTTAGCCGTATTGGTTGCCTTTATTTGGGGTGTGAACTTCACCTTTATTGCGTGGGCGCTTGAGAGCTTTCCACCACTCATGCTCACTGCCCTACGCTTTTTCTTTACCGCTGTGCCACTGGTTTTATTTCTCAAGCCACCTAAGTTTAACCGTACGTTATTGATCTATGCCATTGGTACGTTTGTCATGCAGTATGCTTTTGTATTTACTGCTATGCACTTGGGTGCATCAGCAGGTTTGACGGCGCTATTGCTACAAGTTCAGATATTTATCACGGTACTATTAGCATATGTCTTATTGGGTGAGACCGTGAATCGCATGCAGATTATTGGTATGCTAGTCGGTGTACTAGGTTTGTGTGTAATCGCTCTAAACCTTGGCGGTGATATGCCTTTAATTGGGTTTGTCTGTATCTTGATTGCGGCAATCGGTTGGAGCTTTGGCAACATTGCATCCAAGCAGGTATCAACGCAAGCAATGGCAAAGACGATACAGCAAGGCGCTAGCCTGCATACTGGTTCACCTACTAACAGTAAGAATAAAGCATCGGCACTGTCTGCGTTGGCACTGGTGGCATGGGGCGGTCTGATCGCTTGTGTGATTTTGACTCTATCATCTCTTATATTTGAGGGCGCAGCGTGGCAGGTGACAACGTTTACACAAGCACCAATTAAGTCTTGGCTATCGCTTGGATTTATCGTATACATTTCAACGCTGATTGGCTTTGGACTTTGGTCACACTTACTCGCGCAAAATACAGCCTCAAAAGTTACGCCATTTGCTTTGCTGGTGCCCGTATTCGGTATGGCGACATCAGTGCTGCTTATGGGGGAAGTCGTAACGTGGTGGAAGATGTTGGCTATGCTGTTTATTCTATCAGGGTTGGTATTAGCTAATGTGAAGATTAGTGGTGGTAAAAAACTTATTCATTCGTAGAATCAAACGACTGGTTTTTGCACTATTGCGCAAATTTATCAATGCTTTTAACCTATATCAAATTCCATACGTCTTGCAGTTGTTTGCATAGTTTGGCTATCTATTAACTTCTCCACACAGTACAAGCTAGCGTAAATACCTGCACTTATTCCTGCTGAGGTGACAATATTAGTCGTCTTATCGCTAGCATCGACAAAACGAGTGTTAGCGATAACTTCAATATTGGGATAGGATGCTAAATTGTCCAAATCCATCCAATGGGTGGTTGCAGACTTGCCAGCCAGCAATCCAGCTTTAGCTAATAGCAAAGCGCCCGTACAAACTGAAAGCGTTAACTTGGTAAGCTTTGCTTGAGAGATGATCCAATCAATAACTACTGGATTGTTAATCTCAATTTTCTCCGCGCCATAACCCCCTGGTATAACTAAAACGTCAATATCAGGATGATTAGTAAAACTGTAATCAGGAATAACAGTTAGTCCATTTCTAGCGAATATTGGGTCTGGCTGCTCAGCGATAGTAATAACGTTGAAATGCTTATCACTGCTATCATTCTCAGCTAAAGAAAATACCTTAAAAGGTCCTGCAAAGTCTAATACTTCAACTTCATTAAACATTAATATGCCAACTGTTTGTATTGATGTCATGGTTTGTCCTTAATTTAATACTATTAAATGAAATACTGCTTATTCGCACCCTTATAATTGAGTTAAATTATAATTTATCTTTTCAACCAACGTCGCCATATTATTCGCTTTTGCTGTACGAAGCTCTTTCAGTCCTGTGACCACCCCTGCTCTATTTTCAGCCGATTTATTCTGACTCAGCTTAAACTGGGCTTGCACATCAGTAATATCGACACGAATACCAACGATGGCGCGACACATCGCCTGAATGTACTCTACAGGCGCATCATCAAGTGACCAAGGATGGGGTTGGCTAGCTTCAAAATCGACCGTCTGCTTTGATAAGATGTCAACAAGTGCTTCAGGCGCAGTTAATAGGCTGACATCGCCCGTGATATGTACGCTACGATAATTCCATGTCGGTACTTCTTTATGGGTCACTGCTTTGCTAGGATACCAATTAGGGCTAATGTAGTGCCCAGCATCTTGAAAGATAACCAGCCACGGCGCAGTAAGATTGGTGCTGTTGTTTAGCGCATTTACCTTAGCAATATGACCATATAGACAACCAAACTCACTACCATCATCTTGCCAGTACATGGGAATATGACAAGCTTCCAGTCCGTTGCCCGTTTGTGCAATGACCGTCACTAACGGTTTTTCTTTAATAAACGCTTGTATGGTCTCAAAACTGTCTTCTTTAAAAGCTTTAGGGGTAAACATCATGGCTCCAAGTCGTTGTGTTATATATATGAGTTAATAATACGACTTCACCACCTAAGAATACCGATGCATTTTTTAAAATTACCAACAAAGTGTATAGTTAGATAGCCCTTGACAGTTATGGGTACACTTTCTGAATTCTAATAATAAGCCAACTACTTTATGAACGACACTCTCACTCTTAATCCTAATATCAGTAAAACAGCAGCTGTGATCGAATGGATTCAGCAGCGAATTGATAGTCAAATCTACAAACCCTACCAGAGAGTGCCTTCCGTACGCAAACTAGCTATAATCTTGGATGTTTCGAGCTTTACCGTGACCCAAGCTTATGAGCAACTAGTTGCTACGAATGTGTTAATGGCTAAGCCAAATTCCGGCTATTATGTTTTACCTCAAGTGAATTATGATAGAAATCCAGAGCTTGTGGAAAAGGAAGCTCTGGTTGATACCAGCTGGCTAGTACAGCAGATGTTGAACGATATTCCTAATCACCGAGCACCAGGATCAGGTGAGCTGCCTGTTGAGTGGATTAGGAATGATAGGATGCAATGGGCGGTTAGACAGGTTAATCAAGATATCGATAGCTTTATATATAACTACGGTGAAACTCAAGGTTATTTACCTTTACGTGAGCAATTAGTCCAGTATTTAGATTTGCTAGGTATTCATACTAGTGCCGATAATATTATCACTACAACAGGGGTAACGTAGGCGATACGGTTTTAGTGGATGGTCCTGGCTGGTATTGGACGTCGAGTACCTTACAACAACAAGGCTATCAGGTGGTATCAGTTGAACGCGACCACCAAGGCCCGAACATTGAACAAATGAGACAGGTTTTAGAAGAGTATCGTCCCAAGTTATACATTACTAACAGCGTACTTCATAATCCAACGTCATATAATTTGCAACCTGCCCGCGCTCATCAAGTCTTAAACTTAATGCATGAATACGATGTTTGTATTTTTGAGGATGATTTGTACGCAGCATTTTTACCTGATGAAACGCCGCTTAGGTACGCTAATATAGACCAATTTGAGCGAGTTTTTTATGCCACTGGATTTTCTAAATCTATGGCATCAGGCTGGCGCGTGGGCATGCTAGTCAGTCCCGATAAATTTATCAATCAGATACTTAAGCTTAAAACCCTTAGCAATATGACCTCATCAGAGTTTGGCGAGCGCGTGGTTTATCGACTGTGGACGCAAGGAAAATATCGCCGTCAGCTCAAGAAAGTACATCAGAAACTCTATATTGCCCATCAAGATATGCGAGATGCGCTATTTAAAATAGGTATCACTTACCCTGAACATACCAATCCGGGTATTTTTGTATGGATAGATACTGGCGTGGATTCTGGAAAGCTGGCCTTAGAAGCTTATAAAGAAGGCTGGCTTGTCGCTCCTGGTCAGTTATTTGACCCAAAGGCTGAAGCTTCAACTTATTTAAGATTAAATGTGGCGACGACGAGTCATGAGTTTCTGAAATGGTTGGATGTGTATTTAAACCAAGTCAATAATTACTTATGAAAACTCATCTCGGATTTAAATACTTATTTTATAAGGACAACTTATGACTGCCGCTCACACGCCTATCTTTTGGCGCGATTCTAGAATGCCACATATATAGCTGCGTAAAGTCACGGATGGTCGCAAGGTTTGTTATGATCTTCATAGTCATACCCACTGGTCTTTAGGCGCGATAACGCAAGGCATAAGCACCTTTATTTATCGTGATGATAGCTACCATGTCAGACAAGGCCATTTGGTACTGATGAATCCAGACTGGCCGCATGCCTGTAACCCTATCGAAAACCAGCCTTGGGCTTATCTCATGCTCTATGTCGATACCGTGTGGCTGATGAAGGTTTATTACAACGACCGCGCTGGCAAGATATCGCCAATGCGGTTATTACCGATAAGCACCTGTATCAAGGCTACTGTACAATGGCAGCGATCCTTTTGGACGATACCCGAGAGCTACTTGATAAGCAAACGCAAGTGATTGAATACTTATCTACTCTTATGCATACACTTGATAATCAAAAATTAGTACTTGATAGACAGACGCCCGCAGCATTGAATAAGTTAGCCATTTACTTAAATGAGCACTGCACTGAGGAATTATCGCTTGATGAATTATGTACATTGAGTGGCTATAGTCCCAGTTATCTTATTCGAAGCTTTAGGCAACACTTTGGCATGACGCCCCATGTTTATATTGTCAATAAACGCATTCAATACGGTCAGCAACAACTGAAAAAAGGGATATCTATTATCGATACTGCTGTAAATGCCGGGTTTTCTGATCAAGCGCACTTTCAAACGTTTAGTAGCAGCCACACCCAACCAATATCGCAAATCCTCAACCAATCACTAACAATACGCAACTGCCTGCAAGCAACACGGCTAACACTCGATTGATAGCCCTCAATGTTTTAGGCTGCTGAACCTTTTGGCGCATAAAAGCACCAGCATAAACCCAACAACTTAAAGACAGCCAGCATATAGGTAGATATAGCCCAGCAAATAACAAAACCTGAGTAAGCTCTCCATTATTAGTATAAGCACCGATACTAGCGGCAGAAGCAATCCATGCTTTTGGATTGAGCCATTGCATTAAAAATCCGGTAAAAAACCCTGGTACTTCTACTATAGCTTCTGCGTTTATCTCGCCATCATCACGCGCCAGGCGGTAACTCAGATACAACAGAAAGACAATACCTGCCCATGTCAGCCATTTCTCGAAATTCGGAAAAGTGACTAACAAAGCACTAAGGCCGTAACCTATAGCTAAAAACAAGATAACAAAACCGAGTGTAGCACCAGTAATGAAAACTAATCCTTTGGATAAAGGATAGCGTGCACCACTACTCAAACCAACGATGTTTACAGGGCCAGGAGAGATAGAAGCTACTAAGGCGAAGGCAGACATTGGTAAGATTAAGGATAGGCTCATGGCAATTTCTCAGTCAAAAAAACGAGTTTGCCTGAGAACTATTATGAAATATTGAAGAAAATTACTTAAGAGATACCCTATCAGTAAATGGCGTGCTAGTTACCGTTCATACCTATCTTATCAAAGCGAAGGTTTACTTTATGACTCCTGAATTTTGGAAAAACGCATGGCAAAAGAGCCAAAATAATTTCACTCAGAAAAAACCAAACCCCATGTTAATAAATCATCTCAAAGCAATTAACACACCTAAAAATAGTCGTGCTTTTGTACGGATCGTAATGGCTTTATCGATAAGAATATTCCAAACAACATTATTCATGTGTACTTTTTTTAACTGAAATTATCTCGCATTCTAAACTTTTAAAAGTCATATTTACACTCTATATTTTTCCATATCAGGTCGAACATGACAAAAATAATTGAATCGTTAATACAAGCAAAAGCTGCTCAAGCACACCCACTATTGAAAAGAATATATACTAAAACAGATCTGTATAAGCAATGTGCTCATGAGCTTCAAGAGGATATAGAAAGACTGGAAAGTGATCACTTAGCATTATTATTCGCTAAATACGCGTCCATTACTGGTCGGCATCCATCAGAATACAAAACCCGTTTAATTAACTGCGACAATGGCAATATTGCATTATGCGGTATTCGCTTTCGTGGTATGGATATCTCCCAACCATTTGTCACTGTAACGACTACGCTCAAACCCCTCAGTGTAAATAGCATTAATATATTAGTAGATAATATCTCAAAGGCATTTCATGCCTTTAAGCCCCAATATGCTCAATTCTATATTCCAAGCTATTTAGACATTGAGCCTGCAAACTTTTCCTCAGCCCATTGGGATAATCGTATACTAGCAAATTCCTTGTATACGCTAGCCGAAAACGCAGTACAAGATATAGCCTGTCCTGCTCATACCAAATTTGAGCTAGTATCTGCAAACTCTCTTACGTTTTATAACCAATATGAAATGGCATATAACAAGTTGCTTGATGAATTCCCCCAACATGCTGTGATGATGGAATTAAAGCCGATAGAGGATATGAGAACTTGGGTGGCTCAGGGCTTCGTTAATCTGTTATGTGTCAACGATAAGTTAGCAGGCGTGATAATAGTAGAGCCTGATAATAGCTTAGGAATGACAGGCTTTTATATTATTGAAAACATTATATTTTCTGAATATAGAGAACAGGGTTTAGGGAAATGGATGCAACAGGCTATGATATATCAGTTGGTTAATAATCAAAGTAGACAATCAAAAAGACAGAAAACTGATATGTTGTTTGGAACAATCCATTTTGATAATACCTCAGCTATTCAGTGTGCAAAAAGCATCGGGCGTGGTGATATCGGAGGATATTTGTGGGTGGCAACAGGTATCGAATAGGATGGTGGCAGGCTTCCTTTTTATTGCATTTAACGGTTTATATAACTCACTTTAATAGAACTAGATAAAAGGCATATAAAATAATTATGCATTAAACTACTTTAGCAAGCTTAATACCGTCCATAGTAAAAGAACAAGGCGGAATCAGTCTATTACAATAAAGGTTAATGTTATGAATCCTGAATTTTGGAAAAATGCATGGCAGAAGAGCCAAACTAATTTTACTCAGAAAAAACCAAACCCCATGCTAATACATCATTTCAAAGCACTTAATACACATAAAAATAGTCGCGTTTTTGTGCCATTATGCGGTAAGAGCGTGGATATGCTATGGTTTACAAGTCAGGGTTTTGACGTTATTGGTGTTGAGCTGTCAGAGATAGCAGTCACACAGTTTCTTACTGAAAACGATTTGCAAGCGACAGTAATACTACATCCTACTACTCCTGATCTCACTTGTTATCAATCTGAACACCAAGGACAAACTCTTGAAATTTGGGTGGGTGATATCTTTGATTTAAGTCCTATTGATATTGGAGTAATAGACGCTGTCTATGATCGTGGTGCATTAGTAGCTCTTCCAGACATTGAGCCTGACAATTTACGTACACACTATACACAGCAAATTATGGCGCTTAGTAATAGCGCAAACCAACTTCTCTTATCTTTTGCTTATGACGGTGAAAAGCAGCGCAGCGATAATCATAAAAACTTACCACCTTTCTTAGTGACACGATCTCAACTTGAACAATATTATGCTGAATATTATGAGATAAACTTGATAACGAAAGAGAAAGTAGACTATGTTTCAACCGCAGGTGACTCAGGATATCGTCTTGTCTATGCCTTAGTGTCTAAAAATTAGTTCCTAATCTACATCTGGCTTGTCTAATCGATAAGTGATCTAGAATTTTGGCTGTTTTAGTAAAGTGTCTCTAGGGTAAGATTGATATTAAAAACTTTACTTTAAAACCAATAAATCTTTTAGTCAAAGCAAACAATAACTCATTAAAGCTACTGCTTAAGGTCAACATATGTTAAATTTTAAGATTGAAATTTTGAGCGTGGATGAGTCTAACGATTTCAGAACTATCAGACTTTCAGCTTTGGAAAAATCTCCCGAAATGTTTGGATCCACCTATATAGCAGAAGTAGAGAAACCGTTGGTTTTTTTCAAAGATTGTTTGTCAACCTCAACTGTATTTGGCGCTTATCAGAAAAATAAAATTATAGGTTTAGCAACCTTAACACAAGAGAATGGAATAAAATTTTCTCATAAAGCCTCTTTATCAAGTGTCTTTATTGAACCTGCGTTTCAAAAAAAGGGCGTGGCAAGTATCTTACTTAGTGCAATCATAGAATATAGTGAAAAATATGTAGAGCAAATTTTACTTACTGTTGCCGATGATAATAAGCCTGCGGTTCATCTTTACAAAAAATTTGGTTTTGAAACTTATGGTATAGAAACACAGGCAATGAAAGTTAATGGGCAATATACTGATGAGATTTTAATGAAACGATTTATGTCTTAATAATTTTCACTATGACTAAAAATATATGTTCAGCAAGCTATAAGGAAGGAGATTAAGATTTTTTCAAATCAATGTCTAACATCCACCACAAGCCTTGTTTGGGCAAGCTCATCAAGATATTGATCTATGATTTGGGTGTTTTCTCTATCCAAGTGTGCATCCCATTCATCAAGCATGACAATCGTACTTTGGTCATCTTCTCTAATTTCTTGAATTTCTTGAATTTGCTTGATGAGTTGTTGTCCTGTTGAACCTCTATGGACTTTGTCTGTTTTATAATTGAAATATAAATTATGCTTAGCGGGTAAATAGTAAGCTTGTTCTTGGTAGTGGTCTTTGAGCTTAAGCAACACACAAGATTTACCAACACCATTATTACCAACCAACGTTACTCTACCTTGCTTGGGCAGTTGTGCTGAATCAAAAATTCTCCCTGTTTGCTTCACACGTATTTGGTTTGCCTGAATGTAGGTATCTAAATCCACAGTAGTAGGTTTTAAGACCTCTAAGATGCCATCTAGCATCGTTTTAATAACGCCAATACTGGTATGGTATCCAATGAGTGCATAGCACATTTGCAATAGCTGAATTTGTCTTGGCAGCGTGGCAATTAGTACCGCCATCGTCGCCGCATCCTGCCAATTTTTATTAAAAATAAAAGCAGTGACCGCAAGGACAGGTAGCATTAATATGATCATGCCTAAGCTTGAATTGATATGCTGGATCGAAGTGGATTTAACACTATTATTTTTGGCTGTTGCAAAGCTTTTTTGAACAATATTGTTATAAAGCGTGTAATTATGCTTGTTGAAAATAACGACGTTATCCCAACTGTCAAAGAGTTTAGCGGTTAAGTTCAACCGTGATTGCTGATCTGTTTTGGCAGCTGTTTTTAAAGTATGTCGTCTGAAATGTACAAACGTAGAAGCAAAAATAATGCCTACTGCATAACCAAGCAGTAAGGTACCATCTAAAAACCAAGCAATAACGAGCACGTTAAATAAGACATTGAGTACCAACGCTGAAATATCAAAAATACTATCAATGACTGTCTCAAGGGTGTAGTTGCTTTCTTGAGCGAGCGTTGTCGTTGCCGTACTCTGTAAATCGTCGCTGGATAACAAATAGGTCTTGCCTAAAAAGACAGTATGAAAGCTATCGTTGTACAGCTTATGAGCGTCATACTTGGCGCGCTCTGTATTGGTAACACAAAAATATGCTGGCACATAAACCGCTACTAAAGAGAGGGCAAATAGCACCATATATAAAATTGAAATAGTGTCCTCGGTCAGACTTTGTGCAAGGCGAGCAATAAAATACGTTGATGACGCCACAATAATTTGCTGGATTAGCAGAAATAGCAGTGCCATACCCAGATGCTTGTTTGAGATAATTTTATAGATTAAGATTTCTGATATTCCTTAAAATAGAAACTCATGAGTCTAGCAAATAATGGCTTCTTGCTAACATATAATCTGCTGATTAACTTTCAGAGTTTTTTGACTATACAAGGGAACCAGTAGTTTAATATCATATTGAGTAGTCATTGCTTATTTTCCAGTTAGTGGCTTATAAGCAGTTACACACTTTTTATGAAAGGCTCTACAAACAAATTATGGAGACTTTACACCTCGAACTTCTATCCTCATAAACTTATCGAGTAGGCAGTGAGACGGTCCTTCAGTGATAAATTTACCAACATATTTTTTTGTCAAAGGCTGCGCAGAAACATCTCCAGTTTCTCCTATATTATACGTTTCGTTACCTACCTTTATCTGAGCGTCACCTTTTGTATATTTCGTATATTTCGCTGGAAGTATAGGCGTATAAAGCTCATTATTTGCCTCAAATAATAAACAGTCGTTTTGTGTGACAAACTTACCTATTAAAAAGTATTCAACGAGTAGGTAGTATCGTGCAGGGTCGTTATAGTAAGTAAATATTCCGATGGGTATACTTGGTCTATCTATATCAGTTTCAATCTCACTGTTATTGTCTTTCATACTACTTGTTGACGCACAACCAGCTAGAAGACAAGTTGCCACGATTAAACTTAATGTTTTATTCATCAGTGAAACCTTTAAGTTAAAAGTTATTTTCTTTATTCCTGATTTATTGGCTTATAGCTAGAGGGGCATCTATTCCAGAAAGGTAGTAAAGAGAAGATAGATATACGTTTGTAATTCCGTTAGTCACCGTACAGCCACTGAGTATATTTAAAATAACAGATATTAGAGTGGTTTTATCATTCTAATATCTGTTATTTTGGTGTCCTCGTATAGCTCTTCATCACATTGCCCGTCAGACTCAAAACCAAATTTTTTATAGAAACTAATCGCGGATAGGTTGGTTTTTAACACCCATAAAGATAGAATAGAGCAGCTATTGCATTGAGAGGCGTCAACTAGGGCTGAGTCCATCAACTTAGTACCTATTCCTAAATTTTGGTATTGTGGTAAGAGATACAGAGTGGTTATTTCACACTCGTGATCTTTCTTAAAGTAAGAAATAAACCCTACAGCAGTATCCTCTGCATCATATGCTATCCATGTATTTACACCAGAGCTAGGTAATACCTTCCCCCACATTTCTATTTTTCGAGACAAGTTATTTGCTTTGTCTCTATACGTTTTGGGTAAAAGGTTCGAATACGTAGCATTCCAACTTTCAAAGTGTATATGAGCAATATCAGATAGATCGTTCTGGTTTGCCTTCCGTATAAAAAACATGTGGCACTCCATAGTTAAATATTAGGGTAATACCACAGCGTAGCAAAATTCATCATTTGAAGTTCTTAAACAGCCCCGGTATCGTTGGAGACTAAAGCTCCTTTATCGAATCGCATAAGAAAAGTTATGACAAATGATTTTTGATGGTAGCTTGCTTCAGTATTAGACATAATACTGAAGCAAGCTACCTTAGAAATAGTCTTTATCAGTATCATCCATTTTTAGCTTTTCGAATTCTTGCCATCTGATAGGCGTTGACATACTCGCCGTTGCGATAAGCATAATCCACCATTTCACCTTCTATCATAAAGCCCAAGCTTTTATATAAACCAATGCCTCCGGTGTTATCGGTGTAAGCAGTAATCTCAATACGTTTTATATCCAGCCAATTATCGGCCAAATCCAGCGCTGCAGTTATAAGCGCTCGACCCACACCCTTACCTTGTGACGCGGACTTTACGCTGACCCCAAAACTTGCTACATGGCGTCGACGTTTTGATATCATGGTCTCAAGCCCTAGACACCCTACTACTTCACCCTCAACTTCAGCCACCAGTACATACGTATTTTCAGATATATCCGCCAGTCGTTTGCGCCATAGGGTCTTGGACGGCATAGGCAACTGCAAAGTATTTGCATATAAGGCCTCATCTGCATGAATGGTTTGCAACGCTTCTGCATCTTCTGGCTCGGCATGACGTATTTCAATTTTCATTATACTTATCCTTAAATACGAATTGTTGTGTAATTTGCATGCTGACTGGTGTCGACTTTGGTAATGACGCGAGCATTTTTTCGCTATCGAAATCCCAAATATTTAACCTTTAATTTAGTCTAATTGGCAGCGACCTACCATTTTTTTAGCGCCACGAACTCACCTTTACCAATGGGAGCTAAGTAGGTGTGAAACTGTGGATTACCATTGAAATAATTAAAAACGTCTGTCATTTCATCCTTATGAGAGACTGCATTATCAAACACAATGACACCTTTTGTCCTAGTTAACCGTATTACATCCTCCAAGATATCTAAATACAATTTTCGATCCATATCAACAAAAACCAAGTCAAAGCTCTCAGTCATTTTTGATAAAATCATGGGTGCGTCACCCTCAATAATTTTAATCTTATCCACTAGACCTGTACTTAAAAAATTCTCTCTTGCAGCGCTGATCTTCTTAGGATCATTCTCTATTGTAATGATCTGAACGGCTTCATCGGAGCATAATGCTAACCAAGCAGCAGAATAACCGTTTGAAGTACCTACTTCTAATATTTTTTCTGCTGACGTGATTTGAGCCAGCAAACCTAAGAACTTACCCGTATCTGGCGTTATATTGAGGTAATTATCAATTTTATTGATAGATTTTGAGTCATTAATCTGACCTTCCATATATAGTTTATTCAAAAAACTTTCAATATCCATGTCTTTCATTTAAGTAGAACTCCTCAATTATTAAGTCAATTCAGAATCCGTTTTAGTCTCGACCTTACCCCCAAGCCCTTTCACTAATTCGGCCATTAAATCTTTATCACCCTGTCTGGTCAAAATGAACCGCCCCGACTTTATCGGAGGGTAATTTACTTGAGTCAGGCAGCCATCCCTGACAGGATTAAATTATCATAATACCGCTTTTCAAACTCAAAGGGTGACAGATAACCAATCGTGCTATGCAGTCGTGTTTTGTTAAACCTGAGAAGCGTTAAAAATCGATTAATTATCGATTTAGCTTTGCAAGACGAGAGCTGCGCTCGAAGTGCCACCCATTCAAGGGTTGCTAGTTCAACATCGTTAACACCATTCCAGCTCTTCTTTAAATAATGAATCACCTCAGACTTGTACAGTCCATTAACCGTTTCAGCCAATGCATTGTCGTATGAATCGCCTGTTGTGCCAACAGACGCAATCACACCGCAGTCAGCCATCTTATCTGTGTAGCGAATAGATAAGTACTGAACGCCTCTATCGCTATGATGAATGACATCCTTAGGCTTATTCCTATCTGTGAGCGCTTGATTTAACGCCGCCATCACCATATCCGTGTTCATACGATTCGATACTTTCCAGTCCACAATAGCGCGAGCAAACACATCAATAATAAAAGCCGTGTATACCCAGCCGCTAGTTGTCTTGATATAAGTGAAATCCGCAACCCAAAGTTGGTTAGGACGGTGGGCGATAAAGTTACGATTAACCAAGTCATCAACACGCTTTTGGTCGTCACGGCTGTTGGTGGTTATCTTACCTTTGCCACGCCAGATGCCTTGTAGGCCATGCTGTCTCATTAATCGCTCTATCGTACAGCGAGCGAATTTTATGCCATCCGTTATCATCTGCTGCCAGACTTTACGGGCACCATAGCGGCATTTGCTATTCTGCTAGATGCGTCTGATTTCACTGATATAGAAGTCGTCATATTGACTACGAAATGAGCGCCTTTCTGGATTATTAGCTAAATATTTTTCACGGTAATAGGTTGATGGGGAAATCGGCAGCACTCTACAGATTAACTCGACCCCATAAAGGTGTTTGTTATCATCAATAAACTGAGTCATTATTTCGGTGGGCGGCCCGTCTCCGCCTGGGCGAAAAAAGCAGATGCTTTCCTAATGGTTTCATTGGCTTGTCTAAGCTCTCTGCATTCGCGTTCAAGCTCTTTGATACGCTGTTCTTGGCTTTGCGCTTGCACTGAGGCAGGAATGGTTTGGTCTATGTGCTTTTTATGCCATGAGCGCAGGGTTTCAGGCGTGCAGTCAATCTTAGGGGCAATGGCTTGAATAGCTGACCAATTGGATGGATAGTCGCCTGCTGCTTCAATCAGCATGCGAACGGCGCATTCTTTAATTTCGGGAGTGTAGTTTTGTCTTTTCATTGTCGTATTCTCTCAGAATATTTAGTCTCCGACAATCCCGGGGCGGTTCACTACTCAAAGAACTGATATTAGCAGCAACTTTACTTCCCGTTGATTATCGAAAAGACACATACGCCAATTTATTGGTGAATTTGTTGTTAGAAGAACTAAAACGACATAGTGCTTTAAATTTACTTCTTCCTTGGCCTAAGGGTGCCCGTTATCACAACATCTGTGAATACCTAATACATTATCCCACCGACTCTCGATCTATTCCTCAATGGGCAAGTGAGCTCCATATCTCAGCTAAAACCTTTGAACGTCAGTTTTTAAAGTTAACAGGTATATCCTTTGGGAAATGGCGACAACAAGCGCGACTGCTTTATTCATTAGAAGCCCTTAGTGAGGGGCTTCCTATCATCGATATCGCTTTTCAGTTTGGCTATAATAGCCATAGTGCCTACAGCGCAGCTTTTAAAGATTTTTTTGGTCAACGTCCTTCAGACTTTATGGCAGGAGAAAAGATTATTTCTTATGTCTAGAGGTGTTTTTCATAACGTTTCTTGTGGGGACAATGTGTGGCTCTCTAGTTGGGACTTGAGTAGTTGGCCATGCTCAAATGAGACTGATTATTAGGCTTTGTGCGCTCGAAATTTCCTGAAGATCGTATGAACTTGCATTAATACGTGATTGTTTTGCTATACAGGTATCAACCTATCTACTGTATTCATTACAATCCAAATATTTTAATACGCTCACTAAATGGCTGTTATCTTTTTTCAAATACAGGCTTAACAAGATCACCAAATAGTATTTGAATAATTAATTCTCATTGTTTACGCATTGATATAGATATGACTAGCTTTCAAAATGAGAAACAGACTTAGCACTACTTGTCGACGTACTTTCTATGGTATTTAAATTGCCAGCTATGCTAGCTTTAACGTTACTTGAATTGGTAGATGAGGGCGTGAGCCACAGCACCATGATCATGCCTAGTAGAACAAAAGTAACACCTACTAAACGCCCAGCATTTATCTCTTTCACTGGTAAATTCATAAGACCGTATTGGTCTAATATTAATGAAATAAGCATTTGACCTGCTATCACGCAAACAATAAAGCGAGTTGCTCCTAAACGAGGGACTAGAATTAATGCGGAGGTAATATAGATGACGCCAGCTATGCCACCAAACCAGACCCACATTGGTAATTGTCCGATTTCACTCAATATGGGCGTAGGGACACGCATAGAAAGAATGACAGGTATCGCTATAAGTACACTCACCAATAACGACACTACCGTTGCCCAAAGAGGATGTCCAAGAGCACGGCCTAGCTCAGCGTTACTCGCAGCTTGGAGAGGGACTAAAGCGCCAGCAACTAAGGCGATAATGGCAAAAGAGATGCCAGTAAGTGATAGATTCATACGTTTGCTCCAGATTCATTTAATTTTCTGGAATAATTATTTCATATTAAAAATTTGAATTGAAATTATTGTTTTTTTACTTCACTATTCGTCATATGAATAACTTAAGACGTATCGACCTTAATTTGCTCGTGACGTTGCACGCATTATTAGTAGAAAAGCACGTATCACGAGCCGCTCTCCGGTTACATAAAAGTCAGCCGGCAGTTAGCCACGCGCTGGCCCATTTACGTACCCTATTTGATGACCCTCTATTGGTTCGACGTTCAGGAAAATTGGAATTGACTTCGCGAGCGAGCGAGTTAATCCTGCCATTGACTGATGTTCTAGAGCAGCTCGGTACGTTGATTGAGACCCCAGAATTCAACCCTCTCAGTGCGAAGCGAGTATTTCGTTTGGCTATGTCTGACTACGGCGCGCGTGTATTTATGCCCAGTTTGGTGCGCTCATTAAGAGTGCTTGCGCCTGGCATTGAGCTTGAGGTGAGTCAAGGAAGCCGCGAAGTGATGATGGCGGATGTATTCGATGGTGAAACTGACATGGCTTTCGGTGTCTTCTCAGATAAAGTGCCAGAAGCGCTTCGTATGCACACTTTGTTTGTTGAGTCTTTTGCTTGTTTGGCAGACAAAAATACTTTGCCCGAGAGTGATACTCTTGACAAGAATAGTTGGTTGGCTCGACCACATATCCTCGTTGCGATGCAATCAGGTGCCAATAATGAGATTGAACGTGCACTTAGTAACGCAGGATTAAGTCGTCATGTTGTAATGACTTTGCCACATTGGGGAATTGCTAATCAATTAGTGGCTGGTACTGACCTGATTTTGACAGCGGCGCGGCGTAGTTTTGATATGACTGATAGCAACTCACAAGTTCAAATATTCGAACCGCCTTTTCCAATCGAGTCATTCGATTTTAAATTGCTATGGCATCAACGCCGTGAGGGCGATGCAGCGCATAATTGGCTGAGGCAATTAATTATTAATGTGCTTAATTCAGAGCTTAACGAAAAAAGTTAGCAGAACCATCTAGAACAATGACTCAATCTAACAACGTATACCTATTATCAATAATAGCCTGCTGATCATAAATGTGTATATAGCGATTTTTGATCTATGCTGTTGAATATGTAGACAATAACATTACTATTTCAATGACTTTATATCCCACTTGATCAATTTAATGAGCTGATAATTGCTGAACTGATTTAATCAGTTCTGTACCTTAGTGAGGACTTGTATATTAGGCTGTAGGCTACTGATATCTTCCGTAAGATATGGAGTTACGATTTACTTGTCATGCACATTAAGTAAGCTTTTCGAGGATAAGTTCAATTATTTTCGATTACATACTACTTATCTCTATATAAAGATATTTTTTTATATCTAAACAATAGGCAGGTTATTCTCAATTTTCTTTAATAATAAATTGAGAATAAGTAGCTCTTCCTCACTCATATTACTCATCAAGTCATTCTCCAATTGTACGTGTGATGCGACGGCTCTATCAATCAATTCAAGACCTTTTGGGGTTAGTTTGACTAATAAGCTTCGTTTGTCCTCTGGGTTATCAATGCGCTCAATAAGTCCCTTCTTTTCTAAATGCTGTAAGCGATTGGTCATCGTACCAGAACTCACCATCATGCTATCAAATAAAACGGTTGGGCTCATTAAATATGGGGTGCCTGTGCGTCGTAATGTCGCCAACACATCAAACTCCCAATGTGATATTTGATAATTTATCTTATAGTTAGCCGATAGCCTTCGCATTAATATCACTTCTAACCGCTTGATACGCCCTATAGTCTCCATTGCCAACAAAGTATCAGTAGCAAATCCTTGGTTTTGCCATTGACTAATAATTTTCTGTACCGCATCTTCTTGCGTACACTCTTTAGCTTGCATTGATTTACTCCTCGTTACGATCAAGATATTTATGATTCTGGAAATATTAAAACGTCTATTTCCACTAAGAAACTGCTCATAACGATAATAATAGCAAGATTATTATCTTGACATCAAGACATTTAATGATATTCTGACATCAAGCCACATTTTAGGCCGTTAGGATATTATATGACTAAATTTACAGAACGAAATAGCTCTCCTTGTAAAAGTGTATGGCTAGTACCTTTAACTTGTCTTCTAGTTGGAGGCGCGTTACTTGGTATCTCTACCAATGTGGCAAAATATGCGGGGGAAATAGGTTTATCTCCGCTTGCCTTTTTATTTTGGTCAATTGCTGGTGCTGCCACAATCTTGTTAGTTATTGCGTTACTACGCCATGAACTTACACCTCTCAATAAACGCAGCTTTGAATATTACTTTATCTCTGCTTTGGTCAGCGTTGCAGGCTCTAACTTACTTTTCTTCTCCGCTATTCCCCATGTCGGTGCCAGTTTTGTAGCCCTAATTATCTCCTTACCACCACTTCTCACCTATCTTGGGGCACTAGCGTTAGGGATGGAGCGATTTCAGACTGTTCGAGCTCTTGGGGTTGCAGCTGCACTTGCCGGTGCAGGTGTACTAGCTACCCGTAAATTTTCTGCACCAGATACCAGTGTGTTTTGGATTTTGATAGCGCTCTGTGGCCCTGTTTTGCTCGCTATTGGCAATCTCTATCGTACATTGCGTTGGCCGGAAGGAGCGTCTCCCAATGCGCTTGCTCCAGGCATGCTTATTGCGGCTGTAGTCTTACTTGGCGCAACAAGCCTCCTACCGAACTTCTCACTTACTGTTTCACTGGGAGGTTTCCTGGCGCTTGGTTTAATTACCTTACAAGCCTTAATATTCGCCGGTCAGTTTCAATTATTGTTTCTACTTCAGAAAACGGGTGGCCCGGTTTTGCTAAGCTTACTGGGGTCAGTTGGCGCCATTGTAGGTGTGCCTGTCGCTGTTTTTTTACAAGGCGAGTCTCCACCGGACGGACTCATTCTAGGCGCCTCTTTGATTGCATTCGGTGTGGCACTTGTTACATGGGGTGGTATGAAAATGATGACACTATCGAAACAAAAACTTGAAGTGCCTGATAAGACCTGAATTTAAAAAGTTTGATTTCCTTTGTAAGTTTATTCAATAAGCCTGACCAACCTTAATCACACGATATAAATAACATTCTATTTAACAAAATTTAAAAGGATAAAAATATGCCGCAATCCAATTCAGCCAACCTACAACAAGCCTTCACTAAACGTCGGTCCATTTATGCTTTAGGTGGCAACTTAACGGTAAAACCACAAGCAATTATTGATATTGCTGAGCGCACAATACTAAATACCCCTTCAGCCTTCAACTCACAGACGACACGTCTGGTAGTGTTGTTTGGTAAGCAGCATAAGCAGCTATGGGATATCACCGAAACCCATTTACGTAAGGCGGTTGGCAGTAACGACTTTTCAGGTAGTCAACAAAAAATGGATGGTTTTCGTGCGGCTGTGGGTACAGTTATGTTTTACGAAGATAAGGAGGTTATACAATCGTTGCAAGATAAGTTTGAGCTATATGCTGATAGATTTCCTATTTGGGCGCAGCAAACCTCAGCAATGCATCAATATGCTATGTGGCTAGAATTAAGTGCTTTAAATATTGGTGCAAATCTTCAGCATTATAATCCACTAATCAATAATGATATTGCATCAGCTTTTTCAATTCCTAAGCAGTGGGAACTGGTTGCTCAAATGCCATTTGGTAACATCGTTGAGCCAGCTGTCGAAAAAACCTATCAGTCAGCCAGTGAACGTATCAGAGTGTTTGGACTGCAGTAACAAGGCCTTGATGCTAATGTCAGTATGTTTGGACATTATAAAGTCAGATTTTCTCGAATATATACAGTAGACAGAGCCCTTAATTTTTACGATTTTTTAGATCTAAAATGCTAGCGTATATTTGATTATTGCTTGGCACTACTGCAAAAGATAACCAATTAAAGTTGTGATGCTGCATCGACTCATAACTAAAAAAGACACATAGCCAATAGTGTGAGGTAGGAAATGAATAAGTTTAGTCATAACCAATGGATACTAGTCACCATAATAATACTCGTAGGTCTTAATCTTAGGCCTATTATGGCCTCCATATCTCCAATCATACCCGTTTTAGCAAACGATATAGGAATAAATAATCAAACTGCTGGACTATTGACTACTTTGCCAGTTGCAATGATGGGCTGCTTTGCGCTTTTAGGTCCCAGAATTCAATCTAGAGTAAGCGAGTATATAGGTATATTAGCTGGATTGTTGGCGATAGCGCTTTCTTGAGGCTACCGATTTTTTGCTGACTCTACATTACTTCTACTACTGACTTCTCTCATTGGAGGCATTGGTATAGCAATCATCCAAACTCTAATGCCCGCCTATTTAAAAAGAATTGCGCCAGACAATGCTAGCGTTTTTATGGGGTTATTTACAACAGGTATTATGGCGGGGGCTGCAATATCAGCTGCTACAACCTCTCCTTTAGAAGGAGTATTTGGCTGGAATATCGCTTTATCGATTATGGCTATCCCTGCCATATTGGCAATTATACTGTTTTTCTCTGGTATGCCACATATCAAGAGCAGTAGAAACGGTTATTTGCCTCTACCTATAAAGTCTAAAAATGCATGGTTGTTAATGCTTTTTTTTGGCATAGGAACAGGCGCATACACATTGGTTCTAGCTTGGTTGCCATTAAATTACACCCAGCTTGGGTGGAGTAGAGATGCTTCTGGCGCTTTACTAAGTATTTTAACGGTGGCAGAAGTAATTTCTGGCATCTTAATTTCTATATTTATCAAAAAATTCAACGATCGCAGAAAGCTATTATTTGTCACTTTATCGCTCATATTAGTTGGTTTAATATTGCTTATCTATATCCCCTCAAAGCTTGCATTTTTAACCGTTATAATTTTAGGGTTAGGGATTGGTGCTTTATTTCCTTTATCTTTAATCATAGCGCTTGATTACGCCTCTAACGCTAAGCAAGCCGTAACTTTATTAGCTTTTGTGCAAGGTGGTGGATACTTAATTGCTTCAGTATTCCCGTTCATGGCAGGTGTTTTAATTGATGCTTCAAGTGAGTTAACGGGAGCATGGATTGGAATGATTATTGGGGTTTTACTGTTATTCACTATTTGTAATAAATTCTCTCCACGAGATTTTGTGGTTCATTATTAATATGCTCGAATGAGAATATTTATTAAACTTTATATACCAACAGTTCCTGACTAACGTACTGGTTTGTATTGTTCGTATCTAGTCCGCTAGACTGATTAAAAACAAGGGTTAGTACTCCGTTCGCATTCTTTAATTATTAAGTGGTGAGTTTAAATCGATAATTACGTGTTTATTATATTTTTCAGGAATTCGCCCTTACTTTCTAATATTTCTTTATATAAGTAGTAGATATTAGTATTTATAAAATCCACGTACCTATAATTATTTTCTGTTATTTGAATAAGGTCAATATCAGGCATCAGCATAATAACTGGAGAATGAGTAGCAATGATAAACTGCGCCCCTTCCTTTGCCAACTGTATAATTCGTTCTACAAAATCAATCTGACTTGCAATTGATAATGATGCTTCAGGCTCATCGAGTATGTAAAGCCCTCCCCCTCTAAAACGATTGAAAAATAACGCTCTCATGGACTCTCCATGTGAGATTGTATGTAAGTCTCTACCTCCATAGTAGTGAACCGCCCCGGTATTGTCGGAGACTGAATATTCTGAGAGAATACGACAATGAAAAGACAAACCTACACTCCTGAGATTAAAGAACGCGCCGTTCGCATGCTGATTAAAGCGTCGAGCGACTATCCTTCTACATTTATCTATTCACTACATCGATAAAATGGCTGAATCGAACGTTATTGCCTCTGTAGGTACGACGGGGGATTTATACGAAAGTGCCTTGGCTGAAACAGTCAATGGGCTTTATAAAACTGAAGTAATCCATTATTTAAAAGAGAACTGGCATGGTGTTAACGATGTTGAACTGGCAACCCTTGAATGGGTAGACTGGTTTAACAAAACACGACTGCATAGTACGATTGGTTATATGCCACCTTTTGAATTTGAAAAGCGGTATTATGATAATTTAACCCTGTCAGGTGTTGCTGCCTGACTCAAGTAAATCACTCTCCGATAAAGTCGGGGCGGTTCACCCTTGAAGATCATCTAAATTTTTTCACACGATAAAACCCCTGGAACTTATAACAATGGCATTTATAGACTCAATAGATGATGAATTCAAGATTAAAATTGAAGAAGAGTCACAGACTGATTTACTAGAAGTGTGGAAGTATTTAGATAATGACACAGTGTTTAAACTGAAATTTTGGTATGCAAAAAACTCACTTAATGAAGAGTTGGCCAAAGAGATTTGGTTAAACGAAACTCGGCAATTAAATAAGCTAAAGTCTGTTACTAATGCAGAAAAATATCTTGAAGTAATACATGACAGCTTCATCGATAACAGTGGTAATTACTGCTTAATTTACCCCACTGATCAAGACTCTAAAGCACTGGATACTAAGCTAATAGAAATAGAAGCCAAGCCCGCAAGGATAGGTTTGTTTTCTAAGAGTAAAAGTCATTGGTTAAGCAAAGATAAGATAATATCTACTACCAGTAGAATGTTTTTATGGAAGAATGTATTAAGGCTGATAGAGGGTATTGAGATATTACATGGCCAGGATATCATTCACAGAAACATCAATACTAATAGCGTGATTTATAAAGAAAATGAAGAAATTGACGACACTGAAAGATTTGTACTGAGTGGTTTTGAAAAATCATTAGATTTTAACAAGATTAACAAACCTATATTTATGGGTGAGCACAAGGATGTTATTTGCACAACTCACCAAGACTGGAGCGACTTAGGCGTTTTAATATTAGAATTATTGGGAATTGATTCCGACAGTTTTCACGAAAAATTACTGCGCAACGAAGCATTGGCGTTAAGACTTCTACTAGAAGGCCATTCAACCGGCCATACTAAATTAGTGGATAAGACTCAACTAAAATTATTGGTAGAGCAAGCCGTTACAGACTTGTCAGAAGTTGATAATTCATTCTCGCCGGTATTCTATATAACAACAGCAAGCTTTGACTCTGATATATTTGGTGACATTAGAAACGTTATTAAAAATTACTTAATCGACAATGCAGTTCAAAATTATGATGCTCAAAACCTAACAAGTTCTGATGTCACCGACATTATCAAAGAAGATATTACGTTAGACCCCTTCCGTATATTTAATGATAGGTATCGCAATGAATTTATTTTAAAAGGGAAGAATTTTCTATATAGATTTAAAGAGTTCAAGCACGATAACTTTGGTGATTGGTATGTTTCTTACATAACGGCCATATATGATAGTGTCCCTGACTGGCTGAATTATGCAGAAACCATCGAAATTAAGGGGAGCTTGGTTTTTATACCTAATGCATTTAGGCTTATGCAAAAGAACGAGTTTTCGGATGAAAACTCATGGAAGCTAAAGTTAATACAGTTCAAAAAAGAGCAAAAATATACAGACTCTGAGCTACAATGCCTTCAGGGGTTGTTGTTATTTTTTGCGATTGACGTAGCGCGCTCGGAAACGGAAAAGTACCTAATTAGCCTAGATCGCATTGAAGATGATCAACCAATAGAGGGAAAAGGGTTAATCCTAGATGATGGGCTCTTTTATTATACGTTAGAGTACAAAAAAGAAAATAATGATATTAACAACAAGCTATCAGACTCACTAAGCCTAAGACAGCCTTTTGATAGATTTAAACAACACTTTAGCGATCCATCTAAACTTACTGACAAATGGGTTATTGAGACTACCACCAAGTCTCGTAGAAGCATGGAAAGAAAAGACAAGTTAGATGCGCAATATGTAGGGCTATCACCTAAGCTAGGCTATATATTCTCCACAAAACAACCGTTAGAGCGGAGCATAAGTAATTTATCAGAAGAATTGGTTAGAATTTATCCTAAGGACCATGATGGAACAATCGCACAAATTGAAAGGCGGGCGAGAATATTTTATTTTTTACTCAATCAAAGCTCTTTAATATCAAGTATCGCAGACCCGGCCAAAAAATTCTTTGTCACCTCTCGCAAATTTGATCTTGAGGCTTCTCTTACTTCATTAGATGAATCCAAAAAAGAAGTGTTTTCTTCTTTGGTGAAAACCCAACCAAATTACTTCATTGAAGGCCCTCCAGGTGTGGGTAAAACACACCTTATAACCACCTATGTTGATTATCTTTTCCACGAAGAAAATAGCTCAAAGGTGCTTTTGTCTGCTCAGAGTCATGCCACTGTCAATATGCTTTATGATGAAATCACTGAAAAACTAAGAGAGCATGGGGCTTTTGATGGCCTAATTATCATTCCAAACTTTAAAGCTGAAAAAAATGACGATGGTAGTAATGTAGAAACCCTCATTCAAAACGCAACAAACCCTTATATTAACAAATTCAAAAAAAGCGAGATGTTTAGTAAATATTCCAAAGAGCCGCTTATTAAGCAGAAGCTGGATAAATTTGTTAATAAATCAGACGCTAAGTTTTTCAATCAAGTTTTACGTGCTGCCAATCTAGTATTTACAACCTCTAACTCTAAATTAATGGAAGAGTTGATAGAGAATAATATCAATTTTGATGTGTCTGTTATGGAAGAGTGCGGCAAGACATCAGGTATCGAGTTGGTGTCACCAATGATAGTATCCAGCAAAAGAGTTCTTATTGGAGACTACAAGCAACTTCCAGCATTTTCAGAACAGGATGTCCAAAAAATTATTAAAAACCCTGGTAGGTTTGATATGGGCTTGGTTATAGAGCAGCTGTCAAATATAGGTTTCAGAAAAGGTATTATTTTTGATCTTGATTTTAACGATGCTGATATAAACAAAACCTCTAAAGCTGAGCATTTTAGCAACCTTTCTAAATATTTTTCTTTATTCAAAAGTCTGTGTCAAAGTGCAGAAAGTATTAGGAGTCGAGGAAAAGAAAGTTTTGGTAGCATGATCGATACACAGCATAGAATGCACCCTCAGATTTCTCGGATTGTTTCTAACGCTGTATATGATGGTAAATTGAAAGATTATCCTCAAACCGCAGATTTCTATAATAGCGCGTCCCCATTTATCTTTAAAGACTCTAAATTAGAAGGGTTGAATAAAGATAATGCAGTAATATGGGTCGATTTACCTGATAAAAATAGTGATGTTAGGATGCGTAGTCTTGAAAATAAGAACGTCAATAAACACGAAATCCGTATTATTAAAGAGTTATTATCCAAAATACATACTAATAGTGATGAAGATTATTCAATCAAGATACTGAGCCCTTATGTAAATCAAGTGAATATGATCAATAACCTGGTTGAAAAGAGTGAGATAAATAGCTGTTTTTCGAGCAAAAATAATGATCAAGACATAGCAAAAACAGTAGACTCTTATCAGGGTGATCAGGCCGACGTTATTATCATTAGCCTAGTAAGGCATAATAGTTGTCAGCCTATTACTTCTGCTTTGGGTTTTTTATCAGATATGCGCAGAATGAATGTACTGCTGAGTAGGGCTAAACATAAAATGATTATTGTTGGCTGTTTCGGTTTATTCAGATATTGGAAGCTGCTTGAAAATAAAGCTTATGCTAACAATAGGGGTTATTTGGACAATATGAATAGGGACTTTTTGAATCTCTTTGTTGAAATGTTTGTTGATGATTTTGGATTAATGAATGATCATTCAATTGATACTGAAAACAAGGTGTTTAATAACATTAACTTTGTTCAATCAAAATCATTTTTGGGCCTCTAATGAATAAAGAAAACACTATAAAATATACGATTGCTATCCCATTCCTCACTAATGAATATACATTTAGTATTAGTAGAAAAACCAATTGGTCAATTATCGACTATCTTTTCTTAAAAGAGTTAAGTCAAAGAGAGATGACTGTTAAGAGTCTTAGTGACTTCTCCAATCTAGAAACTCAAGTTGTCATTCAAGTTTTACTACCCATGTGCAATGTCGGGTGGATTGATATTGTTACTTCTAGAGACAGTTTTATTTTTAGAATAACGGAAATGGGTGAGATAGCTTATTCTTTAAGCGTTAAAGAACATGAGCTCATTTGTAAGGTCGATAAATATCAAAAAAGAAGAGAAGTTTTTGTAGATTATTTTGATAACTATTACAGCTTTTATAGTTTTGACTCCCCTTTGCTTACTCATGCAAGATATATGAGTGAGATGAATAAAAACAAGAATATAGTTACCTTGCCTATAGATGATAGCAATTCTTATCCCAAGTACACAAAAATGTATAGCGTTATGGCTAGGGAGCATGAAAAAATAGACAACGTACTTGACGAGGCTGTATATACATTGACTACTAAGAAATATTTATTGGTAGATATGTTGTATATAGAAAGTCGTAAGGAAGGAAGGATAATCGACGACAACAAAGTAAAGAAGCTGAATAGCAAGCTTATTAGACAAATCAAAAATACACTTCCAGCTATAGTCAAGGATGATAATTCTTTGCTTAAAGCACATTTGAGCAAAGATGAAAATAACTATGAAATCAAGGTTGTTGCCAAGAGAGGCGATGTAGATTTTGTTTACGGCGGTCAAAACACCAAAGCCAAGCTCATTGAGCTAATCCAGTCCTCTACTGACTTTCTAGTCATTCACTCTACTTTCATAGGTAAATGGTGCATTGTCAATGATGATGGCTATACTCATCTTTTTCTAGAAATTGAAGAGGCTTTGAAACGAGGTGTTCAAGTTTATATTTTATGGGGAAAGAGTAATGCTGAAGAAACAGATGAAAACTTTGAAAAATCAGATAGTGAAGATAAGGCTGTTGAAAGCAAATTAAGGGATTTTAATGAAAGCTGCCACCAGGAAGGCATGCTAAATGTTGTAAATTACAATGACTTCAGACGTACCGACTCGCATGCAAAGTTCGTTATAACCAATCATGGAGACAGAGGGTTGTGTACCATGGTCAGCTCATGCAACTTCTTATATGCAAAATTTGAAAGATTTGAGGCGTCAGTTGTTGTTTATAATGATCAATTTACTAAATATTTTTTAGAGATCGCTGCTAATATTTGCTGTGGGAAAAGCACTTTTGACAGTAAAGTGCGTAAGGAGTTTCGAGGGCTTTCAAGCAATATAGCCGATACACCAAATGACGTTGATATTCCTAACAATGAAAAGCTGGAGCTGCGATTAGTGCTAAAGCACCAGCATCATAGTTATATTGACTTAGCTGCTCAAGCAAAAAACAAGATATATATTATAAGTGATTTTATAAACACCTCACCTATAAGGCCTATATTTGACGCTTTAAAAGAGTCGGAAGCTAAAAAACATTATTATTACTCTAAGAAATCAAGTTATATCGATCATTCTGAAATTATTGAGATGCATGATGATCTGAAGTCTGCTGACTCTCTATCTCAATTGGGTGCGCATCATTCCAATAGTCATGCCAAAGTATTAGCTTGGGATAATAATGACTTGCTGATTACTAGCTTAAATTGGCTGTCTGCAAGTGCCCCTAATAACCTTGTAGAGATTTACCATGAAATGGGGGTTTATGTTAAAGGTTGGAATGTAGCTAAAGATTTTATTAAAGTATTTAAAAGTCTTTAAATCCAAAGTAACGCTATGAATTATCAAAAAACGATTTTGAGACAGTCCAACATGCCAGCCTAAACCGTTAGCAGCCCTTCCAATCACCTCTATGAGGATTGTTAGCTCGGTTTAGTTGTAGGTATCGCCCTAAACGAAAAACAGCCGCTATAATTGGCTGTTTTTTAATGCTGGCGTGTATAATTATTATTCTTTACTGCGCTGCTTTCTGAGATAAGCGATGTGTCCTTCACAGTATTCATCGACGGCTTTATTGGCAAAATTGGACGAGTCGGCATTAGTTCGTCGATCAACACTGAAATTTGTGCTATTGGCGAAAATCCGTGAGTCCTCGCTTAATTCATGACAGTTAAAACTACTATCAGTTTTAAAGTCGAGTGCTAGCAAGCGGCTTTGATCCTCAATTCTCGCACTACCACTCACTATGTTACCGCTTAGGTCTAAAATTGCATTCTCACTCATTAATAATTCAAGCTCATGACTGCCCTGCACGTTGATTTTAGCCACTGTGTCATCAGTCAAACAAAGTAAGTCCTGATCATTAACGCTCTTTGAAGTAGATGTCATGCCAAGCTCAATAAAACATGAACCCTTTGTCAAAACGCTTGATAGTTTTTTAAGGTTTATATGTACTCGGATATTTTCTGTTGACGACGCTTTCTTTTGTATATAAAGGCCGGTAACCACTCTTTTTTTACCTTTACTATCCCAAAACATTTGTATGTAATATTTGTCACATACTTCATAAAGCTCTTCTAGTGTACCGATGAACCTTGCGTTTTTCTCTTTTGACTTGGACTCTACGATGGTCTGTCCGTTAAGCAAGGTTATTGAAGTGACCTCTGATAGGTCAATCAAGGCAAGTCGGTCAGTATTAAGACCACCCCTGAGATATGTTAGCCAATAACAAGCGTAGTACACCATAATATTGACCACATCTCGCTTGTACTCACCTACTAACTGACCTGTGGTGATGTATGTGTCGGCTTCTTCCGGCAGCATGAAATCACTAATCGTTGTCAGTCGTGCAGCTGGCTCGTCAAACTGTGTTCTTAATGCCAGTAAAATATCGTCAGTATGAGTATCCAAGTAAGCGTTTAGAGCGGGCAAGTTTTTATCACTAAGCTCTTTTATTCCACTAAATACCTTGATGGCGGCTAACAAGTTAGAACCATCTGCTTCATCAAGCTCAAACTGATTGCCAAGATTATTAGTAAATATCATAGGCCAAACAACGTTTGTGTGCTCAGCAAGTGCATCAAACCCGCCTACTAGCTCAAAAGTGGCATCGATAAGCGGTTTACTCCAGCCTTTGCTTGCCAGCAAAGCGATCAGATGTTCTTTGTTATGGTGCATGTTGCAGTTCCTATTTTAAGTATATGATGTAAATCAGAACCTCTTAGCGACAAACTAAGAGGTGTCAGGCGTATTGATTGATATTTATTCTTCTTCGGTGGCATAGCCATTAACTTCAACGCCGCCAGTGATATCTAACTGAACTAAGGCTTATCAGCTTTGGTTTCGAAGTAATAAGTTGATTCAACTGTTTGCTTTGTTAATCAAAGACTCGGACCTTAAATGGGTGTTAAGGTAGCGCCAGATTTAGTTGATAATATTGATCTGAGTGATACAGATATTCTATGTGCTGATAAAGGCTACGACTCTGATGCACTGCGAGAACATATTAAACGAGCAGGAAGCTTCGATAATATTCTTAGAAAGCGAAATACAAAATTGGATAACAACCATATGGACTGGAACTTGTACAAAGTTCGCCACTTAGTTACAAATGCATTCGCTCACTTAAAACGATTTCGAGCAATAGCCACTAGATATGACAAGCTTAAACAAAGCTACGACAATCCCGGGGCGGTTCAGTTTGGGAAAGGCTCATAAAGTAACTAAAGTATTAGCTTTAATAAACCATTAAGGCCGGCCTATAGAATATAGCTGTGTTATCATAGGTTCTTCCTTAAGCGTTGTAACCGGCAATTTGTTGTTCAGTGGAGGAGCTATATTACTGAACAACAAAGGTTTAGGCACTTTGATATCACCATATAGTATTTGATGATATCTTTTCTTCAATCTAACTAAATAAAGCGTTTTTAACTACCATTTATTCGACTTGGCGTACTTCTGCTGTTGTTCCTTCAACCTTCATTTTATAGATTCCTCCCACACTATAGACCATAGCTTCCGGCGAATATGAATATGAATACTCATAATGGTAAGTACATTGCTGCCAAACTTGCCCATTAGTTAGCTTGTAAGTAGTCTCTCCCTCCCACCCGTTAAAATCTCCGCTAATCTGGGCTTCAACTACATCAACAATTTGTCTTACAGGCACAGTTTGATCTTGCCCATCAATCTTAAGGTATAACCTACCATTTGCTCGTAATAAACTACCTTTCGGGCAATATGCATAATAATACCAATACATGTATTGATCTTGGATCCAATATGTTCCGTCTGACATTTTAAATAGCATATCATCATCGAAACCTTGAAACTCACCATCTATTTGAAACGTTTTTACAAGCTCATAATCATTCATTAATATTCCTTAATTACTGTAAAATTTGTTAGGTAGATGTATTTACTAAAAACAATTTACTCTTGACTACTCTTTAGCTGGTAATCTATTGAGAATAGTTTTTAGCATTTCCTGCTGCTCTTCCTCTGGCAAATCCTTTGCGCAAAATCGTGAATACTGGCGTTAGCTTTCTCGAGCGTCTTGTTTAGCTGACCAATCTGTTGTTTGTAATTCTCTATCAACTCTTTTGATCGCTGACCTGCTGCCGTAGGTGTTCATTCTTTAACTTCTCTAGCTCTCATTGGTATTCAAGTACGTATTATCTGAACTGTTCAGTGATTGTTCAGTACGTTTTTTGGAAACAGGCTCGCCAAATACTCGAAGCATCTCCGAAGTATCAATTTTCTTATCTGTAGTTCTAGAAAGCTCACCATCATTGATTTTATGATAGATTGTTGTTCTTGATACGACCCATTCTTTTGCCGCTTTTATCACTGATATGATCATTGTTTATCTAGTGTCCAAGTACGTTTTCTAATGGTTGTTCAGTACAACTGTTCAGAACGTTCAGTGAACAACGATGGCACTAAACCAGCTACGAGGCAAATTGAATGTTTAGGTCGCTCTATAAAAGTAAAATGAGTAATGGTATCTATACGATGGATAGCACCTATAACCTCAGTACGCCTACAGTAATATAAAAATATAAACTAATATTACCTTTTAGTTAAGGAATAAATTTATGTTTAAATTTAAAGAATTGTTGACTTGCTTTGTAATGGTTACATCGTTTGTCCAAATATCCGCTGTTCATGCGCAAGTTCCGGGACCGCAACATGTGTTGAAACAGCAAGCTAATAGCTACAGTGTACAAGTAGGTGAAATACGCGTAACGTCACTTACTAATGGAACTGTACCTCAGGATCTACACCAATTATTAAAACGCACAAACCCAGAAAGTATTGAGCGCTTGTTGGCTCGAAATTTTCAAAGTAATCCAGTTGAAGCTTCAATTAATGTATTTTTGATGGATATGCCTGGGCATCGTATTCTTGTCGATACGGGCTCTGGTCAATTATTCGGTCCAGATAGTGGTGGGCGATTGATTGAGAGTTTGGGAAACCAAGGAATAAAACCACAGGACATTACAGAGGTACTCCTCACTCACGCACATTCAGATCATTCTGGAGGATTAGTGAATGATGACTCTAGGGTTTTCCCTAATGCCACGATTTTTATTGGGAAGCCTGATATCGATTTTTTCTTTAACCAAAAAAATCAGAAAAAATCAGGTTATGCGCAAGAGTATTTTGATATTGCAAGATTAACTTTAAAACCTTACTTAGACGCGGGAAAGATCAAGACGTTTTCTGGTAATGAGGAAGTTCTTCCTGGCATCACTGCTGTTATACACCCAGGGCATACGCCAGGTTCAGCTTTCTACCGGCTGGTTAGTGGTGATGAGGAAATTACTTTTATAGGCGATATTATTCATGTATCTGCAATACAGTTCCCAAATCCTCAAGTGACCATTGCTTATGACGAAAATCAGGATCAAGCCTCATTAGTGCGAAAAAATGCATTTTCACAGTTCGCTAAAAATGGGGAGCTAATCGCTGCACCGCACCTTCCGTTTCCAGGAATAGGTCATATCCGTAAGGTAGCTAACAACAGCTATGATTGGGTTCCAGTTACTTACACTAACCGCAAAGAAAAATAAAACAATAATGTATACTGTTCCGACATATATCTACTGTGATGTAATCGAACATGAAATTAGTTTCTGGCATCGATATTGACTTACTGCTGACTCTTGATGCCCTACTGACGGAGCAGAATATCACTCACGCTGCTCTGCGCTTGGGTATTAGTCAGCCTGCGATGTCTGCTCGACTAGCACGGTTGCGTGATATATTTCAAGAAAGGCTATTCATTCCATCTCCCAATGGTAGGGGCGTCTTACCTACGCCTCGCGCTATAGCATTAAGACCAGCCTTACAAAGCGTCTTAGACGGTATTTCGACTATGCTCGAGCCCGTAGTTTTCGTCCCAGCAACGAGTAATCGAACTTTCGTAGTAGCTTTGCATGAAAATCCAGCATTGATGCTAGGTGCAGATCTTTTTAATAGACTTAGTGAACTAGCACCTCATGTAAGACTTCGATTTATATTACCTGATAGCAACCATCTGTCGCACCAGATGGAAGATAACGGGGTTGATATTTACATTGGTATCAGCGAAACAGCTGATGACAGTTGGATAGGACGCAGACTATTTACTGATGATTTTGCTACAGCGCAACGCAAAGCACACCCAAGAGGTCAGGAACCACTTGATTTGCAATCCTTTTGTGCCGAATCTCACTTAGTCGTATCTTCTGATGGATATCCATTCACAGGCTTTGTTGATCGCGCACTGACGAAGATAGGGCAAAGGCGATTAGTAGCAATGTCTACTGAAAGTTATGCAATGGTTCCATCTATAGTGGGAAGTACAGACTTGCTATGTACTTTGCCAAATCGTTTACTGCAACGATTTGGCACTACACTCGATATCTTTGAGCCACCCATTATCCTTCCTTCTATATCAATTAGTGCATACTGGTACCCTAGAAACCACGAAGATCCAATGAGCCGTTGGTTTCGTTCACAAATATTTTACACAGCCGGTCTTACAGACGAATAGAGACGCTATTATTGTAGTCGGAAACTGTAATATTACTGTGGAATAGGAACCTTTATTTCAATCTTAGATGCTGTGACATATAGTGATTTCTAGTCTTAAATCCCTTTTCTTAGTAGGGTGTCCAAGTCTCTAACTAGTGAGCCATTCTTTCTTCCCAAAAATTAGATTAAGACAAATAGTTTTAGAGAGAGAAAACTCAGTTTAGTGTAGTTCCTTAATTAAAGTCTAAATAGAGTAGTCTATTAACCATTCCGATAGGTTTATCAGTGCAATAGACTGGTTCCGTTGGGGTATACCCTAAAAATCTCACTAAGGATAATTATTGGACAGGCTCAAAAGCTCGTCATTCCCTAAACATTGATCTAATTCCTAATAAAAAATTTACTGTTTTAAACAGAAATAGGTAAACTATAAAAGTTGAGTTTTATCAACTCATGTTGTGGAAATTGGCTATTATTAAAAAAATCTATAGAGGATAAGCGATGAAGTGGACTGTATTGGTGTGTGGGCTGCCGTTGTTGACCGCTTGTATGAGCATGAAAAATGTAAAAGAGTTACCAGCTGAACTGATCTATCAGCCACCCGTATCAGGCGTGAGCGCAACGATCATGGGTAAAATGGAACCACGACATACCAAGCTCGTTGGTGATCGTATCGCCTATATTATGGAGATTGATGGTAAGCGCGTACCTAAAGATAAAAAAGATACTTACAGCGATACTTGGGATAATGTCTATCCGATTACAACGGGTGAGCATGCATTGACCGTCACTTATCGTATGGCAGGACACTATACTCTGCCTACTAAGATTACCTTTTATGCTAAAGCAAACACTAACTATCAGCTGGACTTCGCTACTGATATTGGTACTGCATGGTTTAGTAAAGATAGCTATGTGGACTTTTGGATTAAGGACAAAGCGACAGAAAAGTCCGTGACAAAGGTAGTGCGAACTGTGCCACCACCTGAGCCGGGGGTTATTTCTTATCCTGTTATTATTAATAATTGATTTAGAAAGGAAGTTGAATTTAGTTCTAGTACGTAATTAGAGTTGTTTTATATCTGGTCAACTCTTTAATGATCAATTTTTAGTATAGATTTTAAATCATTAAAAGTAATTTCCCAACTTGAAACTCCCTCAACTTTATCTGATAAATATAAATAAAATTGATTCAACTTTTTTTGATTAAAATAATATATTGGAAAATAATTGTCATAAGTTTCATATATTTCATCAAAACAACGATCTGATACTAACGCGTTAAGATCTTCAGAAACAAAAATAAAACTTTCTGTGATATAGAACCCTTCTTGTTCATTATTTATTTGGAAACGATTTGGATAAGCTATTTCTTTTGGAATAATGGTATAAATACTCATTGTCTTAACATGTTGTTTTGAACATTCATAACTTTTTATGAATCCAACAGTCTGACGTGTTTGTAAAGCTAATAGAGCAGCATGCTTCCATTGATAAAGATATTGTTGTAAAGACCAATCAGTTGTAACTAAATTAAACGTTTCAGTGTCAGCACCTAAACGTATCTTTACCTTTATTTTATCAGGTTCATTCTGTAAAAGAATGTCAATAAAATTGCTCATGTTAATCCTTAAATATATTCAATTTTCCGTCTGCAGTACCGATGCGATTTCCTTTTCTATCAAAGACTTTCCAAACTCCTCCGTTATGCATATCAACATCAGGACTAATGTATAAGTTACCTTTTTTATACACTGGTTGATTATGACTATTGAATGGATATTGTTTTACTTTGACATAACCGAGTATAGTAGCAGCTTTAGTTGCTTCTGCAGTTTTGCCAAAAACTCCGCAAGTATTATGAACCCAAACACCATACGTACTATCACTACCAGTGACAAAGTAAGTATTATCATTATTAACAGTCAAATTGTACGCAGATAAAGATTCTTCAGTTTGCCTAACACTTTGAACCACCTGCCACTGACCATCTTCAGATAATAACTTATAACCCGCTTTTAGATTGCTGGCATCTATCCACTGAGCGTTATTAATATCACCTTGATAGTTATGCCCTTCTGATGAAGATGGTAACGAATCACCTGTATTAACTTGAGTAAAAAAGGGATGGATTTTGTTAGAAACAATGGTTTGTATATTACCATTCTCATCTTTAATATCGATATATATAGTTTGACGGTAAGCATTATTATAATGCTGAGATACGCTTTGATAGGTTAACTTACCAGTGATTTCATTCTTGGACAATACCATATTGCCGATTCGAACTTCAGAAATAGGCTTGTAACCAGTAATGGTTTTGACCAGCATATCTCCGCGGAAAGAGCAAGTGTTAGCTACTTGTTTTGGCATTTCGATTCTTTTGATCTTTGAAGCAAACCTTGCTGCTTTCGCCGCTGGAAACCCTAATCCAACTAGAATTGCTGCTTTTTCTTTCTCTGTACTAGCCTTATTATAGTCTGCATGAGCTTGGAGTAAGCTTACAGGAGCAAGAACGATACCTACTGCGAAAGCATAGGCCTCTAGCATGCCTTCATTCAGCTTAGTATCATTTGCAGGTTTGAGGTTGTGATTATTCCTAACGGCCAAGCTAGCGCTATTCGCTGCTGTATCAACATCAACGTTGAAAAGAAGAGCAATAGCACCTGTTGTTAGTTTTGATATATTTTCTATTCTGTTCAGCTCTTCTGGAGACAGTAGACCAAATGCTAGAAATACATTATCTTCTGCACTAGTAGCAAACTGTGCCACTGTTTCACCAACAGCTGCTCCAATAGCACCTGCGCTACAATTTTGTTTTTTGGCACTAGCTGTCACACAGCCAACGCCTGCTGCTGCTAACTTATGAGCGAGCTCGCTAGCAAAGTCATCGCCTTCGAAATCTTTTACAAACTTACCAAAGGTCTCAGCTGCAAACACATCAACCAATGAATTACGCAAACTGTTCTTAAGAGCCTCTTCAAAGCTAACTCCATTAATAGCGGCATCCGCTACAGCTTGAGTAACTCCAGTGCCTACGCCATTGGCAAGCTTTTGTCCAAAGGTATCCGTAGTACTACTACCCAAACCTAACTTAGCTCCTACGCCTGCAGTTAACGCTGCGGTTGCCATATTGCGAACAGTTGCACTACTGCCTAGTTGTTTAAGGGTTTTGGTAATATCACCTTTGTTATTAATTAAAGCAACTGCAGCTTGAGATGCTAATGAGCCAAAGGCAGCCGTTCCAGCTGTTGAAGTTATACCGAATGCCGACGCACTAAAGGCACCAGTACCACCCGTGGCCATACCAACGGCAATGGCTATTAACGCCGCTGCGCCTGGTGTCAATCCTTCCTGCGTATAATTCCAGTTTTTCTGAATTAGTTCTACTTGAGCCCAGTTAATATCGTTACTCTTATCTAGAGTTGCTAGATATTCATAGCCCGATTGTTTAGAAAGATTAAGGGCAATTTTCCCTAGTTCTTCTGGGCTCTTTTGAATGTTTGTTTTGGCTTTATTATTAGCGTCAACAGTAATATCAACGGGTACTACTACTGTCACGCCACTTGGTGAGGTAATCGTTGGAATCTGATTAAACTTAGGTAGGGAGGCTGTAGTGACGACACTGCCTTTGTCAACCGTCTTTTGCCAAACGGTGCTTTCTTTTTCTTGGTTATGCGTTGTTGTGATTTGATTAGTGACAGTTGTTAATATGAGTTTTGCATTAGCATCTGCGTATTTTCCAACACCAACTTGTATATTATCGCTATTTGAATTGAAGATAGCCCCTTGTATGACTGTATTACCACCTGATTTAAGGTGAGTACTATCCGCAACCAGTTTGGCAGGCAGTTGCGATAGCTCTTGTCTAGTATCATTAGTATGCTCTTTGTTATAGCGAACGCCTAACCAGCTAGATTTTTTCTTGACATCGATAGTATTTTTATCAATATTTTCAACAGCATATATATATGAGCCATCACCAGCTTTCAAATTAATTTGGCCAGTAGATGCGTTGGCTGCTAGTTCTGAGCCGTAAACCCTAATATTACCATCTGCATTTAAAGTAATATTATCAGCTTGAATGTCTGTAGTAACTGCATTGCTATTCTCAGAGGTCTTAGTGGCCGTCTTAGTTTTCTTTTTACCATACCATGAACGTGAAGTACTGGTGGTTTGAGAGCCATCCAGAAATGCAACTTGCGAAGCTTCCAAGTTGATATCACCTCGAGCCGCATCAATAAGCACATCACCATTAGTTGATATTACATCCGCACTGTTTAGAATAACAGCGTTGTTAGTAATATAAGACTTGGTCTTTGCATCATACTTATCAGAGGATTTTACTAGGTTCCCGTGCCCTGATATTTTTATATTACCTTTTGCTTTCAATTTGGGCTGATCAATAAGTTGATGATACGAGTAGTTCTGGCCTTTGATGTCGCCTTGCTGATAAATGTTAGCAAGGCCCGTAATACGGATACTGTCATTGTTGATATTTGTTTTATTTACATTAGTATTTGGATCAGTACCTACAATAGTAGTAGGTGCAAGATTCGCTTCTGCTATGATAGTGATACCGCCAGTGCTACTGGTGATGTCACCCCCTTCAACCAATACGCCTTGCTTGGCAGTGATATTGATATCTTTGCCAGCTGTCAATGAGACAGCTTTATGCTCATAACCTGTTGAAGCTTTTCTAGAGGTTTCGAGGACCTGTCGCAAATCAATTAACTGGTTTTGAAATTTTTCTTTATTCTCTTTACTATTTTCTGCCTCTATATATGCCTTAGTAGCTGTATAAGCATCTAAGCCTTTTCGATCTTTCACATAACGTTCAGCAGGTACATAACGTCCAGTAGGCTTCTTAAAAGCATAAAACTTGTTAGCACCGTCTAAAATAGACTGATCGTAAATGCTTTTGGAAATTGAAAGCTCTGCATCACGTATTTGTTTTTCAATAGTCTCGATTTTATAAGACGAGACAGAATTGCTAAAACTATTTTTAATAGCCTTTAATTCAACACTACCACCAGTGGCAGTGATGTTAATGCCACCTGAAGGTACTAAAATAGTTGGTGTACCAAATCCAAAAGGATCTACATTCTTATAATCTTTTACTATTTTTGCAGATGACAAGTCACCACCTTCAATTACTACCTCTTTACCACTTAAGTTAATATCTCCACTGGTAATAAGTTTGATAATTTTTTCGGAACCAAGGCCTTGGGTACCTGAATAGCCTTTTAAATGAAGCTTACCACTATTAGATAATAGAGTGACATCTCCTAACTGCCCTCCGAACCAAAAAAAGGAAGGATAATTGTTTGCTATATCTAATTTTTTCGGATCAATAGTTAAGTCGTCTCTACTGTTGATAACTAAATCACCATTCAATGTGCTTACAGCTTTACCATTGTTCAACAGCTCTGTATTCGCAGCTAGTTTATAGTTGTCTGCAACGTTAATGTTTACCCCGTTATCAAAATTAATACTAGTACCTGAATTAATAATGGCTGCGCCACCAATAATATCAGCGTTCTGATAGCTTTGAGCAGCATTACTGTCGATAGAGACTATTTGACCTGCTTTGAGCGTGGTATTACCCACTGTATGAGTGAGAGCTGTATTAGTATTGGCAGTGCGAGCACCGTTAAAGATGAGCTGATTGCCACTATTAATGTTTAGGTGCTTATCAGCGTCTATGTTACTGTTGTTAACCCGCATGAGATTGCCAGACTTTAAACTGGTTGAACCGGTCGATTTCGTTTGGCTGTCTATGACATTAAGATGGTTGGCAGCATCTACGATAATGCTATTACTAGTATCGCTAGTACCATTAGTGGATAGCTTATTCTTAGTCAGCGTAATATCACCATCACCAAAGGTATTATTAATACCAGCGGTGTTTTTTAGCGTACTAGCAGTATTGGTCTTTAGTACAATGCCTTGAGACTGAATATCATTATTGGTCAGCGTGAGGCTCTTATCACTGCGCATGACGGTATTACCAGTGTTATTTAGCGTGCTATCAATAACGCTGGTATTTACTTTTGAAGAGATACTAGTGCCACCTATCTGCTTAGTATCTTTAGCAGCAGTCGTCAAACCATTGATTGTGGTAGTCGCCCCTGACTCAATAACTATGTTATCCGCTTTTAATGTACTGGCCGTGATACCCACATTACTACCCGCTGCTAATATCGTGCTGTTGGCATTGGTGGTCAGTTTATTGACGTTTAGTACGGCTTGATTGGCTACAGCCGTAACTGCGCCTTCAGAACTATTTAGCGTACTGTTGGTGATCGTCGTCGCCTTGCCTTGGCTAGTGATATAGATACCATTAGTAGCGTTAGCAGTACTATCTAAAACCGTTGCTTGTTTGCCTTCAACTGTCAGCTGTTTACCGACATTAATACCTTGGCTATTATTTTTTAGGTATGCTAATTCTTCTCCTTGCACAACAGCGTCATTGGTGACTTTGATGCTGCCGCTGTTGTCAATAACTGCATTGCGCCCAGCTTGTAATGCAAATTCATTTGCTCCAGCGATAAGACTTCCTGAGCTGATATAAGCATCACGCTCACCACTGACGGTTAGACCTTTTTGCGCCTGCAGTCGACTATTATTACGAATGACAGTGTCTGCTGTTTTAGCATTGTCTGTTTTGCTTGTACTAATGTGTAAATCACCACGACTAGTGACTTTGCTATTATCAACCAAGGTGCCGTTTTTAGAGTGTACGGTCAGAGGCGCATAACGAGAAAAAGTATTACTACCATCAAGCAGACGTACAAAGCGGTCGGCTTCTATAGAGATACCGCCATTTGAGCCTACAATGCTTTGACTATCAACATAAGTATCACGACCTGAATGCAGGTAGATGTTTGCTTCATCGTCTACTATGGTGAAGTTTCGAACGTCGGAACCGTTTGACATCTTCAAGTCGCCAGCAGCGTCCATACGTAAGATGTCTGGCATCAATTGCGTAGTTGTACCAGGATTTTCCTTTCTAATGATACCGCCATTTAGAAGAATATCTTTATCGGCTTGCATATCAATCATGCCATAGCTGCCGATAGTACCGCTGTGCTCAATACTACCTGTCGTGCCTGTGGCATTGATACTCAATAAGCTGGTTTGTGCTACGTCGGTCAGTATGCTACCGCTATTTTCAATTCTCCCTGAATTAGTTAACACAATCTGCTGACCCGCTGTGATTCTCCCTGCATTTCTAACGCCTAAACCATTCTCCGTACCGATTAGGTTAATAGATCCTACATAGATACCACCAAGCTTGCTCACATCGACTGCTAAGGTGGGGGCAGCACCTGTCCCTGTAATTTTTGTCGCTGCGCCCGTATCGTAGTCGACAGTATTACTACCAGTAACGATACTAACCTCTTGATTAGCGAAAATCTTACCATTGATAATCACAGCCCTTGCTAGGACATCTACATAATTGGCTTGGTTTTTGTTTTTACCGTTATATAGTGCCCCGCCCAGTGCATTTACTGTATCCAAAGCTTTATCGAACTGAATTTGACCTTGCTTGACATCAAAGCCTGTCAGATTGCCAGCACTATCAATCTTAGGCGTACCAGTCGTTAGCGTCGCTCGATTGGCATTAATAAATCCACCGCCTTGTATTTGTAAACCTGATGGACTGGCAATAATGACATCAGCTCGTTGTCCTGCAATCTCAAGATTGCCTTGGAACTTGGCTGGGGCATTGCTACGGACTTCATTTAGAATCGTATTAGCAGCATTTTTCGCCAGATATTGATTGCCTGCGATAGCGCCAGCTACCTGAGTATTCGCCCCGCCTATACTGTTGTTAAGGATGGCACCGTTACTGCCAATATCAAATTGGTTATAGGTATTGTGAGACAACCCATTGCTGTTAGGCGTGCGGATATTAACAATAGGCGTGCCATTGGTTGCTTTTAAAAGCGCTGCTCGTTGGGCAGCTGGGACATTGCTAGCTGTATTTTGTATTTGGCTATTAGCAGCCTGCACTTGAGTATAAACCATGCTTTGACAGCATAGAATTGCGAGCGCTAAGCGATGATAGGATACGTTTACACCTGAGTTTGACTCTGATTCTGTAGAGGGAGATTTTTTACCACTGCTGTTACCTGCTTTTTTGTTTTGACTTTTGGTCACTTCACTAACCACCATCATCATGCCACGGGCTTTGTTAAAAACTACTCTATAGCATTGCTTATTCATCTCAGGAATCACTCTCAAAAGTTGTTAAAAGTCAAAAAATGTAAGCGATTGCATCTGTAAACTATTGTGAAGACTAGCGTTTTTTTCTATAAATTTATAAATTTTTAGAGTGCCCTAGAACCTATTATTTTGACAAAGAAAATTCGTCTTCTAAATTCTTATTCAGAAAGTAAATTCGCCATAAAATATTGATATTAAGTAAATTAAGACAGTTAATGATATCGAGTCATTGATGACTAATAGATCGTGTGAGTACGGTAGGCAGCATTAAAGAACTGTTTATCTTATGATAGCCAGTTCTTTATTTGCATTAAATTTTTAAAAGAGATTACAGAGAATTACCTAGCAAAAATCTAGTTATAGATGGTCACTCTGAACCCACCAGTGGTGTCTTTATCGATTGACCGAGGCGCTTGAAGCCCTTTACCAATAAAACCATCTATACTGATATTACTTGCGTATAAACGCGCACCGAGACTGGTGCTCATCAGATACTTCCCTGCTAAATACTGAGTACTATTACCACCAACCCAGCCTTGATCTAAGGTCACATATGGCATTAGAGTTACTTGACCCGTTAACGGTACGATACGAGCGACTTCTTGTTGCAATAACATGCCATTTTCGCCCGATAAACTTTGCTCGTCGCCAAGTCCTTTAGTCGTGTACCGCCCACCGATACTAAATCTATCCTGAGGGATAAGGGACTGCGGACTATATTGCCCTCGCCATTGAGCCGTATATTGATAAGAAGATTGGTCCACGTTAAATGAATGGCTTAAACTTACTTGGGCATTCCAAATACTGGGCTGGGAGGTTGCCTCGCTAATATAGCTTTCAGGCGCATCTATGGCTGATAGCGCACCAGTACCCTTTTGATACTGCAAGCTTGCGGTCATATCTCCTAAAGAGGTTTGCCGCTGGTGATCAATCCCTGCTTTCCAGCCAGAAGTGCGACGTCTTTGCACTTCGATTTCTTGATCATCAAAATAGTTTTTTGAGTTTTTATGGTAACCCTCTAAGCTAGCACTAGTTTTAGAGTAACGGTCTCTATGGATCAATCTTTGTAGCCCAACCGAGCTCTGGTTAGATTTGCCTTTATAGACAATGTCTTGATTGAGACCTGCTAAGGTTTGATTGAAATCATAGTCACTGTAGAGCAGTTGCAGTTGCCATTTTTTATAAGGATAACGGTAGTTGACATAGAGACTGTTATTATTGGAAAGGGTGTCTATATCATTCCAAGGATCAATAGAGTGAGTATAAGACAGACTTAGCGCATCATTGGCACTCAAAGGATTGTCGATACTGGTAGTTACTGTGCCTTGGTATTTACCCGTATCTTTGTTCCCTGAATCATCTATGCTCAGTTGCCACTGTATAGGGGTGGTACGTTTTTGAGCCACGACCAAATCACTACTGCCATATTGCTCATTATCAATGGCATTGATGCTAGGTATGACGTCAATGTTAGTTATCACCGATTGAGGCAAGCGAAAGTTCTCTAAGCTGGTTTCGATTTCTCTTAGATTGATGAGATCACCTTCTGAAAGAGTGAGCGCATTGCTGATGTTCGTTTTTGGGTGACCGTCTTCAGATCGCCATACCTTATGGAGTCGCCCTGGTATGATCGTGATATTAAGCACACCACTTGTCAGGTCTTGAGGCTCAATAGTCGCTTGAGTGGTGATAAAACCTTGTTTGATCAGCTCATTTTGCACGTTACGCATCGCATAATTTAAACCTTGCTGGCCAATACATTTGCCTAGTATAGATCCTTGCCCATATTTTATAGGACCTAAAATAGTGGCAAACTGCTTTTTGAGAGCAGGTTCATCAGGCAGTACTAGGCTAACTTGATTGATATTAAAACAAGGACTTTCACCAAGTGGTGGCTGTTTCAAGCTAGTATCTGGCGTTGGTTCACTGAGATTAACAAAGGGTTTAGAGGTTTTATCCTCTAAATTATCAAGGCGCTGTTGATATTGATTGTATTGCTGCTGCTCTATTTGATTGAGATCAGATTGGGCGTAGACGTGACAGGTAATCCCGCCTAGGCTGCATAATTGAATACTGGTTATCAAAACAGGCTTGAGATGGTTCGCAAATGACATGATTTTTATCTAGCATAAGAAAAGTAAACAATAATTGTATCTTACTTATGCTGTATTTTTACCTTATTCTACTGGATTTTTAAATAAATTTTAATTGGCTCCTAGGAGTAAGGTTGTCAGGTAATCGTCTTGTCGATTATAGTGATGATGGGAAGTGATAGTGCTTGCTGTTCTCATAACGGGCGTTATGGTAAATAAAAATAATGATCCAAAACCCCACTGCATGTACACAACGAAGTACACCGCGACTACCTAGATAACTCAATATACCGATATCATTAGCCTACAGCTTTATATTCAAGTCCTCACTAGGGTACCGTATCTTTAGGATGCTATGAATATCTTTATTGACAATAATTATCACTAACATTACTATTCAATATTCTAAATAAACATACGTTCATTTATTAGGGTTTTTGATGCGGAAATTTGTCCTAGATTGCCCAAAAGGAAGTTACCGCAAGTTTTTTATTGTGGCTTTAATCCTAAGTTTTGGTTTTTTCATACACTCTTTGATAGATAGAGATATACCGAACATCTTAATATGGCTAGGAGTATTTTTAGNTTTTTATTGTGGCTTTAATCCTAAGTTTTGGTTTTTTCATACACTCTTTGATAGATAGAGATATACCGAACATCTTAATATGGCTAGGAGTATTTTTAGCAGCTTTGAAGCAAGTTGTCATACCTATAAATCTAGATCAAAAAATATCTTTATCGAAAAAAAGATACTCTATAAGTGATGATGATTTTATAAGTCATTACAATAGTAGCTCTATTATGCACGATAACAACAAGGGTAAAACTTGGCATAAATNCGAAAAAAAGATACTCTATAAGTGATGATGATTTTATAAGTCATTACAATAGTAGCTCTATTATGCACGATAACAACAAGGGTAAAACTTGGCATAAATTGATAATACTGGGTGATGATATATCGTCCCTTTTGCTTATTGCTGTCATACTCTATAGCATATTTGGTTAACTGAATTATAATTAGTAAGCATAACAAAACTGTTATAGATTACTAATACGATGAAAGACTTGCTACCTAAAACTGGGCGTTCTAATTAGTATAGTCAAATATGCTCGGCTTCTAACTTGGTTACTATATCCTTAAAAACTTCTTCAAAATGTTGGTTGTCAGTACATTGTTTGAATGCGTTACCATTCCAAAACCCTAAATGAAATATGATTGTAAGTCGCTTTTTATCCGCAGTTACCCGTCTTATTTCCGATAGGTTAACAATTTCATTATCTACAACTATAAAATTTGGCATCTAAATCTCTTTCTATAAATTTTTAATAATAGCCAGCTACGAACCTTAAATTACCTCAAGATTGTCGGAGAATTAACTCTCTGAGAAGTATGAACAAAGCCCCTTTATCGAACCACATAAAAAAACAACAAGACTATCTCTATCATCAAAAGGCTAATCAGCACTTTTCTATAAATAGACATAGTGTTTTTATTATATTTCCACTCCCATAGTGGCACTAAAATAAGCAGTAGATAAGTAACGCATATTATAAGTCCTACCCAGTATTCGATTTTCAATTTGTAACGCCTTATTCAGATGGATTGCAATGGTCAAATAATTGAGAACAGATGATAAGAGGTTTTTACTTAGCTTTTTGATTAGGCGAGGCTGTTAAAAATAGAGTTTAGTAAGTGATTAATTCTAATAAAGAACTTTATTATTTAACTAATATAATTAAGTTATAGCTGTTTAAAACACTTAAGAACAACTTCCATCAAGTTAATCGATAATACAGGTATGCTATAAATACACACACATTGGCGAGCCTGCGACAGGGTCGGTAATCACTTTGGCTTGCACATCGAATATGTCAGCCAGCATCCCCTCCGTCATCACCTCATGAGGGCTGCCCATCATTTGCAGTTCGCCTGATTTTAGTACCACTAACAAATCACAATATCTCGCCGCTTGGTTAAGATCATGTAGCACAACGATGATGCTTTTACCCTTATCCTTTAATTCCCGTATGAGTCGCATCAGCTCTATTTGGTAAGAGATATCCAGATAAGTGGTCGGTTCATCAAGCATAATAATATCGGTGTCTTGGGCTAAAATCATCGCAATCCAAGCGCGCTGCTGTTGTCCGCCTGACAAAGCTTCAAGCGGCGTATCAGCCAAAGAATCAATCGCCATCTCATGCATGACCCTATCTACTATCTGGTTATCGGTAGCACTTAGCTTGCCCCAATGTGAGACATAAGGTGTCCTACCATATTCAACCAATTGTCTAACACTCAAGCCTTCAGGATTGGTCTGCACTTGTGGCAATACCGATATCTGACGGGCAATCTGCCGATTATTTAACTGCGCCATATCTTGTTTTCTAAGTAAAATACTACCCGATTGCGGTTGAATCAAGCGGCATAAACCTTTTAACAGTGTCGATTTTCCGCAGCCATTTGGACCAATGAGCCCAATGACTTTATTTTCTGGCAGCTCAAGTGACAAGTTTTTGATAATATGTTGACCACCATGATAGCCAAGCTGGAGTTCATTCACTGATAGCATCACCACCCCTTATAGCGCGATAGCAGAAAGATAAAATACGGCGCACCAATCACCGAGGTTAAAACGCCAGCTGGTAATTCAATAGGCGCAAATAGACTGCGTGCCAATACATCTGCGCTGACTAAAATGATCGCGCCTATTAGCGCTGACGCTGGTAATAAGATGCGGTGCTGATGCCCAAAGAGCAATCGTGCGATATGCGGTGCAAGCAGTCCAATAAAACTAACCGTCCCTGCCACCGATACAGCCAAACTCGCAATCACCACTGCGATGAGTAAAGTGCTAAATTCTAGTGGTTTGACTGATACACCAAGATGATACGCTGTCTCCTCACCCAGCCCCAGCACATCCAAACGCCACGCTAAATACATGCTGATGACCATCAACGCGGCGAATATAACAGTCAGCATAGGAATATGTTGCCAGCTGCGACCCCACAAGCTACCGGTCAACCAAATCATTGCCGTATTGATTTCAACGGGATAAAGCACCAACAAAAAATTAATCCCACTGGCTAAAAAGGCACTAATGGCGACGCCAATCAGTGCCAAGCGTGCTGGCGTAGGCTGAGATATTTGTGCCAGTAGAATAATAAAACAAAACGCCAATAAGCCGCCAAGTAAGGCTGCGACAGATAACCACCACGTTGGGGCGGTAGGAAGCATAACCAGTAACAAAGTCGCGCAGAACCCTGCGCCAGCACTGATACCCATTAAGTCAGGTGAGGCTAACGGGTTACGAATAACCCCTTGCACTAAGGAACCTGACAGACCAAGACTTGCGCCCACCAATATGGCCAATAGCGTGCGCGGCAATCGATGCTGCCAAACAATAAAATCTTTGTCACCGCTAAATCCTTGCTGTAAATGCTGCCAGATTTGTACTAGTGTTAATTCACTGGCACCAAAGAATATACTGCTAATACTTAGTATAAATAGAAGCACTATAATTAGTCCCACCGCCCTACTTGCCGATTTACGAGCAAATAATGAGTGTAAGAGCGATGCAGAAGCGTTGGTTCTTATTGTCATTTGTTACTTACTTTTATTTTTTGATAAAGGGTTGCTTGATAAAGTATTGAGTCACTTTTGATTAACATAAGCACAAAATTAGCCGTCTTGATTAACTATCCAGTCGCCGTTTGCATGCTAGCGCAATAAAAACGGGTGTCCCAATCAATGCCGTTAATAAGCCCACCGGTGTCTCTGCCGGATAAGCCACTGCCCGTGACAAGACATCTGCCCATACTATCAATATACTGCCAAGCAGCATTGATAATGGTAAAAGCTGCTCATACGCCATGTTCGATACTTGTTTTAACAGACGCTTGGCAACATGCGGGACAATCAAACCTACAAACGCAATGGGACCTGCTACCGCCACACTGACCGCCGTTAATATAGTAATCAATGCCCCGCACGACCATTGCAATGCTCGCAAGTTTATCCCAAGGCTGCTCGCCACTTCATCGCCCAGCACCAAGACATTTAATTTAGGTGATAGCCACCAGCCATAACCCAAGGTCAGCAGCGATATAATTGCAAGCATAGGAATGGACTCCCAGCGCGTATTGGCAATAGAGCCAGCTAGCCAATACAATACCCCATACGCCTGCTCATCCGTGGTAATCAGCGCCGCTCGTGTCATACCGACCAGCAGCGCATTGATAGCAACACCCGACAAGATAAGACGGACAGGATGCACCGGACGACCAGAAAAGTAACCTGCCAATCCTGCAACAAGAGCACAAGAAAGCAGTGCGCCGACCAGCGCTTGTAAAAAGGTAGAGGTTAAAAAGCTAACCCCTAAGCCAATAGAGGATAAGGCCACCACACAAGCTGCCCCCGCATTGATACCCAATACCGCAGGAGAGGCCAGTGAATTTCGCGTCATCACCTGCATCAGCAGTCCTACTACCGCCAAATTAGCACCGACTATAATCGCCACAAGGACGCGCGGCAGGCGAATCTCTATTAATAATTGCGCGGCTAATGAGGCTTGAGTATTGTGCTGCGTCAATAACGAAAATAAATCCGTCAGCGACAGGGTGAATTTTGAATACGCCGTTAATCCTTGCCAGCAGCCAATCAGTAAAATGACTAATAACCCACACCATAATAACGCCCGTATTATCAGACGCTTTACAATAGAAGGTTTAAGTGAGATAGAAGATGAGCGGCTCAGTTTTGTCTCAACCATAAAAGCCGCCCTGCTTTAAACAGACAGTCTTGTAATGGCGCATTAATTTGACTCTTTTACAGAAGGACTTGAACCTTCTGCGCCTTGGCTCGATGCAATCTCAAGCAGCTCAGCGGTCATGTATTCAGCAGATTGCATACTGCGATTAAGCGCCCAATAATTGGGATCGACTTCGATGACCTGATTGTTTTTAACCGCCGTTAGCTGATTAAATAATGGTGAGGACTTCCATTCATCATAAATAGTATGATCGTTATAACGCCCAATCAATAGCCAATCAGGATTGGCCGACAATAATTGCTCCAAACTGGTTGCGATATACGCCTCACCTGTTTGCTCAGGAATCGGACTTTTGATACTTAGATGATTAAGTAAGCTGCCAGCATACGAGCTTGGACCATGTAGCCACATGCCTTTATCACTGATAATCGCAAATTGAACGCTGTGGTTAGCAAGAGGAGTGGTTGCCAATTGCGACTTTAAATCTGCCATCTTCTTTAGATGGGTATTGATAACTTGCGACATTTTTTTATCTTGGTGGACGATATGACCGACCAATTGCGCCGTCTGGATATTTTCCACATAACTCTCACCGCGGCTTTTTAGTACGACTGACGGTGCGATGCGATTCAGCTCATCGGCGATGACAGTATGACGCTCATCATCAGCAATGATAAGATCAGGTTTTAAATCGGCGATGGCTTCAAGGCTTGGCTGATAGCGTGAACCGACAGAGGTGTAATCCGAGAGTTGTTTGCTAAACTCGACAATAATACTGTCAGGTTTATTATCATCGGCAATACCAACTGGCGTAAGATCTAGCGCTAACGCATCCCCTAAAAATGAATATTCCAAAACCACAATACGCTTCGGGTCATTCGGATAGTTACTTAGATTGGGCAAACGTACTTTGATTTCTTCATCGGTTAGCAGAAGCACGCCATTATTGTCGCTCATGTCACGCCTGTCATTTGATTGAGTAACAGCAGATTGTGATGCGCTATTATCAGCATTTAATGATGGCGTTGCTGTAGCATTGTTTTTTTGATTCATAATAAAAACAATACCGCCAACCACAATCAATACGATGACCACTAAAGGCAGAATAAGCGCGAGCTTTGGACGTTGATTCATAAATAACCTGTTTTACTATTATGAAATGGGTTGGGTGCTGAAAATATAAGAGTCTGTTGTTAACACTTACGTATTAAAACTCATAGTTATAGGTCAAGAGCCAAGTTCTTGGCGCACCAAACCCGATCTGATTTTTACCTGAGCTGCCATTGGTCGCCCCAAATGCATACTTTTTATCCAATGCATTATTCAGGTTCAGCTGCCAGTTATGATTGCCCATACTATAAGCAGTCATCAAATCTACAGTCGTATAGCCATCAAGCTCCACTGCTTCTGCGTCCCCTGCATAGCGATCACTGATATAGTTGACGCCGCCACCAATGCGCCATTGGTCATCGGGCTGATAGGCGGTCCACAATGAAAAAGTCTGCTCTGGGACATCATTTGGCACAAGGCCAGTCTTTTTGTCTTTTGCATCCAAATAGCTATAACCTGCTGACACATCCCAGTTATCCCGAATTTTGCCGCGTGCTTCAAGTTCAAGCCCTTGATGACGAAACTCATCTTTATCAATTACTTCTCGATTGTCATTGGTCTTTGGGTCTTCTTTATCAATCTGATAGACAGAGGCATTGAGCATAATATCGTCATTATTTAGATACGTTTTCAGCCCAATCTCTTTTAGGTCGGTTTGATACAGTGCGCCCAAATTTTTATTGATAAACGTTCCAGAATAAGGCAGCTGCCATGAGCGCGCGAGCGTCGCATAAGCCGAAGTAGCGTCATTGAACTTATAGACAACACCTGCGCGGTAGCTGAACTTGTCGTCGTTTAGCTCACTGTCTTGACCTTGAGAGTTTTGATCCATCTGGATATTGTCATAACGGACGTTACCTACCAATGACCAGTCGCCAATATGATAGACATCTTGCGCAAAAACGCCGACACTTTGGGTGCTGTTTTTACGAAATTTAGGAAACCCTGGGTTGAGGGTTGGACCTGCGCTTGGGTTGGTTGCCGATGTGGGTGGTACATTTTTATCAGTAGCAAGGGTTAAATCAATGTCAATGTCATTGTAATCAGCGCCAAATAATAATTCATGGTTGCCTTTATTCCAAGCCAGCTCTGACTGCAACGTTTTGCTGGTGCGTGGGTCATAACCAAAATTATTAACGGTGCGCCCAACTTTGTCATCCTTTACATCTGCTGATGACTGACGGGTGCCTTTTTGTTCTAACGTGATATGGCTGTATGACACCCGATTGGTCCATTTAAGATCATCGTTGATATCAAACTCATGATTGACCGTCGCATGCCAAGTTTCTGAATCTTGGTAATTATTGGTGCCGCCATAAAAGGTATTGACGGGCACATCAACAGGCTTGCCATCTTTGGACGGAACGCCACGATAAGGTACAAGGTGCTGGCGCATATAATCAAGGGAGAAATCCAGCGTCTGCTGGTCAGTCGGCTGCCAGCGCACTGTTGGGGCGATAAAGACATCATTTGAATCGACATGGTCGACATAGGAATCACTACGGCGATATTCGGCATTGATACGCGCATTGACAGTATCCGATAATTTATGCGAGCTATCGACGCGAGCTACGGCTAAGCCATCGCTACCCACTTGCGCTTGCACCTTATCGAAGTCATAGCCTTCCGCTTTTTTAGTGACGAGGTTAATAATGCCGCCAGCACTGCCTCGACCATATAATGCGCCTGCGGGACCTTTGACCACCTCTACGCGCTCGACATTAGCAAGGCTACGATAGGACTGTAATTTGCCATCATCGCGCATACCATCGCTATAGACATCGTTCAAGCCGTTAAACCCGCGCATAACAAACTCATCTCGGCTGCCCTCCCCCAGTGTATTGTTCAAGCCTGCGACACCTTTCATAGCGTCCATCACACGCACTGCACCCCTATCTTCTAGCTCGGTCTTAGTAACTACCGATACCGACTGCGGCACCTCTAACCACTCGGTCTGTGTCTTAGTCCCTGATGTTGGCGCATAAGCGGCATAACCTTCATATTTTTTGGCGGTGACCACAATAGGTGCAAGCGTTACAGATGGCTCTGTTGTTGATAGCTGGTTAGGTATTGCTTGAGCAAGTGATGATGTGCTGACCGCCATCACCAAACCTGTCGTTGTTATGGTTAACCAAAGTTGAGCACGAACCGCGATTACTAGTCGCTTGGGTGGTTTATTAGGCATATACAGGACCATAGAATGCGTGAAGAATAAGTGAGAATACCAACTCTTAGCGAGCAGCGTTTAAGGTAGCAATTTTTAAATAACGACTGGCTATTTGATCATTTTCTGCTGAAATACTTAAAACAAAAATAGCGTCTTAAGCTTATATCTTCCATATATATGAATGATAATAATTTTGCAAATGATAACCATTACTGTTTATAATTGCAACGTTTTAGTAACACTGTTCATTTTCAACTCTTATAAATACACGCTAAATACTTGGAATAATTATGGTTATTTTTTTTAAACGTTCAGCACTTTGTCTAGCGATGCTTTGTATTTATCAACAAAGTAGCGCTGAGATGACACTCTCTGGGAAAAAAGCGAGTGTTGAGACACGCTCAGACACTTCTATCCCAGCCAGCTCCATTAATAATAAAGCAGAAACACAAGTGCTCTCTTTTACCGCAGCGCCAATCATTGTCACTGCAGAGACGTTAGGTGATTCTAGTGCTAACCAGGTAAAAGCATTTGCCGGTAATCGTACGGTAATCGATAACGATTTAATTAAGAAAACCGTGAGCAACTCAATTGACGGTGCATTACAGTTTATTCCAGGTGTCAAAATTGACGATGAAACGGGTACAGGTGTATTGCCTAACATCTCTATCCGTGGTTTACATGCCAGCCGCAGTGGACAGGCGCAATTTTTAATGGATGGCATTCCATTAACCTTGGCGCCTTACGGTCACACTGGTCAGTCTATCTTTCCAGCGACCCTTGATAACCTTGAGCGTATCGATGTCGTACGTGGCGGGGCTGCAACCCAATATGGTCCAAATAATGTCGGCGGTGTGATTAACCTCATCACCAAACCTATAGCGAAAGACACTCAAACTGAAATCGGCACCAATTTAACCGTCTTTGAGCAAAACGGTAAGCCATTGACCAGTTTATACGCGCGGCACAGTCGCTGGTTAAATGACAAACTAGGTGTACAAGTAGAAGCCAACGGTATCAAAGGTGACAGCTTTAGAGATCATTCAGAAACTGAAGTCACTAACTTACAAGCAAAAGCCCTTTGGTATATCGACGACAATCAGGAACTAGAAGGGTTCTTGCAATATTATGATGCTGATACAGAAATGCCAGGTGCGCTCTCACCTGCTGCCTATGAGCAAGATGTTGGACAGAGTCAACGCCCATTTGAAGATTATCAAGGTAAATCAACACGCTGGCATGCTAAGTACAAAAACTACTTGGATTTCGGTGATGAAGCTGTCTTAGACCTGACGACCTTTGGCCATCATGCCACGCGTAACTTTGAGTGGGGATTTAACTCACAAGCGAACAAACAAGGTGTACATTGGGCAGACCCTGCTATTGCAGCAGACAGCCTGCGTACCTCACCTCGCGAGTTTACTGTTTATGGCGTAGAGCCGAAGTTTTCTATGAAGCTTGGTGATAGCAAAAATATCAAACATCACTTAATTAGTGGTATGCGCTACGTCAATGAAGATATCGACTATAAACTGACGCAAACCAAGCTTGCGGATGGCACGACCACCACGCCCCGTGATTGGAATCTACAAACCGATGCATGGGCCGCTTATCTTAGCGATGAGATGAGCTTTCTGGATGAGCGTCTAAAAGTCACCCCTGGTATTCGTTACGAGAATGCAAAAATGACATTTAATGATGCTGGCAATAACACGCAAACAGACAACACCATTACGGAATGGCTACCTGGACTCACAACGTCTTATGCCTTAAATAAATCTGATGATAATCTATGGCTGATTTATGCCAACGCGCAAAAATCCCTAAGAACGCCGCAAATTGCTAATATTCGCGGTATCGGTGAAGAAGGCAGTGAGCTGGCATGGAACTATGAAATAGGTACACGCTATACCACCGATAATTTGCAAGCCAATTTAGGACTGTATCGCATAGATTTTAAAGATCAACTGCAATGGAACAGTGCAGAGCAAAGCTTCGATAATGTGGGTCGTACACTGCACCAAGGCTTAGAGACTGCGATTACTTATAGCCCAAAAACTTTCAAAAACCTCGATGTTGGTCTGAGTTACAACTATCTTGATGCCACGCTGCAAGAAGGAAAAGATAAAGGCAATCAACTGCCATACAGCTCGCCACATCAGTTGGGCTGGCACGCCAGTTATAAGCATCAAGATTACAATGCTACTTTATCTGGTGTTTACTATGACAAAGCTTATGCTGATAATGCCAACACGGTAGTAGAAAGCAAAGACGGAGGCATTGGCGAGACACCTGCTTATCAAGTTTGGAACTTGAGTCTACAAAAAACATTGCAAGACACCAAGAATGAAAAGCTGTCTGTTCAATTCGGTATCAACAATTTATTTGATGAGCAGTATTATTTCCGCGGTATTGATACCAGTCCTGTCGGTCGCTATCCTGCACCCGGACGCTCGTACAAGTTGGGACTCAACTATCAATTTTAAGGGTTAGTAAATCTTAATTCTTAAATACCTTGCAGCGATAAAAGCAAATCTGAAATGGATTTGCTTTTATTTTCAATAATATATTGTAACTTGCCTGTCTCTTTTATCAATTTTCACTGCTTACCTTCGCATTTAAACCCCTCTCTTAAAAACTTTTAGTAGATTTCAGACATTAATAGGACATTATTTTTTGCAACTTACTTGCAAATGATTATCATTATCATTAATATCATGAGCACGAAAAATAACATCTCTGTTTATTCTTTATTTTTGGTTCATCAAAAAAGGAAAGCTCTATGTCCTATGCGACGGTTCTGATCACTCATGTGGTCAATGATGCAGTTATTGAAGGTTTTATCCCTGCCTTATTGAAATTTAGGCACGCACCTGACAGTCAATTAATTATCATAACCGATGATAAAGACGCACACATGGATGCGTTAATAGCAATGCCTCTAGGGGCGCAAATCAGCATTCTGGAATGCGATGTGTTTAATCCTTTAGCAATCATTGATACCTTAAACAATCATCATATCTTGCCCAATCTGGTCTTTAGTAATAGCGACCATCTACAAGCCGCAACCGCCATCGTCGCGGACTTCTTCCATCTTCCTAGTAAAGACTGGCGTCATTGCTTAGTCTTTAAAGACAAGTACTTAATGAGAACACAGCTACAATCTGCTCACTTATACCAAGCTGGATATCAGCTGCTAAACGCCAAAGACTTATACCTTGACACTTGTGCCATCGACAACCTTACTATCAACAATCCTGCCATCAGCTTTCCTTTAGTTGCCAAACCCAAGCAAGGCGTCGCGAGCATGGATGTGCAGCTTTGTATGGATAAAGATGAGCTACTCAGCTATTGCCAAGATTTTTGGCAGTCAAAAACCTTACCTATTTTAGTTGAGTCCTATGTGGCTGGGCGCTTAATGACATTAGAGACACTTAGCGATGGTGAGCGTTTGGTGGCGGTAGGCGGCTTTGAAGTAACGTTGACTGAGCCGCCACATTTTGTAGAGCTTGATGCAGTGTGGAACACGCCCTTATGTGTACAGTACCGTGAGCGCTGTTTGGCGATTTTACAAGATATCGGTGTGGGGCTTGGCGTCTGTCACAGTGAGTTTATTATTACTCCAACGGGCGCGATACATTTGGTTGAAATCAACTATCGCAGCATCGGCGATGGCAGAGAGTTTTTATTAGATGATATGGCGCACTACCCTTGGTTTGATACCATTATTCGACTACATCAAGGGGTCAGCATTGCTGAGCTAGAGACCGAGTACGGAGCACTTGCCATCAGCACCCATGCACGCATTCGTTATATTGTTGCACCTCAATCTGGCACCATTTGCACAGCACCCAGCCCCTTTAATAAGCAAATGCAGCAGACAACTCTCATCCATCAGCCGCTAAAACAACAACATCAAACCATTCACCTTACCCACTCTAATAAAGACTATTTAAGCCGACTACTGGCTTATTCTGATTGTGAAAACACCATAAATGACGTACTAAACGATGCCATAGCAAGTTTGCAATGGCAGTTTGACGCATAAACGTGAGATCTACCTGTTACCTATTTAACTTTTAGTTTTTAACTTGTTATATTTTGAGAATTTATAATGGACAAACAATATATTACCGAACGCTTTATCAACACCTGTATCCGCGAAGATGTCTATGGCTTGCTATCAGATAGCACTATTATAGAAACAGAATTTGATCTTCCTAACCTTCCAGAAGTGCTAAAACAGCAAACATTATGGCTAGAGATAACCTCACCTGACCAAACCAATTGCTTGCCTGTTGCGGCCAGTGATTATATGCAATATTGGCAACTTGCCAGCCCAATGTGGCTGCAAAAAAACTCAGACGGTTACGCTATCAAGCATGATTATAAAGATTTTGTCGCTGTTCTCAAGCAGTTGCCAGATGCCTCTGAGACTGCGCTTGATAGCTATCTGCTTGAGCTTGATTGTGCTACCGAACACCGGGCGTTAGCACGCCGAGGGTTTGAGTCTCAATGCTGCTATCTTGTACGTAATATTACTGAATACCCAAGCTGGTCTGAGCGTTTGCTATATGCCGATCAAGTCGCCTCGTATTTGGATCATCCTTATTATCCGACTGCCCGAGCCAAGCTTGGCCTAGACGCATCTGATATTGCAGCCTATAGTCCAGAATTTGCACCAACCTTTCGCCTACATTGGGTTGCTATCTCAAAAACATTAGCCACTATCAGCACCAAGCTACCTGATATTTGGCCAAGCTTTGCCGACGTCGGTCTCAGTCGTGATCTGCAACAGACGCATTACCTATTCCCAGTACATCCGCTCACCTTGCCGCTGCTACAACAGCATGCTCTCAAGGAGGCGTCGCTACAAATTATATTGGCCCCCAAGTCAGCGCTCAGCGTACAACCAACCTTATCTGTGCGCACGGTGGTGTGCTGCGATGCGCCAAATATCCATATCAAAGTACCGCTCATCGCCCGCACCTTGGGCAATAAAAACGTGCGTCTCATCAAACCCTCAACCATTTATGATGGTCACTGGTTTCAACGTACCTTACAGTTGATTGAAAAAAATGATGCTGCGCTGCAAGGATGTTATGCCCATTGCGACGAAAGCCTAGGTAGTCATATGGGCGATGATAAAACCCTCGCCTTTATCGTCAGACGCTATGATGACATTAATCTAATGGGTAAAACTCCTGTCCCGGTGGCAGCATTTGGCAGCGTCATGCCGGATGGTCGCCCCTTTGTCAGCCACTTAATTGATATTTTTTATGACGGGGATAGTCAGCGTTGGTTAAAAGACTACATTGGCCTGTTGTGCCATGTCCATTTGACACTTTGGATAAAATACGGCATTGCGTTAGAAGCCAACCAGCAAAATGCTGTCATTGTCTTTGATCACCATAGCCGCACAATGACCTTGCTCATGAAAGACAATGACTCTGCACGCCTTTATCCACCAAAGTTTAACGCCGCTATGGCGCAAGCTGGCCTCGACAACTTGATAGACATCAAGGAGATTAAAGACCAACGTATCGTCGTTGACGATGAATTGGCATTGGCGCAGATGTTTTTGACCATCACACTCCAGCTCGACATCACCGCCATTATCGAGATGATGGGCACCCATGCCATCATCGATCGTCATCAGGCCTATCAAACTCTCATAAATGGTATTGATACGACCTTACGCAGCCTATCCAAGCAAGGTTACAACACCCATCTTGCGCAGCAAGTCTTATTAGAGAGCCAGCACTGGTATATCAAATACTTGCTGTCTGCTGGCAGTCTATTGTCAAAAGAGCAGTCTGGCGCGACTGATATCAATAAGTTTTATGGCAAATCAGCACCCAACACCTTAAAGCTTATGCAGCGACACAAGCAGGACTCGTAATGAACTATCGAATGATGGTGGCAATTGTCCTATGCTGTCACTACCTGTCCGCGTTTTCTGCGTTAGGTATGCCGTTATTTTTGCCAATCATGCTCCAAGAGCTAAATGCGCCATTGCAATCAGGCTGGGTTGGGTTGCTGTTTATACTACCGACCCTCATGACCGCCATCGCTGCCAGATACTGGGGACGTTTTGCTGATACTTATGGTCGCAAGACCTCCTTGTTACGGGCAGAGCTTGGCTTGGCGGTGGGGTTTTTGATATGCGGATTTTCTCAGTCTTTATGGCAGCTTGTCATAGGACTGAGCGTTCAGGGGCTGTTTGGCGGGACAATGGCGGCATCAAACGCTTATTTAGCCACCAGTATCACTGATAAAAACGCCTTACAACAGGTGCTGAATTTTACTCAGTTTTCGGCGCGGCTTGCCTTGATCACTGCCCCGATTGGACTGGGATTTTTGGTACAACATTACGAGGTGTTAAGTTTGTATCGCGTGCTCGCCATCCTGCCGCTCTTAGCATTACTTCTTAGTTTTTTGCTAAAAAAAGACGTCATTACGGCAGGCAATATCGGTACCAGCACCAACACTGTCCAACTGCCTAAAGCATCTACAACAATCAAAACCAACAACGGTAACAGTAACAAAGCCAAAAGCGATAAAAAGCATACGTCGCCTTCAGTGCAAGCAGTAACAAGCGCCGCTTTTTTCGCCAATCCTTATCTGTTTATATCACTGCTGCAGTTTTTCTTAGCCTTTTGTATGGTAGCGACTTTCCCCTACTTTTTGCCATTTGCCAAAAATTTTGGGCTTAGCAGCGCTGAAATAGGACAGATATATGCCATGCCTCATGTCATATATCTGATCTGCCAGCTGCTCTATGGACGCATCAGTCATCGTATGCCAGCAATGTCCCTAAGCCTTGGTTTTGCGGTATTAGCAATTGCGGTTTTGCTGCACTTGGCGGATTATCTTGCCTTGGTTTGGCTGGCTAGGATGCTATTTGGCGTGGGCATGTTTATGTGTTACCAGAGCCTGCATGCGCAAATGGCGAATACCAACCAGTCCAAGCATAGCGGCAAAATATTCTCTCGCTATGATGCGCTAGCAAAATGGGGCGGCGTGCTAGCAGGATTGTCAGTCACTTTATTTGTACCGATGTTTGGTTTGCTCTCTCCGTTTATGCTCTCAGCGGTGATGGCAGTTATCGCAATAATAACCATCAGCATGTATCAAGCAACATGCAGCAAGACGGTGTAGAAAGCTACTACCAACCATACTTACTCTAAAACATTTAAAACATAAAAAAAGAGATTACTTATGAAACCAAACTATCCACTACCAAACGACACGATACCAAGTTTTTTGCGGCCCAGTACATCAGTCAAAAGCACCTCAGTGCCAAGCCTACTGTCGCAGTACCATCAGTACAAGTCTGAGCAGCATGCACTGACGAACATCATCAATTGTTATCTTCGTGAGTTTGTCATTCCCCATCAAGACCTAAGCATTGATGAGTCTGATGACGACTTGCCACTGTGCTTACGCAATAACCGCGCTGACCTGAGCGCACAACTATTGACGATTCGATTTCCTATCGCTCATGAGACCGCGTCTGCAAAAATCGTATTGCCTGTGGCCTATTTCAGTCATTTAGGCAAGTGTCAGCCGATCGGCGCACCTTGGCTAAAAGCGCATGGGCAATCATGGATATGCCTTGATATTCAGCAATTGGTCGATTATCTGCACAGTTATATTGCGACGCGCTATCAAATCGATATCAACCAAGAGCTAAAGCATCAGATTGATAATAGCATCAGCGTGACCACCGCCTTTTTGCAGGCCTCTGCCAACCACGCCACTAGCTACCAGCAGGATATACAGCAAAATACATCAAACGTTAATGGCTATATAGCTAGCGAACAGGCATTACTTTGGGGCCATGCATATCATCCGTCGCCGAAAAGCCGGCAAGGGATTGATATGGCATCTTTATTAGCGCACTCGCCTGAAACCCAAAGCCAGTTTGCTTTGTTTTGGTTTAAGGTTGATCCCTCCCTCGTCAGCTATATTGGCAAAGATACCAAAGCCATACTGCGCAATATCGCTCGTACCTTACTTGCTGATAAGTTATTAGCGCCTGTGAATTCAGAAATTAACAGCTTAAATACTAACAGTTTAAATTTCGACGGTTTAAATACCGATAGCGACACCGACTGGGTCTACTACCCTTGTCATCCATGGGAAGCCGATGGCATCTTAGCAAATCCGACCATCAAGCGGGCAATTGCATCAGGATATATGGTACCGCTTGGTCTGACGGGTAAGGCGGTGTCCCCAACCTCGTCGGTGCGCACCTTATATCATGATCAGCTGACGCATTTTATAAAGTGCTCCATTCATGTCCGTTTGACCAATTGCATTCGCAAGAATGCTTGGTACGAGCTACATAGTGCCGTGTCTCTCAATGCTATTTTAGAAAAAATTGATCACAGTAAGCGTTTGACTGCGCCCGCTTTTAAGCTGATGTTGGAGCCTGGTGCTACCACCCTTGATATGAGCGCCAAATTCCCCGATGACGATGCCAGCTCGACTCAGTTTATTACCGAGTCCTTTGGTTTATTGTTTCGAGAGTCATTTACGACGGATGATATTGAATATTTAACGCCGCAAGTTGCTGCCGCTTTATTTACGGAGGATAGGTTTGGAGATAGTGTCATAGAGCGTCAGCTACAGCAGTGCTGTAACCACCGTGATCAGCATGATAATGAGTGCGCGTCTTATGACACCCTAGCCTGCTTATGGTTCAGACGTTATGCCAATATTTTGATTGACGGCACGTTTGATTACTTTTTTAACCATGGCGTTGTGTTCGAGCCTCATTTACAAAACACGGTGATTGGCTTTCATCAAGGCCTGCCGACATGCGTGTGGATTCGAGATTTAGAAGGCACCAAGCTGGTGGACAGCCTATGGTCGCTTGCTGACGCGACCGGTTTATCTGAGCGCTGCAAACAGTCCATCCGCTATTCCAGAACAGCAGGATGGTCACGTATTGCCTATTGCGTTTTTGTAAACAATCTTAGTGAAGCGATCTTTTATTTATGCCGGGGTGCGCAATCAGCTAAGACATTAGAGGCGCGACTTTGGCAACATGTCAAAGAGATATTGATCAATTGGCAGCTGGTATATGGTTCTCAGCCTGAAATTCAAGATTTGTTAGACGGCGGCAGCTTACCCAGTAAGACCAATTATAAAACTCGATTGCTCACGCTTGCTGATAAGCATTCTGCCTATGTGATGCTGCCTTGCCCGTGGCAGCCCTTTACGCTCACTGCTAAAACAGACAAACAATGACGCTAATATAAAAACTCATAGTCTTTATATCAGACTCAAAACCAGATTAAAAGGTATTCTCAAAATGACAACTGACATGACGACAACCATCTCAGCCCAAACATCATATAAACACCTACTGCCTGCAAAGGTTATTAATACTATTAATGATTATAGTGCGCAGTCAGAGTCAGCCCCGCTCTGTGCCTATATTTATGACTTAGAAGCCTTAGCAGAACGTATAAAGACTATGAAGCACTGCCTGCCTGCTAATGCGCAGCTATTTTATGCTATCAAAGCCAATGCTGAGCCTGAGATTTTATCAACGTTGGCAGATCATGTGGATGGGTTTGAGGCTGCTTCTGCAGGCGAGCTAAATTGGCTACAAACCCATCAGCCAAACCATCCTATTATTTTCGGTGGACCAGGCAAGCTTAACTCAGATTTACAGCAAGCCATACAACAGCAAATCGATACCATTCATGTGGAGAGTCTGGTCGAGCTAACTCGCATCCAAATCTTAAGTCAATCCTTACAGCTTCCTGTCCGTATATTTTTACGGATGAATATTGATATTGGTGATATCGGCAGCAGTAAGCTGGTCATGGGCGGCAAGCCTACCCCCTTTGGGCTGGATGAAACCCATCTCAAGCAAGCGCTAGCTATCATCGACTCAAGTCCATTTATTGAATTCTGTGGATTTCATTTTCACTTGATGTCACATCAATTATCAGTCGAGCGTCACCTGTTGTTAATGCAGCGCTATATAGAGGTGGTCAAGAAGTGGCAGCAGAATTATCCATCGCTGCCCTCAAAACTGACCATCAACGTGGGCGGAGGCATTGGTATTCACTATGATCAGCGGCCGCAGCATTTTGAGTGGCAAGTATTCTGTCAGCAGCTTGCTAGCATGTTAACGGAAAATCCGCAGTTTATGGTTAGGTTTGAGATTGGACGGTTTATCACGGCGCCCTGTGGTTATTATGTTATGGAAGTGCTGGATATTAAAAAAAATCTTGGCGAGACATTTGTGATTGGTCATGGCGGCACGCATCATTTTAGAACGCCCGCCGCCCAGCAGCACAACCATCCTTTTTATATTGTACCGCGCCGCATGAGCCATACAATGGTAGCCGAACCACCAGAAAATCTGATAGCGCAAGCTGCCATTACGGGCACTAGGGCAACCCTTGTCGGTCAGCTTTGTACACCCAAAGACATACTGGCAAAAGACCAATGGATTGACGCGCTGCATATCGGAGATTATCTTGTTTTTACCTTAGCAGGCGCTTACGCTTGGAATATATCTCACCAAAACTTCTTAATGCATCAACCACCCAAAATGATTTTTTTATAAACGGATAAGGCTAATCTATAAAGAAAAATCTGGTTTGAGTGTGACAGTCCGGCAGGTAAGCTTACTGGCGATACAGAACTAGTGAGGATTACGTCTAATATGTCTATGCCTTCTTTAAATAGTACCGATTATCCTTTAGCCTCAAAAATGCATTTTGAGAGACGATAAGATAGATGCTACTAAGGGGGCTGTTCTGCCAAGCGGTGATGTGCTCTAAGATGTTGTCGGTGACTCTTGAGATAAGAGAGCTTGAGATGTCGACATCGTAGAGCTCTTTAATGCTCTCTACAATCTCGGTGGTGGTTTGACCCTTGGCGTAAAGAAATATGATTTTGTCATCAAGGCCACTAATACGGGTTTGATGCTTGCGCACGAGTGTAGGTTCAAAGTCACCATCACGGTCTCTTGGGGTAGATATCTCAAGATCGCCTGTGTCACTGCGGACGGTCTTTTTAGTGTGCCCGTTGCGCTTGTTAGGCTTATCCGCCTTTTCATGCTTGGGGTAGCCGAGATGGTCTTCCATCCCAGCTTCAAGGGCAGTGTCGATGAAGGATTGCATGAGCTGCTTTTGAAAGTCTTTAATGTCATCGAAGCTTTTCATGCTACCAGCCATCTGCTTGTAGTGGTCAACTAATTTAGGACACCTGATAATGTAGTGGCATAATAAACTTGGACAGCGCATAAGAGGTTTATACTAACCTAAAGAGGCAAACAGTATGACCACCAAACGCAATCAATATACCCGAGAATTCAAATTAGAAGCGATCAGCTTAATCGTTGATCATAAGCGTAAAATACCTGACGTGGCCGATTCTTTAGGAATAGGCAAATCCACTCTGCAGAAATGGCTGAGTCAGTACCGTCAAGAAATGACTGGCCAAGCACCTAAAGTTGGCAATGTCATAACGGATGAGCAGCGTGAGCTTCAAGAATTGCGTAAAGAGAATAAGCGTTTAAGGATGGAGCGTGACATCTTAAAAAAGGCTTCCGCTCTGCTAGCCTTGGACAGCCTGAACGGCTATCGCTAATCAGTCAGCTTGCAGAGCAAGACAGACGGATAAGTAAAAGCCTTCTGTGCAAGCTGTTTGGCGTGATGAAGAGCAGCTACTATTATGGACTAAAGCCCAAGTCAATTAGCCTTGACACTGTCAAAACCAAAGCCTTAATACGCCAAATATTTAACGACTCAAAGCGCTCAGCAGGCGCTCGTAGCATTGCCGCCATAATAATGAATGAACACAACATCAAGCTATCACGCTATATGGTAGGTAAACTTATGGCGCAGATGGGGCTTAAAAGCTGTCAATTGAAGACGCATAAATATAAGCATGCTGACGAGGCGCATAAAACGCATCACAATATCTTAAATAGAAACTTTAGCTCAACAGCGCCCAATCAAGTCTGGACGGGCGATGTCACTTATGTTCGTATTAAAGGCGGCTGGTGCTATCTAGCTGTGGTATTAGATTTATATGCTCGGCGTGTGGTGGGCTTTGCTGTATCAGATTCCCCTGATAGCGTGCTGACAACCAAAGCCCTACAGATGGCGTATCACACTAGGCTCAAACCCAGTGGCGTGCTGTTTCATTCCGATCAGGGAACCCATTACACCAGTAAGACATTCGCTGAATCCGTGGCCAGTTGTAATGGCATGACGCAAAGTATGAGCCGTCGCGGAAACTGTTGGGATAATGCCCCAACAGAACGATTCTTTAGAAGCTTTAAGACGGAGTGGATGCCAAAAGGTGGTTATGAGAATATCGATGATGCTAAAAGCGCCATTGCTGATTATATCTGGGGCTATTATCAGATCGTAAGACCGCATCGTTTTAATGATTATTTAACACCGCTAGAAAAAGAGAAACGCTACTTTAACCAAAACCTCTTATCAGGTGTCCTAAATTAGTTGACCACTACAAACCATGCCAAACATAGATAAGCTACTCAAAAAAAATGATGCAGGCTTTAAACGCTATACAGGCATTCATAAAGCGACCTTCCATGAAATGCTGGATGCTATGCAGCAATGTGAAGCACAAAAGACTAAATCAGGTAGACCAAGCGTGCTTAGTCTTGAAGAACAAATACTACTAGCACTTACTTATTGGCGTGAGTATCGAACGCTGTACCACATCAGTATGGACTTTGGCATTCATGAGTCGTCTGCCAGTCGTATCATTCGTAAAGTAGAAGATGTTCTTATTGATTCAGGCAAGTTTGAACTGCCTAAAAAGCTGCCTAGTAGAGTCGATGACGATATTAATTGGACAGTCGTCATCGTCGATGCCACTGAAACCCTAATTGAGCGTCCAAAAAAAACCAAAGAGAGTACTACAGCGGCAAGAAGAAACAACACACCTTAAAAGCGCAAGTGATCGTCCACTGGAAAACAGGCTTAATATTAGATATTCAAACGTCCAAAGGATCAGTGCACGATTTTAAGCTGTATAAAGATACTTGTCCTGACTGGCTTCCTTGTGACACTAAACTATTAGCCGATAGTGGCTATCAGGGCATTGCAAAGTTACATGAACAAAGCTTCACCCCCTTTAAAAAGCCACGTGGTGGTCAGCTGTTAGCGCTCTGCAAACAAGCCAATCACTATCTGGCTAAGTTTCGTATTATGGTTGAGCACAAAATAGGCTTAATCAAGTTGTTCAAAATCGTGGCTCATAAGTATCGCAACCGTCGTCAGCGTTATGATCTTAGAATGAAGCTATTCGCCAGTGTTGTTAATTTAGAGCTTGGTTTATGACTTTTGCAAGAAGTCTATTCTTATTATTTGGAAAATTGTTCCTCCTAACGGGTTATTTGGTTCAACGATAATTATATCTTTTTTATCAGGAGATAAATATAAAGTCTTCCCACTTGCAACAGAGACTTTCTGACCTTCCATTACATTCTGTATTTTTATAGGAACAACAGGCATTATTGTTAAGCCGCCTAATCAAAATAACCCAAGTTTGTTCGTACGGATTTGACAGCAAGGATCAAGCGTGGATTATTTTTACTAACTTAGGTTTTTCTTTAGAGATATTACTCTGTCAGCTGAGTTAATAGTTTCAGGTCTATGAGCTATAAAGACTCTTGTAATATTTAAATTCTCGATAGTCTTGTTAATTGTTCTCTCAGTTTCAACATCTAAATGACTAGTTGCTTCATCTAGAAATAAAATCTTAGGCTTTTGGTAAAAAGCTCTTGCTATGAAAATCCTCTGCTTTTGTCCCCCTGAGAGTATGCTACCCATATCACCAATTAATGTTTGATATCCCATTGGCATACTCATAATTTCATCATGAATGGATGCTAATTTTGCACATTGAACTACCCAAAGCATATCTACATTTTCATCAAAAAAGCTAATATTTTCTAACAATGAACCTGCGAACAGTACATCATCTTGTGCAACACAGGCAATTAACTTTCTTGAATTTAATTCTGCTATATTTTTAACATTTTTTCCTGCAATAAGTATCTCGCCAGAGGTGGGTTTTAGTTCACCTATCATCAAACTCATCAAAGTACTCTTGCCGCAACCAGTCTCTCCAACTATCGCGACAGATTCTTTATCTTTGATGTATAGAGATACATCTTTTAAAATATAATCCTCATCTTCTGAGTACTTAAAGCTAATATTATTCACTTTAATATCTGAAGTAACCTCTTCAAGTTCTATTGAGTTTAATTTCGGTAGATATTGTGAACGTTCTTGGTCTTGTAGAACGATATCAGCTAGCCTTTCTCCATGGATGTTTAACATTTTCAACTCAACATATTTGTCGATTAGAGAGCTGACGCGACTACCAAATTGAGATTTATAAGCTAGAAAGGCGATTAACACACCAACAGTAAACTCTCCTTCAATAACAAAGCTTGCTCCTAAATAAATGACAATTAGATTTTCTAAGCCAAAAATTACTCCATTTGCAAACTGAAATAGTAAATTCAGTTTTTGGGTTGTCAATCCAGCATTAACTTGATTGACAAATAATGCCAACCAACTTGATTGTCTATACTCTTGCTTATCATAACGCTTAATTGCTTTGATACCCCTCATGCTTTCCATAAAGTGTGTAGATTGCTGGGCAGCATGTACAATTTGTTCTTCTGTAGCCCTCTGTAAAGGTATATACCAAATCCATCTCATAGTTGCATAAATTATCAAGGATATAATGACTACGATTGATAGTGATGGACTATATATAAACATTAAAGTAAGCGTAAAAATTGTCATTAAGCCATCTAAGATAGCGGTCAAAAAGGTCGTGGTTAATGTTGATTGAATAGCATCTATGGAACTAAATCTAGAAACAACATCTCCTAAATGGCGTTTTTGGAAATATGTAGTTGGTAGGTGCAGTAAATGACTGAATATATTTGATTTCCATTGCACGTTTAGAGTCGTCGATAAGTACATTCCGATCCATGACTGGAGTAAGCCAATACTATTATTTAGTAACATTAACAAGCCAAAGCCGATAACTAGAGTTGTCAATAAATTGATATCAGCAGATAAGATCACATGATCTATAACCCACTGCATAAAAAGTGGTGTAATTAAAGAGAACAGTTCTAAGACTAATGCTAAAATAAAAACCTGACTTAGAGAAAGCCATATTCCTTTTATACCTCCAAAAAGTCGGAATATATTAATAGTTGTTTTTTCTGTTCTTTGTTCAAAATTTGCATTTGTCCACAACTCTAAAGCGACACCTGTAAAGTATTTTGAAGCATCTTTTATACTTACAATTCTCTCACCCAACGCAGGATCCAAAACTGTTATTTTCCTTGCTGAAACAGAAGTTAAGACAACAAAATGGTTCATATCCCAGTGTAAAATACAAGGTAGTCTTAACTGATTTAATTCCTCTAAATCTAATCTTACCGGTCGAGTTTTTAAATCAATACTATTTGCAATGCCAATGATTCTTTGAAGTGTTGCGCCTTTTTGCGAAATGGGATGTTTTTGCCTTAGAGTAAATAGGTCAGTATAGTAACCATGGTAACTGGCTATCATAGCTAGACATGCAAGACCACACTCTGAGGATTCGGTTTGTAGGATGATCTTAGTACGTCTAGTAAGACCGAAGGATAGCGATTTTAGATAACTATTATTTGTCACGATACTAAATTTTTCCAGTTATACTGTATATTGGCTCTAATACCCATTCATAGAGTTTGCGACGTTCTTGTAATATATCTGCTTCCAAAGTCATACCTACTTGTAGTGGCAAATACTTACCGTACGCCTTAATATTTTGGTAGCTTAGTTCAACTTGCACTAAGTACATAGGTTCATTATTCACTTGCTCCTGTAAAGATACCGTGCCAATGCTAGGAATATTTTGAGCAGCGACGGCTGTTCTTGCAATTGAACTGACTCTAGCTTTAGCATGCCCAAACTTTTGATAAGGATATGCCTGATAACGTAATAGAACCAGATCACCAATCTCTATAAAACCAATAGCACGATCTGGCACATATAGCTGCGCAATCAATACATTGTTTCGAGGCAGAATAGTCATCAGCGGTTTAGAAGTGTCTATATATTGTCCAGTTTGAGCATATACACTACTTACTACACCAGGTTGTGAAGCTCGTATAACTGAGCTATCGCTTGCCTTTACTTCTACTGATTGTTGTTCATTATCGTATGATAGCCTATCAAGCTGTGATAATTGATTTTTATGCTCATGTTGAAGCTTTTCTACTGTATATAGCTGTTCATTGATTTGTTTTTCTAGTGAAGACTTGTTTGTTTTCAAACTATCTTTTTTTTCAAGTGTTAGAAGGTATTCCATATTTTTTGAGTCAAAATCTTCCCTAGATACAGCACCAATCCCTATGATAGAACTGTAATTATCAAGCACCCTTTTTGCTTTTTCTATTTCTTCTTCTTGAATTTTTATTGATGCTGCTACTTGATTTAAATCATCTTCTAATCTCGATTTTTGCATAAGATAGATTTGAACCTGAAGTTCATGAGCTTTATTAATTTGATACTTTTCTATGTCAAGAGCAGCAGCCTTATTTTCTAGCTCTTTATCTATTGCTGCTGAGGTACTCCCTTCATTGTCATATCTAATAGTTGAAATACTGTAAAGCGCATCATCTTTTTCAACTATCTGACCTTCGGTAGCTAGCTGTTCGCTCACAAGACCTTGAGAGCTACTATAAACTTGTATTAAACCGTCCTTTGGAACCAACTGACCTTGAACCGTATTACGCTTGGTATAACTTCCAAAAAAGATAAAAATAATAATAACCAAACCTACAGCTAATGAGCATAAAGTTAAGAAGGTAAAGCTAAAGGGACGAGTTAAAATAACATTACCTGCCCATTTCTGACTTTTTGACTCTAAAACTTCTTCCCGGAAAATGCTTTTATTATTGGACATGGTTCATTCTTAGCAGGTTGACTAGCGATAAGATTAATTTCTATTAACTAACTAAATAAATTATTTTACTATAGAAATAACATCGTTTAATGCTAAACCAAATAATAGACTATCAATCTTATCCTTCTCGTAATTATTGAACTCTGCCAAAATATCTTTAACAGATACAATGGCTCTTTTGAATAAAAACCTTACTAACTTTTCACTAATATGATCAATAGTTATTTTATTTCCATTAATTACTACGAAATTTTCTTCAGAAAAATACAAGAGGTTAGTGTTTACAATTACTTTTGTATCTATATGTAGCGAATTTAAGCTATTATTCCCTAAGACATCTAATGATATTTGTGTAGGTAATCTTTGATTACCTATGTATTGAGTTAGAAACTCTTCATAATAGGATTTATCATTCAAAATTTTCGAAAATTCCTCAGAAATTTCTTTTAGTGTCTGTTTATCTTCATCAAATGAACTAAAGTTACGACGACATCCTAATATATTTGGGGTATGCTTTAGCAGCCAATTCATATACTCAAATCCAGTAGGAGCGAAAGTACCAACTGCTAGATGGAACGTCTCTTCTCCTATAGGTAGTGGATTATGCCACCAACCTCGAGGAACATAAAGTATATCTCCAGCCTCTAAAACAACATCCATATATACTTCTTCAGGTTCTTTGATATTTTTGAAGTTTTTTGTTTGCTGCATATATAAAGGTAACTCAAAATTTGGTGCTTTTAATATCCACCGTTTTCTTCCAATTAGCTGCACCGCAAAAACGTCTCTAGTATCCCAATGAGCCATGTAAGATGATTTGCTACTAAAAGCTGCATAACCACTAGTAACAACATGAGCATTAGCAAAGTTCGCAATTTTCTTGCTAATTCGGTCTATTTTTGGCTCATTAGTAATGCGGTTATATACCAGTGTCGCACCATCTCTTAGATAGTCATACAACACTGGACGAACCATACGAAACTCCGTCCTACCAAGGTTGTCATAAGTTTCAACGTATTTATTTTTTGGTACTTCGTATCCACTCATCAACTTAAATTTTTCATCAGATACATCAGCACGACTATATACTTCATTTACATAATCCCAGCTAAAATCTATATCTTCTGCTGCATTCTTAAATAAGAAAGGCTTTTTGTATAAATAATTTAATTCAAATTCAGATTGTTCAATATTAAATTTAATTTTCATTTGTTTAATTCCTTTAAACACAAGGTGCTCTTATAATAAAAACCCTTAACCCATTATAAATATACAAAGATATATATTATCTGTGGTAAAGATATACAACCCTATAGAGTTGTATATCTATTTTATCCACGTTAGCTTATTTATAAAGGATTTTTAAGTGGCATTTTCCCCATCTTGTATTTTGTTAACTGTATTTCTCTTTTTATGATAATTAAGGTTAATATTGCTATAAGTGATATTTCAGCATTAGCCCCTAATTTCTCTTTACCTAGTATATATTCGTAAATAGACATACCTACTATTAGAAGTAAGACTATGAATATAAAATAGAATAAGGCTATCGCAAAACGTAAAAATTTTTTATCAGTAATCACAACCGTCACCATATCCTGAACCATCTTTTTTACTGTCTTGATACCAATCGTAACCACCAGCTACACCGCCAACAACTGCACCAGCAGCAGCACCGTATACACCTGCTCTCGATCCTGTTACAGCACCTCTAACTATTCCAGATGTTACAAGTGCCGCTCCGGTAGCGCCACCAGCACCTCCTCCCATTATGACGCCATTGAGAGTATCCAGTGCATTCCCTCCACCTGATACAATTGTTATTTCTCTAATGTCTAGCTCTCTCATTTTTATCTCCATTAAATAATGATACAACAGCCAATTTTTTAATAATTAGCTAATAATAAATATAATTTCGAAAATTAAAAAGATAACACCTCCTATTATAAATAAAGTATTTTATAAAAAATAATATCATTCAAAAAATTCACAATTCTAATAGGTGGTTTAAATAATTAAGATTCTATTTACACTAGATATAGATCATATTTTTTATTTCTGGATTAGTTTACAGAAAGCCAATAGTTAAATTAAAAATAATTTTTGATAACTGTACTTCAGACAACTTATAGTCAATCCTCTATAAATTGGGTACGGTGTTAGTCTCGCTCAGTCTAATATTTATAGTACTTCCACTCGGCTTCCTCGTATCCAAATTATATTGAACCGACTATAGTAAACCCTTTGACGTTAAAAATTTATCCCTTATGTTACCTAAGCTTCTCGTAAAATTTTTACTTCATCATGTTTTGTTAATGACAAATCAGTGGCTATTAGCAAGAAATACAATAAATATGATATAGCGAATCATAGAAATACACAGTTGTTTATTAAAAAAAGTAATAGTAATGCTAGTAATAATCATTGTCAATAACTATATTTATTCAGTGTAGAAAAAAGTTTGCTTACAACCCAAGGAAACCAGCCAGTGAGGTATCTATCTCAATTAATAAAATACTTAAAATGGGTTGGATTAAGAGAATTAGTGATAACAGAAAATTGTTATTTGACAAATATTATTACAGATGTTCAAAATAATTTTGAGTATTTGAGTATTTGAGTATTTGAGTATTTGAGTATTTGAGTATTTGAGTATTACTTCACTTCTTTAGCTATAACAGCTATCAGATGACGCGAGCACTTAGCTATAGATTGTATTTCAGAATAGCTGTACCTTCCTTTATACACAGATTTTGCTAACCGTAATTTCGTTTTCATACTTACCAGTAGGTCCGTAATCACCTTCAGAACCGATCACTCCAACCACGCAAGTTTCAAACAACTTGTAATAGCCGTCTTGATCAATTTTATTTGAGTCTTCCATTAAAAGCTGTTTGGGATCTGCCACATAGTAGACTTTGCCATTCGCATCTAGCTCATGTATCTCAAAGCTTCTTTTAAAGATTCCACGTACTTCTACCTCTTCTGGAATTTGCTTTATTATGGTTTCTGATGGGTTTTCTTTGACTTCATTAACGCTATTAGACTCTTTATTGCTGCAACCTATACTCATAAATATAAGTGTCGTAAACCCTGCTACTGCCAATCTGAAGTTAGACATTGAGCTTTTCCTGTAAAAGATATCAATAAATTAGACTTCATATAAAATGAGGTAAAAAAATCTGGTTATAAATATAAACACAATTATTTTTTTAATGGATTATTATCGACTAAATTAAGTGGTTCTACAATAAAATTGACACTCTTTAATGGAGGAGGCTTACTTCAATACTAAGCGTTCTGACCCCTGCCGTCAAATCCGTACACATAAACTTGGGAGATTTTAGTTACGCAGATTGACGATAAAAATCAAACCACACCTGTCTTGGCGATTTATGCCAAGTTTTACCCTTGTTGTTATCGTGCATAATAGAGCTACTATTGTAATGACTTATAAAATCATCATCACTTATAGAGTATCTTTTTTTCGACTAAAAATACTCCTAGCCATATTAAGATGTTCGGTATATCTCTATCTATCAAAGAGTGTATGAAAAAACCAAAACTTAGGATTAAAGCCACAATAAAAAGCTTGCGGTAACTTCCTTTTGGGTAATCTAGGACAAATTTCCGCATCAAAAATCCTAATAAATGAACGTATGTTTATTTAGAATATTGAATAGTAATGTTAGTGATAACTATTGTCAACAAAGATATTCATCACATTCTGAAGATGCGGCTCCCTAGTGAGGACCTGAATATTCAGCTATCCTCTATGTCCTATTCTCAATTGAGTCTTTATGTCTAATAAACTATGTAATGAACCTATAATACAATACGAACCACAGAACTTACGTCCAATAGTAGCTACTATTGGAGTGCTTTTTAAAGATGAAAAGGTGCTTTTAGTACGCCGTGCTAACCCACCCGATGTAGGTCGATGGGGTTTTCCCGGTGGTAAAATTGAACATGGGGAAGCTATTAAAGATGCTGCTGTTCGTGAACTTTATGAAGAGACAAGCATTGTATCAAAGTCGATGGGGTTTTCCCGGTGGTAAAATTGAACATGGGGAAGCTATTAAAGATGCTGCTGTTCGTGAACTTTATGAAGAGACAAGCATTGTATCAAATGCTTTCAAGATATTTTACGCTGTAGACGCGTTTGACTTTGATAGTAGTGATAAGCTTCGCCAGCATTTTGTTCTTGTAGCCGTACTTTGTATTTGGGTTTCTGGTGATCCTCTAGCAGGTGATGATGCCCTAGAAGCTAGATTTTTTCGATATTGAAGATTTGATCAATACAGATTTAGCTCTTAGCTTAGATGTTAAAGAGATAGCATTACAAGCAGCTGAGTTACTCTAAAAAGTAAGAATGTTCGATACTCTATACCTATAGCGGACCAATCAGGTGCTCTCACTGGTTCGGTACCCTAGTGAGGACTTGAATCTTCGGCTGTGTGCCAATGACACCAATAGTTTGGATTGTTGAGATAGTAGTGATGTACTTCACAGTATACATAACGTTAATATTTTAAGGTTAAAGAGAGTTACTTTTGATTTGATATTCATCATATCCATTTTTGTCACCAAACGTCAGCCCCCCCAACAGAAACCGACCAAAATAAAAACGTCAGATCCAGTGTTCATGCTCTGACGTTTAAGGCGGGCGAAGAGATGACGCTGGTTGATAATGTGGTTGCGGAATAAGCATTTAGTTCATGTGAGTACCTGTCACGCTTGTTTTTACCTGCATGATTAGTGATAAGCAATAAAGAATTACTGCTAAGGCTAAAAAAATAAAAGTCAGAGGTAAAAACAAGCTTTCTTGGAGCACGCCATCAGAAGCAATGCCACCATAAAATAAACTTTCCATCAGCCCAAACATTCCAGCGAGGGCAAGCATAATTGAGCCACTGATAAATAATTTAGATGTCATAAAAGCTCCATAGGCTCATATTTAAGAATAATAAGTCATTTTAAATTTAGAAGCATTCATCAAGTCATGAGTGCCTAGGCCTATATCGTATATGAAATAATCTGCGGATTGGGCGCGCTCCTATTTTTTCATAAACTATTCATACTCGGTCTTTAAGAACATCAATATTCATGAAAGTGTATTTATAAGTTGTTGACTACAACAATTTGTGCGATCAAGCTGTAGACCCAAACTCAAATCGCTATCATGTGCTCTACCAAAAAATCTAAAAAAACGCGTGTTTTTGGTGAGATCATATCTCGCTTCAAATAAATAGCGTAAGTAGCACTAAGCTCTTCATAGGGACTAAAAATATGATCTGGCATGACTTGAACCAATGACCCGTTCGCCAATTCATCCTTAACAGCCCACAGTGGTATTAGCGTCAGACCTGTATGATTTAATACCAGCTGCTTCTGACCATTCACTGAGTTCACTGAAACC
>LIQB01000010.1 GCA_001411745.2 Psychrobacter glacincola
GAGCACTGTTCTTGCCATAATTTAGAGAGCCCTGTTTGAAATAGTCTCTTTATTTTAAAGCCTTTATACTTACTTTTACAGATTAGGGACACGCCCTAGGGAGCGTCGATATCCAAAAATGCTTTAATATATAAACGGCGTTTTCGACTTCACTACCTTTGTAACCTTTCATTTACCTATTCTACCTGCATATTAGCAAATCTACGATTTTCCTCACATAGCTCATACACTGGTAACATTTCGCGCTTACCTTTACGTCTATACAGTGCTTACAATGAGCTTATCAAAATTGATTAACTATTATAAATGATAATAAATTAGGAGAATAATATGAGCTTTATTTGGATGATTATTGTAGGTCTGGTTGCAGGTTTATTGGCACGAGCCATCAAGCCAGGTAGCGACCCGATGGGCTGGATAATGACGATTGTATTGGGTATCGTCGGTGCTTTATTAGGTGGCTTCTTAGCTGGTCTCATCGGTATAAATGCTGATGGCGGATTTACTGGTTTGATATTCTCAGTAATAGGTGCGATCATCCTGTTATTTATCTACGAGATGATTATGAGCAAACGTGGCGTATAACTTTGCACTTTTGGTCAGATGTTTTAGCTGCCCCAAGTGACTTTAATGACTCAGAAGTGATTTGATTTACTAAACTCAATTTACTAAAAAGCAGCTCTACTTATGCAAGTCAGATTACATCTAATCTAGCTTATATAAATCAAAAAGCCTTGCGAATTGCAGGGCTTTTTTATGCCTATAATAAAAGCGACCTCCTTGATTTTTTACGATGATAAAAAGCAATAATTGTGCGAAAGTATTGATAAGCATTACTTTTGTCCCCATTTATCCTATAATATCAACCCTATTTTATCCCTATCATTGAGGTGAGCGTTATGGCTTTACTCCCTATTTTAAATTACCCAGACCCGCGCCTGCGTACTATTGCTACGCCTGTTAAGGAAGTGACTGCTGAAATCAAAACCTTAATCGCTGATATGATTGAGACGATGTATGAGGCACAAGGTATCGGTTTGGCGGCAAGCCAAGTGGATCGCCATATTCAGCTCATCGTCATGGATCTGTCCGAAGATAAAAATAGCCCTAGAGTTTTTATCAACCCAAAGGTGACACCATTGGTAGAAGAGAAACAGCCCTATGAAGAAGGTTGTTTGTCCGTACCTGAAGTCTATGACAGTGTTGAGCGCCCGAACAAAGTGCGTATTGAAGCCTTAGATGAGAATGGTCAAAAAATCGATGAAGAAGTAGAAGGCTTACTCGCGGTATGCATCCAACATGAAATGGATCATTTAAATGGGGTCATATTCGTCGATTATTTATCACGTCTCAAGCAGACTCGTGCTCGCGATAAAGTGCGTAAAATCGTTAAAATACGCGAAAAACAAGGCGAACAAATGGTGGATAAACAGCCACAGCCCAGCCATTCTTAGTCCATTCATCCTATAAGCTATTTTTACGTCATTTAATCAGCATGAACGCAAGGTTTCATTACCTGTGAGATGCGTGATGACACTAATGTGAGATGACAATGACGTGATGCGAGCATTTACTCTTTAACACCTACTGTCTTTATTAAAGGTTCCCTACCATGACCATGATCAAAATTGACCAATATTTTGACCCTGCCGGCTGGCAGAAATTCACTCAAGCTGCTGAAGGTCGCGAGACGCCATTTTTGGTCGTGGACCTTAGCCGTATCAAAACCAAATATCATGAAATGGTTGGGTTTTTTCCCAATGCTAAAATCCATTATGCAATGAAGGCCAGTCCTGCTGTTGAAGTGATTAACTTGCTTGCTGATCTTGGTTCAAACTTTGATTGTGCCTCCATCTATGAGCTTGATCGCGTACTAGACTGCGGCGTTGAGCCATCGCGTATCTCTTATGGCAATACCATCAAAAAAGCGGAGCACGTCAAATACGCCTTTGAAAAAGGTATTGACTTGTATGCGACCGACTCAGAAGCGGATCTAAAAAATATTGCCAAGCACGCCCCTGGTTCAAAAATCTTTGTGCGTATCTTAGTACAAGGCTCTGAGACCGCTGAATGGCCATTGTCTCGTAAGTTTGGTTGTCATCCTAATATGGCGATTGAGCTGTTGATTCAAGCTCGTGATTTGGGTCTAGTGCCTTATGGCATCTCGTTCCACGTCGGTAGTCAGCAAAAAGACGTTGCCGCTTGGGATGATGCGCTAGCCAAGGTCAAATATATGTTTGACTGGATGAAAAACGAAGAAGATATTAAGCTACAAATGATCAATTTGGGTGGCGGCTTTCCAGCCAACTATATCAGTGAAGTGAACCCTATAAAAGTCTACGCTGAAGAGATTACTCGTTATTTGACAGACGACTATAGTGAAGAGGACATGCCTGAGATTATCCTTGAGCCAGGTCGTTCATTGGTTGGCGGCTCAGGTGTATTGGTCAGTGATGTGGTGCTTATCTCGCGTAAGTCGCACACGGATTTAACGCGTTGGGTGTATACCGATGTGGGCTTATTCCAAGGCTTAATCGAGACTTTGGGAGAGGCCATCAAGTATCCGGTTTATACGCCTAAGATGGAAACGTCAACCAGCAAAGGCACTGTGGTACTGGCCGGTCCTACTTGTGATTCAACCGATATCATGTATGAAGAAGCGGGCTATCAATTGCCAGAGGAACTAGAGATTGGTGATAAAATATTTTGGTTGACCACGGGTGCGTATACTAACTCATACTCATCTATTGAGTTCAATGGTTTTCCACCGTTAGAAGTGATCTACGTTGACTAATCTGTAATAGATTATTGTCGATAAAAAAGCGCGATACTGCTCATCACAGTATCGCGCTTTTTTATGCCAAAAACAATATAAGTGAATGCAAGACTACTGCACCATTATCCAAATTGGTGTGTTTTTAGTACTATCAATGGCACGATTGCTACCATCACTTGCGCGTTGATTTTGGCTACTTTGAGAGATTTGTCCGATAGTTACCCATTGTCCACGTGGGATGATAATGGTCGTGTCTAATCGTTGACCTTGAATGGCATGATTACTATTTTTCTGAGAAGTTGAATAGGAGCGTGCGAGTTTTTCTTCAACTTGTGACAATGTTACTTCGACTTGACCAGTCGGTAATAATCTTGGCGTAACCGTGATGCCTTGCGTCGTTGGTAACAATACCTGCTGCTGAATGACAATCTGTACTGAGGGACTTTTATAATTTGTATAACTATTTACATCGTAGGTTTGATTCAGCGCATAAAGCGTCCCTGTACTGATGCTGGCGGCACTACCTGACAAGGTTTGTACTTGGTATAAATTATTTGTTTGCTGTTGGCTATTGCTCTGATGAATAATCCCTGACCCTTGAATACCACTATTGCTAATAATGACCTGCCCTTGCTGAATATTACCTTGGACGCTGCTATTGTTGCCAACACGCACAGCGACCGTCAATGCCTGTGGCTGACCGTCAATCTGAGTCAATAACTGCTGTACCGCCTGATAGTTAGCGGCTGTCGTATGCAACACTAACTTGTCTTGATAGGTAGTAACTGTACCGCCGTCACGACTATTATTTAGTTGCTGACGAACTGACGGCAATAATGCATCGCCACCATAGGTATGAATGACGTAGGTTTGAAAAGTCGCAGCTTGTGCGACTATTGGCACTACCGTCAAACTTAGGGCAAATGCTATTTGGCTAGCGTAAAACGTGCTGTTGCTAGATTTGAGTGTCGTGACGATGTTGGCAGCTTTGATGCTTCTGGCACCCCTGACAACAGCCACAGTGCGACTAAAACCCACTATTAGATTCTTGCTAAACTTATCCATGTCTAACTCCTAATAATCATTTCGCTTTATCAATAAGCCGTCCTCAGCAGCCACCAAACAGCAAGCAAGAAACATTAATCACTCAAACCTTACTTGCTCAAAAACTAATCATTTAAACCCAACACATCCTGCATATTATATTGCCCAACCTCTTGTTTGATAACCCAAGTAGCGGCACGTACAGCACCCGCGGCAAAAGTCATACGCGCGCGGGCACGATGGGTAATTTCAACCACCTCACCATCGGCAATAAACATCACGGTATGATCGCCAATGATTTCACCGCCGCGAATGGCATGAATACCAATAGTACCTGCTTTGCGTTCGCCCGTTTGTCCTTCGCGGCCATAAACAGCGACGTCTTTTAGATTCTGTCCACGAGCTTCTGCCACGGCTTCTGCCATCATATATGCTGTGCCTGATGGCGCATCGATTTTATGCTTATGATGGGCTTCGATGACTTCTACATCGGCATCCTCGCCAAATGCCTTCGCTGCCATGTTGAGCAATTTCAATGACAGATTAACACCTGTTGAATAGTTACCAGCATAGACAATCGCAATTTTCTCGCTGGCTTTTGCCAATACTTGCTCTTGCTGCTCATTGAACCCTGTCGTCCCAATAACCATCGCGACATTGTTTGCCGCGCAAATCTGCATATTTTGCTCAGTGGCATCAGGCAAGCTAAAGTCAATCAGTACATCGATGTCATTAATGACGGCTTTTAAATCATCGACAATCTGCACCTCTAAGCGACCGATAGCGGCGACTTCGCCAGCATCGGCGCCGACAAGGCTTGATCCTTGACGTTCTATCGCGGCGCTTAATGTCGTTTGCGAGTTGTCTTGTACTGCCTCTATTAGCATACGCCCCATACGACCACCAGCACCAATAACCCCGACTTTGATGGCTTGTTTATTTGTATTTTCTTGCGCTGTTATCTGTTGGCTCATATTTTTATCCTAAAAGCTCTATATTAATAAGAAAGGTTTTAAATGTTATGATGCTAAGTTTAGCAAATATCACCACCTGAATGGTTTTTTATAAACACAAGAAAAAGCCCAGATGTTTCACATGAAACTTCTGGGCTTACTTTAATTATAATTATTTAGCGATAGTCATTGTTAGTCAAACAAATCGCCAATCTTTTTAAAGAATGACTTCTTATGTGGCGACTGCTGATGCTTGCTATCACCGTCGAGCGTATCTTGGAACTGGCGCAACAGGTCTTTTTGCTCGCGAGTTAAGTTCACTGGGGTTTCGATAACCACACGGCAAATCAAGTCACCTTTCATGGTGGTGCGTACTGGTGTCACGCCTTTGCCGCGTACACGTAGCAACTTACCACTTTGCGTGCCTTCTGCAACCTTAATTTTTACTTTACCATCTAGAGTTGGTATTTCGACCTCTTTACCCAGCGCCGCATCGGTGATGCTAACAGGCACATCCATATAGAGATCCGCCCCCTGACGGGTAAAGACATTATGCGGTTTTACCCGTACTTCAACGTATAGGTCGCCATTTTGGACGCCCGCGCCGCCCGCTTCACCTTCGCCTGCTAGACGGACGCGATCACCATCATCAACACCCGCTGGGATAGACACTTCTAGCGTACGTGATTTGTCTTTAACGCCATTACCGTGACAGTCAGAGCACGGATTTTTGATTTGTTTACCAGTGCCGCCACAATGTGGGCAAGCCTGCTGCACGGCAAAAAATCCTTGCTGCATACGCACTTGACCTTGTCCATGACAGGTCTGACAAGTCACGATATCAGAGGCATTTTTTGCCCCTTTACCATCGCACGTGTCGCAAGGCGCAGGCGCAGTGAAACTGATTTCTTTTTTACAGCCACGTACCGCTTCTTCTAGCGTCAGCTCAATGACGTAACGCAAATCAGAACCACGGCGCGAACGTCCACCGCCGCTACCACGCTGCTGACCGAAGATATCGCCAAAGTTGCCGAAGATATCACCGAAAATGTCTTGGAAGTTGCCACCACCTGCACCGCCAAAGCCGCCGCCGCCCATACCATTTTCGAAGGCTGAATGACCCATGCGATCGTAAGCAGAGCGCTTCTCTTCGCTGCTTAGTACTTCGTAAGCCATGGATGCTTCTTTGAATTTATCCTCAGCATCTGGATCATCAGAGTTACGGTCAGGGTGATATTTCATAGCCAGCTTGCGGTAAGCTCGCTTAATTTCTTTGCTTTCAGCGGTCTTGCTCACACCTAATACTTCATAAAAATCGCGCTTACTCATGGGCTCTCCTATCGTCTTTACAGTCCACCGGACAGTCGATTCAGTAGTTCTAGTCAACCACCACCTTAATACGACTCACTATGGCACTCAAAGGTTTCACATGAAACATCATAAATAGTGAGAGAAAAGAGGTGATACTGCTATGAATCTTACAAGCGAATACGGCGGGATGCTGCTTAGCCAAATCAATTATTAAAAGTTTGCGCTATTTATGGAGATGCTATGGTGATTTATCAAGCGCTTAGGCAGGGAAAGTATCCACTATAGTGCGCTTGGCCATACAAAAAGGTTTTATTAAGGAATGAACAAAGGTTTTCATACCTTAAAAAGGCTCAGCCATGCTAATATTTATCGCTATATTTTTGGGGTTTTAGATTTATACTCACCAGTGTTAAATCTGCCTATCATTACGTTTTTGTTCTGCGATAAGGGTTTGATTTTTATGAAGAAGCTGATTATTTTATTAATCGTCATTGCCGTCGCTGTCTATGCAGGCTCGCCCTATTACAGCGCTTATCAGCTTAAAAATGCCTATGACGCCAAAGATGGTGCGACTATCGCTGCCGCTATTGACTACGAACAAGTACGTCCAAGTATTCAAAATCAGCTGACCGATCAATTTGCGCTGACCATGACCAAATATCCATTGGTTGCTGAGTTGGGCGGCGAGCCATTAAAAGAAGCGGCGAACGGCTTTATCACGCAGGCAGTCGATGGCGCTATCACGGCGCAAAATATCGAAAAATTGATAAACACTCAAGGCCAAGCCAATACGGCGACCAAAGAGCTGGCCGCTGCTTGGGCAATCGCCAGTAATCAAGTGGACTTAAAAAACCTGATTCAAAGTTTAATTATCAATCGCGGTGATATAAATGCCGTGGTCAAAAACCAGATGCAGCAAATTATGGAAAAACAAGCCGATGAGCTCGAACAGCAAGCTGCCCAAGGAACTGATAGTGACAAACCAAAATTAAGCTATTGCGGTATTAATTGCTTTACCATTAGCGGTCAGGTAAAAGGTTATCCGCTCACCATCGAGATGCAGCGTAACGGCTTAATTGATTGGAAAATCGTTGATATCGTGTTGCCACAATAGACTTGCTATCCTTAACGGTTATAGGTAATAAAAAAACCGCCACATAGATTAATTATGTGGCGATTTTTTTATTAATATTAAGGAATATCATCTCTTAATACATTTTTTATTCATAACTTTATTAAACATCTATGCAAGATTAAACATCTGTGTGAGCTACTGCACACCCAAAAATTCTAAAAACTCAGGACTCTCAAAGCTCGCTTGAAACAGCACGCCATCTTCACGGTAGATAGCAGGCGTTGCCATCACCGCAAGCCCTGCTGCTTTTTCACGATTGGGCGTCACATGATCGGCTGTACAACTTGCTGGTGCAGGTGTCATCTCACCCTGCAACATTGCTTTATCAAAAGCTTTACGGCGGCTGTCCTCGTCATCTTGGCACCAAATGCCACGCATTTGCTCAGGGGACTGCTCGTATATCGGATAACCAATGGTTTTAACCGTCACACCTTTGGCATTAAGCATCGGTAGCTGTTGATGCAAGCGGCGGCAATAAGGACAATTGACATCATTGGCCACATAAATAACCGCTCTCTCAGGGCCTGTCGCTGGATAATTAATCAGCTGGCTTTCATCTAAAGTCGCAAACACAGACTGATTTTTACGCTTTTCAAACTGCTCATCGAGTCCGATGAATTGACCATTTTCGATGACAGAAATCTCGCCATCAGTAATATATTGTGCATCATCCGATAGTAGAAAAGGCACGCCTTCTAATGTCGCACCCCAAATCACGCCTGGCACTGCGGTATAAAAGAACGGCGTTTTGGCACTCATGTTTTTCAGCGCATCCATATTTGCCAATATATCAGCTTTAACACTCGCACTGACAGGTTTGCCTGACTGCGCACTGGTGCTACGCGCTGGTGTCTTGGTGACTACACGCTTGCTTGGATTCTTTTGTAGCTCGCCTTGAATGACATATTTGCCATCTTCAGTGATATGCAAAGGCAACTGCCCCGCCAAATTGACTTGATACATATTGGGTAAGTTGGACGGCACAATAGAGCTGATTTGTGTTTTGATCCCTGCCTGAGTGAGCAATTGGCGCAAGCGACTGTCAACAGACTTGCTAACGGTGCCAGCAGCTTTTGTATTTTGAGTACTCTGGCTGGCTTTTTGTTTAGTAGCGGCAGTATCACTAGACTGGGCACAAGCGGTGGTTGCCAATAACATAGCGCCAATTAAACTGGCAGATTTTAATAGAGATGATTTCACAGAGACAGTCCTATCTGGTTTTAACAAAAACAGCTTTTAATAACAGCGCGTTTCAGTAACAACGATTTTTAATAACCTTTAATTTTAACAACACTCAATCTTAAGAATAGTCGCTTCTAATAATGCTCGTTTCTAACAATAGCAAATTTTAATAAAGACAACGATATTATGTAAAAAAATAGATTAAAAAAAGATAGGCAGACTTTAGCACAAGGAATACTTTTGCAAAGGTTTAACGGCTCAATTTTGCAAAACTGCTACTGAGCTTTAAGAGATAGGCAACACAGTGTGCACGCGAGACATAACAGGGTAAAAGTGATTGATAAAAACTATAGTTAAAAACCATGGTCAAAAACTACGGTCAAAAAAAGCAGCACACGTGAAGTGGCTGCTGATGGTAAAGAAGTGCTTGCGAGTTCATTTCAAGATGAAAAACTTAGAACTTAGCCACTTCTTCAGGTGTTAAAAAGCGACTGTCGCCTTTCTCTAATCCTTCCAAAGTAATATGACCGACACTGGCGCGATGCAGCTCAACCACTCTATTACCAAAGTAACCCATCATGCGTTTTACTTGATGATATTTACCTTGCTCAAGCGTCAAACGTGCATGCGTCTCATCAATGAATTCTAGAACAGCAGGTTTTGTTTCTTCGTGATCGCCTTCTAAAAGAATGCCTTCAGCGACTTCTTTGACGGCATTGGCTTGCGCCGCTTCATCCATCGCATCTGCTAAAGTCAGCTCATAAATTTTGGCATGTTCATGCTTAGGGCTGGTGACACGGTGCAACCATTTACCATCATCACTCATCAGTAATGCACCAGTCGTATCAACATCGAGACGCCCTGCAATGCGCAAACTACCAAGCTCTGGCACCGCAATCAGCTCAGTGACAATTGGATGCTCTTTGACTTTCAGCGTACATTCAAAGCCTTCAGGCTTATGCAATAGAATATAACGACTGCCCGCAGCGACCGATAATGGCTCGCCTGCCCAAATCACATCATCATTGACCACATCGACGTGGACGCCTGGGTCTTTGATAACCTGATCATTTACTGTCACTTCACCAGCGTGCAGAATTTTTTTGGATTCTTTACGCGATAGCTCAGTGGCTTTACTCAAAAATTTATCTAGACGCATATATTGCCTACCATTCGTTTGATGATACCTACTTTACCGTAGCAGCTAACGACATCAGCACTCGCACTGAGCTTGTCCGCTATCTTCATGGGTCAGAAGTGGTACTATAATAAAAAATTAAATGAACACTGCACCCAATGTGGACGACAGTGAAAGTTAGACAAGTTTACCATATCCAACCTAGACCTGATGAAATATGAGCTATCAAACGCTAAAACGTGCTGTCACTGCGCGCTTAGAAATTAAGAAATCTGAATTTATTGCTTACGCTTATCCTGTAACCTCGCGTGAGCAGGCAATGTTTCACGTGGAACAACTACGTGAGCAATATGCCGATGCACGCCACCACTGCTGGGCGTATATCATTGGTGACCCCAATAACACCACCAGTGCTGGTTTTGATGATGATGGTGAGCCAAATGGTACGGCAGGTCGCCCGATATTAAATGTGTTGCAGCATAAAGCGATCGGTAACGTCATTATCATCGTGGTGCGTTATTTTGGTGGTATCAAGCTCGGTGCTGGCGGTCTAACCCGTGCTTATGCAGGCGCAGCGCAAGCAGTCGTCGACCAGATGATATTGCTGCCTTATGTGCCGATGGCGCAAGTGCAGATATTGGCAGAGTTTGCGACCGAAGCACAATGCCGCTATGTGGTCGACAGTTTAAATGGCAGTATCGATGATGTCGCTTATAGTAAACAAGTGACATTGACTGTTACGATTGCTGAAGCAGATATCGACCATCTAAAAGAACGTCTGGCGATGGATGGACGAGTATTAGATGAATCGAAAAAAAATAAATGAGTAACCATGCGTTCACTGAGCATTCACTAAATCTTATTGGTTTTGATAACTGCCATGGGTATGATAAAGCTCTGATTATTCACAACGATTTTTAATAAACATAAAATAAGACTCATATATGCCAACCTCAAATTCGCCAACGTCAAAACCGAGCCAACCCTTCTCTCCAGCGCCTTTTAAACCACCCTTTTGGCTGACCAATCCGCACCTGCAAAGTATCCTTCCTAAGTTTTTTGCCCCTAAAGCGCCCACTTATCGCCGTGTGGTCGAAAAAGACTCGTTGGATGAAAGTGATATTGCTTATGACTTTTATGATGCGCATCCTATCGCCACCGTAGAAAACAGCGAGCGTGAACAAACGCCATTAATCGTGCTATTCCACGGTATGGAAGGCAGTAGCGACAGCCATTATGCGCGTGCTTTGGCGCATCAAATGCACGCGCAAGGCTGGCACTTTGTGGTGGCGCACTTCCGCAGTTGTGGCGGCATTCCTGCAAATGGACGAGTTTTTTATAATGCGGGTGATACCGATGAGGTGCATCATGCGCTGCAAAATTTAAGTCAGCAGTACGCCAATATTTATGCGGTTGGGGTGTCACTAGGCGGTAATGCCTTGGCGAAATACATGGGCGAATATGGTGATAAAGCAATCTGCCAAGGCGCTGTGGTCATCTCCGCTCCCGTCGATATGTCATCGGCGGCGCTTAGTATGCACAGCTTTTTGAGCCATCGTATCTACACCCCTTATTTGCTCAACCCGATTATCAAAAAAGCCTTAGCCAATGACATCAGCAAAGAGGAGATCGACTCGATCAAAGCGGTCAATCGCATCAGTGACTTTGACGATATCTTTACCGCGCCGCGTCACGGCTACCGCTCTAACAATCACTACTATCAAGCCTCATCAGCCCTGCCTTATTTGATAAAAGTAACGAAACCATTGTTACTTATTAGTGCCAAAGACGACCCTTTCCTTGGTTTTACCGCCACGCCAAACGATGTGTCCAACAGTGTCACTATCTTAGACACTGAGCATGGCGGGCATGTGGGTTTTATTCGTTATCGCTCTGATAAAGACAAATCGCCGCATCTTTATAAAAAATCAAGATTTGATATCAACTGGATACCTGAAACTGTCAGTGCTTATTTTAATCATATCGGTGTAACATCTAATAAGCCCTAAAATAAGAATACTCACTTTACCTTTTACTCTTTTGAGATTGCACTATGTATCCCTTTATCCGTTATGCCAGCACCATCGCCCACGCCGCGCTACAAGTCAAAAAAGGCAATACCTTAACGTTTAAAGATACGAGTGAGATTAGCTTTCGCTGTCGTCTGACAGATATTGATAATTTCTTAGAGATGAATAATGGTCGCGTACTTACCCTTTTTGATATGGGTCGTACTGACTTCGCGGTGCGTAGCGGACTTGGACGTCAACTGCTCAAGCAGCGTTGGGGTTTGGTCGTCGCTGGCAGTACCATCCAATATCGCAAACGCATTCGCGCCTTTGATAAAGTCACCATGAAAACGCATATCGTCGGCTTCGATGAGCGTTGGATATATATCGAGCAGTCGATGTGGGTAAAGGGCAAACCTTGCTCCTCTGCTCTACTGCGTACGGGCGTGACTGAAAAAGGTAAGGTGATAGAAACAGCACGTGTACTAGCCTCATTGGGGCAAGCAGATTGGCAGTTGCCACCGAGTGGCTATGTGGCAGAATGGATCATCAGTGATGCTGATCGTCCGTGGCCACCGCAAAGTTAGCATTTATTTTTTAACTTTATTCATAAGTCACAAACACCTATTCACAATCAGTTAACCTTATAACTACTATTTCCTAACAATACATTATATAAATACATATATTGAATGTTAGGATAGTAGTGAGCATCATACTCAGCTCAACTAAATACTATCTAATTAAAACAGTCTTATAAGGAGAATAATATGGCTAACACGACGGATTATGTCGGTACGTTATTTGATAATAGTGAATCAAATCCAAGCAAAATCACCTTAGCATTTACTATGGCAGGTGTCGCACTTAAAAAAGGTCATTCTGCCTCAGTGATATTGATGGTAGATGCGGTACATTTGGCATTGCCCAACGCTTTAGATAACGTCAATATTGGCGCGCCATTTGAACCTGCTGGCGAATTGCTAGAAGCCTTTATCGAAAAAGGCGGTCAAGTATTGGTTTGTGGTGCGTGTATGAAGCATAACGGCGTGGAAGAATCCGCAATTGATAAGCGCTTTGAAGTGATTAGCGGTGATGATGTGGTTGAGCTGCTGATGAATGCGAAAGGGTCGTTGCAGTTGAATTGATGCTTAAATCTCAATAATTAAAAAGGTCATAACTTAGTCTCTAAAACTGAGTTATGACCTTTGTTTTATCTAAGCATATTTGACACGATACTCTTCGACATTTTGTAATATTTCATCTACTGTTCCTTGTAACTCTGGACCCATACGCAGATATTCTTGTCGGCGTTCATCTTTGAGTAGAGACACTAGGGCGTAGTAGATAGGTTTAAACTGCTCTTTTAGATGGATAAATTCATCCATAAGTCCATAAGCTATTTCTAACTGATTCTTCTGAATTAGAAGAACTAGAAAATTTTCAAATAAAGTTAGGAACATTCCACCTTCCTCAAAGACAAGATTGTTATTTCTTAGTGTCTCTAAACTACTTTCTAAATCTTTGAATTCGTCGAACCATAATTGTATATATGCTTGAAAAGCCATAAATATAGCACTATCAAGCTTTGCTTCTGACGTTGTTTCATTAACTATTATCCGACCAACATTCTTAGAACTCTCATAATCCATATCAACTATGTTTACTAATAGCATTAAACGACTCATTGAAGACTTTGCTGATTCTTGAAGAATATTAGAAATTACTTTGTTCTTTAACTCTTCATCTTCATTAAAAAACTCATAAACAACTTCTAATATTATTAAATTTTGAGCAGAACCAATATCTAATTTTAGTACTTCTTCAATATTACGTTTTGCATCCTTATATCTTTTAAGTTCTATATTTAAAAAACAGTTTTCAAGATTAACTTTATAAACCTCCCATTCTTCAGATCTAATTAAGTTGCTGTAGTATGGTTTTAAGAAAATATTTACGCCCGCCTTTAGAGTTTCGTCTATATGCTCACTGGCTAGCAAAGCGTTTATATATACCTCTTTAGTTCTTTGCAACTTAAAACCGTCAGCACCATTTAAATCTATATAAGGTATAGCTATTTCAACCAGCTTTATATTCAACTCATTCTTATCATACCAACTCTCTAAAAATCTTGTAAGCCATAACACACGACGCTTGTCATTCTGATTGCCATAGCGCATCAAATACCAAATATTAAAAAACCGCTCTCTAATAATGTAAAGATGATTCTTGGTATTAGTCTCAATTTTATCGACTATCCATTGCTGTTGTAGCTTTACCAATTGCGCAGATACTGTCTTGCTTGGCAAACGAGTTTGCTCAGAGATTTCCTTGGTACTCATCGCATCCCAGTTCATAGCGATAGCATGTACAATCGCTTTTTGCTGCCGTGATAAATCATCCATCCGATGTTTATATAAAGGTGTCGTTTTATCTATGGTTTCTTCTAAATAAGCATAGCTACTCTCTTTTGCACCTTCCATAATGATTTGGAACAATAGTACGATAGTACGAGGTACACCATCCGTTAAGCGCCTGACTGCTTCTATACGTTCAGGATGCTCAGTAATGATTTCTTCAATCGTTTTCACTGCTTCTTCACCAGTTTGTTTCGCCAGAGAGCGTAACAACTCGTGCATTTCGTCTTCACTGATTGGTTTTAAATTAACCAATTTAAAGAATTGATAAAAGGGCGCTGCACCGTCAAAATGTGCTTCCAGCAACTGACTGGAACCACCAATTAGACGAATGTGTGGATGTAAACTCAGTACTTCACGAAGCTGTGCATGTTCAATGTCATCAAAATCTTTAAATAACTCTCCTAAATTATCAACGAAGACGATTATTTTTTGCTTATTTTTAACTAAATGGCTTTGTATCAATTCCCAAGCAATTTCGGCACTGTCATCTAAACTTGAGACTTGCTCAAATAGTTCCGTGTATATATCAGCACTTTGCTCTGCAAGCTTTTCAGTAATACGTAACCAAAAAGTGAATAGTGACAAGATGCCATACTCTTCTTCATTGAGTAGAATAGGAATTAACCAGCTATTTAACTCTTCATCTTCACCCACTTCATTTGCTAGGCGTGATAACAGTGTTGTCTTGCCAGCGCCACGTACACCTTGGATAAGATAATGTGTCTCGGGCTTCGCCATTGACCCTTTTTGAATATCTTTCCAAATTCGCTGATACTCTTTTTTACGTATGCTAAAACCTGCTTTTAACAGCTGGGCATCTATATTTTGCGTGTTATAAAGCAAGACTGAATGACTTTTCGTATTATTTTCCATAACGAATCCACCAGCGTTTTAGGAGAGGAGAGGTAAATTGATAGGTACTATCATCAGGTTGATAGAGGTAACCATCGTGTAGCAGGCAGTTAATGACATACCTACTATCCACTTGGTCTTTAAAGTCAGCCTGCTGTGATAGGTTAAATAACTCGCCATAAACCACACTGTTATTTACTTGGCTTACCAAGTCTAGAACTTGTTGGGCATAAGAACGCTCAATTTTTTCTAGTCGGTTTAATCTATCACGCCAATGAGAAAAGACGGTTTTCATTGCTGGACTAAACAAATTATCGATAGCTACTTTTACATCGTTATGTTCGATTTGGCGTTCTTCTTCATCAAAAATTTCAATAAGCTGCTCACATACCAACCCTAAATAGTAGGGCATATTCCAACCTACTTCATCAATAATTGCTTGCTTAGTCTCCATATCTAGAATAACTTCTGAACAATGCTTATTAATGTAAAATTCTATAAATTCTAATGCTCGATCGTCTTTAAAAGGACGAACACTCATAGTCACTAGCATATTAATCAAGTCAGTAACTGCCAACTTTTCTGCTAATGTGTCTAACCCTATTGACCCTGTTAAGATAAACTGAACTTTCTCGTTGAACTCAGGGTCTTGACATAGTGCACGAATACCAGATAAAAACTGCTCTACACCTTTTTTGCCCTGTTCATTAAATATCTTTTCTAGTACATCAGGGAATTCATCAATCGCAATAATGATAGTCTCTTCACTCAATTTCAGACTCTCATACAATACATCTCGAATCATCTCATGAGTAATGATTTTGGTAACGCTCTGTTCTTTACTCATCCCAACTTCAATATTTGCTGGACTAACTGATAGGCTAAAATTTATGCTTTTTGCCCACTCTACAAGTTTGCCCTTTATCTTGTCAGATTTTTTTATGTGATTGGACTTATATATTTCACGTAACATTTTTTGATAAAAACTCTGCTCGTTATCACAAGCTTGTACGAAAACATATATAACAGCGTATCCTAATTTAGGCTGATCTTTAATATGAGTAATCAGTGAAGACTTTCCCACCCGTCTAGGTGCAAGCAATAAAACATGAGCACCATCTGACAAGTGTCTCCATAGTTTTTTTCATCAGCAGGTCTTGGAAAGTAATTATCGCCTGTCGCTATGTTTCCTGTGCTCATCTCTCATCCAATTATGACTACAAGTTTATAGTCATAATAATTAACTACAAAATCGTAGTCAAATATTTTAACTACAAAATCGTAGTCAAAATCCATCACCCTATTCAGCAACTAAATAAACACTATCCAACATACTCATTGCTTACCTCTGTTAAAGTAAGTGAGATAAAAAACCTAACAAAACAAAAAGGACGCCAGTCATGACCTTACTGAATACCCTTAATCTGACCCATCCCATCGTGCAAGCACCGATGGCAGGCGCAACCATCCCTGAGCTGGCAGCGACAGTGAGTAACTTTGGTGGACTGGGTTCATTGGGATCGGGCATGACGCCGCCAGAGGTTTTGCATAGCCATATTGACACCATTAAATCGCTCACTGATCGCCCTTTTATGATCAATCTGATGGTGCTCTCTGAGCAGGACTCCACGACCTTTGATACCGAAATCCCTGCTTGGCTAAGTCATTACTATCAAGAAAACAATATCGAATGTGCGCTACCTGAACGCCCAGCGCTAAGCTTTTTAGATCAGCTGCAAGTGCTCTACGACAATCCAGTCGCCGTCGCTAGCTTTACCTTTGGTATTATTAGCGCCAAGCAAGTTCAGCATCTACAAGGTCTAGGCACGCGCGTCATCGGTACTGCCAATCATCCATTAGAAGCAAAAGCATGGAGCGATATTGGTGCTGATGCGGTATGTGTGCAAGGGGTCGAAGCGGGTGGGCATCGCGGTGGCTGGCTCGCGCAAAGTGAAACCGATCCATTGGGATTATTGACGCTAATTAGTCAAACGCGCGCGTGTACCGATATTCCATTAATTGCAGCAGGTGGCATCATGACTGGTCAAGATATCAAAGCAGTGCAAACGGCTGGCGCTGAGCTGGCGCAAATCGGAACGGCTTTTTTGACCACAGATAAATGCGGTATTAATGATATTTATAAACAAGCACTACTTGATGCTAGTGAAGATAAGCGCAGTACTGAGACACGCTTAACGAGACTGTTTTCAGGTAAGCAGGCTCGTGGTTTATTAAATGATTATTTGCGTGATTTTGCTCGCTTTGAAAGCGCGCATGAGCTACCGCCCTATCCACAATTGAATGCGATGACCAAATTTTTGCGTGGCCATGCGACCAATAATCTTGACCCAGAGTATCAGTCTTTATGGGCAGGACAAGGCGTCGCTTTGGTCAGACAAGAGCGCACGATTGAGTTACTAGAACGCTTGGTCAAAACGTTATAGGCTTAAATATTTTTATCAGTCCGCGCTACTCTAATAAAAAATCCACCGATGCCGCTGCATGAATCACCGTGGTATCAAATACTGGAATTGGGCTATCTGCTTGTTTAATAAGCAGTCCAATTTCTGTACAGCCTAAGATGACGCCCTCTGCGCCTTGATCTGCTAAATCTTTAATTACCTGCTGATAATACTGGCGCGAGCTGTCTTTAAATTCACCGACGCACAGCTCTTTTTTGATAATTCGATGTACCTCTGCTCGTGCATCACTCTCTGGTATCAATACTTGAAGCCCTGCATCCACCAAACGCTGCCTATAAAAATCTTCCGTCATCGTAAACTGAGTGCCCAGTAAGGCAATTTTAGACAGATTCTGTTTTTTGATGGCGGCAATAGTGGCATCAGCGATATGAATAACGGGTAAATGCGTCGCGGCTTGCACATCATCGAGTAATTTATGCATTGTATTAGAGGCGATCATGAGTCCTTGTACGCCAGCGGCTTGCAAACGCTGCGCACTGCTGGCCATGATTACACCCAGCGCTGCCCATTCATCTTGCTCTTGGTGCTTATTAATCAACGCAAAGTCCACGCTATGTATGAATAAATCTGCTGAATGTAAGCCACCCAGCTTATCCTTGACACCCTCATTTATCAGCCGATAATAGCTTTCGCTACTCTCCCAACTCATACCACCGATGATGCCCAATGTTCGCTGCTTGTGCACGGTCATTTTCTTGCCTTATTTGTGGGTTGTAATCGATTTTATCGTAGCAAAATTAATCATCTTTAGTTTGTTTTTTTCAGGAATTTTTATTTTTATGCATGAAACAACAGTCATTAAAATATAACGAATGTCACCATTGATAATAACGATTTTATCCACTCAACAACATACGATATCATGGTTGGTAATGACGACCCATGACGCTACGCAACATCGTTCATCGTTCATCGTTCATCAAACGCCACCATCACCATGTAGGACACCTCCACACTATGGCAAAATTCCCTACCATCAGAATACGCACACGGCGCAAGTACTACCGGCTTATTTTTACCTTTTTAATGGCACTGCTGATGTCCACGATTATCTCAACTGCATTACTGCTGATCAATGTAGGATTCGTCGATGGGTTCTTTATCACGCTGTTTCTCTCATGGAAATATGCCTTTATAGTCGCGTGGCCGAGCGCTTATATTTGCGCCTATCTCATCCAAGAGCATTTGCTCAGTCGTATTGAGTTTTATTGAACCAGCTAGAAGTCAAAGTATGAGAATGCCATGATGAAGCATTGCTGTGAGTTGATGGTAAATCATCATGCCGCTATGAAGTAAGAAATCCGTGGTCGTATACACAGCCTTGCTGAAGGTATTTTATGCGAAGATAAAAGGGTATTTTTTGATTGGATATTAGGCACGTTGAGTCATCTTATGATAAGTGACTGGATCTGGATAAGAGGCTTTAATGACCTTCCTAATTACTCCCGTAATAAATCAACCCCCAAGCTCACCATCGTGGTCAGCTAACAATATTACTTAATCAAATGACTATTGATATCGGTGAGATTGATTGATGCTAATTCCTGACGTTTAAAACCAATGAGTAAAAGTATTAGATTGTATTAAGAGCATTTGAATAAGTCCGCCTGCTTTTAATACAGTCAATATCCATGAACCAAAAACCACTTTTAAGCCACCTCGACCTTATTCTTTAAACAAGCCACTCGGTGATTTATAGTGCCTTCTAACACGGGCTTAATCTGTGCGCATTCTTCATCAGCTAGTGGGCAACGGGTGCGAAAAACGCAACCTGACGGCGGATTGATTGGACTGGGTAAATCACCCTCTAATAACTGAATGACCTTACTACGTTCAGCAATAGGGTCAGGTAGCGGTACAGCAGACATCAGTGCTTTGGTATAAGGATGAGTCGGATTGCCGTATACGGCTTTGTTCAAACCCAGTTCGGCGGCGTTGCCTAAATACATGACCAATACCCGATCAGCAATGTGCTTAATCACAGAAAGATCATGGGCAATGAAGATAAGCGCTAACCCCATCTCTTCTTGCACATCTTGCAATAAATTAATGACCTGCGCCTGAATCGAGACATCAAGGGCGGAGACTGGCTCGTCACAGATAATAATTTTGGGCTTTAATATCAGCGCTCGAGCAATGCCTATTCGCTGGCACTGACCACCTGAAAACTCATGCGGATATCGGTTAATTTGATTGGACAGTAGCCCCACCTTTTTCATGATGGCGCGTACCTCGTTTTGCACCTCAGGCTTCTTCATTTCAGGATAATAAGTACGAAGAGGCTCGGCGATAATATCCCCTACAGTCATGCGCGGGTTAAGTGATGCCAGCGGATCTTGAAAGATCATTTGAATGTCTTTTCGCTTCAATCTCATGGTCTTTTTGGACGCACCCACCATCTCTTCATCACAAAACTTGATACTGCCAGAGTCAGCTTGTATCAATCCGATGATAGTACGAGCGAGTGTTGATTTACCGCAGCCTGATTCGCCCACCACCCCTAAAGTCTCACCAGCGAATAGCTCAAACGATACCCCATTAACTGCTTTTAGAGTGACAGGCTTCTGCCAAAAGTAAGTGCCTTTTTGTTTGATATTAAAAGTGGTATGAATGTCCTTTACTTGCAATAACGGTGTTGGATTATTGTTTTTGGCGCTATCTAAATTCTGTATCATCATGAGCTAGCCCTCCATCCCTGATTGATTATTGGCATCGATATCTGCTGAGCTATCTAGTGAGTGATCAACGGGTATTTCAGGGTGCCAGTGACAAGCGCGTTGACGCTCGTTCGGTAGAAATTCCAGCGGTGGCGGTGTATCACGGCAGATTTCCATCGCATGAGAACAGCGCTCATAAAAAGGGCAGCCTGTAGGCAAATCTAATAAATTTGGTGGACTACCTGGAATGGTTTCAAGCTTGCCCATATCGTTATCTAAACGCGGAATGGCTTTTAGTAGCCCGATAGTATATGGATGACTTGGGGCATAAAAAATCTCTTCAGTCTCTCCATACGCCATGGTACGCCCAGCATACATCACCAGTACTCGATCACAGATACCCGCCACAACTCCCAAATCATGGGTAATCATAATAATGGTGGTGCCAAAGTCGCGTTTTAGCTCGTTTAGTAGAACCATAATCTGCGCCTGAACAGTAACGTCGAGCGCGGTGGTTGGCTCATCAGCAATCAACAGCTTAGGGCGACATAATAATGCCATAGCAATCATGACCCGCTGACGCATACCACCAGAGAACTCATGCGGATACATGCCAATACGGTTCTTGGCTTCTGGAATCTTAACCGCGTCTAGCATTCGTATGGATTCGGCCCAAGCGTCTTTTTTACTCATGCCTTTATGTAAAATCAATACTTCAGCAAGCTGGTCGCCTATCTTCATATAAGGATTTAATGAGGTCATCGGATCTTGAAAGATCATCGCGATCTGCTCGGCGCGAATTTTATTTAGTGCTTTTTGTGACAATCCTAGTAGCTCATTACCCTCAAAGCGTACCGAACCTTTGGCATAACCGTTATTTGCCAGTAGCCTCATAATAGCAAACGCTGTCTGCGACTTACCTGAACCGGACTCACCAACAATACCTAAGGTTTCGCCTTCATGTAGGTTAAAATTTAAGCCATTAACTGCCGTTACCAGACCCTCTTCAGTCGTGAACTGTACCGATAAATCTTTGACTGCTAACAAGGTGTTTTCTGCGTTAGGTGGCTTATCGATCGCTGAATCAGTACCTATATTAAAGGTAGTAGACTCTATTTTCTCAGGAGCACTAGGCGCGTTGGCGGCGTTATAAATCTTTTGAGTTGCTATGTTTTTATCTTCCATACTTTTACCCTCCATGCTTTTATCCTTCATGCTTTGGTTTTTCATGATGTCACCCTCTTAGCGGTCTTTAGGGTCAAACGCATCACGCAGACCGTCGCCAATAAAGTTAAAGCAAAATAAAGTAATGACCAAAAAAGCTGAGGGAATCAAAATCTGCCAAGGTGCTACCTGCATGGTTTTTGAGCCTTCTTGCAACAACGCCCCCCAACTGGTCATCGGCTCTTGAACACCAAGTCCCAAAAAGCTTAAAAATGACTCAAACAAAATCATCGTTGGCACTAATAAAGAGGCGTAAACCACCACCACCCCGAGTACATTGGGCACGATGTGGCGTAAGATAATATTAAAGCCTGATACGCCGCCTACGTGCGCAGCTTCGATAAATTCTTTACTCTTCAGGCTTAGCGTTTGCCCGCGAACGATACGCGCAACATCCAGCCACGATACCAGTCCAATCGCCACAAAAATTAAGATAAGGTTACGACCAAAAATAGTGACTAATAAAATCACAAAAAACATAAAGGGAAAGGCACTTAAAATCTCTAATACGCGCATCATCACGGTATCGACTTTGCCACCAAGATAGCCTGACGTTGCACCGTATATCGTACCGAAAATCACTGCAACCGTAGCGCCGGCGACGCCTACCATCAAGGAGATACGACCACCTACTGCGGTTCGCACTAACAAATCACGACCGAGTGAATCAGTACCGAAGTAGTGCTTATTATCGATGGCTGGCGCGGACTGCATAAAGTTCCAGTCGGTTTCGGCATAGCCAAAAGGTGCTAACATCGGTACAAAAATGACAAAGGCAGCCACGAGTAGCAATATAAAAAGACTGGCTACGGCGGCCTTGTTGCGATAAAAACGGCGCTTAGCATCTTGCAAAAGGCTGCGGCCTTTGATTTCCTGAGCCCCTACTTCTGCTAGGTCAGTTGTCTGGTCTGCGGTAAGGCTCATAGTCGTCCTTTTAATAATCTATTTAGCATAATAATAATGAATGATACCTATCAAACCTTATTGGGATGATAATGCGCTTAAATGGTCGTCTTAATACTGAATCTTTGGATCAATTACCGCGTATAAAATATCGACGATAGCATTAAAGGCAATGGTCAATACCCCAACTAAAATGGTCAAACTAAGCACTACCCCATAATCACGATTGAGTGCGCCATTAATGAATAACTGTCCGATACCAGGTAAACCAAAGATAGTCTCAATCACAATAGAGCCTGTGATAATACCGACAAAGGCTGGGCCCAAATAAGAGATAACGGGTAGTAGTGCGGGTCTCAGCGCATGCCTCATCACTATTTGGCGCATTGGCAAACCTTTCGCCTTAGCCGTTCGGATATACTGGCTATTCATCACCTCGATCATCGAGCCGCGCATGATACGAGCAATACTCGCAACATAAGCGAGCGCTAAAGCGGCGACTGGTAATACAAGGTTTTTAAGTGCCCCGTCATTCCAGCCACCAGCCGGTAGCCATTGCAAAATAATGGCAAATATCAGCACTAATAATGGCGCTTTAACGAAGCTTGGAATCACAACGCCTGTCATAGCAAAGGCCATCAGTACGTAGTCTATCCATGAGTTTTGCTTAAGGGCTGCGATAACACCGAAGATAAGTCCTAAGATCAATGCCAATATAAAAGCGTATAGACCCAACTCCATAGAGACGGGAAACGACTGCGACAACAACTCGTTAACCGTATAATCTTTATACTTAAAAGACGGTCCAAAGTCGCCTACCGCTAGCTGCTTTAGATAATTAACATACTGTAGCCACATAGGATCGTTGAGATTGTATTTGGCCTCGATATTGGCCAGTACCGCAGGTGGCAAGCTACGCTCACCCGTAAATGGACTGCCTGGCGCCAAACGCATCATAAAAAAGGAGACCGTGATCAATACAAATAAGGTCGGCATGGCCTCTAAGATACGCCGAAAAATCAGTTTTAGCATAATGCCTCTTTTATAATGATGCTTATTTTTCAGCTAAATTAAAATGAGATAACTAGCACAAACCTAACGCCCAGTTATCGTTCAACTAGCAATCTTCAATGACTTGGTTTTAACTGAAATATCGATAATCGTCGTTTATAAATAACAAAAGTTTCATCTAACACGCCTAATAAGAGTGGCTGTGAAAAATGAAACTAATGGCGCTATCAGCGTTATTTGATAGGAGCGATAAATAAAACCAGCTGCTTTTACCGCTCTCAGACATTCAATCGATAGAATTATTCAGCAATCAGTCAAACGATTAGTGCTTAGCAATTGAGAGATTTTTTACCTGCCAATTGTCTAATATATCCTTAGTTGGAAACCCAATGACATAAGGTTTCACTAGACGCGGGCTGACGTAATGATAAATGTTAAGTAAACCCATATCTTGATCAAGCTGAGCTTCAGCTTGCTTGTATAGATTGGCACGCTGCTCAGGGCTAACGCCAGCTTTCAGCGTTTGCGCCATTAAACTGTCAAAGTTAGCATTATTGTATTTGCCGTAGTTGCCACTGTTATCAGATTTGGCAATATTTAAGAAAGCTGACGCTTCGTTATAATCACCACACCAGCCAGCACGTGCGATTTGATAATTACCATTACGGCGAGTATCCAAATAGGTTTTCCATTCTTTATTGGTCAAAGTCACATCGACGAAGCCGAGCGCTTGCTTCCATAGTGAAGTAGCCGCGACCGCAGTCTTTTTATGATTGTCATTGGTGTTGTATAGCAGCTCAAAAGTCAGCGGATTGCTATCGCTATAGCCTGCTTCAGTGAGCAGTTTTTTGGCCTCAGTAACCCGCTTTTCTTGATCCCAAGTCGACCATTCTGGACTATTTGCAATATCGCCATTGGTGGCAGGGGGTGTCAACTGATAAGCGGCCGTCTGCCCTTGACCGATAACTTTATCCGCAATGGTATCGCGGTCCAAAGCTAAGGCTAAAGCGCGGCGTACGTTGGGATCGTTGAACGGTGGCTTGACCGTATTAAACTCGTAATAATAAGTACAAAGATAAGGAGATACGGTTAGCTGATCGCCCACTTGCTCTTTAAGCGAAGCGAACTGCTCGGTTGGAATCTCATTGTAGGTCACATCGATTTCACCCGCCTGATAGCGTGCGACGTCAGTCGTACTAGAAGGAATCGGCAGGAAAGTGACGGTATCGATAGTCGTATTGGCATCGTCATAATAAGAAGCGTTGCGCGTTAAAACGATTTTGTCGTTAATTTGCCACTGGGTAGGCTTGTAAGGACCGTTAACCACGATGTTCTCAGGAGCTGTCCACTTATCACCAAAGGCTTCAACGGTCTTTTTATGAACGGGCTTGACTGAATTATGAATCAACATATCTGGAAAATAAGGCACGGGCTCTGATAATGTAATCTGTAAGGTTTTATCATCGATAGCCTTTACGCCAAGGGTTTCAATGCCAGCCTTACCATCAACGATTTGATCAGCGCCTACTACTTTGGCATCGACCAAATAGCTTGAATACGGCGACGCAGTATTTGGATCGACCAAGCGGCGCATACTGTAGACAAAATCCTCTGCCGTTACTGGATCATCATTTGACCATTTAGCATCGCGCAGCTTAAAGGTCCATACTTTATTGTCTTCGCTTTCCCAACTGGTTGCCATTGCTGGAATGGTCTTACCTTCGGCATCCGTATTGGTTAAACCTTCTAACATCTGGCGGCCAAGGGTAGATTCTGGTACCCCCGATACTTTGTGTGGATCAAGTGATTCAGGTTCAGTGCCATTATTGACGACGAGCGCTTGAGTATCAGCCAGTACATTAGGATCAACGGCAGCTGCTTGGCTGTCAGTGCCAGACTTCTCGCTACTACAGCCAGTCATAGACATGGCGAGCGCAAGAGAGGTAGGCAAAAATATAGAGGACAAAAAGTGATTAGGAGTGCGCATCATATAATAGCTATCCTTGCTGGTCAGTGGCTGGGCGGATCAACTAAATAGTAGTGATTCGAGTTAATATATCCGTATATTGACTATGTTTATTAACAATACTTTAACTAACTATTGGTCATATTGTAGACAACTATTAGTAATTAAAAACGATACAAATGTCAATAAGTTTTAATTCCTCCCCGATACTAACAAGCAAAATAAGCTTGCAATCAAAGCAGTTTCGACGACCAAAACTTAGATGTGATTACTATTAATTGAGTAAATTTTATAGCTACTTATTACCTTTCATCAGCAATATACTACCGCTCATTCGAAACCTGTATTATTACTACAAATCTCAGTTTCTTAATCACTAATTATCACTGTCAAGTGAATGAACTCAATGCTATCAAGCAATAAAACCCTAGTAGATATGATGAATTTTATTTATAAGACTATTATTAATAACTAATCATTTGATAGATTTTTTAAGCCGATGCTGATGGATAAGAGTGTGGTACTTTCGACATTCAAAACCAGACTTATTCGCTATTCAAAATCGTGCAATTTTTTGATTTTTGCAATTACTTATTTTTGTAATAGCTGAGTAAGATCATGATAAAAATCACTAAACTTAGAATAAATACCTATCCATATCACTATTAATTCCTTTTTATAAAGCTAATAACGCTGATCTCTTGATGAAATTTTGATTGTATAGTCGCGTGGCCGAGCGCTTATATTTGCGCCTATTTTGTACAAGAGCAGGTGCTTAGCCGTATTGAGTTTTATTGAGTAAAAAACTATAAACTTTAGTGTACCCGCCTCTCACAAAAAAGCTAAGATAAGCAACATCATCTTTTTATTTAGAGGACGCTATGAGCCAACCACGGCGTACTATCGAGCATTTACTCAAGCAAGGCATACTGCCATTGACGCATGCCAACGATGCAGCGATTCATTTGCAAGTCTATCCTAGCAAACGCTCATGGCTGGTCTTTTTTGATAAAGCCATGCTGATTATCGGGGCGATAGCGCTGGTATTATCGCTGGTGTTTTTTATTGCCTATAACTGGATAAATATGGGCAAAATGGGCAAGTTCGCTTTGGTCGAAGGGGCGTTGGTTGTCACTATTGCCTTATACGTTGCACTGTCTTTTAGGCGACGGTTTCAGCTTATTCGCCAATTATTATTGCTTATTGCCAGCGTGATTACGGGTAGCTTATTGGCGCTATTTGGGCAGGTCTATCAAACGGGTGCTGATACGTGGCAGCTATTTTTTGGTTGGGCCGTATTGATTGTTCCGTGGGTAATTATCGCCCGCTTCCCTGCGCTATGGCTGCTATGGTTGGGGCTCGTCAATACTGGTCTCATCTTATATTTCGGCGTTATGGACTTTGCCTTTGTCAGTTATTTTTATGAAGGTGTCTTACAGATAGGCGTGCTTGCCGCTGTTAATTTTGTGGCGCTAAACTTGTGGCTCGCGTTTATCGACCGTCAACTACCATCAGTCACACGCAGCCGATTTAAGCCCGAGCTGGATTGGAGCGCTTATGTCGTCGGTTTACTCAGCAGCTATTTTATTACCTACCTTGCCATTCTTTATGTCTTTGATGACGCCAATATTTTAATGACGCTGATCGCTTTGCTGCTATGGATGAGCTGGTGCGGATTTATGGTTTGGCGATTTTATTGGTATCGCATCAATCTATTAATGCTGACCTATTTATGTGGCTCTGTCATTGTCGTGGTGATGTTTTGGGCGGGTAAGTTGTTTTTAGACAATTTTGATATGGGTGGTTTTCTCATCTTAGCCCTATTGTTGATTGGCATGAGTTCAGCGGCGGTTGTTTGGCTGCGTCATGCGGCACGTTTAAACAGCGAAAACAACCGCCCCAGTGCTGTCGTCAAAGGAGGTAATTATGAGTAATGATATGAATAATCAACACTCGGACAATGTCCTTTTACAGCTGCAACAGCTTGGATTTATTGATGGCAATGTGATTGATGCCCGTACTGGTGAGACAAGTGCTAAGGCAACAATAGCGAATAATCACTCTCAAAACGATATTCCTTGGTTTATACAAATACTTTTTGGTCTCAGCGGTATTGTAGCAAGTCTGTTTCTAATCGCCTTTCTGTCTTTATTATTGTTCGGCATCGATGGCTTTGACAGCGTGATTGCCTTGTTAATTACAGGTCTAGTACTCAGCGCGGCGGGTTTTGTCTTATTTAGAAACAAGCAAAGCCGTGATAATACCTTTATCAGTAGCCTAGCATTGGCTATTAGCTCGGCTGGGCAAGCCTACATTGGCTTTGCTTTATTTGATAATAATTTGTCACATCCTATAGATATTTGGCTTTTTTTAATCGTGCAAGCCGTTATGACGGTCATTATGCCCAACCGTATCTATCGCCTATTGGGCAGCATAATGACGCTAGGTTTGACGGTTTATCTGCTTAACTATTATCATCTACCTGAGGTTAGCTTGGGATTATTGGCGCTGATTACGACTGGCAGCAACTTATCACGCTATTCTCTATTGCAGCGTATACCTAGTAAATGGCGCGCGGATGCTTTTGATATTATTAAAGCCCTTGGTTACGCCAGCGCGCTGATGCTGTTGTGCGTTTCTGTGTACTTTATCGCCGCTGAACATAGTCATAGCCTTGCTACTTATTATGGCGACACTTTTCGCTACAATTACTATTTGGCGCAAGTACTGCTTACACTTGCCAGCCTTTATGCCGCTTATCTGATTCTAAAACGTTACGACGTTAAATTACTATCGGCAGCGGGACTCTTCATTGGTGGTGGGATTGTATTGCTTGGGATAATATCGATTTACGTCTCAGGACTGCTCGCGACCAGCCTTATTATCGTCATTGCGATCGCCAATAGCCAACGGCTGCTATTAGGTTTGGGTATCACCGCCTTGGTCAGCTATGTATTTTGGTATTACTATCAGCTCGATACTTCATTGCTAATCAAATCTCTCTCAATGCTAATCGTCGGACTGACCATGCTGATGGGGCGTTGGCTATTGATTAAACGCTATTTCGCTAACCCCTTTATCAACGATACTGATTTGACAATGAGCGCCAACGATCATCAGGAGCGCCACTCATGAAAAATAAAATTTTGACCAAGCGCTTGATTGATGACACGTCACCATCCACGCATTGGCTAAAAAAACGAGCCGTTACCATCACTGTTGCCTTACTTGGATTGGCGCTGATATTGGTCGTAATGACCATGAATATCATCAAATACGAAAACCATCTTAGTAATGGCAAAACGGTATTATTAGCGCTGGCACCTGTCGATCCACGCGGTTTTATGCAAGGCGATTATATGGCGTTAAGCTATGCGCTAGAGCGCGATATTTTTGATGCTATGCGCTCAAAGCACCCTCATTCAACACAAGACGAATTAGGCTCAGAACTAGATGTAGAATTAGACGAGCTTGATACAGATTTTCGTATTTATGAGCCAAGCGACGGTTATGTGATTGTGAGACTTGATGGCAATAGTGTGGGGCATTTTGTCCGCTTAGCTGATAGTAATAGTCGTGAAGAGTTAACTAAAAGTGAGCTGCCCATTTATTACCGTATTCGTAACGGCAGTGTGCAATTGGCGACCAATGCATTCTTCTTTCAAGAAGGTCATGCTGAGGCGTTTGAAGCGGCTGAATATGGTCTGTTTCGCGTCAATGACAAAGGCGAGCCATTACTCACAGAGATGGTAGACGGTGATTTTACAGTCATCGTCGGCGACATAAGCCAAGAGGATAAAGCCTCTCAGTAGACGTTCACGCTGTGACTTATCATGCATTACTACTTATGCTTTACTATACGCGATACGAGCAACGCATAACATTCCTTAACTAAAGTAACATTGAGGGTACTGAGACAAACTTGTTACTGTTGCTCACAACCTAAAAATAAATAAAGGAAATAATTATGCGTAGCGCAACTTATAATACCTTCGGTAAACCATCTGACGTCCTCAGTTTAGGTGACACGCCTATTCCTGAACCAAAAGCCAATGAAGTCCGAGTCAAAATGATACTCGCCTCTATCCACAACCATGACTTATTAACCATTCGCGGTCAATATGGCTTCAAACCTGAGCTGCCAGCGATTGGTGGTAGCGAAGCGGTCGGCATTATCAATGCCGTCGGTCAGGATGTCAAAGACTTAAAAGTGGGTCAGCGCGTGGCGGCGGCGAGCGTACAAGCGACATGGGCAGAGTATTTTGTCGCCTCAAAAGACATGGTATTTGTCATGCCAGACAGCTTAGAGGACGAAATGGCAGCACAGCTCATTGCGATGCCACTTAGTGCCCTGATGCTGATTGAGTTTTTAGAACTAAAAAGCGGCCAGTGGGTGATCCATAATGCCGCCAATGGTGCGGTCGGCAAGTCGCTCGCCATGCTAGCCGCTGCGCGTGGTATTAATACTATTAATGTCGTGAGAAGTGGCGATGCTATCAAGGAATTAGAAGCACTGGGTATCAAGCATAATATCAACACCTCAGATGATGACTGGAAAGACCAAGTAAAAGCCATCCTTGGTGATGAGAAAATCAGTGCCGCGGTTGATTCTATCGGTGGTGAGTCTAGTAATGATCTGCTGGCGTTACTGGGTCATGGTGGCACACTGGCCTCGTTTGGCATCATGTCAGGCAAACCCATGGTGCTAGATCCAACCCATATTATTTTTAAACAAGCGATAATTAAAGGCTTTTGGGGCAGCAAAATCAGTCAAGAAATGAGCGTTGAAAACAAACAGCGCTTGATTGATGAACTGATCGAACGTGCTAACAATGGCAATTTAAAACTGCCCGTTGAAGCGACGTTTGATTTGGCAGATATCGTCAAGGCCGTCGATGGCAAATTGCAGGCAAGTAAGAATGGTAAGGTGTTGTTAAAAGCATAAATTATTGCCTTACATACATCGATGTAGTTGCAAATAATGTACGTGCAAATAAAGATACACACCAAACAACCTCACTAGGAATAATATGATGTCTAATAATAAAACCTTTAAAGCCTTAGTCGTCGAAGAAAATACCGACGGCACCTTTAGCAAAAGTATTCAAGAACGCAACGTCAGTGACTTGCCAGAAAATGACTTGTTGATAGAAGTGCATTATTCCTCGTTAAACTTCAAAGATGCGATGTCGGCATCAGGCAATAAAAGAATCACCAAACAATATCCGCATACCCCCGGTATTGATGCAGCAGGTATCGTCGTCAGCGATAAATCTGGCACGTTTACCGCAGGGCAAGAAGTATTGGTATTTGGCTATGATTTGGGCATGGATACGGATGGCGGTCTGGGTCAGATGATATCTATACCTGCCGATTGGGCATTGCCCTGCCCAGAAACGCTGACGTTAAAAGAAGCAATGACTTACGGTACGGGCGGCTTAACTGCAGCACTCAGTATCCAAAAACTAGAAAAAATGGGTGCAAAACCCAGTGATGGTCCAGTCGCGGTAACTGGTGCAACAGGCGGCGTCGGTACGATCAGCATCGCTATTTTGAGTCAGCTGGGTTATGAGGTGATTGCTTTCTCAGGTAAGCCAGAGCAAAGCGAGCATTTAAAAGCATTGGGCGCGAGCGAAGTGCGTCATCGCGATACCATCAATGAAATCGGGAACAAGCCTATCGGTCGTGAGCTGTGGGCAAATGCCATTGATACTATTGGCGGCGACTACTTACCCAACCTGCTAAAGCAAACCAAATCTGGCGGTGCAGTGACCAGTTGCGGCTTAGCCAGCGGCGCTGAGTTTTCGATGTCAGTGATACCTTTTATCACCCGCGCGGTGTCATTACTGGGTATCGATTCGGTGTATATTCCACTGGCTGATAAAGAAGCCATTTGGCAGCGTGTCGCCACTGATATGAAACTGCCTAACCTTGAAAGCTATGGTGAAGAGATTACACTTGAGCAAACGCCAGAATACCTAAATCGCTTTATGTCTAGCAAAGTGGTTGGGCGTTATGTGGTGAATGTGAAGGGTTAGGGTTTTAGCTTAGCAGTTGAACATTACAAAAAAGGCAGCATTTCTTTTGAGGTGCTGCCTTTTTTCTTTCAAAAATCAATTTTTTTTGAAATGTACTCTAAGCTATCTAGGGCGTGTCATCAATTAGCACATGAATACATTTAGTGGTCTTAAAACGGCTAAATTTTGCTAAACATCGTCAGAAATTTTGTCGATATGTTCATATTAACGGCAATTTCTTCCTTGTTTATCTACAATTTTTCTCATTTTAAGCCTCACAATCTAATTGATGACACACCCTATTTATCTTATTCTGTAATAAAGAAATATATCCAAATTAATTTGGATAAGGAATTCCCTCTTGATTCCATGTCTTCATAATGAAATTGTAGTTTCTTTTGTTATCATCTAATCTACTATTTACTAGATCTACAATCGCTTCTACTGACTTAGGGTGTTCAGCTGCAATTAAGATACCAACATCAGGGTTTATACCATCAAAGACTAACCCATCCCAATACATCATTAACTGATAAACATCTTTAGGTGTTGTCTTATCTTTTTTTCCTTCATAAATACTTATTTCATTATTCTGATTAAGATAGAAATCTATTCGTATTTTCTCATTCAAATTTGTATATGCACGTTGTTCTAGAGTTATAATATCAGTCTTTGCTATATGAGGTTTTTTAGTATTTTCAAGTTGTTTGAACAGATCAATTTCATGGTCACTCAACTTAGAATCTTGTTTTGGAGTTGGTAGCTTCTTTCTTATCCACTCATATAATACTGATAGCTTTTCATCGTCTTGTCTTAAACCAGTCTTAGAAGTTGTTGTTTTAGGCAACCTGTCAGAATGTCCAGACTTAATATCTATTTGTACTAACAAGTAATTATATGAATTATGCTTTTCTATTCCCCATATTTCCTTAAATAAATTATCAGCTAACAATCTACCATTTATCCTTATCTCGACTCCCGAAGTCGACATAGTTTTAGTATAATGTTTTTTATATTTTGGATTTTCATTTATTTTACTAAATTTATATTCTAAAACTACATTACCATCGCCTAAATCGAAAGGTTCCTCATTGTTGCCAGGATCAATAGTCCCATCCACTTGTGGTTCAATTGCATTAACTTTTTCAAACTCCTGCTCTTGACCCTCTTCGTTGAACTCGATTACTATTGAAGCTACATTATTTTTTATAAATGCAGAGTATATATAACCTAAATCCTCTTTCAGTATTTTAACTATTGATGAAAGCGTTTGATAGTTTCCCGGTAAGCCTGCAACAATTGTTTTAAACAACTGTTTGTTGACAGTGAACTCAATCTTAGTTCCCGTTTTAGATTCAAGATCTGCCCCATCATATAAAGTAGCTTCGAAATCATCGAACTTATAAGGTGCTGAAATAACCTTGTACTGATTTAGATGTGCGTCTTCAAGAGTTCTCGTTGTTATTATCCAATCATCATTATTAGGGTTAGCAGATGCTAAAGCATGCTTCATACCAAAGCCATGTTCATTCAAGCTACTTGATTTAGTATTTGTAGAACCTATTTCAAATGCAGAGTCTAGGTCTTTGATACCCGACGCATTATCAATAATTTTAATTTTTACATCACCATTAGCGATTCGAATTATGCTAACTGTAATATTAGCGACTGGTATAGGTGACTCCACAAAACCTGAAATACTATTATCTACAAATTCACTAATAATCTGAGTCAAATTACTAAAATGACCACCTAAACCTCTCCAAAAAGTACCATTTGTTGACGGTCGATTTTTAATCTTTATCTTCTGAGTTTCAATCTTGCTAGTCATAGAACATTATCCTTTTAGTAATTTTTAAGCAATTAATTTTCAACTGCCTACTACATAGTAAAAAATCAACTCTACCAAAGTTAACACACCATACAATAGTATAGAGAATGTTATGAAAATAATTAAGTATTTCATATAAAACAAAAAAACACACCCAACCAAGTTGAGTGTGTTTTTATCGTTATACAGAACGAATCTGACTGTCATAACTTTATCAACAGCTAGCCACACGCCCAATCAAACTCATTATTCAGCAAATCGATTTGCCCATTACCACCACCCATATTGGCATTACCAAGCGTTTCTTCAAACTCAATATAAAAAGGGCTAAATTCTGGCATCGCTTGAATGGGATTGGCCGTACCACCAAAATGACTTTTTGCATGAAACCTATCAAGCTTTAACATCTCACCTTTTTCAGAGAACATCGGAATATAAGCATTTCCATCATCTTCATCTGGCCACTCATCGAGCATCTTGCCAACGTTAGGATCATCTATTCGGACAACGTGCTTAATAAACTGAGCTGGTTCATCTTTAACAAAGCAGGTGCTACTCCACGCTTCAATTTCATAGTCTGGATATATACCATCTTCTTTACTAGGCAATGCTGTCGCTTCCTCTTCAAACTCCTCCTTGGTTAGCCAAATCAATGTCCAGCCACCACCAATCATATCTTCAAGATAGATTTCTTGAGGGTGACGATGGTTAGCATAGCGACTCAGTGACGCCCAAAAATTCTCAGCGTCTGTATCATTCACCTCAGTGAGATTAGCAATCATATCTTCAACACCGTCTACCCTATCTTCAACATGATCATCCGCTTGAAAAAGCGATATTGCCACGAGATCTTTCCCTTTTATGCGATACGCTTCAGGCACTAATATCGTCCATAAGTGCGCCATCGGTAGACCGTTAATCCTGCTTCGCGGCCATTGAGCCGTGGTGATGCCGACTGGGCGACCAAAAGCCCAACCTTGCCCATGATCTTTATCCGTTAGTTCCAAATCATATACTTGTTTTAATTCTTCCATCACTCTTACCTCGCCTCCTTGGATCAACCTTATTTATTAGACGTACTACACCAACCAATACCACTCAGGCGCAAACAAATAGGACATACCCATAGATAGCAATACTGATAATATGCTACCCACAATGGCGCCAACCCATGACGTACCACCCTTTGCAGCTAACTCCTGTTCGACCGTCGCTGGGTCAGCTGTATTACTCATGACTTTTTTTATATTTTTGACGCTGTGACTAAAGTAAAAATAATTACCTAAAAGTCCTGTCAGTACTGCCCATGCGACAAAAAAGCTGGTTTGACCTATAGAGCTATACGCCTCCATACCGAGCAGATGCATTAAAATTAAATCGACCGTATTTATGCCAAGTACAATAAAAAAAGCGACTAGATACATTTTACGATAGCACAACCAAGACGTTCCCAGGAGAAGTCCAGCCAAATTAAAACTGTGTATACTAGAGTCATCATTATTAACCTCTAAGCGTGGCTCGCTGTCCTTAAACCATTTGTCACGATAAAAACTGTCATACTTTTCACCGACGAAAGTCGCTAATAAAGCATCAGCACTTTCAGAGCTAGAAGCCAACTGATTTTTCGGGATTTGCGCATCTTTAGAAATATTAACCGCCGTTAATGGTGGCGGTGTTTGTGTTTGTGCTTGAACGTCAGAGAGCTGATGCCCACATTTTGAACAAAATCCTGCCTCGCTTGAATTTTCTTGATTACAGTTATTACAAAACATCTTATCCCTTAATTTTACTAAATACTGAACGGTTGATAGGCTTATCTCGACTTTAATAAATAATAGCCAATTAAAGTTGACTACATTATAGATAATAAAGACAAATGTTCAATGAAAAATTAGAGGATTCTTAGTTGCCTGTTTTTTTTAACCAAAAAAAAGCACCCAACCAAGTTGAGTGCTTTTTTATCGCTATATTGAACTAATCTAATTCTTGATTAGTCGTATATCAACTCATAAAACATGAGTTGAAAAGCTATTTAGATAAGTTTACGTAGTCTAAAATGGTAACAAGGCAACCGAGCGCAGATAGTACGTGTTTGTACATCTAGCTAGGTTAACACCGTTACCGTTTAGAATACTTAAACAGTTTATTCCCACTCAATCGTCGCTGGTGGCTTGCTCGACACATCGTAAGTCACGCGTGATACTTCAGCGATTTCATTCATAATGCGATTCGATACCGTCTCGATCAAATCATACGGCAGATGCGCAAAGCGCGCAGTCATAAAGTCTACTGTCTCAACAGCACGTAGCGCGATTACCCACGCATAGCGGCGACCATCACCGACCACGCCGACCGATTTGATCGGTTGGAATACCGCAAAGGCTTGCGCGGTCTTCTCGTACCAGCCTGAACGCTCAAGCTCTTCCATAAAGATAGCATCAGCAGCACGCAGAATATCAGCAAATTCTTTGGTGACTTCGCCTAAGATACGCACGCCCAAACCCGGTCCTGGGAACGGATGACGGTTAATCATCTTCGCAGGTAGACCAAGGGTGATACCCAGTTTACGCACTTCATCTTTAAACAAATCACGCAACGGCTCAACCAACTCAAACGCCAAATCATCTGGCAAACCACCAACGTTGTGATGGCTCTTAATCACATGCGCTTTACCTTGGTGCGACTTCGCTGATTCGATCACGTCGGGATAAATCGTACCCTGCGCCAAAAATTCGATGACTTTACCATCGCTTTGCTCGCTGACTTCACGGGCGCTATTGGCGAAGACATCGATAAAGGTTTTACCGATAATTTTGCGCTTGGCTTCAGGGTCAGACTCGCCAGCCAATGCGGTTAAGAATAACTCTTCAGCATCAACACGAATCACTTTTACGCCCATGTTTTCTGCGAAGATTTGCATCACTTGGTCGCCTTCGTGTAGACGCAAGAGACCGGTATCGACAAACACACAGGTTAATTGATCGCCAATCGCTTTATGCAATAATGCTGCGACGACTGAACTGTCCACACCACCTGAAAGACCGAGCAATACTTGCTTATCTCCGATTTGCTTCTGCAATTGTGCGATACGCATATCGATGATGTTATCAGGCGTCCAGCTACCGGCGCAGCCACAGATTTGATGGACAAAACGTCCTAGTAGTGCAGAACCTTGTGCGGTATGCGTCACTTCAGGATGGAACTGCAAACCATAATAATGGCGCGAATCATCAGCCATAATCGCAATCGGACAGCTTGGCGTACTAGCGACGATATCGAAACCTTGTGGGGCATCGACCACTTTATCGCCATGACTCATCCAGACATTTAGCTTCGCTGCTGCGTCTTCGATACCATCAGTCAGCGTTGATTTGCCATCGATATTGATGGTTGCTGCGCCAAATTCATGGATATCACTGGCATGAACTTTACCACCGAAGCGCTCTGCCATCGCTTGCATACCATAGCAGATACCCAATACGGGTACGCCTAGATCAAATACGGCATCATTGATGCGTGGGCTGTCATCTGCGTGGACGCTCTCAGGACCGCCAGATAAGATAACGCCTTTTGCGCCAAAATCGATAATGCGCTGAGTGTCGATATCAAACGGGAACATCTCACAGAATACGCCTGAATCACGGACACGGCGGGCGATAAGCTGGCTATACTGTGAGCCAAAATCGAGAATTAAGATGCGATCTTCTTTAATAGTAGGAACGTTGGCAGCAGTTGTCATAACGTAGTGTCCATCAATAAATAAATTGGTGCGCTATTTTAACAAGTTTGAGCAGTCTATTGGTTATAAAAATACGCTAATCTACCAACTGACATATAACTATCTCATTAGACCAGTATATTCCCGTACTTTATTTCATTTTTATAATGATTTCATTGATATTCCTCTATCCATAAGAAATCATAATAAGGCGTTATAGAATAATGAGCAAAATCAAGAAGCGGTTAATTCGCCTCGTACAGCAGCTGATATGCTTTGCCATATGCTATGGGTCATATGCAGTACCGATACACGGTTTTGATATTTTATTTAGACAGCCACTTGACTATATCCACAGCGCATACCGTGTCTCTACTTTCTTCTTTTCGGCCTTAGGCTTTCTTCTAAGCCTTATACTTCTATGGGCAACGCCTAAGTTCTGGTCTAAACATTATTACAAAGCAGCCATTATGCTTTTTTACATAGCATACTACAGAGAAGCTTGTATCAGTGTCGCCTATGATTACCGCATATTATTCGGCAACACATGGACTTCATCTAAAATCTTCGCAAGCTTAGTCTCACCGCATTGGTACTTTTATATATTAGGGTTTATTGGTGTTATTTGGCACTACTTAGTGCATAGACTGATGGTTTTGGTGGAGAATAAAGAATTAGCAAGTCGGAACAGCACACCAATCATTGTTGACTAATGTACAGAAAACAGTTACTTATTATAGTCACAGATAATCATAATAAATTGACAGGTATGTCCCTATGAGCAAAATCAAAGCCCTTATCCGAAAACGCCCTAAATCTGACCCGTCTAAAGCTATTTCAGTCAATTCTGATAATCAAAATACCAATAGCACCAGTATAGACGCCGCCTCAAAGGGTCATACGACAAATACCCCAATCGAGCAGACGCGCTGGAATGGTTGGGGTAATATCAATATCAATAAAAAAGTTTCGCCACATGGCGCAAAATTGATCAAATCACACATTGGTAAAACCAAAAAACTAAATTCTGTCAGTTTGGCGCAGGTACTCAAAACCGTCCCAAAATCGCGCTTGCCTGCTGCCCTGACTAATCTGGATACGGTATCTGTCGATAACGAGATCAGACTCAGACATGCGCGCGGGCAAAGCTTTCCAGACTGGATCGCCATGCATGGTGGCGATTTTGAAGTCTTCCCTGACGGTGTCGCTTTTCCTGAATCGACCGCTGATGTCGAGCAATTGCTTAAATTAGCCCAAGAGCATGACCTTATTGTTATTCCTTTTGGTGGCGGCACTTCAGTAGTGGGTCATATTAATCCACAAAAAGGTTCACGCCCGGTATTGACCATTGCCATGAGCAAGATGGATCAGCTTCTAGATTTAGATATCGAGAGCCAAATCGCAACCTTTGGCGCCGGTACACAAGGGCCAGCGGTGGAAGCGCAATTGGATGCACACGGCTATCGTTTGGGGCATTATCCGCAGTCTTGGGAGCTATCGACGCTTGGCGGTTGGATTGCCGCGCGCTCTAGTGGTCAGCAGTCATTGGGCTATGGACGTATCGAGCAGATGTTTGCCGGTGGAACGCTTGTGACGCCAGAAGGGGTGCTAAATATTGCGGATATTCCAGCGTCAGCAGCAGGGCCTGATCTGCGTGAAATGATGATGGGCACTGAAGGTCGCGCCGGTATTTTTACGACAGTCAAAATGCGTGTACAACCGCAACCTGAGGAAGAGCTATTTAAAGTGGCTTTCTTGCCTAATTGGGAAGCTGGTAAAGAAGTGCTTAGACAAGCGGTACAAAAGAATATCCGCCTATCTATGCTACGTTTAAGTAATGCTGTCGAGACTGACGCGCATCTACATTTAGGCACGACGCCGAGCCAATTTATGGCCATCAGTACTTATCTAAAAGCGCGCGGGCTTAGCTCAGATAAAGTGATGCTTACTTACGGCGTATCAGGCGATAAAGCGCAAAATAAATTGGCGCTGACGCAGTTTAATAAATTATTAAAACAGCACGGTAGTGTGACGGGTAAAATCACCGATATCATGGGTAATGTATGGGCACATGGACGTTTTAAATTTCCATATCTACGTGGCACTTTATGGGAAAAAGGCATCATGGTCGATACCTTTGAGACCGCAACCAACTGGAATCATATCGACGAGCAGATGCAGCAGATGCAAGAAGCGGTGAAAAACGCTCTGGCAGAGGAAGGCGAAAACGTCATGGCCTTTACTCATATCTCGCATGTCTATAAACAAGGTGCCAGTCTTTATACCACCTACTTCTTTAGAGCAGCACAAGACCACGCTAGTACCTTAAGCCGCTGGCAAAAAATCAAACATGCCGCCAGTTCAAGTTTAGCCAATGGCACAGCGACGATATCGCATCAGCATGGTGTTGGTCGCGATCATGCCCCGTACCTTGCTGCCGAAAAAGGTAAGCTCGGTGTTCAAGTAACCCATGATATGCTGAAAAGCCTAGACCCTGAACAGCGTATGAACCCAGGCGTTTTAATCGAAGATTAAAAGGTAGCTACAGTCTGACCAGATGACTTAGCAATACTGAGTCACTGATTAATTTGAGTGTAAATTACGACGGATGATTTATGAACCAAGCCAATCAGCATGATCAATACCAACAACGCCAGCAAGCATTAGCGCCTTTATCTCGTCGCTCGTCTCAAGTAGTACCATGGGATATACTCATCATCGGTGGCGGTATTACTGGTGCTGGGATTGCTCGCGAGGCAGCAAGGCGCGGCTTAGCGGTGTTACTCATTGAGCAAAAAGACTTTGCGTGGGGCACGTCCAGCCGCTCTAGCAAAATGGTACATGGCGGGCTGCGCTACATTGCCTCAGGTGACTATAAAACCACTTTGCTGAGCGTCCGTGAGCGCGAGCGCATGCTAAGCGAAGCAAGTGGTCTCGTCAACGAGATGCATTACGTCATGCCGCATTATAAAGGCAAGTTTCCACCGCCATGGATATTCAATACCTTGCTACGTGTCTACGATGGGCTCGCGGGCAAGCGCTACTCTAAATACTTTAAAAAAGACGCTTTTTTACAGCTTAATCCGCACATCAAGCAAGATAAGTTTTTGGGCGCCAGTCAATTTAGTGATGCAGTGACCGATGACTCACGCCTTGTGATGCGCGTACTTAATGAGGCAATTAATGACGGTGCGCAGGCGATTAACTACCTTAAAGCCGAATCATTGATTACTAATGAGCAAGGCTTGGTGGTTGGTGCTACCATAAAAGATACCGCATCCGAAGACAACGGTCATACCTACGATATTCATGCCAAAGTGGTGGTCAGCGCGACGGGTGCTTGGGCGGATACTCTAAGGATGCAGGCAAGCAAACAAACAGAACAAAGATTTCATAAACAAATTCGTCCGTCACGTGGCAGTCATTTGGTGGTCAGTCAAGAGCGCCTACCGCTCAATCAAGCCTATACCTTTTTGCATCCTGTCGACAAAAGAGCCGTCTTTGTTTTCCCTTGGGAAAACCGCACAGTCCTTGGTACCACCGATTTGGACCATCCACCCTTGGATGATAATGAAGTCGGTATCACTAATGAAGAGGTGGATTATCTATTGGCAGCGACCAATAATCTCTTTGATGATGCTAATCTCAACCGAGAAGATGTGATCAGTACCTGGGCAGGCGTGCGTCCACTAATTTCTGACGGCGGTGATGGTAAGCGCGTCAGCCCGAGTAAAGAAAGACGCGACCATAGCGTCTGGTTGGATAATAATTTAGTGACCGTCAGTGGTGGCAAGCTAACCACCTTTCGCCTAATCGCCCTTGATGTACTGAAAGTTTGTCAAAAGGTGCTCGAACTTGATGAGTCGGCTACTCAAAATAATGTCTCATATAGCAGCCAAGTCTTTAGCAATCAACCGCCAACCAATCCCAAATTTTCAACCCTAACACCACTATTGCAACAACGCTTGCAAGGGTTTTACGGTCTACAGCTTGATGCATTATTAGAGTTAGCACATGATGATGATTTGGCTTATGTGACCGATAGCAATACTATCTGGGCGGAGATTCGCTTTGCTGCTCGCTGTGAGCAGGTCATTCACTTGGACGATTTGTTACTGCGACGCACGCGCCTAGGATTGATACTGCCACATGGCGCAATGACGCCGTTGATTAGCGATAGGCTCAAACAAATATGTCAGCAAGAGCTGGGCTGGGATGAGCAAAAATGGCAGCGAGAAGTTGACCGTTATACACAATTATGGCAACGCTACTATCATCTGCCTGCGGCTTAAAGCTTATTTTTATTATTGCTTATCACTACATAGTTAAGGATGACTATGACCAACCACTTTGATGCCCCTATTTATTTCTTAGCTATCGACAACGGCACCCAAAGCGTCAGAGCGCTTATCTTCGATCAATTCGGTAGCGAGATTGCCAAAGCCCGCGTCATTATCGAGCCATATTTTTCAACGCAGCCTAATTTTGCTGAGCAGCATGCCGACTACTATTGGCAAAAATTAAGCGAAGCCTGTCAGCAGTTATGGCAAAGCTGCGATATTACGCCCGAGCAAATTGCCGGTGTCAGCCTCGCCACCCAGCGCTATACCATGATATGTTTGGACAAGGATAAACAACCGTTACGCCCAGCTATCGTCTGGATGGATTTGCGTCGCGGCGAAACCAATGACATAGGCTTTCTCGGTCCACTCACTAAAGCCATAGGTATGGGTGAGTTAGTGAATGAGGCGCAGCAAAAAGCCCACTGTAATTGGCTTGCACAAAATGAGCCTGAGATTTGGAAAAAGACTGCACACTATGTCAATCTCTCCGCATACCTCACCTACCAACTCACCGGCGAACTCGCCGATTCGACAGGTCATTCGGTTGGCTATTTGCCTTATGACTATAAAGCGCAAACGTGGCTAAAACCGAAAGATTTAAAATGGCGCTTATTTAGTTGTACACCAGAGCAAATGCCCAAAATCGTCCCTCCGGGTCAATCGCTAGGTTACATCAGCGCCAAGGCGGCTAAAGCCACGGGGATTTTAGAGGGCACGCCGATGATTGCTGCCGCTAGTGACAAAGCCTGCGAAGCACTAGGCGCAGCGGGTCTCGCAGCAGACACCGCCTGTTTAAGCTTTGGCACTACTGCGACTATTAATACCACCTCAACAAATTATGTCGAAATCCTCAAGCACATGCCCGCCTATACCGCTGCCGCGCCCAATTACTACAATCACGAGTATATGATTTATCGTGGTTTTTGGATGGTCAGTTGGTTTAAAGAGCAGTTTGCCCACTATGAAGAGCAACTGGCGAAAACTCAGGGTATCGATACCGAAAAGCTCCTCGATCAAGCGGTCAAAGACATTCCAGCAGGCTGTATGGGATTAATGATGCAGCCATACTGGTCGCCCGGTGTTCGTCATCCGGGTCTTGAGGGTAAAGGCGCGCTCATTGGCTTTGGTGATGTACACACGCGAGCGCATGTTTACCGCGCTATCTTAGAGGGACTGGCTTATGAGCTAAAACTTGGCTTTGATACTATTGAGAAGCGTACAGGCAAACCTATTAAACACCTACGTGTGTCTGGTGGCGGCTCTCAAAGTGACTCAGCCATGCAGCTGACGGCTGATATCTTCGGTATGCCCGCTTATCGACCGCATACTTATGAAGCCTCAGGCTTAGGCGCGGCTATTAATTGTGCAGTAGGGCTTGGCGTTTATGTTGATCACGCAACCGCAAGCGAGGCGATGACCCATTTGGGCGATGAGTTCTTACCTATTGACGCCAATGTTCAGCTCTACAAACGCCTTTATAATGAGGTTTATCTCAAAATGTATGAGCGTCTAAAACCCTTATATCAAAGTATTCAAGATATTACCGGTTATCCAGCTAAATAACATTCAATGTCTGTTTAGACTTAATGCTGATTAGGCTTTGCAGTTTTCATTACTATTTAATGCAGTATGCATACGGTTCAGCCCTTCTATCAGTAGCGCTTTAGGGCACGCTACATTAAGGCGCATTTTAAGATGTCCCTCATTACCATATTTAATCCCCGCGCTAAGCTCAACTTTAGCGGCTCTAAGCCTGTCATAAAGCGTTTGATCATCTTGCGCATATGCCGAGCAGTCAAGCCATATCAAATACGAAGCTTCTGGACGCATCACCTTAATTTTAGGTAAATGCTCTTCTAAAAAGCTAATGGTTAATTCAATATTGGCTTCAATATAAGTCAGCGCCTGCGCCAACCACTCACCACCTTGCTCATAAGCACTGCGCATCGCCATATAAGCAAATAAGTTCAGCTCATGCTCGTCACTTAAACGCTGCTGCTGGTTAATCTTACTCAGTAATTTGCTGTCTTTAGCAAATATCATCGAGCCTTTGATACCGGCAATATTAAAGGTTTTGGTCATCGAGGTTAGGCTGACTACTTTATGCTCATAGCCTTTTCCTAGAGTTAAAAAAGGCGTAAATGTCTGCCCACTCAAGGTTAAATCTTGATGAATCTCATCACTCACAATTGCCACATCGTGCTTTTTACAAATCGAAAGCAGCGCTTCAAGTTCATCCGCTGTCCATACACGTCCGCCCGGATTATGCGGATTGCAGAATAAATATAGCTTAATTTTATGCTTGATAATTTTGGCTTCGATATCAGCTAAATCCAGATGATACTTACCTTCAACCTCTTTTAATGCAGAAGTCACAAGCTTACGATTATTGTCCAAAACCTTGCTCATAAAAGGCGTATAGATAGGATCATTGATGAGTACCGCATCCCCTGCCTCGGTGAATACTTTCATCATCAGCACCAAACTTGGCACGACACCCGGAGAAAACAGGATATCCTGCTGCTCCAGCCACAAGTCATAACGACTGCCATGCCAGTCGATAATCGCTTGATACAACGGCTCGGTCGGCACGGTGTAACCCAATATGCCATGCTGCGCTACTTGCTCAATCGCCGCTAAAATAGGCTGGGCGGTCTTAAAGTCCATATCCGCGACCCATAGCGGAATCGTGTCATCGCTATAATGCCATTTAAACGACCCCGTATCACGTCTGTCTATTATTTCATCAAAGTTGTACAGCACTGATGCTCTCCTTTACGGTAGTTTTATATTATAACTGTTCATTCGTCGGCTTAAATGACCTTTGAAAATATAATGCTATCATTATTTGAATAATGGTTAAAAATTAGTGTTACATTAATGTTGCGGACTCTACATATGATCAAGTTATTTATGCCAGAGTATGCTCATATTGCAAGGATTGTAATCTATCAGCTTTTACCCAAACCCCCTACTAAGCCAAGATGGCTTATCTAAAAGGATTTAGTATGATGAAAATGGATTCCCTATCAAAATTAGCACTCAAAATCAGTTCCCTTACTCTCGCCATTGCCGCAACTTCTGCATGCACTGCTATGGCAACAGGTGCTGACTACCAAGTTTCAAATACCCAAACCACTACGAACAGTACTGCCATTACTTTAGGCGATAGTGCTATGTCTAGCGGCACTAACGACACGGTTGCTATCGGTAATATGGCCAATGCAGGTCTGAACTCAGCAACCGCTGTCGGCGGTCAAGCCAACGCTGCAGGTTTAGGCTCAACCTCTATCGGTTGGCAATCAAAAGCCACTGCCGAACGCGCGCAAGCCTTTGGTCATCTAGCCAATGCTAGCGGTGTTCGCTCTACCGCAGTCGGCGAAGCGGCCATCGCTGGTGGTACTAACGATACGGTCGCTGTCGGCAATAAAGCCAATGCAGGTCTAAACTCCGCAACGGCTGTTGGCGGGGAAGCCAATGCCGCAGGTTTAGGCTCAACCTCTATCGGTTGGCAGTCAAAAGCCACTGCTGAACGCGCGCAAGCCTTTGGTCATATAGCCGATGCTAGTGGTGTACGCTCTACCGCAGTTGGTGAAGCGGCAGCCGCACAAGGTGCAAACTCGGTAGCGCTAGGCAATAAATCTATGGCTGGCGGCATGAATAGCATCGCTATCGGTAACGGAGCAATGGCGGCTAAAAACAACCAAATCGTCTTAGGTAAGGCCGGACAAGTGCAATCTAGTACCGCAGCACAATCAGGTACAGTTAGAATCGTCACTATTGATGACAACGGTACACTCGGTACGATGATGGTTGACTACTACCAAAAAGCTAAATAATAGTAGTCAATCAGTGCCAAACTACTAACACTGGTGCAGTTATCACCAGTTATACTCGATAAAATAATGAGACCTCGCCATGGCGAGGTTTTTGCTATTTGAGATTACGGTACTAGGTTTAGGGGTTTGGCGTGGGGCTTTAGATGGTTTGGGAATAGTTTAGAATTTACAGGTTAGAAGGTAAAACCGTTGCAGTAATAAGGGGAGCCAATCCTGCCATCTGCTATTATCTGCTATTATCTGCTTATCTAGGCGTGGCGCGGCTGCGGTTTGGGTCATTCCTGTTTGGTCACGATACTGCCCCAAAACCTAGCCTTCGCAACACGCCTATTCAAGCAGGATAGCCGCTATTGTCAGGGCTAAACCGCACCTTCATGACAGAATTTAAGATAAAGAGAATTATCACTAAGCTTTCTTATTTAAGTTATTGCTAGATAATATTCAAGTCAACTTTGGTTCTCTTTGCTACAATGAATCATTCAATGATCTAGCTGCAAAACTATGACAGCTTAATATAAACATGAACTTATGACTTTATAGTTAAACCTCATAAAAAAGGATTTTCAGTGGCGATAAATATTCCCGAAAGAATGGAAAAGGTACTAAAAAAAGACTCTGGTATTTATTCTTTCACTCTAACAAGCGTAAGTAATCTTAAACCTTGGCTAGATGCTAATACAACGGTGTTTTTTCCTGAATATACTGATCATAGCTTCATACATTTGAATGAAGTTTTAGCAACATCCCAGAGTATTATTACGGATGAAAGCTGGAATACTATAACGCCTGAGGACGTATCAGCAATGATAATCTCAGTATTACTTCATGATTGTGCAATGCATATTACGGAAGATGGATTTTATTCTCTTATAGGAGATAAGTATCCACCAATTAGGTCTCAATATGTGGAAGCAGAACCTAAATGGAGTGTAATGTGGTCTGACTACATAGCAGAAGCCAAGCGCTTCAATTCCGATAAGCTCAAATCAATTTTTGATGATACTAAACCTGTAAGTGACATTCCAAAAGACAAAATAGAGTTAACAACTAGGGATAAGTTACTAATTGGCGAGTTTATCAGGAGACATCATGCTCGAATAGCACATGAAATTGTATTCAATGGTGTACCAGGAACTGATGGAAAAACGCTCAAGCTAGCGGATGAACCAAGACGACATTTTTTAGATTTATGTGGATTTATAGCTAAAAGTCACAATATGTCGTTAAGACAAGCTGTCGATGAGATACAGCGTAAAAAAAGAAGGATTCATTTAAATACTCATGTTCCATTCTTGATGTCTGTTCTTCGTATCTCTGACTATATTCAGGTACAAGCAACTAGAGCACCCTCACAACTATTAAATGTTAAATCATTGATCAGTCCTATATCGAAAGGTGAATGGAAAAAACATGATGCTATTCTTGAAATTAGTCATGCTGATGAAGACCCAGAAGCTCTATTCATAGACGCTGAACCTCAAGATGCACTTATTTTCGAAGATTTAAGGCGGCTTTTTAGTGATATGCAGAGAGAGCTTGATGAAGTATGGGCAGTATTAGGTGAAATCTATGGTAGATATGATGAAATGTCTAATTTAGGTATTAATATTCGTCGTCTACGCTCTTCATTAGATGATATTGAGCGGTACATTGAAGATAAAAGCCCTAACTTCATCCCTAAGGTACTCAAATTCCGTACTGCTGATTCAGAAATGATGGAACTACTTATTGCACCTTTATATGGGAACAAACCAGAAATTGGTATTAGAGAGTTAGTACAAAATTCAGTAGATGCCTGTTTAGAGCTTGAAGATATAAGCAAAAAGCAGCAAGAAATTGTTATCGAAAAACCTGACGATTTTGATGTATGCGTTTCAGTGATTGAGCATGATAATTATGGTGAAGTGGTTGTAGAAGATTATGGTGTAGGAATGACACTTGATATCATTGAAAATTACTTTCTAAATATTGGTGCTTCATTTAGAAATAGCGATAGATGGAAAAAGGCACATGAAACTGAAGGCAGCTCTGATATTAATCGTACAGGAAGGTTTGGTATTGGATTATTAGCAGCTTATTTACTAGGAGATGAATTAGAGATCGAAACCAGACACGTAAGCTCTCCAAGAAATGAAGGTTTAAAATTCAAATGTAGGCGAGGAAGCAAATCTGTCACAATATCCTATACTGATTGTCATGTAGGTACTAGAATATCAATTAAGACAAGTAAAAATATTATTTCTTATTTGAGTGACAACACAAAATCATGGGATTGGTATTGTTTATCTACGCCTAAAGTGAAAAGAGAACTAGTTAAGATAAATGACTCCGCCGAGAAATATACAAAGTATCTGACTCAAAACATATTTGTTCCACAATCTAGAAGTAATTTACAAGGTACTGGGTGGTTTAGAGTTGATACTGAAGGACTTGATGATGTAATTTGGTCATACGAAGGTTTTGAAACTAAAGATAGTAAGTATCATTCAAACAAATATTTCTCAGTATTAGTATGCAATGGTATATTTATCAACTCAGTTAAATACAATAGCAACATAAAATTCCTTTGGAATGGAGGACATCAAATAATAACTCCAGAAAGTCCAACTGTAGTAGTTTATGACCAAGACGGGCGAGTACCGCTTGATATTCAAAGAACTAGCCTTACATACTCTAATGCCAGCTTTATAAGCAAAGTAAGTAAGGATGTAACAAAGAAACTCATAGAGGACTTCTTTAAAAGCTTTAGCAAAACAGACTTTGTTAGTGTCAAAAACACTATCAAAAAAACTTTAAATTTAAGAAAGTTGAACTGGGAAATTAGTAGACATAAAGATAGCTACATTAGTGCTTTCTTGTTTTCTGGAAAAGGTATATCTCTAGTAGATAAGCAAACTATAATAGAATCTAAGCCAGCTTCAATTCAAATCATTCCATTCCATGATAGTCCTACTGTAGAAAAAAAGCTTTTAAACAGTTTTTACACTGACTTCTCTTTTGTTAAAGTTCCTAGTAATACTAAATCTGGTAGGCTAGATTGGGTTAGAAACTACTTTGAGTTTTCAAGTACAAATCATTATAGAGCCTTATATGGAAATTTTCTTTTAGAGTTTTTGTCTGGTTCAAGGCTATTTATACGTATTGACGATTATAAAGAAATATGTAAACCAACATTTTTACCCAAACGTTTTCAAAACAAGTTGAATATCATCTGGGAAAATAAAAAGTGGTACATTTTAGAAAATAAAATTTCAAATGATTTGCCTGAGTTATTGAAACCAGAAGAAGTGATAAGCTTTTTGGAACAAGAAAATCTAGTAGGCACTATTGCACACTACTTTGATTGGGATAACGTAGATCCAGATGTATTAATAGAGAAAAAAGAAGTCGGATACTTCATAGTTAACGCATGGTTAGAGCTAAATAATAATAACGCTTATTTTCAAGTTTAAACTAAGCGTTATTTAAAACTATCTTCCCTTAAATTCAGCTGCCCGTCTCTCAACCATCGCCATAGCACCTTCCTTCGCATCTTCCGAATGAAATAAATGCGGCAAATAGCCATGAATATTAGCTAATGCTACTTTTGCGCCATTGCGACTGGCATCTTGTGCTGAGGATAGTAATCCTTGTACGCCAAGCGGTGCAGCGTTGCAAATCTCTTTAGCGATAGTCAGCGCGCGCTCATATTCCTCACCTTTTGCCACCACTTCGCTGACCAAATTCAGTCTATCAGCCGTTTGCGCGTCAAAGTTTTTACCCGTTAATAGATACGGCATGGCTTTTTGCCAGCCAGCTGCCACGACAAAGCGTACCGTTGCGCCACCAAACGGCATGATACCGCGCTGGACTTCCATTTGCGCAAAGTTGCAGTTGTCACTAGCGATAACGACATCGCTATTTAACATCAGCTCAATACCAGCAGTGAAACACGTTCCTTGTATCGCCACGACCACAGGTTTGGTGCGCAGTTTGCCACCGATTCCCCATGGATCGATTTCGTCGGCAGCAAACTCAAACGCGCCTTTATCCCATTTATCCTGTAGCTCCATCAAATCAAGCCCTGCGGTAAAGTGCTCACCGTGAGCGAATATCAGCGCACAGCGAAGATTGGCATCATTTTCATATTGAGTGAGTGCGTCAGACAATTGCTTAATCATATGGCTATCAAAGGCATTGCGTTTATCGGCACGATTGAGTCCGATCAGGCAGATGTAATCTTGAGTTTCATAGGTAATGCGAGTGTTATTTCCAGTATCATTGCTATTATTACTTTCCGTAGTCATGTTTTTATCCTTTTTAAAGCATTCATTTATAGAGTACAAATTACACTAAATTGATATTACTACAGCTAATAAACCTTCCTTTTAATATAGACATACGTTCGGTGCAACGCAAGCATCGTTTTAGCATGAGCATCGTTTTAGCATGAGTATCAATAGCTGATATCAATAGCTGATATCAATAGCTGATATCAATAGCTGATATCAATAGCTGATATCAATATCAGTTGACCTCATTTACGGTAATGTGCAACTATTATCCAACTCAAGACATGAATCAGAGCATTTTATGGAATTTTGGCACGGTTTTTTGCTTATCACTAGCGTCCATCTACTTGCTGCCGCCTCCCCGGGTCCTGATTTTGTATTGGTCTCGCAGCAAACCTTGGCAAAAGGGAGGCGCACCGGTTTGATTTGTAGCTTTGGTATTACCTTGGGTCTTGCCGTACACATCATTTATTCGGTGCTAGGACTAGCAACACTGATTGCCCATTCGCAGCCACTACTCACTGCTATTAAATGGTTGGGCGGTAGTTATCTTATTTATCTAGGATGGCAAGGTATTCAAGCCAAACCGAAAAAAATATCAGAATTAGCAAATCCAGTAGAGCTAATAGATTCAGGTGTTCACGTTTCACAAGATATGCTTATTAAGCAAACGACTTCTACCAATGATACCGAGCTTTCTGATAAAGCTATTTCTACCAAAAAACCGCCTACTGATACAGGCTCAACCGCTTCCATTCTGCGCCGTGGCTTTTTTTGTAATGTGTTTAACCCAAAAGCGCCCGTATATTTCGTGGCGATATTTACTCTCGTTTTATCACCCGATATACCGCTGTGGCAATTGGCTATTTATGGTGTCTGGATGATGGTCTTGCAGATGGCATGGTTTAGTACCGTGGTGATGTTACTATCTATTCCTGCCATTCATCGTCGCTTTCAGCGTTTTGAACATTGGATCGACCGCGTATTGGGTACAGCGATGATAATATTGGGGTTAAATCTGATTTTACGTAGCCGATAAGACGCTAGTGACTCGTGAAATCTGCTAAAATGGTGCATTATATTCAAACATCAAAGCCCGATACTATGACCAGTAAGCCTATGAACCGTCGCCCGACCGCCAACAATCACCGAAACAGATCGCCTGAAACTGCCAAAAAATTAGGGCAGCTACATCCGCGCAATCCGCACCAAGGTCGTTATGACTTTGAAGTATTGACTCGCGCTTTGCCTGAGCTTGCTAAGCATACCATTACCAATCCGAAAGGCGAGTCGACGATTAACTTCTCAGACAGCGCCGCCGTGCGCGTCCTTAATCAGGCACTACTAGCAAATTATTATGGTGTGAAATTCTGGGATATTCCGGAAGGTTATCTCTGCCCACCGATTCCGGGACGTGCCGATTATATTCACTATATTGCCGATTTACTTGCGCAAACGACGCATGTTAATAAAGACAATACCCCGCCGACTGGCAAAGAAATCCACGCCCTAGATATTGGCACGGGTGCCAGCGCGATTTATCCGATTATTGGTAGTCAAAGCTACGGTTGGCGATTTACCGCTTCAGACATTGACCCTATTTCAGTCAATACCGCCGCGCTGATTTGTGAAACCAATCCAAAGCTCAAGAGCGCAGTTAAAGTAAAACTACAGACCGAACCTAAATTTATTTTTAAAAATATCATCGGTCGCCAAGATTACTTTGATGTGGTGGTATGTAATCCGCCGTTCCATGCCTCATTAGAAGAAGCGATGGAAGCCAATAGCCGTAAGCAGCATAATTTGCAACGACATCGCGGTAAGAATGAGAACGCACAAATCAGCCGCAGCTCAACAAAGTCTGGCAATGCCGCGCAAAACCTAAACTTTGGTGGTCAGCATAAAGAGCTATGGTCTGAGGGCGGCGAGATTGCCTTTTTGACTAAGATGGCAAAAGAGAGTCAAGACTTTGCTGAGCATGTTGGCTGGTTCACAAGTTTAGTCTCAAAATCAGAAAACGTGAAACCAATGCAACTACTGCTAAAACAACTTGGTGTTGCTCAAATGCGCATCATTGAGATGAGCCAAGGTCAAAAAAGTACGCGTATACTCGCATGGCGTTTTGATACTGACGAAGAATAGATAGTAATTAATATAAAATAGTTATAGTTTCACGTGAAACAAAGTCTTTGTTAAAAAAGCACCCCTTTGATCATCAAAGGGGTGCTTTTTATTGTAGAGAATCAATTCAAATAATGATGCTTATTAACGGATAAACATCACCTTTATACCAATGGCTATCAATACGAATCCACCAAGTATCTCAGCTTTATCCTCAAGCCAAGTCCCAGAAGACTTACCTAAATAGATACCGAAAAAGCCAAATACAGCGGTGACAATAGCGATGATGAAGCACGCTAGCCATGCATTAAGTGCCAGTAAGTTTAAAGTAAAGCCTGCTGCCATCGCATCAATACTGGTGGCAATAGCCAATGTAAACATCATACGATGATTGATTTCTTCTTGTACGTTTCCATTGAAACTGTCTGCTAATACCGCTTCAACCTCACCATTAAACCCTTCATATAACATCTTAGCGCCAAGCACAATAAGAATCCCACCACCAATCCACGGTGCAGCAGTCGCTAACCAGCCTAATAATACTGCACCCAATAGATAACCTATCAGCGGCATCACGCCTTGCGCAATACCAAAATACAGCGCTGCATAAATGGCTAAACGAAGCACATAAGCAGATGATTGCTTTTGCGATTTAGCCCCTAGCCCAATTGATACCGCAAATGCATCCATCGCCAAGGCTATCGCAAGTAAAAAAACTTCGATCATTTCTATATCCATTATCTAAAGCAATTCGTAAACCAAGTTTCACGTGAAACAATTCTAACATTAAAAAACCACCGCCTTGATTGCCAAAGCGGTGGTTTTTTTAATTAATTAACAATAATTTCGCAACTCTTTATGTCCAACCTAGATGTCTAAATTAGACACCGTCAATGCATTCTCTTCAATGAAAATACGACGCGGTTCAACATGATCACCCATCAAGCAGGTAAACATATGATCCGCCGCAATCGCGTCTTCAATCGTCACGCGTAGCATACGACGGTTTTCAGGATCCATCGTGGTATCCCAGAGCTGATCTGCGTTCATCTCCCCTAGCCCTTTATAGCGCTGAATTGCTAGACCACGACGCGCATCAAGCATCATTTGCTGCCAGAGATAATCAAAGTCGCGTACAGGAATGTCTTTGGTCGTACCAGTCGTTGCTTCACGGCGGATAAAGGCATCCTCTGCAAGCAAGGTATTCCATTCAGCAGACAAACGCAGCAACTTGCTGTACTCGCCGGAATTGATAAAGCTAGCATCTAGCAGATAATGATGGGCTAACTGGTGCACATACACCGTAATACGCGGTAGCCACTGTGCTTTTGCTACTGGAGCTTCAGCGTCAACATTTTCCCCGCCTTCAACTTCAATGACAGGCTTCATACCCAATAAATCAGCAGCAGCAGCATCCATATTTTTAGGCTGCGGCGCATGGATATTGACCAGTTCAATCTCCGGACTCAAATCACTACCGAAGTGCTCAAGCTGAGCTTGCATCGCCTCTTTCCAAGCTTGCATCGCAGGCAAATCATAAGTCATATCAGTGCTAAGCTTCGGCGTATGCGTCAGCGCATCCAATAACACCGCTGGAAAACGAATCTGCAAACGGGCTTTGATCAGCTGCGTTTGGTTATAATCATTTAGTAGCGTTTCTAGCGCTTGCCCCGTAATAGCAGGAGCATCCGCACTGATATGCAGCTTAGTATTATCAATCGTTGAAGACAATAAATACGCTTTAAGTGCTTCGTCGTCTTTTAGGTACAGTTCTTGACGACCTTTTTTCACTTTATAAAGCGGTGGTTGGGCGATATAAATATAACCACGTTCAATCAGCTCAGGCGTTTGACGGAAAAAGAAAGTCAGCAACAGGGTACGAATATGTGACCCATCAACGTCCGCATCGGTCATGATGATGATTTTATGATAACGTACTTTATCCGGATTATATTCGTCTGGACCAATGCCGCAACCAAGCGCAGTAATGAGGTTACCCACTTCAGCAGATGACAGCATTTTGTCAAAACGTGCGCGCTCTACGTTTAGGATTTTACCTTTCAATGGCAAGATCGCTTGGGTTTTGCGGCTACGACCTTGTTTTGCTGAACCACCTGCAGAGTCACCCTCCACAATGTAAAGCTCTGACAATGCTGGATCTTTTTCTTGGCAATCTGCTAACTTACCGGGCAAACCAGCGATATCTAACGTGGTCTTGCGACGCGTCATTTCACGCGCTTTACGAGCAGCGTCACGAGCACGAGCGGCATCAATTATTTTGCCAGCAATAGCCTTACCAGCGCTTGGATTCTCTTGCAGATAATCATTAAACTTATCATGCATTGCTGATTCGACCGCAGATTTTACTTCACTTGATACCAGTTTATCTTTGGTTTGACTCGAAAACTTAGGATCTGGAACTTTAACGGATACGATAGCGGTTAGACCTTCACGCGCATCATCACCAGTAGCAACGACCTTCTCTTTTTTAAAGAGATTCTCGCGATCCATATAGGTATTCAAACAACGCGTCAACGCTGAACGAAAGCCAGATAGATGCGTACCACCATCTCGCTGTGGAATGTTGTTGGTAAAACAAAATACTTTTTCGTTATAAGTGTCTGTCCACTGTAACGCCACTTCAACGCTGATACCGTCATCTTGCTCACTCACAAAATGAAAGACTTCATTGATGCCATCTTTACCAGCATTGATATAGCTGACAAATTCTGACAAGCCGCCTTTGTGTTCAAACTCATGACGCTTATCAATCCGCTCATCCGTTAAAACAATACGTACACCAGAGTTCAAAAATGATAGCTCACGCAAACGCTTCGCTAAAATATCGTACTCAAAGATGGTGCCAGTAAACACATCGCTACTTGGATAAAAGCGAATTTGCGTACCAGTTTTGTCGGTTGGCTCCATTTGCTGAATGTCTGCATCAGGCACCCCATCGGTATAGGTTTGATGATAGTGATAGCCTTCACGCCAGATATTCATTTCAAGCTTTTTCGATAGGGCGTTAACGACCGAGACACCAACACCGTGTAAGCCGCCTGATACTTTATAGCTGTTATCATCGAACTTACCGCCTGCATGCAAGACAGTCATAATGACCTGCGCCGCAGATACACCCTCTTCTGGATGGATATCGACAGGCACGCCGCGACCATTATCCATGACGCTCACAGATTCGTCTTCGTGGATAATGATATCGATTTGATCACAATGACCCGCGAGTGCCTCATCGATAGAGTTATCCACCACCTCAAAGACCATATGATGTAAGCCTGTACCATCATCAGTATCACCGATGTACATACCAGGGCGTACGCGTACCGCTTCTAACCCGCGCAATACACGAATATCTTTGGAGCTATAATCAGAAGGTAAACTTTCAGGAACCACCGCTGGTGCCGTAGTTTCAGCAATGCTGTCTGACGTCAGTTGCTCGTGGTCGGTAGGTAATGAATCACTCATGTGCATTCCTTAATCTAGCCATAATCAGCCGTTTGTTATTAGCGCACCACTACGATGACGCCTCATAACGTTATTTTAGACTTAATTTTTATAGTCAAAACCTTTGATAAGCATTACCAGCTAAAACACGATTAGCTAAAAACTCTTGAGTGTTGATAGCGACTTAAAAAGAGTTTCAAGTCCGCGCTTTTTTCCTCTAACATCGGCTTCTTTTTTTAAACATTATAAAAACCAAGAGAGCAAATAAAACATCTATTTATCAAATACTTAGAAATTTACAGGCATTGGAAAACACCTATATAATGTCATCAAACAACTTGCTGAGAACAGGACAAAAATAAAGCCCTATTTTAGCATTTTTTTGCCTCTAAGTCACTGTTTACTGAGCGTTTTATGCCTATAAAACCAGCTGGCAAAAATAGCCTATACCATTACGAAACGACAGGTAAATAAGTATCGATACGAAAGACCGTGGAGAAAGGAAATAATATAAAGGAGATAATTAAGGACTCAAGATTTGACCTTGTTTCACATGAAACGTATTGGGTTTCGACCAATATTCATGCACTAAAGGCAAAATATCATCGGTTAAGCTGGTCATAAATACCTGACATGGCAGCTGCGCTAACGTCGACAATAGAATATCTATCGCCCTATCATCAAGCTCTGCAGTAATATCATCTAGCAATACCACTGGTGTCACCTGAGCATGAGCGCTATTATTTGATAGATCATTAGTCTTTTGGGTATTTAGCAGTAATGGCAGTTGCGATAAACGCAGTGCTGTGATTAATAGCTTTTTTTCACCACGCGACAACACATTGGCTGCCTGCTCTTTTATCACAGCTACTTTGAGGTTAGCGTCCGCTTCATGCATTATTGTATCTGAGAAATTGTTATTCGACGCTGTCGATTCATTAGAACGCCAATGCACATGAACATCAGCACGGTGATTACCGATACGAGTATATCCCAGTTGCAAATCCTGTTCTAAGCGCTCATTAAGCTGTATATCCAGCGCAACATTCGTATCATAACCAGCATTATAGCTAAGGCTCAATTGCTCCGCATAAGCGGGCAATAACTGCGCGATACTTTCAGCAAAATAAGGCTGCCATTCTGCGAATATCCGTTCGCGATAATGATGAATAAGTGCCGCATGATTGCTAAGTCCTTTATCCCACGATTTTAGTTCAGCGAGCTGCACTTGGGTCAAATGACGTGTCTTTTTTAGTAAACTATTGCGCTGTTTTAATAGACGCTGATAGGCGAGCCATTGTGGATGAAAGCCTTGTTTCATGTGAAACACTAACCAATCTAACAGCTGGCGACGACTAGCACTGCCCTGCTCTAACATATCCATCGTTGAGGGATCTATCAGTAGCGTTGGTAGCTGCTCAGTTAAGATACTTTGGTTATAGACAGTGGTTTGATTCAGACGTAGAATTGTGGTCGCGTCAGCTTGTTTTTGGATAGCTAAAGTATTGCTATCATTGATTCTAGCGTACACAGTCACTGTATTTTGATGGTGCTGAATGTAGCGTTTTGGCTGGTGATGACGAAAGCTTTTTCCTCTTGATAGCAGAAATATGGCTTCGAGTAATGAAGTTTTTCCACTGCCATTGGCACCGATAATGACGTTACACGCAGTAGGCTGTAGATTGACTTGTGTTAGATTTCGAAGGTATGATATTTGCAGACGTTCAATCATAATACCGACAGCCGCCTATTGACGCTACCTATAAAAAATAGATAAAAGTTTAATAACTATTAAATTTAAAATACTGGATTTTAATCAAAGACACTCAGCTTACGTTAATTTTTAAGTGTAAACTGAGTGTCTTTAGCCTCTGTGCTCAAGCCTATTGAAAACATACAGAAACTATATACGCATTGGCATAATGACATACTGATGGAACTCATCATTCAGCTGATTGACTAGCACCGACGCGTTTGATTGACTCATGTGCATTTGTAAGTCACCTTGAATCACGCCAAGCACATCCTGTAAATAAGCCGCATTAAAAGACAGCTCCATCGGCTCACCTTGATACTTCGCCTGTATCATCTCCACCGCTTCATCTTGCTCTGCATTATTAGCACGCACTTCTACCATGCCGTCGCTAGCAAAATTAAACACCACACCGCGAGATTTTTCATTACTTAAAATCGCGACACGGCGCAGTACGTCCGTCATTTTTTCTTGATTGAATAAAGCCAGTTTATCCGTATTACTTGGCATCACTCGGCGATAATCAGGGAATTTTCCATCAATCAGACGCGCAGTGAAAGTAACCATCAGATTTTGATTAACCTGTCCTGCACTATCAACGTCACCAAAGGGTAAGCTCACTTGCAAAAACTCACGACCAAAGCTCAAGGTGACCTGATTGTCTTGCTCACCAAGCATTTTTCCTAGCTCAGAGGCCAAGCGCTCAAGCTCAATGACAGCTTTACGGGGCAAAATAGCCTGCATGCTTAAATCAGCACTGACATCGATAACACTGCGTGCCAAAGCCAATCGATGCCCATCGGTTGCAACCGTCGTCAGCTGCTGTTGCGACACGTCAAACAACATACCAGTGAGATAATAGCGAACATCTTGAATCGCCATTGCAAACTGCGTTTTATGAATCAAATCGATAAGACGATTGCGACTGATGGTCAATGGCGTGATATTTTCGGGATTACCCAAACTCGGATAATCTTCGCTAGGTAATGTGCCTAAGGTAAAGCGACTCTTGCCACTGGTTAATAAGCAGCGTTCATTTTCTTGCGTGGCAAGATTGACTTGTGCTTGTGCTGGTAAGGATTTGCAAATATCTCTCAGTTTCGTCGCAGGTAAGGTCGTGGTACCAGCTTCAACACAAGCACCAGCAGGCAATTTCAAAGTCGATGTCAGCTCTACTTCTAAATCAGAAGCCGTCAAAATAAGCGTTGATTCGGATAGCTGTAGCTTGATATTGCCCAAAATAACCATATTGTGCCGTTTATCAGCAGCCTTCGCGATCAAATTAATGGCTTTTAGTAACGACTCTCGATTAATCGATAATTGCATGCTTGGTTACTCTTATTTAAATGATTTTTATTATAAAACTTAACAATAATGGCTTAATCATACCCTGTCTATTGACTATAATCCATTCGCTGTCTGTCTACTCGTATTTTTAATATTATAAACCATATCAATCTACTAAAACATAGTGATACCGCGACCTGCTAACCCGCTTGTAGCATCAATGCCAGTGTTTTGTAATCCTTATCAAATGCAGGATCGGCTGCTCTTAGCTCATTAACTTTATCGCAAGCATGCATCACCGTTGTATGATCGCGACCACCGAATGATTGACCAATCTCAGGAAAGCTATCACCAGTCAACTCACGCGATAATGCCATCGCTATTTGACGCGGTCTAGCAATACTGCGCGTGCGTTTACGACCCATCATCTCTTTAATAGTCACATCATAGTACTCAGCGACCACTTTGCGAATATTATCCATATTCACAGCTTGCACACGCATCGCGACGATGTCTTTTAGCGCATATTGCACCATTTCAAGAGTAATCTGTGCACCCGTCAAGTTAGCATTGGCAAAAACTTGATTTAGAGCACCTTCTAAACGCCTAACATTTGAAACCACATTTTGAGCGATGAATAATGCGCATTCTTTAGGCAGTGTCATACCATATGAAGCTGCTTTTTTTTGCAAAATTTGCACACGAGTATCAATCTCAGGCGGATCAACTGCTACAGTGAGCCCCCAAGAAAATCGCGATCTAAAACGTTCATCGAATTCGGTCATTTGCGAAGGATGACGATCTGAAGCCAAAATCAGTTGCTTATCACCACTGGTAAAATCTGCAAATAATGTCAAAAACTCATTACTACTTTTGGTTTTTCCTGCTAATACATGAATATCATCTACAATCAATAAATCAACTTTTTTAATTTTCTTTTTAAAATCTTCTATTTTATTATTTCTTAATGAATAAACCAATTGATTAATAAATTTTTCAGAAGTGAAATAATAAAAACTTTGATTATTTTTTAAATAGCGATGTGCTACAGAATGCATTAAATGCGTTTTTCCCAAACCAGAAGGTCCGTATATAAATAAAGGATTGTGTCGATTTTTTGACTGGCGCTTACCAAGCTCATAACAGGCTTTATAAGCCAGATTGTTAGATTTGCCAGTGACAAAAGTTTCAAAAGTAAAGTCAGGGTTTAGATAACTTAACGACTTGGCATCAGCTGAATCAACCAATTCTGCGTGACGCATATTGGCATCAATATCTGCTTTTGCATTGTTATGATGAATGGTTTCAAACTGATGGTCTGCAGGGGTAGGGGAGGGTTTATCTTCATCAAACAAAGACCCTGATTGCAATTGACGATTGTCTTCGTTATCGCGGCCAGCGTTATCAACACGCACAACTACCTCTTCGATACCTCCCTGACTGTGCTTAGCAACCAGCTGCTGTATCTCTTGCAAGTGATTTTTTTTGATGTAAGTCACAAAATAATCATTAGGAGCAAGTATAGTCAGCGTTTGCGCCTCTTGATGAGCTGACAATGGTCTCAACCACATAGTAAATACGTTGTCTTTGACGTTATATCGTAGGTCATTTAGACATTTATCCCAAATATTTGCTGTGTCTATCATGAAAAATACTAACCCTATAATTTGAAATAATATTTGTGTTCTAGCAGTGTGATCTGTTGCGTAGCCCTTCATATTTTCCGCAATTATTTCCGTTGGAAACCATATTGGAAGTTACGTTGATAAACTATACGAAGCCACATATTAAGTAGGGGCTAATCTAACACAAATACCCTGTGGATAAAACCTTGTTTTTTGGGGATAAGGCTGTGGATACTTTTGTGCATAACTTTAAAAGGTGAGTTATCCATATTTAGCCCACAGGTTATCCACAGGTTTACCCATAGTACAATACATTGATAATAAAAAGGAAAACTTACTTAACCACAGATAATTAAGCTCCCAATAACAACAATACTTATATACATTAAAAGTTAATTATTATAGAGTTCGACACAAACTGTGGATAACTTTTAGGAATCCATCACTGAATTAATTAACTGAGTCGTTATTTTTGAGTTATGAATATGAACTTTACACACGATGAATCATTTAAAATGATATTTCCTCTGTCAAAATATCTGTCTGCATCGACATAGATTAAATTAGTTCGTTGACCAAGATTCTATGCGGTGGTATAATCCTCCGTTATTACGAATTTAGTCCATTATTTTGATAGGTGAGTTATGAAACGTACATTCCAACCAAGCGTGATCAAGCGTAAACGTACTCACGGTTTCCGTGCTCGTATGGCAACTAAAAAAGGCCGTCAGGTCTTAGCTCGTCGCCGCGCTAAAGGACGTCATCGTCTTACTGTATAATCAGTAGATTGCGATAAGCATGGCTTATAGTGCTTGTTGTGTTTCTATTATTTATAGATTGCGATAGTCAATCACCACAACTGACACTTAGCCATATATTAAAAGCGCCCACATCGGCGCTTTTTTTGTCTCTGTACTTTGTTGTTATTTCTGCGCTATTATTTCCGCTACCGTTATTCGCTCTTATACTAGGTTGTGCTATGTCCAATACTGTTTCAGCGGCAGCTAATGCCCGCTTCACCAAAGAGCAGCGCTTGCTCACGCCTGCAGCCTTCCGTGAGGTTTTTGATGCACCTGAGCGTAAGCTTCATCAGAGCCATCTAATGGCATTTGTGCGTACCAATGATCATGGTAAGCCACGAATCGGCATGGCTATTACCAAGCGTAAAGTTCCTACGGCTGTCGCGCGAAATTTAATCAAGCGTCAAATACGTGAGCATTTTCGTGTAAAGGCTTATTCTTTAGAAAACAAAGATATTGTTTTTATTGTTAAAAAATCTATAAAAGATATAGATAATAAAGAATTGAAGAATCAAATAATTAACATTATTAAAAAAGTAGAAAAAAAATAAAATGAATTTTTTATTTGTTAGTTTAAATAATATTCTTTATAAAACTATTTATTATTTTATTGTTTTTTATCAAAAGTTAATAAGTCCACTATTACCTGCTCGTTGCCGCTATTACCCTACGTGCTCGAATTATGGTAAACAAGCTTTGGCATGGCATGGAGTCCGAGCAGGCAGTTGGTTATTATTAAAACGTATCAGCAGTTGTCATCCTTTGGGTGGACACGGCATTGATTTTGTACCGCTACCGTTATCCTCTTATCATTATCAATATGTACCTTTTAACGCACTAGCTACTGGTGTCAAAGTTCAAGGTTTATATGTTTTTAGAGATAATAAAGGCTATGTGTCTCGCTTAAACCATATGATGAAAATAACGTAACGTTCATCATAGACTGCGAAGTTGTGGATATCTATTTAGTTACCCACAAGTTATCCACACTCTTGGTATCATTTAAGGCAGATTTTTAGTAAAATGATGCACATTTTATGTAAATGACTAGCAATACTGTTGTCACATATGATGATAATTGTACGGTCATGACACATGCCCTAATTTTTCATTCCCTAATTTTTTAATCTAGGAAAGGTTTATGCAAAAGATATTTCGGGTGATGATCATCATTGCGATGTTAATCACCGCTTATCTGCTGATTTTGGCATGGCGAGATGATTATGCCGATGCGCCAGCTGTAGATGCGGTGTCAGAAACCACTACTTCAGTAGGTGCTGACATCCCTTCGACAACTGGTGCCGCAGGTGATATTCCGGTACAGACGTTGCCTGTTGATAACAATACAGTCGCTAATGATGCTGTGACGGCAACGCCTGCTAAAGACACGGGATTAATCACGGTCACTACCGATCGCTATGATATAAAAATCAACCCAGAAGGCGGCGATATTGTTTATGCTGCTCTTAAGCAGTATGACGCAACACTCGATAGCGATAAGCCTTTCGTATTGCTAGAGAATAATAGTAATCGCGTGTATGTGGCTCAGTCTGGTCTTATTGGTCCTAACGGTATTGATACTGCAGAAGGTCGTGCCAAATACAGCCATACTGCTAATAATTACGTCATGGAGGCCGGGCAACAGACGCTGTCAGTACCGCTTACTTATAAAAAAGATGGCGTGACCGTTACTAAGACCTTTACCTTTACTGAAAATAAATATCCGATTGATATTAGCTATCAAATACAAAATGCTTCTACACAACCGTGGCAAGGTCAGCTATTTGCCCAGTTGAAACGTGATGACAGTAAAGATCCAGGTATGTCTGATAAAGGTGCGCTTAGTATGGCGACTTACTTAGGCGGCGCTTGGGGCACCCCTGATGATCCCTATAATAAGCTCAAATTTAAAGACTTTAATGATGGTGAGCTAGCTGTTAGTAGTGATAAAGGTTGGGTTGGTGTTGTGCAGCATTATTTTGTATCAGCATGGATACCTGAAAACTTTACCGCTACTTTCTTTAGCCGTGAAACAGGCGATGATTACTTCATCGGTTTCAACAGTCAACCTGTCAATGTCGCGCCAAATAAACAAGTGACATTAGATGCTACGTTATACGCTGGTCCTAAGGTACAATCTGAGCTAAAAGATGTGGCAGTAGGCCTTAATAAAACGGTTGATTATGGTTTGTTATGGCCAATATCGAAAATTTTATTTGCCATCTTGGATGGTATTCATAAAGTCATCGGTAACTGGGGTTGGTCAATCATTGTATTGACGATTTTAGTCAAAATTGCTCTGATGTGGTTCTCGAATAAGAGCTACTATTCGATGGCGAAGATGCGTGCGATTGCGCCAAGATTAGCCGCACTTAAAGAAGAGCATGGCGACGATCGAATGAAGATGTCGCAAGAAATGATGGCTATTTATAAAGAAGAAAAAGTCAATCCAATGGCAGGTTGTTTGCCTATTTTGATGCAAATGCCTATCTTCTTAGCGTTATATTGGGTGTTGGTTGAGAGTGTTGAGCTGCGTCATGCACCTTGGATTTTATGGATTCAGGATTTATCGGCGATGGATCCTTGGTTTATTTTACCATTGCTGATGGGTGCCTCGATGTTTGTACAGCAGCAGCTAAACCCGCAGCCAGCTGATCCGATGCAAGCGAAAGTGATGAAGTTTTTACCAATCATTTTTACTGCTTTCATGCTATTTTTCCCAGCTGGTCTCGTACTATACTGGACAGTCAACAACTTGTTCAGTATGACTCAGCAATATATTGTCAATAAAAAAGTCGAAGAAGAGCAAAAGCGTCGTACTGTTAAAGTATTGGACTAAGTAGCTCATTAATTGATAAAAGACCATCGCTACGGCGGTGGTTTTTTTATGCGTGACATTTTTATTATCCCTCATTGATTTGAAATAAAATAAGCGCAAAGCATGGCTATTTAAAGTTTGCTTTGTCAGTCTGTGTCCAGCCGTCTATAATGGAGTTTTTAGCTATTGAGAGTAATTGTGGATTCCCTAGAGATGGCGTCAAACGTACCTAAAGCATCTGAACCACCTAAAGCATCTGGCTTGGCCACGATTGCGGCTATTGCCACACCGCTTGGAAGAGGTGGCGTTGGTGTTGTACGTCTGTCAGGTGCGCGTGCTTATGACATTGCCTGTACACTAACGGGTAAGTCTGCTTTTACGCCACGTATGGCCAGTTTTTGTCGTTTTTATCAGGCTGATGGTACAGTCATTGATGAAGGGTTAGTGCTGTACTTTAAAGGCCCGCATTCGTTCACAGGGGAAGATGTGATTGAGCTGCAAGGGCATGGCGGCATGATTCTACAAAACCAACTGCTAGCAAGGGTATTTGAGCTGGGCGCAAAACAAGCGGGTGCTGGGGAATTCTCTTATCGTGCTTTTGATAATGATAAATTGGATTTGGTACAAGCAGAGGCTATCGCTGATGCCATTGATGCGACTAGTGCTGCCGCTGCGAGTAGTGCCATTCGCTCGCTAAGTGGTGAGTTTTCAAAGAAGATTAATCAACTATTAGAGCAGCTTATTCATCTTCGTTTGCATGTTGAAGCGGCGATTGATTTCCCTGACGAAGAAGACGTGGATTTTTTATCAGACGGTGTTATACAAAGTAAACTTGAGCAAACGCAAGACAAGATACAGCAAGTATTGGCGACCGCCAAACAGGGTAAGCTCTTACGTGATGGTATTCATGTGGTCCTAGCAGGTAGACCAAATGCGGGTAAATCAAGCTTGCTGAATCGTCTGGCAGGGCAAGAACGTGCTATCGTTACCGACGTTGCAGGTACGACGCGTGATACGCTACAGGAGACCGTGGTGCTCAATGGTTTGACACTTCATCTTACCGACACGGCGGGTCTGCGTGACACAGAAGACACGGTAGAGCGTATTGGGATTGAACGCGCGCGTACCGCCATTACCCAAGCTGATATGCTACTGATGGTCTACGATGTGACTCGTGATCTTGAAGAAGAAGATACACCGTTACAGCTTGCAGAACAATTATTTGGTGAGTTACCAGAGGCTAAACGCTTATTGATTATTGCTAATAAGAGTGATTTGTTAAGTGATTTACTAGATGATAGTAGCAGTCAAATACCCTCTGTCTCGCAAATCGCAATAAAAGAACGTGGTTATGAACAAGTTAATGTTTCATGTGAAACAGGTGCTGGTATCGATAATTTAGTCGAAGCCTTATGTGCTAAGGTCGGTTTTCATCCGCCAGAAAACAGCCTAATTGCTCGCACACGTCATATAGATGCACTTAGACGCACAGCCGACTCTTTAGCAGAGGCGCACGAGCAGTTAACGGTCTTTCAAGCAGGAGAGTTAGTCGCTGAAAGCTTACGCCAAGCTCAGAACAGTTTGGGTGAGATTACGGGAGCGTTTAGTGCGGATGACTTGTTGGGCAAAATCTTTGGTAGTTTCTGTATTGGAAAATAATCAGCCGATTTTTTTGAATTGCCTGATACAGCTCGTTAATTCTCAGAAATTTCGGTCTTATCATTCGGTCTTATAAATAGTGACTGTGATTCTTGCGCTTAATATTGAAATAAGGAAACGCTATGCATTGCCCGTATTGTAACGCGTCAGAGACGAAAGTTATTGATTCGCGTCTGGCGGCAGAAGGTGCGCAAGTCCGTCGCCGCCGCTCATGTAATAGCTGCCAAGAGCGTTTCACTACTTTTGAGATGGTAGAAGTAGTCATGCCAAGAATCATCAAGTCAAGCGGTAAAATTGAGCCTTATGATAATGAGAAACTGCGCCGCTCTATTTTATTACCATTGCAAAAGCGCCCTATCACCATTGATGAACAAGAGGCGATGATCAGTCGTATTGAGAAGCGTGTTAGACAGATGGGTGAGCGCGAAATCAGTAGCAAGGTGTTGGGTGAGATCATCATGAGTGAGCTTAAAACGTTAGATGATGTTGCTTATGTGCGCTTTGCTAGTGTTTACCGCGACTTTCAAGATATTGATGCTTTCCATCAAGAGATTGCCAATATTCGTCCAAATGAAAAAGCTGACGATAACGTTAAATAGCTTTTACCCTCTACTTTTTTATTAAGTGTATCTCTTTATGACGCTCTCAAACCATACTCAGAATGCGCAAGACCGCTACTTTATGATGCTTGCGATCGAACAAGCCAAACAGGGTTTATATACCACCAGACCTAATCCAGCGGTAGGCTGTGTCATCGTGCAAGCAGAAGCGATCGTCGGTCAAGGGTTTCATTCGAAAGCTGGTCAGCCTCATGCAGAAGTATTTGCGCTAAAAGAAGCGGGTGCGAGGGCTTTAGGTGCAACTGCCTATGTGACTTTAGAGCCTTGTAGTCATACGGGGCGTACGCCACCTTGTGCTTTGGGTCTTATTAATGCTGGTGTGCAACGTGTCGTGATTGCAGGGCTTGATCCCAATCCGAAAGTGGCAGGACGCGGTGTAAAACTGTTAGAGCAGGCTGGGATTCAAGTGACAGTCGGTATATTAACTGAGCAAGCAGAAGCTTTAAATCGTGGGTTTTTAAAGGCAATGCGCACCCAGATGCCTTATGTACGGCTGAAAATTGCCACCAGCCTTGACGGTCGTACCGCGATGGCATCTGGCGAGTCGAAATGGATTACCTCAGCGGCTGCCCGCGAAGATGTGCAGAAGCTACGTGCTCAAAGTGGCGCGATTATTACCGGTAGTGAGACGGTTATCACGGATAATCCACAGCTTAATGTACGTTCCAACCAATTAGCTGTGCCACCTGAACAAGTTCCTGCTCCTAAGGTTGTCGTACTCGATAGGCGTCAGCGCTTAGAACACAGCTTACAGTCTGACTATCAATTATGCCGTCGACCGGATACGATTTATTGGCGTGACGATAACTTGACTGAATTACTAAAAAAATTAGTCAGTGATCATCAATGTTATGACGTATTGGTAGAGGCAGGGGCTAGTGTTACTGGTAGTTTCTTAAGTCAACAATTGGTAGATGAGTTGATTGTTTATCAGGCGCCTTGTTTGTTAGGCGCGCAAGCAAGAACGATGGTCGATTTTAACCCATTGTCTTTAGCTCAGCAGTTGCGTTTTAATATTTATAGCCATGAAACATTAACTCCTGACCTTAAATTGACTTTATTACCGCTATAACTGGTTATTTATAAACAGCTTATCCACAGTTTGGGCTAAATTTTTGCTAAGTGTGGATAAGCAGCCAGTGTCTTACAAGGTTCCACATGAAACTGTGTATAACTTTGTTTCACATGAAACAGAAAAATAGGTATTTTGTAAAAAATTTTATATTAATCTAATTTAATCAGTAACTTAGGTTTTACTATTAATCTTTCTTAATATTAGCCAACATCTTGTTTTCTGTGGATAACTTGACGGAAATGCGTGTTTTAATACGTTATGAGTTGATTTGTCAGTACTTATCCACAATCTATCCCATAATAGGCTCAATTAAGCTCAAGTTGCACTAAAAAAACTGGCTTAGACAAATGCTAGCACAATATTAATAGATCAAAATATATTGTCTATAAAGACAACATCATAATGAAATGAGGTCGATATGTTTACTGGAATTATAGAGAGTGTTGGAAAGGTTAAGTCCATGCAGCCTACGGGCGGTGATATACGTTTGACGATAGAGTCTGATGATTTGGACTTTAGTGATGTGAAGCTAGGAGATTCTATTGCCTCCAATGGTATCTGCTTAACCGTTGTAGACCTAGGTAGTAATCATTACTCGGTCGATGTCTCACGTGAAACTATTGCTCGTACCGCATTAGAAACTTTAAAAGCTGGTCACACGGTGAATTTAGAGAAAGCGATGCTACCAACCACGCGTTTTGGTGGTCATATCGTCGCGGGTCACGTCGATGGCGTCGGCGTGGTCAGCAAGCTGCAACAAGATGCGCGCTCTATCTATATCGAAATCGAGATACCACAAGAGCTGGCGCACTATACAGCGACTAAAGGCTCCATCACGGTTGATGGTATTAGTCTGACGACCAACCTTGTACGAGACAATATTGTCTCTTTAAATATCATTCCACATACCGCACAAGTGACCAATATCGCTAAGCATTGGCTGGTTGGAAATAAAGTCAATATCGAAGTGGATATCGTCGCGCGCTATTTAGAACGTTTGTTAAATAAGTCGCAAACCAGTGGTATGAATACGCCAAGTCCGCAAAGCCAAATTACAGAAGCATTTTTAGCAGATAATGGTTTTATGAAATAATTGGTTCATGAAGTAGCTTATTTATGAAGTAGCTTATTTATGAAGTAAAAACTTAAACCTAAAAAGTAGGTTTTACAGATTGTCATGATTTTATGAAGCTCTGTAAAACCGACTCTAACTCTTTTTTATTGATAGGTTTGGCTAAAAATTCATCCATTCCTACTTCTATACAAGCGTCGCGATCTTCTTTGGTATTATTCGCAGTCAGCGCCACAATCGCAATTTTATCGCCTTGCGCACGAATCGCTTGGGTAGCCTGAAGCCCATCCATGACAGGCATGCGACAGTCCATCAAAATGAGTGAGATATCTTGACGCTGTTGTTGTAGCATATCTAACGCCTGCTGACCATCTTCTGCGACCACACTACGATAACCAAGTTTACTCAATATCTTGCACGTTATTTTCTGATTGGTTGGACTGTCTTCTACTACCAAGATAAGTGGCAATACATTCTCGTTGGCCGCTTTATCTGCTTTATCTGCTTCGTTTGCTAGCTGCTTACACTCTTCTTTTATCTCTATGGTTTGAACCAGCTTCTGTCTCGCTGGTAAGGTTAAGCGCAGTAATTCAGAGAGCAATAAAGTCGCATCTAATGGCTTGCTCAAGAATCCTTCATATTTATCTAATAATATAGAGGGAATACGGCGCTCAGGTTTCATACTGAGTAGTATCTTTGGTAGCGACGGATTATCGAGTAGGGTATTTAATGCTTGTTGTCTATCATCATTCCTTATCGCCTGATTAGCAGAAGCAATAGACAGGGTTTCATAATATTCATAATCTAATAGCAAGATAGGGGCGAGTCTTTGCTCGTCTTGTGCCAATTTTTCGTTTAATTGTTGTAGATCTAATTTATCTATAGAGGTATAGATAGTAGCTGGCATCGATAAATATGCGCAAAAATCGCGCAGATGTTTGGCACGTAGTGGTTGTTTAATCACTGCTATTAGGTGGATATGAGTCAAATGCTGACTATGATGATAAATAGGCTGATAATTTGGACGTCTGCAAGGCAGATAAAGATTCAGACTGCTGCCTGCTGTCATCGTGCTTTTTATTTCAATAAAACCACCCAATAATCGCGCAAAGCTATTGACGTTATTTAATCCTAGGCCTTGCCCAGTCGTGTTCTTCTGAATGTAATTAACGTTTCGATGGGTGTTTTGATTGCTGCTTTTATTAAGCTGAACCAACAGTTGATGTTGCTTCGCTATATCGATGCCCATACCGCTGTCTTTTATGCTAAAACGAATCCAGTCGTGTGAGGCATGATTGGGATTGTCTTTATTGATTTGACTATTTTTAATCAGTGTAAGGTCTTTATTAAGATTTACTAAGCTTCGGTTTTTTGTTGCTAATATCTCTGCATTACTGACTGTTTCGATGGTCAGTGATACATAGCCAGAAGTGGTAAATTTCACTGCATTATCTAATAAGTCGTACAAGATTTGCTGTAGGCGCTGATGGTCTGTATCAATACAACGCGGACTGTCAGGTGCAAAAAAATACAGCAGCTCAAGTCCTTGCTGCCTTATCCTTTCTATAAATGACTGACTGACCTGTTGCCCCAGTCTATAAATATCAACAGGCTCAATGCTTAGGCGGGTTTTTCTTACCGCTATCTCCTCGATGTCTAGCACATCATTAAGTGTCGTGAGCATACTCTGACTGCTTTTAATTAAAGATATTAAAATGTCATTCTGCGCAGCAGTCAATGTCTCAGGATCAATCGGTTCTAGCGTGTCAATCATTGCTTCTAACGGTAGGCGCAAATCATGACCCATCGTCGATTTAATCGTATTAAATTCATCAATTTGGCGTTGTAGCCGTTGATTTTGTTGCTGTAATTGCCCTATTTGACTGGCAAATTCATTAACATTATTCAGCAGTACGGTAAAGCCGTGAACCTGACCATGTTCACCAAACCATGGCGTAATGTGTAGTTGGTAAGCCTGTTCATTTTCTAACCCATAGACTGTTAAGGTACGAGTAACGCGTAGGTTGGATAACGTTTGCAGCAATCGTTGCGTGGATTCATCTTTACCCGCGATAAAGTCCGTCAGTTCATAGTTGCTATCGCTTTGCGGTAAAGACATGAATATTTGTTCAAAGCGTTTATTGAAAAAGCTGATTTGACCATGACGCATGATCATCAGCATCGGTAAAGGGGATTGATCAACCAAACGTTCAAGACGATGTGTTAGGGTTTTAATGCGGCGATAGTCATTATGCAACTGGTAGCTGACACGGCTCAGCGCATGGCCTAAACGCAGAAACTCAGGCGTAGATTTTTTTTGCAAAAAAGGCGGCGGACTATAGGCTTCTTTTGCGTGGCTACTTAGATTGTCCGTATAAATCAGAAGTTGTTCCCAATTGGTGCGACGATTGAGCATATACAGCAAAGCGATAATAAAAAGCATGATCGCTGCCATCAATGGCAACCAGTAGCGATATGATATCCAGTCAATGATAAGCGGCTTATGGCGCAATATAATATAAAGCTGATGACCACTTTTGAGTTTAATGGTGCCGGTTAAGTTGCGATTATTGAGCGTGTAAGCACTATGACTGCCGTTATTAGAAGGAGATGAGCTAATAATAGGAAACGTAACGTTAGCAAAAGCAGGCTCATTGGGCTGAGTATGGCGATGGATATAAGTCTGCCCAGATGGCATCATAAAAACCAGCTGATAGCTTATGTCTTCAAATACGGGTTTTTCTAAAATCCTTTTAATGTCAGGATTTAGAAGATCATCACGTTCAGTAACTTCATACTGTAATGTATGAAAAGTATCGATACTGTGTTGTTCACTGTGTTTTTTTATCTCGTGAAACAGCGCAAAATAATAGATAGACAACATGACCAGCAAGGTCAGTGCATAAAATATGAGTAAGCGCTGTAAGGACTGAAACTGTTGCATGAAAGCGTGGTCCTATATCGACACAAGAAACATAGTGAGTAAGTCATCAGTTTGGCACAGTAGCTGGTTTATTCAAGCCGTTTTGTCTTTTACGGTTGTACAGCTATTATCTAGAAAAAAATGGCGAATGGCAGTGGAATATCGCTCAATCACGCATTGTTTTGTAAATAAACTCATCAATAAGAGCGCCCTGCTTACTTTCTATTATAAAGACAAACCGTATCATTGGTAACGCTCGATTACCGTTATTACAACCATGGCACAACATCGCAAACTCACCTATAATGAGTCAACCAACCCTATATAATGCCTGTTTATGACTACAATTGCTTCTGCCTCCGATTTATCCATGCCATCTACGACGAAAGATTGCTCATCTAGTAAGCGCTTAAGAGTTGCGTTTGCTGGCACTCCTGAGTTTGCCGCTGTTAGTCTTGAGGCGCTTATCAGCCAGCAAGAAGCATTGAATATAGACATCGTCGCTGTGTATACGCAACCTGATCGCAAGGCAGGACGGGGTCAAAAATTATCAGCCTCTGCAGTAAAGCAAGTCGCATTGGCGCATGATATTGCCGTTGAGCAGCCTCTCACCTTTAAAAAATCTAGTAGTGAAGGGTTGATCGCACGTGAGACTCTGCGTAGTTATCAGCCAGATGTGATGATTGTCGCGGCTTATGGCTTGATATTGCCGATTGGTGTATTGACCACACCGACTTATGGTTGCCTAAATATTCATGCGTCCTTATTACCACGCTGGCGCGGTGCAGCGCCTATTCACCGTGCATTATTGGCGGGTGATAGCGAGACTGGCATTACCATTATGCAGATGGATAAGGGCTTAGATACAGGTGATATGATTTACAAAATCAGCGCTCCTATTGAGGCTGATGATACGGCTGCCAGCCTCCATGATAAAATGGCTGAGCTTGGGGCGACGGCTATTATTACCGTGCTAAAGGACTTGCCACATTATCAAGCACAGGCTGTACCTCAAGATGACAGTCAAGCCAACTACGCTGAGAAACTGGTCAAAACCGAAGGCGAAATCAACTGGACACAATCCGCTACTGAAATTGAGCGACAAATTCGTGGACTGACGCCATGGCCAGGTGCATATACTTTTTTGGCAGGGCAGCGTGTCAAGATTTTAGCCAGCTTACCTGTGAATGCATCACAGCAAACCAATCAGCCTGCTGGTACGGTTATCAGCGTTGGACGCAAAGCGATATTGGTAGCTTGTGGTCATGACAGTAATATTGATAATGGCTTCGAAAAACCGCAAGCCAGCACTTTAGCCATTACCGAATTACAGTTTGCTGGTGGTAAACCAATGACAGCCGAGCAAATCTGCCATGGTAACCAATTAAATGATGGTGACCAGTTCACAGCAGACTCAAAATAATTGCTCCTAAATCAGTTTAATACCGCTTAACCTTATTTATTTTTATATTCGTCATTTAATACCAAACAATCCAACTTTTATCAGACGCTAATTGTTAGACGTCAAGGAAATTCAATTTAATGAGAAGCACTGCGCCAAGAAACAATAAGCTCAAACCGTCAAGCAACCTTATCATGAATGGTAGCGTCCGCGTCCGCGTGATTCGCACTTTACTGGCGATTCAAAATGGTCAGTCGCTTGCAAGCGTCCTTGATCCGCTATTAAACAGTTTACATGACGGGGATAAAGGCTTTGCTCATGCGTTATTGCTAACGACGTTGCGCCAATGGTACGCCCTTGAGCGTCTACTCGATAGTCTGGCTGATAACTCGATTGATGAAAAAGAAGTACGTACGACGATCCAAGTGGGTTTAACTCAGTTGCTTTATTTGCAAGTGGCTGACCATGCGGCGATTCATGAAACGGTTGAAGCAGCAAAAGAAATCGAATTTGCGCACGCGACGGGTTTAATCAATGCTATTTTGCGTAAAGTCGCTAAGAACCCAAGTAAGTTCCGCAAAAAGTGTGATAAAAAACACAGCTTGCCGAATTGGCTTGCCTATCAGCTTAAGCAAGATTGGAGTGAGCAGTATGACGATCTGATGCAGGGACTACGTCAACCTGCGCCGATGTTTTTACGCGTGAATACAGCGGTTACCTCGGTAGAGGATTATCAGCAAGCACTAGTGGAATTTGAAGTTGAAGCGGATTTAGTTGAGCTAACAAGTGGTTTACAACTCGAGAACTCGTCGGATACAGCCACAGCTAATAGTATATTAACCAAAGGACTAAGATTACATCAAAGCACGGCAGTGAATGCCTTACCGCAGTTCGCTGAAGGAGCTGCTAGTGTACAAGACATGCATGCCCAGCTTGCCGCGCCGCTTATCCATAAGGCTTTACTCAATAAGCTGAGTGTTAAAAGCGATGATGCAGACGTTGATACAGACACGAATAACAATAATAATAACGAGATCCGCATTTTAGATGCTTGTGCCGCGCCGGGTGGTAAATTGGCTCATTGGTTAGAATTAATTAGCTCAAATGAGTCATCGCTGTTTCACGTGAAACAAAATGATGAATCTGTTTCTATGGTTTCGAAAGTTAAGCTGACTGCGATAGATAATGAAGCGCCGCGTATCGAGCGTATTCATACTAACTTACAGCGCTTAAATTTAAGTCAGCACGACTTACAGCAAGCTGAGAAAAATATTGAGCTTAATATTGTCTGTGCTGATGCGACCACATGGCAAGGGGCGGGTAAGAAAAAGAGCAAACTCGTATTTGACGCTATATTACTAGACTCACCTTGTACAGCGACAGGCGTAATCCGTCGTCATCCTGATATCAGTATCTTGCGTACTGAAGAAGATGTCGAGCAAACAGCACTCTTACAAGCAGATATCTTGCATAACCTTTGGCCACAACTTAAAGTTGGCGGTTATCTGTTATACGTCACTTGCTCTATCCTAAAGCAAGAGAACGTCGAGCAAATGCAGGATTTCATGACTCACTATAACAATGTAGTAGCCATTGAATTTAGCGACGATTGTAATTGGGGTATCGAGCAAGCGATCGGTCGCCAGTGCTTACCCATAGATAGCGAGAGTGGCGATGGCTTTTATTATGCCTTGCTGCAAAAAACTGCTGAATAAACCGTTTTAACTAATAATCTCATTATAGACAGGACAATCTAATGAAATATATCAGTACCCGTGGTCAGACAGCGCCGATGGATTTTAGTGATGTGTTATTAATGGGTCTTGCCCCAGACGGTGGATTGATGCTGCCTGAGCACTATCCAAATATTGATAGTGCGACGCTTACTGAGTGGCGCGCGCTGAGCTATCCACAGCTTGCGATGGCGATTATGCAGCGCTTTGCGACTGATATTCCTGCGGCTGATTTGCAAGATATCATTGAGCGCACTTACACTGCTGAGGTATTTGGCTCTGATGAGATTGTTCCTGTCCGCAAACTTGACAATAATTTATACATTTTAGGCTTGTCGAACGGTCCGACGTTAGCGTTTAAAGATGTTGCCATGCAGTTTTTGGGTAATGCTTTCGAATATGTACTGAAGAAGAAAGACGCGCGTATTACCATCATTGGTGCGACCAGTGGTGATACAGGCAGTGCAGCAGAATATGCCCTGCGTGGTAAAGAAAACATCGAAGTCTTTATGCTGTCACCGCACGGCAAAATGAGCGAATTCCAGCGCGCGCAAATGTATAGCTTGACTGATAAAAACATTCATAATATCGCCATCGACGGCATGTTTGATGATTGCCAAGACATTGTGAAAGCGCTACAGCAAGATGCCGAATTTAAAGCGGCTTATAACCTAGGTACGGTTAACTCTATTAACTGGGGTCGAATCCTAGCGCAGATTGTTTATTACTTTAAAGCTTACTTTGCGGTGACGTCAAGTAACGACGAAAAAGTCAGCTTTAGCGTGCCATCAGGCAACTTTGGCAATATTTGTGCCGGTCATATCGCACGTGAAATGGGCTTACCAATTGAGCGTTTAATCGTCGCAACCAACGAAAACGATGTACTCAACGACTTCTTTAATCAAGGTGCTTACCAGCCGCGTCCGACTGCCAAAACCTATATTACTTCAAGTCCTTCAATGGATATCTCTAAAGCCTCTAATTTTGAGCGTTTTGTTTATCTCTTATTAGATAAAGACAGCGCCCGCGTTCATGAATTGTTTGAAGGTGTGAAATCTGGTCAAGGTTTTGATTTGTCTGACCTAATGGATGCGGTCAACACGCGCTATGGTTTTGCTGCGGGCAAATCTACCCATAGCGACCGCCTACAAACCATTAAAGCGCTGTATGAGCAGCATGGCGAACTGGTTGATCCGCACACTGCTGATGGCATCAAGGTTGCCAAAGAATTACAGCGCGAGGGAGAAATGATTGTCTGTGCTGAGACCGCACTGCCAGTGAAATTTGCAGATACGATAATCGAAGCGATAGGTCAAATAGAAATCGCACGCCCAGCCCATACCGAAGGCTTGGAGAGCTTACCGCAGCATGTGGTGGTGCTTGATAACAGCGCTGAGCTGGTCGCTGAGCAAATTCGTCAGCATGTGATACCAAATCCAGCATAAATCAGAGTGGATTTTAATACTTATTTTCATGAGGAACTCTATAAATTTCAATGACGAACTATAGAAATAATATTCATATAAAAGTTACGCCATTGTAATAAAGTGTTTATGATTGTGTTATGGTAGATATAATTGTAATATTAGAAACAGCGTCGGCGACTCATCATTTTGCTAGACGCTTTTTTAGTAATCATACCAGCCAATTACACTGAACAGCTGCCCTATAAGCGTCATGATAATCGTACGGTTAAGTTCCTTTACGACCCTCATTGCTTGTCACTTTTAATGACAGTCAAAGATTAAGGTTAAGTAATAGATCTAAATGGTACTAATTGTGGCGACAACAGCGGTACATATTGTGGATATAACAATGAAGATGAGCTTAAAAACGATAGCAAAAGCACTGTTAATCACGACATTTAGTAGTGCAATGCTAATGAGTGCTGCCCACGCTAACAATCCACCACCAGCTATCAAAGCGGATGCGCCCAATCGCTATATCGTTAAAAAAGGCGATACGTTGTGGGATATTTCAGGCCGTTATTTAGACAGTCCGTGGCGCTGGAAAGAGATATGGGCAACCAATAAGCAAATCAAAAACCCCAATCTTATTTATCCTAACGACATCCTTATCTTATGTGTGATTCAAGGTAAAACCTTGATTGGTGTTGATACTGGCGAAGGTTGTGCCGGGGTTGAAAAACAATTAACGGGTAACGTGGTATCTAGCACAGTCTCAGTCACTTCAACAGCCAACAGTATTCCACCGCTTCCGTGGTCTGCTATTCAACACTGGTTAGATAAGACAGTCATTGTTAATCCACAAGATTTTAATACCACGCCTTATATATTGGCCTCTAAAAAAGGCAACTTAATTACCGCTAGCGGCGATAAAGTGTATGCCAAAGGTGTGCCACTGATCGTCGGTCAGCGTTATGGTATCTACCGTGAAGGAGAGCTATATGTTGAGCCAAAAACCCAAGAAGTTATTGGTCTAGAAGTCACGCAAGTTGCGACGGGTTTGGTTACTTCGACAGAAACCAACGGCGTCAGCAGTTTGCAGCTCACCGACAGTTACGACAAAGAAGTACGTGAAGGTGATCGCGTATTCGTTGAGTTGAATAACTCTATTCCACCTGTGTTTTATCCAGCCCCTGCAATTGTCAGTCGTGGTGGCATGATTGTCCGAGTCATGGACTCAATCAGCTCAGCGGCGAAGGGTAGTGTCGTTGCTATCAACTTAGGTAGTACCCATGGTGCTAAGCCTGGTGATGTATTGACTGTCTATCAAAAAGGGGCCTTGATCCGCGATACCAAAGACAATGACACGCCAGTACGCTTACCAAATGAGCCAAGCGGTATGGTCATGGTATTCAATACTTTCGATAATATTAGCTATGCTTATGTGCTTGATTCAGAGCTACCATTAAACGTCGGCGATCAGCTGTTGCCACCGCCATATCTATAAATGAGTACACTATAAGTGAGAACATGCTTATTTTTGGACGGGATATACTAACTTAGCCTATACGAGCTAGATGATTATGATGGCAGTTACTTCTTCTTTATCAGATGAGCAGCGCGCAGTACTGGCGCTGTGGACTGAGGTGAATGCATCATTATCTGCTTATCATAAGCTCATTACTTCTTTTGGCACAGCAGAGCTTGCTTGGTACGCCAAAGTAGATGCTTGGCGGCAATTGGGTATTCATCATAGCCATCTTGCCCGTCATGAACAGCCAGAGCATACGCAAGCCAGTATCGATAAAATTCAGCAAGCGCTCATCGAAGGGCGCTACGGTCTGCTATTTGCTGACCAGCCTGATTATCCCGCCCAGCTCTCGCAAATCTATGACCCACCGCCTTTATTATTTTACCGAGGCAATAAATCGCGTTTGCGTCAAGCGCAAATTGCGATCGTCGGTAGCCGAAAACCCACTGCCCATGCCCAAAAAATCACCTTTGATATCGCACAATATTTGGCGCAAGCTGGTTATATCATCACCAGCGGTCTTGCCATGGGTGTCGATAAACGAGCACATCTAGGCGCTTTAGCACAGGCAGATGCTGAATATCAAGGTCGAACGATTGGGGTAATGGGTACGGGTATTGAGGTCAATTATCCCAATCATCATGATAAATTGTTTGCCCAAATAATTGAGCAAGGCGGCTGTATTATTAGTGAGTTGTTGCCGCATACAATGCCACATAAGCATACGTTTCCACGGCGTAATCGTTTGGTCGCTGGATTGAGCTTAGCAACGATTGTGACGGAGGCGACCATTCAGAGTGGTTCGCTGATTACCGCGCGTTTAACCTCGGAGCAGGGTAAGCAAGTTTTTGCGATTCCAAGTCATATTGATAATAGCAATGCTGAAGGTTGTCATCACTTAATACGCGAAGGCGCGACCTTAATTTATCATCCACAGCAAGTGCTAGAGGATATCAATAGTCAGTTGCCATATAACAGTCACTCATTTCAATCAACTGTCTTATCTACATTGAGTCGCAGTCAGACAGAAAACGTTAGCAGTTCTACTGCAGATACTGGCAAGCTAGCATCATCCAATATCAAATCTGCTCCCAGCGCTATCGTCGTACCAGAGCATTTAACCCTTGTTTATGAGCAGCTTGATTGGCACGGGCAGGATTTAGATGCGCTGATTATCGCTACCAAACTTGCCACACCGCAGCTGATTGGACAGTTAATGGAGCTTGAATTATTAGGCATCATTAGTGTGCAAGGTGGACGGTATTTGCGCGTCTAAAATCGTACTTGCTATCGCTTTAGGCTTTTCACTTATCTATTGCCAAGTGATTGACAACAGTACAATCTAATTGATGACACGCCCTAGGTAGCTGCTAATAAGGTCGCTTTAAACTTCGCTGCCCTAATTTTTCTTAGTCTTATGTTATGATGAGTGCTTAAATTTCTACCTTTTTGAAGCCTTTAAGCCATGGAAAAATCCACATCTTTTATTACTGATTCTGTCACTCAAGCTGCCAAATGGCTTAAAGAAGGACAGCTACTTGCTTATCCCACCGAAAGCGTTTGGGGTATCGGTTGTGACGCTTATGACGAAGCAGCCGTTCAACGTATTTTATCCATTAAACAGCGTCCACAAGCCAAAGGTATGATCGTCATTACTGACAGCGCTGAGCGTTTAAAGCCGTTACTAGAGCCTTTAGAAGAAGGTCAGCGCCAACAAATCATCAGGAGTTGGCAGGCAGATACTGACAGTATAGAGCTACAAGGTAAGCAAGCCCATACATGGCTACTGCCTATCCCTCAGACACTTGAAACGACTATCCCTCCTTGGATCACAGGGCAGCATCAAACAGTGGCGGTTAGAGTTATTGCGCATCCTATGATTCGTCAATTGTGTCAACAACTGGTCGACGTTCAAAACCCATTTGGGCTATTGGTTTCCACAAGCTGTAATCCATCAGGGCAACCGCCTGCTATGACTTTCACTGATGCTTATGGATATTTTGGCGAGCAAATCAGCTACTTGCAGTCTGACACTCTAAGCTATACTTTACCGAGCCAAATTCGTGACGCAACCACGGGTTTAGTGATTCGTTAGCGCATGACAGTCAATCAAGCGATGAGTGTTATCTATTGATTTCACTATTGACAGAAATAAAAGAATAGCGCAAGATAAGTAAATAAAATAATCAAAACTTATAAATTAGAGTACATATCAATCATGAAACTAAATCCTGTGACCGAAAAATTTATCTTACATTGGGGTGAAATGGGCTCGCAGTGGGGCGTCAATCGCACCATGTCACAGATTCATGCGTTGTTATTCATAATTGGTAAGCCACTAAATGCTGAAGAAATTACCGAAACACTTGGTGTTGCTCGCTCTAACGTCTCAAACAGTATTAAAGAGTTGCAGCATTGGGGCTTAGTACAAAAGGTCTCGATATTGGGTGATCGTCGCGATCACTTCACGACCAATACTGACGTTTGGGAGCTGGCACGCATCATCGTGGTTGAACGACAAAAGCGTGAGCTTGAGCCAACTGTACAGTTTTTACAAGAATTGATGAACAGTCCTGAATTTGAACATGAAAATAATGAGGTAAAGTCACGTATTCGTGATACCCAAGAATTCGTTAGTACCCTAACCACATGGTCATCTGAGATGCTTAAACTGCCCACAAGCATCCTCAAAAAAGTCCTAAAACTGAGCGCTAGTATTAAAAAGGTCTTACGTTAATAGTTAGCAGTGTAATTTAAAATAAAAAATTTGCAATGTAATTTCTGTTTTGACAGAAATATATGTAATAACTATAAAAGCCAGCTAAGTTTAAGTGAGATAAGTTTCTATAAAATAGCAGCAACAAAAAATAGTAATAACAAATGGATGTGTAAAATGACAGTCAATCAAACACACACTAATAAAGAGCAAGCCATTAAAAAGGCTGTTGCTGCAGTCGAGTGGCAAGACTTGCGCCAGTTAACGCGCGGTCAAATCGCTTACAACGTTATTTTGCCTTATCCGTTTTTATTGTTGTCCTGGTGGTTCGCCAGCCACTCTTGGTATGTCTTAGCATGCGGGGCTTCTTATTTATTCTTTGCTGCCGCATTTCGCCAAGCACACGATGGCTATCATCATAGCTTAGGGACAGGTAAACGCACGACCACCGCTATATTACTGTTGCTTAGCGTGCTACTAATGACCAGTTTGCACAGCATTCGAGCCACCCACATGGAACATCATCGTGACCCATTGGGCGATAGTGATATTGAAGGCAGTCTAGCAAAAGACTCATGGTGGCAAGCGCTGCTCGGCGGGATAACTTATCGACTCGATATTTATCGTCAAGGACTGCGTCTAAGTAGCCGTCGCAATCAAAAATTAGCGTGGCTAGAGTTTGCTTTGATTGGTTTAGTCATCATAGTTGCCCTTATATTGACCGCCTTTACTATTCCTACTCTCACGATATTAGCGCAAGTATTGATGTATCACATAGTGACCATGATGTTGGCTAATGCCAGTGTCGGCATCATTGCGGTGTGGGGAGTGCATCATGATTGTGAGGAGACAATCGCCCGAACTGAGCGCAATCCTTTGGTCAACTTGCTGACCTTTAATTTGCTTTATCACGTAGAGCATCATCTCTTTCCTGCTGTGCCATCCAATCATTTACCTGAGCTTGCCAAGCGTTTAGATGCAGCAGCGCCACATCTGACTAAAGCACATGTATTGCCAAGTATGGTTAACGTCATAGATTTTATTAATCATCGTTGGAACCAATTAAATAATAAATCTCAAAATAGTAATGATAGTGAGTGTCCTATTCGTAAGCGTTTTGCTTAATCAGTAGGCTAAATAAAATCAAGATACTTATCCACCAATTATCCACAGGAATTTCATTGGCTTTGGCAACGCCGTATTTATACTGAATTAACGATGAATGTTAATGGAATAAATAGAATGAAAACGAATAATGAGTTAGGTGTGTATCCTTATCTACAAGTGATTATTTTGTTTGCAGGGTTTGGTAGTATGATTGGTGGGTTGATTTCAGAACTGGGTTTATTGTTTGTTTTTAGGAATGCGGACTTTGCGCAGATTGGTTATCAGCCATTACTCTATGTTGGTCTGCTTGGTTTTATTCCTGCTTTATTAACGGGTATTATCGTCGCTTATAAGAAGATATGGCGCGGTGATCATAAGAGTCTATGCACGACATTTTTAGTGGGGTTTATAACGTCAGCAGGTTATATGGGTGCAATCGTTCTATATTTAGGTATCAACTCATGGATAGAGTTTGGCGTGCTACTGGCCTTTATGATTGGTATAGGATTGTTTGGCGCAATCAATTCAGCGATTGCCAGCCGCATTGCTTTACCAAAAGTACGTAAAAGTCATTTTGATATTAGTACTAAAAAAGTAGACGATAACTATAACGGATTAAGTTTTACTAAACGATAAGCGAGAAATATAGGGAGTAGGACATGAATATTTTAATCAGTGGTGGCTCAGGATTTTTAGGCAGTGCCTTTAGTGACGAGCTTATCAAACGCTATCGTACGCAGGATAAGGACTTGCACATTACATGGCTAACACGCGATAGCAGCCAAACGCATCCTGACGCGATCATCATGATGACCTACGATGAGCTAGCGAGTTCGGATAAAAGCTTTGATGTTATCTTAAACCTAGCAGGCGCAGGCATTGCTGACTCGCGCTGGAGCGATGCGCGCAAAAAGCAGTTGCTCGCCAGCCGTATCAAGCCTACCGAATCCTTATTGGCATTTATTAAGCGCACCAGTATTAAGCCCAAGCTAATGGTCAGCGGCTCTGCGATTGGCTGGTATGGCGCACAAGGCGATAAACCTCTTACCGAAAGCAGTGGTTTTGAAACTAATTTTGCCCATCAATTATGTCATGAATGGGAGCAGTTAGCGCTCAAAGCCACTGAACATGGCGTGCCTGTGGCTATCGTGCGTACGGGTGTGGTTATCCATCCTGATGGCGGGATGCTCGGTAAGTTATTAACCCCATTTAAAATGGGTGTCGGTGGGCAGTTAGGTGATGGCAAGCAAATCATGAGCTGGATCAGTCGTGAAGACTGGGTTAGGGCGGTGATATTCATCATTGAAAAGCATCTTGCTAATTATGCGGACACTCAGACTACCGATGATCACTTGTTAGAAACTATCAATGATACGCCAGTGCTGGTATATAACCTCACTGCGCCTAATCCAGTGACCAATCATACTTTTACCAAAACGCTCGGAGCATGGCTACACCGTCCCACCTTTTTTACTTTACCCAATTTTCTGCTTAAGCTGATATTTGGTGAGATGTCGACGCTACTAATAGATGGACAAAAGGTATTGCCTCAAGCCTTACAGGACGCAGGTTATGGTTTTAAACAGCCAACACTTAAACAAGCGTTAGAAGAGCAGAAGCCATAGATACTTATGAAGGTTGTTTCATGTGAAACGTAGTTTTTATCATAGGATTCTTTGTTTCATGTGAAACCTAAAGAGGGGGTTTTATGAGTAAAGTTGATAGCAACGCTACAATTACTGTACCTAACTATCCTAAAGGTAAAGTAATAGGAACTTATGGATTGTTGGGAGGTGCGATAGGTGGTCTGATTGTCTGCTTATATATGATTGTGATGCTTGTAATTGACGGTAATATTTTTAGGCAAGAGTTAACAGATATTTTCAAAATGCTATTAGCTTCTATTGTAGGCGGATTCTTTTTTGGTTTGCTCCCTACGTTAGTAGCTGGATTAACTATATGTAAGTTGAAGATAGTCTTTGACTCCATACTAAAAATAGTACCGTTATTCTTCATTGGATTCTTTAGTACTTTTATATTTTCAGTTTGGATTATAGCAACAGATGTTTTTTTAGAGAAAATAATATTTGGATTGGTTCTTAGCTTGATAGGTGGAGCCAGCGCTGTGATTACAGGTTTAATAGCACTACCTAAACATAAATAAAATTTATCTAATAATTTCACTATTGACAGAAATAAAGTAAATTAAAACAGCCGATTAAATTAAGTAGTCGCGCCAGCAAGACAGCTACTGCTTATCACCAAGTAAGGAGAACATCATGCGTCATCCTTCGTTAGCCAATATTGAATGGCAAGATTTGCGTCAGCTTAGTCTGAGCGAGACCGTTTACAATATCTTTTTATCTTTACCTTTTTTATTATTGTCATGGTGGAGCGCGTGGCAAGGGTGGTGGTTACTTGCACTTGTGGCGACATTTTTCTTTTTTACTGCCGCACTGAGACAAGCGCATGATTGCTATCACCGCACTTTAGGGGTGAGTAAAGTCGCCACAGAGCTCATGCTGTTTCTTCTCAGTATCACGATGCTCTGTAGCACGCATGCTATTCGGCATACTCATCTTAACCATCATAGAGATCCACTGGGTGACAGCGATGTCGAGGGTAATTGGGCTCGTCTGCCTTGGTATCAGGCGATATTGGGAGGCGGACTTTTCTCGATTGCGATTCAGTGGTTTGGCTTGACGCATGGTAGCCGCCGCAATCGTATGCTCGTTGGCTTTGATCTGTTGCTCATTTTCGCAGTGATTGCCACCGCTTTTATCACGATGCATCCAGTTTTGATGTATCACGTATTGGTAATGATATTGGCCAATACGATGGTTGGGTTTTTTGCCGTATGGAGCGTCCATCATGGTTGTGATGATATGGTGTATGCCCGCAGTGAGCGTCATCCATTGATTAATGTACTGACTTTTAACTTGCTTTATCATATTGAGCATCATCTATTCCCAGCGGTACCGACCAATCATTTACCGAGGCTTGCCAAGCGCTTAGATGCCGTCGCCCCGCAGTGGACGCAGCAGCCAGTCATTCCCTTTTTAGTACCAATCAATAAGTATCCAGTAGTTAACATGAACGAAAAATCTAATAGTCTTGATACTGAGATATCACTCATAAAGGAGTCGTAAGATGATTATCCAAAATCATATCAACAGCTATAGAGAGCAAGCAAATTTATCTATTACCATGTACTACGATGATGCGTGCGTGATATGCAGCACCGAGGCGCATAATATGCAAATGCGTAAGCCCAAGAAGATACATTTAGTTCCTGTAGACGAGGGGGTTGATGAGTTGGCAGTCGCAGGATTCAGCCGTAAGGATGCGATGACTTATATGTGTATGAAAGACAGCTACGGCAATTGGTACACGCATATGGATGCCGTGCGGCTGCTCTACAGAACGGGCGGCGTTAAATGGTCAATATTATTGTTTTTGCCAGTGGTCAAACAACTGGGTGACTTTGCTTATCCCTATGTCGCGCGCAATCGCTATAGAATCCCGAATTGGGTGACCAAGTTGCTCTATGGCAAAGCGCTGATGCAGGCTTGTGACAATGGCGTCTGTAAAATAGCACCAGATAAACGTTAAAGGGCTTTTACTGGCCACTATTTGGTTTTGTGGCAACAGCACTTTAGAGGCAAAGCATATGAAGTTTTCGTGGAAAAAAGACACGATATTCAGAACATCAAATTTTTAACGTAAGATAGCGCTATCTTTATTTAACTAGATTTACTTATGTGGCTTTTTATCGGCTTTACCCAACTGCTCTCTATGATGATCTGCATATTGCTTTGGTGGTTTATCCAACCAAAACGTCAGAGTATGAAGCTGTTTTTAGTATTAAGTGTTTTGATAGTGAACAACGGCTTTCTCATTTATGGTTTGAGCGAGTTTTGGTACGAACGCTTTTATGTCTATTTAGTCATCAGTATTTTGCAAGGTTTTATGCTTTATGCCGCTTTACTAACGGCTGTACTTGCAGGGGTTTATGCTCTAATTCTTAAACAAAAGCCACGACCAAGAGCCATTCGTGCGTTTGCAATGGTGGTTTATGTCGGTATTGTTGGCTTAGCTATATTTAATGCCTACTCGCCCGAAGTACATCGATTGACGGTCACTACAGCTAAGCCTCTCGATAAGACAATGAAGATAGCACTCGTTTCTGATACACATTTGGGTAGATGGTTTGGCAATCGGCAGATAAAGAAAATGGTGCGCCTTATCGATGCGCAACATCCTGACGTGGTGGTTATCGCTGGTGACATTATGAATGATAATACGATTGCTTACGATAATACGAATATGCATGAGCAGCTATTAAAGCTAAAGGCACCGCTTGGCGTCTATGCGACTTTAGGCAATCACGATTATTTCGGTTATGACCAACAGATCACACAGGCGGTGGAAGAGGCTGGCATCAAAGCGCTTGATAATGAGAGTGTGCTATTAGATGATTCAGTATGGCTGGTGGGGCGTTCTGATGAAATCGATCGTACCAGACTGTCAGTAGATGAGTTATTAGCGCAAGTAGAGACAGAAAAACCAGTGATATTTTTGGAGCATCGTCCTAGCGCGATGGATGAGGTCAGCGCCCTGCCAGTCGATTTGCATCTGTCTGGGCATACCCATGGCGGGCAGATATTTCCGTTAACGATATTGATGGATTGGTTGATACCACTAAACTATGGCAGCAAAAAAATAGCCGATACGCAGTTTTTGGTGACCTCTGGTTATGGTATCGGTCCAGTACCGTTTAGACTGGGAACGCGTTCTGAGATTTGGATAATTACGTTGCAGTCTGGTGTATGAGCCATTTAAATAAACAGTGTTACCCTAATGATAAAGCCTCTACCATATCTAAATAGTAGAGGTTTTTATTTGCTGTTAGGCTGGCTAATAGCTAATTTGCTTGTCTGGTTAGCTAAAAATATACTGCATTGACGCCATCATACTCAAGGATTCTTCATGCGTTATACGTTTTTTATTACCATTTTTGTGCTATTGCAGCTATTTAGTTTTGGCGCAGCTTTAAGCGTGCAATGGTGGTTACAGCCTTGGCAGACAGCAGCTTTGCAAACTTCGGTATGGGTCGTCGTATTTGCTATTACCAACGGTTTGCTGCTACTCAGTGTCAATAGAGCATTTAAAAATAGCTATCGCTGGATCAGTGGTTGGATGTTAGTCATGCATTTCATGATATTGACGGCTTTAGTTACCAGCCTATTTTATGGTGGCTATTGGTTGGTCACATCGCTAACTAGGGATGCGCTCGCTACACCGGCTACCGTCGATTTTGGGTTGCGCATATTGGCATTGGCAATATTTATCGGGTTGTTTTTCTATGCCATATATAGTGCTTATGCGCCTGTGGTACGTGAGTTATCTATTGATATTGATAAACCTTTGGCTAAGCCATTACGTATTGCGGTCGCTAGCGACTTACATATCGGGAGACTGTTTGGCAGCGGTGCAATAGATAGACTGCATCATCTTATGGTAAAAAATACAGCCGACATATTGCTAATGCCGGGCGATATCATGGATGATAATACACAAGCATTTACTAATTATAATATGGCAAAAAACTTGGCCGAGTTATGCAAAATCTTACCGTATGGGGTCTATGCTACTTTGGGCAATCATGATTTATACGGGCATGAGCAGCCGATTGTCCAAGCGTTGCGTGCTGCTGGCGTGCAGTTGTTAAATGATGAAGTAATCGGTATCGAGCATGAAGGTCAACCAATCTGGCTGGTTGGGCGTTTTGATAACCATAAAAGACAGCGGGTAGCAACAACCGATCTACTAGCCCAAGTTGATACTACACAGCCAGTGATACTGCTAGATCATAGACCAAGTGATATTGCTGAGCACAGCCAAATGCCGATTGATTTACAGCTCTCAGGGCATACTCATAACGGTCAGATATTCCCCGCCAACTTCATTGTCAGTGCCATCAACCGCTTGGGTTATGGCTATGAAGCCATTGGCAAAGGACACTTTGTGGTGTCATCTGGTTACGGCTTTTGGGGTATCCCATTTCGCTTGGGTTCGCGCTCAGAGATTTGGCTGATCACTGTGAATGGTCAGGTTGAATATAACGTTTAAGAAAGTAATATTTAAGAAAACAATATTTAAGAAAACAATGCTTAAAAAAGTAACGTTTAAATAGTGGCAGCACCATTCTATTTTATAAATGAACCAGCACTTTCTTATACAACTGTGTTGATAACTATGCCGCTAATTGTGACTGGGTATTGATAACGTCACGCACAAAGCTCGCAAACCCTTTAATAATATCGCCTGTTTCTTGTCCGATACCTTGATGAATACTCATAAAATGAATAAAACCATGCGGCGCACCTAGAATGGTATGAGTCTCGACTGCTACACCATGCACCTTTAATTGCTTTGCATAAGCAAATGCTTCATCACGTAATACGTCTAATTCTGCGGCGACAATATAAGTCGGGCATACTTTACTATTATCACCAAGCATCGGACAGTTAAGGATATGCTGGCGTGGCAAGGGGCTGTTATCTAAACAAGCAGCATCAAATACAGCCACATCGGCATGATCCAATAATAATCCCTCGCCATATAACTCCCAACTTGGATAATCCGTTTCGATATCCGTCACAGGATACAAAGGCATTTGTGCAATCGGCTTTGGTAAGCGCTCTAATAAATCGAACATTTTTTGACCTGCACTGCCCAGATCTGACCATGCGACTTGCGAGGGCGCAGTGAGTTGTTGAGCAATTAAGGTGGATAATCCGCCGCCAGCACTATCGCCTGCTAGTACGATTCGCGAGGGTAAAGCACCTAAGGTATGGCAATGCTCAGCCAGCCAAGCGTAAGCAGTGATACAGTCTTTTAATGCGGCTGGTGCGGGATGCTCAGGTGCTAAGCGATAATCAACACTGACTATCGGCCAGCCCGTCTGCTCACAAACCGCGTGGCAAAATTCATGATGGGTATTGACATCACCAATACAAAATCCACCCCCATGAAAATATAACAGCACTGTTTCATCAGAATTATGAGTATCCGCTTTTTTGAACCCTAAGCCCTGAGAGCTCGCGTCTGATTGATAACAGCGAATGGTCATATCGCCATCATCAGCGTTGGCAATAACTTTGTCTTCCCAATGCACAAGCTTCTGATTTTTTTTCGTAAATCGTTTCATGTTGCCGATGATATTGTCACTTGCTTGCTGCCATACCTGCGGCGCTTGCATCGCCACGGCGTCAGCAGCGAACCTTGCGCGCAGCTCATGCATTGGTGTCAACTCAAGAGGCGTTTTAAGTTTACTATTCACAGCGAGAATCAAACGCAGGTGAGCATCGGCGTGCAGGTATTGTTTCGAGGTAGGTCCTTTCAAATAACCAACCAAGCTCTCTAATAGTGGCGTTGGCAGATAGCCGACTCCTTTCATGGCATAGTGCAAGGTATGCGGCTGGCAAGTCGTCAACGGGTTATAGCTAAGCACTTTTTGTTTGACGGTCAAACGATTCTCTTGAGTGCCATTTTCTTCTTTTATACCATTATCTATACGATCTGTTGATGCGAGCTTTATCGTCATCAGCGCTTTATTTAATAGCGCATTGATTGATAACACGGTTGATTTAGACATAACACTTCTCGTTAATGATTGTCAGTATGCGTTGTCATATATGAGTGTTCACTTTGACATGAGCCATACTATTTAATAGCAATAGTAGAGTAATCAAAAATAAAGTTGAGTATTGTTTGGTAATGGCTTATGTACCAATGGTAAGTTTTTTGGAATAAGTACTACTTTCTTGTAGCTTGTGTTAACGAACATGGATAGTCATTTACCACCTATGACATTCTGTTTTGAGCACTTTAATCCAGATTTAGGCAATATTTGTTGTAAATTAGAAAAATTCCCTTGGCTTAGGCTTGAAATTTAGCTCCATCACCTTTATCAAACAGCTAGTAGAAGGTACTCATAAAAACAATGTGTAAGACAGGTTAATTATTTAATAAGAGCACAGTATCCCTAGCAAATAGTGAGCTTGTTGCCTCTTATATAAATTGTCATTATTAAAATTCTAAGGAGCTATCATGAGCGAGCAAAATACCAACCACGAATCGCCTGAGCAAAATGTGGCGCATGACAATATTGAACACAGTGACAGTATTTTAGAAGAAACCATGAAAGAGTTTGATCCAAAGCATAACTCAGGTGAAGAGATGACCATCGACAATGAAATCGATCTCGACACCTTTAAAGCGCGCATCGCTGAGCTAGAAGGTGAAGTGAAGCAAGCTAAAGAAGTCACCGCTCGTGCCAATGCTGAAGCTTACAATGCACAAAAACGCATGGAGCAAGAGGCGGATAAGAGCAAGCGTTTTGCCTTGCAGAAATTTGCCAAAGAGCTATTAGAAGTGGTCGATAATTTAGAACGCGCCATCGAAAGCGCCCATGCCGATGACCCTGTTACAGAGGGGGTGAGACTGACGCACAAAGCGTTATTGGACGTATTAAATAAGAACGGCGTCGAAATGGTTGACCCACAAGGCGAGAAATTCAATGCGGATCTTCATGAAGCGGTGGGTATTGATGAAGAAGCCGAGGCTGATACTGTCGGTACTGTATTACAAAAAGGCTATAGCTTGAACGGTCGTTTATTACGCCCAGCCATGGTACGTGTTGGGCAGTAGTACTAAAAATTGGATTTTTAATGTGCTAAACCTTACTATTATTAAGGGTTTTCACAAAAAGTCACACGAAAGACAAATTTTGCATCATGATTGACTTGAAAAAATCCATAAGTAAACCGATATATATAGCAACAAGAGATCAACCACGGTCTGAATAGATAAATACTTAAAACAAATTAGGAGCAAATAATTATGGGTAAAGTAATTGGTATTGATTTAGGTACGACTAACTCGTGTGTCGCAGTGATGGAAGGTGACAAAGTCAAAGTCATCGAAAATGCTGAAGGTACTCGTACAACGCCATCTATCGTTGCTTATAAAAACGATGAAATTTTGGTGGGTCAGTCAGCCAAACGTCAAGCGGTCACCAATCCAAACAACACGTTGTTTGCGATTAAGCGTTTGATTGGTCGTCGTTTTGATGACAAAGTCGTGCAAAAAGACATCGGCATGGTACCTTACAAAATCGCCAAAGCAGATAACGGTGATGCGTGGGTAGAAATTAATGGTAAAAAATTAGCACCACCACAGGTTTCTGCTGAAATCTTGAAAAAAATGAAAAAAACAGCAGAAGACTATCTTGGTGAAACTGTTACTGAAGCGGTTGTAACGGTACCAGCTTATTTTAATGACTCACAACGTCAAGCAACAAAAGACGCGGGTAAAATTGCAGGTCTTGATGTAAAACGTATCATCAACGAACCAACAGCTGCGGCTCTTGCGTACGGTATGGATAAGAAGCAAGGCGATAGCACGGTTGCTGTTTATGACTTGGGTGGTGGTACTTTTGACGTATCAATCATCGAAATCGCTGACGTTGATGGCGAGCAGCAGTTTGAAGTTTTAGCAACCAATGGTGATACATTCCTTGGTGGTGAAGACTTTGACTCAGCATTGATTGATTATTTGGTTGATGAGTTCAAAAAAGACCAAGATGTCAATTTGAAAGGTGACTCATTGGCGATGCAGCGTCTAAAAGAAGCGGCAGAAAAAGCGAAAATTGAGTTATCAAGTGCCCAAAGTACTGAAGTGAACTTGCCTTATATTACTGCAGACAGCAATGGTCCTAAGCATTTGGTAGTCACTATCAGTCGCTCAAAACTTGAGAGCTTAACTGAAGAGTTGGTACAACGTACCATGGGTCCTTGTAAGATTGCGCTTGAAGATGCTGGCATAAAAATTGGTGACATCGATGATGTTATCTTAGTTGGTGGTCAGACTCGTATGCCACTGGTACAGCAAAAAGTACAAGAGTTCTTCGGTCAGGAGCCACGTAAAGATGTGAACCCTGATGAAGCAGTAGCGGCAGGGGCTGCGATTCAAGGCGCGGTATTGTCTGGTGAAAAAACAGACGTATTGTTACTTGATGTGACGCCACTAACGCTTGGTATCGAAACGATGGGTGGTGTCATGACACCAGTTATTGAGAAAAACACCATGATTCCTACTAAGAAATCACAGGTATTCTCAACGGCTGAAGACAACCAACCAGCTGTGACCATCCAGGTTTATCAAGGTGAGCGTAAAATCGCTAACCAAAATAAACAGCTTGGTCGTTTTGATTTGACGGATATTCCACCAGCACCACGTGGTCTACCGCAAATTGAAGTTACTTTTGACATCAATGCTGACGGTATCATGAATATCTCAGCAACTGACAAAGGTACGGGTAAAGCGCAAAGCATCCAGATCAAAGCAGATTCTGGCTTGACGGATGAAGAAATCGAGCAAATGGTTCGTGATGCAGAAGCCAATGCTGCAGAAGACGAAAAATTCGCTAACTTAGCGCAAGTTCGTAACGAAGCAGATGGTCGTATTCATGCGGTACAAAAAGCGTTGAAAGATGCTGAAGATAAGGTAACTGCTGAAGAGAAATCAACAGTAGAAGCTGCTATCTCTGAGCTTGAAGCGGTAATGAAAGAAGATGATCATGATGACATCAAAGCCAAGCTTGAAGCATTAGACAATGCCTTCTTGCCAGTTAGTCAGAAGATTTATGCTGACGCAGGCGCAGGTAGCGAGGGCATGGATCCAAGCCAGTTCCAACAAGGCGCGGACAATGCAGCAGATAGCAACCAAGCTGATGATGACGTCGTTGATGCTGAGTTTACTGAAGTAGACGAAGACAAAAAATAACTGTGATTTAGTAACTAAACGCAATTAAAACAAAAAACGCATCCTTCGGGGTGCGTTTTTTTATGGCTGTTATTTATAAGAAATATCCTACCACTCTATATCTTATCTTCACAATTTGAAGGCACTCACTATCAGTACTTCATAAGTCAAATGAACGATAGGCTGACCGGCGTCATCTTGCGCCGAAAAATGTTGCCAATAATCAGACTCAAACTGTTGCAAGCGTGCCTTGGTCCACATAAAGGGCTGGGTGCTGTTGGCTTTTACTTGCGTCTGATTGGTCGATACGCCCGTCAACTTCATATGTTTTAGGATGGCGTAAGGACTGGCAAACGGTAACTCGAAACGCTCAGTGGACAGTTCAATTTCCTCAAATCCAGCACTAATCAGTGCCAGTCGCCACTCAATGATATCTGGGTAATAGAGTCCTTGACCGGTCAAACTTTTAATTTGCAAAAAGTTATTTGGCGTAAAAGTGTTAAACAGCAGTTGACCTCCAGCTCGCAAAAGCATTGCTGATTGCGCAACAAAGTTTAAGGGGTCATCAAACCACTGCACAGCATTGGCACTGATTATCAAGCTATGCTCATCCTCAAAGTCCATCGTTTCAGCATCGCCAATTGCTATGTCAGCATTGGGCAATATGGACTGTAAAGTAGCCGCTTGTTCAGCGCATAATTCATTGATTAGCCAATATTGACTTTGAATGTGTGCTGCGAGTAGGCGGGTCATTTGACCAGTTCCTGCACCGACTTCAAGCACACTATCGTGTTCAGTGTGAGTGAGTTTGTCTATTAAATATTGACATACTTGCTGCTGAACATAGGCATGCTGGTCATAGTCGCTGGCATTGGCAAAATGACGAGCGATGGTTTGTTTTCTAGCACTGAGGTCATCAGGTGTGTCGAGTTTTTTCATAGAGTGCATTACATCCAATTGAGCCAGTTATCAATCGATATAGTCATTCCACTATAAAAATATTACTGCGTTAACCTCGCTTGAAGTATTAAATATACATCTACGTTCGGTTGCCTTGTACTACTTTTAAATTGAATCGACTACAGTAGGATTATTGTCGCTGCTAGAGAGTGAAGTTATAACTGTTGTATTAGCTGTTCGCAGTCTTCATTGGTCAGCTTGGCATTCATAACTAAGCGAATACGAGCAGTGTTTTCAGGAACGGTGGGTGGCCTGATAGGTAGCGCGTAGAATCCTGCTGCCTGTAACTGTTGTGCTTTCGCAAGCGCACACGCATTATCGCCCAATATATAAGGAATGATAGGAGAGTCATAACTGATATGTTGAGCCGTAGGTGATACACGGTGTTGTGGAGCGATGGCCTGGCTAAGTGTGATAGACAGCTGCGCTAAATGCGTACGTTGATCAGTTAACTGCGGCATTTTTGCTAAGATAAATCGTGTCCATGCATGATTGATAGGGGGTAGTGCAGTACTAAAAATTAGTGGACGCATGCGGTTAATTAGCCATTGCTTGACGACATCATCGCACATGATATAAGCACCCACCGAGGCAAACGCTTTACCGAAAGTACCGACCAAATAGTCAATATCGGACAACGTATCTGTTTCTTCTGCTAGACCCAATCCTGTTTCACCTAAAACACCGACGGCATGTGCTTCATCGACATATAGCTCAATACGAGCGTCATTTGCTTTTAATTTCACTAGCTGAGGTAAGTTGGCACGATCACCATCCATACTAAAGATGCTCTCAGTGACAATAATGATGCGCTCAATGTCTGGCGCTGCTTGCTCAATAAACGTCGCCAAGTGTTCATAATCATTGTGACGATAACGACGATAGCTGACCAGTTTGCTTTGGCTCAAACGCAACCCATCGATAATGCTGGCATGTACCAGCTTGTCAGCTAAGATCAGTGTTTTGACTGGTAACGCTGTCAGGGCTGGCAATATACCAAGATTGGCATGATAGCCGCTATTCAATACCAACACCGATTTTGAGGCAGAGATATCACGTTTACCGACAGCGGTTTGATACCATTCCTGCAACTCAGACTCTAGCGCTTGTAGCTGTGCATCATTTCCAGTGAGCAAGCGTGAGGACGTCGCACTCATTTTAGGCATTTGTGCGACTGATAGCAGTGTTAATTGACTGAGAAATTCGTTTTGTAATTCGGTGTCGCCGCCTAAACCCAGATAATCGTTACTAGCGATATTGAGTAAGGTTTGACCTTCGCTAATAACGTATTGCCCATGATGATGGAGATTGGGTAATTGACGATATTGTTGGGTGGCTTTGAGTGCTGTAAGCGCTTCTTGCAGGCGGCTAGTTATACGTCCAGTCATTATTTTTACCTTAAAATATTCGGTATCTCTTATTGTTTTATGCTTATTTCTGCTAGAAAGGCGATGAAATGAGTAGGGATTATTGCATAAACTCAGTGGTTGTAACAAAAGATTTCATATCTTTGCCTTTGTAACCCAAGCACTGATAAATACTTGCAAATCTTAACTCTCATACCATCAAACACTGACAGACGACTTGAAATAGTTTGTTACTATATGCCCATCGTTAGCAAACAAGGCGATAGGGCTATAAAAGCCAATATAAATAGATAACTTGTTTGTCCAAATTGATTTTAAGGAGCTAATAATGAAAACTCTACAAAAAACGCTACTTGCACTAGCAGCTGGTTCTTTGTTAACTGTTGGCGCACAGGCCGCTACTTCTTATAGCAACGGTTACACTGGTCAGCCGTATGTCGGCGTCAAAGTCGGTCAGTTTGATCTAGATGTCGACAATGCAGATGATCCAACTGCTTATGGTGTCTACGGTGGTTATAACTTCGATCAAAACTTCGGTGTCGAAGCAGAGTATGTAGGTTCAGATGATGCTGATTACAGAAACGGTGATCTTGATGCCAAAACTTATGGCGCGTACGGTACTGCACGCTACCAGTTCCCAAACACTGGCTTATACGCCAAAGGTAAGCTAGGGGTTGCTAAAACTGAAGTAGAAGGTGATTACACCGTTGGCCCAGTCAAAGTTTCGAACTCTAGCAGCGACACAGGTCTTGCTGGTGGTGTAGGTCTTGGTTACTCAGTGAATCCTAACTTTGGTGTCGAAGCTGAATACTCAATGATGGACAGTGATGTCGATGCCAAGCTACTTACTGTTGGCGCTCAGTTGAAGTTCTAAAGCCAAAACGATTTATCAGCTAAACGAGTGAGAGAAGATGGCAACAATAATTTTTTCTCCTCCAAATACCTTATAGACAAATAATTAAAAATATAACCCTAGGGGAATACTATGAAAACTTTACAAAAAACGTTACTTGCATTAGCAGCTGGTTCTTTATTAAGCATGGGTGCACAAGCCGCCGTATCTTATGGCAACGGTTACACTGGTCAGCCATACGTTGGTGTAAAAGTCGGTCAGTTTGACCTAGATGTAAACGGTGCTGACAAGCCAACCGCTTATGGTGTCTATGGCGGTTACAACTTTGATCCTAACTTTGGTATCGAAGCAGAATATGTAGGTTCAGGCGATGCCGATTATTACAACGGTGATATCGATGCCAAGAGCTATGGCGCTTATGGTACTTATCGTTATCAGTTCCCAAATACTGCGCTATATGCCAAAGGTAAGCTAGGTGTTGCTAAGACTGAAATCGAAGGTAACTATATCGTTGAAGACTCTAATAGAAAAACTATTTCTAACGACGATACCAGCCTTGCAGGTGGTGTAGGCCTTGGTTATTCGGTTAACCCAAACTTCAGTGTTGAAGCTGAATATGACATGTTAGGTAGCGACGCAGACCTAATGACTGTTGGTGCTCAGCTAAAATTCTAAGTTTCTGATTAGCAGTATGATAACTAAAAAACGCACCCTTCGAGGTGCGTTTTTTTGTACGATAAAAAGCACTGTAAGCGTCATTAAAAAAGAGTGCATTTAAAATAAGGTTCTGTTAATATCTCGAATTCGACAATAGTTCAGCTAACTTATATGCTCTGTTATTTTCATTCAGATGGTATTTTTAGTTTTATTTAACAGGAAGATATATGAATACTTTACAAAAAGCTTTGATCGCCCTATCAGTTGGCTCTTTATTGAGTGTCAGCGCGCAAGCGGCAGTTAACTATGTAGGTCAGCCGTATGTTGGTGTAAAAGCTGGTAAGTTCATGGTAGATGCTGATGATCTAGATGATCCTACTGCTTATGGTATTTATGCTGGTTATAACTTTGATCCTAACTTTGGTGCTGAAGTTGAATATGTAGGCTCTAGTGACACTGATATTGATACAGGTACCAGACTTCTTAAGGGTGAATATGACCTTAAAACTTATGGTGCTTATGGTACTTACCGTTATCAATTCCCTAATACTGGTTTATATGCCAAAGGCAAGTTAGGTTTTGCTAAAGCTGAGATTGATGCGTCTTTAAGTGACGTACTTGGAAATACTATTAGTGAAAGCGATAGCGATAGTGGTGTTGCTGGTGGTATTGGTTTAGGTTATAACTTTAACCCTAGCATGAGCGTTGAAGCTGAATATGATTATGTCGCTGAAGATATTACTCTATTGACTTTAGGTGCTCACATTAAGTTTTAATAAGTTGATTAAAGAAAAAAGAAACGATCGCTTTGGCGGTCGTTTTTTTATGCTCTAAGTTTTAGTATGTGTTTCTCATATTTTTCGAAGTATACACATCATATATTGATGATTTTTAAGAAATTATTAATACCAAAAATGTGCTACATTAAAAGTTAGAATGATAAAGATAGGGAATGTAGTGATGATGGAGATGCTGTGGATGATTGAACCTTGGCACTGGTTAGTCTTAGGTTTTATATTGCTGATCATTGAGATGTTTGTGCCGACATTCGCCAGCCTTTGGTTTGGCGCCGCTGCCATCATCGTTGCCGCGCTTTCATGGCTATTGCCTATTTCTGTCTCTGTGCAAATTATTATTTGGTTGGTGCTTTCTGCCATATTCTTGCTGGCATGGTTCAAGTTTATTAAACCCTTATCAGTAGATCGCACCAAAGCAGGCTTGGGTGGTAGTGTTATCGTTGGTGAAACTGGCATGATTATCGTCCAGCCGCAGCCAGATAGAGCGGGCATCGTCAGATTCAGTGTTCCTATTGTTGGGGCAGCGGAGTGGATGTGCCGCACTACGGGTGAGCCAGTGGCGGTCGGCGATCGAGTGGTGGTGACCGATATTGTCGGTAATGAGCTGATTGTGAGCAGTATGAAATCGCAGGCAGCGATTAATAAAGACATGCAATTATAATAATAGGGAAGAATTATGGAAAGCTTCAGCATTGTCATGGTGGTTTTGGTTGCACTGGTTGTCTTTACGGTTTTCAAAGGCGTTCGAATCGTGCCACAAGGTTATAAGTGGGTGGTGCAGCGATTGGGCAAATATAGCCAAACACTAGAGCCGGGTCTCAACCTTATTATCCCTTTCGTTGATGATGTCGCTTATAAAGTGACGACCAAAGACATTGTTCTTGATATTCCCTCACAAGAGGTCATTACGCGAGACAACGTCGTTATTATTGCCAACGCCGTGGCTTATATTAATATCGTGCGCCCAGATAAGGCCGTTTATGGTATTGAAGATTATGAATATGGTATTCGTAATTTGGTGCAGACGTCACTACGTTCAATTATCGGTGAGATGGATCTTGATAGTGCATTGTCTAGCCGTGATGAAATCAAAATGAAGCTAAAGCATGCAATATCAGAAGATATTGCGGACTGGGGTATCACCCTAAAGACAGTAGAAATTCAAGATATTAATCCATCGCAAACGATGCAAGCATCAATGGAAGAGCAGGCGGCGGCAGAGCGTCTACGCCGTGCGACAGTGACTCGTGCTGATGGTCAAAAGCAAGCGGCTATCTTGGAAGCAGATGGACGTCTAGAGGCGTCACGTCGTGATGCCGAAGCACAAGTGGTATTGGCGAGAGGTTCTGAAGAGTCTATTCGCTTGATTACTAATGCAATGGGCGAGGAAGAGATGCCTATTGTCTACTTACTTGGTGAGCAATATATTAAGGCGATTCGTGAGCTGGCAGAGTCTGACAATGCAAAAATGGTGGTATTACCTGCTGATATTTTAAGTACCATCAAAGGTATGGTGGGTGACAAGCTTAAGGTTTAATAAGTAATGTGTAGCCATGTGTTATAGCATTAACTCTTAAAATGGTCAGTGAGCTTATTAGGCGCTGGCTATTTTTTCGACTGCGAATTGTGCTGAACGCTACATTTAATAAATAGCTCATATGGTTCGTTTAACAAGAATAAAATATATATCAGGGATAAAAAATGACGATACAAAATAATAATACAGAAATCATTCAAATAAAAGACTTTATCCAAGGCACGGCACTACCTTATACCGTGCTAGATGATACGCATATCAATGCTGCGTATCCTGAGAGGAAGCTTGAGGTTAGAGGGGGTGGTTTCGGTTCAGATGCAGCGGCTCATCCAACCAATGCCAATCAATTTTATGTGCTCACCGATCGCGGTCCCAATGCGGATTTCGAAGGTAGTGCAGGCAAAGGTAAACAGTTTTTAGTACCTGACTATACACCGCGCATCGGACTGTTTGAGCTACAAGCAACTGGGCAAATTATTAAGATCAAAGAGATACTGCTAAAAGACGCAAATGGCAATCCTATCTCTGGGCTACCGAATCCACAAGCACTCGGCGGAACTAATGAAGTCCCTTACGATGTCGACGGCCAGCCGATGACCATTAATCCCAACCTACCTTTTGATGCAGTGACCAATCCTATCAAAAACGATATCAATGGTTTAGATCCTGAAGGTCTTGCTGCGCTCACAGATGGTAGTTTTTGGATCAGTGATGAGTATGGTCCTCATTTGGTTCATTATAATGCGCAAGGGGTGGAGATTGAGCGTATCAATGCCTTTGCGAGCGATCAGCGCAATAATGTAATGGCTAATGGTCAGCCGATTTTACTACCAGCAGAATTCACCAAACGTCGTACAAATCGCGGTATGGAAGCATTAACGATTACTCCAGATCAGAGCACACTGGTGGGTATTATGGAGTCAGCTATGGATAATCCTGATCAGTCAGGTCGTGTCGCCAGTTTGACGCGCATCGTCACTATCAATCTATACTCTGGTCAAATAGCACAGTATTTGTATCGTCTCGATCATGCTCACCATGTGACTTCGGGTATCGTTGCGATTAATAATCACGAGTTTTATTTGATTGAACATGATCGCAAGTTTCCGCTACAAGACCAGTCTGCGCAAAAGCTCATTTATAAAATTGATCTCTCGCAGGCGACTGATATTGAGAATATTTTAAATACAGATAATATCAAGCAAGATCATGTATTAGGTTTAACGATCAATGGACAAACACTTGAGCAGCTTATTGCAGCCGATGAAAAAAATTGGCAATTGCTGAAGGAATTGGCAATCAAACCAGTCAAGAAAAACTTGGCAGTCGACGTTCTGGCGACTGTAGAGTATCCACATGATAAGTTAGAAGGTTTGTGGTTGCGTCAAGATGGCTCATTGGGTTTGCTGAATGACGATGACTTTGCGATGACGGATTCAATGATTGCCAACGCTAAAAGCACAATTGAGCAGAAATATTTGGACAGTGAAAAAACAATAGAAGATGCAAATAGGCTATATATGGTGATGCCTTCTGAATGTGGTGATGGCTACTGAGTAGGCTAGGGCATGTCCTCAATTCAATTGATCATATCTAAATGGGCTAAAAATGGCTAAATTTTGCCAAACATCGTTAAATAGCTGGCTAATATCCCGATATTATCTGCGCTATTTTCCTCGTTTGACTGCAATTTATCTCATTTTTATCACCATTTTTGAAATGAGGACACGCCCTAGAGGTATTTTTCGTCAATCATCAGCTTTATTAAACACCATAAAAAAAGACCTCAAGTGAGGTCTTTTTTATGACTGCTTTTAATTTATGGAACAACTCAATCAAATAACTTTTGAGAAACGATTTTTATGTTTTTTCTCAAGATATTCATCAAATACCATGGCGACGTTACGACCTAACAATCGACCTTTTGGTAGTACGCGAATACCAGCCGCGTCCATATCGATGAGCTTGTCTTCTTGCATGGCGCCAAGCTGTTGAATCTCATTGATAAAGTAAGTGATGGCATCGATACCAAATTTTTGATTGACGTCTTTAAAATCGATATAGTCGTGACAGAGTAGATTCATAATCACATATTCACGCAAGCGATCTTTGATGGATGTTTTGATGACTTTTACCGCAGGCATGGCAGCCGAGTTACTTTGTGCAGCATCGATGCTCGCTTGATAAACTGACAGATCTGTATCATTTTGCAAAATATAGCGGGTATTGGCATTGGCAATTTGACTGATAGAGGAGACGCCGAAGCCCAATAAATCACAATCGCCCATGATGGTATAACCTTGAAAGTTACGATGCAGTTTGCCCTCACGCTGCGCCACGGCTAATTCATCATCAGGCTTGGCAAAGTGATCAATACCGATATATTGATAGCCAGCTTCGGTCAGGGTATTGATGGTATTGCCAAGCATCGTAAGCTTGGCCGCTGGATCTGGCAAATCGGCTTCTTTAATCTGGCGCTGAGCTTTAAAACGTTCTGGCAAGTGTGCGTAATTAAATACTGACAAGCGATCCGGCGACATCTCGATGATACGGCGTACCGTTTTATCCAAGGTTGCGGGTGTTTGATGCGGCAAACCATAAATTAGGTCGATATTGATAGAGTGAAAACCTAGATCACGCGCCTCATTTAACACATTTTCAATGAGCTCTGCTGAATGTACACGGTTGACGGCGATTTGTACCGTTTCATCGAGGTCTTGTACACCTAAACTGACACGGTTAAAGCCAAGGTTGCGCAATACTTTCAATGTTTCGCCACTCAGCTCACGTGGGTCAATTTCAATAGAGTAATCGCCTTTGTCTTCAGGTAAGAATTCAAACTGAGTTTGTAAAAACTCCCACAGTTGAACCATTTCTTCATCACGCAAAAATGTTGGCGTACCTCCACCCAAATGCAGCTGTTTAACGAGGGGTTTGCTACTACCTTCTGGGACAGATAGCAGGCGGCGTTTGTGCTTAATCTCAGCGATTACATACTGCAAATAATCGCCTGAGTCGCTATTTTTTTTGGTGATAATTTTATTGCAAGCGCAGTAATAGCAGAGGTGACGACAGAATGGAATATGAAAATATAAAGACAGTGGTGCACGAGCTTCACGGTTCTGAAGGATCTTTGCCTCAAGACCATCAGAGATGGGTGAGAACTCTAAAGCGGTCGGATAGGAGGTATAACGTGGTCCTGAACGATTGTATTTATTAATAATAGCTTCATCAAAGGCAGGTAGCTGCTTACTCATCATACTGCCACGCGTACTGGCATAAGGACTTTCTGATTGCATAACAGGGCGTGTCGTGGTCGGTTGCTCTCCTGCAAGATTGTAAGGCTGCTGAGTATTTGTTTCTGAATGTTCTGTCATGCGGTACTCCTCGTTTTGACCTTGAGTATTACTGTTTTTATATCTCTAACGACCAAATATTTGAAAGCCAGTAGGTGTTTGATAGATGGTTAATAACCATAATAAGTTTGTTATCAATAATAATTTTCACAGCGCTATATGCTGCTAAATTTATAGCCATCAATAAGCACTAGTATAACAAATCCTTGTTTGCAGTGGGGTGGTCGGCGAGTTTTCTTAATAATGAATCGACGATATTCAAACAGGCTGCTTCCATAGAATAAAAAAGACCTCAGCATATATCTGAGGTCTTTTTATCACTAATTTAAGTTACGTCAAACTTATTCTTTTAGCTGGATTTTATTGCCAACGGCTTGCTTGCTAACGTCACTAGCATTGAAGGGTAAACGAATCCATTCTTTAGCTGAGTAGCGACGACTCTGGTCACGATGGAATGGTCGAGTAGTATCAGAAGCTTGTGAGTAACCTAATAAGGCTTCTGCTACAGGGCCACCGCTATCAAAGGTAACGCTTTGCATATATGTCGGACCAAAATTAATGAGGTAGTTTGCGCCATCATTAGCGCTTGTGCCTCTCGTTTCTGCAACATTGAATACACCTTCACGACCAAAACCACCATGCATAGCAATACGCTCATCGTTTTTACTAGCATCAACGATATACTGCAAATCAGATAAAGACGCATCAAGAGCGATGTTTTTATCTTGGAAGAACTTAATGGAATCTCCTAAAGCAGTACGTGTATCCGCACTAATAATTAAACCACGAGGCGTATTGACTGGGTCTTTTGCATCGAACTTAACACTGAATATCGTATCCGTCGTTTCATTGAAATCCACATTACGCCAAAACTCTCTAAAGACATGAGCACCTTTGCTATCTAAATTATTACGACGATCCCAATTACTCAAGATATTACAAGCATTAGTTGCATCAATAGTAGAGCCACCCGTCAAAGGTAAGTTAGCATTCGCTCGACAATCTGCTAATACGTCGTCGAGTACCAACTCAGCGACATAACTGCGGTTACCATAGACGACCTCTTGCATATTGTTTAAATTGAAGTTAGTACCGCCCAAGTTATCTTTATTACTGAATCGATCTTGTATTTGAACCAGTCCCATACGTGATCGCATAAGCAATGGAACACCATCTGCTGGACTAGCACCTAAGAAGGGGGCTAAACGACGACGTAGGAGCGGTGAAAATCCAGTCAGTGGTTGCTCTAAATTGCTTAACCAATAGCTATCATTCGAGTTAGCAACATAATCATCGCGGATCAAGAAAGGTAAGTTTGAGCGCCCAAAAATACCCGCTTGCGGTGAGTCTGTATCAACTCCCCATTCACAGGCAGCGGTACTACCATTCAGTGCTGGCAAGTCAGAGGCAATTAAAGCACCAAGGAAGGGGCCAGATGCAGCACTACTACAAGCTTCAAGCTTAGCTTTGGTCACATTCGGTACGGTTGAGATGTCAGCATAGAGTGCCTTACCATTACGGTCGGTAGCAATAGTATTAACAAACCCAAGACCAAGGACGCTTTGCATTCTATCGACTAAGTCCTCAACGCTCGTAGCCTTATTCATACTACGCCACTGATTGAGTGCTCTTGGGTTTTCAGAGGCGGCATCACGGATAGTATAAGCTAGATTATTAGCGCCCCATGCTGGTAATTGACCATTGAGTAAATTGACCGCTAACATAGGTCCATATTGTGAGACATAAATATTGTGAACCTGCGTCTGATTATTTGGTAGCTGAATAGTGACAGGAACGGTTTCGATATCACGCTGCTCAGTCACACCAGCGCTATTAGTATAATTGTATTTGAGAGGATCTCCATCAACTAAGCTAAGCTGATAAAGCGTAAAACGTTTGGCAGTGGATACGGTATGGCTCCAAGCCACGTCTTTATTAAAACCGATGTTAGGGAAAGGCTGACCTTGTTGAGCCGCGCCCATCACATCCAGCTCACCTGGCATCGTTAAGTGAAACTGATAGAAGCGTTGGACGCCATCCCATGGCTCATGCGGATTGCCATACATGACCCCGCTATTAGTACCAGTCACCTCCTTACCAAAGGCATAGGCATTACTACCGCCACTCATCGCATTAATCGTATCCATATTGAATGCAGGTGCTGACTCTACGACAGGGTTTGCGACTGGAACACTACGCATTCTTGAGCTACCCTGAACGCCAGCAATAGAGGGCGGTGCCGCTGCTACAATGGGACCGACAAAATTAGATAAGCCACCACGTAGATTGGCTTTACCGTAGACCGTCAATAAATCATCGAGAGTAATCTCTCGTACCCATTCAGCATTGGCACAAGCAGGATCGATATTAGCCACGCCTTTATCACGTAAATAACGGCTATAGCCTGCTGCATAACCTGTCACAGCATCAATGACTTCAGGGTCTTGAGCTGCTAAAAATTCAGCTTTTCGCTTGTCAGTGTTGTACCACGTATAAAAAGCATCGCTAGCCAAATTACCGTCAGCGCCTAGATACAGCATACTCTGACCGCTAGCGACTACAACTTCACGTGCTAGTGAGCAGAAGTTATCTTCTGCGAATGCATAACCGACGCCATAACCAAGGCCTTTGTAATCCTTTGCGGTGATGTGCGGTATACCGAACTCAGTACGCTGAATATCGGCTTCATAATTAGTGGAAGGGGATATGACATCATCGTCATTGAAACTATTGTCGCTGTCTGAGCAGCCGAATAGTCCTAAGGATACTGCTACTGTCAGTAGCGTGAGTGTGGGCACACGCCGATTATGCATCTTTATGCTCATAAGTTTATCCATCCATGGTAGTAGGTATTATATAAAGTAGGTGTTATATAAATCTGCAGCAAAAAGCCGCCAGCAAACTTTATATGATCAATAAAATCCTTTTATTGCCAATACTCTTGCTAATCTTTAATGCTTTGTAGCGCGATTAAAATTATCCAATACGTTAATAACGTGGTTAACAGGCGTGATAATCTTTGGAGCAGCATAGCCGAATAAGACTGAGCGAAAAAGCATCCGTTTATCATATAACAACTGTTGACAACTATGCTAGTAAATAAAATGAGACAAGGAAACACGACATTTGCGCACTGATACATAATACTCTATTATCAATTATTCCCTATATTAGGAAAATGCTGATGTCGTTTGCCCAAGTCTATACTCGTTCAGTCGTCGGACTGCATGCGCCCAAGGTCATTATTGAAGTGCATCTGTCACAAGGGTTGCCAGCATTGACCATCGTCGGTTTGCCGGAGGCAGCGGTACGTGAGAGTAAAGACCGTGTACGCTCTGCGATTTTGAACTCTGGCTTTCAATTTCCTAATCGTCGTCTCACTATCAATTTAGCCCCCGCTGATTTGCCTAAAGATGGCGCGCGTCTTGATTTACCGATTGCTATCGGAATCTTGGCAGCCAGTGATCAATTGGATCCAGAAGTATTATCAGGGTTTGAGTTTATCGGTGAGTTAGCGCTCAATGGGAATTTACGGCAAGTGACAGGCAGCTTAGCGGTGGCACGAGCGATCAAAGCTGAGGCGCTGGCGTCCAAAGTATTGCAGGTGGCAAATATCACTGAACAGGAGCTGAGCGAACCGCAGCCAAAACCACAAACACCGCAGCTTATCGTACCGATTGATAATGGTGCTGAGGCTAGCCGTGTGGATGGCGTGACGATACTAGCAGCGCAAAGCTTAAAGACAGTTTGTGACCACTTACAGTCGTTAGCGAACCCAAGCGCAGCCTATGAATCTTTGGACGTTGTACAACCGAGTCCAGCACAGCAGCATGTTGGCTATCAAGTGGATTTGGCTGATGTCAAAGGACAGCATCATGCACGGCGCGCGCTAGAGATTGCCGCTGCTGGTGGTCATTCGCTGTTATTTACAGGGCCACCCGGCTCAGGCAAGACGTTAATGGCGTCACGGCTACCGACTATCTTGCCGGATTTGAGTGATGAAGATGCATTAGAGGTTGCCAGCACTTATTCAGTGGCAGACAGCGATTACGATTATGGGACAAGACCGTTTAGGCAGGTTCATCACACTATATCAGCCGTGGCTTTGGTGGGTGGTGGCTCACGACCAAAACCGGGTGAAATTACCCTTGCCAATAAAGGCGTATTATTCCTTGACGAATTGCCAGAGTTTGATCGGAGTGTGCTCGAGGTATTGCGTCAGCCATTAGAAGCCAAGAAAATCACTATTAGCCGTGCCAACTCGCAGATGACTTTTCCGGCAAATTTCCAATTGGTCGCTGCCATGAATCCATGTCCATGCGGCTATGATGGCGATACCTCAGGGCGTTGTCGCTGCCGACCTGAGCAGATTAAACGTTACCAAGATAAACTATCAGGTCCATTGCTTGATCGCATTGATTTGCATATCACTGTACCTGCGCTGCCAATTGCCGACTTGCAAAATGCTCAAGCTGGCGAAACCTCCGAACAAGTGCGCGTTCGAGTCATTGCCGCACATAAAAATCAGATGCAGCGGCAACAAAAGGTCAATAATGAGCTTAGCCCTAGCGAGATTGATAAATATATCCAACTAGGAGAGGGTGAACAGCAACTATTACAGCTCGCTCAGCAGCGTCTGAATTTATCGGCACGCGGTTATCATCGAGTATTGCGAGTGGCGCGTACCATTGCTGATTTGGCTGACAGTATCGATATTACAAGCGCTCATGTGTCTGAGGCGCTCAGTTATCGGAGCAAATAGTAGAATCTAATAAAATATATTGTAAAATAAGTCTTAAAAATAAAATTTATCAAATTACTAAGTAGGAAGTCCTAGTGAGAGAAAAAATATTTGTTGGAGTTACTTCTTTTGTCTTGATAGCTCTACTATTAGTAGCATACTTTAAAGGTGAGCCAGGGTTTTTAATAAATAATCTTGTTCCAGAGTTTATTGGTGTATGCATTGAGTTTATTATTATAGTGTTGGCCTTTAACTTATGGCAGAAGAAAGAAGAAAAAGATAATAATATAAAGGTGGAAAGGCGCTTACGTGAATTTTTAATATTTTTTTTGAAAAACAACTTTCAAGATTTCCCATTGTCTTGTCAGCCTGGCAGGTTTTATGGTAAGGATCATACTAATAATCAAAAATGTCTTAATGATTTGATAGCACATATTGAAAGTAATGGTCTAACAGAAGGTTTTAAATCAGGAGTCCAAACTTACTGTAATAATGAAAAGGAAATATTCAATAACCTGATACCTGTTGCATCTCAGATTACAAATAATCACTTTAAGTCTTGGGTTAGAATTGCTTATTTCATGAATTCGATTTCATTTGAAAGCAAGAGTAAAGGCATAGATCACGATGTTATTAAAATATTACAGCACATAAAAGAATTTGATAATGCATCTTTTCAAAGTAATTTATATGTTGGAGCTGTATAAAAAATAGTCATAGGAGTCAAGTAATATGGCTATTTCTTATAGGTGATATTTTGTGGGTTAAGCTTTATCTTTCATAATCCAAGAAACCAAATCAGCAAAATCATCAAAGGCTTCGGTAGGATTTAGCTCACGGATATCTTGTCCATAATTATAACCATAAGACAGCCCGAAAGTATCCATATTAGCATTTTGTCCGGCTAAGATATCGTTTCTAGAATCGCCAATCATCACGGCGTGTTCTGGAGTGACGTTCAACGCTTTACAGACATGCAGTAGCGGTGCTGGATCAGGCTTTTTAGTTGAGAGACTATCACCGCCTAATACTTCACTGAATAAGTCCTGCCAGCCAAAGGATTGCAATATTTTCGGTACAAAACGAATCGGTTTATTGGTCACTAACGCCAGCGTAAATCCTGCTGCTTTTAGCTTTTTTAGTCCGCTATCGACATCTGGGTAAGCAACGGTTTTGCTACCACTGAGATTTTTGTAAGCCTCAAAAAACAGGTGCTCTGCGTGATTGGCTTCCTCGACCGTAAACTCGCCTTCTAATACTTCTATTTTACCAAGCAAGGCGCGCTCGACCAGCATTCTTGAGCCATTACCGATCCAATTACGTATGGTGCTAATCGGATAGGTTTCTTTACCAAGTGTCGTTAACATTGCGTTAGTTGCATCCGCCAAATCTGGCACACTATCAATGAGCGTGCCATCGAAATCAAAAATCAAAAGTTGCTTAATATCTACAGTCATTATTATTTGCCCACGCTATCAATTTTATACTTTTTTGGAGTATTAGCTCCAAGCCCTCATTACCTTAGCACAGCAAATCATGAATTCAATTATTTAACAGTCTGTCATTATAGATATTTCTATCTTTTCAGGCTGAGGGTAATATTTTATTGATATGTTTTATGCTTATCCAACCTCTTTATAACGTTCGCGATGTTCCTTTTTCATTCTTAGATAATCTTCGTTCTCACGACACTCGTCCCATTTTTGTTTAAATATGCGCGCTGACTCTGCTTTGATTGGGTCTTCGATTTGTCGTGGCAACTCTTCGCGACCATGTGCGCCGCTCTGACCTTTTTTATCATCGGGCACTGGCCCTTTATACTTTTTGCCGCCTTTGTGATTGGCGTAACGACGGGCGCGGGTATAGCCCATTTGAATAAATTTGCGCGCCATATCTGCACCGACAAAGTCATCGGCCGCCAGATAATCTAAAAACAGCTGATAAATTGTCTCGCTGCTCTCAAGCGCAATATCAGGGGTCGCAAAGCGCCAGTGTGGCAGGATTTCAGACTTATACGGCTCTACCAATAATACGCCTTGCTCGCCGCGACCGACCCGATACAGCTCGGGCTGCGCGCGCAAATCTAGGTTTTTATAATCCAAATCGTAATCGAACGCTCTCATCGCTTTTCCCTATTAGTATTCGTCATCTGTCATATTTATCATTATCAATACTATCGAGTATACTGAGCGCCGCTGTCTAAAAAACAGCACAAAAATGTTATGCAACCGTGACAGTAAGCGTTTAGCATGAGAAGCATAGCGAATAGAATCAATCATTGAGCAGGTCTGAGTAGGTTAAAGTTATGACAGTTAATAAAAACATCCTCAATAGCTGCAGTCTAGCTGGCTCGACTGTTACGATGTCGTTAAAAAGTATATTTATGATTTCGGTGCTGCTGCTCATCAGCGTATTAAGCACCAATGCTGCCCATAGCGCATGGTTTGAACGATTGATTCCGCAAGGAGAAACTTATACGGTACGTGAGATAGATCGTGATTTGGCGTTCGTGATTGATGGTTTCATTTATGATGCGCGCACGTCTTGTTTTTTAGCAGTGGGCGATCGGGTGATATTTTTTGAAGGGCGTCATGGTATCGATTACCGCGCGACGGTTTATGACTTAGACTCGCGTGAACGTTGCGAGGTGTTATTAAGAAGGCGTTTGTCATAAGCTTTTTTTTAGACATAAAAAAAGCCCCGAACATTGCTGTTCGGGGCTTTTTAGAATTCTTAAACGAATGGTGGCTCGAGGCAGGTTCGAACTGCCGACACACGGATTTTCAATCCGTTGCTCTACCGACTGAGCTATCGAGCCGTCTTCGTTGAGGCGCTATTAAACTAAATATAGGCGTTGCTGTCAAGTGGTTTTTGCATAATAGAAGATAAAAGACGATAAATAATCAAATATTGGCAAAATTAACTGTTTCTACTCTCGACTTAGTCTTTAACACGCAGTAAATCATACTCGCTCATAATACGATGGATATCCGCATCGGCAGGGACAAACTCACGGACGCCTTTTTTTATCTCAGCATCATAGACCAGTTTGATAAACTTAGCATCGATCGCGCGACCGCGATTTTGTGGATGTACCGTTAAATATTGCAAACGCTTGGCATCGGTTTGCCCATCATCAAAACAGGCAACAGCAGCGATAGGTTTGTCATTGAACATACCGACATACAGATATTGACCACGCTTAAAACCTTGCTCAACGATGTTTAATACCTCGAGACCATCAGGCTGCGCATCATCGCTATCATATAATGCCTGCAAGCGCTCTGATAGCTCATTGTTACGCGCAGGTTTTTTGATGAGTGGGGCATCCAAGCTATTGATGGCAATCGCTTCTAAAGGCATAGCAGTTCCTATAAACAGAGGGTTTCTATCGTATAAAGTAGCAGTATGACACAGCACAAAGTTATAACACGGCAAAAAGTCATAGAAAGTAGGCTGTAGAATATGATATCTAAAAGTCAGTGCAAATCATGATTAATAATACTGAACACACTATTTTAGCAGAATGAGGTAATTTTGTGCGTGGTTTACCGCTTGGTCGTGGCAGTAAATGTTAGGGTTTGCTATGATGAGGCTAGATGATATTTAGTACGTACGAACCCTAGGGCGTGTCCTCAATTCAATCGATAGTTATCTAAATGGGTTAAAAATGGCTAAATCTTGCCAAACGGCGTCAAATAGCTGACTAATATCTCGATATTTATCTCATTTTTATCGCCATTTTTAAAATGAGGACACGCCCTAATACCTTGATATCTTTTGTATATATCATTTTCTAATACATTTTTTGCTAGCGCTGACCCAGACACTAGTAAAATATTTAGACATGTTTCGCCTTATTTATTGACCGCTTTTCACTGATAAAAACTGATAGAGAGTAGCCATGACAGCCAATGCAATGACGACTGCTGATACACCTGAGCAAAATGCACCAAAAAACCTAAATTTACATGGTCGCCCTGAACGTATTGCGACCGTTGAGCGCATTACTGCTGAGACCCAAGTGACTTGTACCGTCAATCTTGATGGTACGGGTCAAGGGGTTGTAGATACTGGCGTGCCGTTTTTGGATCATATGATTGATCAAATCAAGCGTCACGGTTTGTTTGACTTAGAGATTAAATGCAACGGTGATACCTTTATCGATGACCATCATAGCGTTGAAGACACTGGTATTACCCTTGGACAAGCATTTAACAAGGCATTGGGCGACAAAAAAGGCATTCGTCGTTATGGGCACTTTTATGCGCCGCTAGATGAGGCATTGACCCGCGCTGTTGTCGATCTATCAGGACGTCCGGGTTTACACATGGACATTCCCTTTACCCGTTCGCATGTCGGTAATTTCGATGTTGATTTGTTCAGTGAGTTTTTCTATGGTTTCGTCAATCATTCATGGATGACGGTGCATTTAGACAATTTAAAAGGTAAAAACAGCCATCATCAAATTGAATCTACCTTTAAAGCGTTTGCTCGTGCGCTACGTATGGCGTGCGAATATGATGAGCGTGCACTCAATACTCTGCCATCGACTAAAGAGGCGTTTTAATGGCTAAAGTGACCAAAATTGCCCTACTAGATTATGGCATGGGTAATTTGCATTCCGCCAGTAAAGCCTTGTCAGTGGTAGGGGCAGAAGTCTCTATCACCAATGATCCTAAGGTTGTCGCTGTGGCAGATAAGATTGTCTTCCCCGGTGTCGGTGCTATGCGTGACTGTATCGCTGGCATGCATGAAGCAGGGATTGATGACGTCATACGCCATGCGGTGTTTAATAAGCCCGTTATGGCTATTTGTGTGGGCATGCAGGCATTGTTTGAGCAGTCCGCTGAAAATGGTGGTACTGACTGCCTGGGTATCTTAAAAGGCACTGTAGAAGCATTTGACCCTACGTGGAAAGACGAGCAGGGCGCAACTATAAAAGTACCGCATATGGGCTGGAATACCATTAGCGGTATGGATTTTGACCATCCGCTGTGGCATGGTATTCAAAACAATGCGCATTTTTACTTTGTACATAGCTATTATTGCGAGCCTACTGATAGCTCACAAGTGGCGGCGGTATGTGACTATGGTCAACCGTTTTGTGCCAGTGTCATCCAAGACAATTTATTTGCGACTCAGTTCCACCCAGAAAAAAGTCATACTGCTGGCTTGCAGTTGCTGAAAAATTTCGTCGAGTGGAATGTGTAAGTAGTTGATAACCGTGAAGTGAATATTTAATTTAGTAGAAGGTAGATTATCAAGTGTATAATCTGCCTTTTTTATGCTCAGCCATCACTTTGTAGCTGCCACTCTTTAACTATTATAGTTTAGCCATCATGGTTTAGTGATACTCTCCGTCGTTTTCTACTTGCTTATATTTGGAATACTCTAGTGGATTTTACCGCTTTTAAAATCAATATTATTGAAGTATCTGGACTTGCCAAAGATGCCTTACATATCTATGTCGGCGTCGGCATCTATCTTTTGTGTCTGCTTGTGCTGCGTCCTATCATTAAAAAGCAAAGCATCAGATCATTCATGGCTTTAGTCGTCGTGACGGGCATTGCTTTATTGGGCGAGTATTTAGATAATCGAAATACGATTGAAGCATCAGGCATGGCTGGCTTAAGCCACGAACAGCTGGTCGCCAGCCTCCGCGATTTGATCAATACCTGCATGCTGCCTTACGTGCTCTATGCGCTGAATAAGTGGACGAAGATATTCAGTTCATTCAATCCGTCTACTAAACTTTTAAAGCAGCGCTAATATTCCGAAGTAATTTTATTTCAGATATCAAAAAAGTAAACTTAAGTAGGATTTTATGGTGTAAAATTTATAATATAAAATATATAGCAGACCATATTATGTCTTCATTTAAAATATCTACTTACATTTTTTCTTCTACCATTCTATTCCTAACGACGTTTAGCTATCATTCAGCAGTGGCAAATCAAAATGTCATCATTGACCTAAACAAACCCATATCGGCAGCACTTTTAGCACAGTACAATCGTGATGGTATCGAGATTGACTACGATGATACGACCGTATTGAAACACGTTTATGTGACGGCAAAAGATGGGTTAATCGCACGTCAGTTGCCAAGCGGTGCCGCTAGAAGCGTTAAGAGCTATGCGTTTGGTGAGAAACTAGACGTCATTGAAGATAGAAAGGATTGGTATACGGTACGAGATAGTATTGATAGACAATACGATGAGAATAATGACGGTGTTATTGATAAAAGCATTAGTCAATGGGAAAAGGTGTTTGTAAAGAAAGACCTTACGGGTGATGCTTCTGATATTCGCCTAACGGATGAGGATATTCATACCATCAGATATTTATCTGTGGGTGACTTTCAGTTTTTTGATGAAGAGAAACAGTTAGACAAATACCTTGAAATTGAGCTAATTGATAGGGCTTTGTTTGAGGAAAAACGTCCAATTGCCGTTAATTTTTTATCAAAAAATGCTAAAGGGGTACATAAAAAAAGCGGTGTACTATCGATTCCAACTACTAACAAGCTAGTAACATTCACTGATAACGACGTAGATAATGATGGGTATCAGATTTTTGACTATATCGGTCAGATGAACGTGTTTAATCAGCATATCGTCCATGGTTCTTATTGGGAAGCATGGGACTATAAAATGATTGATAAACATACAGGCGCAATCACCAAAACATTTTCTGGTTATCCTTATCTGTCACCTGATAAAAAATATATCATTACGACTCATACTAACCCGTATGAAGATCAGACCGAACTGACGCTGTATAAGGTTTATGGTAAAAACTTCGCTACCGTTCTAGACGTTGGGTTTAGTCGTTGGATGGTAGTGGGGGAAATGGAAGATAGCTTTTGGGCGAGAGATGGCTATTTGTATCTATCCGTCAATCATCGCGCCACTGTTTGGACAGCAGAAGGTGATCTTAATCAACAGCATCAATATATTAGGATAAAGGTGGATCTATAGAGACTCCACCTAGATCTATATCAACCTATCTTTGATCATATAACGCGCGAACCACTTCACCAATCGCCGCAATACCATCAGTCAGCGTCTGCTCGTCAGCCGCGATACTCATACGAATACATTCATGTGCATGCTGATAATCGCTGACATCGACACCAGGGAAGAAATACTGACTTGGTACGATGAGAGTGCCTTTTTCTTTTAAAATCTCGTACAGCTCAACCGTGGTAATCGGCAAGTCTTTAAACCATAGCCATAAGAAAATCGCGCCTTCAGGCTTATGAATCATCAACGGATAATCACCCAATGCTTCTTTTAGCAGCTTCACGGCAAGGGTCGCCTGCTTTTGATAAAACGGTTTAATCTCATTATCGGCTAACTGCTTGATACGGTCGTTTTCTACCAATGGCGTGGCAATCGCTGCACCAAAGCGTGTCGGTGCTAGATTCACCACCGCATTCATCGCGCTGACCGCTTCGATCACTTTCGCATCGGCAACGATAATACCCGTACGCATACCAGGCAGGCCAATTTTGGACAGGCTAAAGCACAGAATTGTATTGTTATCCCACGTCAAATGCGCGTCTGAATAGATGATGTTAGGGAAGGGCATACCGTAGGCATTATCGATGATAAGCGGTATGTCATAACGTTTGGCAATCTCGGCCAAATGCGCCATTTCGTCATCGGTCAGCACGTTGCCCGTCGGGTTGGTCGGGCGTGAACAGCAAATCGCACCGATACGGCCTTCTTTTAGCGCTGGCAAGTTCTCTAATGCGTCAAAATCGACACGATATTTAAAGAAACCTTCCTCACCATCATGAGTCACTTCATCGATATGTGGCAATACCGCTGCGAAATGCTGACCTTCGACATGCACGTCGCTATAGCCGATATACTCAGGGGTCAATGGCAGTAGAATGGATTTGTCTACAGCTCCATTCTTTTCATCTTTGAACGCACCGCCAAACAGATTAAACAGATAGAAAAACGCATTTTGTGAGCCATTGGTCAGAGCGATGTTTTCTGAGGTCAGGTTCCAATCATAATGACGGTTAAAAAAGCCAACCAAGGCATCGATAAAGGCCGAATCCCCTTGCGGATTAGAGTAGTTCGCCATGCTGATAATCGCGCTACTATTGGCCTCTCCTGCATCATTATCATTGCCAAGCGCTTTATACGTTTCTAAAAACAACTCATTGACGGCATCAATTTTGGCAGGGTTACCACCGCCCAGCATGTTGACTGGCTGATCGCTTTTTAGCGCATCGCCCAAATCGTCCATCAATTGTGAGATGCCAGTGGGCTGGGTAAATTTTTGACCGAACTTTGAGAATTTCATAAGATTACCATGCTGTTTTGGAGGATTTTGTAAGAAGGAATTTGCTTGATAAAAGTTAGGCTAGTATAGCAAATGAGGGCTAGGTAATCCCCCCAATAAATCAGTAAACTGCAAGGCTGATATTGGTTTGTATACTTATACGCTCTATGAAATGAAAACGCCTTCTACATGCATAGAAGGCGTTTTAGTTTTAGGGGCTGAGGTTTTGGAGCTAAGTCACTGCGATTTGTCAAATTCAGTAGGATATCCGCTATAATCAGGGCTAAAAACCTTGTTATAGCAAAGTTTATCTATCTTCTAGAGCCTTATCCTTTAAATAATCTTTCTCTTGCTGACGTAGAGTTGTAACACCTAATTTTATTAAGAAGTTTCGACGGTTTTTAAAGATAAAATATTTCTCAAGACAACTGTTATTAGCTAACTAAAGTTTTGCAAATGTCAGAAAGTATACAGAATGAGCGGTAAGATTGGTGTATCGCTAATCACTTAATATTCTATGATAGTATTAAACTTTAAATATATTCCGAAAAATGAATAATTATATGGATAACTAGAACATGTATTGGTTTACACGCTTATTTTGGGAAGATTCTGCGATAATAGTATCTTATATTAGTCTATTTGTCGCAGTCTGGACGTTATATATTGCGAGCAGTCTAAAAAATTCACTGAAATCAAAAGCAAGACTTCTGGAGATATATAATGGGCTTGAAGTTGAAAGAAATAATTTCACTAATAATTTATTCAAAAATAATAAGCAGCAAAAGTTAGATATAGTCGCTTTAGAAGGTACATTAAGTTCTATTAAAGGTCTACTTAAGTCTATTCCTCAATATATACCTAAAAGTTTGAAAATAGAGGTTGACGAATTTATTACTAGTATTGATATTCAGTCTCAAGACTATACTAACAATAATTTTGATTATTATTTTAAAAAATATGCAAATCTAAATACGCTTATTACCCAAATCGAAGAAATAAACAAAGATAACTCATGGAGTTAATATGAATAGAAATATTGCTGAAGAACTGGCTACTAAGTTACTAAAAGAGACCCACTTAGAAAACATAGTCTGGAGCATTAAAGAAGCTCCATTCAATCTAGAGAATAAAACTGAAAACTTCATCTCGATATATTTAGAAACTACGTACAAAGGAAAAATAATTGGTTTGTTCGAAAAACGACTTAAACATTATCATGATGAAGATATTTATGATTGGGTTTCAGAAGCAAACTTATGTATTGTAGAAGAAAAAGCTACAAGGCGTATATCTACGTGGGAAGGAGGTGGGAGTAAAGCTACTCGTGATCTACTATTCTATGCAAAAGCAAAAGCATCAGGCGTTCTTAATTTACTAGAATAATAGCCTGACTTAAGGGAAAATCTAGTAACCACTATGTTCATAATTAGGGTCGATAATATCTCTCAAAATCTCCATACCAATACGAGGGTCATCAGAAGAAAAACCAGTATTACCTTTTGAATATCTGTCTATCAATCTTTCATTAAATAGCTCACCAAAAACTCCCCAACCCTGAAAAGATATTAGTTCCTCATACATAGTCAGCATCTCTCTGTGGAGATGCTTCCAATCCACACTATTTTCACTTTTAGGATTACAGAAGCTCTTTAGAAACCTATATCCCGATTCTGTTATTTTAAATAATGTGGAACTATGACCTGTAGGTGGACAGTTATCATTTACAATTCTGAAAATTTTATTTTGTAATAGGCTAGGTTGTCGGGTTTTACCACATACAGAATCATTAAATAAAGTAAATGCGGATAAATTACAAAGAGTAATAAAATAAGGAGAAATAGCGTTATTTTCTCTATTTTTCCAAAGTATAGCGAAGCCATGGCTATGTTGCCTAACCCCTTCAGATTTCATAACTGTTAAAGATGTTTTCATTTCTTCAATATTTTTATCAAGAGTATTTATTTGTGAATCATAGTTACTATAATCATATAAGCAAATTTGATAACCAGTGATGCTCTTGTCTGATATCTTTGAGTTATTGTTCATATTTGATTGATATAGGCGATCAATCGATAATATTTCCAAATTTACTTCTTGTGAACTATATGAGGGAGTTAAACATAAAAAATTTCTTTGTTTCCAAAAAATCTCGTGGAATATATAATGTATTAGTAGAGGTGGATACTCGTTGGATATTATTACATTATAAATATCACCATCAGATATGAATGGAAGATGAGATTTTATTTCTGAAGAATATGCATTGAACTCGGTACCAGCTTGTCTAGTAGGATTCTTAATGTTTTTCAGCTCTACAATTACTATTCCCTCAGTACTATGAGAATATAGAATCAGATCTGGTCTTAGAATATCTGGTTTATTTAAAGAAATGTTTTCATCATTAGATATTAGTTCCATTTCATAAAGTGATTCAAAACAAGATTTGAAACTTTTTAATATAATTGTATGCTCAATACATTGAGGTGCAAATCTATCTAAATAGTTCTTATTGATAATGAATTCAGCTAAACCATCTGAATGTTTGAGACGATCTAAAAGCCAATACTGCATGTCTGCTTCTGATTTAAATTGTTTCAACAGATTTACCTCCTTGTTCTACATGGCTAAAAATTATTGGATTAAAAATTCCTATTAAGGGGTTTTTTCGTGTCAAGCTAAAATCCAATACGCTTAAACCATCGCCCTTACCCTTGCCATGATCCCGCGACCAATCACCAGTTTCACATAAATAATGGCAATGGCAAACAGCAAGACAACTAATGCCGCACCGCCCATAGCCAGATTTGCCCACGGCATACTAAACTGTAAATTAAACCACTGAGTAACGGCCAGCCAAGCACCACCAGTTGCGATAATCACGGCAAAGGTCGCCGCGCTAATACCAAGTACGCCCAGTTCTAAGATATTGAGCATATATAGGTCACGCTTTTGCATACCGAGCAGTCTAAACGACGCGCTGTCCTTCATACGGTCTTGCGAAGTAGACAGTAGCGAGCTGATCAGCACCATGACCCCAGTGAGCAGAGCAAGCAAGGTAAACACATAGACCAAGCGGCTCATTTGTACCACTAGCTCTTGGATTTGCTTCGCAATAGCAGTGCCATCGATCGTGGTGACAGCAGGGAACTCGCGTACCAGTTTGCCTTGTAGCTCTGGAATTGCATCTTCTGGTACGTGAGCGGTAGCAAACTGAATCTGTGGGGCAGCGGACAGCACCGACGGCTCAAACAAGAAATAGAAATACGGGCTTGGGCCGCGTTCATAGCGCGTGCGAATACTGGTAATTTGCCCGATGATTTCGATACCCTGAATGTTAAAGCGTACCTGATCGCCCATACCGACATTGAGCATACCTGCGGCAGTGTCCAAGATAGACAAGGGTTTGATTTGTTCATTTGTCGCATCGATAGGGGTGTATAGCGCGTCGTCTGTGAGCGATTCAGTGATGTATTCGGTCTCCATGACCGTATCTGCGTAGCTCAAGTTAAAGACACGCGCGGGATCATCAAACCCATCCGCAGGCTCGATGTCTTTTGCCGCCACACCATTGGCCGTCTCCACACGCGCGCGAATGACTGGATAATAAGTGACGGGTGCTTCAATGATCACATCAATATCGTCATGTTGATCGCTCTGCACATCGAGCAAAAACAGATTGGGCGCGTCTTCAGGATAGGCATTGATAAACTGCGCGTTGATACTGTGGTTAAGGGTAGTGATGAGCGTCAGTACTGCCACCGATAATGATAAGGTGACAAAGAACAAAGCTGATTGGTTACCTTTACGCGCAAGGTTATGAATAGCGATACGCTGCATCCAACTGACCTTGGTATTGCTCGCCAATTTGGCAAGCAGCCAGAGCCACCCACGCGCCAGTAGCCAAAATATCGCCACAAAGCCAATCAACCCGCCCAATAGCTGCGCCCCTAATGACAGTGAACCAACTTCATAAGCAAAGAAGGCATACAACCCTGCCAGCACCAAGCCATACCATAGTAAGGGCACGCGCCGATACCAAGGCAAGTTTTGCGTTTGCGTACTCGCACCTTGATTGAGTAGGGTAGCGGGCTTGGTGGTGTTAAGCGCGCTCAAACCACGCTGCGCAATCAGCAACGTTAGGACCAAGGCAATCACAATAGTCTTAATTGCACTGATTGGATTGATGGACAGCCCAACATCGGTAGGCAAGATAGCCACCAGATACGGCTGACCAATTTTAAGCAAACCTAGACTCAGTATAATCGCTGCAATACAAGCAATGACAGTGGTGACGATAAGCAATTGATAGTAGCTGCGCTTGAGTGAGCCAAGCGGTTCACCTAATGCCAAACGAATGGCATTATTAGATTGCTGCTTGGTGACAAACGCGCTAATGACGCCGTACATGGCAACCGCAGAAAGTAGCAACACCGCGATGACCAGTAATTTTAAAAACATCAGTACATTGTCAGAGATACGCGAGACCGAAGTGTCTGCGGACTCTGCGTCAGAGAGCTCGATATCAGGATAGTTGGTCAGTATCTCTGTGAGCGCATCACGCTGCGTGGTTATCAACTCTGGATCGCCTGCCATCTCGATACGATAGTTTATTCGGCTACGTTGACCCAATAGGTTGGTCGCTGCGAGTGAGTCTTGATGCATTAAGACACGCCCACCAAACCCAAAGGTGGTCAGCGGGCGATCAGGTTCTTTTGTCAGTACATCACTTATTTTGAACTGCGCATCGCCAATGGTGATACGGTCACCGACATTGGCCTGTAGACTACTGAGCACTTCTGGCGCGACGATGACACTGTCAGAGGTTAGCTGCTCCCACAGCGGCTGTCCTGAGGCAAGCTCCGCTGTACCGTATAAGGGATAAGACGGCGAGACCGCTTTAATGCTGGCAAGCAAGGTTTGCTCATCATTGACCAGCATGGCGCTAAACTGATAGTCATACACCGTCTGCGTATCGGGGATGGTTTCTACCTGCGTCAATACTTCACTTGGCCAGTCTTGCTTACTGTTTAGAATCAAATCGCCACCAACGAGCGCGCGCTGATTGTCATTGATATAGCGATCGACAGACTGCTGCACCGAGTCTAGGGTCAGATAGGTTGCAAGCGAAAGGGTCAACGTTAGCAGAAATAATACCGGATACACCCAGCGCTGCCACCAGCTACGGCTGAGTGCTTGAGAGCCTAGTGTTTTAGTGAAAAGTTGATTGAGGATACCGCTAGAATAACTGGTCTCTTGACGCATACTGGTATCAGTCTTTTTTATATCAGTCGATTTGTTGTCTGTCAGCTTTTCATTCATGTCGGTACAATCCGGCCGTCATGCATGGTAATGACGCGATCTGCCATTTCAGCAAGTGCAGGATCGTGAGTCACCACCACCAGTGCCGAACCAACCTGCTGGCGTAAGTCTAATAACAATTGCATGACTTGATCGGCATTTTGCTCATCCAAGTTGCCCGTAGGTTCATCAGCAAAGACGATTTTTGGATGCGACACCAGTGCCCGTGCCACCGCTGTACGCTGTTGTTCACCACCTGACAACTGATTGGGCAAACTGTGACGGCGATGACCTAAGTCGACGGCGTCAATAAGCTCGTCCACTCTTGCTTGGTTCGGACGCCGCGCAATATCCAGTGGGAAAGCGATGTTTTCGGCGACTGTCAGTGTTGGCAGTAGATGAAATGACTGAAAGACAAAGCCCATATCCTGTTGACGAATGACCGCCAGCGCATCTTCATCCAGACTACTAAGCATTTGACCCGCCAGCGATACCGTACCACTATCGGGGTAGTCTAGTGCTGCGAGTAACCCCAGCAAGGTGGATTTACCCGAGCCTGATTTACCCATAATGACCACAAACTCGCCCGCGTTGATATAAATATCTACGTCTTTGATGATGGATAATTTTTGCTCACCGACTTGCACGGTTTTGTTTAAATGCGTTGCACGTAGTAGAGCATTTGAATTTATAATCATCTTTATACTCACTTTTAATGACTTATATTATATGTTATCAGTAGCAAATAATTGTGTGTATTCATTCCTTGCTTGATTATTAGTCACGTCTAAATCAATTTCAATATAATCTTCCCTAATGACTGTTTTTATTTCAGTAATAATATTTTTTAGCTTAATTATATTATCGCTAGCATCATCATAAAATTTTTGTGGTAGATTATTTCTATTGATAGAATAAAATCGATTATTAGTATTAATATTATTATTAAAGTCATAATACCCAATTGATGGTGCTAATAAACTATATATGCTAAATAGTTCCTTAAATTTTGACTCTATTTTTTTATCGTAAAGATCACAGTAAGTTGAAAAGTACATTTCTGAAAACTCAAAATAATGAGCAAGTCTATCTTCAATTCTATAAGGCATATATTCGATACTGCCTAGTAGACCATCGAAGTCTACCTCTTTCAAAAGCATTCTTAATTTCCTAATATCTCGCTCACGTTTTATTTCATCTTTACTTTTCACTACCTTTTCGATACTTCTATCTGGATAGAACTTTGTTATCATATCTAAGGCTTCACGGAGTGAGTTTTTTAAGTTTCCTTTTTCAGAGTTATTGAAGGTTTGAGCAGAAAAGCATGTTATTCTTTGATTTCTAATATCAAAGGGTAAATTATCTATAGAAGAAATTTTATTATTATTAAGTAAGATAATTCTATCCCATCCAAGAAGAGCTACTGCAAAACCAAGCTCAAACATAACGTTTGGGTTAGGCGTTAGTCTAGATTGATCGTCTTCACCTTCCAAATTTGTATCAGCTCTTTCATTTATTATGGTTACGTCAGCAATGAATATATCTGATTGACTAATTTTCTCTAAGATAGTGAGAGAAATATCAGGACTTCCAGGTCTTTCTCGGGTTGCTTCATCATTAACTATCTTTAAGTTATCAGTAGAGTTTTTTATAAGAGGTGAAATTTCAGCTAAAGCTTCTCTAATAAATTTTGCTTGCTTTGTTACATCAGACTGCCAAGAAAAGAATGTTGTTATAGTTTCAATTTGCATAATTTATCTCTGAGTAGTTTTTACCTAATTAGTTTTACTGGCTTTCAATTTTTCAATCTCAGGCTCTAGAATAGGCAAGATATTGTCATTGACGATGATCGTGTAGCCTTCCTTCGTCGGATGAATGGCATCCGCTTGGTTGAGCTCACGGTCACCGCCCACGCCCTCTAAGAAGAACGGAATAAGGGTAACGTTCATGTCTTTCGCGACGCGAGGATAAATGTCTGAGAAGGCCGCAACGTAGTCACTGCCTAGGTTGTCATAGATCGACATACCGCCCAAGATGACGACACTACCATTGTCTTGCAAACGTTTGACAGCCGTGCGGATATTGGCTTCAATTGTCGCCACATCGATGCCGCGTATGGCATCGTTAGCACCAATGGTCAAAATCGTCACATCAGGTTTGGTCTGCAATACCCAATCTAAGCGATTGACCAATCCCGTGCTGGTTTCACCGCTCAATCCTGAATTGACCACTTTTACGTCTTTATAGCCGAGCTTTTTTAAGCGTGCTTCTAGCTGAGCAGGATAGTTATCATCATTATCGACGCCCAATCCTTCAGTTAATGAATCGCCCAATGCCAATATCGTTAAAGGCGCTTGCTGCTGTTCAGCGGAAGTAGTCGTTTGCTCAGATTTTGTCGTTTGAGGTTCGGCAGTTTGAGTGCTATTTTGCATGCCATTATCGGTGGTAGGTTCAGATGGTTTTTGGCAACCACCGAGCGCCATTACGGCTGTTAAAATAGCCAATGTTGGTAAGTGTCGAGCGAAACGAATGGATAAATTTATCATGATTATTCTGTCCTATAAGCAATCAAACCAGTGTAGCAAAATAAGACAGACACCAATATTATCCTAAGGTTACTTTAGTTTTTGATATTAAAGCTTTTTGCCATCGACCATCACTGGACGACTCACTACCCAAGCAATGACGACGTTGATAACCATCAAAATGAGCATAATGAATAGGGGTAAATCCCAGCTGCCAGTCGCTTCATGTAGCCAACCTGTCCCTAAGGGACCAAAAAACGCAATCAAATAACCGACGAATTGCGCCATACCCGACAGCTCACTAGATTGGTTGGTCGTATAAGTACGTAAGGAGAACAGCATCATACTCAAGGTAAAAATAGCGGAGCAGCCAATGCCCATCAGACCTGACCACAACCACGCGAGGTCGGTAGATAAATAATTGATTCCTAAAATACCAATAACATTCAGCACCGCTGCAAACACCGCCAGCGCCTGAATAGGGCGGCCACGATTGATCAGCCACGTCAGGCTCAAAATAGAGACTGGCGCCATAAACTGAAACACTGAAGCCATTTGTCCTGCTTGCACTGCGGATAGCCCCTTACTTACCCAAATAGATGGCAAAAAACTGGCAACAGTATAAAATAATAGTGATTGCAGCCCCATAAATACCGCAATTTGCCAAGCAAAAGGCGTACGCCACATGGAGATGTCAGACGCTCCAGAGGTAGGTGGCACAATGGCTTGATGACTAGAGGAACCAAGCCGCAATCGCAAAAATATCCAAATAATGATCGCAAAAATACCCAATAGCGACCACCCACCCAGTGCCCATTGCCAGCCCACTTGCTCAGATAATGGTAGTACAACTCCGGCGACGATACCTGCTGTTACCGTCATCGTTAGACTAAATAGCCCTGTTATGAGTGGAATATGCTTGGGCGTACGCTGTTTAATAACAGGGGCAGCTAAGGTATTCGCAAAACCGATAGCCAAGGTCAACAATAACGTACCAATCAAAAACCCAGACCAAGTGGGAATAACGGTACGAATCATCATACCAGTGGTTAATAATGCAATCATCGCAATGAGTGTATTCTCAAGCCCAAAACGCTTACCAATGGCTGGCGCGATCAGTGCGCCCACCGCAAAAGTCAGCATGGGCACTGCCCCTAGCCAACCAATCTGCGTCTCAGAGATATTGAGGGCATCTTGTACAACAGGGGCAATAGAGCCGAGAGCAACAATAGGCGCACGCATATTGGTGGCGAGCAAAATCATGGCACATAAAATGAGCCAAAAAGTGAAGCGTGAGGAGGGCAGCTCAAACGGTGACGGCGTATCTGAATGAGACTGTAATGGCACATCAGGTGGCAAATCAGTAGAGGTAGACATAGCAGCACGACTATTAGAATAAGAAAAAGGACACGTCATTAAACAGCGCCGAACCATCGTCGCTTGTAAATAACACCAAAGAAAACGCACCTAGACGGTGACTAAAATCATTAATTAGAATCGTAAATTAGAACTAGAGATTATTTGCAGAATACAAGATATATGAGTAACCATTTTGAAAGCGCGCTTATCTTCAATCGCCTATCAACTGGATACGGTATTAGATTTATTTAGTCTACTATTATTAACAGGCCTTGCACGTGCCGTATTGATATCCAAAATATCTTAAAGCGATGCTAATTAGATACGTCGCGGCTGGCACAACTAAAAATAGCGCCAGTCCCTTGCAAAGGACTAGACGCTATTATAAGAACAGATGTTAGGTAAATACTACCAGCGTATGGTAACAAACACGGTATTTATAAGAATTTAGCTATACAGATCTGCCTAGCTGAGCGGCTTTAAGGGCATTTTCTTGCTGTTCTGCCACGATTGAATCACACTTATTGGGATCATTTCCACAAAACGAGCAATTTTCATCACCCATTAGTTTAGCAACGCCGCCACAAGATCCTCTAAGCGGCTTCTTTTTAACCATATAACCGATACCCATAAAGATAAAGAACAGGACGAATACGGTAAAGGTAATGGCAAGCATGGGAAGCAATTGACTAAGCATAGAGGAAACCTCGATTTTTAAAAATAGTGTGGCTATCTACTAGGGTAATACCTTAATAGTATAGCAAAACCAGTATAGCAAATTTTTGTATGGCTCGTTGATGGTTATCGAGCCGTTTACAGTATTGCGACTAAGTTCTAAGGCTGTTTGTCAGCGCGTAATGCTTGCATCGCTGGTGTTTGTACCACTTGCCACTGGTCAGTATTCTTATCAGAATCCGTCGCCTTTGCCTCATCAGCTAAAACAACAAACAAGGCAGCTATATCTTGTGCTTTGGCAGTTGCAAGTGCTTTTTTATAAGGCATCGCAGTGAGGGCGGTTGCCCACGCATCTGCCAAGGCAACTGAGTCTGCTGCAACGGTTACCGATGGTGCGCCGCCCGCGATAGGCTTGCCAGTGGTTGGGTCAATCGTATGACTGTAACGCTGACCGTCGAATATGACGGAATTACGATAGTTGCCAGAAGTTGCCAAATACATCTGATTATCGGTATTGATTGGTTGACGAATCGCTGATATTGTTTGACGCTCGCTGACCGTACTGTCCTCAATAGGCGCATCAATCGCAATTTGCCACGGCTGCTGTTGGTTATTGACCCCAGAGGTTGCAATTTCACCCCCTATCTCTACCATGTAGTTGCGAATTTGATAGTCATCTCTGAGCACATCGGCAATCACATCGACGCCATAACCTTTAGCAACTGCTGAGAAATCAAGCCCGACCCCGTCTTTAGTTTTATAAATGCTCTGCTCTTTTTGTATAATGCTCTCAAAATCTACTAAGGCTTTTGCTTGAGCAATCTCAAGTGCTGTCGGTGGACTTTGCAAGCGCTCAACGGTCATGGTGCTACCAAAGCCCCAAGTCTCTACCAATGGCATGACGGTAGGATCAAAGGCGCCACCAGATTGCTGATAGACGATTCGTGACACATCAAGTACGTGAGCAAAATCTGCATCGATAGTGAGAGGGATGTCTTTACCTAACTGGTTGAACTTAGAGATAGTAGAGTCTGCTTGATAGGTAGACATACTGTCATTGATTTGCTGCAAGCGCTTATCAATCGACGCTTGGATGGCCGCTTCATCTGCATCCGCAGGTAGCTGATAACTGATATGGTAGCTCGTTCCCATGGTCTCACCGCTGAGATAATCATAATCTGGCGTTTGCTGGCAAGCACTAAGACTGGCTATAGCACTGATAGCAATGACGGACAAGCAAGTGGTTTTCATCGATTTGTTAGACAATGAGAGTGGGGCTAATTTTTGCATTATTGGTGTTTTCATATTAATCACAATAGCTTTTATGGCAAAAGGGTGAGTGGCACGTTCTATTAGCATCGCCCATTTTACACCCCTTGTTACCCATAACGCCAATCATCGACTTAAGACCTAGTGGCTTAAACGACTAGATTTATTTTACTTTTGATTCACGGATGAGCTTATATAGTTTTGGTGGCGATAGGCGGTTGACTGTGGTCGCCAGTTTTTCTTTAGTGCCTGCCACGATGATATATTCTTCACCCTTAATCAGGGCTTTGACAACTTGTTTAGCAAAGGTAGCTGTGGTTAATCCTTTGTTGGTTGCCTCGTCCATCGTTCCTTGCGCGCTACCATCACCAGTCAAGGCGTTAATAGAAATACTGGTCTGAATAAATCCTGGAAATATCGTCGCCACCTCTATGCCTTGTTCATGCAGTTCCGCACGCAGACTGTTTGCCCACATATGAAGTGCGGCTTTGGCTGCTCCATAAGCGCCGCGATATTGTGTGCCTAATAAACCTGCAACACTTGATACCATGATAATTTTGCCGCCACCTTGTGTGACCATATCTGGCAATACTAGTCTGGTCAGACGTGTCTGCGCAAAATAATCTATCTCCATAATTTGGCGCTCAACTTCTTCAGTGGTTTCCATAATAAGCGAGCGTTGACTGATGCCAGCATTATTAATAAGCCAATCAATTTGTCCGGCTTGAGCTTTAGCTGTCTTATACGCGTCTTTTGCTTGTTTGGCATCGGTGATATCAAAAGGGATGATGAAATGGTTTTTGCTATTTTTACAGCGGCTTTTGACTGCTACTAATTTTGCCTCATCACGCCCACTTAAAATAATGGTGGCACCACGTTTGGCAAAAGCGATAGACAATGCTGCGCCGATACCACTAGAAGCACCAGTAATCCAAATGGTCAAATCTTTAATGTTGGTTTTCATAAGAATCCTTTCTTAAGGCAATAAATAATTGATCATATAGTAGAGGGCAGGCGGTCTGCCATTTAGATTTGTAGGCTTATTATGCAAGAGTTGCATTTAGTCAAAGCCAAAAAAAGAGCCTCAATTGAGACTCTTTTTATTTATTACTTTAGAATACTTTTTTACGTAACCATTTGCTTAGTTACTCACTTAACCACCAAAATCATCAAGCATGATGTTTTCATCTTCCACGCCCAAGCTGTGTAGCATGTCGATGACCGCCGCATTCATCATCGGTGGCCCACACATGTAGTATTCACAGTCTTCTGGGTTTGGATGGTCTTTCAGATAATTTTCAAGTAGCACGTTATGGATAAAGCCGGTTGGACCTTCCCAATTGTCTTCTGGTAATGGATCAGACAAAGCCACATGCCACTCAAAGTTATCAAACTCTTCTGCTAGTTGATCATAATCTTCAACATAGAACATCTCACGAATAGAGCGTGCACCATACCAAAAGCTGATTTTACGCTTAGTATGTAAGCGTTTAAGCTGATCGAAGATGTGCGAGCGCATTGGTGCCATACCAGCACCACCACCAACGAAAATCATTTCAGCGTCAGTCTCTTTGGCAAAGAATTCACCATAAGGACCTGAAACCGTAACTTTATCGCCAGGTACTAGGCTAAATACCCATGAGGACATTTTGCCTGGTGGAATACCGTCAGGACCGCGTGGCGGTGGACTAGCGATACGAATATTAAACTTAATAAGGCCTTTTTCTTCAGGGTAGTTGGCCATCGAGTAAGCACGAATAACTGGCTCATCAACTTTTGAGACATAGTTGAAGATACCGAATTTTTCCCAATCTTCGCGGTATTCTTCGTCAATGATAAAGTCTTTATAATGCACTTCATGCGGTGGCGCCTCTAACTGCACATAACCACCAGCACGGAAGTTCACTTCTTCGCCATCTGGAATTTTAAGGACCAGCTCTTTAATAAAGGTAGCAACGTTATCATTAGAGAGAACTTCACATTCCCACTTTTGCACATCAAAAAACTCAGGGTCAATCTCGATTTTCATGTCTTGCTTAACGGCTACCTGACAAGCCAAACGCATGTGATTGCGAATTTCGCCTTGAGTAAAATAGCCTTCTTCGGTGGGCAAGATAGAGCCGCCCCCTTCAATAACGCGGCAACGACACTGCGCACAAGTACCACCGCCACCACAGGCTGAAGATAAGAAAATACCTTCGCTTGCAAGGGTTTGTAGTAATTTACCGCCTGCTGGGGTCACGACGTCATTATCGGGATTATCATTGATATGGATGGTAACATCGCCTGAACTGACCAGTCTTGAGCGCGCCGCCAAAATAATGGCAACGAGGCCCATGATGATCAAGGTAAACATAGCAACGCCACCAATCGCCGTAGCGTAATCCATGGTAGGTATCCTTAATCTATGGAGTAGGGGTGCGAAAAGACGTCATTGCGTGTTTCCTGAACCCCTACCGAATAAATGAATTAAATAGGTCAAATCGCTAAATAGGCTGTTAAGCTTAGCGGTCTAAATTGACATACCGCCGAAAGACATAAAGCCAAGTGACATTAGACCAACTGTGATAAAAGTAATACCAAGACCACGCAGCGGTGCTGGAATGTCTGAGTATTTTAACTTTTCACGGATACCGGCCAATGCGGTAATCGCCAATGCCCAACCGAAGCCTGCGCCCACACCATATACGACAGATTCGCCGAAATTATAGTCACGCTCCACCATAAACAGTACACCACCTAAGATGGCACAGTTTACAGTGATGAGTGGCAAGAACACCCCAAGGGCGTTATACAGACTAGGGACGAACTTATCGAGGAACATCTCTAGAATCTGTACGGTCGCAGCAATCAAGCCGATATAACTGAGCAAGCCCAAAAAGCTTAAATCGATATCAGGGAAACCTGCCCATGCCAGCGCACCATCTTTTAGAATGAACTGAAAGAGTAAGTTGTTTAGCGGTACGGTAATCGCCATCACGACGACTACGGCAACACCCAGACCAATAGCGGTTGAAACCTTCTTTGATACGGCCAAGAAAGTACACATACCTAAGAAATAGGCCAGCGCCATATTCTCAATAAAGACTGAGGTTATAAATAAACTAACATAATGTCCCATTAGTGACCGCCTCCATGTGCCATGCCTTTAGACTGCGGCTTCATTACAAATTCAGCATCTTCAACCTGCTCTGGTTTCCAGATACGGATAATGGCAATGAACAAACCAATAATAAAGAATGCTGACGGTGGCAACAGTAATAGACCGTTCGGAATATACCAACCGCCATCAGTGACAGGCTGTAGGATGGTGATACCAAACCACGTACCTGAGCCAAGTAGCTCACGGATAGTCGCAACAAACAGCAAAACCGCAGAATAGCCAAGACCATTACCAATACCATCTAAAAAGCTTGGCACTGGTGGATTGCTCATGGCAAATGCTTCGGCACGACCCATCACGATACAGTTGGTGATAATCAAACCAACGAAGACCGACAGGCCTTTACTCACATCATAAGCAACGGCTTTTAGCACCTGATCCACTAAAATAACCAAGGAAGCAATAATAGTCATCTGTACGATAATACGAATGCTTGAAGGGATTTGCTTACGAATGATCGAGATAAAGAAGCTTGAAAATGCCGTGACTAAGGTCAACGCCACACACATTACCATGGCATTGGCCATGCTGGTGGTGACAGCCAGCGCCGAACAGATACCAAGGATCTGTAGGGCAATGGGGTTATTATCAAAAATAGGCGAGGTTAAAATACTTTTAGTGTCAGCCATGTTATGCCTCCTTGCCGTTTGCTACTGGTCGCTTGGCTGCCAGTTCGGTTTCAGGTTGAGCGCTCAGCGTTGATTGCGTAGCTTGTGTATCTGCCGCATTATCAATTGCTTGACCACTCTCTTTACGTAGCGTATCTAAATAAGGCTTATAACCTTGCTCACCCAACCAAAACTGAATCATGTTACTGACACCGCGACCGGTCAAGGTTGCACCACTGATACCATCGACCCAGTTCTCTTTCGGTGTACCCGCTTTGGTCACACCAGTGGCAACATTACCATTTTCGTCATATGAGTGGATACCGCTCCACTTCGCACGCCACTCTGGCTCTTCGATACGAGCACCCAGACCTGGGGTTTCTTTATGCTCATAAAAGCTGATGCCTTTAATGGTATTCATATCGCTTTCGAGGGTTAAGAAACCATAGATAGTGCCCCATAGTCCATAGCCTTGAATCGGCAAAACAACCATTTCAGGTTTGCCTGCGTCATCTTTTTTAACATAGACTTTGGCATATTTGGGTTTACGACCAATACCAGCAGGGTCGTTGTTGCCTAAATCTTCACTCAGTGCTTTATTCTTAGTCGCTTGGCTTGCGTCATAAGCATTACGATCAGGGATGCCAGCGGCTTTTAGCGCTTCATCATCAACGTAGCTGCCTTTACTTAAGTCAATAATTTCGACATCGAAATCTTTAAAACGTTCAGCAACATCATCTGCTGTATCAGACTCGGCATCGTACATGCCAGCGGCAACCAAGATGTTTTTGTTACGGTCTAAGCGTGCGTTTTCAATTTGAGCAGGTTTTAGACCAACCGCTACTGCTGAAACTAAGACGGAACACACCAAGCATAGCGTCAATGCCACACTGATGGTTTTCGCATTATTACTTTTGGGCTTGGACATAACGAACCCTCCGAGCTGTTTGGCGTTTGATGTTTGCTTGGGTCACAAAGTAATCAAACAATGGAGCAAATAAGTTGGCGAATAAAATGGCCAGCATGATGCCTTCTGGGAAAGCTGGGTTCACGACGCGAATCAATACCGTCATAAAACCAATCAAGATACCATAAGCCCAGCGGCCTTTATTGGTATGCGCAGCTGATACAGGATCGGTTGCCATAAATACGGCACCAAAGGCGAAGCCACCGATAACTAAGTGCCAATAAAACGGCAGGTTCATCATCATATTGTCTTCAGAACCAATCATATTAAAGACAAGAGAAGTAGCAATCAGACCTACCACACAACCTGCCATAATACGCCATGAAGCAATACGCGTCCAAAGTAGAACGACGGCACCCATTAGGATAGCCAGTGTTGATACTTCACCGATACTGCCTTGCATATTACCTAAGAACGCATCACCCCAAGTAATGGCATTACCGTAGACGTCGACGAAGTCTTGAGGGACTACGCCTAACGCGGCAAGACCAAGTGGCGTCGCACCAGAGAAACCATCGACCGCCGTCCATACTGAGTCACCAGACATATAAGCAGGGTAAGCAAAGTATAAGAATGCGCGACCCGATAGGGCAGGGTTCAGGAAGTTTTTACCCGTACCACCGAACACTTCTTTTGCGACTACCACACCAAAGATAATACCGAGGGCAACTTGCCATAAAGGAATGTCTGGTGGTAAACAAAGCGCAAACAGCACTGAGGTCACAAAGAAACCTTCGTTGACTTCATGGCCACGTACCACGGCAAAGATAATCTCACAGAGAATACCGACCGCAAAGGTGACGATATAAATCGGTAAAAATTGCATCGCCCCGTAAACGAAGCTTGCCCAGATACTGTCTGGGTTATAGCCTGCCATACTGGTGATAACGGTACGCCAGCCTTCAGGCTGCAAACCAAGGGTTGCAATCGCCGTTAGTGCTTGATGACCAATGTTGTACATACCCCAAAACATGGCTGGGAAAGTACATAACCATACGGTAATCATAATACGCTTTAGGTCGATACCGTCGCGTACGTGTGATGCTGAGTATGTGGTTGAGCTTGGTTGACGCAAAAACGTATCAAACATCTCAAAGATAGCATAGTATTTTTCGTGTTTGCCACCCTTGGTGAAAGACGGCTCCATACGATCGAACATATTGTGTAAAAATTTCATCGTGGTTAGCCCTCCAGCTCAATGCGCGTCAAGTTATCACGCAAAATATCACCGAATTCATATTTGCCAGGAGATACGAAGGTGCATAATGCTAAATCTTCTTCGTCCAATTCGAGCACGCCCAAATCTACGGCGCTAATCATGTCTTCGACAATTAATGCACGTAGTAACTGTGTAGGCAGATAATCTTGCGGCATGACCTCTTCATAAACCCCGATAGGTACCATCGCTCGCGGTGAACCATTACTCGTGGTCGTAAAGTTATATTTCTTATTACCAAAAAACTTAGAAATATAAATAGGCAGCTTAGAGAAGCGGTTGGTGCCGACACTTAGGAAATGGAACGCTGGACGTTCACGCCCTTCAGGCAGCACACTGATTTGGTTATGAAAGCGACCAAGATAAGCCGTATTGCCAAACACTTTGCGACCTGACAATACCGAACCAGAAATAATACGGTTTTCGCCATCCGCCAGCTGTCCTTTGGTCAGAGCAGCGATATCAGCACCGCGCTCAGTAGCCACCAAACGTGGCTTGGTGACCGCAGGACCTGCCAAACTAATGATACGGCGCGTATATAAGCGACCGCTGGTGAATAGCTTACCAATCGCAATCACGTCTTGGTAGCCAATCGTCCATACGGTCACGCCGCGCATGATTGGGTGCAAAAAGTGAATGTGCGTGCCAGCCAGACCAGCAGGATGCTTACCAGCAAAGCTATGATACTCAGTGACATTATTAGCCGCCGTTTTGGCAACTGGCGTCAACTGGGCATCACCATGATGGCAAACAAAGGTTTTGGGGCTGAGCGTCGATAAGACAGCAAGTCCGTCATTGAACGCTTGCAACTGATCGCTAATCAGCAGCATTGGGTCAAATGCTAATGGATTGGTATCCATAGCGGTGACAAAAATAGCATGAGGACGGGCACCGATTTCTGGCGCACGGCTATAAGGGCGCGTGCGAAACGCGGTCCATTCGCCAGAGGCAAGCAGTTGGGTTTCAACAACTTCAGCGTCTAGGTCAGCAAGTTGCTGGGAGTCATAGCGCTCGAAGTCTACTTCTTCACCGTTTGGGTCGACCGCAATCACAAGGCTCTCAAACACACGTCGCTCACCGCGTTTAATCGCGACGACTTTACCAGCAGCAGGGGCAGTATAGATAACGCCAACTCGTTTTTTGTCTTCAAAAACGGGCTGACCCTTTGCTACGATATCGCCTTCTTTGACATTCATCGTGGGCTTCATGCCCACATAATCATAGCCAATAACGGCGACATGTGTCGGTTGGTGCTCAGATATCTCGCGGGATGATTCACCGGTGATGGGCAAATCCAAACCTTTTTTGATGGTAATCATAAGCGAAAACTTAGTCCATAGTCTAAAACGATACCAGACGTCCTGTTTGGTATATCGGTAGCATGAACATCTGCGTCATTCAATAAAGCCCCCACGTCTTTCTTCCTATAGTAGGATAGTGACAAAGGATCTCTGAAAATAACGCATGATCATAACTACTAGTAAGAGTATTAACGCTGACCTTAGACTCCTTAACAACACGTTAATGTCTTATTCGAATGACCAAAGTGGCGACTGGCTACCAAGGTGTATGTTAAAACCATCAAACACAATCGTTCAAGCCTTTAGCGAAAATGACTGTGTAGACAATAGCTCTATCATACGTTTCATTGAAAATTAAAGCTTGTAACACCAGCGCAATTGACCAACCTTATTGGTTTGGTATCTTGTTAATAGATACGCAATTAGATAAGAATGCAGCCAAAAGATGATCTATCGAAATAGATGATAAACTGGTTAACAGACAAACTAGCGAAGCCATTATTAAGTAGATTTCACTCACATCAATAAGCGGCTATACAGCTAGTAATGACTGTTCTAAAATAGTTAGCTAGTGATAGAGATACGATAGAGAATATAAAAAAGAAAGAGGCGTCATTAGAGTTTAGTGCTGTAGAGTAGACTGTTTAGAGGCCACCAGTTGAAATTTCTAATATAACCCTTCTTAGCAATATGTCAGCCAACATCAAAAAGATGCATTTAGCTGCTGCTCGACTCATCCTGACCGCTATGCAACACTAAGCCATAAATGACTCAATAAAAAGCGCAGCGCATGGTTACTATCACATAGAAACAAATAAAAATTTACCTAGGATTATACGCTAAATTGACCTAAAATTGCCAGTCAGTAATTGAATTTATCTAATGTTGCCAGTGATTGAATGTATTAAAACTTATGGTTATGATTGACCGTTTTTTTATGGTCATTTCTATCTATCGAAGCGGATTTTGGATCTATCATGGATAGCTTTTGATTCGTCTGTGTATTAAGTCACTTTTGACTGATGTTTTTATGCGTGTTTAGAGGGTGTTGAACGTTCAATACACCCTGATTTTTGAATTTACTTTTCTAAATGTATTTATTGTTGTGCTTTATAAGGAATGCTATATGTGTGCTGTGCCTGTCATTATCCCGGCGATTGATTTAAAAGATGGTAAATGTGTCCGCTTAAAACAAGGCCGTATGGAGGATGATACGGTTTTTTCTGATGATCCAGTGGCCATGGCAGCACGCTGGGTAGAGGAAGGTGCACGTCGACTGCATTTGGTTGATTTGAATGGGGCATTTGACGGCGTACCCGTTCATAGACAAGTGGTGAATGACATTACGAAGGCGTATCCGAATCTGCCTATTCAGCTGGGCGGCGGTGTGCGCAATATGAACACCATTGAGCAATATATTACGGCTGGTTTGACTTATATCATCATTGGTACAAAAGCGGTCGAAGATCCGGAGTTTGTCGCAGAAGCTTGCCGCGAATTTCCGGGTCATATCATTGTAGGTATCGATGCTAAAGACGGCATGGTCGCGACTCATGGTTGGGCAAATGTGACGGATACCAAGGCGACCGAGCTTGCAAAGCGCTTTGCAGATGTCGGCGTATCGTCGATTGTCTACACCGATATCAACCGCGATGGCATGATGCAAGGCGTCAACGTTGAACAAACTGTCAATTTGGCACGTGAAGGCGGCTTGCCTGTGATTGCTTCAGGCGGCGTGACCAATATGAAAGATATCGAACTGCTGAAACCTTATGGCGATTGTATTGAAGGCATCATTACTGGTCGCGCAATCTATGAAGGCACGTTAAACTTGGGCGAGGCACAAGTTTATTTGGACAGTTAATGATTATTGAACATTCAGTAAAGAAAGATGAGTACGAAAATCTATAAAAAGCAAAGGATGCTTATGAACACTCACTTTGACCGTTCAACGATACGCGATTTTATAAAAGCGTGCGGTCAAATGCTGTTGTTACTAAGCATCCTTTTTGCCTTTCCAGTGTATGCGGCTGGTGAAGAGGTGACTGGTATCACCACTGCATTGGGGATAGATACAGCAGAAAATCCGGCAGCTGACAAACCTTTACTTGATGCGCCATCAGAAGAGGGAGCTTCAGCATCTCCAGTTGTCATACCTGAACCAGCGCCACCGCCCATAATCAGTGGTGAGAGCACCAATAATGCGCAAATAGAAACCACTCCTACTCCACAAAAAGACAATGACATTCGTCAACGTATTCAGGGTATTTTTTCTGAAATAGAAGGTCTGCAGGCCGTCAATGTCAGCGTTACGCAAGGTGTTGTCACCTTAACCGGAGAGACGCCGAACGAGAAAAAAGCGCAACAAGCCATCAATTTGACCAACCGTCTGACAGATGTCGTCACTGTCGAAGATCGAATTGATCGCACGCTTGATGTTCAAGACAATGTCACTACCGTTTATCAAGGCCTTAAAGCACAAGCCAAAAATCTAGTCAAAGCCTTGCCACTCCTATTGGTCGGCATTGTCCTATTTGCATTGGTGACATGGTTTGGTAGTTGGCTGTCTAATCGCAAAAAAATGTGGCAACGGCTCACGCCCAATCCGTTTGTCGCCGAATTGCTGTCACAAACCGTTAAAGTCATTTTTATTATTTTCGGTTTGATTCTTGCGCTGAGTTTGATAGGCGCCGAAACCATCTTAGGCACTTTGCTTGGCGGTGCAGGCGTTATCGGTATCGCCGTTGGTTTTGCGGTCAAAGACACTATTGAGAATTACATTGCCTCGCTCATGCTCAGTATTCGCCAACCATTTCGCGCACGTGATCATATTTTAATTAATAATCAAGAGGGGATTGTAGTACGGCTAACCTCACGTGCGACTATTCTGATGACTTTAGATGGCAATCAGTTGCGCATTCCCAATGCTGAAGTATTTAAAGCAACGATTTTAAATTACACCAAAAATCCAGAACGTCGATTTACCTTTGAGTTAGGCGTTGATGCCAACGATGATCCATTAGCGGCTATCAAGGTCGGACTGGATGCGATATATACATTAGCATTCGTTTTAGATGAGCCAAAAGCAGTGGCTGTAATTACCAATGTTGGCGATTCTAATATCATTTTGGAATTTCAAATTTGGGTGGATCAATCAGACACGGACTTCTCAAAAGCACGCAGTATTGCCATTCGTGAGACCAAGCATGCGTTAGAAAATGAAGGCTTCAGCTTGCCTGAACCGATTTATCGTTTGCGTTTTAATAGTAACTTAGAAAAAGCATTTGAGAATATGCAGGCTAACGCTAACACTGATAGTGCTAAGTCAGACATGACAATTACGCCAATCATGCCCAAAGTGACTGATAAAAACCAGAATGAAGATAATAGCGTTGATGATAAGGACAAAAAACAAGCAAAGGCTCGTGCCAAATTGATTTTACAAGGTCGTAATGCTGATGAGGTGCTTAACGCCCGTCCCGACGACAAACTCATGGAAAAGGTTGAACAGGAAATTGCAGAAAGCTCTGACGAGACTGATTTACTGAATAATAATAGCCCGCAAGAATAATTTGCAAAAACCTGCCAAAAACTAGGCATAAAAAATGCAACGAAACGTATATCTGATTATCATTCAAATACGAGACATTTTTTATGCAAATGAAACACTTGATTATATTCGCCCTAGTGGGCATGGTTGCGTTACTAGGTTTCAACCTCATTAATGGCAATCAACGTGAGAAAGATAGAGAAGTAGTCATAAGTGATGCAGGATCTGAGCAATCTCCCGATACAGTGTTACCAAATACTGATGATGTAGAAAGTGGCTCGGTAGATGTCGCGAGCCAGCCACTTGGCAAACAGCCTAAAGCCATTCTCGATAATGCTACCGCGAAAATAGATCAGGCGCAGGAAGCAGACAAGGAACGTCTAGACCAGATGAGTAATGCGCAATAATGATTTAAGTAGTCGTTATAAAATACCACGCACAAAAAAGGCCAACGATGACGTTGGCCTTTTTATTATTTAAAGTGTTTACTAACACTAGCTTTTTTTACTTGCGCCTTTACTACGGCTGCCAGTCTTTTTAGCGGGACCTCTTCTATCAGTACTTTTCTTATCAGTGCCTTTCTTAGAAGGCGCGCTCTTCGTTTGATTCATTTCACTAGATTGCAATTTGGCTTTTAAATCAAAGTCAATTTGTAGCAGATCCATATTGACGCCAGCAACTTTCACTTTAACGCGATCACCCAGTCCGAATAATGTCCCTTTGTCTTTACCGATCAGCTGTTGTTGCTGTTCATCGTAAACAAAGAAGTCATCACCGACATTAGAGATGTGAACCAAACCATCGATATATAAATCAGTCAAGGTAACAAACAAACCGAAGCTTGTGACTGTAGTAACCACACCTTCGAACTCTTCACCAACATGATCTTTCATATAGTGACACTTGAGCCAAGACTCTACATAGCGTGAGGCTTTTTCGGCACGGCGCTCAGTATCTGAGGTTTGCGTGCCAGCCGCTTCAAGAGAAAAGTCCATCACTGGCTGCTGGGTATTGGTCACTTTTGCTTTGATGGCACGATGCAGCATTAAATCAGGGTAACGACGAATCGGCGAGGTGAAGTGGCTATATTCGTCATAAGCTAGCCCAAAGTGACCGATATTGTCAGGTGCATAGTTTGCTTGCATCATTGAGCGCAACAGCATGCTGTGGATACTAATTGCATCGGGTCTGTCTTTGGTGGCTTCAATAATGCGCTGATAATCGGCTTGCGTTGGATTTTCTTCTGGGAAGCTTAAACCAAAGTTCTTTGCGTATTCGTGAATACGCATTGATTTTTCGCCATCAGGTTTGTCATGGTTACGATATAAGACAGGAAGCTCATGCTTGAGTGCAAAATTCGCTGCACAAGTATTGGCCAGCAGCATACATTCTTCAATGAGTTTTTGAGCATCACCGCGAGTACGCGGTAGGATTGCTTCGATACCACCTTTCTCATTGAACTTAATGTAGGTCTCAACCGTTTCAAACTCCATTGCATGGCGCTCTTCACGCTTTTTCAACAGTAGCTCATACAATTGATGTAAGGTATCGACAGATTTTTTGACGTCTTTATTACCCGTGAGTGAGGTAGGTACGCTCTTATCTTCTGGATTCTCAAGATAAGCGTTCACTTGATTATACGTTAAGCGTGCTTGAGAATGCATGACAGCAGGATAGAATTCATAACCAGTCACTTTGCCTGCTCGTGATATTTTGATATCGGCGACCATACAAAGACGGTCACGGTCAGGATTCAGTGAGCACAGACCATTAGAGAGCACTTCAGGCAACATTGGAATCACACGATGCGGGAAGTATACGGACGTACCGCGCTCGTAGGCATCTTTATCAAGTGGCGAGTTTGGTGTAACGTAATAACTGACATCCGCAATCGCAACTAAGACACGATAGTTGCCACCTGAGCGTTTTTCGGCGAATACGGCATCATCAAAATCACGTGCATCTTCACCATCGATAGTCACCAGCGGCAAATCACGCAAATCTGTACGACCTTTTAAATCTTTTTCAGTCGGCTCTTGATAATCGTTGGCTTGCTTCAGTGCTGCTTCGCTAAAATCTGATGGGATGTCATAATTGAGTAAGGTGGTCTCAATAATCAGTTCGCGGTCATTGTCATCAGACAGTACTTCGGTGATTTTACCCGTCGCAAATTCATGCTGATTTGGCCAATCAATAACATCAACCTTAACAGGAGATCCTTGCTTGGCATTCATCGCTTGTACATTTTCTTCAGTGACGGTAATCGGCTGGTGATTATTTGGACTACCAAGCTCGACACAGTAGCCATCTTCATCATGCGCTAATGTACCAATGAAGTTGTTTTGGCGACGTTCAACGACATCGACGATACGTCCTTCTGTGCGCCCGCGATTGTCTGTCGATGTACCGACTGCATCTACGGTATCACCGTTAAAAACCCAGCGCATTTGCTTTTCATGCAAAAACAAATCTGGCATATCGCTTAATAATACAAAGCCAAAGCCTTTAGGATGTGCAGACACTGTACCTCTGACGACATCTTGCTTGGTCACCGTGCGATAGCGATAAGGACGACCGTCGCGGTTTACTTGTCCATCACGTGCCATCGCTTTTAGGCGATTGCCTAAAGCGTCAAACTGGTCTGGGTCATCAATATTAAAGGCTTTTGCCAATTGTTGATGCGTGACTTCACCATGCTCATTAATCGTACTGAGTATCAGTTCGCGACTAGGGATAGGATTGTCATATCTTTTTGCCTCACTTGAGGCGTTTGGATCGTTCCAACTCATAAATTACCGTATCTATTTTTAAAATTATTAATAATGGCTATCTTAACACGAACGACGTTGCAATATCTTGCGTCAATTGTCTTAAGTGTATTTGGTAGCAGGAAGTGGCCACCTTTAATAGGTAACAACTATTAAAACAAATCAAATGTCGATATCGACTGTACTTGATCTATTGGTTATCTTTTTACTGTCTATCTCTTTCGACACTTCTAATACTGTTGTTTGATTAGACTTATCCAAGTATTTCTGAGCCTTATCGACTTCAGTAGTCAAAGTATTGACCGTCTGTTTCATGTTCTCTAGCGCTTCAATTTTATAATTGCTAATCATATCCATCGTATCATAGACGTTATTGAAAGCGTTTTGCAATTTATCAAGCTCAATGCTGCTACTGGTCGCTTGCTCATGGATTTCACCTGACTGACGTTTTAGCATCGCTGAGGTCGATTCAATTAAGCTACTGGTGGTTTTATTTAAAGCAGTAATTTGATCAAGTACCAGTTTTTGATTGGTCATTGCTTGGGCAACCACGACCGCTGTACGTAGTGCAGATACGGTGGTTGTGGTGGCTCGATCAACGCCTTTTATCAATTCTAAGTTATTGCGGCGAATGGTATCGAGCGCTAAATAGCCTTGCACGTTCACGGCTAACTGAGTTAAAAAGTCGGTGTTTTTTTGACGCACATAAAACAACATCTCTTCTTTAATAATGCGTGCTTTTTCTGGGTCGGTCGCTTCTATCGCATAAACCTTTTGTTCTAACTGCTCATCAATTTTTTTGCCGACATAAACGTATTGACGTATGGATTGCATCAGCTCCCACATATTGACTTTTTCTTGCTCAATCATCGCATTGTCTTTGAGCAGCTCATCCTTACCATTATATAGACTGGTAACAACCGCATTGATATGCGACTGTGCAGATTCGTATTGACGGAAGTAATCCTGTACTTTATTGCCAAATGGGATGAGACCAAATAATTTACGTGAGCTGGTCAGCTCTTTTTTACTGGGATCTAAATCTTCGACGATGCCGCGCAACTCAGTCAATGACTTGGCGATAGGGGAATTATCAAACAAGCTGTCATTGAGGCTTTTGGCGGGTAAATCGAGCATACGATTAGACACTTGGGCTGATTCACGAATCTCTTTGGTACCGAGATTATGAATCGATTGCACATTTTGCTGAAATTCAGCGCTGTGCACAGAATTATTAATCACATGATCAACAAAGGCATCGACCTTGGCATCAAGCTCTGGGATTTGGCTGTCATCCAATTTGACCATCTGATCTGCTTCGCTTTTTTGTATTTCTCTCACAGGTTCAGGCGCGGTTAGAGAAATACTTGGCGTCGTTGCATTTTCTGGTGGGGTCAATTCTTGCATGAAATTTCCTTCAATATTGGATAAAAGTAGTGTTTTTGTCAACGACTCTGATGGTCGTGATATACGTTATTTTTATACACTTACTAGAAATTTTTAATAAATGCTGATTAGCAAATATAAAATAGACCTTTAGGTTACCGCGTAATCAAATGGTTGAGAAGGTAGGTTTTGTAAAATAGAGTCAGCCAATTATATCTGACTAAACATATTTAAAAGAGATATGTATCTATGCACACAATAAAAAACCATCAATATCCCGCAGTATATTGATGGTTAAGGTTATACATATCTATATTGACTAACAGCCATCTAATAAACAGATTACTTTTTCTTAGTTGGCCCAAGCAGCATACCCATCTGACGACCTTCCATCTTAGGATATTGCTCAACGTTAGCAATCTCAGCAGTATCTTCGATAATACGATCTAGCTGCTTGCGACCAATTTCTTGGTGCGCCATTTCACGGCCACGAAAGCGAATACTGATTTTAACTTTGTCTTGGTCTTCCAAAAAGCTAACGATTTTTTTCAGTTTAACCTGATAATCAGCTTCTTCAGTACTAGGACGCAGCTTCATCTCTTTTAGCTGAGTTTGCTTTTGGTTCTTTTTAGCTTCTTTCGCTTTTTGCTTTTGATCATAGAGGAAATGCTTATAATCCATGATTTTGCATACTGGCGGTTTGGCTTCAGGAACCAATTCGACCAAATCTAGACTGTCCTCACGTGCCGCTTTCATCGCGGTTTCGATATCGACCACGCCCATCTGTTCGCCGTCTTCTTTAACGAGACGGACTTCTTTGGCTGTGATATCTTCGTTGATGTTCAAACGGTTTGACTGTTTAATAGGTATTACTCCTCATCTGTTTTTGGGGTCTGTCGGCCTTTGTCGCTGACAGCGGTCTGTACTAATGTAATAAATTCTGGAACACTCATCACGCCAAGGTTTTCACCTTCACGAGTACGGACATTGACACTGCCCGATTCGACTTCTTTATCCCCTAATACTAGCATATAGGGAACGCGTTCTAATGTTTTCTCTCGTATCTTAAATCCAATCTTTTCGTTACGCAAGTCACTAATAGCTCGCAAACCTGAATTTTTGAGTTCGCTGACCACATTTTCACAAGCATCTGCCTGTTTATCAGTGATATTCATCACCACCACTTGTTGCGGCGCTAGCCAAACGGGCATCCAACCAGCATAGTTTTCAATCAAAATACCAATGAAGCGCTCGAATGAACCTAAGATGGCACGGTGCAACATAATAGGTACTTCGCGCTCGTTTTGCTCATTGACGAATTCGGCATCAAGGCGCTCAGGCATGTTTGGGTCAACCTGAATCGTACCGCACTGCCAGACGCGACCTAAAGAATCTTTCAAACTAAATTCAATCTTCGGACCATAGAATGCACCTTCACCGGGCAGATAAGCCCAATCTAATCCTGAGCTATCTAATGCATCGGCCAAAGCTTTCTCTGCAAAATCCCAAGACTCATCACTACCAACCCGTTTTTCAGGGCGAGTCGAGAGTTTCATAATGATATTGTCAAAACCAAAGTCTTCATAGACGGCAAGGGTTAGTTTAATAAAGTCAGCGACTTCTTGCTGGATTTGCGACTGTGTACAGAAGATATGTGCATCATCTTGGGTAAAACCGCGTACACGCATCAAACCATGTAGCGAACCTGATGGCTCGTTTCGATGGCATGAGCCAAACTCTGCCATACGTAATGGTAAGTCACGGTAAGATTTTAGACCTTGGTTAAAGACTTGCACGTGGCACGGGCAGTTCATTGGTTTTACTGCATAATCACGATTTTCGCTGGCAGTCGTAAACATGTTAGTCGCATAGTTACCCCAATGTCCCGAACGCTCCCACAAACTACGATCGACGATTTGCGGTGTTTTAATTTCTTCATAACCGTTATCGTGCTGTACTTTACGCATATACTGCTCAAGTACTTGATATATCGTCCAACCATTCGCATGCCAAAACACCATACCTGGCGCTTGCTCTTGCATATGGAACAGATTTAACGCTTTACCAATTTTACGATGGTCACGTTTTTCAGCTTCTTCGATACGCTGAATATAGGCTTTTAAATCTTTTTTATCCGCCCATGCTGTACCATAGATACGTTGCAGTTGCTCGTTCTTGGCATCACCGCGCCAATATGCACCAGACATTTTGGTCAGTTTGAATACTTTTAAAAATCTGGTGTTCGGCACGTGTGGACCACGGCACATATCGACATATTCTTGATGATGATAGAGACCAAACGCTTCTTCGCCTGGCATATCGTTAATCAGCTTAAGCTTATAGTCTTCACCACGTTCTTCAAAGATTTTAATGACTTCATCGCGTGGCGTTATTTTTTTGATAACGTTATAATCTTGCTTGATGAGTTCCATCATGCGTTTTTCAATGGCTGCCATATGCTCAGGCGTAAATGGCGTTTCGCTATAGATGTCATAATAAAAACCATCATCGATAACGGGGCCAATCACCATTTTTACATCAGGATATAACTGCTTAACGGCATGACCTAATAGATGAGCACAAGAATGGCGAATGATATCGACACCGTCATCATCTTTTGGTGTCACGATTTCAACCTTAGCATCATGAGCGATAGGGTCGTGCGCATCAACTAGATGACCATCTACACGTCCGGCAACCGTCGCTTTAGCCAATCCTGCACCAATGCTTTGTGCCACTTCCATGACGGTGGTACTACCTTCGAAGTTTTTTACGCTACCATCGGGTAAAGTAATCGCTACCATAATCTATTCACCTTTTTGCGTCCGTTGGCAGTGATGATTGCAACCATCAATCATATAACCGCAAGACTGCGTCAATTATATCCAACTGCTATGATATGTTATAAGAGATAGATATCACTTAAAGGCAAAATTTCAAACAATCAACCGTTGAACAATCAAGGCTAATAAGAAATGCCATTAAGCAATATTATAAAGTCAGCTATTATAGCAAAAACTGTGTATCAACACTAGATAGTAAGGGATTAGGTCGGCCTCTATATATAGATGCTATCTATGCGAATATCAAGAAGTGTAAATCATAGTTAAAGGACACAGCGAAGGCAATTATCAATAAGCAGATAAATATGTCAAAAAGTCAGTATAGAGCTTCAAAGTTTTAGCTTAAAGTAAGTTCTTAATGGCAACTCTATAGATGACAATTAATGAATATCGATAGATACTGTTTAAAGCTGAGTCATTATTTACCGTCTAATTTAAAAGAATTAAATGAATGTCAATCTTAACCCATTGAAAACTATGCATTATTAAAAGTCTTCTCAAATAAACCTAAAAACCTCTGATAAAGCGGTTGACACCCCTGCCAGAATCTATATAATACG
>LIQB01000011.1 GCA_001411745.2 Psychrobacter glacincola
TGTTTTACCGTGGTCAACGTGTCCGATTGTACCGACGTTGACGTGTGGCTTTACGCGTTCAAACTTGGCCTTTGCCATGGGTATTTCCTCTTTTTTTGGTGAATCTTTATCAATCAAAGATCGGTGAATAGCTGTTTGACGGCTCATGATGCATACAGAACCATCAAACCGTTGACGCTATGGCTTATCTACTAAAACTGTTTGATCACTTTACGACTGTATATATGTGCTCAGATCATGCATTTCAATGCTGCACACATAGGTTTAAGCATTATACGTATTTTTTAATCTAGTCAACATTACAATATATTATACATCGTCGCTGTTGCACTACTTTATCTTAGTGTAAATCATTAATAATATTGGAGCCTGCCGAACCTAGATGCTTTTATCTTAGATAATTTTATCTTAGATACTTTTATATAATTACTCATGTATTGATAACTTAATAAATTGACAGCACTAAAAGGCAACACCTCAGTGTCACCCTTAAATATTATTTGCTACACTGTAATTTATAATTTTCAATATTTTGTAATTTCGATATCGACACAAACTGTTTAAAGATGGCAAAGCAAACACAAGAGGTTTAAACAATAAATGGAGCTCATATTGAGAATTGAACTCAAGACCTCTCCCTTACCAAGGGAGTGCTCTACCGCTGAGCTATATGAGCATGTTTTTAATAACCACAAAAAATAACTTATGGATTTACTAAAAAAAATATCACGATACAGCAATACTAAAACTGACTGTCGTGATGATTTATTGATAATCTTTGCGATGTTGTATATATGGAGCGGGTGGCGGGAATCGAACCCGCGTCATTAGCTTGGAAGGCTAAGGTGTTACCATTATACCACACCCGCAATTACTCTTATTCAAGAGGACTCTAATCGAGAGTCATTAAGTATAAAGAGTATGCTTGGCGCTATGACAAACTTAAAAAAATATGGTGGTGGGAGAAGGATTCGAACCTTCGAAGCTTTCGCGACAGATTTACAGTCTGTTGGGTTTGACCGCTCCCCAATCCCACCTTAGGTTGCTTTAAACAAAAATGGCTTTAGTTTAAGACAGATTCATAAAAAGCTACTTTAAGAGAGATGGTGCCGACTGCCGGGATCGAACTGGCGACCTACTGATTACAAGTCAGTTGCTCTACCAACTGAGCTAAGTCGGCTTGTTCTCTTAAAGTGGTGGCTATTCTATCAAATTTTTTGAAAGACGCAAGCCCTTTTTTGCCTTTTTTATGATTATTTCAATAAAAAAATATAACTAATTGATTGTAATGATGTTTTTTTAATTAAAAAATAGGTGGTTTTTCCACAATAACCGCATACTGTGTTTTTATGACTGGAGTCCCTAGCGAATCCGTAAACCATTACACGCCATCTTTACCGCTTTGACCAACGCCAATGCTTTTTTGTTGGTCTCTTCCCACTCTGCTTCTGGAATAGAATCAGCAACAACCCCAGCACCCGCTTGGATATGTATCTTGCCGCGGCGCATTATTGCAGTACGAATGGCAATGGCGGTATCCATGTTGCCATGCCAGCCCAGATAACCGACTGAGCCGCCAAATACCGTTCGGCGGACTGGCTCTATCTCGTCAATGATTTGCATGGCGCGTATTTTGGGCGCACCTGATAGCGTACCAGCGGGGAACGTCGCACAAAAAACATCCAACGCATCCTTATTGGGCAATATCGTCCCTTCAACATTAGAAGCAATGTGCATCACTTGCGAATAACGCTCGACAAACATCTTTTCGGTGACTTTGACACTGCCATATTCACAAACGCGGCCAATATCATTACGACCCAAATCGATAAGCATCAAGTGTTCGGCGATCTCTTTTTTATCATTCAACAGCTCTTTTTCAAGCGCTAAATCTTCCGCTTCATTTTGTCCGCGTCTACGAGTACCCGCCAATGGTCGTACCGTCACTTTGCCATTTTCGATACGTGATAAGATCTCAGGGGATGCCCCAATAATGTCGAAACGCTTGTGATCATCGAGGGTATAACCATGCACCAGAAACAGATAAGGCGATGGATTTAAGAATCGTAGGGCACGATAAACTGCTAATGAATCGCCAGTATAATCCGCCGTCAAACGCTGCGCAGGAACGACTTGCATGACATCGCCTGCTAAAATGTAATCCTTTATTTTATTGACATCATGGCAGTATTTCTGCATCCCAGTTTGCGACTTGAATTTTGGTGTCGGCATCACAGGTGCGCTCAAGCTTGGCATTTCTGCCAGCTTATCTTCAATTTTTTCTAGCTCGCGGATAGCCTTGCTATAACCGTCCTCAGTATGACAATCGGCATACACGATGATAGACAACGTATTTTCTAAACTGTCAAAAACAATCACGCTCATTGACAGCATCAGCCACATATCCGGCATTGTCATCGGATTGGGGGCGTCTGACAAACCCACGCTTGGCTCGATAACCCTCACCATGTCATAGCCAAAGTAACCTACTAAGCCGCCGCTAAAGCTCGGTAGCGTTGCAATATCCTCAACTGTTGGCATCTTATATTGCGCCATTAGCTGACGGATATAGTCAAACGGGTCAGCGACTGCATCGACATCGGTATGGTCATTTTTTTTGACGGTCATATTACCATCGGCATACTGCAAAATGAGATCACTACCTAAACCAATCATCGAATATCGTGCCCAACGCTCCCCGCCTACGACAGACTCAAATAAATATGCAGAGCCGCTTAAATCACGTACTTTAGAAAATACAGATACTGGTGTCTGTGCGTCCATTAGACGTTTTTTTATCAGTGGAGCATGACTAAAGCCACGGTCTTTAAAAGCTTGATATTCTTCAAAGTTCATCATAATAATGCTCTCTTAACAAAATATTGGCAAAAGATAAAACAGCAGACTGTTAAATAAAATATAGCGTCAACACTCTATTGAATGTTGACGCTATCAAAGTGGCATATTCGTGAGAGTTACTGGACTATTAGCCGATAGTAGCTAACAATGGGCTAATAATTATACCAAAGCTCGATTGGATTAGAGTATCTCAAACGCACTGGTCAGTACTTGGTTACGCACCGCCCATGTTAAATAACCACAATGCTAACGCAATAATGATGATGGCAATAAACACCCAAATAAACCAACCACCGCTTGGTTTTTTCTCTGCCTGTCCTGCATTGGCTGAATTACTGATAGCCTGATCCATCGCATTATTACCTTCTGTCCCAACATCACGAGATTGACCTAGATTGGCAGTGCCAGAAAATTGTGCGGTTGCCGCCTGCTTAGCTCGTAGAATGTCGGGATCTGCTTCTTCTTGTAGAGCAGTTTTAGTCGTTTTGTCATGCTCTGATTCAACTGCTGGCTTTTCATGTACAGCTGACTGCTCTACTAATGACGTATCATGAGCAGGTGCTGTCGGTGCCGCCTCTGTCGCTGTGACGGCTTCTGGCTGACTTACAGCAGGTTGTGCATCTATTACAGTTGCAGCGGGGACTGGTGCCGCTTCAGTTGTGTTAGACACGGTATTATCTATAGCCGTTAGGACTTCATCGATGCCCGTTTGTTTCACAATCGGCTCCTGAATCGGCTCCTGTAAGACTGGTTCAACTGTTTCATTAACACTGGTCTCAGCTACCGCTACTGAGTCTGCTACTCTATCCGAGGCTGTATCAACAGGTACTGTCTTCACATCAGCTGTCACAGGCAGAATATCTTCGATGTCAGTTTGCTTAACAATCGGCTCTTTTACTACTGATTCATGAATAACAGGTTCACTCACCGTCAAGTCTTCGACAGCCTGTGTTTCGGCAGTCGTTTCAGCAACCACTGTCTCAGTCTCAGTCACTGAGTCCTCTACTGCTACGGGCGCTAATACATCAGTATCTGTGGCAGCAAGTGGCGCGTTTACCTGAAAGCTGAAACTGGCAAATCCAATGGTATCATTTACCTGTAAAAGGCTCGATGTATTACCTTCGATACGCTGCTCGTTGATAAATGTACCGTTCGATGAGTCTAAATCTTTGACATACAATCGACCATCTAAGATGCTTAACACCGCATGATTACGCGATACTTGCTTGCTACCAAGTACCACGTCATTGTCGCTGCCACGACCAACAGACAGGCTGTCATTGACCGTCAACGTTAGGTCGCCAAGCGCTTCTGTTAAGGCATTAAGTTGCCAAGTCTCTGTGTCGACTGTCGCCTTCATACTATCTGTATTGTTCGTCATGCGGTAACTCCTTATTCTTTTATTAAATTTCAAATGGTTTTAGATAAATCATTGCCAATTTTTTAAGAGATTTTACGATTTTTTTAATATAAACCGTAATAAGTTATGCAATGACCATCCGAACTATTTAGGTATAAAGTGCGGCTTTATGACGCCGTCGAGCTTACTGTACGGAATACTAAGTACTGGCATACCATAAGCATATGGGCCGATAGCATAATGCTGATAACGGATATCGATGCCTTTATCCGTCAGTGTCACATTGTCACTTAAGGTAAATGGCCAGTTTTTCTCATAACTGCTGACATCGTCGTCAACCGTTTTGACCCACGTTTTATAAGCATCATAAGCGAGCGCTTTAAAACGTGATTCCTTGCCTGATTGAAGCATATCCTCAAGCGTGATTTGTTTTTTGGTATTAAGGTCAAATATCAAGTATTCGCTATAAGGCATGCCATGAGCGCCACCAGTAAACACATAAGTATTGATTTCAAACAATTCGAAATCACTGACATGACCTAAATACTCAGGCGTTACCATTAGGCTATAAGCCCATGAGGTGCCCTCTGGCATATCTATAAACTGTGAGCTGGCAAAGTCATCAATGGCGGCTTTCACCATTGTCTGATTGACGTTCGTTTTGATAGGCGCAGATTCAGTCGGTTTACTATTGACGACTAAATTATTAATACGCGCATTGGCGATATCATTGATCCAACCGTGATTGGTCTTCAGATATTTGATGTCAATCTCTGGACAGTTATCGCGCTCAACACACTGTGCTTGCACTTTTTTAGGCAGCTCATATTCTAGATAATCTGTGCTACTGATGAGATTACCTGCATTAGCAGGCATCGCGATGCTACCTAGCAGTAAACTGCCGGCAAGCAGTCTCAGCAGACGACTACGACTTGCTGTCATCGATAAATGCGGATTCATTGTTGGCTGATTGATATCAATTTGATTCGCAGCGTTCATATATCCTCTTTTATAAACATAAGATGTTACTTGATATTCTACCGTAACAATGACGATGTATTGTAGGAACACTGTTTGTGTTTTTAGGGTTTTGCTGTCTCCTGCTAACGAATAGCTACCTACCCTCTCTCGTTTCATGCCTAAATCTAAGCTAATAAAAAAGACACGGCTGGCGTGTCTTAAAAGATAAACTAACTCGTGAAATGATGGATTTTAATGCTCACGAGTATTGCTAAAAGTGACTTCTGGATAGCGATCTTGCATCAGCTGCAAGTTGACCCGTGATGGGGCAAGATACGTTAAATAACCACCGCCATCTAGCGACAACTGGTCATGGGCTTTGCGTTTGAATTTCGCCAATGCCACTTCATCATCACAATGAATCCAGCGTACGGTGGCAATCGATACTGGCTCAAAGATACACTGTACTTTATACTCTTCTTTGAGACGATGCGCGACCACTTCAAACTGTAGTACACCAACCGCACCCAAGATTAAATCGTTGTTAATCTGCGGCATAAAGACCTGTGTCGCGCCCTCTTCGCTTAGCTGCTGCAGCCCTTTTTGCAAGGCTTTCGATTTGAGCGGATCTTTTAGAATGACACGGCGGAACAATTCAGGCGCGAAATGCGGAATACCCGTAAAGTTCAGCTCCTCGCCTTCGGTAAAACTGTCACCGATAGAGATGGTGCCGTGATTATGCAAACCGATGATATCACCCGGATACGCTTCTTCTAACGCTTCGCGATCACCTGCCAAAAAGGTCAGTGCATCGGCAATACGGACGTCTTTACCCAAACGCACATGCTTTAGCTTCATGCCTTTTTCATACTTGCCTGAACACACGCGTAAAAATGCAATGCGATCACGATGGCGCGGATCCATGTTGGCCTGAATCTTAAAGACAAAACCGCTAAAATCTGTTTCTGTTGCCGCTACTTCACGCTCATTGGTCGGATGCGACTTGGGTGGCGGTGCATATTTGATCAAGGTATCAAGTACCATGTTTACGCCAAAGTTGCCCAATGCTGTACCGAACAATACTGGCGTCATCTCGCCCGCTAAGAACGCCTCAACGCTAAATTCTTCTAACGCCATTTGTACCAGCTCAAGTGACTCTTCGAAGGCATCAAACATCAATTGACCCAAACGTTCACGGATATCTGGATAATCGTAGCCTTCGCGAGTCTCAGACACTGTCATCTTACCGCCATTACCTTTTTCATAAAAGTAAGTCTTGTTTTCGGTCAGATGGTAGACGCCAACAAAATCTTGTCCCATACCGATAGGCCAAGTCACTGGGATACATTTAATTTTTAGCACTTGCTCAATTTCACTGAGCAACTCAAGCGGCTCACGAATCTGGCGGTCAAGCTTGTTGACAAATGAGATGATTGGCGTGTCGCGCATGCGGCAGACTTCCATCAGCTTGATGGTTCGCTCTTCGACCCCTTTAGCACCATCGACCATCATCAGCGCGCTATCCACAGCGGTCAAGGTACGATAGGTATCTTCACTAAAATCGGCGTGACCCGGTGTATCCAACAGATTGACCACATGGTCTTGATAAGGAAACTGCATGACAGAAGTGGTAATCGAGATACCACGCTCTTGCTCCATACTCATCCAATCTGATGTCGCATGGCGATCAGTTTTGCGGCCTTTGACCTCGCCTACTACCTGGATCGCTTGTCCCCATAATAGGAGCTTTTCAGTCATAGTGGTCTTACCTGCATCGGGATGCGAGATAATGGCGAAAGTACGGCGTTTAGCCACTTCTTTGTTTAATTTCTTTGGATCTACGCTCATAATTTTTGGCTTCAACCTTAACTTCAAAAAGGCTGTCTTTTAGACAGTAATCTAACTAAATAGAATAAATAATGAGCGTATTGTAGCGGATTTAGCGTCAAGGTGCAGAATTAGCGCATAAAAAAACACTCCCTAGATAGTCAAATAGAGAGTGTTGGTCAGTTTTTTAACATGATGAGTTTTTAAGATTAATAGTAACGTTTGATTTGCGCGGCCAAGAAATCTCCTGCGACTTCATTGACTATCGTACAATCCACCACACCGCGAAGACTGTTGGTATTCGGATTTACCACACCTTTGGCAACATAATTTGCTTCATAAATAGCATTTTTATCATCCGTGTCATCGTTATATTCGACACCATTGTACTGATAAGCAGGCTGATTCTGGTATTCAAAGAACGTCACTTGTGCCGCTTTTTGCTTATTGCCTATGCCTACACCAAACTCAGAAGTTCTGTAGCCTCTATCATCGCTAAAGCGGTCTTCAGCTGCATCAATCCACTTATCGAGCGATGTATATCCCGTCTTGTTTTTGTCGTTAAAGGCTAAAAACGAGCGTTCGCTCTCGACTACTGGAATATAGCAAACAGAGCCTATCGGAAACTCTGCATTGGCTGGAATCTTAGGATAATTATTTAAGTCCGTGAGAATACCGCGACTGTTATTTATGTTTGTACCAGCGCTATAACTGTTTGCCTGCAAGCCTGATAAGTTAAGCGTCTTATAATTGGTTTCGTAGTCTAGCTTGTTATTACTGTCTTTTTCATAGATAGGACGTTTGACAGTGCGGTTATCAACTTCAATATCCTTATTATCCAGTTGCCCTTCAAAATTGTCTGATAATACCGTTCTGTCTAAAGTATTCAAACTTTGATTACTATAATTATTAACGATATTTTTTATCTTGATTTCACGCTCACCAGTACGGTAGGTCTCATCGATGCGTGCAATGGCGCTATCTTTCGCTTGCTTATCATAGCTATTGTCAAAGCTGGTCAGCGTAATCTTATTATTACCCGAACCATAAACACCATCATCCTCCCCGCCGCAGCCAGCAAGAGTAAATGTCAGCAAAGAAAGTGCAATAGGTAACACCATTGATTTATTCATCGAATAAGACCTTTATTGGTTAGATTTTTTATCATCTATTTTGATAACTTTATTTTTTACAGCTATATTCCTATATTACATTAATACTTCTGTTACTTATAGCGATTAAGCTTTTCTTGCGATAGTTAAATGCAGCTAAAGACTCTACTAACAGTTCACTTACAAATCCACAGTATATACTTACGACTGACCTATATTGCTCATGCACTGGTTTGTTATGCTGAATCTCTATCAAAATTTATTGCTTAAACATAAAAACTCACAACAAAGGATATGTTATGAAAACACTATATTCCACCAAAGCAACAGTCACTGGCGGTCGTACAGGCAATGCCAGTCTGCAAGACAGTGATTTGACGATTAATATGGTCGCACCCGGCTCTGATAAAGACGGTAATAATCCAGAGCAGTTATTTGCGATGGGCTATGCAGCTTGCTTTGATGGCGCACTTGCTGCGGTCAAAGGGGCAGAAAAAGCAAAGTTTGATTCTACTACTGAAGTATCCGTAGATTTAATGAAAGGTGAAGGCTTAGATTTTCAATTAGCCGTGAAAATTCATGTCACTGCTGAAAACACAGAGCTATCAGCGGATGAGTTCCAAAAGTTGGTCGAAAAAGCCAATAAAGTTTGCCCATATTCTAAAGCGACTCACGGTAATATCGATAGTGAAGTGACTTCAGAAGTAAAATAAAATTGTCAGAATAAATATATTGGTAAAGATAGAAGGACTCAGACTATTCTGGGTTCTTTTTTTATGAGCGTCTGTCAGCAGTAGAAATATCATAACTATCGAGAAGTTCGGCAAGGTCTGATTTTATCGTTATAATGGAAGCATCGTTTTATCTGATATTTACTCTATCTGATACCTAATAATAAGTGACTTTTATGACTGACCATATGACCGACTCCTCCGCAGACAATAACCATAACTCGCATCAAGCGCTTGATCCTAAAGCCTTACCGAATTTTGATACCATGCCCAACGTAGCGACGATGGACACCAGTCACGTGGACAAAAATCAGCCACCTTTTATTTTGGTTGATGGCTCTTATTATCTGTTTCGCACGTATCACGCCTTGCCAAAAACCATGCAAAACTCGCAAGGGCTGATAACGAATGCCATCCGTGGCACGCTCAATGCGCTACTAAAACTGATGCGTCGATATCATCCGACGCACATGGCGGTCTGTTTTGATACCAAGTCCCCGACCTTTCGCCATCATATGTCTGCTGATTATAAGGCGGCGCGTCCGCCCATCGACATAGAGCTGGTGGAGCAAATTCCTTATATCCATCGCTTGGTAACCGCATTAGGCATTCCATTGTTACGCATCGAAGGTGCAGAAGCAGATGACATTATCGGCACACTGGCGCACCGTGCGGTCGAGCAAGGTCATCATGTGGTTATCTCAACCGGCGATAAAGACATGATGCAACTGGTCAATGACTGCGTCATATTGGAAGATAGCTTTACGGGTAAAGTAACGGACACCGCAGCGGTCATCGAAAAATTCGGTATTAATCCAAACCAAATGATTGATTTTTTAACCTTGATGGGCGACGCCTCTGATGGCATCAAAGGCGTGCCCGGCATCGGTAAAAAGACGGCGAAAGACTTACTCGTTGAGTACGGTGATATCGACAATATGTTAAAGCATATTGGCTTTATTAAAGGACGCGGCGCTAAAGGCTTGATTGAGCATGCAGAGGAAATTCCATTCAATGCCAAACTGGCCACTATCGTCACAGACTTAGATATCGGTCAAGACTGGAATGATTTGAAAATCGATACCAATCCTTGTGCTCATATAGATGAATTGCGCGAGCTGTATAGCGAGCTTGAGTTTAGAAATGAGCTTGCTTCTCTTGACCACCCAAACCATCCAGCCAATGCTAATGGGAACGGCGCACAAAGTGTTGCAAGTAGCCAAGCAGATGCTGAATCACAAGCACAAGTTGCCAAATCTCTGCAATCATCCAATATTGAAAATGTCCAAAACGGCAAACAGCATGATAGAGCGTGGCATACTGTGCTCGACGAACCAGCTTTTGAGAGTCTGGTTCAACTACTCGAGTCTGCACCGCATTTTGTCATCGATACCGAAACTACCAGCGTCCATTGGCGTCAAGCACAAATCGTCGGTTTGTCTTTTGCGGTACAAGCGCATGAAGCCTATTACATACCACTGACACATGCGCTAGAGGGTGACGAGCTGATAGCTAAACAGCTCGACCGCGATAGCGTTTTAACACGTCTGAAACCTATTTTAGAAAACCCAAATATCGGTAAAATCGGTCAGCATTTAAAATACGATGCGCATATTCTCAGCCATTATGATATCGATTTATTGGGTAGCATTCATGCTCGTCCCAATAATTGGGCGATGGATACCATGCTTGCCAGCTATGTAATTAATGCCGCCATCACTCGTCATGGCATGGATGATTTGGCACGCCATTATCTACAAACCCAAACCATCAGCTATGAAGATGTCGCTGGTAAAGGCGCTAAGCAAGTTACCTTTGATCAAGTCACCATCGATATTGCTAGCGACTATGCTTGTGAAGATGCTGACATTACTTATCAGCTATTTGAGGTGTTCAGCGTCGAGCTGGCGAACGATGCCAATAATGCCAAATTGCTACACGAGCTAGAAATACCAACCGCCGAAATACTTTGTCAAATGGAAGCAAGCGGCATTCTTATTAAGCGCCCATTTTTAAATGAGCTATCGAAACGCTTCGATGAAGAAATTATCGCGCTAGAAAAACGCGCTTATGAAGTGGCAGGAGAAGAGTTTAACCTCGGCTCACCGAAGCAGCTCGGTGAGATACTATTTGAAAAACTCGGCGTTCCGGGTGGCAAAAAGACCAAATCAGGTCAATACTCTACTGGTGAAGCCGTACTGTCAAAAATCGATCATCCATTGGTCGATATTACCTTAGAATATCGTGGTCTATCTAAGCTCAAAAGCACTTATACCGATGCGCTTGATAATGTCGCAGATAGCAAAACTGATCGCGTACACACCAGCTATCATCAAGCATTGACCAGTACTGGGCGTTTGTCTTCGACTGATCCCAATTTACAAAATATTCCGATTCGTACTGCGACTGGGCGCTTGATTCGTCAAGCCTTTATCGCCCCAGAAGGTCGCGTTATTTTAGCGGCGGATTATTCACAAATTGAATTGCGTCTCATGGCACATTTCTCAGGCGATAAAAACTTAACTGACGCCTTTAATGAAGGGTTAGATATTCACGCTGCGACTGCTGCTGAAGTACTTGGCAAAGATGTCGCAGACATCACGCCAACTGAACGCCGTAATGCCAAAGCCATTAATTTTGGTCTGCTATACGGTATGAGCGCCTTTGGACTTGCCAAGCAATTGCAAATGAGCCGCAATGAGGCACAAGATTATATCGATATGTACTTTGATCGCTATCCGGGTGTCAAAAACTATATGATTAATACTCGCGCCAGTGCTCACGAGCAAGGCTATGTCGAGACGATATTGGGTCGTAAGCTCTACACGCCTGATATCACTCATAGCAACCGTATGGTCAAGCAAGGCGCTGAACGTGCTGCGATTAATGCGCCACTCCAAGGCTCAGCGGCAGATTTAATCAAGCTGGCTATGATTGCCGTCGATAAAGTACTGCCAAAAGCGCAAGCCAAAATGCTGCTACAAGTCCATGATGAATTGGTGTTTGAAGTGGATAGTGACAAGGTAGATGAGATTAGCCAACTCATTACTCATGCAATGCAAGATGTATTAAAAACAACGGCTGTCGAAAAGGGCTGGAATGTAGACTTTGCTGTGCCGTTATTGGTTGAGACGGGTGCTGGCGAGAACTGGGATGAGGCGCATTAAGTGCTGATTTAGATTAGGTTTTGACGTAAGGTGGGTTAGCGATAAAGCAACCCACCTTTTTTAGCATCTAAACTTATACACTTGATGATTACGTCGTTAGTAATTTCTATTAATCTCTACTAAACAAATCGTCAATTGGATCAACTAAATAATTTATGCTGCCGTTAATTTCTTGAGTTTTCTCAGACGTCCCAGTTTTTCTATTTTGAGAAAATCCACTAAAACCATTGTTCCTAGGGTAATAACCTTTTTCACAGTTATGATAAATAATATCTTCAATATCCAAATATTCTGTGATAGTTTCAAAATCTAGTTGCTCGAACTCAAAATCATCCTCCAAACCATTCAAAATCCCTTCAATATAGATATCAATGGTGTCACCGTCTATTTCTTCTTTATTGTATATGCCATCAAATACATTATCAGATTTTGCCCAGTCATTTATTACGTTGCAAATATATTCAATAACATATTCTTTATATGAAGAAATAAGCTCATCTCTACAATCTAAAAGCTGAATCAACTTAGCAATATCTTTAAAATCGTCAAAATTTGCATCTTTTAATGATTGAATAACTGCTTCCTTTACATGTAAATTATTAGAACCAATAAAATTATACTCTATAGCCATTCTTATAATTCTTACGGAAGGCAATCCAAGTCGTTCGAATAAAGTATCAGAGTACGAATCTAATAATTTACTCACCATTTTTGGAGCATCACATTTAAGATTTTCTGTTAACTCTATTAATTGAATCGAATACAAATCAGGAGCTAAATCTGAATCTAGCTCGGACTGAAACAACTTAATTAGTAGTGTGTCAAAGTCTAATAATGTTTTATTGGATTTGGTCAATCTGTCAGCATTATTTAGTGCATTTGCTGTTCTCAAGCAACTCATCAACTTCGCTACATAATCAGCTCTATTAAGATATTCCGAGATTACAAAGTCAGCAATCGAAGGATTAAATAAGCTGTACGTCACCTGACCATCTCTATTTATATTCCTGTTTAAAACAGACCCTACTAACACCCGCATGATATTACCAATGGTAGGATACTCGGATGTTGGATCTAATCCTGATTCCTTCAGATTGATTAATAATGCAACGATCTGCTCTTCGCTAACGGGACTGCCGTTTAAGACGATGGCGATTGCTATATGCCTATCCAGATTACTTATCTGCGTCTGTATCATGCCACGCCAAATATCCTTTGGGTTATCAAGAGACTTTTGAATATAGTCCCAATAAACTTCAGGACTCGCTTCCTTCTCAATTTTAATAGCATCAGTAATAAACTCAATCAACCGCGGATTGAAATTTTTGTGTGAAATAATGCTTCTATAGCGCTTATCAATATATATTTGCTGAATGAAGTCTTCTGATAAATCACTAAAATAGATGTGGTTATAAAGAATTTGTGCTCTATCAAACTCTGTCAGAGACTGAATCCTTATCTCATATTCATTCCTATCAAGGTTACCTTGTTCAAATTTTTCCGACAATCTTTTTCCTTGATTCAATATGTTCGAGCGAGTCGTTAGAATAAATCGTTTTGAGCTGTCCTTACTGACTCTTTTCATAAAGCTCACAATATGTGAGTCCTGCTTTGCATCTATTGCGGATAAGAAGTTACTTCCTAAAAAATCATCAAAATAAAAGATTTGTTGCAATTCAGGGTTATATATTTTTTCCGCTTCTATAATGGACTCATGCACTACAACTAACTGATAACCTTGAGAAGCATACTCAAAGCACATCTGTTCCGCCAAGGTAGTTTTGCCAATACCAGGTTCGCCATTGATAATGGTACTGCCAAGTTCTTCTAACTTTTCGAACGCTTTTTTATGATTTTCAGTTCGAACATACTTAGGTAGAAACTCTTGAATTTCTTCCAATTGAAAATCACTTCTTCCCAGTACATCGTTAGATACAATTGACTGTAAAACGTTAGCACCTGCTAGCCATAGCTTGTAATGTTGGCGTTCTACATCAGGATGTTTGGCTAATAAACTATTTATATCTTCATTACCAATGATGTCAGATTCATTTTTAATATAAGGGCTAAAAGCATCTGAAATGTCTTTTTTGTTTTGAGCGGATAGTGCTAATGAAGTGACAAAAATATATCTACTAGGATTCAATTTTATAACTTTTTTGGCTTCATGCTTTTGACATGCTGCTACTAATGCTTTGATACCTGATTTTAGCCAATGTTTGCATTGAATGATGACAACACCGTTTTCAACACTTCCCTCAAAAAAACGTCCATCTATTCCACCATCCCTACCTGATTTAAACCGTTCTATATGAGTGTTAAATTCTTTAGATAGCAAATCAACCGTTAGAACTTCAAACTCTTTATCGTTAAGAGTTTCAAAAGTGTAGTCAGTCATAGACCTAGCATCCATTACGGTTGTATAGAATATTAAATTTTGATGTTAATATATTAAATCTTTTAAAAAACTCTAAAAATCTTTAGGCGCGATAAAAGTGTGTGTTTTTTGGTCAAAGCTGACGGTATAACGCTCTTCGCTCTTTTTTACGCTGTTAGGTATTAACTCATAGTCTTCATCATACTCTCCGCTTTCACTATCATGCGTCATGGTCAATGGATAAAATCCTGCGGTCATCGGCTGATAACTCTCGATATGGACACTACCTTCGATTTTAGTATATCCCGGAGCACTCATCAATTCATATGAGTAATCTGAAGGCAGCTGTGCGACTTGTTCAATCTCTCCGCTAGCTACAGGCGCGTACATTTCCCAAAAACAATTAGTTTGCCCTCCTGCCCCTGATCCACAATGACTCCCTACCCACCCGTATTTATCATCACCCACTTCTCTTAAATCAAAATCTTTGAGCTGACTTCTACCCGCTCCGCCATTTTTTATATAAGGACTGCTTGCAGAGACGACCCAAGAATTGCCTAATTTATAAAGTATGAATAATCCGCCAAGTCCTGGTGTCACTCGTGCACCATCTTCCACCGTATCACCAGAAACCAATACATATAAAGTATCTACTCCCTCGATGTTTTTAAATTCATAATGCTTAGGAGCAAGGCAATAGATTTCTGAGCCGTCGTCATATAAGGTACAACCACGCAACTTATCATAGCTTGAACTGTAATAAACGCTCATAATTTTTTCAACAGCTTGCCTGACATCAAGAGATATTTCAGCATGTGCTGAAGGCAAGACCATCAAAAGCAAGCTTACAATGATTAAAACTTTCATATAATAGCGCCTCTATATGTATGTGCTTAACGACCTATGGCATAATACTTTTGTTTGTCCTTTTTAGCTACCCAAAGTAATTGAAGCTCTCCATGATTAAACCAGCAAATCTCAACACCATTACCCTTTACACACTTGCCAGCTTAAGTTTATGCACACAAGCATGGGCGGATACTACGCCCACCACAGAGCCGAAAGTCGAACCGCTAAAATCTGACACAGCTTCGTTATCTCATGACGCTAACTCTAATCGAGATGAAAACCTCAATCAATTTGGCTATCTACCTCAATCTACCGAGCAGTCTGCTCCATCAGTACAAGGAGCACAAAACTGGACGGACGAACGCCGTGAAGATGTCCAAGAGCAGCTGCATGAATGGGCACACAAAATGGACGGTTGGTTCGGCGAACCGGATCCCAAAAAACCCGCCAAAGCCAGTTTACGAGTTGTACTAGATACCCGCTGGGTCAACGATCCACAATCAGGCAGTGACGTGAGCGTTGAACCTAGGATTCGCGGCCGCTTACGATTGCCAGTGTTAGAAAAAAGATTAAGTCTGATTATCGGTGATGAGGATTTGGATGAAGATACTTTCTTAAAACAGAATGTGACGAGCGATACTTACCAAACAAATACCAGTAACCAAGACGGACTCGTCAACAGAAGAAAAACGCGAGAAGACAATGGTTCTATCGCCCTTCGTTGGTCACGTTTTAGTCATGAGGTTGAGCAGCAGTTAGGGGTCAAAACAGATATCGATGTCGGGGTTCGCTCGCTCGATGACTTATACGTAAAAGTGAGCGTCGATAAAGACTGGTATGACAACAAAAAATGGACTGTCACTAGTGATAGTTACTATCGTTATGGACTCGATAGTGAGCACTATGCAAAAGGCGGGCTAAATCTAAAATATGGTACAAATGCTGACCAGTTCATCAATAATCGCACCGCCATCCGTTATCGCAATCAAGACAATGAAGAAAGCACAGACTGGAGCAATGACCTCAGACAAGTACACTACTTGGGCAATGAAAAACAGTTGGCTTATGGTGTCTCTACTGGCGGTTACTTTGACCGTGATAAATCAACATTAAACAGCTATGGCCCTGCTATAAGCTACCGCCAACCTGTCTGGCGAGAGTGGCTTTATGTACAAACAGAGCTAAATTATTATAATGATAAAACAGCGGATAAGAACCATTACCCATCAGCATTATTACGGATGGAAGCCTTATTTTAACCCTACTATCTATTGAATTGGTTGTATCATCATAGGTATAAATAGCCGATAGCAATGTGCACAATAAAAAGCATTTGTTTTCTTGTATTAACAATGACATATGACTCATTAGTTATATTAAATAACGTTATAGCACTGACATTGGCGTTATAATAGCGGTCTATTACGTTACCTGTAATTAAATAAATTTCGGTCTAAAGTGAGCCTTTGTGCTCACTTTTTTTATTTTAAAAAATCAGAAGGTTTTTATTTTGAGTTCAGATGGCATCATCGAAATCCCTGGCATTATTATTTTATTCGCCTGTCTGCTACGTTGCGTGCAGTATTTACTACAGAGCTCTGCCCCAAATATGTTTAAACAGATTCGAGCTTTTTGGTTGGCAGCGGTGCTGGTATTCTTTGCTGTGATACGCCGTGAGTTAAATTATCTACCAGACTTATTGGTTCCCACTGACTTTGTGTTGTTCAGCCATTCTTATGACTGGTGGGAAGACCTCGTCCTGACCATCGTTTATGTGCTGATCGTTGGTTTATTGGCTTATTCATGGCGTTATCTTTGGGCAATATTAAAAAAAGTACCCGTTTCTTTGTATTTTAGCGTCGCCGCCTTGGCATTATTAGAATATATGGGCGAAAACGCCATTATGATTCCCGAAGCTTTTGGCGTCATTACAGAAGAGCTATCAGAGACTGCTATTTATGGCATTGCCTTGATTTATTTGTGGCGCTTAAACTTAGACGAGTACGACTGTCAAGCAGAAGAGACGAACGAGCTGCATTGTCAAACGGCTTCACACTAACGCAGAGTGTCTCTGCTAACAGTGATAACTACTCGTTATATTAATTACCATGCGCTCTATATCAATAGTTATACTCTCTAGCAAAATACATTTAGACGAATTTGTTATACTACAGTCGGTTCAATTTAAAAACAGTACAAAGCAACCGAGTGTAGATGTATATTTAATACTTCAAGCGAGGCTAACGCAGTAATATTATTATAGTGGAATGACTATAATAATAAGCCCGAGGGATAAGCACTCTAATATATGACCTCGATTTACTCATGATTAATAACGATTAAGTCACTTATTATGAATATATTGATTACAGGCGCATCACGTGGTATCGGTTTGGCCACCGCCAAAAAGCTGGCGGAAAAAGGCCACAATATTGGGTTATTTGCGACCACTACTGCCACACTTGAAAGCGCCATTAAAGACAAATCTTTTAAGAAAGCCGTCAAACAACAGCGTATTATCACAGGTCTGCTGGATGTCACCCAACCTGACTCATGGGACAATGCGATCAATCAAATGATTGAACATTTCGGTGGTATTGATGCACTCATTAATAATGCTGGGGTGCTGGTCAGTGGCGCATTACCAACGACCAACTTGGATGAGCAACTGGCTTTAATTGACGTCAACTGTAAAGGTGTTTTGATTGGCTGTCATAAACTGGCGCCTTATCTGGCTGATAGCAAAGACGGCAAGATTATCAATGTGTCCTCTACTTCTGCTATCTATGGTCAACCCGAAGTCGCGACTTATGCGGCCAGTAAATTTTTTGTGCGGGGTCTCACAGAAGGCCTCAATATTGAATACGAAAAATTAGGTATCAAAGTTATCGATGTGATGCCGCTGTGGGTCAAATCTGACATGACTGCCGATATCGAAGTGACCAGTATGGATCGCTTGGGCATCCATCTAACGGTCAACGATGTCGCCAAAACATTGTGTAAATTGACGACCAGTCCCAATCGTAAACTCAAAAGTACGCATTACTCTGTGGGCATGCCAGCAAAACTCTTTCAAGCAGTCTCGCAAGTCACGCCAGATTCTGTAATCCGCTGGGTCAATACCAAGGTTGGTGCTTAATAGCAACATCACCTATTCGTTATACTGTTGTTTACTGGTAACGCTTATTTAATATAAAACCACACTTACGGCTGCTCAATATGAGTAGCCGTTTTGCTTGCCTCACGAATTTTCATGGCTTGCTCAGCAGTCTTATCAATGAAAATATTTTTGCTAATAATCGTCCCCTTTATCGCCCCTGCTGCGCTATCTTCCCGAATTTCAGAACCGACATAAATGGGTAAACGCACGTTCGCTGCGAACTTATTGCTAGCTATTAGCGTGCCATCATCCTCTACGATAATGCCCTGCTCGACTTGCTCAAATCGATTATCGATGATCTGATTGTCCTTAGCGCTGTCTAAATGATAGCTGGCAAATGGCGTTTGCTTCAGCAAATAAGCACCGCATTCAAAACCTTTGAGATTGCGCGACTGTCTTGACGCTACCCAAACCCCGACTGGCTCGTCGTTAAAAGTATTGCCACGAATCATATTGTCACGGCTCGACTCGGTACGCTTAAAGTGATTGCCACGCGCCCGATCATCAGCATGCTCAAAGCAATTGCGATACAGCAAAATACTGCCTGCCCCATTATGGATAAATTGATTGTTTTCGATACGGTTATTGCTCGACGAATCCACGGCAATGGCCTCACGATTGGGCTTAAAGGTACGGAAACCATTACCGACAAACACCGAATTTTGAATCACATTATCGCGGCTACCAAATTCCAGATATAATCCAACGGTGCCTGCATTTTGAATACGTACTTTATCAAAGCTCACGCCATGCACATGATCACCGACGAACATGCCACTATTGATACTGTTTTGACTACTCACATTAATCACACGAATATCGCTTGGTGCAAGCGCACGATTGGCAGCAGGGTCTATCAAGCCGCGCGCATAACGCTGATTGGGCTGGCTATATTGGCGAATATGTAGCGCATGACCATAGCCATCCACATGACAATTGGCAACGGTAATATCTTCGATAGCGCTATCTGTTTTGGGCTTAATCATAATTGCACTGGCCGTTGACGCATCATCAGCGCGAGTACTGAGTAGTGCGCCCTGACAGTCGAGAGAACTGTGCGAATCATTCAACTCAAAGCGTATCGACTTGGCTGTCAAATCACAGCTTGCACTGAGTACGCTGTGACCTTTTACCTTAACTATTTGCTTCGGCGTTAATTGTGCGCAGTCTATGGCTGTCGTGTCTTTTGGCAGTTTGGCATCGATAATTAACGGCTGTTTTAAATCAGCATTATCCAAGCTGCTATGGGCGCTGCTACCAGAAAAAGGTACACCTTCACAAGCAGTCAAACCTATTGTGGCACTGATTAAGGATATTGTGACGAACAACCTACTACTTGATACCATCGTATATTTCCTATTTTTATGTCTATCTTGTACTTGTCTTACATTTTTTGAACATCCTGTGACACCTTACTACTATTAGCAAGCGTCATAACACGTCACAATGTTTTTAATAAAGTCACAATGCTTTTAATAAATAAATCTTAATAAATAAAATCAGTCACATCCATTAATAATAACTATCGATAATAAGGAAACCATAATGGACCACTCAAAAAGCCCATTACCAGAAGCAATGGATCACATTGAAGGTGATACGGACGTCAATAATAACAGCCAAGAAATTGATTTGGCTGACCCTATGTTGCATACCATTGATAATGATGATGTCATTGACAATAGCGCAGGATTTGACAACTCGCAAGCCGGCAGTGATGCGATTCAAGGGCTGACACCCATGCATCATCAAAATATAGACGAATCGCGAATCGATGAAGTATTAGTGGATGATAATTTGGATGACAGCGATTACCCAGATATTGTCGATATCGCTGATAGAGATGCGGCGGAACGTAGTAATGATGACGATTTTTAACCACGCTCTTTCATGATAAAAAAGCTCTCTCATAACAAAAAAGCACGCCCGTTATATCGAGCGTGCTTTTTTTGTACTATAAAATATTGATTACATTACTGACAACGGCTGGTCAGTCCAGACGTCACGATAACTGGTGTAATAAGTGATCACCCCTATAGGGAGTAGCACCAACAAACCCAGTCCCAACGTAAATATAACCGCAAGTAACATTATTATCGGGCCAATCAGACCAAATATAGTAAATGGGGCGATATTTTTCATGCAGCCTCTTAGGCTCATTTTCATCGCTGTGGTCGGTTTTATATTATGTAACACCACCAACGCTGGTGAAAACCAAATGGCCATAATAATAGGAATCATCGCTAGCATCGCCACCAGAAAAATCAGCAATAGTATAATAACCAGACCACTAACAGACCCATCAGCATTTGCTATATTAGCAAAACCACCCATTAGCCCAACAAATAGTGCAGAAACAATACCTAAAGGGACAATGACTGCAAATATAGCCAGCAGATACAGCATAAACAAAATGACTAACGGTACAAAATGGGTACTAAAGGCGGCAAACAGATAATCAAACCTAAGCTCCCGACCTGTCGCTTGCGCGTGAGCCCCCATAATAATGCCACCGATAAAGACGAAAGTAATAAAAGAGAAAAAGAAGCTAACAAACGGGATGATACTACCCAGCATTAATATAACGAAATAGACCACGCCTATTCCTATCCATAATAATGGCTGGTCTTTGAATAATAGGTAAGCCTTCGTCAGCCAACTAACGCCCCATCCTGCTTGACAAGTACGAGGCTCTGCTAATAACTGCGGTAAAGGCTGACCATAGTGGTCAGTGGGAGGCAAATCTGGTGGGAGGCTATTGGGCTTCTGTAGAGATATGGGTTGGGGCGAACTGCTAGAGATGGACATCTTAATCCTCAAGGATAAAGTAAAAATTTTGCCTTAGTTTTACATATTGATGAAAAAAATCCCAACTTTATTTCATTAAATTTAATATAGTCAAAATATTCTAAAAACGCGACGGTATTGCTGATGTATCGATATTACTTTTCGCTGACTATAAATTAAAATTATTTAGATAAAAAAATACCGAACATGATGTCCGGTATTTTTTATGACTTAAAATCGACGCTATTACGCCCAACCATCCAATGTGCCAGCCCAACCTTTGACTAGTGGCTCACTGAGTGCTTGTAACAAATCAATATGGGCGTCATCGAAATTCAATGCTGGAATATAGTGATATTCTTGCCCGCCTGCCTCAAGGAAGGTTTCGCGGTTCTCAATAGCCAATTCTTCTAGCGTCTCTAGACAATCTGCCGAAAACGCAGGGCTAAGAATCTGTACTGAACGCACTCCCGCCTTACCCCAATCTTTGAGTACCACATCGGTATAAGGCTTCACCCATTCTTGCTTACCAAAGCGCGATTGAAAGCTGATAATCCATTCGTCTTGTTTTAGGCCAAGTTCATGCGCCACTTGTGCGGCGGTACATTTACAACGCTTTGGATAAGGATCGCCTTTATCTGCATAAGGCTGCGGAATTCCATGAAAGCTAAACATTAGCTTTTCAGGCTTGCCATGTATCGCTTGAAAGCGGCGAATGCTATCTGCCAATGCTTTAATATATAAAGGATGGGCAAAGTAATCTTTGACTATCGTCATATTGGGCAAGTTACGCTGCTTAAGCGACCATTTAGTAATCGCATCGTAAACGGCACCCGTTGAGGTCGCTGAATACTGTGGAAATACGGGCAACATGACGAAATGATCGACGCCTTCGCCACGCAATTTACCCAGAACATCTGGCAAACCTGGGTTACCATAACTCATCGCCGCATGGACAGAGACGCGAAATGGCGCTTCAGATTCTGCCACACGTGACTCCAACATCTCAACTTGAGTGTTAAGGATATTGCGCATCGGTGAGTCGCCTTCCCAAATACTGGCATAGGCTTTTGCCACACGTTTAGGGCGGCTTGGCAATACAAACAAATTGAGAATAATCGCCCACAAGAATTTCGGAATCTCGATGACACGGGGGTCAGACAAAAACTGTTTTAAGTAACGACGTACGGCAGGCGCTGTTGGCTCATCTGGCGTACCTAGGTTCACTAATAGGACGGCAATACGGGGAGGCAGTTCAGGTTTCATAGCAGCACTATTTTATTATTAGGTTAGTTAAAGAAGAATATGCGATAAAAGATTATTAAGTCATGATTGATTAAATGCTTTGTTAGTGTAGCATTTTATCCATTAATAACGCATGGTAAAAGCACCCTTATACAATTTGATACTTAGTTGCTATTTATGGATAGTCATCAATCATTGATTCACCCTAACTCTTCTCTACCTACCACCCATCGTCCCTAAGAACCATGCTTAAAAGACTATGCTCAAAAGACTCGCTCGACGGTTGTACTCCTACGCGCATCACCATACAATAGGCAAGCACATTGTAAGAAAAACATTTAGAAAGCAGTATTGGCAACACTGCCTATCGACAGTTTGCCCTTTTTATTTTATTGATGATTGTTGTCTTGCGAGGTAGCTTTGAACGCACGCCCTAATAATACCAGTGACCAGTCCCCGACAGATACGCTTCATTCGGCGAGCCTAGTTAATCCTGTGGATTCAGTCGGTTCAGTCGGCATTATCACGCCTCAGATTTTTCATTTCGCTAAGCCGTTGACGTTAGAATGTAATCGTACTTTGCCATCGTTTGATTTAATCATCGAAACTTATGGCACGCTAAATAGCGACAAATCAAACGCGGTACTCATTTGCCATGCCCTATCTGGTAGTCATCACGCGGCAGGTTTCCATAGTGCTGATGATAAAAAGGCTGGCTGGTGGGACAATATGATTGGCCCTAATAAAGCCATCGACACCAATCGGTTTTATGTCGTATGTGTCAACAACATCGGCAGCTGTTTCGGCTCTACTGGTCCAACGACCATTAATCCTGACAGTATCGATTCAGACCAGAATAATGTAAACAAAAACAGTTTAGACAAAAACAATCCAGCCAGTGAGCCGCAAGTTTATGGTCCTGACTTTCCGCTCGTCACTATTAAGGACTGGGTAAAAACCCAAGCGATGCTGTCAGATCGTCTTGGTATTGATGTTTGGCATGCCATTGTTGGTGGTTCCATGGGTGGTATGCAGGCGCTGCAATGGTCAGTTGATTATCCAAATCGGTTAAAACGTTGCGTGGTCATTGCCAGCACGCCAAAGCTCTCAGCACAGAATATCGCCTTTAACGAAGTGGCGCGGCAGTCGATATTGTCTGACCCTGACTTCAAAGAGGGACGCTATTTACAAGCAGGCACCTACCCTCGTCGCGGGCTAATATTGGCTCGGATGGTTGGGCATATCACTTACTTAACCGATGACGCGATGAAGGCGAAATTTGGTCGTGATTTAAAGTCTGGCAAATTTATGTATGGCTACGATGTTGAGTTTCAAGTGGAAAGTTATCTACGCTATCAAGGCGAGCGCTTTAGCGAAAACTTCGATGCCAATACTTATTTGCTCATGACAAAAGCCTTAGATTATTTTGATCCAACACGTGATTATCCATCAGCCATGGCAACAGATTCGACAGAATCAGCAGCACAGCTTAAGGACTCAATCGCCACATCAGTCGAATCTAGTAAACAAAGCATGCAACCTGCGTTAGAAGGTACGGTGGCAACGATAGATGAGAGTGAACAGAATCGCCAGCAAGAGCTGTCTGCGCTCAAAGCCGCCTTTGCCCATACGCAATGCCAATACCTAGTGGTCTCATTTACCACGGATTGGCGCTTTGCACCGGAGCGCTCACAAGAGATTGTCGATGCGCTGATGGCGACTGGCAAACCAGTTAGCTACATCAATGTCGATGCGCCGCATGGTCATGATTCTTTCTTATTTGATATTCCTCGTTATATGGGTGCCGTCCGAGGATTTTTAACTGCGCCATTTATCACCGACAGCAAATCAAAACAGCCAGCACAAAGCACAAATCAAAGCAGCCAGCAAAAATCAGGAGCGCGCTCATGAGAATGGATCATCAATTGGCTGAGCGCTGGATTGCGCCGCACTCACATGTACTGGACTTGGGCTGCGGCAATGGTGAGCTACTCGCGCATTTACAACAAAATCGCGGCGTCACTGGCTACGGACTTGAGATTGACGAAGAAAAAATCAACGATGGTATCGCCAAAGGCTTATCTATCATCGAGCAAGACTTGAATGATGGTCTGGCACGTTTTGCTGATAACAGTTTTGACACCGTCGTCATGGCACGGGCGCTGCAAGCGGTCAAATCACCTGATGTGCTCTTACTTGACATGCTACGCGTTGCCCGCGAAGCCGTCATTACTTTCCCCAATTTTGCCCATTGGCAAAACCGCATTCATTTAGGGCTTAAAGGGATGATGCCTGTCTCAGAGGCATTGCCTTATGAGTGGTATAACACCCCAAACATTCATCTGTGTACGTTTAAGGATTTTGAGCAGCTTTGCGCCCAGCATGATATTCATATCGTCAACCGCTTTGCCGTCAGCGATTCTGAAAAAGGTCATACGCCACTTATGAAAGCATTGATACGCCAAGCACCCAACCTATTGGCAGACGTCGCTATATATCGTGTCACCAAACAAAAACCTGAATAATAGATTTATCTACTTGAGGCGTGTCTTCATTTTAAAAATGGTGATAAAAATGAGATAAATTGCTGTCAAATAAGGAAAGTAGCGCAAATAATATCGAGATATTGCTAAGCTATTTGACGATGTTTGGCAAAATTTAACCATTTTTGCCCATTTAGAGGTTAATCGATTGAATTTAGGACACGCCCTAGCATTGGTTGAAAGCGGTAGCACGGCTCATAAATATAAATTTCAACCTTAATAACTTATTAATTTATTCTTACGCTTAAGTAACTCTATGATTTTATTGAGGACAATGAGGTATGAATACGCATTAAATCATGTAATTAGTATTTGAGTTTCGTAAGTTTGGGTGTTAAGCTAGCAAAATAGTGTCAATCGCACCCTGATTCTGACCGTTTATCGGTTCGATTAAAGACATTTGCCACACCACATCGATTAATTATATTGCTAATGATTAGGTAAGTTGGTATCGCAAGATTTCACCTAATTGTTATCGCCGTCTAAACCCTTTTAGCGGTGCAACTTTTTTTGCTTATTAACTGCCTAATTTTGGAGCTGCTATGAAATTATTAAAAGCTGCGTTGTTTACTGCCTTATTTTCTTGTGCAGGTCTAGCAAACGCTGAGTTAATATCAAACGTGCCACTTGATACGTCACGTTTTGAGCTAATGCCAGTTAGTGAACTGTCTAACCGCGCTGCCCAAGGTAACGATCACGCTCAATTTTATTTAGCCAAGCGCTTACAGAAAGGTGAAGGCATTGCAAAGAATACCCAGCAAGCTATTCAGTGGTATACCAAAGCGGCTCAGCAAGGCGTTGCCCCTGCTCAGTTGAATCTTGCCATCATGTACTTGCGCGGTGAAGGTGTGCAGCCTAACTTGCAACAAGCAAAAGTTTGGTTAGAAAAAGCCGCTATGCGTGGCGATAACCGTGCCAGCTATACGCTTGCATTGCTCGATGAAAAGCAAAAAAACCTCGTCGATGCTTATAAATGGTACGATTTGGCTGCCCGTGACGGTATGCTCGATGAAAAAGTACGTAATAAAGCACGTGGTAAAATTGGCCAGTTGGCATTGAACTTATCAAGTTCAGACATCGCTAGCGCTCGTAGCAAAGCGGATACTTGGTTCCAGAGTAAGTAAACCAGTTAATAAAATTTGAGACAGTAAAGACCCAGCGTAACTGCTGGGTTTTTTATTATCTATAATATCAGCTTAGGTTGACTTATCATGAGACAACGTTTACTAGGGCGTGTCCTCATTTTAAAAATGGCGATAAACATGAGATAAATTGCCGTTAAACAAGGAAGGTAGCGCACATAATATCGAGATATTAAGAAGCTATTTGACGATGTTTGGCAAAATTTAGCCATTTTTAGCCCATTTAGAAAGTAATCGATTGAATTGAAGACACGCCCTAGTTACAGCTTAATTTTAAATCAATGACTAAAGGAGAATTTGGTGGCAGAACACTTAAAAGGGATAGGCGAAGAACCGTTAGAAGGGATAGGCGGTTGGCTGTGGTTGGTCGCTCTTGGGATAGTAGCTTCACCTTTACGAATCATCTTTCTGATTTTTCCACTTTATTCTGAAATATTCAAAGATGGTTCTTGGGAGATATTGACCTCATCAGGAACCGAAGCGTATCATCCTATGTGGGCGCCAATCATATTAGCAGAAATGACTATTAATGGTGCATTAGTGCTCACATGGATATTTGTTGGATTCTTATTCTTCTTGAAGAAGGCTGTCTTTCCAAAGTTCTATATCGGCATTCTACTGTTTACTCTCGTATTCATCATTATCGATGCGATGGCGGTTAAAATTATTTTCCCTAATGATCCTATTTTCGATCCTGATACGACTAAAGAGCTGGTTCGAACGCTTGTCGCTTGTCTTATATGGATACCCTACATTCTTATTTCGAAGCGAGTACAAGCTACTTTTGTGAAAGAACTGTGATGACTACAATTACCTATTTTTTGTTTTAACTGTAGAGATTTCAATCCATGAGAGGTTTTTCGTACACTATATCTTCATATTGCGAACATTATGGGTATGAGTTATGTTCAAAAACTCTGTAAAATTTGCTACACTACGCACGCATTAGCCAATTCCACAATTGCACTAGTGTTATGAATCTTACCAATTAGTTTCAACCGTTAATTTTAAAAGCACCTTAAACCCAATGCACTAGGTTTGCGACCTAGCCAGCAGGAGAAAAACATGAGTACCATTCAAGACCACAATACAGATAGCAATATCCAAAACAGCACTGTCACCGACAACAAATCAGCCCCAGCCTATGATAGTGTCACCAATAACATCGTCGTTGCCGCTCTATATAAGTTCACGCGTTTTGCTGATTTTGAGCAATACCGCAAGCCAATTTTAAATAATATGCTCGATAATGATGTCAAAGGCACATTATTGATTGCCAATGAAGGCATTAATGGTACGATTTCTGGCACACGCCAATGTATCGATAACGTCATTGAGTATCTGCGCAGTATCGAAGCGATTGGCAGCTTTACTTTTAAAGAATCTTATACCGATGCTCAGCCTTTTTATCGTACCAAAGTGAAGCTCAAAAAAGAAATCGTTACCATGGGCGTTGAAAATATCGACCCATTGCAATCAGTTGGACGCTATGTAAAACCAAGCGAATGGAATGCCTTAATCTCAGACCCTGACGTCATTCTTATCGACACCCGTAATGATTATGAAGTTAAAATCGGTACGTTCCAAAATGCCGTCAATCCAAATACCGAAACGTTCCGCGAGTTCCCAGAATACGTCGCAAAAGAGATGGATCCAGCCAAACATAAAAAAGTCGCGATGTTCTGTACCGGTGGTATACGCTGTGAGAAGTCTACTGCTTATATGCGTGAGCAAGGCTTTGAAGAGGTGTATCACTTAGAGGGCGGCATCTTAAAATATCTAGAAGAAATTCCAGCCAGCGACTCTATGTGGCAAGGCGATTGCTTCGTTTTTGATAACCGCGTGTCGGTCAATCATAACTTAGAAAAAGGCAGCTATGAGCAATGCTTCGCCTGCCGTATGCCCATTACTGTCGATGACATGCAAAGCCTTGCTTATATCAAAGGCGAGTCTTGCCCACACTGCATTGATAAAGCGACCGACGAGCAAAAAGCCCGTTTCCGTGAGCGCGAGCATCAAATGCAGCTGGCAAAGAAACGTGGCGAAGCGCATATTGGTAGCGATGTGATTGATGTGATTGAGAAACGCAAAGCCGCTAAAATTGAAGCACGTCGTCAAGCAGAGGAAGCCAATAAAGCTAACGCTGAATAAATCTAAGATGGATAAAAGCAAAAAGGACGCCCCAATCAAATATTTGATTGGGGCGTCCTTTTTGCTTTATTAGTACTGACTTATGACTTATTGAGTACGTAATATGGCTTAGCTACCGCGGTAAGTGCTATAGCCGTATGGAGATAAAGTGATTGGCACATGGTAATGGTTATCGCCTTCGATATTGAAATTGACTTCAACATACGGATAGAAAGACTCTAGACCTTGATTTCGGAAATAAGGAGTCGTCTCAAAAATCAACTTATAAGTACCGTCATGCTCAACGCCATCTTGATTCGGTAAGAAGTTGCCGATACGACCATTATTATCAGTCTTTTGCGCATTAAGCAATTTCCAGCTACCAGTTTTCTCTTGCATCATCAGTTTTACATTGACGTTTGGTGCTGGTTTGCCCGTACTAATATCTAAAATATGACTAGATAATTGATATTTATCTTGATCACTAGCAGCATGGCTAGCCGTTGCAGTCATAGCTAATACGCTACCAAATGCAGCTGCCTTGAGTAAGTTGTTTTTCATGAATCATCCTATTCAGTCAATTGTATGTGTTAAATGAATTACTTTCTTTAGCAAGCTATTTACCATTTTTAAGTATGCTTATCCGCAGAAAATAACCGTGATTTACCTCAAAAACATAATCAATCATGTTGTTCATTAAAAATATATTCATCATTATAGGCTTAATGTACTGGTGTAGTTTAGATTGTTAATAAGACCGTATAATTAAGATAATGTTAACTTATATAAAAATGAGTATAGTGAATGTAAAACTTACATTCACTATAATTTGTGTCACTCATAAATAAAAAGCATCAATACCATGATTGAACGTCGCAATTGGTTGATTTAAGACAAAAAAATAGCAGACTATCTGAATGATGATCTGCTATTGCTATGCTAAAAATAATGTTTGCATGCAAATATTATTTAAAACAAAATACGCACGCGAATCGTTTCTTCTACGTCTTTTAACTGATCTAGCGCGGCAGTTGAATCATTGTAATCAACATCCATGACCAAATAACCGACATCGCCTTCTGTCATTAGGCTCTGTGCTAGGATGTTAATTCCTGCTTCTGCAAACAGACGGTTAATCTGAGACAGCACGCCTGGCACGTTTCTATGGATATGTAATAGACGATGCGAATTTTCTTTGAATGGAATAGAAACTTCTGGGAAGTTCACGGCTGTTGCTGTGTCACCTTGGTCAGAGTATCTAACAAACTTATCAGCGACTTCAAGTCCGATATTAGCCTGTGCTTCTTGGGTTGAGCCACCAATGTGCGGCGTCAAGATGACGTTATCAAATTTACGCAGTGGTGATTCAAACTCTTCATCAGCTGATTTTGGCTCTTTCGGGAATACGTCGATCGCTGCGCCCAAGATTTTACCAGATTCAAGCACAGCGGCTAAATCATCAATCTCTACGCAAGTACCACGAGCGGCATTGATAAAGTAGCTGCCGTCTTTCATATGCGCGAACTGCTCAGCTTTCATCATGTAGCGGGTGCTTGGTACATCAGGCACATGCAATGTCACGATGTCAGCCGTTGATAGTAGCTCTTCTAAGCTACCTACTTGTACCGCATTACCTAGTGGCAATTTGGTCACAGCATCATGATAAATGACTTTCATACCAAAGCTTTCTGCCAAGACAGACAGTTGCGAACCGATAGAGCCATAACCGACGATACCGATAGCCTTACCACGTACTTCATGTGAATTGGTCGCAGACTTGCCCCAACCGCCACGATGTACGGTCGCGTTCTTTTCAGGAATGCCGCGATATAACATGATGGCTTCGGCCAATACCAATTCAGCTACCGAACGGGTATTTGAGTATGGCGCGTTAAAGACGGGGATACCCAAATCACGTGCAGCGTCTAAGTCTACTTGGTTGGTACCGATACAAAAGCAGCCAATACCGATGAGCTTGTGCGCGTGCTCAAGTACTTCACGTGTCAATTGCGTACGCGAACGGATACCGATAAAGTGAGCGTCTTTAATCTTTTCGATCAGCTCATCTTGATCTAATGCGTGACTGATATTCTCGATGTTATGATAACCAGCTCCTTCCAATACTTTTAAAGCATTGTCATGTAGACCTTCAAGCAATAAAAACCGGATTTTGTCTTTTTGTAGTGATAACGCCATATGAGAACTGTCCTATAATTGTCTTGTAAAATTATCTGAGGGATAATCTGTAGTCGAAGCCGTTTAAAGTAGGTACAAAGTAACCAAGCTCAAACCATACACTGAGTACATTAAATGAGGTTAACGTCGTAACCACTTACCAATGCTTTAACTATAGGGTGGGTGAAACGAAAACAGTCTGGATATCTTACACAAAATTGGGCGGCGATGTTAGCAGATTAGATGAATTATTGGTTATCAAGCCTGAAAACTTTTTATGCTATAGTAAATCACGCTGTTCGACGTTTATTAAACTATTTTTTACCATTTACCGCCATATAAGCACGCAACATGACATCTTTCTATCATTGCTTTACTGGCTCACTTATAATCATATAAATACGTACTATATAAACATACCTATGTGGCTATGTTTATATCCATTTAGCGATATAATAATCCCCTTTAGGCATAGCGCTTACGTTTATACCGAGATTTGACCATGACTTCTTTATCTAGCCAAAGCACCTCTGCAACCCATACAGCTGCTGTTCAAACTATTTTGAGCACTTTGATGGATGTTCATCAGTTTGACGCCATCCAAATCAAAACCGACCCTGAGAGCTTAGAGCATTGGGGCAAAGACTGGACTAAGCATTTTGCGCCTGCTGCTGCTGCCATCGTCTTTCCGAAGACTACTGAGCAAGTACAAGCGATTGTACTGCTTGCCAATGAGCACAATGTGGTCTTAACCCCAAGTGGCGGTCGTACCGGTTTGTCAGCTGGTGCTGTCGCCGCCAATGGCGAGATTGTCGTCAGTATGGATAAAATGAACCGTATCGGACAGTTCTATCCGGCCGATCGAATAGTTGAAGTCGAAGCAGGCGTCATTACTCAGCAGTTGCAAGCATTCGCAGAGTCTAAAGACTTGTACTACCCTGTCGACTTTGCCTCAGCTGGCTCAAGTCAAATCGGTGGCAATATTGGCACCAATGCAGGTGGTATCAAAGTCATACGCTACGGCATGACTCGTCAATGGATCATGGGGCTGACAGTGGTCACTGGTAAAGGCGATATCTTGCAGCTCAATCGCGGTATGGTCAAGAACGCCACGGGTTATGATTTGCGCCAATTATTTATCGGTAGCGAAGGCACACTTGGGCTTGTCACCCACGCGCAAATCAAGCTTGAGCGTCAGCCGCAAGACTTAAATGTCATGGTACTTGGTATGGACAGCTTTAATGATGTGATGAATGTGCTATCAGCCTTTCAAGCGAAGATTGATTTGACCGCTTTTGAATTCTTTGATGATGTGGCGATTGATAAATTGATGGCACACGGTCAAGTACAAGAGCCATTTGAGTCGCGTACCAAATTTTATACGCTATTAGAGTTCGAAGCGCCGTACGAGCCGATCATGGATAAAGCCATGGCAATATTTGAGCATTGTATGGAGCAAGGCTGGGTCGTCGATGGTGTCATGAGCCAGAGCTTGGCACAGGCTGAAGAGCTGTGGAAATTGCGCGAATATATCTCTGAAACCATTTCAGTATTTACCCCTTATAAGAACGATGTATCCGTACTGATAAGCTATGTCCCTGAGTTTATCACCGAGATTGATCACATCGTCAGCAGCAACTACCCTGACTTTGAGGTTTGCTGGTTCGGGCATATCGGTGATGGTAACTTGCACCTTAATATTCTAAAGCCTGAAAACATGAGCAAAGATGATTTCTTCGCAGAGTGTCAAATCGTCAACAAACACGTGTTTGATACGGTGCAAAAATATGGCGGTTCAGTATCTGCCGAACATGGCGTCGGTATGACTAAAAAGCCTTATTTACAATATAGCCGCAGTGAGATTGAGATTGAGTACTTACGAGAGGTGAAAAAAGTCTTTGATCCAAATAATATTATGAACCGTGGCAAGATTTTTGATATGTAAGTGCTTATTTAATAATTAAAGTAATAAATAAGCGAGTATGAAAAAGACGCTAAACGTGATGGTTTAGCGTCTTTTTTTGTCTTATAAAAGCGATTATCTATAAAAATAACAACACTAGCGCTACCACTAATAACACACTTAAAACACCTTGAACGATTAAAAATGCTTGATGCGGGGCGGCGATATGACGAAACATGTTGCCCAGTGCATTATAGGTAATACCAGCTGCTTTAATATGTGGCGGCGTATCAAAGGTTTTGATGACTTGTAAAAAACTCTCGGTACGATCAGGCGACCAATTATGCGGCGCAAATGGCAAATATGGCGATAACTGTGCGGCTTGCTTTTTGCTCGCTGGTGACCATAACCAACGCTCTAAAAATAATAAGCGCATACGCCAATCCGCAAAACGGCGATGTTCTATCGTCTGCAACAGCAATATTTCAGTATTCTTATGGCGCTTATCCGCAAATATGCGTTGCTTTAAGGCAAATACGTGCGCTTTCTCACCTTCGATGCATTGCAAAAAATGACCACTACCATAACATAGAGTACCTGTAATGCCATGCTGTTGATTATAGTTACGCGCATGACATTCTACTTCATCAAATATAGAGGCGCTTAAACGTGAGACAAGCGTCAAACTACTAACATACACCAATTGAACCAGCGCTGAGTCTTCTATCTCATCCCAGCTACTGACTCTATTGTTGTGACTTGAGGGCATAATAAAACAATCCTAAAAAGCCGATTAAATACGGCTAAACAAAACAAACACAACGACGCCCCAATAAAAAAAGACAGCGACTCACAAAAACGTAGCAAATAGTTACCACGTTAAACTGTCATTACTTGAGTAGCTTGTTATGATAACCAGCAAAACAAATAGACCAAAACGAAGCGCCCTAAGATATGCTATTTAAAAATAATGTTAAGCTAACAGAATATCTGTACTGACACCCTCAGGTTAGAAGCTGTACCAAACACTTGGCTTGTATTAACCCCAACGACTGTTTGTGAACATTATGAAAAATTTTATAGTCACTTCAATTTATAGTCACTCTAATTTAAATTTATAGCTACTTTAAAATGATATGAGGTTCAAAAAACATGTCAGTAACGCCAAAGCTGACAGAAGTTATAAGATAAATTATCTTCATAACTTATTGTAAATACAATGATAATTGATTGTAACGGTAATATTTTATGATTGGAATATTTTTATCACTTTTTTTACACAAAAAATTGCCAACCAAATTGTGGCAACGCATGCTATTTGATATCACTAAAATTAATAAAGATCCAAAACAGGAACATTATGAGCAAAATAGAAAAACTAGACGACTTTCATCTAACCATCGCTGAAATCAAGAAAAAAGACTATCCACAATTAAAAGCACTGATGGATCGTGTCTATGTCAACTTGGGCGGTGCATGGTCAAAGAACACTATCAATACCTTAATCGATGCCTTCCCTGAAGGTCAGATCGCTTTATTTGATCATGATCAATTGATTGGTATCGTATTATCTATGCGTGTTGACTATGCCACGTTTTCTAACCCGCACACCTACGACGACTTGATTGGTCATAAAGAGATTATCAGAGACAACCCTGAAGGCGATGCTATTTACGGTTTAGATGCGCTGATCGACCCTGAATACCGTGGTTATCGCCTAGGACGTCGATTATACGATGCCCGTAAAGAGCTGTGTCGCCAGTTAAATTTCCGAGCTATTTTGGCTGGTGGTCGTATCCCGAACTATCATAACCATCAAGATCTCACACCTGGCGAATATATTGAAGCCGTCGCGGCTCGTGAAATTCATGATTCTGCATTGTCTTTCCAACTCTCAAATGGCTTTATCGTAAAGCGTATCTTAACGGCTTATTTGCCTGACGATAAACAATCTAAAGGTTTTGCCACTCTACTTGAGTGGGCAAATATTTATTACGAGCCGCAAGATTATAAGCCAAACACTCGTAAGTCTGAGGTGCGTATTGGTGGCATCCAATGGCAAATGCGTGAAGTCGAGTCACCTGAAGAGCTGCTGCAGCAAGTCGAATTCTTTGTCGATATTATGGCTGATTACAACTCTGACTTTGCTTGTTTACCAGAGTTCTTTAACGCACCGTTGATGGGTCTGTGTGAATCGACGGATCAAAACGTCGCTATTCGATTTTTGGCCGGTTATACCGAATGGTTTAAAAATGAAATATCGCATTTAGCGGTCAGCTACAACGTCAACGTCATTACAGGCTCTATGCCGTACTTGGACGAGGACGATACGTTATATAATGTAAGTTACTTGTGCCGCCGCGATGGTACGGTCGAAGAGCAGCGCAAAATCCATATTACCCCGCATGAGCGTAGCGCTTGGGTCATCGAAGGCGGTGACGAGGTTAAGGTGTTTGATACCGATGCCGGTCGTATTGGTATTTTGGTCTGTTATGACGTTGAATTCCCTGAGCTTGCCCGCCTCATGGCACTTGATGATATGGATATCTTGTTCGTGCCATTTTGGACAGACACGCAAAACGGCTATCTACGCGTGCGCCACTGCGCCCAAGCACGTGCGATTGAAAACGAATGCTATGTGATGATTTGTGGTTCGGTCGGTAACTTACCACAGGTTGAAAGTCTCGATATTCAATACGCGCAGTCTTCTATCTTCTCGCCATCAGATTTTGCTTTCCCGCATGATGCGATCATGGCAGAAACCACCGCCAACACTGAGATGGTATTCTTCTCAGATGTGAACCTAGACAAGCTTATTCATGTCCGTAATGAAGGCTCGGTACATAATCTGCTTGATCGCCGTGACGACTTGTATAGTTTGAAATGGAAAAGAAAATCTAAAGTATCAGCCAGTAAGCTAAGCGATGATGAGCGCCTCGAAAACTCTGGTAGTGTCTTGCTCGGTGACCCATTACAAAACCGTGCGCAAAAACCTTAATCAGTCATTTTAAAATACCAACACTGAACACGGTTTAATAAAATTTATGAGTAATACGGCTGACATTTCAGCCGTTTATTTTTATCTATCAACAACCACTTATCAAAGCCATTTATACAAAACCTATAGCAAAAAAGCAGCCATTATGACGACTGATACTGATACTGAAAAATCCATTAAAAAGCCAAAGAAAACGCCCAAGCAAAAGGGGTTGTCTATCGCTAAAAATCTTCTCATATATGGCTTGGTATTTGCTGTTATTTATACCGCTATTAATTGGTGGCGACAACCTATCATGCCCGCCAACCCGCAATTGCAACTGACCGATTATCAAGGGCAAGTCGTTGACTTAGCGGCGCTGAGCAATGAACAACCAACGCTGGTGTATTTTTGGGGCACGTGGTGTCCCATTTGTAGTATCACCTCGCCGACCATAGACAAACTTGCTGCCGCAAATGATTATCCAGTCGTTACGATTGCCATTAAATCAGGCACTGACCAAGAGCTGCACCGCTACCTTAGTAAAAACAGCTATCGCTTTACGACGATAAATGATCAAGAAGGCAGCATCTTCGCTGATTGGCAAGGACAAGTGACACCTTCGTATGTCATCTTAAAGAATGGCGAGATGACTCAAGGTTTGACGGGCATTCAACCCTTATGGTCGCTTAAATTGCGCTTATGGTTATCATCCGTTTTTTAACGCTTAGCCTGCTATTTAGAGTCCAATCGATAGACAATGGCACTTGCCATCCGTATGATTCAATAGGTGATGCATCACTCATATAAATGATTGGTTTTGGCTAAAATAAGGACAATACTGACCAGCTCTTTTTACCCTAGCCTTTTTGTCATATAATAGCTGCCAATCTCATTGCCTCTTTTTAGTTTATTGCCATCACGGTATTTTATTATCCATAAGCATATTTTATGTTGCATTCGTCTCGATAGCATTTATTATTGACGTAAGCATATTTATGACGTTGATGCACAGCGATATCTTATAAGTGAGAAAACGATCATCAACGGTTAAGCAGCCAGCTAAGCATTACCCTAAATGTCACATCTGACTTTACATCGATTTTTAATCCATCTTCTAAAAAGACACCTTCTATGACTGATAAAAGTACTGATACGCCAAGCCAGGATTATAAAGACACGCTAAACCTTGCCGATACGCCATTTGCGATGCGTGCCAACCTTGCCAAGCGCGAGCCAGACTGGCTTGCTGCTTGGGAAGCGGATGATGTGTACGGCAAAATTCGTCAGGCGCGTGCTGGGGCGACCAAGTACATTTTGCACGATGGTCCTCCTTACGCCAACGGTCAGATTCACTTGGGTCACGCCGTTAATAAAGTACTTAAAGACATTATCGTCAAGTCAAAAACACTATCCGGCTTTGATGCGCCTTATGTCCCTGGTTGGGACTGTCATGGTCTGCCTATCGAGCAAAAGGTCGAAGCCAAAGTTGGCAAGGTCGGTCAAAAAGTATCGGCGACTGAGTTCCGCGGTCTATGCCGTGAATATGCGAGCACCCAGATTGAATTGCAAAAGGCAGATTTTAAGCGTCTAGGCGTATTTGGCAATTGGGACAACCCATATCTAACGATGAACTTCCACCAAGAAGCCAACATCGTACGCGCCCTTGCCAAAATTTATGACAATGGTCATGTGACTCGCGGTATGAAGCCGGTCAACTGGTGCTTAGACTGTAGCTCTGCGCTGGCTGAGGCGGAAGTGGAATACCAAGATAAAGTGTCTGATGCTATCTATGTGAGCTTCGATGTTTTGGATACCGATAAGGTTGCCTCGTTGGCTGACGTAGCGGGCAATATCGCCGCTGTTATTTGGACGACGACCCCTTGGACATTACCTGCTAACCAAGCCATCTCTGTACATCCTGAGCATAACTATAGTGTGGTGGCGACTGAAAAAGGTAATTTGCTATTAGCCGCGGATTTGGTTGAAACGGCATTAACGGAACTCAAACTTAGTAATCAGGGTGTGTTAGCTACCGTATCTGGGCGCGAGCTTGAAGGTTTACGCGCTCAGCATCCACTGATTGCAGACCGTCAAGTGCCATTAATCCTAGGCGATCACGTGACCACTGATAGTGGTACTGGCCTCGTCCATACAGCACCTGGTCACGGTCTTGACGATTATATCGTCGGTCTTAAATATAACTTACCCGTTGAAAACCCAGTCAGTGGTACGGGCGTTTATCTGGACAGCGCAGCGGTATTTGCGGGCGAGCACATTTATAAGGCCAATCCAAAAATCATCGCCGCACTGCATGACAATGGACATCTAATCAGTCATACCAAGATTGAGCATAGCTATCCACATTGCTGGCGTCATAAGTCGCCGATTATTTTCCGCGCAACGCCGCAGTGGTTTATTAATATGGAAACCAAAGGTCTGCGTGAGCGTGCTCTTGCTGATATTCCAGCAGTAAGCTGGACACCAGCATGGGGACAAAACCGTATCGAAGCCATGATGACGGGTCGACCAGATTGGTGTATCTCACGTCAGCGTACATGGGGCGTGCCGATTACTTTCTTTACCCATAAAGAAACAGGCGAGCTGCATCCAAACACGCTTGAGCTGATGGAAGTCGCTGCACAAAAAATCGATGCGGGCGGTGTGGAAGCTTGGTTTGATGCCAGCTGTGAAGATTTCTTAGGGGCGGAAGCCGCTGACTATGATAAAGCAACTGACACCTTAGACGTTTGGTTTGACTCTGGCACGACGCATTTTGCCGTACTTGAACAACGCGATGAATTGACCAACCCAGCAGATATCTACTTGGAAGGCTCTGACCAACATCGCGGTTGGTTCCAGACTTCATTATTGACCTCAGAAGCCATGTACGGTCGCCCACCATTTAAGCAAGTACTGACGCATGGTTTTGTGGTTGATGAAAACGGTCGCAAGATGAGTAAGTCACTCGGCAATATCATCACGCCGCAGGAAGAGATCAACAAAACAGGCGCGGATATGCTGCGTTTGTGGATTGCATCAAGCGACTATCGTTATGAGATGAGCGCGGGTAAAACGGTCTTTAAAGGCGCAATCGATATGTATCGCCGTATCCGTAATACCCTGCGTTTCTTACTTGCCAATACCGATGACTTTAATCCTGCGACCAACAGCGTCTATATCAATGAGCTGGTCAGCCTTGATAAATTCATCATTGAGCGCGCGCAAACCGTGCAAGCACAAATCATCAGTGCTTACGATGCGATGGATTTTCACCAAGTCACCCAGCATATTACTGCGTTCTGTTCGCAAGATTTGGGCAGTTTCTATTTAGATATTATCAAAGATCGTCAATATACGACTCAGACTGATGGACAGCCGCGTCGCTCTGCGCAAACGGCGATTTACCATATCGTTCAGGCACTCATTCGCTGGATTACGCCGATTTTGTCATTCACGGCACAAGAAGCGTGGGAAGTATTGCATGGCGCTGACAGTTATGTATTTACTGAAGAATGGTATAAATTTCCAGAATTTGAGCTAAGCGCGATCAGCAACGATGACTGGCAACGTATCATGTTGGCAAAGGATATGGTCAATAAACATATCGAAACGGCACGTGGTGAAAAAATCATCAACGCTAACTTGTCTGCCGATGTTAATCTATATGCTGACGGTGCAATGCATGAAAGCTTGGCCAAGCTGGGTGAAGAGCTGCGCTTTGTACTAATCACTAGTAGCGCAACTTTGAAACCTATGAGCGACGCTCCTGCCGATAAAACAAGCACAGATGAGCAAACTGACGCCAGCACGGATGAATCAGTAGACTTAGTGGTCAATGTGAGCGCCGCAACTGGCACCAAGTGCGTACGCTGCTGGCATATCCGTGATGATATCGGTACCGATAGTGCACATCCAGAATTATGCGCACGCTGCGTGACTAACGTCAGCGGTGATGGTGAGGTGCGCCACTATGCCTAACCATACGCCTAACTCAACAGAATCATCAGACAACAAGCCGCCATATGGTGAAGTCGATAAATCACCTGAACCAGCTCATGCAACCACAGGCAGCTCAACGACACCGAAAAGTCGTCTGAATAAGACGCCAAAAATGATTGCGAATGGCCGTCGTGCGTTTACGTGGTATCTCCTATCGTTGGTCGTGCTAATCATCGATCAATGGACGAAGTGGCTGGCTGAAACTAAGCTGACTTTTCATGAGCCAGTACCTGTGATTGAACCTTTTCTGAATTGGACATTGGCATACAACTATGGCGCGGCATTTAGCTTTTTGGCAGATGCCGGTGGTTGGCAAAAGTGGTTTTTTTCGGGATTGGCATTGATAATGTCGCTATTTTTAATCGGTTATCTGATAAAAGCCCCGCGCCAAGCCAAGCTACTATCGACAGGCCTAGCGCTAGTACTCGGCGGTGCGGTTGGCAATCTCATTGACCGCTTGCTACATGGTCACGTCATCGACTTCATTCATGTACACAACGCTGATGTCTGGCATTACCCTATCTTTAATATTGCGGATATGGGCATTAGTATCGGTGTGGCGTTGATTGTCATTGACATGCTGTTTTTAGAAAAAAAGCGTGAAATGCCGCGGTCATAATTTTAAATCGCATTATTAATATAGTTAGATTTATAAATAAAAAAGGTGGGTTACGCAGTCGTAACCCACCTTTTTTATTCATCATTTTTTCTGATAAAGGCTATTGGCATAGAGTATTGCGCTTATATGCCACTCTTAACAGCTGAAAGTCATGATTGATTATCTCTTAGGAAATTTCTCTCGCTTCGATAATTTTTTAAGATAATCTTGAACCTGCTCAGGCAACGCAACGCCCAGCATCTTCAACCATGAAAACAAATGCTGATAATAAATGTCTGCCAGCGTAAAGCTGTCCCCCGCTATATACTCCTGCTCATCTACCCAAGCATAAGCAATCGGTAGGGCTTTTTGGATACACTTCATGCAGTTGTTAGCGGTGCCCTCAGGCCAGTTTTCATAATTGTCTAATACCTTGATTTTGGTGAGTATCCATAGATAACTCTCAATCTCGATCATACCAAATGAAATAACTTGGCGAAGTTTATAGTTTTTCTCAGCGAAGTTCTTATCTGCTGTGTTTGGTATCAAAGGTCTGTCAGGGTGTAACTCATTGAGATATTCAATAATAGCCAACGACTCAGTAAAGTGTTTGCCTTCATGTGTGATGGTAGGAATTTTACCAAAGGGGTTAACGGCTAAAAACTCAGGACTTCGCTGCTCCCCTTTTTTGCCATCTATTTCTTTAGTCCCATACTCTAAGCCCAGCTCCTGTAATGCCCAAATGACCGTTTCAGCGCGACTTGGATGGGTGTATTTGTATAAAGTAATCACTTACGTTCGCCTTTTATTATTAATAAAATCCATTTAAGGTTTATTCTGAAAAATCGTGCTTATTGCGTACAATTCATCATACTCGCACAAAATACCAGCGTAAGGCAACCAGCCATTCAAGATCTAAAACTTTGATATTTCATCAGCTGTTTATTTTAGACTTAAGCATTAAACATCAAAACTGCACCGCTCACTATGATAAATAAACAAGTGCTTTTATACCAAAGAATCAAGTAATCCTTGCAAAAATTTCAAGCTTCCTCCTGTCAATATAAACAATAACCCCGCCATATTGATGAGGACAGTCAAATAATACGCCACTCGAAATTCAGGCTTTTGCGACTTGTGGCGTAGATACGTTTGCGCAACCATCGCGCCCACCCAACCGCCCAGCGCACTTAGCAGATGCAAGGTTGATTCAGGTGTGCGCCAATCATTATTCTGAGCAGCGGCTTTGTCCTTGGCATACATCATATAAGTAATGAGACCCAAGGCCACATACCAACCCACAACCAGCCAGCTGAGCTTGTTCATGGCAGCCAACAAGATTAATACGCCATAAAAGCCCACACCAAGGAACAAACGTTTCTTTTGTCCCGCTTCAAAGTCCGCTTGCATGCTACGTTTGTGATTACGCTGACGGATTTTCTGATTTTTTTGCGTCATTTTTTGCTGCACAAAGCTAAGTTCTTGTACATCTTTTGCTTGCATACGCCCTTGATTGTCTTGCCCAAATGTAAAAACAACGGGCTCACCGACCTCAGGGCGACGACGCGCTTTAAACTCATTGATATGAAAGAATATTGAATCACCATTCTGTGTTTCGATAAAACCAAAGCCTTTGTCGTCTTGCCACTTTTTAATGTGACCTTGTTGTTTATTTACCATAAAACCCCTGCCTGCTCTTAGAATTGCCAAATATATTACACTATTTGCGTTACACTATTTACGCTTACATACTCTCCAAGATGGCTTATCATTTCTTATATTATTTGCCCAACCAATTCCTAATCCCGTAATAAATGGCTGTTGACTATGACCGACTCACAATTTATCAATCCCAATGAAGACACCCGTATCACTTTTGGCAGCCTTGTAAAGCTGCACTTTGAAGTATCACTAGAGAACGGTACGATGATTGATTCTACTTTTAGCCGTGATGCGCCTGTGACGCTCACCATTGGTGATGAAAGTTTGTTACCTGGCTTTGAGCAGGTATTAATGAACCTGCGCGCAGGTGACACGCGCTCTGCCCACCTTGAGCCGGAGCAGGCATTTGGCGATTGGAATCCTGACAACATCCAACATTTCAGCCGTACTCAGTTTGCGTTAATCGCTGATAATCCAGAAATCGGCATGATGGTAGAATTCGAAGATAAAGGCAAAAACACGCTGCCGGGTACGATTAGTGCAATCGATGACGATCAAGTCGAAGTGGATTTTAACCATCCCCTTGCCGGACAATCCCTGTTATTTAAAGTAAAAATCTTTAAGGTTACCCCGCCTGGTGTCACTGGTATAAAGCTCATGTAATCGCTTAAAAAACTGTCAGCTATAAAAATACATTTACAAAGGACATTCATATGCAATATCAAATGTTGCCACAACTCAATGAAAAAGTTTCTAAGATTTGTTTAGGCACGATGACATGGGGACAGCAAAATACCGAGATCCAAGCACATGAACAAATGGACATGGCGCTAAGCGAAGGGGTGAATTTTTGGGACACGGCGGAGATGTATCCATCGCCGCCAGATAAGGACAAGCAAGGCGATACAGAACGTTTCATGGGTACATGGTTTAATAAAACCAAACAGCGCGATAAAGTTATCCTTGCTAGCAAAATATCACCGATGGATTTTTTGCGTGATGGGCAAACGCGTTTTAATGCCGAACATATTAGCAGCGCCATCGATGGTAATCTTCAGCGTTTGCAGACCGATTATATTGATATTTATCAGCTGCATTGGCCCGAACGTCAGGCGAATTTTTTTAGTCAGCTTGGCTATACCGAAGAGATGGCATCGCAACCATTAGATGATTTGACGCCATTTCTAGAGACCATTCAAGCGTTAAATGATGAGATTAAAAAAGGGCGTATTCGCGCTTATGGACTATCGAACGACACCGCTTGGGGACTGATGCGCTATCTATGGGAGGCCGATAAAAATGGTTTGATCGCCCCTATCACGGTGCAAAATCCTTATAGTCTGCTAAATCGCTTATATGAAGTCGCTATGGCCGAGATTACGCACCGTGAGAATGTGGGTCTACTGGCTTATTCACCGCTTGGCTTTGGTGTCTTATCTGGTAAATATCTTGATGGCAAACGCCCAGCTGGTGCGCGACTCACGATGTATGATCGCTTTGCGCGCTATACCAATGAACAAGCGCTATCAGCCACTGCTCAATACGCCAAAATAGCAGAAGATGCAGGTTTAGATATGGCACAGATGGCACTAGCTTTTGTTAACTCACGCTCATTTGTCACCAGTAACATTATTGGCGCTACTACGATCGAGCAGCTAAAATCCAACATCGATAGTATCCATTTAATCTTAAGCTCAGAAGTATTAGAAGCGATTGAAGCGGTGCATACACAGCATCCCAATCCATCACCTTAGTTTGATATAGGTAAAGCATTTACAAATTAATGTTTGAGTATTTAGTAAACAAAAAAGGCGCAAATCGCAGTTATAAACTGAGCGATTTGCGCCTTTTTTATTAGAGCGTGTTAAATATTCGCAACTATTAAGCTGTCACCGCTTTATACTTTAGCGACTTTCGTTAAAACTCGCGAATGTAATTCTGCCAAACCTTCTTGCATGCGGGCTTGTAACAAATCCGTCAATTCACTTTTGCTCAACCCTTTAGGATCTATTGGCTCAAGTGGTAATACATAGGCGGTCACATCTTTCGTATCGAGTACCTTTTTTAGGCTCTCTTTCATCGTAAGCTTGCCATAATAAGGCAACTCTTCACTTAACGTGCCGTCTTTATTGACGTAAGCAATTACCAGCGGGCGTACAGGCACGTCAGCATCTATCGCTGCTTGTAGCAACGTACCATGAATACGCTTGATTTTCTTACCATCGGTGGTGGTCGCCTCAGGGAAGAATATGACCGAGAAACCTTTGGTCAAAAAACTGGCAATTTGGGCGGCGACCGACCCTGCATCACCGGAACCACGCTCGATAAATACCGTGCCTGCTGCATGAGCCAGCTTACCAAATACAGGCCATTCACCGATTTCGGCTTTGGATAAGAAAAAAGCAGGACTCAATGTACCCACCACAGGGATATCCATCCATGACACATGATTGGATACCCATAATCCGTGGTGCTGCTCTACCCGCTCGACTGCTACAACCTTGACGCCAAAAGAGCCTGCCATTTTGCGGCAAAAGGCTTGAATATAGCGTGGCAATTTTTCGCGTGGTGGCTGCTTAAATGCACCAATACGTTGGGCGGCGCGCAATCCACCAGCGATAGTAGTGGTCATGCCAGCAATTTGTTTGCCGCGCCCCAACTGTTGTCTGAGTGAGAAGCCTGACTTAGATTGGCTCATCTGTGTCCCTCGTGGTTAAAAACTTATGATTATATATCGTAAACAAGCGCCATGAGTATAACAAAATTTATTCAGTCAGTGACGATTTGTTCACTGAGTTGCTTTTTATTCAACCAGTTCTGCTGCGTTCACTGATTTGCCTATGGCTTTCATTTACGCTGTAACATAAAACCCTCGTTAATTGTGCTAGAACGCTTTAATATTAAGTGATGAGACCACATATATATGGTCATATGAACGCTATATCGACGTTTACTGAATGGATAATAGCGATATATTTACTTTATTAAATAGGTGATACTCTTTGGATTATTTTGAAAGACACGAAGGTGGCGAGCGCGCCATTATAGTACATTTAGACATCCGTCAAATTCAAGATCCTGATGATTTAGGTGAATTTGAGCTGTTAGCAGACTCAGCAGGGGCTGATCGTTTGGCTTTAGTCACAGGCTCACGCCAAAGACCCGACGCCAGATACTTCGTTGGTAGCGGTAAAGCAGAAGAAATAGCAGAATTGGTACGCGAACATGATGCGGATATCGTCTTATTTAACCATAGCTTATCGCCATCACAAGAGCGTAATATTGAAGCCTTGGTCAAATGTCGCGTACTGGATCGTACGGGTTTGATATTGGACATTTTCGCGCAGCGTGCCCGTACTTATGAAGGTAAGCTACAAGTAGAGCTGGCGCAGCTCAACCATTTATCGACGCGTTTGGTACGAGGTTGGACGCATTTGGAGCGTCAAAAAGGCGGTATTGGTCTACGTGGACCCGGCGAAACCCAGCTTGAGACCGATCGTCGCTTGCTACAAGTGCGCGTGAATCAGCTTAAAAGCAGAATCGAGAAGGTCAGACAGACACGTGCGCAAGGTCGAGCCCGTCGCCAAAAATCAGATGTGCCGACAATTTCGCTTGTCGGTTATACCAACGCTGGTAAATCGACACTATTTAACCGCTTGGTCGACGAAAATATCTATGCAGCGGATAAACTATTTGCCACGCTAGATCCTACTTTACGCCGTTTAGACTGGCAGGGTGTTGGTCGTGTTGTTTTAGTCGATACGGTAGGTTTTGTCCGTCATCTCCCGCATGAGTTGGTCGAATCCTTTCATGCGACATTAGAAGAAACCTTGGAAGCAGATTTATTGCTACACGTTATCGATTCTTCTAGTGAAGATATGCATGAGCAAATTCAAGCGGTTAAAGACGTATTAGCAGAGATTGATAATGATGTACCAGTGCTCAATGTCTACAACAAGATTGATTTGACAGATGAGCCTGCGCATATTGGTTATGCTAGCGAAGGACAACCCAATCGCGTCTATGTTTCTTCTAGAGAAAATCTAGGTATGGAAGCGTTGTCGTTAGCCGTCCAACAATTACTGACTGGTACACTTACCACCTTTGAGTTGACCTTACCTTATCATGCAGGTCAGTTAAAAAACGCCTTATATGAGCTGGGTGTTATTCAGGAAGAGAGCTACGATGACAGCGGGCATGAGTGTTTAACGATTCGCTTGCCAAGCGATACGCTAAGGCAACTACTGGGTCAGGCCAATTTAGAGCCTTTAGATGTACTGCCATTAGCACAAGCCACATTATTGATGCCAGTACTTGAAGACTTCGAAAAGCCTGACGAGGTTGAAGAGCCGACGATGACCGAGGCAGAAGAAAAAGCGTTTGATGATTTTGATGCGCTCAATTCTGAAGCCGCCAAATCAGAGGAATTAGCAGTAGAAGTGGAAATTCCTGACTCAAAGATATAAATGACTGAATCTGTAAAATAGCTTTATAAAAGACAAAAGGATGATGTCCATTGATATCATCCTTTTTTTTGGCATATAGCATTAAATTTTATAGGTTACCCGATCACGAAAACGCGCTACCATAGCCTATGTGTTTTAAAGTGAACACAAGGTAGCCTAGCGCAAATGATACAACCATTATAGTAAGCGAGCTTAACGCTGTTGCTATTTATAATCGCACTGACGATATGCTATAAGCTTTATTAGTTTGCCTACTCTCTATATAATCATCGGCTATAGGTTCAACCAATATTCATATCATTGATAGATAGAACACACTTATTAGAGTGCGGTTACCTATTTTGTGGCTCCTATCCTATCTATTTCTAAATCGGCCAGTATTTCTTATGAAATCTACTCATTCCGCCCATTTGCCGCTATGGCTTGCATTAATCCTGACACTCACGATGGTCATCGTGGTTCGTGAATCAGCCGTTATCATCTGTCAATTAGCAGGAATAGAAAAGGCTGCCAACATCGTTGGACTGGTCGCCATGTTCTTTATTTTGATGGCATGGCGATTACTTAAAGGGTTGCCCAGTTGGCTCACCCAAGCCAGTAACACTTTATTGGTGGATAGCGGTTTTGCTTTTTTGCCCGTGTCTGCAGGTGCAGGCTTACTGCTATTTGCTTTAGGTGATGAGCTTTGGGGCGTTATGCTGACGATGATGATTAGCACACTCATACCGCTTTGGGGACTTGCCATACTTGCCAACCGTTCGCTCAATCACGATGTTCGCATCGATAGCACCACCGTTGAAGAGCACAAAGGACAGCTATGAGCTGCATGAACAAGGAAATGCAATGACTTTTGATAACGTGTTTGTGGCAACCTTTGCAGCGATATTATTAACGCTAATCGCTCATGTGACTGCTCGTGTACTGGCACGTAAGCTCTCATGGCTGCCGATGGTGATTACGGCGTTGGCGCTTGTTCTCTTATTTTTGTTTATCCTACAATGGGATTACAACGATTATTACGATGTTGCAAAACCTGTATTTGATCACCTATTGGGATATGTCACCGTATTATTGGCAGTACCATTAGCAGCAATGAACTTTAAAGGTCTGCCAGTCAAAAAGCTTACTCTCATAGTCATCCTTGCAAGTGTGGTTGGTGCATTGCTACCGATGTCATTGGCTTATTTATTTTCATTAAGTCACGACACTATACTCGCTTTCGCAACGCGTTCAGTGACCACACCAATCGGTCTGAGTGTCGCAGATTTAATTAAAGCACCACTAGCCATGGCGAACTTAATTATTATTGTTTCAGGGCTTATCGGTGGTACTTTGGCGCGCTTCTTATTTCGCGGTATCGATGATGACCGCGCCAAGGGCTTAGCACTTGGATTGGCAGCGCATGCTTTTGGTACCGTCGAAGCATGGCAAATTAGCCACACTGCTGGGCGTTATGCGGCATTTGGATTGGCAGTAAATGGGCTGGTCACCGCCGTTTGGGTGCCTATTTTTATCAGTGCACTTTCTATATAACCCTGTTCAAAGAAGCTTTCCAGTGCTCCAAATAGCTTTTATTTCTCATAATTCAGTTATTACCACAGCCAGAATACTCACGTGGCATACACGCCTAAAAACAGTAAAGCCGATACTCAATCAGCATACTTAGAAACGTTAGTGTGTTGATTTTTTTACAAATTAAAAATGACTTTTATACTTTGTGCTGATAATCGTATGCGTCGAAAAGTTATTATATGTTATAGTAAGCAACTATTATTTTTTGTATCCAATGCGAGTGGTTTCTAGTTAGACGTGGTTTTTGCTAGGGTGCTATATCGTTTACAGCGATAAAATCCTACCAGCACGATAACCGCTTAAATGCGCAGAACGACGCGCCTATAGGCAAAGCAATTTGCTATTACTCGATGAAAAGTGATAACCCTATGATAAATGTTACAACCTTAGTGACTCGCTGCTTGTCTCCTGTTTTATTGACCGCTGTCGCCCTATCCAGCCTATCTCTATCTGTTGCTGCTCAAGCAGGTAATATGTATATTTACAAAGACAAAGGCGGACAAGTCTTACTCACTAACGTCAATCCAAGTGGTAATTTTGACAAATTCACCAAAAAGGTAAAAGTCACCTACTACAAAGATTCTAAAATGTATGACGGTAGTAGTGACAATAGCAGCAGTAATTACGGTAGTAGCTCTGCCAGCAGTAGCGGAAGCCGCAACTCATACGACAGTTATATTCGCGCCTCAGCTCAGCGTCATGGCGTAGATCCTGGGCTTATAAAAGCAATGATGCATAGCGAATCCGCCTTTAACCCAAATGCACGCTCACCTGTCGGTGCGCAAGGTCTCATGCAGCTAATGCCAGCGACTGCGCGACGCTTCAAAGTTAGCAATCCTTGGAATCCTGCAGATAATATCGAAGGCTCTGCTAAATATATTGCATGGCTGATGAAGCGTTTTAATAACAACGTAGAATTTGCGGTTGCGGGCTATAATGCGGGTGAAGGTAACGTTGATAAATATAACGGCATCCCGCCTTTTAAGGAAACCCGTAACTATGTCAAAAATGTCATGAGCCGTTACCATAGCTTGTATAAAAACGATTCAGGGCTATCAGGCAGTACCATGAACGCTAGTAATCAAATCGCCAATCCTAGTCTCAGTAGCGGCTTACAAAACGTCAGCTATGGTACCAGCAGTAATAGCAATAGTGCCAGCTATGCCAACTCAGCATATGATGCGCTACGCTAAAATGAAGACTACATGAACCGTTGAATCCAAACGTAAAAAAGCCCGTTAATTATATTAACGGGCTTTTTTGTGCTAAGAGGCTTTATCTATTAATTCATAATCTATCTTGTCATATTTTTTGAGTTCGATACAAGATTAATAATAAAGCTGATCGGTGAGTACCAGACCAAAAAGCTTAGCACTCACCTTTCTTCTTAGCAAAATTTAAAAATTACTTGTTAGCCAGTGCTTGTGTTGCAGCAACTTCAGCAGCAAAGTCTTCTTGCTTTTTCTCGATGCCTTCACCAACTTCTAGACGTTTGAAAGCAAGTACTTTTACGCCTTCAGCTTTTAATACATCACCAACTTTCTTCTCGTTGTCCATAACGTATGGCTGACGCAATAAAGTCACTTCTTCTAGGTACTTACGTAGGCCACCTTCGATCATTTTTTCAACGATGTTATCAGGCTTGCCAGACTCACGAGCTTTTGCTTCGATGATGTCTTTTTCGCGTGCTAATAAATCAGCATCGACACTTTCGTCATCAACCGCAACTGGGTTAAACGCAGCGATATGCATGGCAAGGTTTTTGCCAGTATCTGCGTTGCCGCCTTCAAAAGATACCACAACACCGATACGTAAACCATGACGGTATGAAGCAAGGTTGCTACCTTCCAATACTTCAACGCGGCGTACTTGGATGTTTTCGCCGATTTTTTGTACCAAAGATACACGAGCTTCTTCAACAGTCTGACCATTGCCATATGGCAAGTCAGCGATAGCAGCTACGTCAGTCACATTGTTTTCTAATGCAATGTTCGCTACTGCTTCTGCAAATGCCGTAAAGTTTTCGTCTTTTGCAACGAAGTCAGTTTGGCAGTTCACTTCTAACAAGAATGCTTTGTTGTCGCCTTGAGCGATGATGATAGCGCCATCAGCTGCAATGTTACCCGCTTTTTTAGCTGCTTTGGCTTGACCAGATTTACGTAGGTTATCAATGGCAGTTTCTACATCGCCGTTTGATTCTTCTAACGCTTTTTTACATTCCATCATGCCAAGACCAGTACGGTCACGCAATTCTTTTACCATTTTGGCAGATACTTTTACTTCTGACATAAGAGTTACCTTTTATTATGTATGGGAGTGCTTAATTTCTATGAGATATATCTTTGCTATCTATTGGTACTATATCGCTCTTATAGTAATGGAAGCACTCATGGTTGATCGTGATAACAGACATCATTGTAATGACAGATATTGTGCATCACGAGGGCAACTATAAGCGATAATACTCGCTTATTGACGAGTGTTCCATCAACAATAAGGCATGACGAGTAAAACTACATCATGCCTATTGTGAGCTTATACGTGTGAGCTTATACGCTGTTAATAACGTTATATGGATGCAGATAGTGTGACTATCAAGCTATCCTTACAAAGTTAAACCTTTTGGGTCAGCCAATTATTCTGCTGGAGTCGCCGCTTCTTCTGCTTTGGCTTCAACTGGTGCTTCTTCAGTAGCAGGTGCTTCTTGCTCAGCTTTGCCGCCCGCTTGAGTCTGTGCGTATTCTTTACCAGCGATAATCGCATCAGCCATAGAAGTCACATACAATGTCACAGCACGGATAGCATCATCGTTTGCTGGGATGATGTAATCAACGTTATCTGGGCTAGAGTTAGTATCAACGATACCGATAACTGGGATACCTAGATTTTTAGCTTCTTTGATAGCAATCGCTTCATGATCTACGTCTACAACGAAGATTGCGTCAGGTAGGCCGCCCATATCTTTAATACCGCCTAGTGAACGCTCAAGTTTTTCCATATCGCGAGTACGCTCTAACGCTTCACGCTTAGTAAGCTTGGCGAAAGTACCGTCTTCTGCTTGCTTTTCTAGCTCTTTTAGACGGTTGATTGACTGGCGAAGTGTTTTCCAGTTAGTCAACATACCACCTAACCAGCGATGGTCAACGTATGGCATGCCAGCGCGTGCTGCTTGCTCAGCGATGATACCGCTTGCTGCGCGTTTAGTACCTACGAACAATACTTTGTTTTTCTTTGCAGCTAAGCCGTTAACGTAAGTCAATGCTTCGTTAAACGCTTTTACTGTGTGCTCAAGGTTAATGATGTGAATCTTGTTACGGGCACCAAAGATGTATGGTCCCATTTTTGGATTCCAAAAACGTGTTTGGTGACCAAAGTGAGCGCCGGCTTGTAGTAAGTCGCGCATTTCGATTTTGGTTGGATTCTTTGTAGACATGTGAAATTCCTATTGGTTGGGTTATGCCTCCACATCACAAAAACTGCCTATCTAGCGACACGCATCTGCTAACGGTTAATGCTCATTGTGGCAGCACTAACTTTTTTGCAAATTAATCAAGTCGCCAAACACCCAGCAATTTTTTGCCATGATGTGTGTGTCATTGGTTGATGGGTTGGTTTAAAAAATTTAGCTATCGTTTGAACGTAAAAATACGATGTGATAAAAATAGCTGGGCTGTATTTTATCACATAATGCTTAGCGACTGCTAGCGCTATTATGCTGTTTAAGTAGATGATAACGCATAAAAAAACGACGCATTAACGTCGTTCTTTATACTGAATAAATGAGCAGCTGTAGATTAAGCGATACAGATACCAATGACCGCTTTATACCCACGCCACGTAAATGGCGTGACGTAACTTTGGCGATCTTTTGGCAAATAAGACACGCTTGGTGCGCTCTCAACAATATGCGGCGGCGAGATAATAAACTCTGAGCCAAACTCAGTACGAGCATTACCAGAGATAGTGTTGGCCATCTCACCGAGCAGATCTTTCATCATCGTGATCGATGAGTCAGGCTCGCCCATCACTTTTATGACCTCTCGCAACATCACGCTTGGCGCACTCACATACACACAGCCTTCAATAGGCCCTGATATCTCGATAACGCCGCTATAATCATAACCAACAGCACTCTTGTTATGATTTAAATAAGGGGTATCAATGGACACTTCCGAGCCATCAATTTGTGCAAAAAATGCATTGATTGAGCTCAGAAACACACCCAATTTTTCTACTTTAACCATAATATATTAATATCCATCTTTATGACGCGGTGGCAGCAACGTTAATCCTGCAAACAGACCACAATCTCGCCTATCTGCGAGTTCCAAGTGATGGGAATGATAAAAGAACGCTCATCATTCGGCAACACAATACTTTGTGGAGAGCCTTTAAATACAAACGGCACAGAAATATGAAACTCTGAGCCAAACTCTTTACGCGCGTTACCAGCGATTGTATTGGCCACTTCACCAGCCAAATCGATATAATTCTCATCGCTTTTATCCGTTTCACCCATGCTATCCAGTATAGCGGACAATAACTGACGAGTTGCCGAAAAATACACCACGCCTTTTTGTCCACCCGATATACCGATCACACCCGTATAATCATGGACTTTTGGCTGTTTATTCTCTAACAGATATGGGGTGTCAGCGACAAGCTCCTCGCCCCCAAACTGATTAAAATAGTTACTAATAATACTTAAAAAAATCTGTAGCTTTTGTTCTTTCATAATGACATCTACTTAAGTCGTTGAATGGTTTAGTCTTGCATTAGCTCATACAAAGACTCTACAAGCTCATCTTCTGAGAAAGGCTTGCACAAAAATCCGCTGGCACCCAACGACAATGCTTCAATGCCAGTGGCTTTATCAGACAGTGCTGACACCACTAAAATGCGTACTTCAGGGTCAATCGCAATGATTTTCTCAATGCATTCAAGCCCGTCCATTTGTGGCATGGTCAAGTCCATAGTGATTACATCAGGACGATGGACATTGAACTTTTCAATGGCTTGGACGCCACTGGTTGCCGTCGCAACCAGCATAAACTGCCCTGAATCATACGCGCGTTGAATACGATTTCTAATAATATTTGAATCATCAACAATCATTAACTTATGCATAACTGATCTATTACCTTTAATGAAGTGTTTGTCGTCCTTGACAATATACCTACTGTTGTTAATTAAGCTTTGGGTAAAGTAACCACAAACCGTGTCATCTGACCAAATTCGCTGTTTACATTCAGCTTGCCACCATACTCTTTTACTTTTGCTTTGATAATATCGAGACCGACACCGCGTCCGCCATCTTCATCCGCGTCGTCTCGGGTAGAGAAACCCGATACAAATAGTTGCTTGAGCAAGTCGCCCTGACTGAGCTGGCTAGCTTCTTCCGTACTAAAACGACCATCACTGCTTAACTTGGCACGAATGCTGTCATAATCAATACCTTGACCATCATCTTGCACAATCAGCGTCACATCTGCGCCACTGTCTTGCACCTCTAAATCAATCGTACCGACGACTGCTTTACCCGTCGTCTGACGAACACTTGGCGCTTCAATACCATGTACCACAGCATTACGTAGTAGCTGAATGCTAATCTCTTTAATCGGCTTTACCAGATGCTCTGGTATATTGGCTTGGGTTAATGTCAGGCTTTTGAGCGTGACCTGTTTGCCTTGCCTAGTTGCGATATCATCTGCAAAGTCTTTATAAAAAACCAAGTGATCATTATTTGCATCGTCTGCATCACTACCCAAATTGATGTCCAAACCACCATCAGTGGCCATGCCATTACTTGAGCTGGTAGCCGATCTGGCAATTGACTGACTTTCAGAAATTGCTGCTGATACGCTAGATTTTGCGGCTGCTGGTGCTGAGCGGTTGATACGCTCACCTAACGTTGCAATGGTATTTGATAAGCTTAACAAGTCATCCAAATGTACGGCCAATGGCAAGAAATCGTTACCAGATAATTGACCTTGGTTTTGCAATGCGTGCAGTTTGTCTTCCGCATCTGAGGCAATTTTAGTAAAGCTGTGCAGTTTTAGCGCAGATGCCTCACCTTTTAAGCTATGCATTTCGCGATAGATGGCTTTTAGCTTGCCTTCAAGCTCGTATTGAGAGCTACCAGGATTTTTCAAGATATTGTTCATCTTCTCAATGTGCATCTGCGTATTATCAATAAACTCATTAATAATCTTAGGATTTACATTCAAGATAGTGGTGAGCATCTCGATCTGCATATCATTTTGCGAGCGCTCTTTTTCTAGACGCTGCTCTAAATATACGGCATCTGATACATCGTTGACGTTGACCAAAATACGAGCAATATCTTTGTTATCATAAACGCGCGAGAACTTGAAGTCTAAGAAGCGACTGTTCTGGGCTTTGTCTCCAGACGTATTATGCAGCATCACTTTATGTAGCGGATTCAGAGAATCTACCAATTTTTCTTTAACGCGTGGATTGTAAAGCTGCTCAATAAATTGCTGTGTAGTTTTCAGATCTTTATCAGAAATACGACCACGCAAGACATTGGTAAAGTTTTCCCCTGCCAATCTGTCTGAGCCGACAATGTCATTTAATGCACGAGAATGCTGTTGACCAATATTTAAGTCTTTATCAAGCAAAAATAGACCGGTACTGACCGTTTCCATAATTTCTTGCGTCTCGCGACGAGCGGCAAATGCTTCAGCATCCGTCTCACGCAAACGACGTACAAAGAAGAATACGAATATCAAGAAGTAAGCAAAAATAGCTGCAACACCCAATATCTGAATCAGACGAATAGTGTTTGCTTGACGTTCAGCGTTTATAAACACCTCATCAGTAAGCTGGTCTAGCGAGTCGTTAATAAATAAACTTGAAGTCTTCGCCTGTTCAACCGCTTGAGTCAGGTTATCTGAAGAGTCGACCATCACGTTATCAGCATCTTTTAGATATGCCTGAATTTTAGGCTCTAAAAGCCTCCATTCTTGATTAGCTTCCGCAACTTTAACTTGAGACTCACTATTCACCTTTGGAAGATCGTAGCTTTTGCCTTCAACGCTGGTAATAGTACCGCCTTGTTCAAGAGCTGAAATTGAGCTAGTAATCAGTGCCGTATCTTGTTCCAAACGCTCTAAAACACGCTGAATATGCGGAGAGTTTGTATCTTCGCCATAGCTATTATCTAAATCGAACAAATCTTTAATTACAGCTTGTGCACTATTCGCGACTTGGTTGGTTCGATCAATTAATACCGTGTTTCTTTCTAATAAGCTTGAGGTATAAAAGGTAAACGCTAGCAAAGCACCAATTAGCGATAAAAAAAGTGCAATTGAAATAATTAAATTTTGATAGCGCTTATTGTCAACATTAGGGGTAGTTGCCATCTTCAGAATTCCTTAGTTCAGTTGCTGAGTAGTAGCAGAAGTGCTATCAATAGCTGGAATGCTCTCACCTAACCACTGCTCTTCAATTGTCTTGAACGTTCCTTTTGTCTTAAGCTTAGTAATACCTTCGTTAACATTTTTAATAAGCTCATTATTGCCCTTTGCCATCATTATCACTTGCTGTGCTTCAGGCACATCTTCGCCTTCATAAGGCACGATAGTGACCTTATATTCAGGATGGATTTTTGCCGTATACTGCCAAATAGGGGCATCATGGAGAATGGCATCAACCTTCCCTTGCATCAAATCTTCATATAATAAGAAAGCAGTCTCTCTGGTAGACAGCTCCCCGTAGGTGCCAACTGCTTTTATTTGATCGACTGACTTCCCATTTTCCATACCACCAACATGCATGCCTTTTAGGTCTTCTAAACTACTTATTTTTAACTTATCGTTAGAATACATAATTGCTGATGGATTAAAGAAATAAGGTTTCGATAGGCCATATTTCGCCGCGCGTTCATCTTTATAAGAAATACCTGCTAATGCCAAATCGCGATTACCTGATTCCACACTATCAAACATATTTTGAAACGTTTCTTTGTAAAACTCGACTTTAAAGCCTTGTTCCTCACCAATAGCTCGAATGACGTCAATGTCAATCCCTTGCATATTGCCATAGTCATCTTGGAACGAAAATGGCGGCGTCGTACCTGTAGTCGCAACCTTTAATGTGGGCGCAGTATCAGGTAATTTACTAACAAAGGTATCTTTATTATCTTTAGCATTACTCTTATTTACATTCTCTTGAGTGGTAGAGTTACTACACCCAAACAGTCCTATACTAAATACAATTGGCAATAGTTTATATAATTGCTTCATAATTCATCCTTTAAACTTTACGTTATATATATCAATAAATGACAATTTAGAAAGGTTAGGTAATATCTTCACAATATTTACTTACAGAAAGTTACGTGGATAATACTTGCCTACCTTTGCGATTGCAATAATTATGTTTGGTTATTAACCACAATTTGTTATATATGGCAAACAAAGGATATTAAAGGCCTACATAAGTCTATTTATATAACTGAAAACTTATAATAGGGCCTTGTTTTATGAGCAGTTTTATGCAAAAAATAAAATAAAAAGTACAAAAAAGGCATCCCTACATAATCAATGTAAGAATGCCTTTTAAGATGCTAGTGCAAGAATTATAAAGTCTCTGGCTTACTCCGCATCGTCCAAATTTAAATTACGATCTATCTGCCAAATTAAAAAACAGCCAAGACTCATTAAAGCGAACATCGCAATACCAATTTTGAGTACGGGATTAACTGGAAATAGGTTTAATAATAATCCACCAAAGATACCGACTGAAAACATGAGCGAGCCTTGTAGCGCACTTGCCATGCCCGCTCGGCGTTTTTGAAAGGCCAGCGCAATAGCAGAAGCATTTGGCTGAGTAAGACCTAAGCCTGCGATACAGAAGAAAATACAAGCCAGTACCAGTGGAAGCCAAGCATCAGTACCCAAAAATAGACCTATTACAAATAGCACGCCTGCAGAAATAACCTGCATCATCGCACCAAAGCGCAAAATACTCAAAATACGAAAGCGATTGGTAAGCCACTGATTCAGCTGAGTCAAACCCACAAAACCAGCAGCATTCATCCCAAATAGCCAAGCGAAGTGGGTTGCGGATACCCCATAGGTATCCATAATCAGCTCAGAGGCTGAACTGATATAAACAAACATCGCCCCCATCAGCAGGCCGCCACCAATCGCTGGATAATTGAACGTCGGGTCTTTTAATAAGTCCCAGTATTGACTCAGTACTTCTCTTGCAGGACGTACATTACGATTTTCTTCCGTCAACGTTTCAAAGAAGAAAAACTTTGTGAGTAATAAATTCAACGTGCCAAAAGCAGCCAAAAACCAAAAAATAGAGTGCCAGCTAAAAAACTGTAGAAATAGCGCACCAAGCGATGGGGCTAATATCGGCGCTAAACCCATCACCAAAATCATAATAGAAAAGGCTTTTGCGGTTTGCTTAGCAGTCAATCGATCGCGAATCGCAGCACGAGTGACCACTGCGCCGACACACGCACCAAGCGCTTGCATCGTCCGCCCAACAAACAATACATACTCGTTATTAGTAGTCGCACAAACAATGGAGGCGATGACATATAGCGTCATACCGATATATAAAGGCTTAACACGACCGACACGATCACTAAATGGTCCGTAAAATAACTGGCCAAATACCAAGCCTAAAAAATAGGCAGGAACAGAGTTGGCCATAAAGGCTGTGGATACGCCAAAGTCATCTGCCATCGATGGTAATGCAGGCAGATACATATCAATAGACAATGGCCCCACTGCCACGATAAGTCCAAGCATCATAATCCATGCAACAGGCAAATCAGCAGAGCGTACGCGCTCAGAAGCAATGGGTCGATTGGGTAGAGAGGATTTTGGAGCAGACATATTCAGACCATTTTATATAGGGTGTATTGAATCGTTATAAAGTTTCAATACACCCTAGTGATTGTTATTGTATTATTCAGGCTTCCATTGTCTTTAATATTTAGTCTTTACTCAATACTGAAAACAAGGGTCATTGCCACCATTAGTGCACATTTGCATACAGCGGCGCAAGTGGACAGTGTTATATCGTACTATCCCCTCACATTTCAATAGAGGTATGACGTGAATAAAACAAACAATAACAACTAAAAACAATCACAATAATTTGTCAAAATAGGTCTGAGCGTCAGCATAGCGGCATAATTAGTAAAAGATATTTAGCGGAACTGGCGCTTGCCAAATGCCGTACTGGCTTGCTTGGCTTTTCTTAACGCAAGCTTGCGATTACGACCGAGCATCATTTTAAGCTGCCATACTTTTTCTTTATATAAAGTAGTGGCTGGCTGCTGGAACATAGCATTGACCACACGCTTACTCGCCAACACCGCATCAGGAGAGCGCTCTGCAAATTCGGCAGCGAGCTTTTGCGCCTGCTCAAGTGGCGCTTCATTGCAATGGCTGACAAGACCCAATGCTTTGCCCTCACTGGCAGTCACGATACGCGCACTCATGGCAAGCTCTTTTAGCACATCTTCACGTACCACACCAAACGCCGATTGCGTCAAACCCATGTCTGGTACCAGACCCCACTTAGCTTCCATAATAGACAGTTTGCAATCTGGATGACTGATACGCACATCGCAAGCCAGCGCTAGCTGAAGCCCTGCACCGACACAATAGCCTTCTAGTACGGCAATGACTGGTACAGGCACATCGCGCCATACCAGACAAACACGCTGGAATGAGCTCTGCCACGGTTTGACCAGCTCCCAAACGGCGAACGCTTGATTTTTTGGATGATTCAAATCACCCAAATCGATGCCCGCACAAAACGTGCCTTCAGCACCATTTAAAATCACCGCACGTATCGTTTTATCTTTACCAATGCGTTCTGCGACAGCAATCAACTCTTTCACCACTTTAAAGCTCATGGCATTTTTTTTGTGTGGGCGATTTAAGGTTACCGTGAGTATATTGTCGGTCATACTAACTTGTAAGGTTTCATATTGGTAAGTGGCAATCGCGTTCATAACAATCCTTATTCATGAATAAAATAGAAATGGCATCTAAATACGATGCCGATACGTCTAAAGCTGATGGCAACAATATTAACAGCCTTGTTACGACGCTACCTCATCAATAACTGACTGCGTCGATTCGATTCACTATTTATGTCATAAAACCATCACTTCTAAATCATTTTCCATGTCATATCATTTTCACTCAAACGATGATAATTGAGCTGAGGATAGGCTGATAAATCCAGCGCCTGCAAATTATTTAACGCTGTTATTAATGCGGCATAATATGGCTCAAGCATGGCAAACTGCGCAGGGGTGGTGTGTTGGACATTCAGCAAGCATTTATCTTCTAGGTCTTGACTGGCCTGACGTAATTGCGGCACACCAGTATAACGACTGCCGCCTAAGATGCGATGGGCAATTTGCGCTAGCATACTGCGATCACGGGCGTCCCACGCTTGCGTCAGCGCCTGCTTTTCATCATTAATAGTATCGAGCATCATAATGATAAGCTTGGCTGCCAAGTCGGGCTTATTCGCTGAGCGGGTCAACGCGTCTTGCCAATCTAAAATAGCAAAGCCATCACCTTCGTTAGCCCCCAAAGAGTGATGGCTTAAATGGTGGTAACTGCTGTCCCAATTCTTCGTTTCTTGCGCATATGTGTGAGAATCTGTAGGCATTGCCACTCCATCATGAGCACTATTTATCGGTGTTTCCGATGGCTTCAATAGTGGCGACTGTCCTTGTTCATGTAAGCGCAAGCTCTCATAGCGTGGCTGGGTGTCGCGCGGTGTTTCGCGTCTATAATCCTCGCGTGGTTGGCTGTCTCGCAAGTAATTATCACGAATTTTCTTCAATGATAAAGGACGCGTTATTTTTGGCTGATTGATTGTATTAGAACCGCTATGACGGTTATTTTCATCCCCTTTCACCATAGGATAAGCAATGGTTGTAGAGTCTGATGGCCACGTTGAATACGTTTCAGCGCCCCTATTTTGCAAGTCGGTAGAGTGTGAGTTCTCTTTTGATAAATCGATAACCTGCACATCAGTATTGTGCACATCGGTACTGTGCAGATTGGTATCAGGCAACGCTGTTAACTGCGGCATTGTCGTTGTGCGTCCAAGCCATTTTTGCAGCACTTGTAATAACTGAGGCTGGCTAATGGGTTTACCTACATAGTCATTAATACCACTGGCGATCAGTTTGTCTCGCTCATCAGCCAAACCATGGGCAGTCAACGCAATAATCGGGATACGGCTATCATCATTTTCAATATTGCGAATTTGTCTTGCGGCTTCATGCCCTGACATACGCGGCATTTGAATATCCATGAATATTAGATCAATATGACCTTTATCCTGAGTAGCAACTTTATCGTCGGTATTCACCTCTTCATAAAGCGTACTATTTGATTTCTTGTTTACCTCATCGCGCGTTTCAGCTTTAGAGATTTGCGTTTTATTCGACAGACTTTGCTTATCATTTTTCGCGGTTTTAATATTTTTGGTTTGTTGTTTGCTGATAATTTCTATGGCGTCAAAACCACTACTCGCTGTGATGACCTGAATACCAAGCTCACTAAGTAATGCATCGAGCACCAACAAATTGGGCAGATGATCGTCGACTGCCAGTACCGTCACCCCTGTCCAGCGCGGTTCTTGCACGCTTTTTTTGGTACTGCGATTTTGGGTGTCGAGCATGGCATAAAGCTGTCTTTTGTCTAAAGGCTCATACAAAATATTGGCATGATAACGATTTAATAATGCTTGATCGGCAGCAACTTGATAACCAAATACCGCAAGCTTGCCTTGGTAATGCAGACGAATTTGTTTGAGTAATGCCATCATATCGTCTTGGGTATCATCATCGACGATGACCCAATCCCAATAATTACCATGCTCTTTTAATGACTCAAGTACGCCCGGTAAGGAGTTGGCTTGGGTCAATTTAATCGGCAAATATTGCAAGCTGGCTTTGAGCACTTGGATAGAGGCAGTATGATTAATCCATACCAACACATTAAACTCATCGGTCTCACTCGCCAATGGAGCCAAGACTGGTAGCTCAATCGTCTGTCCTGTAGCCGCTTCCAATACATCGACATGTGCTGGCATCCGAAACCAAAATGTCGCACCCTGATTGGCAATATTCTCTTGAGCATTATCATGAAAGCCAATATCACCGCCCATCAGCCGCGTTAATTGCTTGGAGATAACGAGCCCCAACCCTGTGCCGCCATACTGACGAGTAATTGAAGGGTCGCCTTGGCTAAAGCTTTGGAACAGCATCTTTTGATCGGCTAAAGAGATGCCCTTACCGCTGTCTTGCACACTGATCATGAGATAATTATCACGATGGTCATCTAAGCTGACGCGCACTACCACATCACCACTATCGGTAAATTTAATCGCATTGCCAACGATATTGGTCAATACTTGCTTGAGGCGTAGGGCGTCGCCATTGATGCGCATCGGCACGTCATTATAAAATAGCACCGCCATGCGCAGACCTTTTTCTGCGGATACGGGTGAGAGCATATCAACCACGTCATAAATGGTGTCATAAAGATCAAACTCATGACGATCAAGTACCAGCTTGCCCGCTTCAATTTTAGAGAAATCCAGAACATCGTTAACCAAGGCAAGCAAGTGTGCTGATGACTTACGTATGGTTTGCACGTATAAATCTTGTTCAGGATTTAGTTCGCCATGCCTTGCCAGCAAATTGATAAAGCCATCGATACTGTTTAATGGCGTGCGCAGCTCGTGGCTAATATTGGCCAAAAACGCCGATTTTGCTTGGCTGGTTGAAATTGCCGCATCACGTGCATTACGAATAGAGATGTTTTGCATTTCCATCTCATCAAACGCAAGGCGCAAATCATCCTCGGTTTGCTCGGCATGGTCTTTTAATTCCTGAAAGCTTCTATGCAGGCGGCGCAAAGTTTTGACCAAATCTTGCTGCAATAAGTTTAGCTCACCATCTGACTCAACGGGAATAGGCTGATACAGATTGTCGACATGGGTACGCTGCAACTGCAAACGTAGCTCATAGATCGGTGCTATCCAGCGCTTTGAATAAATATTTAAACTCAGCAATAAAATCAAAATGGTGAACAAGCCGGTAATCACTAATGCCATGGCGATACGGTAGCGGGCGATATAGAGTGGTTCATTGTCCATATCGACGAGCAGCCACAGTTTTTGTCCTTCAAACTCTCCTAATACACTGCCATAAGCGGTTCCAATAGGCGTTGGTTGCTGCGATAAAAACTTCTTTGTTGTGTCTATTTCAGGCCATGCTTCATTCAGTCCATAACCGACTGCGGCGAGCACTTGATTGCTTTCATTAATGATCGCAATACGCTGTACATGTTGCTCGGACTGCATACGACCCAGCTTATCTTGTATTTCCTCAAGCTTCGTGATGGTCGTTTGAGTGGCATCATTTGCTCTGACTTCGCCATCAGAATTGGGTTCGCCGCCTGCTTGCTGGCGCTCTTGCGCTAACAGCTCAGGGATTAGCTCTGCAATCGCTGGGGTATAACGAATCAGCACCGCCTCTGCCAATACTTCTTGTTCTGAATTGCTGGCGCGCATGGTCTCATAAAAGACCAAAATACCGCCCACCGCTGCCAAGATACAAATGGGTAAAAACACCAATATAATCAACTGGCCATACGCACTGCTAGTATCAAAACGTTTTTTGTATGCCATGCTAGCTTTACTCTCTACAGAAAATTGCACTATGAATCAATAGCGGCGGTAAGCGGTGTTAGCCAATCATAATTTTTTTAGGGGCTGTGCTCATTTCAAAGCTATTCTCATTTCAAAGTTATCGTCATTTCAAAAATGATAACTGCCTACCCATGATAAAATTTAGTGATTCTTGTTATTGCCCTACCTATATATTGCCATAACTATAACGCATTTCATCGATCATGGTGAGTGGCTATGCCGCAAAGGTATTTTAACTGTCCAGCCCTTTTTAAACATCACTCATTTACCAAAATCTCTTGATGCCTTCAGCGTAGCCAAAAACAAAATGATATAATGACGCAACTTTTCATTTATTGCTATTTGGTTAAAGCGGTAGAAATATCATTAACGATCAAATTACTCACTTCACTCAATAGCAGCCGTATCAAGATATTTATTCAAAAATCAAAATGATAATTAAAAAATAAACGGTAATTAAAAATCAATTTTAAAAATTCACAAGGATACTTTATGTCCGCAACGGCTATCTCCAACTCTAATTTCATTACTCAGGTCACCAAACTTGCTGATTGCGTCGGTCAGACGCCATTGGTTAAATTGCAGCGCTTACCTGAGCAAGAGCAGCTGACCAATGGTGCTGCGTTACTGGCCAAGCTTGAAGGTAACAATCCAGCGGGTTCTGTTAAAGATCGTCCTGCTTTTAATATGATTTATCAGGCAGAACAGCGCGGTGACATCAAAGCGGGCGACATGCTGATTGAAGCTACGAGTGGCAATACGGGTATCGCTTTAGCCATGGTCGCCGCGATGCGTGGCTATCCGATAACGCTACTGATGCCAACCAATTCAACTCAAGAGCGCAAAGACGCCATGATTGCGTATGGTGCGACGTTAATCGAGGTGGATGAAGGCATGGAAGCCGCACGCGATTTGGCGCTGCAAATGCAAGCAGATGGCAAAGGCATCGTATTAGATCAGTTTAATAACCCTGATAACAGTCAAGCCCATTACCTGACCACAGGGCCTGAACTATGGGCGCAAACGGCAGGAAAAATCACTCATTTTATTAGCTCAATGGGCACCACTGGTACCATTACTGGTGTATCGCAATACCTCAAAGAACAAAATCCAGATATCAAAATCATCGGACTACAGCCTGATGAAGAAGCTTCGATTGCTGGTATTCGCCGCTGGCCTGCAGCTTACATGCCGGGTATCTTTAACGCAGATTTGGTTGATGAAATCATGGATGTGGATCAGCGTATCGCAGAAGTTTATATGCGCAAACTGGCCAAAACCGAAGGTATTTTCGCGGGCGTTTCATCAGGTGCTGCAGCATGGGCTGCCGTACAAGTCGCTAAAGAAAACCCTGATGCCGTCATCGCCTTTATTGTCTGTGATCGCGGCGATCGTTATTTGTCGACGGGTTTATACAATATTAACGACGACAATATTGACGCCAGCAATGTCGATAACCGCACATAAATTAATTAACGCACAGACAACGCTGCTCAGTTTAGTTGATTTAATCAGGATTTCTTATGTCACAAGCTCTACTATCCGACCCTATATTGGTCTTTGATATCGAAACTGTCGCTGATACCGATGCGGCGCGCCGTATCTATCCGCAATTGGCAGAGTTGAATGATGCAGATGCATTGAGCGCACTCACAGCGCTTCGAATACAAGAAGCTGGGCATGATTTTATGCGCTTGCCACTGCAGCGTATCGTCTGTATCTCAGCGTTATATATCAAAGATGGCAAGTTTTCGTTGTTTTCATTGACCGCTGATAAATTTAGTGAAAAAGATATCCTTGCCAAATTTTTTCGGGCATTTAATGACCTTGAAAAACTGCCTCAGCTTATTAGTTGGAATGGCTCAGGTTTTGATATTCCTGTACTGATATATCGGGCTATGCAATACGACTTATCAGCGCCATGGTTATTTGAAGAAGGCGAGCGCATCAAAAACATGCGCTTTGATAATTACGTCAATCGCTTCCACACGCGTCACCTTGATTTGATGGACAGATTTAGCCAGTACGGTGCTAGCCGCCGCGAAGCCATGGATATTGTCGCAAGCTTATATGGTCTACCGGGTAAAACAGCTGTCGACGGTAGTATGGTTGGTGAGCTTGTCAGCACTAATGACTGGCAAACGCTGTCTATTTATTGCGAGTCTGACGTCATGAATACATGGCTAATCTATTTGCGCTGGTTGCGTTTAACTGGACAGTTATCCTCACAAGATTTTGACGCTTGGCAGCAGCAGAGCTATGACTATTTAGTAAAACATACCCAAGCGGATGGTCATGCTCGCCATCAAGACTTCATCGCTGATTGGTCATCTGCGCCCACATCATAACAAATGAAGTTATATGAAGGCGCGTTATAAGACATCGCGTTTATCCTCATTTTTTTAGTTATTTATCATTTATTATTAAGGCAGGTTTATGCAACCCACCGATTCAAAAACGTCTACAACCTCTGATGTTACGCCACCAACGAGCGAGACCCAAACGATTACTATTCCGCCTAATAAGAAAAAATCTAAACCCTCATCAAAGACACGCCGCCGTCTAAAGGATGCAGAACCTCTGCCCTTCACCATTGATGGTTTGTCGCATGATGGTCGCGGCGTTGCCGTTTATGGTAATGGTTTTGGTATAGACGATGGCCATGTCGAAGACAAACATGGCAAAAAAATCTTTGTAAGCTTTGCATTGCCGGGTGAAAGTGCCTTGGTCAAAATAACCAATAGCCGTGCCAGCTTTGAAGAAGGCGAGGCTGTCAGTATTACTGCCAACCCAAATTCTGAACGTGCCGTACCGCCCTGCCCACATTTTGGGGTGTGTGGTGGCTGTAATTTGCAACACTGGCAGCCAGACGGTCAAATCAACTTTAAGCAATCTGTATTGGCTGAAATGCTGATACACCAAGCCAATGTCACGCCTGATAACTGGCTTGCTCCAGTGGTTGGTGATCGTCTTGGTTATCGTACCAAAGCACGATTGGGTGTGCGTTATGTCACCAAAAAAGAAACCGCGCTTGTCGGCTTTCGTGAGCGCTCAAGTAACTTTTTGGCAGAATTAAATGAGTGTCATATTTTAGATCCAAGAATTGGTTTTGAGATTGAGAACTTAAAAACACTGATTAGCACGCTAGAGAGTCGTAACAAGATTGCTCAGCTTGAGTTGGCCATGGGTGAGGAAATGCCTGAGCTGCCAGATGGCAATCAGCCCGTTGCCCTTATCGTACGCAACTTGGAGCCGTTATCAGACGATGATATAGAAAAGCTAAAAGTGTTTTTTGCCGCACGCAACTGGCAGCTATATTTGCAGTCTAAAGGTGCGGACAGTATCCAGCGTATTGCATTGACTGCAAATGATGACATGAGCCAGCAATTTGGTCGTTTATATTACCAATTGCCAGAATACGATTTGACTTTCGAGTTTATCCCGACAGATTTTACCCAAGTGAACCTGTCCGTTAATCGTCAAATGACCAAGCTTGCTTGCGATTTGTTAGACTTAAAAGCAGGTGAACGCGTACTTGATTTATTCAGTGGTCTAGGCAACTTTAGCTTGCCACTCGCGCGCCTCGTTGGTGAGACAGGTTCTGTGGTTGGTGTTGAAGGCAGCGAAGCGATGACCGCACGTGCAGCCGATAACGCACGTCGTAATGGCATCAATAATACAGAATTTTATAGCCAAGATTTGACGCAAGACTGTACTGATAAACCTTGGGCAAATCAGGGCTTTGATGCGCTATTAATCGACCCGCCGCGTTCTGGTGCTTGGGAAATTATGCAGTACTTGCCGAAATTTAACGCTGAGCGAATCGTTTATGTCTCTTGCAACCCTGCAACCCTCGCCCGTGATACAAAAGCATTATTAGAGCAAGGCTATCGTCTGACTCATGCTGGTGTGATGGACATGTTCTGTCATACCGGTCATGTTGAGTCCATCGCTCGTTTTGAAAAAGTAGCGGTGTAATTCAATTTACGGTTAAGTGAGCGGTTCAGAGCATTAAATAGCCATGCTAAAGGTCACTGAGCTTGATTCAAAATTTGAGTCAAGCGGTGGCAAAAAATGATGGTTATTTATCCTGATTAACCGCAGACATTACATAGCCTCGCTTGATTTGTCTCTTTAAAGTGAGATAATAGTAAACAATATTCCTAGGCTGGTTTTTTCAATCCTTGTGAACGTTTGCACTCATAGCTTTATATATTTTACGCGCATTTTATGACTGCTAAAAAACAGATTTTTTAGCAGTTATATTGGTTTATAGCTGACACTTTATGAATCGTAAGTTCAACGTGTGTGCATAGTAGATGAGGTTATAATCAATTCAAAATAGCTAAGAGGAGTCGGCTATGGTAAAAATTCGTGAAGGATTACCGCTGGTGGATGGACAGACCACCCAAGCCGATAGTGCAGCACTTGCCGCTCAACTGGTCGCGAGCCAACGCTCGCACCAGTCTGCCAATAGCTATGCCCAAATCCCCCTCGATATCAAATACCAGCTGTCCACTCATAAGCTACACACCACTTTTGATCGCTCAGCACTACATGCCTTTCATAGTCATGATCCAAAGCTTGAAAACGAATATTCTGATAACCCGCTTTTAGATAAAAATAATGCTCTCTCAGATAAAGAGCTCGAAGCGATTGATTTAGATCAAGTCAATATTGATGTTCCCACTTGGTTAGACAATGTCGCCAAACGTATCGGACAAGATTCTGTACCTCACTTGAGTGCTGCTTGTGAATTTATTCGCAGTCATATGAATACCAGCGAGTCTGAGCGTTCAGGCGCTTATGTCACTGGTATTGGCATGACAGACATATTGACCTATCTTTACCAAGACGAAGACGCTCTTGTGGCTGCAATGCTCTATCGTAGTGCGCGAAAATCAATCATAAGCCTCGCTGATATCGAGAAAAAATTCGGTGCAGACATATCGACCCTCGTCAAAGATACCTTGGCAATGGGTAAGCTGTCTGAGATTATTGAAAGCAATAAGCGTCTAGAAGATCACTTCGTAAACAATCAGCGCGACCAGCTATCTAATATTTATAGCATGCTAATTTCCGTCACCAATGATGTACGCGTCGTGCTTATCAAATTGGCTGAGCGTACTTTCGCCATGCGCGAATTGACCTTTTCTAATGAAGAGCGTCAGAATCGGGTGGCGCGTGAAGTCATGACCATTTATGCCCCATTAGCGCATCGCTTGGGCATCGCGCAACTTAAATGGGAGCTGGAAGACTTAGCCTTTCGCTACCTTGCGCCTGAACGCTATAAAGAGATTGCCAAACTGCTCTCCGAAAAACGCAGCGAACGCGAGTCCTATATTCAGCGCGTACAAGACAAGCTCAATGAGGCATTAGCAGAGGCTAATATCGAAGGTGAGGTCTCTGGACGAGTCAAGCATATCTACTCTATCTACCGAAAAATGAAGCTCAAAGGCTTATCGTTTGATCAGCTTTATGACATTCGTGCGCTGCGAGTATTGGTCACCAACCCATCAGACTGTTACCACGTGCTTGGATTGGTACATGGCTTGTGGCGATATATTCCAGAACAATTCGATGATTATATTACCAACCCCAAGTCCAATGGTTATCGCTCACTACATACGGCTGTCATTGCTGAAAACAAATCACTGGAAGTACAAATTCGTACTCATGAAATGCACTTCGAAGCTGAGCTTGGCATGTGTGCTCATGTTAACTACAAAGAAGGTCTAAAGAATAAAAAAGACAATTATCTTAATCAAAGAATCAGCTCGCTGCGTCAGCTGTTATCGATCAATAATGAAACCCGTAACCAACCGCGCTCATCTTTACTAACTGGTGAAGAAATAGAGGGCATGGAGTTTGACGAAGAAGAGCAACTCGTTGACTTTGACGAGCTCGAACGTATCTATATCTTTAGCCGTGATGGTGACATTACTGAACTGCCAAAAGGGGCGACCGTTCTTGATTTTGCTTATTATGTACACACACAAGTCGGTAATCGTGCTCAAGCTGCTCGAGTCAATCAGCGCTATGTACCATTAACCTATCAACTCAAAACGGGTGAACAAGTTGAAATTATCACCAAAGCATCACGTGAGCCCAACCGTGATTGGCTAGTTGCTTCACTTGGATACATTCATACCAACCGTGCACGCTCAAAATTGCGTCAATGGTTCAATAAGCAAGACCGTGATAAGAACATTGAAATTGGTCGTCAAATGCTCAGTAAAGAGCTTGAACGACTATCGGTACACCCCAATAGCATCGATTTAAACGACTATATTCAGCATTTCCATGTCAATACGACTGATGATATTATCGTGGGATTGGTCACAGGCGACATTGGTCTCAACCAACTCACCAGCCATATCTCTCGTCAGCTACACCTAGAACCTGAAAGACCGCCAGAAAATTTTGCGCCAAGTATAGATGCTAGAGAGGCAGGCAAAATCGATGCTTATAAAATTCGTATCGATGGGCTGGATAATATAGAAATCAATCTAGCAGGCTGTTGCCACCCTGTGCATGGCGAGCCAATTGCTGGTTACATTACCTTATCACGAGGTGTCAGTGTCCATAATCGTGGTTGCCCTGAATATTCACGCTTGATTGAACGCGATCCTGAGCGCGAAATAGAGGCTTCGTGGCGGGTACAAGCTGGTCGTTATCAACCCGTTGATATTCACGTAGAAGCCTATGATAGACGCGGACTGTTGCGTGACTTGACGCAAATTATTGATAAAGAAAATGTCAATATTCGTCAAGTTGAAACGCTTAGTAATGATGATAACATTGCCTTTTTAAAATTTCATATTGAAGTCTCAGGATTGGCACACCTATCTAAGCTTTTAGCGAAACTAGAGCAACAGCATGGTATCTTGCATGCTCGCCGCGCCGTCGCTTAGATATAAACTCACAAAATACGTCCACTGAATCATAAGGTTATTATAAAAACATCATGCCTGAACTGCCTGAAGTAGAAACAACCAAAACCAGCCTTGCACCGTTATTAGGGCAACGCATTATCGATATAAAAGTTTTTCAGCCAAAGCTGCGTTGGGCGATGCCAGATGATTTAGATAGCTTGATTGATTACACGCTAGATAGCGTTGAGCGCCGCGCAAAATATTTAATTCTTAATTTTTTACCTTCATTACCCAATGATGATAGCGCTGCAGCTCAAACTGATACGTTAGTACCGCGTCAACTTTTGGTTCATTTAGGCATGTCGGGCAGCCTGCAACAGCAGAGCTACGGTACTGAAAAGCGCAAGCATGATCATCTCATCATTGTTTTTAAGAGCGTTAATAATACAAAATCCCAACTACATTATTATGACCCAAGACGTTTTGGGTCAGTGTTATGGCACAAGGATTATAGTGCTAAGCTATTAGATCATTTAGGTCCTGAACCATTATCAGATGAATTTACTGCAGACTACCTGTATCAATTGATTCAACGTTCAAACTTGCTTGATCACAGTGCTGATACCGTAGCAATTGGCAACGCCAAATCAAAAAAGCAGCCCATTGCTCGCGCTATAAAATCAGTCATCATGGAACAACAAGTCGTCGTGGGTGTTGGTAATATCTATGCGACTGAAAGCCTATATTTATCAGCTATTCATCCAGCCACCCCCGCTCACCAACTGTCCCATGCTCAGATGATTATTTTGGTCGATCATATTAAAGTTATTCTACAAAAGGCGATAGCACTTGGTGGCTCGACACTACGAGACTTCACCGTAGCAGATGGTCAAACCGGTTACTTCCAGCAGACATTAAATGTCTATGGTAGACAAGGGGAAACTTGCCCGCATTGTGATGCTGTGCTTGAGAATATCAAAATTAATGGTCGCGCCAGTGTATTCTGTCCCAACTGTCAGCCAATCCTTTAAATATTATCTGAAACTATCACTATCTGTCTCGCCTTAAGTACCAGAATAACTTAGGTATCAAGTCGTAGAATATGGCAGCACAATACTCTTGACTGAGTGTCCTATTATTTTGCACTAATATCATTATATCGCGCGCCATTTTTGTTGCTTATTGACACACATATTGCTTTAATAGTATGAGCACTTACATAAATAGTGCATAATGTTTATACATCTGTAATATATTTAGCTTACTTATCGTTGCGCATTGTTTATATAGGGAAATTGTCTCTGTGTGGAAATAGCAGCAGCCATTAATCATACCAATTATGAATTTTAGGACATCGTTATGACTGTTAAAGCCAAAAACCAACGCACAGTTAAGCAAAAAGCCATTACTATAGCCGCAAGCTTAAGTTTAATGGCTGCTACTATGCAGCCTGCCTTGGCAGCCATAGAAATTGATGAGACAGACTTTGGGCCTTCTTATGAGACAATGGTGGTTGATACTGTAGTGGGTAAACCTTTACAACTGGTCAGTGCCGTTGCTGGTACTGCCGCCTACCTAATTAGTCTACCCTTCTCGCTTATCGGTGGTAATGCAGATCAGGCGCAGCAGAAACTTTTTGTTGAACCTTGGGATGCGATGGGACGTTGCTTAGGTTGTACTGTCGCTGAAGATAACTATTACAAATCACAAGTGACTAATGATAATGTTGTCCGTATTGTCGTTGACCAACCATCTGAGATTTTGATTAATACCAACGATTATGTCGTAGTTACGCCATAGTCTTTATATTAACAGCTGGTTAAATAATATAACTGCGCTAAAGACAATGCATTTATAAATTATCCATAAAAAAGGCTAACGTCGTGTTAGCCTTTTTTGTGTTTTTAATCAAATCATCATATTTTATTTTGAAACAGTGGTATTACTTAACTTAGCACTAATTTCACGAAGCAATTGCACCTCTTCTGAAGGTTGTTTTACCAGCTCTTGCACTTCTTCTTTACGACGCATTTTGTTAACCATTCTAACCATCATAAAAATAATAAATGCTAAAATTAAGAAATTAATCAGTACAGTAATGAAACTGCCATAGGCTAATACAGGAACGCCAGCTGCTTTGAGAGCATCATAGGTCATGGCAACACCTTCAGGCGCATCACCCAACACTAAGAACATGTTTTTGAAATTGATTTCGCCACCTGCTATGAAGGCCACTATTGGCATAATAATGTCTTCAACTAAGGACGTTGTGATAGTAGCAAATGCTCCACCGATAATGACACCGACCGCTAAGTCCATCACATTACCTTTTAGAGCGAATTCTTTAAACTCAGAAACCATACTCATTATTTTCTCCTCAAAATACCAATCTATAATCGAATAAGTATCTCAACAGTCGACCCAATCTTGAGCCTTAAGAGTAATAGTGAGAAACACTACTACTGTCAGTTATTCTGTCTATATTATATGGAAATTACAACAAAAAAAGCAGCATAAAATGAACCATATTTAGTTCACTCTATACTGCTAATTTTTTAGTTATCTTGATGCCCATTATTAAATAACAACAGCATCAAATGCTTCTACAAAATATCAATCCAATAAATTACTCAGTAATTCATGGCTCAATATTAAGCACCTTTTTTACCACGGCCGTGACGCTTACGCTCACTTTCAGTCAAATAGCGCTTACGTAGACGAATCGCCTTAGGTGTTACTTCAACCAATTCATCATCTTGAATGAATTCAAGCGCTTGCTCAAGTGTGAACTTGACTGCTGGAGTCAACGTCAATGCTTCATCAGTACCACTCGCACGAACGTTGGTTAACTGCTTAGCAGTCGTTGGGTTAACAGCCATATCATCGTTACGTGAGTTAAGACCAACGATCATACCTTCGTAAACTTCAAGCTGTGGCTCAGCAAACAATTTACCACGTTTTTGCAGGTTAAATAGCGCGAAACCTAAGCAAACACCTTTTGCCATAGAAACCAAGACACCATTCGAGCGACCACCAACATCACCGATCTTTTGTGGACCGTAATGTGAGAAGCTTGACGTCATGATACCAGTTCCTGAGGTCAACGTTAAGAACTCAGAACGGAAACCGATCAAACCACGGGCAGGCATCGTCGCTTCGATACGCATACGACCTTTACCATCAAGCTCCATATTGGTCATCTCGCCTTTACGCAAGCCAACCTGCTCCATGATAGAACCTTGATGCTCATCTTCAATATCAAAAACAACGTTTTCATACGGCTCTTGTAATTTACCATCAACTTCTTTAACGATAACTTCTGGGCCTGAAACACCCATCTCAAAACCTTCACGGCGCATGTTTTCGATCAATACAGATAAATGAAGTTCACCGCGACCTGATACTTTGAATTTATCAGGAGATTCTGTATCTTCTACACGTAATGCTACGTTATGAATCAATTCACGCTCAAGACGCTCACGGATATTACGCGAGGTCACAAACTTGCCATCACGACCAGCAAAAGGTGAGTTATTTACTTGGAAGTTCATAGAAACGGTAGGTTCATCAACCGTTAATGCTGGTAATGCTTCGACAGCACTAGGATCACAAATCGTATCTGAGATATTAAGCGAATCAATACCAGTAATACAAACGATGTCACCAGCTTGTGCATCTTCAACATCAATACGATCAAGACCATGATAACCCATAATTTTCAAAATACGGCCGTTACGGGTATTGCCGTTTTTGTCGATTACAGTCACTTGAGTATTGGTTTTAACTTTACCACGCTGAATACGACCAATGCCGATAACGCCAACAAAACTGTTGTAATCAAGGCTTGAGATTTGCATACGGAACGGTGCGTCAGCATCAACTTGAGGAGGCTGAACCACATCAACAATTGTTTTGAAAAGCGGTGTCATGTCATCAGCCAAATCGTCAGCTTCCAAACCTGCAATACCATTCAATGCTGAGGCATAAACAACTGGGAAATCAAGCTGTTCATCAGTTGCACCCAAGTTATCAAAAAGATCAAAGATTTGATCCATTACCCAGTCAGGGCGTGAGCCAGGACGGTCAATTTTATTGATGACAACGATAGGTTTTAGACCTTGCTCGAACGCTTTTTGCGTCACAAAACGGGTCTGTGGCATTGGGCCATCAACCGCATCAACGACTAGAAGCACGCAGTCAACCATAGACATTACACGCTCAACTTCACCACCAAAGTCGGCGTGACCTGGGGTGTCAACAATGTTGATACGATATTCAGTATCATCAGTCTTATCTGTCCAGCGGATGGCTGTATTTTTAGCCAAAATGGTAATACCACGTTCTTGCTCAATATCGCCTGAATCCATTGCACGTTCAGCAATGTTTGCACGGTCGCCAAAAGTACCAGACTGATGTAATAACTTATCAACCAAAGTTGTTTTACCGTGGTCAACGTGGGCAATAATTGCAATGTTACGCAGGTGTTTGATATCGTTCGCCATATAAAATGCTCGTTTCGTCTTAAAAAAATGCAGTAGCAATAAGCGCCGCTGGATAAACTTTTACCATCAACCAGATAGATATTGAGTACTTACTTTTGGAAGACTGCACAATAGATGCGGTTAATCAAATAATTTCAATATAATCAAGTATCTACACTGATAAATTCATCATACAGATAGCTATGCTAATGTACATTCTGTCAATTTACAGAATGTTTGGGCAGCTAGTATAACATTATTGCTTCACAAATTTATGTAATAACTTGCTTTTCTCAATCCATAAATAAAAAAAAGCCACCCATTAGGTGACTTTTTTTGTAACTATATATTTAGTAAAACAATCGGTCCAATACTATTTACTGAACAACCATATCTTTAGTTTGTTCAACAGTCATTGTTTTGTCACCAGTGATGATGGCATAAACACGACGGTTCATAGCACGACCTTCTTCAGTGTCGTTTGGAGCGATTGGCTGGTCATAACCATAGCCAACTGTTGATATACGGTTTGGAGCAATACCGAATTCGTTAGTTAACATAGATTTAACAGCAACGGCACGGGCTTCAGATAAACGTTGGTTATAACGTGCTGAAGGACCAGTTTTAGAAGCATGACCTTCGATACGTGCTGTAGAGTTAGGATACTCGCGCATCTTCTCTGCTACTTTAGCGATTTCAGGTTGGTACTGAGATTTGATCGTTGATTTATCGTTATCAAAGAATACACGTAGTTCCATTTTCAGCTCATCAGTAATATCTACTGGTACTGGGCAACCGCGCTCATCTACTACAACATTCATAGGAGTGCCTGGGCATGCATCGATGCTATCAGGTACGCCATCGCCATCAGAATCAAGATCAGATTCAACTACGACTACTGGAGTAGTATCGATAACTGGCTCTTGCATTGGTGGTACTGCTACTGTAGGTGCTAAATGGCCACCAAGTACAACTTCTAGACCGGCCAAAGCCATGCCTTCCCACCAGTTGTTATCAAAGTTATGAATCGCACGAGCTTCACCACGTAGGCTTAAAGCATCGTTGATACGATACATAGCACCTAGACCTAGGTTACCAATAGTATCTTTAGACTCTGCAACTTCAGTACCAGCAGTAGTAGGATTCGTCTCACCAGTTTTAGTGTAAGTTTCTTGGTTTTCTACTTTGATCTTAGATTGACCAGCACCAACCAATACATATGGCTTGAATGCGCTATCAGTATAACCAGTAAATTCTTCAGTACCGATTAAGAAGTTACCAGAAAGCATGGTTTGTTCTACGTCAAAACGGTTAACGCCAGCATCAGCAGAATCTTCAGAAGCTTCGCCGTTTGCACTTGACACGCCATACTCTACTTGGAACTGAGTAGAAGGAGTTAGTTCAATACCTAGTGCAGCACCAGTGTATAAGCTGCTTTCTTTAGCTACGCCGCCATTATTAGGATGACCATTAGCACCAATAAAAGGAGTGCCGTCGTCGATGTTATTACCATCAGCATTTACGTACAAGTTTTTACCAGTTTTCAAAATTTCGCGTTGCTCGTCATGAGCTTCGCCAGTGTAATGATAACCTAGTAACAATGGGCTAATAGTTACGCCAGCATTAGCTGCTAAAGGTGCAGCTGCTACAGCAACCAGAGCTAGAGCAATTTTATTCAATTTCATGGACTTCCTCCAAAGGATAATTTGAGTGATGCATTAAGCAAAACCGCTTCTCAAGATGCTCTAAAATAGACATCTTTTACGAATTTTAAGTGACAAAGCAAAACCAATTAAGGAGTAGCTTAGCGATTATCAATTCAGTTTACAACTTTTTTCGTTAACGAGCTACACATTATTACACGATAATGTCGTAACTAAAACACAATAACCAGCTTAAGTTACCTAGAACTAACACACCTTACGCTTTTTATCTTTTGTATGTCAGTTCACAATAGATAGTAAACCTAACAGTATCTATTGTCTGGGCGTATTTTAGTACAGTTAGTATTTTTTCTCTATTATTAAAACCAGTCATTCACTAATTGAAACATTTTTTGACAGTAGACATATATTCTGTTTATATTATAGCACTCAACATTATTTCATACATCATAAATTTGATCATTACTCCAAAATTTCACGCGCATATTGGCTCGATTTTACGCAATGATTGGATTGAATAACATTTAAAGAAGCGAGACTGTTTTATTGAACTAAACTACTTATTATAGGTAACAAGCCTCATGGCATTGCTGCATAAAACATTATCAAGTTACAAAGAGCTCTCAGCATTTATGTTATGGGTTTTTACTTCAAATAAGCACAGGCTAGCTCAAAGCCGATTGATTCTTTATGTGTATCACAGATATATAGTATCTCTCTATAAAAGAGCACCTAATACAAACACTAGAACAGACCCAAGCACTGTTAATAGACATAACAAGGGTTTTACGCTGGTTGAACTTATCGTCACTGTATGTGTATTAGCAATTATAGTGACGATCGCAGCCCCAGTCATACGAACGCAATTAGCACGTATGGAAGCCAAACGGATTCAAAGTCAGTTAGAGAATTCTCTTGCCTTAGCCAAGGCTGAGAGTTACATCAGAAGACAGAATGTGATTGTTTGCTTGTCTGATACTGGAGGGCGCTGCCATAGAGACAGCGATAAGACACTTTTGTTATTCATAGATAAAAATGACAATAATCACTTTGATGCTCAGGTAGATTCATTAGTCGTTCAGCAGTCTTTAAATCCTAAATACAGTAAGCTAAGTTTACGAGTTGGAAGTCGACGACACTACACCAAATTTTGGGGTGATAGTGGCAAACCACGAGGACATTTTGGTCATATAAAATACTGTCCCATCGTTGCTTATAATCAAGCAATGTATCTAATATCATTTAACCAAGGAGGTATTATTAAACAAAAACTTAATGAAGATCATCCCACCGAATGTGACGAATAAAAAACTACCACTGACATAAATTACCACTCACATTTTTTGATAGCTCTATATATCTATATACATTATACATTATACATTACTTCTTTCATCATAATGACGGCCTGCTCGAGTCCTACAAATACAGCGTCTGCAATTAATGCATGACCAATATTCAACTCATAAATACCCTCAATTTGTGCGATAGCATTCACATTATCACGTGTCAGACCATGACCTGCGTTAATTAAGAGGTTATTATCACTGCGTCAAACAGTAGCAACAATTTGCTTAATTCGTTTCAGCTCAGCATTTTGCATGTTCATATCGGCTACCAAGCTTGCCTCAGCATAAGCGCCTGTATGTAACTCAATACCATCTGCTCCCGCCTTCTCGCACCAAAGAGCGGCGGCTCAAGGACTTGCATAATAACCCCACGCGCTTGACGCAGAGTTGCTACGTGATCAATGTTTACACTTAATAAAGGTTTTTGCAAAGTGTTGTTAGATGAAGGTAATGAAGCAGTGGTCATAAGAAATCTTTTTGATAACGAAACCCAATTGACTGATCAACGGTACAAGAATATGAAACTTTAGACAGTCTCAGCACCAATCAGATTGGTTATAGCACTTTGAGGATAGTACTATTATTTATTGGTAACGCTGTTGCTGCTGCCACAGTAGGCGGCTTTGCAATGGTTGATAATCCAGTAAATGGTCAATAAGCTGTCGATGCATTTTTGACCAATTATTTAAGGTTTTGTCAGTAATACCTAACTGCGTCATCTCAATGATATCAGTACCTTTGAAAAAAATTTGCCCCATAGTATTATCTAAATGCTCAGTCTGTATATCATTCTGCAAGACAGGTACTAAACCAACATCAGGTAAAAAGCGATAAGAATCGTCAGGCTGAATGATGTTTTCAACACTATCGTGAGTCAACATTAAGCTAAAACCCAACTCATTGAATAAATGCTGCTCAAATTGGCGCAAGCACAACCGTAATTCGTTGGCGCTCAAAGGTCGCCTAAGCTGAGACAGACTGTCCTGATAATGTAGCCATAATACCGGCATTGGATCTTCAGTCGACAACAACCGCCATAGTATTTCGTTTAAATACAACGCCGCATATTGATGTTGACCTGTAATATTTTCGTAGGGCAGTGCTTCTAAAACAGTGGCAATGCCATCATCTTTTGCTATGCCTGTTTGAGTTGTGTGTTGCGATGCAATATTGATCTGACTAAACGTTTTTAAATCCCGTTTACCAGTGGCAAAGAGCTGCAATGGCATGAACAATGGCGCGCCTTTTTTCCCAATACCATGAATCACGCCATGTTGCTGAGAAAACAGATAATATAAGGCGCGCTTTTCTTGATAAGGACGCTGATGCAATAAATAACCGATTAACGCTTCGTTACGCATTTTTTATCACCTCAGCATCGAGCATATAGAAAAGTGATTAAAGCGCTATTCTTTAATCAATATCCTAAGCTAGTCAATGCACGTTCGTCATCAGACCAGCCACGTTTCACTTTCACCCATAGTGTCAGCATGATTTTTTTATCAAACAACTGCTCCATATCTTTACGAGCATCCATACCAACTTGCTTAATACGCTGACCCTTATCACCAATCACAATGGCTTTTTGACCACTACGTTCAACATAAATAGTCGCATCGATGAAAGTACAAGCCTTACGTGGACGCCCTGTCTTTGGATCAGTGTGCGCAGGCTCATCTTTGAACCCATCAATCTGTACAGTTAAGTCATATGGCACTTCGTCACCAGCGCTACGCATGATTTTTTCACGGATAATTTCACTGGCCAAAAATCGTTCTGAGCGGTCAGTAATTTGCTCGGTATCATAGATAGGGGCAGCAATAGGAAGATGCGAAGCAATCACTTCTTGTAGACGATCTAGGTTTTGGTTTTTTAAGGCAGATACTGGTACGATATCGGCAAAATCAAAACTGTCATTAAACGTCTCAATCAGCGGCAACACGCTGCCTTTATCTTTTAAGGTATCAGATTTATTAATGACCAATACTACATTTAAATTGGTATCGCCAAGCTTTTGTAAAACCAACAAATCATCATCACGCCATTGATCTGAATCAACAACGAATAATACCAAATCAACATCTACTAATGCTGATACCGCAGCTTTATTCATACGCTCATTAATAGCACGTACTTCATTGCGGTGAATACCTGGCGTGTCAACGAATACTGCCTGCATCTCATGATTTGACAAAATACCGTGGATACGGTGACGAGTCGTTTGCGGCTTACGTGATGTAATAGACAGCTTTTGACCCAATAAGTGATTCATCAAAGTCGATTTACCAACGTTTGGACGTCCAACGATCGCGACATAACCCGCTTTAAAATCATCAGCAATACCTGCATGACTACTAGGGGCAAAGAATTCTTCAATTGCCATATCGTTGTCTACAGTAGTATCTTCTGCTTGATTGATGCCATCATTAGTAATATCGATATTATCTTGGTTTTGATTCAATTCTGTGTTTTCGGTCATATTTTTGGCATTATCTTCATCATTGGATGGCAAGTCAGTACGATTGCTCATAGGTTAATCCTATAGAATTTATACCCAGTCAAATGGTGCTTAATGATGTATTGGCTGTATCAGCACTAAAAAAGCAAAACCATTATCGGCTGGGAAATATTTAAGGTTTTGAAATGTGTGACGTTTACGCTAATTCAAATAAACGATTTTTAAAACGTCACTTAACATATACTGTCAAAAAAAGTGGTATGTGCGATCCATAGGTTAATCCTAGTTAGGATCGCTTTTTAGCTGAGCTCGGCAGTTTATGCAACTGGTTAATCATTAGTTCTGCTGCTTTTTGTTCAGCGATACGGCGGCTCTCACCAGATTCAGTAATATCAACACAGTTATTGATATTAACATGACAACGTACAACAAAAATTTGATGCGGCGCGTTACCACGTGTCTCCATCAGCTCATAATGTGGCAGATCAAACTGCTTAGATTGTAGCCACTCTTGCAATCGACTCTTGGCATCTTTTAACGCTTTTTGGTCATTAACGTTGTCAATCAAATCACCATACCATGAGAGAACACAATCGCGAGTAATATCCAAATCTTGGCTGTCTAAATAAATAGCACCAATCAAAGACTCCACAGCATCAGCCAATATAGAAGCGCGATTGCGCCCACCACCTTTACGCTCACCTATCCCTAATATCAGATGATTAGAGAGCTCTAAGTTTTGCGCAATAATAACCAATGATTCTTGACGTACCAAGGTGGCACGCATACGAGTCAAGCGACCCTCATTTTGGCTAGGATAGCGATGATATAAAGCCTCACCCACAATCATTCCTAACAGAGCGTCTCCTAAAAACTCTAAACGCTCATAATTTTTTTTGCTATCAAATGAGCGGTGTGTCAACGCAAGTTTGGGGAGACTCAAGTCCTTAAACACATAGCCTAACTTGCGTGTTAATACGGCTAACTGCTGAATAAATTCTGAGCTAACAATCAGCGTGTCGACAGACGTGCTATTTTGTTGAGGAGTAGGAATCGCTTGGGAATGCTGCAAAGTTGGTTTCATGCGTGGCTTGTGGTTATCCCTTCTGTTTTACTGATTTGGTTAGTAATAGTATGGATTAATGAATATTATAAAGATATTCAGAGATTAAAAAGTTTAAGAGTGATCTAACATTCTTTTTAGTTACTCTGCTGTTGTCATATCGATATCACCTTCGAAGCGATTGACGATATCAACATTACCAAAGAAATTGTTGGTGACTGCATATTCTTTACGAATAGCCAATTGTCCCGTCTTTTTATCAATAAAAGTAAATACGTCTTCCGCCTGAGTATCATAATCAGCATTAATAGATAGCTGTCTATTAACACGCTCGACAAACTGCTTGGCCGTCTCATTATTATTATTTGCTTCCTTAAGCTGTGCGCTTAAGGTCTTGGTCAATTGATAATCACCGATCTGAGCAGGTACGATAGCAACCATCAATTTGGCAGCAACTCCTAACACAAGAATAATTAAAACGATACTCGTTACGCTAGCACCACGCTGTGTGGCGATTCCAGATAATTGCTGCACTATGATATCCCTCTACTGGTAAACAACTATTTTTTAGGAGCTACCGAAATACTAGGTAGCCGTTTATTAGATAGCAACAATATTAGCATAAAACTATTATCGATAAATCAACCAATAGAGCGTCTCATAATCTTAATTACATAATCTTAATCAATAGTACCATTGCGTTCAAAGGTTGGTAAATTAAGTCCGGGTGGCTTATGCATCCAGATATAAACCGCTTTACCCGCTAAATTCTCATCAGGAACAAAACCCCAGAACCGACCATCAGCACTACGATCGCGGTTATCGCCCATCACAAAATACTGACCTTCTGGAACGCTAATACGCCATTTAGTACCTGCTGAGCTAACCACTTCTGGCGATTGCTGCTGCAGAAATGGTGCATATTGAGAGCTATTCATACCATTCAAGTAACGAACAAGATGCTTGTTTTCACCTTGTGTTTCCTGAAAGTATTGCGCCTCACCCTCTTCTTGCTGACCCATCACTGCCGCACTGTCTTCGGTCAGTACTTGCCCTGGACCGATTTGTCCTGGTAAATAAAGCTGTGAGGTCAACTCAGGGTTCGCCGCAAAATCGATAGGCTTAGTGTCAACTGGGATATCATTGATAGAAAGTGTCCCTTGATCATAACTAACAGTATCACCAGGCAAACCAATGACACGCTTAATATAATAAATACTTGGATTTTCAGGATAGCGGAATACCGCCACATCACCATGCTCAGGCGCGCCCGTATCCAGCACTTTGTTATACGTCAGCGGTAGGCGCACCCCGTAGGCATACTTATTAACCGCAATAAAATCGCCCGTATATAATGTCGGCACCATAGAAGATGAGGGAATATTAAAAGGCTCAATCAAAAACGAGCGTACTATTAACACCACTGCCAATACGGGGAAAAAATCATAAGCCCAGCGTACCAAGAGACTTTCTTGACCACGCCCGCGAGTTTTACGTTGTTTCAGGGTCAGCTTATCTAATAGCCAAATAATACCCAAACCAATGGTTAATGGTACTAAAATTAAATTAAAATCAAAATCCATACTCAATTGCCTATTAACGAGCGACTTATCTGGCTATCTATACTATCAACTGCGCCACTAATTACACCAAAAAAACTATCGTTGACCAGTCAATTAGTAATGACTTACTCAACCTGCAATACCGCTAAGAAGGCTTCTTGTGGAATCTCCACATTACCGACTTGCTTCATACGTTTTTTACCCGCTTTTTGCTTAGACAATAGCTTTTTCTTACGCGACACATCACCGCCATAACACTTAGCTAAGACGTCTTTACGCATGGCTTTCACTGTACTACGCCCAATAATTTGGCTACCAATCGCCGCCTGAATCGCCACATCAAACATCTGACGCGGAATCAACTCTTTCATCTTAGTCACCAACGCATTACCACGATAGCGTGATTGGGTTTCATGCACAATCATGGCGAGCGCATCAACTTTTTCGCCGTTAATCAGTACGTCTACCTTAACCAATTTATCGACTTGATAACGCTCAAAATTATAATCAAGCGAGGCAAATCCGCGTGATACCGATTTTAGACGGTCAAAAAAGTCCATGACCACCTCGCCCATTGGAATATCAAAGATCAGCTGCACTTGACGACCCATAAAGCGCATATCAACTTGTACGCCGCGACGCTCAATACACAAGGTCATCACATTACCAAGATAATCCTGTGGTACTAAAATCTGACAACGGGCAATTGGCTCACGGAACTCTTCGATATTATTGGGTTCAGGCAATCTTGATGGGTTATCAACGTAGATAATACTGCCATCTTTTTTTACAATCTCATAGATAACTGACGGCGCAGTGGTAATCAAATCCAAGTCATATTCGCGCTCTAAACGCTCTTGGATAATCTCCATGTGCAGCATGCCAAGGAAACCACAACGGAAACCAAAACCTAGCGCATCGGAGGTATCAGGCTCGAAGAACAATGAGGCATCGTTGATTTGCAGCTTTTGCAGCGCTTCACGGAATTTTTCAAAATCTGTCGATTCAACAGGGAACATACCGGCATAGACTTGCGGAGTAATCTGTTTAAAACCTGGAATACGCTCAACGTCTGGCGTTTTAGAATGAGTAATCGTATCACCCACTGGCGCGCCAGCGATATCTTTGATACCAGCAATAATAAAACCGACTTCACCCGCCTCCAAGATACCCGTATCGACAGGCTTAGGCGTAAAGACACCGATCGAGCCGACTAAATGCGATTCTTTGGTTGATTTGATATAAAGTTTATCACCTTTTCGGATAGTACCTTCACGTACCCGAACTAAAGACACAACGCCTAGATAGTTATCAAACCAAGAGTCAATAATCAATGCTTGTAGTGGCGCCTCACGATCACCAGTCGGTGCAGGGATAAATTCAACCAATGCTTCTAGCAGTTTATCGACGCCCAAACCCGATTTAGCAGAAACTCGTGGCGCATCAACTGCGTCAATACCAATGATGTCTTCAATCTCTTGAATGACACGCTCAGGCTCGACTTGTGGCAAATCAATTTTATTTAGTACCGCCATGACTTCTAGACCCTGATCAACGGCAGTATAGCAGTTGGCCACGGACTGAGCTTCCACCCCTTGCGCGGCATCAACGACCAATAGCGCCCCTTCACAAGCGGCTAGTGAACGCGACACCTCATATGAGAAGTCAACGTGTCCTGGAGTATCGATAAAGTTGAGCTGATAGCGCTCACCATTAGGATGATCGTAGAATAAGGTTACCGACTGCGCTTTAATGGTGATACCGCGCTCACGCTCAATATCCATGGAGTCAAGTACTTGCGCCTGCATCTCGCGATCTTGCAAGGCACCGCACATTTGAATAAAACGATCAGCAAGCGTCGACTTGCCATGATCAATGTGGGCAATGATTGAAAAGTTACGAATATTTGCTAATGCAGTCACAAAGCGCCTACTAAATTAAGGGTGATAGAATAATAAAATTAAGAAATAAATGCTGTCAGGCGCAACCGCTAAAATAGCTGTCCATCGTTAAAGAGAAAATAATTAGAATCAGCTTATTTGCCAATATTATCATCTCCAATCAACCGCTCAGGACGTCAACTCTTACGCGCAGGCATGAAAGAGTATTCTAGCAGTTTTCTACCATAAAGTAAGGCGATTTTATTAGCAGAGGGATGATTTACAAGTGAAGTTACGAGCGGATAACTGTACAGATAGAAAGCGAGCGGCTTGATAGCACCTTATTCACTTCGACAAGACTCATGCTAACTGGATATGAACAATCAATAATCTACTGAGGGGTATTCGTTTTGGACAGATCGCTCTCTATGGGTTCACATCCTGCGCTATGCAGATATTTATGCATCCATGGTGACTTACCGTAAAAAGCCCCGTTGATCTGAGTTTGCTCTATCAAGTATTCACGAAATCTAAGATAAAACTCATTATCTGGGCGGTTAGGTTGTTGCCAAAACTCATTAAGTGGTTTTTGATCTATCAGTTTCGGCGTATCATAAATCGCGCGACCCATGATCTTGGTAGGTTTTTTGTGATATACCGATTGCAACCCTGTCGTGCTATTGATAGTCACCATCCCAATACTGTGTTTCATCAAGGTTGGCAGGTGCATGTCGCACCCATAAAATACACGATCCGCCACTTGATAGCGTCTAGCTAAGCTAGATACCAGCTCGCGATAATCTCGATGACCACGATCTAACGGATGATGCTTAAATACCAGTAATTGCTGCTTATCAGCATACTCTGCAAAGCTTGCAATAGACTCATCAATAAACTGCACCACATCACGGTAGTCACTATGATGAGTAATCTGCGAGTCATTATGCACTTGTAAACTAATCAAAAAATAATTATTGCTTTGTTCTTTGGTCAGCTTATTTTGCAATCGCTTATCAGGTAAATACCCTCGTAATTTACGCCATGGTGCTTTGAGCCAAGCGATTGCTTCTTGCCACGCTGTCATACCGCGATAGTGCGAATAATGCGGATAGCGACTTTTGTATATCCAAACGATAATATAGTAGACAATCGCAGCGATACTCAAACGATAAAATCGATTGTGAGTATACAGTGGTTTATCATTGGCTTTTTTGAGCGCTTTAATATCTGCCGTATTTAAGCGCGAATAGCCATTAATGCCATATTCTTGCAATGTAATGTAATCGGGACGCAAGTAGCCTTCTTCAAATACAAAAAAAGAGGTGCCCAACTGCTCACTGATACAAGCAGCTTGGGTGTGATGCGGACGACAATCACCAAAACAGACAATCGCATCAATGCTATTTTCTTCAATGAAAACCTGCAACCAAGCAGAGAACTGCTCTAACGTATCGGTATATTCATAGGTATTATCATGATGATAAAAAAATGCATCACCTGCATTAAAGTTGATCTTACTAACCTTAATATTTTGAGTTTGCAGAAATGTCGAAAAACGGTTGAAGAATCCGCCCATCTTTCCTTGTAACAGCAAGACGTGTCGATGAGTAAGCAAGTGAGACATCGAAGCTGCCATAGTATTGAATTACCATTAATGAGAAGATGAAGGATAAAAGCGGGAGTACTTATTAAACAACTTGAATATTAAGCCGTGTGAATACACATCAATCATTATACCGAAAAAGTCCCTACTTGTCGCAATGGATTTGCGTCACAAGTTTGGAATAAACTAACGAGATAGTTTACGCAGGCGCTGCTGCCATTGATGACGCTGCTGCATAAAACGAGTAGTCGCTTGGCGTTTAAAATTTGCAGATAGCGTGGGTAAAACTGAAGTCGCATGGTTAATCGAGCTATTTATAGGGCTAGATATTTGCGCTTGAGACGCTGTATTATGAATATCTTTAAGCAAAGGAGCGCTTTTAGGAGGGTATAAATAGTCAATCACTTGCTCTACTTGTGCAAGCCCGTAGCCATTAGGTAAACGATATAAGGGATAGCGAATAAGCGCACAATATAATAATTGCTCTAGCGTTAATGTAGTGTCGCGTTTTCTTCTCTCTAAATAGTCAGCTTTCGGTGATAACTGGGCATCAATATCTGCCGTTAACCCCCAACCAGCATAAAACGGTAAGCCGTAGCAAGTAACGTCTAAACCGCGCAGCAACGCCTCAAAGCCAGTTAATGAGCTAATCGTATGTACTTCATCAACACATTCTAAGCAATCAGGCATCGCAGTATCATAGGCGACGGCACTGACCTGTTGTAAAAACTCTGCGCTAACCTTACCAGCCCTTAGTCCTGCTTCAACATCAGGATGCGGCTTATAAATAAGATAAGCCTCAGGACTGTCTTGGCATACACGCTCAATCAAGCCGCTGTTGGTTTTGATCGTTGAGCCGCAATACTGCACCGACAAATCATCTTCGACTTGACCGATGATAAGAAGACGGCGCTTGCCAGATACCCTAGCCTCATGCATCCACGAAGTATGCTGGTTATTAGCACTGTCGACCTCAGCCCCAACATTGTATTTACTCACCCGCTGATTCAGCAATTTATCTTGCAGCTGTTGTACACGGACACTTTGCTGTGGGTTCAATGCCTGACAATGTCGTAGCAACGTCTCTAAATCTGAAGGCTGGGTTGCATCATAATAAATACCTTGCTTATCTATGACGACCGACAACGGTGCCAACAACGTCGCGCCCAAACCATTTGAGCGGATAAACCCATCTTCCATACAGTATATAGACGGTAGGGATAAATGCGGCTGTTTCTCAAGCTTACGCTGTAATTTATTTTGTACTTGTTGCCGCTTAGCCAAACCCCACACTAGTAGAGGCTGCTGATAATCAACACGAAAATGATCAGGATGCAGGAGATTCTTGAGACGTGGCTTGGGTTTGATAAATAATGTCGTACGCGGTAGATTCGTAAAAGCTTTTACAAATGGTAATTTCCAGCGACTAAATTCATATATCGTGAGATCCCCTTCAAGGCGCGCTTGCCAATATCGATTAGTCACTAGCCATTCTATCGCTGTATCAATATCACAGGCTTGCTTGGTGGCCGGATCTACATAACGACTATAATCTATATAAGCGCTATAAAATAACGTTTCTAACGTCGCAGATGTTTTCTTAGCAAATGATGTAGGAAACAACGCAGGATTTGAATGTCCCTGAGCCTCTAGCTGTTTGCTGACAAGTTTTTGACGACGTTTTTCGACCGCTTTAAGCAGCTTTTTGGGTGCGCCGCTGTCATCAGTTAGACCCCAGCCACTATACCAATTAACCCCGAAGCAATGTACTGTTTTGCCTAACATCAAACCTTCAAAGCCCATATGGGAGCTGACCGTATAAACATGGTCAACTTGCTCTAATAGCTGGATAGGATTGAGTGCTTGAGTTAATAGCCGAACCTGCTTAGGTAATTTTAAACGGGTCAGGTATCCCGATTTTGACGCAGGATGTGCCTTTATCCAAATATGGGCATGAGGATGATTACGACACGCAGATGTTAACATCTTCTTGAACTGACGTTTATCCGCGCCCGCACCAGTGATAGAAGCGTCCCCAACCACTTGGTCAATCAATAAGACATGCGATTTCAAGGAATCTGCCGTTGTGTTAACGCCGTCTTGATTCATCAATTCATTCAAGGACGGACAATCGATCACTGCGTTATATTTACTGAGCTGCTCATTACAAATACATGCCATCAATTGCCGCGCACGCGCGTCATCTATTTCATAATTATTAGGCGTAGTAGCATTTTTAGTACGCTCAATAATCAGCTGCTCAAGGCGTGAGTCATGCGTCGTATCAAAATAAATACCAAGGTCATCAACGACGACACTCAGGCCATGACGGCTACCAATACCAGAATCTAATGAGCGCAAAAAGCCATCTTCGACACTTAATGTCTCAAGCTTTTGCCGCTTAGCTACTTTATTAGCTCGTTGATAGCTTTTTTTACGACCCCAACCGATAAAGGCATCGGGTTGCTGAAAAGAGAGAGAGGAGCTGGACAAATGAGTTATCTGATTTTTTATCATGTTTGGTAATGGCAATGCAGACAGTAAATGCGTTTTACCTGCATTGATACGTTGCGGTAGACCTGACCACGGATACCAGCGCTGAATATATGCTTGCAATACCTGAGACAACAGTACATTGTTTTGACGCATACCTTTACCAATGACCGCCAAATGCTGTGGCAATGGGTATGGGGATGATGGCAAAAGCAGCGCATTATCAGAGTGAGAAGTCACTGCCACATTGACATCATCTGCCGCGCTTTTTACCATTTTTAACACCCTTATTCATTACTTTTGCATCTATCTATGCAGATGACTTGTTCTCTTGTTATACAACTTTTCAATAATGGTTATAAATCGAGAACCACTTTAGCAGCAATGGCCAACTGATAAACAATTTGCGATAAGCCACGAGCAATTTCTACGCGCTTGGTTTTGACTTTTGGTAATACCATAATCTCATCGCCTTGCTGGATACGGTAAGCGGTATTGACAACCTCACTGGCGCCATTTTGATGGATAATCAAGATTTCTTTAACATCAGCATTGTCAGAGAAACCGCCTGAATTGGCAACATAATCACCAACGGTATAATCTGGATTAAAGGTCAGCGCGCCTTGTGATCGTACTTGACCATTAACGGTAATGACAGACGTTTGCGCAGGTATCTCAATGATATCACCTTGCTGCAGAATAATATCCTGCCACGAATTCGGGACGACAACAATTTGACCCGTCGTTTTAACATTACGCGCTTTGGCAACAAACTGCTTAACCAACGCTGCATCGTCTTGACGCAATGCAGCTTCTTCACGAGTGGTCGACTGCGTGGCAAGCGTCAGCTCTTCTAGACGATCGAGCGACTCATTAATCATGCGTTTTTGTTGCTCAGCAACAGACTCACGATAAATGGTCAGATGAGTCAGTTTAGCGAGTGGGCTTGGCTGTAGCTGTGGCACGATGTCCTTTAAGCGAGCACCATATGGTACAACCATGGCACCATTACCTGTATGCGCACCTTTTACTTGCACCGCGATTGTGCCCGCATAACGATCGGAGGTAACGACCATCTGATCACCATTATAAACAGGCACGTTTTGAGCTTCTGCCAACGAGTAATATTCCGCCGTCTGTGCACGTCCTGCACTGCGAGTGATACTAACGTTGGTCGCATTTGCTGCGGGATTGGCCACTTGCAACACATCACCAATGGTCAAATCATTCACATCAAATTCAAAGGTATATTCGTTTTGGACTTGGCCGCCTACTTCAAAGGTTTTTTTCTGCGGCGCGACCGTAATAACATCGCCATCACGAAAAGAGAATGCTTGTAATTTACCCGCTAGTAAAAAATCATACAGGTTGACTTGCTGTAGCATTTGCCCATTACGTTTGATTTGAATATCAATATAACTACCACGAGTCGGATCAACACCGCCCGCTCTATCCAAATAAGACAATACGGAATCTGCTGCTAAACCGCCGTAATAACCGGGTTGTTTAACGAAACCTGTTACAAATACCTTCACTGGCTGTGCTTGCTCTAATGAAGCATAAACGCCAACGTTCGAGCGATAAATACGACTGACAGCACTTTTTACCACATTTTGCAGACTGCCATTTTGCACACCTGAGACACGTACTGGACCGATATTTGGCAAGAAAATATTGCCTTGTGGGTCGACGGTCATGGTAGCAGCATATTGATAAGCGCCCCACATCCGTACTTGGACGTTATCACCCGGGTTGATCACGTAACTGTCATTAAAGGTAGAGCCAGAAGTAGTCGAAAATGCTCCACGAAACAGCTGCTCACCAAACATCATGTCTTGCGTGTTGATGTCTTGATAGGGGCGCGTGGTATTGATGACTGACTGACTTGGCAAGCTTGAGGCATTAACCGCTTCTTGCGCGGTCGCCTGTCCTGATACACCACCTGCAAATGCCTGTGTTGAGACATTGATGTTATTGCTGTTTTGGTCTTGACTCATGCTGTTATTGCTGGTGCCAAAGCTAGATCCTGAGATTTGATCAGCATAACTGCCTGCTGCTAGTGCTGATACACTGCTGGCTGCCATGGCCAAACTTAACACTTTTATCACGGTCACAATAGGACGTGGTTTCATATTCATGAGTGGTATTCCTTTGCTGATCTAACGATCATTACTGATATCTGGTGTGTTAAAACTAGCTACGATGATCACGAACAACTGCCATCACTAGGCGCACAAATCCATAAAGCATCAAAAGTAATGCTAGCGACGTCCAAATAATATAGGCGCGGCGTGGATAAGTTGCTTCTTCAGCCTGATATGGTGTTGAGATAACAATCAAATTCTTCATCTTTTTAAAAGCTTCTAAACGTGACTTTTCAAGCGAAGATAAAGAAAGCTTATACAGCTCAGTGGCGAAATCGACATCAGCTTTGATGGTTTCAAACTGTACTGCTTGTCGATTTAGCTTAGTAGTATTTGGCGAGGTCAGTTTGGTTTGCTCTTGAAGAATTTGCTCTTCGACTGCTTTGATCTGGCTTCTTAGTGACACTACTTGCGGTGCGTCTGGGTTCAGATAGCTGAGTAATTGACGCTCTTCGGTACGTAATGAACTTAATTGCGCTTGCAAACTACCAATCAGCTGATTCACAATTTGAGCATTGGATTGTGGATCGTAAATCTCATTTTCGTTCTGATAGTTTAACAATTTCTCTTTGGCATCATTCAAGCGATCTTGTGATTCATCCAATTGCGTCTCTGCAAATAACAACTGATCACGAGCCACCTCTTGTGAAATACGGTTGACGAACTGCTCAGACTCATTGAGGATCGTTTTATTCAGCTCAAAAGCATACTTTGGATCAAAGGCTTCTGTCGATACTGACAGCACATAGCTTTGCTCGTCCAGATTGATGTGTACACGCTTTTTGAAGTACTCAAGTAACTCTTCTTGTGTGGCATCAGGCTCAATCTCATTAAGCGGATCTGAGCCATCGACATGATACGCTTCGCGGAACTTGAACTTATTATCAAGGCGCTTCACCATATCATTGGATAGAATATACTCGGTCAGATAAGTCGCATCTTCTTTACTGGTACTGTTCACACCCAACAAGGCCGACAGTCCACCGCCAGAAGGCACACTGGTATCACTGACTTGTTTGACCACCACATCAGCCGTCGAAATAAACCGCGGATGAGCAATGGTCATGACATAAAATATCACCAATACCCAAGGGAGGACCACCAAGCCAATAAACAGCGAGAAGTCAATTATCTTATTTTTTCGCTTTGTGGACATGCTCTTCATATACCTCAATCGCTTCTGTTGTGTCTTCAAAGACGTGTGCTGTTTGATCTATTAGCACAATACCAATATCACAATTACGCTTAATGTCACCGATGTTATGCGATACGATCAAAAACCCTGCTTGTTCACGGCGCGCGGCCAATATCTCTTCACTACGCTTACGAAAAGCCGCATCACCAACGGCACCTGCTTCATCAAGCATATAATAATCAAAATCGAAGGCCAAGCTTAAGCCAAACGTTAAGCGTGCTTTCATCCCTGAAGAGTAGCTTTTAACCGGCATATCGAAATAGTTCCCGATATCTGCAAACTCTTCCACAAAACGAATTTTTTCGTCAATATAGGGACCGCTTGAATAAAGACGGCAAACAAAGCGGACGTTTTGACGACCCGTCAAACTACCTTGGAAACCGCCGGCCACCCCTACTGGCCAAGAAATCGTCGAGTCGGTAATAATCTCTCCGTGATCAGGCTTATCTAATCCGCAAATAATACGCAGCAAAGTTGATTTACCCGCCCCGTTACGACCGAGTAAACCCACACTTTTTTTATCACCAATGGTCAGATTCAAATCTTTAAATAGATAATGCCGACCCTGCTTGGTCATAAAGGACTTAGAAACATTCCTAATTTCAATCATTCACTTACCTGTCGTTATTTAGAACGTATTAAGTCTCTTTCTACCGCTTTATACATGAGCAGACCCAAGAAGTTTACTGCAACTGTCCACTTTAAAAAATACGTTATATCGATATTATAAATAGGATAACTGGGTGCTAAAGCATGCCGCATCAATTCAATATTATGAATATAAGGAATATATAATAAATAACTCAGATATGGCTCAGGAATAATATGGATAGAATAAACTATGCCAGAACCAAAATATAAAATAGTAAAAACTAAACTTATGATTTTACTAATTTCACCACCATAATAACCGACAACCATCATAATCATTGCCAGACCAAAGCCAAATAAGAATAGCGTTATCCAACAGAATAATACTATATGTAATTGTGAGAAACTAATAGATGTACCAATAAATGCCAACATCACCAAAAGTAGTAAGAAGGTAAAAAAGTAAATCACTAATTCCAAAAATGAGCGGGCAATAATGACATCGATATGACGCACAGCTCGGTACATTAGAAGACCCTGATTAGCTTCTACGGCACCCAATGCGCGTGTAGCAATAGTGCTCATCATTCGGAATGATACTAAACCTGCGACCAAGAATAATTTATAATCCATTCCTGGCAAAACTCGAGCCATAATAGTACCAAATATGATCAAATAAACACCAACTTGAAAAAGTATTTCAAGTGGCGCCCACAGATAGCCCAAGCGATAACCACCAAAGCGCGTTTGCAGCTCACGCATCAGCAAAGCATGAAATGCGGCACCCATGACTTTTAGACCACTGCGATGCTTAATAGGACGATAAGGAGGTAGTTGTACAGACATGGCGTTACAGGACTTTACCGAAAACAGCCCCTATGATAAGTAAGCGCGACATAAGTTACAACAATTAATCTGTACCTAAACAGATAAAGCTATGATTTAGCAAGAAATCAGTAGGTAATTATAATGTTTTATGGTGCGACTTGAGCCATTCACCATATTCTTAAATAATTTATTTTAGGCAAAAAAAAACCAATCAAATAATGATTGGCATTTTTAATATTACAGGTATTGCTAAAAATGGTGGCGATGAAGAGACTTGAACTCTTGACCTCACGATTATGAGTCATGCGCTCTAACCAGCTGAGCTACATCGCCATTTTAGGATGCACATTTTACCCAAGCTGCTGACTATCGTCAACCCCTAAAGGGCATTTTTTGCAGAAAATATGAAATTTATTCAAATTAGCTGCATTTTTATCACGAACAATAAAAAAGGTTTGGTAAACCGATAAGCCGGGTTCTGTCGTGGACAATCATTCCTCTAGGCGTACAATCGCTCGTACGCTCAAGCAACCTACCCGCATCGAACGCGGGCCGCGCCATGCCGATGCCTATTTGGTCTTGCTACGCGTGGAGTTTACCATGCCGTGAACTGTTGCCAGCCACGCGGTGCGCTCTTACCGCACCCTTTCACCCTTACCGATGACATGAACATCTTGCGATACTCATATAAGCCAAAGGCGGTCTACTCTCTGCTGCACTGGTCGTCAAGTTACCCTGCCCAGCCGTTAGCTGGCACGCTGCCCTATGTAGCCCGGACTTTCCTCCCCTGCATGTCTGTTGCCAGTGTGCAGCGGCGATTGCCTAGTCTACCAAGCGCGCTAGTATAGCAAAATTAATGAGGCTTTCGGAAAGTTTTTTTGTCTTATTTTTAGCACTGATTTATACAAAGTTTTTAGGGAGTATAAAATCCATATTGCCACTGCCATCATGCTCTTGTACAGATAAGGCTAACCAATGCACAATTGGATAATGCTGTGCTAGATAGTTTTGTAGAAAATCAATTGTGCTATTTGCAATCTCAACATCCGTCTGAGCAGCATCGTCATGGATATGATTATAAATGATACTATGTACCGATAACCCACGTGCTTTTATTGCTTCTAGACTTAGTAATGTATGATTGATGCTACCCAAACGACCAGAAGTAACCAAAATAATCGGATAGCCTTGAGCAGCAATATAATCTAAAATTAATAACTGCTCCGTTATTGGCACGAGCAATCCACCAGCACCTTCTAAGAGCACCACATCGTAGCTTTGTTGCAATTGCTGCGTCGCTTTAGTAATCAATTCAGGATTAAGAGTTTGCCCTGCAAGCTTGGCAGATAAATGCGGTGACGCAGGCTTCTCATAACGATATGGACAAGTGGTGAAATTGAGGTCGCAAGGTTGCAACGGAAGGTTCATCAGCTGACGATGGATAATAATATCATCAGCAATTCCTATCTCGCCACTATCTAGATTTATTGCGACACCAGTTTGCACAAGCTTTTGGGTAATAACATTAATACCTTGCTGCATCAGCGCTTTGGCAATCATACCCGTCGCATAAGTTTTGCCGATGTCAGTATCGATACCGGAGATAAAGAGAACGCTCATTATTGACCTTCTTGCGTTAAATAAATACTGACTACTTTTAACAATGCTTGGCAAAGGGTAGCAAGTTCGTCATCTGTAATCACATAAGGCGGCATGATATACACCAATTTACCAAACGGTCTGACCCAAATACTGTTTTCAATCAGCAAGGTTTGAAAGGTCGGCATATCAACCGCTTCATTTAGCTCAATGACGACAACTGCGCCCAGACAGCGTACTTCCTTAACACCGTCTAGCTTTGCTGCTACAGCAAGTTGTTGTTCCATTATTGTTCGGATATTTGCTGTACGCGCTTCAATATCATAGGACAGTATTAAATCAATTGAGGCACAAGCGACGGCACAAGCCAGCGGATTGCCCATAAAGGTCGGACCGTGCATCAGTGCCGGATAATCACTTTGGCTAATGGTATCGGCAATTTCTCGAGTACACAATGTTGCGGCAAATGTCATATAACCGCCAGTTAATGCCTTGCCAATCGTCATGATATCAGGGCTGATACTCGCATGCTCACAAGCGAATAATTTGCCACTACGCCCAAAACCAGTCGCGATTTCATCGGCAATTAGTACTACTTTGTATTTATCACACAATTTGCGAAGCAGCTGCAAATACTGAGGACTATAAAAGCGCATCCCGCCTGCGCCTTGAATAATCGGCTCGATAATAAAACCGGCGAGCTGATGGCTATTTTTATCAAAGAAATCCGTTAATTCATCATATTCAGACTGGCTAATATCACGCTCAAAGCCCATTGGCGGAGCTGGCACAAAATGCTGCATCGGTAACTGTTTACCATACAAGCTGTGCATGCCATTGATAGGGTCGCAGACACTCATCGCATGCCACGTATCACCATAATAGCCAGAATGGGTCGAGGCAAATTGGCACTTTTGCGGACGCTTAGCAGCAATTTGATATTGCAATGCCATTTTTAATGCTACTTCTACCGCAATGCTGCCGCTATCGGCATAAAATATGGCATCCAGTCCAGCAGGCACAATTGACAGCAGTTTTTTGCCCAAGTCTATCGCGGGTTGATGAGTTAAGCCGCCAAACATGACGTGCGCCATTTTATCTAATTGTTCAATAATTGCCGCGTTCAGTTTTGGATGATTATAGCCATGGACACTCGCCCACCACGATGACATCCCATCGATCAGACGCGTACCATCTTGCGTGACGATATAAATACCATCAGCGTGATCAATCACAATATTAGGATAAGTCGGCGGTAAGCTGGCGTACGGATGCCAGAGATGTTGCTGGTCAAAGTCGTTCGTTGATTTCGTAGATGAGAGTGATTCTGTCATGTTCTATTGACCAGTAATGCGTTTATATTTTGACAACAAATCGCTTTCGGTCTCGACATGATTGGGATCATGAGGGATGCAATCAACCGGGCAAATGACTACGCATTGCGGCTCGTCGAAGTGCCCGACACATTCGGTGCATAGATCAGGGTCAATCACATAAATGTCATCGCCCTCTGAGATGGCTTCGTTTGGGCAGGCAGGCTCGCACACATCACAGTTGATGCATTCATCGGTAATTAATAACGCCATAGACTGCTCCTTATATTTTGCTTATAGCACTTGTATCGTTGGCTTTGACGATTTCGATGCGTTTAAATGTTCGACACATCTTCATTGTCAGCAGGTATTTTGCTATCTAAGATTGAGTTTTTCAGCAAAAGCTTGTGACACACATGGCGGGACAAATTTAGTCACATCACCACCGAGTTTGGCGATTTCTCGAATCATCGTCGAGGAGATGAATGAGTAATTCTGCGATGGCGTCAAAAACACCGCTTCAAAGTTTTCATCAAGCTCACGGTTCATATTGGCCAGCTGAAATTCATATTCAAAATCTGACATCGCCCGCAGACCTCGTAAGACAGCAGTGGCATTTTTTTCACGCATAAAGTCAACGAGTAGACCTTCAAAACCCACCACCGATACTTGTGGTAAGTCAGCAAATACCGTCTCGACTAAGGCGACGCGCTCCTCAAAGTTAAATAAAGGCTTTTTGTGATGTCCTGAGGCAACCGCAATAACGACCTCATCAAACAGTTTGGTGGCGCGTGTGACCAAGTCCACATGACCATTGGTAATAGGATCAAAGGTACCAGGATATAAAATTCTGGTGTGCAGCTTTGAGGAGTTAGCAGAAGTAGAGTGGCTCATAGCGTGGCTAATAGGGTCAGTAATAGTAGGCTATATGCTAGCAAATTTTGCTCAAACTTCATACTTATCGTCGATGCATTTGTAAATAGTTACCGCCTTAACCTCACTGAATGTACTCAGTCTTCTGTTTGCGCTCGATTGCTGTGTGACCACCTTAAATGACTTCGACTATATTGGCTACATTTGTCCTAATAGCCGACTTACATTTTTGTTAGAGGCTTTGCTACAATAGGCGGTTCGACTCATCCGTTTTAGCATTTATAAAAAATAACCCACATTTAAGGGTTAGGATGAGGAATCAGTAGGACTAGTCATATAAGGACTTTGTATTTGTAGGCAGTCCTTATGGAGAAATTATGTCAAAAAAATCAAAAAAACCAGAGAATCAAATTTGTGCCAATAAAAAAGCTCGACACGAGTATTTTATTGAAGAAACGTTTGAAGCAGGATTGTCGTTACAAGGTTGGGAAGTAAAAGCCATTCGTGCGGGCAAAATGACTATTACGGAAGCCTATATTATTTTTCGTAATAATGAGGCATTTATATTTGGTGCGCATATCCAGCCGCTACTATCCAGCTCGACGCATGTCAGCCCTGATAGTATCCGTACCCGTAAACTGCTGCTTAATCGCCGCGAAATCGAAAAGTTAATGGGTGCAGTCAACCAAAAAGGCTATGCCTGCGTACCGTTATCCTGCTATTGGAAAAACTCGTTGGTGAAATGTCAAATTGGCTTGGCACTGGGTAAAAAACAACACGACAAACGTAAAACGCTTAAAGACCGTGATTGGGAACGTGATAAGCAGCGTGGCTTTAAAAAAGATTTGGATTAAAGCCATCTTTCAACAGATTGGTGTTAATCTTAAAAAAACGGACGATTCAGCATAGTGTTGAATCGTCCGTTTTTATTTGTTCAATCTATTTTACTTATCAACCCTCAAACAACTGGCGCAATCTTTGTTGTTTGCGATTGTTTATGAGCGCTACGTAATTTGCGCACCCCATGAGCCACTAAAAATGCGATGCCTACCCAAATCAAGCCATAGCTATAGATCATCGCCGATTCAAACGGGTTGCCTAATACGGTGATTGCCAATATGAATAATAAAGCAGGCTCCAAATAGCTCATCATGCCATAGACGTTGACTGGTAGCATCTGACTGGCATCGACATTGGTTTTCATGGCAAGCACGCTCATGACACCAAGTCCCGCCAGTATCAGGATAAAAAAGCCAGAACCGCTCACTAAGCTTAAACTGCTCGGCGCAAACAGCAATAAGTAAGCCAAAGCAAATGGTGCGAATATCGTCAAATCAACCAATAACCCAGTCACCGCGCCAATCCCTTGTATGCGGCGTAAAATATAATATAGCGGGTACGTGCCGCAGACCCAAAGCGTTGCCCAAGAGACACTTTGCGTACGAATGATTTCACTGCACACACCCACTGCTGCAAAAGCCACCGCTAGCCATTGCAGGCGGCTTAGTTTTTCGCCAAACAAGACGCAACCAAACACTACCATCATGAGTGGGAATAAAAAATAACCCATCGCGGTTTGTACGCCCTGCCCATTGACTGGTGCCCACATAAACAACCAAAACTGGCTTAAGAATATAGGTGTCGGTAATAATAACCACGCCCATTGTTTAACTGTGCCTAGCGCTTTGAGCTTATCAATATGCGAACTCAAGCGCCCACTGATCAGCAAATAGCCTATCAATGCCGCCCACATTGCTAGCATACGCCAGATAAACACTTGCGTACCTGACAATGGTGCTAAAAAGCTGCTATAAGCATAAAGTACGCCAAATAATAAATTCGACAACACCGCTAACGCTACGCCCAATATTAATGTGCGTTGCTGTGCGCTACCCGCCGTCCAAATCACTGGCAATGGCAAGCGCGAGACAGTCGTTGCTAGCGTATTTGCAAAGACAGTAGAAAGCATTGAAGTAGACATAAAAGCACCGTAAGTTTAAATAGATATTAGAAAACCAGCTGTGAGCTTTTACTTGTTAGGGTTAAGCTTTGGTTGCTAGGCTTTAATTGCTAATTTTTGGTTGTTAGACCTTGATTAATAGCACCTATTTTACTGAGTGTCGGTGAGATATTATTGCTATAAAAACCTATTTATGAATAAATCTATCTTATTAATCACTTAAAAATAAATATTTTCTTAAATTTTGACTTATAGTGATAATAATTATAAAAAATCCAGTGAATAAAATGCTTTCTAAAAGAGAGAACACCATGAGCCAAGTTTTAGATGATATCGATAAAGCGATTTTAAATTTATTACAGGACGATGCGACCTTGCCATTAAAAACCGTGGCAGAACAAGTGCATGTGTCTATCGCTACTGCCCAGCGCCGTATTCAAGCATTAATCAGCAATGGCGTCATTACCAAGCAAGTCGCTATCGTTGACCCAAATAAGGTTGGCTACGGGCTTACGGCAGTGGTGATGATAGAGATGGCGCGCTCAAACACTTCGATGCAACATCGGTTTGAGCGCTTGATGAATACACAACCACAAGTGATGAGCTGTTATGAGGTGTCCGGTGATGCGGATTTTATGTTGATGGTCAATGCCAAAAATATGAGTGATTACCATCGCTTCACGACTGGTTTGCTCACCTATGAGAATAATGTGCGCAACTTTAAAAGCCAATTTGTGATGAACTTTACTAAAAGTGGGACAAAGATTTTGCTCGATTAATTTGATTATGAAAACTGCTTGGCTGTTTAATTAAAAGTAGATAAGTCGCGGTCAAACAAGGTACGATATCAACGAAAGTTTGGCAGTAAATAATAGATGCCGCACCAGTAGTCCATCGCCTAGTAGACAAGGAAGCCTTACCATGATTAAAAACACCCGTACCATTAGAAAAGAAGAAAGTAATAATCCAGTACTAAAAGCATTAAGCTTTAAGACAGTGATAGTCGGTACATCACTTGCGGCATTGCTAGCCAGCTCTGGCTGTGCAACCAGTTCATTATTAGACAGTGACAATCGAGTCAGCACAACGACAACTAAAAGTGTGTTGTCAGAAGATCAAATTGTGGCCTTTGGTCGCCCTGCACAGGCATTACCAAAAATGCCAAATGCGACGATGGTTATCGTTGGCGAAAAGAACAGCTATGTGCTGACCCAAGGTGGGACAGAGATGGTGAATTTACTGACCAATTTGACACCAAAAAATATCCAAGTCGATAATGAGATGAATTTTTATGTGCCCAATAATGATGGCTACTTTCAGGGAGAGATGAAGCTGTCTTATGCCAAACTAAAAGATGAATTTAAACGTTCTGACTATCAGTTCTTTTTGCAAAACAACGGCAAAGAATGTACCTCAGCCAGTGACCAGCGTATCAATGCTCAGCGTTTTTGCTTTAGCATTCCTGTCAAAGGCGCTATTTATCCGCAAGTGAGTAATCTCAGCTTAATCCAATCCAATTATCGCCCTTTAACTAAGCCTTATACGGTGAGCTTTTATACCCAAAGTCAGCAAAATCAAGTGTCTCGTAGTGGCGCAAATACAGCTCAGAAGCTGGTTTTATTGCCTTTTGCCTTAGCTTTTGACGTTGTCACTTTCCCATTTCAGTTATTAGAGTAGTAAATCCTTACTATAAACGATGATTTGAAATAAAGATGCGCTTAGTTCCTAGAAGCCTTTTTATTCATAGATTACTTAAACTATCAATAACTTATCGTCAATCCTTTGTCATCGTTTATGACATCATGAAGACAATTCATGTTAAAATGAGCGCTTTTAAATGAGCCGTTAATATTTTTAATGAATAACGGCTTTTTTTAGTGCCATTTTTCTAATTAACAGGTCCGCTCATGTCTGCCGATACCATCGCCCGCACCGCCTTTAAACAAGGCACCAAACCACTTTACGACTACGACAAACATTGGGCGAGCTGCTATGAGCCTGCGCCTTATTTGCCAATGAGCCGCAAAGAGATGGACGATTTGGGCTGGGATGCCTGTGATGTCATCATCATTTCAGGCGATGCGTATGTCGATCACCCAAGCTTTGGTATGGCGATTATCGGTCGTCTACTAGAGTCACAAGGCTTTCGTGTGGGTATCATTGCTCAGCCAGATTGGAAGAGCAAAGACGCGTTTATGGAATTGGGTAAACCTGTCTATGCTTACGGCGTGACCGCAGGCAACATGGACAGCATGATCAACCGCTATACCGCCGATCGCAAGATTCGTAGCGATGATGCGTACTCGCCGGGCAACGTGGCAAATAAACGCCCTGACCGCGCCGCTATCGTCTATAGCCAGCGCTGCCGCGAAGCTTATCCTGATGTGCCAATTATCTTAGGCGGTATCGAAGGGAGTCTACGCCGTATCGCTCATTATGATTACTGGTCGGATAGAGTCCGCCGCAGTATTTTGATGGATGCCCGTGCCGATGTTTTATTGTACGGTAATGCTGAGCGCGCCATCGTCGATGTGGTACATGGTCTGTCTAAAGGCTACAGCTTTGAGCAAATGAGTAAATTGCGCGGTACCTCATATCTATTGACGCCAACGCGCCGCCATTGGCAAGACGATATGACTGAAGTTGCTAGTAATGACGTCGATACCGTTGGCCGTGTTGACCCGATTATCAATCCGTATGTGATGACCGAAGACGTGGATCAATGCTCCATCGAGCAAGACAAACCCAGCGATTCACCAATTGGGCAAGCGCTCTCAGGAATGGCTTCACAGTATCCGGGCTTTGTGTCTGAACCAGTTGCCAATAAAATTCTAAATGCTGAGCAAGTTGACGAAGAAACGCAAGTGGTGCAAATGCGTGGTTTTGATAAGCCAATGACGGCGCGTAAGCATAAAATAAAAATGCCGCCACGTGAAAAGACGGTCATTCGTCTGCCTGATTATGAGCACGTCAAATCTGACCCTGTGCTCTATGCTCATGCCAGCCGTATCTTACATCTTGAGACCAATCCGGGTAATGCCCGTGCCCTCGTGCAACGTCATAGTAGCGGCGCTGGTAACTCACACACCTCCATCGATGTCTGGCTCAATCCCCCACCGATTCCGCTCTCGACCGAAGAGATGGATTATGTGTTTGACTTGCCGTACGCACGTTTGCCGCATCCAAGCTATGTCGATGCACGCATCCCTGCTTATGACATGATTAAATTCTCAGTCAATATCATGCGCGGCTGTTTTGGTGGTTGTACTTTCTGCTCGATCACTGAGCACGAAGGACGCATTATCCAAAACCGCTCGGAAGAATCTATCCTACGAGAAGTCGAAGCCATTCGTGATACCGCACCTAACTACACTGGCGTTATCTCTGACCTTGGCGGGCCAACGGCCAATATGTATCGTCTGAGCTGTAAAGACGAGACCATTGAAAAGAATTGCCGTAAGCCATCTTGTGTCTATCCTGACGTCTGCGAAAACTTGATTACCGATCACAGTAATTTGACTAAGTTGTATCGCAAAGCCCGTGATATCAAGGGCGTGAAAAAGATTCTTATCGCTTCTGGCTTACGCTATGACTTGGCGGTAAAAGACCCTGAGTATGTCAAAGAATTGGTCAGCCATCATGTCGGTGGTTATCTAAAAATTGCGCCTGAACATTCAGAAGAAAACGTCTTATCGAAAATGATGAAGCCGGGCATGGGCAGCTATGATAAATTCAAAGCCATGTTTGAGCAGTACAGCCAAGAAGCAGGTAAAGAGCAATATCTGATTCCTTACTTTATCGCCGCGCATCCGGGCACGAAAGATGAGGATATGATGAACCTTGCGCTGTGGCTAAAAAGCCACGGCTACCGCGCTGACCAAGTGCAAGCGTTTTATCCTAGCCCGATGGCGACAGCGACCACCATGTATCACACGCACAAAGATCCACTGCATAAGATCAGCCGTGATGAAGGTGACATGGATATCGTCAAATCTGGTAAGCAGCGCAAATTGCATAAAGCGTTCTTGCGCTATCACGATCCAAAAAACTGGGTATTATTGCGTAAAGCTCTGCAAGATATGGGTCGTGGTGATTTGATTGGTAAAAACCGTGGTTGCTTAATCCCGCCATTCAACGCCAGTTTAGAAGGGCGCGATGCGGCACAAGACAGCTATCAATCGGCGCGTAAAAAGAACAGCCGCCTAGGTAATGACTCGGTGAAGCGTAATAATAATTCGTCAACCAATGGCGCATCCGCTAAAGGCGCTGCGAGTCAAAACACGGTCAGCAAAAATACCAAAAAGCGCGTGAGCAAAGGCAATTTCCAAACCCAGCATACTGGTCTGCCACCGCGTAAAACCAAGTAGTTAAAGTCCTGTATCTCAGTGCTAAATACAGATACTTAAATGAGTGACGAACACTTATTTAAGCCCATAAAAAAGCGTCTATCGGTCAAAAGATCGATAGGCGCTTTTTCCTTTGAAGCGGCTTATTTTTAATAAATGCATAATCAAAGCTCAAATACCGACCAAAACGCACCAAATGATGCGTTACATTAGTCAGTGATTAAGTAACTTAATGAACACGTAACAAACAATTTCTAACATTCTTCAAGCGCTGTTTTCGTTACCATATGCGCTATATGCTTAACGCATTATTAAAAATAAATACATTATGATTTTTATATCTTTGGAGAATGCCATGAACACCCTAACTAAATTTGCTGTTGCGCTACCTACCCTTGCCCTATTAAGTGCTTGTGCGACCACGGCTCCTACTACGCCAAATGCATCAAACACGCCTGCATCAGAAAGCGTCACCGATGCCGCTTATGATCGTATGGCACCAGCACCTTATACCTGTACTGACGACAGCACCATCATGGCTAAGCAATCTATCAATAAAAAACAAGTGATGCTCAATGCGACCTTGCCTAAAGTAAAATGGGCTGAGCAACCAATCATCTTAAATGGTGATGTACAAGGTGATACTGCAAGCTACGTTAATGAGTCAAATCCAGAAGCTGTCTATGCATGGCACATGAAAGGCGACAAAGGTATTTTTGCCATCAAATGGGCAAACGGTAAAGAATATCAAGTAAACTGCCAAATCTAATTAGCTAGCTATAAACAGTCTGCCAGTTGTAAAAAATTAGCTACTTATAAAAAACAGTCATCATAGGATGGCTGTTTTTTTTGCGTATTGATTAAGCAATAATGGCGCTGAATGTCTGTATAGTCAATCCTATATAAATCAGATACGGTGTCAGGCTCGCTTAGTCTACTATTTGTAGTACTTTCGCTCGCCTTCCTTGTATCTGAATTATATTGTACCGGCTATATAAAAACTGATATCAAAACCACAGATTTAGGTAAAGCGTTGATTAGAATGAACGGTTTGCTGCTTTTGTCTAGAGAAGCATCAAGAAACCTGTCAAAATAGCACTGATAAGATATTGTTTATGATTAATAATACTAAGGATACGTCGATGGCTAAGCGCCTAATGAATATGATGATCATCGCTACTGCCAGCATTTGGGCACTGGCAGGCTGCGACAACAATGCTGAAACTGCCGCTCAAGCTTCTGAGCCAGTGGTGGCGACCGCAGACTCATCAACGACAGCCACTAAAACTATTGATTGGTCAGTCATGGCGAGCGGTGAAAAGCCCGCTGACCCTGCCAATTATCAATATCCGTTTGCGCTCGATAGCCAAAACGTCCGTGATTATGCAGAGTATTTCAAGGTAGATAATGCGACGGCTCAGCATAATCTAACGGTGAGCATGGCGAGTAATGAGGCACTATCTAAAGCCTTGGATCAGCTCAGTGAAAACTATATTTCGCATGAGCTAACCGATGGCAATGAGATGAAACTCATCATTCATACCACGCCTGATATCGCTGCCAGCAGCTATGATTATGTACTGTCTGATGACTTTGCTAAAGGACTGGTATTACCTATCGTGATTCAGCCAGATGGTAAGAAAGGTGATGTGAAAGCGCATAGTGAGGTGGTGGAGTAGAAAATTGATATATATTATGGATGATGACCTATACAGGAATAAATGATCATAGGCCATGAGTCAGCATCCATATTATTTATGATTTTTCGTAAGAAAATAACTGGCAACAACTATCTAAATACATTTTCTGATTTCTCAACGGGTACATCAACGTCTTTTAGAAGATGCTCAAAGTACCTCTTATGATGAAGCGCAGCAGGTGCTATATAGATTTTATCGAGATGATCTTTAACACTAGGTTCATACTCAACATATAGAAAACTACCATACTCCATTGTCACTTCAGGCCTATCAATCGAAGTGATATAAATCATCCTACACTCTTGCTCCTCACGAAATGCTGAATGTTTTATCAAATACTTCAAAGGTAAAAGGATTTCATCTAATAAGGTGTTCAACTCTTTCTGCTTCAAGCTCCCAAGAATAAACCTTACACTGTTAATTTCCGTCTCTACTTCTTCATAAGTAACCTTAAGATCTTCATAAGCAATTTTGAATTCATCAGTAATGATCTTTATATAATCTTGATAAATACCCCACTCATATTCAGCTTGAGACTGCTCTGTACCGTTTTTTATTATTCTTTTCTCGCCAAATTCACGAAAAAACGTTAAACGATTTCGTTGTGCTAAATGAAAATACTCTGATGTTGGGTCTAAATAAACACACCTCATCACTGAGTATTTAACTATCTTATTATCTTCAGATGCTTGCACCTTTGTGTTATCTAGTTTCGTATCATTTATAGTTGAAATATTTTTAATAATTTTTGAAGTGTTCTCAACTGATAAATGAGATAGTCCTCCTACGAAGTTCTGAGACTGGAAAAATTCTTTTTTAAACACCAAGCTCATTCCAGAAGCTTCTTTGTTATCTTGCTTACCATAAAGTCTAAACTGATTAAGACTGTCATGGTTGAAAGTGAAACAGCTTATAAAAGCGTGGAATTCTTCATTGAAATCTAATGCAGTAAAATTATTATCTTTTATACCTTTCAGCTTTCTAATAAGTAATTGACCTTCACTAGGGTCATTAACATTATTAATTGTATTCAGTCTGAACAAGCTCGGAGCTATCTCCTTCTGCTCATTACCCAATAGCAAGTTGCAAGTATATGTCGAAGTATAATGAGCAAGCTTTCTTTCAAAAGGCTTTTCTTCATCAGCGTGACTATCAAAGTCTAAAGTTAAAATATTAACTATGTTTAATACTGTGTCTAATAAATTTAATGAAATTAGACCAAAATTATTCGTCTCTGGAGTTGTTAATAACTCACATATTTTTCTGTAGCAATATGACTCATAAGGATAGGTTGATTCAGAATTAGTAAAAGCTTGTTCAGCATCTTTGTATTTTTTTGATATATGATCACGAATTAATAATAGTCCAGTCTGATATTGAGAAAATGCATATACTTGTGGATTATCTAAATAATTTATATTACTCCACCTCTTGATAGCTTCGTCTATATTCCCATTTCTCTCAAAATCAGATCCAATCAACCATTGTGCTAAGGAATAAGCTGCAGAACTATCTTGATGTTTAATTCTACGCAATGCTTCTAGTGAACTTGTGTGATTTCCTACTTCATCTAATAAAGAATTAATAACGAGTTCTGCATGAGCATAGGTTTCTGGATCATCAGATTGCTCTATACTACATAGGGCTTTGAGCGCATCTCCATAATTATTTCTCTCTTTTAGTATTTTAGCAATTACATATTGAGCTTTTGCATATGCATTAGAATTATCTGCACGATTGATACTTTCCAATATTGCTAAGGCAAATTCTTTGTCACCATTATTGTATGAAGTAATGCCTATGTTAAATTGCGCTTTGGCATGCACTTCTGGATCATCTAAAAGTATAATTTTTTCCCATATTTCTATTGCTTTATTATTGTCTCCCAATTCTTGTAATATAGCACCTATATTAAATTGTGCGTGAGCAAATGCTATTGGATCACCTTCTCGTTTGACATTGTAGAATGCCTGCAATGCACCTTGATTATCTTGATTTCTCTTTAAGACGTTACCAATATTAATTTGTGCACTAGCATATAATGCTGGGTTATCAGAATGCTTTATTTTTTCCCAAGCTATTACAGCATTTTCATTATCTTGTTGCTCAATCAATGCAAGTCCAATATTAAGCTTTGCCTTAGCATACAGCTCCAGATGATCCGTATGTTTTATATTATTCCAAGCTTGTATAGCTTCTCTATCATCACCATTTTCTTTTAATGCAAGTCCAATATAAAACTGCGCGTGTGCATAAACTTCCTGATCATCTAAGCGAGTTACATTACGCCATGACTTTAAAGCATTTTCAATATTTCCACATTCTCTAAAAGCTATTCCAATATTAATTTGTAACTTAGCATACAAGTTTGAGTTATCTGAACGCTCAACCTTAGACCAAGCTTCTATAGCTTTTTCAGGTTTCTTCTTTTTTATCAAGAATTCTCCAATAGTAGCTTGAGCCTCTGCAAAAGCTTCATCCCCATCTTTCTCTCGCGTCACTTTCTGCAACTCTTCAATCTCTTTCCGAGTTTCTTCGTCCAGACCTTCCATGTCATCAGTATTCATACTCTACTCTCCAACCAACGCCAAAAACTCTTCCTCACCTACCACTCTTACGCCTAACTTTTCCGCCTTTACCATCTTCGAGCCAGCTTTATCCCCTGCCAGCAGCGCCGTGGTTTTTGCCGAGATACTGCCTGAGACTTTTGCACCAAGTGCTTGTAATTTGGCTTTGGCTTCATCACGCGCCATGCTATCGAGCGCACCGGTGATGACCCACGTTTGCCCATCGAGCGGCAATCCTTCTGATACGACTTGTTCAACCTTATCCCAGTGCACACCAGCTTCTCGTAATGCCGTGATGACTTCGATATTGTGCGGTGCGCGGAAGAATTTATAAGCGAGTTCAGCAGTGATCGCACCGACATCAGGCGTTTGCAGTAGCTTATCAATATCAGCAGCCATCAGGCTATCAAGGTCGCCAAATTGCTGCGCCAAGTTCTGCGCCGTCGTCTCACCGACACCGCGAATACCCAGCGCGTAGATAAAGCGCGCGAGTGTCGTATGCTTACTGGCTTCGATAGCACTGAGGATGTTTTGTACCGACTTTTCGCCCAGCTTCTCAAGCGTAATCAGCTCGTCTTGATGATTGTGCAATTGATAGATATCAGCGACTGTCTTCACCAAACCATGCTCAAAAAAGCTAATCAGCCAACTTGCGCCTAAGCCATCGATATCCATTGCCCGACGCGAGACAAAGTGAATGAGCGCCTCAACCTGCTGCGCGGGACAAAACAGCCCACCAGTGCAACGCGCCAACGCTTCATCTTTGGGTAACACCACAGGTGAGTCGCATACTGGGCAGGTCGATGGCAACGTAACGGGTTCAGAATTTTCTGGACGCTGATCTGTCCAAACACGGGTCACTTTAGGAATCACATCGCCTGCACGGTGGACGCTGACCATATCGCCTGCACGCACATCCAAGCGCTGAATCTCGCCAAAGTTATGCAAGGTGACATTGCTGACCGTGACGCCGCCGACTTTCACGGGTTCTAATTTACCAACGGGCGTAATGGCGCCAGTGCGTCCGACTTGCCACTCGATAGCATGCAAGCGGGTCATGACCGTTTCGGCAGGGAATTTATAAGCGGTTGCCCAGCGCGGCTCACGCGATAAAAAGCCAAGCTGCTGCTGCAACGCCAAGCTATTGACCTTGATGACCATGCCATCAATCTCAAACGGCAGCTCGCCACGTGTTTCCTTTACCGATTCATAATAAGCTTGAGCCTCGCGTGGATTTTGTACCACCTCGACTGCACTGACGGTAAAGCCAATGGTCTTTAGCCATGCAAGCGCTGCTGACTGGGTTTTGATATGCTCAGGCAACCCTTGATTGACTGAATAACAGTAAAATGCGAGCGGACGGCTGGCGGCAATGGCGGGATCTAGCTGACGTAAACTTCCAGCGGCAGCATTGCGTGGATTGGCAAAAGTTTTGTCGCCCTTTTCTTCAGCAAGGCGATTCAAACGCTCAAAGCCTGCTTTTGGCATCAGCACTTCACCGCGTACTTCTAATAGCTCAATATCGCTTGCAGCAGGAATCCATAGCGGCAAGTTACGAATGGTTTTGGCATTTTGGGTAATATCCTCCCCAGTTTGCCCATCACCGCGTGTCACCGCTTGGATAAATTTACCATGAGCATATTTGAGTGATACAGCCAAGCCATCAAGCTTTAGCTCCATCTCGTATTCAGGGTTTTTCTGCGCATCATTGAGACGATCATTCACGCGGCGCATAAAGCCATGTAACTCATCATAATCAAAGACGTTGCCAAGCGAGAGCATCGGAATATCATGAGTGACTTGGGTAAAAGCCGATAGCGGCATGTCGCCAACTTGGTTAATTGGGCTGTCTGGCTGTACCAAATCCGGATATTGTTCTTCAAGCGCCAATAAAGAGCGGCGCAACTGATCGTATTCGCTGTCTTCTAAAATGGGATTATCAAGCACATAGTAGGCATAATTGTGCTGCTTAAGCGCATCGATAAACGTGCGCATCTGGGTGACGATAGCATCATCATTTTTTATAGGATTGGTAGTATTGATGTCTTTATTAATGTCTTTAGAGGTAAGCGGTGAGATAGGGTCAATCATAGTCGGCGTCTTTTCTTTGCGATTCAAGATGCCGATATGATAACAATTTTGTAGGATGCTCGGATATAGTCGTTCCTATATAAATTAGATACTGTGTCAGGCTCGCTCAGTCTACTATGTGTAGTACTTTCACTCACCTTCCTTGTATCTAAATTATCTTGAACCGACTCTAGGGCGTGTCCCTAATCTGTAAAAGTAAGTATAAAGGCTTTAAAATAAAGAGACTATTTCAAACAGGGCTCTCTAAATTATGGCAAGAACAGTGCTC
>LIQB01000012.1 GCA_001411745.2 Psychrobacter glacincola
GAAGCTTTCGGCTGCTTCAAATAGGTAATCAATGAAGTCTTGATGACGCTCAATCTTGTACTGACGGTATTTGTTGCCACCAATCAGTACAGCCATGTGACAAACTTGCGTATCAGTTACACCCATGTACCACTGAGCTTGACATTGATACTGGTCAGGCACTTCGTCGCTTTCCTCGTTGCCCCAATTTTTACCAACGTACTCAGATGCGGTTTTAATCTCGACAATCTGATCAGTGGTCAGCTTGCCGTCTTTAAAGCGCACGTTGCCTTTGATAGCTGGATTGATAATGGCGCGGTCGATGTTGGCGATTGCCCAACGATGCTCAGGGTGACGCATGAGGAAGTTAACGTTCTGAATCTTCAGACCACTACGCTTAGAAAATTCGCGCGCTACCGTGTCCTCAAGTACGGTGCCCCAGTATGCAAACTCGTTCATGTCTTCGTCAGATAAAGGCTGTGTCTTACTCTGAAAAACGTCGTAAGCAGTAGCGTAGGGCGACACACCGATGATGGCTGCTATGTCACTGCCACCGATGCCAGACTGACGTAGTGCAAGCCAATCCTGGCGGCTTAGGTTGCTGGTCTTGATAGCGTTATCATCTTGCTGTTCAAATTTGATTGCGGTTCCCATGATTACTTTCTCCCGTATGCTGTTGCGATAAATTGGTTGGCATGTTTAGCCGTTTGGTATTCTTCAGAGGCATAGTAAGCGTCGTCTTTGTATTGCTTATCAGTAGCAAGCGACACTTCTAATCTGTGCAGCGCATTGGCATTTCTCTCGTTCTGACGCTCAACGTCAAGGGCACAGCCAGTTACTAGCATTGGCGCTAAGAGGGTGATGATTGCAGTCTTAAACATTGGCCACCTCCAACACAGACTTAAAGTTGATTTGACGCTTGTAGCGCTGAACAATCACACTTCGCGCCGCCATTTTGGTCGCGCCTTGGATGCGTTCGCTGACATAAGCGCCGTCTATAACGTAGAGTAATTCCCAAGTTTTCATATTAAGCGCCTCCCCACATTGTGGCTTCGTTACGCATATCGTTTTCCCAGTCATTGCTAAGCCATGCTTGATGTCTTGCTTTATCGATAACCTTGTCTAAGTAAGGCTTGCGTTCCTGCACTGGTTGGCTCTGAGTACGTTGCCAATAAGACTGATTAACCAACTCAACAAAGGCGCTCATAATCAAATCATTGTGATGTGGCTTGTGTTGGTACTTAACCTCGTTGCCATTTGCATCTATTACCAAAACTGGTAGCGCGTCTCGTAGCTTTTCCGATAGAGTGGCTTTAACTTCGAAGTGAACTTGATTGCTGTCTAGCTCTACAATCAAGTAACCGTCTTTTCTGCCTAAATCGAAATATTGCTTTTTCTCTTTTACTTGTGCCATAATCCTTTCACTCCTTGAGAGTTAAAAGCCCTGTATGTCTTTGGTCGGATTGCAGGGCTTTTTATTGTCTAAAATTTAGTGCTACTAGGTAATTTCGGCTAGATCGTTGCTAGCAGATGAGGTAATATTACTACCAAAAGTAGTATAGTGCAACTAAAAATAGTAAATCTAACTACTTAAAGTAGTATTTGCCATTAATTCAAGGATTTACAAGCACAAAAAAACCCGCGCAATGGCGGGTTGGATTTATTGTTTATTTAAACTTATAAATATTATAATTCAAATTTAAATCGATATTTATGAATGTATCTGAAAAGTGTAGAATATAAGATTAATTAAATACAAGGTTTCGAAATGAGCGCTAAATTAGTAGGCAGTAGTTTAACTAGAATAATGTTAGAGCGTGGCGATAAACATATTTGGTGTGCTGTTAGTAATGATAGTGAAGGGCATGCTATGACTGTTATTGATAAATTTGACTATTCCTTACTGGTATATATTACGTCTTTTCATGATGGCGAATTTCTCTGTAAAGATGGTGGTTCATGGCGATTCGCTATTCCAGTTAGAAAGATTGAGTTAACCCCAAAAGAGGTTGGCTTATAGAGAATAGAGCTACTGCCACTTTGAATCACAGAGTTTTCACTGGTTCATAATAACCTAACTAAATTTCATAGTTATATTGACGTGAGTGAATATAGTTATGCTAATATGCAGCATAGAGTAGATATTAGAGAGGTTTAGTGTGGATATAATGCTCAAAGGTAGTGAATTGACTCGTTCAATGTTGGACGCAGGTCATCAAGAGATATGGTGTGCAGTAGACGATAGTTCTGATCAAGAGGCTATGTCCAATTTATCTAACAATGATTTTACAGCTCGTATCGAGTCTTTTGAAAATGGCATGTTTTATTGTACAGGTGGTATGGCTTGGTCATGTGCAGTAGCAATTAAGATAAGAGCATTAACATATATTGAGGCAGGATTTTAGATAATAAACATTAGTAAGATAGTTATTGCTGATGATAGAAGGCAGTGCTATATTCTGAACTTACATCATCTAACTCTAAGGTTGCTTATGAAAACTTGGTCAGCGCTTCTTATCTCTATGTTTATGATGTCGCCAGTCGTACAGGCGAATGCTCAGAATTATCCTTGCTCTAAGAGTATGGGCGGTGTATCGCATTGCAAAGATGGTAAGTTTGTTTGTAAGAATGGCAAGATTAGTCAGTCTAAGAAAGTTTGTACTAGCTAGACTTTGGTTGATAAATAAACAATAGAAAACCGCCTTAATTGGCGGTTTTCTATTGTTGCGTAGGGCGGAGATTAACAAGGGTCTAATGAATGTCTAATTAAAAATTATTTTGAACACCTAGCCCTGTTTCTATAGTTAAATAAAGACAGATTATAGGATTGTAATATTCAATAAAATGAATATAATAACTTATTGTAGGTATTATTTATTACTCTGATAATTTGCCGCCTAACTATCTTTGGCTTAAAAATCTGGCTGATAAATACTTAGGTATTGTCACTAAATATCGAACAAGGAGTGTTCCATGAATATTAAACTATCTCTTTCTTTGATCGCTATAACCATTGCATTATATGGTTGTGCCACAGTTGCCCCTAATGTTGATGCTATCAAAGAAGTAGGTGATGGATCGCATCTTCTAGGTCTTTCAATGACACGCGATTTCATTATGGATTCAAATAATTACTCTAAAGAAGTTAACGCTAATTATCAGAACGCTTTAGTTAAGGTTGCTAAGGAAGTTGCTTCTAAGAAAAGAACTACCAACAACTTACCTGATAAGAAAATATTTTCAATTAAACCAATCGGTGATATTAACCCTCGAGCAGTCATTTTATTAAAGCCAACTGATATAACAAGACCTAGAGAATGGACTGTTAGGAAAAAGAATATAACCCTCTGCGAGGGCTTTATGACCTTACCGATGGCTACTCCTGGAACTTCACAGGGTTCACAGCAAAATAGAGATAATGAAGTTATTACTTTTATGCCCATTAATGGATCAAATAAAATAAATGCACCACAGTTCTCTAAAGACTGTAAAGATCTTATTAGCAATGAAAATGGCTATGGCTATGACTATGCCAGTTCATCACAAGAGTTAGAATTTATTCTTGATGGCAAGGATACTGGTAGGTCGCCTTTTTTGGCAATATATGAAAGTCCTACCAGTCCTTATTCATCTATGGTCTTAAGTCTTGGGGAGCTAAACGCAGATACGATAGAGCTCCTAGCAAAAAACTGGCCTGAACTTATTACTAAAGTGTATCAAAGTGGAAAAAGTTTAGATCCAGTAGCTGCTACAGCAACCATGCTTGCCTTAGATCCAGCATTAAAGAAATTCCAAAGAGATACACGGTTGGGCTATGTAAAGATTGGAGTTACTGGAGCAATATGTGGAGGCGCTATTACAGCCTCAACTATTACTCTAAATGCTTTATTTGCGACCCCAGCGTGCGCAAAATTCATTAGAGAGGCTGCTGATGCATTTGGTTATACCGTACCAGAAGATCTAAATGATGTTTTTTCATAGCATTCCAATGCCATAGATATCCAGTTTTGGTAGCATAGTTCTTAGGATGGTTTAGCGCTCTTCTTTGAGTGTAGCCTTAAATTGGTTGACCACTACACTAAAACCCGCTGAGAGGCGGGTTTTTTGGTTCAATGCGTTAGGCGATAGACTGTTATTAATATATAGTTCTTGAAAAATATAGGGTTGACACATATAAAAATAAGTGCTTCATGAATTGAATAAAGCGCTTTTAGGTGCTACTATTTGCTAATTAAAGCTAATTAAAGCTAATTAAAGCTAATTAAAGCAAGATAACTGCCCTTATGGGCGTTTCTTCGTATCCTAAATACATACAAAGAAATATAAACGCAATAGGGTGAATTATGTCGACAATTAATGCGCAGTCTAAGGTACAGGCAATTAATGACATTAAATCTCAAGTGATTGATAAGTATCTTGCAAACCGTGATTCGGGATTGGTTAATTTAAAAGATATCTCCCTGCGGCGCTTTGAGACACAAGTCAAGAATATGAAAAGCTCTAATTTTACGGCTAATGATTATATTGCTTATTATATTGCCTTAGCTATTATATCTGCGGCTAAAGGTAACATGCGTGAGGCTGAGGCATTGTATTCGAAAGCTATTAACCTTAAACCGAGCGACCCTAGTTACCTTGCTGAATATAATAATATTTTAGTTGGCGTCTGCCGTTTTGATGATGCCCAAAAATTTATAGAAGATTATTTTGAAAACGGCGGCAGAAACTATAGCCTTCTTCTCAACTTATATATTTGTAGTTTGAGGAATCTAGAATTTACAAGTCTTAGAAAGTATTATGAGCGGATACGTCATAAAGACGTACTTTCAAAAGAAACTAAGCAGGAATTGGAGTCTATATATATGGGTACTGAGTATTGGGCTGGTATGATAGATGACTTAGCATCTATTGGCATAGATAAGGCTACTTATTCAGAATTTTTTGACCTTTTATATGGTTTTCATAAGAGAAACCTGTACGGCACGCTTAATATTAGATGTTCTATGGGGGATGATGACGAAGAGTATCTGACAATAGATATACTTGTAAATACCTCTTTGAAAGAAGCTGTGTCACTAACTAATCAGTTTGAGCGTACACTAGTAGATTATGCAGTAGAAACAGGCCGTGATGATATCCTAAGTAAATTTCTTGTGTATTATAAAAGTTTAGATGCGGAACAAGAGGGAGATAATCCTTGCACCGACACATGGCTAGAAGAAAATGAAGATATGGTGCTATAGATGCCGGTCACGATTGAAGATATATATACTCAGAAGTATGAGATAGAAAAGAACAAGTTTACCCCCAAAGAGGCCTATAATCGGCTTTTAATAAGCAGAGGATATTATGCGTCATTCTTATATGCATGTAAGCTTTTCGATGGTGGTGCCAAGTATAAGTTAACTTTATATTCTGAATGTTTGGATGACAAAGGTTATGGGTCTCATGAAAAAATATACGAAAGTCTGATTAGGTCAGAAGTTGCTAACCTAAAGTACGTAGGTAAGGTTTTGAAAAAGTACCATAAGCTTCGTAAAATATCAGATTATAAAATGCATTTGCATATCAAGGATTATGATGCGATTTCAGCAGAGCAGCATTTCCAAGACTGCAAAGAGCGTATAGAGTTCTTTATGAAAAATGGCAATTTAGACTTCCCGTTTTGAACAATTTTATCAAGTACATAAACAGGCATTCGTGATCCATTCACGTAATGCCTTTTTTATTATCTTTGATCCTTCTTAACAACCAAACTTATCCCATCTGCTCACCACACGACTTCAAACCAATCTCTCTAGCCTCACTCAAGTCCGCACCCTTCTTAATGCTATAAGGCACGTTTGGAGTCAGACCTGCTTGCTTTAGAGACTCTGCAGCCGCCTTATTCAGCGGAGTACCAATAGAGGACTCATCAATATAGCCTGCAGGTTCAAAATACACCTCAATGCCAAAATCAGGGTAATAGACACAGGATATTTCACCTGATGTTGTGAATGGGTAGGGGCTATCATGATCAGCGAACCAGAACATTTCATGCACCGTAACAAAGCCAGAAACAAACTTATCTCTTTCGTCCTGTACAGGAGTGCACGCAGCTAACGATAAGACAACTATGCTAATTAACCACCCGGGCAAATTGATTCGCATGGTACTCCGTCCTTGTCTCGGTCTAGTCGAGTGTTACCACACTTAAGCGCTTGTTTAGCCTGCTCACAATTAGCCATCTGGCCACAAGTGCTAGGCAGACCTTTACATTGCGAACCACCAGAACCTTTGGCAAATAGTGGGTGATCAACCTCGACAGATTCCTTCAGAACAGAATTACCTTGAAATGGATTGTCTACCGTTGTGACTCCAGCATTGGATGACATTGCGAACAGAGATAGCGCCGCGGCTAGTATTAGTTTATGCATGATTACATCCTTGTATTGGTTATTCGAAATCTAATGCCTCACGATACACGCACCAACCCAATGGTAGCTCATCGACTGTCGTAGCGTGTTTTAAGAAGTGGCAGATCCAGTAATATTCGTATGGCTTCATATTTATTACCTATACCTAGTTACTTTGCTGTCAACGATGCCAACAAGCATGCATTCACCCATGGGCACTATCTTCTGATCAGGCCAGTCTGGATTAAGAGGTTTTAAGTACATGTCTTCAGGGTTATCGCCCATCATTAATTGCTTAAACGTGGCTTGCTTATCATCATTGCAGTGTATAACCACTAAGTCCCCATCTTTCAAATCCCATGGCGATATTTCGGGCTCTACATAAATAATCTCATCGGGTTTAAATTCAGGCCACATGCTGCGCCCTTGAATAATCAATCCAAACGCGCGTTTAGAGAGGTGTTGTGGTCGTGGTATCCAATCAATCACATCGTCTATCGTTACAGGCATAACATCAGAAAAATTACCTGCTGCTACCCAGCTAATTACAGGCACATAACCGTCCATTCCATAATCAACAGGAACTCTTTTCGTGCCTTCAGGGTCACTAGTGTTTGACGTGTTTGGAGCACTACTACTTTGCATAGTTTTGATTTTAGCTCTTAGGTCGCTGACCGTCGGAGTCTCTGCTGGTGCCTCACCGTAATCAAGGTATCCAGAGGATGTGCCTAAGGCGTCGCTTATATTTTTTAAACCCTTGCTTCTAGGTTTAGCAAAGCCCTCGCAATAGCGTCTAATCATCTCGTAGCTGATGCCAGTTTTTCGGCTTAACGAATTCCTATCTACATTTTTCTCGCCCATCAACTCATTAAGTCTTTTCGCAAAATCCGGATGTTTGACTTCTAGCTCACTCATTTCCTGCTACCTCCAGTAGTAAATTACATTCTAAGTTATAAGAGCTCTTGCGTCACCACTATTAAAAGTAGTATAGTTACTACTTAAAGTAGTATTAAGGAGCTAAATATGATTTCAAAAACCCCTTTAGAGCAAGCTTTCGATATTTTTGGCAATCCTGCCCAGCTTGCTTATGCGCTTAACATCACGCCTTGGGCTGTCTACAAGTGGAACGTAAATCGTCCACCTAAAGATCGGTGCTTAGACATCCAGGACTTAACTAATAGTCAAGTCACCGCTGAACAGTTACGCCCTGATGTTAATTGGGTCTATGAGCGTGAACAGCGGAAACTAGCTCAATTAACAGAGGAAGCTTAATCATGACCACCAAATCTACAGGTAAATTATCGCGTGAGCAGCTTGCATGGTCTTGCAATATGCAATCTCAAATCCTGCAAGCAATTGATACTACCGGGCAACAAACTGTAGCTAACTGCATCGGTATCGACACAACTGCTATCACAAAAATGAAGTCAATACAGGGCACAGCAAAGCACAGCGACATAGAGCGTCTTTGTCATCTCTTGGCTTCTTGTGGCTTAAAAGTAGTTAGTAAGGATATGCAATGCTACGACCGTGAGCATGTGAGCTGGTTGTATGGAATGGCAAAGCTTGGAATGAATCGGTCATTAGATGTTGATGATTTTTTACATGCTGATGCTGCTATGCAAATAGCTGAAGGTACGTATCAGCCAAGAGGTGCTTTATGAACTCAACTGATCAGAAACCCTTCCCATGTGAGCTATGGAACGAGCGTCAAGCCAGTTTAGCCTTAGAGCAGGATTTAGCGCAAACAAGACAAAGCGACTTGCGAGCTGTTAATCGTGAAGCGATACGCAGAGAGGAAGAAGCGTCGAAAGATGCGAATAGAATTTTTTGGCGTGGTGTTATGCGTTTTATAACTCACATGACTTTGGCGATGATTGTCATCTACACGATATTTCATTTTGCAGGTAAGCCATGAGAGCACGTAACGCAGGTATTAAAAAGCTAATTATCCCAGCGCATTCAAGTTATGCGCGAGTCAGTGCAGACCAAGCCGCTATCGATGAATACATCAAGCAGCATGGCGTTAGAGAGGCGGTCAACACGGGTAAGGTATTTATTTTCAATGGTCGGGGTAATAGAACAAAGAGAAAGCCAAGTGCTTAATTTAGGCAATAAAAAACGCCTTATCAGGGCGAACTGATAAAGCGCTACTTACTAACCTAACAAGGATATTAAACCATGAATACAGAATTAGCGCAAACAAGTGTAAGAGATAGTCATAAGTTAATCGGACTGTCTTTTTTAGATATATCAAAGTTAGACAACGGGTTGGATGCTTTGGTTTCTGATATTGAATCGGGATCTGTATCTGAGATAAGAGCGATGGAGGTAGCTATGCACTCTATAAATTACACCATGGCTAGATATCAAGAGGCGCAGGACATCACAGACTCCTTTATCGACAATCCCGAAAATTACAGAGAGTCCATGGATAGTGCCTGCCATCAAATGGCGATTGCAAAAGCTAACTTAAAATTGATGATGAAGAGTTTTAAGTGTTATCCATCGATCATCGATACTGCAAACAGTCTTTTATCAATGTTTGTTTATTACGAGGGCTACATGATTATTCCATCCATGGCAAGCATTCGTAGAGAGCAGTTTGGCGAAAAGAATATATTAACCTACTTTTTCAAAAACCCATTAACAGGACTGGTGAAAATAGGTCGATCTGTGGATGTAAAGACCCGAAAACAAGCCGTTCAGTGCGGTTCAGGTGTTGAGCTAGAGGTTTTACTTGTGCTCAACAAAGACGTAGAAAGAAAACTTCATAAGAAATTCTCTAAATACAGAAAGCATGGCGAATGGTTTGAGGATTCTGATGGGTTGATTAAGGCTTATGTTTCAGAACAGCTAAAGCTAGAAGTGTAAAGGAGCAGTGTAATGCACTACATCAATCACAACTTCACAGATTGGGATTTTGATACCAAACACATGAACCGCATCGAGAAAACCATTTATCTTGATTTGCGGTCTCTTTATTTCTCTACTGAGAAAGCAATTGATGCTAGCGACATGAAATTACTTGAGCGCAGAACGTTAGTTACTAACGAAGACGAAAAGCAAGCGTTAGCGTTTGTGCTAAAAGACAAATTCAAAAAGACAGGTAAGTTTTATAAGTGTGCAGCATGGGACAAGATCATCAAAGATTACAAGTATCAAGAGGTGGTAACGGCTGTAGGAGATATGGCCAAGCGATTAAAAGCCAATGGTGAAGCTATTCAGGCAGATACGGGCACCGTCGCTATCAGAGAGCTTTATATAAAAAGCTTTGGTCATGACAAACTAACGCGCATTACTAACGGCACTAACGCTGATACTAACGAAACGACTAACGATACTAACGAAAGAACTAACGCCCTTACTAACGCAGAACGACAAGCGAAATCTACAGCAGAGCGTAAACATATGGTTGATAGCCTTAAGAGTATCGGAAAATCAGTAACCCTCAGGACAAGCATAGCAAAGCTTAGAGAGTTATATGCTGATAATTTTAATAATGATGATGTTAGCAAAAACACTAACGAAGTAACTAACACTAACGGCACTAACGCTGATACTAACGAAACGACTAACGATACTAACGCGAAAAAAGACGCTATAACCATAAACCATGAACCATTAACCATAAACCAAGAACCAAAGAATAGTAATAATAATAGCGCGAGTGATTTTTCGGTGATTGATTCGATTGCAGATTGGATTCATCCAGAGCTTACTGAAATTAATGCAATGCTCATTTTAGGAGCTCCACCAGTACCAGCCATCAGTCAAGCAGACTACGATCACCAGTTGGTTAAATTCAAAAACTACTACGCTGAGAAAGAGATTGAAGGCTCGTACATCAGAACCGAAGGCAGACGCAAAGACATGCTCACAGAATGGATCAAACGTGATTACATCCGTCAGCAGAAAATCAAATCTCAGTCACAGCCAGCTAGATTCAACATCGACAATGAAGATTGGAGCGGTACGACTGCTAGCAAATCAGAAAGCCATGACAGTGACTTACCTTCCGTTTACCACCCTAGTCACAGCAAACCAGCAACTCAAGCTAAGCCAAACCCCAGTACATCGGTCATGGTCAATGGTCTTTGGAAAGAGCCATTGCCCGGTATGAGTGTGCAGCAGACATACGATCATATCAGCCAACAGCATATGCCAGGCGAAATGCAGGATGAAACTTACGACAGGTTGTTAAATCAAATGCAGGAGACGGTATGAGCATCAATAATCTAGTCATAGTGCTGATGGTTACCTACTTTCTTTGCTCATTGCTTTTGGCTTATCCAATAGGTCGTATGGCTCACAACAGACGTAAGGGATATGTGTTTAGGGTCAAGTGGTATCACAAGGCAGCAAGCACCTATGTTTTGGCGTTACCGGTATTTCTAATCTTAGTTTATCTCATTGGCGAGTGGCTATGAAAACCACAAAAGGGTACAGCGTCGCAGGTCTGCAAACTGCCTATCACCCCAAAGAGAATGTGTTTCGAGGCTGGTCGGGCAGATTGAGAGTGGTTGATGGGGATCCGTTCCATGACGAGTATGTGAAATTCAATAGCGACGGGTCAGCGTTTAAACATGAATATGGTGATATTAATTTAAAGGATGGTAAGTGATGTTGATTATTGAAACGACAAGCGCGATATTTCCACGATTCAAAAGATTTGCAAGTCAAAGCGTGACAGGGGGTCCTAATAATTACACCTGTTTTGCCATGTTGGGTGTTTGCATTACGTTTGTTGATGATGCTAAAGCGTTTCGTGACGCGGTGAGACGCTACGCACAAGATGACTGGTCAGAGCATAAACAAGTGCGTTTGGCAGCCAAAAAAGCACGTAGTAAGGCGAGAGCGCAGGAACGTAAATGGAATGGTGAGGACTTGCAGAAACTAGGGCAAGCATACGAAGAAGAGCGTGATGCGCGATTCGCAGCAGAGGCGAAAGCAAGCTATCTCTACAAAACCATTCAAGCTATGAAGCTAACGTTTAACGAATTACAAGGCGGTGAATGATGAACAAGAACGTACAAGCATTAGGTCGCATGAAATCAGGGAAGATGAACAATATTGAAAAAGCCTATGCTCATCATTTGGAGATGCAGCGCCGCGCAGGTGAGATTTCTTATTACTCTTTCGACGGCATCAACCTACGGTTAGCAGATAACACGTTTTATAAGCCTGATTTCTTGGTGATGCGCTCAGATGGTCAGCTAGAGATACATGAAGTGAAAGGTCAATGGACTGATGATGCTTTAGTAAAGATTAAAGTCGCTGCTGACAAGTTCCCGTTCAAGTTCATCGCAATCATGAAACAGACCAAAAGGAATGGCGGTGGTTGGGATGTTCGAGACTTTTAACGTATAGAAAAGTATATCTATAAAATAAATTGAGGATTGAGTTATGAGCGAAGTAACGGCGGAAGTAAGTGGGTTGGCTAGAGTTGGCGGAATGGTCAAAGGTAAAGTGATTATAACCTTTGATAGCGATGTGGTGATTGGTTATAGCGGCAATGCCTCAGATGAAGTACTAAAGGGTTACCTAAAAGATGCGGCTATTGAGCAGCTCAAATATGAGGTACAGGGTGATGATTAATTCATACGCAGCAAGCAAAGCGAAATATGGCGGCGAAATTATGCCTGAAGGCATGGAGGATTGCAGCTCATGCGGTTGGTACGGCAAAGAAAGTTATTTTACATACGGCTTATGCCCTGCTTGCGCACCTGATGAAGACAAAAAACCTTTATGGCATGATGAGGATTATTACTAATGAGTGACGTAATCGATAGGGACGTAAAAGTAAAGCTGGCAGCATGGGGCGCTTGGACTCGTGACATGGGTAATACTGGTGGTTGCTCAAGTCCAGCGCAGGCACTTATCAATTGCGCACCAGTCTGTGACAGTGAAACAAAACGCTATGCTAGATACGAAGCATTTGAGCACATAAGCGATGAAGAAGCATTAAAGGTAGAAGGCGCTATGGCGACACTTAAACGCTACTCAGCGCGATTAGACGTCGCATTAGGACATATGTTGGAGCATGAGCTTGATGATGATAATTTGCTTATCTGTGTGTTGATGTATCCAGTGCTTGTCAGATACTTTCGTTATGATGAATCACTTCGTTTTATCGCAAATGAGCTAACCAAAGAGCTAGGAAAGAAAATAACCCATGTAAGAGTTCAGGTAATATTAGAGCGTGGTATGGGTTTTATTGATGGTAGATTAATGTCTTGACTTTGTATTACAGCATAGGGTAATATCCTTTTATGCTCCGCATTTTATGTGATGAGCCAGTAAATTTAAGGCGTTTAGTTAATTCTAACCGCCTTTTTTTGTGCCTATGATTTGCCCGTTATGGATATTCCCGCAACGGGCTTTTTTACGTCCAAAATTTAGCAAGGGATTGCTATGTGCGAGCTGACTAACCAACAGGCTTATGATTATTATCATGAGGTAAAGGAGTCGTGCGCTAAGAGTTATTGGCTACAGTTTCTAAAGAATCGAGCCAATAGGGGTGTCGAAGGCGCTCAAGGTTTTGTAGATAAGATTGAGTTATGTAATTAACCATTTTGCCTCCCTTGATTGGACGAGGCACTTTTTTTAAGACTGGCAGTGAGACGCACTGTCGCCAATTTCAGAGGTTTATATGTAGATAAGTAAAGGCTTTGACATGCGCCTAAATTAAAGCACTCACGTACTGCCTGCCAGGTTTAGCCACTGGTAGCACATGCCATAGAGACAACTGCTAGCAGATGACGACTGCGACATACGATGAGTTATCAATCACCATATTATTTGCATGTGATGAGGATGCGATTTGATAACACTGCTTGGCTCACTTCGGTGAGCTTTTTTTTATGCACGCTGATTGGAGGTGAGCATGTCCGACAAAAAGCTTACCGCTAAGCAAGCGCGATTTGTTGAAGAATACTTGATTGATCTTAATGCTACGCAAGCAGCTATTAGGGCTGGATACAAAGAAAGATATGCGGGCACAAACGCAGATAAAATACTAAAAAATACTAAAGTGTCGGAAGCTATTGCAAAAGCTCAATCTAAGCGCTCACAGCGAACCGAAATCACTCAAGACATGGTTTTACAAGAATTGGCGAAAATTGGTTTTGCAAACATGCTGGATTACATGACTCCTCATAATGGCGAAATGCATATTGATATGAGCAAGCTCACCAGAGACCAGGCAGCAGCTATTAGCGAGTATCAAACTGAAACGGTGAGCGGCAGAGAAGGCGTACCCGATATTGAAAGGACTAAGTTTAAGTTACTTGATAAGCGCCAAGCGCTAGTCGATATTGGTAGGCATCTAGGTATGTTTAAGGACAAGGTGGAAGTTAGCGGTGGGTTAGCCATCGAATCAATGTCGCAATTGATGGACGAGCTAGGCGATGAAACCTGAATATAAAGCTAAGTTCAAAAACAAGCTATGGCGACTAAATAATCTCTACTGGATCAAAGATAAGAACGGTAAGAAAGTAAAATTCAAGATGACGCCTGAGCAGCTTTTCTATTTTGAGAACCTGCATTATTTCAACATTATTTTGAAAGCAAGGCAGCTTGGTTTTACGACTGAGGTTTGTATCATTCAGTTAGATGCTGCTTTGTTTGAGGGTTCAGCTTGCGCTTTGATTGCTCATACCAAACCCGACGCACAGCGATTGTTTAGAAACAAGGTTAAGTACGCATACGATAACTTACCAATGCTAATTCGTGCTGCTAACCCGTTGTTGGTCAACAACACTGATGAGTACGTCTTTACCAAAGGCGGGTCAGTCACGGTCAGTACGTCATTCCGTGGTGGTACGTTGCAGTGGTTGCACGTTAGCGAGTTTGGCAAGATATGTGCTAAGCAGCCTGAGAAAGCACGTGAGATTGTCACTGGGGCTTTTGAAGCAGTGGCAGCAGGTGGTTATACGACATTAGAAAGCACAGCAGAAGGCAGACAAGGTTACTTCTTTGAATACTCGCAAGAAGCGGAAAAACTAGCATTGTCAGGCAAAGATCTTGGTGCTGGCGATTGGCGTTTCTTCTTCTTTGCTTGGTGGCAGATGGATGAGTATGTCCTAAATCCTCAAAAGCTACCTGAACGCCTAGTTGAATATTTCAAAACCTTGGAGCATAAACACGGCATAAAGCTGACAGACGAACAAAAGAGCTGGTACCACTCAAAAGAGAAGCGTTTGGGCGCTGACATGAAGCGTGAGTATCCAAGCTTGCCAAAAGAGGCGTTTGAACAAGCAATCGCTGGTGCTTACTACAGTAAGCAATTTGCAGACCTTTACGCCAAAGGCTTGATTGATAGTCCGCTACCAAGTAACGATCATTTACCAGTTAGCACCTACTGGGATTTGGGTGTGGGTGATAGCACAACAATATGGTTTGTCCGCAAGGTTGGTGAACGCTATCAAGTTATAAAATCCTACAGCAATTCAGGTGAAGGACTTAATCATTACTTTAAGGTTCTAAAAGATACTGGTTACACATTTGAGCGCCATGTAGCACCTCATGATATTGAGAATCGGAGCTTGGGCGCAAAAGATGCTAAATCACTTAAACAATTGGCACGTGATGGTTATTTGATTGATGGTGAGGTTTACAGCGTCAACTTTGAAACGGTGCCGAGAACTACAAATGTGAGCGCTGATATCCAGACCGTGAGGGATATATTGCCATTATGCGAGTTTGATAGCGTTGATTGTGAGGACGGATTAGCCGCCTTAGAGTCATACCAAAAGCAATGGGATAGCAATAATGGCATGTGGAAGGATAAGCCACTACATGACTGGGCAAGTGATTACGCTGATGCGTTTAGAACATTTGGAGTCTATGAGACTAAGCCGAAACCAGTTGTATCATCAACACTAACTATGAGTCTTTAACATGCCAATCAATACAACACACCCACAATACGATAGCCTTGCGCCTCGCTGGCGTCGCATGACAGACGTGTGCAATGGTGAGGATGCGATTAAAAAGGCTGGTGAGCGTTACTTACCAATGCCAAATAAGGACATTCGCACCGCGGAAGCATTGGCGCGCTATGACAATTACAAAGACCGTGCTGTATTCGTTGAGGTCACAAAAGACACGTTAGACAAGTACACAGGTCAGGCTTTTAAAGATGATCCGGTACTTAACGTCGATAAGCAGCTTGATTACATGAAACGTGATGCCAATGGCGCAGGCTTATCAATCTATCAGATAGCACAGAAAGCGTTTGGAGCACAGTTAGAACGTGGGCGCTTTGGCTTTTTTGTGGATTATCCTGCTACTGACGGCGAGGTCAGCCAAGCGGATGTTGAGCGTAAATCATTACGTCCAACGATCAACTATTACAGCCCTGAGAGCATTATTAACTGGCGTACGACTGTCATTGGTGGACAGACAGTTACTACGCTGATTGTGCTGCATGAGACAGTGTATGAGACTGATCCTGATGATTTATTCGCTAGTAAGCAAATCGAGCAGTGGCGTTATCTTGGTTTAGATGAGATAGGCTACTTTGCTGAAGTGTGGCGTAAGAATGACGGTACCATAGCTGACAACAAAGAGGATTTTGTACTGCATCAAGACCGGATCTATCCAACTCGCAGTAAGAGCGATAAGTGGAACAGAATACCGTTTGTCATTGGCGGTTCAGATGCTAACGACTGGTGTGAACAAAATATCCCGCTTGAGTCGTTGGCTAAGATGAATCTGGCGCACTATCGCAACAGTGCTGACTATGAGCAAAGCGCATTTATCTGTGGTCAGGTTCAGCCGTGGATGTCAGGCGTATCTGAACAACGTATGAAGGCGTTAGAGAGTCAGAAAATACGTATTGGCTCAGGCGCTATGATCATGCTTGAGGAAAACGGCAAGTTTGGTTTTGCCCAAGCTGAGCCGAATGGTCTGGCTGGTGAGGCGATGGAGAAAAAATACCTCATCATGCAAGCATTGGGCGCCAAGCTGTCAGAGGCGCAGACAGTACAAAAGACCGCTACTCAGTCAAATCATGAGTCAGGTGTACAGAACAGTACAGCAAGTATGTGTATTGCCAATCTTAATGAAGCGATGCAAGACGCGCTACTGATGGCCTATGAGTACATGGGTATCGACACCGTGATTAAAGATGGTGAGTATCTATTCAAAGCCAAGCAAGACTTTACGATGGCAGCGCCTGATACGGCAATCATGACCAATATCGCAGCATGGATTCAATGTGGTTTAGCGCCTAAGTCAGTGGCTTACAACTACATGCGTCGATACAACCTGATTGACCCTGAGCTTAAAGACGATGAGATTGTTGATCTAGTTGATAGTGAGCCGCCAAGTCCTGTGGCTAAGGCTTTTGGTGATGAATGAGCAATATCTTAACCAGACAATTAGACGGCTTATCTACCTTGAGAGCTTAAAACAATCTGAGATTGACAGACTAGCGCCACACATCAAGGCTATCGATAAGTTGATCAAAGAAAAGCTGCTTGATGATGAGCTGACCGAGCTTACTATCAAGTCGTTTAACGGCATTGTGACTGAGATTAAGCAGGGCGTACAAGCTGAGCTTATCGCTTACACAGACACAGTCAAGGTCACGCTGGTCGATGTAGCAGCAGACAGCTATGCTTTTGAGGCTAAGAGCATAGACAGCGCATTTGATGGTTTTAAACTGGCATCAGGTATCAAGGTCGCTGAAAAAGCCAAGGTACTCGAAAAACTGGTGACTAAAACACCATTGGCTGTTGCTGGCAGTGAAGGTAAGACAATCACTGATTTATTTGATGAGCTCGCTAACAATGAGTCAAATAAATACATCAATCATATCCGCTTAGCAAGGTATGAGGGCAAGACCAATCACCAAATCGTGCAGATGATACGAGGCACACGCAAGAACGGCTATAAAGACGGCTTGATGGAAGTCACAGCAAGACAAGCTAAAACGATTGTACGGACGACTGTGCAACACGCAGCCATGCAGGGTAAAGCTGAGTTTGCTCGTGATAATGAGGACATTATTAAGGGTGAGCAGTGGTTATCTACGCTTGATGGTCGTACCAGCTCACGGTGTCGCAGTTTGGATCAGCAAATATTTGAGCTTGGTAAAGGACCAAGGCCGCCACTTCATCATAATTGTCGTAGTACAGTCTTAATTGTGCTTAAAGACCAGTACGCAGGTCGTGGCAATATTGACAAGCGAGCCAGTAAAGATGGTCCAGTCGATAACGAGTCTTACTATGGCTGGATGAAAAAACAGCCGGTGGAGTTTCAAGACGATATATTGGGTCCAACAAGGGGCAAGCTATTGCGCTCAGGTGGCTTAAGCGCTGACAAGTTCGCCCAACTTCAATTAGATAAAAACTTTAAGCCGTTGACGCTTGCAGAAATGCGAGAGCGCGAACCGATGGCATTTAAAAAGGCGGGGTTATGAAAAGATTTTTTATAAAACTAGTGTTTTTAATTTTTAGCGCAATAACGAGTACGCAGCTATCTAGCTATAAAAGCTCTCTTATTAGTGTTAGGAATGAAGATGTTTACACGCTAAAATTTACAGTATTCTGCCTAGGCGTTCCGGTAAAGACTTTTGATAAAAAGAAAGAGTTGCACTTTCATCGTAGCTCATTTAAGGCGCATTGGAATCACTGGGATAAACTTATAGCTACCAAAAAAGATGTTGGCGCTATATGGTTGCCATTCGTAACAGCCGTATAAGTAAAGATGAATTAATTAACAGCCACTCAATCGAGTGGTTTTTTTACACCTAAAATTCAACCGATGCAGAGCATCAACAACACAGGCAGAGCCTTATGACTTTAGCATTTAGATTAGACGCAGCAGCACATGACAGCCTAGACGCTGCTTTACAGCCATTCTACGTCAAGCAAGACGATGGTAATTATCGACTAGACACCGATGCACCCGATACGGACGGCTTAAAAGCTAAGACCGATGAATTGTTAGGTGAGACTAAGCGTGAGCGAGAATTACGCAAGGCGGCAGAGGATAGAGCCAATGCGTTAGAGGCAGCACAAAAAGAAGCTGCTAACGAAAATGCTAGAGCAAAGGGCGATATTGAGGCTATCGATAAGTCGTACCAAGAGCAGATTAGAAAGCTCAACGATGAGAGTACAGGCAAAGTGTCAACACTGCAAAAACAGATTTACGATTTAACAGTAGGGCAAGCAGCGAACAGTCTAGCGAATGAGCTATCGATTAAAGGTTCGGCTATTGCTTTACTGCCACATATTCAGAACCGATTGTCATTAGAACAAGCCGAAGATGGTCAGCAAAAGATACGAGTGCTCGACCTGAACGGCAACAAAACAGGCATGACGCTCGATGATTTAAAACAAGAATTTCGTAGTAATGAGGCGTTTAAGCCATTAATTGCTGCAAATGGCGCATCAGGTAGCGGAGCTAATGGTGCAAACGGCAGCGCCGGACAAATTACTAAAGCAACAGATATGAGCGAAGCTGATCGTATCGAGCTTGCACAAACTAACCCTGAATTATTCAGAAAATTATTTACTTAGGAGTAGCTAATGGCTGCATTAAGAGAAGTTTTTAACCGTGATGTGATGCTGTCATATCGTACAGATGAACCGTTACTTGAATCACCAATGCTGCAATCAGGCGCTTTTGTTACTGATGCGGCTATTGAGGCTAAGTTACGCGGTGGCGATATTGAGTTTAGTATTCCGCACGTTACGCCTATCGACATGGCGCTTGAGGCTAATTACAGCAACACGATTTACACTGATGTTGCGTCACCTCGTCAGATTACAGGTCGTAAGAGCAAGGCGCGTGCTGCTTGGTTGAACGAGGGCTTTTTAGAATCAACGCTAGAACGTCATTTGTTAGGCGTGTCACCATTGCAGATGATGCAGGGTATGATTAACACCTACTGGCAGCAACAAGCAGAGCATCGCGCTGTAGCTACTGTGTTTGGTCTTAAAAACCTTGTGATGAACAATGCAGGTCTTAAAGAGCAGTTTGTGCTTGATGTGTCTAAGACATCGGCACCGGCAGCTGCAAACCAGTTTGATGTGAATCAGTTTATCGATGCTGAATCATTGATGCACAAAAACAATCGCGGTCGTGGCTCAATGGTTGTTCATAGCAAGATTGCCGCTAAGATGCGTATGCAGCAGTTGCTTGAGCGCGCTGCTACCAGTGCAAATCTGCCACCACTTGAATACTACAATGGTCGTTTGATTATCGAAGATGACGTGCAAACCATTGTTGGTACAGGCGCAAGTGCTCAGTATATTACTTACTTGCTAGGCGCAGGTTCGTTTGCCGTTGGTTCTGTTGCTGGCCCAGAAGACTTAGAGCTTGAGCGTACTGCTGCTACTGGTAACGGTTCAGGTCATACTGCATTGTGGACACGCCGCGATATGTTGATTCAACCGCAAGGCTTTGACTTCATCGCAGAAGAATCTACCTTAACAGGTGGTACAGCGCGTGAGGCTATCAGTGCATCATGGACTGACTTGCAGAAGAAAGAAAACTGGGCGCTAACTGGTGATGCAAATCAGACCAGCATCCGTTTCTTAATCACCAATATATAAGGGGTAAATCATGGGATTGCCAAAAGATTTAGTTGAGTATGACGTTAAAGTAACCTTTCCAAGCGAAAGAGATTACAAGGACACAAGCAAATCAACCTTGCTAGTCGCACAGATGACCGACCCTGCCAAGTCGGGGAAAGACTACGGTATCACCGATGTGCAGGTTACTAAGCCAGTTGTAGTAGCTGGTCCATAGTAAAGCTAGACATATAGTTACATGCGCTATCGAAAGGTGGCGTATGTGTCGATACGTTTAATAATAAAGAGGCGGCATTATGGCTAAGAGAATGAGTAATGATGATTTAAAGTGCGCTAAGTACGAATTAGAGCGTGAGCGAGAGCGCAAGGCAGCCGAAGTAACGGGCGAAACATCGGACGGCTACCACACATTTAACGAGCTTTATTATCATCGCATGGTGTTGTTTTCTATTATCTGCAACAACAATAAAGAAGTAGCTTTTAAGTCTAAGCTACACGCAGACGGCACAATGTTTGATGACTACTTTATCGTTGGCGTGAATACACCTAACGGTTATTACACATATCATTATCATACTGATGACTGGGATATGTTTGATGTTATTGAGGTTGATAGAGCGCCCGAATGGGACGGTCACAAGCCTAGTGATATTCGCAGACTTTTAACACTTTAGGTATAAGGCTAAGACATGCAATACGTTACCGATGCAACCGTTACAACCGTACTAGGTGCTGATTGGGCGGCTCTTGGTGACGCAAATCAAGCAATCCTATTAGCTAACTCATGGCTTAATAGCCATCGTTTGCCAACTTATACCGATGTTGTACCTGAGCAGATACTCGCAGCAGGTGCTTACATCGCTAAAGAGGTTATTGCTGGCACAATGTATCAAGGTCGCAAAGATGGGTTAATCACATCAAAGAGCGTTAAAGCTGGCAGCGTATCATCAAGCAAGACTTATGCCGAGGGCGTAGATGGTCAAGCAATGACAGCAGGTGAGGAAATGGCATTGATACTTATCAAGCCGTACTTACTTAGTGCGCCTCTTATCGTGCCGCTAGGGAGGTTCTAATGGGCTTACGTGATGATTTACAAGCTGACCTAAGCGATGCGTTTGATGATGACCTTAGCGACGCTGTGACAGCCTTTACAGGTACACGGACAACGGCAAGCGATACCGACACAGGTATTGACGACTGGATGAATCCACCAAGTATGCCAAGCAGTAGCACATTGACCTACACAGGGCGCGGCGTGTTCGCTGACTACTCAGCCTATGAGCTTGAGAGCGACATTATCAATGTGACTGACGTTAAGTTGATTTGCCTGACCAATGAGATAACCAACGAGCCAATAGCAGACGATAAGATAAATGGCTATAGCGTGGTACGTGTGGACAAAGACCCAGCAGAGGCGGCATACGAGATACAGTTAAGGCAGGTGTGATATGGCTAATTGGGATAGAGCGCCATTCTTGTTTGCTGACGATATCATGACCGATGCTCATAAGTTGCAGCGAGGTATGGCTATAACGGTGCTGAATAACTTGCAATTATTGTCACCAGTTGACGAGGGGCGTTATAGAGCAAATCATATTGTGAGCTTTGGCAGTCCTGATTATCGATACACCGAGAACAAAGATGGTATGTCATTAGCGTTTGGTGCAATCACAGGCATGGCAGACAATGAGCTGCCTACTGTCTATATTCAGAATAACTTGCCATATGCCGAAGCGTTGGAAAATGGACATAGTAAACAAAGTCCCAACGGCATATACAGCTTAGCTTACGAGGGGATGGTAGCAGCATACACGTAAGGATTATGGTATAATTAAGACAGCAAAAAGCCCTTATTGCGACTAACAATAAAGGCTTTTCTAATCAACCTGATACTGGAGTATCGAGAATGACTAAGCGCAAGTATAACGCTGAACATCCATTAAGACAACCTAGACCTAATAGGCTAACTAAGCATAGTGTCATCATAGATAGGTTTGAAAAATCTCACGGTGAAAGGTATGACTACAGCCAAGTTGTTTATACCGGAAGTAGCAAACCTGTATCTATAATCTGTAAAGAGCATGGTGTATTCAAACAAACAGCTTACAACCATTCCAAAGGCCACGGATGCCCTAAGTGCGCTGGCGTTGGCAGAAAAACACAGGTCGAAGCGATAGCAGATTTCATAAAAGTCCATGGCAAGCGATACGATTACAGTTTGGTCGACTATAAAAGCGTAGATACCAAGGTCAAGATAATATGCAAAGTCCATGGTGTTTTTGAGCAATCGCCATATGACCACGCCAAAGGATGTAATTGCCATGCTTGCGCTATAATTGAACACCCTAGTTTGCAGTACAAAGACAACGCTGAGGCTATTGCTAAGTTTGTGTCAATCCATGGCGAGACTTATGATTACTCAAAGGTTAATTATCAAGGCGCTTATACTCCGGTTGTTATCACTTGCAGAGAGCATGGCGATTTTCTCCAAGTTCCCCATAATCATAATGCGGGCAGTGGATGCTCTGAATGCGCTAAACTCAAGAAAAATACTTATAGTAGAGATGGTTATATTGCGAGCTGCAAGATCAGCAACCAAGGTAATAGCTCGTTATACGTTGTAAGAATGGTAGGCAATAATGAGATTTTCTATAAAATCGGTATAACAAAAGAGACTCTTGAAGAGCGATTTAGGAAAGTTAAAGATTACCGTGTTGAGATGATTTATTTTATTGGTGGCGAGGCTGGCTATATTTATGACCTTGAAAATAGGTTGCATAGGTTATTGAACAAGTTCAGCTATAAGCCTTTAATTGAGTTTGGCGGTCATACAGAGTGCTTTGCCAAGATAACAAGGCCAGTTGAAAAACTACTAAAGCAGCTTGAAAACACAGAGCAATTACAGTTACTCGCTTAACTATGGCGAAATCGCCACAATTAGAAAAGCCTTGCAAATATCGCAGGGCTTTTTTATTGCCTAAAATAAGGTGCTCACAATGAAATGGTTATTGATTGCGATATTTGTCATAGCTGACAAGATTTACGATAGATACTTTGATGAGGCAGACGATGATAGAAATACTGATTGATTTAATAGTGCCTGTCTACGTTGGTCTTGTTTCTGTGGTTTCATACTTTGTCGGCATGTGGTCGGCTCGACGTTACGACAAAAAAATAAAAGAGGCAGACGATGAATAACGCATTAATTGAAAGCCTTATCGTAGCTCACATGAAAGCATGGCCTAACTTTCAACCCGCTAGATTTGCCGAGGATAATATCAACTTTACGACGCCCACTGACGGCATGTGGTACAGATTGACAGTTCAGCACGGTATCAATCTGATGGTCGGCATGGCAAACAAGCCTTGCACTCGTGAGCTTGGCGCTGTGGTTATACAGGTGTTTTACCCCAACAATAAACAGACAGCATCAATTAAGAGGCTAGCTGATAGCTTAGGCTCACACTTTCAATATTACCGTGACGGAAAGCTTGAGCTTATGACTGCATCGATCATCAATGTGCCTGAGCGCGAGAACGGCTATCAGCTTAATGTGCGAATACCGTATCGATACAACTAACACTTAACGAAAACCCTATGCCCTCCATTGTGAGGGCTTTTTAATGTCCAAAATTGGAGAGTGCAGATATGTCATCTGGCAGCCGAGTAAAAACCGCGTACGCGCCACAAGCTACGCTAGCAACGACACCAATCACAGGTTGGAAAATTCTACCCAATATCACTAACGGCTTAAACAACGCCACAACCTTGACCGATAGCGAAATGCTGAACGGTACGCGTGTTAAATCAAGTGGCATGGTCACCAGTGGCGAAATATCAGGCGATATTGAAGCCGAGTTAATGTATGAAACCTATGATGACCTCATGGCCGCCGCCTTCTGGAACGACTGGACGGTTAAAGGTGCTGGTACGCCAAGCAAGCTAGTCATCGGTGATATTCGCAAAATGTTTGCCTTTACCAAAGACTTTGAAGACATTAAAGCGCACTACCTATTCAAGGGCGTTCACGTTAATAGCCTAAAGATTGACGTTGGCACAGATAGTATCGTTAAAGTCACGTTTGGCTTGATGGGTCTAGGTTATGAAGCGTCTAAGACGGTATCGTTTGCAAAGACTCCGACAGCGGCGGTTATGGGTGCTAAAGCCAGTGGCATGAGCATTGGTGATATTAAGCATGATGGTGCGCCTATCGGTGTTTGTGTTGAAGCGTTTAGCTTTGAGATGGACAACCAAGCTGAGATTCAAAAGTGCTTAGGTAACAACCTATACGGCGGCAACTTATTCGCCATGATTGCCAATATCAGCGGCTCAATGACCATTGCATTTAGCAGCAAGGCTTACGATATTTTAGAGCTACAGCGCACAGGTGGCACGTTATCAATCGAGGTGCCTATCATGTTCAATGCAACCGATGGCTATACGATTACAATCCCCAAGGCGCAGATCAGCGGCGACATTCCAAGCCCATCAGGTAATGAGCTTGTGACAGCCGAAGTCACTTACACGGTAGTCGATGAATCGCCTATCATTACTCGCAATGCAGCAACAGTATAGGATAATAAAAAAATGGCTATTACTTTAAAAGATTTGAAACCTAAAAAGCTGGGCGAAGTGGTGCGAGAGCTTAACTATAAAGACCTTGTATCGTTTACCATGCGTATCAGTGATGATAAAGACTATGTGTCTGCTATCAAGCAGCTGCAAAAGCCTGATAAGCCGTTAACCAAAGAGTCGTTATCTAAAGCGAATAACGCGGTAGAAAGCCTGTCACAAGGTGAAGCGATGATGATTATCATCGGCGAGTACGTTATTACTGAATGGGATGTGACGACCAGTGACGGTAAAATAGCGCCGATCAATGGTGATAACTTTATTGCGCTTTGTGCGTCGGTCGGTGATGATGATGAAAACGCAGAGTTTATCGGCTTTATCTCAAAAAACTTTGATGAAATGGCGAAAGAGTTTGCATCGCAAGCGGCTGAAACTAAAAAAAAGCCATCAACGTCTGGTCGTGGCACCAAAAAAGCAGTGAGCTAACACCCAAGCGGCTAGAGATATATAGGCGGCTTGGAGTAGAGATACCTGAGCCACCTACTTATGATAGTGATATACAGTCCATCATAGAGACTTACTATCTTGTCTCTAGGGGTCGCAATTACACAGAGGGCACACCTTTACCACTAAGCGTTAGAAACGTCACAGAGGTCATTGAGGTGCATCCTATCGCTATCCATCGCAGCTTGCTTGACCCTATCATCTTTGCGATTGATGATTTGGTGCTAAGCCAGCAGCGAAAACCTAAACAAGATAGCTAATTATTACCTGATTATTGTTTGATTGTTGCCAATCGGTTATAGTGACTGTTTACTTTACTGGACAAAAGACATGAAAAAGGCACTTAAGTGGATAGCTATCATCGTTGGTGTATTGTTTGTTATCGGACTCATATTCGGCAACAGTGAAGATGTTAAAAATACAACCGCGCAAACTGCGGTATCGGATGACACTGTAGCTGATCCAATGGTTACTGAGACCGAAGTAGTCGCAGAAGATAATGGTATGACCAATCAGCAGAAAAATGCAGTTAGGTCAGCTAAAAACTATATTGGTTTTGCTGGTTTCTCGAGAGACGGTCTGATTAATCAGTTGTCGTCTGAAGCGGGTGATGGTTACAGTGTTGAGGACGCAACTATTGCGGTTGACAGCTTGGATATTGATTATAACGAGCAAGCAGGTAAGTCAGCTGAGAACTATCTATCGATTATGGGGTTCTCGTGTGACGGCTTGGTGGAACAGCTGTCATCATCAGCAGGTGATAAGTACACAGCAGAGCAAGCGCAATATGGTGCTAAATTAGCAGGCGCTTGCGATTAAAGCCCGTCCATATTGTGTATTGCAAGCTAATCGGTCAAACGGCTAGCTTAGATTGATTACAACTCAGTCAAACAGCGTTAACAAAGAGCCTTACATTAATTTGTGAGGCTTTTTTATGCCTAAAATAAAGGGGTCGGTATGACAGAACAGACATCAAGGCTACAGATTGTCATCGACTCAGGCGATGCAGAGAAACGTATTAATGATCTTAGAAAACAACTAAGAGAGCTTGGCGGTGCTGCGGATCGGGCGGCTGATGATACTAGTGATTTGGGCAACCGAGCTGATAGGGCAAGTCGTGATACTAATAGATTGAACGCATCCGCAGAAAGTGGCAAGAAAGCTTTAGATGGTATGGCAAAAGCAGCCGCTTTAGCTGGTGTTGCTTTGGTTGGTGCCATTGGATTAGGTATAAACCAAGCTAAGAAGTTTGAAACAGCAATGGCTGAGGTTAATAAAACGGTTGATTTTGCTTCAAGCGATGGACTATCTAATCTCAAAATGGAATTGATAGAACTATCAAAAACCATACCGCTTACTTTTGAGGAGTTAGCAGCAGTTGCAGCATCAGGCGGTCAGTTGGGTATTGCTGAAAAAGATTTGAGAGGTTTTACAGAAACTGTCTCAAAAATGGCAATCGCTTTTGACATGTCAGCAGATGATGCTGGTGACGCCATGGCAAAACTTGCAAACGTCTTTGAAATACCAATCAGCGAGATAGACAAGCTGGGCGATGCAATCAACACACTATCTAATAATTCACCAGCGAAAGCCAGTGAGATTGTTAATGCAATGAGTCGTGTCGGTGGCTTGGCTAAGCAATTCGGACTTACAGAAGACGCTACAGCTGCATTGACCAGTACCTTCGTTGCACTAGGAAAACCTGCTGAAATCGCAGCATCAGCCGTCAATAGTATGTTGATTACATTCTCGACGTTAGATATGGCTAGCAAAAGCCAATTGATAGGGTTTGAAAAGTTAGGCGTCAACATTGACGAATTTGCCCAGCGCGTCAAGGTTGATGGTAAAGCCGCTATTTATGAATTCTTAGAAGCAGTTAATCAACTACCCCAAGAAGATAGGATTGGCGTTATTGCGCCTATCATCGGTCGAGATTTTGGTGATGATGTAGCAGCGCTAGCTGGCAACATGGGGTTGCTTGACAAGCAAATGGCGCTTGTTGGTGAAACAGCAGATAGCACTAAAATATATATAGGCTCAATGGAAACTGAGTTTGTAAAAATGGCAGCAACATCAGCCAATGCAACAACATTGTTCAAAAATCGTACTGACGCCTTGACAGCGACTATGGGTGAGGCGTTTTTGCCAGTGTTGAACGACCTGCTGTTAAAAATGGCACCAGTCATCGATAAAATCACAGTATGGGCGCAAGCCAATCCTGAATTAATTAGAACAATTGCACTAGTGAGCGCGTCAGCACTAGGGTCTATCGTCAGCCTTAAGTTGCTTGCGGACGGATTTACAGCTGCCAAAACCACCGTAGATGGTCTAAAACTTGCCTATACGGCTTTAGCTAGTCCGATGGGCTTGACGATTATCGCATTAGGAGCATTGCTGGCCGCTGGTGTATTGGTTTATCAGAATTGGGATGAAATAAAACAAGTTGTTAGTGAAAATCAGGGTGTGTTCACGGCGTTAGCGGTGACAGTAAGTGCCTTAACCGTGGCTTTGATTGCTGCAAACGCACCATTGATAGCATTAAGAACACTGTCCGCCATTGCAGCCGTACAAGCAGGTGTAATGACCGTGGCAACATCCGCGTGGTCAGTCGCGGCAGGTATTGCGGCGGCAGCGACTTGGACGTTTAATGCAGCATTAGCTGTGTTGACAAGTCCAATTTTGTTGGTGATTGCAGCAATCGCAGGTATTGCCTACATGGGTTATCAGGTTGTCAAAAATTGGGGGGCAATTAGTGCAGGTCTAAAATCTGAGTTTGAGCGCATTAAAGGTGCGGTAATGTTAGCGGTCAACGGTATGCAAGCGGCTTGGGATAGTGCAATTGTTAGCACTAGAGCAGCGTTTATTCGTATCGGTAATAGTATATCAACGACGCTAAAAGAGTTGCCCGGCAGAATGCTCACTATTGGCAAGCAGATTGTGCAAGGCTTAATAAATGGTATTACAGGTGGTGCAAGTAGCGTTGTTTCAGCTATTGGCAATATGGCATCCAGTGCTATTGCAAAAGCCAAAAGCGTACTTGATATTCACTCACCATCACGTGTAATGAATAAAATTGGCTTGCAGACTGCTGAAGGCATGCAGGTCGGTATTAAAAAAGGTGCAAAAACTGTCAAAACTGAAGCGCAAAAAATGGCTGAAGGCGCAATTGAAGCAGTGCAGACTGGTATTGATCGCATTAAAAAGGAGCTGGCACTATTTGGCAACAACAGCAATTTAGCTGACCTTGAGTACGACATCAAGGTTGGCAAGTACAACGGTGCTAGCGATGCCAAGAAGACTGAGTATCGCAATGCGGTAGCTGAGCTTGAAGCTAAAACCAAGCTGGCAGCAGCAAACAAGACCGTGCAAGACAGTATCGACGGATTGATGAAGCAGCAAGCCTTATTTGGTAATAACAGTTCACTTGCATCACTCATGTACGATATTGAGCATACAGACAAGTACAGGGATGCTACCAAAGCGCTAACTGACAATCTGATTGAGCAGACACGAGCTCTTGAACAGCTTGGAATGACTGCTAAGGCCACCGCTGCTATACAAGACCGTTTTGCACAGCTTGGCAAGGATAAAGAAGCGAGCCAAAAGGCTGTTGATGGTGTGATGACTGAGCTAGTTAACGAATCACCAATGGCTAAGATTGAGGCTGATTATGCGCGTCGCCTAGAGATTATCGCAACCAACGAAATGCTAGAGACTGGCATCATTGGGTCAGAGGTTGAAAAGCGAAAAGCTATCGAGCAGTCTTATATGGACGCCAAGCGTGATTTACTACTATCGGGCAATGAAAAATTATTTGGCAGTTTGGCTGATATCGCTAAGGGGTTTGCAGGTGAGCAATCAGGCATCTACAGAGCCATGTTTGCGGTTGAAAAAGGACTGGCTTTAGCGCGTGTCTTGTTAGCCAGTAAGACGGCTTTAGCATTGGCGTGGGCAAGCGCACCATTCCCTGCCAACTTGGGCGCTGTGGCTATTGCAGCAGCAGAAACAGGAGTTATTCAAGCAGCAGTAGGCGCTATCAACCCCAAAGGCTTCAAAGACGGCGGTTACACTGGCAACATGGGCGTTAATCAAGTAGCTGGAGCTGTGCATGGTCAAGAGTACGTGTTTGATGCAGCAGCGACTAAGCGTATTGGTGTTGATAACCTCAATGCTATGCGGAGTGGTAAGTCAGTCGGTGGCGGTGACGTGAATATCAACGTCACGGTAGATGCGAAAGGTAATGCCAACGTATCAGGTGATAACGAGCGTATGGGTCGTGATATGGCTAACGGTATCAAAGCTGTGGTCATGGACGTTATGCGTAAAGAAAAACGTCAAGGAGGTATGCTCTATGCTTAAAACCTTTACATGGTGCGTCAATAGCGGTGCTACGCAGGACACCGAGCTTAAAACCAATGCTGTGAGCTTTGGCGATGGTTACGAGCAAGTGTCCAGCTTTGGCATTAACAATGCTCGCGCAAATTGGCAGGTCGCAAAGACTGCCAAACTTGCGGAGATTAACGCTATCTATCAGTTTTTGCGTGACCACAAAGGGGCGACACCTTTTTACCTCGCTATCAATGGTGAGACTAAGACCTATCGCACAGATGGCGCTATCAGCAAAGCACATATTGGCGCTGACGTTTGGCAAATCTCCTTTAACTTAAAACAAGTATTTATACCTTAACCCTCAAATGAGGGTTTTTTATCATCTGATTTCCGAAAAAAGGCAGAATTATTATGAATAATCAAACATTTACCGGCATCAATGCAGTCGTTTTTCACCCACAGTGGGGTGTCCCGATGGACTTTCATAAGATTGCACGCGCTGAGCATGATTTAATTAGTAATAAATCTCACATCGTATTTGCAAGCTATTACAATCAAGCGTCAGCTGAAAATGGGCTTGAAGCAATGGCTCACAATACCGTTGTCTTAGACAATGCGATACTCGCTGATGAGCCAACATTACTACAGACCGTCATTGATGCGCCAGATAACATCATGACGGGAGGCACTATTGTAAGCGGTACAATCAATACGGACAGCGGAGGTGCGTAATGTCCTTATCTAGCGACCTACAAAAATTAAGCGTCACAGGACTTGTGACGCTGTACGAGCTAGACGCTACTAATCTTGGCGGTGAGATATTGCGGTGGCATGGTCATGTGGGTTTTGAGGACTGGCAGATTATCAATCCCGAACAAACCCAAACCAAGAGCGACATCACTTGGCAGGGTCAAACTTACAGTCCTGTTGCGATACAGACTGACGGTTTGGAGGTGCGCGGTGATGGTCGCCCATCGGCACCAACGCTCGTCGTTGCTAATGAGATTGGCGGCAACGTGGGTGCTATTACTATTATGTGCGCGCTATATAGTGACTTTGCTAATGCCAAGCTCACAGTGACGCACGTACTTGCTAAATATCTTGATGCTGCAAACTTTGCAGACGGCAATCCGACTGCCAATCCAAGTGAATTTGTCAGTCAGTATTGGACGATTGAACAAAAAACGCAAGAACGGTTTGACACCGTCACTTTTGAGTTAGCGAGTCCACTTGCCGCCCAGCGTATCAAAATACCCACACGTACTATTACATCGTACTGTACATGGGCACTACGTGGTGATTATCGTGGTGAAAACTGCGGTTATATGGGTACAGCAATGTTTACTAAAGACGGTGAGCCAACCGCCAACCCTGCCTTGGATAAATGTGGTGGGCGCTTAAGTGATTGCAAAAAACGCTTTGGCGAAAACAATCCTTTGCGCTTTGGTGGCTATCCATCCTCAAACCTAGCAGGTCGCTAATATGTATATCTTAAAAGCAACACAAGTCGCGATACTGAATCATGCCGCTGCTTGTTATCCCGATGAGTGCTGCGGTTTTATCGTCAATCGTGAGTATGTCGAGTGTCGCAATATAAGCGACAATCCGCTAAATGAGTTTAAGATTGATCCGCGTGACGTTGTACGTGCTGAAAAGTTGGGTAAGATTGAAGCCATCGTGCACAGTCACCCCGACGGCTCAGCCAAGCCCACGACATTTGACTTGCTGCAAATGAGTAAGCACAACGTACCGTGGGTTATTGCTGCTTATCCTGAGACTGACATCAAAGTCCATAAGCAGCTCAACTATCACGCGCCACTGATTAACCGTGAATATATCCACGGCACATTGGACTGCTATAGCATCGTGCGTGACTACTATGACCGTGAGCTTGATATACAGCTTGATAATTTTGAGCGCTCTGATTTGTGGTGGGAGTCGGATGATAATAGTGATTTGTACGTTAAAAACTTTGAATCACAAGGCTTTGTACAAGTCGATACCTTGCAGCGGCATGACTTGATTTTATGCCGTGTGCAGCCAACCAATTTTGTCAATCATGCGCTTATCTACTTAGCAGATGATGGAGCGCTAACCAGTGAGCAATCAGAGCGCGTGATTAACGATCACCTTGTATTGCATCATCCGTATCTAAGGCGCTCAAGGCGTGAGATATACGGCAAAGTGTGGCAAGAGCGAGCAGCCATTATTATCCGTCATAAGTCGCTAATGTGATATAACAAGCTACACAAAAAGGAATTGGTCATGAGTAATAAAATTGAAATTGGCGTACTAGATATATCCATCAAAAATGGAGAAGTAGAAATATTTGATGGCAATCAATGGGTAGGGATTGGAATTGAGCTTGATGAGTGGCCATCCGTAAAAGAAGCAGTAGACAAGTTGATAGCAGACAATCAGAAAACTCAGGAAAAGCGACAGCCCATTAAAGAGCAAACGCTCGATGAATTTAACAATGCTCGCTCTGTTGCTTATGGTATCTATATCAAAACTGAACCACTAACTGACAAATAAAACCAAAATAGCAAACTACAAACCACCTTAACCGGTGGCTTTTTTATGGGAGGTCATAAATGCTACGACGTATCGAGTTACACGGTGTATTAGCCGAAATGTTTGGCAAGTCGTTTGACTTGGCAGTAGCAAGTCCACGCGAAGCCTGTCAAGCACTCAGCTACCAAGTCGATGGCTTTAAGCAGTTTATGGCAAACGCTCATAAAGACGGCTTATTCTTTGCGGTTTTTAACGATGATGAAAATATCACCGATACACAAATTGGCATGAATACAGGCGCTAGTGTTATCCGCATTGTCCCTGAAATCGTGGGCGCTGGCGGTAAAATTGGCGGCTGGTTGCAAGTGGTGGCTGGTGCTGCATTGGTGGGCTTATCGTTTGTTCCTGGTCTACAAGCCTTTGCTCCCTCATTGATAGGCGCAGGTGTCGGCTTAATGCTTGGCGGGGCTGCAAGTCTACTGATGCCCACACCCAACATCGAGCAGCAAGATGAAGCAGGTAATAAGGCGAGTTATGCGTTTGGTGGTGCGGTAACAACGGTTGCCGAGGGCAACTGCGTGCCATTACTGTTAGGTCGTCGCAAGATTGGCGGTCACATGATTAGCCTACAGATAGTCAATGAGGATTTGTGATGGATGTATTAATACAAGGCGCAAAAGCTGGGCAAAAACAACCAAAACGCCCGTCTATTGCTGATGATACGATTGCGTCTATCAGTCGTTTAAAAGCGCTTTACTTGCTCAGCGAGGGCGAAATTAAAGGCTTGGCAAATGGCGCGGCTAGTATTGAGCTTGAAGGCACGCCATTGGTTGACGATAGCGGCAATCCAAATTTTGAGGGTGTCGAGTGGGAAATTCGCACCGGCACCGTTGACCAAGAACACATCGCAGGTATGCCAAGTGCGAGCAATGAGGTCGGTATCAATACCACATTGTCTAGTGACACGCCTTACATCCGTAAAATTAGCAATAGACAGTTATCAAGCGTCAACGTCAACATCTCATTTCCACTGCTCAAACAAGTCGAAGATGATGGTGATGTTGTCGGTGTAACGGTTGCTTACGCGATAGACGTACAAACTGATGGCATGGGTTATGTGACCATGCTCAATACGTCACTAAAAGCCAAGACTAGCGGACGCTATCAAAAGACACATAACGTCAAATTACCTGAGGCGCAAACCAGTTGGCAAATTCGTGTGCGTAAAATCACAGCAGACGGCAATAACGAAACGCTGTTTAATGCTATGCAAATTGACAGCATGGGTGAGATTATCGATGTCAAACTAACGTATCCTTGCAGTGCCTTATTGTATCTATCATTTGATGCCAAGACGTTTAACAACATACCAAAAATTGCCGTTGATACGATGGGCGCATACGTGCAAGTACCAACTAATTATGACCCTGTCACGCGCACTAGTATGGGCATTTGGGATGGTACGTTTAAGCTTGGTTATACGACCAATCCAGCTTGGCATTACTACAACTTAGTGACTAATGATCGCTATGGACTTGGCGAAAAATTGCAGCCATTTATGATTGATAAGTGGGCGCTTGAGTATATCGCCCGCATCTGCGATGAGCCAGTTGACGATGGCAATGGTGGCACTGAGCCGCGCTTTACTTGTAATTTGTATCTGCAAAAAGCCGAGGACGCTTACCAAGTCTTGCAGCATATCGCGGGTATATTCCGTGGTATGAGCTTTTGGAATGGCTCACAAATTGTTGTTGATGCTGATACCGCTCGTGATTGCGAGTATGTCATTACTCGCGCAAACGTTGTCGATGGTGCTTTTATCAAAACAGGCAGCGCCGCTAGCGACAGACACACGATAGCGCAAGTGGCTTACTCGAATCCTGCTAATAATTATGAAACAGATTACGCGATGGTGCGTAACGAACAAGCGATTGTTCAATATGGCATCAATGTGCTCGACTTGTCGGCTGTCGGTTGTACTAGCGAGGGTCAAGCGTACCGCATGGGCTTGGCGGCGTTACTCGCTGAGACCAACCGCACGCAATCGGTTAGCTTTGCTATGGGCTTAGACGGCTCGTTGCCAAGTGTCGCCAGTCGTATCGATATCGCTGATATGATGTTTACAGGCGCTAATACGGGCGGCCGAATCTCGACTGTTAGCGCTAATCGCAAAGTAATCACGGTTGATCGTGATAATGTGCCCGTGACTGTGGGCGACAAATTAATTGTCAATTTGGAATCTGGTAAAGCACAAGAGCGCGTTATCACCGCGATAAATGGACGCGCTATTACTGTTGCACTCGCTTTTGATGCGGTCGCCAGTGAAAACGTGTGGGCTATTAATAGTGATACAGTGCCAACGATGCCATTTATTGTGATGTCTGTTGTGCAAAATGAGGACGGCACACAGTATAACTACACTGCCATGCAATATGATCCCACAATGTATAGTCAGATTGATAACGGCACTATCATCGAGCAGCGCCCAACACTGCCTAGTAATAACCCGTATGTGATTAATGCACCTGAGAGCGTCACGCTAACATCGCGTCGTCGTGTCGAGCAAGGTATTAACTTAACAACGCTAGTTATCACATGGGCACAAGTCAAAGATGCGGTGGCATATGATGTCGAGTGGCGCAAAGACGATGGCGATTGGATCAAGCTATCACGCACCGGCAACATCAGTGCAGAGGTAGATGGTGTTTATAGCGGTAATTATCTTGCGCGTGTCCGTGCCGTCTCTGCATTTGATGCTATCTCTAAACCTACATCATCAATGCTGACTAACATCAAAGGCAAAATCGGATTACCACCAGCTATTGTCAGCTTGAAAGCGACAGGAGTATTATTTGGTATTGATTTAACATGGGGATTTGCTCAAGGCTCTGGCGACTCAGACTACACAGAAATACAAGTCGGTAGTGCGCCTGATGTTAATGTTGCGGCACTAGGACAGTTTAGCTATCCAACGAACAGTCATACCATCAACGGCTTACAGGGTAATTTACCGCAGTCGTATCGTGCGCGATTGGTTGATAAACTTGGCAATAAAAGCGTGTGGTCAGCGTGGGAAACAGGTACAACCGATGCGAGCGCTGATAAAATCATGGATCTGATACAAGGTCAGATTGATGAAAGTGCCCTTGATGCAGCACTGCGTAGTGAGATTGGTAAGATTGACACCAATAAAACCTTGCTTGATAACGTGTCTATCGATGTATCCAAGGCTAAGACAGATATTATTAGTGCTATCAGTAAAGCTGACGCGGCCAAAGCCGATGCCGCTGCTAATAAAGTAGACTTGATCGCTGTTAACGAAGCAGTGGCAAACAATAAAACTGCCGTAGACTCTAGTATCACTACTTTGACCAACAAAGATATAAGCCTCACAAACTTATATACCGCGTTGCAGTCTGAGTATGCTACAAACAAAGCAAAAGTGGTGCAGGACATTAAGACGTTATCAGACAAAGATATTAGCTTAACCAACCTTTTGACAGCGTTAGATAGCGACTACAAGGGTAATAAAGCGAGCGTCACCAATAGTTTGTCTACGTTAACAGCCAAAGATACTGCGCTCACGAATAGCTTAAACTCTTTGACATCTATCGTTGGCGGTCACACGTCTAGCATCAATGACATGCGTACAACTATTGCTGATAATACGCAATCTATTGCTCAGACTAAAAGCGATTTAACAGCCAGTTTTGCAAATATAGATAACATGGTTGTAAATGGTGATGTAAAGATAACCAGCGCTGATTATCAAATAAAGCTTTATAACTTGAGTAGAAAGCCGGTTGTCGGTAACTTTTATAAAGTAACTATCAAAGGTGCTTTAGGTGCAGACAGAGAAAGCTTTAGGATTTATAACACCAATGGCACAGTACCATTAGCAACATTAATGCCTGAAGGTGACGGCGTTTATTCCGCCAGTTTCAAGTGGGTGAACACGAATGGCAATAATGTAGTAGACGATAGATTCTTAGTAGTCTATCAATTTTTTAACGGAGCGACATCAATATCAACTATTGATAGCATCGAATTAACTAGAGATGTTGGTGCAAAAGACAGGCTCGCCATAAACGCCACTGTCACTAGCAACAATACCGCTTTGACCAATAAAGATTTGGCGTTGGCAAGCTCGATAGATTCTTTGACGTCGGAATATGGTAGTAACAAAGCGTCTGTCACTCAAAGTTTATCTACTCTTACAACCAAAACTAACGCCCTGGTGACGGCTGATACAGTGATACGCGCAGAAATATCAAGCAGTGACAATCTACTAAGAAATAGCAGCATGACCAGTTTGGAGGGTTGGTCAGGCAATGGTGCGACGATATCGGTTGCGTCTGACGTATATATAAAAATCGCTTACGGTGCAACAAGTACGAGCGGTTTAAAAGCTGATGGTTTTTATGCACTGACGAAAGGACAGTACACGCTCTCGGGCATATTTTCTTCGAACGCTGAAAACCCTGTAAATTTGTATTTAGTACAAGCAGGCAAACCCACTTTTGTGTCACCTGTTTTGGTCATGAGCAGTAGTGCAACGTACAGATCGTACACGTTTGAGATACCAGATGATTATGATAATTGCACGATCAGCTTTTTAGCGTACAACCGCAGCGGCGATAGAGTCACCTATTACGGCAAACTGAAACTTGAAAAAGGCAGGATGGCAACGCCTTGGACACCATCCAGCATTGATGGGTATGCAGCAATTCAAGAAACAAAGACTGTCGTAGCTGGTCTTTCTGCTCAGTACACCCTCAAGCTTGACGTTGGCGGTCGTATCAGCGGTTTTGGTTTAATGTCGTCAGCGACTCAATCTGATTTCGCAATCAATGCTGATAGGTTTTGGATTGCACCTCCTACTGGTTCGAGCAAAGGCAAGTCTCCGTTTATGGTGTTAACAACACCGCAGACGATTAATGGAACGGTTGTGCCAGTAGGGACTTATATAGATAGTACATTTATCCATAAGGCAGCTATTGATACGGCTCAAATCAAAGATGCAGCGATTAAGTCGGCTCAAATTGATAACTTGGCAGTGACGACAGGTAAGATTGCAAATCTGGCAGTTGATACTTTGCAGATAGCAGGTAATGCGGTCACTGTACCCGTATCCGCTTATAGTCCTACAACTCAAAGCTTTAGCTTTACCGCTGGATCTCAAAGCTATGACACAAGAGATGTGTTATCTGCAAGTATATCAATGCCCGTGGGTTCAGCCGTCTTAGTAAACGTCTACATCGAAAACTTTAGCGTCACCGCTGAAAATCCGACTTTTGTGGATTTAACTGTAAAACTAATGGTTGGCAATACTACGGTTAGGAGTGTTTACATACAAGCTAATAGATCAGTCTCTTTTGCAACGATAGCCAATTTTGTCCATGTAACGACTACAGCTAATACCGAATACAAGTTAGTAGTTGTTACGGGGGCGAGGTCAGCGACTGCTTATGTAACTATAGATAAACCATCTATAACGCTGATGGGGGTTAAAAGATGAACACAGTACTATATATATATAGCATGGCAGACGGTATTTTTTCGCATGAGCTATCAGGTGCTATAGACTCAGTGATTGCAAGTATTCCAGCCACCAAGGATTTTACTCTAACCCCACCGCCCGACTATGAACATATATGGCGATGGACAGAAAACAAATGGACAACAGACGATACCGCCAATTAGGCGGTTTTTTTACGACTAAAATTTGAGGAGAGACAATGCAAACGACACAGCAACGCTTGTATTTAACGATGGCGTTTGGCGATTAGAATTGTTTCGGAGCAATGAATGACATTAGTTTGTTGTTAAAATTCAATAAATCCGTTAGAGTTTATTAAATTTCAATTAATTTGTAGCTTCTTAGGATTTTTTTAATGACAACAGATATTACTCCATTGTTTATCGGCACATGTAGGACTCACGATCCAGCACAGTTTATGAGAAAGGAGGGATGTCACGCTCTAATTTTACCTGAGCGTTATCACTCGCCTCAACAGACACTAAAAACTGTTAGGCACTTGGCAGGTATTTATAATTATCCGATTAACCAGCTACATACTGTGTCCGACCTTACAGTTGAAAGAATCTTAAAAGGTGACACGCTTGAAGATATCCAAAAAGAACTAGATCAGCAAAGGGATAGGTGGAATAGAGCAACGCATGTTGTGATTGAGATATCAACTAGAAAGGAGTTTTACTACGTACGTAAAGATAGAACTACTTACGTCAATACATTTTTCAAAAGAGATATTGAGAATTACAGCAAGGAGCTTGCTCCATTTTATGAGAAAAACCTTTTACTTAATATCAAACCTGATGAAATTCAAAGCTCTAATAGTTCAGAGGCCCGAATAAAAACAGTCATGAATCAGATAAAACTTCTTGCTAAAGATAAAAAAATTCTTTGGGTAAGTCATATATCTCCAAGTGTGTATAGCGAAAAATTAAACTATCTGGTTGAACAAAGAAGATCTTTATCTTCAACTCAAGCAGTAATTGCAAATGAGCTTGGAGATCGTTTTTTTGATCCATCTATAATGGCTAAGCAACTAGGAGATGATGTTTTCTTTAAAGACTCTGGCATGGATATTAATCACATGACAGATGTGGGAGCTGAGCTGCTGAGCAAGAACTATTTAGAGTTACTTGAGAGCTATTGATTTAAATTATGTAAATACGTACTAAAAATCTAAGTTAGTAATTCATATAAGCAAGCCTTAACTAGAGATAGTTAGGGTTTTTTTATTATCTAAAATTTGAGGGGGCGTTATGCCGCAGAACACACCGTTTTTAGAGCTAATCATACTAAAGCTGATGGTATTTCTACCAAAAGTTTTTGCAGCAGTGATTGGTGCAATATTTGGATTGATGCTATCAGGTGACATAGGAAAAGACGGTAAGATACAAGTGAATATGTCAGTGATAGTCAAGTTTACTATCGCTGTCACAATCTCGCTGTTTGGCGGGGCAGCGCATATCGAATTTATGGGTTACCAAAATTATAGCGTCATGACACAGGGCGCGATTATGCTCGTCTGGGCAGTGTTCGGTATGCTCGCAATAGGCATTGTCTATCAAGCCGTAGCATTGTGGCAGGGTAAGACGATTGCTGAAGTCATTAAAGAAGTAAAAGACGCAGCGTTTGCGATCTTTGGTAAATAACAATCAACATTAAATATAACCTCAATTTTGGGGCTTTTTTTACGTCTAGAATAAGGTAAAAGCTATGAGTATCTACGACATTATTTTTGATAGATTGATGGATCATGAAGGCGGTTACGTCAATCATCCTAACGACCCTGGCGGTGAGACAATGTATGGCGTAACTAAGCGTGTCGCTAACGCACATGGCTATTGGGGAGATATGCGTAAGCTACCAAAGTCACTTGCAAAGCAAATCACAGAGCAGTCATACTACAACGCTGTAAAGGGTGATCAACTAGACCGCTTAATTGCATGGCAGCTAACAGACGCGGCATATAACCACGGTAATCGACAAGCCGTTAAGTTTTTACAGCGTGCAGTCGGTGCCAGTGCCGATGGTTTGATTGGTCCACGGACGCTGGCAGCAGTCGCAGCAATGGATAAAAATGATGTCGTATTTTTATTTAACGCTGAGCGCATCGAGTTTTATACCGGCCTTCGTGGTTGGATTAGTTTTGGCAAAGGTTGGGCACGTCGAGTAGCGGGTAACTTGCGATTCGCGGCATCAGATAATTAAGCTGTGACATGATTCTTGACAGCCTACCATCAAACACTATCACATCTAATCACATTGCATAATCGTAAGTCATTGATATTATTAATAGTGAATTTGATAGCGTTTGATAGAATGTGATGGTGTCGGGTTCAACTCCCGCCATCTCCACCAAATATTAAAAATCCGATCACTTTATGTGGTCGGATTTTTTATTTGCCTAAATTTAGCTCAATCATTTATGAGGTACCACTTTTGGCACCGACATTGACGGCGGTACCACTAATTAGATTTCAAGCTATCCAAATAATCAGCCCATTTTTGCATCATCACTTTGCGCTCATCTAAAAACACTGTCCTATTGTATGCTCTGCCATGCATGTCCCTAACATTGTGGCCCAACTGCATTTCAACCAAATTTTCAGGGTATTTTAGTTTCTCAACAATCAGCGTTCGAGCAGTGGCCCTAAATCCATGAACCGTTTGCTTGGTGCCGTCATAACCAAGGCGTTTCAATGCCTGATTCATCGTATTTTCACTCATCGGCTTAACAGTAGTATGCATAGCAGGAAATAGATACTCACTTCGAGCGTGTAATGATAACTCTCGGATCAACTTGATAGCTTGTGCGGGTAAAGGCACAATAAGAGATACCCCAGTTTGTCTTTTCGTCTTTCTAGGGGTAAAAGTCCAAGTTCCAGCCTCAAGGTCAAACTCATCCCACAGTGCATAACGCAATTCTCCACTACGAACAAAAAGCATAGGCATAAGCTTAATTGCTATGCGCACCTCAAAACTACCTTCATAACTATCAATAGCATTTAGCAAGATACCTAGTTCTTTTGGGTCAATAATAGCTGGGTGATGGACGGTGATCGGTGTTTGTAAAGCACCAGATAAATCTTGAGTCACATCACGCTCGCACACTGCCGTCTGTACGCCATACCTAAAAACTTGGCTTGCAATGGTTCGCATCTTAATCGCTGTCTCATAGTAACCTTGTGCTTCAGCCGTCCTACAAGCGTTTAGCACATCGATTGGCTTAATGTCAGTGATTGGCATATCACCAATGTACTTATTCAGTCGTTTAAGCTGTCTATTGTTATTTATGATAGTAGCAGGGCTTACGTTACGCTTACGACTCATGTAGTCATCTGCTATCGCTGCAAATGTATTATTAGATAGCAGCTCTTGCTCGCGTTCATCATCAATTTTCTGCTGCTGTGGATCAACGCCTTCAGCTAACATGATCCGTATCTGTTTGCGCTGCTCACGGGCTTGGGCTAGTGAAACGTCAGGATAAAGGCCCAATGTGATAGTGGCTCTTTTTTTACCTATGGGTCGGACATAATCCATGCGCCATGACTTGGTGCCCAACTTACTGACATACAAATAAAGGCGACCGCCGTCAGCTAGCTTATAAGGCTTGTCTTGTGGTTTAGCTTGTTTTACCTGCGAATCTGTTAGCGGCTTGATGATTTTAGCCATTTTGACGGTATCCTATTTGGCGGTATCGGCGAATACCGTCAATAATACCGTCATTTAACGTAGAGATAAAGACAACTAAAGACAACTAAAAACGTCTAAGCAAGAAAAAACCCCATAACCAAAGGGCTAAGGGGCTTTAAAGTAAACTAAAAACATATTTGTTGGTGCGCCTACAGGGACTCGAACCCCGATCGATCGCTTAGGAGGCAACTGCTCTATCCTGTTGAGCTATAGGCGCATTATGGAGAAACATTGTAGGAAAAATCGCTCATAAAAGCAATCAACAAAATATAAAGATTTTATCATTACTTGCCATTACTCAAGGCGTCAGCGACACTCACAGTGTTGGCATTTGCTGCTTCTTGTGCACGTGATGTTGGATTAAACAAGTCATTTACACTGTTTTTATAACCTTCGATATTATAATAATCGTACTTTTCTAATATATCTTGTCCCGTACTCGAAAGTAAAAAATTACGGAAGTTAGTAGCAGCAGTATTCTCTGTCAAGATAACCCCTTCAAGCGCTTGCTTGTCTCTCAGTGCATAGCTGAAAGAATTTAGGGTACGTGCCTCTGCATTGTCAGTCTCAATGGCATCAGTCTCAGCAGTATCTACTTTCTTATCATCAGTATTGTTGATATTTTCTTTGTCTAGGTTTATTTTATCTTGAGCCGCTTTTAGCTCTGCTTGTAACGGTGTGAGACGGTCTGCAGATAGACGGTCGTTAGCGATGATCATGTCTATATCAGCGACTAATTCTGAGCGTTTATCATGGCTAGGATTGGCGTTTGATAATGTTAAGAGGTCGCTGGCAGGTACATAACTTGGCACAACCTGCACATGAGGATAACGAGATTCGAAGCTAACGATGATATCGTCCAAGGGTGCTTGTAAATCCTCTTCAGCCTTTATATACAGCGTACTGTCGGTGAGGGTATTTACCTCGTCTTGAGTGATGGCTGACGGCTCATTTGCATTTGCCATGATCGGTAGGGGGTCTATATTTTTACGATTACTGCTCCATAACCACGTAAAGATTGCAATAAAGATTATCAGCAGCAGTAAAATTAGCCCGGCCAGTAGCAGCTTGTAGTCTCTCATATGTTACTGCTCTTCTCTTAATGGGTTTGTGTCAAGTTTACATAAAATGCGGTGTGTGACGTATTATTTTTTAAAGCTGTTGGTGTAACACTTCATCTGCTAAGTCCGCAAGCATATCTGCAAAAACATCGGTTTCTGAATCAGATAAAAGTTTTTTCTCGCTATTATTCTTATGACCAATTGTACTATTTTGATTGGATAGCACAGGTTGATCGTTTGAAGGGGAGGTAACATCGTTGTCAATGGCTTTTATTTGGTGTGCAGCCAATGGCGATTCGCCCATCGTAAGCTTGTCTTTAAGCCATTCAAAACCATGGGCTTCCCACCATGCTTCAAAGCGTGGCAGTGTGCTCCCACGCACCGCGACAGGCAGATTCAATGTTCGCAGTTTTTGTGCAAGTATGGGGTCATTAATGGCTTGATGGATGCTCAAATAAAGCGAGCGACTATCATCAGTATAGAGCTGTCTGTTTTGCCACGATCTGTCGTCAATTTTCATACGTGGCAATTGCCACAATTCACCGCGATAGTATACAACATATAGACGTCGTTTAGGATGAACGAAAATGGCATCAATGGGACGCAAGGGCATAGTATTAAGTTATTCCGTTAAAAAAGGGTTATGGACATAAAAATTACAGCAATTAATCTGACAACAGCACTGACTTCTCTATTCATAAATATGAGACTTATCAATGCGACACTATCTGTCGTAAGATAGTATAATAGTGGCACATATACTAGTAAACGATAGCTATCGATGGCACACTAATCAGCAGCCTATTTTATGATTGTTATAAATAATCACTGATGATTCAATGATAGTTAATCGTTGTTGTCATTTGCATCGTGTTTATGACAGCCATGCTAGCAGAAATACATTGTAGTAACGACCGCGAAACATAGATTGGTGAGTATCCTTCATGGTATTCCTTAGCAGCCATCAATATGCATTAGAGAGTTAACGCAAATGCTATTCCATTTCAGGCATTCACGACCGTCTACATCACACTATCACTCATATTATAACTTCAATTAGACCATTCTCTATGTTTACCATTATTCAATCGCACCGCACCGAAAACCTTGTTGATCAACTACTTGTGCAATATCAGTCTAAGGATCAGCCTGTTTTTGAGCCTTTTATTGTTATTGTGCCCTCAATGGTATTGGGCGATTGGTTGGACAAAACCATTGCTAGCCGTGCTGGTATTAGTACTTTGGTGCGTACTAAGTTTTGGGGTCAGTATCAGTGGACGCTCATGCAGGATGTGTTAACCCGCCATAACGCGTATTTGTTAGAGAATGACTCCGAAGCGGCAACCCTAAATGTGCCAGAAGTGGCGGTGTTATCGCCCACAGTGATGCAATGGCGCTTGTTTGGGTATTTGACCTACTATCAAGAGGCGATTGTTGCAGATGAAAAACATCCGGTTAATCCATTACTAGCATCTTTGATTGATGACCCACAGGCAAGTGCTCAACAAGATAATGTACAACAGAACAATTTACAGCAAGACAGTGTGCTAAAAGACAAGGCACAACAAGACGCCCGTATCTGGCAACTAGCAAGCGATTTGGCAAGAGTATTTAACCGATACTTAACACACCGTGAGGATTGGCTGGATTTATGGTCGTACAACAAACCGCTGAATGTAGATGAGTTGATCGCAGAGAAAGATGCATTGTCACTGCGTTTTGATAAGTATGCACGCGGCACGCCTGAATGGCTGGTTGAGCATTATATTGAGTTAGAGGCTGCGCAACGATTTTTGTGGTCGCATTTGTTTGCTGACGTTCATCTACACCGTGTGGCACTGGAGCGTGCTTTCTGGTCAGCCTTGAAAGACAACAAGGCGGATGAACGCGCTCAGTTGCCCAAAGTGCTGCGTATATTTACCATTCAGCAACTGCCACAGACCGAGCTTGATTTTTTACAGCGCTTGTCAAAATACATGAATATCACGCTATTGCATTACAATCCATCAAAGCTGTTTTGGGCGGATATCGTCGATAAATCTTGGTTACAGCGTCAACAGATTATCAACCCTGAGAGTGTCTTTTTACGTGATTACGGTCATAGTTTGTTGTCGCGTCTAGGGAAGCAATCGCGTGATGCTTTTGCCATGCTTGCTAACTTGTCAGGTAATGAGCAATACGACGATGCGCTGGTTGAATGGCAAGATAATTTTGATAGTGGTGAAGATGAGAGTATTTATGATGATTTCAGTGCTCAAGATGCACAACATAGCCCAAGTTTATTACGACGTTTGCAGAACGATGTGTTGATGCTTGATGAGCAATCGACCCAGCAAGCAACGGCTGCTACGGTCTCGCAAGCAGTGAGTCAGCAGATAGCGCCAAGCCTCGATGAGGATAAGCAAGCAACGGCTTGGTATGACGATGAGGCGTTGGAGAAGAAGCGCTTTGAGAAAGACCGTTTTTGGGCAATCTCTTCGCAAGATAATAGCCTAAGCATTCACTCATGTCATAGTTTGCAGCGTCAACTTGAAGTGCTGCGTATCATGATTGGTCGTTGGCTAAATGAGCCTATCAAATCTGGTGAGAAAAAACGCCACATATCCGATATTGTTGTGTTGCTACCCGATGTTGAGCGTCATCATGCACTGATTGGCTCTATCTTTGTCAGTGGCAGAGGTCAAGATGGTTTGACTTTGCCTGCTAAGGTAACTGGTGTTGTTGATGCCGATATTCGGCAGTTATGGGAAGCGATTATCGGTTTTTACAAACTATTGGGTAGCCATAGCGCCCGTTTTGAAGCAGCTGAAGTCTTAGACTGGTTGATGTTGCCTCCTTTATTTGAAAGCTTTGGACTGACTCATGAGCAGATGAGCCGTGGCTGTGACTTGTTGGTAGAGGCAGGCTTTATCCGCGGCTTTGATGAGCTGCACCTTAAGCAAACTTTAGATAGCAATGACTATGACTACCGCTTTAGCTTTGCGCAAGCGTTAGATAGATTGACATTAGGTCTGGTGATGCCAGAGGCAGAGTTGAGCGATTGCTTGTATCCTTTAAGTGAAGATGAATGGCCAAGCACTGCCTTACCAGAAATGAGCTTGCCACTACCGCAAGTGAGCTTAAACGATGCGTTGATTGTTGAAGCGCTTTGCCGCATTTATACCGGTTTGGTCGCACGACGTAATGACCATACACAAAAAATGAAAGCGGAAAATTGGCTCGATCAGATTGAGACACAAGTCATTCACCGCTACTTTGGCGATGTGGACCAAACGCGTACCATGCGTGCCATCTACAATGCGATGAACGGCTTTAAATCCAGCTTGCGAGCCAATCGTCATTATAGACAGTACTCTAGTGGTGATAGCGACAACAGAGAAGTAGAGCAAAAGCTGGCAGGTGTGGAGCAGTTGCCACTTAAATTAAGCTTTATGTTAGACAGTATTGAAAACGAGCTTGAAAGTCAGCAAGTCAGTGCGGAGCCGACTGGGGTTATTACCTTTGGTAAGTTTGGTGCTTTAAGGAACGTGCCTTTTGAGTTGGTGGTCATGCTCAATATGGATCTCTCTGAGTTTCCTGGGCGTGATCGTGACAATCGCTATGATTTGATGAAAGCGACCAATGCACGCCGTGGTGATAGAGTTAGTGAAGATGATGACAATGGCGCATTTTTAGATGCCCTGCTGTGCGCACGTAGTGCTTGTTGGATGTTCTACAATGGTCAAAGCCTGACGGACACTCATGAGCACCTGCCAGCCAACCCAGTAAGCGAATTGCTACAGTTCTTACAAGGCGAGGTGCAATGGCAGGTGAACTCGCTTGAGACATTACCTGAGAATATTGATCCAACTACCGAGAGTCTCAAACGCTATTTGCCTAAATTGATTAAGCAGTGGTTAGTGACTGAGCATCCTGCACTCCCTTTTCATGAGAGTCTGTTTGAGACAGAAATTGAAGGCACTGATGTTTTTGAGCAAGCATCTCCTGATATTGATGGCAATGCTAATGCCAACGTTAATATCAATGCTCAGGATACCAGCCCTGTCGATATGATTGACGAGCTGGATAATTTATTAAATACAGCCATGCGCAAAACCAAACTGGCGCAAAAAAAGCAATTTCCGCCTGCGCCGCTTTGGCAAGCTGTATTTAATATACTAAAGGGCAGAGTGTCTAGTGAGCAGGTACAGTTGGTTGGCTTGCCCACAAAGACACAGTACGAAGCAATCGCTAAGATGCTTGGTCAAGGCTTGGGTCAGTTAGGTCGAGTAGACAATCAAACCTTGGCTACACTGGTTGAAATGCTGGCACTAGATACAGTAGCTAATACTAGCGATACTAGTAGCATGATAGATGCGCTTACCCAAGCGGTATCTGATAGCATATTTAATATTGGAGAGATAGACGTTGAAGGAGTATTGGCGTACCAAGTGCGCCATCCTGCCAAAGCGTTCTTACGCTCGCAAAAGGTGCATGTGGTACAAGGTGAAGAAGCACTGTCGCATCAAGAGCCATTATTTCTAAACAGTTTGACTACCTATCAAATCAAAGATCATTTGATTAAACAGTTGGTTACTGATGAGAGTAAGAATAATAGTAATGTAGCGGCTGAAACCACTACGCCAATCCTGATGTATCAAAAAATCATGCCAGCTGGTGTTGCTCGCCAGACCACGCTACCCAATCAACAACAAAAACTGCAACAGCAATGTTTGGAATTTAAAGAGCAGTTAATAGCTAATGGTTTTGGCGAAAATATTGTACCCAATGAAGATGGGGTAGAGGGTACGACAGGTTTGCAGCTACTAACGCCAACCGCCGAGCATCCTGTTCAGGTAGAGCTAAAAAATATACTTAGTAGCACTGACAACGAGTCAAGCAATCAGACGAATATAGAGGATATAGAAGCACTGCTTAAGCTGTTGCCAAAAGTCATTAAGATCAAAGGTTCAGTACCTATATTGGCGCCCATATCAGTTATTCAGGCGGGTATGCCTTATGCTCAGCAATCACCCAAGCAGTGGTTAAATATATTGCCCAATTCTGCCAGTCCTAGGCATTTACTCAAGTTTTGGTTATCACATTTGTATTGGCAAGTGGCCAGACGTACCACTGCCGAGCAAGCGGCATTAAATGATGGGGTGAGTATTTGGCGCTTTAATAAGCCTAGCTCGCAAGTCAAAAAGTACGAGAAAGTAATCGCATTTAAACTAAGCCCAATTGTCTATGAAGACGCTGTGATTGAGCTGATAAAATGGGCGGTTTTTGCCAAGCTATCTGGGCAAGCGCCTATTACTTTATTGCCTGAATATGCACTCAATTACCTAGATCAGTGTTCAAAATCTGAAGATAGTGAAGGCAGTAGTTATTGGCCAAAACGAGCAGACTTTTCAGATTGGTTACGATCTGGCTATCATACAGACACAGTATATGATACTTGCTCTCAGCATGCCATTTGGCAATATGTACTACGTGACCAAGATGCATTCAAAGCACTATCAGCGGCATTGACTACCTTGGCTCAACCATTATATGAGCCGATGTTTACTGCGTTAATTGACTTAGATGGCTAGCTAGCCATTTAGAATAATCGATTTCTGCTTTCATGATCTAATAAATAATAATTAAAAGTATGCGCCCATATGACAGACTTGACTGATCCAACCCATATCATTGAACTTTCTGCACAGCCACATTTATTCGATGAGCACTCAGATGCGCCTCACTCAGATCCTATGAGTGAGCGTAAGGCTGATGTGATACCAGCAGTTGATGTTGACCTAACGGGCAAGCACCTGATTGAAGCGTCTGCTGGTACTGGTAAAACTTGGACGCTAACAGGCATTGTATTGCGCCTGCTAATTGAAGCACGACGTGCGCCAGAGCAAATTATTGCTACTACCTTTACGCGAGCCGCTGCCGCTGAGATGCGTCAGCGTATTCATGATCGTTTGGTGGATTTTTATCAATTATTGCAGTGGGTCAATAGTTTAAGTGCTGACATCAGTAATAAGGAGGCTTTGTATCCCAATATATTGCAGGTGATGCCTGAAAGCGATAAGGATAAACAAGAGGGCAAACAATCAAGTACGGATTTAAATACTGAGATAGGCGCTGATGAGTTAAACCAAGACCTTGCTACTGATAAGCAAGCTGCTGCCACAAAGCGTGTACAAGCAAAAAAAGACCGTGAAGACTGGTTGGTAGCACAGGCAAAATATATGCGTTTAGATGGCATCATGCAAGATCCCATTAACCTGCATCTCGTTGGTTATTTGCTGGATCACGTGTACAGCTATCCAATGACGGAAGCTATCAGGCGTACAGCACTGGTTTTAACCACGTTGGATAAACTGTTTGTGGGTACGCTCGATAGCTTGGCGCAAAAATGGCTGAAGGAGTACAGTAGCGAGACGGGTCACCAGCAGGGCATGGGGATTATTGAAGACAGCAGTATTGAACAGGTGACTGACAGCATTATTCATGATGAGCTGCGTCAGTTTCAAAGTCGCTTGTATCATGAGCAGCCTAAACTGTATGCGCTTATGGATCAGCAAGGCAAGCTGACTGCCGTGAGTGATCATAAAAAATATGTGACTCGCTCGCTTAATTTTATTTCTGCGCCAATTGATGAGATTGTAGTAAATGACTTTTCGTTTGAGGGCTATGAGCGGCTTATAAATACTATCATTGAGCGCAGCGATGAGCTTGATATCTTTTTTAAACCTGACGGCGAGTATTATGATGTTCCAAAAGGACAGCTACAAAATAATAGAGACTCTTGGCCGAAAATCATTCAAGCATTAAAAGATTTTGGTCCAGCCGCTTTTAAATTTATATCAGACGCAAAAAATCATACAGGAAAGTTAATCGAGGCTTTTCAAAAAACGGACAATATCGGCTCTCAGTTTCGTGTACCCAAAGATGGCGAAAGAGTTAATCTGATATTTAATGAGTTGCAGGTCGTTCGTGACTTTAAACGCTATATTGAAGAAAGCAAAAAGCTAGACGAATACATAGTGACTGTTTTAGCCAATCTTAATCGTCATATCGTGCTTGCGGTACGTGACAGGCTACCAATTATTTTGGAAGAGCGTGGCGAGACTACCTTTAGCCTGCAAATGGTACGTTTAAACCAAGCATTAACGGGTCGGCAAGGAGAGAAGCTGGCACGTTATATTCGTCATCACTATCCTGTGGCGTTGATTGATGAGTCGCAAGATATCAATGGCGCGCAAGCCATTATGATTGAAAGCATTTATTTGCCAAAGAAAAAGGGCAAGGTTGCTGATAATGATAAACAGTCAGCTACTAAAAAAGCCAGCCATGAATTTTTGCTATTGGTTGGTGACCCAAAGCAGGCTATTTATGGGTTTCGTGGTGGCGATGTGGCCAACTATAACTACATGAAAGCTCAATTTGATAAAAGCACGCTTTGGACGCTCGATATTAACCGACGCTCAAATGCTGGCGTGATTAATGCCTTAAACTGTTGGTTCGGCATGGCTGATGTAACCACTGGCGAGAACAAATTAGCTCAATTAGGCGCAGGTATTTATTACCAGCATATCAAAGCGGCAAAACCAGAAAATCAGCTGTCTTGGTTTAATGAACCAGACGCTCACAGCACTACTTTAGTGACTGAGGTGCTTTCTGCCCAGCCAGTGAGCGTATTACATCTGCCATATGATAAAGACAAAGAGCTTGAGTACGATGAGCATGAAATCACGGCGCGTCATATTGCGACTTTGCTTAGTAGTGGTCAGACTTTAAAAGGCAAGCCTATTCAGCCTAGTGATATCGGTGTGCTGGCACGTACCAAAAAAGATCTAAAACGGGTTGAGGATGAGTTGGTTAAGCTTAATGTACCGACCTTGACTACCAGTGATGTCAGTATCTTTGAAACCATCATGGCAGAAGATGTGGCGGCGCTGCTGAGTGCCATGCTATATCCGTATCGTCATGACATGATTAATCGGGTGTTGACCAGTCATCTATATGGACTGAGTATTAAAAACATCAAAGCCATGATGACGGACCATGAGTCAGGAATTACCGATGGCAGTAGTAAAACAAGCTCTCATTCAAACAATTCTAATGCGAAGGATGCCTCAGTTAATGAGATTACTGATAATAAAAAAAGCTATCAAGACTTTATTACCTATCTAACAGAGGGTACACAGCGTTGGCAGCACTTTGGCATCTTATCAGCGCTACATTATTTATTAGATAAAAATCCCATACAGCCGCAAGGCATTTGGCAAGCGCTAGCGGCTCATCCAGAAGGCGATCGTCATATCATGGATTTGCGTCATGTAATGGATGTTTTGGCGCAGTATGGCCTAGGTATGGGCGAGCATGAGCTACTGGCTTGGTTTAGACAAAATGTAGATGCAGCGCCCAATAGTGATTGGGCTAAGCAATATCCGCTACCGACAGAGTCTGGCGTACAGCTGATGACCATTCATAAGTCCAAAGGACTTGAGTTTCCTATTGTGTATGTATTGGGTATGGGTGATGCCAGTAGAAAGTCAGGCACCAATGAGAAGTATGGCCTGTATTTATATAACGCAGATCAAGCACCTTCAGCATTAGTACAGCAGTCACTAGATAGTCAATCAACAGGAAATCAGCGCCGCTTCTCATCCTTGAAAGGCTCAGCGACTACAGAGGACTATTACACCAATATCGAAACGCGGGAAGATTTCGATGAGCTGCGACGGCTTGGTTATGTGGCTTTTACTCGCGCCAGTGAGCAACTTTATGTTGTGCTGCGAGATCCTAACAATAAGACAGGGTTTGAGTTAAAGCCGGTGTTTTATTGGTTTGAATCGCCAGAACCAAAGTTTGAACTACCAGATAGACTTAAAGGTACGATAGGTATGCTCAGAGGGCATAAGGTTAATGAGTTCTACGACAAGAATTACGCAAGCAATGCTGCTAAATCAGCAGGCGTAAATGATAATGTTCAGCTCGCTGTTACCAAGTCAAATGCTCATAAGCCTGCCACAGAGACTATTGAATACGCGCTTTTTTCAGAGGTCATGAAGACCAATTATTTTTATGGTTGGGCTAAGACCAGCTTTACCGCTTTGGCTCGTCAGCTCGATGAATCTACACAAGCAATGGCGATAGTCGATGAGCGTATTGATGATGCGATAGACATCGATATGACAGAGTCTTCAGTTTCAGATCTCCATTCACTTAATAGCAAAGAGTCTCTCGAACAAGACAGTGAACTAAGCCTCAAGTCAGAAGATGATATCCGCTTTACCTTTGTAAAAGGTGCTAATGCGGGTACGTTTTTGCATGAGATATTTGAAAAAATTGATTTCAACAATAAAGCGCAGTGGTCTCAGGTTATCGATAGAGCCATCAGTAGTTATCAATTGCCACTGGCATATAGCAGTGCTGAGCAGCAAGGCCGTCGATCACAAGCGAAGAAACAAGAGCAAGGCGATGACGGTTCATTTAATACTAGTTCACTTGATCTTGCTTCAATAGATGCTACCAAGCATGAGGCATTAATTGCTTGGATTGAAGAGGTACTACATGCGCCGCTATTGGCCTCCAATCAAGCATTAAACTCTCTTAATGCAGGTCAGCGATTTTCTGAGTTAGAGTTCAATATGGGGTTGTCAGAGAATTTTAAAGCACAGGATATCAGTAAACTCTTCCAGCAGTATCTTCCTAATGAGGTGGACAAACACGTCACTCTTATTCCGCAAAATAAAGCACATTTGTATCGTTATCTGCGCGGCGAAATTGACTTAGTGTACGAACATGCAGGCAAATATTACGTTGTCGATTATAAAAGCAACTTTCTAGGAAATAGCCTAAGCGATTATAATGAAGATACACTTAAACAAGCAATGTCCAAAGCAGGGTACTGGTTACAAGCAGCGATTTATCAAGTAGCGTTACACCGATTCCTTTCAATGAGAATACATGATTATGCAGGCAATGAAGATAAGTATTTAGGCGCTGTGGAGTATGTTTTTTTACGAGGTGTGTATGATCCTAATTCTCAAATAGCTGATGATATATCACAAGATGTTAAAGAGGCTGATAATAGCCACTCAATGCACAACGACCGCTATGGATTAGTGACTTGGGATATTCCAATCGATTTTATTAAAGGTTTGGATGCGTTGTTTGGCATGCCCGACTAGTAGGCTATAAGTAATGATTAAATGCTAAAAAACATGATAACGATTAACTATTTCAACATAGAGACAAGCATACGATGAGTAATAATAAAAAAGAGAGCAAGGCAGTAATTGGGCTACAACAAAGTTGGGCTAGCAACATCAGTGATTATATCTTGCTACGCCGCGAGCAAACGTATTTAGCGTATAACGCAACAGAGGCAAAAGCTAATATTGATAGCAAGCAAGTCGCTAAAACAGAAGAAAGTAATTTATTCACCGCTCTATTCGTTATGTTAGCAACTCATTTGGAAGAGGGGCATACCGTATTAACCATTGAGTCTTCTGAGCATGAAGAAGCCTTGCAAGGTCAAATCAATGATGAGGCAGTTACGCTATATGCTTGGCAGCAACAGTTATTAGAGATGCTAGCAATGCCAATCTTTGCGCTGATAGATAGCAAACTAAATACGCAATCAGAAGATGACTCTATAACTGAAAGGTCGCTATTCGTATTGCTAGACACGCTATTTGATAAGAGAGATCAGCTGTGGATGCAATTAGCGCTTAGCAACCACGAAAAAGAGGTACTAACCAAGCGTTTTGACATGATTGCTATGCTATACCAATTATTGAAAAATAAAGACTTAAGTTTTTTTATACGCCTAGTTAACGAACACGATTTGTTTGCTGAAGTTAATAGTAGCATTAATAATAAAGATAAAGTAAATAGCCTAAGCAAAAATAAGCCTATCATATATAAAATTCAAGAAAATCAGACTAATAATGAAACAGAGCTAGCACTAACTTTTTGGCTACATCGTTCTTGGCAAGCAGAATTTAACTTAGCACAGCACATTAATACTATTTTACATCAACAGATAACTCCTCTAAATATATCAATACCCAAAAATTTAAACGATCAGCAGATAGCAGCTATTAATGTGGCTAATAATAATGCATTTAGCATTATCACTGGTGGCCCAGGCACAGGTAAAACCTATACCGTTGCTCAGTTAGTCATCGCGCTGCAACAAGCGACAGAGAGTGGGGAATACGGGGCTGAAAATATTAGATTCAGTACGGACAGTGCCAGTCTGGCATTGGCAGCACCGACTGGTAAGGCTGCCCAGCGCATGCAAGAATCTTTACAAGCTGCTCTCGATACAGCAGATATTGATCTACAGTTACAAGAAGCTAAAACCATCCATCGCTTGTTAGGTATTGGTCGGACGGGCAGACCGCGCTACGATACTAACAATCCACTTGGCGAAGATATCATCATCGTTGATGAGGCGTCGATGCTCGGGGTCGAGTTGGCTAATTATCTCGTAAGTGCAGTAAAACCAGGTGCAAGGCTGATACTATTGGGCGATGCGAACCAGCTAGCAGCGGTAGATGCAGGAGCAGTGTTGGCTGACTTGTGCCGTATTCCACTGTTACAACCCATTCATGCAGAGTTAACCGAAAGCCGCAGATTTAGCGCAGAATCAGGTATTGGCAAACTTGCCTACCAAATTAATCAGGCAGAGATAGATACGCAAGCCATCTGGCAGCTGTTAAGGCAGGATGAAGCCTTGAGTTTTCATTATGTAAATACGCTGCAAACAAATGAGTTTAAAGATAATAAGACAAGAAATAGCCTAAGCAATAAAGAAATTGTTTCAAAAATTTCGCTAAAATATATTAAATATATAAATAAAATAAAAAAATTACTGAGGGATCCGATAGAAAAATCCATGCCAGAATCAGTAAAAAATACGATTACATCACTAATGGAGACATTTAATGAGTTTAGAATTCTAAGTGCTGGTCATAATGGTGAATGGGGCGATCATTATATTAATAATTATCTCACGCAGTGGCATCTTGCTGAGCTAAAGCTACCACTGGGCCAAAACACATGGTTTCATGGCCGTCCTGTCATGGTTCTACAAAACAACTATGAATTAGGATTGTTTAATGGTGATATCGGTTTCTGCTTGCAGACTAGCGATGATAGAAGCCGACTAGAAGTGTTTTTTGAAAATAAAACACAAGGGATTGCCGTTAATTTACTAAATGAAGAAGTCATCGCCACCGCATATGCAATGACCATTCATAAGTCACAAGGGTCTGAGTTTGATCATGTGGCTATTACTTTTGATAATAGTCATGCTAGATTGCTAAGCAAAGAGCTTATTTATACGGCGGTGACCCGTGCTAAGAAACAGGTAACCATATATAGTACAAAATCTGCTTTTGAAAAGGCTGTTCAAACACCTACTGAGCGCCATACAGGTTTGGCATTACAGTTTTCTAAGCATTAATAGATAAATGCTCAGAAATATAAAAAGAGGACTAGAGTTGTATACCTTTGATACTGTGCTAGAGCATATTAATGAAATTATTTATAAGCCCAACCAATTGATTATTGCTTCAACTCAAGAAGAACAACAAAATCTAGAATATGCTGCTGGTACATTTGAATTAATGAACAGACGGGCTGTCAAAACAGTTAGATTCAGAGTAGCTAAACAAACACCTACCAAAGTAGGGCAGTTCGTTACCTTTTGGGAAAAAGATTCCAAAGGTATTAATCAACCTTTTCAATATGATTCGTCACCAGACTTATTGGTAGTCACGACATTTAAAGATAAGCATACATTTGGGCAGTTTGTTTTTCCAAAAAATGTCTTGCTTAGACATAATATTCTTCAGTCTCATTTTACAAAAGGTAAGATGGGTATCAGGGTGTATCCTAGCTGGGATAATCCAACCAGTAATACTGCTAAGAAGACACAGAATTGGCAACTCGATTATTTCTTCGTGGTGACTGGTACAAACATACTGCCTACAGAAAAAATACGGGCATTGTATGAGTAGCAAAATTAACAGTAAGTGCAAAATCCAAGCAATAAAAAAGCATCCAAATTGGATGCTTTTTTTGAACTCAAATGTAGAACTTAAACTTTGTCTTCTTTGATGGCATAGATGCCAGGCAGATGACGCAAGTAACCATGGAAATCCATACCACAGCCATAGACATAACGATCTGCAACATTGATACCGACAAAATCAACATCAAAATCTTCAACTTTACGATCATGCTCTTTATTAAGCAACACACAACATTCAAGTGATAAAGGTTTTTCTTTGCTTAATTCTTCGACAACTGTTTTTAGCGTGATACCTTCATCAAAAATATCGTCAATCAGCAATACATGCTCACCTTCGATACTAACATCAGGTTTGAATTTCCAATCTAGCTCATTGGTGCCTGCATTATCACGATAGCGTGATGCATGAATATAATGCATGCGATGGTAGAACGTCAAATGAGTCAATAATTGACCAGCTGGAATAAGTCCACCATTCATAACAACCATAACGATTGGGTTTAAACCAGCATAATGTAGGTTGAGTTGGGCGGCAAGGCGCTCATAAGCAGCGGCTACTTCGATGCTACTGATAAGGCACTCTGAGTTGCGTAATGTTTTTTCAATTTCTTGGTTGCTGATTTGGGTCATCGGGTGCGCCTTCGGTAAAAAGTGCCGCTTATTTTAGCAAATTTTAGTGAATTTGCCCAATACCATCTGTCTTTTGAGGCAAAATTAATCAAATACTGGCATTTATTCTGGCTTTTCTACGATGAAAGGGCGGTAATAGTTTGCTAAACGATTTAAAGAGCGATCCGGTAGGTCGGGTAGCAACTTATTTAAGGCCATACTCATGCCTTTATCAATGGCGGCTTTGGCCACTGGGACAGCTTTGCGTTTAATCATGCCAAGTTTCAGCGTTTCAGCATAGCGGCTGATAAAATGAGTCAATGTCTCTTCATTCATGGTTTCAAGCGCTGTTTTAAATGCTTTCATATCTACTTGCTCAGGTGTGATAGCAGCAAAGCCTTTTTCGATGGTTTGTGCATCTGCATCAGATAATTTGAAACCCACTCGTTTTACACCTTCATTATCAATAAACGTCGCCCGATCTCTCAAGAAGTGAAAGCTTGGCATCACTTCTTCGTTATTCTCTTTACCGAGTAAGATATTAAGCAGCGTATCTGTTGCTTTTTCAACTGTGCCAACAATTTTGCGCATGGAGGCTTGACGTTCAGGGTTTGGAATAATATCTACCAATCCAATCAACAAATTGTCGATTAGATCACGTGCTGTTTGATGCGTCAGGGCATCACGATATGGGTAGTATTCGACCTCCTCATTTGAGGCAATCACTTGCTCAGCGTCAATGATTAATGCTTTCAATTTATCTGAAGGTACAAACCCAAAATAATGCGCCATGGTGCTTCCTTTATTTGTTGTTTTTCATGTTTAACCAGCGTTACATTTGTCGTTAAATCAGTTAGTATCTAGATGGGTTGCAGTCAAAGACTCACCATATGCTGACTAGTGACATGTGCTAACGATAGAATGCAAAGCCTTATTAATGGATGATGATACCACAGTACTTCTATAAACAGCCTTTCAACAGGTGCGCTAAGTCACTAGTCGCCGACTAATTTAACATATTTTTTATATTCTAAATTAAAAAGCTTGAACTTATAAGGCTACCTATTACTTGTCTAAGGAGAGATAAGATGAATAGTGCAATCGTGCTAGTGTTTGCTGTTGCCGCGATGCTTTGCGGTTATCTGTTTTACTCAAAATTTATCGCTACTAAAATCTTGGCATTGGATAACAGTATCCCCACGCCAGCGCACACTATGAAAGATGGGGTGGATTATATCCCTACCAATAAATACGTGCTATGGGGACATCATTTTACTTCAGTCGCAGGAGCGGCGCCGATTATTGGTCCTGCCATTGCCGTTATTTGGGGCTGGGTGCCTGCTATCATTTGGGTAGTATTGGGCACGATTTTTATGGCAGGTGTCCACGATATGTCAGCCATTTGGGCTAGTATGCGCAATCGAGGTCAGTCGATTGGTTCGATTGCCGGTACCGTCATGGGTACACGTGTGCGTAGCTTGATGATGATCGTTATTTTCTTATTATTACTCATGGTAAATGCGGTATTCGGCGTCGCTATTGCTAATATGATGATAAAAACCCCATCCGCTGTGCTACCTGTTTGGGGGGCTTTGATAGTCGCCTTTATTATCGGTCAGTGTATTTATCGCTATAAGATGAATCTGGTTTGGGTATCAATCATTGGGGTCACAGCTTTATATGGGCTTATCTATCTTGGCCCTATGTTCCCTGTCGTATTACCTGAGACATTCTTAGGCTTACCTGACAACGCTGTTTGGATTATTATCTTGTTTGCCTATGCGGCAATCGCTTCTTTATTACCGGTTTGGATGCTCTTGCAGCCGCGCGATTATATCAATGGCTTACAATTATTTGTCGGTCTGATTTTGTTATACGCTGCCATCTTTATTGCGACGCCGAATATTGTCGCGCCAGCGATAAACACGGCATTGCCAATCGGTACACCATCTATGGTGCCTTTATTGTTTGTCACCATTGCTTGTGGTGCAATTTCAGGCTTTCATGGTTTGGTGGCAACGGGTACGACGTCTAAGCAGATTGATAAAGAAGAAGATGTACGATTCGTTGGTTACTTCGGTGCCATGGGTGAGGGTATGCTGGCACTGGGTGCGATACTTGCGGCAACGGCGGGCTTTGCAACTCTTGGTGATTGGCAAGCCGTTTATCAAAAATTTGGCGATGGCTCTATTGGTGCCTTTATTGATGGCGGTGCAACCATACTGAATGCAGGCGTCGGCATTGATATGGTTTTATCACAGACGATGCTGACGGTAATGGCAGCATTGTTCGCTGGTACTACGATGGATACTGGGGTACGTCTGCAACGTTATATTTTCCAAGAGTTTGGTGAAATTTATAAACTGCCTGTTCTAAATAAAAGTGTGGTGGCAACATTGCTTGCCGTTGGTAGCTGTTTGTTATTAGCCTTTGGTGCTGGTGGCATCGATGGTGCTGGCGGTATGATTATTTGGCCGTTATTTGGTACGACGAATCAGCTAATGGCTGCATTAACCTTGATGATTGTCACTGTTATCTTGTTACGTAAAGGCAGACCTGTGTGGTATACCTTGGGGCCATTGTCATTCTTACTGGTCATGACAGTTTTTGCATTATTGATTCAGCTAAAAACTTTTTTCAATGATGGTAATTGGCTGCTTATTATTATGGATATCATTATTTTGATAGCTACGATTTTAGTGACGTTTGAGAGTCTATCGGTACTCCGCAAAGAGTGGTCGATACACAGAGGCAAAAGCAACCTCTAAGCCATGTTGAATGCCTAGTTAAATATTTACTAAAATGTATAAAAAACGCTAGCAGCAATTGCTGGCGTTTTTTGTCTCATATAGGCATGATAGATAATAAATATACGCAAAATAAGGGTCATTATGGAAAAGGCAGATATGACAAAATCTATAAAAAATATTGCGCCATGGTGGCAACGGTTTGCGGCTGGGTTAAACGAGTTTTATCATGCGCCTTATCGTCAAACGATGGCACGCGCCGCACGTGATGAGGAAGATTTTTTCATGCTACTCATGTTTGCGGAAAGCTTAGGTATCGACAATCCGGCAAGCTTTTATACATTAGAGTTGCAGCCATTGTTTTTAGAAAACTTCCATGAGTGGCATACACGTATGGGCATGGATAGATGCCCTTTTGACCACGTAGGTTGCTGCTAGTTTCCTTTGAATTCATCAAAATGAGATACAAGTATGGCATTACATCCTTTGCCCGCATTGGTAGAGCAACTGGCAACACAACCGATTATATTTATCGGCGGTAAGGGCGGTGTCGGTAAAACCACCACTGCCGCCGCACTTGCCAGCTATTATGCCAATCATGGCAAAAAGACACTGATTGTCTCGACCGATCCAGCACACAGCTTGGGCGATGTGTTAAACGTCCCGCTCAAAAACCAAAAAATAGCATTAACTCCTTGTCTGGATGCTATTGAACTAAACCCTGATATCATCGTCGATGAACATTTTGCCCAAGTTGAACGTACCATTACCTCTTATGCCAATCCAGATATGATGCCAAAAATTCGCGAGCATCTACGGCTATCAAAATCAGCGCCTGGTGCACAAGAAGCCGCGATGCTCGAATCTATGTGCCAGCACTTGGTTGCAGCAGCAGATGCCGGCTATGAGCATATTATTTTTGATACCGCACCGACGGGACATACACTGCGTTTATTAGTGCTGCCTGAAATGATGGGGGCATGGACGGATGGATTGCTAGCGCAGCAGCGAAGGCAAGCAAAACTTCGCTCAGTGGCAAATCATTTAGGCAGTCATGAACAACACAATAACAAAAATGACTTAGCCAATCCATTTGCCGCAAAAAAAACTGACCGCTGGGAGCAAGCAGTATCCGTACTGGAAAAACGCAAACAGCTGTTTCGTCAGGCAGGGTTGCTACTGCATGACCGTACACAAACCGCCATTGTATTGGTTATGACGGCTGACGTATTGCCACTGGCTGAAACAAAGCGAGCGATAGAGCAGTTAGAAGACAGTAAGCTTATGCCAGCTGCGATTGTTATCAATCAGTTGATAGCACCGACCCAGTCTGATGCGTTTTGGCGTCGTCGTGCTGAACGCCAGCAACAGCTAATGCAGGATATTGAAAAGAATTTTTCCAAGTATCCGCTATACCCAATATATCTGCAACAAACCGACGTACGCGGTACAGAAGCATTAAGTGCATTGTTACACCCATCTCCTTAAGCAGCCATATTTACGACTTTAGTCAAGCTGGGCTATCATTACTCAGGTTTATATGACTGTAGCTTACTTGCCAGCGACCATGCCATATCTGCTCGTAATAGCTGCGCTTGTTCAGACTTACCACTACTGAGTGATGACCACTGCGGTTTGCCACGAGCTTTCTTGAGCTCACTGGGTAATTTATGTGTCGGCCATGGTGTGACAGTGGTGCTTTCGTCATCTAACGACTGTTCAATACTGGATTTCTCACCTTTATACAGCAATTGCGTGGCATCAGTTGCTGCATGACCACGATGGCGCAATGCTGTCAATAAATCTATCGCTCGCGTTGCCAACAAGGTCAATGTTGCAGGGTCGATATACAAACGTTTTACCCCAGTGATTCTATCCGCAATACTACTGGTATTAGATAACAGCCCACCTGCGATACCGCCAATGGCAGCACCTAATCCTAAAGTAGTGCCAAGTGCTGCAGCATCAATGCCAAGACCCAATAACGCGCCAGCTGCCGCGCCAGAAGTGGTGCGAATACCGTAACTTTTTAGCAGCTCAGGGTCAAACGGATCTTGTTGATAGGCTTTTAGCTCAAGTGGCGTTGCTGCTATGTCATTGTCATAAAACTTATATAAATTGAGCAAGTTGTTCTGCATCGCCCGTTCACTTTGCCTCACGGCCTCTTGCATTTGCTGTAATACTGGCATTGGGTCATCATCTTCACTAATCTCACGAACAAAAGAAGCAACATTGATTAAAAAATCAGCAATGATAATGTTAGCCTCGTCATTTAGCTGCGCCCAATTTTCTATCCTACGCTGCATCAACTGCTCAAGCATCTCAGAGTGGGTAAGCATGGTGGCTAAATTCTGCCATAAGCGCATTTCATCTGCAAACTCAAAAGCCACGGAGTCAAAGCGTGTAGAAATATGCAAATTACGACGCGCCAGCATGGTCTGCCACTCGTCGATATTGGCATCCTGACTGTCAGTGAAATTAAATACCGGCATAATAGGAATCGCTGCCGAAGATAAAATAGCTAACTCATCTTTATATTTACCGAGTACTGGCTCACGTGCATCGACAACATAAATGGCCATATCACTTGCCAGCAGCTGCCGAATCACTTTAGCTTCTTGGCTATAGTCCTCATTGCTATTTAGCGCATCACCACCTTGGGCAATGTCTGCTGCCAAAAACTGTTGCAAACGCTCAATGCCATCACGCCGACTGGCAGTATTGTCCTCCAACCAATCCATCAATCCTGACGCATCTTCTAAACCCGGTGTGTCATACAATACCACCAACACTTCGCCTGTTTGGCTGTCTGTCAATTTGGCTTGCTCTACATGACGGGTAGTTGCAGCTTCGTTTTTGACTTCACCAAAATAGACGTCACGCAATAGTGTACGCAGTATGGATGTCTTGCCCGTATTGGTATGACCAACAACGGCTAATTTTAGCGGTTCACCACTGGCGATGGTTTTCCTTGTCATACTTGTCGTTGTTGTTAATGGTTCAGTTGATAAAGGTTGATTGTCTTGAGTTTCCACGGACTGAGTTACAGCTGATTTTAAAGTGCTGTTTGTGGTACTAGGGGTTGCCTCATAAGCCTTATCTGCAAAGAGACCAGCAGGCTTATTGTATTCATAATTCTCTTTTTTATTATCATTATTCATAATATCGTCTTATATTTATTAATGACCAAACATACAGTGGCTTTTATTGTAGAACAAATTGTGTGCTATTTAGGTATTAATACTAACCATTTGTCTTAAGTAACTGATAATCCCATTTTGGCTAGTCAATCAAGTATTCACTAGACCAATGTTGCGGGCAGAGAGTGCGGTTTGCCACTGCTGATAACGAACATCTTGATCGTCTGCAACCTGCTTGGTTAACTCTAAAGCGCTTGAATCACTCAGCAACTGCACAATGAGCCCATCTTTTGCGTGAGCAGCGATTTGATCAAGTTTGCGCAATGTGCCACGGTCAGGTAAGGCTTTATGATGAATACCAAGTAAGACCTGCACTGGATGACTGTCTAAATAGCTCTTCAAACGTGCCATATCGTCACGATCATCAACGATACCGAAATTCTCTATCTCACTATTAATATCGCTATCTGAATTAAGCCCCGACTGCCACCAGTTATCCTGCTCTGCTGGATACTCAAGCAAAGCAACCAGCTTCTTGCCAGCGCTGACCGCTGCTTTTGGCGCAATAGACGCAGGCACTTCTTTAAAGTCATCAGCATCTACCACCTGACGTTGCCAAAAGTTTAAAATCTTTTGATAATAAGGCTGCTTGATGTCCAAACGCATCTTTTTACGACGGAACATCAATGCGCAAAACGCCCAAGCAATCGCTCTTGGCACAATACCGTACATCAGCAAGCTACCAACCAATAAGCCTGCCCATTGCCGCGCGACAGTCAATGGCATCGCATCAGTCACCAAGCGACTCTGTACAATAGCATTGCTATCTGGCACATCGAATCCCACCATACTTGGTAACCAGCCGAGTACCTGTGTCAAGGTAATTAGCGCTTGATCGGATAGTAAAGTCGACTCCCAGCTAAAGCTATACTGACGCACAATCAACAGGAAAATAATCGCTAGCAGCATGCCCGTCAACGTTGCCAGCCATAACTGATGACTAAATCGCCCCAAATACCAGCGCATCCCGCTATGCTGTAATTGGCGCTCATACAAGTCGACTGCTGCCTTGGTAACATCATCCTTGCCACGTATCAGATAACTGGGACTGACAAAATTGGCAAACCAATTCGAAGACGGCTTACCCTGATTAATCAAGGTCATCACAAGCCAGCCTAACAGCATAATGGTATGAAAACCCAGTAAGCAAACCAATACATAAAAGAAATTCACCACATTGGTCTGTAGCAAGGTGAATAATCCCAAAAATCCCGAGAGACACCACACCACGCTCATGACCACCATGATGCCTTTGATACGCCCGTCAATTTTGCCCAATACTCGTGCCAGCGCACCATTACTATCGATGCGTGAGGCTCGGCGGTGTAATTTTTGAATGGGTTTGCCATCCTCACCTTGTAGCTTTTCCGTGATAAGTAGCGGGTCAGTGGCAAAGACATGTTGCTGCGTCTCAAGCGTGCGTACCAACTCAGTCAATTGATCTTGGGGTGATAGCATAATGCGATAACATCCATATAAAGGCGTTTATGTAGGAGATAATTCTTGATTATTGTAGCGTATATATGAGGACACGCCTTCGCCAAATGTTAAAAAATGAACATTTATTAAGCATTTTTATCATGGTAAAGACAATAAAAATCAGCCAAAATGAATAATGAACAAAATGATAATGACAATAGTGTAAAAAAACAGAGGGTGAAAAAACGCTGTTAAAGAGAATCCAAAAAAGGAATCATCATGAATAACAAAACATATCTAATCGTTGGTGGTACAGGCGGCATTGGTAGAGCGATGATTGAACACTTATTAAATGGTACTGCCAGTGACAATGAGGATGACAACAAGAACATCGATAATGGTGGAAAACAAGGTATCCATGTTTTTGCAACTTATCATCGCAATGTACCTGATTTTGAGGCTGACAATCTGCATTGGATACCTATGAATATCTGCGAAGAACAAAGTATCGAGCAAGCAGCCGAGGTTATTCAGCAGCAAACCACTCATATTGATTGGATTATCAATTGTGCAGGGTTATTACATACGGCGACGCAGCAGCCAGAAAAAGCGCTGCGTCAGGTTGAGACTGATTTCTTTTTACAAAACATGCAAGTGAATGCCTTAGCCAGCTTACTCATTGCCAAGCATTTTAGACCACTATTAGCCAAAGCTGCGCGTAGTAATGACAAGCCCGCAATCTTTGCAACGATATCCGCGCGCGTTGGCAGTATTAGTGACAACCAACTGGGCGGATGGTATAGCTATCGTATGAGTAAAGCGGCACTCAATATGGGCATGAAAAACCTGAGTATTGAATGGAGTCGCTCGCTCAAAGACGTGTGCGTGGTTGTCCTGCAGCCAGGAACGGTAAATACGCAACTATCAGCCCCTTTTCAAGGTAATGTGGCCGAAGGTCAGTTGTTCTCGCCAGCCTATAGTGTGGAATGCTTATTAGAAGTGCTTAACCGTATGAAGGCGATGCAATCAGGAAGCTTTGTTGACTGGGCAGGGGAATCCATACCTTGGTAGCTCTAAATGATTGAAACGTTCACAAAGCCAATTCAAGAGATGAAAATAGGGCGTGTCGTCAATATGAGGACACGCTCTATTTTATTGATAAGATAAAGGTAATTTTCAAATAGGCAAATGCTTAATTCGCCATAAACAAGTCCATAAACTCATGTACAGGTGTGTGCTCTAAGCGGGTTTGATCGCTACAAAGCGCAAAAATATCCTGACAGCGACTGTCGATAAATCGCGTCGCCAAACTGGCACGAAACTTGGCTTCTAATACAGGAATACCTTCTTTGCGGCGGCGCTTATGTCCGATAGGGTATTCGACAACAACCTTGTCGGTACTGCTACCATCTTTAAAAAATATCTGAATGGCATTGGCAATCGAGCGCTTGCTTGGGTCATGGTAATCTTTTGAATAACCTGCATCTTCTTCTACGATCATTTTGCGGCGTAGACCATCAATTAAAAGATGGTGCTGTGCATGATAATCGTCTTCATAATTTTCTGCCATTAAATCGCCAGTTAGCAGAGGCACCGCGACCATATATTGCAAACAATGATCGCGATCCGCAGGATTGGCCAATGTGCCTTCTTTAGAGATGATTCTAATCGCAGATTCATGAGTCGTCAGGACAATTTTTTCAATATCGTCGATTCTGTCATCAATGCGTGGATGTAAAATAACAGCGGCCTCACAAGCAGTCTGCGCATGAAACTCGGCAGGAAAGCTTAACTTAAATAAGATATTTTCCATCACGTAACTGCCAAACTCACGCTGGAAAGTAAAATGACGCTCGTTTGCAGGTTTAAGGGCTAAGTCTTTATTGGTATGGCTAAACAATACATCATAAAACCCCCACTGCGGTGCAGAGAGTGCCCCAGGGATACCCATTTCACCGCGACGGGTAATATCAACCAAGCGTACTGCACGACTGGTCGCGTCGCCTGCCGCCCAAGATTTACGGCTACCGGCATTGGGTGCATGGCGATAGGTACGCAACGCCTGACCATCGACGATCGCCTGCGAGATGGCAGCCATGATACGGTCACGTGGCAATTTATAGAGCTTGGTGACCACAGCAGTAGAGGCCAATTTAACTAAAAACACATGATCAAGACCCACACGGTTGAATGAGTTTTCCAGTGCAATTACCCCCTGAATCTCATGCGCCATAATCATAGCCTCAAGCACCTCACGCATGGTTAATGGCGGATGATTGCGACTGACACTTTGTTGGCTGATATAATCGGCGACTGCTAGGATACCGCCTAAATTGTCCGAAGGGTGTCCCCATTCAGCAGCTAGCCACGTGTCATTATAATCGAGCCAGCGCACCATACAGCCGATATCAAAGGCGGCTTTGATAGGATCTAGTCTGTGGGATGTACCTGGAACGCGCGCGCCATTAGGAGTAAGCTGATCAACACAATCAGAACCCAAATGCTTAGTACATTCAGGGAAACGTAGCGCAAGCAGACCGCAACCAAGCGTATCCATCAAGCAATGACGCGCAGTATTCCAAGCATCTGCGCTATTGGGGGAGTCGTTATCTATCGAATAATTAAGTACATAATCAGCAATCTTTTGAATCTCAATGTCATATTCTGGACGGACATTGCTTTCTACCGTTGCATCATTTTTATTTGAATTTGTTATATCTGAATTGTCATTTGACATGGTTGTCTCCTCTTCCTTGAGTGTGCTACTTCCTTGACCCATTATCTCGGTCATTTTTTTAAATTAGCCATCATTTAAAAGTAGCATACTCAATATGAAACAACCAAACTGAATTATGTTAAAAATTAAAACCTTGTGGCGCGCTTAAATCATCAAATATAGCAGACCTAACACAAATAAAGCCGCCATGATAAACAGCAGAAAACTTAATACTTTGTTCGTTGTGGAGGCAGACTCAGTACGCTCTTTTTGTACTTTGTTTTTCTTGGCAACGTATAGAACCATTTTCACATGCTCTATGTTATCTTCGAGATAATGATCGCCTTCAGGTACAAACCCCAAGGACTCATAGAAGCTAAGTAAGTAGGCTTGTGCAGAGAGTATAATTGGGCGCTTCTTACCATATTTTTTACGGCAGTGCGCTATGGCATGAATCATCATCTGCCGTGCTATACCGTCACCTCTGTGCTCTGATAATACCAACACTCTACCGATGGCAGGCATAGCAGTATGATTGGTCTTAATCGTAGGGTCGGCGACCGATATATTGGATTTTAATTTATTAAATTCAGGCGGAATGATACGGCAGTAGCCTACCAACGCCTCGTTTTGATGCGCGATAAGATGTAGGCAATCAAAGTCCACCTCATCCATATCTTGATAGGCGCAGTTTTGCTCAACCACAAACACTTGTGATCGGGCTTTTAAAATATGATAGAGATCAACTGAGGTCAGCTCATCAAAGGTTTTGATAGAAAATTCACAAGTCATAGTGGGCTAGCTTCTGGATATAGGCGGTAAAAGATTGGCATTATAACGATTTAGGCACAGATTAACCATTCCTAACCCTTTAGAGTCTGGCTGATTTTATCCAAATTTAAGCTGTCCGACATGGCATTGAATATCTCAAAATACTTGCCGTGTTTCTCGTATAGCGCTTCATGCGTACCGGTTTCAACCACGCGACCATCTTCTATCACGACCAAGTCATCCGCATCGATAATTTGGGCAATATTATGCGAGACCATGATCACGGTACGATCTTTTTTGATGAGATCTAGACTTTTCTTCACTTGTTGGCTGGCGATGGCATCGAGGCTAGCGGTTGGCTCATCCAAAAACACAATGGGTGGATCTTTTAAAAACATCCGTGCCAGCGCGATACGCTGCTGTTGACCACCAGACAATGACTTTGCTGTACTCTCATAGCCTTCTGCTAAATTAATAATTTGCTCATGAATGGAGGCTTTTTTTGCTGCAATGATAATATCTTCCTCAGTCGCATTCATATCACCATAGCGGATATTTTCGCTAATCGTACCCGAAAATATATGATTACTTTGTAGTACCAAGCCAATATTTTGACGCAATTCATGAGTATCGCAGTCGGCTAAATTATGTCCGTCTAGCCATATGGTGCCGCTATCTGGCGCATAAAACTTTACCAATAAGCTGATAATCGTACTCTTGCCAGCACCACTTAAACCCACCAGCGCAGTAATACGATTGGGCTTGATAGTAAAGCTGACATCTTTTAGCGCTTGCGTGCCATTCGGATACGTGAAATCAACGTTTTTCAGCTCAATATGACCTTTTAAATTTTTACTACTTCTGCCCGTGATATCTTCAACTTGCTCGTCATCTTCCAATATATCAAAGAAACCTTCAGCATAAGTCAGGGCATTATTAATCTGATCATAGATACGATGCAATTGGCGGATAGGGGCGGCGACGTTTTGGAATAGCATGACATGGAATAAAATCATACCGATGGTCATCTCGCCTTTTAAAACAAAGTAGGATGTCAGCAGAATAATAACGACCACACCAATTTGCTCAATAAAGGTCTTTATCGCATCATAAATAAAACCAATACTGCGAATACGCAGCTGATTGTCAGTCATGTCTTTTTGAATGGTTAAGTGCTTCTCCGCTTCGATCGATTCACGGACAAAGGATTTCACCACGCTGATGGAGTTGATCAAGGAGATCACCAAGCCACTTTTGGCTTCTCTATAGCCACGCATCTGCCGACGGAATCCTTGTAGACGCCGCGCTTGTTTTTGACTTATAAAAAAGTAAATGGGAATGATAATAAGACCAACCAAGCCTATCCAAAAATTGGTCGAAAACATAATAATGAGTGAGACGATCGCGCTAGCAAACAGTGGCAGCATATCGATAAAAAAGTTTTGTACTAAACTGGTTAAGCTGCTGACGCCATAGTCGATACGCGTTTGCAACTTGCCGCTGTCGTTTTCGTTACTGGTATAAAATGCCATCCGATAGGTGAGGATGCGCTCAATGATTTTTTGCGATAAATCACGTGATAGATTGATACGAATCTTTTCGCCAAAGAAGCGTTGCCCAAACGAGATGAATATCGACAAGATCTCTTTGGTTAAGAGTACCGCACTAATGATGCCGAGCATACGCAAGCCTGCCTGCCATGGCTCGGCAAGCGTGGAAATTTCGGTCAAAGTATCAACGGCATAGCGCAGCACAAAAGCATTGACCTGAGCCGTAAATGAACCCAGTACGGTTAATATCAAAGTGGCAATAATTAATACTTTATATGGCGCGGCAAAGACGGCAAGCTTTTTGAGGATATCCCACAGCAAAGCGCGCCGCTCCGTTTTTTTGAGTGGCGGCTTTTTATCTAACTGCACATGGCGTGGCTGGGGAGATGTTGGCATAAAAACTTAGCTCATGGATTTTAATATTTTACTAAATCATATTTATATTAAATTATTGAAATAAAGTTTGGTATTATGTAGAACCATTCTTTGTTCTCTTTTGGTAGAAGCCATTTGAAAATGCTTCCTTATATCTTGATTAGCCTGTTAGGCGGTGCCATTGTTCCGCTACAGCTGGCTATTGTCAACGCTTTTCGAGAAAGTACGCAAGCCTCGCAGATCCAGTCTACCTTTTATTTATACTTAGGAGGTGCATTGGCTTCTTTAGTGCTGTCATATATGATGAGTGGTGGTATCAAGCCGCCAATAATTGAAAATGCGACATGGTGGATGTGGTTACCAGGATTTTTGGGCAGCTTTTATATCTTGTTTATGTTTATTGCTGCGCCAAAAATAGGCGCAGGTAATACATTGCTCTGGGTTTTTCTAGGGCAAATGTATTTTGCCTTGATTCTAAGCCAAACTGGCTTATTTGGCTTAGAGGTTAAAACAATAGATATCTATAAAATTTCTGGTTTAGCCTTAGTTACTATAGGCGGGATGTTAATGATATATGGCGAGAGTAAAGTTGATGGTTAAAAACTATCCGCTGGTACAAAGACTTCACCAACCATGATACGTCTTGCCGAGCGGCTCATTGATACTTTTTTAGCCTGCCAGCGACCGTCAACTTGTTCGGTTTTTCCACCGACGAGTAGTGTCCCTGAAGGATGACCAAAACGCACCTCGGTCAGCTCGCCTGCACCTGCCGCTTCATTGACCAATGTACCCTGTGTCGTTGCTGCCGCTGCTATTGCAACCGCTGCTGTGCCCATCATGGCATGATGCAGTTGTCCCATACTCATGGCGCGTACAACGAGATCAATATCATCAGCATTAACTGCTTTACCACTTGATGCGCTATAACTTTGTGCAGGAGCAACCCAAGCAATTTTTGGAATATGCTGACTGGCTTGAGCTTCACTGACGTCTTTAAACAGCCCCATCGCAACGCCGCCTTTGGCACGGATTGTTTCAAGTTTGGTAAGTAGTTCGCTGTTGCTATTGATATCGCCTTGCAACTCAGTACCCGTAAAGCCCAAATCTTCCGCTTTTATAAAGATAGTCGGAATGCCTGCGCTAATAAACGTGGCTTTGACACTATCAGCTTTTAGACCGCAGCCTGTCACATCAAAGTCATCGACCAAGTTGCCAGTAGGAAACATGTCACTTGATGAATCAACGGGATCAATAAATTCGATTTTGACTTCCGCTGCTGGGAAGGTGACGCCGTCTAGTTCAAAATCGCCGGTTTCTTGTACTTGCACTTTTCCTTGCCCATCAGTATAAACAGGTACATGAGCGATAATCGTTTTACCAATATTCTGTTGCCAAATGCGTACTTCGCAAATGCCAGTATTCGCACTATTTGCGATCTTATCAGTATCGACTAAGCCCATATTGATGGCACAAGCACCTACCGCAGCGGTTAAATTACCACAGTTACCCGCCCAATCAATCATTGGCTTAGCGATATTAACCTGCCCAAACAGATAATTCACATCATGATCTGCTTTATCAGATTGAGAGAGAATGACTGTCTTAGAGGTGCTGGAGCTGCCATTACCTAGACCATCGATTTGTTTACCATAAGGGTCAGGGCTGCCGATGACACGTAGCAGAAAATTATCGCGCGCATCCCCTGCAACTTGGCAGCGCTCTGGTAAGTCGGATAATTTAAAGAAGGTGCCTTTTGAGGTGCCGCCACGCATATAGGTGGCGGGGACAGATAGTTGTGGGGCAAAAGCAAGGTTTGGTCGGGTCATTTTTTTATTCCTATTATTTTAGTACGATATATTCATCACCGTTTTGAATGACCATTGTTAATGATTCAATAGATTGCGGCGACAACATATTTATAGACTCACTGGTTTCTTCAAAGCTTTGTGCAGCTGCTTGTTGCAGCCAATAACGTGCTTTTTCTTCATTTTTCCGAACACCCCATCCGTTTAAATAGGCTGCTGCTAAAAAGTTCTGTGCCTGCAGATCGCCTTCTTTTGAGGCAATAGACAAAAGCTTAGCAGCTTTAGTCAAATCTTGCTTGGTACCCCATCCTTTTATATACATAAGGGCTAAAGTTGTCACGGCATGAATAAATCCACTTTCAGCGGACAAACTGTACCAGTAACACGCTGCTACTAAGTCTTGACCGACACCATCACCAGTATGAAATTTAAGCGCCAAGAGATACTGCGAAACTGGGTCGCCTTCATCAATGCCAGGTCTCAAATCGGACTTAGCCATTTCAAGTTGTTCCCGTCGAATTTGTATAATACTATCAACGGATTCTTGTATATCGCGGCCAGTACGTACATTAGAAACCCAACAACCAATAATAATAGCAATAACGACAATGGAAATAGAGACGTCTACTATTGATAAATCAGTGAGACTACTACAACCGCTAAGATTCAATACAGAAATCAAAATAATAAAAGTTCTATTGATGTTTTTCATGCCACTTCTTATGATAAAAAATGACAATTATACTAAATAGAAAAACAAATGTTTATTTTTTTAAGAAAATTCATTTAAATAAAGTACTATAAGCAATGTATTTAATGGATAGAAGCCTAATAAGACTAAGGAGTATCAGAATCTATTGTGAGACTACTAAAAAAGCCAATGCCATATAAATATAACATTGGCTTTTGTCACGTATACGGCAGCTATCGTTGTTGTTTATTCGTTTCTATTAAACGATATCTAGCGTGCCATCGATAAACTCTTTGGCAAAGCGCTGTAGCATACCGCCTGCGTTGTACATTTTGACCTCATCAGCAGTATCTAAACGACATTTCACTAAGGCTTTATCGACAGTGCCATCTGTGCGGTTAATGACCAATGTCATCTCACCGCCAGCAGACACTTCGCCTTCGATATCAAATACTTCGGTGCCATCGATATTAAGCGTATTACGATTGACACCTTCTTTAAACTGTAAAGGTAGCGCTCCCATACCGACTAAGTTTTGACGATGGATACGCTCAAAATCTTCTGCGACGACGACTTCTACGCCTGCTAAACGCACACCTTTAGCAGCCCAGTCACGGCTTGAGCCTTGACCATAGCCATCACCTGCGATGATGATAAGCGGCTGCTCTCGATTCATGTAGGTTTCAATGGCTTCCCACATGCGCATGACTTGACCTTCAGGCTCTACTCTAGCAAGCGAACCTTGAATAACTTCACCTGTCTCGTCACGTACCATCTCATTCAATAGCTTAGGATTGGCAAAGGTTGCACGCTGCGCGGTTAAGTGGTCGCCGCGATGGGTGGCGTAAGAATTATAATCTTCGCTAGGTAAACCCATAGCATCAAGGTACTCGCCAGCAGCTGAGTCACCTAAGATAGCATTAGATGGCGATAAATGGTCAGTAGTGATATTGTCACCTAACACCGCTAACGGGCGCATACCTTTTAGCTTATTCATCGCTGCCATTTTGCCTTCCCAATACGGCGGACGGCGGATATAAGTCGTCTGTTCACGCCAGTTATAGAGCGGACTTAATGCTTTGCCGGTGTCTTTTTTGGCTTCGTCAAACATCGGAATATAAACAGCGTTAAATTGCTCAGGTTTTACCGCTTTAGCCACGACGGCATCAACTTCATCATCATCGAACCAGATGTCTTTTAGATAAACGTCATTGCCGTCTTGGTCTTTGCCCAATGAGTCTTTTTCGATATCAAAACGGATATTACCGGCAATAGCATAGGCAATCACCAATGGTGGTGATGCTAAAAATGCTTGCTTGGCATACGGATGGATACGACCATCAAAGTTACGGTTACCAGACAGTACAGCTGTGGTGAACAGATCATTATCGATAATTTCTTTTTCGATATCTGGGTCAAGTGCGCCGCTCATACCATTACAAGTGGTACAAGCAAAGCCAACCACGTCAAAGCCAATTTCTTGTAGCTCAGGCATCAGTCCTGCTTCTTCTAAGTACATTTTTACCGTTTTTGAGCCTGGTGCTAATGATGATTTCACCCAAGGTTTCCGTAACAAGCCTTTAGCATTGGCGTTACGAGCGACAAGGCCTGCAGCAACCATGTTACGTGGGTTTGAGGTATTGGTACAGCTGGTAATAGCCGCGATAATCACCGCACCATCTGGCATTAGACCATCTTTTGGTTCAGGCAGTTTTTCGTCAGCGCCATGAGCGATACCTTTGGCAACCAAATCCGTGGTTGATACGCGAGCATGCGGGCGTGAAGGGCCCGCCATGTTACGGGCAACAGCGGACAAATCAAACTCAAGTACACGGTCATAAACCGCATTTTCCATACCATCAGCCCATAGACCGGTCTGCTTAGCATACTGCTCAACCAATTTTATTTGAGCTTCACTACGACCCGTCAGACGCAAGTAATCAATGGTTTGCTCATCGATATAGAACATCGCCGCCGTTGCGCCATATTCAGGTGTCATATTGGAGATAGAGGCACGGTCACCAACACTCAGCTGACGTGCACCTTCACCAAAGAATTCAATATAAGTAGAGACCACGCCTGCATCACGTAAAAACTCAGTCATCGCAAGTACGAGATCCGTACCGGTAATGCCTTTTTGCAATTTGCCGGTTAATTTAACTCCAACGTAATCTGGCAGGCGCATATAAGACGGGTTGCCTAGCATGACGCTCTCAGCTTCAAGGCCGCCAACACCGATTGAGATAACACCTAAAGCATCAACCATTGGCGTATGGCTATCGGTACCGACCAAGGTGTCAGCAAAAGCGACTTCTTCACCAGCTTTATTTTTTACCACTTGTACCACAGGTGACATTTTTTCTAGGTTAATCTGATGCATGATGCCGTTACCCGGTGGCACGACGTTCACATTGTCAAAGGCATACTGGCACCAGTTGATAAAGTGAAAACGGTCATCATTGCGGCGCTCTTCAATCGCGCGGTTTTTCTCAAAAGCGTTTTCTTCAAAGCCTGCATGCTCAACAGCCAGCGAGTGATCAACGATGAGCTGAGTCGGCACAATAGGGTTTACTTTAGACGGATCGCCGCCTTGCTCAGCGATGGCATCACGCAAACCTGCCAAATCAACAAACGCAGTCTGACCCAAGATATCATGACAGACCACGCGGGCAGGGTACCAAGGAAAGTCGAGGTCTTGCTTGCCTTCGATATGCTGCTTTAGCGCATCGGTTAACTCTTCTGGTGGGCAACGGCGTACCAAGTTTTCACACAATACTTTTGAGCAGAATGGTAGCTTGTCATAAGCACCAGCTTCGATACTCTCGACAGCCTCACGGGTGTCAAAGTAATAAAGATCAGTATCTGGAAGCTGTTTTTTGAATTGTTCGTTCATTGGTTGTACGAGGGCGTTGTCCATAAGTCACCTTTGGCTGTTGGCTAATTATAATAAATCGTTAAACGTCAATATTAGGTAAAAGTCATTCCTTTAGCAAAATCATCGTTCGTTATTATAGGCTTTGCTAAAGAAGCGATATTGAAAAGTAAAAAAACGTGGTTTATATAAAGAAATGTTTATATGAAAAAGACAGCGTATGACGATTAAGCCCAAACAGACAATAAGGCTCAATCATCATATCGTTACCAGCCAGCACTATTGCTAGCTGATAGTAATTATTTGGCAAAAAGCACTGAACAATCATCATTCAAAACTGAATAACAACTACTTAATAATAAGCTTAACGCGCATTCATATCTGGTACTGGACGCAATTCTTCGCCAGTGTACTCTGCGCTTGGGCGAATGATGCGGTTATTAGCACGTTGCTCAAATACGTGTGCCGCCCAGCCCGTTAGACGCGAGCAAACAAAGATTGGCGTGAACAGCTTGGTTGGGATACCCATGAAGTGATAAGCAGAGGCATGGAAAAAGTCAGCATTACAGAACAGTTTTTTCTCACGCCACATGACCTCTTCACAGCGTACTGATACTGGGTATAGCACTTCATCACCAACATCCGCTGCCAGTTTTTCAGCCCAGCCTTTAATCACCACGTTACGCGGATCTGACTCGCTATAGATGGCATGACCAAAGCCCATAATTTTGTCTTTACGCGCCAGCATACCCATCATTTCTTCTTCGGCTTCATCAGGTGAACTAAAGCCTTCAATCATATCCATCGCCGCCTCATTAGCGCCACCATGCAGAGGACCGCGTAGTGAACCGATTGCGCCAGTGATACAAGAATGGATATCGGACAAGGTAGATGCACATACACGTGCGGTAAAGGTCGAGGCGTTGAACTCATGCTCTGCGTACAAGATAAGAGACACGTTCATCACTTTTGTGTGTAGCTCGTTTGGTTTTTCACCTTTAAGCAAATGTAAGAAATGACCGCCAATGGTGGCATCATCAGTTTCGGTTTCGATACGCACGTTGTCATGGGTAAAACGATACCAGTAGTTGATGATAGAAGGGAATACCGCAAGCATGCGATCTGCTTGGTCGTTTTCTTCCTCAAAACTCATTTCTGTTTCTAAGTTACCTAGCATAGAGCAACCGGTACGTAATACATCCATCGGATGCGATTCGGCAGGGATACGCTCAAGCACGTCTTTTAATGACTGCGGTAGACCACGCAAGTTTTTTAGCTTAGTCTGGTAAGCGTCAAGCTCTGTTTGGTTCGGCAAGTTGCCGTAGAGTAGCAAGTAGGCCACTTCTTCAAAGATGCATTTGTCTGCCAGTTCTGACACGTCATAACCGCGATACGTCAGACCAGAGCCTGATTTGCCGACGGTAGATAGCGCGGTTTTGCCTGCGACTTGTCCGCGTAGACCTGCACCTGACAATACTTTTGTTGATGAGTTTTGTGCTGCCATGATGAAATTCCTTTTGTGGGTAGCTTTTCGGGTGAAAAACAGTGTTTCTAAGTTTCTAATAATAAATTTATTGGTTAATGACTGACTATAGCGTTACGCAGGCTGTTCAGGCTGTGGGCCATTTAAGTCGACATTGCAACGCTCAAATTCAGCTTCAATAGGGCCATTCAAGACTTCCATTGCGCTGCCTTCGCCTTCTGCATTATTGATCTTCATATACTTGACACCCAGTGGTGATTCCATGAATGTCTGAATCTCAGTCATCTCTTCTGGGGTAGGATCAGCCATTGGCGTTGCAATCTCTTCACCATTCATGACACGCAGTTGCTCATTGCCAAACGTAATCAGCTTTTTCCCTACCTCTGACGTGTAAAAGCTATCCAACTCTTGTAACTCTGCCTCGGTAAACTGACTCTTATAGAAACGATCGACTTCGGCTTTACCCAAATCTTTGTCACGTGATTCAAGGCAGCTGACTTGCTCAGCACTGAGTGCGCCACTATTGATAACTGGTGCGAACAATAGACTGTCGACGGTATCTAACGTAATCGTCGTCATGACCAAGTCATCTTGAGTGGCAGGTGCAAGAGCCTCTTTGGTAGCATCAACTTCAGCAGTGCTTGCACCACTGGTCGTATCGTCGGCGGTTTCTGGTGTTTTATCACAGCCCGTCATGAATAATAGCGCCGCAAGCGTGCTGCTCAGTAGTGACGTTTTAAGAGCAGTATTAGCAGTAAAAAATGGCATAAATGACCTAAAAGTAAATGAAGACGGATTTTGAAAAGATAACACACTCAAAGGTGATTTATTTTTTCGGCGTTGCTAGTTAGTAATTACTATTTAGTAATTAGTGGTTGTTAACTACTTCTTATCAGCAAATAGCTTGTCTAGTGTTTGCTCAAACTCGTGATAATTTAAGAAATCATACAGCTCCATGCGGGTTTGCATGGTATCAACAACTTTTTCTTGTGTGCCATCAGTCAATAGATGCTGATAAACGTTTAATGCCGCTTTGTTCATCGCACGGAATGCTGATAGTGGGTACAACACCATCTCGACACCCACGCTATACAGTTGATCAGTAGTGTAAAGGTCGGTCTGACCAAACTCTGTCATGTTGGCCAGTACTGGGATATCTAGTACATCTGTGAATTTACGATACATCTCGATATCCGTTAAGGCTTCAGCAAAAATCATGTCTGCACCAGCTTCTTGGAACGCGACTGCACGCTCTACAGCAGCATCAAGACCTTCTACAGATAGCGCATCCGTACGTGCCATGACCACAAAATCAGGGTCCGTTTTGGCATCCAATGCCGCTTTTAGACGATCGACCATTTCTGAAATACTGACGATTTCTTTATTTGGGCGATGACCACAACGCTTTTGCGCCACTTGGTCTTCGATATGTACCGCTGCCACGCCTGATTTTTCCATTTTTCTGATGGTTTGGGCAATGTTAAATGCACCGCCAAAACCAGTGTCGATATCTACTAATAACGGCGTATCAACCGCATCGGTAATACGGCGCGCATCTTCTAAAACGTTATCAAGGCTAGTCATACCCAAGTCTGGCAGACCAAATGAGGCATTTGCCACACCAGCACCAGAGAGATATAACGCTTGGTGACCGACTTGGGTCGCCATCATTGCAGTATAGGCATTGATAGCACCTGCAATTTGTAGTGGCTGGTTATTATCGTTTTTTTGGGTCAAAGCACTGCGAAAGCGTGCGCCTGCTGAAGATAAAGTCATGTAAGTGTCCTTGCATAGAGAGATAGTATTATCGTTATTGTGTTCGATTATACCCAATAATCAGTGAGTGAAAAGCATTGTTTGAGTGCAATAAATTAGATAATTTAAACAACTAGTTTATTAAAATTAATATTATTCACTATATAAATAGCATTATCTATAAAGTAATGGTTTGCTCAAACTATTATTCATATTGCTGAATTCGCAAAGACACGTATAGCCCATGATTTACATTTATTTACAATAGCGGTTGCGCTTATTTTTATCGATTCATGATTTTAGCTTACCAAAAAGCCCTAATAGCTAAGCTAAAAGGGCTTTTATGATATAAATAGATATTTTTAAAACCGATACCTAGCCAAATAGTCCAGCAAGATTGGCTAAAAATAACAGCGCAAAACCCGTTAAGAAGATGAGTCCCGCGATAGAGAGTGCATTCATACCAAAAGACAGTTTTTTATGGTTTTTAACCAGTGAGTAATTTAACCAGCCAAAGATAGGCGCTGAGACAAACGCCGATATCATGGCAAACTTAAGCATAGTACCTAATTGTCCAGTAAAGAAAGTGATAATCATCAACCCACCACCGATAGCATAGGTCGTCCAAAAAGCGATTTGCTTTTTGTTGATTTCGCTTTCACCTTTTATTAGACGCCAGCACTCAGCGTTGGCACGGCCATAACCGTCTGCACAGGTAATCGTCGTGCCAAACATACACATAAAGGCGACGAAAGCGACCAATAGACGTGACCATTCACCGATAGTTGCGGTATACATGTTAATCAACTGATTGATATAAGCGCCACCAACCAGCTCAATTTCTTGTCCTGAGCCATACTGTACAAACACACCTAACGATAAGAAGAACAATGCCAAAATTGCTGAGACGGCATAACCGACGTTAAAATCTAACAAACCTTGGCGATGGGTGGTGTGATCGGCTTTGACTTTGGCAGATGTCCACATCGAGGTAATGGCGGCAAACTCAAGCGGTGCTGGCATCCAGCCCATGAGTGCCACGATGAAACCTAAAGTTGCTAAATTCCAAGGAGAGGCGGCCACAAAGTCAGCAGCCATGACTGTCGGCTTGCCAGCAGCAATGATGACAGCAGCGACGGTCGCAGTCGTCAAGGCAATCATAATCCATTTGGTCACACCATCGAGCAGCTTATAGTGACCCGCAATTAAAAAGAACCAAGAAACCGCCACGATAATCAATGACAGTGCCATCGTCGAAAGACCAAGGGAGGCGGGTAGCATAAAGCCTAGTATCACCGCCGCGATGAGCGAAACCGCACCCGTACTAATGACAGCTGATAGGATAGAGAGTATAAAATATACCCACAGATATACTTTTGAGCGTTTGGCATAGCCTGCAATCAAACTCTCGCCAGTGTCATAGACGTAGTCGGTTGCAAAGCGAAAAAATGGATACTTAAAAACGTTGGCTAAAATAATCATAATGGCCAGTTGCCAGCCATATATAGCGCCAGCCTGCGTCGATGAAATCAAATGCGAGCCACCGATAGCAGCGGTTGCCATCAAAATACCGGGACCAAAGATGCGCCAGCTAAAGCCTTCTTGCGGCGAGGTCGCAGTATCGTCAGTGGCATTTGGGTTGGTGCGTGGGTTATTGAGTGGTTGTGTGGTCATGAATACCTCTAAATGGTTAAAACGGCAAATTATCACCTACCTGTGTCAGCTTGCCAATGATCATGAGAGAAGCGCTTTATAAACTGCTTAAATATAAAACGATTCATCTTGTATCGACTTTAGCACACCGAAGCCAGTCAGGAGAATGATTATTCTAGTTGTTATTACTATTTGTTTGCATTGCCATTCTTTTTAGTTAGCATAATCAGTTGATAATATCAAGTATTAAGGCTGATTATTTTTTAGCGGTTCTTTATAACACAATATCCATTCAATATCTGATAATTTAAGGCTGTGACACAAATTTTTGCTGCCGATAAGTGATGCCGCGCTGCTCATATACCTGATAGGTGGCGCTCAGTAAATCAGAAATGCTGGGATGAACGAAATCTTTGAGTGTATGTAGATAAATAGGGGAGGTGACGTTTTCGTGTACTAAACGTTGATAACTGATTTGGTCGGTACGCACGGTCTTTAGGCTAGCAGGCACAAGCGTAATGCCTTCACCAGCCGCCACCAAGCCTAGCGCTACTTGCAAGTCACTCACCGTCGTAGTCATAAAAGGCGAAATACCGTATTGTGCGAATAAGTGTAGTAAAGGCTCCGTAATAGGCGCGCTATGTGCGGATTGCTCAGCGCTTGTGCGTCTGGATTTTGTATTACTATCCAGCTTTGCGCTGGTTGATCTTACGCTCGTCGCTATCGGTAAATGAGTTTGATGGTAGAGAATCAGTCGATTGTTTGCTAAGTCTATCAATCGCTGCTCCTTTACATGCGCCAAAGGATGGGCTTTTGGTAAGGCGACGACATAACGCTCATGACGCAGTAGTATTTGCTGAATCCATGGATCTTGATGGGGGAAACGCCCAAAACCGATGTCTATCTCACCAGATTTGAGCGCCTCTATTTGTTGATATGAGCTGATGTCTTTGAGATTGACTTCGATATCGGGGCTGGATTGCTTTAGCATGGCAATAATTTCAGGAAGCAATCCATAAAGCACGGATGGGACAAAGCCAATATTCAGCATACTACTGGGCGTAGATAGCCGCTGCGTCATGCTGGTGACGGTATCAATCTCTGTCAATATGGCGCTGATTTTGTCGTAAAAGAATGTACCCGCTTCGGTCAAATGTAGCGGTCTATGGTAGCGATCGACCAATTCCACACCCATATCTGTTTCAAGCTGTTTAAGCAGACGACTCAAGCTTGGTTGTGACAATCTAGTTTTAGTCGCTGCGGCACTAAAGCTCCGTGAATCTGCGATAGCAATAAAAGCGTTGAGCTGTTTTAAATCCATATCTTTATGCTCACTTATTTATGATGTCACCGTTGCTTGTGGCTTATTTTTTTTGGCTATTTTGATTATTTTATCCGAATAAGAGCAGTAAGCGACAAATTATGCTTGAAGCGAACGAGGCGAGCTACTATATTGTTTGTTAACGTTAGTGTTACACTTTAGCAAACAATAAAAACTTTATTCTTAATTCTAGCTGTTATCTACTTTTTCGCGGTAAAAACTGGTTTGGTATTACTTCATGAGCGACAAAAAAAATAGCCCTAATGCGCAGTTAGAGGCAAATTTAGCCAAAATTGCTAATACTAAGCCACGTAAGCGTATGCGTAAAGATAATATCTACGAGCGTTTCATCACACGTGTCGAAAATGTTGATAGTAATGAGGAAAACGCTACTTTCAAAGAAAATGCATTAAAACCACTAAAAAATACCAATCATCTTTCATCATACGAGCCATTAAGCGCCACAGAGCTAGAATTATTTGCTACTTTAGAGCAAGAAAGCGTGAGCACAGGTATTAATGTAGATTTTTCTGATGACGATAAAGACGAGGGTTTTTCAACAAATCATGCACCGCTAGCTAATACTGACAACTCTTTAGATTCTGATGCAAATAACGATAAACCTTCTTTATATATCGCTGACAGCGCGAATGCTAATGATTTAAAACGTCAAGATTCAGAAAAATTAGCAGCTGAAAAAGTTCGAAACGAACAACTATCTAATAATAACGACGCTGTAAATGACAGTGCCATTGCTAAACAATTAGCAAAATCAAAGGAAAAGCAAGTAAGTAGCAAAAAACCGCTTATTATTGGCATGATCTTTGGCTCATTATTGATTGCTATTATTGTAGCAACACTAATTTTTACCGGCGTTCTATCGACCTCAACGAAAACGATTGCACCTGATAATACAGAGACGAAAACAACAACGACAGATGCAGCACCAGCTGTTAGCACTGGCAAAGTAGTAGTAACCGATGATAACCAACCTTCTGCTGATACAGGCGCGATAGACAAATCGACAGTGATGTCGCAACCAGAGGAATCCCCCACTGAGAATCCAGACACTAATCCTAATGGGGTAGAGACTACTGAAGCCCCATCGACCATGCCAGCAGCTGATGCAGCCATCACTTATGATGACTTTAGAGAAGAATCCCAAAGTACCTTGTATCGTGAGACCAATGATTAGAGTATGTTGGACCTTCATAATTTCAACTAATCATTCAACCTAATGCATGTTATCAATTCAAATGGACTGAATTTTGCCAAGCAGCGTTAAATATCTGCCTAATACCTCGAGATAACCTGTGCTATTTTGCTTATTAGACTGCAATTCATCTCATTTTTATTACCATTTTTCAAATTGCTCATCAGCAACTAGCCATACAATAATATGTGCTTTCAAGCCGCTTATCAGTCAATTCTATCGCTCATACCAAAAATCATTGCAACATACCCGAGAGCCCGTATCCTGAGATCAAGGATACGGTGATAGGCCGTTCATAACATGGATTGACTCGGTATTGGATTATGACTATCTCAGACAATAAAAATGATATCAATAAAAGTGTTGGCTTATCCAGTAATTCTAAGAACGAGCCACTATTAGCAACCGACACCGCAAAGCTAGCAAAAGGCAGTTTGCTGAGTCATGTAAAATGGTTTGCTATAGTGGGTGTCTTGTTCTTAACGACTATATTTGTGTCTGCTCGTTTTTTTTCAACAATTCCTCAAACATCCATGGTAAGTGTTCATCTACCTGTTACGGTAGCTACTCATCACATCAACGAGACGGTAGCAGATAGCTCACCGCTAGTAGAAGTTAAAAACAATCATATTAAGGCTAATGTTGAAGCTAAGCACGCTCAAGCCGAGACTGCTATTAGTTATGGTGATTTTAGACAGGAAGCACAGAATATCTTATATCGTGAGCCAGAAGCGTCTGTCTCACATATAAACCTAAGTACAGCTAGCATTGAGCCTGCTATTAGTCATGAAGATTTTAGAATAGAAGCAAAAAACATCTTATACCATGAGGAAAAATAATCAAGTTTATATGATAACAGTCACTTTGGTTAATGCTAATTGATACTAGACTTAACCGTATCTTTAATTTCAATGACACCTAATATCTGCTGACCATCTGCAACCATTAGTAGCGTACTACCACGGCGAGCCACTTCTGGTAATTGTTGTTCTAAATCCATAGTACATCGACGTCGCCAGCAGCTTCCACCGCCCGTCCAAAGATCACAATCACCTTAGCTTGAGCATTCGGCTCATGACCGCTACGCCAATCGTTGTCAAAATTAAGCAAGCTAATAAAGCTGCTGAAATAAAAATAGCACTGGGTTTGCCTTTTGAGAGGACGGCAATATAGTCAGTGCTATTTTTATTTGGCGTTCTGGTACGTTTGGCACCTTATATTCTACCAAGGCCATCATACGATCTAAGAAGCCTTGTTCAGGCGCTTGGGTGATATGAATAACCTGTCAGTGTTGAGCCATATAGAGAGCTATCAATTGAATTATGGATACCGCTTAGATATCGAATCTTGAGTGACGCTGGAGCAGTATTTTTTGGGAGCAATAAGGGGTTTCGATATTGTAAATAATTATAGAAACAACAATGATTATCATTTACAATATTGTTCACAAAGTTAGTACACACAGCATTATTAGCTAAATATAACTTTTACCACTCTTTGATCCTCCAATTAAGTGAAGTGAATATGAAACGCCACCATCAAGTTGCTCTATCCTTTCTTACCCTTTGTATCAGCCAGCAACTATATGCACAAAACAATGTCAGTGCTATGGACATCGCTTCAAATACGAGGCTTTCAGAAGACTTAGCTGTCAACGCCGCCTCAAGTGAGTTACCAAACGTGACTTTAGATACCATTACGGTCACTGCTAAAGCAAGGACAGGAACGGCTTTGGCACAAAAAATTAGTGAGATGCCCGCCGTCACACAGGTAATTACCGAAAATGAGCTGCAGATGCAGGCGACAGGCAATCGCACTACTGGAGATATATTGGCTCAGCTGATTCCAAGTTTGGGGGCAAGTAGTGGCTCAACCAGTAACTACGGCACGACCATGCATGGCCGTCCCGTGCAGTTTTTGCTGAATGGTGTGCCATTGAGTGGCTCACGCAGCCTTTCACGCGAGCTAAACAGTATCGACCCTGCGCAGCTTGAGCGGGTAGAGGTGCTCTCTGGTGCGACCAGTATTTATGGGGCTGGCGCGGCTGGTGGTCTGATTAATCTCGTCACAAAATCTATGATAGGTTATGGCTCTATCAGGCAAACCAGAGTCGGCGTCAGTAGCAGTCGTAATTTTGACTCAGATTCATTAGGTTATCATGTGGGGCAAACATTGGGTTATGGCGGTGAGCGAGTCTATGGTCGCCTAGATGTGGATTATGATCGTAAGGGCGGCAAATTCGATAGCCACGATAATCGCATCAGTCCAGACGTCAATCAAACTGACCAACAAGATACCGAGTCGCTAAGTATTAACGGTAGCTTGGGTATAGAGCTCACTGACAGCCAACGTCTTGATTTGGCAGTGACTTACTATAATGATGAGCAGGATACTGACTATGGTCCAGATTATGGTAAAAATTTACAAGTATTATTAAAACCGAAAAAATTACCACCATCTTTAAAAGCGATTGATGGTGCTGAAGTAGAAAACGAGCCTTATACCACCAAAACATCAGTGAACCTTAACTATAATAATGATGATATTGCAGGCTCAAATTTGAGCGTCACAGGGTACTATCGAGACGAAAAAGGCCGTTTTTATCCTTCTGGGAAAAGTGCAGCAGACCAAGCAGCTGAAGTTTGGGCTACCAATGGTCTTACTGATAAAGACACCCTAGGTAAGCTGTTGGGCGCGGCAACATTCGTCACTCAATCAGAAGCAGATATTGAAGTGATGGGTCTACGCGCAGCCATGCAAACGGATAGTAAAATCGCAGGTAAAAAGACGCTATTTAGCTATGGTGCTGACTTTGAACGCGAAAAAAGCGAGCAAACCTATGAAGGCCAAGACTTAAACATGTTTATTGCTAGTAATGGTTTAAGCGCTCAAACTAATGGTCTGACTTATAATGGCGGACCAGATACCACCATTGATAAATGGGGCGCTTTTGTCAATGCCGATATAGATATCACTGATAAATGGCATACCAGTGCTGGCGTGCGCTATCAAAAACTCAAAGCAGAAACGGCTACTTTCACGCCCATTTATGAGCAATTGCTCGAAGAGTATTTTAATGATCCTCTCATCAACGGTGTCAGTGATGCTTATGGCATTGACTATCAGGCTGGTCAAGTGGAAAAGGGCCATACAGACCACGATAAAACCCTATTTAATATCGGTACCAGCTATCAATTAACCCCAAATGACCAAGTATTTGCCAATTTTTCACAAGGCTTTACCACTGCTGACATTCAGCGTGCGCTACGTGATGTACGAGCAGGCTTTGTCGTCAACTCAGACAACGTACAGCCTATTGCGATCGACAATTACGAGTTGGGCTGGCAAGGTAAGCATGGCAGTACTGCTGCACGATTGAGCGGTTTTTACAATGAATCAGATAAAACGGTACGCTTTACCAATGACTATACGGTAGAAGTGGTCGATACCGATGAGCGCGTCTACGGCGTAGAAGGCTCGCTCAGCCATGATATTGATGATCAATGGCAAGTGGGTGGCAGTGTCGCCTATACTCGTGGTCAGTATGATAAAGATGGTGATTGGTTGGAGCTTGATGCCGTACGCTTGACACCCCTTAAAGGCACTGCATTTGCGCAATACAACTTTGATAAAGGCAGCAATGTACGTCTACAAGCATTAGCAATTGGCGGTGATGATAAAGCCTTTAAGGATCAACAAAAAGACTCTGATTCTAGCGCATTGCCAGTCACAGGTTATATGACACTTGATGTATTAGGACAAGTCAAAATGCCGGTAGGTCGAGTAGACTATGGGATTTATAACTTACTCAATAAAGATTATCTAACGGTCTATCACCAAACAACCTATGGCGACTTGAATCGTTTGCCTGCCTCGGGTACAACTTACGGCTTGAGCTACACTGTGGATTATTAAAAATAATATCAGAAAACCTTTTACGCTAATTATTGAATAGCGTAAAAGGTTTTTACATTTTTTTTCAAAACCTAAAATACGATTAAAAATCTAATTTATCTATATCTTGATTCATAATAACTATCAGTTATGTTAGTTAACATTCTCCTAGCCGTTATTCGGTATCAACTTTGTCTTTAGGTCTTTAGAAGACCTTTCAGTTAGTACGCTGTTTATGAGTAAGGGAGTAGCAAAATACTGCTTCAGTTTTTAATTCCTTTTTTAGTCTGTCTCGATTCTTCATAAACTTTTTATTTACTTCGTGAAGTCATTGTATTTCTCGCTTTTATTCTATTAATGTCTGAGGCTGTGCTGATATGATATAGTCAGCGAACTACTAAACTGTTAGGTATGATGCTCCCTTCGTTGTACTACTTGCATGATCTGCGGTTGCCTGTTTTTAATATGACTATTGAAAAAGATTCGATATATGGCTGCGAAAACCTTAAAAAACTATTTGGAAAAAATAGACGCTGGTGAAGCTATTAATCTTAGAGCTTTTCAGAAATTAATAGCGTCTATTTCATCCTTTGATGGATTTGCTGAGTCTGACCTACAATCGGTTAAAAAGGGTGCACATACTTACATCCTAAGTTATATCGACCCTGAAAAGTTGGCTTTTTTACATCATTATGCTGACAGTCAAGGTGAAGATAGAGTCTCAGGAGCAATGCAAAATAATAGCCATGCATTTAAAGTGAATGGCTCACTACTCCTTATCCAAAAATACCAAAACCATCCTGACGTTCTGATATTCAAAGACGACGGTAGGATTCCTAAATATAAAACCAATAAGTCTGCGTTAATATTAGAAAACAGAGAGCTGTTTATTCATAGCGATAAAACATTTAAGTTTTTGAGCGAGCACTACCAAATTACTGAGGATATGCGTAAAGATATTGACGTCATCTTTGGTGCAGGGACAGAGATTACTAATAGCTTACACCTTCCATTTTTAAGTCTTTATAACACCTTGTATTTATGTCTAGATCTTGACTTGGGCGGCATTAAAACGGCAACCTCACTGATTAATAACTTGCCATCAAGCATGGAGATTCACTTTGTCATTCCAAATGATGTCGAGTCTCGCCTTAAGCAAGTTATTGATAAATGTTCGCCCGAATATATGCAAAAGATATACAACCTTGATGAGAATATGCCTCAAGCACTGCTCCCCTGCATACGCATTATCAAAAAACACAATACTATCTTAGAACAAGAGGCATATTTGTATGGCTACTGATTTTAATACTCATCACCTGTCTGTTAATGAGCTTACGGCTCACAATATAAATGCCCCTACTATGGATCATAACGATAACAAATCGTTAGATATTCCATTGATCGACAATGACTTAAATGACTTAGAAAGGGGTATTGATGACTATTTGAATGATGACTTTAGACTTAATTATTCTCTTAATAAGATTGTTTTGGTTAACTCTGCGAGTCATGCTTACTCAGAGATACCCATCGATGAGCCTTTAGTACTGCTTGGTAAAAATAACCGCGGCAAAACCTCTAGTCTTGCCGCGACTAAGCTTATTTTATATCCTGAAGTTAATTTTAATAATTGTGAAAGCAAATTCAACTTTACGAACAAAGCAAATGATCCCTACAGCAAGGAAGAGTCTTACAAACATTATTTTCCAATCAGTGAATCTTTTATCGCCGTAGAAGTAAAGAACCACGCTGGTTTATTTACGATGCTGCTATACCGTGTTGGAGATTATAAATACCATCGTTTGTTCTTCCCTGTGCCTTATGAAGAGATAAAGCCGTTCATATGGAATGAGCAGACCAATTACTTTGCTGATGAGTTAGGTATTAAAAGCCTGATAGAGGTACAGAAAAAACTGGGTGGATTACACCTCACCACCAAGCAAGAATTACAAAATGTGATGTACGGTAATAGAGGGTCTAAAACCAGCCATTTTTGTGTGGTGCCGATTAAAGACCAAAAAGAGGCGTCTATTCGCTCTTTTGTCAAAATTTATGAATTAGCGTTTGATGCTGGTAAGGATGAGAAAAAGAAACTGCCCAATGCTATTGCGACTATTATCGAGATGCAGCGGGGACGAGACAAAGAGAAGCTGAACGAAAATGTACATGACCTTAAGATAGAGCGCGCGCAGCTATTTGAAGAAAGTTTGAAGATTAAAAGCTTAACGGAGAATAAAGACGACTATGAATTTATTCAAAAGCAGTTTGATATTCTACATCTGGATGCAAAACATGCGGTCTTAGAGTACACGGCATTTTTACGAGAATTTAAATCAAAGCAGCAGCAGTATGCTAAAGATAAAAACTCTATTGGTGCTAGAAAGGAAGACATTGAAAGAGAACGCAATCATGCCATAGAAGAAGTAAAGCAAGTTGCAAATGAGATTACTAGATTGGGCACACTGCACAAAGCATTAAAAGAGGAAGTAGCACAGCTGCAGCAACAGAAAATCAAAGCTGAGAAAATATTAGGTCAATTTGCTCACAAAAGCCCACAAGATATTATTTCTGAAATGACTATCCAACGTCATAGGTATGACGAAACTTTTAAAGCCATGCAAGCTAAAGAAAATACGGTTATTTTAATTCAACAAAAGAATAAGCAGAAACAGGACTTAGAGGCAAAAATAAAAGCTGCTCAAAACGGACTTGATAATCATGACTTGTTACTTGCCAATCAGTTACCCTCCCATAGCGTGCATATATTAGGCAGTATTAATGAGGATTTTTTAAATATTACTGCTAATAGCCCATTGACGGAGGAAGCGCTACGTCAAATTAGTGATTTTACGGCGCTGTTTACGGTTGATGATGCTAATAATTTGTCCTTTTTATCGTTCACTTTACCTAATACATTTTATCACCCTTATGATGCTGATAAACAGCGCTCCCAGTTTGAAAAAACTATTACACAAGATAGCAAAGAAGCGTCTACATTGAGCCAAGAGATTGGAGAGTTAAACAGCGCACTGTCTCAGTTTGATACAGACATAGGTAAAAAGATTGCTGAGGGAAAAAAACAAGCCCTTAAGGAGCAGATAGTAGAGCTTGATGCCAATATTACGCTACTTGAAGGGTTATCCTTGATCAAAAGTCAGATAGAGGATAAAACACAGCAAATAAGCCAAAAAGAAAAGGCGCTGGCAGAGGCTCAAGACCTGCGAGCCATTAAAGATCAATCTAAAGCATCAACAGACAGTAAGTACAATCAAATCGTAGAGCAGTTCGATGACGTTATTAGCTTTGGTAAAGAGGCTGAAAGCATTACAAGTCTGCTGGCAGGTGTGAGAAAAGCGCAGGGATTGCCTTATCTAGCGGAAGACGACCCTGAGATAACATTATATTTAGAAAATAATGATATTGAGATTAATTTAAATGCGGCATCTACAATCGCCAATAGCATAGGCGGGCTAAGTGAGCGTATTAATAGGCTTGTCAGCAAAGTGTCAGATTTTACAGAAGTTGTTTTGGTAGAGGGCATTAATCCGCACCAGCGTATTGAAGGTATCAATAGTCTGGGAGAGGTAATTCAGCAATACAAAAACTCCTTTGATACGCTTGAATTTCAAAAAAGCAATTATCATGACAAAATAAAAACCCATAATAGTGTGATTGATAACTTATTAAAAGAAATTACAGATTCGGCTGGATTACTACGTACGACGATTAGCTCCCTCAATAAAAAATTGAATGAGCATAAGATATCTAACTTACATCAAGTCTCTCTTAAGCTTAACTTAGCACCTGATTTTGCCAATTTGGAACGTACCTATGCTAAGCACAATGCTAATCAAACTAGTCTTTTAGATGAGCGCTTCTATGAGTCGCTTATTAACTATGTTGAAAAGACCAGCCATTCAAACAGTCAACGTTTAAAAATGCGTAATTTGATTGATAGTATTGACTACGAGTATACGCAGGCGACGGGTGAAATCGAACAAAAGTCACAATCAGGCGGTACGACCAGTACCATTACGGCGTTAATTGCTACGTTGCTGTTTAGTGAGGCTTTTCAAAAAGGCAGTAGCTTACGCATGCCTATTATTGTGGATGAAGTGGGCACCATTGACAAAGATAATATTAAGACCATTGTTGAGCATGTGAGCAATGCTGGTTTTACTATTATATGCGCCAATCCTGGATTACATGCAGACACTCTACGCTATATCCCTAATTACATTCGAGTGGATAAGAGCGTAATTAATGGCAAGCCCAAATCTCGTGATTGTATCTTCCATATTATGCCGAGCCAAATCAACCGTCAGGGGAGGGTTGTGCATGGTCATTAATCGAGAAGCGATATTAGCAGGTATATTAAAGCATAAATCCCATTTTTTTAGATTCGTTGATGTGATTAATGCCAACGAGACAGCATTACAGTTTCCTATGACAGCGTATCTGAAATTTTACGAACAAGTTATTTATCAAGATGATGACTATGCCTTAAAAGATATCTTAAGTGTCGAGGCATTATTGCAGGCGAATGTATTCGTTAATATTGATGGTTTAACCAATATGGTAACGCTATCAAAAGACATTTATAACATCTTAGTATGGCTGGATATTTCTCGCAAAAAACAATTAGATTCTCAACCTTTTGAATCGCATCGACAAGACGTGGTTCGACTGGCAAATGAGTTGACGACTTTGCCCATTGAGGGTATTAACTTTAAAGAGACTTATGCTTTTTTCTATGAAAAACTTAGCGACATTCAAGTAGATATCTCTGAAAATATGCGAGTCTTAGATTACCGTGTCGATGAAATTGCAGATATGTATAAAAGCCGTGAAATGGGCTCATTAGAGACGGGTTTAGATGAGTTATTTCATAGAGCGCAGCATGTATATCATCGTAATATCACGCCTTGTCTTGAGTTTATTAACCCAAGCCTTGAATTAAAAGGGACTAAAAATCTATCAGAAACCCTAAAAGATCTCGAGCATTATTTTGAAGAAATAGGGGAAGTAGACAAGGCGAGAACACTACAGTTTCGCGTTGGCGCTATCTTCTGTTATTACAAAGATATCAGAGCCATTGCCAGTCGTTTAAACGCTTATTTGGTGAATTTAGCACAAGAAAGAGAGTTCTTTTTGAGTATGGAGCGAGCTTTTGGGGTGTTGGTTGAATCGCTAGTGCCTTTAAGGCATGGACGCCATCAGAATAAATACTTAAATGCGGACAGCGAGGTATTCAAGCTTGCCACAACCTTTGATGGTTTAGAAGATCATAAAAAAAAGTACGAGAAACGCTTTAACTATTCACCAAGTAGGGGGCTGGATCATTTTAATAATTATTATGAGATGATGCTCAGACGTCCGTTGAAGCAAAAGCTGGATAATCCCTTACGTGCGTTACCACCAGAGATTGACATTGAAGAGGAACGCTGCGAACAAATATTGAGTATAACGCTATATGAGATAGCAGTGGATAATATGATTGAGAATGTACAACGCTATGTGTGGCAGAAGCTACAGGAGTTATTGCCTAATGCGGGCATAATAGATTTTTTGTATGCGCTCGAATACTTTTTAAGTGCACTGGATGACGCATGTGTGTCTCAGCGCCGCAACGATCGTGATAGGATTGATGATGGTGTTTATTATCTTGATTATATCATTTGGGATTATGCAGAAGCCCCACTTTAAACATACTAACGTTACTTCAAATAGACAGGTAGCACGCTATTATGGCAAATTACACATTAAGCAAAGAGATATATAGCCATTTAATGAATGGAAAGATGCTCAATAAACATCTCCTTGATAATGCAGGTGATGACACTGTTAATCCATTATTTATTGAGATAATAGACAATAAAGATGAATACGTTAAACAGTATAAAATGAGCGGTTATCATCTGGTTATTGCACCAATAAATGATCCTGAGTATATTTACATCGTTGCTACAGGCACGCTAGATGGCACAAAAACTGAACTAGCAATGAAAGCGATGACTATGTTGCTTGTTATTGGTCAATATATTAATCACCATAAATTTAAACTCAGTAAATTAACCAATGCTAAAAGTGGTGGCTTGACCCAAGACGATTTTTTGAAAATGGCTGACATGCCTCATGTTAAAGAGATATTGGAGAAGTCCAAACTCATCACAAAAGGTGAGCGGACGTTACAAGACGTGGTTATTAAACTATTGGTTCATCGAGATATTATGATTGAAGTACCTAGCAAAAAAGCTTATATATTAACCAACGCAGGCCATTCTTTTTATCAGGAGATTCAGCGTAAGTTTGACACTGAGTCTGAGCTAGCAAATGAAGAAGATAATACGACAATAGATACGCAAGCAAGTTAATATTCAGAACAGCAATGTGTTATGACTTGATTACCTAACTTGCCAATGTAGCTAATATGATAATTATATTTGGCTCATCAATCATTTTTATTGCCCATAAAAAACTAATCACCATCTTTTTAATTTTAAGACCGCTTTATTAGCTTTTTTACATACATCAAAAACAGGCTTATTACTTAGTAGTAGTAAGCCTGTTTTTGATGTAATGAGTCTCGTAAATGTGCAACGAGCAGTTTTAACTTTTGATCCGGTTGTCTGGCCTTAGGATAAACCGCATATAGGCCAAGCTTCTTACTGGTAAAACATTGTAAAATCTGCGTGAGTGTATTTTTCTGTATCTCCTCATAGATCAACACTTGTGGTAAAAAAGCGATACCTAAATCGCTAAGCGCGGCTTGCTTAATTGCACTCAGATGATTGCTATGAAACCGACCATGGACAGATATTAATTGCTCTTTGCCGTCTATATATAGCGGCCATGTACTGTTAGCCGTATTATCAAACTTATAAACCAAGCACTCATGATTCTGTAACTGTTCAGGAGTTTGAGGCGTACCATATTGCTTTAAATAGGCTGGAGTCGCGCATATAATCCATTGGCTATCTATAAGGCGCCTTGCAATGAGTGAAGAATCTTCAAGCACAGCGGTCCTTAGTGCCAAATCAAATCCTTCCTCTATCAAGTCAACCAATCGATTGGTAATTTGTAACTCTACTGATACTTCAGGGTGTTGTTTACAGAATTCGGCAATAGATTCGCTAAATATGAAATTCGCAGAGACAACAGGCATGGTTATACGTATATGGCCTTTCATATCTTCGCCGTAACCCGTGACAGCATTTTCAGCTTCTTGAAAGGCGGATTTAGCAATTTTAGCTTTGTTATAAAGCGCCCTGCCTGCATCGGTTAAGCTCAACTTTCTAGTGGTTCTATAAAGCAGTTGTGTATTTAAGTTCTCTTCTAATCTCGCAATGCGCTTGCTCACTACCGAGTTCGTCAATGATAATTTTTCAGCGACTCTAGAAAATGACCCTTCTTCGACAACTTGGACGAATAAAATCATGTCGTCAGCTTTGGTCACACTTGTTCTCCAATTGTAGTAATGCGGATTAGATTATAGCAAAAAAGGAAAATAACATTGTCTATTGATGCAATATATCAATGAATTAACAAGGCGTAGACTATTTCAGGGCATTTTTAACATTGGGACATAAACTGTCGCAAGTCGTGCTCGGCTTTGTCTACAAGACAGCTTTAGTAAATAAGCAGTCCCTATTTGTGAATATTTAATACAACTTAGTCATCATAGATTCGTCAAAATAAAGGCTTCGATGACTTAGTTCAAGGAAGATCACACAATCAAAAGGATGTAATTTTGAATCAAACAATATATGGGCTTTTGGCATTACTGCCAATCGTTCTCTGTGGTATTTTTCTGATAGGTTTGCAATGGTCAGCTAAAAAAACAATGCCTATCATTTTAGTGGTTACCGCTGCGCTTGCCATTTTTATATGGGATATGACGCTTAACCGAGTGTCATCATCTATTATTCAGGGTTTGGTCATTACGGTTTCGGTATTGTGGATAGTCTTTGGTGCTATTTTTTTGTTGAATACATTAAAACATACTGGTGCAATCGCCGTTATCCGTGCTGGGTTTACTAATGTGTCGCCAGATAGGCGTGTGCAAGCTATTATTATTGCATGGTGCTTTGGCTGCTTTCTTGAGGGCGCCTCTGGTTTTGGTACAGCTGCCGCTATTGCAGCGCCTTTGCTGGTGGCTGTAGGATTTCCGGCGCTGGGTGCGGTGTTGATGGGAATGATGATACAAAGTACACCTGTATCATTTGGTGCGGTCGGTACGCCTATTGTGATAGGGGTAAATGATGGGTTAGATAAAGCTGCCATTAGTGCTCAACTGGCACAAGAAGGAGTACAGTGGGGCGAATTTTTACAACTGATTACCAGTCAAGTCGCCATTATTCACGGTGTCATTGGTACGTTTATGCCACTTTTTATGGTGATGATGCTCACTCGCTTCTTTGGTAAAAATAAAAGCTGGCGGGAAGGCTTTGCGATTTGGCCGTTTGCGATTTTTGCAGGCTTGGCATTTACAATCCCTTATATGATAACCGGTGTTTTTTTAGGGCCAGAGTTTCCGTCACTGGTCGGTGGCTTGGTCAGTATTACTGTCGTTGTTAATGCTGCTAAAAGAGGGTTTTTGGTGCCAAAAACCACATGGGATTTTGAACCGCAAAAAAACTGGCCGAGTGAATGGCTTGGTAAGTTAGTGGTTAGTAAAGAAGATATTACGCTGACCTTGAGTGATAAGAAGATGTCCACCCTTATGGCGTGGTTCCCTTATTTACTGGTTGCCCTTTTACTGGTGTTTTCAAGAGTATTTACAGGCTTTCAGTCTTCACTTAACAGTGTGGCAGTAGACCTAACCTCGATTTTAGGTGAGACAGATATCAGTGCCAGTTTTAGTCCTTTATACTTACCAGGCGGCTTGTTACTAATTAGTGCTTTGGTTGCCGCCGCTTTTCAAACTAGAAAGCCCGTCAGCGCCCTAAACAGTGCCTTTAAAGAATCAGGCAAGACCGTGTTAGGGGCAGGTTTTGTACTTATTTTTACGATTCCAATGGTTAGAATTTTTATTAATTCAGGCATAAACTTATCAGATGTGGCGAGTATGCCAGTCGCCAGTGCAGAGTTGTTTTCAGGTACTTTTGGCAATGTTTTTCCATTGATTAGTTCAACCATTGGTGCTTTAGGTGCATTTATCGCCGGCTCTAATACCGTATCTAATATGATGTTCAGTCAGTTTCAGTATGAAGCCGCCATGAGCTTACATATTTCACCTTCTCTAATCATCGCGGCGCAAGCGGTTGGTGCCGCAGCCGGTAATATGGTTGCCATACATAACGTGGTGGCTGCATCAGCAACGGTGGGTTTACTTGGTATGGAGGGTGCCACACTTAGGCGTACTATTTTACCCACCATATACTATGTGTTGTTCTGTGGCATCATCGTCATGGCCGCCATTTACATTTTTGGTTTTCAAGGGCCCTTAGCATGATGAATGACACACAATCACAAGATAAGGAGCATCATATATCTTCGTCAAATCGCGATTCTCAAGGCATGCTTAGTCCTGATCAGGTGTTAGATAAACTAACCAACTTGCTAGGCGCGAGTAATGTACAGGCTGATCCAGAGAAAAATGAGCACTATAGAATGGGGTGGCGCTCTGGTGGCGGCAGTGCCTTAGCGGTTTTGTTCACGCAAACATTGCTGGACATTTGGCGTAGCTTAGAAGTGTGCGTTGAAGGCGACTGTATTATCATTATGCAAGCGGCAAAAACAGGCCTGACTGAAGGATCAACACCGAGCGGTAATGACTACGATAGACCTGTTGTGGTGATTAATACGCTTGCCATAAACCAGTTGTATTTGGTGAATGACAACGAGCAAGTGATTAGCTTGCCTGGGGCAACATTGCATCAGTTGCAAAGTAAGCTTAATGCTGTCAATAGAGCGCCTCACTCTGTCATCGGTTCCTCGACGTTAGGTGCGTCTATTATTGGTGGTATATCTAATAACTCTGGTGGAGCTCTAGTTAAAAGAGGCCCTGCCTATACCGAGCTTGCTGTGTTTGCCCAAATAAATGAACACGGTCAACTGGTGCTAGTCAATCATCTAGACGTCGAGTTGGGTGATACTCCTGAAGAAATATTAACAAATTTACAAAACGGTCATTTTGATAAGAAAGAATTACCTGACACTGGTAAGCTTGCATCTGACAGAGAGTATATCGTCAGAGTAAAAGATGTTGATGCAAGCACGCCCAGTCGCTTTAATGCGGATAAGCGCAGACTGTATGAAGCAAGCGGCTGTGCTGGCAAGCTTGCCGTGTTTGCAGTACGTCTTGACACTTATCCAATAGCGGAAAAAGAGCAAACTTTCTACATAGGCACCAACAGTGTGAGTGAGCTTGCACAGCTCAGAAGACAGATACTATCCCGCTTCGACAATATCCCTGAAGTGGGCGAGTATATGCATCGTGATATATTTGATGTATCCGCTAAATACGGTAAAGACACGTTCTTGAGTATCAAGCATCTCGGTACAAATGCCTTACCTAGATTGTTTTCTATCAAAGGTGCTATGGACGCAAAGTTCCATAAATGGTCATGGATGCCAAAGCATTTCACTGACAAAGTCATGCAGTTTATCGCTACTCTATTTCCAAAGCATTTGCCCAAGCGCATGATGGAGTACCGCAATCAGTACGAGCATCACTTAATCATAAAAATGAGTGATGAGGGTATAGCAGAGGCTCAAGATTTTCTGAAGACGTTTTTTGATGCGTCGGACACGGGTAACTATTTTGAATGTAGTCAGGAAGAATCAGAAAGCGCACTTTTAAATCGTTTTGCCGCAGCCGGTGCCGCATTACGCTATGAAGTCATACATGAAAAAGAAGTCGGTGAGATATTAGCGCTGGATATTGCCATACCACGTAACGAGTTAGAGTGGCTTGAAAGCTTGCCTGAAGAAATTGAAAAGCACTTAGAGATGAAGCTGTATTACGGACATTTCTTTTGCTATGTGTTTCATCAAGATTATATTTTAAAGAAGGGCAGTGATGCCAAGCTTGTTAAAAAGATGATGTTAGAGCTATTGAGCGCACGCGGAGCCAAATATCCTGCTGAGCATAATGTCGGTCATCTATACGAAGCAGAGCCTGATTTGCAGAATTTCTATAAAAGCCTAGACCCAACCAATAGCTTTAATCCGGGTATTGGTAAAATGTCGAAAACCAAACGTAACTGCTCGTGCTGTTTGTAATAGGTAGTTTGGGCTAAGCTTGCTGCTTCAAAAACAAGCCAATTGCATCCATCGTTTAGCACTAATCAATAAATAATTAGAGATTCAAAAATATTACATAGATATCTAACAGAATAAGGGCAAGCGTATGATTATTTCATCTCCAAACGACTACAGGGCTGCTGCCAAGCGCCGACTGCCACCATTTCTATTTCATTATATAGATGGCGGTGCTTATGAGGAATATACCTTAAAACATAATGTTGAAGATTTATCAAAAATTGCCCTTAGACAACGTGTACTGAATGATATGTCACAGCTTAGTCTCGAAACGCAGTTATTCAATGAAACTCTGTCTATGCCTGTCGCGTTGTCACCCGTGGGTCTGACAGGCATGTATGCCCGCCGCGGAGAAGTGCAGGCCGCTATGGCAGCCGATCAAAAAGGCATTCCGTTTACCATGTCGACAGTTTCGGTTTGTCCGATTGAAGAAGTAGCGCCTAAAATTAACCGTTCAATGTGGTTTCAGCTTTACGTATTAAAGGACCGAGGTTTTATGAAAAATGCCTTGGAGCGTGCCAAAGCGGCGGGGTGTTCGACCTTGGTTTTTACGGTAGATATGCCAGTACCAGGGGCACGCTACCGAGATATGCACTCTGGTATGAGCGGTAAAAATGCCGCTATGCGCCGTTACTTACAGTCTATGACGCATCCGCAATGGGCATGGGATGTAGGACTAAATGGCCGTCCGCACGATCTGGGTAATATATCTACTTATTTAGGCAAGCCAACAGGATTGGAAGACTATATAGGCTGGCTAGGTAATAACTTTGATCCCTCTATTTCTTGGAAAGATTTAGATTGGATTCGCGAGTACTGGGATGGACCTATGGTCATCAAAGGTATTTTGGACCCAGAAGATGCCAAAGATGCGGTGCGTTTTGGGGCAGACGGCATAGTCGTATCCAATCATGGTGGGCGACAGCTGGACGGTGTTTTATCCAGTGCACGGGCGCTGCCTCCTATTGCCGATGCGGTTAAAGGAGAGATTAAAATCTTAGCCGACTCTGGCATACGCAATGGCTTAGATATTGTGCGTATGTTGGCTTTGGGCGCTGATATTTGCATGCTAGGGCGCGCCTTTATTTATGCTTTAGCAGCGGATGGCGGTGCAGGGGTAAGCAACTTGTTAGAACTGCTAGATAAAGAAATACGCGTCGCAATGACCTTGACTGGTGCCAAAACGATTGCTGATATTAATTCTGACAGTTTGGTAACACTGGATAATTAAACCGAGGCTATAGAATTTGTCGGTACACGAAGTGAGCTATTGCAGATAAGATACCGGAGATTAGAAGCCGTCAGCTTGGTCGTTGATCACAAGCTCGAGGTTGCAGAAACTCCAATATCTAGGCTAACAACAATCGAATGTTAGGGTGTTTTGGTTGTTATGTGATGACTGGGAATGAGATGCTATGCAAAGGGCTTATTGTGCATTGTGAATGCTAATAGGCATATTATTGTTGAGTGATATGATCAACGTAGAGTAAGTATTACGTTGAACCCCGGAGCTTATCTATATAATCAGCCCAATTTTGCATCATCAGTATTCGAGTATCTATTTCATCTAATCGGTTATAAGCGCCACCATGCGTATCTTTTATTCGATGTCCTAATTGCAGCTCAGTCACGATATCTGAATAACGCAGTTCAGACTGTTCCATAAGTAAGGTTTTAGCTGATGCTCGAAAGCCATGAGCGCACTGAATATCTTTGTAGCCAAGCCTATGGAATATTTGTACTAGTGTTGCTTTGCTAATATAGGAATTGCTTGAGGCACGTATCGATGCAAATACATGTTCTTTGTGACCTGTGATTGCTTGTATTTTTCTTAAGCGCTCAATTACTTGAGTGGCTAGCGGTACAACTAAGTGCGATACCATGTCATCACGACCTTCGCCTTTTGTTGGGGAAAACTCCCATAGCTTATTATCCCAATCTATATCTTGCCAACGCATAGACCGCAAATCGATACTACGCACAAAGACATACGGTAGTAAATTCATCGCTTCTAATGTGGTTTTACTTGCACCTTTGAAATTGGACATATCGTTCAGGAGGGTGGCAAACTGATCAGGCTTGGTGATGGCTGGTAAGTGGTTACCTGAACTGGCAGGTGCGAGCTCGCCACGTGTATCAATAGCTACATTTCTATCGCATAATCCTCTTGCGACAGCAAATGAGAAGACCTTTTCAGTATAAAGCCGAGTGCTTGCACCAACGAAGGTTGCTTGATTTTCATTGTTTTGAATCGCCTCACATACACTTAATATCATCTCGCTGGTGATATCGTTCATTCTCAAATCACCAATTTCTTGGCACATGTATCCTAGACACAAATCCCAAAATTTAAGGGTTGAGTCACTAAACGCGCGCTTTCTAGATTTACTGTTGTGACGACTTGATGTTTTGTGGTCTCGCCACGCTTGTGTAATTTCAGAAAATGTGGCGTTCTTTAGATGAGCATACTTATTGACTTGTTCTTTTCTATGGATAGCTTTAGGGTCAGAGCCTTGTGCGACCACGTTAATTATAGTTTCTGCTTTATGCTTAGCTTCATATAGACTGATTTCTTCAACCTTACCTAACATCATTCTAGGACGCTTACCATCGATATGCGGATGAGCGTACCTTAAGTAATATTCCTTTTTACCATTTGGGTAAATACGAATACTTAAACCCGCGATACCTGAGACACTGACCGAGTAATCTTTATCTCGGCATTCAAGTTTATTGATATCATTTAAATTATCGACAGCCATAATGTACATCCGTCAGCTTTATAAGCTAGGTAAATTGTAAGTGTTAATCTATTATCTCTATACTTAGTTTTAGAGCAATCTTTGCGCATGTCTTATAAATCCTGAAAGCGCGTCTTCTGGGAAATATAGATAGCTATTGGACACTAACATGGACACTGTTATTCATTATTTATTTGATCAAACCCTTTAAATTAAAGGTTATTATATTAATTTATCCCCAAGGAAAGGTTGGGGATAATTATATTATAGGGGAAAGAAAGGGAGTAAGCTATGTGTTTATTGATATATATGGTGTTTGAGGCAATAAACTTCAGATAGGCTAAAAGTAAGAACGGTATTTATTACTATTGATAGAGTGCTCCACTTTATTTATCAGAAAACCATGCTCCTGTACGTGCACAGAATATAAAAATCAGGGTCATAGTACTGTTCTGTGCAAATTTGGAGGTTGTTAACTTAGTGCTTCAGATTGAAGCATATTGTGAAGAGGGATAAATACTTACTTAGTAGTGAGGGAGGTTTCTGATGACTTAAAACAAAAAGTATTACAGCTTAGTTGGCAATGATATTCGTAACTCTAAGGTAGATCTAAACCAGACTTGCAGACAGCCCAGGTAAGAACATTGTTAGATCATACATGCACTATTAGAAATGATATGAAGCAATAGATACCCAAAAGAGTTATGGCTTTTGATCTCAGCTAGTAGTCAATAGGTAGTGATATCTTTATATACCTAACGTTTCGCAAAAACATTCGTACCAAAGAGCCAGTTGGTTAAGATGCTAACAATTGAATGATGGTAAATTTGGCTGTTATGTGATTATTAGGAATGAGAGACTACTCAAAAGGCTGGCTGTGCATTGTGAAGGTAATAATTATATTAACCATAGTCAGAACAAATTCACTAAAGAGACTAATTTGAATGAACAGTAAAAGTGACTGTATCTACAACACATTTATAAAAGGTTTATGAAATAGATGCAAAGAGGTTATTAGCGACTGGATCTAATGTACTAAGCTCGATTAGGACTCCGCGTATTAAGATTTCAGGACATGTCAGTTAGTAATTACGTTAAGAATAATTCCAGCATTTATTTGATGGGCTCTACATATTCTGGTCAAGCAGTTATTAACCAAACTTACCAACAATTTACTATTTAATCATGACTCCATGAACTTATTGTACGGTAGCCTTAGTTTAACTTATGCGTACCTAAAGTTAGGTTCACGAGTTAAAAGAGGTAATTTCGTAGTAAAAACAATACCCTATAATGCAGAGAAAATTAAATGGTTCATGAACCTTAATGTGTAACATATTCTGAGTACAACAACCCTTATTTAAACTGTTGGGATTCTTAACTGAGACACCTGTAAGCTTTAGCATTAAAAGTCAAGTCATCAAGTTACTACGACTGGACAAATCGTCACATTAGTGAGCAGTAGTTCCATCGCAATTAGGTTGAATTAATTATTAGAGTAGCTCATGATGAGACGAGTCAGTGCTATGGTGCATATTCATAATTAGTCCGATATTTTTACATATTAGAGATATTAACGATAGTCAGCACCTTCGATATTCTGTAAATAGGGTCTGGACTAAAACTTTTTTACCTTACTATTCATAGGGACTTCATTCAGTTTTCTTGTATTCAAGCTATATTAAGCCAAATATATGACGAACTGAACCACTAATGAGAAGGTTTAGACTTTATACATGATTGATCGTAGGGCTCCTATACTTTCAAGTCTTAAATTCTACAATATGTAAAGCATCCATATACATTACATATTAAATCGAATGAGTCCGCCATCCTTACATGTTGCATATATTAATTTAAATAAATTCAAATACTTAGAGAATAACCCGTAATTATTTTAGGGTTTTTAGTACAAGCTATTAGTTAGCTTTGTAATAAATATCACATAGTTCTATGATGCGTAGCGCAATAGATAAGCTAGGGCGTGTCCCTAATCTGTAAAAGTAAGTATAAAGGCTTTAAAATAAAGAGACTATTTCAAACAGGGCTCTCTAAATTATGGCAAGAACAGTGCTC
>LIQB01000013.1 GCA_001411745.2 Psychrobacter glacincola
CTGATCCCTTCCCGAACTCAGAAGTGAAACATCATTGCGCCAATGGTAGTGTGGGTTCGCCCATGTGAGAGTAGGTCATCGTCAGCTCTCTATTCTAAAGTAACCCCCTTCTGCATAAGCAGAAGGGGGTTTTCTTTTGGGTCGAGATTTATTATAAAGTTATACTTAATCTAACTTACTTTTAGAATTCACACTCTATAAGTGTATTTTCTATTTGAATTGATGATTTTTTTTTGCTTAATTGCTATGCAATTTTATGAATATATTTTCTAGTCCTGCCATCAAAATGATTTGACTTATATCATTATAGCTGCTAATTTTAAACTAGATTTTTATTACAGGTATGTAAAAGATATATTTAAAACTTGTAACTTATTACATCTGGTATAGATTGGATTATTTACCAGTGATGTATTACTTCTATTTTCACAATTATCAAAAGGAATTGATAATGAAGCTAGCTCCTCTTTTTTCAATTGGTGCCTTAGCGGCTGTTAGTCTTTTAGGCTGCTCTAACCAATCTGCTAACACGACTGATGACTCATCAGTAAACTCTCAAGAAATCACCGTTTTACGCTTCTCTCACTTTTGGCCAGCAACCTCTTCTATTAGCACAGAGGTTTTTGAACCTTGGGCAAAGCAAATAGAGACAGATTCTAATGGTCGCTTAAAAGTAGAGTTGTATCCTTCCGCGGGTCTTGCTAAAGCAGATGTTACGTACGAATCTGCTGCTAAAGGTACGATAGATATTGGTTCACAAGCACATGGGTATACCAGTGGTCGTTTTCCTTTAACTCAAATCACTGAACTTCCTGGTTTATCAAACTCAGCGACTCAAATGGGTTGTATGCTTCAGACGCTTTATGAGGATGGCACGCTTGCTAGTGAGTATGAAGACTCACATCTACTATTTATGTATGGCGCTGGGCCTGGCTCACTGCATACTACGGATAAGTTGATTCGGACTCCTGAAGACATGAAAGGCATGCGCATCCGCCGCCCTTCTGCGGTCGCGGGTGATATTATCGAAAGTGCTGGGGCGTCACCAGTAGGATTGCCTGCTAATGATATGTATACCTCGCTACAGCGCGGCGTCGTCGATGGGTTGAGTTTTCCCTGGGAGGCCGTAACAGCGTTCAAAATCGATGAAATCACCAAATATCACACCAATATTCCTTTTTATAGTTCGGCGCTGATGGTTACTATGAATAAGGATAAATATAACAACTTACCTGATGATTTAAAGCAAGTGTTGGATAAAAACTCAGGAATGGCATTGGCGAATAAAGTTGGTGAAGTGTTTGATAAGCATGATCAAATGGCCATTCAAGCTGCTAAAGCTAAAGGCGATGAGATCGTTGAAATTCCTGATCCATTGAATGATCCTGATTGGAAAGGACCACTTGAAAAGGGTACTAAAAAATATCTAAGTGATGTCAATGCTTTGGGTTTAGATGCTGATAGTGTCTATGAGAAAGCAAAAGCTGCCAGTGCTGCTTGTAAAGTGGTATAACCCATTGGAGGTGTCACATGGCATTTTTAGTAAAAATCAGTATTCTAATCTCTAGATTATGCCAGTTTATTGGTGGTATCAGTCTTATTATTATTGTTCTCACAACGATGCTCGATGTGACTGCTCGCTATATTTTCAAGCTGACTGGTGGTGAGTTTGGCTTTACCGTCAAAGGCAGTGTAGAGATCGTCTCTTACTTCATGCTCTTTGCTTTACTTGCTGCCTTTGGCGCTTTCGTCGAACGCTCACAAATTATCGTTGATGTCTTTACTCAAAAAATGCCGCAAGCCATTAAAGGTTATATGATGGGCGTCTTTATGATGGGCTTTTTCGTCATTGGTATCGTTTTTGCTTGGGGGCTTTATGAGAGTGCTGTTGATGCCATAGAATACGGTAAAGTCACTCAAGACCTTCGATTGTCAATGATGCCCATCTATGCATTTAGTGCATTTTTAAGTCTCTTACTCGCCATTCGCTCATTAATCGAATCCATCAATATCTTTAAAACGGGCGAGTTCTTTGACGCCGAGGAGACAGGCGCATGAGTCCAGAAATTATTGGAGCTATCGGCTTAATCGTCATGATCCTGCTTGTTGTCCTGCGAGTTCCAGTGGCGCTTGCCATGTTAGGTGTTGGGTTGGTTGGTTTTGGCGCAGTGACGGCGCCCAGTGGTGCACTGCAAATGCTCAAAGATATTCCGGTAGATGTGTTAGCCAAATATGACTTTAGTGCGATTCCCTTATTTATTTTAATGGGCGTTTTTGCCACTCATTCAGGGATGGCAGGGAAGTTATTTGAAGCTACCCGAACTATTTTTGGGGGAGTGAGGGGCAGTTTGGGTATCGCTGGCATAGGATCGTCTGGTATTTTTGCTTCTATCTCAGGTTCATCCTTAGCCACAGCGTCCACTATGACCAAGGTTGCGCTGCCACAAATGGAGAAGTATGGTTATCAACCAGGTTTTGCCTGTGGTATTTTAGCAGCGGGTGGCACGTTAGGTATTATGATTCCGCCTAGCATTGCGCTACTGGTCTATGCCATCTTAACCCAGCAGTCAGTCGGTGACATGTTCATCGCTGGTTTCTTGCCTGGGATTTTGGGCATGGTGATGTACTCAATCACTGTTATGATTATGGTACGCTGGAAGCCGCATTTAGCGCGTCGCGGTGAGCCTACTTCTTGGAAAGCCAAGCTGCTGTCATTGACGGGACTCATACCATTTAGCTTTATTTTCATTGTGATTATCGCTGGTATTTTCTTTGGGTTATTTACTCCGACAGAAGGAGCGGCAGTCGGTGCGTTTGTTTCTTGGGCTTATGCTTTTGCCAAAGGCATGCGTATAAAAGGTCTAAAGCAATCTTTGATTGAAACGCTTGCATTATCAGCGGTGGTATTCTTTATGCTGCTGGGTGCAGAAGCCTTGGGTTACTTTATCTCCGTTTCACGCTTGTCTTATACGCTAGCGACTTGGATTGGTACATTAGCAGTTAGCCCGATGATTGTACTGATCTGTATCTTAATCATGTACTTCCTATTAGGGTTGTTCATGGATGCTTTGGCGATGCTGGTCATTACCATTCCAGTGGTATATCCAATCATTGTGGCGTTAGGGTTTGATCCCGTATGGTTTGGTATCATCGCTGTATTGACAGTAGAGCTTGGACTGATTACGCCGCCGATGGGGATGAATATCTTTGTCATTAAAGCGATGGCACCGCATATTAAGCTGTCTGATATGTTCCGCGGGGTCGCACCATTTATTGTCTCTGATCTGATTCGACTGGTTATTTTGGTCGCCTTTCCAGCGATATCTTTAGTGCTGCTAACGTAAGCGCTATTGATAAAAGTAAGCTTAGAAAATCATAGCTGCGTCGTTCATCTACACTGTTCATTAATAGGGCCATATTGTTTTCATAGCAATATGGTTTTTTTATGATAAAAGAAAAAGTCGGCGTAATAATTCTATGGTTAAATTATTCTACATAAAGTCACATTATGAGACATTTTTTGAGCGGTCATTTGGATTACTTAGAAGGTGGTTTTTATACTAAATGACATTATACGTGGATAACTTTTCTTATCATTCTAAGGGCTTGTGAATGTAGTAAACTGGTTGGCATTTCCGAATAGATAATTTTATAAGTAGAGAAAATCATGGCAGTCGATTTTAGTAATACGCTCATCGTCGCGATTTCTGCAACGGCACTTTTTGATTTAACCGAATCAGAAAATTATTTGCTAGAGCTGCTAGAGCAGAGACCTGTAAGCGCCATAAAAGAGTTTCGAGACTATATGACCAAGCGTGAGAACGATGCTCTCAGCATTGGTGCTGGTTATCCATTAATTAAAGCTCTATTAAATCTGAATAATTATTGCAATGATGGCATGCAAGATTTAGAGGTTGAGACACCTTTGGTGGAAGTGGTCATTGTTTCAAAGAGTAGTCCAGATACGGGCATTCAAGTCCTCAATGCCATTCTTGAGCATGAGCTGACTATCTCACGCTCGGCATTTATTTCAGGCAGTCCTGTTGCTCCTTATATTAAAGACTTCAACGTCGATCTATTTTTGACGACCAATCGCGAAGATGCCCAGCAAGTGGCTGATGCCAATATCTGCGCTTGTGCGATACTCGATGCAACCCCCGTCAATACCTATGAGTTAGATACTGATCAGCTACGTATTGCTTTTGATGGTGATGCGGTGCTGTTTGATGATTCAGGTGAACTGCTGTACAAGCAAAAAGGACTGCGTGCTTTTCACGATCGCGAAATACAGATGCGTGATTTACCGATTGAAAAAGGCCCTTATGCTGAATTGTTGATTAAACTATCAAATTTACAGGAACGTCTACCCGCTGGTCTCAAGTATTCTCCCATAAAGATTGCATTGGTGACAGCTCGCAACGCACCTGCTGATCTGCGTGCGATTAAGACATTGCGAGAGTGGGGCGTCAATGTTGATATGGCGTTTTTCTTAGGAGGTTTAGAAAAAACAGCTGTACTTAGAACGTTTGCACCTCATATCTTTTTTGATGATTCTATCAAACATATCGATGCCGCTCGTCGTTTTGTGCCCACCGCTTTGGTGCCTTATCACTCGACGTCGTTATTACATAGTGACAGTTATTTGATGACTGACAAAGAGGCTGCATTGTTAGATTTTACGCCTGTAACACGCTCCACTGCTACGCTGAGCCATTAAAATATCGCTAAAAACATGGATTAAAAGAATAGGGCATTATATGAATTGGCAGCAACTGCTTAGCTTGATTATGATACGAATAAAGCAGGTTATAGGTTTATATGCTTTTGTATTAATACCGATGTGGGGCATGTTTTTTTTAAATGAAGTGGCATTATTCGGCATGTGGAATATCTTTGGGATTGTGCCTCGTGCCTTAGATGTGGGCAGTATGATTGGAGTATTTGCATCATGGACGATGCATGGCAATTTTTCACATTTGCTTGGTAACACTTTGACATTATTACAAATTTTATTTTTGTTTGGATTGTTTGAGAAGAATGCTTATCGAACAGTGATTAAGCTCATTATCGCATCTGGATTGGTCACTTGGATCATTGGCTCGCCATTGTCAATTCATGTTGGCGCATCAGGGCTATGCTTCGCGATGCTCGGCTACATGATAGGTGGTGCTGTATTTGCGCGGCGTTGGGGTTATTTGATTGCCTGTATTGTCATGGGTACTGGCTATTGGTTGACTATTAAGCAAGGATTGATGCCGCAACAAGGTATCTCGTTTGCGGCGCACTTCGGTGGTCTATGCGCTGGATTGCTGTTAGGCGCTAATTCTAAGCATACTTATACCGCAACTTCTCAGCGCAATTGAATACATGACTATAATAGAGGCCGTCTTAAACCCCTTAGTAATCAGATATTTTAGCAGGGTTTTATTTGCATATTTATGAGGAGGTTAGCTTTTACCAGTACAAATACTAATGAACAACGGGTCATCTGTTGCCAACTCTCGCCATGCTGTTGTTTGCTTGACATGTTCATCAATCGTTAGCTTACTGTTTTTTTCGGGTATGACATAATCGGCACGCGCAGGAATACGACAGTCTATAACTTGTGGTACTTTCTGCACACTTCTGCGTCTTTCAAACAGATATAAATTAACCAAATATACATCTGGATTGTCTACCTGCACGCTAGCGTTGGCGGTATCGGCAGCGATAAAACGTAATATTTGCGGCTTGACATAAGACCATGGGCGAAACCACTCGGTGCTTTTTGCTACTTTGACGACTTGCACGCCTGCTGGTAACTTGCTCACTTGCTGACCATACCAGTTATACTCTTGGTGTATTTGAAAGGCAAACATACCAATCGCAGCAAACAAAGGAATAAGCCACTTTGGTGCGCGTTTGCCAGCCAGTTTACTGAGGTGAGTTATAATGAGTGCCAGACCAGCCATGCCAAATGCGGCAGCAATGGTAGCGATAAACTCAAAAAGCATAAAATCTTCCTTAATGCGTTAAGCACTTTTAGTTGAGCGCTTTTAACTAGGGCGTGTTCTCATTTTAAAAATGGTAATAAAAATGAGACAAATTGCCGTCAAACAAGGAAAGTAGCGAAAATAATATCGAGATATTGATAAGCTATTTAACGATGTTTGGCAAAATTTAGCCATTTTTAGCCCATTTAGAGGGTAATCGATTTAATTGAGGACACGCCCTAAGCATAGTTAATAAAGTATATTCAATAAAGCAAAAATCTAACATTTTTTATAATAAATAAGAGATAAAAAAATCACTCACAAGCAGCTACTGCCTGTGAGTGATATATAGTAACTGAAGATATATTCTCATTTATACACTTAGTGGTCGACTGCACCGCCTGCGCCACGTGGAGAGCGGACACTTTCAACCAACTCTTGAATGTGTAATGGTGGTGGAGCAGTAGCATAAGAGACAGCAAACGCTACGATAAAGTTAAGCAATGCCCCAATCGCACCAAATGATAGTGGTGAGATACCAAACAACCAATACTCTGCCGTATCAGGGAAGTTCGCTGTACCGCTAATGAAGAACCAACCTTTAAAGACAAAGATATAAACAAGGATACTAATCAGACCTGTTAGCATACCAGCGATGGCACCAACATTATTGATCCGTTTAGAGAAAATACCCATCATTAGTGCAGGGAAGAGCGATGCACCAGCGATACCGAATGCTAATGCGACTACCTGTGCGGCAAACCCTGGTGGATTTATTCCTAACCAAGTAGCAACTACAATCGCAACACCCATCGTAATACGTGCAACTCTCAATTCGCCTTTATCAGTAATGTTTGGATTAAGGTTTCGTTTAATCAAGTCATGACTGATCGCTGACGAAATAGCGAGTAGTAGGCCTGCTGCTGTTGAGAGCGCTGCTGCCAAACCACCTGCGGCGATAAGACCAATAACCCATGGTGGAAGATTCGCAATTTCTGGGTTAGCTAATACTAAGATATCGGCATTGACATCCAGCTCATTACCCTTCCAGCCCGCTGCGGTGAAGCGTCCATCAAGTTCTAAATCCTGTGCGACACGTGCAGTCTCTACGGCTGCAGTGGCAGCGGCTACATCGCCACCATCCGCTTGTGCAGCACTCAAGGCAAGCTCAGCGGCACCAAGACCACTGTCGTTGTACATTTGGATACGACCATCATTATTAAGATCATTATATTTAATAAGGCCGGTATCTTCCCATGTCTTCATCCAGTCTGGACGTTGATCATAGTTTATAGGTGCTTCTGCCACCCCTTGTGGATAAATCGTATCAATCAGGTTTAAACGTGCCATTGCACCTACGGCAGGAGCAGTGAAGTATAGTAGCGAGATAAATACCAACGTCCAACCAGCAGTCCAACGCGCATCAGCGACTTTAGGTACGGTGAAGAAGCGGATGATAACGTGTGGCAGACCTGCTGTACCGATCATGAGTGATAAGGTAAATAGCACCATATTTAGCTTGTTAGGGACATCAGCAGTATAAGCGGTGAAACCCAAGTCAGTAACCACCTGATCTAGCTTGGTTAAGATAGGAACCCCTGCTTCCACATGGTTTGAAAACAAGCCCAAACCTGGAATTGGATTGCCTGTTAATTCAAGTGAGATGAAAACAGCAGGAATGGTATATGCAATCATTAGAACGACATACTGCGCTACCTGAGTATAGGTAATCCCTTTCATACCACCAAGTACAGCGTAGAAGAAGACAACAACCGCAGCAATCAGTAGACCAGTAGTGTTTTCAACTTCCAAGAAGCGTGAGAAAGCGACACCGGCACCTGTCATCTGACCGATAACGTATGTGGTTGAGGCGATAATCAAACAAATTACGGCAATCATTGCTGCCGTTTTTGAATAAAAACGGTCGCCGATGAAGTCAGGTACCGTAAACTTACCAAATTTACGTAAATAAGGCGCTAGGAGCATTGCCAGTAGTACATAACCACCTGTCCAACCCATCAAATAAGTTGATGCGCCATAACCGCCAGCGGCAAGAATACCTGCCATCGAAATAAATGACGCAGCACTCATCCAGTCAGCAGCCGTTGCCATACCGTTGACGACAGGATGAACACCGCCGCCTGCTACGTAGAATTCACTCGTTGTGCCAGCACGTGCCCAAATTGCAATACCGAAGTATAGAGCGAAAGATAGACCTACAAAAATAATATTAATCGTAAATTGACTCATGGGGCTATTCCTCGTCTACGCCGTATTGTTTATCTAACTTATTCATACGCCAAGCGTAGAAGAAAATTAAAACGATAAATACCCCAATGGATCCTTGCTGAGCAAACCAAAAGCCCAAGTCGGTACCACCGATTTTAATACCTGCTAAGAGAGGACGTAATAAAATCCCAAACCCGTATGAGCATAGCGCCCAAATAAATAGGCTACCTAAAATGAGACGGACATTGGCACGCCAATAACCGGATGGATCGTTGTGGTTTTCCATAGGACAACTCCTTTTGCCTAACATAAAAACAAGATTACTGATTTGAGCCTGACAAGTTATTTTGCTTTAGCATGTATCACATGATGAACGACAGTTCGATACGTTGTCTATAAACGGATCCTAAAATCAGTTTATAGGCTGATAAAGCAGAATGACCAACCAGTAGTAAGTAACCCAATATTATCGAAAAAAAAGCAGATTTCTATCAATCAAAGCACTGCGAAAAATACTTTTCTGTGGTTCGATTTTGCTAAAAATTTACATTGTAAAATATGGCTGTGGGTCGACTATAACCTAAACATCTAACAAGATTCATGGGCTATAGAATGACTGGATTTATAGTATATAGAGATGAGGATTTATGGAGGAGGGTCGTTATTGGTTGACAGTCCTCTGTCTTATTATGCTCATCATCCCTGATGATATTGTCTTAATATTTCAACTTATTATTCATGCCAATAAGTATTGCAAGAAATATTTATGAACTTATTGGGAATATATACAATATTGACTTAATTAACAATAAATAAATTTTATTTACTTTATGTAACTAAATGTTTGCTTTATGGAAACCATGGTCAACTTATGTTAGAGAGAGCAGCTAAAAAAACGGCCGTTGCTCAGGTGTTGTGCTAAAACCCTATTTATATTAAGGATTTAGTTTTATAGAGGTATTAGAGCATTATTAGCAATAAAAGTCATTTATTCTATAAATATAGCCCATACTTTGCATAATAAATATTATGGCAGTGACTATTTTTTTTGGAATGGTGTTTATATGAATACGTTTTAAAATCTAACTGTTGTACCTAGTCTTAAAAGTTTTCTTCAATATTCCATACAAAAAATATTTTTTTGATCTTTATCGAAATACCTTGCAAAAGTTCGTAATTATTTAATTTTTATAATAGATGTTTGAAATAGTTAAATAATCTCTAGTCAGTTAAAATGTAGCGACAGGATGTTAGTGATTTACTTTGCCAATATATTGATCAGATATTTACTGTTTCATGAGTAGGCAGAGGGATTAGTAAGCATTTTTAAATATCATTAATCACATCAATCCATAAAATATACTAGCAGTATAAAATGTAAGTGAGAGGATAGCAGTATGGGTGAAGGAATAGCAGGTTGGTTTAATAGCATCGTCAATTATGGTGTCAGTATTATTTGGGGCAACAATGATTGGCTAATTGCAAGTAACCCTTGGTATGGATTACTGATGTTCGTACTGATTGGTGCGGGTTTGTATTTCACCATTGCCACACGTTTTATTCAGTTTCGCCACTTTGGGCATATGTGGCAGCTATTGCGCGTGTCCAATCAAGGGCGTAAAGATGGCGGCATCAGCTCATTTGAGGCGCTGATGACCTCATTGGCAGCGCGGGTCGGTACGGGTAACTTGGCAGGGGTCGCAATCGCGATTTACCTTGGCGGTCCGGGTGCAGTGTTTTGGATGTGGATGACTGCGATCGTCGGTATGTCGACCAGTTTTATCGAATCAACATTAGCACAAGCCTATAAAGTGCCGCACAATGACAATGTTTACCGCGGTGGACCGGCTTATTACATCGAAAAAGGTCTCGGTCAGCGCTGGCTAGCGATATTTTTCTCATTATGCTTATTAGTAGCGTTCGGTTTAGCCTTTAATGGCGTGCAGTCAAATACCATCGCACAAGCGACCAATGAAGCATTTGGTGTTCCAACGTGGATGACAGGCTTGGTATTGGTTGTATTAGTCGCGCCAGTGGTATTCGGTGGTTTGCGCTCGGTTGCTCGTATCGCGGGTAAAATCGTACCCGTGATGGCGATTCTCTATATCCTATTAGCCTTGTTCATTATCGTGACGAATTTTAGTCAATTCCCAGCGGCGATTGTGTTAATTGTTAAATCAGCATTTGGTTTTGAGCAAGCAGCAGGCGGGGTGATTGGTTATGGTATTGCTCAGGCAATGATTAACGGTATCAAGCGTGGTCTGTTTTCAAACGAAGCGGGTATGGGTTCAGCGCCTAATGCGGCGGCAACGGCGAAGAGTCACCCCGATCATCCAGCAGTGCAAGGATTTATGCAAATGCTGGGTGTATTTATGGATACGCTTGTCATTTGTACGGCAACGGCGTCGATTATTATTTTGTCCGGTGTGGTCGATCCTAGTGTTGAGCAAGAAGGTATTCAGCTGACTCAGTTGGCACTGTCGCAATATGTGGGTGATATGGGTGTTATCTTCGTTGCGATTGCTATTTTCTTCTTCTCTTTCACCTCTATCATTGCCAATTATAGCTATGGTGAGTCAAATCTTGAATTCATCTCTGGTGCCAAAAATGCCAAAGTCATGATCATGATATTCCGCTTTATGGTACTTGGCATGGTATTTGTCGGCGCTATTGCCAGTCTTCCTGCCATATGGAACTTCGCTGACTTATCAATGGGTCTCATGGCACTCGTTAACTTAGTGGCTATTTTAATCTTGTCACCCGTAGCACTGCGTATATTGCGTGATTACGAGCGTCAGATTAAAGAAGGTAAAACCGGCGATCAAATCAAGTTTAATCCTGATGACTTCGTGAAGCTTAAAGACGAAGCCAATCGTGATGCATGGACAGATTAATCTCACCTGATTAAAGATAAACTTGTTTCATGTTTCGAAGTTAAAAAAACCGCCCTTATGAATTCATAAGGGCGGTTTTTAGTATCAGCGATTAATCCTAATATTGTTTATATTTACATATTAGGATAGTTAGGGCCACCGCCACCTTCTGGCGTTACCCAAGTGATATTCTGTGAAGGATCTTTGATGTCACAAGTTTTACAATGCACACAGTTTTGCGCATTGATCACAAACTTAGCTCCTTCCGCATCTTTTACTATTTCATATACACCAGCTGGGCAGTATAAACGAGCAGGCTCAGCATATAGCGGTAAGTTAATTGAAACAGGTACCGTTGGATCAGTCAGTTTCAAATGTACCGGCTGGTCTTCTGCATGGTTAGTATTAGAGATAAATACCGATGACAGCTTGTCAAATACCAGTTTGCCATCAGGCTTGAGGTAGGTTGGCTGAAAAGCATGATTGGCACGCTCTAACTGATCATAATCTGGCAAGCTGTCATGTAAGGTAAGCGGCATTTTACCTTTTAATAAGTTGTGCTCGATAAAGGTAAAAGCACCGCCCATAAACAGACCCATGCGATGTATTGCAGGCGAGAAGTTGCGCGATTCATAGTTGTCTTGATACAACCACGACTCTTTATACATGGTGGTATAGGCAACCACTTCATCATGCTGACGCTCGGCTTGTAGTGCCTCAAAGATGGCTTCGGCGGCTAGCATGCCTGACTTCATCGATGTGTGTGTGCCTTTGATTTTAGCAGGGTTCAAGAATCCAGCATCATCACCGACCAATACACCACCTGGGAAAGTGAATTTCGGTAGAGAGTTTAGGCCACCTTTGGTTAAAGCACGTGCGCCATAAGAGATGCGCTTACCGCCTTCCAATACGTTTTTGATGACAGGATGGGTCTTTAGGCGCTGCATCTCATCGAATGGCGACATATATGGGTTGTGGTAAGACAAGTCAGCGACAAGACCAAAGCTTACTTGGTTGTTTTCATCGAAGTATAACCACCAGCCACCAGTAGAGCCAGTTTCGGTCAAGGGCCAGCCAAGACCGTGCATGACCACGCCTTGTTCGTGTTTCTCAGGGGCTACGTCCCACAGCTCTTTTAGACCGATACCATAATGCTGAGGATCTGAGTCTTTATCAAGATCAAAACGGCTGATTAAGCGCTTACCTAAATGACCACGGCTGCCTTCGGCAAAAATAGTGTACTTAGCAAGTAGCTCATAACCTGGCTCAAAGCTAGGCTTGGCTTCGCCATTGGCAGCCACGCCCATATCGCCCGTTAAGACACCACGTACAGAACCGTCGTCGTTATATAAAATATCATCTGCAGGGAAGCCTGGGAACATCATGACTTCAAGTTCTTCAGCTTGTACCGCCAACCAGCGCACAACATTGCCCAATGAGACAATATAGTTGCCATTGTTGTGCATCGGTCCTGGAATCAACGAGTCAGGTACTTTAGTAGAGCGCGTGGCTGAGTTTAAATAATAAAAGCGATCTTCGGTCGCTGGCACATTAAGCGGCGCGCCTTTTTCTTTCCAGTCTGGTATCAGCTCGTTCAAGGCGCGTGGTTCGATGACAGCACCTGATAAGGTATGCGCACCAAACTCAGAACCTTTTTCGACCACACAAACCATAAACTCATCATTACCAGCAGCGATAGCGAGCTGACGCAGGCGGATAGCAGCAGATAGCCCAGCAGGTCCACCACCAACGATGATAACGTCAAATTCCATGGACTCACGTTCAATCTCAGGCTCTGCCGCGACAGCTTCTACTACTGGCTCTGGCGCTTTGTCGATAGCGACTGTTTCAGCTGGCACTTCTTGGGTCACAACGGCTGACTCTGCTTTATCTAGATTTGCCGTCTCTGTCGCTACTGATGGGTCAGTATTCACAGTGTCACTATCAATGACTGGCTTTTGATTGTCTTGCTCTTGCATACCTACTCCTAAACTTTTAGTGGCTTATCTCAGGGCATCATTAGCTTAACAATTGAATAATAGACTTGCGGCGCTAACATTACTCAGACATATGGCTGCCCGATAAAAACTGTCTTTGCGACATCAATTGACCATGTTACTGTCGAGATCCATGTATTTAAGGATATCAACACATCACGTAAAATGTGTCATTAACACAACACCCACTTGACCATTTCAATAAAAAATCGTTACTCATTATAAAAGAAAAGTCCTACAAACACGATACGCATTTATGAGTATCGATGTTAAGGTAAGATTGAACTAATGAGGGTGCTAAGATGATATGTTTTCATCATACCCGAAACTAAAATTTATAGTAATAATAGATTTGCCAAACTTTGAATGCTAAGTAAAGGATTATACGATGAATAACAATAATGAAGACATAATTCAAAATGATGAATCGGCAGCTAAACCGCCAAAGGACGTGCCATCTGAGCTAAGTAATATGGATTCTCTCAGTCAGTATCTAAAGTCTACCGTAGGCAAACGTGAAGGACGTGCCATCCCACCATTGGATAAATGGCACCCAAAAGATGTGGCCGATATGGATCTGGTCATAAAAGCAAATGGCGAGTGGTGGCATGAAGGCGGGCAAATGACCAGAGAGTCATTGGTGAACTTATTTGCGACTATTTTATGGAAAGAAGACAATAATGGTGTCATTGAATATTTTTTGAAGACACCAGTACAGAAAATCCGTATCCAAGTTGAAGATGCCCCTTTATTAATCAATGACGTCGGTATCGTTAATGAAGGCAATAACCGTTGGCTAGAATTTACCACGACGACTGGCGATGTGGTGCGTTTAGATGATGAGCACACCATCACATTAAAGGCGTATAATCCTACGGACAATGATACGATTGATCAGCAGGCAGCAATGGATATGCAGGTACGTCCTTATATGCCCGTCAGAAATGGTTTGGATGCACTTATTGGGCGTAATACTTTTTATCACTTGACCGAAATTGGCGAATTGACAGAGCAAAATGGTGAGACGATACTGACATTACAAAGTGGCGGAAAATCCTATGAACTGTCGATGCCAGCCAGTTAACGCAAGGGCTCAAAGCTATGTATCCGTCAAATGATTTACTGCTTACATAGCGATAAATCACCAGATAATTACTGTAGTATGCCAAACAGCAAACAGCAAACAGCAAACAGCAAAAAGATGACGATATGTATATAAAAATGGCAGTAGAGTAGTGATGGATATTGCTGCAAGTAATAGCTTAAATAGGGTGAAAATGCGCTCAGATAGCTTTGATGGTAAACATGTTGAGCATGTCGAGAGTGTAACTAATGCTAAAGCTGACATCCATAAAACGAATATTGGCACAGTTATAAATAATAAAAAGCGCAATGCGCCAATCGGATTGTTTGACTCTGGTGTCGGTGGGCTTTCTGTTTATCTACATTTGGCACAGCAGTTGCCTGCTGAGCGTTATGTCTATTATGCAGACACCTTAAATGTGCCTTATGGTAATCGTGATAGCGCCGATATTGAAGCGTTGACTTTAACAGCCGTTGATTGGTTGTATGAGCAGGGCTGCAAGCTCATTGTTATTGCTTGTAATAGCGCCTCAGCTTATGCTTTGGAAACAGCCAGACGGCGTTATCCGCAGCTGCCTATCGTCGGATTAGTCCCGGCGCTAAAGCCCGCCATATCGGCGAGCAAAACTGGTCGCGTGGTCGTTTTAGCGACTAAAGCTACCTTGAATGGCACATTGCTTAATGAGGTCATCGATCACTTTGCTAAACCCAACAATACGGTAGTGACCAAATATTTTGATCCGCAATTGGTACCTTGGGTCGAGGCGGGAATGCCAGAGCAGGACGATACTGCTTTAAGATTACGCCAGCAGCTCACATTATTTGCTCATGATAGTGTTGATCAATTGGTACTAGGCTGTACGCACTATCCGTTTTTCAAAACGTTTTTGTTAAATGAGATTGCTCAGCAGCGCTTAGCGATACAGGTCATTGATTCTGGACAAGCGATTGCTGAGCGAGTTAAGCAGCTATTGGCTGCAAACCAGCTGTCTGCATTGGTTGACAATACCCCAGATGATCATTGTTTAGAAACAACTGACAGAACAAAAGTTGTCATTCGACCGCCATTGATTTTTTATGCGACTAAGTTCGATGATAAACTGGGTACTTTAATAGCGCGTTTGCTTGGCAAAGACGCCATCTTGCAATACTATTCTGAATAGGCGCAGTTAAAGGTGTTTATATCAAACCCATAACCATAATATTGATATATTAAAAATAAATTGAGCTTATTTTTATAAGATTATGCTAGGCTGTGCAACACAAGATATTTGTGCTCTATTTTATATCATATTATTCTATGTCATGACCTAAGCTTAGAGGTGATTGTGCCAAACCGTCGCTATCATATTCACATCATATGCGCTGACAATGATCAATTGTTGGTCTTGGACAGCTTGGCGATATTTTTTCAGTCGCGGGCTTTCTTGACCTATGATGTGTCGAGTCAATTGCCAAAAGCATCGCTATATGGTCGACAATGTATCGACTCCTGCGATTATGCACTGATGCTCATTGGAGACAGTTATGGCACCGTGCAAAGGAATGGCGTTAGCCAAATGCATTTGAGCTATTTGAATGCCAAAGCCAAGCTCAAACCGTTACTCATCTTAATCAAAAATCATCATCCAGATGCGAGTATCAGTCGTCAACTGCAAGAATTTATTAAGTCGGTAACTCGGCAGGACAATACGATATATTATTATGATACAGAAACGGATATTGAGCCATTACTTGTACAAGCTTACTATAACGCAGTGACCAATCATCAGGTCGTTGGTGGATGGCTGAGAGCTAATGAGGAAATGATTAAATTTAGTAAGCAAACCGTGGCGGAACGGTTTGCAGATCTATTGTCTACTGACAAAACGCTAAAGGAAAATAGCCCACCTGCTGATGAATTCGTCTCTGATGATGTGAGTAAGCCTATTATATTGTTAGAAGCTTTTGATATTCAATATAGTGCTCAAGCTTATGCAGGTGGCAACCTAACCGATGTTACCAGACCCTTGACCTTAACATGGCAAGAGATATTGATCGCCTTGATGAAAATACCAGCGACCTTTTCGAGCTATGGCTTGCAAAATGCTGTGAATCGCTTGATAGCGTCAAAAGCTGAGCAAGACATCAAAAAAGAGATGCCGAATGTCCATGCCGTCTCGCGCTGCCAAATTTCTCAAGATGATTTGAACCAACTACAACGTCAGCTAGTGGGTGCAAACTGGATACAGCTCACAACCTATGGCACTCGCGTCTCGCAAGAACTTTGGAAGTTGACCTTTCATGCAAAAAATCTCTTGAACGAAGTCCATCATAACTCCCAATGATTCGCACTTTGCACTAATAATATTCCTGCCTTCCTCATTTAAAAGTAGTCATAGCCTATCTGCTGCAAAGAGCACACGTGTGGCTGTGACTACGTTTTGTAATACAAAGCATACGCGTCAACGGTTGTGAATCCATTTAAGACTGGTAATATTAAGACTAATCAGAGATTGATAATAAATACATTATTTATATTAAAATTACTGACTTATATATTGTATACATACAAATCGAATATATATAAATCGCATAATAATACTGACTAAGGAGAGCAACTGATGAGTAACGCTAAAAACGATGCATTAAAAAAAGAGCTTGATGGCTTAGAAGAATCTATGCATGCTGCCGAGCAGTTTCATACATTAGAAGAGCAAGTAGCGGACATGAAACGTCGCGGTATCGACCCTAGCCAAGCTTACAAAGACTTGGACAGAAAAGAAGAAGATGCTGATTGGGGCGATGCCACGTGGAAAGAAAATGGCAAGTGGGAGCCAAAAACGCCTGCTGATCTAGATGAAAAGGCACGTGAGAACTGGGATGGTGACAATGGTAAACCGAACCCACCACCGATCGTTTAAGTTAAAAGCCGACTAAAAAATAAAGAATGAACCTTATGAAAAAAGCCACGTTATTATTAACGTGGCTTTTTTTATGTGCTTAATCTAGGGCGTGCTTAACCTAAGATACATCCGCGGAATACTAAGAACCTTCGTCAACACGAACGAGCTTCACCACACCGTCGCTACCGATGACACGGCGATAGCGTGTGTTACCAGAGGTCGGTGATTGTGCAGAAGGCTGCGTCGAGTAAGTATTAGGAGTACTCGTTTGCTGCTGAATCAGCTGTCCCATGCGATCAGCAGAGGCAGGGTTTAAAGGCTGGCTATTCGACGGCTGTCCGTATTGATTGCCGTATTGCGTACTTTTCGGGGCTGTGTTTCCAGCATCTCCAATGATTGCGCGGTAGAATTTCTGTCCTGCGCGGCCATCCGCTGGCAAGATACCACGACTAGATTGGTATTGCTGAATCGCGATACGGGTATTGTCGCCAATAATGCCGTCAACACCACCAATATCGTAACCCGCGTTCAATAACGCCTGCTGGATATCTTTGGCTTGCTGGCGACTGATACCAGGGTCATCGGTAGGCCATGCCGTGACAAAGTCAGTTTTGCTGCTGTCCTCTTTAGTGATTAAGTCTGATAAATGGGCGATTGCCAATGCATAATTTTCTGACGCATTATAAGAATAAAACGTATCAAAGTTTTTACCGACTAAGAAAGCAGGACCATCTTTGCCAGCGGGTAATAATAGACCAGCACTACTCAAATCGTTTGGCAATGGACTGCCATTGGCGAGCGTGATACCTTGATTGCGCCAGTGGCTAATAGACTTCTTGTTTTTACGGTCAGACGCTGCCCAAAACCCACTGGGTAGCTTGACTTCGTAACCCCAAGGCTCGCCCGTGCGATAGCCGCGCTTATCTAAGAAGTTGGCGGTAGAGGCTAGCGCGTCAGGCACACTATTGACCAAATCACGGCGACCATCGCCATCAAAATCAACTGCCAACTCTAAAAAGGTACTTGGCATAAATTGCGTTTGCCCAAAAGCGCCCGCCCATGAGCCTGTCATATCACTTGGCGCGATATCACCGTTTTGGACGATTTTTAGCGCATTAGCGTATTCACCTTGGAAGTAGCTCTGACGGCGATCAAAACAAGACAGCGTCGCCAAAGACTCAAACAAAGGTTTTTTGCCCAATGTCTGCCCAAAGTTTGACTCAACGCCCCATACACCTAGTACGTGCTCGGCTTTGACGCCATAGCGTGATTCAATTTGACGTAGCGTATCCGCCCATTGGCGCTTGGCACGGATGCCATCTTCTACACGCTCTTTATCGACCAGTGAAGATAAATAATCCCAAACGTCTTTTTGAAACTCTGGCTGATAATTCAATGACTGAATCACGCTAGGATCAGGCTGGCTAGGGCGATAGTTATTAAAAGTAGAGCTATCAACGCCTCGAAATTTGCTAGAGTTTTTCAAACCGTCTAAGCATTGTTGAAACTCGGCATTAGATAAGTCTGGCGCTGGTGGTTTGGCTGCTTGAGCAGTGCTAGCAAAACTCAGCCCAACAGCAAGGCTAAGTAGCGATAAAGTAGAAACTGGAGTCAAACGCATGAAAATATCCTATAAACGTTGAAATAGTTATTAAAAGAGAAAGCAAAGCAGATTGGTGCAGTTTGGACTTAGAGTAACCAATCTCATTGGTAAAGAAAAGGTATCGAAGTAAGCTGTTACTATAAATTGACGGTGGCGTGAGGTTGAGAGAGGGTTTAAGTGAAATGACTGCTTCAACTAAAGTTGTTTACTCACATTAACAGGTCACATTATTTATTCTGGCGTTGTTATACTATTGATACAGTTACAAAACCTACAACCATAAATAATGTTACTTTTCAAAATACTGAATTAATCACTTAATCCTTTTAGGAAAAACTATGACAATGAATTTCAATACGACAAATAGCACTTTTCGTCAGTTATTAGGTAATGGTCTACGTTATAGTGTACCTGCTTTTCAGCGTGATTATTCATGGTCAGACCTAGAGTGGGAAGAGTTGTGGCAAGATATAGAGGCACTATTTATCGAAGATGCTGAATCTGCACATTATATGGGGTATTTAGTACTGCAAACTACAAATAATAAACAGTTTGATATTATCGATGGTCAGCAGCGATTAACAACACTTAGTATTCTAATTCTAGCAGGTCTAAGTTTTTTAAAAGATATGGTAAGTAATAGTGTCGACGCTGACCGTAATGGCCAACGTTTACATCAGTTGAAAAATGACTATATTGGCTATACTGACCCAGTTACTCTGATTGAAACACCAATCTTAAAGCTGAACAGGCACAATGATAAGTATTATCGTAATCACTTAATCACATTGGATAAGCTGCCACAACGTGGATTACATGCTTCTGAACATAGAATTCGTAAAGCTTTTGATTGGTTTAAAAATAAAATTAAGCAGAAGTTTGGGATGGAAAGTTCTAGTGGTCAGAATTTTGCACAGTTTCTAGATGATTTAGTAGATAAATTGTTTTTCACAGTTATTACTGTGAACGATGAGCTCAATGCTTTTAAAGTATTTGAGACGCTCAACGCGCGAGGTGTTCGTCTTTCTTCTACTGACCTATTAAAAAATTATTTATTCTCTTTAGCTAGTGCTGACGAATTGCATGATACTCAAATAAAACACTTAGAAGAACGGTGGGAAAGCATTGTTACGTTATTAGGAAACGAGAGTTTTCCTGAATTCTTAAGAGTCTATTGGAATAGTAGACATAAACTCATACGCAAAACAGATTTATTCAAAACGATTCGTAAACATATTAAAAGTAAAGAGGACGCGTTTAAGCTTGTCAAAGAAATTGAGTTGTCGGCTGACGCTTATACTGCCTTGAAGGACATACAAGATGTTCGATGGTCGGAAGAATCAAAGTATTTGAAACAATTAAGTATGTACAGGGTTAAACAGCCTTTCTCGGTACTACTTGCAAGCTATGAAAATTTTTTTGAAAGTGATAGAAAAGGATTTTTATCAATCGTACGTGCGATAAGCATATTATCATTCCGTTATAATGTAATTTGCAATAATCCACCTAATGAACAAGAGCGATTTTACAACAAAATAGCAGTTAGAATTGAATGCAAAGAGTTAAGCTCTGCAAGCTTAGTAATTAAAGCGTTAGATGAAATCTATCCTAAAGATGAGGTTTTTAAAAGTGCATTTGCTGCCAAGCAACTAAAAACTACAGACAATCGCAATAAAAAAATTGTTCGTCACATTCTATGTGAAATTGAGAAAAATGTTAGTGGAGTTGGTAGAGATGAAAATGATGATAAGTTTAATATCGAACATGTCTTACCTGAGAATCCCGATGACTCTTGGGATGATATTGACGATACTAAGATTGACTCGATGACTTATCGATTAGGTAATATGACTCTGCTGGAAACTAGTAATAATCGTGAGGCATCCAATAAGTCATATCAAGAAAAATTGATGATTTATTCTAGAAGTAGTCTAACTATGACTCAAAATTTACCGAAAAATTATAATAAATGGAATTTAAATAGCATTGACAGCCGTCAAAAAAAGCTAGCAAACCTTGCCACTAGTATTTGGAAGATATCAGAATTATCTTAAAACTGTAATAGATATTAAAGATAATCTTATTCAAATAAGATTGACGATTCTAAGTATTTCTAAAGCCTCAAACCAAGTTTGAGGTTAAGCTGCACCCAACTACTCCACCAAAACCCCATCCAACTCATTAATAAAGTCATGAATACGCTCAGCATTTTTACCCAAATCGCTCCCACCAACCCGTGACTTGCTACGAATATCTACTAGACGTTCACTACTGTTATCCGTAATACGCACGACGACATCATCTTTAAAACCGAACCAAGCAGTCGTATCGGTCGCTTCAATGACACCTTTGTCAGCATCGATATTGACAAGCTCCCAACCTAAATTATCGATGGCTTGTTTGGTTGCCTCAATCAACTGAGATTTTGACTGGCTATAGCGCAATGTTTGTAATTCAGGGTAGGCGGCGCGCTGCTGCGTTGCAGTCTCTACACCTGCATACTCAACTGGGTTTGGTGCATTAGCGCGCAGTGGGGCAATGGCCACAAATTCAGGTGGATTCACTAGGTCGGTTGAAATATCGTGAATGGGCGGTACATTTTTGGCGCTATTCATCATGCTTAGTGGAATAGCAATGGCAGTGATAGCAAGCGCTGCTGATGTTAATACGCTACCAAGGCTAGCCGTGTCTCGTTTAAATAAAAGCTGTATGACTAATAGTACCAATGCTGCGATACCAGTAAATACACCAAACTTAAACCCTGCAAACGCAGTCGCTAAATCGACTAAGCCAAACTTGTACAGCGGACCTGCGAGTGTAACTAGCAAAATAGAGATTAAACTTATCAGCCCAACTAATATTTTCATTCAATTTCTCCATCATAATTTAGTACTGATTAATCGCTACGCAAACGGCTTTATTAACCACTCATTTCAACAACCAAACATGCTCAGAGGCTGTTAGCTCAGGTGCCGATCCTATAGAAGTAGGTTCACTCGTCAGTTCGCTGATATGATAGTTATCGCCATAATATTGCTGTATTTGCTCGCTACTGATAGAGAACGGCGGCCCCGCTTTTTTGCTTTGGTCATAAGCGAGAGTGATGATAAATTGTGGTGAATTAGCACTGAGCTGGTGCATTTGCTCACTGTATTGCACACGCATATCAGCCGGTAGCGCAATTAATGCCGCTTTGTCATACACCCCATTTACAGATCCAATATCCTCAGTCGTTAATGCAAAAATATCAGCAACCCATAAGGTAATGGTTTGTCCTAATAACTGACCTTGATAGTATTTAATCGCTGAATTGTCGACATGCTGGTGCACAGTAGGGGAGATATTCTGCTCAGTAAAGAATGCTTGTACAGCTGTTTCCACCAATTCAACGCCTACAACGTCGTAGCCTTGCGCCGCCAGCCAAGCCATATCAATCGATTTACCGCAAAGAGGGACAAAGACACGGCTACCAGCTGGCAGGTTTAACTGCTTAAAGTAATTTATTAATAATGGGTTCACTGCAGACTGATTAAAGCCAATGCGTTTCTCTTGCCAGCGGCTGTGCCAAAATTTAGCGTTCATACCTTCGCCTTTATTCGTTGAGGGTTATATTTGAGTTGTTTCTATCATAACGGTTTGAGTGAGAATGCTAAAGATGTTAAAAAGCCAAACGCTCATACAATAAGCGTTTGGCTATAATAAAAAGATGTTAAAAAGCCAAACGCTCATACAATAAGCGTTTGGCTATAATGAAATACTAAGATATTTTTTTATTCCAAATAAAGAAATATCTTCATTTTGTGGTTTAGCTCACCATATATTGACTAAACTCTTTACGCAATTTGGCAAGCTTTGGCGGTATGGCAAAGTTGCAATACCCTTGTCCTGGATTCTTCTTAAAGAAATCCTGATGGGTCTCTTCTGCTTGATAAAACTCAACAGCTGGATGTACTTCGGTGACCACATTGACGCCCATATCGCGCAGTTTGTTGATAGTGCGGTCAATCGTTGGTTTCTGATTTTCTTCGGTATAAAAAACCACGCTGCGGTACTGGCTACCGACGTCATTGCCTTGACGATCCATTGTGGTGGGATCATGGGTGGCAAAGAAAACATCAAGTATCACTTCTAACGGGACGATAGAGTCATCGAACTCAACTTTAATGACTTCAACGTGCCCTGTATTGCCACTACAGACCGCTTCGTAGTTGGCAGAAACAGCGTCACCGCCCATGTAGCCTGAGACGACAGATTGCACACCTTTTACGGATAAAAATACCGATTCGGTACACCAAAAACAGCCGCCACCCAAAATAATGGTTTGCATAATCTTTCCTATTTTTATAAATATAAAATGCGAGCCAAGTGTTTTTTACTTAGCAATACGTATTTAGCTTAGCAGGGCATCTGACTGCGATAAGTAACAAACAGTAATGTTATAATGGGCTTTTGCTACGTCGTGCCGCTTTCAGCTAATAATGACAAGCAAGACCATCAATTATCTCCTAATTTAAGTTCTATCATCACAAAATGAGTCGCACCATGAGTCAATCTAAGCCTGCTATTGTTAAACACGACACCCTATTTGACAAACCGTTTACCACGCCACTTGATAAAGCGGCACGCTTCTCTTTTGATGAGCAAGTGGTGGCTTGTTTCCCTGATATGATTCGTCGCAGTGTGCCCGGTTATGGTCAGGTGCTAGCGATGCTGCCCATATTTGCCCGACGCCATTGTAAGTATCGTCAACAGAGCGATAGTGGTCAGCGCGTCAGTCGAGTGTATGATTTGGGCTGTTCACTTGGCGCAGCAAGTATGACGTTGGCGGGTGAGTTTGAGCCGCAAGATTTGCAGATTAAAGCGATTGATATCTCACCAGCGATGACGACCGAAGCGACCACGCTATTGAGTGAAAATTATCCTGCGCATGACATCGAAGTGATTACCGCTGATATTCGCGATGTGGAACTTGAACCCTGCGATATGGTGATTTTAAATTTAACGCTACAGTTTTTGCCCGCTGCCGATAGAGTCGCAGTATTAGAGAAAATTTATGCAGCGTTAAGTGAAGGCGGGATACTGGTATTAACTGAAAAAACCCATGCTTTTGATGAGCAATATGATGCATGGTTGGTTGAGCGTTATTATGACTTCAAGCGTGCCAATGGTTATAGCGAGATGGAAATCAGCGGCAAGCGTAATGCACTAGAGAACGTCCTTATCACCGATACTTTAGATGAGCATCATGCGCGTTTAGATCAAGTTGGCTTTAAACGTCATCTCACGTGGTTTCAGTTTTTAAACTTCGTCTCTATTGTGGCGTTTAAATAATCCTTATTTTTAACACAGTTGTTTTTTGATCAATACGGTAATCTGCTTTTATGCTTAACGACACTATCACCCACGCCGAACGCGCATTATATTTAACCTTGTTAGAATTAGCCCAGCAGCAGCCGAGTGCTTATGAATGGCTTACGCGCTTGCCAACATGGTTAAATGATATCAAGGACAAAGCCAACTACGCGCATGCGCCTGCTTATCAAGCGTCAGTCGCTCGTTTGCCAACATTAACCGTCAATAATGTCGATCTGAACAGTGATGTCCTGACGATTGAGGCAAATCTTAGTGAGTCTCAGCGCAAACAAACAATGGCATTATTAAAACAGCTGATGCCGTGGCGCAAAGGGCCTTTTCAAATTGGTGGTCAGCTCGAAAATCAAATTGATAGTGGTCAGAATGAAGACCAACAAGCCTCGCCAATATTGATTGATACCGAATGGCACAGTGATTGGAAGTGGCAACGGGTCACACCGCATTTGGGTAATTTAAAAGGTCGTCGCGTATTGGATGTGGGCGGTGGCTCTGGCTATCACGGCTGGCGTATGGCTGGCGCTGGCGCGGATACGGTCATTATCATTGATCCGTCTTGCTTGTTTTATCATCAGTTTATGGCGATTCGTCATTTTGTCGGGGCTGCTGATAGCTATAAAACGCATTATATCCCCGTACCACTTGAAGCATTGCCCGAGCACAGTCAGCTGTTTGATACTGTATTTAGCATGGGGGTGCTCTATCATCGCCAATCGCCGTTTGAGCATTTACAACAGCTTAAAGGGCAGTTGGTCAAAGGCGGTGAGTTGGTGCTTGAAACCTTGGTTATCGAAGGTGATGCCAATACCGTACTGGTGCCACATGACCGCTATGCCCAGATGAATAATGTATATTTTTTACCGTCAGTCGCCGCATTAATGGGCTGGCTAGAAAAAGCAGGATTCTCAGATGTACGTTGTGTCGATGTGGCAGTGACTTCAACAGAAGAGCAGCGCAAAACGGAATGGATGACTTATCATTCGCTAGCTGACTTCTTAGATCCTAATGACTCGACTAAAACCATGGAAGGGTATCCTGCACCGATGCGTGCGACTTTGATTGCCAAAAAGTAGCGCGTGCGTACTGTATCATTCATAAGGAAAATGGACAGTGAAAAAAATAACGATTTTGCTCAGCGCTATGATGGGCTTGCTGCCATTGACGTCCATATCAGCTCATGCTGCCTATGGTACGCCATTTGAAGGTTGGGGGTTTGTTAAAGATGATTGGCAAGTGGTTTGTGATAATACATTGACTTGTCGCGCAGCAGGTTATGCAGAGGAGGATCAGTTAGATACGTCTGCCTCAATATTGCTCACAGTATTACCTAAAGTTTTTTTACCAAGTGCCACAGTACAGTTTTTACCAGAGGTTCCAAAGCAGAATAATACCGAGGCTGAGCTTTGGTTAAATGGTAAGAACTATGGCGAAATACAGGCAGATGCGGACGGTTATGCCTATGATTTAAGTCCTCACCAAACCAAGTACCTGATTAATCAAGCACGACTAAATACTAGGATAGAGATACGAGTAGGTAGTGATCGCTGGACAATTAGTGACAAAGGTATGAGTGCCGTGCTGCTCAAGCTTGACGAAGTACAAGGTCGCGTCGGCACACCGTTGGCACTGGTTAGTAAAAACAATCCAAATCGGCAAACGCCTAAAGCAGCAAAAGCGAAACCTGTGATTAAAAAAGCATATGCCTATGCTGACAACAAGCAACTGGATTCGTCAAAGTTGGCTTATTTTCAAGCGAATATAAATAAGTGGATCGATATTGATGCCAAGGAGCTTATAGGCTCTGAAGATGATATGGGAGATTGTGAGTTGGTTAATCCAAAAACTGAAGCGTACCAACGAATGCAAGAGTATGGTGTTGATAGACTGGATTGGACGTTTACACCCGTAGATGCCACCCATACGCTTGCTAGCCATCTGTGCTGGCAAGGCGCATATAATGAGAGTTCGGGTTATTGGCTTATTAATCATGACAAACCAAGCAAGCCAAAACTGATCACTACGGCAGGCAATGACTATTCTGATGGCGAGATTTGGGCTGTGCATAAAGACCGTGGGATTGGTGATTGCTGGAATCATGCGATATGGGTTTGGAATGGTCAAACATTTGCCAAATCGGAAGATTCAAGCACTGGCATGTGCCGAGGCTTTGCCGGTGGTGCGTGGGATTTACCAACTTACGTGAGTGAAGTCGTAAAAAATGATAGCAAGGCTCAGTGAGTGATATTTTGATAGGAATGATTGACACACTATAAAGTGAAGCCGTCATGAGCCATGCATTTTTTAATTGATTATTTAATCGTCTATTTATCAGTGATAGGCGAATTATTTATTACCTATCATTGATAGTGAGGATACGGCTTAATTATATAAAAATTATATCAACCACTTTTTAAAAGCGACTTCCAACAATAGCTTGAGTAAGAAGCCCACAAACCCTGCGCCTAGTGCTAAGAAAATCCAAAATGTACCTGCACGCCCAGCTTGAGATTCTTTAGAGATATCCCACATAATAAAAAATAAGAAGGCGATGAATATGGGTAATAAAACATACAATCCCCAACTGGTAACTGTACTGGCAGCAATAGCAAACATGGCATAATCCTATAAAGTAGCAACGCCGTCTTTATTTATTTCTATTATTTTATGGATCTTTTAATAATAATTGCCTTCAAAATGAAGTATCACCATTCATGATATAAGCAGCAATCCATAAAATAAGTCAGAAAAAAGCAGGCAGCAATACAAACCGTTATTATAACGCGGAAGCGAGCAGGTATAAACTGCTGCTAAGTATGAGACAACAGTAACGCTACAATTTGCAGGGCTGACTGATCGGTAACAGCGCTAAATGCTGATCTATTTAAAATATTTCAATCTGACTTATCGTGAATGAAAGCAGAGACAACACATGTTAGGGCGTGTCTTCAATTAAATCGATTATCCTCTAAATGGGATAAAAATGGCTAAAAATGGCTAAATTTTGCCAAACATCGTCAAATAGCTTATCAATATCTCGATATTATTTGCGCTACTTTCCTTGTTTAACGGCAATTTATCTCCTTTTTATCACCATTTTTACAATGAGGACACGCCCTAGTCACCTAAATTATCAGTGTTAACTGTCATAACCGTAAGATTTTAGTGCTAATTTTGGTGCACATAGTGCAATGCAGGGCAAAGATTGTTATATTTACAGGTTACTTATCTTTTTTGTATTATTTTATCCCCTGCAATGTCGGTCGCTATTATAATAGGCAGTTATTGGCTGCTCGCATTCGCCACATTTTTATACCGTTTTTGTTGTTTATTTAACTGAGTTCAAATCCTTATGTCACAAGCCCAAATTGATACACTTGCATCACTATTTAACGATGCGATTCAAACCCTACAAGCAGATGGCACGTTACCAAGCGATTGGCAAAATAATAGCCAAATCACCCGTACTAAAGACTTAAGCCATGGTGATTTCGCCAGTAATATCGCGCTGACAGCGGCCAAAGCTGCCAAGGTCAATCCACGACAGCTTGCCGAAAAAATCGTCAATGCGCTGCCTGAAAACCAAGACATTCGCCAAGTAGAAATTGCAGGTCCAGGCTTTATTAACGTGTTCTTAAATGCGGAAGCCAAATTTGCGGTATTAGATGATATCTTTGCCTTGCAAGATCGCTTTGGTTTAAGCGATCAGTTTGACGGGCAAAAAATTCAGGTTGAGTTTGTCTCTGCCAATCCAACGTCAAGTTTGCACGTTGGGCATGGTCGCGGTGCAGCGTTCGGTATGAGCGTGGCAAACCTGCTTGAAGCGATTGGTTATGACGTCACGCGTGAGTATTATGTCAACGATGCGGGTCGGCAGATGGACATCTTGGCGACCAGTACCTATTTGCGTTATCTGGAAACCAATGGCGAGCAAATAATCTTCCCAGTCAATGGTTATCAAGGTGATTATGTCAGTGACATCGCCCAAACGTTAAAAGCGCAACACGGTGATCATTACGTTCATAGCTTTGCAGCAATCGCTAAAGATGTGCCAGCAGATGCTGAGTTTGAGATCAATGCGGACGGCGAAAAAACACTGCTATCAGGTGACAAAGAAGCGCATATTGATGGCTTGATTGCCAACAGTAAAGCCTTGCTTGGTGAAGGTTATGAGCTGTTTTTAAATGCGGCATTGAGCAGTATTTTAGCCGATATCAAAGATGACTTAAATGACTTTGGTGTGCGCTACGAGTGCTGGTTTAGCGAACGGTCTATTGATAGCGATATTGAGCCAGTCTTGCAAACCTTAGATGAAAAAGGCTATCTATACGAAAAAGACGGTAATATTTGGTTTAAATCAACCGATTTTGGTGATGAAAAAGACCGTGTTGTGCGCCGTGCCAATGGTCAATCTACTTATTTTGCTTCTGATATTGCCTATCACAAAAACAAATTTGATCGCGGTTTTGATAAAGTGGTCAATGTTTGGGGTGCCGATCACCATGGTTATGTGCCACGCGTAAAAGCTGCTTTATTGGCGCTTGGTATTGATGCTGAGCGTTTAGATGTGGTGCTTGTGCAATTTGTTGCATTATGGCGTGGCAGTGAAAAAGTACAAATGTCCTCGCGTTCAGGTCAATTTGTCACCCTCCGTGATTTACGTACCGAAGTTGGTAACGACGCCGCGCGTTTTTATTATGTCGCCCGTAAGCCTGAGGTGCATATTGATTTTGATTTGGAGCTGGCTAAATCACAAAGCAAAGACAATCAAGTGTATTACATTCAATACGCGCATGCTCGTGTTTGCCGAGTATTAGAAAAGCTACAAAATAGTGGTCTTGTGATAGACGATGCGATTGGTTTAGAACATCAAAACTTACTTAGCGCACCAAACGAAGACGAGCTGATTAAGCTATTAGCAGGATATCCAGCGACATTATTACGCGCTGCGACGGGTTATGAGCCACATGTCTTGACCAACTATCTTAAAGAGTTGGCAGCGCTATTTCATGGTTGGTATGACAGCAATCGCATTTTGCCAGTGAGTTTGACCTCAGGTGAGACACCAAGCTCGGATGAGATGGAATTAATGCAAGCCCGTTTGCGTTTATCTAAAGCCGTACGTCAAGTATTGGCCAATGGTCTTAGTTTGTTAGGGTTGTCGGCACCATCTAGCATGTAGTTTTTTTCTAGTATATAGTAAATGTCTAACATGTAGTATGAGTATAGATGACTGCCAGCCATAATTTGATGATAGTTAGATTCAGTAGGGAGAACCAGATCCATGCTAGCCAAAAAACCTAAAGGTGCGACTGAAAAACGCAAAACAAGTAGCGTATCAGGCTTATTGTGGATGTTTGTCGGGGCGGTATTGACCCTTATGATAGGGGTATTTATATACTTGTCACCATTATTTGATTTCAGTCCCGCTGACAGCACCGCTGGTAATGATCCTGATCGTCAGGTGCAGCCACGTGTCGACACTGATACTGATAATAGTGATTATGAGTTCTATGATATTTTGCCCAATCAAGAGATGGCGACTATTCCTGATGAAGATATTGCTGAGACAGGCAATGATCGCATAGGCGATATCAGCGCCTTTGAGCCTGATGTGGTGGTGACTCAACCTGAAGATGGTTCAGCCAGTCGCAATGATGATACTGGTAACTTTGGTATCTCTGAAAATACAGTGATTGCGCCCAGTCGTGGCAATAACGCTGCTACCAGTAATAGCGGCGATGACATTGTGATCGTTGAAGAAGACGCGACCTATGATGGATCGACGCCTGCTAGTAGCAATAATACGTCCACCAATAATGCAGGCGCAGGTACTGCTAGCGTTCAGGCTGCAAAACCTGCGGCAACTTATATTTTGCAAATCAACAGCTTCGGTGATGCGGATGAAGCAGATCGCCGCCGTGCTCAAGTGTTGATGGCAGGTGTAGACGCTCGCGTGGTCAAGAATACGACGGGTAATGGTTTGCCAATCTATCAAGTTATTTCTCGCCCGATGAATAACCGCCAAGCAGTAACCACTGCTCAGCAGCGCCTACAGAATAACGGCATTGACTCCATCATTGTTGAACAGCGTCGTTAAGTTGCGCTGTTTAATGACAGTTATAGTTCTTTATGAATAATAAAAAAAGCGTCGCAATGACGTTTTTTTTATCTCTGATTTTTAGCAAAGTTATTTTTCTGTTGGTTTATCACCTTTCATCAAAAATTTTATAAAGAGCATGGCTATGACTGTCTCTCATTTAGCAACACCGCCTACTGGCTTCATTAAAGCATTTTTCCAAAAGTATTTTATTGATGCGTTTACTGGCATGGCTTTAGGGCTATTTGTCACATTGATTGCTGGTCTAATCATCTCGCAAATCGGTGGCTGGTTAGATTTGCCCGCATTGGTTGCGGTGGGCAAGCTTGCCTCAGTACTAATGGGTGCGGGTATCGGAGTAGGTATCGCCTATTACCTTAAAGCACCGACGCTCGTCATGCTCAGCTGCTTGGTGGCGGGTATGCTTGGCGCACACTCTGAAGCATTAATGGCAGGGACGTTATTTACGCCCCAAGTAGGCGGACCTGCGACCTTTGTCGCCTTACCGGGCAATCCGATAGGGGCGTATTTGACCTCGGTATTTGCTTATCGTGCTGGTACTTGGGTCGCTGGCAAAACCAAGCTTGATATTCTATTGGTTCCTTTATTGGTATGCGCAGTAGCATTAGCAGTTTGCGCCCTATTGAATCCACCTATCGTCGCTGCGGTCGCTGCCATTGGTCAAGGTATTCAAGCGGCCACTGAGTTACAGCCTCTGTTAATGGGTATTGTGATTGCAGTGGTGGTGGGTATTTTATTGACATTGCCAACGTCCAGCGCTGCTATTTGTATCGCAATTGGGCTTGGTGGCGTAGCAGGCGGGGCAGCAGTGGTAGGCTGTGCGGCACACATGATTGGCTTTGCCGTTGCAAGCTTTAAAGACAACGGCGTCAGTGGCGTAATATCTCAAGGTCTGGGCACCAGTATGCTACAGATTCCTAATGTGTTAAAAAAACCGCTGGTGTTATTGCCTGCTGTGATTGCCAGTGCCATCGTTGGTCCTATTGCGACAGTAGGTTTTGGACTGGCATGTACGGCAACGGGTGCGGGTATGGGTACCGCCGGATTGGTCGGTGTATTTGGAGTGATTGAGGCGTCACAAGACATCATGAGTACGGGTCAATTATGGACAGCGATTATCCTGTTGATGTTTGTATTACCTGCCCTAATTGCAGGGGTGGTCGCTCATGTGATGCGCCGCGTGGGCTGGCTGGTTGATGGTGATATGAAATTGCCTTAAATTAGAGATAAAGGACGCAAATTGTCCTAACTATCAATAGTAAAAAGCCCAGCTATTTAAGTAGTTGGGCTTTTTTATGGTAACTTTTAAAGGTGCTTAAAACTAGCGGCGTACATCTTTAGGGGCATCACCATTGGGCCAGTCTTTGTCTTTGTTGGCTTTGATAGGTCGCGGTAGATGGGTAAAGTAAGCAGCAATATCGACCGCTTCTTGGTCACTAAGCGAGTTACCTTGACCAAAGGGCATTTTGCCTTTGATAAAGGCCGCTGCTGTATAAGTCCGTGCCATACCTGCACCATCGTTGAAGGACTTGTCTCCGGCTACTGCTGGATAGATATAAGTGCCATCGTCATTATATTGACCTTCACCATTTTCACCATGGCAAACGCTACATTTTTCAGCAAATAGCTTTTTACCATTGTCCGTATTTGGCTCTAAAGTTTTGTCTACCTTAACAAAACCGCGACCTTCAGGCGAGACACCATAAGGCAAGCCCTGTGATAGCCAGCTCATATAAGACACCATCGCATTCATATCATCTGAACCTAGATCAAGTGCTTTGCCATTCATTGAGCGTTCAAAACAGCCATTGATGCGCTCTTGTATTGAATTCACGCGACCAGCACGTGACCGATAAATAGGATAAATACCCGGCATGCCATTCCAAGGCGCCGCGTAGGCCTCTGAGCCGTTACCCAAGTGACAGCTGGTACAGTTCAACTGGTTGCCGACATTGTCAGGCATCTCTTTATAAGTATGATTGGCGATTTGTAAGCCACGACGTACTGCTGCGCCAAACTCATCATCTGGAATAGTGGACTCATCTGGCATGCTAACGCTCAGTTTGGCGCTTGGATTTGCAGCCATCTCGTCTTTGATTTCTGCGGCACGTGCCTCAAGTGACTTAACACGGGCTAATGCTTCAGCTTCTGCGACACGGTCGACAGCCTTGGTATCTGATTCACTACAGCCTGACAGGCTAACTGCACCAATAGCAAAGATAGCAGCCAGTAAAACGGAGGAAGAGGGTTTGACCCTTAAAAGTATTTTCATTGGAATATCCTTATTATCAAAAATAATATGTAATAATATATTTTTATGATAATTTAACTGTCAAAATGACAGAAGTAATCTTAATTTTTGTGCAAAAAATCTGAATGAGTCATCAATCTGTAAGTTGCTAGAAACATAATTGTACCAAATATTAAATAATTAAAGTATATAAATAGATAAAGTGTTTTGGCTTTAGAGGGACATGAATTAATTTCATACTGTATGAAGAACGATATTGAAAGACAGTGTTGACATTCTATTGATCAAAAAGCGCTTAAACATTGATAATATTTAAGCGCTTTTTTGTGGGCAAATACTCTTAGAATATATTATTTTGGTGTGCTTGGTTTTTTATGGCGGCGTGGTTTGAGCTTACGAGAGAGCTTATGGACATCGTTCAATATTTGACTGTATGTCGCTGGAAAGACACGCTGTACCGCGTCGATTATCTTGGCATCATTGCCAATAAGACAGCGCGGTTGATTGGTCGCGGCAGCCTGCAAAATAATCAAAGCGGCATTGCTTGCATCAAATTTCAGGAATTTATTAAAGCTCTGAATGGCTTTGGGGCCAGTACGCATGCCAATATCATTGATACTGTCATTACCACGGGCACTATTGGCAATATTGGTTTTAATCCCGCCGGGATGGATGCAGGTCGCTGACACGCCGCAGCGCTGAATATCTAACTCTTGACGCAAGCTTTCAGTAAAGCCGCGTACAGCAAATTTACTGGCGTTATACGCAGATTGTGACGGCTGCGCGGTCAAGCCAAACAGGCTTGAGATATTAATGATGTGACCATGCTCGTTAAATTGGCGTGATCTGTTTTTTTTGCTGCCATTCGTCGATTCGCTTTGTTTGACACTATTTTTAATCAATGGCAAAAATGCCTTGGTGCCATAGACCACACCCCAAAAATTGATGTCCATGACCCATTCAAGCTCGCTAATGCTACTGCCTTCTACGGTCGAATATAGCGCCACGCCTGCATTATTAAAGATGAAGTTCACTTTGCCATAGTCTACCATGACGCTATCTGCCCACGCTTCCACGGCTTTATTGTCTGAGACATCAAGGACTGTCATGGTCGCTTTGATGTCATAACCGACGAGCAATTCTTTGGTCTGTGCCAGTTGCGCCGCGTTGATATCAGAGAGCGCCACATGGCAGCCCATCTTTGCCAAATGAATGGCCAGCTCGCGCCCCATACCAGAGCCAGCACCCGTAATAGCCGCGACATGATTATGATAATAAGGGGCAATATCTTGGTCTGTCGTGGTATGAAAAGGCAAGTGTTGACGTAATGAGGTTGCGATAGAAATAACATTGTTAAGCATGATAAACAGTCCTTTGTTTCATCAGTGATAGGTGTTGGTAGCACATTTACCTTAGCATGCTTTGTAGTTTTAGCTGTGAACGATTGATAGACGTGGCTGTCACTTTACCCATACATTGGCTGTCGTAAAAAGATCATAAGTGAGCGACCATAAAAAAACGTCTAGCATAAGATATGCTAGACGCCTTTACTTCAATGACAGTTTTAATAAAGCTGATAACCACCGCTAAGCATCTATCGCTATTTGCTCTGAGTCGTCGGTAGAAAAGATGATTTCAGGTGTTTTACCTTCATTAATCACTTGCTCATCGACGATGACAGTCTTGGCGTTTTTCATCGAAGGCAACTCATACATAGTCTCAAGTAGCGCATTTTCAACGATAGAACGCAAACCACGAGCACCAGTCTTACGCGCCATGGCTTTTTTGGCAATCGCATCGAGCGCTTCTTTGGTAAAGGTAATGTCAGCGCCTTCCATATCGAATAGATACTTATATTGCTTAACCAAGGCATTTTTTGGTTCTGTCAATATCTGAACCAATGCGTCCTCGTCCAGCTCTGTGAGCGCAGCGAGAACAGGAAGACGACCGATGAGCTCAGGAATGAGACCAAATTTGATCAAATCTTCAGGCTCTACTTGTTGCAGTAATTCTGAGCTGCGTTTGCTATCATCTTTTGAGCTGACATCCGCATTAAAGCCGATACCGCCTTTTTCTGTACGCTGCTGAATAACCGCATCAAGACCGGCAAACGCCCCGCCGACGATGATTAAAATGTTACTCGTATCAACTTGGATCAGCTCTTGCTGTGGATGCTTACGACCACCATGTGGCGGAATGGCAGCGACCGTACCTTCGATAAGCTTTAGCAACGCTTGCTGTACGCCTTCGCCTGACACATCACGGGTGATAGACGGATTGTCGCCTTTCTTACTGATTTTATCAATCTCATCGATATAGATGATGCCTTGTTCCGCTTTGCTCACATCATAATCTGATGCTTGTAGTAGCTTTTGCACGATGTTTTCGACATCTTCACCGACATAACCTGCTTCGGTCAAGGTCGTCGCATCGGCCATCGCAAAAGGCACATCCAGTAGACGCGCCAAGGTTTGCGCCAGCAAAGTCTTACCAGAACCCGTTGGGCCAATCAGCAAAATGTTACTTTTCGCCAATTCAACCATGGCATCGTCAGCGCCAATCTTCGCTTTTTTGCTGTCATTGGCTAAGGTTTGGCTAACTTTTAGACGCTTATAGTGGTTATAGACGGCAACTGCTAGTGCTTTTTTAGCAGCGTCTTGTCCAATGACATATTCGTCAAGCTTGGCACGCAGCTCTTTTGGCGTTGGTAGCTTTTTATTGACCCAAGACGTATCAATGTCGCTGTCATCATCGCCATCTTCGGCGCTATCTGCGATTAAATCGGTACATAGCTCAATACATTCATTACAGATATTGGCATCGTCAGCGGCAATCAGCTGCTGTACATCGCTTTTGGCTTTGCCGCAAAACGAGCAATGCGGGGTGTTATCTTCTGCCATAAAAGGCGCTCCTAAAATTTAAAACTTACAAATATTTTGATTTTTACATCAAAGCCAAAACGTATAACGCTCAGGCTTTTGATGCCCATCAAAGCTTTTGCTCTTATGCGGTAATTATAAAGAAGTAGGGCGGCGCTCTAATACTTCATCAACCAGACCGTATTCTTTGGCTTCTTTCGCATCTAACCAAAAGTCACGCTCAACGTCTTTTTCAATTTTCTCTAATGGTTGACCAGTACGTTCTGCCAAAATCTCATTTAAACGGGCACGCGTTTTTAGAATTTCACGCGCATTAATTTCGATATCGGTTGCTTGACCTTGCGCGCCGCCTGAAGGCTGATGAATCATGACACGAGCATTGGCAAGAGAGTAACGCTTGCCTTTTTGACCAGCCGCGAGCAAGAACGAGCCCATACTATAAGCACCGCCCATACAGATGGTCGATACTTCAGGTTTGATAAAGTTCATGGTATCAAAGATTGCCAAGCCTGCACTCACTGAGCCGCCTGGTGAATTGATATACAAGTGAATGTCTTTGTCTGGGTTTTCTGCTTCTAAAAATAGCAACTGTGCAACAATCAGATTGGCCATATGGTCTTCGACTTGACCGGTCAAAAAGATAACGCGCTCACGCAATAGACGCGAGAAAATATCAAACGAGCGTTCACCGCGAGAGGATTGTTCAACGACCATTGGCACTAATGCTGCATGCGCAGCTTGAGGGGCGCTTTGGGTATATTGCATGCCTTGTGCGTCATTGTGCGCACTCATCAGCATATCAAAATGTGGGTTGGCAGTGATGCGATCATAATCTGTCATAAAGATGTCCTGTTTATAAGTACATAAAATAAAGGGATTGAAGCTAGCGAGCGGCTACGCTTGTATGGCTGCTCATCATGCTAGATGTTGCCGCTTTTTAATAATATTCGCTGGCTGAAATAATAAGCGCCAGATATCGCTAAAAATAATTGAGCTAATGGTAACTTTTTTATTGAGGCAATAGTAACTTTTTCATGTGAAAAATAATTTTCTATTTATAACATGAGTGCTATTAATAAAATGATTGACTCACTATTAATAAGGCGTCTGTAACCATTTATCAAGGGGCTTGGTTATAAACTGTCCATAAAGATAGCATATAAATCCCCAATAAAAATGCCCTAACACATATGTTAGAGCATTGCGTTAGAGCATTATGTTAGAGCATGTTTAGATTGAAATTAGCAATGAGTGCCATTGAATGGCAACTTGCTAAGTTATCTCACTAAATTACATGCCTTGCTGCTGTTGTTGCTGTGCAGCTAATAGGTCTTGGTAGCTAACTTCTTTGTCAGTTACTTTGCCTTGCTCGATTAAATAATCAACTACTTGGTCTTCTAGTACCACAGACTCAATGTTCGCGCGCTGCTGCTTGTCATTGGTGTAATACTCGATTACTTCGCTTGGATCTTCGTAGTTTTCAGCGGCTTCTTTGATGAAGGTTTCAACGCGTTCTTGATCGACTTCTAAGCCTTTGGTATCGATAACGCGAGCAACGATAATGCCAAGACGGGCAGCACGTAGCGCTTGCTCTTCAAATAGCTCATTTGGCAGCATGTCTTTATCAAAGCTATCAGCATTGGCACCGAACTGCTGAGAAAAACGTTGCATCATCATGTTGCGTTGACGCTCGATTTCTTGCTCTAGCATCGCGTTTGGTACGTCAAATTCGTTCTTTTCTAGCAATGCGTCAAAAGTCGCTTGCTTAACTTGGCTACGAGCCGCGTTTTTGATTTCGCGTTCCATGTTTTTGCGAACGTCTTCTTTCAACTTCTCAATGCCGCCTTCTTTCACGCCGAATAGCTCAAGGAACTCTTCGTTGATTTCTGGTAGCTTAGATTTTTCAACCAATTTTACATTGATTTTGAACTGAGCTTCTTTACCCGCTAAGTTTTCAGCTTGGTAGTCTTCTGGGAAAGTCACGTCGATAACTTTCTCTTCGCCAGCTTTCATGCCTTTGATACCCGCTTCAAAACCAGGAATCATCTGGTTGCTACCGATAACCAGTTTGAAATCTTCAGCAGAACCGCCTTCGAATTTTTCGCCATCGATAGAGCCTTCAAAGTCAAAAGTTACTTGATTGCCTTTGTCCGCTTTACCTTTTTTCTCAACGAATTCTTCACGTTGCTTTTGAAGGTTTTCGATCATAGTGTCGACGTCTTCTTCGCTTACTTTAGCCGTGTGACGCTCAACTTCGATCTCATTGATACCTTGCACGTCTACTTCTGGGAAGATTTCAACAGTGGCTTGATAAACCAAGAAATCATCTTCAAGTTTTACGTCGTCGATGTTAGGCATGCCAACCGCGCGGATGTCTTCAGATTTGATCGCTTCAAAAACGGTATCACGGATCACATCGTTGATGACTTCTTGTTGAATGCCAGCACCGTACTGTGAACGGATGTGTGACATAGGGACGTTACCTTTACGGAAACCGTCAATCTTGGCAGTTTTCGCAACTTGGCGAATACGACCTTCGACTTTGTTTTGAATTTTTTCGACAGGTACTTTAACTGTCAATTGGGTTTCTTTATTAGATAACTTGTTGGTTGTGACTTGTAAATCTGTAGCCATGTTGATTACACCTTTAGGATTAAATAGTACGTTTGATTAAATAGTACTTAGGGTTAAATGGTAATAGACAAACCGTGCCTCAAATTACGGGCGTGTACCATGGGTTGCCGTTGGAATAAATAGGGGATAGCGATAGCGCGCAATGTCAAAGTCAGTACCTTGAGCAATCGCCTTTGGTCACCACTGGCGCTGACTGATACTAAAATGTGAAACGGATATCTTAGTAATAGGCGCTATCAGATATCAATCATAAACCGTTAATGCACCGCATAATAACGCTTTTTGGTGAATTATACAGACAAATAACGGCTTTCAACAAAATTTTAAAAGTAGAACAGTATAATCTATCTGTTTATTAAAGTAAAAATTATCTCTTTATCGTCCATTCACTTTGAATCTGCTACATCGTCAATCTCGCTTAGAGTACGATTTGTACCTCTGCGCTCGACTTTCTTGTATCAGCATTAATAGATAAAGGGCTAAATTGAATCGACTATAAGATTTAAGGGTTATCTACAACGGTAACTGCGCCAATAATTGCTGAATCGCTTGACCACGATGACTGATGCGGTTTTTATCGGCAGCACTTAAGCTCGCTGCGCTAGCTTGTAACTCTGGCAACCAAAACAGCGGATCATAACCAAAACCGCCGTCACCATGCGCTGTCTCTAATATCTCACCCTGCCACAGACCTTGCGCGATAATCGGTAGCGGATCATCAGCATGGCGCACCATCGCCAGTACGCAAACAAATAATCCTTTAATAGGCTCGTTAGCGTGCGCATCACGGATAGGCTGCAAGTCAGCGATGAGCTTGGCGTTGTTTTTACTATCGTTACCATGCTCACCAGCATAGCGAGCGGAGTAAATCCCCGGTGCATTACCTAATACTGGCACACATAGTCCTGAGTCATCAGCAATCGCAGGTAGACCACTAATTCGACTGGCATGACGTGCTTTGATAATGGCGTTTTCTACAAAGCTCAACCCATCTTCTATCGCATCGTCAATATTGAGCTGACCTTGCGGGATGATCGTCACATCCAAATCTGCCTCGGCAAACAGCCTTTTAAACTCAGCCAGTTTGCCTTTATTATTACTGGCGAGCACCCATTGATTATCAGGGGTTGATTGGGTGGAGGATCGTGAGGTATTCGTGGTGTTCATAGGGTTATTCCGTTATGTCATTATTAAGAATATGGTTAGTGAAAGTATCATTATTGAAAGTATGGTCAGTTTTTAAATTATAGCTGTCTCTTAATGCCAATTTCATCAGTTTATCAGTCAGCTAAGTGCCTAGCACGATTGGCATGGCAAGGCATTCTACACTTAGTCTATAGACAACCAAAGGCTATACTAACAGTGTTATCCATAACATTTGGTAACTGATATTTGTCGCCACTGTTGCTATAATAGCCGCCAAGCTACCGTGAATGATATCTTATGGCTTGTGAATATTAAGTTAATAAATGCTTATGAAGTCAAGCACTTGGCTTTTGAGCAAACTGTAACAAAAGTAAGTTAATTTTGGATTCATAATAATACGTGATACTGTGTTAAACAATAAACGGTATTAAGCAATAACGTTCATTTCAAACAATAAACTCAGCCAATTTAGTTCGTTATTTTATCGTGTTTTTTATGATGTAAAAATAGCGTAAAATTCAGTTTCTATAATGAGTTTTTATCAAATGACGGCTAAAAACAGCAAGGATAAAATAACTATGTCAAACATTACTTTACCAGAGCTACCATACGCAAAAGATGCACTAGAGCCACACATCAGTGCCGAGACGCTAGAATACCATCACGACAAGCATCATAATGCCTACGTGACTAAGCTCAACGAATTGCTACCAGGTTCTGGTCTAGAAGACAAAACATTGCCAGAAATCATCGTAGCAACTGCTAAAGATGACAGCAAACAAGGTATGTTCAACCAAGCAGCCCAAGTATGGAACCACACGTTCTATTGGAACTGCATGACGCCAACTAACGGTGGCGGCGAACCTACTGGTGATTTGAAAGCTAAAATCGAAGAAGACTTCGGTAGCTATGATAAGTTCCGTGAAGAGTTCAAAAACGCAGCATTGACTCAGTTCGGCTCAGGTTGGGCATGGCTAGTCGCTGATAAAGTCGGTGGCAAACTGTCTATCGCCAAAACTGCTAACGCTGACACGCCACTTGCACATGACCAAATCGCGGTATTGACTTGTGATGTATGGGAACATGCGTACTACATCGATTATCGCAACCGTCGTCCTGATTATGTCGACACGTTCCTAGACAAACTAGTGAACTGGGACTACGCAAATGCGAAATATAAAGGTCAAGATGCTGGTGTTGAAGAGTAATCTTTAACTACTAAGTATTTGATTTAAAAAAAGGACGCTGAGAGGCGTCCTTTTTTTTGGTTCAATTTTTCTGAAAATATAGTTGCTTACTTAGATGTAAGAGGCTGTATAGAGGTAGTCGATGTTTCAATATTTTTTATGATAGTTAATTCCAAAACCAAACCCAGTCAAACCACATCCAATAAAGTACTAAAACCAAAGCACCTATTACTAATATGTAAGAAGAAAAGTCCAAAAAATGAGTCCAATATACATAAAATTTAGAGCGATACCAGTCAGCACCTTTTATAGTGTAGTTTTCGGGCATATCAAGTTTTGCACGAGTATAATCACCACGAAAATCATTATTTGAGTGAGTTTCAAATAATTTTAATATCTGATGATATGAATCTCTAAAACCATCATATAAGGTTTGATTATGCTTTTCATCTAGATATGGATGTATCCCTTGTTTAAGTTCGCCAAGTTTTGATGCACAAGAATACATTTTTTCAGACAAGTTAGAGTAGTCGTTTTTATCAATTAAAAGTGAGTAAACCAGTACTGCAATGGTAGAAAATATTTGAATCAAGGCTACTAAGTCATTATCTATATTTTTTCCCAATCTATAAGCCTGCATCAAAGATATGAGAATTAATCCTAAGGAAATTAACACAACTGTATAGGTTGAAAACTTACTATGGAATCTTAAGCGCCGAGATGCATGAAATCTTGTTTTTGAAGTTGCATCTATTTTCTTATATAGATTATTGAAACTTTCCTCTTTCTTTAATGTTTTTTCCGTACTCAAATTTTATTCCTCGCAAAAAAATATTAAGTTTTCATAATATACTTGCTTATTTGTTGTCATAGAGTGTGGTTTTAATTAGCGATTGAATGGACTGCTACACTTTAGTAAGAACATCCTACATCACCTCAAACCCAAACTTACCCAATACTTCCCTCAACATCGCAATATTATAAAAAGCATGCGCATTCACCGTATTTTGAAAGAAGATATATAACGTATCAAAATGCTGACGCTGATTGGCAATCGCTTGAGCCCAATCGTGCATTTCAGCTTCGCTATAACGGTAATCATGACGGTCAGCAGCACTCATCGCATCCCACCAGTTTAGATTATTACCATGCATACGCAGGTAGCCAGTACGCTCGGTAAATATTAGCCGCGACGGTGGTAAGCCACTGACTTTGGGATAATCAACGCTACACCAAATTAGACCTTGTTTGATAAAGCTATCGACCACTTGCGGCGTATGCCAACCGTTATGACGGAACTCAACGGCTAATGGATAATCCTTAAACCAACTGACGAGATTTGCTAGATAGAGCCGATGCTCGCGAGTACGGTCAAAGCCATGTGGGAATTGCAATAATAATGGCGCTAGAGCATTGGATTCGATAAGTGGCGTGAGCGCAGTAAGGAAAGCTTGCGCGTGCTCGGCAGTGCCTTTACGTGCATGAGTAAAGTCTTGATGCAGCTTGACCGCGAATTTCAATTCACTATTTGCTTCGGCATAGGCTTTATTGACCATACCTGCAAAGGCTTTTTGTCCGATGGGCGCATAGAAGGTGCTATTAATCTCGACCGCGCCGTATTGTTTGGCGTACTCACGTAAGAAGTCCGTTTTCTTTGTGCCAGTTGGATACAGCGTACCGAGCAAATCGGTATCGCTATAACCGCCAGTGCCAAGGTAAATACGCGGGGTAGGGTTACTGTCCATGTTGACCACTCATTACCGTTCTTTGATGATTAAATTTTTGGCTATTTTTTACGTGCCCATAGCCATTCTATTAATGCCAGTAAAGCATCATTGTTTGCGTCATTGCCAAGCTCGCTACTGCTTGATTCATGACGACTCAGTTCACGAATGATTGCCGCGTGTCCATCATTAAATAGCGATTGCGCATAGCTAGTCGCTTGCTCAACGCCCATCAGTTTCACATAGGTAGATTTGTCTAATTTTTCATCGCTGCCAGCAGGTTTGCCAAGGGTATCGGTGCTAGTCGTCACATCTAAGATATCGTCTTGAACCTGAAAAGCCAGACCAATATGCTGGGCGCACTCTTCTAATGCCATACGCTGAGGAGCGGTTGCACCTGCACAGATACCGCCCATAAGCATAGCGGCTTCAATCAATGCGCCTGTTTTATCACGGTGGATAGCTTCTAGATCGCCTTGTGAAATATTAGCACTAGCCTCAGCATTCAGGTCAAGCATTTGACCAGAAACCATACGCCGTGCACGTGGTGCAAATATTGCGATAAGCTGGCTTGAGATGGCTGAATCAAAGGGTGCAAAAGTGGGCAGCTCTGCGGTCAGTACTTCAAAAGCAAGTGTTTGTAGCACGTCGCCAGCGAGTAGGGCGGTTGATTCTTCAAAGACGATATGCGCCGTTGGCTGACCACGGCGCAAGTCATCATCGTCCATACAGGGCAAGTCGTCATGTACTAATGAATAGGTATGCAGCAGCTCCACCGCCAATGCCGCACGGCGCGCCATATCATAATCGGAGTCGTTTTCTAATAGAGCTTCCAAACCATCAGCGTTAGCCATGCTGTTTTTATTATCAGTGCTTTTATCTGTATTTTCATTGGCATTAGCATTGCTTTGATTAACACTATCAAAGGCACTGGCAACCAATAGTGGACGCACCAATTTACCTTGACCGGTCATCACATAACGACAGGCATCAATCAACGGGCTTGGCAGGTTGGCATAAGCAAACAGCACGTCGATATCTTGTGCAAGTTGCGCGCGCACGGCGCTATGAAATTGCTCGGTGTTGTTATTAAAGCTAGTAAAAGATACGAGTCTTGAAGGCATAAGGCTTTCAGGTATAAAGCTTGGCGTAGAAGAAACAGTCATAACCCAACCATTTATCAGGTGAATAATAAAAATATCGCTAGTGTAGCATGATAGATTATATAGCTTATGGGCTGAGCATCATCAATGCCATATTTTTGGCAGCTTGCTGTTAAAAATTCGATTAAGTACACCGAAATAATACAACAAGCCCTCGTTACGTATTGGTGATTTAACTTAGTCAGTGGATATGTTTTGATAAAGAATCACGTTAAGCGTGTGACGGCGTGTGACGACAAGCATCTGTCATTATAATCTTTAAAAGACGAATTTTTAGTATACAATTTCAGTATACAAACCGTCACTTAAAGCACATTACTAGTCAGGTAAAGGGCTGCTGCTGATTTAAGAGTGACTTGTGAGTATGGTATTAGCTTGTGACAGTTAGGGGCATAATCCCCTACACTAATTGGCGTAAAAATGATCTGATGATTCAGGGCTAGAGGTTTGCGTGCTTATTTCAGCGAAAAATTTGCTCAAATCTCAGTCCATATTTTTAATGTTAGTATGTTCAATATCAGTACTGGTCACAATATATATAAATGAAGCGCCGTATTCACTTGTGCTAACGCGGTAATATTAAGCATAAAAAATGAATATATAACCATGAGCGCTGGATAATAAATACACCTTCACTGCTTACTCTATACTGACTTTATAACACAGTATATTGGCAGTGTTATTACTCGTTTTACTAACAATAACTGGCTATTTATTTTAATTTTAAAACGTAGCTTTCGTTATATAGCAAGGAGTTCCAAATGGTATACCAAGGAAATCGCATCACGGTGACAATGCTAGAGGATGGCATCGCCAACATGCAGTACAACGCCGAAAATGAGAGCGTGAACAAGTTTGATGCTGAGACCAATAAGCAATTTGGTGAAGCCGTTACTGCTTTAGAAAAAGCTGACGACGTAAAAGGTTTGATCGTCACTTCAGGCAAAGGCGTATTTATCGCTGGTGCTGACATCACAGAATTCGTTGGCTCATTTAAAAAACCAGAAAGTGAGATTAAAGATTGGGTTGTTAATATCAACGACGCCTTTAACCGCTTTGAGGATTTGCCATTTCCAAAAGTAGCCGCTATCAATGGCGCTGCGCTTGGCGGTGGTTGTGAGATGACCTTGGTTTGTGAATATCGCGTCATGAGCGACAAAGCCATCATCGGTCTACCAGAAACCCAACTGGGTATTTTCCCAGGTTTCGGTGGTACGGTTCGTACCACGCGTGTGATTGGTATCGACAATGCGCTTGAGCTGATTGCGACTGGTACACCAAAAAAACCACTTGATGCCCTAAAACTAGGCTTGGTAGATGCGACTGTTGCTGCTGACGATTTGCAAGATGCTGCCATTGATTTGGTCAAAAAATGTATCTCAGGTGAGCTTGATTGGAAAGCGAAGCGTGAAGAGAAGCTGAATCCAGTTAAATTAAATCAGCTTGAGCAAGCGATGGCGTTTAACAGTGCAAAAGGTATGATCTTTGCTAAAGCCAATCCGAAGCAATATCCTGCGCCAGCACTGGCTATCGCTGCGATGGAAAAACACGTTAACTTACCACGTGATAAAGCGATTGAAGTAGAAGCCGCAGGTTTTGCAAAAGCGGCGAAAACCCCACAAGCAGAAAGCTTGGTTGGTTTATTCTTAAGCGATCAGTTGGTTAAAAAATTAGCCAAACAGCACAGTAAAAAAGCACATGAAATCAATGAAGCGGCAGTATTAGGCGCTGGCATCATGGGCGGCGGCATCGCTTATCAAGCAGCCAGTAAAGGCTTGCCAATCATTATGAAAGACATCAAGTCTGAGCAATTAGACCTTGGTATGGGCGAAGCCAGCAAATTACTTGGTAAAATGGTCGATCGCGGCAAAATGACCCCAGCAAAAATGGGTGAAACCTTAAGCCGTATCCGTCCTACTTTGAATTATGGCGATTTTGCTGAGACTGATATCGTTATCGAAGCAGTGGTAGAAAATCCAAATGTGAAGCGTGCGGTTCTTAAAGAAGTAGAAGGCTTGGTAAAAGACGATTGTATCTTAGCGTCAAACACGTCGACTATCTCTATTACTTTCTTGGCTGAAGCACTTGAGCGTCCAGAAAACTTCGTTGGTATGCATTTCTTTAACCCAGTACACCGTATGCCATTGGTGGAAGTTATCCGCGGTGAAAAGTCCTCTGAAGAAGCGATTGCGACTACGGTTGCGCTAGCCTCTAAAATGGGTAAAGTACCTGTTGTCGTTAACGATTGCCCAGGTTTCTTAGTCAACCGTGTCTTGTTCCCATACTTTGGCGCTTTTGATTTGCTGCTTAAGCAAGGTGCTGATTTTGCTCATGTCGATAAAGTCATGGAAAAATTCGGCTGGCCGATGGGTCCAGCTTATCTAATCGACGTGGTTGGTTTAGATACTGGTGTTCATGGCGCAGAAGTCATGGCAGAAGGTTTCCCTGACCGCATGAAGCCTGATTATAAAGGCGCGATTGAGCTTTTATATGAAAATAAACGTTTAGGTCAGAAAAACGGCGTTGGTTTCTATAAGTATGAAATGGATAAACGCGGCAAGCCAAAGAAAGTTGCTGATGAAGCCACTTATGAGCTATTAAAAACCACCACTGATAGCGACAAGCAAACGTTTGAAGATCAAGCGATTATTGACCGCACTATGCTAGCGTTCTGTAATGAGACTGTACGTTGCCTAGAAGACAACATCGTCAGCACGCCATCAGAAGCTGATATGGCGATGATTATGGGCGTTGGTTTCCCGCCATTCCGCGGTGGACCTTGCCGTTATATTGACCAAATGGGTTTAGATAACTACTTGGCACTGTGTGAAAAATACGCATACCTTGGTAAAGCTTATGAAGCCCCGCAGAAGATTCGCGACATGGCAGCAGCAGGCGAGACCTTTTACGCCACCGCGTAATAGCCGGTCATTACTAGGATGAAGTGCCGTACGTGTGCTGTTTGAGGGTGAGAGCTATTAATCTATTTATATTTAATGGCACTATTTTTTAATAACAAATCTTTAATAGCACACGTACGATTATAGTTGGCTTCATTTAATGCTAGTACAAGGAAATCGAGCGCAGAGGTACGTATTGTACTTCAAGTGAGATTGACGAAGTAATAGCATTGAAATGGGCTGACTACACTGACAATAAAAATTGAAAAGGAAGATAGTATGACAATCTTAAGCCCAAAAGACGTGGTCATCGTAGATGGCGTACGCTCAGCGATGGGTAAAACCAAAAACGGTATGTTCCGTCATGTCCGCGCTGATAGCATGTCTGCTGAATTGGTTCGTGCATTGGTTGAACGTAATGACTTTGACCCACGTGACGTCGAAGACATTATCTGGGGCTGTGTCAATCAGACTCTAGAGCAAGGTTTAAACATCGGTCGTAACATCGGTCTGCTAGCTGGTATTCCAAAAACTGCTGGCGGTCAAACCGTTAACCGTCTATGCGGTTCATCTATGCAGGCGCTACATACTGCTGCGGCGCAGATCATGACCAACCAAGGTGATGTGTTCATCATCGGTGGTGTTGAGCATATGGGTCACGTCGGCATGATGCATGGCGTTGATCTGAACCCTGAAGCGTCAAAGCACTATGCAAAAGCCTCAAACATGATGGGCTTGACCGCTGAAATGCTTGGTCGTATGAATAATATTACCCGTGAAGAGCAAGATGCCTTTGGTCTTGAGTCGCATCGCCGTGCATGGGCTGCGACCACCGAAGGTCGTTTTGACAATGAAATCATCGGTATCGAAGGTCATGACGAAGCGGGTCGCCTGCAACTATGTACCGTTGATGAAGTGATTCGCCCTGATGCCACGATGGAGCAAATGCAAAAACTACGTCCAGCCTTTGATCCAGTAGGCGGTACAGTGACTGCTGCTACCTCATCTGCATTATCTGATGGTGCATCAGCAATGCTGATCATGAGTGCGCAAAAAGCCAAAGAGCTTGGTCTAAAGCCACGTGCTCGTATTCGTAGCATGGCAGTCGCTGGTTGTGATGCCGCTATCATGGGCTATGGTCCAGTACCTGCAACGCAAAAAGCACTTAAGCGTGCTGGCATGAGCATCGATGATATGCAAACCATCGAGCTAAACGAAGCGTTCGCTGCACAAGGTTTATCAGTACTAAAAGCCTTGAACTTGACTGATAAGCAAGACATCGTCAATATCAATGGTGGCGCAATTGCTTTAGGTCATCCACTAGGGTGTTCAGGTGCTCGTATCACGGTTACTTTGCTAAACGCCATGGAGCAGTCAGATACTGAAATCGGTCTAGCGACTATGTGTATCGGTCTTGGTCAAGGTATCGCGACTATTATTGAGCGTGTGTAATTTTTATCTAATCTCCAAATAGCAGTAAATATTAATAAAGCTGATATTTGTCGATTAAAATTGTACTAATGTCTTGTAAAATGAGCGCCTCTCACTTAATGTTGGAGGCGCTTTTTTGTGCCGACAGTAAAATAATATAAGTAATTATGCTAAATCCTAGCATACCGTATTGGTTGAGTAAAAAAGGCTATCAAAATTAGAATTTGGTTTACTATAAATGAATGGTGATAGTGCATGGATGATAATAACAAGCGAAGCCAGTATAGGTATAAGAATAAAAATAGAAGCAGAAACAAAAAAAGAGTAAGCAAAAGGGATAAACAGAAGCGAATACAAAGCCTAAGCGTTAAAGAATCGATCAAACTAAAACTAAAGCAAGTATTCTTGCCATATTTAGGTCTTAGTATCCTGACCATTCTACTTTTCGGTGCTTTACGTTGGTTGCTAGATATTTATCTAGATATTCTACCTTTAAAGGAAGGCTATTGGGATTTTGGTATTCCTTTTCTCTTATCTGTTTTAGTCGTTAGTATTTGGATGTGGCCGAGGTACGAGCTTTTGACCTTAAGGTGGGTTAAGCGTAGTAGTTCAGGCTACTTTTTTATAACGATGGTTTTAGCATTAGTGATACCGCTCGTTCTCAGCCAAAACTATTTGTCCAAGGCTGCCTACGAAGTTATTGAAGTAAATAGCCTGAATGATATTCGTCACTATCCAAAGCAAAAGTATTTCAGAGTAAATGATTTTGAGCCACTCAAATTAGAGAGCGTTTCTTATATAGAAACACAAGTAATCAGTGGACGAAATTTTGACTCAACATTGCATATTGATTATTACATTGCGACGCCATTTATAGCCGCTGAGAATATTTGGCTAGGTTCTAGCTACCACACGAAATACGATAATCGTGCAGACCAAAGTATTAAAGACAGTCAATACTCAGCGTTTATTAACGACTCGCGCCATAAGTACGAAGCCAAAGACCTCTCTAATATCAGCTACTTTAAGAAACTTAAATCATCAAATAGCAGAAATGCTTACTTACACACGATTTCTACGGCTAATAGGCAATCTAATTTGCCACACTTGGTATTAATGCCTGAAACAGGATTACTTACTGACAGTTTAGGTCGTGATTTCGTTTGGGGGTTTGGTTCGTTTTTTATTGGTATGGTTCTGTGCTTGTTGCTCGTTCTCGCAGCAGAATTTGATAGTCAAGAAAAGAAAAGTACGCAAAAACATATACAAAAGCGAAAACATATACAAAAACAAAAGCCCGTAAAAAAACGAGCACCAGTAAGTGATGTATCAAAGAGCCTAGTAGTTTGGTTTAGAAGTAATAAAGAGCGACCTGCGACGTTGGTGTTAATACTGACCTGTATAGGTGCATTTATACTGACCGTATTCATGGGTATGGATATCATTGATCCTTTATCTAGACAGGTAAATAGTGCAGGTGGGTTGACGATGGACGCGCTGCAAGCTGGTAAGCATTGGCGAGTAGTGACATCGCTTTTTGTACACGCAGGGATTATGCATTTAGTAATGAGTCTAGGGATGCTGTTTGCTACAGGTTATATTTTGGAAAAAGTATTGGGTCCTATACGTTTTACGATTGCGTTTTTTATATGTGGTATTTTCGCTAATGTTTTAGGGGTGATATATTTTGATATGGACATGGCAGGTGTTTGGGGTGCTACATTTGGCTTGTTTGGTATCGCGATACCGTTGGTGGCCTTTAAGATTTTTAATAAAAAATATCGAGAGCTATTCGGCGGTACTATCGCTGCGATATTAATCATTACTTTAACCAGCATGTTCTTTGCATTTATAAACACGCTCAGTTATATGGTGTATTATCTTTTAACCTTGTGTTTTGGTATTGTTTTCGGTGTGGTCATAGTCATGACTCAAAAACAGTTTTTATTACGTAATGCTAGGCGTCATAATATATAGTTATTGGCTACTCTTCATTAAGAAACTATATCAAGCAGTATGAATCAAACGTGATGAATTGTTATTAATCATTATTAGAGACTATCTCCATTGACGCCCTCAGCAAACTATGACTAAATAAGAGTAAGGCTAATAAAGACAATATCAATGATAAAACTAACATAGCCTTTAACAATAAAGTCAGCCGTACAAGGAGTGTGCCATGTCTACTATGATTACCGACCGTACCTATCGAATCGCTCGCGAAAATACCCAAGCGATGATAATCGATGTTCAAGAACGCTTAACACCGCATATTTATGACCATGAAAACATCGTCAAAAAAACAGTGACGCTTATTAAAGGTCTACAAGCACTGAATATCCCTATCATGCTCAATGAACAGTATAAAAAAGGGCTCGGCGATACGCTACCTGAAATACGCGAGGTGTTAGAAGGCGATAACGCTAAAAGCTTTGAAAAGGTCACCTTTAGCGCTTGTGATAATGATGATTCGTGGCATTATTTAGCGCAGCAAAATCGAAGTATTGTTTTGCTATTTGGAGTAGAGACACATGTCTGTGTACTACAAACAGCGCTTGATTTGCTAGATAATGGTATGCAGCCCGTCATCATTGGTGATGCGGTCGGCTCACGCTTTCCGTATGATAAAAAGCAAGCAATACGCCGTATTCGCCGTGCTGGTGGCGTGATTACCACAGTTGAAACCATTCTGTTTGAGCTTTGCCGTAGTAGTCAAGACCCTGCGTTTAAAACCATTAGTAACTTGATTAAATAGTTCTTTTATTCAAGATATAAAAAATAGCGCTTACTCACATAAGCGCTATTTTTTATAGTGGTGTTCATTAGCTATAGGTTGGCATGCTCTTTTATAGCGCTCATAAAATATATAATATAGTCAAGGAATTTTAGAATCGCTACAAGGCGACCGACCGCAGATAGTACACTGATTACATCTAGGGTGGGTAACACCGTAGCGGTTTAAAAGTGCTCTAACTATACTTGCTTATGCGTAAAGGTAAAATGAAGCGCTATATCTTCGTAGAAAAATTAAGAGAAAATTTATGCCATCAACCAAACCCCTTTTATTAACCAACCCAACGCTTGCCTCAAACATTGATATAGATCATGTCACTCATTTCTTATTAGAGCTTGATGCGCTTAAACGTATCAATCGTCGTAGCTATGTGACGCATACCACACGCAAAGAAAACTCTGCCGAACATTCATGGCATTTAGCGATGGCGTGCTGGTCTATTGCTGAACAGTTTGAGCTAGATGTCAATCATGAAAAACTACTCAAGATGGCATTGGTACATGACTTGGGTGAGATTGACGCAGGCGATACGTTTTTATTCGCAAATAGTCGTAGCGAGGCGCACATTGAAGAACGTGCAGGCATTGCTCGATTGCAAGCTGAGCGTGGCAATGGCATCATGGATTTAAATGAGATTTGGGAAGAGCAGGAGACGGGTAGCAGCAATGAAAGTCAGCTGCTTAGAGTGGTTGATCGCTTATTGCCGTTTTTATTGAATTTAAATACCAATGGGGAAACATGGATTGATGCTAACGTCACGTGCTCGCAAGTGACTACAGCACTTGCTTTTATCAAAGACAGCTTTCCTCCCATTCATGATTGGCTATCAAAAAATATCGACTATGCGACCCAGCAAGGGTGGTTGATTGATGCTTAAATAGAGCCATTATTTTGCCGTTTACATGTTTGCAAATATTCATCTTTTTCAACTAGTAAAGCATTTAGAATTAGCTAAATGAGCGATTAAGTACATTATAGAGAGAGAGAGTATTAAATGAGAATCACTGGCACTTATAAGGTTTTTGCTAAATCGCTCGTCTTTGTTAGCCTATTAACTTTGGCGCAACTAACTCAGGCTGCCGCACCTATTAGTAATGGTGACAAGTTGGCGCACGATGCCAAAAAACAGATCGGCATTACCACCAGCTATGATCCTGCTTACCGCAAGTTGGATTTTCCGCGTGGCGATGTACCGATAGAAACTGGCGTCTGTACCGATGTTATCGTCCGTGCTTATCGCTTGCAAAATATAGATCTACAGCAATTAGTCAACCATGATATGAAGTCAAATTGGTCGGCTTATCCAAAGACTTGGGGGCTGAAATCAACCGATAAGAATATCGACCATCGCCGAGTGCCCAATCTTGAAGTGTTTTTTGCGCGTCACGCAAAGACATTATCGACGACTGATAAAGCCAGTTTTCAAGCAGGCGATGTGGTGACGTGGCGGCTACCGAATGGTAATTTGCCGCATACAGGTATCGTCTCTGATAAAGTCGCTGCGGATGGTACACCGCTGATTATTCACAATATCGGACGTGGTACGCAAGAAGAAAACATCTTATTTGCTTATCCTATTCTCAAACACTTTCGTTATTAACTACTTTCATTATTAACTAGGGTGTGTCATCAATTAGATTATGAGGCTTAAAATGAGAAAAGTTGTAGATAAACAAGGAAGAAATTGCCGTTAATATGAATATATTGACAAGATTTCTGACGATGTTTAGCAAAATTTAGCCATTTTAAGACCACTAAATGTATTCATGTGCTAATTGATGACACGCCCTAATATGTTGCGATAAGATAATTACCCACAATAAAAAGCTCAGTTCAGCATAAATTAGGATGCTGAACTGAGCTTTTTTGAGTCGTTAAATCGCTTGTCTATTGAGTGTTAGCGACACCCAGTAGTTGTCCCATTTTTACCACACTATCGGCTTGCATACTGTCTTGCCAATCTGCTTTTGCGCCTCTTGGTAGAATGACAATTGCGGTTGAGCCTAAATAAAAACGACCCAGCTCATCGCCTTTTTCAAAGCTCATATTGTGCTCAGCTTCTTGAATATCATCAGTGCGGGCAATTTTACCAGTCGCCACCGTTTCGATACCAGCGACAATCATTGCCCCAACCATCACCACCGCTGCTTTACCATATGCTGTATCAAACAGACAAACCAAGCGTTCATTACGCGCAAATAAGTCTGGCACATTTGCCGCCGTAGTATTGTTGACCGAAAATAGCGTGCCCGGTACATAACGGGTTTTGGTCAGAGTGCCGGCGAAGGGCATATGTACACGGTGATAGTTACTGGGGGCAAGATAAACCGTCGCAAAACTGCCATCCGCAAAATAGCGCCCATCTTCACTGTCAGCAAGCAGTTGACCAACATCATAATAGCGCCCTTTTGCTTGGAGCAATTTATGGTCGTCAATTTGACCCAACTGCGAGATAATACCATCGGCAGGACTGACGATACCATGAGGCGTCATGTCGATAGGGCGCGCGTCTTCTTTTAGCTCACGGGTAAAAAAGTCATTAAAGCTCTCATAGGCGTTGAGACTTTGGCGCTCATACTCGTCCAAGCTGACGTTGTAGGCTTTAGCAAAGCTACGGATAAACGTGCGTTTAACATAAGGATGGCGGCTAGCGGCTAGACGCCCAGCAACTTTACTCAGTTGCTGCTGCGGGACAAGCTGTTGTAAAGTAGTGAATACATTCATAATGAGGCTACCAAAATAGGGTGTGATGTAATAATTAATAAGCAAGAGAATGGCCGTATTTTATCATGGACGGCGTATTATTGTATGGGCATAATTGGTAAGGAGTCCGTAAATGAAAGCACTTATACAGCGCGTACGCCGTGCTAGTGTTACCGTCGATGCGCAGTGTGTTGGTACGATTGAGCAAGGCATATTGGCTTATATTGGTTTAGGGCCTGATGACGACCTAACAAGCGCCCAGCGAATGGTGGATAAAATCCTCACCTATCGTATTTTTGACAATGATGATGATCCTGCCAAGTACGGCAAACTGGATAAAAATGTCCAGCAAGTTGGTGGCGGACTGTTATTGGTATCACAGTTTACGCTAATGGCAAAAACAGACAAGGGTCGTCGCCCTGACTTTGGTGGTGCGATGGCACCTGATGCGGCGCAAGCGTTGTTTGCGCAATTGGTCGCTTATGCCAACACGCAACATTCAAACGTGGCAACTGGTCAGTTTGGCGCTAATATGCAAGTGTCGAGCGTCAATGATGGGCCATTGAATTTCTTGTTAGAAGTGAATTGAGTAAACTAAGCATTAGCCGTCACGAGACTTATGAAGTGCTTAAAAGTTGAATGTCATTAAACTGTCATAATTACCCCGTTTAATAGGGAGTAGCAGGCGAGCATTTATCGCCTTTTTTGTCAGCTAAATGTTGTCCTCTAACACTGAGAATGCCGTATGTATAATGAGCAAATTTTGATTGTTGAAGATGAACCTGCGATTCGTGAAATGATCGTCATGACGCTAGAGATGGCGGGATTTGATAGTCTGCAGGCAGCGGATGTATCTGAGGCGCACCAACAAGTGGTCGATCACCGCCCTGCGCTGATTTTGCTAGATTGGATGCTGCCTGGTGATAAAAGTGGCATTGATTTTTGCCGATTGCTCAAAAACGATGAGCTACTCGCTGAGATACCAGTCATTATGTTGACGGCTAAAAGTGAAGAGGACAGCAAGGTGCATGGCCTTGACGCTGGGGCTGATGATTATATGACCAAGCCTTTTTCGACACGTGAGTTAATATCCAGAATCAAAGCAGTATTGCGTCGTAGTAACGCGCTCAGTAGTGATAAACCTATCGAAATCGGCAATTTGAGCCTTGATCCCAAAAGTCAGCGAGTGACAGCGGCTGGTAAAGTGGTTGATGTTGGTCCTACGGAATATCGATTATTGGCATTTTTTATGAGTCACCCAGAGCGTGCCTATACGCGGACGCAGCTGCTAGACCAAGTATGGGGCGGTAATGTATATATCGAAGATAGAACCATTGATGTGCATATCAAACGTTTGCGGACATTATTACGACCGCATCAATGTGATACGTTGATACAGACAGTACGCGGGACAGGCTATCGATTTTCTAGCTTTATTGAACCAATTTAACGGACGGTTTTTTATTCGCTATAAAAGCAGTATGTCAATCGTAGCACAGTGAGAAACGGCGAATAGTGATAAGGATGATGGATGAACACCCTAATATCGGCTCAAGGCGACCAACAAAATAAGTCACTGCTAGCGACTCAGCAGAATACAACGGATCAACTCAAAAAAATTAGAAGCGCACTACGCGCATTGCGTGATGCGGTGGTTTTGCTCAATGACGATGATGGGCTCGAATGGTGGAATCAGGCCGCCGAAGATTTAATGTTGTTACAGTTGTCAGATAAAGGTAAGTGCATTTTTGACTTTATTAGTGCGCCTGAATTTCGTCAGTATTATCAGGCGACGACCAACCCTAACGATGGTGCTCAGGATGGTGTGCACATTGTCTCGTGGCGCGCGCCCAAGCGTTATCTAAAGTGTGAGCTCACGCCTTTTGGCGATGAGAAGCTGCTCATTATTTATGATGTGACGCGCTTGCATCATTTGGAGGAGATGCGCCGCGATTTTGTGGCGAATGTCTCGCATGAGTTACGCACACCGTTGACCGTCATGATGGGCTATCTAGAAAATTTTTCGGATCAGCCAGATATGCCGCCGCATTGGAAGCGCGGGTTTGAGCTGATGAGCCAACAGACTGCGCGTATGAATAGAATTGTAAATGACTTATTGCTGTTATCTCGCATCGAAATCGAAGAAACCCATGAGCTCAGTTATATTGATATGACCAAGCTGCTGACCCATGTTTATGATGATGCGCAAGCGTACAATCAAGAGTATGGGCATACCATTCACTTGCAGATAGATACTTATGACGGACTGTATGGCTCAGAGATGTATCTAAATAGCGCGCTTTCTAATCTGGTGATTAATGCCATCAAATACACGCCCAAGGGCGGTAATATCGCCATTAGTTGGACAAAAACGTCAGAAGGTTGCCGATTTGCCGTCGAAGACAACGGTATTGGTATTGCACCTGAGCATATCGCACGGTTGACGGAGCGCTTTTATCGTATTGATAAAGGTCGTAGTCGGGCGACTGGCGGCACAGGGCTAGGTTTGGCAATCGTTAAACACGTTTTATATCAGCATGAAGCCAATTTACAAATTGAATCAGTAGAAGGGGTAGGCTCGACGTTCAGCATGGTATTTCCAGCTGCCCACATTAGATCAGCTGCGATACCCTAATTTTTTTGTAAAAGTGGATAGGGGTTCACTGCACTGCCGCTGATATAAATACCGTAATGCACATGTGGCGGCGTACCTTTTGCATTGCCACTGTCGCCGACGTAGCCGATGATATCGCCGGCATTAACCCAGTCGTTTGGACTAATATCTGCATAATCTTCTAAATGCGCATAATAATGCCCTGCGCCGCCTGGTCCAACCACGACCACCACACGACCGCCTAACGTATTTTCACCAACTTTGCTGACGATGCCTTGTGTCGTGGCTCGTATTGGTGTGCCTCGTGCGGCAAAGATATCGATACCTTCATGACTGCGACCTTGACTGCGTGCAGCGCCCCATGTATCTGTTAGATGTTGTTCTGGAAGTGGACTGGGTAAGCTGTTTTCCGTCGGTAGTTCTTGCTGTAATAAGCTGAGCTGTTGCCATTTTGCCATCACAAATGACTGAGTTTGTTGGCTGATACTGGGTAAGAGCCTATCAAATACAAATAATAGCATCAACAATACAGCCGCTTTAATGAGCACACTGAGTACACGGCTTAAAAAAGTTAGCCTTTTCTTTTGTTTTAATTGCGGGTTACTGCTATCTGCTGGCATCTATCTCTCTTTAGTTTTTTAAATTAGTTTCCCTTATTATTATATAAGTGAAGTCGTCTATTCTTTGTATGCCATTGTTATCTCAGGTTTTTATCCCTATAAATATAACGTTTCTTTTAAAGTTTACGTATTTTTAAAACGTTACATAAAATACCAATGTTGCTATCCATCTATTATTGTTATCTATGGCTGAATCTTTATGACTGACACTGCGCTGATTATCGATACCGAAACCGACCAAGGTCGTGATCCGCGTCCGATTCAAGTGGCGACTATTAATGCGATGACGGGTTTTGAGTGGATGAAGTACTTTAATAGTGGTCGTTCGATATCACCAGTTGTCATTAGAATTCATGGCATTACTGATGAGGATGTCGCTGGTCTTGAGCGCTTTGATTTAGAGGCGTTTGAGTTGCCGCAGTATTTGATTGGTCATAACGTCCGCTTTGATTGGCGGGTTATTGGCAGTCCGTCTACTAAGTTGATATGTACGGTTCGGTTGGCGCGTGTGGCTTTTCCAGAGTGGAGTGCTTATGGTCAGTCCAAATGTATCGCGCAATTATTAGGCAAAGAGGAAGCAAGCAGGATGACGATTGCCGCTCATGATGCGCTGGGCGATGCGCGTATGTGTTATCTGCTTTATCAGGCGTGTTGTGAGCGCCTAGCCATTGCACCGACGGATTTTGCTGCTGTCCATGCTATCGCTAATAAAGCCAATCCAGTGAGCAAAATGCCCTTTGGTAAACATAAAGGCACGCTGATTAAAGACGTGCCCATCAGCTACGTAAAATGGATGCTGGGTAATATCCATAACATACAGCCGTCGCTTTATTCTGCCTTAACCAAGCGTGTTAAAGCAGAACAGGCAGCAAAAAATACGCCCTAAATAGAATTGCACTTGAATAGGTTAACTAAACCGAACTTATTGCTGCTTAGCTAGCCAATCGACTGCCATTTGCCAAAGCTGCGGTGCTTTAGCGTTGGTTCTGCTACTAAAATAGCGCATATGACCGATGCTGTTTAGACCAAAGTCTTTGGGATCTAAAAAGTGCTTTTCGACTGGCATTTTAGTAAAAACACGAATCATATCATCCATATTTTTGCTATTGGCAATGTCATCATCACTAAACCCCAGCCATAATGAGGGCATAGTAATGTCATTGTAAAAGTGCTTTTGTATACTTTTGCCAAAGGCTGTTTTGATATAGCCTGCGCCATTACACCATTCGCGCCACTGCCGAGACACGCCCCGTGGTAGCGGTTCGCCCATACCAATTTTATCTGACGGCGTGTACCCTAACGCCAAGTTGGCGAGTGGAATAAAGGCATCCATAAAACCCATCGCTTTGAATTTATAGGGCATGCTCATATTTTTAATACGACCTGATGAGCAGGCGACATTGAACACTGAAGCGAGCGCACTATAATTTGGCATCAAACCTATCAGCTGACCGCCTGCACTATGACCAATTAAATGATAAGTGGCGTCGGCAAATTCATCTTGCAACGCATCAAGGACGGCTGGCATATCATGGCGACCCCAGCTAATCAGCGATGCATCGCATTTAGCCAATGCAGACGACAGCGATTCACCAATGCCTTCATTGTCAAAGGTTAGTACACCAAAGCCATTTTCTGCTAAGTGAGTGGCAAAATTGTGATAAAACTGGCGCTTGATACCCGTTGCTGGCGCGATCATAACCGCTTTTTTTACCTCATTTTTAGGGCGATAGACAGTCGCTGCCAATGCCTGATTGCGCTCAGTCATGATACTCAGTGAATAAATATCCGTCTGATACTGTTTATTTTCCATGCTGTAACCTTCATATTGTTAGGGTTCTATGCGGTGTGGAGTGGTTATTTATTTGCAATTATTTATCAATAATCTGCTCTTAAAATGTAGTCATTACGTAGTGATAAACCGCTTAAATTAGCTGATAGCCACCTGATAGCATCGCTTATGTTAAGATAAATGCTGGCAAGCAAGGCGTTCAATTGTGACTTTCAAGTTCTATGCTATTTATCTGGGGTGGTATTATCCATTAGGGTTTTAACGAGTATTTAACAAAAACAATCGATATAAAAATTAAGGAAGCTATATGCAAATGAAAATTAACAATGACACTTATGAAGTCATTACCAGTCAAGATATTACCAATATTGAAAAAGCAGTGGATAAATCAACGTTAACGATGCCGTTGGTAGCGGTTTATTGTGGTTCGCGTTTGGGCAATAATGAAGTCTACGAGCAGGCAGCCCGCGAGTTGGGTAGTGCGCTTGCTGACAATGGCATGGGTTTGGTCTACGGCGGCGCGAGCATCGGGCTGATGGGTGCCGTTGCAGATGAAGTGATTCAAGGCGGCGCACAAGCGGTCGGTGTGATTCCAACCTTTATGCTCAAACATGAGATTGCTCATGAGCAGCTGACTCGCCTGCATCTGACAGATACCATGCACACTCGCAAAACCGTGATGGCGGAGTATGCAGATGCTTTTATTACCTTGCCGGGCGGGCTTGGTACTTTAGAGGAAATTATGGAAATCGCCACGTGGCGTCAGCTCTATCAACATGAAAAACCGATGATTATTTTGAATATCAATGGTTTCTATGATCGTATGATCGAGCACTTAAAATATACGGCTGACCAAGGTTTTATGAAGCAAGAAGATCTGGAGCGTTTGGTGGTATGTAACACGATTAATGAAGCTATTGAGCTATTAAAAACAGTCGTAAAAATAGACGATGCAGTCGATACTGAAAAAATGGCTGGTAATTAAGAGTACGTATTTCTATAGATGAATACTTTTATATATAAATGTTTTCATCTATAAAAAAGGAGAGAAGGGCTGATTGTTAGCCCTTCTCTCCTTTTTTTGTTCAATTTTTAATAGAACGCTTTTTATATCTCAGTAGCACTTGCATCATTAGCCGTGTTGAAACCCTTTAAAGTTGTCTCGCCAATACCGTGATTCACATCAGCCATTGCTAATGGAAAGCCTCGTTGCTCAGCCAATGTACGCGCGACTTTATCAATCGCCATGCTATCGTGTTTTGTCAAATACGCCCAATTATGAGCATAACGATTGCGGTTGGCTGGCGTGTCATGATCGATTAAGCCAAGTTCAGTCAATTCATCAACGATTTGATCGGCAGCAATCAAAGTCGAGGATGCTTTGACGTTTTCTGCACGAGCATAGCGAATATTAGAGTACAAGCTCACATCAGCTACTCGCAGCGTATCGTCCTCACCAGGAATTTGCTGCCCACCATATAGCGCGTTACCGACCGTACGTGCGCTATGGAAGGTTGGTACAAACTCCGCCACATAATCAATCGCTTGCTGACTACGCGCTTGTAACGGTGCTTTATCCCAGCCATCTTCGATATAGTGCACATACTGCGGCGGCAGCTTAGGTTGGGCGCTGTCTTTGCTAGAGGCGACCAAGCCATCATCGAATAGCGTGATAAATTTGCTCATGCCATGTATTTGAAAATAACCACCGGGGTAAGGCGTGAGTTGTGCCATGCCTTCTGGTGTGCCGCGACTGCCATAAACGATAATCTCTGGTATCTGTCCGCCGGTATCATCCCAGTGGGTAATATAAGACGATTTAAACTCGACCATACGCGTGACTTTGACCCCGACCATATCATCGATGACGCCAGTACGAAAACCGCAAGCGTTGATTAAGTAATCCACTTCGATAGATTCGGTTGTATTTTCAGTTGCAAATTTGGTTGTAAGCTGATTTTCAGAGCTGGCAGCTCGTTGATAATCAATACGCCATTTAGTGACATGATGGTCTGCGTTTGAGCAGTTTTCACAATCAACAGGCATGACTTGCTTAACCTGTGTATCGGTAAAGACGTGAGCATGCTCATAATCTGCTAATGCCAATTGTGCAGAGGCTGCTAAACGGAAAATATTCCAGCCGTACTCTTGCACGACAATCAGTGGAAACTTGACTTTATTTAAGTCCAAATACTTAGCGACTGGTATCATCCATTCATCAACCGAGCGCGGCACAGTGACTTGTTCACGTTCTGACAGCGCAATGAGTTGCTCATGACTATAAAGCTGATAGTAGTTTTCAGGTTCGCCCAACACTTTGTTATTAGCATCTTCGGCGATAAGCTTACGATACGCATCAGTCAAGATATCAAGACGTGGTAGCAAGTCTTCTGGCAAGCCCTCATCGCGAGTTGGTACGGCAAATACTGTTGGGCGAACATCGATGGTATAAGGATAAAGGCGCAATATATCGATACATTGTTTGAGGAGAGCCACACAATCTTCATCAGGAATCTCGCGGTATAGATTGCCGCCAGCATGCAAGTGACACATCGGTGGACCATCAATCAGCGATTTGTTTTTTTCAAATACATAAGTTTCAAGCCCCAATGCCGCAAGGCGGATAGCAATGGTTGCTCCTGCCGTACCGCCACCAAGAATACCGACACGTTTGGCAGAGTGCGCTTGGTTTTTCACTGGGTTTTTAATGAAAGAGTGAGTCATTGTCGTTGTTATATCCTTAATAGCAGTTACAGCAGGTCATGCTCGGTGTATTTGTTAAATGTTTTATTCTAAAATCTTATTTTAAAATTTTTGTCCTAATGGATGTTGTTCTAAGCCGTTTATAACTATCGATATGCGTGCAAAGGACGTCAAGTTCAATATGCATATGAAGCCGCAAGGGTCATATTTGTCATTGTGTAGTAATTCTTAATGTGTATAGAGTATTCTACGAAAAATGACAACCAATATGACGGCAAATACGTAAGTAGATACGTGAGTTTTGTCAATGAATGGCTATGCCAGTTTAACCAATTTGCAAATATATAAGCTTTTGTAAATTTATATATGGATAGAAACGACTGTGCTGTTGCATATGCTATATTAAAACTGCTCAAAGTCAGCAGTAGGGTTTTTTTGCCGTTTAAATCGTCTGACGATGAGAAAAATCCAAATAAAAACTTATGATGACAATCACAATCAAAATGACAAGGAAGTTATTATGAAACGTATGCTTATATTATCGGCTCTCACCGGTGTTTTAACGCTTACTGGTTGTACTACGTTAAACAATGTATTCGGCAATGATGATTCTGGCATGCATGATGTACAAGCCACCAATAAAAATACCGCGCCAGTCGCGAGTAAAAACGGCATGTTAGTCGATGCAAGCAATCACATGACCTTATATACCTTTGACAAAGATGGGATGAATAAATCAGAGTGTGGTAGTGCTTGTCTAATTGCTTGGCCAGCATTTATGGCACCGAGTAATGCCAAAGCGTCAGGGCAGTTTGCAGCATTTCAACGTGAAGATGGCAAGTATCAATGGGCGGTAAATGGTAAACCGTTGTATTTCTATGCCAATGATACCAAGGTCGGCGATAAAGATGGCGACAATAAACTGGGCGTTTGGCATATCGTCAAAACCAAGTAAAGTAAGCCCATTGTCTACCGAAATGAAAGACAATTAGCATCAAAAAAGCAGCCATCGTAATGGCTGCTTTTTTATTGGCTTGAATGATTAGAATCGTAAAATAACGCGATCAAATATCTGCCAAAGCTTCCGCTTGTTCAATTTCCAAGATAGTTTCTTTAGTAGGCTCTTTTCTATATAAAGGGAAAAAGTCGGAGCGTAAATCATTTTCGGTGAACCAGCTATCAGCGACTAATGCTGCGTATTTTGCTGGATTAACGACAAGTCTATAGGTTTTGAATAATAACTCTTGTGAGCTAAACCCTTTCTTATACTCATACAAAGAATCTAGATTAGAGCCTACGCCGCCGCCAAGATGCAGTAATTTATAATGGTTGGTTCGACCCCAATCACGAGCCACATGGGTAATAAGTTTGGAAGGTTGTAGATGGGTATAGGCGTTGAGCGTGCCTCCGAGATGAAATTGCATAATGCCCGATTCTTTACAGATTGTGTAGATAGAAGAACCAATCGCTTTATTATCCTGATAGGCAGTTATCAGTAGTATTCTGTCTTGCAAATTTTCGAGCAGATTAAAAAAGTAATCATCATCAAAGAAGTAGTACTGATCTGCCTTCACCTGCGCCATCGTTTCTTTGTAAATATTGGAAAACATCACTGCATTCTCTCTGGTTAAACGCTCAATTTTTGTCACGACATCCATTTTTAAGGCTTTTTTAATGCCTCTACGATGACGATTTTGAGTCTCACTCCAGTGCTCCTCTTCAGATTTACCCAAGTCAGACATCAATGTCAATCCATGAGTGAGTGCTTTGCCGACCGTTGGTAGCCACTCTTTATTGATGATTGGATGCAGTCGCATGAATAAAGACACACAGCCTTTTGCTAAGAGAAAGCCCCTTACTTCTGCCAATATTATGTCTAATTCGGCATCAGTGAGAGACTTATCCATGACAGGACCGCCGTAACCATAAGTAGAAGTCGCATCCCAATGCTCTGAGTCGAGTTCTCTTATAATGAGAGGTAAAAAGATTTTTTTATTGTTATAAGTGGCAATCACTCCTTGAGGAGTGCCTTTATCGACAATAGCTGACGCAGCAATCCAACCAGATAAGTGATAAATATCAAAGTGATAATCAGCGATGTTTTTATCCCAGTCTTTATTTATCTCGGCAAAGTCTACCTGTACTGTATCCATCTTTCTGCTCCCTCAGCGTTATGTTTTATATTCGTAAATCCATATATATGAATATAACAATAAAAACTGAGGTTAACAAGCAAATGGAAAGTATTTATGCGATTTATTGAATATATATAAATGTCGAGTGAGTTGATTCATTATTGTCAAAAAAGCAGCCATTATGATGGCTGCTTTTTTTTAGAGTATGTAGAGTATGTAGAGGAAGTAGCGATTTGTGCTTGGCTAAAAATTAGACTTATTTAGATTTTTTGTTGGTTTGCGCTTTTTTCTCTATCAACTCACCATCGATTTGGATCGGGACATTGGTGGTAATGCCATCCGCGAAAGCTGTCATACCATAGGCTGCGCGATCAATATTACCCGTTGCACGGAAGCCAATAACTGGCTCTTTGGTAAGAGGGCTGTTGGCGATTTTATTCAAAGTCACATCCAAAGTTAATGGTTTGGTTTGACCTAACATAGTAAAGTCACCTGTGATCTTGGCTTGTTGCGGATTTATAAATTTTACGCTGGTTGATTTAAAGGTCATGGTTGGATATTTGGCGACGTTAAAAAATTCAGCCTTTTTTAAATGCTCATCACGTGCATTCCAATTGGTGTCAATGCTATCGGTTGCAATGGCGAAGCTCATATTGGTTTTACTGGGTGCTTTAACATCGTAATTAACGACCCCTTTGACGTCGTTAAAATGACCCATGGTGGTTGAAAATCCTAAGTGATTGACAGAAAATCCCACACGGGTGTGCGAGTCGTCTAATTGCCATTGACTAGGTAATGCAGCACTTGCAACAGTGGTGAGTGACAGTGCTGAGCTGATAATCAGGGCTTTTGCGCTATTCTTCATAACAGTATTTATCATTATATTGTCCTTATTGAGTGTTTATAAATAGTGGGTGCTTGATTAATGAGGCGTAATAAGACGGTATCCATCATTATTGAAAAATGACAAATATTAAAAACAAATTATTAACTAAATCTAAACTTAAAATAATTATTGATTATTTAAACTAATTTGATATTATACTTACATACCGTATACCTCTCAACAAAATAGAGATTTTGGTGACAACTTATCACATATATCACTCACAACTGCTGCTTGCGTCTAGCGGTAAAAACCGTTAAAATCGCGGTTTGATTTTCCCGCTGGGGAAAGGCTAAGTGAGCAGAGGAATGGTGTTGGGTGCTGGAATAAGCCAGTGACGCAGCTGCCATACTTATCAATGTCCCTTAGTGCCTCAGTTACGTATGTCATGACTTGTTTGACACATCGTCTAAGATGGTGTTCAAGAGTGCTATACATACATCGGACATAGAGAGTTTATTATGCGTAAAGATATCCATCCTAATTACCAAGAAGTTTTATTCCATGACACTAACGCTGACGTGTTTTTCTTAACTCGTTCAACCGTTAAAACCAAAACCACTCGTGAATACGAAGGGTCAGAATATCCATACTACCCACTTGATATCTCAAGTGCGTCGCATCCATTCTATACTGGCGAACAACGCAAAACTTCTACTGAAGGCCGTGTTGCTAGCTTCAACAAACGCTTTGGTGCATTTGGTGGCCGTAAGAAAGCTGCTGATACTGACGCTGCAGAATAATTCACACCTATTGCGTGATATTATTTTGAGCATGTGTTTTCTCAAACATGCACAGCTATAGTATTAAGAACATAAAAAAACCGCTGACTATTCAGCGGTTTTTTTTATTTAAATTTTTAGAAGTAACGCCTCAATGGTTTTTAATCAGTCAACTCAGCATCGGAAGGGGAAAGGGAAGGGTTCAGTAACTGTATAATCAACTCTGACAATTGCTGCGACCAATAGCCATACATGAGGCTGCTAGGATGAAAACCGTCACTGGCAAACATCACTTTGATATCGATTGGTGACCCGTTCGAATGCTCTGCTATCATTCGTGGAAAGTCAGTGGCCATGTAGGTGACACTATCATGAGCGGCGCAAACTTGCTGCAACGTGTTATCAAGGATAGAGGCTTTGGCACCCACAAAGTTACTTAGCGGGGCAGGTATCGCAGGCATTTGTGCCATCGGCGGCAGACTTAAAAAAATCAACTCTCGCACGCCAAATTTACGCTGAGCGATAGCGATAATACTTTCAATTTGCTGTTGCCATTTATCCACAGAGACTTTAGAGGTGGTGTCGTTGACGCCGACACTCAGCACCATCACATCAACAGGCTGGCTAGGCGCGGGTAGAACATAAAGCCTACGCAAGATATCGAAGCTGGTATGCCCCGTCGTCGCTTGCAATGACCAGTTCAGCGTATCAAACTGGTTTTGGATAGCAGACTGCTGCGTCAAAACAGGAATTAAGTTACCGACAAGCGCCTCTTGCTGCGTCTCACTACCGACGCCAGCCGCCGCCGAATCGCCAACGACCATTAGGTTTAATGTCCGCTTGTGCGCTTCTTTTATCGACTCAATCGCGTCATTTAATTGAACTTGCCCGTGCCTTTCACCATTTGGCTCAGGTAGACGTACCGTATCACGCTTAATTTTGCGCCCTTGATAAAGATAAATAGGAGCAAGCAGTACATCTCTTGCCACCGAGGCGATTTTATTGCTATTTATCATATTGCTACCATCCTGCACGCTCCCGAATAGTGGTGAGATTGTCTTCAATTAATAATTTACCATCGACATAAATATCACGCAGTAGGTTATCTACGTCTGCAGATAGGTCTTCAGCCTTGATGGTTTTTAGCTGTCCATTGCTGTTTTTGACCAGCGCCAAACGTCCCTTTTTTGAGCGTTTAGAGCGGCTAGTAATGGGATCTTTATAGATGTCTGTCCATGTGCCATCGATAGAGATAGCGCTGGCTTTCATCGCCCAGCTCATGGTGTCGCGGTTGACTTGTTGTAGTAGACCACCGCCCATACCAAAGGTCACATTATCTGCGCTAAAGCCTGCTTTCATGACCACATCAATGATCTTAGTTAAGCTTTGCGGACTGATGCCATCTCCTTGGATGACACGTACATAATCAGGCAGCACTTTATAGCCTTTACTATTAATCGTTGTTCCAAATTTTACTGCCAAGCGCTCTAAGGCTTCGCGAACCACTTTGGCAGGCTCACCACTATCGGGTCGGATGACTAAGGTGCCGCCCATATTTTTGACGTCGTCTTTCAGGCTGCCGCCCCAGATATTATCAATGGCGTTCCATAAGTCATAGCTGTCAGAGACCACTGAGAAGCTTTTACCTACGCCGCCAAACTGCTCAATCATATTGGCAAAAGCAGCGGTTTCGCCGTCACGACCCCACGCGGTCATGGTGCTATGCTCAGCGGCAGGAATAGAAAACGCGGGCATGTCTTTATCCATGTGGTACCAGCGGCTGGCAGCCACTAACGCCGTCATCGAATCGGTTCCAGCAAAGTTCACCAAATGCGCTAAGCTGCCGAGCGCGACAGACTCTTGACTAGATGCCCCGCGCGAGCCGAAATCGTGCAAACGAAAAGTGAGCGATTCGGTATTGTCTGCTGATTTTTCTAACGCTTGACGAATGATGCCTTTGCAATAATGCGAGACACTAGCGACGGTTGATGGATACCAGATGGCACGAAGCAAGGCAGTCTCGATATAGCTTGGCAGCCAATAAAACTCTGGATCAGTATTGATAACTTGGCAGACCACATTGGATACTGGTACGATGCTGCCTTCAGGTATGGCTTCGATGCGCAGTGGCATGTAGCCGCCATGTTTATCAACCAAACGCTCCCAGCCAGCACGGTTAAAGGTTAAACCATGTGCTTGAATGACCATTTCGGCTTCATCAATGTCTTGATGAGTGATTGGCGTGCTTAGATATTCTTTAATAAAGGCTTGCAAGCCAAAGAACACCACATCGTAGTCGCCTTTACGCGCCTCAATATAGCTGGACAGGTACTCACTACCTTTTGGGTATTGCACCCAATGTGAGGTTTTGTAGCTGTCGCTATTTAGAATTAAATTGTTTAAATTGCTGGTATACATCACAGAACTCCTCTGCTTTGAGTTGCCGTAGCTGCGTTAATGAAAGAACAGTTACGGCGGTTAGCCCTTGCTGTCTATCAGCTTGGGCGTGGAAAATTGTTAATGAAAAATCGGATAATCGCCTGATAAAATCCTACAAACCAACCATTTTAGTAATAATTGCATAATGGTCTTCAAACATCATGGTAGCGTCAAGCTCAGCGAGTGGTAACCAAAAAGCCGTGGCTGCATCGTCGCCGCCTTTAACTTTTGGCAAGCCTTTTGGGTCATTTTTAAGTTGAAAATAAAAGGCTTGAGTAATTGTACGACCACGTGCTGAGCGATATGGGTCATCAAAGGTATGCTGACTATGACAAGAGCCGCGCAATACTGGCTCAGGGACTTTTAGGCGAGTCTCCTCACGTAGCTCACGGATACAGGCATCGAATAAGGTCTCTTTTGGATTCAAAAATCCGCCTGGTAATGCCCACAGTCCGCGCCCTGGCATGCTGCGGCGCTCAACCAATAGAATATGTCCTGACTGGACAATCAGGGCATCTGCTGTCATAAAGGTTGGTGGATAAGGCGCTGATTCCCACTGTCTTTTATATTTATCAATAAAGTCGGCTTCTTCGTGCAGATTTTGATATTCGTCTGTTTTTTTGAAGTCATTCAAAACCTTGCGCGTCGACTCAGGCGTGCGTTCAGGAGTCGGGGTCGCACCCATTAGATAGCTATCGCGAATCGGGGTAGCGGATAGATTGTGATAGCTCGGTACTGAGACGGACGCCCAGTTGGGGAATAGCGATAAATAATACGAGGAGCTGTCTTTGGAATGACCAATCAAGCCGATATCAGTTTGCAAATCACCAGTAACAGACTTCACGCCTGCTTGCACGTACTGTAGCCAGCGCGTGTCGTTGTAGAGTGCATCATCTAGAGCAACGCAGTGAATACGTGCTGCTTCTGCTGCTGAATACGCGCCTTTAATCATGGCAGCACGCTCAGCGACGCTAAAGGGATTTCGTAAACTACGCGGTAAGTTAGCAGAGCCGATCAACATAATGACATTATCAGCACGCTTTAATGCTTCGTCGATGACTGCCTTATGTCCACGATGGAAGGGCTGGAAACGCCCGATAAAAACCAAATAACGATAGTGTTTGTTGTCTTTAGCTGAACTTTGCTCTGATGATTCGCTCATATACGCCACTTTCCTACTACGGATATTTCATTGGTTAAAATTTATTGAGTAAAAAGTAATGACGCCAATACTGACACAGCCTATCACTCGCTGACAAGTATAAAGATGTTTAGAGGTGTGCGGTTTCTGATTATAGTCCGTACCATGCTGTAGTTAGGCTACAACCGCACCGCTATTTTAACGGGCATGCTGCTCAATCCACGCGGTAACTGTTGGCCAAATTTCGTGGGCAGCGTTACGACTGATCATAATGCGGCTGTGCGTATAATCGTCCAAATCCCCATGGCTGAGCGAGTATTCTCGAAAAATATTGGCAGGGTTTTTAAAGGGTTCAAAAAATAGCTGACAACCACGAGTAGGGGAGATGAAATTGTCGCCTTTTGCGCTGATAGCATAGATGGGTATCGTGATTTTTGGCATCTGTTGCCGGTAGTTTAAAGGTGCATCATCAGCGGCGCATGTATCCATGCTGGCTGTATTAAATGTACGTTGCTTAAGAAAACTGCTGTTAAAGTTTTTTTGTAGATTCCAGTCGTACCACTGGTTCATCATATGATAGCTTTCATTAAAAGGCCCTAGCTTGATTTTTTTAGCAGGGATGTAGCCAACCAGCCGCGTGAATAATTTTGCTACAAGAATTTTAGTATGATTTATCGGATTTATTGCAGCGCCATAAGCTTGGCAGGCAAACATGCTGGCGCTATTAATTTTATCGATATAGCAGGGATGCTGGATCAAAAACATCGTTAAACCAACCCCGCCGCCGCTGTGGGTGACGCAATGTAGATTATCGAGTTTTAATTCCTCAAAAAGATAGCGAAAAGTCGCTTCATAGTCATAGGTTGCAACCGTTTCGAAATTGAATTTTTCTTTGGGTATTGAGCTTGCGCCATGACCGCGCCATTCCATGATGTAGCAATGATGACCGAGGCGGGCTAGATACTCAGCGATTTTCAAACAGGTTTGTTTGTCCGAAAACGTGCCGTGCGTCAAAAATATGTTTTGCGATTTTATGGCAAAGGTATTGGTGGTAGAGGTATCGCTCTTTGTTTCGTCTTTTGTATTATCCACAATCTTCCAAACGGCGATTTGTTCGTCGTCTTTGGTCGTTACTAGATTCAGTGTTTGTGTCATCATAAGATTGATTCAACTAAAATATGAAGTTTCTGCTAGCTTAAATGTAATGTTTAACAATGAAAATTATAGTAATAAATATAAAGATGCTAAAAAATTGCGTTATAAAATAACGTTTGAACATCCTCTTTTCTTCGATATCTAAGCGATCTCTATAGTCAATATAAAAGAATATCAACTGGAGTAATGGATTACGAAAAAATACCAACGCTACATGAATTTTGATATAGCGAGACATAATTTCTTTTACAGCTTTGGTATAGTCAACACCCTCCGGTACTAAAAGCGCGACGACTATAATAAGGGCAACAAGAATGCCTAATATAATGATCAATAAGTAAACCTATAAGAAGATATTTAGGACAATACACTTTACCTTGTAAATAGATCTAAAACTAGCGCTAGAAAATAGCAAGCATGATAAGTGCTTTGGTTGTATGGTTTCACACAGTGTTAGACATGCCATAGTATTCGGAAGAAAGTAGGTGGTTAGTTAGTGTTCTAGGTGCTTGATAATCACGGTAGCTGTCTTTATATAGTAGGGGATATATCAATCATTAGATAAGCGCTATTTATCGTAACTATTTCGTCATTGTTAATAAAGCATTAATAAAACCGATAGCAGTCATTTGTGAGCATTTTGGTTTAATTCACAGTAGCGCAGTCGGAATTGTCGTCTGAGTACGTTATAATAGCTGCTATAAATTGAGCAAAATGTTATAACAACGGCAGTCCGCATTTTAAGATAACAGACCGTAATGATTGATAACCCGCATAACTTATACCCGCTACCTAATTTTAAATTCACGACACAGTAGCCATGACAGATATAGCGTTTGTGTCATAACGCATAGGACATATTATGAGTGAGCACAACCAAGCTGAGAGCCAACTAGACCAGTCAGCAGACTATGAATCAGCGCTAGATACTGAGCAAACTGTAGCAAAAAGCAATATTACTATTACTGAGTCAGCCCAAAGCTACTTAGCAGATTTGTTATCCAAGCAGGATACCGATGGTATCGGCGTGCGTATTTTCGTTGAGCATCCAGGTACGCCGCGTGCAGAGTGCTGTATGGCTTATAACCAACCGGGCGAAGAGGATAGCGCTGACCTGCGTTTTACGTATGACAGTTTTTCTGCCTTTATCGAAGCGGCGTCTGTTCCTTATTTAGAGGATGCAGTGATTGATTATAATAAAGACCGTTTTGGTGGTCAGCTGACCTTCCGTGCACCAAACTCTAAAGTACCTAAAGTAGGTGCGGATGCCAGTGTCGAAGAGCGCATCAACTACGTATTGCAGTCAGAGATTAATCCCGGTCTGGCCGCCCATGGTGGTGACGTACAGTTGCTTGAGCTGATTGATGAAGAAGGCGTTGGTCTGACTGCGGTATTGAAGTTTGGTGGTGGTTGCCAAGGCTGTTCAGCCGTTGACATGACCTTACGTCAAGGCGTTGAAGTGCAACTTAAGCAGCAAATACCAGAGTTGACGCAAGTGATTGATGAGACCGATCATACCCGTACCGAAAACGCTTACTATAAATAGAAATCTCAGTAAAAGCCAAAGCGTTAAGTAATATCTGAAGAGTTATTTTAATTAAAAAGCCAAGTTTTGATGAACTTGGCTTTTTTTATTGCTATGATTTGGTAGATTGTTTTTTAGCTGAATCTTCAGTGACATATTGTTGATTAGTCATTTATTGATTAATAACTTTTATCGAAATAAAGGAATATATGATGAGTGACGAACAAGCAGACCAGCAAACAGCCCAAAAATCAGCGACGCCTCAACGTCTTGAGACCTTGGCGATTCACGCTGGTTATAGCGTTGAGCCAACGACTAAAGCGGTCGCAGTGCCGATTTATCACACCAGCTCGTATGCTTTTGATAACACTCAGCATGGTGCTGATTTGTTTGATCTAAAAGTTGCAGGCAATATCTATACCCGTATTATGAACCCGACCAATGCCGTGTTGGAGGAACGCGTTGCGGCGCTCGAAGGCGGTATCGGTGCCCTTGCCGTAGCATCTGGCATGGCAGCCATTACTTATGCGATTCAAACCATCTGTGAAGCGGGCGATAATATCGTTGCTGTGTCGACCTTGTACGGCGGTACTTATAATTTATTTGCCCACGCATTGCCGCGTCAAGGTATAGAAGTCCGCTTCTTTGACCACAAAAACCCTGAGGCGATTCGTGATTTGATTGATGATAAGACTAAGATGGTCTTTGCTGAAAGTATCGGTAATCCATTGGGTAACATCGTAGATATTCAAGCGCTGAGTGATATCGCACATGAATATGGTGTGCCAGTGGTGATTGATAGTACGGTTGCCACGCCGGCGTTATGTCGTCCTTTTGAGTTTGGTGCAGATGTCGTGATTCATTCATTGACCAAATATATGAGTGGTACGGGTACGTCGATTGGTGGGGCGATTGTCGATAGTGGTAAATTCGCATGGGGCGACTATCCTGAGCGTTTTCCGTTATTGAACACGCCAGATCATAGTTATCACGGTGTGAACTTTGTCAAAGATGTCGGTGCAGCGGCCTTTATCGCTCGTGCTCGTGTGGCACCACTGCGTAATACAGGCGCGGCACTTAGCCCGTTGAATGCCTTTGGTATCTTGCAAGGGATGGAGACGTTAAGCCTACGTATGGAGCGTCATGTGCAAAACGCGCAAGCCGTCGCAGAGTATCTACGTGACCATGATAAAGTTGCTTGGGTGAAATATGCGGGTTTACCAGATCATCCTGAGCATGAGCTTGCTAAGAAGTACATGAAAGGCACGCCTTCTGCTATTTTGACCTTTGGTGTTAAAGGTGGTTTGGAAGCTGGCGCTCGCTTTATCGATGCGCTGCAGCTGATTACTCGTTTGGTGAATATCGGTGATGCCAAATCATTAGCCTGTCATCCAGCGACGACCACGCATCGCCAGCTCAATGAGCAAGAGCTCGAAAATGCAGGGGTAAGCACTGATATGGTACGTCTATCAATTGGTATCGAGCACATCGAAGATATCAAAGCGGATCTTGCGCAAGCATTAGCCTCGGCTTAGTATTAAACGCTTTTTATTGAACTGAGCCATGTGAACTGAGCAATGTGAACTGAATAATTTGTCTCATAATTAATAATAAAAAAGCCCATATCAATCGATATGGGCTTTTTTATTATCGGCAATGACAGATTTTTATAAGTTAAGCAGATAGTACACGCTTTGCAATATCTCTATAATCTTGTGAGGCCAATCGTGGTCCAAACTGTTGAATCACCTGCGCCGCCACTTCGCTGGCAAGATGACCACATTCAGGCAAGCTATAGTGCTGCGACAACGCGTATAAAAATGCTCCTGCATAATTATCACCGGCACCGTTGGTATCAATGACATTAGTAACGATTGGTGTAGCAACTTCATAAATCTCAATTTCTGATTTGTCATCAGCTTTATGGGCGATCGTTGCGCCATTGGCACCATCAGTGACGACTGCCGTCTGACAATACTCAAGCAGTGCGCGTGCGGCTGCCTTTACTTGTTTTTTCTCCGTAAAGAGTTTGGCTTCCTCACTATTACAGAATATCACTGCCACTTTATTGCCCAGCATATTGAGTAAACCGTCTTTGGCAAACTTCACCACGGCAGGATCAGCAAAACTTACGGCAATTTTTGCAGAATGAATCCCTGCTTGTTGACGCAACTGAGTCATGGCAGGCTGAATACTCTCAGTCATGGCCAAGTAGCCTTCTATATATAGCCAGTCAGCTTGTGTCAGTGCATCAAAATCGACATTTTCTGCGGTGATTTCGCTTGAAGTACCGAGATAAGTTTGCATAGTGCGCTCGCCATCTTCAGTCACTGCGACCACACATGAACCCGTTACCCCGCCTGCATGGATAGACTTTTCTGAAGTTGCAACACCTGCTTCATGTAAGTCTTTTAGGTAAAACTCGCCTTGTTGATCGTCACCAACGCGGCAGGCATAAAATGGCTTGCCGCCTAAACTGGCAAAGGTATACATCGTATTGGCCGCTGAGCCACCACCAGCCTGCTTTGATGGTGCAATTTCTGCTAGCTTAAAATACGCCAATAATTGCTGTTGCTCGTCGATACCTGCCAGCGTCATATTGCCTTTGGTCAAATCAGTCTCTTCTAGCGCCGCATCTGACAATACATATTCATGGTCAACCAATGCGTTGCCTATCGCCATTACATTGTACATTGCTCACTTCTCCTCAATGGGTTTATAACTGTCTTTAATATTAATATCCAAAAATTATTCAGCTTGTAGCTCAAGTAAGCGCTGATATAGCGCATTCTTTTTGACGCCAGTGATATCAGCGCCCAATGCAGCGGCTTTTTTAACCGATAAGTCCTCAAGTAAGCGCTGCAATAATTTATCATGAATACTAATGTCATCCGCATCCTGCGCCACATTCACGCCAGCGACGACCACGACTATCTCACCGCGCTGTTGATTGTCATCAGCTTTGACAAATTCCACCAAATCCCCAAGAGTGCTTTTATGGACAGTCTCAAAGGTCTTAGTCAGTTCACGGCAAAACGTTACGGCGCGGTCTGCACCAAATATCTCAGCCATGTCTTCTAAACTGGCGATAATACGATGCGGCGCTTCATACAATATCAACGTTTCAGTACGTGTGTTTAGAGCCGTAAGCTGTTTTTGGCGACCGTGGGTTTTGGCGGGTAAAAACCCAATAAAGCTAAAACGGTCTGAGGGCAATCCTGCGACTGACAGTGCGGCAATGGCAGCGGAGGCACCAATGATAGGAGAGACTCTAACGCCTGCGGTATGAGCGGCTTGTACCAGTTGATAACCTGGATCACTGATGAGTGGCGTACCGGCATCACTAATCAAAGCAACCGAATGACCTTGCTCGATCATCTCGATAATTTTGGGTGTTTGAATGGCACTATTGTGCTCATGGTATGCCCAAAGCTTATTATGACCTTTTTGCTTGGTCGCGATATCAGCGTCTGTCACGTTATTATCGGTATTATTTTTAGTGTTAGGAGCTTCTGACTCTTTTTCGTCGTCGGCTTTACTGCCTTTGGTATCAATGCCAAAATGCGACAATAACTTACCTGAGGTACGGGTGTCTTCACAGGCAATGATGGCGACTTGTTTTAAAACATCGATGGCATGCGGCGTCATATCGCTCATATTGCCAATCGGCGTGGCAACGATATATAGACAAGCTGGCATCGCGGTAGGGCTGGACATGAAAACCTCGGAGTATTAAAAGCGGGAATTAAAATATGATGTGGCGCGCTGACTGACAAAACTGGTCAAAAATAGAACTTAAGCAAAGCATAAAACACCATACCAGCATCTGCACGCGAAAGTGGCTAGTTTAGCATGATGTGCTATGATAATTCTGAAATGTTAACCAGACCTATCGACCTTATGTGCAGTCATAAACCTTTGAGCCTCACTTCACCAAAGCAGCGCCAAGGCAGTCTGTTCGAGCAGCAGGCGTGTGAGTTTTTACAATCGCAAGGATTGATTTTGATTGCCCAAAACTGGCAGCAGCCCAAAGTGGGTGAGCTGGATTTGATTATGCTGGAGACAGGTTCAGCATGGTCGACACTGGTATTCATTGAAGTGCGTCAACGGCAGCGTTCAGGTTTTGGTGGTGCTGCACTGAGCGTGACGGCAAGCAAACAACGTAAAGTGATTAAAACGGCGCAATATTTTTTGCAACAGCATCCTGAGTATGAGAATTATGACTGCCGGTTCGATGTCATCGTTTATGATACGGTAGGTAATCATATTAAGACCAGCGGTCAAAATATAGAAAATCAACCACAATGGCTCAAAGGTGCTTTTATAGTAGATACGTGATATTAGGATGCAAAAGCAACCCAACTAGAAGGTAGTAAATACTTATCATCGAGTGAGCGTTACCAAAAACCTAACCGCTGATAGTAAAAATTAAGTAAAGTAGCTAGGTTGTTATTAACTGAATTAACAGTTGTCAAAACAAACGTTATTAGATTAAAACTGGCTCAATCAATTGACTTTATACGATCGTCACACTCATGTTCTAAGAGGTAAATCATGACACGGATGCATTTGCGCACTGCTATTTTTGGCTCATCACGCCGCACCGCGATAGGCGTTATGCTAATGACCAGCATCGTCACTACGGGCTGTACCACCAATTATTTGACCAACAGTACAGAAGGTACGTATGGTGTGCCGATGACAGAGCGTACCATTCCGCAGCGACTACTGGATCGCAGTATCGAACATACCGTCAAAATCAATGTTTATGGGTTAAAAGAAGACCTGCAACAAACCAGTCGTATGGGTATTGATAGCTTTAATAGTGAAGTGTTATTGACAGGCGAAGTACCCACTGAGGCCATCAAAGTGGAAGTCGAAAAAGTCGTCAGCTCTATGCCAGATGTGCGTCATGTCTATAATGAGCTAAACGTCAGCGCGTCTAAAGGCTATAGCTCGACGGTTCATGATGGCTATATCACCTCAAAGCTGCTGGCAAAAGTAGCCGCCAGTGATGGCGTCAAAGCCTCACAGATAAAAGCCGTGACCAATGATGGCGTGGTTTATATCATGGGACGTATGACACCGACTCAGCAGAGTCACCTAATCGATATTGCCAATAGCACCGTTGGTGTGACTGAGCTGGTGCTGCTAACGACCGTCGTTGATGACAGGGGCGTAAAGATAAGTAAAGACGACATTATGTCTGAAAATAACTTGGTAAATCCTGCTTCAGCGCCAGTCGTTGTGGATGCTGCTAGCGTTAATAATTCTGAAGCGCCAGCGTCCGTTGGCACATCGACTCCTATCGTCGTGACCGAAGATGGCACAACCGTTGAGCAACCGTCATCAAGCCCATATATAGACCTGTATCAAGATCAGTAAAAAGTGTTCTAAAACACAGCTGTTATTTATCAATAAAACAAAAAAGCAGTGGCTAAATAGCTTGTAGGGTAAGCTATTTGCCCCGTCAGTTTAAACCGTGTTTAATGACAAGAAACCTAAACACTGTTAACAGGAAAAACACGAGAACTTCTGAGCCAGCCAGTAAGATATAAAAAGCGAAGAATAGACAAGACAGTATTAGTGCTTATTTTATAAAAGGGCTGTCTCAACTCTATTACTTTTGATCCATGTATAAATATAATAGGGATACTGGCAATGAAGGATGCAAACAAGCGCTTAGAATATAATAAAAGCCGTCAAAAAATAAATAATGAAAGCATGACTAATAATACTGCTAGCAAAGTAGGTATTCTAAAATTCACAGGTGTCGCCGCCTTAGCACTGGGTAGCGTTGCCCTAGCCACTCAGAATGCGCAAGCCCTATCGCCACTCGCTATCGTCAATGGCATTACTGCTAGTGGCGGCGTTGGCGTCAGCAAAAACATTCTCTATGGTGATGAGCCCGATCAAGATTTGGATATTTATTATCCCAAGCCATTAGCACAAGCGATGAAAGCTCAAAGCGCTATCAATGATGGTGCGATTAATGATAGCTATCCGATGGTGGTGTTTGTCCACGGTGGCTCATGGGAGAGTGGTAATAAAGAACAGTATGCCTTTGTTGGTCAGAGTTTGGCGCAAGCAGGTTATGTCACCGCCGTAATTAATTATCGTAAAGCGCCTGAGCATGTGTACCCTGATTATGTCAAAGATACGGCGCAAGCGATTGCTTGGAGTATCAATAATGCTCCGAGCTTACATGCTGATCCTAAACGCTTGGCGGTAATTGGACATTCTGCTGGTGCATTTAACGCAGTTGCAGCGGTCGCCAATGAAGATTTTTTAGCGCCTTATGGTATTAAGCCAAAAGATATTACCGCGGTCGTGGGTATTGCTGGTCCTTATAGTTATGACTTCCGTAAATTTGATAGCGCCACCGCCTTTGCTGCTGATGCTACGCCAGACGACGTTATGCCAGACCGTCAAATCAAAGGTGAGCAGCCCCCGTATTTATTGTTGACTGCCGAAAAAGACAAAGTGGTGTATGCGACCAATACGATTAAAATGACCAAAGCGTTGCAAGAGGCGGGCGTCACCGTAGAAAACGGTGAAATAAAAGGTGCCAGTCATGCGACCAGTATTGGTGCGATGGCACCGCCGCTACGTTGGGTCAATGATGTACGCGCGCAAGTACTGACGTACTTGGATAAAATGCTCAAATAATGGACGGCAATCAGAAGTTAGGTGCAGTTGCGTAAGACAGTACTGTAAGATGCTTAAACTCTTGTTATAATGTCGTCACTTTAAATCTATACCCTATCTGACACTTTAAGGCAGAATATTCTATGAGCATGAACGCTGACGATTTGATTGCATTTTTACAGACTCACTTCCCAGACGCTTTTATTCAAGCTGCCAATCAAGGTAATAAGTTTGATGTACGCGTGGTTGATGCAAGCTTTGAAGGTAAGCGTGCCGTGCAACGTCAGCAGGCTATTTATGCATTAGTCAATGATAAGATCGCCAGTGGCGATATTCATGCGCTCAATATTCAAGCGCTGACGCCTGCTGAATGGGACGTTCAATCCAAAGGCTAGACCGTTATACATATGATTGGGCTTATTAGACTGGCTATTATATTGGCTGGGTGTGATTGGTCTGATTTTCACTATTTTAATACTCATCGTTAGGTTGTCACTTCTATGGATCAATTTTTAATCACTGGTAGTAGTCGTATCGCAGGGGAAGTTACTATCTCAGGCGCCAAAAATGCTGCTTTGCCGTTACTTGCCGCTATGATATTGGCCGAGACGCCAACGACATTGCACAATGTGCCATCGTTACAAGATGTGCGGACGTTGATTGAATTGATCGGTGGCATGGGTATCAAAATCCAAAAGCAGGACGATACTGTCACCTGCGATACCAAAAATATCGATAATTTCTATGCACCGTATGATTTAGTAAAGACTATGCGCGCCTCGATTTTAGTGCTTGGACCATTGCTGGCACGTTTTGGTGAGGCAGAAGTGTCATTGCCCGGCGGCTGTGCCATTGGTTCACGTCCTGTTGACCAACATCTAAAAGCCTTTGAGGCGATGGGTGCTGACATTAGTGTCGAAAATGGCTACGTAAAAGCACGAGCGCCAAAAGGCGGCAAGCTGATTGGCTGTAATTACTCTTTTGATATGATTACCGTGGGCGGTACTGAAAACGTCATTATGGCAGCCGCACTTGCCAAAGGTACGACCGTTTTAGGTAATTGTGCACTTGAGCCAGAAGTCGTTGATTTGGCCAATATGTTGGTCGCGATGGGTGCTAAAATCAGCGGTATCGGCACTTCGATTATGACCATCGAAGGCGTTGAGCGCTTACATGGTTGTGAGTATTCAGTGGTGCCAGACCGTATCGAAACTGGCTCTTACCTTGCTGGCGCACTCATGACGCGTGGCGATGTGTTGACTAAAAACACCTCTGCGCTATTACTAACACCTGTGTTAGAAAAATTCGAAGACATGGGTGCCATTATTACCAGCGGTGACGATTGGATTCGTGCGCAGATGAAAGGTCGCCCTAAAGCGGTTGATATCCGTACTCAGCCGCATCCAGGTTTCCCAACAGATATGCAAGCGCAGGTCATGGCTATTGCGTGTCTGGCGGATGGTACGAGTACCTTTATCGAAAACATTTTTGAAAACCGCTATATGCATGTCCCTGAGCTTAATCGTCTAGGCGCTTCTATCCAAGTAGATGGTCATACGGCCGTAGTAAAAGGCGTCGAAAACTTCACCGCTGCCCCTGTGATGGCGACTGATTTACGTGCGTCTATGTCATTGGTGATGGCAGCGGCAACTGCTGAAGGTGAAAGTTTAATCGACCGCATTTATCATATCGATCGTGGCTATGAGCATGTCGAAGAAAAGCTGCGTGCGCTTGGGGTCAATATCGAACGTATCAATACTAATGACTAATATCGATTTTCTTATCAAATCCATGACCTCAATGATTGATACGATTGGCGTTGATATGAATAGCTTAGCAATCTACCACTATTAGTAACCTACCAATAAAAGCCCCCTTCAGCGGGGGTGTTAACTGCACATGGACACGATGTCATTATGACTGAAGCAAGCAATAGCCTACCAAATGATGGTTTATTAAATGAAGTAAATGATGAGTTTTCAGGCTTAACACTGGCCTTATCAAAAGGTCGTATTCTAGAAGAGACCATGCCATTGCTACGCGCAGCTGGTGTTGAGTTATTAGAAGATCCTGAAGCCTCACGCAAACTTATTTTTCCAACCTCAAACCCCAATGTGCGTGTATTAATTTTGCGTGCCAGTGATGTGCCAACCTACGTTGAGCATGGTGCGGCTGACTTTGGGGTGGCGGGTAAAGATGTGTTGCTTGAACATGGTGCCAACCATGTCTATGAATTGCTTGATTTGCAAATTGCTCAGTGTAAGTTGATGACAGCTGGCGTAAAAGATGCGCCGCTACCCAATCGTCGCCTTCGTATTGCGACCAAATACGTCAATGTTGCCCGCGCTTACTTTGCCAGCCAAGGTCAGCAAGTGGATGTGATTAAACTGTATGGCTCTATGGAGCTTGCGCCGTTGGTCGGATTGGGTGATTTGATCGTCGATGTGGTTGATACAGGTAATACGTTGCGCGCCAACGGTCTTGAAGCACGCGATCATATTTGCGATGTGTCCTCACGCCTTATCGTCAATCAAGTGAGCTACAAGCGTAAATTTGCGTTACTTGAGCCGATTTTAGATAGCTTCAAAAACAGTATTGCCAGCGCTTCATAAATTAATTCCTAATGAATCAATGCTTTATCAAACGATACTAATCATTGGTAATCTTAAGCATTGTCATACAAATTTTTAAACCAGTTTAGCGCTATAAGATAGATATAGCGTGCTAAACTGGTTTTGTTGTATTTGCTTGCCAGAAAGTATGAGGTTAGTATAATCTGAACAAACTAAATATATAGAAACTGGTATATCAGCCATCACAATTATTATTAATACTCAAGACCCCTCATTTTTACATCGCTAATTTTCAGCAGTCTTTTATGCTCAGATATAGGATTAAGTCATGCGCCAACTAAGTACCCAAGATGCCGATTTTGACAGTCAATTGACAGAGTTACTTGCCTTTGAAACCGTCAATGATGCCGATTTACTTAAGACCGTTGATGATATCATCGCGCAAGTTCGGCATGATGGCGATCGCGTCGTACTGGCGTTAACCCAGCAATTCGATCAGCATCCAGCGACGACAATGCAAGAGCTAGAGCTGTCTAAAGAGGCGCTTGCTGAAGCGTTTGCGAATCTTGATGATACAGTGAAATTGGCATTGACCACCGCAGCAACGCGTGTGCAGACCTTTCATGAGCGCCAAGTACAAGAGACTTGGCAGTATGAAGATGAGCTTGGTAATCGCTTGGGTCAAAAAGTGACGCCGCTTGATCGCGTTGGTATTTATGTGCCCGGGGGCTTGGCCTCTTATCCATCTTCTGTATTGATGAATGCCATTCCTGCCAAAGTGGCGGGTGTTAAAGAGGTCATCATGGTGGTGCCAGCGCCAAAAGGCGTGCTCAATCCATTGGTATTGGCAGCTGCGCATTTGGCACAAGTCGACCGTGTCTTTACCATCGGCGGTGCGCAAGCGGTTGCTGCCTTGGCATATGGTACCGAAACGATTCCAGCGGTGGATAAGATCACTGGCCCTGGTAATAAATATGTTGCAGCGGCAAAGCGCGCGGTATTTGGTCAAGTTGGGATTGATATGATCGCTGGTCCCTCTGAAGTATTGGTCTATGCAGAAGGCGAGGCGCAAGATCGCGCCGATTGGTTGGCGATGGATTTATTGTCACAAGCTGAACATGACCGTATCGCTCAAGCTATCTTTGTCACGACCAGTGAACAGCAGCTTGCAGACGTAGCGGCTGAAATTGAAAAAGCGCTGGCAGAGTTGCCAAAAGCCGATATCGCCCGCGATTCCCTAAAAAATCGTGGCGCACTTATTTTAGTCAAAGACCGCGTTGAAGGTATGGCGGTGATTAATCGGGTTGCCCCTGAACATTTAGAGTTGTCAGTTGATCATCCTGATGCGCTACTCAACGATATTCGTCATGCAGGTGCTATTTTCATGGGACGTCACACGCCTGAGGCGATTGGTGACTACTGTGCAGGACCCAATCACGTGTTGCCAACCTCTGGCACTGCGCGTTTCTCTTCACCGCTTGGTGTTTATGATTTCCAAAAGAAATCCTCTATTATTTATTGTACTGAATCCGGTAGTAAGCCATTGGCTGAGACCGCAGATATTTTAGCGCAACGTGAGGACTTAGAAGCCCATGCGCGCTCAGCCCGTTATCGTTATCAGTAACGTGGCTTAATGATTACTTTTGAATTGTACTTTTGAGATTTATATTTAATAATTTATGTGGCTAATAGTAGGATAACTTATGAGTGAGTTAAAGATAGACACCAGACTTTGGTCATCTAAAGCGCGTAATTTGTCACCTTACGTTCCTGGTGAGCAGCCTCAGCATGAAAATTTATGCAAATTAAATACCAATGAAAACCCATTCCCGCCGTCACCAAAAGTAGGCGAGGCAATCGCAAAGGTTCTAGAGCAGCAAGCGGATGATCTGCGTTTATATCCAGCGCCTGAGTCTGATGATTTGCGTGCCGCATTGGCACAACTTTATGATATTGATATCAACCAAGTGTTTGTTGGCAATGGCTCTGATGAAGTATTGGCGCTAGTATTTGCCAGCTTTTTCCTAAAAGAGCGACCTGTTTTAGCACCTGATATCAGCTATAGTTTCTATCCAGTCTATGCGCAGACCTTTGGTATCGAGCTGGTACAAATTGCCTTGGAAGAAGATTTTAGTATTGACCCTGATGCCTATCGCCAGCCTTGTAGCGGCATCATCATTGCCAATCCAAATGCCCCAACTGGACTGCTATTATCGCTTGCCGATATTCGCAAGCTGGCTAGTGAGCACTCAAACTCAGTGATTGTGATTGATGAAGCTTATATTGATTTTGCGCGGGCAGTTGACGGTAGCTCAGATACAGAAATTTCAGCAGTGAGTTTAATCAATGAGTTTGACAATATTCTCGTGACCCAAACTTTTTCAAAGTCACGTTCGCTTGCTGGATTACGCGTTGGTATGGCTTTTGGTAATGCCTCATTGATTGAAGCCTTAACCCGTATGAAAAACAGCTTTAATAGCTATCCACTGGATAAGCTGGCGCAAGTAGGGGCGACTGCCAGTGTATTGGATGTTGAGTATTTTACCCAGACCTGCCAGCAAGTCATCGACTTACGCCACTCTCTGACAGCAGAGCTGACAGTGTTAGGTTTTGATGTGTTGCCATCGCATGCCAACTTTGTTTTTGCCCGTCCTAAAGGCGGTAATGCCAATATGGTAGCGAATGCGTTACGTGAGCAAGGCATCATCGTCCGTCATTTTGACAAGCCACGCATCAATGAGTATTTGCGTATTACTACCGGTACAGCAGAGCAAAACAGCCGTTTGATAGATGCTTTACAGACGTTGCAGAAAGAGGCTGAAATTATTACTGATTAATATCTGGTTCGCGATTTTGACAGTTAATAATTGAATGACGATGCTTATATTGATAAAAAAGCCTGCCAACATTGTGTTGCGCAGGCTTTTTTATGGATTTCTTTGGTCGTACTTTTAGAACAACCTTAAGGATATTTGTGGGTATTTTCTTGAGTTAAAACGCTTAATAGATTACCGACTTTATCCAAACATTCTTGGTATTCAGCATCGCAATCAGAGGCGACAGTGATACCACCGCCTGCCCATAAGCTAATATGTCTTTTTTTATCCAACTCATTATGTGATGAAGTGTTAGCTTGCAGCGTACGAATGAGTACATTCCATTGACCACTACCATCAAAGTTCATATAGCCCAATGTGCCGCAATAAGCACCGCGCGGCGCAGTTTCTAGCTCAGATATAATTTCAACCGCTCGCTTTTTTGGTGTGCCAGTAATTGAGCCAGCAGGCAAACTACCAAACAAAACGGCGAGTGGGTGAGTGTCCGTCTGTAATTCTGCGGTAATGGTGCTGACCATATGGTGCACATTACTAAAACTCTCAATCGCGAATAACTGCGGCACTTTTACGCTACCTATCTTGGCATATTTACCCAAGTCATTACGCAATAAATCGACAATCATCACATTTTCGGCGCGATCCTTTTCACTATCAGTCAGTTGCTGTTTATAAGCATGGTCTTGTTGAATATTGGTGCTGCGCGGCATGGTCCCTTTGATGGGCTTAGTGATGATATGGTGCTTACCAGTATCGATATCCTTGGTAAATGTAAAGAACAACTCAGGCGAGCAGCTCAATAATTCAAACGGATGCTGGGACGTATTATCTTTGATTTCACGGTTAAAGGGATTAACCGCTAAGTATCCGGCAAAAGGTGCTCGGGTATTACGATGTAAAGCAGGTAAATAATCAATCAGCATCGGCAAGGTTTCATTCTGGTTGGGATTATGATCAAAAAAACCTTGCCATTCTTGGGTTAGGTTGATTTGATAACAGTCGCCTTGCTGTAGATAGTTTTGGGTTTGATTGAATGCTTGTTGATAGTCTTGTTTGCGCCATCGTGATTTTAATACTAAAGGAGCAGGCGTTGATGATGCTGTCAGTTGCGTTTTATTGAGACAGTCATCAGCCAGCTTTTTATCTACTATATTTAAATAAGAGACAAGTGCCGTGATAATTTTATTTTTTTGCTGACTATTAAAGTCGTTTTCAGAGTCGTTAGCAGTTGCCTTTATCGTTAATTTCCAACCTGTGTTGCCATCATTTCCATCAGGTCTTAGGTAAATATCGTAATGTCCTAATACGGCACAAGGCTGTGCTGCTCGCTCAATTTTGGCGGCTGGGCTTAGCTCATGAGCCGCAATATCATAACCAATAAAACCTATCAGACCATTATAATAACTTGGTTTTTCATTTAAATCGCTTACTGATTCTGAGTTTTCATTATCAGTATCATAAGTTTGACTATAACTGATTAATTCATCTTGCCAGTCGCTATAACTCATATGAGTGCTAGTGATATCATTGTGAACGACGTCACGATAGGTTTTTGTGACTTGATAAAGGGCTGCTTGTTCGTCCGAATCTGGCGTGTTTTCAGCGCAATCATAAACAGACCAGCTTACTTTTGGCAATAAGCCAATCACCGGTCGGCCATCATTATTGAGCCAAACCAATTGCCAGTTTGCCTCAGTATCTTGTGCGATTAAATACTGCTGTAACAGCGGCATAAGTTCTGCAGCCGATAGGTCACCAAAACGCCAGCTAGGTTTAGTAGCTGGCGATGGATCAGACATTATTTGCTCAGTTTTGAGAGGATGTGCTGCGAGCATAGTTAGGCGTCAAACTTTTTAATGATTAATGTGGCATTAGTACCGCCAAAGCCAAAGCTGTTGCTCATTAGTGTCTCAAGCTTGGCTTCACGCATTTCGGTGACAATATCAAAGCCTTCAGCCGCAGGGTCTAAATTATCAACATTGATACTGGGCGCAATGAAGCCTTCTTGTAGCATCAATAAGCAATAAATCAGCTCTTGCGCACCAACGGCACCAAGGCTATGACCTGTCATAGATTTAGTAGAGCTGATCGCAGGTACTTGACTGATATCATCGCCAAATGCTTTAGCAATGGCTTTAAGCTCAGTGATGTCACCAAGTGGCGTACTAGTACCGTGGCTATTGATATAGTCGACAGTTTGCAAACCAGCTTCGGCCAGTGCTTGCTGCATACAGCGCACGGCACCTTCACCACTTGGCGCAACCATTTCAGCGCCATCAGAGCTGGCACCATAACCGACGATTTCAGCCAGTATATTGGCACCACGTGCTTGGGCATGCTCTAGACTTTCAACCACTACCATCGCACCACCAGCAGCAATCACAAAGCCATCACGATCTTTATCATAAGCTCTTGAGGCGCGCTGCGGTGTCTCATTATACTGCGTACTGACTGCACCCATCGCATCAAACATACAAGACTGTGTCCAATGTTCCGCTTCACTACCACCCGCGAGTATCACATCTGCTTTGCCTAACTGAATAAGTTCAGCCGCATGACCGATGCAATGGGTTGAGGTGGCACAAGCAGAGGTGAGCGAGTATGATATGCCTTGGATTTTTAGACCGGTAGCAAGCGCCGCTGATACTGAGCTGCCCATCGTTTTTGGCACAGCCATCGCGCCGACACCGCGCAGACCTTTATCCCGCATGGCATCTATGGCATTGACAATATTCTCTGTCGATGCGCCGCCAGAGCTTGCGACCACGCCCACGCGTGGATTATTATTGATGGTTTCAAGCGACAAACCAGACTGCTCAATGGCGTTTAAAGCACTGACATAAGCGTATAGACTGGCATCACTAAAAAACCGCTTCAACTTACGATCGATACCACTGGTATCAAGCGTTGACTGGTCGATACTACCGCTAACGTGTGATTTAAACCCATGCTCAGCATAAGCCTCATTAAATGTAATGCCAGACTGCCCTTGCTTTAGAGCGGCAGTAACCGTGGCTAAATCATGTCCGATACAAGAGACGATCCCTGCTCCAGTGATAACAACGCGGCGCATATTCTATTCCTTATGAGTAACGATTTTTCACAATTACTTTTAATAATCGTTTTTAAGTATGTATTTCTATTATTTAATATTAGAATGTATTGAGCGTTAAAGTCTCATTTTACAATCATTGTGATGATCATAGTAAAACTATATGCTTGGTAACAGATTATCTATAAGTAACGGACTACTTATAAATAGAAGTACAAGTGTACTGTGAGTTATGGCACATGATAACGTATCGAGCGCCCAAAATCTTTGTACAAGTGCAAAATAACGACAAAATCGCGCTTGCTGTCTAAAGTTATCTATAAAGACTATTTGGCTTAAGACAGCTTGCACAATGGTATCAATCATACATTAAGTGATACTTTTGGATACAAAATTTGTGATTGCGATAACATTGTTCGCACTGACATCGATTATAGTGATTGACTAGAATGGCACATCTATTATTATAAATCGCTTACAATAAAACAAAATTACTCATCACATTAAGGACATCACGATGGCGAAGCGTAGCACTCTCTCTAAAGGTATCACTACCGTTGGCTCTTTTACTCGCAATAATCTAGAGCGCATGGGCGCTATGATTGATAGCATGAATGCTAAGACGGGAAAACCGCGTCAATACAAAGCAGTCAACTTAGGCGATGAAGACTATCAGCAGGATTTGTTCCGTGAGCAAACGTTAAAAGCCACTCAGCAATTGTTAGGGCCACGTTTTGCCACTTATGGTAAATATGCCAAAAAAGTAGTGCCAAACAGTTTTTTTCAGTCGACGGTCGATGGCGCTTTTGCACAAGTGGCAAATCTTGCTTCTAACTGGAGTCAGATTGATTTACCTAATGAGCATCGTTTCGCCAATATCGCAAGCTTGGATGATGAAGAGCGTTATGCATTAGCCACTGATATCGCCAATCAAAATCGTGCATTGGCAACGATAGGGGGCCTAACAGGTTTGGCTGGGCTTCCTGGTCTGCTGGCTGATACGCTTTGGCTTTTATTGGTATCGTTACGTACCGTCTATCAGTTGGGTGCTGTCTACAATAAACCACTCACAGGTAAGCAAGGCGTCAAGATGGCTTATGAGCTGCTAGCAAATGCTGATCTAAGTAAGATGCAAGAAAAACAAGCATTGCTAGCAGGTATTGGTATCGGTAAAGGTTTATTGGATAATGCCCAAAGCAGTGGTCTACACAATGAGCTAAAAAACCTAGGTCTAAAGGATAAAAACGTCAACTTTTATGCAGAACAAGTTGACAGCATTGCCAGTCAGGTCGGTATTGACTTGGATAAAATCAATTTAACGTGGATACGCAAATTCTTACCAGTTACCGCTGTTATCGTTGGTATGCGCTACAACAGCCAGCTCATTGATGAAGTGATTGGCGTGGCTCAAGCGACTTTTGCCCCAGAAGCCAAACTTGCCAATCGTGCAATCACTGATGATAGCGGTAATGAAGCTAAGGTAAACAAAACAGCTGACAATGACAAGCAGCAAGATGCTGAGAAAGAGTCAAGCAAGGATACCGATAGCAAGAAAGATACTGATGAAGAAAAAAACAACCATCAAGAAACTGATGAAAAGGTCGTAAAAAAAACGCAGAAAGACGACAATGACAAGCAAGGCAGTCAGAACAAATCCTCTGACAGCAAATCAAACAAGACGGCTAACAAGAAAAGCAAATAAGAGCGCCTAAATAATCAGACTTACCTGTTTTCTTTCTTCAGCCAGCTTATATCATAGAAGGATTATGAGCTGGATATCTACTACCAATTTTGGCGATAGTGTCTTCTTTCTCTTGAAAAACAAGATAATATCGCCATTTAGTATTTATAAATTGCTATTTATTTATAGTTAAATATCCTATTTAAATCGTTCGTGACGCTACTTTCGATATAATCTATGACAATCTACTTTTTAGCTGATTTTTAACTAAAAATAGATAAAGTGTTATAGTAGTAGGGTGAATGCATATCTATCAAATGTTGTAAAGTGCAATCACGCATAAGTGGTTGAAATAGCAGCAACAACTCTTTATAATACACTGTCCTAAAAATGGGTGTACCAAAATCTGTCATTAAAGTCAGATGGATGGTGCGTTTCCCCATTTTTTTGTTTTATACCAAACGGGAGAAGGATGCCTCATGGCAACAACTAACCAATTGATTCGTAAAGGTCGCAAAACCATCAAGGAAAAGTCAAAAGTTCCTGCGTTGGAAGCGTGCCCACAACGTCGTGGTGTATGTACTCGCGTATATACTACTACCCCTAAAAAACCTAACTCAGCCATGCGTAAAGTATGTCGTGTACGTTTGACTTCAGGCTATGAAGTATCAAGCTACATCGGCGGCGAAGGTCATAACCTACAAGAGCACAGTGTTGTTCTTATCCGTGGTGGTCGTGTGAAAGATCTACCAGGTGTACGTTATCACACCGTTCGTGGTGCATTAGATTGCGCAGGCGTTAAAGACCGTAAGCAAGGTCGCTCTAAATATGGTGCTAAGAAGCCTAAAGTTTAATAACGAATCGTTATTAGCTAAGCTTTTTTATACCAAACATTAACTGTGCATGGGTCTGGTGTTGACAGTATTAGTAATTCACTGTTAAAACATACCGCCGTGCAGTAAGGCTGACTGACAACTCGATATAACGCCATCCAATATTAATTGGTGCGAGATTGTGAATGTCAGACACTCCTGAAGAAAAGGATATTTATTATGCCAAGACGTCGCGTCGTTGCTACCCGTGAGATCCTACCGGATCCTAAGTTTGGTAGCCAAACTGTTGCAAAATTCATCAACCATGTAATGAGTCATGGTAAAAAATCTACTGCTGAGCGTATCGTTTACGGTGCACTTGAAACAGTAAGCGAAAAACGTAAAATCGAAGATCCAGTATCTTTCTTCGAAGAAGTTTTAGAAAATGTACGCCCAATGGTAGAAGTGAAAGCTCGCCGTGTTGGTGGTGCAACCTACCAAGTACCAATGGAAGTACGCCCCTCCCGTCGTACTGCCTTGGCTATGCGTTGGTTGGCTGAAGCTGCTGCTAAGCGTTCTGAAAAATCAATGGCTTTGCGTTTGGCTGGCGAATTGAATGATGCTGCTGATGGCAAAGGCGCTGCTATGAAAAAGCGTGACGAAGTTCACCGCATGGCAGATGCTAACAAAGCGTTCTCTCATTACCGCTTCTAAGCTACTGTTTATTAGTAGTAGCTTTAGATTAGCTGGCTGAAGTCAGCTAATCTTACATTGTTATTTATTCTATTGATTGCCGCCATCATTTATCTTGTTGTAACTAGTTTTTGACTATCAACAACGAGATGGCGGACATCTATCAAGATGTCTCTCTTAATTAAGTATGCTTGTCACAAGAGAGCATCCCAAATCTGATGCCGCACTATTCTTAGTATTTGCTCTTTTTTTGTCCGTATTAGGCTCAATAATCAGTAAGTAATATGAAGCTGACCGCTTTGTCATAGAGTATGAGGTAGAGACACAATACATTATTATATACACGACTTTTCCTAGGAAAACACTATGGCTCGTAAAACTCCCCTAAAACGCTATCGCAACATTGGTATCTCAGCGCACATCGATGCTGGTAAGACAACCACTACTGAGCGTGTTTTATTTTATACCGGTGTTAGTCACAAACTTGGTGAAGTACATGATGGCGCAGCCACTATGGACTGGATGGAGCAAGAACAAGAGCGCGGTATTACTATTACCTCAGCAGCGACGACTTGTTTTTGGTCAGGTATGGCAAAACAGTTTGACGAACATCGTATCAACATCATTGACACCCCAGGTCACGTTGACTTCACGATCGAAGTTGAACGTTCTATGCGTGTACTTGATGGCGCTTGCATGGTTTACTGTGCAGTAGGCGGCGTTCAGCCACAGTCTGAGACCGTATGGCGTCAGGCAAATAAATATAAAGTTCCACGTCTTGCATTTGTAAACAAAATGGATCGCGTTGGTGCTGACTTCTATCGTGTTATTGAGCAGATCAAAACTCGTCTAGGCGGTAATCCTGTGCCATTGGTTATTCCAATTGGTAAAGAAGATGACTTCGAAGGCGTTATCGATCTAGTTACGATGAAGGCTCTTTATTGGGATGAAGCATCTCAAGGTATGGAGTTTGAAGAGCGTGAAATCCCAGCTGAATTACAAGAAAAAGCAGAAGAGTATCGTGAGATTCTTGTAGAAAATGCGGCTGAAGCAACAGAAGAATTGATGAATGAGTATCTAGAAAATGGTGAGTTGTCTGTAGAGCAGATCAACGTTGCTATTCGTCAATTGACTATTGATAACCAAATCATTCCATTACTTTGTGGTACTGCCTTTAAAAACAAAGGTGTACAAAAGATGTTGGATGCGGTTATTCAGTATCTTCCAGCACCAATGGATGTACCTGCTATTAAAGGTATCCTTGATGACAAAGATGAAACTGAAGGCACTCGTGAAGCGTCAGATGAAGCGCCATTCTCAGCTTTAGCATTTAAAATCATGAATGACAAATTCGTTGGTAACTTAACCTTCGTTCGTGTTTATTCAGGTGTTTTAACGCAAGGCAGCAGTGTTTATAACCCAGTTAAAATGAAGCGTGAGCGCGTTGGTCGTATCGTACAGATGATGGCTAACTCTCAAGAAGAGTTGCAAGAAATTCGTACTGGTGATATCGCTGCATTGGTCGGCATGAAAGATGTAACGACTGGTGATACGCTATGTGATGAGCAAAATGTTATCACGCTTGAGCGCATGGAATTCCCAGATCCAGTTATCAGCCTAGCGGTTGAACCTAAGACCAAAGCTGACCAAGAAAGAATGTCAATCGCTTTAGGTCGTTTGGCGAAAGAAGATCCATCGTTCCGTGTACATACTGACGAAGAGTCTGGTCAGACAATCATCAGTGGTATGGGTGAGCTGCATCTAGAGATTCTTGTTGATCGTATGAAGCGTGAGTTTAACGTTGAAGCGAACATCGGTGCGCCGCAGGTTGCTTATCGTGAAACGATTCGTAACACGGTTGAACAAGAAGGCAAATTCGTACGTCAAACAGGTGGTCGTGGTAAATTCGGTCACGTTTGGTTACGTCTTGAGCCACTTGATCCAGCGGGCGATACTGAATATGAATTCGCTGAAGAAGTTGTTGGTGGTACTGTACCGAAAGAATTCCATGGTGCTGTTGATAAAGGTATCCGAGAACGCATGAAAAATGGCGTACTTGCTGGTTATCCAGTGGTTGGCGTAAAAGCGACCTTGTATGACGGTTCTTACCATGACGTCGACTCGGATGAGCTATCATTTAAGATGGCTGGTTCTATGGCATTCAGAAAAGGCTTCATGGCAGCAGATCCAGCGCTACTTGAGCCAATCATGAAAGTTGAAGTTGAAACGCCTGAAGATTATATGGGCGATATCATGGGCGATCTTAACCGTCGTCGTGGTTTGGTACAGGGTATGGAAGACCTACCTGGCGGTACTAAGCAGATCCGTGCCGAAGTGCCATTAGCAGAAATGTTTGGTTATGCCACACAAATGCGCTCAATGTCACAAGGCCGTGCTACTTATTCAATGGAATTCCAAAAGTACGCTGAGATTCCAAAATCAGTTGCTGCTGACATCATCTCTAAATTCAACAATAAAGATGATGACGAGTAAGTAATCGTCTATTAAATATGACAATGTAGCTATTATCTCTATGTTGTCATAGAAGAATACGCCAATAATTGGTTAAAAGACTTGTTATTGGCGGTGATTTTCTTATAATATCTGCACATTAGTATGTGTACCCTTTTAACAATTATCTTAATGTGGTCAAGATCGTCTTTGTTATCGTATTTATACGAGCTTAGCATTTGACCCCAAAAAAAGAGGAAATACCCATGGCAAAGGCCAAGTTTGAACGCGTAAAGCCACACGTCAACGTCGGTACAATCGGACACGTTGACCACGGTAAAACA
>LIQB01000014.1 GCA_001411745.2 Psychrobacter glacincola
CGTATTATATAGATTCTGGCAGGGGTGTCAACCGCTTTATCAGAGGTTTTTAGGTTTATTTGAGAAGACTTTTAATAATGCATAGTTTTCAATGGGTTAGAGGAAAATAGGGATTCGATGTATTTGGGTTTAAACGCTGGAAATACTTGTAGATGTTATATTGAGTTGGCATTCGATGGGTTAATAACTTGTTTGAAGCTAACTATTTATTTAATTATTCTAAAATAAGGCTTATTTAATTCACTGACAGGGTAATGATTGTTAAAAAATAGGTTCAAATCAGTCTCTAATCTCTAAGTCATCTATCAGGAAACTCGAATTCTAGCTGATTTTTTAAACCCGCATTGGCATTTTTTATCTTGGCACCTTTTTGTAGGCAAAGAAAACCCCCTTACACAAAGTGCAAGGGGGTTTTACTTAGAATAGAGAGCTGACGATGACCTACTCTCACATGGGCGAACCCACACTACCATTGGCGCAATGATGTTTCACTTCTGAGTTCGGGAAGGGATCAGG
>LIQB01000015.1 GCA_001411745.2 Psychrobacter glacincola
CATGCTTTTTTTATACACTCTTCAGGGCCGATAGCTCAGTTGGTAGAGCAGTTGACTTTTAATCAATTGGTCCCGCGTTCGAGTCGCGGTCGGCCCACCATATTTAGTATTATGCTTGTTATGTACATTGCCCTATCAGGTATTGGCATAATAAGTAACAAAGTTTAAGAAGCTTTCTTTTAGAAAACTTCACCGAATTTACGAAGTTGTAAATTCACTTGCAGAGTTAAAAAAGCCATGCTTTTTTTATACACTCTTCAGGGCCGATAGCTCAGTTGGTAGAGCAGTTGACTTTTAATCAATTGGTCCCGCGTTC
>LIQB01000016.1 GCA_001411745.2 Psychrobacter glacincola
GCACAAATGGAGACGTGGCAGAGTGGTTGAATGCACCGGTCTTGAAAACCGACAAGGGTTTGTAGCCCTTCGAGAGTTCGAATCTCTCCGTCTCCTCCAAATTCGAAAGCCGCAATCATTATTAATGATTGCGGCTTTTTTTGTTGCATTTTTATTTTTTATCGTTATAATAATGCACAAATGGAGACGTGGCAGAGTGGTTGAATGCACCGGTCTTGAAAACCGACAAGGGTTTGTAGCCCTTCGAGAGTTCGAATCTCTCCGTCTCCTCCA
>LIQB01000017.1 GCA_001411745.2 Psychrobacter glacincola
TAACCCATTGAAAACTATGCATTATTAAAAGTCTTCTCAAATAAACCTAAAAACCTCTGATAAAGCGGTTGACACCCCTGCCAGAATCTATATAATACGCCCCACAGCAAAGGAAGCTAAGCAGTAAGTTAACCAACTTATTACTTAGATTACCAAGCTAAGACAAAACATAAAAAAGCTTGACAAATCAAATCATTATGATAAGATAGTCGGCTCGCTAGATAGCTTGACCCGCAAGGGTTTAAGACTAAACAGCAAGAG
>LIQB01000018.1 GCA_001411745.2 Psychrobacter glacincola
ATGAGCTACGCCAAGCACTTGCTGATCAAAAGCAATCCATCGTTTTAGCTGATGAATACAACAACATCATGAAGCATGTGAAAGCCTGCAAATCTTCTGAAGATGTTGAGCGCATGCGTGGCTTGATTGCTGACAAAAAGCAAGACTTTGACGAAGGTGATATCAAGATGCTAAACGATACGCTGGATGTTGTCGCTGAAGAAATTGGTGCGCAAGCTTAATTAATTAAACGGTCTGGG